>CAWHII010000007.1:0-241725 GCA_963829415.1 uncultured beta proteobacterium | reverse complement strand
TGGTCAAACACGATTGCCGCTCTTCCCGGCGCTGGGCGGCCGGCTCCGGGCTCGCGTAGTACCCACTGGTGAACGCGAAGGCCCGACACAGTGTACTGCACCGAATGCTGCCTTGGCGCTGGGATTCGACAAAGGCATACTTCATCTCGACGCCTTCGCAAAGTACATGGTCGCTTTTCTAAGAGCTCGTTCTCCTCCCGCAGCCGGCGTTCACCGACGCCGCAGCGCCCGAAGGTCGCGCTGAGCCGTGGCGAGTTCTTGCTCGCGGAACGCCGTCGCGCTCCCTCTTCCGCGAAGTCAAGGCGCCACTGGCGCAACTGGTTTACCCGAATGCCCAGTTCCCTCGCCACCCGGGCCTTGGTCTTATCTCCAACGGCAGCCAACCGCACGGCCTCGAGCTTGAACTCCCGGGTATGGTGCCTGCGTTCCTTGCGTTCCATGACACAGACCTCCTAAGGCCATTGTGCCTGTCTGGAACTGTCCACGAAACGTGGGTAACTTCACTCGCGGCCAGAACCAGTCGTAGCGCATCGTCCGCCAAAGCGGCCATCCACGGTTCGCGTCAGCCAACGTGATTAGATCGACATGAACGTAATCTAACCTTCGATAACGAAGGGCGTAAACTGACTAGCGACAATCGCACGCAATCGCTCAGTCGTCGTCGCGTAGGTGGACCCGATGGAATTGGCGAGCTACCAGGTCGAATCGATCTTTCCGCGTATGCTTATGTGCCCGACGGCAACCGCAGGCGACGGGACGCGCCGGCATGAACGTCCCCGAACGAGGCGTGGCCCGCCCTGCCATTGAACGAGTGGCGCGACACCTGCGCAACGCTGCAGCTGTGGATGCAAATAGTCGGTAAGATTCGGCTCGCGCGGACGCCCTGGTTGAACCACAGCTGGCATGTTGCGCTGTACGTGAACGCACGCGGGTCCCACCAGTTCGCTCATTCCCGGCGATGGCCGCGGTTTCGAGATTCAGTTCGATTTCATCGAGCACGTGCTCGGCATTCGAACCACGAGCGGAACGGATGCTCGACTTCCGTTGTGCCGTCAGTCGGTCGCCGACTTTCACAATCGACTGATGGACGCGCTGCGCCAACTCGGCATCGACGTCGCCATAAACGATTTGCCCTGCGAGATCGCCTGCGCGATCCCGTTCTCCCGGGACCACGAACACGCCTCGTATGACGCCGAATATGCAAACCGGTTCTGGCGCGTTCTACTTCTGCGGCGGACCGGGTGTTCAAAGAGTTTCGGACGAGCTTCCTGGGTAAGTGCAGCCCTGTGCATTTCTTCTGGGGCAGTTTCGATCTTGCCGTGACGCGATTCTCCGGGGTGTCGCGCGCCGACCTTCAGCGGCCAGGTGCCGGGTGTCTCTGCGAAGGTCATGCAGGAAGCATATTCGCACGAGGTGAGCAGCGCGGGATTCTGGCCTGGCGGAGTGGCGTGGACGCCTCGTTCTACTCGTACGCCTACCCGTTGCCGCCCGCATTCGCGAAGGCGAAGGTGCAACCCGAGAGTGCCTTGTACCACGGTGGATTGGGAGAATTTCTGCTTCCGTACGAGGCGGTTCGTTCCGCCACGAATCCTGACGCCGCGCTGCTCAATTTCCTTGACAGCACCTACGCCGCCGCTGCCGACTCTTCCGGATGGGATCGAGCCGCACTCGAGTGTCCGCCGGGCGCCGCGAGCGTTTGCAGGGACCCTGAGGGGCCGAGAGTGTAATCGTATAGGTTGACCCCCTAGCGCTGGCAGCTACGTTCGCGCGACGCTCGGCTATGCTCGCGCAGTTGGTCTGCAAGGCAGTCGCAAATGCCACTCTCAGGGAGAGTCAAACGACAACATTCAGATCGTGCATAACCATGACAATCTCAGTTCGGCCAACACCCCTCGGTCAGCCCCGCCCCCGAAAGCGGTCATAGCCAAGACAATGTTTCTTCGGGGGCCGTGGACCATCTGAAGTGTTCCATGTACGAATGATCAAGACCGGGTGATCCCCGGGCCTACAACAAGTTGCTTTGCGTCGCGGTGGCCGACCGCGCGTGGACGCGGCCATTGCGAAAAACACGACACTGAGGCTTGAAGTACTCGTCGCCGCCCATTCTAATGAGCTGTCGCCGATCCTTCGGTAGTCAGCGGTTGCGTGACAATCGTAACGCGAGCTTCCTTCAACAGTCGCTGGACATCCTGGGACAAAGGGATGATCCTTCCGGCAGCGACTTCGCGAGCAGCGGACTTGCGGGCGTCGGACGCAGCAGCAGGCTATCATCCCACCATCCGCACTTGTGCGATCCCGCCGTACTGTCGAATGGCCGGTTACCGCGTCGTCCACCGTCTCGAGATCGACCGCGCCGCCGAGCGGCGCTCTCGCTTCCCGGACCGCGCTACGCCACCTCACATTCCACCAAAATATTTCTACGACGATCTGGGATGTGCCCTCTACGGCGCGATCTGCGCGCTGCCCGAGTATTATCCGACGCGTACGGAGCGTGCGATTTTCACCGCCTACCGCGCCGAGATTGCGCAGGCGATCGGCACCGGCGGCCAATTTGTCGACCTTGGAGCCGGTGATTGCAGCAAGGGCGAGAGTTGGCTTCCGTTTGTCGCCACGAAACGGTACGTCGCGGTGGATATTGCTGCTGGTGTGATCGAACGTGCGCTCGCGCGACTTGCCCCCGCGTTTCCGGGCGTGCAGATGCTGGGAGTCATCACGGATTTCACCCTCGGGCTCGATCTACGTCCCGATCTTGTCGAACTGCCAACGACATTCTTCTATCCCGGCTCATCCATCGGCAATTTCACGCCCGACGATGCGCTATTTTTCCTGCAGGCCATCCAGCGGCATTGCGAAATTCCCGGCAGCGGGCTCCTGATCGGCGTCGACACGGTAAAGGACAAGGCGCGACTCGACGCGGCCTACGATGATTCGCTCGGCGTGACCGCGGCTTTCAACCGTAACGTACTGAACCACGTGAATCGGGTGCTTGGTAGCGATTTCGCGGCCAGCGCCTATGCGCACCGCGGCTTCTACAACACGGAAGCCGGGCGAATCGAAATGCACCTCGAGGCGATGTCAGCCCAGGCCGTGACACTCGACGGCGCGCCGCGCATATTCGGCGCGGGTGAGCGTATACACACGGAGAATTCGTACAAGTATGTCCCCGAGGATTTTGCCGCGCGGCTTGAGCTGGCGGGCTTTCGTACCGTGCGCTGCTGGCAGGATGCGCGCGGCGATTTCGCAATGTTCCACGCCATTTGAACGGTGAGGCGTCAGCGCGGGTCGCGCGCGAGACGCATGCCGGAAAACTGCCATCGCGCCTCGGGCGGAAAGAAATTCCGGTAGGTTGCGCGAATATGCGAGCGCGGGGTGGCGCAGGATCCGCCACGTAGCACGTATTGATTGCACATGAACTTGCCGTTGTACTCGCCGACGGCGCCCGGGGCGGCCGCGAACCCTGGGTAGGGTGCATAGGCACTTCCTGTCCACTCCCACACGTCTCCGAAAAATTGACTGGGATTGCCGTGCGGAGGGTCCATGCGTGTTGCGAGCGGATGCAGCGCTCCGCTGTCCTGGAAATTTCCGTCGATTGCGCAATCGGCGGCGCCTGCCTCCCACTCGAATTCGGTCGGCAGGCGTGCACCGGCCCAGCGCGCGTAGGCATCGGCTTCGAAGTAGCTCACGTGAGTCATCGGCGTGGTGGGGTCGATTTCGACGCGGCCGTGTAAGGTGAACGTCGTCCAGCGGCCGTCTCGCCGTTCCCAGTACATCGGCGCGGTCCACCGCTGTGCTTGCACTATATCCAAGCCCAACGACAGCCAGAGTTCGGGGCGGGTGTAGCCGCCGTCGTCGATGAACGCCAGAAAATCGCCGTGAGTTACCGGATGCGATGCGAGCTCGAACGGGGTGAGGAAGACCTGGTGCCGTGGCTGCTCGTTGTCGAAGCAGAAGCCGGCGCCGTGGTGGCCGACGGTGACTATTCCGCCGGCGAAGCCAATCCACCGCGAGGGGCGCGGTTTGACCGGGGTCAGCGGCCAGCGCTCCATGTACGCGGGTTGCAGCGGATTGCGTGACAGTAGGTGCTTCAGGTCGGTGAGGATAAGCTCCTGATGCTGCTGTTCGTGCTGCAGGCCGAGTTCCAGCAACGACGCGAGCGCCGCGTTGTCGTCGGCTTGCGCGACGAGCGGGACAAGATGGTCCTCCACCTGCCGGCGGTATGAATGAACCTCGTCCAGCGTCGGACGCGACAGCAGCCCGCGATCGGGCCGCGGATGCTTGTCGCCAACCGCGTTGTAGTAGGAATTGAAAAGCACCCGGTATCGCGGGTCGAAATGCCGGTAACCGCGAATGAAGCGTTCGAGAACGAACGTTTCGAAAAACCACGTTGTGTGGGCCAGATGCCACTTGACTGGACTCGCGTCTGGCATCGACTGCAGCGCGCAGTCCTCGGCCGACAGCGGCGCGGCAAGTTGCACGGTGGCTGCCCGTACGGCGTCGAGACGGTCCCCGAATGCGGTCGTACGGGCGCGGGCCATACCGGCAATCCGGCGCGGGGCGCGAGTGCGGGAAGCTGGCATGTTGCCTCCTCGAAGAACATCCATTATTGCGTAATGGTCACCTTGCCACCGGATCAAGTTGGAAGCAAATCATTCTTGCCGTCGGCCCGAATCAATCCGGCACGCTTTTGTTACCCTGAAAATATCCAACACACTCGCCGGCAGCCGGTTCCGATGTGACGCGGACTTACGCCGATGCGTGTCCGCTACTCTGACGCTCGCCCTCTCTTGTAGCCAACCAATCTGACAGGATCGGGGCGCCACATTGCCGAAACCTGAACGACTGCTTCAATCGGTTTCTTTGGCCGCTTCGGAGGATCTTGACAGGCGGCTCCGGGTCGAAAGCTCCATTTCGCCCAACGCCCGTGAACGGCTCCTCCCCGTCTGAAGCGGACGGCCATTCAGCGCCGGTCAACGCCAACTCATGGCCGATCTGGCCCGTGAGGCGAAGATGATCCGACGTTGGCCGTTGGATCAAATCATCGCTTTTGAAATTTAGTCAAACCGAATTTGCCACCAAGACCGGATGCAGCAGCGCAACAGCGTTGATTCAGAAAGGTGTTCTTGGCGGAGAGGGCGGGATTCGAACCCGCGGAGGGCTATTAACCCTCGCACGCTTTCCAGGCGTGTGACTTAAACCGCTCATCCACCTCTCCGGTGGACGGCATTTTACTCCAAGGCCGTCGTCGCCCGTCCGGGAAATCGACCCGGCTGTGCTAGATTTGGCGGATACCAAGAATCGGCTGTGCCGGACCCGTCCGGCACTGAGCGGCCATCACCGCCCCGCCTCCGGAGAACCTCGCGCATGGGAGTGCCCGCAAAGAGCCGCATCGTGATCATCGGCGGCGGTGTCATCGGCTGCAGCATCGCGTACCACCTGGCCAAGCGCGGGGAACGCGACGTCACACTGATCGAGCGACTGCAGCTCACGCACGGCGCCACCTGGCACGCAGCGGGTCTCGTCGGACAGCTGCGCAGCAGCAGCAACCTCACGCGCCTGATGCGATATTCCGCAGAGCTGTATGCGAAGCTCGAAGCGGAAACGGGACAGGACACCGGATGGCACGGCTCCGGCAGCCTGCGTCTCGCTTCGTCGAGCGCGCGCTGGCAGGAATTGAAACGCTCGGCGACGATGGCCAAGGGCTTCGGGTTTCACGTCGAACTCGTGTCGCCGCAACAGGCGCGCGACCTGTTCCCGCTGATGGACGTGGCCGGCGTCGTGGGCGCGGCGTGGATCGAGGGTGACGGCTATGTCGACCCGACGAGCCTCACCAATGCCTACGCGGCGGGCGCACGTGCAGGTGGAGTGACGATCATCCAGAACTGTCGCGTCACGGCGCTCAGCAAACGCGGCCGACGCGTGACGACGGTAACAACCGACCAGGGCGAGATCGAGACCGAATGCGTGATCAACGCGGCCGGCATGTGGGGCCGCGAGATTGCCGCAATGGTCGGCACGCGTGTGCCCGCGTGTGCAGTCGAGCATCAGTACTTCGTCACCGAAAAGACTGCCAGGATTCCGGATGGCTTGCCTAGCTTGCGCGATCCGGATCACAACTTCTATGTGAAGCCCGAACCAGGCGCGCTGGCCGTCGGGGGATGGGAGACGAACACGCAGCCATGGGGCGCCAACGGCATCGCCAAGGATTTCGGGCCTGAACTGCTGCAGCCGGACTTCGATCGTTTCGCGCCACTGGCTGAAGCGGCCAGCACGCGCATTCCTGCGTTGAATGAAGTGGGCATCCGGCAATTGATCAACGGCCCGATCCCGATCACGGCGGACGGCGAGCCGATCATCGGTCTTTCGCCCGAACTGGACAACTTCTTTCTGTGCTGCGGCTTCACGTCCGGCATTGCCGGATCGGGGGGCGCAGGAATGGTGATGGCCAACTGGATCGTCGACGGCGATCCGGGCATGGACCTGTGGCCATTCGACGTGCGCCGCTTCGGCGCGCCGCATTCGGTCAAGCAGTTCATGTACGAGCGCGCCGTCGAAAGCTACGGCCGCTACTATCACGTCGCATGGCCGACCAACGAATCCGATGTCGGGCGCCATGCGCGCCGCAGCCCGCTGCATGCGCGGTTGCAGGACGCGGGCGCGGTGTACGGCAACAAGTTCGGCTGGGAGCGCCCCAACTGGTTCGCGCCCAAAGGCACATCCGCCGTCGACACGCTTTCCTTCGAGCGCGGACCGTCGTTCGTTGCGATCGGCGCGGAGCACAAGGCCGTCCGTGAACGCGTCGCCTTGATGGACATGAGTTCGTTCTCGAAGTACGAAATCCGCGGCCCGGGCGCGCTGGCGCTGCTGCAGAAGCTTGCCGTCAACAATCTCGACCGGCCCATCGGAACTATCGTCTATACGCAACTATGCAACGAGCGCGGCGGGATCGAGGCCGACGTGACGATCACGCGCCTGGAACAAGACCGCTTCTACTTCGTCACCGGCAGCGCGCTGGGCGTGCGCGACCGCTCCACCATCGAGCGTCATCTGCCGGCCGACGGCAGCGTCGAGATCGTCGAGCATACTTCCGCCCGCGCCGTGCTGAACCTGTGCGGCCCGCGCGCCCGCGACGTGCTCTCGCAATTGACCGATGCGCCGCTCGACAATGCGCGCTTTCCGTACATGAGCGCGCGGCAACTGGACCTGGCATATGCACCGGCACTGGCGCTGCGCGTGACCTATTTGGGCGAACTCGGCTACGAACTGCATGTGCCCACCGAGTACGCGCTGCATCTGTACGAAAGACTGTGGGCGGCCGGCGAGCCGCACGGCATCGCCAATGCCGGATATCGCGCCATCAACAGCCTGCGCCTGGAAAAGCACTATCTCGTGTGGGGCTCGGACATCACGCAGGATTACAATCCGTACGAGGCGGGATTGGGCTTTTGCGTCGCCGCCGACAAGGGCGAATTCCTGGCGCGCGCGGCACTGGCCGAGGTCAAGGAACGGGGGGTGAAGCAGAAACTCGCGTGGTTCACCGCGCCCGCGGAGGTCAACATGTTCGGCGGCGAAATCGTACTGGCGGGCGAACGCGTTCTGGGCCGCATCACCAGCGCGGGCTACGGCTACACGGTCGGACGCAACATTTTCTGCGCATACATGGCGGCGGATGCGCCCGCCGCCACCGAGTATGCCGTCGAGGTGATGGGCGAGCGTTATCCGGCCGCGCGTCACGGTCGTCCGCTGTACGATCCCGAACGCCGCGCCATCCTTGCCTGAAACTCATTGCAACCAATCTCCGACCATGGCCAAACAAGCTCTGAACGCCGATCTCGCCGCCCTCCTCGCCACCCGCCGCGACGGCTACGGCATGCCGCGTGGCTTCTACCACAACGATGCGCTGTACCCCGCCGAGATTGCGCAGATCTGGAACCGCGGCTGGCTCTTCGCGGGCTTCACGATCGAGATTCCCAAGCCGGGCGATTACCTGACGTTGACCGTCGATGGCACGCCGGTGCTGGTGATGCGCGACGACCACAACGAAGTCCGCGCATTCCACAACGTGTGCCGGCACCGCGGCACGGTCCTGTGCCGCAAGGATTCCGGACACGCGCGCGCCATCGTTTGTCCGTACCACTCCTGGACCTACTCGCGGCAGGGCGATCTGATCGCATGTCACGGCATGCAGGAGGACGTCGACAAGAGCACGCTGGGATTGAAGCCGCTGCATGCCGAAGTCTGCACCGGATTGATCTACGTCTCGCTTGCCGAAACGCCGCCCGCGTTTACGCCATTGCACGAACGCTTCGCGGCGGCCGCGCGGCCGCAAGGATTCGAGCGCGCGAAACTCGCCAAGGTGATGGACTACGACGTCGAGTCGAACTGGAAGCTGGTCTGGGAAAACAACCGTGAGTGCTTCCACTGCACACCGTGCCACCCGCAGTACGTAAAGGCCAACTTCGACATCTACGAGGAAGAGTTCGCGTCCGATGCCATCAAGCAGAAGATGGCGGCAGCCGTCGCCCGCACGCAGTCGAAATGGGCGGCGCAGGGCATCGAGATCACGCTCCAGCACGGTGGATTGGCGACGTTCCCCGATCCGGAGCGCAACCTCTGGTTTGCCGCCGATCGCACCGTGATGACCGAAGGTTTCGACACCGAATCGATGGATGGCAGGCGCGTGGCGCCATTGATGGGCGACTACGCCGACGCGGACGTTGGCGTGCTCAGGATGCGCAGCATGCCCAATTTCTGGGTGCATGGGAGCTGCGACCACGCGGTGGCCGCACGCCTGCTGCCGGCGGGACCGCGCACCACGAAGGTTCGCGCCTACTGGCTGGTGCATGAGGACGCCGTGGAAGGCAAGGATTACGATCTGGAAAAAATGCTGCCCTTCTGGGCGCTGACCAACGAGCAGGACTGGGAAATCTGCAAGTGGCAGCAGAAGGGCGTGGACTCGATCGGCTACGAGCCCGGGCCGCTGTCCACGCGCAAGGAGTACAACGTCGACGCGTTCATCCGCTGGTATCTGCAGCAGATGCGCGGCGATGGCGTGGCCGCGCCACAGTTGCGCATCGCTTGACCCCTCGTTCGTCCTAGATCAGCTCCTTCTGTCGCTGCGTGCAGTCCACGACCGTCAGCGCAGTCATGTTGACGATGCGGCGCACGGTTGCCGACGGCGTGAGGATGTGCACGGGCTTGGCCACGCCGAGCAGGATCGGTCCCAGCGTGACGCCCCCGCCCCCCGAAACCTTCATCAGGTTGAATGAAATGTTCGCGGCGTCGAGCGTGGGCATGATGAGTAGGTTCGCCTCGCCCTTCAGGCGTGAATTGGGGAACGCCGCCAGGCGCACGTCCTCCTGCAGCGCCGCGTCGCCGTGCATCTCGCCTTCGCATTCGAGATCAGGGTCCATCAATTTGACCAGCGCAAGCACCGCCTGCATCTTCTTCGCGGTGGGATTGGTCGACGATCCGAAGCTCGAGTGCGACAGGAACGCAACCTTGGGCACGATGCCGAACCGGCGCATCTCCTCCGCCGCCAACAGCGTGATCTCGGCTAACTGCTCGGCCGTCGGATCGGCATTGACGTAGGTGTCGGCGATGAAGATCGTGCGTGCCGGCATCATCAGCGCGTTCATCGCGGCGTAGGTGCGCACGCCCTTGCGCAGGCCGATCACCTGGTCGATGTAGTGGCGGTGCAGATCATGCGTGCCGAACGTGCCGCAAAGCATGCCGTCGGCATCGCCCCGGTGCAGCATCATCGCGCCGATCAGCGTGTGGCGGCGGCGCATCTCGATCCGCGCATAGGCCTGCGACACGCCGCGACGCTCGGTGAGGCGGTAGTATTCCTGCCAGTAATCGCGATAGCGTTCGTCGAACTCGGGGTTGATGATCTCGAAGTCGACCCCGGGCACGATCCGCAGACCATAGCGCTCGATGCGCCGCGCCAATATGGCAGGCCGACCGACGAGGATCGGCCGCGCCAGGCCCTCGTCCACCACAACCTGTATTGCGCGCAGCACGCGCTCCTCTTCGCCTTCCGCGTAGACGATCCGCTTCGGGTCCTTCTTGGCGCCGGCGAAAATCGGCTTCATCAGCAGGCCGGAGTGGTACACGAAGGTCGTCAGCCGTTCCTTGTACGCGTCAAAATCGGCGATCGGACGCGTCGCCACGCCGGAGTCCATCGCGGCCTTGGCCACCGCCGGCGCGATCATCACGATGAGGCGCGGGTCGAACGGCTTGGGGATCAGGTATTCCGGGCCGAAGCGCAGGTTCTCGATGTTGTACGCGTGCGCCACGATGTCCGACTGCTCGGCCATCGCGAGGTCGGCGATCGCGCGCACCGTGGCCAGCTTCATGGCCTCGTTGATCATCGTCGCGCCGACGTCGAGCGCACCGCGAAAGATGAACGGAAAGCACAGGACGTTGTTGACCTGGTTGGGGAAGTCCGAGCGGCCGGTAGCTATGATCGCGTCGGGTCGCGCGGCCTTGGCCAGGTCCGGCATGATTTCCGGCTCGGGATTGGCCAGCGCCATGATGAGAGGCCTGTCGGCCATGCCGGCCAGCCATTCGGGCTTCAGCACGCGCGCGGCGGAGAGGCCCAAAAAGATATCCGCCCCCGGAAGGATCTCGGCCAACGCGCGGGCCTTGGTCGGCTGCGCGTAGATGGCCTTGTGGTCGTCCATCTCCTCTTTGCGGCCCTCGTACACAACGCCCTTGATGTCCGCGACGAAGATGTTCTCGCGCTTGATGCCGATGCCGACGAGCAGGTCGAGGCACGCCAGCGCTGCCGCGCCCGCGCCCGAGCACACGAGCTTGACCTTGCCCAGTTCCTTTCCGACAACGCGCATGGCGTTGGTCACCGCTGCGCCGACGATGATCGCCGTGCCGTGCTGGTCATCATGGAATACCGGGATCTTCATCCGCTCCCGGCACTTCTTCTCGATGTAGAAACACTCCGGCGCCTTGATGTCTTCGAGATTGATCCCGCCGAAGGTCGGCTCGAGCGCCACGATCATGTCGACCAGCTTGTCCGGGTCGCGTTCGTTGAGCTCGATGTCGAAGCAGTCGATGCCGGCGAATTTCTTGAACAGCACCGCCTTGCCTTCCATCACCGGCTTGGCGGCGAGCGGTCCGATCGGCCCCAGGCCGAGCACCGCGGTGCCGTTGGTAACCACGCCCACCAGATTGCCGCGCGCAGTCAGCGTGGAAACCTCGCGCGGATCGCGCACGATCTCGTCGCACGCGGCCGCAACGCCCGGCGTGTAGGCGAGCCCCAGGTCATGCTGGTTGGTGAGCTGCTTGGTCGCCTGCAGCGCGATCTTCCCGGGCGGATATTGCCGGTGGTACTCGAGGGAAGCCTCACGGATGTTCTTGTCCGACATGGGGTCGCCGCAGGGAGGGCGCGCCGCAAGGGCGCGGAGGCGACAATAATAGACGAAATGCCCCGGGCACTACACCGCGCGTCGATTGACGCACTGCGGCAAGAAATCGGCGCCGGTTTCCCGGAGGTTATAATTACAGATTGCCTTGTTCCCGCGCTTGGCCCATGCCCAGCGCGCCTATTCCCCCCATGAATTCCCTGCCACTTTTCTGGTTGTCTGCGTTTGTCCTGGCCCTTGGCGTGCTCGCGGCCCTTGTCCGGCCGCTGATGAGGCGGCGCAAGAGCGAAGCCCCCGGGGACGAGGATGCCGCCACCGCAATATTTCGTGACCACAAGCGGCAACTGGACGCCGAGTTTGCGGCCGGAACTTTGAGCGTCGCCGAGCGCGATGCCGCGCAAGCCGAACTCGTCACGCGGTTCGGCACCGAACTTGGCCACGAACCTGCGGCCGCTGTCAGGTCGACCGATCGTTCGCGCTGGATAGCCGCCATGTTGCTCGTGGCCGTGGTTCCTGCAGCGGCGGGTTTGATGTATGTGCTGTTGGGAAACCCCACGGCGGTGAACGCGCCGGCTGCATCCGCTTCGCCAGCCGCGTCTGCCGCCCATGCAAGCGGAGATACCACCGATCCGCAAATTGTCGCGATGATCGATCGCCTGGCGGAGAAAATGAAGGCGAACCCGGACGACGCCAACGGCTGGGTCCTGCTCGGTCGCTCCTATCTCAAGATGGGCCGCTATGACGACTCCACGGCTGCCTTCGCGGAGGCGGCCAAGCGCATGCCCGAAAACGCGGGGCTGCTCACGGACCAGGCCGAAGCGATCGCCATGGCGCAGGGAAAGCGGCTCGAAGGCCGTCCGGCGGAATTGCTGAAGCGCGCGCTGGCGCTCGATCCAGACGACCCGAGGACGATTGCGCTGTCCGCAGCTGTCGCGGCCGAGCGAGGCGATGTCGATGGGGCGATCAAGCTCTACAAGCGCCTCAAAGCGCTCATTCCCGCCAGCAGCGAGGATGTGCAACAGATCGACCAGGTACTCGCAGAACTCGAAGCTGCACGCAAGGGCGGCAAGGGCACTCCGGCTCAGCCGGTAGCGGCGGCGCCGACGGCTCCGACCACAACAACCGCCACGACCACGGTCGCTGCGCCCAGTGCGGCGGCACCAGTTGGTGCGACGGGCGCCGGCATATCGGGCCGCGTGGAAATCGACTCCAAGCTCGCGGCGAAGTTGGCGCCGGCAGACACGCTGTTCATCTACGCGCGCAATGCGGAGGGGTCCCGCATGCCGCTGGCCATACTGCGGGGAACGGCCTCCGAATTGCCCAAGTCCTTCACGCTGACCGACGCGATGGCAATGACCCCTGCCCAGACCATATCACTGGCCAAGTCGGTCGTCGTCGAGGCGCGCATTTCGAAGGCGGGCAACGCGGTGCCGCAACCCGGCGACCTGCGGGGCACCTCCGCGCCGATCCTGCCCGGGGCAGCCAACGTGCGCATCGTCATCGATCAAGTCGTTCCTTGATGAGCGTTACGACTGTTTCATAAGGGGGTGGCGAACCTGTCCTGATTTTCGGGATTCCTGAACATGCCCCAGAATCGGAAACCGGAAGACGACGCGTCCGACGACGTTCCCGCGGCGATTGCCCGGCGCGCTATCGGCGAAGTCGCGGCGAGCGCATCCGGTCGCATCTACACACTGCTTGCCGCCGGTTTGATGGCATTCGCCGGCGTGTTCCTGATGTTTGGCTGGCAATTCGGTCCTCTGGCCATGGTGGAGGCCCAGCAGTACAAGAAATTCACAAGCCGCGTCGATGCGAGGATCGTCGACAGCTGGATTGCACTCGAGTTCGACATCAAGGATGTGCGCAACCCCAGGTTCTGGCGCGCGAGCACCAATGCCGCCGGTTGTGTCGTTGCCGAATATGACGGCGATTGGGGCGCACCGATGCGCAGGGCGTTCTGCGGCACCCGTGTGCCGTTCAACGAGTCCTATCCGTTGGCCAACCTGCACGACATCACGGAAGGGGTTCCCTTCTTCTGGGCACGCGACGAGCATGGCTTTGTCGTGCCGGAGATCCGTGTCGATCCGGCGACGCCAAAGTGGCTTGCGGCAAATGTGCCAGACAAATTCATGCATCAGAAGTGGCCGGCCAATACAGCGCTTGAATGGCTCCGCCTGGAACTCGACACCCCGGTCGACGCGGCCATCGCCGGCTGGATCGCACGTCCGCCGATATTGCCGTTATCGTTCGATCCCAAGCACCCGGGTGGCGCCCTTCCCAGTGGCATCATTGAACGGCGCCTGGACCAGGGACCGTTCTGGCCCGCGATGCTGATGGGCTTCGGTATTGGTCTTTATATCTGGTTCAAGGCGACATCGTTGCTTCCACTGCTGCAGAACCTCACGCCGGCTGGACGCTGGATCCTGTCGGCGCTGCCGCTGCTGACACTGCCTTGGTGGATGGACGCCTTTCCGTCGGCGCTCTCTCATTTCAGCCATGACATCGGCAGCATCGTGGGGGAAATGTTTGCCGACATCGGCAGGACCGATCGCCTCATTGCGTCGGAACCGGCGCAAGCGACGCTCGCGAATGGCGAACGTCTCGTCTGGCGCCTCCGGGATAGCGTCTATTTCGATACGTTCGGGCGCATGCAGTTCGCAGTTCCCAACCCGCCATTCGCTTCGGACAAGGCTGCGCTCGCAGCGCTGACCGCCTCGATAACAACCCAGGTGCGCGCACTCGACGATACCCGCCGCGCCGAGTTGTTCGCCAATCTCGAGCGCGACAAGCGTGCGGATTTGAAAGAGGTGGGCTACGTGTTCAAACAGGCGGCGGAAGAGGCGGCGGCCGATCCGGCAGCCAGTGCCGCGACGCGCCGCGCGGCAAGCCGCTTCCTCGAATAGCGGGCAAGCGCAGAGGCGCGCCTTTGCGTCCAAAAGGCTTCGCCATTCTTCATTACAACAGCCGGTGAAGAGAGTAGAACAACGCGCGGAAGCGGCTCGATAGCCGCCGTCGCCGCGGTCGGTGCAACATTCCGGAAATATTACGGGCGCACATTGCGCAAACGCTACCCTGTCGCGCAACGGTCATGACAATGAACGCGGTCCGGCACGACCCAGGTGGTAGGAGGCGCAACGGCCGATTGTGACACCGTGATCACCGAACATCCGGTATAACTTCACCACGAACAACTGTCAGCGGACGCGCATTGGGGAGCCTTGCATGAAGGAAACTTACCAGAAGAAGATTGACCTTGGTCGATGCGGCACGGTCACGCTGCACGTCGGCAAGGGCGGCAAGCGCCTGTTGCTGGAATTCGAGACCGAGCCCGAAGGCCTGGATAAGACCGGACTCAACAGCTTCATCGACGCGCTGAAGAAGGTCCGGGAACGCATGGAAAGGTAGGGTCGCGCACCCCGGCGTCAGGTGAGGCCAAACCGGCGAATGAGCCACGCCTTCATCAGCTGTGTAAGCAACAAATAGGCTGCCAGGATTGCCAGGAGGGCCAGCGCGAACGCGTCAGGCAGCGCCGTGAGTCCAAGGGCCGGGGCGAGCGGCGACGTCGGCAGCCACAGACCCAGCAGGCAGATGCCCACGGTCGTGACCAGCAGCGGGAAGCTCGGATTGCTCTGCAGGAACGGAATCCTGCCGGTGCGGATGACGTGCACGATGAGCGTCTGCGACAGCAGCGACTCCACGAACCAGCCGGTCTGGAACAGCGTTTCATTCGTCCACCCGCCAAAAAACCAGATCAACGTTCCGAAGGTCACGTAGTCGAACAGCGAACTGATCGGACCGATGAACAACATGAAACGGGTGATGTTGCCGATGTCCCATTGCCGTGGATGATTCAGGTAATCGTCGTCGACATTGTCGGTGGCGACCGCGGTCTGAGAAAAATCGTAAAGCAGATTGTTGACCAGGATCTGTACCGGCGCCATCGGCAGGAACGGCAGGAACGCGCTCGCGCCCAGCATGCTGAACATGTTGCCGAAGTTCGAGCTCGCAGCCATCTTGATGTACTTGCTGATGTTGCCGAAGATCTTGCGGCCTTCGACCACCCCCTCCTTCAGCACCAGCAGGTCCTTCTCCAGCAGGATGATGTCGGCGGATTCCTTGGCAATGTCCACCGCGGTGTCGACCGATATTCCGACGTCGGCGGCCTTCAGCGCCGGCCCGTCGTTGATGCCGTCGCCCAGGAACCCGACGACGTGCCCGTGCAGGTGCAGTGCCTTGATCACGCGCGCCTTCTGCGCCGGTGAAAGTTTCGCGAGTACGCTGACGCCGTCCGCGCGCACCGCCAGCGCCTCGTCGGTCAGTGCGTCGATTTCGCTTCCGACGATCACTTGCTCGACCGGTATACCTACCTGGCGGCAGATATTGCGCGTCACGGCTTCGTTATCGCCGGACAGCACCTTGACGGCGACGCCGTGCTCCTGCAGCGTGCGAATCGCCGCCGCAGCGCTCTCCTTCGGCGGATCCAGGAACGCGATGTAACCCGCCAGCACGAGGCCCTCCTCGTCCGCCACCGAATACGTTGTCTGCACTAGCGGCAGTTCCTTGTACGCGACGGCGATTACGCGAAAGCCATCCTCGTTGAATTCCCGCGTGACGCTCAACGGCTCGCGATGTTGCCCGCCCGCCAGCACCACGACTTCGCCGTGCTGTTCGGCACGGTTGCATGCTGCAAGAACCTCTTCCACGGCGCCCTTGCAAACGAGGATGTGCTTACCACCCTGATCAGCGACGACCACGGACATGCGGCGGCGCTCGAAGTCGAAGGGGATCTCGTCGACCTTGGCAAAGCGCTCCTCCGCATTCAGGCGCTCCCGCACGTCCAGGTGGTCGAGGACCGCCACGTCGAGGAGGTTTTTCAGTCCGGTCTGGTAGAAGCTGTTGAGAAACGCGTATTCGAGCACCCGCTCGGATTCTTCCCCGAACACATCGACGTGCCGCTCCAGGATGACCTTGTCCTGGGTCAGCGTGCCGGTCTTGTCGGTGCACAGCACATCCATAGCGCCGAGGTTCTGAATCGAATTCAGCCGCTTGACGATCACCTTCTTGCGCGACATCGCCAACGCGCCCTTGGCGAGATTGATCGTCACGATCATCGGCAGCATTTCCGGGGTCAAGCCGACGGCGACTGCCACCGCGAACAGCAGCGCCTCCAGCCAGTTGCCCTTGGTCAGCCCGTTCACCAGGAAGACGAGCGGCACCATCACCAGCATGAACCTGATGATCAGCCAGATGAACCGGTTGATGCCCAGGTCGAAGCTGGTCAATTCCCGCTGCCCCGAGATCTGTTGCGCGATGCTGGCGAAGTAGGTGCGCGCGCCCGTCGCCACCACCATGGCGCTCGCGGTGCCGCTGACCACGTTGGTACCCATGAACGCCACATTGCACAGATCGAGGGCAGACGTGATGCTGGCGGGCGCTTCAACCGCGTGCTTTTCCACGGGCAATGACTCGCCGGTGAGCGACGCCTGATTGACGAACAGGTCGCGGGCCGTGAGGACCCGCACGTCGGCCGGGACGATGTCGCCTGCGCCGAGATGAATGATGTCTCCCGGAACCACGTGGCTCAGCGGGATTTCCCTTCGCTCCTGTGGCTGCGGGTGAAGGACAATCTCGCCGGACCGGTTGACGTTCTCGGGAATGTCAACGTGCTTGTCCTTGCGCAGGACGGTAGCTGTCGTGCTGACCATGGCGCGCAACTGCAGGGCGGCCTTGCTGGACCGGAATTCCTGCACGAACGACAAAAGCGCGGACAGCACCACCATCAATGCGATGACGATCGCTCCCTTGATCTCGCCGGTGGCGTAGTTGACGACGGCCAGAGCCAGCAGAAGAACGGACAACGGGGTCAGGAACAGCTCCAGAAGGCGGCGCGCAGGGCTCTTTTCCCGCTCGTGGGCGATCTCGTTGGGGCCATACCGGGCGAGCCGTTGCAGGGCGTCGCGTTCGAGGAGGCCGCCGGCCGAGGAGTCGAGACGCGCAAGCGCAGCATCAGGCGAGAGCCGCCCGATTTCCAGTAACTCGGTGCCCGTCGCAAGATTGGGACCCGCGGCCAACCCGCCGGAGTCCGCTTCGCGGCCGAAAACCTGGACGCCGAACAACTTGAGCTTCAGTGCAATTGAAGTCCCCTGGCGCGGCAAGCGGACGCTACGCCGGTCACGCGCTACGTGAGCCTTTCCGCAGCGAGTCTACCCGACCCCGAGGTCGCAACTCGGCGCCGTTCGCGTGGAAAAGGAGAGTTTCGGGCGCGACGCCAGCGGCGACGCCTGTTGGGCTCGCGCGCACGCCGATCACGGCGCTACGGCGACCACGTTCACCCTTAGGTTTCGTAACCGTGCCCAGGCGGGACGAGCAATTGGACAGCCGGGAGACGGCCTCGCTTTGACCGAAGTCAAGAAGGTGGCACGGACCCTGTAACAAATGCCTCTCGCGGCGACAGGGAGAAGGCATGCCTCCGCTATAATGGCATGTGTTTTCAATGCCCCCCGCGGCATCGCCGGTCGCCAGCCGCACGTGCCCGCCGATGCCCTTGCAGACTGTCCACGCCGTCCATGCTCGAAGCCATTGACCTGGCTGCGCGACGAGGCTATGCGCGCCTCTTTTCGTCGCTCTCCTTTCGGGTCGAGCCCGGATGTGCGCTATTCATAACCGGCGCCAACGGCACCGGCAAGACCACGCTGCTGAGAATCCTCGCGGGCCTGGGCGCGCCGTTCGCAGGCACGGTGCGCTGGCGAGGCGTGGACGTCGCGCCATTTGCGCAGCGCCTGCGGGAGGACGTCGTTTATGGCGGCCACCTGCCGGCATTGAAGGACGAACTTTCGGCGGAGGAAAACCTCGCCACGCTGGTCGCGCTGATGGGCGAAACGGTGGCGCCGGCGAATCTGCGCGATGCATTGGCCAGTGTCTCCCTCGACCGGCAGGCAGGCCTTCCCGCACGGGCCCTTTCGCAGGGGCAGCGCCGCCGTTTGGGCCTCGCGCGCCTGACCCTTACCCACCGTCCGCTGTGGCTGCTCGACGAACCGGCAACGGCACTCGACACGGCGGGAATCGCGCTGCTGAAGCGATTGCTCACCGGCCACCTGGAACGCGGCGGGTGCGCGCTGGTGGCAACGCATCAACCGCTCGAGTTGCCGGCGGCGCATGTCCGCGCGCTCGCCTTGTCATGACAACGGCCGAACCTGTCGTGGCCACGCTGGGCCGACCGGCGCCGGTGCCCGATTCCGGCGCGTGGTCCGGTGTGCGCTGGGCACTCCTGCGCGACCTGCAACTTGCATTGCGCTCGCGCGCCGAGCTTGGCGTGCAATTGCTCTTCTACGTCATCGTCGTTTCGCTCTTCCCGCTGGCGACCACCCCCGAAAAGAACCAGCTGGCCCTGATGGGTCCCGGCGTGCTTTGGGTCGCGGCGCTGCTGGCGTCGTTGTTGTCGCTGCCGCGTCTATTTGCCTCCGACTTCGCGGACGGGACGCTTGAGCAAATGGCGCTTTCGCCCTATCCGCTGCCGGCCCTCGTATCCGGTAAAATGGTGGCCCATTGGCTGACCACCGGCCTGCCGATCGTGGTCCTGGCGCCGTTGCTGGGATTGCAATACGGGATCGACGGCGAGGCGCTGGCGGCATTGGCGGTGGCGCTATTGATGGGCACGCCGATCCTGTCGTTGCTGGGCGCGATCGGTGCCGCTTTGACGTTGGGCCTGCGTGGCGGCGGCAGCCTGCTGGCACTACTGGTCCTGCCGCTGTGCGTGCCGGTGCTGATCTTCGGCGCAGGTACCGTGGACGCCGTGCATGCCGGTCTCGGGGCTGCCGCGAACCTGTCGCTGCTGGGCGCGGGTTTGCTGGTTGCCATTGTCGGCGCGCCACTCGCCGCATCCGCCGCAGTTCGCATCTCCCTGGATTGATGAACCTCTATCGCTACTCTTCCCCCCCCGCGTTCTATCCGCTCGCCGGGAAACTCGTGCCCTGGTTCGGATGGAGCGCGTTGCTGCTCGCCATCGTCGGGCTGTGGATCGGCTTCGGGCTCGCGCCCACCGATTTCCAGCAAGGTGAGGCCTACCGCATCATCTTCATCCACGTGGCGACTGCATGGATGTCGATGTTCATCTACCTCGTGATGGCGTTCTGGAGCGCGCTGTCGCTCGGCTTCAATACGCGGTTGTCGGGGATGATGGCGCAGGCGCTGGCGCCGACCGGGGCACTGATGACGTTCATCGCCTTGTGGACCGGCGCCCTCTGGGGCCGGCCGACGTGGGGAACATACTGGGCGTGGGACGCCCGGATGACCTCGGAACTGATCCTGCTGTTCCTCTATTTCGGCGTGATCGCGCTGCGCAACGCCATCGATGACGACCGGCGCGCGGATCGTGCGTGCGGCGTGCTGGCTCTGGTTGGCGCGGTGAACGTTCCGATCATCTATTTCTCCGTGCAATGGTGGAACACGCTTCACCAGGGATCCAGCGTCAGCATGGTCGCGGCGCCGAAAATGGCGGCAATCATGCTCGCCGGCATGCTCGTCATGGCGATCGCCGTGTGGTTCTATTCGATAGCGGTGGCGCTGGTCCGCGTGCGCTGCATCATTCTCGAACGGGAACGCGGCGTGGCATGGACAAGTCAATTGACCGAACCGGGAAAAACATGAGCGAATTCTTCGCGATGGGTGGTTATGGTTTCTACGTCTGGGGCGCCTATGGCGTCACGGCGCTCGCCATCATGGTCGAACTCCTGGCCCTGCGCGCGCGGCGTCATGCGGCTGAGGCCGCGCACGCCGCGGCAGCTGCGCGATGAAGCCGCGCCATCGCCGTTTTGCGTGGATCGCCGCAGGCGTGGCGGTCCTGGGCCTCGCGGTTGCGCTGGTTCTGAATGCGTTCCAGTCCAATCTTGTATTCTTCTTCAGCCCTTCGCAGGTCGTCGCCAAGGAAGCACCGCAGGGTCGGCCGTTTCGCATCGGCGGACTGGTCGAGGCGGGAACGCTGGTACGCGTCCCCAACTCGCTCGACGTCAAGTTCATCGTGACCGATACGGTGCAGCGTTTGCCGGTCGTATATAACGGATTGTTGCCCGACCTGTTCAAGGAGGGCAAAGGCGTGGTCGCCCAGGGCAGCGTGGGTCCCGACGGAGTGTTCCATGCCACGGAAGTGCTCGCCAAGCATGACGAAAACTACATGCCGCCCGCCGCGGCCGGCGCCATCGAAAAAGCACAGAAGGACAAAGGCATGTCTGTTTCCACACTGAGTACCGGCAAATGATTCCCGAACTCGGCCACTTCGCACTCATCCTCGCACTGCTCGTAGCCCTCGTGCAGGGTGTGCTGCCGTTGCTCGGCGCACAGCGGCGTGATGCGGTACTGATGGGACTCGCCAAGCCGGCGGCGCGCGTGCAGTTCGTCCTGGTCGCGCTGGCGTTCGGATGCCTGGCCTGGAGCTTCGCCACCAGCGATTTTTCCGTGGTCAATGTCGCGGAACACTCGAACACGCAGCTGCCGCTGCATTACCGCATCGCGGCGACGTGGGGTTCGCACGAAGGCTCGCTGTTGCTATGGGTGCTGATGCTGACGGGCTGGGCGACCGCGGTGACGCTGCGCTCGCGCAACCTGCCGGACGTGCTGCTGGCCCGCGTGCTCGCGGTGATGGGACTCGTTTCCGTCGGCTTCCTGATGTTCCTGCTGTTCACGTCCAATCCGTTCCTGCGCCTGGTGCCGGCGGCGGCCGAAGGCAGCGACCTCAATCCGCTGTTGCAGGACCCGGGTATGGTGATCCATCCGCCGATGCTCTACATGGGTTACGTCGGCTTCTCGGTCGCGTTCGCATTCGCGATCGCGGCGCTGCTGGGTGGCCGGCTCGATGCGACGTGGGCGCGCTGGTCGCGGCCATGGACCACGGCAGCATGGTCGTTCCTGACCATCGGCATTGCGCTCGGCAGCTGGTGGGCCTATTACGAATTGGGCTGGGGCGGCTGGTGGTTCTGGGACCCGGTCGAAAACGCGTCGTTCATGCCATGGCTGGTCGGCACCGCGCTCCTGCATTCGCTGGCGGTGACCGAAAAACGCGGCACGTTCAAGAGCTGGACGGTGTTGCTCGCAATCATCGCCTTTTCACTGTCGCTGCTCGGCACATTCCTCGTGCGGTCGGGTGTTCTCACGTCGGTGCATGCCTTTGCGACCGACCCCGCGCGCGGCGTATTCATCCTGGCCTTCCTGGCCGTGGTGATCGGTGGTTCGCTTACGCTCTATGCATTGCGCGCCGGCGCGGTGGGTGGCGGCGCGGGGTTTGCGATGGTCTCGCGTGAATCCGCGCTGCTGGCGAACAACATCCTGCTCGTGGTGGCATTGGGCGCCGTGTTCCTGGGGACGATGTACCCGATGTTCCTCGATGCGCTGAACCTGCCCAAGGCCTCGGTGGGCCCACCGTATTTCAATCTGGTCTTCCCCATCCTGATGGCGCCCGCGGCGTTCCTGATGGGCATCGGCCCGATCGCCAGCTGGCGCCAGGCGGAACTGCCCGACCTCGCCGCGCGGCTCAAGTGGGCATTCATCGTTGCCGCCGTGACCGCCGCGTTGCTGCCGTTCACGCTCGGCACCTGGTCGCCGCTCGTCGCCATGAGCTTGTTTCTTGCGCTTTGGATCTTCGCGACGACGGTTGTGGCGGTCGTGCAGCGCTTGCGCAAGGCGCCGCAGCACGGCCTGTGGGCGCGGCTCGCCGCCAACCCGGCGGCGTGGTACGGCATGTTGCTGGCACATCTGGGCGTTGGCGTGTTCATCGTCGGCGTGACGATGGTCAAGGGTTACGGCATCGAGGAAAACGTGCCGCTCGATGTCGGACAAAGCGTCACGGTGCGCGGCGAGGAATACACGTTTCGTGGTGTGGCACCCGTCACGGGCCCGAATTACCGGGGCATGGCAGGCACGATCGAGGTACGCCGCGACGGCAAGCTGGTGCAGACGCTGCGGCCGGAGAAGCGCGTCTACAACGCGTCGGGGTCGCAGATGACCGAGGCCGCGATCGACCCGGGTTTCCTGGGCGATCGTTACGTTTCGCTCGGCGAACCGGTGACGGACAAGGGCGAGGCCGGTGCGTGGGGCGTGCGGGTCTACGTGAAGCCCTTCGTCGACTGGATCTGGGGGGGCGCATTCCTGATGGCGTTGGGCGGTTTCATCGCCATGAGCGATCGCCGGTATCGTCTGTCCGTCAGGCAGAAATTCACCGCGCTGACAGGCGCGGCGCGGCCGGCCTGAACCATGAGAGCGCTGCGCTTCCTGCTGCCGCTGGGTTTCTTCGTAGTCCTCGTCGGCTTCCTCTACGTGGGCCTCTTTCGCGATCCGCATGAGGTGCCCTCGCCGCTCGTGGACAAGCCAGCGCCCGCCTTCAGGCTTGCGCAGCTCGACGATCCGGCGAAAAAACTCGGGCCCGAAGACCTCAAGGGACAGGTCTGGCTGCTCAATGTGTGGGCGTCGTGGTGCGTATCCTGCCGTGTCGAACATCCGCTGCTGGTCCAGCTGGCCAAGACGAACATCGTCCCGGTCATCGGACTCAATTACAAGGACACGATCCCCCTTGGCCGCCGATGGCTCGCGGACAACGGCGATCCGTACAAGGTGTCCGTCGTCGATGCGGACGGGCGGGTCGGCATCGACTGGGGCGTGTATGGCGTCCCCGAGACCTTCGTCGTCGACAAGAACGGCGTGATCCGTTACAAGCAGATCGGCCCGATCACGCCGGAGAGCCTCAAGGAGAAGATCCTGCCGCTGGTGCGCGAACTGCAGAAATCATGAAACGCATACTCATCGCCGCAGGATTGGCGGTGACCCTTCTCGTCTCGGCCGCGGTAGCGCATGCCCAGACCGACGTCGCCCTGGAGGCGCGCCTCAAGACGCTTTCCGAGGAACTGCGCTGCCTCGTCTGCCAGAACCAGACGCTGGCCGATTCCACCGCACCGCTGGCCGAGGACCTGCGGCGCGAGGTGCGCGAACTCGCGCAACAGGGCAAGAGCGACGCCGAGATCAAGCAATATCTGGTCGCGCGTTACGGCGATTTCGTGTTGTACAAGCCGCCGGTCAAGCCGACGACCTGGCTGCTCTGGTTCGGGCCGTTTGCTTTCCTGCTCGGCGGAGCATTGGTGTGGTTCGTCGTTCTGCGCCGGCGCGGTAGCAGGGGCAACCACGGCGACGTTCCGCAAGGCGCGCCCAGCGCCAACGAGCAAATGGGGCGCGACCGGGCGCAGGCGCTGCTCGACGAAACGCAAGAACCTTAGCGAGGCTGGGCTACAGCGAGGTCCCGCAGTTCCAGCACAGTTCGAAGTTGGCGGGCGATGGCTCGCCGCATCCACCGCAAATCACATCGCCCTGCCCCGATCCAGCCGACTCGATGTCGCGCAGGATGACGTGCGCGCGTTCGTGATCGCATTCGCGTTCGATCCAGACCTGCGGCTGCGCGACGTCCGGCGGGACATCGCCGACAATGCTCGACGCGTGCTGGTTGAAGACGTGCGCCTTGATGCCGGCCTGGTTAAGGCGATCCGCGACGAGGTACGCGTCGTAGCGTTGTCGCGCGGTATAGACGCGGATCATGCGGTCGGCCGAAACAGGGTCAGAGCGCGCACGAGACGTTGCAGCACATCGGCGAGGCGGCTCGCCCTGCCCGGGTCCCATCGGTACGGCGGCGCCTCGTCCATGTAACAGTCCTGCGCCATTTCCAGTTGCAGCGCGTGCACGCCATTTTCCGGTTGTCCGTAATGGCGCGTGATCCAGCCACCCTTGAAGCGCCCGTTGACGACGTGCGCGAAGCCCTCCGCATCCGCCAGCACCCGGGACGCGCACGCTTGCAACTCCGGCCGGCAGCTCAGGCCGCCGGCCGTGCCGAGATTCAAATCCGGCAGCCTTCCGGCAAAGAATCGCGGCACTTCACTGCGGATCGAGTGGCCGTCCAGGATGACCGCGAAGCCATGGCGCTCGCGCACGCGCGTGAGTTCTGCCGCGAGTGCCGCGTGATACGGCGCAAAGCAGGTTGCAATCCGGTCCGCGACCTCCGCCTGCGATGGCGCTTCGCCGTCGAGATAGATCGATTCGTCGGCAAACGTCCGCGTTGGACAAAGTTCGGTATTGTCGGCACCGGCATACAGCGCCGCCCCGGAAGGGTCGCGATTGAGGTCGACGACATAGCGCGAGTGCGTCGCGCAGAAGAGCGTGGCACCCTCCGTCTTGGCGAACCCATAGAGGCGATCGACGTGCCAATCGGTATCCGGGACCGTTTGCGCGATCGCGGTCAGCCGCGCCCGGACCGCATCGGGAAGGTGCGTGCCCGAGTGCGGCACGTCGATGACGAGTGGGCTGTCGCCGCGGTGCAGTTGCCACAGTTCCATCATGTGCTCCAGCGCACGACACGGCCTGCGCGAATCACACCCGCACAAGGGTTGCCGCCGATGCGATAAGCGAGTTCGGCCGGTTCCGCGATGTCCCACGCGGCGATGTCGGCGCGCTGGCCAGGAGCGAGCGTACCGCGATCGGACAGTCCCAGTGCTTTCGCTGCATGAACCGTGACGCCGGCCAGTGCCTCCTCCGGCGTCAACCGGAACAGCGTGCACGCCATGTTCAGCATCAGCAACAGCGACGTTGCGGGAGACGTCCCCGGATTGCAGTCCGTCGCCACCGCCATCGCCACGCCCTGTTCGCGGAACGCGGAAACAGGTGGCAGCTGCGTTTCGCGCAATGCGTAATACGCCCCAGGCAGCAACACGGCCACCGTTGCCGCGCGTGCCATCGCCGCCACGCCCGCGGCATTTGTGTATTCGAGATGGTCCGCGGAAAGTGCGCCCGCCGCCGCAGCCAGTGCTGCACCTCCAGTATCGGATAGCTGGTCCGCATGCAGCTTGACGGCCAGGCGATGGGTGCCGGCCGCCGCGAACACGCGCTGCGTCTGCGCAGGGGTGAAGCCGATCGTCTCGCAAAACGCGTCGACGGCATCGGCGGCGCCGGCCCGCGCCGCCGCGGGAATCATTTCGCGGCAGACATGGTCGATGTAGGCGTCGGCGCGTCCCGCGAATTCGGGCGGGAGGACATGCGCGGCGAGCAGCGTCGTGCGCACGCCCACGTCGAGTTGCTCTCCCAGTGCGCGTGCGACCGCGATTTGCTTGAGCTCGGTCGCCGTGTCGAGCCCGTACCCGGATTTGATTTCGACTGTCGTGACGCCTTCAGCGGCAAGTGCCGCCAGGCGCGGCCTGCTCTGCGCGGCGAGTTCGTCTGCGCTGGCGGCGCGCGTCGCGCGCACTGTGGCATTGATGCCGCCGCCTTCGCGAGAAATGTCGGCGTAGGTCGCGCCCTGCAGCCGCTGTTCGAATTCGCCGGCGCGATTTCCTGCGTAGACGAGATGCGTGTGACAGTCGACGAGTCCGGGCGTCAGCCATCGGCCGCCGCACCTTCGTGTTTGCCGCGCCACCACATCGCGCGGGACATCGGATGCGCGTCCCACCCACGTGATCATGCCGCCATTGACGCCCAGGGCGCCGTCACGGACTGCCCCGTAGCGCACGCCGTCGTCGCGCATCGTTGCGAGCTGCGCATCGACCAGCAGCAGGTCGAATCCCGCCGGCGTCATCGCAGTGCGTCGATACGCGCAAGCGCTGCGCGGTAGCGACCGAAGACTTCCTCTTCGGCCACGTGGCGACCCTCGCGCACGATCCACTTCCCGCCAGCCATGACGTCACGCACCGGCGCGCGGGACGGACCGAAGATCGCCGCGTCGAGAATATCGTCCGCTGCCTGTCCGGCCAGCGCCGGGTCGGATGGATTCAACACGACCAGGTCCGCGCGCCGGCCCGCCTCGAGGGCGCCAACCGGTTGCGCCACAGCCTGCGCACCACCGCGCGCGGCGCGTACCCACAGCCCGGTGCCGATGGTCCCGTCGCCTGCCGATCCCAGCACATTGCGCCTGCGCGCCCGCGTACGCTGCGACCATTCGAATTGACGCAGTTCGGCAAACGGGTCGACGATCGTATTCGAATCGCTGCCAACGCCGAACCGGCCACCAGCGGCGAGATAGGCATGCCCCGGAAAGATGCCGTCGCCAAGATCGGCCTCGGTCGTGGGCGCGAGGCCGACTATTGCGCCGCTCGCGGCCAACCCAACGACTTCCCTCTCCGTCATGTGCGTTGCGTGCACTATGCACCAGCGGGCGTCCAGACCCGCGTGCGTGAGCAGCCACTCGACCGGGCGCAGCTGGCTCCACGCGTAGCATTCGTCGACTTCCCGGGTCTGCTCCGCCGCATGAATGTGCACAGGAGCGCCCTGCGCCGCAAGGCGGACCACTTGGCCCAACTCTTCGGGCGTGACCGCACGCAGGCTATGGGGCGCCACTCCGAGTACATAGCCATGCCGGTCGGCGCCTTGCCGCAATCGCTCGTAGAGATGCGTGAACGTGTCCGTCGTATGCACGAAGCGCTGCTGTCCCGCCGTCGCGGGTGTTCCGCCGAAGCCCGCGCGCGCATAGAACACGGGGAGGAGCGTGAGCCCGAGTCCCGCGATGCGCGCCGCGGCGACAACGCGCCAAGCGAGTTCCGCAGGGTCGCCGTACGGTTTGCCGGCAGGGTCGTTGTGCACGTAATGGAACTCCGCGACCGATGCGTAGCCGGACTTCGCCATTTCGACATAGGCCTGCGCCGTGACCGCCTCGAAGGCGTCGGCGTCGACGTGTCCCAGAAACGTGTACATCGACTGCCGCCACGTCCAGAAACTGTCGTCATGCGCGGGTGAGTTGCGACCGGTACGGCCGGCGAGTGCGCGCTGGAATGCGTGCGAGTGCAGGTTCGGCATGGCCGGAATGACCGGCCCCGCGACCTGCTCCAATCCTTGCGCTTCGACATCGCACTCGATCTTCGCGAGCACGCCGTCGTCGCCGATGTCGAACACGACATTGCGCGCCCAGCCATCGGGCAGCAGCGCTGCGGTGGCCGCGATTCTCAGCACGTCCTGCTCCTGCAATCGGCGGCACACGCGTTCATGGAAGGACCCCCACGCTCACTTCGTTCGCTGCCCCCAACGGGGGCGCTCGCGTCTCGGGACGACCCTTCGACGCAGTTGGAACGACCCCCACGCTCACTTCGTTCGCTGCCCCCAACGGGGGCGCTCGCGTCTCGGGACGGCCCTTCGACGCAGTTGGAACGACCCCCACGCTCACTTCGTTCGCTGCCCCCAACGGGGGCGCTCGCGTCTCGGGACGGCCCTTCGACGCGCGTGAACCGGATCGCGGCAACCAGCGCGACCGACCCCGCAGCAAGCGGATTCACGTTGAGCCCGCGTGCGGCGGTGCCGGTCTCCGGCGTGACCAGAAAGGTGTGGGATTCGGCCAGCGAAATCGGCGGATGGCCGGCAAATAGGCACTCGGACGGCCCCATCGCCGCATAACAGACGTACGCGTCTGCCGGCGCGATTGCCTCACCTCCCTCGCGGCGGACGACGACGTTGCCGCGTACGATTCCGCGCCGTACCATGAGATTGAAATCGCGCACCGGTCCCGCGAAGAGGCTGCAATGCAACGACTGGTCTCCTGAAAAACTGACCGGTTCGAATGGTGTCCGCAATTCCAGCGGTTCGCCGTCCCCTGTCAAACGCATGCCGGCACCCGCAAGCAGGACCAGCGTGCGATCAATGCCGGCAAACGGGGAAAAGGGGCCGTCCTGCTGCACGTCGGCCACGCTGACCCGCCAATCAAACGACGCAAATCCCGAACCTGTCGGATGCGCGGCGATCTCCGTCGTGTGGCCGCCACCATTCTTCCATGGCATTCGGCGGTAATCGGCAGGCGAGAGGACGCGGTGGGTAATCATGTGCCGGCATTGTCTGACGCGCATGCGATTGTAGAGCCATAGGCGGTGACGCCCAAGCGATTTCGTTGCGATGAATTGACACCGCTTCGTGTCGCGGGAAGAATGGTCAATCCGCCGCGTCCCGTGTTCATCGCCTCGTCCCCACCGGAGCCCTTCATGTTGCCGCAACGCTTTGCCCGGATTGTCGCCGTCTTCCTTGCGGCCCTGATCCTGACCGCGTCCCCGGCCTCCGGCCAGGTGCGAGTCGGCTCGAAGAATTTCACCGAACAGTTCATCATCGCCGAGATCTATGCGCAGGCGCTCGAAGCCGCGGGGATCAAGGTCGAGCGCAAGATCAACCTGGGCGGCACGCTGATCGCGCAAAAGGCGCTCGAGGAAAAACAGATCGACCTCTACCCCGAATACACGGGCACGATCCTGTTGGCCGTTCTCAAACAGCCTGTCATGACCGACGCCAAGGCCGTCTACGACAAGGTCAAGGCCGAGTATGCCGCCAGGGGATTGGTGGTGCTGAACCAGGCCCCGCTGAACAACACTTACAACATGGTGGTGCGGCCCGAGACAGCCGCGCAATACAAACTCGAAACGCTGTCGGATCTGGCCAAGGTTGCCAGGGACCTCAAACTCGGCGCGGGACCGGAGTTTCGCGACCGCGCCGACGGCCTGCCTGGCCTCAAGGCCACCTACGGCATCGAATTCAAGGAAGATCTGCAGATGGCCATCGGCCTTCGCTACCAGGCGCTTTCGGGCAAGCAGATCGACGTCGTCAACGGCTATGCCACCGACGGCATGATCAGCGCGCTCAAGTTGAAGCGCCTAAAGGATGACAAGAACCTGTGGCCGCCCTACTTCCTCGTGCCCGTCGTGCGCAAGGAAGCCCTGGACGCCAACCCGCAGATCGCCGAAGTCCTGAATCGGGTCGACGCGCTGCTCGACGAACCCACGATGGCGGCAATGAACTACAAGGTTGATGGGGAGAAAGAGGAACCGAAGGACGTCGCGCGGGCGTTCCTGAAGGCGAAGGGCATCGTCCGCTGATCGCCAAGGCGCTCGCAGTGACGACGCCCACGATTCTCCTGGCCGGATCGGGCGTGGCGATCGGCGACGTCGTCCGCGTGGCCCGCGCCGCTGCATCGGTTGCGCTTGATCCCGCCGCGCGAGCGCGCGTGACAGCTGCGCGGGCAATCGTCGAACGTCTCGCGCATGCCGATACGGCTGTCTACGGCGTCAATTCCGCGCTGGGCGTCAATACCGGCAAGCCAATCGCCGCGAACGATCTCGCTGCGTATCAGGAACGCGCCGTGCAGGCGCGGGCCGTTGGCGTCGGCCCGCGCTTCGCGACAGATGTGGTGCGTGCCATGTTGTTCGCGCGCGCGGCCGGCATGGCCGTGGGCGGCTCGGGCGTTTCCCCGGCTGTCCTCGACGCGATTGTCGACATGCTGAACGCCGGCGTCCATCCTGTCGTTCCGGAACTGGGCTCGATCGGCGTCGCCGACCTCGCGCCCCTGTCGCATCTCTTCCTTCCGGTGCTGGGACAGGGATTCGCGGAGTACCGCAGCGAGGTGCTGCCGGGGGCGGCGGCGCTGACACGTGCCGGTCTGCAGCCTGCGCGTCTGTCGGCCAAGGACGGAGTTGCCTTGATCAGCTCGAACGCCGCGACCGTGGGCCAGGCTGCGCTGGTTTTGCGCGACTGCGCGGATGCACTGGATGCGATGAATGTCGCCGCGGCACTTTCGTTCGATGGCTTTCGCGCCAGCCTGAGCCCGCTCGACCCACGCGTGCAGGCCGCGCATCCTGCGCCTGGACAATCGGAAATTGCCGTGCGATTGACAGCGTTGCTCGCGGGCAGCTCGCTGTGGCAAGCGCATGCCGCTCGCCGCGTGCAGGACCCGCTGTCGCTGCGGTGCGTGTCGCAGGTGCACGGCGCCGCGCTGACGGCGCTGCGATCCGCGCGCGACCATGTCGAAATCGAGTTGAATTGCGCGTCCGACAGTCCGCTTGTCGTGGTCAATCCGGACGAAATGCTGTCCAACGGCAACTTCCACATCGCGGGATTGTCCCTGGCCTTCGACGCGCTCGGGCTCGCCCTGGCGCAATCCGCCATGCTTTGCGTTCAGCGCTGCCAGAAGCTCCTTTCGCCGGCATTATCCGGACTGCCGCCGCAATTGACTTCGCACGGCCCCGAACACTCGGGCTTCGCGGCTATTCAAAAGACGCTGGTCGCGCTGTACGGCACGATCCGGCACCTTGCCAATCCGGCCTCGCTCGACGCGGTGCCCGTGTCGGAGATGGTCGAGGACCATGCATCCATGGCACCGCACACGGTGGCCAAGGCGGGCACCCTGGTTCAGCACCTGCGCATGCTTGTTGCCACCGAGCTGCTCGTCGCCGCGCAGGCCGTTGATTTGCGCGGACTGTCCAACGAGGCGCTGGGCAGCGGTAGCAGGCACGCCTACGCCGCGGTCCGCGCACGCGTATCCGCGCTCGACGTCGACCGCGCGCAGGGGCCCGACATCGAGACTGTCTGCGCGGCGGTCGCTGCGGGTTCCCTTCCGATGAGCGATCTCCTCACCCGATGAAATGGCTGCGCAACAACTGGGATCAGGTGGCGATTGCGCTGGGCGAACACATCGTGATCTCGTTCACGTCCGTGGCAATCGCGTTCGCGATGTCTCTCGCCATCGGCATCTGGGCCGCGCGCAATGAACGCGTGTTCCGGTGGGCCATTGCCGTCAGCGGCTTCCTGTATACGATCCCGACGCTGGCGTTCCTCGCGCTGCTGATCCCGATAGTGGGCCTGGGCAGGGTCAACGCGATCATCTGCATGGTCGCGTTCTCGCTGATGATCATGATCCGCAATGTCGCCACCGGCATCCGCGAAGTCCCTGCCGAAGTGGTCGACGCGGCGCGCGGCATGGGCATGCATCCGTTCGAAATTCTGACGAAGATAGAGCTTCCGCTGGCGCTGCCTGTGATCGTGGCCGGACTGCGGATCGCCACGGTCACCGTCATCAGCGTCGCCGTGGTCGCGGCCTACATCAACGCCGGCGGGCTCGGGACACTGATATTCAACGGCATCAGCAACGATTTTGCGCCCAAGATCTGGGCCGGCGCACTGACGTCCTGCGCGCTTGCTGTCGCGGCCGACCTGAGCTTGGCCAAGGTCGAGGTCTGGCTGCGGCATCGGGCCGCTTGAGCCGCGACGCGACCACCGTTCATGCTACTCGTCGAAGCCTGGCAGTTCATCGTTGCGCACCCCGGTCGCTTCTTCGACGCACTGGCAACGCATGTCGCGCTGTCGGCGGCCGCACTCGGCCTGGCTATCGCGATTGCGTTGCCGATCGGCGTGTTGCTCGCGGACACACGTCGCGCGGCGTTGGTGGCAATCACCGCGGCCAACATCGGGCGCACGCTGCCTTCGCTGGCCGTGCTGGCGCTCGTGATGCCCGTCCTCGGCACCGGATTCGTGCCTTCGCTGTTCGCGTTGACACTGTTGGCGCTGCCACCAATCCTGATCAATGCCTTCACTGCGCTGCAGCAGGTCGACACGGACATGGTCGACGCCGCGCGCGGCATGGGCATGACCCGCGCGCAGATCATGCGCAAAGTGGAATTGCCCGTCGCCATGCCGGTGCTCTTCGCGGGCATTCGCACGGCGGCCGTGCAGGTCGTGTCCGGCGCGGTACTGGCCGCCTACATCGGCGGTGGCGGTCTGGGTGACTTCATCACATCCGGAATCGCCATGATGGCGCTGCCGCAGTTGCTCGTCGGCGCGATTCCGGCGACGTTGCTGGCCATCGGCGCGGACCGCCTCTTCGGGCGCCTGCAGAAAATTCTGACGCCCGCCGGGATGCGCCCGCGATGATCGAGGTCCGCGGTCTCGTCAAGCAGTTCCCCGGTGCGGCGCACCCGGCAGTCGACCATCTGACGCTCTCGGTTTCCGAGGGCGAAGTGTGCGTGCTGATCGGACCGTCGGGTTGCGGAAAGACGACGACGATGCGCATGATCAACCGCATGGTCGAACCGGACGCCGGCAGCATCATGGTCGCCGGCCGTGACGTGATGCAGACCGATCCCGTCAGCCTTCGCCGCAGCATCGGTTATGTCATTCAGCAGGTCGGGCTCTTCCCGCATTGGTCGATTGCCGACAACATCGCGACGGTGCCGAAGCTCCTCGGTTGGGATGCCGCTCGCATCGCCACGCGAGTCGATGGGCTGCTGGACCTGATCGGCATGGAGCCGGCGACGTTTCGGTCCCGCTTCCCGCGCGAATTGTCGGGAGGCCAGAAACAGCGCGTAGGCGTGGCGCGCGCACTCGCCGCGGACCCGCCGGTGATGCTGATGGACGAACCCTTCGGCGCCATCGATCCGATCACGCGCGCAAGGCTTCAGGACGAATTCCTGCGCATCCTGCGCGGCCTGAAGAAAACGATTGTCTTCGTCACCCACGACATCGACGAGGCGCTCAAGATGGGAGACCGCATCGCCATCCTGCGCGACGGCGCGCTTGTCCAATTCGCCACGCCGGAAGCGGTCCTCGCGCGTCCCGCCAACCTGTTCGTCGAGTCGTTCGTGGGCACCGACCGCGCATTGAAGCGCCTAGCACTCATCCGCGCCGACGGCGCGCTCGAATCCCTCGGCGCTGCCGTTCCAGTCCACGCTATCGGGGCGCGGGCAAGCCTGCGCGACGCACTCGCGCTGATGTTCGAAATCGATATCGACATACTGGCGGTAACCGGACCCGATGGGGCAGTGCTTGGCGCGATTACGCTGGCCGGGATACGCGCACATACACGCTCGGTCGATGGCACGAACCATTGACCGGCTCCACATTGCCCCGGGATCCGGTCGCGCCTGCATTCCAATTCGGAGCAACTTCCAGCGAATGCCGTTCGCCTGGCCTTTCGCGCGCGCGCGACATCCTCTTTCCGGCGCTGTCTACGAGCGCCCGAAAATCTCGTTCGCCTGCTGCGAAACGCGCACGAATGTGGTTCGCTTCGACAGCTCGCGCAGCCGCCGTGCGCCAACGTAGGTGCACGCCGAGCGCACGCCACCCAGGATTTCCTGCGCCGTTGCGTCGACCGGACCTCGGCAAGGCACGAGCACTTCCTTGCCCTCGGCGGCGCGGTACTGCGCCACGCCTCCCGCGTATTTCTCCATTGCGCTCCTGCTGCTCATTCCGTAGAAGCGCCGGTACTTCTGGCCATCGCGTTCGACGATGTCGCCCGTGCATTCGTCGTGGCCAGCGAACATCCCGCCCAGCATGACGAAGTCGGCACCTCCGCCGAATGCCTTGGCGACATCGCCTGGCGTCGCGCAGCCGCCGTCGGCACAGATGTGGCCTTCGAGCCCGTGCGCCGCATCCGCGCATTCGACGATCGCGGAGAGCTGCGGGTAGCCGACGCCGGTCATCTTGCGCGTCGTGCACACCGATCCGGGTCCGATACCGACCTTGACGATGTCCGCGCCCGAAAGGATCAGCTCTTCGGTCATCTCGCCCGTGACGACGTTGCCGGCCATGATGACGAGGTGCGGATAACGCTCGCGAATCTTCGCGACCAGGCGCACGAAGCCCTCGGTATAGCCATTGGCGACGTCGATGCATACGTAGCGGACCGCCGCTTCGGCACCCGTCCCCGCCGCCGCCATCACGAGGCTGAACTTCTCCTCGTCCGCCAGCGCAATGCCCATCGAATAGAACGCGGCGGACTTTCGCTCGAGACCCCTGAAGAACGCGACGAGCTCGTCCACCGCATAATGCTTGTGCAATGCAGTCGAAAGCAGAAACGCGTCCAGCGCGCGCGCCATCTCGAACGTGCCCGTGGTATCCATGTTCGAGGCGATGATCGGCACGCCGTGGTAGTCGACTTGCGCGTGCAGGAAGCGGAACTCGCGCGACACGTCGACGTTCGAGCGCGTAGAAAGCGTGCTTCGCTTCGGGCGGATCAGCACATCCTTGAAGTCCAGCTTTATCTCGGTCTCGATGCGCATCGGAACTCCTTGCACCGGATGGCGGGCGACAGAAAGCGCCGTATCCTGGCGGCTGCAACGTGTGGCAATTTTACAGTAACGCGACGGTCCGGCCGGGCGGTGCCGGCGGGAAAGCGGACCGCTAAGGGAGACACATGGAGTCGTGCACGAGTCGTCGCCCGATCCGACGCTCCCACGCACCCCATTCTACGGATTTGACCAGCGCATCGCCTGCAAGCCATGGGCGTCGACGCTCGCCTGTGCACAAGAACGACGACAAGCGTGCGGAGCAGCGCGGTACCACCGAATTCGACGCTTGACCCGCCCCACTGACCCCACCACAATCGGGCTCGCGTGATCAAAACGCCTGGAGCGCTCTTGGGCGATCATCGGGAGGAGAGGGCCGGGTCTATGTTACGAGCAGTAGAGCGCTGTACCCATGCGCTGGATCGACCAATGCTTCTGGCAAGCGCCGCGCGGCAAGAGCCACTCATATTTGCGAGTCTCTTTGACAACCAGCCTGTGCGGAACGTGGCGGACGTTGGCGATCTTCCGAAGAGCTGGGCTACACAGCGCATCTTTCCCACTGAGCCGGAAGAGCAAATAAATATCCGGGGAACGCCCCTAGGCGAGACCACCGTTGAGGAATTTCTCCGTGAGCGCAGGCCCGGAATTGCGCAATACAACATCAATCCGTCCGCGGAATTCATGCAAAAGCCGGAAGCGCTCGCGGAATGGGGGGCGAGCGCAGGCTTCAAGGCCTATATGGCCCATGCTGGAATTGCCACCCACCTGCACTTCGATGCGAACTGTCTGCACAACTTGCACTATCAGGTGCTGGGAAGAAAACGCTTCATCTTGTTCGGGGCGGACCGATCGAAGGATCTGGCGCCGAAGGCACAATCCAGCAGGCTGTTTCTGGAACGACTTCCTGAGCGCGAGCGCCTCGAGCTTGCCGGCCTGCTGGGCGGTTACGCCTGCATACTGGAGCCGGGAGAAAGTCTCTTTGTGCCTGCCTTCATGTGGCATTACGTTGACTATTTTGACTCGGGTCTCAGTCTCAGTACCCGGTTTGGCATAAGCAAGCGCCTTCTAAGTCTGCTGCAGCGTTTCAATCGGGTGCATCCAACCGTTGAGTTTGCGCACTTTGCAATGGGCCTGCTGGAAGACGACTGTGCCGCTGAATATGATCAGGCCTACCAGGAAGTTACCGCGGTATGGGACAAGTCCAATGGCACGGATGAGCAGCGGTTCTGGCTGGTGCAGGAGGCTCTTGAAGCGATTTGCAAACGACTGTGCCCCGAGCGAATCGCCAACCCTCTTTTTGACGCGGGCCAGGAGGCTTTTCCACTGTTCTACTTCGGACCCACGAAGCCCGTGCTGGTCCGGCGAAAGTAAGCGCGCGCCCGATGCAGTCGGGCTGCGTTCGCTGTTGGCCGCCTGCAGTCAGTACCGCCCGCCATTCTTTTGCCAACGCCACGCGTCCGCGCAAATGGCGTCGAGGCCCCGTTTGGCACTCCATCCCAACAGCTTCTGGGCAAGCTCTGGATCCGCGTAATAATTCGCCACGTCCCCTGCGCGGCGAGGCACAAAGGACTTGTCGATCCCGCGGCCGCACGTTTTTTCGAAAGCATTCACGACTTCCATTACCGAATAGCCTCGTCCCGCGCCCAGGTTAATGGTGACGCAACCGTAGGTTCGCGCCAGGTGCTGCAATGCCATTACGTGGCCCTCAGCCACGTCCTGGACGTGCAGGTAATCGCGTATGCCGGTGCCGTCTGGCGTGGGCCAGTCGTTGCCGTAGATCGAAAGCTCCGCAAATTCGCCCGAAGCGATACGACACAACAGGGGCACCAGATTGCTCGGGCGACCGCGCGATGCCTCGCCCAGCATGCCGGACGAATGCGCGCCGGCGGGATTGAAGTAGCGCAGGATCGCAATGCGCCAGTTTGGATTGGCGTTGGCCAGATCGCGCAGGAAATCCTCGACGACGCGCTTGGTGCGGCCGTAGACGTTGTGCGGCCGCAGCGGCGCGTCTTCGGCCACCGGCAGGTCATCGGGCTGCCCGTAAACCGCGGCCGACGAACTGAACACCAGCGTGGCAACTCCCGCCTCGCCCATGACCTCGGCCAATGCCAGCGCGCCGCCGACGTTGACGTCGTAATAGGCGAGCGGCCTGGCCTGCGATTCGCCCACCGCCTTGAGCCCGGCGCAGTGCACGATGGCAGATATGGGGTGGTCATGGAAGGCCACCCGCAGCGCCACTACATCACGGACATCCGCGGTCACGCAGGGCACGGGCCGGCCGGCAAGCGCCTGCAATCGCGGCAGAACCGCGGGTGTGCTGTTGCTGAAGTTGTCCAGGACGACCGGCGCATAGCCGGCGCGCGCCAGTTCCACGACGATGTGCGAGCCGATGTAGCCGGCGCCGCCGGTAACGAGGATGGTATCCGCCATATCGTCGCGATGCTACACGACGAATCGCACTCACGGAAAGGAAAAAGCCGGACTTTGAGCCCGGCTTCTTCCTGCGACACCGGCGCGAGGAAGCTTACTTCGCAGTGGTGCCTTCAGGCGCAGCCTCGACATTGGGACGGTCCATCAGTTCGACCAGCGCCATCGGCGCGGCGTCGCCCTGCCGGAAGCCGTACTTCAGGATGCGCAGGTAACCGCCCGGGCGCCCCTGGTAACGCGGGCCAAGTTCGTTGAAGAGCTTGGTCACGATGTCGCGATCGCGCAGCCGGTCGAACGCCAGGCGGCGGTTCGCGACCGTCGGAGTCTTCGCCAACGTGATCAGTGGCTCGGCCACGCGGCGCAGTTCCTTCGCCTTCGGCAACGTGGTCTTGATGGCCTCGTGCAGGAACAGCGAATTGGTCATGTTGCGCAGCATCGCGAGGCGATGGCTGCTGGTTCGGTTCAGCTTCCGCAATCCGTGACGGTGTCTCATGGCAATTCCTTCAAACATGTGGCGCGGCTTCGCACCGCGCTCGATTCTTGGTCTTTACGACTTTTCGTCGCTCTTTCCGTCAGGAATCGACGGGCTTTGCCCGCGATTCCTGAGCATCCCTATCCCGTGAAAAGTAGGTTTTCACTTTTCACGGACGGTCTAGCCCTGCAGGCGGCCAGTTTTCCAATTTCATCCCAAGCGACAAGCCGCGTGACGCGAGCACTTCCTTGATCTCGTTCAACGACTTGCGGCCGAGGTTCGGCGTCTTCAGCAGTTCCGTTTCCGTGCGCTGGATAAGGTCGCCGATGTAGTAGATATTCTCCGCCTTGAGGCAGTTCGCCGAGCGGACCGTGAGTTCGAGGTCGTCCACCGGACGCAGCAGAATCGGATCGACCTGCGGTGAGCTGCGCTCCGTGGCCGGCACGTCCGTGCCCTTCAGGTCGGCGAACACCGACAGCTGCTCGACCAATACCGATGCGGCGAATCGCACTGCCTGCTCCGGCTCGACGACACCGTTGGTCTCGATATCGAGCACGAGCTTGTCGAGGTCGGTACGCTGTTCGACACGCGCGGATTCCACTGCGTAGCTGACGCGCCGAACAGGCGAAAACGAGGCGTCGAGCAGGATGCTGCCGATCGTGCGGCCGCCTTCCGGCTTGGCGCGCGCAGTCGCCGGCTGATAGCCACGCCCTTTTTCGACGCGGATTTCCATCTCGAGCTTGCCGCCGGCCGTGAGGTGGGCGATCACATGCTCGGGATTGATGATCTCGACGTCGTGGTTGGGCTCGATGTCCGCCGCCGTCACAACGCCTTCGCCCGATTTCTGGAGCTTCAGCATGACGTGGTCGCGGTTGTGAAGCTTCAACACCACGCCCTTCAAATTAAGCAGAACGTCGACGACGTCTTCCTGCACTCCGTCGAGGGCGGAATACTCGTGCAGCACGCCCGAGATCTTGACTTCCGTCGGGGCATAACCGGGCATCGACGAGAGCAGCACGCGGCGAAGCGCGTTGCCCAGCGTGTGTCCATACCCGCGCTCGAACGGCTCCATGACCACCTTGGCGTGGAACGGCGACGTCGATTGCACGTCGATGATGCGTGGCTTCAACAGGATATTGCTCTGCATGCGGAACCTTTATGGGTTATTGAACCCAGAAAAACAAAGCGTCGGTCGCCATTTCAGCAGAGACCGACGGCTCACTTGGAACTCACTTGGAATAAAGCTCGACCACCAGGCTTTCGTTGATGTCCTGGCCGAATTCCGAACGATCCGGCGCACCCTTGTACGTGCCTGCCATCTTCTTCGGATCGACTTCGACCCACGACGGGAAACCGACCTTTTCGGCGAGCTGCAACGAGTCCGTAATGCGCAGCTGCGCCTTTGATTTCTCCGTCACCGTGACCGTGTCGCCCGCCTTGAGAATGGCGGAGGGTACGTTGAGATGCTTGCCGTTGACCAGGATCGAGCAGTGCGTCACCAGCTGGCGCGCTTCCGCCCGGGTCGAACCGAAGCCCATCCGGTAGACGACGTTATCCAGCCGCGACTCGAGCAACTGCAGCAGGTTGGTGCCGGTCGAGCCCTTGCGGCGATTGGCTTCCGCGAAGTAACGGCGGAACTGGCGCTCCATCAGGCCATACATCCGGCGCAGCTTCTGCTTTTCGCGCAGCTGGTTGCCGTAGTCCGACATGCGCATGCCGGACTTCACGCCATGCTGGCCGGGCTTGGCTTCCAGCTTGCACTTGGAGTCGAGCGAACGACGCGCGCTCTTCAGGAAAAGGTCAGTGCCTTCCCGTCGAGCGAGCTTGCATTTGGGTCCTGTATATCGTGCCAATTTATTTCCTTTCGTCCGAAAGTGAAAACCTGCTTTCGGCCGGTTGGTCACCCGCGAAATGCTGGCTCATTTGCCAACTAAGCCAGACACTTGGCGGCAGAAAGATCATTGTCAAATACGGCGGCGCTTCGGCGGACGGCAGCCGTTGTGCGGCACCGGCGTCACGTCGGTGATACTGGAGATCTTCATGCCCAGCGCATTCAGCGCGCGCACAGCCGACTCGCGGCCCGGGCCGGGGCCCTTGATCCGCACTTCGAGATTCTTGACGCCGCACTCCTGCGCGGCGCGACCGGCTGCTTCGGCGGCGACCTGCGCGGCAAACGGCGTGGACTTGCGCGAGCCCTTGAATCCGGCACCGCCCGAAGTTGCCCACGACAACGCATTGCCCTGGCGATCGGTGATCGTGATGATCGTGTTGTTGAAGGACGCGTGGATGTGCGCGATGCCTTCGGTCACGTTCTTCTTGACCTTCTTGCGCGCGCGCGCGACGGTAGCCTTCTGCGACGGTTGCTGTGCCATCTTCGATATATCCTCGTTTACGTCCGCACGTTACTTACTTGCTAATTTCACGTCAGCACTTTACTTCGTGACGCCCTTGGCGAGCGCGACCGCGCGACCCTTCTTCGGGCCTTTGCGTGTCCGGGCATTGGTGCGCGTGCGCTGCCCGCGGACCGGCAGGCCCTTGCGGTGGCGCGAACCCCGGTAGCAGTTCAGGTCCATCAGCCGCTTGATGCTCATCGTCACTTCGCGGCGCAGGTCGCCTTCGACGCTGAATTTGCCGACCTGTTCGCGCAGGCGGTCCATCTCGGTGTCCGAGAGATCCTTGATCTTCGCCGACGGCGCGATTCCGGTCGCCTTGCAGATCGCCTTGGCGCGCGCGGGACCAATGCCGTAGATCGCGGTCAGCGCGATGACGGTGTGCTGGTGATTCGGGATGTTGACGCCTGCAATACGGGCCATGTCTAAACCTGTCTAGTGTTGTGGTCGCTTAGCCGATGACGCAAATGAGTCAGCCCTGGCGCTGCTTGTGGCGCGGGTCCGTGCAGATAACGCGCACAACGCCGTTGCGCCGGATGATCTTGCAGTTGCGGCAGATCTTCTTTACCGAAGCCAATACTTTCATGATCGTTCCTTTAGCTCGCCAACCGCCTATTTCGCGCGGAAGGTAATCCGCGCCCGGGAGAGGTCATACGGGGAAACTTCCACCGTCACCTTGTCGCCCGGCAATATCTTGATGTAATGCATCCGCATCTTCCCGGAGATATGCCCCAGGACCACATGCCCGTTTTCCAGCTTTACGCGGAACGTGGCGTTGGGGAGCATCTCGACGACCTCCCCCTGCATCTGGATCGTTTCTTCTTTCGACATCAGCGCGTCGGCAGCCCGCCCTTGAAGTTGGCTTTGCGAAGCAGGCTCTCGTATTGCTGTGACATCAGGTACGCCTGCACCTGCGTCATGAAGTCCATGGTCACGACCACGATGATTAGGAGCGACGTGCCGCCGAAATAGAAGGGCACGTTCTTCCACGCGATCAGGAAATTCGGAATGAAGCACACGACCACCAGATACATCGAACCGAGGAGCGTCAGGCGCAGCGTGATCTTCTCGAGGTACTTGGCGGTCTGGTCGCCCGGACGGTACCCCGGGATGAAGGCGCCGCTCTTCTTCAGATTCTCGGCCGTCTCCTTCGGGTTGTACTGCAACGCCGTGTAGAAGAAGCAGAAGAAGATGATGGCGCCGGCATAGAGCAGTTCATGCACGGGCTGGCCCGGCGCCAGCGTTGCCGCGATGTCGCGCAGCCAGACCGTGTTTTCGGAGGAGCCGAACCACTGCGCTATCGTCGCCGGAAACAGGATGATCGACGATGCGAAAATCGGCGGGATCACTCCAGCCATGTTCAGCTTGAGTGGCAGGAATGAGCTCTGGCCCTGATAAACCTTGTTGCCCACCTGTCGCTTCGCGTAGTTGACCAGGATCTTGCGAACGGCACGCTCGACGAATACCACGAATGCAGTCACCGCGACGATCAGCAGAGCAATGCCCAGTACCAAGGGGATCGAGTACGCACCCGTGCGGGCCTGTTCCAGCGTGAGGCCGATGGCATTGGGGAGTCCCGCGGCGATACCCGCGAAGATGATCAGCGAAATGCCGTTGCCCAGGCCGCGCTCGGTGATCTGCTCGCCCAGCCACATGAGGAACATTGTCCCGGTGACTAGCGTCAGGGCGGAAATCATGCGAAACATCGGACCGGGCTCGAGGACCAGGCCGGCCTGCGACTCCAGCGCCGCCGAGATGGCGAGCGCCTGGAAGAACGCCAGGCCCAGCGTCGCGTAACGCGTGAACTGCGTGATCTTGCGGCGGCCGGCTTCGCCCTCTTTCTTCAGCGCCTCGAGCGCGGGTACGACCACCGTGCACAGCTGCATGATGATCGACGCCGAGATGTACGGCATGATTCCCAGCGCAAAGATCGAAAACCGAGACAGCGCGCCGCCCGAGAAGACGTTGAACAGGCCGAGGATGCCGTCCTTCTGCGACTTGAAAAGGTCATCCAGCACAGCCGCGTTGATTCCCGGCACCGGGATGTGCGTGCCGATCCGGTAAACGACGAGCGCGAGCAGCAGGAACCACAAGCGTCGCTTGAGGTCGCCGTACCTGTCACCGCTCTTCTGTGCCGGATTGCCAGTTGCCACGAAATTCTTTCTCTCAGTGTTCCGGATAATGGACGCTATGCGACGCTGCCGCCTGCAGCTTCGATTGCCGCTTTTGCGCCCTTGGTCGCCAGAACGCCCGTCAGCTTCACGGCCTTGTCGATCTTGCCGGTCTTGATGACCTTCACCGTCTTGGCGATGCCCGGCACGAGCCCGGCCGCCTTCAGCGCCAGCATGTCGACTTCGACCAGCGGCAGCTTCTGCAGGTCCGACAAGCGGATTTCGGCGTGATCATTCTTGGCGAGCGAGACGAAGCCGCGCTTCGGCAAACGCCGCTGCAGCGGCATCTGACCGCCTTCGAACCCGACCTTGTGGAAGCCGCCGGAGCGTGACTTCTGGCCCTTGTGGCCGCGACCGGCAGTCTTGCCCAGCCCCGAACCGATGCCGCGCCCGACGCGACGACGATTCTTCTTGCTGCCGTCGGCTGGTTTCATTGTATTGAGTCGCATGACGCTTATCTCTCAGTTGGCCTCAGTGGCCTTTTATTGCTCAACGACCTTGAGGAGGTAGCTGACCTTGTTGATCATGCCGCGGTTGCACGGCGTGTCGATGACTTCTACCGAGTGGTTCGTCCACTTGAGACCAAGGCCGCGCACCGTATCCCGGTGATCCTGGCGTGTGCGCGCGATGCCTTTGGCGAGCGTCAGCTTGATTTTCTTGTTGCCGGCCATAATCAGGTTCCCAGAATTTCTTCGACCGTCTTGCCGCGCTTCGCGGCGATTTCCGACGGCGCGCTGCAGTTCTGCAGCGCATTGAGCGTGGCGCGGACCAGGTTGTACGGGTTGGTCGAGCCGTGGCACTTCGCCAGAACGTTGGTCACCCCAACCACTTCGAACACTGCGCGCATCGGACCGCCGGCAATGACGCCGGTACCGTCGGCGGCGGGCTGCATGAACACCTTGGTCGCGCCATGGCGGCCTTCGACGGCGTGATGCAGCGTGCCCTTCTTGAGACTGACCTTGACCATCTTACGGCGGGCTTCCTCCATCGCCTTCTGCACGGCAACCGGGACTTCCTTCGCCTTGCCCTTGCCGATGCCCACGCGACCGTCGCCATCGCCGACCACCGTCAGCGCGGCAAAGCCCAGGATCCGTCCGCCCTTCACCACCTTCGTGACGCGGTTGATCCCGATCATCTTTTCCTTCAAGCCGTCGCCGCGGTCGTCCTGCTGCTGATTTCTCGAATTCGAACGTTGTTGGGCCATGGTTTTCTCTGTGCTTGCGACCTAGAACTTCAAACCGCCCGCACGGGCGGCTTCGGCCAGCGCCTTGACGCGGCCATGGAAGCGGAATCCGGAACGGTCGAACGCGACCGCCTCGATGCCCAGATTCTTTGCCTTTTCTGCGATGCGCTTGCCGACCACCTCTGCGGCAGCCTTGTTGCCGCCGCTCTTGCCGTCCTTGCGCACATCGGCCTCGAGCGTGGAGGCGCTGGCAAGCACCTTGTCACCTTCGGGCGCGATGATCTGCGCATAGATGTGGCAATTGGAACGGCTGACCACCAGCCGCGTCGCACGCTGCTCGGCAATGCGTACCCGGGTTTTGCGGGAACGGCGGCTTCGAGCTTGCTTCTTGTCCATAGTCGGTCCTTACTTCTTTTTCGTTTCTTTGATCACAACCCGTTCGTCGGCGTAACGAACACCTTTGCCCTTGTACGGCTCCGGCGGGCGATAGGCGCGGATCTCCGCCGCGACCTGGCCGACGGCCTGCTTGTCGATGCCCTTGACGATGATTTCGGTCTGCACCGGCGTCTCGATCTTGACGCCCTTGGGCATCATGTGGACGACCGGATGCGAGAAGCCCAACGACAGATTGATCTTGTCGCCCGCAGCCTGCGCACGGTAACCGACGCCGACCAACGTTAGTTTGCGCTGGTAACCGTCGGTAACGCCCTTGACCATGTTGGCGACGAGTGCGCGCAAAGTGCCCTGCATCGCGCTCGCCTCGGGCGACTGCGACTTGAATACCAGCTGCTCGCCATCCTTTTCGATGGTCACTGTCTCGCCGAACTTGCGCGTGAGCGCGCCCAACGGACCCTTGACCGTAATCTCGCCTGCGGCCAGGGTAACTTCGACCTTGGGCGGTAGCTTGACCGGATTGTTGCCGATGCGTGACATATCGGGGCTTTCCTCAGCTCAGTTTTCTTTGACTATCAGGCCACGATGCAGAGCACTTCGCCGCCGACACCGGTGGCGCGGGCCTTTCGATCCGTCATGACACCGCGCGACGTCGACACGATGGCGATGCCCAGCCCGTTCATCACGCGCGGAATTTCGTCCTTGCTCTTGTAGACACGCAGCCCCGGGGTGGAGACCCGCTCGATCTTCTCGATGACGGCGCGTCCCGCGTGATAGCGAAGCGCGATCTCGAGCATCGGCTTCACTTCCCCGCCGGCGACTAGGAAGCCGTCGATGTAGCCTTCATCCTTCAGTACCTTCGCGATCGCGATCTTGACCTTGGAAGAAGGCATCACGACCGTGGCCTTTTCCGTCATCTGCGCATTGCGGATGCGGGTCAGCATGTCGGCGATGGGATCTGTCATGTTCATAAGCTACCCTCGGTTGCCCCTCAGTTACCTTGTTACCAGCTGGCCTTGACGATGCCCGGGATTTCGCCGCGCATTGCGTATTCGCGCAGCTTGTTGCGACCCAGGCCAAATTTGCTGTAGACGCCGCGCGGGCGACCGGTCAGCGCGCAACGATTGCGTACCCGCGTGGGGTTGGCGTTCTGGGGCAGCGCCTGGAGCTTGAGTCGCGCCTGGAAACGGACCTCTTCGGATGCCTTCGAGTCGTTCATGATCGACTGCAGTGCGGTGCGCTTCTTCGCGAACTTCTTGACGAGCTTCTTGCGCTTCTCGTTACGGTTGATCAGAGCCAGTTTGGACATGAGCGCCTTTCAATTCTTGAACGGGAACCGGAACGCCGACAGCAGCGCGCGGGCTTCGGCGTCCGTTTTCGCGGTCGTCGTGATCGAAATGTTCATTCCCCTCACCGCGTCGATCTTGTCGTAATCGATTTCCGGGAAGATGATCTGTTCCTTGATGCCGATGTTGTAGTTGCCCCGGCCATCGAACGCGCGGCCCGAGATGCCGCGGAAGTCGCGTACGCGCGGCAGCGCGATCGTGACGAAGCGGTCGAGGAACTCGTACATCCGGTTCTGGCGCAGCGTGACCATGCAGCCGATCGGGTAGCCTTCGCGGATTTTGAATCCGGCGATGGCCTTGCGCGCCTTGGTGACGACGGGCTTCTGACCGGCGATCTTCTGCATGTCCCCGACGGCGTTGTCCAGAATCTTCTTGTCGCCTATCGCTTCGCCGACGCCCATGTTCAGGACGATCTTGGTGATACGCGGCACTTCCATCGGCGACTTGTACCCGAACTGCTTCATCAGCGCGGGCGCGACTTCCTTGGTATAGATGTCTTTGAGGCGGGCCATGTTCGTATCCTCGATATCAGACGAGCTGCTCGCCGTTGCCCTTGAAGAAGCGAACCTTGCGGCCGTCTTCGAGCACACGCATGCCGACGCGGTCGGGCTTCTGCGTAACCGGATTCCAGATCGCGACGTTCGAGACGTCGATCGGCATTTCCTTGGTGATGATGCCGCCCGGCTGGTTCTTCATCGGGTTCGGCTTGGCGTGTTTCTTGACCTGGTTTACGCCGTTCACGAGCACATGACGGTCGTCCACGATCCGCGCCACGTCACCGCGCTTGCCCTTGTCCCGGCCCGCAATGATGACGACGTTGTCGCCTTTCTTTATTTTTTGCATCTCAAATTCTCCTGCGGTCGTCAGCTCTTATCTTGCTTACAGCACTTCCGGCGCGAGCGACACGATCTTCATGAACCGCTCGTTGCGCAGCTCGCGCGTGACGGGTCCGAAAATGCGCGTGCCGATCGGCTCGAGCTTGGCGTTCAGCAGCACCGCGGCGTTCTTGTCGAAGCGAATCAGGGCGCCATCCGGACGGCGAACTCCTTTGCGGGTGCGCACGACGACGGCGTTGTAGATCTCGCCTTTCTTGACGCGTCCCCGGGGGGCGGCATCCTTGATCGAGACCTTGATCACGTCGCCGATGTGCGCGTACCGGCGCTTGCTGCCGCCCAATACCTTGATACACATCACGGAGCGCGCGCCGGTGTTATCGGCGACGTCCAGTACCGACTGCATCTGGATCATTGCAAACTCTCCAACTTGAACCGCCGTCCCTCGACACTTCCCGATCGAAAACCGATCTGACTTCTTAAGGAAGCTCGACGGCCCCTGGTCAGAACGTTGCGGACAGCGTTCTGGCGGCCAGTTTTGGACCCCGTACGGGGAAACACCACCGCGGGACCAAAACTGTTGTCCGCGACGGGCGAAAACAGTAAGTATGGCAGGGTTTTGCGCATTGCACAAGTCCCCGCCCCTTCGGGATACACCACATCCCGTTCCTGGTCAGGCCGGCTGCGCCTTTTCCAGGACGCTCGACACGCGCCACGCCTTGGTCTTGGACAACTTGCGCGTCGCGGAGATCTCGACCAGATCGCCTTCCTTGCACTCGTTGGATTCGTCGTGCGCATGGTATTTCGCCGACTTCATGACGATCTTGCCGTAGAGCGCGTGCTTGACGCGGCGCTCGACCAGCACCGTCACCGTCTTGTTCATCTTGTTGCTGACCACGCGGCCCGTCAGGGTCTGAATCAGCGCCTTGCGGGCCGGCTGGGCTGCCGGCACGGAATTGGTGGCTTGTTCGTTCATGCCTGGCCTCTTTGTGCGTTATTCATAATTTCCATGTTCGGCGTGTCGGCCAGGGCAAGTGCGCGGCGCCGCGCGCTGCGCGCCTCGGCTTCACCCGCCGCGCTCATGCCCCTCTTTGTGCGTTTCATAATTTCCATGTTCGGCGTGTCGGCCAGGGCAAGTGCGCGGCGCCGCGCGCTCGGCTTCACCCGCCGCGCTCATGCCCCTCCTTGTGCGTTCTTCATTTGCATCTGTTGGCTCATCAGCGTGCGCACGCGGGCAATCCCGCGCCGGACGGTCTGCAGCTTGGACGTGTCCTGCAGTTGCTGGGTGGCCGCTTGCATGCGCAAACCGAACTGCTCGCGCAGCAGCGCCTCCAGTTCGGTCTGCAACTCGGCCGGCGACTTGCCGGTGAGTTTCTTTTTCGTCTCGGATTTCTTCATGATTGCCTCTTGTCTGGCCTCAATTCCGCCACTATCCGCCGATCAGCCGGTGCACGAATGTCGTCTTGATCGGCAGCTTGGCCGATGCCAGCGCGAACGCCTCGCGTGCCAGCGATTCCTCGACGCCGTCCATCTCGTACAGCACCTTGCCGGGCACGATCTCCGCCACGTAGAACTCCGGATTGCCCTTGCCGTTGCCCATCCGCACTTCGGCGGGTTTCTTCGACATCGGCTTGTCCGGGAAGATGCGGATCCAGATGCGGCCGCCGCGCTTGATGTGGCGCGTCATCGCCCGGCGAGCCGCCTCGATCTGGCGCGCCGTCAACCGGCCGCGGCCGACCGCCTTCAGGCCGTATTCGCCGAAGCTGACCTTGTTGCCTACGGTCGCCACGCCCTTGTTGCGGCCCTTCTGTTCCTTCCGGTACTTCCTTCTAGCTGGTTGCAGCATTCTTCGCTCCTGGTCCTGCGCGACGGGGACGCGTCGGCGCCGGGGCCGGTGCCGGCGCCAGCGCGGGTTCTCCGTTGTGCGGCATCACTTCGCCCCTGAACACCCAGACTTTGATCCCGATCACGCCATACGTCGTGCGCGCTTCGGAAAAACCGTAGTCGATGTCGGCGCGCAGCGTATGCAACGGGACGCGGCCTTCGCGGTACCACTCGCGGCGCGCGATTTCCGCGCCGTTCAGGCGTCCCGACGACATGACCTTGATGCCTTGCGCGCCCAGGCGCATCGCATTCTGCATGGCGCGCTTCATCGCACGGCGGAACATGATCCGCTTTTCCAGCTGCTGGGCGATCGAGTCGGCGATGAGTTGCGCATCGATTTCCGGCTTGCGGATTTCCTCGATGTTCAAGCCGACGTCGCCGCCCATCATCTTCTTCAGGTCGGCTCTGAGCGTCTCGATGTCCTCGCCCTTCTTGCCGATGACGACGCCGGGACGCGCGCTGTGGATCGTGATGCGGGCGTTCTTCGCCGGGCGCTCGATGGTGATCTTGGACACCGACGCGTGGGAAAGCTTCTTGCCCAGGTATTCGCGAATGCGGATGTCCTGCGCCAGCGTCGGCCCGTAGTTCTTGCTGTTCGCATACCACTTCGACGTCCAGTTCCGATTTACGGCAAGACGGAAACCGGTCGGATTGATCTTCTGACCCATGACCTGTGAATCCCTTTAGTTTCCGTCGCCAACGACGACGTGGATGTGGCAGCTCTGCTTGCCGATGATGTTGCCGCGGCCCTTGGCGCGCGCGCTGGTGCGCTTCAGCGTCTCGGCCTTGTCGATGTAGATGGTCTTGACCGTGAGCTCGTCGATATCGGCACCATCGTTGTGCTCGGCGTTCGCGATCGCGGACTCCAGCACTTTCTTGATGATCCTCGCACCCTTCTTCGGGCTGAACGCGAGTACGCTCAACGCGCGGTCGACCGGCAACCCGCGAATCTGGTCGGCGACCAGTCGACCCTTCTGGGCCGAGAGGCGAACGCCGCGCAACGTGGCAGTGGTTTGCATCGTGGGCTCCTTACTTCTTTCGGGGCGGCGCGGGTGCGGCGACCTTTTTGTCGGCCGAATGGCCCTTGAAGGTGCGCGTCAGCGCGAATTCGCCCAGCTTGTGGCCAACCATGTTTTCGGACACGTAGACCGGGATGTGCGCCTTGCCGTTGTGCACTGCGACCGTCAGGCCGACGAAATCCGGCGTGATGGTGGAACGGCGCGACCAGGTCTTGATCGGCTTCTTGTCGTTGACCGCGCGCGCCTTTTCCACCTTGGCCTGCAGGTGGCCGTCGACGAACGGGCCCTTCTTGATTGAACGAGCCATTGCTTATCCCTTTGTCGCGTGGCGGCGGCGGACGATCATTACATCCGTGCGCTTGTTGCTGCGCGTCTTGTAGCCTTTGGTCGGCGTACCCCACGGCGAAACCGGATGGCCGCCGCCGTTGGAGCGGCCACCGTGCGGGTGGTCGACCGGGTTCATGCAGATGCCGCGCACCGTCGGGCGGATACCGCGCCAGCGATTGGCGCCGGCCTTGCCGATCGAGCGCAGGCTGTGCTCTTCATTGCCCACCTCGCCGATCACAGCGCGGCAGTCGACGTGCACCTTGCGGATTTCGCCGGAGCGAAGGCGCAACTGCGCGTAGATGCCTTCGCGCGCCAGCAGTTGCGCCGAAGTGCCGGCCGAACGCGCGATCTGCGCGCCCTTGCCCTGCTGCATTTCGACGCAGTGCACGGTCGTGCCCACCGGGATGTTGCGCAACGGCAGACAGTTGCCCGGCTTGATCGCGGCCTCGATTCCCGACATCAGCGGCGTGCCGACGGCAACACCGCGCGGGGCGATAATGTAGCGACGTTCGCCGTCCGTGTACAGCAGCAACGCGAGGTTGGCGCTGCGGTTGGGATCGTATTCGAGCCGCTCGACCTTCGCCGGGATGCCGTCCTTGTTGCGCTTGAAGTCGACGATCCGGTAATGGTGCTTGTGGCCGCCGCCCTTGTGCCGCATCGTGATGTGGCCGTTGTTGTTGCGGCCCGAACCCCGCTTCTGGTGCTCGACCAGCGAGGCGACAGGCGCACCCTTGTGCAGGTCGGGATTGACGACCTTCACCATCGCGCGGCGACCCGGCGATGTTGGCTTGACTTTGACTAGGGGCATGTCAGGGCTCCGTCGCGAAATTGATTTCCTGGCCGGGCTTCAGGCTGACATACGCCTTCTTCCAGCCACGACGCCGGCCGATGAAACGGCCGAACCGCTTTTCCTTGCCCTTGACGATCGAGATCTGGACCGTGTCCACTTCGACCTTCCACATGAGTTCGACCGCAGCCTTCACTTCAGGCTTGGTCGCGTCCGGGGCAACACGAAAGATCACCTGCGAGTGCTTGTCCGCGATGAACGTGGCCTTTTCGGATATGACCGGGGCCAGCAGCACCGTCATCAGGCGCTCCGCGTTGTATTTCTTCTTGTCGCTGGTGTTGGCGTTCATCCCAGCATCTCCTCGAATTGCGTCACGGCGCCCTTCGTCAGCAGCACGTTCTTGAAGCGGACGAGGCTGACCGGATCGACTTCGCTGGTTTCGAGCACGAGCACGTCGTGCAGGTTGCGCGACGACAGGTACACGTTGTCGTCGAGGTTGTCGGTGACGACGAGCACGTTGCCTGTCAAGCCGAAGGCCTTGATCACTTTCGCGAACTGCTTCGTCTTGGGTGAGTCGAGCGCAAGGTTCTCGATCACGGACAGCCGCTCCTCGCGGACCAGCTGCGACAGGATCGAGGCGATTCCGGCCCGATACATCTTGCGGTTCACCTTGTGCGAGAAATTCTCGTCGGGGGAGGACGGGAAGATCTTGCCGCCGCCGCGCCACAGCGGGCTGTTGGCCTGGCCGGCGCGCGCACGTCCCGTGCCCTTCTGGGCCCAGGGCTTCTTGTGCGACTTGTTGATGTCGGCACGACCCTTCTGGGCACGCGTGCCCTGCCGTGCGTTCGCTTGATAGGCGACGACGACCTGGTGCACCAACGCTTCGTTGTATTCACGGCCGAACAGGTCGTCAGACGCCTTGAGACTGGCGCCTGGCTTGCCGTTGCCGTCGATCATTCTGAGTTCCATGGTCACGTTCCCTTCTTGATCGGCGTCTTCACCGAGGGAAGGACCACGATGTGGCCGCCATCGGCGCCGGGCACGCAGCCCTTGACCAGCAGCAGACCGCGCTCCGCGTCGACGCGGACGACCGACAGAAGCTGCGTCGTGCGCGTGACATTGCCGAGCTGACCAGCCATGCGCTTGCCCGGAAACACGCGGCCGGGATCCTGCGCCATGCCGATGGAGCCCGGCGTGTTGTGCGAGCGCGAATTGCCATGCGACGCGCGGTTGGAACTGAAGTGGTGCCGCTTGATCACGCCCGAAAAACCGCGGCCCTTCGTCGTGCCGGTCACATCCACCAGCTGGCCGACGGCGAACGTATCCACACCGACGACATCACCGGGCTTGAACTTCGCCAGGTCGTCCGCCGGGATCTGGAATTCCTTGAGGACAACACCAGCTTCCACGCCCGCCTTTGCGAGGTGGCCCGCCTGGGCCTTCGTCACGCGCGACGCGCGACGCTTGCCGTAGGTGACCTGGACGGCAGCATAGCCGTCGGTCTCGGGAGTCTTGATCTGCGTGACGCGGTTGTTGGCGACGTCCAGCACCGTCACCGGGATGGCGGCACCATCATCGGTAAAGACGCGGGTCATGCCCACCTTGCGCCCGACTAGTCCGAGGCTCATCTCATTTTCCTTTCGACGCCGCCGATTACGATTGACCAGCGACTAACGTTTTAACAGCGACTTCAAGTTCAACTTCATATTCAACTGCAAGGTCTTGCGATTTACTGCAGCTTGATTTCCACATCCACGCCGGCGGGAAGATCGAGCTTCATCAACTGGTCGACCGTCTTGTCGGTCGGGTCGATGATGTCCATCAGCCGCAGATGCGTGCGGATTTCGAACTGGTCGCGCGACGTCTTGTTGACGTGCGGTGAGCGCAGGACGTCGAACCGCTCGATCCTGGTCGGCAGCGGAACCGGGCCCTTGACGACCGCGCCGGAGCGCTTCGCCGTCTCGACGATTTCCTGCGCCGACTGGTCGATCAGCTTGTAGTCGAACGCCTTCAATCGAATACGAATGCGTTGGTTATTCATAATCGCCTCTCGTCCGAAAGTGAAAACCTACTTTTGGCCGGTTGATTTTTACCGGCGAATTTCGGGCAAAGCCCGTAAGTTCGCCGTGAAACGTCAGTACGAAGTGAACCGAGCGTGATGCGGCGCGGTTCGCCCTTTCCTATCTCACTCCAGGATTTTCGCGACGACGCCGGCGCCGACGGTGCGGCCACCCTCGCGAATCGCGAAGCGCAGCCCCTCTTCCATCGCGATCGGCGCAATCAGCGTCACCGTCAACCCCACATTGTCCCCAGGCATCACCATCTCCGTCCCCTCCGGCAGCACGCAGCTCCCGGTCACGTCCGTGGTCCGGAAATAAAACTGCGGCCGATACCCCGGAAAAAACGGCGTATGCCGACCCCCCTCTTCCTTGCTCAGGATATAAACCTCGCACGTGAACTTGGTGTGCGGCGTGATGCTCCCCGGCTTGGCCAGCACCTGCCCACGCTCCACCTCTTCCCGCTTGGTGCCCCGCAGCAGCACCCCCACGTTGTCCCCAGCCTGCCCCTGATCCAGCAGCTTGCGGAACATCTCCACCCCCGTGCACACCGTCTGCAGCGTCGGCTTCAGCCCCACAATCTCCAGATTCTCCCCCACCTTCACCACCCCGCGCTCCACCCGGCCCGTCACCACCGTGCCACGCCCCGAAATCGAAAACACATCCTCCACCGGCATCAGAAACGGCCCGTCAATCAACCGCTTCGGCTCCGGAATGTACGTGTCCAGCGCTTCCGCCAGCTTCAGGATCGAGCCCTCTCCCATCTCGCTCTTGTCCCCGTCCAGCGCCATCTTCGCCGAACCCGTCACAATCGGCGTCTTGTCCCCCGGGAACTGATACTTCGAGAGCAACTCCCGGATCTCCATCTCCACTAACTCCAGCAGCTCCGCATCGTCGACCATGTCGGCCTTGTTCATGTACACCACGATGTACGGCACCCCCACCTGCCGCGCCAGCAGAATGTGCTCCCGCGTCTGCGGCATCGGACCATCCGCCGCACTCACCACCAGGATCGCCCCGTCCATCTGCGCCGCACCCGTGATCATGTTCTTGATGTAGTCCGCGTGCCCCGGACAATCCACGTGCGCGTAGTGCCGGTTCTTGGTCTCGTACTCCACGTGCGCCGTGTTGATCGTGATCCCCCGCGCCTTCTCCTCCGGCGCCGCATCAATCTGGTCGTACGCCTTCGCCTCCCCTCCAAACAACTTCGACAGCACCAGCGTCAGCGCCGCCGTCAGCGTCGTCTTCCCGTGATCAACGTGCCCAATCGTCCCCACGTTCACGTGCGGCTTCGTACGATTGAATTTGCCTTTGGCCATGATTCTCTCCGCGTCCGATAGTGAAAACCCACTTTCGGCCGTTTTGTTAGTTACCCTCGATTCCCGGGCTCATTTGCCAACTGAGCCCGTTGAATCGAGGCGGAAAACTACGAAAAATCGGTGGTTGTCGCGTTTCTGTTATGTCTTCTTGTTGATTACCGCTTCGGCGACGTTCTTCGGCGCCTCGGTGTAGTGCTTGAATTCCATGGTGTACGTCGCGCGTCCCTGCGACAGCGAACGCAGCGTCGTCGAGTAACCGAACATCTCGGCCAGCGGGACTTCCGCCTTGATTACCTTGCCGGTGGGCAGATCATCCATGCCCTGGATCATGCCGCGCCGCGAGGACAGATCGCCCACGACGTTGCCCATGAAGTCCTCCGGCGTTTCGACCTCGACCGCCATCATCGGCTCGAGCAGCACCGGGCTCGCCTGGCGCATGCCGTCCTTGAAGGCCATCGACGCGGCCATCTTGAACGCGTTTTCGTTCGAATCGACATCGTGATACGACCCGTCGAACAGCGTGACCTTGACGTCCACGACAGGAAACCCCGCCAGCACGCCGTTGGGCAGCGTCTCGATCAGTCCCTTGGCAACCGCCGGGATGTATTCGCGCGGAACCGTGCCGCCCTTGATGGCGTCGACAAATTCGTAACCCTTGCCTGTCTCGTTGGGCTCCATCTTGATCCAGACGTGGCCGTACTGGCCACGACCGCCAGACTGCTTGATGAACTTGCCTTCGACCTGCACGGCCTTCTTGATCGCCTCGCGGTACGCGACCTGCGGCGCACCCACGTTGGCTTCGACGCCGAATTCACGCTTCATGCGGTCGACGAGGATCTCGAGGTGGAGCTCGCCCATCCCCGAAATGATCGTCTGGCCTGACTCATCGTCCGTGTGGACGCGGAACGAAGGGTCTTCCTGCGCGAGGCGATTGAGCGCAATGCCCATCTTTTCCTGGTCGACCTTGGTCTTGGGCTCGACGGCCACATGGATCACGGGTTCCGGGAAGATCATCTTCTCGAGCATGATCACGTGCGCCGGGTCGCACAGCGTGTCGCCCGTCGTCGCTTCCCTCAAGCCCACCGCCGCCGCGATGTCGCCCGCGCGCACTTCCTTCAATTCTTCGCGCTGGTTGGCGTGCATCTGCAGAATGCGGCCGATGCGTTCCTTGCGTCCCTTGATCGGGTTGTAGATCGAATCGCCCGAATTGATGACGCCCGAATACACGCGGAAGAAGATCAGCTGGCCGACATAGGGGTCGGTCATGATCTTGAACGCAAGGCCCGCGAACGGTTCGTCGTCGGCAGCGCGGCGCTCGCCCATCTTGCCGTTCTCGAGCTCGCCCTTCACCGGCGGGATGTCCGTCGGTGCCGGCATGTATTCGATCACCGCGTCGAGCATTGCCTGGACGCCCTTGTTCTTGAACGCGGAACCGCACATCATCGGCACGATTTCACTCGCGATCGTGCGCAGGCGCAAGCCTGCCTTGATTTCCTCGGCGGTCATGTCGCCCGTCTCGAGGTACTTGTTCATCAGCTCTTCGTTCGCCTCGGCGGCACTCTCGAGCATTTTCTCGCGCCATTCCTTGGCGGTGGCTTCGAGCTCGGCCGGGATCGGGCGCATGTCGTACTTCATGCCCTGCGACTTTTCGTCCCAGTAGATGGCCTGCATGCGAACCAGGTCCACCACGCCCTCGAATTTCTCCTCGGCGCCGATCGGAATCTGGATGGGCACCGGATTGGCCTTCAGGCGCGACTTCATCTGGTCGTAGACCTTGAAGAAATTCGCACCCTGGCGGTCCATCTTGTTGACGAACGCCAGCCGCGGCACCTTGTACTTGTTAGCCTGCCGCCACACGGTTTCCGACTGGGGCTGGACGCCGCCAACCGCGCAATAGACCATGCACGCGCCGTCGAGCACGCGCATCGACCGTTCGACCTCGATAGTGAAGTCGACGTGGCCGGGAGTATCGATGATGTTGATGCGGTGCTCGGGGAAGTTCTTGTCCATCCCCTTCCAGAAGCAGGTCGTCGCCGCGGACGTGATGGTGATGCCGCGCTCGCGCTCCTGCTCCATCCAGTCCATGACCGTGGCGCCATCGTGCACTTCACCAATCTTGTGCGAGACGCCGGTGTAGAAAAGGATCCGTTCGGTGGTCGTGGTCTTGCCTGCGTCTATGTGCGCACTGATGCCAATGTTGCGATACCGGTCAATTGGGGTAACTCGTGGCATAAACTTCAAAACCTACGAAAAACATTATGGAAAAAACTTACGAAAAACATTGGAGAAGCAACTTTCCCCGAGACTCGCGCAAGACCAAATGCATCGCGAGTCTCGAACTTAAAAGTTAGGCCTCTTAGAATCTGAAATGCGAAAAGGCCTTGTTGGCTTCCGCCATGCGGTGCACTTCCTCGCGCTTCTTCACGGCGCCACCACGCCCTTCGGACGCTTCCATGAGTTCCGCCGCGAGGCGCTGCCCCATCGACTTCTCGCCGCGCTTGCGCGCCGCTTCGCGCAACCAGCGCATCGCGAGCGCCGTGCGTCGCACCGGACGGACTTCGACCGGCACCTGGAAGTTGGCGCCGCCCACGCGGCGGCTCTTCACTTCGACCATCGGGCGCGAGTTCGACAGCGCCTGGGTGAAGACTTCCAGCGGATCCTTGCCGCCCTTCTTGGCGATCGATTCGAACGCGCCGTAGATGATCCGTTCGGCGACCGACTTCTTGCCGCTGTCCATCAATACGTTGATGAACTTGGCGACTTCGGTGCTCGCGAACTTCGGATCCGGCAGGATCTCGCGTTTCGGTACTTCGCGACGTCTTGGCATAGTCTGATTCGTCCAGTCTGTTTGCCGCGCTTGCGCGGCCTTGGGGCCTATGCGGCTTTGGGTCTCTTGGCACCGTACTTCGAGCGGGCCTGCTTGCGATCCTTGACGCCGGCGGTGTCGAGTGCGCCGCGCACCATGTGGTAGCGCACGCCCGGCAAGTCCTTTACGCGGCCACCGCGGATCAGGACCACCGAGTGCTCCTGCAGGTTGTGGCCTTCGCCGCCGATGTAGCTGATGACCTCGAAGCCGTTGGTCAGGCGCACCTTGGCGACCTTCCGCAATGCCGAATTCGGCTTCTTGGGAGTCGTCGTGTACACGCGTGTGCAAACGCCCCGTTTTTGCGGGCTGTTCTGCAGCGCCGGCACCTTGCTTTTCGACACGGGGGCCTTGCGGCCCTTACGCACGAGCTGATTGATCGTTGGCATCTAAATTTTCCGTTTCGTGCGGCAGCTCAACCGTTTCCGGTTAGGCACCGCGGGGCTTAATGCTCGGCCAGTGGTTCAGCCGGCTTCCCGAAACTGCGACGTGTAGCTACGGGATTGACTGCATTCCCGTCCTCATTTACCTCTTACGCACAATTCGGTCTGCAACAAATCAAAGTGGCCCAAGCCTGGCACCGGCTTCCAACCGCCGGCGCGACGCACGGACCACTTTTTAGCGCCTCGGTCGACCTCATTGCTGCCGTGCTGCGACCGGGTACGCCCACCCTCTCGGCCGCGACTCGGTCTTGTTCACCGGGCTGCCAAAGGGAGAAAAGACCGCGATTATAGGCGCTAAATGCCTTTCGGGTCAACACCCTGCTGCGGTGCAAAACGACAGGAACCTGCCGTCGCGCCCGGTCCCGACCCAACGCACCAAAGAAAACGGGCCGGCGATACACCGCCGACCCGTCGTTCAGTCAACTGCCGGGGCGTCAGGCCGCGTCCGCTGCCGCCTCCGACGCCGCCGCCGGCGCAGCCTCGTCGGCTGGCGTGAACGCCGCCTCCGCTGCCGCCGCCGCTTCCGGCCCCAGCATCTTGAGGCGCTTGCGCGCGGTGTGGTACGCCAAGCCCGTTCCTGCCGGTATCAGACGGCCGACGATGACGTTTTCCTTCAGACCGCGCAAGTCGTCCCGCTTGCCCATGATCGCGGCCTCGGTAAGGACGCGCGTGGTTTCCTGGAACGACGCGGCGGAGATGAACGAATCCGTCGACAGCGACGCCTTGGTGATCCCGAGCAGCAGGTGGTGATATTGCGCCGGCTCCTTGCCCTCCTTCACCGCCTTGTCGTTTTCGTCGAACAGCTCCGAGCGTTCGACGCCTTCCTCGCGGATGAAGCGCGTGTCGCCCGGTTCCGTGATGATCACGCGCCGCAGCATCTGGCGCACGATGACCTCGATGTGCTTGTCGTTGATCTTCACGCCCTGCAACCGATAAACGTCCTGCACTTCGTCGGTGATGTAGCGCGCGAGCGCTTCCACCCCCAGCAAACGCAGGATGTCATGCGGATCGGCCGGCCCGTCGACGATTGTCTCGCCCTTGTTCACCACCTGCCCGTCGTGCACGGTGACGTGCTTGTCCTTGGTGATCAGGAACTCATGCGCGACACCGTCCATGTCGGTGATGACGAGACGCTGCTTGCCCTTGGTGTCCTTGCCGAATGACGCCGTGCCTGTGACTTCCGCCAGCATGCCCGCATCCTTCGGCGAGCGCGCTTCGAAGAGCTCCGCCACGCGCGGCAGGCCGCCCGTGATATCGCGGGTCTTCGAGGTCTCCTGCGGAATCCGCGCGAGCACTTCGCCCACCGCAACCTGCTGGCCATCCTTCACCGTGATGATGGAGCCCAGCTGGAAGGTGATGTTGACCGGCAGATCCGAGCCCGCGAGCTTGATCTCCTCGCCGTTCTCGTCGAGGAGCTTCACCTGCGGGCGCACGCCCTTGGCGGTCGCCGTGGCGCGCCGCTTGGGATCGATGACGACCAGTGTCGACAGACCGGTCACGTCGTCCACCTGCTTGGCCACGGTGACGCCTTCCTCCACGTGCTCGAATTTCACGCGGCCCGCGTACTCGGTGATGATCGGGCGCGCGGTGGCGTCCCACATTGCCAGCACCTTGCCCGCCTTGACCGTGTCGCCGTCCTTCGCCTGCAGCGTGGCGCCATACGGAACCTTGTGGCGTTCGCGCTCACGGCCATTGTCGTCGTGGATCAGCACTTCGCCGGAACGCGCGATGACGACCAGGTCGCCCTTGCCGCTCGTTACGTAGCGCATCAGCGCCGAGAACCGGACCGTGCCCGCAGACTTCGATTCGATCTGCGACACCGCCGCCGTACGCGACGCCGCGCCGCCGATGTGGAACGTGCGCATGGTCAGCTGCGTGCCCGGCTCGCCGATCGATTGCGCAGCGATCACGCCGACCGCTTCGCCGACGTTCACGAGGTGTCCGCGGCCGAGATCGCGCCCATAGCAGGTCGCACACAGGCCGTGGCGCGTGTCGCAGGTGAGCGGCGTGCGCACCTTGACTTCGTCGATGCCCAGCGCTTCGATCTGGTCCACCTCGTCCTCACCCAGCAGCGTGCCGGGGTAGAACAGCGTCGCCTGCGTTTCCGGATGAATCACGTCCGCGGCCACCGAACGGCCGAGGATGCGCTCGCGCAACGGCTCGATCACTTCGCCGCCTTCGACCAGCGCCTTCATGGCGACACCGTTGCTGGTGCCGCAATCGTCTTCCGTGACCACGAGGTCCTGCGTCACGTCGACCAGGCGACGGGTCAGATAACCCGAATTGGCCGTCTTCAACGCGGTATCCGCAAGACCCTTGCGCGCGCCGTGCGTGGAGATGAAGTACTGCAGAACGTTCAGGCCTTCGCGGAAATTGGCCGTGATCGGTGTCTCGATGATCGAGCCATCGGGCTTGGCCATCAGGCCGCGCATGCCGGCCAGCTGGCGAATCTGAGCCGCGGAGCCCCGCGCGCCGGAATCGGCCATCATGAAGATCGAATTGAACGAGTCCTGCTCGACCTGCTTGCCTTCGCGATCGGTCACGGTGGTCTTGCCGAGCTGGTTCATCATCGCCTTCGCGATTTCGTCGCCTGCGCGGCCCCAGATGTCCACGACCTTGTTGTAGCGTTCGCCCTCGGTCACCAGGCCCGATGTGTACTGCGCCTGGATCTCCTTCACCTGCCCTTCGGCCTCGCTGATGATCGCCACCTTTTCCACGGGCACGAGCATGTCGTCGGCAGCGAAGGAGATGCCGCCACGCGTCGCGAGCGAATAGCCGGCCTGCATCAGCTTGTCGGCGAAGATGACCGTTTCGCGTAGTCCGCAGCGACGGAAGCTCGCGTTGATGATCCGCGAAATTTCCTTCTTCTTGAGCGGCTTGTTGATGAACGAGAACGGCAGTCCCGGCGGCAGGATCTCGGAGAGCAGTGCACGGCCGACGGTCGTGTCGTAACGCGTGATCTTCTCGACGCGCTCGGTGGTTCCGTCCGGGCCGGCCTTGAGTTCGATTTCCTTGATGCGAACCTTGACCCGCGCGTGCAACTCGGCCTGGCGCGACTCGTAGGCCCGCGACACTTCCGCCAGGTCGGAGAACATCTGACCTTCACCCGGGGCGTTGATCTTCTCGCGCGTTGCGTAGTAGAGACCCAGAACGATGTCCTGCGATGGCACGATACAGGGTTCGCCGTTGGACGGCAGCAGCACGTTGTTCGACGCCAGCATCAGCGTGCGCGCTTCCATCTGGGCTTCGAGCGACAGCGGCACGTGGACTGCCATCTGGTCGCCGTCGAAGTCGGCGTTGAACGCGGTGCAAACCAGCGGATGCAGCTGGATCGCCTTGCCCTCGATCAACACTGGTTCGAATGCCTGGATGCCCAGCCGATGCAGCGTCGGTGCCCGGTTCAGCATGACCGGGTGCTCCCGGATCACGTCTTCCAGGATGTCCCACACGACCGGTTCCTGCGCCTCGACCATCTTCTTCGCGGCCTTGATCGTGGTCGCGAGGCCCATCGTCTCGAGTTTGTTGAAGATGAACGGCTTGAAGAGCTCCAGCGCCATCAGCTTCGGCAGACCGCATTGATGCAGCTTCAGCTGCGGGCCGACCACGATGACCGAACGGCCCGAGTAGTCGACGCGCTTGCCGAGCAGGTTCTGCCGAAAGCGGCCGCCCTTGCCCTTGATCATGTCGGCGAGCGACTTCAGCGGACGCTTGTTGGCGCCCGTCATCGCCTTGCCGCGGCGACCGTTGTCGAGCAGGGAGTCCACCGCTTCCTGCAGCATCCGCTTTTCGTTGCGGACGATGATGTCCGGCGCCTTCAATTCCAGAAGGCGCTTCAGCCGGTTGTTGCGATTGATCACGCGGCGATAAAGGTCGTTCAAGTCCGACGTCGCGAAGCGGCCGCCGTCGAGCGGGACCAGCGGGCGCAGTTCCGGCGGCAGCACCGGCAGCACCTCGAGGATCATCCACTCGGGCTTGATGCCCGACTTGTTGAACGCCTCGAGCACCTTTAGGCGCTTGGCGATCTTCTTGATCTTGGTGTCCGAACCGGTGGTCTCGAGTTCCTTGCGCAGCTTGTCGATCTCGTGGTTGACGTCGAGCGACTTGAGCAGCGCGCGGATGCCTTCGGCGCCCATGTAGGCATCGAAATCATCACCGTACTGCTCGAGCTTGGCCAGATAGTCGTCTTCCGTGAGCAGTTGCGCGCGGTTGAGCGGTGTCAAGCCGGGGTCGGTCACAACGAACGCTTCGAAGTAAAGAACGCGTTCAATGTCGCGCAACGTCATGTCGAGCACCATGCCCATCCGCGACGGCAGCGATTTCAGGAACCAGATGTGCGCGACCGGCGAGGCCAGTTCGATGTGGCCCATGCGTTCGCGGCGCACCTTGGCCAGCGTCACCTCGACGCCGCACTTCTCGCAGATCACGCCGCGGTGCTTCAGGCGCTTGTACTTGCCGCACAGGCACTCGTAATCCTTCACCGGCCCGAAGATCTTGGCGCAGAAGAGGCCGTCGCGCTCGGGTTTGAACGTGCGGTAGTTGATCGTCTCCGGCTTCTTGACCTCGCCGTACGACCACGACCGGATTTTTTCCGGCGACGCGAGCCCGATGCGGATGGCGTCGAATTCTTCTTCCTGCGTGACTTGCTTGAACAGATCGAGCAATGCTTTCATGCGTACTCCCGAGTAATTCGTTTCGGAGTTCCATCCATTGAATTTCTGCCTTGAATCCACTGGCTCCGCCAGGGATTCAAGGGTGGAAAATTCGGACGAAAGTAGGTTTGCACTTTCGTCCGCTTAATCCCGTTCCATGTCCACGTCGATCGCGAGCGAGCGGATTTCCTTCACCAGCACGTTGAAGGATTCCGGCATGCCGGCCTCGATCTTGTGCTCGCCCTTGACGATGTTCTCGTAGACCTTGGTGCGGCCGTTGACGTCATCGGACTTGACGGTGAGCATCTCCTGCAGCGTGTAGGCCGCGCCGTACGCTTCGAGCGCCCAGACCTCCATTTCGCCGAAACGCTGGCCGCCGAACTGCGCCTTGCCGCCGAGAGGCTGCTGCGTGACGAGGCTGTACGGTCCGGTCGAGCGAGCGTGCATCTTGTCGTCGACCAGGTGGTGCAGCTTCAGCACGTGCATGAAGCCGACGGTGACCTGACGGTCGAATGCCTCGCCGGTGCGACCGTCATGCAGCGTCACCTGCCCGGAGCGCGGCAGACCGGCCATGTCAAGCATGCCCTTGATCTCCTCTTCCGTCGCGCCGTCGAACACCGGTGTGGCGAACGGCACGCCGCCGGTGAGGTTTTCGGCAAGATGGACGATCTCCGCATCGTCGAATGCATCCAGGTCTTCCGCGCGCCCGGTCGTGTTGTAGATCCGTTCGAGGAACTTCCGCACTTCGCCCGCCTTGGCCTGCGCCTTCAGCAGGTCCTCGATCTTGCGGCCGAGGCCCTTTGCGGCCCAGCCCAGATGGACCTCCAGGATCTGCCCGACGTTCATCCGCGACGGCACGCCCAGCGGGTTCAGCACGATGTCGACCGGCGTGCCATCCGCCATGTACGGCATGTCTTCCACCGGAACGATCTTCGACACGACGCCCTTGTTGCCGTGGCGGCCAGCCATCTTGTCGCCAGGCTGCAGGCGGCGCTTCACCGCGACGTACACCTTGACCATCTTCTGCACGCCCGGCGGAAGTTCGTCGCCCTGCGTGAGCTTCTTCTTCTTCTGCTCGAACATCTGGTCGAAGGTGACGCGCAACTGAGCGAGCGATTCCTTCATCTGCTCCAATTGCCGCGCCGAATCCTCGTTGCCCAGGCGAACGTCGAACCAGTCATGGCGCGGTACCGAGTCCAGGTACTCCTTGGTGACCTTGGCTCCCTTGGCGATCTTCTTCGGTCCGCCGTTCACGGTCTTGCCGAGCAGCAGCTTCTCGATTCGCGCGAAGGCGTCGTTCTCGACGATCCGCAGCTGATCGTTCAGGTCCTTGCGGTAGCCCTTCAGGTCGTCGTCGATGATCTGCGCGGCGCGCTTGTCGCGCTCGATGCCTTCGCGCGTAAACACCTGCACATCGATCACCGTGCCGGAAATACCCGACGGAACGCGCAATGAGGTGTCCTTCACATCCGAGGCCTTTTCGCCGAAAATCGCGCGCAGCAGCTTTTCTTCCGGCGTCAGCTGCGTTTCGCCCTTCGGCGTGACCTTGCCGACCAGCACGTCACCGGCCTCGACTTCCGCGCCGATGTAGACGATGCCGGAGTCATCGAGACGTCCCAGCTGGCCTTCGCCCAGGCTGGAAATGTCCCGCGTGATCTCCTCGGGGCCGAGCTTGGTGTCGCGCGCGACGACCGATAGTTCCTCGATGTGGATCGACGTGTACCGGTCGTCGCCGACCACGCGTTCGCTGATCAGGATCGAGTCCTCGTAGTTATAGCCGTTCCAGGGCATGAACGCGACGAGCATGTTCTGCCCGAGCGCCAACTCGCCCATATCGGTGGACGCACCATCAGCGATCACGTCACCTTTGGCAATAACGTCGCCCACGATCACGAGCGGCCGCTGGTTGATGTTGGTATTCTGGTTCGACCGCTTGTACTTGGTGAGGTTGTAGATATCCACGCCGACTTCGCCTGCCGCCGTTTCGGTGTCGTGTACGCGAACGACGATGCGCGAAGCGTCGATGTAGTCGACCTTGCCGCCCCGGCGGGCCATCACGGCCGTGCCGGAATCGACGGCCGCAGTTCGTTCGACACCGGTGCCGACGAGCGGCTTTTCCGGCCGCAGGCAAGGCACCGCCTGCCGTTGCATGTTGGAGCCCATCAATGCGCGGTTCGCGTCGTCGTGCTCGAGGAACGGTATCAGCGATGCCGCCACCGACACGATCTGCGACGGCGCGACGTCCATGTAGTTCACCTTGTCGGCCGTCGACAGCATGAACTCGTTCTTGCTGCGGCACGACACGAGCTCGTCCGCCAGCTTGCCGGCCTTGTCGACCTTCGCGTTCGCCTGGGCGATCACGAACTGGCCTTCTTCGATCGCCGACAGGTAGTCGATCTGGTCGGTGACCCTGCTGTCGGCCACACGGCGATATGGCGTCTCGAGGAAGCCATATTCGTTGGTGCGGGCATACAGCGCGAGCGAGTTGATGAGGCCGATGTTCGGCCCTTCCGGGGTCTCGATCGGGCACACGCGGCCGTAGTGGGTCGGATGCACGTCGCGGACTTCGAAGCCGGCGCGCTCGCGCGTCAGGCCGCCTGGTCCCAGCGCGGACACGCGCCGCTTGTGCGTGATCTCGGACAGCGGATTCGTCTGGTCCATGAATTGCGACAGTTGCGACGAGCCGAAGAATTCCTTGATCGCAGCCGAGATCGGCTTGGCGTTGATAAGGTCGTGCGGAAGCAGATTGTCGGACTCCGCCTGGCCGAGACGTTCCTTGACCGCACGCTCGACGCGCACCAGTCCTGAGCGAAACTGGTTTTCCGCCAGTTCGCCGACCGAACGGACGCGGCGGTTTCCAAGGTGGTCGATGTCGTCGATTTCGCCGCGACCGTTACGCAGGTCGACGAGAATCTTGATGACGGCAATGATGTCCTCGTTGGTCAACGTCGAGGGTCCCTTGAGTTCCGGCCGCCCGATACGGCGGTTGAATTTCATGCGACCCACGGCCGACAGGTCGTAGCGCTCCTCGGAGAAGAAGAGGCCGTGGAACAGCGACTCGACGGCATCTTCGGTAGGCGGTTCGCCGGGACGCATCATCCGGTAGATGGCGACCTTGGCGGCATACTGATCCGGCGTGTCGTCGGTACGCAACGTCTGCGAAATGAACGGCCCCATGTCGAGGTCGTTGGTGTAGATCGTCTGGATCGCGGCGACTCCGCCGTCGAGCAGCTTGGCCAGCAGGTCCTCGGTGATTTCGTCGTTGGCCTTGGCGATCAATTCGCCAGTGGACTTGTCGACGACGTTCGTCGCGAGAGTGCGGCCCAGAATGTACTCGTTCGGTACGGCGATCTTCTTGACGCCGCCGTCGACCAACTCGCGCACATGGCGCGCGGTGATCCGCTTGTCGCGGCCGGCGACGACCTTGCCGTCCTTGCCGGCGATGTCGAAGCGCGCCATTTCGCCGCGCAGGCGTTCCGGCACGAAATCGAGCTCGGAGCCTTTCACGCCCAGATGAAACGTGTCGAAGACGAAGAACTGCTTGAGGATGTCCTCGTGGGTCAGGCCAATGGCCTTGAGCAGCGTGGTCACCGGCATCTTGCGGCGACGGTCCACACGGAAGAACAGAAAGTCCTTCGGATCGAACTCGAAATCGAGCCACGAGCCGCGGTAAGGAATCACGCGGGCCGAGAACAGGAGCTTGCCGGAGCTGTGTGTCTTGCCGCGGTCATGCTCGAAGAACACACCGGGCGAGCGATGCAGCTGGGAGACGATCACGCGCTCCGTGCCGTTGATGATGAACGAGCCGTTTTCGGTCATGAGCGGGATTTCGCCCATGTAGACTTCCTGCTCCTTCACTTCCTTCACGGTGTCCTTCGGCGCTTCCTTGTCCATGATGATCAGACGGACTTTGGCGCGCAGAGCGGAACAGAACGTGAGGCCGCGCTGCTGGCATTCGACGACGTCGAACGCCGGGGGCAGCAGCGAGAAGCTCACGAATTCGAGCCGGGCGTTGCCCGAATGGCTCGAGATCGGGAAAATCGACGTGAACGCGGCCTGCAGGCCCTCGTTCTTGCGCAGATCTCCCGCCGTGAATTCCTGCAGGAACGCGCGGTAGGACGCGAGCTGCGTTTCGAGGAGGAAAGGCACCTGCAGGACGCTTGCGCGCTTGGCGAAGCTCTTGCGGATGCGCTTCTTTTCGGTAAAGGTATAGGGCGTAGCGTGCGTGGTCGCCATGTGAGTCGTCCCGTCTCCAATTCGATCGGGTACGCGCGAAGTTGCGCGGACCCGGAAAGCCGCGCGATGGTGCGCAGCTCAATTTGCCAACTTAGTTTGCCAACTTAGCTTCCGAAAACTGCCAACGATCAATCCGACCTTCCAAGGGACATTGCATCCCTGGCCTGGTGGCTGGCCACTACCAGCCGCTGGCGGACGACATTCCCTTGCGGAAACGCCCGACCAAACCTGCTTTCTGCAGTCGATTCAGAAAGCGAAGCAAAGCGGGCGGAACCCGCTTTGCTTCGATCTCCAGGGACCGAAGCCGCCCGCAAAACGCTCGGGCCTTCCAAGAACTTACTAGAGTGAATCGTCTGGCTCCGCCAGCGATTCACCCCTGATCAGCTTTTCCACTACCGAGCGGCGTAGTGATTTTTCTGCTGGTGTTGCGGGCGGAAGCCTCGTAACACCAGGAAGCTCATCTACTTACTTAATTTCAGCTTTACCGCCCGCTTCTTCCAGCTTCTTCTTCGCGGCTTCGGAATCGGCCTTGTTGACACCTTCCTTGACCGGCTTCGGCGCACCGTCGACCAGGTCCTTCGCTTCCTTCAGGCCAAGGCCCGTCAGTTCGCGCACGGCCTTGATGACGTTGACCTTGTTGTCACCGATCGCGGTGAGGATGACCGTGAACTCCGTCTGCTCTTCGGCGGCGGCGGCCGGGGCAGCGCCCGCGGCGGGACCGGCGACCGCTACTGCAGCAGCAGCGGAAACGCCGAACTTGGTTTCCATTGCCGAAATGAGCTCGGAGAGCTCGAGAACCGTCATCGACGAGATCTTTTCGAGAATTTCAGTTTGAACTGCGGACATTTTTTGCTCCTGGAACGTAACAGTTGGAAATGGGTTGTCGTAGCCGGTTTATCAAGCCGCCTGCTTTGCGTCACGCACCGCGGCGAGCGTCCGGACGAACTTCGACGGCACCTCATTCATGGTGCGGACGAGTTTCACGACCGGGGCCTGCATGGTGCCGAGCAACTTGGCAATCAGCTCGATGCGCGGCGGCAACGAGGCGAGCGCGGTGATTTCCTTGGTGGAAATCATCTTGCCCGGCATCGCACCACCGGTGATCACGAACTTGTCGTTGCCTTTGGCGAAGTCGTTCAAGACCTTCGCCACGGCGACCGGATCGGGACCGATGCCGTAAGCCAGCGGGCCGACCATTTTTTCGGCCAGCGTGGCGAACGGCGTATCCGCGACCGCGCGGCGCACCAGGGTGTTCTTTACAACCCGGAAATACACGCCGGAAGCCCGCGCCTGCGCGCGGAGCTTCGTCATGTCGGCAACGGGCAAACCGCGGTTCTCGGCCATGACAATGGCCTGGGCACCGGCGACCTGCTTCGCGACCTCCGCGACTACCGCCTGCTTCTCCTGCAAATTGAGACTCAAGGTCCACCTCATTCTTTATGCAACGAAGCAAATCCGAAGATCTTCCTCGAAGCAAACTGCGACCCGAAAGTGCAACGGGCTACTGCGGTGACCGTTCGTCCAGGAAAGCCTGTCCGAGGGCACCATCTGCGCTGGATCGGGATCGAAACCCCGGATTAAGCAAGCTCCAGCGGTCTTTGACGGTCCGTCCCGGCATATTTCTGCCGGTACGTTCCCTCAAAAAACATTAGAAAACTTCTCTTGTAACCGCGGCATGCCTGAGAAACCGGCATGCCGCAATATTCATTAAGCGTTTGGTTGTTGCTGTAACGTTGTCTGGTCGACGCGCACGCCGGCGCCCATCGTCGACGACAGGCTGATCTTGCGCAGATACACACCTTTCACGCCCGGAGGTTTGGCCTTGTTCAAGGCGTCGATCAGGGCGACCAGGTTGGTCTTCAATTGTTCGGGCGTAAACGACGCACGACCGATCGTGCACTGGATGATGCCGGCCTTGTCGGTGCGATATTGCACCTGGCCGGCCTTGGCATTCTTGACGGCCTGCACAACGTCAGCCGAAACAGTGCCGACCTTCGGGTTCGGCATCAGGCCACGCGGTCCCAGGATCTGGCCCAACTGGCCGACCACGCGCATCGCATCCGGAGAGGCGATTACGACGTCGAAGTCCATGAAGCCTTCCTTGATCTTCGCAGCAAGGTCGTCGAATCCGACGATATCGGCGCCGGCTGCGGTCGCGTCCTTGGCCTTGTCGCCCTGTGCGAACACGGCCACACGGACCTTCTTGCCGGTGCCAGAGGGGAGGACGACGGAACCGCGAACGGTCTGGTCCGACTTCTTCGCGTCCACGCCAAGATTGACGGCAACATCGACCGACTCGTCAAATTTGGCGATGGCGGTGTCCTTGACGAGCTGCAGCGCTTCGTCGACCGGATAGGCCTTGGCGCGGTCCACCTTGCCGCGAACCGTTTTCATGCGTTTCGAAAGGCGCGGTGTCTTCTGTTCGGCCATGATCACTTCACCCCTTCGACCGTGATGCCCATGCTGCGGGCGCTGCCGGCGATCGTGCGTACCGCCGCATCGAGTCCACCTGCCGTCAAGTCGGGCATCTTGGCCTTCGCGATCTCTTCGGCCTGCGCGCGGGTCAACTTGCCGACCTTGTCGGAATGAGGCTTCGGACTGCCCTTGTCCACCTTCGCCGCCTTCTTGATGAGGACGGTCGCCGGCGGCGTCTTCATGATGAAGGTGAAGCTCTTGTCCGCATACGCGGTGATCACCACGGGAATCGGAAGGCCCGGCTCCACCTTCTGCGTCTGGGCATTGAACGCCTTGCAGAATTCCATGATGTTCAAGCCGCGCTGGCCGAGCGCCGGGCCGATCGGCGGGCTGGGATTCGCCTTGCCTGCCGGTACCTGCAACTTAATGAAGCCGACGATTTTTTTCGCCATGACATTCTCCTGATGGGTTCAAGCGGATCCGCAGATCCTCCCCTGTTACGCGGCCCTCGTTGCCGTTTCCCGACTAAAGCTACGGGCCGCCCCGAGCTTTTCGTCCTTTCTTCTGCATTCCTCGAACAAAGTATCGTGCGACCGAGCCACGCGAGGTCGCGAAACTTTGTTCGAATGCGCTTACGCCTTTTCCACCTGAGAAAAGTCCAGTTCCACGGGTGTCGACCGGCCGAAAATCGTGACCGACACGCGCAGCTTGCTCTTCTCGTAGTTCACGTCCTCGACATTGCCGTGGAAGTCGGTGAACGGGCCTTCCTTCACTCGCACCGCCTCGCCGGTCTCGAACAACACCTTCGGGCGCGGCTTCTCGACGCCTTCCTGCACCTGGCGCAGGATCGCATCCACTTCCTTCTGCGTGATCGGCGTCGGCTTGTTGGCCGTACCGCCCACGAATCCGGTGACCTTGGGCGTGCTCTTGACTAGGTGCCAGGAGTCGTCCGTCATGTCCATCTCGACCAACACATAGCCAGGAAAGAACTTGCGCTCGGAAATGGCCTTGGCGCCATTCTTCATTTCAACCACTTCCTCCACCGGCACGAGGATCTGGCCGAAGAGGTCCTGCATTTCCGATCGCTTGATGCGTTCGATCAACGCACGCTGGACGCTCTTCTCGAATCCCGAGTAGGCGTGGACGACGAACCACTTCTTGCTCATCACTCGCCTCTGCCCGTCAACATCTTGATGATCCACGCGAGCATGGTGTCGACACCGAACAGAAACAGCGCCATGACAACCACGAACGCGAACACGATGCCGGTGGTCTGGATCGTTTCCTTGCGAGTCGGCCACGACACACGTTCAGCCTCAGCCCAGGCTTCCTGCGCGAAGGCGAAAAATTCCTTGCCAGGCGCGGACAGCCACGCGACCCCGGCCGCGGCCAGGAGCCCGCCCATCACCATCAGCACGCGCAGCACCTGCGCGGTCTCGGAGAAGTGGTAGTAACCCCACACGCCTCCCACCACGCAAACAACCGCCAATGCAATCTTTACCTTGTCCATTAAGTCGTCAGTAGCCAGTAGTCAGTAATCAGGTTTCGTTGCGCCTGCGCCAGTTGTCGGCTACTCATTTCACAAATTCAATTTCACCATTTCGTTCACCAAGTCGCCTCCACCACTGCCAACTGTCAATCGACCACTGACAACTGAAGTGGCAGGCCAGGAGGGAATCGAACCCCCAACCTGCGGTTTTGGAGACCGCCGCTCTGCCAATTGAGCTACTGGCCTAATCGCTATCGGATCAAAGTGAAAACCTACTTTGATCCATTTCAATACAATTCATGTCACCAACGAATCGCGGCTCATTTGCCAACTGAGGCCCGTCGATTCGCTGTAGAACTTTTCTTACGAAAGACCGAGCGTGATGCGGCGCGGTTCGCCCTTTCCTATCTCACTCCAGGATTTTCGCGACGACGCCGGCGCCGACGGTGCGGCCACCCTCGCGAATCGCGAAGCGCAGCCCCTCTTCCATCGCGATCGGCGCAATCAGCGTCACCGTCAACCCCACATTGTCCCCAGGCATCACCATCTCCGTCCCCTCCGGCAGCACGCAGCTCCCGGTCACGTCCGTGGTCCGGAAATAAAACTGCGGCCGATACCCCGGAAAAAACGGCGTATGCCGACCCCCCTCTTCCTTGCTCAGGATATAAACCTCGCACGTGAACTTGGTGTGCGGCGTGATGCTCCCCGGCTTGGCCAGCACCTGCCCACGCTCCACCTCTTCCCGCTTGGTGCCCCGCAGCAGCACCCCCACGTTGTCCCCAGCCTGCCCCTGATCCAGCAGCTTGCGGAACATCTCCACCCCCGTGCACACCGTCTGCAGCGTCGGCTTCAGCCCCACAATCTCCAGATTCTCCCCCACCTTCACCACCCCGCGCTCCACCCGGCCCGTCACCACCGTGCCACGCCCCGAAATCGAAAACACATCCTCCACCGGCATCAGAAACGGCCCGTCAATCAACCGCTTCGGCTCCGGAATGTACGTGTCCAGCGCTTCCGCCAGCTTCAGGATCGAGCCCTCTCCCATCTCGCTCTTGTCCCCGTCCAGCGCCATCTTCGCCGAACCCGTCACAATCGGCGTCTTGTCCCCCGGGAACTGATACTTCGAGAGCAACTCCCGGATCTCCATCTCCACTAACTCCAGCAGCTCCGCATCGTCGACCATGTCGGCCTTGTTCATGTACACCACGATGTACGGCACCCCCACCTGCCGCGCCAGCAGAATGTGCTCCCGCGTCTGCGGCATCGGACCATCCGCCGCACTCACCACCAGGATCGCCCCGTCCATCTGCGCCGCACCCGTGATCATGTTCTTGATGTAGTCCGCGTGCCCCGGACAATCCACGTGCGCGTAGTGCCGGTTCTTGGTCTCGTACTCCACGTGCGCCGTGTTGATCGTGATCCCCCGCGCCTTCTCCTCCGGCGCCGCATCAATCTGGTCGTACGCCTTCGCCTCCCCTCCAAACAACTTCGACAGCACCAGCGTCAGCGCCGCCGTCAGCGTCGTCTTCCCGTGATCAACGTGCCCAATCGTCCCCACGTTCACGTGCGGCTTCGTACGATTGAATTTGCCTTTGGCCATAGCGCTATCTCCAGCTTTTTCCTAGTTTTTCCCAATTCGAATCAACCGACTTTGCCGGGGATTCGAATCCGACGAATCCGGACCATAGTAGGGTTCCACTTTGGTCCGCTGAACTGGTGCCCATGGAGCGGATCGAACGCTCGACCTCTCCCTTACCAAGGGAGTGCTCTGCCACTGAGCTACATGGGCGCGGTCCCGCAATCCGATCTTATTGCGCCGAGCCCGTACTTTCCCTTGATATCCTTCTGCGCCGTACCCGTCGACACCTTGTCCTTCAAAGTCTTGCCAAGCCTGGAGCGGGTGAAGGGAATCGAACCCTCGTCATAAGCTTGGAAGGCTTCTGCTCTGCCATTGAGCTACACCCGCGGTTCAGGATTGGTGGAGGGGGAAGGATTCGAACCTTCGAAGGCAGAGCCGACAGATTTACAGTCTGTTCCCTTTGACCGCTCGGGAACCCCTCCCAAGATTTCCACCGCCGAAACGCGCGATTGTAGCAGCTATAGATCCGACCGGTCAAACTCGCGGACAACCACTGCAGACCGCACCATTCAGCACAAATATTATTAAAATACAGAGAGTTAGACAATTCTCACCCACTCGCAGCTGGTTTGTAATTGTCGTCGGCGTCCACGCCACCAAAACCAAAGGATTCCCCATGAACTGCTGCCATGCCGATTTCGCCCTGGTTGACGGCTCCGACCGGGGGTTCACCGTCGGCATGTCGACCTTCACGTTTGGCACGGAGTCCTTGCGCGAAGCGGGCCCGCAGGCGCAGGAACTGGGTATGCGGAGGGTCGCGCTCTTCACCGACAGGTACGTCGCCTAGCGAGTCCCTTGCCATCGTCCGATCGTCGCTTGCCGCCACGAACCTCGACGTCGGCGTGTTCGACGCAATCTCGATCGAGCCGACGGACGCCTCGTTCCAGGCCGCCGCTCGCTTTGCACGGGACGCTCAAGTCGACGGCTATGTCTCGGTAGGAGGCGGGTAGTCATGGACACCTGCAAGGCCGCGAACCTTTATGCGACCTACCCGGCGGACTTCATGACATATGTCAACGCGCCCGTTGGCGCCAGCCAAAAGGTTCCCGGTACCCGGGCAGGTCAAGCCGCACATTGCCCGCCCGACCACCTCGGGAACCGGCTCCGAAACCACCGACATCTCCATCTTCAACCTGCAGTCGATGAACGCGAAGACCGGCATCATTTCGCGGCGACTTATCCCCACCGAAGCCCTGATCGACCCTGACGTCACCAGGACGCTGCCGGCAAAAATGGCCGCCGCCACCTGCTTCGGTTGTATGAGCCATGCGCTCGAAGCCATCACCGCGCGCGCGTATCCGCGCCGCGTAAATCCGGCGCAAGGCGTCAGACGCGGGCGAGGTTCTGGCCAATCGCGTGATCGACATGATGAAAGTCACGGGCATGCCGAACGGCCTGTCGGCCCGGGGATTCGGGGAAGACCAGATCGAACCGCTGGCGAACGGCGCCGAACCGCAGTACCGGGTGATCCGCAACGCGCCCGTCGACGTCGGGCGCGACGAGCTCAAGACGCTGTTCAGGTCGGCGCTTCGTTACTGGTAGCCGGCACTGCCACGTCAGGCGCCACGTGCGCACGCCGCACGCGTCGGGCCGGCAGGCGTACCGCGAACGTGCTTCCCTTGCCCGGCTCGCTCGCGATTTCGAGCGTCGCCTGATGCCGCAGCAAGACGTGTTTGACGATGGCCAGACCCAGCCCGGTTCCGCCGGTCGCGCGCGACCGGCTGCGATCGATTCGGTAGAAGCGCTCGGTCAGCCGCGGCAGGTGCTCCGGTGCGATTCCGATACCGGTGTCGGTAACGGCGAACACGCCCGTGCCATCGTTGTCCACTCGCCACGACAGCGTGATTGTGCCGCCGGCCGGCGTGTAGCGGATCGCATTCGAAACGAGGTTGCCGAACGCGCTCGACAGCTCGTCGCGGCCCCCGGCGACCGTGGCCGCGTCGCCAAGGTCGAGCGCCACCGTGTGCTGACCCTGCGACAGGCCCTTTGCGTCGGCAGAGAGCTGCAGCAGCAGCGCGACGATCGCGAAGCGCTCATCGACCAAGGGATTCTGTTCGCTTTCGAGCGCCGACAGCGTCAGCAGGTCTTCGACCAGCCGCTGCATGCTGCCAGCCTGTTCTTGCATCAGATGGATGAAGCGTTCGCGTTGCTTCTCGTCCAGTTTCAGCTCCTGCAATGTTTCGAGGAAGCCGGTGATCACCGTGAGCGGCGTCTTCAGTTCGTGCGAGACGTTGGCGATGAAGTCGCGGCGCATGCGCGCCACCGCCTCCAGACGCGTGATGTCGCGGCTGATCAGCAGCCTCTCCTCGACGCCAAACGGTACGATCTGGATGGCGAGCGTGAGACCGGCCTCGCGCTGCGATTCGATGATGACCGGTTCCGAGAAGTCGCCGGCCTCAAGGTAACGGACGAACTCAGGTTGGCGCACGATGTTCGTGAGCGGCGAGCCGACGTCGTGCCGGTCGTCCAACCCCAGGTGAGCGCGCGCGCGGATATTGGCCCACTTGATTCGATTGAGCGTGTCGAGGACGACCATTCCGTCGGGAATGGCCTCGGCCGCGCTCTGGAATCGTTCGATCGTGCGCCCGAGATCGCGCTGATGTGCGTCGCGCACGCGAACACGCCGGTACAGCCCCGAAAACGCCGCGCGCCATGGACCCGTCCCTTCAGGCACAGGAGACTCGAACGAAGCCGCTGCCCACCGGGTCAGTCGATCGAGATTGTGTACGTGGAAAACCAGGATCGCGCCCCACCCGACGCTCAGCACGGCCACCGCGCCGGGCGCGCCGAAGACGGCCCACGCAATACCCGCTGCCACGGCCACCACGGCGGGCGCGATCAGCGCCGAGAGCAGCGTCGGGCTCATAGCAATGCCATCGGGATCAGCGCGGAACCGCCAGGCGATACCCACTGCCGCGCACCGTTTCGATCAGCCCGTCCTGTCCGAACGGCTCGAGCGCCAGGCGCAGCCTGCGAATGTGGACGTCGATTGTCCGCTCCTCGATGTAGACGTGGTCGCCCCAGACTTGGTCGAGAAGCTGGGTGCGGGAATGTACGCGTTCGGGCCGCGCCAGGAAGAACCGCAGCAGCCGGAACTCCGTGGGGCCGATCGGGACCGGCCGACCATCCACCGTTACGCGGTGAGTGACCGGGTCGAGGCAGAGCGGTCCTGCAGCCAGCGGTTCCTGCGCCGCTTCCGGTGCCCGCCGCCGCAGCACCGACTTGATCCTGGCTTTCAGCTCGCGTGGCGAAAACGGCTTGGTCACGTAGTCGTCGACCCACGCTTCGAGACCGGCCACGCGGTCTGCTTCGTCCGTGCGCGCCGTGACCATGATCACCGGCAGCTCTTTCGTGCGCGCGTCCGCGCGCAACTGCTTCGCGAACGCGAGCCCCGATTGCCCGGGGAGCATCCAATCGAGCAATAATAGATCGGGCAGCGACTCGCGCAACAGCATTTGCGCCGTTTCCGCGTCGGGTGCCGCCCTGACATCGTAGCCAGCATCGACGAGATTGACCTTGAGCAGTTCCAGGATCGCCGGTTCGTCCTCCACGACGAGAATAGTAGGCATCATCTAACGACCCCCACGCTTGCGGCCGAGGAAGATGATGCCGCTGCGCGGCACCCGGAGACGTCCATGAAAGCGGGGCGAAGCCAAGGCTCGAAGAGCGCGTCCGCGAGCGTGGCTGGCGGCCGAAACGAAAACGCTGCAGATTGCTCATGCCGCGATGAGGCCGCGGAGCCATTCGTGCCCTGGGACGGCCCTGCGGCGCTCATTCTTCCGCGACCTCGGCGCGAATCTGCTCGGCAGACGCGTGGCGGACATCCTTGCCCATGACAAGCTGGACAACCGCCTCGGCGATGTTCTTGGCGTGATCGCCGATGCGCTCGACTGACTTGGCAATGAACACGATTTCAATCGCGGGAGTGATCGTCCGCGGGTCTTCCATCATGTAGCTGATCAGTTGTCGCATGACGCTGGAAAATGCGGCGTCGATTTCCTCGTCGATCGCGATGACGTCCGCGGCGGCGTTGACGTCCATCCGCGCGAATGCGTCGAGTGCCAGTTGCAGCATTTCCTTGGCCCGCTCGGCCGACCTTGCGATATCGTAGTACCTGACCCGGGCCAGACGGTGGTGCCCAGTGGCCTCCGACGCCTTGTACGCGACTTTCTTGGTCTCGTCGCCGATGCGCTCCAGGTCGTTGACGATCTTGGTGACGGTCAGGATCATCCGCAGGTCGATCGCCGTGGGTTGCCGCCTGGCGATGATCTGGCTGCACAGCTGGTCCATGTCGACCTGCATCTGGTTGATCTGCTGCTCGTTGGCGCCAATGACGTCGAGGACCGCCGACTCCTTGTCCTGTTCCAGCGACTCGATGGCGCGCGACATCTGCGTCTCGACCAGGCCGCCCATCGTGAGCACGCCGCTCCGGATCGATTCCATCTCGGCGTCGAATTGCTTGTTCGTGTGTTCCATCATCTTCTCTCCTGGCCTTAAGGCGCGGCTTCAGCCAAAGCGGCCGGTGATGTAGTCCTCGGTTTCCTTGCGCTTGGGCTTCAGGAAGAGTTGGTCCGTCTCGCCAAATTCGATGAGTTCGCCCAAGTACATGTACCCCGTGAAGTCGGACACACGCGCGGCCTGCTGCATATTGTGCGTCACGATCGCAATCGTGTAATCCTCTTTGAGTTCGGTGATCAATTCCTCTATCTTGGCCGTCGAGATGGGGTCCAGCGCAGACGTCGGTTCGTCGAGCAGCAGCACATCAGGCTTGACGGACACCGCGCGGGCGATGCACAGACGCTGCTGCTGGCCGCCCGAAAGCGCCATGCCGCTCTGCTTCAGCTTGTCCTTGGCCTCCGTCCACATCGCCGCCTTGCTCAATGCCCATTCCACGCGCTCGTCCATCTCCCGCTGGCCCAGGTTCTCGTACAGGCTGACGCCAAAGGCGATGTTGTCGTAGATCGACATCGGAAACGGTGTTGGCTTCTGGAAAACCATGCCGACTTTGGCGCGGAGCATGTTGAGGTCGACGCCGGATTCGAGGATGTTCTGGCCATTGAAGAGAATCTCTCCGGTGGCCCGCTGGCCGGGGTAGAGCGAATACATCCGGTTGAACGTCCGCAGCAGCGTCGACTTGCCACAGCCCGAGGGACCGATGAACGCGGTAACGCGGCGCTCCGCGATCTCGAGATTGACTTCCTTCAGCGCATGGAACTTGCCATAGTGGAAGTTGAGGTTCTTGATCGTCATCTTGGACGGCGACGGGGGCAGCGCAGACGCCGTGACCTCGGGACGCGCCACCAACGAAGGTTCCAGGTTCATGTTGCGATTCCCTATCGAACTGACGCCTGCCGGAATACGGAGCGGGCAAGGATGTTGATGACGAGTACAGTCAAGGTGATCAGCAGCGCGCCGGCCCAGGCCAAAGACTTCCAGTCGTCGTAAGGACTTAGCGCGAACTGGAAGATCACGACCGGCAGATTGGCCATCGGCGCGTTCATGTTCGAGCTCCAGAACTGATTGTTGAGCGCCGTAAAGAGCAGGGGCGCCGTCTCACCGGACATGCGCGCGACGGCCAGCAGCACACCTGTAATGACGCCGCCGCGAACCGCCTTCAGGGTGACCATCATGATCACCTTCCACATCGGCGCCCCGAGCGCGACTGCCGCTTCGCGCAAGCTGTTCGGCACGAGGAGCAGCATGTTCTCGGTAGTGCGCACAACGACCGGAATGGCGATCAGCGCGAGCGCGAACGAACCTGCCCAGCCGGAAAAATGATTGACCTGCGCCACGTACACCGTATAGATGAAGAGGCCGATCACGATTGATGGCGCTGAAAGGAGTATGTCGTTGATGAATCGCGTCGCCCTCGCCACCCACTTGTCCTTGCCGAATTCCGCGAGGTAGATGCCGGCGAGAATGCCAATCGGCGTGCTGATGAATGTCGCCACGAGCACGATGATCACGCTGCCGTAAATGGCATTCGCCAGGCCCCCGGCCGAACCCGGAGGGGGCGTCATCTGAGTGAAAAGTGTCGGGGAGAGTGAGGTGAATCCCTGGTAGAAGAGGACTCCAAGGATCCACAGCAGAAAGAACATGCCGAAGCCCATCGTGCACAGCGAGGCCACCAGGTTGAAGCGATTGACGAAAAGCCGCCTGCGATAAATAGAGTTCATCGATGGACCCCCACGCTTGCCGCTTTCGCGGCTGCACTGCCCCCCGAGGGGACACGATTCGCGCCTTGGGACGGCCCGGCGGCGCGAAGTTGGGCCCCCACGCTTGCCGCTTTCGCGGCTGCACTGCCCCCCGAGGGGGCACGATTCGCGCCTTGGGACGGCCCGGCGGTGCTCATGTTGACGTCGCTCATGTATTTCTGCCCTCGCCCTTCGCCAGCTGGGCGATTAGCAGGCGCGAGCACGCGAGGACAATGGTCGTAAGTACGAACAGCACGAGTCCCAGAGCGATGAGCGACGCGCGGTGAACCGGGTCGGCCGCCTCGTTGAATTCGTTGGCAAGCGCGGATGCGATCGAATTGCCGGGCGCGAACAGCGATGCGTTGATCCGGTACGCGTTTCCTATGACGAAGGTCACGGCCATGGTTTCGCCGAGCGCCCGACCCAGACCGAGCATGATCCCTCCGATCACCCCTACTTTGGTGTAAGGAAGCACGACATTGCGCACGACTTCCCAGGTCGTGCATCCAATGCCGTAGGCGGACTCCTTCAGCACCGGCGGCACGACTTCGAAGACGTCGCGCATCACGGACGCGATGAACGGAATGATCATGATGGAAAGGATGATCCCGGCCGACAGCATGCCAATGCCGTTCGGCGCGCCCTGAAACAGCGGTCCCAGGATCCAGAGATTTCCGAAGACCTTGGTGAGTGCGGGTTGAATGTAATCGCCGAAAATCGGGGCAAACACGAACAGTCCCCACATGCCGTAGATGATGGACGGAATGGCGGCGAGCAACTCCACCGCCGTTCCCAACGGCCGCTTGAGCGCCGCGGGACACATCTCCGTCAGGAACAGCGCGATGCCAAAGCTCACCGGCACGCCGATCATCAGCGCAATCAGCGACGTAACCAGCGTCCCGTAGATGGGTGCGAGCGCGCCGAATTCGCTCTTGACCGGATTCCATACGTTCGTCGTGAAGAATCCCAATCCGAACTTGTCGAACGCGGGAATGGCCGCAAATCCAAGCGCAAGCAGGATGAACAGCAGAATTGCCAGCACGAACACCGCGAAGAACAGCGTCGTACGCTCGAACAACCAGTCCTGCCAGGCCCCAGCACCCTTAGGTTGCGCCGGCGGATTGGGGTCGCGCAGGGACCTCGATTCGCGTTGCGCGTTCATGGGCAGGGAAATGGCAACGGATGCGGGCAAGGCCGCCATGATAGTCCTCCCTGAACACCGCAGGTCGCGAACGACGTTCGCGACCCGGGCATGCTGATGCTTGCCGAACAGAATCTTCCCGCACTGCGGGAGACGTCAAACGTCAGTTCCAGATCGCCTTGCCGGACGCATCCTTGATGTCGGACTTCCAGCCAGCCTCGACGAGTTTCGACACGCTTTCCGGCATCGGCACGTAGTCGAGCTCCATGGCGAGCTTGCCGCCGTTCTTGTACGCCCACTCGAAGAATCTGAGCACTTCGGCGGCGTTCTGCGGCTTGTCCTGCTTGGTATGCATCAGGATGAACGACGCGCCGGTGATCGGCCAGCTGTTCTTGCCCGGCTGGTTGGTCAGGATCTGGTACATCCCCGGCGCCTTCCAGTCGGCATAGGCGGCAGCGGCCTGAAAAGTGTCATCCTCGGGTTTCACAAAGGCACCGTCCTTGTTCTGGACCGAGCCGACATTCATCTTGTTCTTCTTCGCATATGCATATTCGACGTAACCGATCGAGCCCTTGATCCGCTGCACGTACGCCGAAACTCCTTCGTTGCCCTTGCCGCCCACGCCTTCCGGCCAAGCCACTGCGGTGCTGGCGCCGACCTTTTCCTTCCATTCCGGGCTCACCTTTGACAGGTAGTCGGTCCAGATGAACGATGTGCCTGATCCATCGGAGCGGCGCACAACGGTGATCGGATCATCGGGCAGATTAATGCCGGGATTCAGGTCGGCAATTGCCTTGTCGTTCCACTTCTTGAGCTTTCCAAGGTAGATGTCAGCGAGCACGGGGCCGGTGAACTTGAGGGCGCCCGACGCGATGCCTTCGATGTTCACAACCGGCACAACGCCGCCGATAATCGCCGGAAACTGTGTCAATCCGGCGGCCTGAAGGTCTTCCGGCTTCAATGGCATGTCGGATGCGCCGAAATCGACGGTCTTGGCCTTGATCTGCGCAATGCCCCCGCCCGAACCGATCGACTGGTAGTTCATGCCGACACCTGTCTTCTGCTTGTAGGCTTCGGCCCATTTTGCATAGATCGGGTACGGAAATGTGGCGCCCGCGCCGGTGATGTCGACCGCCTGGGCGGTGACGCCGAACGTCAACGCAGCGGCGGCAAGAAAATTCTTGATCTGGTTGGTGTTGGTCATGTTCTGCCCTCGGTGGAGTACCTGCGCGATGATTGTCATGCGGAGGTGTTACATCAGCATGACAAACTCGAGTCAGCAGATGACAGTCCCGGTCGCTTTCGACGGACACAGTTTATTTATTACTATTTTCAAAGACTTGCGGCTATTTGTGGCGGTCATCGGTTCCGTCCTGGCCCAACCAGCGGTCCGCGACGATCAGATCGCTGGCCTTCTCCGCGATCATCACCACTGGCGCGTTGGTATTGCCCGAAATTGGCGTCGGCATGAGCGAACAGTCGACCACGCGCAGGCCGGCAACGCCGTGAACATGCAAACGGTCGTCAACGACGGCAAGAGAATCAGATCCCATCCTGCACGTACCCGACGCATGGAAGATCGTGGCGCCGAATTCGCGCGCGAAATCCAGCAGGTCCGCGTCGCTCTTCGCCGCGAGGCCTGGCCGATACTCGTCGAGGACATGAGGCCGCATCGCCGTCCTGGCCGCGAGCCGGCGCGCGTGCTTCACGCCTGCCACTGCCCAATGCCGATCCGGCTCCGTCGACAGCTAGTTGGGTTGCATTTCCGGCGCAGCCAGCGGGTCGGGCGACTGGCACGACGCCGATCACGACCAACGACGATCTCGCGTCGATCTGGCGCCCCACGAATATCGGTCTGCAGTGGCTATTGCGGCGTACCGGTCCGCTGGCCGTCGGCATCAACCAGGGCGGGTTGTTCACGCGCGCGCTTCCGGAGTCGACTCGGCCCGACATCCAGTTCCATTTCGCCGCGCTGTCGGCTGATCTGGCCGGCGCCAAGCCGCATCCATTTTCAGGATTCACGATGAGCGAGTGCCAGTTGCGGCCGACGTCCCGGGGAAATTTACGGGCGGCCCGGCTTCGAGCACCAGCACGCGCGAGCGGCCGGCAATGACGCAATCGAACGCCGCGGCCGTCACTGCGATGCAACCGTCACTTCATCACGGTCTCGGAAGGTACGAAACTGTAGCCCAGCGCTTCGGCCACCGGCTCGCATGTAACTTTGCCGAACGCCACATTGAGTCCGTTGCGCAGATGCGGGTCCTCGGTCAGCGCGCGTTTCCAACCCTTGTCTGCGAGCGCGAGAGTGAATGGGAGGGTGGCATTGTTGAGCGCGAACGTCGATGTGCGTGGCACACCGCCTGGCATGTTGGCTACGCAGTAATGAACTACGCCGTCGACGACGTACGTCGGATCCGCGTGGGTCGTCGCGTGGGAGGTCTCGAAGCAGCCGCCCTGGTCGATCGCCACGTCGACGACGACGGAACCCGGCTGCATATTCCGGATCATCGCGGCCGACACCAGCTTCGGCGCCGACGCGCCCGGAATCAGCACGCCGCCCACGACGAGGTCCGCTCCGATGACATGGTGTTCGACCGCCGCTTCGGTCGAGAACTCGGTCTTGAGCGCCGTCCCGAATTGCCGCCATAGCGTCCGCATCGCATCTGGACTGCGATCGAGCACCGTGACGTCCGCGCCCATCCCGACCGCGATCATCGCCGCATGCGTGCCGACCACACCGCCGCCCAGTATCACGACCTTGCCCGGCGCCACACCCGGCACGCCCCCTAACAGGACGCCTCGGCCGCCATTCGGTTTTTCCAGGAAATGGGCGCCGGCCTGGACCGACATCCGTCCCGCCACTTCGGACATAGGCGCCAGCAGGGGAAGCCCCCCTGTGTCGGCGGTAACCGTCTCGTACGCAATGCAGATCGCACCGCTGGCCACGAGATCCTTCGTCTGTTCGGGATCCGGCGCCAGGTGAAGGTAGGTGAAGAGGATCTGCCCGGGTCGCAGGCGCCGGCGCTCCTGCGCCTGCGGCTCCTTGACCTTGACGATCATGTCCGCGGCGGCAAAGACCTCGTCCGGGCTCGCAGCAATCGTCGCTCCGACAGCCAGATAGGCGGCGTCATCGAGGCCGATGCCCTGCCCGGCGTTGCGCTCCACCACAACTTCGTGTCCGTGTGCCACGAGTTCGTGCACGGACGCCGGGGTCAGGCCGACGCGATTTTCCAGCACCTTGATTTCCTTTGGGACACCCACGCGCATGGCTTTTCTCCGGTCCGAAAACGATGGGACGAAGATTACGCGGGAAAGCGGCGCGAGCGCCAGACCTGTCACGCAAACAATGGACAAAGGACTATGATTGCCGGAGACCAAGCCCGCCATGACCAGCGCCATGCCGCATCAGGAGAAATCCATGGGCCACGCCGAGCTAACTATCCACGACACACTCCACGATTCTGCCGCCGCGCGCCAGATCTCGCTCGACGAGTACTGGATGCCGTTCACGCCCAACCGCGACTTCAAGCGCGATCCCAAGATGGTCGTGCGCGCGGAAGGCATGTACTACTGGAACGACCGCGGTGAGAAGATCATCGACGCGTCGTCGGGACTTTTCTGCTGCGCCGCCGGCCACGGGCGCAAGGAGATTGCCGATGCCGTGGGCAGGCAACTGCGTGAACTCGATTTCAGTGCACCATTCCTGCGCGGCCACCCGAAGCAGTTCGAGCTCGCGACGCGCATTTCCGAATTGACACCGGGTGACCTGAACCGCATTTTCTTCGTGAATTCCGGCTCCGAGGCCATCGACACCGCGATGAAGGTCGCGCTGGCTTACCACCAGGCGCGCGGACACGGTGGCCGCAACATGTTCGTTTCGCGCGAGCGGGCCTATCACGGCGTCAATTTCGGCGGCGTTTCCCTGTCCGGTCTCGTGAACAACCGGCGCCGTTTCGGGCCCGCGCTTCCGGGCATTGCCCACATGCGCCATACGCACCTGCCGGACAACCTGTTCACGCCCGGCGAAGGCGCACACGGCGCCGAACTGGCGGAGGACCTGCAGCGCTTCGTCAACCTGTACGGCGCAGAGAACATCGCCGCGTGCTTTGTCGAGCCGATCGCCGGCTCCACCGGATGCCTCGTTCCACCCAAAGGTTATCTCAAGCGATTGCGGGAAATTTGTGACCAGCATGGAATCCTGCTGGTCTTCGACGAGGTGATCACCGGTTTCGGCCGCACAGGTCAGGCGTTCGCAGCGCAAAGTTTCGGCGTCACGCCCGACCTCATGACAATGGCGAAAGCGCTGACCAATGCCGCGCAGCCGATGGGTGCCGTGGCCGTTTCCGAACGCGTGCACGACACGATCGTCGCCGCAGCCCCGGAAGATGCCATCGAGTTCTTCCACGGCTACACGTATTCCGGCCATCCGGCGGCCTGCGCAGCCGGGCTCGCCACGCTCGACATCTACAGGAACGAAGGCCTGTTCGAACGCGGCCGCGCATTGTCGCCGTACTTCCTGGATGCCATTTTTTCGCTCAAGGACCTTCCGGTCATTGCGGATATTCGCGGCTACGGGATGTTGGCCGCGATCGAACTTCATCCGGACGGCGTGGCGGGCAGACGCGGCCACGCATTTCAGAAGCAATTGTTCGACCACGGGCTGCACCTCAAGACGACCGGGGACTCGGCGATCATCGCACCGCCGCTGATCGCCGAAAAGGCGCACATCGACAGCATTGTCGGAATTCTCCGCACTGCACTTGCAGGGGCATAGCCCGCGCGCATGGGACCGCCCCCGCAACCGCCGCGCGGGGCAATTTTGTGCCCCTGCGGCCCTCCAGTTGACCGGGCCTACCGCCTGCGGCACCTTTCGTCGGGGGTGGGTTGACAAGGTCATACGGCCTTGCCACGCTCTAGCGCATGGCTCTTCGCCCCCACTTCCAGAAACTGGTCGAAAAGACCCGGATGCATTCGCCGCTGCCGGCCGCAGTGGTCTATCCGTGCGATCGCGAATCGCTGCAGCTGGCGTTGTCCGGGGCGTTCGCGGGCTACCTCGCCCCCACCCTCGTGGGGCCGGAAACCCGAATCCGCGACCTTGCCGCAAAGTTCGGTCTGGACATTTCGCGACTCCCGATCGTTGGTACCGCCGATGAGCCACGGGCGGCAGGCGTTCGCGCTGCCGAATTGGCCCGGGAGGGCCTGGTATCGGCGCTGATCAAAGGCAATCTGGGCAACGAGGATCTGTTGGGGCCGGTTGCAGCCCAAGACTCCGGCCTGCGCACCGACCGCCGCCTTTCCCACGCGTTCTTCCTCGACCTTCCGGGAATGTCGCGCGGCATGCTTCTGGCCGATGCGCAACTCAATGTATCGCCCAATCTTGCCGCCAAGAAGGACATCGTCCTGAACACGATCCAGCTGGCGATTTCGCTCGGGATTGCGGCGCCCCATGTTGCACTGCTCGCCGCCATGGACGGACCCGCGCCGGCCTTCCCATCCACCATCGATGCGGTGGCGCTGAAGTCGATGGCCGCGCAGGGCAAGTTCGGTGGCGCCATCGTCGATGGTCCTTTGACGCCGGACAGCGCATTGTCCGGCGATGCGGCGCGCATGAATGGAATTACGTCGGAAGTCGCCGGACGCGTCGACGTGCTGATCGCGCCGTCGATGGAGTCGGCGCTGATGGTTCTGCGCACCATTCTGGCGTTCAGTTCCGGCCTCGCCGCAGGGATCGTCCTTGGCGCGCGCATTCCCATCGTCATTCCGGCGCGCAACGATTCAATGGAAGTGCGAATGGCGTCCTGCGTCCTCGCATCGCTGGCCGTATCTGCGGTGCACGAGGCGGTGACGACCCAGGCCGGCGGTCCCGCAGCCAGCCCGATCGCCGCGGTGGCGGCGTAAGCGACCCGGCCGATTACCCCGCTTACCTGGGGCTCGGCGGCACCGCCGAGGTCCGAACGCAGTCCATGTAATACCGCGTTTTGCCGTCCACGGTTTCCTTGATCAGGCCGTGGATGTCGGTGTCGAAGCCGGGAAATTTTTCGTTGAAGTTGCGCGCGAATTTCAGGTATTCGACAATGGTGCGGTTGAACCGTTCTCCGGGAATCAGCAACGGAATGCCCGGCGGATAGGGAGTCAGCAGCACGCTCGTCACGCGCCCCTCGAGGTTGTCGATCTCGACCCGGTCGAGCTCGCGATGCGCCATGCAGGCATACGCGTCGGAAGGCTTCATCGCCGGCTGCATATTGGAGCGATACATTTCCGTCGTCACGCGCGCAACATCGTTCGCCTTGTACATTTCGTGAATCTGCTGGCAGAGGTCGCGCAAGCCCACGCGTTCGTATTTTGGTTGCTTGGCCACGAACTCCGGCAGAATCTTCCACAACGGCTGGTTCTTGTCGTAATCGTCCTTGAATTGCTGCAGCGCGGTCACCAGCGTGTTCCAGCGGCCCTTGGTGATGCCGATCGTGAACATGATGAAGAACGAGTAGAGCCCGGTTTTCTCCACGATGACGCCATGCTCGGCGAGGAACTTGGTGACGATCGACGCGGGAATCCCGGTCTTGGCGAACTTGCCGGACACGTCGAGCCCCGGCGTGATGATCGTTGCCTTGATCGGGTCGAGGATGTTGAAGCCGGGCGCCAGGTCGCCGAAGCCGTGCCACTTCTCGTTGGCGCGCAGGAACCAGTCTTCGCGCTTGATGCCTTCGGCGGACAGCCGTTCCGGCCCCCAGACCTTGAACCACCAGTCCTTGCCCCACTCGTCGTCCACCTTGCGCATAGCGCGGCGGAAGTCGAGCGCCTCGATCAGCGACTCTTCCACCAGCGCCGTGCCGCCGGGCGGTTCCATCATCGCCGCCGACACGTCGCACGACGCGATGATCGCGTACTGCGGCGACGTCGACGTGTGCATCAGGTACGCCTCGTTGAAACGGTGGCGGTCGAGTTTCTGCGTGTCCGAATCCTGGACGATGATCTGCGAGGCCTGCGAGATGCCCGCCAGCAACTTGTGCGTCGAGTGCGTCGCGTAGATCAGAGCTTCCTTGCTGCGCGGACGATCCTTGCCGATCGCGTGCATGTCGCGATAGAACTCGTGAAAGGCGGCGTGCGGCAGCCACGCCTCGTCGAAATGCAGCGTTTCGACGCTGTTGCCGAGAGTGTCCTTGAGCATCTCGACGTTGTAGGCGATTCCATCGTACGTGCTTTGCGTGAGCGTCAGGATGCGCGGCTTCTTGTTCTTCGCCGCGCGGGCGAAGGGATTGGCATCGATCCGCCTGGCGATGTTCTCCGGCCGGAATTCTTCCAGCGGAATCGGGCCGATGATGCCCAGGTGATTGCGTGTCGGCGGCAGGAATACCGGGATTGCGCCGGTCATCGTGATGGCGTGCAGGACCGACACATGGCAGTTGCGGTCGACCACGACGATGTCGTCCGGCGCGACGTTGGCGTGCCACACCATCTTGTTCGACGTCGACGTGCCGTTGGTGACGAAGAAGCAGTGATCCGCGTTGAAGATCCGGGCCGCGTTGCGTTCGGCCGCACCAACGGGACCCGTGTGATCAAGAAGCTGACCCAGCTCGTCCACGGCGTTGCAGACGTCGGCGCGCAGCATGTTCTCGCCGAAGAACTGGTGGAACATCTGCCCGACCGGGCTCTTCAGGAACGCGACGCCCCCCGAATGACCCGGGCAATGCCACGAATACGAGCCGTCCTGCGCGTAGTCGACCAGCGCGCGGAAGAACGGTGGCGCCAGGGAGTCCAAGTAGGCCTTGGTCTCGCGGATGATGTGCCGCGCGACGAACTCCGGCGTGTCCTCGAACATGTGGATGAAGCCGTGCAGTTCGCGCAGGATGTCATTCGGAATGTGTTGGGAAGTGCGCGTCTCGCCATACAGGTAGATCGGGATCTCGGCGTTCTTGAAGCGGATCTCGGTGATGAAATTGCGCAGATTGACGATCGCGGGGTCGAGCTCCGGCCCGGGCGTGAATTCTTCGTCGTCGATGGACAGGATGAACGCCGAGGCGCGCGACTGCTGCTGCGCAAACTGCGACAGGTCGCCATAGCTGGTCACGCCGAGCACTTCCATGCCCTCGCCTTCGATGGCCTTGGCGAGCGCGCGGATGCCCAGGCCCGAAGTATTCTCCGAGCGGTAGTCCTCGTCGATGATGACCATGGGAAAGCGAAACTTCATGTGCGGCTCCTGGGCCCAAGGCGGGCGGCGGAAAAGGAAAGCGGGCGCCCGATCCTCCCGAGGCGCCCCTTGTTCAACCTGATGCGTGACCCGTCCTGGCCGTGCAATGGCTTGGCGGGGATTGTGCGCCGCTTGGCGGGTCCTGTGTAGGCGAACGGCGCGGGAAAGCCGGCGGAAGGGCGCCGGCCATGGCGTCAACGCAACAGTCGGGCCGTCCCGCCGCTCAGATCTTCGGCAGGGTGACGCCCTGCTGGCCCTGGTACTTTCCGCCGCGATCCTTGTAGGATGTCTCGCACACTTCGTCGGACTCGAAAAAAATGACCTGGGCGACGCCCTCGTTGGCGTAGATCTTGGCGGGCAGCGGCGTCGTGTTGGAGAACTCGAGCGTCACATAGCCCTCCCATTCCGGCTCGAACGGGGTCACGTTGACGATGATGCCGCAACGCGCATACGTGCTCTTTCCGAGGCAAATCGTGAGTACGTTGCGTGGAATGCGGAAATATTCGACCGTCCGGGCGAGCGCGAACGAGTTCGGCGGGATGATGCAGACATCGCCGGTGAAGTCGACGAACGATCCCGCGTCGAAGGCCTTCGGGTCGACGATCGTCGAATTGATGTTGGTGAAAATCTTGAATTCCCGCGAGCAGCGGATGTCGTAGCCGTAGCTCGACGTCCCGTACGACACGATCCTGCGTCCGTCGACCTCGCGCACCTGCTGGGGCTCGAACGGCTCGATCATGCGTGTTGCCAGTGCCGTCCTGCGGATCCACTTGTCGGACTTGATCAACGCATCTCCTCTAGTTTCGAATTATTACGTGTTCTGGATGACGATGCTCGGGAACTTCGCCGAGAAGTCCGCTGCCTTCTGCGCGACCGAGATCGCAACCTTGCGCGCGATTTCCTTGTAGATTTGCGCGATCTTTCCGTCAGGATCCGCCACAACCGTCGGGCGCCCCGAATCGGCCTGTTCGCGAATGCGTATGTCGAGCGGCAGACCTCCGAGAAACGGGACGTTGTATTCCGCACACATCCGCTGCGCACCGCCTTCACCGAAAATGTGCTCGGCGTGGCCGCAGCTCGAACACACGTGGATGCTCATGTTCTCGACGATGCCGACGATCGGCACGCCGACCTTCTCGAACATCTTGAGGCCCTTGCGGGCATCCAGCAGCGCGATGTCCTGCGGCGTGGTGACGATCACCGCGCCCGTGACCGGGACCTTCTGCGACAACGTCAGCTGGATGTCGCCGGTGCCCGGCGGCATGTCGACGACGAGGAAATCGAGCTCGCGCCAGTTGGTGTCCTTGAGCAGCTGCTCCAACGCCTGCGTGACCATCGGCCCGCGCCAGACCATCGGTGTATCGGCGTCGATCAGGAAGCCGATCGACATTGCCTGCAGCCCATACGCCTCCATGGGCTCCAGCGTCTTGCCGTCGGCGGACTCCGGACGCCCGGCGATTCCGAGCATCATCGGCTGCGACGGGCCGTAGATGTCCGCATCGAGGATGCCGACCGACGCGCCTTCCGCCGCGAGTGCCAACGCCAGGTTGACCGCTGTCGTCGACTTGCCGACACCGCCCTTGCCGCTCGCCACGGCGACGATGTTCTTCACGCCGGGGATCAGCTTCACGCCGCGCTGCACCGCATGCGATACGACCCTGGTGACGATTCCGACCGTGACCCGGCCCGCGCCCGGAAGAGCCCCGACCGCCTGCTGCACGAGTTTCTTCATCGACTCGTGCTGGCTCCTTGCCGGATAGCCGAGTGCCAGCTCGATGCCGACGTCCGCGCCCGAGACAGCGATTTTCTTCACCGACTTGGCCGCGACGAAATCGCGACCGGTGTTGGGATCGACGACTGTGGCGAGACACGCCTGCACATCGGCTTCGGTGAGCGCCATCATTGGCTCCAGAAAACGAGGTTGAAAAAGCAGCAACAAAACCGTGAAATTCTAGCCCAGTTTCGGCGTGAAAGTTGGGCGCAACAGAGGCTTCTTGCTAGAATCGGTTGATTCCCCTGCACTTTGCAAGGTTTTCCCGATGTCCGCCGCTGCACCATTACCTTCGCGCCGCAAGCTGTTCGTCACCACGGCCCTGCCGTACGCGAACGGCCCTTTCCACATCGGGCACATCATGGAATATATCCAGGCCGACATCTGGGTGCGCTTCCAGCGGATGCAGGGCCACGACGTGCATTTCGTCGGTGCCGACGACGCGCACGGCGCACCGAGCATGCTGAAGGCGGAAGCGGAAGGCGTGACGCCGCGGGAACTCGTCGCGCGCATCTCGGCCACGCGACCGAAAACGCTGTACGGTTTTCACCTGAGCTTCGACCACTGGCATTCCACCGAATCGCCCGAGAACGTCGAACTGTCGCAGGATATCTACAGGCGACTGAAGGCCAGGAACCTCATCTACACCAAACAGGTCGAGCAATTCTACGATCCGGTCAAGGCGATGTTCCTGCCCGACCGCTACATCAAGGGTACGTGCCCGAAATGCGGCGCCACGGACCAGTACGCTGATGCCTGCGAAAAATGCAGCACGTTCAACGCGCCGACCGACCTGATTGATCCTCGTTCGACGCTGACCGGCGCGCGGCCGGAGCTGCGGACTTCCGAACACCTTTTTTTCCAGCTCTCGGCACCGCCGGTCGCGGCATTCCTCAAGGAGTGGACGCAGACCAGCCAATTGCAATCGGAGGTGTTCAACAAGGCCCAGGAATGGCTGGGCGAAAGCGGCAAGGGACTGGTCGACTGGGACATCTCGCGGGACCCGCCTTACTTCGGGATTCCCATTCCTGATGCACCCGGCAAATATTTCTATGTGTGGCTCGACGCTCCGGTCGGCTATCTCGCGAGCCTCAAGGCCCATCTCGCGCACCGGGGCATCGACTTCGCGCAATTCCTGCAGGACCCGCGCACCGAACAGATTCACTTCATCGGCAAGGACATCATCTATTTCCATACGCTGTTCTGGCCGGCGATGATGAAGTTCGCCGGTGCGCCATACAAGGTGCCAGACCATGTGTTCGTGCACGGGTTCCTGACGGCACTCGGCGAGAAGATGTCGAAGTCGCGCGGCACCGGCATCAGCCCCGACTACTACCTCGATCTCGGGCTGAATTCGGAATGGCTCCGCTATTACATCGCGGCCAAGTTGAACGACCGTGTCGAGGACATCGACTTCAATCCCGACGACTTCGTCGCACGGGTGAACAGCGATCTCATCGGCAAGTACGTCAACATCGCGGCGCGCGCCGCGCGGTTCGTCGCGGGCAATCGCAATCGGCTCAGCCCGCGGCTAGCGTTTGCGGCACGCCATAACGCCGTGACGCCCGGGCAGGTCGCGGACATCGTCGGCGGGTACTATGACCGGCGGGAATTCGGGAAGGCAGTGCGCGAGATCATGGCGCTCGCCGACCAGGCCAATCAGTATTTCGACAATGCAAAGCCCTGGGAGCTGGCCAAGGATCCCGCCACGGCAGCTGAAGCGCTCGCGGTGAGTTCGGAATGCCTCGAGGATTTCCGCATGCTGACGGTCCTCTTGAAGCCCGTGCTGCCTGCGCTCGCCGCGCAAGCCGAAACGTTCCTGAACATCGGGCCGCAATCGTGGGCCGACATCGCGCGGCCGCTGCCCGAAGGTCACCTGATCAACAACTATACGCACCTCATGACCCGCATCGACCCGAAACAGATCGACGCGCTGATCGAAGGTCCGGCGCCTTCCGCGGCAGCGAAGACCATTGCAGGGGCCGTGCCGGTCGCGCCGCCGGCGGCCTCTGGCGCCGTTGGCACGATTTCCATCGACGATTTCACCAAAGTCGATCTGCGCATTGCGAGAATCGTCAACGCCGAGCACGTCGAGGGCGCCGACAAGCTTCTCAAATTGACGCTCGATGCGGGCGAAGGCCGCCAGCGCACGGTGTTCGCGGGCATCAAGTCCGCCTACGATCCGGCGCAATTGGTCGGCCGCCTGACACCGATGGTTGCCAATCTCGCGCCGCGCAAGATGAAATTCGGACTGTCCGAAGGCATGGTGCTCGCTGCGTCCGGGGATGGCCCGGGCATCTTCCTGCTCGCACCCGACAATGGTGCTGCACCTGGAATGCGCGTCAAATGAGTGTCGCCGGGCCGACCAAGTACGCGGGACTGCTGTCCGCCTGTCGGGGCAGCGCAGCGGCGACAGCCGCAAGCGTGCGGGTCCAATGAGCGCTGGCGCTGAAAATAACTTGTACCACCGGTGAACCCGCAGCCCCTCGAACTGGTCATCGCCGCGATCGTCGCGTGGCTTGTCATCGGCGCGCTCGGTCTCACCCGTCCGCGCCATTTCGCGTTCATCACCCGGGTCCTGTTTCCAGCCGGCTCCGCCGTAGGACTCGCACTCGCGATCGTGGCGGCCATGGCAATGGCCTCGCCGCCGCAGGCGACGATTCTGCCGTTGGGATTGCCAGACCTGCCGTTTCACCTCCGCCTGGATTCGCTCTCGGCCTTTTTCCTTATGCTGTTGGGCGCCACTGGCACGGCGATCTCGCTGTATTCGGCCGGATATTTCCGGTCGAGCGAGGGCACGGCGCCGGGACTCATCTGCTTCGAGTACCACGCGTTCCTCGCGGCCATGGCGCTGGTGATGGTCGCCGACGACGCGTACTTGTTCATGGTGGCGTGGGAGTCGATGGCGCTGGCCTCGTTCTTCCTCGTCATCACCGAGCACCGGATTCCGGAGATCCGCCGCGCGGGGTTCCTATACCTGCTGATCGCGCACGTCGGCGCCATCGCGATCCTGCTCTGCTTCGGCACGTTGCAGGGCGGGAGCGGCGACTACACGTTCGCGACGATGCGCACGATTCACCTCACCGGCGCGTGGCCGAGCGCCGCCTTCTTTCTCGCGCTGTTCGGCTTCGGCGCCAAGGCCGGCCTGCTGCCTCTGCACATCTGGCTGCCGGAAGCGCACCCCGCGGCGCCGTCTCCGGTCTCGGCGCTGATGAGCGGCGTCATGCTCAAGACGGCGATCTATGGGCTGCTGCGCGTGGCTTTCGATCTTCTGTCCGGCCAGATCTGGTGGTGGGGCGTAGTGGCGCTGGCGCTGGGTCTCGTCACGGCGCTGTTCGGCATCATCTTTGCCGCCGTGCAATCGGACATGAAGCGGCTGCTCGCGTATTCATCCATCGAAAACATCGGCATCATCGTTGCGGGAATCGGCCTGACGATCCTGTTCAAGTCCTATGGCAAGACGCTGCTGGCCGCGATCACGCTGACGGCGGTGCTCTACCACGCGCTGAACCACGCGTTCTTCAAGAGCCTGTTGTTCCTGGCCACGGGATCCGTTCTGCACGCGACGCACGAGCGCAGCCTGGGCAAGCTCGGCGGACTCATCCATCGCATGCCGTGGGTCGCCTGGCTGGCGCTGGTCGGGGCGCTGGCGTGCGCGGGGCTGCCGCCCTTGAACGGCTTTGTTTCCGAATGGCTGATGCTGCAGGCGTTCCTGTTCACGCCCAGCCTGCCGCAGTCGTTCGTCAACATGCTCGTTCCGGTGGCCGCGGCCGCGCTAGTGCTCGCCGTCGCGCTCTCCGCCTACGTCATGGTCAAGTTCTACGGCGTGATCTTCCTCGGCAGGCCGCGCGAGGCCAACCTCGCCTACGCGAAGGACGCGGGTACCTTCGAGCGGGTCGCGCTGGTGTGGCTGGCGGCAGGCTGCGTGCTGCTGGGCCTGTTCCCAGTGAATGTCATCGCGCTGCTCGACCCGATCAACTCGATGCTGGTCGGCTCGAGCGCGATCAGCTCGGGCGGTAGCGGCTGGCTCCTGCTGGCGCCGATCAACGCCGACCGGTCGAGCTACAGCCCGCTGATCATGCTGGTCGTGATCGTCGCTGTCGTCCTCCTGACGGTGCAGGTCGTGCATCGCCACTACCACGGGCGGGTGCGCAGGGCCCCGCCCTGGGACTGCGGCTTCCCGGCGCAGACGCCGCGAATGCAGGACACTGCCGAGGGATTCGGGATGCCAATCCGCACCGTGTTCGAGCCTTTTTTCCGCATGAAGCGCCACCTGCCCTCGCCGTTCGACACCACGCCGCGCTACGAGGTGACGGCCGAGGACCACCTCTGGCACTGGATCTATCTCCCGATCGCGCGTGGGGCAGAAGTGCTCGCGCGGCTCGTCGGGTACATCCAGCAGGGGCGCATCTCCGTGTACCTCACCTACAGCTTCTTCACGCTGCTCGCCTTGCTGTTCCTCGTGCGATGACCATGAACGCCGCCGGATCGCCCCAAGGCGCGAGACTGCAGGCTGCCCTCGGGGGTAGCGCAGCCGCGTCAGCCGCACGCGTGGGGGCGGGAATGAGCACTGCGGCCGCAGGCCAGGCGCGCAGCGCGCGTCGCCGCGCGATTGACGGGACACCGACACGCAAATGTCGCCGTGGCAGTGCGGCGCAAGGAGGTGGCTCGTGACTCTTTCCGGATTCTTTTCGCAACTGCTGCAACTGGCAATCGCGCTGATGCTGGCGCCCCTGCTGGTCGGCTGGGTCAACAAGTGCCGCGCGTGGCTTTCGAACAGGACGGCGCCATCGATCCTGCTTCCCTACCGGATGATCCGCAAGCTGTTCTTCAAGGATGCGGTGGTCGCAGAGAACGCATCGGCAATCTTCCGACTGACGCCCTATATCGTCTTCGGCGCGATGTGCTGCGCGGCGGCCATCGTACCTTCGCTGGCCACCGACCTTCCTTTCGCGCGCGCCGCCGACACAATCGCACTGGTCGGCCTGTTCGCGCTGGCGCGCGTATTCATGTCGCTCGCCGCGATGGACATCGGCACGTCCTTTGGCTCGCTGGGCGCGCGGCGCGAGATGTTCGTCGGCTTCCTGGCCGAGCCGGCTCTGCTGATGGTGCTTTTCACGGCGTCGCTGATCTCCGGATCGACCTCGCTGCCGTCGATCGTCGACACGATTGCAAATCGGGACCTTGCCATCTACCCCAGCCTGGCGTTCGCCGGCGTTGCCTTCGTGATGGTGTCACTGGCCGAGAATGCGCGCATCCCAGTGGACAACCCCACCACTCATCTCGAGCTGACGATGATCCACGAGGCGATGCTGCTCGAATACTCGGCGCGGCACCTGGCGCTGCTCGAGTGGGCTTCAGCGCTGAAGCTGTTCAACTATTCATGCATCGGGCTGGCATTGTTCTTCCCGTTCGGCATCGTCGTGAGCGGCACCAACTGGCTGGCGCTGCTGGGCGCAGCACCCGCGCTAATCGCGAAGCTCCTCGCCGGAGGATTTGCGCTGGCGCTGATCGAAACGCTGTCGGCGAAGATGCGCATCTTCCGCGCGCCGGAGTTCCTCGGGACGGCGTTCATGCTGGCCGTGCTGGCGATGCTGGTCAACCTGCTGCTGGGCGCCTGAGATGAATCGACCCCCACGCTCGCTATGCTCGCTGCCCCCAAAGGGGGCGTATCAGTCCCTTGGGACGGCCCTGCGGGACTGAGATGAAACGACCCCCACGCTCGCTATGCTCGCTGCCCCCAAAGGGGGCGTATCAGTCCCTTGGGACCGCCCTGCGGGACTGACATGGCCGCCCTTCCGCTCTATGCACAACTCATCAACCTGCTGGCGGCGCTCTTGCTGCTGCTCGCGTTTGCCATGCTGGCGCAGCGCCGCGTGCTCTCGCTGATCGATCTGTTTGCCGCGCAGGGCCTCGCGCTGAGCTGCTCGACGGCGATCGTCGCCTACGGGACCCACCAGCCGCACCTGTATTTTTCGGCCGGGCTCACTTTTTTGCTCAAGGTCTTGCTGCTGCCGTGGCTGCTGTACCGGTTGATCCGCAAGCTCGACGTGCAATGGGACGTTGAGGGCCTGATCAACGTCCCCACGACGATGATCATCGGGCTCGTGCTCGTGGTGTTTTCGTTCAATCTTGCGGTGCCGATATCGACACTCGCCAGCACCGTCACCCGCTCGACCCTCGGGATCGCCATGGCCACCGTGATGCTGTCGTTCCTGATGATGATCACGCGCCGCAAGGCCATCCCGCAGGTGATCGGTTTCCTGTCGATGGAAAACGGGCTGTTCTTCGCCGCCACCAGCGCCACCTACGGGATGCCGATGGTCGTCGAGCTAGGCATCGCGCTCGACGTGCTCGTTGGCATGCTGATCCTGGGCGTGTTCTTCTTCCAGATCCGCGAGCAGTTCGACAGTCTCGACCTGAAGCACATGGAAAAGCTGAAGGAGGGCGAGTGAGCGCGGCGGGCATTGCCAAGGCCCGAAGGGCGCGACGCCGCGCGACCGAGCCGAGCCCGACAACTCGACGCTTCGCACGGCGCAAACCGTACGTGGAAGGGCGAGTGAGCGCGGCGGGCATCGCCAAGGCCCGAAGGGCGAGTGAGCGCGGCGGGCATTGCCAAGGCCCGAAGGGCGCGACGCCGCGCGACCGAGCCGAGCCCGACAACTCGACGCTTCGCACGGTGCAAACCGTACGTGGAAGGGCGAGTGAGCGCGGCGGGCATTGCCAAGGCCCGAAGGGCGCGACGCCGCGCGACCGAGCCGAGCCCGACAACTCGACGCTTCGCACGGCGCAAACCGTACGTGGAAGGGCGAGTGAGCGCGGCGGGCATTGCCAAGGCCCGAAGGGCGCGACGCCGCGCGACCGAGCCGAGCCCGACAACTCGGCGCTTCACACTTTGCAACAGCAGGTGGAAGGGCGAATGAGGCCGCGCGCGTGATCGAGATCCTCGCTGTCCTTGGGTTTCCGCTCGCCGGCGCCGCGCTGCTGGCCCTCGTGGGCGAGCGCAGGATCGCGCCGCGCGTCAATGTCGTGGTGAGCCTGCTGACGTTCCTCGCCGCCGCGACGCTGACCGCGCGTGTCATTACCGACGGCCCGATGCTCGTCCTCGACCGCCAGTTCTTCGTCGACCCTTTCAACGTCTTCTTAGTCGCGCTGACGGCGTTCGTCGGCTTCACGACGTCGATATTCTCGCAGCCGTACATGCGCATCGAGCAAGAACACGGCCGCCTGACCGCCGCCCGCCTTCGCCTCTATCACAGCATGTACCAGTTGTTCAATTTCACGATGCTGCTGGCGCTACTCACCAACAACATGGGTATCCTCTGGGTGGCGATGGAAGCGGCCACGCTGACCACGGTGCTGCTGGTGTCGCTGTACCGGACACCGGCCAGCCTCGAGGCCGCGTGGAAGTATTTCATTCTCTGCGGCGTCGGCATCGCGCAGGCATTGTTCGGCACCATCCTGCTCTACTTCGCCGCCGAGAAATTGCTGGGCGCCGAGGGAGGCGCACTGTTGTGGACCGAACTCAACAACGTCAAGGGCCAGCTCGAGCCGACCGTGCTGTCGCTGGCGTTCGTGTTTCTGCTGGTGGGTTACGGCACCAAGGTGGGCCTCGTGCCGCTGCACAACTGGCTGCCCGACGCGCACGCGGAAGGCCCGACTCCGGTCTCCGCCGTGCTCTCCGGCCTGCTGCTCAACGTCGCGCTGTATGCCGTCGTGCGCTGCAAGGTGCTGGTCGAGGGTTCGGTGCAGACATCCTTCGCAAGGGAACTCATGATGGGCTTCGGACTGCTGTCGGTCGTCGTCGCGGCTTTCCTGCTCTCGCGCCAGAAGGACATCAAGCGCCTGTTCGCGTACTCGTCGGTCGAACACATGGGCATCATCACATTCGCTTTCGGCATGGGCGGCCCCATCGCGAATTTTGCCGGCCTGCTGCACATGACCGTGCATTCGCTGACCAAGTCGGCGATATTCTTCACTGTCGGCCACGCCACGCAGAAGACCGGCACGCAGATCATGGAGAACATTCGCGGGCTGATCACGATCAGTCCGATGCTGGGCTGGGGCCTGATCCTGGGCACGCTGGCGATCCTCGGCATGCCGCCTTTCGGCGTTTTCGCGAGCGAGTTCCTGATTCTTATTACGGCAATCCACGAGCATCCATGGGCGACACCATTCCTGTTAGGCGCACTCGGGCTGGCCTTCGCAGCAGTGTTTTCCAAGGTGCAGCCGATGGTGTTCGGCGAAACCTCCGCCAAGCGCTTGCCAGTTCGGCCGGCGATGATCCCGGTGTTCATTCATCTCGCGATCGTGCTGATGCTGGGACTGTGGATACCGCCGTTTCTCGCCGACTGGTATCGCCAGGCGGCGCGGTTGATCGGATGAAGGCAGGCCGATGAACCTCTCCCCACTCGGACTCAACGCGGCCGCACTGCCCTCGGCCGTGCCTGCCCGCCGCGTGCCGGTCAGCTCCGGTCAGCTGCTTGCGGCGTGCCGCGTCTGCTGGGAGGAAGGTGGGCAACTGGTCGCGCTGTGGTTGAGCGACGAGCGTGACCGTAACCGCGGTTATTGTTTGCGCGTCGTGCTACAGGACGGCGATGGACTTACGCTGCTCGAACACACGATGCCCGATGGAGACGTCCACTATCCGGACCTGTCGCTGATCTTTCCGGCGGCGAACCGTATGCAGCGTGCAGCGTTCGATCTCGTCGGCATTCCCTCCGACTCCGACGACCAGCGGCCATGGCTGTGGCTGGCGAGTTGGCCCATCGACCAATTCCCCTTGCGCCGCGACTTCGTGGCCTCGCCCAAGTGGGAACCGGGGCAGGAGGAATACTCGTTCGTGAAAGTCGCCGGCGACGGCGTGCACGAAATTCCGGTAGGTCCGGTGCATGCGGGCATCATCGAGCCGGGACATTTTCGCTTCCAGATCGTCGGCGAAAAGGTGCTTCGGCTGGAGGAGCGGCTGGGGTACACGCACAAGGGCATCGAAAAGCGCTTCGAGGCGCTGACTCTAGCCGAGGGGCACCGACTCGCGGGGCGCGTTTCCGGCGACAGCACGGTCGCGTATTCGTGGGCGTACGCCCAGGCCCTGGAGGCCATCGCCGAGGTGACGATCCCGACCCGCGCCGCGTGGCTGCGTGCGCTCGCGCTGGAACGCGAACGCCTCGCCAACCATCTGGGCGATCTGGGCTATCTCGGCAACGACGGTGGTTTCGCGTTCGGCCTTGCGCAATTTTCGCGCCTGAAGGAAGACGTGTTGCGCACCAACCTCGCCGCGTTCGGCCATCGGCTTGTCATGGACCATGTCGTGCCTGGCGGCGTGGCGCGCGACCTCGCACCGGAACACGCGGCACGAATTAACGAAGAGTGCGTGATGCTGGAGCGCGAGATCCGGATCATTCGCGACATCTATGATGAACACGCGGGCCTGCAGGACCGCTTTCGCACCTGCGGCATTGTTGCGCCTGCGCTGGCGGCGAAGCTCGGCTTGACCGGCATGGCGGGACGCGCCAGCGGCCAGGCGCGCGACCTGCGCTGCGATTTTCCTGTCGCGCCCTACGATTCCCTCGCCGTGCGCAAGAACACGTCCTTGGTCGGCGATGTCGCCGCGCGGGTCGCCGTCCGTTTCGACGAAGCGCTGGAATCGCTGCGGATCATGGCAAACATCGTCAAGGCGGTTCCCGGTGGAGAGATCGTCGTGCCGATGCCGGAAATTCCGGAGCACAAGCTGGGCCTCGGCCTTGTCGAAGGATGGCGCGGGCCTGTATTGATAGCGCTCACGAGCGGCCCCGCGGGGACCATCCGTCGTTGCCATCCGCACGACCCGTCCTGGTCGAACTGGCCGGTGCTCGAGCATGCCGCGATCGGCAACATCGTTCCCGATTTTCCGCTGATCAACAAATCGTTCAACCTCACGTACAGCGGACACGATCTCTAGGGAAACTCCGAGGACTACCGATGCTGCACATCCTCCGCCAGATCGCCAGGACAGGTATAAGGACCGAAGCGGCGCCCGCCCCGGCGGACGAAATGGTGCTCGTCGCTCGGCTGCAGGCGAAACTGCTGCGCACCCTCGGCCGCGCGCTGACCATTCGCCAGGTGGATGCCGGCTCGTGCAACGGCTGCGAGCTGGAGATCCACGCCCTCGGCAATCCTTATTACAACATTGAGGGCCTCGGCATCAAGTTCGTGGCCAGCCCGCGGCACGCCGACCTGCTGCTGGTGACAGGTCCCGTGTCCAAACATATGGTTATCGCGCTAAGGCGGACCTATGACGCAACGCCGGAGCCCAAACTCGTGGTCGCCGTGGGTGACTGCGGCTGCACCGGCGGCATCTTCGGCGAAAGCTACGCGAGCATGGGCCGCGTCGCCAACGTCATTCCCGTCGACGTCGAAGTGCCCGGCTGTCCGCCGGCGCCGGTCGCTCTGTTGTCGGGAATTCTCGCCGCGATCTCGAAAGCCGCACCACCGCCTTCACCAGCCGACGACGAAAGCGCGCCCGCGGCGTAATCGGCGGGCATCCGCTCAGCTCAGCAAATCCCCGGACGCCTTCTTGCCGCGCGGCGCGCGCGCCGCGGTTTCACCACCAACGATGCCGCGACGCTTTGCGTCCGCCGCGAGCACCGGCTTCAAGTAGTGGGCGGTGTAGCTTCCCGCGACGGCCGCGACACTGTCCGGCGTCCCTTCAGCAACGATCATGCCGCCGCCGGCGCCACCCTCGGGCCCAAGATCGATGATCCAGTCGGCCGTCTTGATCACGTCGAGATTGTGTTCGATCACGACGACCGTGTTGCCATGGTCGCGCAACCGGTGCAGCACGGTGAGCAGCAACTCGATGTCGTGGAAATGCAGGCCGGTCGTTGGCTCGTCGAGTATGTACAGCGTGCGGCCCGTGTCACGCTTCGACAACTCGAGGGCGAGTTTGACGCGTTGCGCTTCACCGCCTGAAAGGGTCGTAGCCGACTGGCCGAGCGTGATGTAGCCCAGGCCCACGTCGAGCAGCGTTGCGAGCTTGCGCGCCACCGCAGGCACCGGCTCGAAGAATGCGAAGGCCTGCTCCACCGTCATGGCCAGCACTTCGTGAATGTTTCTGCCCTTGTACCGCACTTCGAGCGTCTCGCGGTTGTAACGCTGGCCGTGGCAGACGTCGCACGACACGTAGACGTCCGGCAGAAAGTGCATTTCCACCTTGATGAGTCCGTCACCCTGGCACGCCTCGCAGCGCCCGCCCTTCACATTGAAGGAGAAGCGGCCGGGGCCGTATCCGCGCTCGCGCGCTTCCTTCACCTGCGAGAACAGTTCGCGAATGGGCGTGAACAATCCAGTGTACGTCGCCGGATTCGAACGTGGCGTGCGGCCGATCGGGCTCTGGTCGACGCTGATCACCTTGTCGAAGTGCTCGAGTCCCTCGATTTCGCCATAGGCTGCCGGTTCCTCGGCGCTGTCGTACAGATGCCGCGCCACCGCGTGATAGAGCGTGTCGTTGATCAGCGTGGACTTGCCGGACCCGGAGACGCCCGTCACGCAGATGAACAATCCCACCGGCAGGTTGGCCGACACGCGTTGCAGATTGTTGCCGGTCGCGCCGATTATTTTCAGCACGCGACCCGGATCGGCGCGGTGCCGTCGGGCAGGAATCGGAATCTGACGATGTCCGGCGAGATATTGGCCCGTGAGCGAATGCGGTGCGCGCCGGATGTCCTCCGGCGTGCCCTGTGCGACGACCTGCCCACCATGCTCACCGGCACCCGGGCCCATGTCGACGACGTAATCCGCGGCGTTGATCGCGTCCTGGTCATGCTCGACGACGATCACGCTGTTGCCCAGGTCGCGCAGGTTCTTCAGCGTCTCGAGCAGGCGGTCGTTGTCGCGCTGATGGAGGCCGATCGACGGCTCGTCCAGCACGTACATCACTCCGGTCAGCCCGGATCCGATCTGGCTCGCGAGCCTAATGCGCTGCGACTCGCCTCCCGACAGCGTCTCCGCGGAGCGGTCGAGCGCCAGGTAGTCGAGGCCGACGTTGTTCAGGAACTGCAGCCGGCTGATGATTTCCTTGACGATGCGATCGGCAATCGCGGCCTTCTGGCCGTCCAAGACCAGCGCGCGGAAGAACACCATCGTCGCCTTGAGCGGCAGTCCGGAGATCTCGAAGATCGCCCGTGCCTGGTCTCCATTGCCGACCTTCACGTGCCGCGCTTCGCGGCGCAGCCTGGTGCCGCCGCATTCCGGACACGGCTTGTTGTTGAGGTATTTGGCAAGCTCCTCGCGCACCATCACCGAATCGGTCTCGCGGTAGCGCCGCTCGAGATTCGGGATGATGCCTTCGAATGCGTGTTCGCGGACCATCGGCTTGCCGCGCTCCGACAAATAGGTGAACGGGATCTTCTCGTCGCCCGAGCCGTAGAGGATCAATTGCTGCACGCGTTCGGGAAGCTTCGCAAACGGCTTGTCGACGTCGAAGCCGGTGTGCTTGGCAAGGCTTTGGAGAAGCTGGAAATAGAACTGATTGCGCCGGTCCCAGCCTTTGATCGTGCCGGACGCCAGCGAGAGTTGCGGAAACGCGACGACGCGCTTGGGATCGAAATACGTGATCGAACCCAGCCCGTCGCAGCGAGGACACGCGCCGAGCGGGCTGTTGAACGAGAACAGGCGGGGTTCGAGTTCGGCCAGCGAGTAGCTGCAGATCGGACACGCGAATTTTGCCGAAAACAGATGTTCGCTGCCCGTGTCCATTTCGACGACTATCGCGCGGCCATCGCCGTGGCGCAGTGCGGTCTCAAACGACTCGGCCAGGCGCTGTGTGAATTCTTCGCGTACCTTGAGCCGGTCGACCACCACCTCGATCGTGTGCTTCGTTGTCTTGGCGAGCTTGGGCGCCGCGTCGATCTCGCACACCTTGCCGTCGACGCGCACGCGGACAAATCCCTTCGCGCGCAACTCGACAAAAAGTTCCAGATGCTCGCCCTTCCTGTTGACGATCGCCGGCGCCAGGATCATCACCCGGGTGTCTTCAGGGAAAGCCAGCGTGGCGTCGACCATCTGCGAGATCGTCATCGCCGCCAGCTTCTGCTCCGGATGGTCCGGACAATACGGATCGCCGACGCGCGCATAGAGCAGGCGCAGGTAATCGTGGATCTCGGTGACCGTTCCGACGGTCGAGCGCGGGTTGTGCGATGTCGCCTTCTGCTCGATCGAGATCGCCGGTGACAGGCCTTCGATCAGGTCGACGTCCGGCTTGTCCATCAGCTGCAGGAACTGCCGCGCGTAGGCAGACAGCGACTCGACGTAGCGGCGCTGTCCTTCGGCATACAGCGTGTCGAACGCGAGCGAGCTCTTGCCCGACCCCGACAGGCCGGTGATCACGATCAGCCGATGGCGCGGCAGGTCGAGATTCAGGTTCTTGAGATTGTGCGTGCGCGCACCGCGGATGCGGATGGAGTCCATGCAGGGGAGTTTCGTTTCTCGCGTCTTCGCGATCGGTGGTTTCGCTTCGATTGACGTGCAATCGGCTGCTCGGACTAGGGCGTGTGGCCTAAGGACGAAACGCCGAACCTGTTAGTATATTGCGTTTCGGTTGCCTCCTCATAGTCCGGCTTCGCATTCCTGTTGGCAGAGGCTTTCGGCAACCGTTCATCGACGGGAGAAATGCACGATGGCCTCGGTCAACAAAGTGATCCTGATCGGCAACCTCGGCCGTGATCCGGAAACGCGCTACACAACCGGCGGCGACGCCGTATGCAACCTGCGTATCGCGACCACGGATACCTGGAAGGACAAGGCCGGCGAGAAGCAGGAAAAGACGGAATGGCACACGGTCGTTCTGTTCGGGCGCCAGGCGGAAATCGCCGGCGAATACCTGAAAAAGGGCCGGCCTGTGTATATCGAGGGCCGCCTGCAAACGCGCAAATGGACCGACAAGGACGGCGTCGAGAAATATTCGACCGAGGTCGTCGGCGACCGCATGCAACTGCTCGGCAGTCGCGATGGTGGCAGCGGTGGCGGCGATGCCGAATTTTCGGGCGGCAGCAGCGGTGGTGCGCGACGCGAGGGTGGTGGTGGGTCGACCGGTGCGACGAAGCCCACAGCTACGGCCAAGAAGGGCGTCGACGACTTCGACGACGACATCCCGTTCTGAATCGTTTCCTGGCAGCACGAACTCGCGTCGGGTCCGCGCCGGCGTGACGCGTCAGCGTTGCGCGGATTCCGCCAGCGGCAATTCTGATGGCGGCGTACTTTCCGTCGATGTCGCGGCCGACGCGGCAATCGCGCCACCACCCAGGCACACGTCACCGTCATACAGCACCAGGTATTGACCGGGTGTGGGCGCCCATTGCGGAGCGTCAAAGATCGCGCGGCAGCCGACCGCAGTGGACTCCAACAGGCACGCCGCGTCGGGCATCCGGTAGCGCGTCTTGGCACCGAATCGCGCAGGTAGCAAAGGCGTCGCGCCGCCAATCCAGTGCATCTCGATGGCGTCCACTTCCCGCCGGTATAGCAGCGGATGATTGTGGCCCTGCACCGCCACTAGCGCGTTGCGCGCAAAATCCTTACCAGCGACGAACCACGGCTCGTCCGTGCCTTCGCGCGTGCCGCCGATTCCCAGGCCCTGGCGCTGGCCAAGCGTGTAATACGCGAGCCCGTCGTGCCGGCCGATCGCGCGGCCTTCGGGCGTTTCGACAGACCCGGGCGTGCGGGGGAGGTAGCGCGCCAGGAAATCGCGGAACGGCCGCTCGCCGATAAAGCATATTCCCGTGGAGTCCTTCTTGGCCCACGTCGGAATGCCCTGCTCACGCGCGATGCGCCGCACGTCGCGCTTGTGCAATTCACCGAGCGGGAACATCACCGGCGCCAATTGCTCCTGCGTCAGCCGATGCAGGAAATAGCTCTGGTCCTTGGTCGCGTCTACCGCCTTCAACAGTTCCACCCGCGCGGGATCGCCCACCGGGCGCTGCACGCGCGCATAGTGGCCGGTGGCGATGGCGTCGGCTCCCAGGCGCAGCGCGTAATCCAGGAACGCGCGAAACTTGATCTCGCTGTTGCACAGCACGTCCGGGTTGGGCGTGCGACCGGCTTCGTACTCGCGCAGGAAGTGCGCGAACACGCGCTCGCGGTATTCCGCCGCGAAATTCACCGCCTCGAGCTCGATCCCGAGCACGTCAGCCACCGATGCTGCGTCGACCAGATCCTCGCGCGACGTGCAGTACTCGTCGGTGTCGTCATCTTCCCAGTTCTTCATGAAGACGCCGAACACATCAAACCCCTGTTGTTTCAGCAGCCACGCCGCGACGGACGAGTCCACGCCCCCGGACATGCCAACGACGACGCGGTGTCGGTGCGCGCTCATGTTTCGGTCACGAAGTGGAGCGGCCAACGCCTGCCTGCGCGGTAATCGTCGATGCAACGCAGGACGAGCGGACTGCGATGGTCGCTGCGACACGCAACGATGTCCTCGTAGGAGAGCCACAATGCGCGCACGATTCCCGCGTCGAGCGCACGCGCCGCATCATGTTCCTGCGCATCGCCCGCAAAGGAAAAGCGGATGAAAGTCGCGCCGGTGTCCGGCGCCGCCCAGCGATAGATGCCGATCAGCGCAGTCGGCACGACGCACCAGCCGGTCTCCTCGAGCGTTTCGCGTGCCGCTGCCGCCGGTAGCGCTTCTCCCGCTTCGACATGCCCGGCGGGCTGATTCAGCTTCCTTCCCGCGCGCGTTTCCTCTTCGACAACCAGGAACAGCCCATCGCGCTCGACCACGGTGGCGACGGTAACGGCAGGGCGAGGCGCGGTCAGTTCATTCATGTCGGATTCAGGATAGGCGTCGGCGCTCACGGCGCCCATGAAAAAAGGCAAGGCGCGGACGCCTTGCCTTTGGCCATGCCGATTCCATCACGACATTCAGGGCTTGGCGGCCTTTTCCATCGCCTTTTCGGCGGCGGGCGTGCCCATGTTCACCGTCTGCTTCGGAATTTCCTTCGAGACTGCGGTGTTCTTCTGCGCCTGCGCGGCGGTCGCAGCGCCCGACTGCGGGTAGATCGCGGCAGCACTGGTGTTGGCGGCCTTCTGTTCCTTCGTCGGCTTCGCTACCTTCTTCGATGCGGCGGTGGACTTCGCTTGCTGCTTGGCGGTTGCTTGCGAGCCCGAAGTGCCTACGGCCGACTGGGTCGTGGATTGCACCATTTCCTGCTTGGCCTTATTTTCGGCAGCCTTGTTGGTCGCTGCAGGGGCGGTCACGGGAGCAGCGGCTGCGGGCGCGGCGGTCTGGGCGATGGCTGCCGACGAAACGATGAGCGACGCCACCAGTGTTGCGATGATTCTGTTCATGGATATTCCCTAAGAACACTGCTCAAGAATTGCGGGTTCGACAAACGAAAGGCAAGGCGCGGACGCCTTGCCTTTCCAGGACATCAGACTTGGGCGATGCTTACGGCGTGGCGTTCTTCGGCGAGGCAGCTGCTTTTTCGTCCGCTTTCCGTTGGGCTTCCGTTGGCTTCGCCACTTGCTTCGAGGCGGCGGTGTTGGCCTTGGCTTGCGCGGCAGTTTCTGGGCCGCCCGTGGCGTTTGTTCCGCCCGCGGCCGTTGCGGCCTTGGCGTCGGCCTTCTTTTGCGCGGTCGTCGGCTTGGCAATCTGCTTGGATGCGGCAGTGTTGGCCTTCTGTTCCGCGGCCATGGCACGCGTGCCGCTGGTGTCGGATTCCTTGGCGGTCACGGCGCCGACTTCCTTCGCCTTTTCCGCGTTCATTTCCTTCTTCGTCATCGGCGCCGCCGGAGCAGCAGCGGGCGCGGCGGTTTGTGCAGCAGCGACGGTGGCGAAACCACCGGCGATCAGGGCGATGAGCAGCTTGTTCATTTGCGATTCCTTTGGGTTTTGGAGTTGGACAGAAAATTGGAAACTATGTGGATTACTTCGCAGGCTTCTGGTCGGTCGAGTTCGGCGTCGCGGACGACGCAGCTGTCGATTTTTGAGCCTTCTTCTTCTTGGCCTTCTTGGCGTCGGCTTTCGCCGCCTTCTTTTCAGCCTTGGTCGGTGCAGCCGGAGCAGCTTGGGCGGCCGGAGCAGCTTGCACGGCCGGAGCCGCGTTCGCAGCCGGAGCCGCCGTCGTACCTTGGGCGAGCGATACGGACGCAAATGCCGCCGCCACCAATGCCACCACTACGTTCTTCATTCTAGTGTTCCTTGGAGGGATTTCAAAAATGACACCAGCTGACCGTGTCGACGCCATTAACGGGCGTATCGTCATGCCGGTTGACATCATGCCCTCCGACCGAGGCACCGGACTACCCAACATTTTAGCTGAACAATCAAAGAATTAACAGACCCTTGCCCGAAGGGTTTGTCGCCGTTTGGCGACGATTGCCAGACTGACCAGGCTAGCGGGGCCGTTCCCCTGGCGCCACGTTGGATAGACCCGGGTCGCGTTGCAGCCAATCCTTCAACAACTGCGTCGTGATCGGCCGTTTCGAGGCCAGTGAATGGCGGTCGAGCGCCGCCAGCGTGGCCAGCAGCGAGGTCATGTCGCGTCGCCCGTGCGCCAGCAGATAGGCGATGACGTCGTCGGCGAGCGTGAATCCGCGTGACCGGGCATAGGTCATCAAGGCTACCGGTTTGTCCGCGTCCGCCAACGGCAGGACTTCATAAACGAGGCCCCACCCAAGACGACTGCGCACGTCATCGCGCAGCGGCATCCGGGCCGGCGGCAGCGAGGCCGTTACGACCAGCGAGCCCCCCGTGGCCTTCAACGTGTTGTAAATGGTGAACAGCCTTCCCTGCATGGCGGCATCGGCCCGATCCACGTCGTCGACCAGGACCAGCGCCACTGGCAGCGGTGGATCAACCGGCAGAGCGCCGGGGTCCGCGCAAAAATGGACCGGCCGCGCACCAACGGCCGCAGCGGCGGCCGCACGCAGAAGGTGGGTCTTGCCAACCCCTGGCGGGCCCCACAGGACCAACCCGGTCTCGGCCGCCTCGCCGCCGGCAAGCCTGGACAGTGCAGCCGCGGCTTCACGGTTCGGCCCGGGGAGAAAATTGGCGAATGACGGCGGTTCGGGGGTCGCCAATTCGAAGATCAACTGCTCCATTGCGCGTTCAGGAATCGCCAAGGTAGAACGGTGAGAGCAGGTATTCCGCGCGCAGGTGGCGCAAGCCCACCAGCAGCGCCGCCGACACCGGCAACGCGAGCAGCACGCCGGCAAAGCCGAACAAATGCCCGAACGCCAGCAGCGCGAAGATCACGGCGATGGGATGCAAGCCGATCCGGTCGCCCACCAGCCACGGCACCAGAACATAATTTTCGAGCAACTGCCCGATGCCGTATACCGCGAGGACGGCAAGGAACGCCGGCCATCCACTCCATTGCAGCAGCGCCGCGCCGACACCGAGCACGAATCCCAGCCCGAACCCTACATATGGAATGAAGACCAGAAGGCCCGTGAGGATGCCGATGGACAACGCGCGTTCCAGTCCGGCAAGGGTCAAACCGACCGCGTAGAAGATGGCCAGCACCACCATCACGGAGAACTGCCCGCGGAGGAATTCCGCGAGGACGCCATCGATTTCGTGGACGATGGTCTGGCCCTTGGCTTGCCAATCGCGCGGCACCAGCTCCCGGAGGCGCTGGCCGATCATCTTCCAGTCCCGCAGCAGATAGAACATCACGACCGGTATCAGCGCGAGGTTGATCAGGATCGACAGCGCGATGCGGCTACCGGTCTTGACCCCCGACAACAAGCGCAGGGAGAGCTCGTGCGCGCTCTCGGCGTTCTCGGTCACGAACGACCTGAGCGACTCGAAATCGAGCGACAGCACAATGCCAAAGCGCTGTTCGAGCCACGGCGCCAACTGCGCCGAAGCCTGGGCCAGCAACGCCGGCAGGCGCTTGGCCGCCAGCACCGCCTCCCCCTGCACCAGCGGAATCAGCACGATGAAGACGGCAATGAGCATGAGACCGAACAACAGGATCACCATCGTCGTGGCCAGCCCGCGCGGAATCTTGCGGCGCTCTGCTGCCGCGACGAGCGGCGTGCCGAGATAGGCGAAGATGGCGCCTATCAGAAACGGCGTTATCACCGCATTCAGCCAGCGCAATGCAAAGAACACGATGAGCGCTGCGCCCACGCCCCACAGGTAGTGGCGCAGCGGCAGGGGACGGCGCACGGGCAGCGCCGATTCCACGTCTGAAGCAGGCGGGCGTTGTTCAGTCATTTCCGGTAAAATTCCGCAAGTTGGACGACGTCCGTGAGCCAGATCCGGCAAGCAAGGACAGGATTGTAGTGGTTCGTGTGCCAGCGTGGCGCCTTTGGTCGCACGTGTCGCATCGCGGGTGTGGCATCAAACCCGGAACCGCCTTCCCGCCCTCCCGCCAGCTTTCACCATTCTTGCCGCGTTCGTGCACACCCGCAAAGACGCCGCCACTTCCTCTGCCATGCCTCCAGCCCAGTCTACCAAGGGACTCACTTATCGCGACGCAGGCGTGGACATCGACGCCGGGGACGCGCTCGTCGAACGCATCAAGCCCTTCGCCAAACGGACCATGCGCCCCGAGGTCCTCGCAGGCATCGGCGGTTTCGGCGGGTTGGTCGAAATCGGCAAGCGTTATCGCGACCCGGTGCTGGTGTCGGGAACCGACGGCGTCGGGACGAAACTGATGCTCGCGTTCGCGCTCGATCGCCATGACACCGTGGGCATCGATCTGGTCGCGATGAGCGTCAACGACATTCTCGTGCAGGGCGCCGAGCCGCTGTTCTTCCTCGACTATTACGCGACCGGGAAACTCGACGTCGACGTTGCCGCCGAGGTGATCAAGGGCATCGCGGCGGGTTGCGAACAGGCAGGCTGTGCGCTGATCGGCGGCGAAACGGCGGAAATGCCGGGGATGTACGCACCCGGTGAGTACGATCTCGCCGGCTTCGCTGTTGGCGTCGTGGAACGGGACGGCATCATCGACGGACGCTCGATCGTCGCCGGCGACGCGGTGCTGGGACTTGCATCGAGCGGACCCCACTCCAACGGCTTTTCACTGATTCGCAGAATCGTCGCCGCGAGCGGCGTCGATTTCCGTTCGCCATTCGCAGCATCGATGGACGCGACTGCGCTGGGCGACGCACTGATGGCGCCCACGCGCATCTATGTCAAGCCATTGCTGGCATTGTTGCGCGACCTGCCGGTCAAGGGAATGGCCCACATCACCGGTGGGGGGCTCGTCGAGAACGTGCCGCGCATGTTGCCGGCAGGGTTGCAGGCGCGGCTCGCGCGCAGCACCTGGACGCGACCGGCGATTTTCGACTGGCTGCAGCGCTATGGCAACGTGACCGACGCCGAGATGCATCGCGTCTTCAACTGCGGCATCGGGATGGCGGTGGTCGTGGCCGCGGAACACGCCGATCGCGCGTTGCGCTTTCTCGAAGCGGCCGGCGAGCGCGCCACCCGTATCGGCGCAATCGTTCCGCAACCCGTCGGCGAACCCGCCACGGTCGTCGTCTGACGCCACGCGCGGCCGAGCGCGCAAGCGATATGGCCAAGCGCATCACGGTCTTGATCTCCGGCCGCGGTTCGAACCTTGCCGCGCTGCTTGACGCCATGCGTGATGGCACGTTGGGCGGCACGATCACTCGGGTCATTGCCAACGTTCCGGACGCGCCCGGGCTTGACGTCGCCCGCACGCACGGCGTGGCCGCGACCACGCTCGATAACCGTGGTTTCGCGACGCGCGAAGCATTCGACGCCGCATTGGCCGACGTCATCGACGCCGAGCGGCCGGATCTCGTGGTCCTGGCTGGCTTCATGCGCGTGCTGGGTGCCCCCTTCGTGCGCCGCTATGCGGACCGCCTCCTCAACGTGCATCCGTCGCTGCTGCCGCTCTATCCCGGCCTGCATACGCATCGGCGCGCACTGGCGGAGGGCGCGCGTATCCACGGGTGCACTGTCCATTTCGTAACCCCGGAAGTCGACGTCGGCCCGATCATCGCGCAGGGCGCGGTACCGGTGCAGGACGACGACGACGAAGCGAGCCTCGCCGCACGGGTGCTGGCGCAGGAGCACGTCCTTCTGCCCGCCGCGGTCCGCTGGTTCTGCGAAGGCCGGCTGGTCATCGCGGGCCGGCGGGTGCGCGTTAATGGGGTGCGGCAAACCGTGGGGGATGCCGTGCTCCGTGTCCCGCCGGCTTAACTCCCGGTCATCGAGCCGTCGCTAAGACTCTTGTGTAAACCATGCGCCCGTTTCATACCCTATCGACTTCGTTCCCGCTCAGTTGCCAAAGTGAGCGGGAATGACGATATTCAGAATCCCTAGGCAACCTACCGCAGCAATGTTCACCCATCCGCCCGCCCCGCGAATCGCCATCCCCGGCGTCAGTCCGCGGACGCGTCGCGCACTCGCGATTGCGTTGGTGCTGTCCCTGGCCGTGCATCTGGGATTCAGCTTCTGGCCCACCAGTCTCCGCGAGACGCAGGATTCCACGCCGCTGATGGCCACGCTGACCGAAATGCCGCCGCCGCCCACGCCCTCGGTCAAATCGGCAGTCGTCCCCAAGCCGCGCCCCAAGCGCGCGGCACCAGTCGCGGTTCCCGCGCCGGCACCGGTGGAGACACCCCCTGACGTCGCCGAGACCACGGCGGCGCCGGACGCGGGGGAGGCGGAAGCGGAGGCCGCGAACGCCGCGGCCGAAGCCATCGCCGCCGAACCGCAGGTCACACCAGGCGCCTCGGTCACGATGCCGGTGCTGCCGCCCCGTGTCGACTTGGCCTACAACGTGTATTACGGCACCCACGGCTTCCTGATCGGGGAAGCCGTATACCGCTTCGAACACGCGGACAATCAATACCAGATCTCCACCGTGGGCAAGGCGCGGGGCCTGGCCGCGCTCATCCTGCGCGGACAGGGCAAGGTGCAAAGTCGCGGACTCATCACCGCCAACGGACTGCAGACGCTCGAATTCGATGTCGAACGCGGCGGACCGGACCGCCGCGAGTCCGCGGTCTTCGACTGGGAAGCAGGCATCGTGACCATGCACGACAACAAGACCGCGGTGCTCGACGTGCCGACCTTCGACCCGATGACGATCATGTGGCAGTTTTATTTCACGCCGCCGACCACCGACGAGGTGTCGTTCAGTCTGGCCACGCCGCGGCGCATGACGCGCTACACCGTCACGCGCGAGGAGACCGAGAAGATCGAATGGGCGCAGGGTACGGTAGACGCCGAACGCTGGCATCGCCGCAGCGATGACGGCAAGACCGACGCCTACGTCTGGCTGGCGCCCGCGCTGCGCTACGTTCCGGTCAAGATGCGCGTGGTCAACACGGACCGTGGCACCGTCGAAGTGCTGCTCAGTTCGATCCGCATCGACGAGCCGAAGATCGAATGACGGTCCGCGCCAATCAGCTGGCCGCGCTCGCGTCGGCCATTGAGCGCGTTCGCCGTTTCGACGTGCCGGCCGACAATGGCTTGCGTTCATTCTTCCGCGCGCATCCCGAAATGGGGCAGCAGGACCGCGCATTCGTTGCGGACGGCGTGTTCGCGCTGCTGCGACGCATGCGCTCGCTCGAGGCGCTTGCGGCAACGAACGAGCCGCGCAAACTCGCCATCGCGGTGCTCGTGCGCGAACAGGGACGCTCGCTGCGCGACCTGGAACCCGCGCTCAAGTCCGCGGACGAAACCTGGCTGCGTGCATTCAAGTCGCGCCTGCACGACGTGTTGCCGCCGGCCGTCGCGAATGACCTGCCGGATTGGTTGTGGGGCCGGCTGGGCACCACATACGGCGATGCGGAGCGGCTCGCACTGGCGCGTGCGTGGATGACACCGGCGGCATTCGACCTGCGCGTGAATCCGATGAAGACGACGCGCGATGCCGCGCTCGCGGCGCTTGGCGAGGATGGGTTCGTCGCCGCGCCCACGCCCTATTCGCCGCTCGGCATCCGCATTGCAGGTCGGGCCGCGCTCACCCAGCATTCGTGGCTTGTCGACGGCCGACTCGAAGTCCAGGACGAGGGCAGCCAGCTGATCGGCTATGTGGTGGCACCCAAGCGCAACGACATGGTCGTCGATTTCTGCGCGGGCGCCGGCGGCAAGACGTTGCTGCTCGGTGCGCTGATGCGCTCGCAGGGGCGCCTCTACGCGTTCGATATTGCCCAGAAGCGCCTCGCCAATCTGGCGCCGCGGTTGAAACGCTCCGGACTGTCCAACGTTCATCCGCAGGTGCTGGGGAGCGAGCGCGACCCCAAGGTCAAGCGCCTCGCGGGGAAAATCGACCGCGTGCTGGTCGACGCGCCGTGCACGGGCTTCGGCACGCTGCGCCGCAATCCCGATCTCAAGTGGCGGCAGCCGGAATCCTCCGTCGCGGAACTCACGGCAAAGCAGACGTCCATCCTCGCCTCCGCCGCGACGCTCGTCAAACCGGGCGGTCGCCTCGTCTACGCCACCTGCAGCGTGTTGCCGGAAGAAAACGAAGCGATCGTCGCGCAGTTTCTCGCCAGTCACCCCGGGTTCAAGCCGGGCAATGTCGCCGCGGATCTCGCGCGCGCCAACATCGCGCTCGACACCGGACCCATGCTGCAGCTCTTGCCACATCGTCATGGCTGCGATGGGTTCTTTGCCGCCGTTCTCGAACGTGCTGCAACATGACGAACACGACCGGCATTTTTCGATTTGTCGCCATTCCCGCGAAGGTGGGAATCCAGCGACTCTCAGCAATGCCGGGGCCCAAGCCTGTGCGGGCACGACGACGGAAAAGCGCTGTGTTGTGCTAGCGTAGTGCCCGATGCTCCAACCCTTCGACATTTCCCGATTCGACGCCGCACTGGAAGGGCCACGCGGCTGGGTGGAACTCGGCACGGTGTTCGGCTGCATCGTGCTTGCGTGGCTCTTCGATCGCGCGCTGGACAGGCGGACGAGCGCCAGGGAACACGGCAGCCGCGGGCCTCTGCATGCGGGCTTCGTCCGCGTCGTGTTTCCGCTGACGGCATTGCTTCTGCTCGTCGTGGATCGCTTCGCGTTCCGCCACTACGGCCCACGAACCATATTCATAGATATCGCAATTCCGCTGCTGCTCGCGCTGGCCGCGATCCGCATGGCGGTGTACGCAATGCGCCAGTTGTTCTCGTCCCAGGCGTGGCTCAAGACAGGTGAACGCGCGATATCGTTTTCGATCTGGGGCGTCGCCATCCTTTACTTCACGGGCGTGCTCCCGGAACTCGCGCAGGAACTGGACTCGATAAGGCTGCCGATCGGCAAGGTCGAAGTCACGCTGCTCACGCTGGGCAGCGGCATCCTGGCGGTGATCCTCACGCTGATCGTGACGCTGTGGCTGTCGGGACTGATCGAACAGCGGCTGCTGCAGGCCACGTCGTTCGATACCAACACCAAGGCGGTGCTTGCAAAATTCATACGCGCCATGTTGCTGGTGGTGGGCCTACTGGTCGCGCTGCAATCGATCGGCTTCGATCTGACGCTGCTTGCGGTGTTTGGCGGCGCGCTGGTCGTCGGCGTCGGACTCGGCCTGCAGAAACTTGCCGCCAACTACATTGCCGGCTTCACCATCCTGCTCGACCGCTCGATACGGCTTGGCGACCTCATCACCGTGGACGGCCGCCATGGCGTCGTGTCGCGCGTGACGTCGCGGTACGTGGTCATGAAGAGCATGGACGGCGTCGAGGCCATCGTCCCCAACGAGACGCTGATCACGACCACAGTCCTCAACCATTCCTACACTGGACGCGGAAATACGCATCAGCATCACGGTGCAGGTGGCGTACGACACCGACATCGACCTGGCGCTCAAACTCATGGAAGAGGCGGCCCGCGTGGAGCCGCGCGTGATGGGCGCGCCCAACGCGCCCATCGGATTCCTCGTGAATTTCGCCGACAACGGCATCAACCTCGAATTGGGCTTCTGGATGCGCGACCCGCAAAACGGCCAGCTCGGTCTGAAAAGCTCGGTCAATCGCAGCATCTACAAGGCATTCCAGGCCAACGGCATTTCCATCCCCTACCCGCGACGCGATGTCAGGATCGTTCGAGAACCGGGCGACGCGCCCCCCATTGTTCCCTGATCGCCGGAACGCAACGAATACGAAAAACGTCGTCCCCGCGCAGGCAGGGACCCAGCGTCGTTAGTCAAGCAAGACGCTGGATTCCCGCTTTCGCGGGAATAACGGGAGTTTTGCTACGCCGCGAACCTGAGAGGCGCCGTCCAGCAGTTGGATTGGCCCGCCTTGACGCCGATCATGGCTGCCCGGACGCCTGTCGCGTAGAATACGAGGCTGATTTTACGATCAGGGACATTCTCGGCCAAAAGCCTGCACATAATCAATGGATAATCAATGAGTTATGACTTTCTTTCCCTTGCCTCGCATGGTCTGATCGACCTGCCGTGGTGGGGCTATGTCGTGGTCACGCTGGTCATCACCCACGTCACCATCGCATCGGTCACGATCTTCCTGCACCGCGCCCAAGCGCACCGGGCGCTTGACCTGCACCCTGTTGTCTCGCATTTCTTCCGCTTCTGGCTCTGGCTCACGACCGGGATGATCACCAAGGAATGGGTCGCGATTCACCGCAAGCACCACGCGAAGGTCGAGACGCCGGACGATCCGCACAGTCCGCAGACGCGCGGCATCGAAACGGTGTTCTGGCAAGGAACGGAGCTGTATCGCGCGGAGTCGAAGAACCTCGAAACACTCGAGAAGTACGGTCACGGCACGCCGGACGACTGGATCGAACACAATCTGTATACGCGTTTCGGCTGGCAGGGCGTGGGCCTGATGCTGGCCGTCAATCTCACGCTGTTCGGACCGATCGGCGCCACCATCTGGGCGATGCAGATGATGTGGATTCCGATCACCGCCGCCGGCATCATCAACGGCATTGGCCACTACTGGGGCTACCGCAACTTCGCTTGCGCCGACGCCTCGACCAACATCGTGCCCTGGGGCATCGTGATCGGCGGCGAGGAGCTGCACAACAATCACCACGCGTACGGCACGTCGGCCAAGCTTTCTTCGCAGTGGTATGAATTCGACATCGGCTGGATGTACATCAGCATCCTGTCGGCGCTGAAGCTCGCAACGGTGCGCAAAGTGGCGCCGCAACTCAAGTTCGACCGGACCAAGGTTGTCGCCGACCTGGCCACGTTGCAGTCGGTGATCACCCATCGCTATGCCGTCCTGACGAGCTATGCCCGTTCGCTGAAGGACGCGTGCGCCGCGGAGTTGGCGAGTCGCAAGACGCGTTCCGCCGATAATGCCGCCCACGACGTCGCGTCCGATGCGCCAAGCGCGCGCCGGATCAAGCATTGGCTGCTGGTCGACCCGGCCAAGCTGTCGGAAATCGATCGCGTCAAGCTTGCCGAAGCGCTGGCGAACAGCAAGGCACTGGCCACCGCCTATACGATGCGGCAGGACCTGGGTGCCCTGTGGGAACGTTCAACGGAGTCCTCCGAGCAACTGCTGGCCCGGCTGCAGGACTGGTGTCACCGCGCCGAGGCCTCCGGCATTGCGCCGCTCGCGCAGTTCTCGCTCAAGCTCAAGCGTTACGCATGATTCGCCGGACGAAAGTGGAAACCCACTTTCGTCCGGCGTCGTTCACCAGCGAAGTTCTTGCAAAGCCGGTAACTCCATCGCAGAACATCGGTGGATAAAAAAAGCCCGCGAATCTCGCGGGCTTTTTTCTTGCGCGGCGTGGCCGCGATCACTTCTTACTTGAGCTTCGTTTCCTTGTACATGACGTGCTTGCGGGCGACGGGATCGAATTTCTTGATCTCCATTTTTTCCGGCATGAGCTTCTTGTTCTTCGACGTCGTGTAGAAGTGGCCGGTACCGGCCGATGATTCGAGCTTGATTTTTTCGCGGGGCATGATCGGGATTCCTTTGAGCGAGCTTAGATCTTCTCGCCCTTGGCACGCAGCTCGGCCAGGACGACGTCAATGCCCTTCTTGTCGATCGTGCGCAGGGCGTTGGTGGTCAGCCGCAGGCTGATCCAGCGATTTTCGCCTTCGACCCAGAACCGGCGGCGCTGCAGGTTCGGCAGGAAGCGACGCTTGGTCTTGTTGTTCGCGTGCGAAACGTTGTGCCCCACCATGGGGGCCTTGCCAGTAATTTGACAGACTCGAGCCATCGCTCGCTCCTTCGGGTTCGTGCGGCCCGCCCTGGGGCACAAGTGCGGCCGAGGCGAGGCGGGTTATGCAAAGCTCGACATTATCCATCGAATTCCGGTTTGGATCAACCCCTTAGCCCGCTTTGGCCTTTGCGCCGCTACAACAACCCGCGTTCGGCAAACGAGACCACGCGGTGACCGGCCACGATGAAATGGTCGAGCGTGCGGATATCCACCAGGGCCAGCGCCTGCTTCAGCGCGGAGGTAAGGAGCTCGTCGGCGCGTGACGGCTCCGCGACTCCGCTGGGGTGATTGTGGGCAAAGATGACGGCCGCCGCATTGCGGGCCAGCGCCGCCTTGACGACTTCCCGTGGGTATACGCTGGTCTGTGCCAAGGTGCCGCGGAACAACTCGTCCGCGGCGACCAGCCGGTGCTGGCTGTCCAGGAACAGCGCCATGAAGGCCTCATGGGGCAACGCCGGAAAGCGACAGGCGGAGGTAGTCCCGAACGGCCTCCGGCGACGTCATGGCATCCTTGGCGGCGACCTCCTCCTGCAGCGCACGGCGCGTCAGCTCGACCATGGCCTTCAGCTCCGCCGCTTTGGCCGGGCCGAGTCCGCGTACGGAACGAATCTCGGCCGTGGATGCGGCCAACACTCCCGCGCAACCGCCAAAACGGGACAGTACGGCGCGCGCGAGATCGAGCACCGATTGTCCGGCGACGCCATTGCGCAACAATACCGCGAGCAATTCGGCGTCGGTCAGCGCGCCCAGGGCCGAGACCCAGCAGGCGCTCCCGCGGTCGTTCGGCCATCGGCCAATTGCAGATGCTCACCATTGCCTCCGCCGTCCCAAGGTACCTCGCCGGATTGTTGCGGGCCGAGGATTGGTCTGGAAAGAGTAGGCGCTTGACGCTGTCGGATACCAATCCGCCATTTGGCTGATGGCCGACGATTTCAGTCCGATCGGGAATACGCACGACCTTAAAACACCGCGGTCGTCGTTCCCGCTTGTCCTCGGTATCTTCGCGGGAACCCAGTGTCCTTGAAAGCCGCTGGATATTCGCGCCTTCGCGGGAATGACCCGAGGCCTGCGGATCATCCCGGAACCGCAAAGCTGGCCGGTGGTTCTCCCCGCTGCGTCTTCTCCCACATCGTCAGGTAAGCCGCCTCGACATTTCGCCGGAAACGGTCGGTGTCGAACAACGGATAAGTATCGCGGTTGCGAGCCAGTTTTTGCCTGATGCCCAAGAGCCGCGGCACGTCGGTCGCCAACTGAAACGCCAGTGACTCATAGTCGGCCAACGAATGCGTGATCAATTCCGGCAGGCCGATAGCGTGCAACAGACTTCCTGCCATGCGCGCGGCAAATGCCTCGCCCGAGCAGGTGAGCACCGGCAGCCCCGCCCACAGCGCGTCGCTTGCGGTTGTGCCGCCATTGAACGGCAGCGTATCCAGAAACAGATCGGCCAGACGATAGCGCGCCAGATGCTCCGGATAGGGCAAGCCGCGGCGCGAATCACCAGGCGGGCAGGATCTACCGCTCTGCTCTGCGCCTCGCGCCGCAGATTTGCTTCCACCGCGGCGTTGCCGGCAATCAGCCACAGCACGCTGCCAGGTACCTGGTCCAGCAGGCGCATCCAGACCGCGAACATCTCCGGCGTGATCTTGTAGCTATTGTTGAACGAGCAGAACACAAACCCTTCCGGCGGCAATCCGACCGCGGACCGGGACGGAGTGACTTCGGCGATGGCCCGTCTTCTGTCATTGGCCTGAAACGTGTCCGGCAGATAGACTACTTGTTCGGCGTAGTGCTTCCGCTGTTCCTCCGGAATCACGAATCGATCGGCGAGGATGTAGTCCATGTACTCCGCCCCCATCGTCCCCGGAAAACCCAGGTAATTGACCTGAACGGGCGCAGGGCGGCAGGCAAGAATGCCGGTTCGCGCACCATTGGTAAAGCCCATCAGATCGATGGCAATGTCAATTTCCATTCCGCGCAGCATGCTTGCCACTTCGGCATCACTGTTCTTGCGGACATCGACAACCTGATCGAAGGTCGCTTCGATCCGAGACCGCATGGGACCCTGCTTTGTCGGGACCGAAGACAATCCCGGTAATCTCGAATCGGTCATGATCGTGCTGCTCGAGCAATCCCGCGATAAGAAAGGCCAGCGCGTGATCGTGAAAGTCCGCGGAAAGGTAAGCAACGCGAATCCGGTCATGCTTGTACACGTCTCTGGTCCAAAGCGGGTGAGCGCTAGCTGGATGGTGCCTTGCCACGAGGGAAGTCGCACAGGCGCGTTGTGCCTCGGCGTTCTGCGACAGGGCCAAGAACGCAAGGGGAACAATGCCTGATCTCCCGTGCCTGACTTCATCGTCCACACGTTGTACAGCCTGGTCGCGGTCGTCCCAGGCGCACAATTGCGCTTGCTCAAATGCCACGATTCCCGGCCGCATGCGGATAATCGGGGTCCACTGCCAGCACCTGTTCGAAACTGGTGAGTGCTTCTGCGTGACGATTTCGCTCACTTTGCAACACACCACAGTTGAACAGCGCCTGGACATAGTCCGGTTTGATTCCAATTGCCCATTGGTAAGCGGCAATCGCTTCGTCGTAGCGACCAAGTTCGTTCAGCACGATAGCGCGGTTGTAGGGTGCGCCCGCATAATCCGGTGCGGCTTCGATCGCCTTGTTGTACTCAATAAGCGCGTCTTCACTGCGCCCAAGGGCATGCAATACATTGCCGCGACCGATCAAGGCAGCGACCAGGCGCGGGTCCGCGGTCAATGCCTTGTCCCAGTCATTCAATGCCTCGGCGTGGCGGCCCAATCTAAACAACGCGCCAGCGCGAGCGTTGAGGATTGCGAGTTCATCGCGCCGGACGGCTAGCGCCCGCTCATACACCGCAAGCGCTTCGTCAACACGATCTTGCACGTCCAGCGCATGGCCGAGACCGGAAAGTGAAGCGAAATTATCCGGCGCAACGGCGAGCGCCTGCGCAAAGCCTGCAATGGCGTCATCGTGGCGATGCAGCATTTGCAGGACATTCGCGCGGTCGATTAGGGCTGGGAGAAAGTCCGGCCTGATTTTCAATGCCCGGTCATAACTGGCAAGCGCATCCGCGTGTCGCCCGAGGAATTGGAGCGCGGCGGCGCGATCGACATAGGCTTCGGGAAACTGCCGATTTATCGCCAGCGCACTTTCAAAGCTTGCCAGCGCGTCCGACGGTCGACCAAGCCCGAGCAGCGCACTGCCTCTGCCGGCAAGAGCGTCCGCCGAATTCGGGTTGCTGATGAGCGCCTCCACCAGCAGTTTTTCCGCCTCGTCATACCGCGCTTGCTGGAGCTTGATTACGCCGAGCAAATACAAAGCATCGAAATGTTTCGGTTGATCTCGAAGCACCGCGTGACACAGTGGCTCGGCGGCGTCCAGCTTTCCCTGTTGCCGAAAGGTCCATGCCTGTTGCATCGCCTGTTGAACATCGAGGGCGGGGCGCCGGGAGAACAGGGATTTGAGCATCGGGCTTCGCATTCGGGATATTGCAAGGAATCCCATCCTATCAAATCGCGTTGCTCGAATGCCTTGGCAGCGAGTCGCCGCGAGCCACTGGGCGGAACCGGCGCACTGGAAAGTGTAAACTTCCAGCGCCGCGAACATCAAGCCGCCTGACTGAGATTGCTGGAATGAGCGCAAGCCTTGGCAATCTGTACATCATTCCCGCGAAAGCGGGAGTGCAGTCTCGGTCGACGGACGCTGCTGGGTTCCGGCCTTCGCAGGAACGTCGACTTCCAGATATGTTGTACCAATGAGGAATGCCAAATTGACCTCTGAAACCGAATCGCTTAAGCGTGCAGTGCTGGGAGTCACCGGCGGAATAGCCGCGTACAAGGCGGCGGAGCTGACGCGGCTGCTGGTCAAGGCAGGTGTCGTTGTGGACGTCGTGATGACCGGCGCTGCCACGCGGTTTGTCACACCCGTGACCTTTCAGGCCCTCTCGGGACGACCGGTGTTGACCGACCTGTGGGAATCCGGTGCCGCCAATGCGATGGGCCACATCGCCGTTTCACGCGGGGCGGATGCGATCCTTGTTGCGCCCGCATCAGCGGACTTCCTGGCCAAGCTCGCGCAAGGCCGAGCCGACGACCTGCTGTCCACGTTGTGCCTTGCCCGCGAATGCGCGCTGCTGGTCGCGCCTGCGATGAATCGGCAGATGTGGGCAAACAGGGCGACTCGGCGCAACATGGCGCAACTCGCCGACGACGGGGTAGTGATCCTCGGGCCCGACACGGGTGAACTCGCGTGCAATGAAAACGGCGACGGACGGATGCTCGAGCCCGAAGTGCTGTTTGCCGCATTGGTCGCCTCGAAGCAACCGAAGCTGTTGGCCGGCAAGCGCGTGTTGATCACGGCCGGACCAACGTTTGAGGCGATCGACCCGGTGCGTGGTATCACCAATTCCAGTTCCGGAAAAATGGGGTTCGCGATGGCGCAGGCTGCAGCGGAAGCTGGCGCGCAGGTTACCGTTGTCGCCGGCCCCACTTCTCTGCCAACGCCCGCCAGCCTCGCCCGCGTTGACGTGACCAGCGCCGCGCAAATGGCGGAGGCCGTACTCGGGCGAATTGATCGCGCCGACATCTTCATTGCCGTGGCCGCCGTCGCCGACTTTGCGCCGGAGGCGCCGTCGGAGCGCAAGTTCAAGAAATCGCCGGCCACGCTTACGCTCACGCTGAAGCCGACCATCGACATCCTTGCAACCGTCGCCGCGCGGGCGAATGCGCCCTATTGCGTCGGCTTCGCGGCCGAAAGCCACGACGTGCTAGGCCAGGCCGAGGACAAACGCAAGCGCAAGAAGCTGCCGCTGCTCATTGCCAATCGTGTGCAGGACGCCGTGGGCAGCGATCACAACGAAGTTGCGCTGCTCGACGACCAGGGCGCGCATCCGCTGCCGCGAATGGAAAAGCTGGCACTCGCCCGGCGATTGATCAGCGAGATTGCCAAACGGTTCGCAAGCAAGTGATGGTCCTCGTGTTCGTGCCAATCGCCCGGATTGTCACTGTCGCAGTTCCCGCTCAATCCGCAAAATACTCGGGAAGCCCGCGTCCTGGGACGGAAGTCGCTGGGTCCCCGCCTGCGCGGGGAGGACGTGGGCATTATTGAAGAAGTCTCCGGGATCGCCAAACCTACGCAGTGTGATGGACGAATTGCCCAACCCGGACTCGATTGAGGCCGCCCGTCTCTGCGCGGACGCACATGCGTTGCTCGAGGAACGGCAGTTCACTAAGGCCCACGCGCTCCTCGAACGCGCTCGCGCGCTGGCGCCAGACAACCCGCGCATCCATTACAACCTCGGGCTGCTCTTTAGCGAGTACTGGACGCACCGGCGATGCGCTGGCGGCGCTCGATACTTCATTGCGTCTGAACCCGGACGATGCCAAGGCTCACAACAACCGCGGCTCACTGCTGCAAATTCTGGGACGACTTGAAGAAGCAGGGAATGCCTTCCAGCGCGCGCTCGATCTGCGACCGGACCTCGAGGTTCCGTACATCAATCTAGGCAAGCTCCTGGAGCAGCAAGACAACGCGCAAAGAGCGGTAGAAATCTACGATCTCGCCGTTGCCCGGGGTCTGGACCCTGAACTGTTTGACCAATATAGAGCAGCTGCTTTGGGACAGTCGACGCAGCGTTCTCCCGACCGCTGGGTCAGTACGACGTTCGACAACTTCGCGCCTACTTTCGATGCCCACCTGGATGTGCTGCAATACCGCGTGCCACAGCGTGTCGCAGCGTTACTGCAGCCGCGGGCGCTCGAACCACTTGCGATTCTCGACCTGGGATGCGGAACGGGTCAGGTCGGCGCCGCTTTGGCCGGACATGGACACCGTTTGATTGGCGTCGATCTTTCGACGAAAATGCTTGCGCAGGCCAGGGCACGGAATATCTATGAACAACTCCACGTCGAAGAGATCCACATGTGGCTGCGCGATTCCGACGCAGCAAGTTTCGATGCAGTTTGCGCAGCCGATGTATTCATCTATATCGGCTCACTTGAAGCCCTGTTTCGCGATGTGGCGCGGATACTGCGCAGCGGTGGTTGGTTCGCATTCTCAACTGAAGAGTGCGGCAATCTGGACTACAAGTTGCTGCAGACGGGGCGCTATGCCCAGTCGGAGCTCTACATCCGGCGGCTCGCCAACGAATCGTTTACCGTCATCAGCGCCGACCCGGCGGCGATCCGTATCGAGTCCGGGTCTCCGCTGCAAGGTCGAATCTATTTGTTGCAAAAGCGCTGATTCGAATCCGCAGAGACGATCCAATGACCCAGCCCGTCATAGCACTCAGGATTCTTGACGAACGCGTCCGGCCGTATCTTCCTGCGTATGCAACGCCGGGCTCCGCCGGCCTCGATTTACGGGCTTGCATAGAGGTGGCCATCACACTTTCGCCCGGGCAAACAGAACTCATCCCCACCGGAATTGCGATCCACATCGCCGATCCCGGACTCGCCGCGCTGGTCCTTCCGCGATCCGGGTTGGGCCACAAGCACGGAATCGTACTGGGCAACCTTGTCGGTTTGATCGACTCCGACTACCAGGGCGAGCTGATGGTGAGCTGCTGGAATCGCGGGCACACGGAATTCACGCTGCAACCGTTTGACCGGCTCGCTCAGCTCGTCATCGTGCCGGTGGTGCAGGCAGCGTTCCGCGAAGTCAACGAATTTGCGTCCAGCGAACGCGCGGCCGGCGGATTTGGCAGCACCGGCAAGAGCTGAAGCGCAGCCCACTACGAAATCAGGCCGGCTTGAAAACGTCGACGGCCCACGACGGAATATTCCGCCAGTAGGCATGAAGGTTCGCCGAGCAACTCACGAGTTTCAATCCCTCCTTTTCGCCAAGCAGCCCGAGACTCTCGGGGGAATAAAGACTGATGTGTCCATTGCGAGGTGACGCATACCACCAATTCAGCCGCTGATTTCGTGCAATATTGCCGTCAGACAGCAATGTGCTGAAGAGCACCATGCCATCCGCATTGATCAGCGAGGACGACGACGAAATCAGGCGGTTAACATCCGGTACGTGCTCGAATACCTCGAAGCTCGTGACCAGGTCGAACCTGCCCAGGTCATTGCGCAAAGGGCCATCGACAAAGGGATCATAGGACATCGAATTCCAGCCGGCGGCGAAGAGTTCCCTGCTGAGTTCGCCATTGCCACCACCGTAATCGAGATGTCGAATGTCGCGCATGTGGTTCGAAAACATGCATGTCAGCATTTGCGCATTCGCGCGCGGTCGCACGCTTAGGTAATCCGGATCGACGAGCTTGTAATCGTCGTTGTAGTTTCGCGTCGCAGAGTCCCCGTATAGACCATTAATACATTTCTGGAGCAAAGCAAAACCCGCAATGATCGCAAAGGGTGTATTGGATCGGAACGCCCGCAATCGGCAGAAATCTGCCGCGCGCCTCTTCGCACGACTTGTTCAGATCGACGACATCCAGTAACGACGTGGCAGCCATGCAGACGGGACATGGGGGTTGCACTGTCGTCGCATTCCCCATCGGTTGCATCTTCACGGTGGCGTGCGCCATTTGTCCTGGGGAGAACTGACCGGTCGCAGGCCGTTCACGGGCATCGTCGTCTCGCTGGGAACGCAGAGGATATTTATGGACACATATATTTCCGAAAATATCGACCGGGTCGCCATAAAAATTGGCCGCATTGAAAAGTTGCGCAAGATGCCACCAGGCCTTGTAACCGAGCCGTTCCACGATTCCGAGAAGCTCCTCCGAGCGTTGCTCCCGGTCGTTTTCCAGATACATGATCGGCCGGTGTGTCTGAATGAGTTGCTCGGCACCTTTAAGAACCTGGACTTCCATTCCTTCGACGTCGACTTTGAGCAAACTACATGCCGGAAGATCGAGGCTGTCCAGCGTGATCAGTGCAACGGCTTCGCCAAAGGCAACGTCCCGAAGCGACACTCCACCGAAATTGTATCGAACGGTAGGGTCGATAGGAGGAACGGAAATGATACCGTCCTTTTCGCCAACCGCGGCCTGCCGCGCGTGCACGTTCGTGCATTGATTGAGCGCCAGATTAGCGCATAGTGCCTGGAAAACGATTCGCTGCGGCTCGAAGGCATGAACCTCGCCGTCAGGCCCGGCCAGGCGGGAAAGCTCGACCGTATGGGCTCCGATGTTCGCCCCCACCTCGACCACCAAGGCGCCCGGGCGAACTACCTGGGCAAATATTGCCTGCTCGGCGACCGAAAATTCGCCATACCTCTGCAACGATCCGCCGACGTAGATGTCGTGCTTGTTGAAGACCATCGGCCCAGATCGACACATTTGCAGTTCGTTGAACCCATTGGGGTCGAGTTCAATTGCCCGCTTTCCATTGTCGTCCATGAATGACCTGCGAATGATGTGAAACAAGAATTCACCGTCGCGGAGACAAATGCCGAGTTTCGTCGACGCGCCATCATCGTGCGCCGGTTCTTTCGCGATTTGGACCGGCCTTTGCGCCCGCACACGCTATACAGAGTGTCTTCCGCAAATTTCCATTCTCGTGCGCAACGGTTTCCAATCCGGATTCCGCCGTAATGTGGCCTACTTGATTGCAAGCCGCGTGACGATTTGCTTGGTAGCCAGCTCCACGAATGTGTCACTGTATCCGAGCTCTTTTAACTTCCACTTGAATATATTCGCCAGTTTCGCCTTCTTGTAGACGCCCAATTTGTGCTGTTCGTGATAACGGATTGCGCGCACGGTCAGTCCCTCGAGGATTACCTTGATCTGGTGCTGAACACCGGGATCAGTTCTTGCCTCGGAGGCCGGCGGAAATCGGCGTCCGAGATCCGCGGCTAGGGCCGTCGCGAATTCTTCCAATTCCCGTGTATCAAAGGCCTTCAAAATCGCCATAGCATCCACCGCGTGGAAAATTTATGAAATCCGGAACCACAATTACGCGGCCCGTCGGAAGTGCTTCGCTGTCATGATAGCTTGACCCATCTGCGCCTGCTACAAAAACCAGGTGCTTTCCGGATCAGCCCTTTCCCTACCAGATCAGCCTGCTTAATTTTCGTAAGAGTCCCGGTCGGGCATGGCTGTCGACCAGTTCCGCATCCACCGACACGGGTACCGGCTCGGATCCCGGTTCGGCGCTGTCTCGTGGATCGCTTGCATCGGTCCACTCGACACATCCTTGCGGCGCAACGCCAATTTCGACCTCCTCCGGTATGGCAAGCAACGCCAATGCCCGATGTCCTCCGAAGATATCGGCATCCCGGCGATAGAAATTGCCCGGGTTGAAATACGACGACTCCATGCGCCAGCAACGGTAACCGTAGGCTCTAGCCTGCCGCGCGCGATCAGCCAGTGCCAATTCATCAGGAACCGATATGAACAACTTCGGACGTAATCGCCAAAGCGTGTCGCTTGCGCCTTCGAGGACTTCGTCTGCCGCCGCTTCCGACTGAATCTTGAGGAGGTCCAATCGATCGAGTAGCAATTCGTCGAGGGTTTCGCTGTCTTCCGGGTTGTCATGCGCACCCGATATGGCCCGCCGCATCAGCGTCGTTCTTTGAGAAACTCGATTTGCGGCGAGATTCTGCTGCAGGATGCGACCGAGGATCGGCCGCGTTTCGTAGAGGAAAAGGTGTCCTCTTGGCCCCAGCATTCTCGCCAAGGGGATTGCGTGCGCGCCAATGCCGCTGCCGACCTCGATCAGGCGGTCGTCGGGCCCAATCATACGGGCGAGAAGTTCAACATGAGGCTGCAGAAACTCTCCGTACCATGCGATCGACCGCGCAGTCACGTCGTCATTCGGCACATATTGCACGATCCCGTAGCGGGCCTCAGTTACACGAGAAATGGCCGTCGGTATTTCTGTCAACGCATCCGCCTCGATCGTTGCCTCGACGCCTACGTCAAAATCGTCCAATTGCACGGTGGCGGGCGGCGCGGGCGGCGGCCCGGCCAACGATCCCGTGCGGACTGCTTCCTCCAATGCACCCTTGACCCGCGCAACGACCTCGGCCCATTCGCCCAAGCGTCCTTGTCGAAAGAGGCGCATCGTCGGGTACCACGGACTGTCTTCGCGGGTCAGCATCCAGCGGAAATCACCGACCTCCGGCAACATCAGCCACACGGGCTTGCCCAGCGCACCTGCGAGATGGGCCACCGATGTATCAACGCAAATGACCACGTCCAACTGAGCAATCGCAGCCGCCGTGTCGCTGAAGTCCTCGAGGCTTGGGCCAAGGTCGAACATGACAGACTTTGGCGGAAAGCTTGCGATATCGCTGGCCAGCGGCTGCTTCTGCAAGGAAAAGTAGCGCACACCCTGAATCCCCCAAAGCGGACTCAGCCGTTCGAAGGGAACTGATCGGTATTGATCACGCTTGTGAAGCGGGTTTCCGGCCCAGGCCAACCCGACTTTCAGACCTCGCCCTTCGATGCGTTCCATCCATTTTTCGATCTTGGTGGGATCCGCGCGCAGATAGGGAACGTTGCCAGGGATCGTTGCAAGCTCGGTCCCTATCACGCGCGGAATGCCCATGAGGTGCACGCAATAGTCATGGTGCGGCGGTCGGGTTGGCGGCGCGAATACCTGGGCAACGCCCGCAAACCCCCTCGCGAGTTGCAAGAGTTCAGGACGCACCTCCAGCACCACAGTTGCCCCCATCGCCCCTAAAACAACGGCGAAGCGCGCAAATTGAATGATGTCGCCGGCGCCCTGCTCCCCCCGAACCAGGATCGTCTTGCCGGCCAGGTTCTGCCCCGTCCACGGCGGTTGCAGAAAGATCGGCCGATTGGTCAGGTGTGGCTCCTCCAACCACCGAAATTCAAATTGCTGCCAACCCTCGCGAAACTGCCCGAGCGTCAACAACGCGTGCGCGTATTGCGCATGCGCATTGGGGTCCGACAGATCCGGAAGGTCTCTTCGGTAGAGTTCGGCGGCCGCCTGAACCTGACCCATCAGGATGAGCGCCGTCCCACGGCCGATCGAACTCTCATGGGGCTCTCCCCGCGCCGACTCGAGCTCCTCTGCGCGTTCGAAAGCTGTCAGTGCCTCCGCATACCGCTCCTGTTTCGCAATCGCAACGCCCAGATGGGTCCAGAACTGCGGATTGTCTGGTGCAAGCGCAATGGCCCTGCGTATCCAGGCCTCCGCGTCCGCGTATTCATGTTGCTCAATCCTGCAGTGGGCAATGCCGACGTTGGCATCCGCATTGTCCGGCACAACCTCCAGAACGCGCCGAAAACTGACGATCGCGTCTGAATGACGCTCCAGCGCCTGCAGAGCCATACCGAGGCAATAATGCGCGTCCGCAGTGCCAGGATCGACCTTGGCGGCTATCCGGGCGTAGCGTTCTGCGTCGCCGCTCATTCGGAGCAGATGGCACGACCAGGCAAGGTTCAGGTAGATCGCGGCGCGCGACAACCCGGCAGCCTCGGCTCGAAGGAAGCCTTCGCGCGCCTCGCGGATCCGGCCCCAATCGTACAAGACGGAGGCCCGCGCGAACATCAGCTCGCAATCATCCGGACGCCGCGATAGCGCACTGACAACGAGCGCCATGGCGTCGCCACGACGACCGGCCGAGGAAAGCGAGCGAACCTCGTCTATCACGGGGTCGAGGTCATGCACTTCCGGAGATTCGAGCGGTGCTGCGATTCCGTTAGGCATTGGTGGCGCAGGCTTCCTGCTGGGCAATACGAAAGTGCATGATGCCCGGATTCCGAATATCGTCGTACCCACCCATTTCAGCACTCCACAATTGAACCGTCACCCATGCGAGGCAACCCAGCATACCTGCGCAAATCATCGACCGCCACGACGGTCCCGCGCCGGCCGGTGGCCAGGGCACGCCTCGGGAATCCCCACGCATTTCCTGTGCGGATTTCGTCACCACGACCCTAAAGAAAAGGGCCGGTGGAGTGACCCACCAGCCCGTTCCTGAAACCCTGCAGAATTAACGGAACGATGACGGCACGTACTTGGACGGGCATGTCGAAAAAGTCGCCGTCCACGACGTAATCCCGACTCCGGCCGGCGTCAACTGGAAGATGCATTCCGTGGAAGCGCCCGTGGCTTGCGATGTTGCGGTGATCACGCCAGCGGCGACATCCAGCGACGCCACATAATGCGTAGCGGTGGTGGAGCAGCCAGCGGCAGTGACATCCGCAGGCAGCGCGTTCGAGTGCGACGACGCATATTCCGCGACCGAGGTCTTGCACGCCGCGATGGCAGCCAGCGATTCGGACATCTTCGAGCGGACGATGAAGTCCTGATACGCCGGCAGCGCGATCGCCGCCAGAATGCCGACAATGGCGACGACAATCATCAGTTCGATGAGCGTGAAGCCCTTTTGAATTTGTTTCATTTTCCTGTCTCCTTGATTGATGGACTACCCAAGTGGGAATGCACACAGCGATGCTGAAATTAAAATAGCAAAGTGCATGCCGACACGGCCCAACCGGAACACCGCTTGATCTTCTCGATTTAACTAGATGATTTTTCTATTTATTTTGTCCCGGCCGACCGATGAACGGTCACGGCCTTCGTAGCGCGCGCTACTGCCGGACATGGATCGACTTGGCGGACTTGTCGTAGTTCGGCCTGGACACTGAAAATCGTCGGTCCCGATCATCTTGCAACTGCGCGGTAATCCAATGTCGTGGGCCGAGCGCCACCGGGTCCCCGCCTGCGTGATTCATCGACCGCCACGACGGCCCCGCGGCGGCCGGTGGCCAGGGCACGCCTCGGGAATCCCCACGCATTTCCTGTGCGGATTTCGTCACCACGACCCTAAAGAAAAGGGCCGGTGGAGTGACCCACCAGCCCGTTCCTGAAACCCTGCAGAATTAACGGAACGATGACGGCACGTACTTGGACGGGCATGTCGAAAAAGTCGCCGTCCACGACGTAATCCCGACTCCGGCCGGCGTCAACTGGAAGATGCATTCCGTGGAAGCGCCCGTGGCTTGCGATGTTGCCGTGATCACGCCAGCGGCGACAGCCAGCGACGCCACGTAATGCGTAGCGGTGGTGGAGCAGCCAGCGGCAGTGACATCCGCAGGCAACGCGTTCGAGTGCGACGACGCATATTCCGCGACCGAGGTCTTGCACGCCGCGATGGCAGCCAAGGCTTCGGACATCTTCGAGCGGACGATGAAGTCCTGATACGCCGGCAGCGCGATCGCCGCCAGGATGCCGACAATGGCGACGACAATCATCAGTTCGATGAGCGTGAAGCCCTTTTGAATTCGTTTCATTATTCCTGTCTCCTTGATTGATGAACAACCCGAACGTCACGCACCCAGCGATGCTGGAACTGATAAAGCAAAGGGCATGCCGACGAGGCCCGACCGGGAGACAGATCGATTAGAGCGCTACAACTTGATGATTATTTTAATATTTTCATCATGGCCGGTCGACGAACGGTCGCGGCATTCGGCGCTAGGGCCGAACAGAAAATATTGGGCGATCCAACTCAGCCGACGCTACACGGAACCGGGGTGACGCAGCGCGTCACCCATCGGCGACAGACCATTTCAGCTCGTCATGGTCAATTCGAGCCGCACTCCCGCTACTTCGAAAGTATCGCCGAGATGCAGCGCCATGCCCTCTGGGGCCACTGGCGTGCCGTTGATGCAAGGCGGTTGCGTCCCTTCGATCGGCACCAACATAAATGCAGCGCCTACCTTGCGAACAACCACTACCTGGACGCCCGCGCGCCCTACAGAAAGCTCGTCCTTGTTGAAACGTACCGCCCTGCCGAAGTTGCGGCCCGACAGGACGCGCACGATCGGTTCCGGTGTGGCGGAAACAGAGGTGACCACCGGATTGGTTAACCCCGTCATCTCGGACCCGGTTTGCGCGCGTGACGCGTCTATCGGTTCCGCCGACGTATCGATGGAACCTGCGTCTGTGTCAGTTTTACCGGTTGGTGCCGCCCACTCGGCAGCCCACGCTGCCAGCCGCTTATCGGTATCGCGGCGCGTCGGCGGCGGGCGACGGTCGGGAAAGTGGGAGCGAGCGGGCAAGGCTTCTTGACGGGGCACGACTTGAGCGGCGGGTTCGGGCAGCTTCTGTTCCTGGACGTCCGGATCCGCGAGCAACGGAGGTTTCGCGGCCCGACCGCGAACGTTGCCGGCTGGCGGAACCGCGCTGCTGGGCGTGGGTCGCGCCGATTCCACACGCGCCTCCAGTCCGAGCAACCGGTTGGGGATGACGTCGACAGGCAGCGGGTCGACGTGGGCATTGTCGTCCGACATGTACACCATGCGTTGCCGGCCGATTTCGATCCTGTCGTGGTCACGCAGGAAGTGCTTGACGATTGGCTTGCCATTGACCAGCGTACCGTTGGTACTGCCGAGGTCTTCGAGGAACGAATCGGCAAGTATGGTCACGACCGACGCATGTTCGCCCGAAACCGCCGGATACGGCAGACACACGTCGTTGTCCGCACGGCGTCCGATCATCATTCGCTCCTTGCCGAGCGGAACGTCCAGCGTCGTTCCGTCCGGGAGCATCAGCACGAGCTTGCCCATGATCGTTGGCTACCGAGCCTTTGGAAGAAACATGGCGCTCATGCCTCGGGTTTAGTCATTACTGCTCATCTTGGCAATTGCGCGGAGACGACGCACATGTTGCGGTAGGCGTCCGCCAATTCAGAAATTCCAAGCGTACTACCCTCGCTTCTTGGCCAGCCAGCGCTGCGCCCAGCCCGTCGCGGGCAGGAACTCGGGCGGCACGCGCACCAGGATGACCGAGATGTTGTCGCGCCCGCCATTCTGGTTGGCAAGCTCGATCAGGTCGGCCGCGGCAATGGCCAAGTCGCTGCGCTTTTCGTCGACTACGGAGTGGATCACTTCCGGGTCGACCATGTCGGTCAGCCCGTCGGAGCAGAGCAGGTAGATGTCGTTCGCTTCCATCCGGTATTCGGCGATGTCGGTGGGAACGATCGCCTCGATGCCCAGCGCACGCGTGACCAGGTTCTTGTTAAGCGAATAGCGTGCCTGCTCCGGGGTCAAAACGCCGCTGTCGATCTGCTCCTGCAGCAGCGAATGGTCGTGCGTGAGCTGTTCGAATTTCTCCCCGCGCAGGCGATAGCATCGTGAGTCCCCGATGTGGCCGATCGACACCCGGTTGCCACAAAACACGGCAGCGACGATGGTCGTACCCATGCCTGCGCACTCCGGACGTGCCTGCGCTGCTTCGTAGATGCCCTTGTTGGCGGCGGCGATCTGCTGTTGCAACAGCAGCGCGCCATGCGTGAGGCCGCTCTGGATGTCGACTTTCGACAACTCCCTGCCGGATTTCAATTCCGGCATCATGCCGTTGGACACCATGTTGACGGCGATGCCACTCGCCACTTCCCCCGCGCTATATCCACCCATGCCGTCGGCCAGCACCGCGATGCCGGCGTCGGCGTCGGCGAAGATCGTGTCCTCGTTGTGCGCGCGGACCATGCCCGGGTGGGAAAGGCTCGCGATGTCGAGGGGGGTGGAGTCGGGCATGGCGCGTCGGTCAAGGATTTGTGACGATTTCAGCCCGCGAGTGTAGCGGCATGTGCGGCGCCGCGCGAGAGCTTCGTCACCGGGCGTTCCGAGCCGCGCGCCATTTTTGCCACCGGGCGCCGGTCAGGACAGTGACCACGCCGGCAATTGCCCCCGCCCATTCGAGCCATGCCGCATTGACTTTGATCCATGGCGCAACGGCCGCGTCCTCGACCAGCATCTTGCCGGCGATCCAGCCCAGGAGCCCGCCGCCGGCCAGGATGATCATCGGGAAACGTTCGATGAGCTTCAGAATGATCTGGCTGCCGGCAATCACCAGCGGAATGCTGACCAGCAATCCGAACACCAGCAGTGGCACGCTGCCCTTGGCTGCAGCCGCGACGCCCAGCACATTGTCGACGCTCATCACCAGGTCGGCAACGATGACTGTGCGCACCGCCGTCCACAGGCGATCACTGGCCTTGACCGTCGTGTCGTCATCCTCGTCGTCGGCGATCAGCTTGACGCCGATCCAGAGCAGCAGCACCCCGCCGACGACCTTGAGCCAAGGCAATTCGAGCAACGTGACGGCGAATATCGTGAGGATGATGCGCAGCACGATGGCGCCGGCCGCACCCCAGACGATACCCCAGCGGCGCTGTCTTGGAGGAAGGTCGCGGCAGGCGAGAGCGATCACCACCGCGTTGTCGCCCGACAACAGGATGTTGATATAGATGATCTGTAGCGCCGCCAGCCAGACCTGCGGCGTGAGTGAATCCAAGCGTTTCTACCTCCGACGTTCGAATGCAGATGGAACGATTGGCTCGCCGTCGGGCGCGCCACGCGTCATGCCTTGAGCGCAGCCATGAGCAGCTTGCCCATTTCGGCGGGATTGCGCGTGACCTTGATACCGCACGCCTCCATGACAGCCAGCTTCTCCTGTGCGGTGCCCTTGCCCCCGGAGATGATCGCGCCGGCATGGCCCATGCGCTTGCCCGGCGGCGCCGTTACGCCGGCGATGAATCCGACGATGGGCTTTTTCATGTGGTCCTTGGCCCACAAGGCCGCAATCTCTTCGTCGCCGCCGCCGATTTCGCCGATCATCACGACCGCATCGGTGCCGGGATCGTCGTTGAACAGCTTCAGGATGTCGATGTGCTTGAGACCGTTCACCGGGTCGCCTCCAATACCCACCGCCGTCGACTGGCCCAGTCCCAGTTCGGTGACCTGGCCGACCGCCTCATAGGTCAGCGTCCCGGATCGCGACACCACGCCGATGCGTCCCTGCTTGTGAATGTGGCCCGGCATGATGCCGATCTTGATTTCGTCGGGCGTGATGACACCCGGACAATTGGGTCCCAGCAGCAGCGTCTTCTTGCCCTGCATCCGGTACCGAGTGTCGATCATGTCGCGCACCGGAATGCCCTCGGTGATGCAGACCACGAGGTCGAGTCCGGCATCCACCGCTTCGTTGATCGCCTCCGCCGCGAACGGGGGCGGCACATAGATCACGGAAACCGTGGCGCCGGTGGCCTCCCTGGCGTCCTTCACCGTCGCGTAAATGGGAATGCCCTCGAAGTCCTCGCCGGCCTTTTTCGGATTGACGCCGGCTACGAAGCAATTGCGGCCGTTCGCGTAATCGCGGCACATCCGCGTGTGAAACTGGCCGGTCTTCCCGGTGATTCCCTGCGTGATGACCTTGGTGTTCTTGTTGATCAGAATCGACATCGTCAATGCCCCTCAGTTTGCTTTTGCCGCAGCGACCACTCTTTCGGCGGCTTCGGCCATGTTGTTCGCGGTGATGATCGGCAGCCCGGATTCGGCAAGGATCTTCCTGCCCAGTTCGTCATTGGTGCCTTTCATGCGCACGACGAGCGGCACTTTGAGCGAGACGGCCCGGGATGCAGCGACCACGCCTTCGGCAATCGTGTCGCATTTCATGATGCCGCCGAAGATGTTGACGAGGATCGCCTTCAGCCCCGGGTGCTTCAGCATGATCTTGAACGCCTCGGTAACCTTGTCCGCAGTCGCCCCTCCACCGACGTCGAGAAAATTCGCGGGCTCGCCGCCGTACAGCTTGATCGTGTCCATCGTCGCCATCGCGAGTCCCGCGCCATTGACGAGGCAGCCGATGTCGCCGTCGAGAGAGATATAGGACAGATCGAATTTCGACGCGGCGATTTCCGCCGGATCCTCTTCATCGAGGTCGCGCATCTCGATGATTTCTGGATGCCGGAACAACCCGTTGGAATCGAAATTGAGCTTGGCGTCGAGCGCAATCACCTTGCCGTCGCCGGTGACGACCAGCGGATTGATCTCAGCCAGCGATGCGTCGGTGTCGTGAAACGCCTTGTACAGTCCCTGCAGCACCGCGCGTGCCTGCGGCACCGAGCCTTCAGGCACGCCGATCTGCTTGGCGACGCCATCCGCCTGCGCGTCGGTCAGTCCGGTGGTCGGATCGATGAAGATCGTGTGGATCTTTTCCGGCGTCTTCGCCGCGACGGCCTCGATGTCCATGCCACCCTCGGAACTGGCCATCAACGCGACGCGTTGCGTTCCGCGATCGACGACCATGCCGACATAGAGCTCCTTCTTGATGTCCGCGCCCTCTTCCACCAGCAGGCGCCGCACCTTTTGCCCGCCGGGGCCCGTTTGATGGGTGACGAGCTGCATGCCGAGAATCTCGGTCGCGCGCTGCTTCACTTCATCCAGCGATTTCGCGACTTTGACGCCACCGCCCTTGCCTCGGCCCCCGGCGTGGATCTGCGCCTTGACCACCCATACCTTGCCACCCAGCGACTGCGCTGCTTTGACGGCCTCGTCGACGGAGAACGCCGGAATGCCTCGCGGAACCGGCATGCCGAACTTGCGGAAAATTTCCTTGCCCTGATATTCGTGGATCTTCAAGTCAGCTCCCTTGGGGGGGTCCGCGGTACCACTTGGGGTAGTACTCGCGGACGGTGTCGGTGGTGGTCAGCAGCGCATGGCAATGGTCGAGCTGGAATGGCTTGCCGTCGCCCTCGTCTTCGCGCACGAGTCCGGCAAAGGTCTGCACCGCGGCGGTAGGCAAAAAGGAGAGCATCTCGGTCAGGTGCGTGCAACCTTGCACGCCACCCACCACGTCGTGCAATTGCTTGCGAAAGCCCTTGATCAGATTGGCACCGACCAGTTTCTGATACGCGGGGCCGATCCGGTTGCACGCGCCCGGATAGGGCATGCCATCGGTGACGGCTTCGACGGCAAGGATCACGAACCTGCGGTCGATAGTGACGCGGACCCACATGTCGTGCACCGCCTCGCGCGCGGGTCGCACGCCCGTCAACAGTTCGTAATCGTGATCCTTGGCGTCGACGATGTGCGCCTCGATGTCGAACAGGCCGTCGTCGCGGCGATATCCATCATAGGTCACTGCGCGGCGGTGCAGGCGCTCGCGCGTCTCGGTGGGCGTAGATAACGGCATGGGCAGACGGAATCGGAGGCGAGGGGCGCCGGTATTGGCAGGCAACCCGGTTACGAACGGCTAAAATAGCCCACGAGCGACGATTTTACGCCGCGGCGACGATTCGGGGCAACCGGAGGGATTCCATGCCGTACATCATCGCCCTCGACCAGGGGACGACCAGTTCGCGCGCCATTGTTTTCGATCGCACCGGAACCATTCGGGGCGTCGCGCAAAGGGAATTCCGCCAGATTTTTCCGCAACCGGGCTGGGTGGAGCACGATGCGACCGAAATCTGGGCAAGCCAATCCGGCGTTCTGCATGAAGCGCTGGCCATGGCAGGAACGGGCGCGCGGGACATCGCGGCCATAGGCATCACGAACCAGCGGGAAACCACGGTGGTCTGGGAACGCGCCACCGGCCGGCCGATCGCCAATGCGATTGTGTGGCAGGATCGGCGCACGGCGCCGCTATGCGACGAACTCCGCGAGGCGGGCCACGCGCCGCTGTTCGCACAAAAGACCGGTCTCGTGCTGGACGCCTATTTTTCCGGTACCAAACTCAAGTGGCTGCTGGACAACATCGCGGGCGCGCGGACGCGGGCGCAACGCGGCGAACTCGCGTTCGGCACGATCGACTCGTGGCTCATTTGGCAGCTCACCGGCGGTCGCTTGCATTGCACCGACCCGTCGAACGCGAGCCGCACGCTACTGTTCGACATTCACGCCGGCGCCTGGGACGACGAGCTATTGGCGCTCCTCGGCATACCTCGCGAAGTACTGCCGCAGGTCGTTCCGTCCAGCGGCGTTTGCGGACATGCGGCGATCGACGGCGTGGACATTCCGATTGCCGGCATCGCCGGCGACCAGCAGGCCGCGTTGTTCGGGCAGGCGTGCCTCTCCCCGGGGATGGCCAAGAATACCTACGGCACCGGATGTTTCCTACTGCTCAACACCGGAGGTCGAGCGGTAACTTCGCGCAACAACCTGTTGACGACCGTCGCGTGGCAGCGCGATGGCGCGACCGACTACGCGCTGGAAGGCAGCGTATTCATGGCGGGCGCGGTCGTGCAATGGTTGCGCGACGGCCTGAAGATCATCCGCACGGCCGCGGAAGTCGAAGCGCTCGCCGCAAGCGTTCCGGACAACGGCGGCGTCTACCTGGTGCCTGCATTCGCGGGCCTCGGTGCGCCGCACTGGGACGCCTATGCGCGGGGCGCGATTTTCGGCTTGACGCGTGGCGTCACCGGCGCCCACATCGCGCGCGCCGCGCTCGAGGCCATCGCATTCCAGAGCGCCGACGTGCTCGCCGCCATGGAAAAGGATGCCGGCATCACACTGACCGAGCTTCGCGTGGACGGCGGCGCCACGGCTGACAACCTGTTGCTGCAGTTCCAGGCCGATATTCTGGGCGTGCCCGTCGTGCGGTCCAAAGTGCGCGAGACGACCGCGCTCGGCGCTGCCTACCTCGCAGGACTTGCGATAGGCTATTGGAGGAGCGATGCGGATATCGCTTCCAACTGGCAGGCCGACCGCCGATTCGAGCCGGCGATGCCGCGTGAGCATGTCGCGGCCCTTCGCGCGGGTTGGGAAAAGGCCATATCCCGCGCGAAGGCGTGGGCGTGAACCCGAGTCCATCACATCGCACGTCATTTCGATGACCGCCATTGACCCTGCCGATGCCAGCGACACTGTATTCAGTCGGCGCCTGATCGAATCGGGCCATCGGCTCGAGGACGCGGGCGACATCACGGCCGCGCTGCTCAAATATCAGGAGGCCGTTGCAGCGTCGCCTTCCCTGATCCGGGGCTATCTCAACCTGGGTAATGCGCTGCAGCGTCTGGGCAGGACTCCAGAAGCCATAGCCGCGCTTCAATCCGCGCTGCGCATCGACGCGGAATGCGCGCCCTGCCATTTCAACCTCGGCAACGTGCACTTGAGCGCCGGCGACCTCGATGCCGCGGAACGCGATTTTCGGTCGGCACTGCGGCTCGATCCGGTGATGACCGAGGCAGCGATCGCCCTGGCCAACGTCCTCGAAACATTGCTGCGGCCGCAGGAGGCAGAACAGCAACTGCGGCGAGTGCTGGCCGAAGGGCCGCACTGCGCGCCGGCCGCGTACAACCTGGGGCTCCTGTTGCAGAACCGCGAAGATTTCGACGGCGCCGAGCGGCTGTTTCGCGATTGCCTGGACGCGGATCCATCGTTCGTCATGGCGTACACTGCACTCGGCGATCTGACTCGAAATGCGGGCTGTGCCAAGGACGCAGAAGCGTGGTATCGGAAGGCCCTCGCATTGAACCCCCGGGCGCAGGAAGCGTGGAGCGCCTTGCTGCTTTCGCTCAACAATCGCGACGACCTTGGTGCGCAGGACATATTTGCCGAACACGAACGATTCGGCGCGGCCTTTCCTGAATCCGATTCTTCGCGCAAGGCGCGCAAGAGCCGCGGCCCCGGGCATTCCCGCGTGCGCGTCGGTTACTTGTCAGGGGATTTCGTCCAGCATCCGGTCGCACTCTTCCTGCGCCCGGTGCTCATGCATCACGATCGCACGCAGTTCGAGATATTCTGCTATTCGAACAATGCGAAGGAAGACGGAATGACGCAGGACTTGCGGTCACGCGTCGACCATTGGCGGAATATCGCAAGCAAGGACGACGTTGCCGCCGCACAACTCATGCGTGCCGACGACCTCGATATCCTGATCGATCTCTCGGGCCATGCAGCCCGATCGCGCATTCTCCTGTTCAATCAGGGATGCGCACCAATCCAGGCGACATGGCTCGGGTATCTTTGCACGACGGGCCTTCGTTCCGCTGATTTCCGGATCTGCGACAACTACACCGATCCCGTCGGCATGACCGAACGATTTCACACGGAACGGCTGTTGCGGCTGCCCGACAGCCAGTGGTGCTACTTGCCGGTCTTCGACATACCCAGCGTACCGATTCCACGACGCGGCGCGCCGGGACGCGTTGTTTTCGGATCCTTCAATCATGTATCGAAGTTGAGCGACCGTTGCATCGACGTGTGGTGCCGGGTGCTGCGCGCGGTTCCCGGGTCCGAGGTACGCCTTTTCGCGGCTCCACCGGGGCAAGCGATGGCAGCGCTCCGGCAGCGGTTCGAGCAACAGGGAATCGAGCGTGGAAAACTCTCCGTTCATCCACGCACGAACATCGCCGACTATTTCGCGGCCATTGCGGACGTCGATGTGGCACTGGACACGTTTCCCTACAACGGCGGCACCACCACGTGCGACGTGCTCTGGATGGAAACGCCGTTGGCGGCGCTCGCCGGCGAGCGTCCGGTGGCTCGCTCCGGCGTCAGCGTCCTGAGCACGTTGCAATTGCCGGAATTGATCGCCCAGAACGATGACGAGTACGTCGACATCAACGTGCGGCTGGCGAATGACGTCAAATGGCGGAACCACCTCCGCGAAACGCTGCGCGCACGTATGCGGGCGTCTCCTCTGATGGATGCCGCCGGTTTCACGCGACATTTCGAAAGCGGCATACGCCGGATGCTGGGAAGTTAAGGGCCCAAGGGAGCCTCTGCATAAGTATTCACGCTTGCGCTGCTTGGGCCCAATGCGGATGGATGCGAGACGGGCGACGCAGGTCGTAGTTGAACCTACGATGCCAAGGAGCACGGCGAAGCAGACGCCGCATTGGGCAGCAGCCCGGAGGGACGGGGCCTTTCGGGCGGTCTGCTTTGTCGCGAGCCTCGCGAAGGGGGCCCACCATTCGCTTCGGCCCGCCTCATTTCTCTAAACTGAGGCATCCCATAGAAAAGCTCCCGTCGCAACCGCGAATACTTATGCAGAGGCTCCCTAGCAAATTCATTCCCGCTGAGGCCCGCCCCGACGGGGACGATCATTTCAAGGATTTGCCCGAAATGCGTCTTTACAAGTCAGAATAGGTGTATATACTCTCATTTAGGTGCATATGCGCCGACCCGGACCCGCCGTGTCTCAACCGCAACCCTTTGCCTCGCCGTGCACCTGCTCCCGCCTTCGCCGCGCAACGCGCGCCGTCACGCAACTCTATGACGACGCATTGGAGCCGGTCGGACTTCGCGTCACGCAGTTGTCATTGCTGCGCACGTTGCAGCGACAGGGCACGCTGCGCATCGGCGATCTCGCGGCCCGCAACCTGCTCGACCGCACCGCGCTGTCGCGCAATCTCGACCCGTTGGCCGAAAAGAAATTGGTGGCCATCGTGCCGGGGCGCGACGCGCGCACGCGCGAAGTCACGCTGACCCGGCAGGGCATGGCCGCCATCGCTGCGGCCGCAGCCCATTGGGACCGGGTACAACGAGAAGTCGCGCGACACGTCGGCCGCGATCGCCTCGCTGACCTTTACGCAGTTCTGCTCGACATCGAAGCGCTGCATCCCGCGACCGCCAGCCACGCGGCCTGACCCCTCCGACGCCCAAGGAAGCGCAATGTCGCCCTCTCCCACTGCCGATTGGCGCACTCCCACCGTTGTCCTTGTCGCCGGGGGAGTCATTCTCACCGTCGCCATGGGCATTCGCCACGGCTTCGGACTCTTCCTCCAGCCGATCTCGCACGACATGGGCTGGGGCCGCGAGACGTTTGCGCTCGCCATCGCGGTGCAGAACCTGGTGTGGGGCGCGACGCAGCCATTTACCGGGATGCTCGCCGACAAATACGGCAGCGCGCGTGTCGTGCTGGGCGGCGCAGCGCTCTTTATCCTCGGCCTGCTCACGATGGCCTATGCGCATACGCCGTGGCTGTTCGTGCTCTCGTCTGGCGTGCTGATCGGAACCGGACTGTCCGGCATTACCTTCAGCGTAGTTTCCGGCGCGCTGGGTCGCCGATTCCCGCCAGAGAAACGCAGCATGGCGCTCGGCATTTCCGCGGCCGCAGGCTCGTTCGGTCAATTCGCCATGCTACCGCTGACGCAGTGGCTGCTGTCGCAAGTGGGCTGGTTCGGCGCAATCCTCGCCATGGCCGGCATTGCGCTGTTGATCGTCCCGATGGCCGCGGCGTTGGTCGAGCGGCGGAATTCGCAGCAGCATGCGTTCACGCAATCGGCCAGACAGGCGATGGGCGAGGCGCTGGGGCATCGCGGCTATATCCTGCTCACGACCGGCTTTTTCGTCTGCGGCTTCCAGGTCGTATTCCTGGCCGTGCATCTGCCCGCCTACCTGGCGGACAAGGGGCAGCCGGCCTACGTTGCGGTGACGGCGCTGGCGCTCATCGGCCTCTTCAACATCGTCGGGACCTACATTGCAGGATGGCTGGGCGGCAAGGTTCCGAAGAAGTACATCCTGTCGGCGATCTATTTCGCGCGCGCCGTCGTGTTCACGGTCTTCTTCTGGGCCCCGATCAGTACGTTCAGCGTCTATGCCTTCGCGATCGCACTGGGATTCCTGTGGCTTTCGACAGTGCCAGTCACCAACGGCGTCGTCGCGCAGATCTTCGGCGTCCGCTACCTGGCGATGCTCTCGGGCTTCGCGTTCTTCTCGCACCAGATCGGCAGCTTCCTCGGCGCCTGGCTGGGCGGCAAGTTCTACGACCTGACCGGAAGCTACGACCTGATGTGGTATCTGTCGATTGTGCTGGCAGTGCTCGCCGGCGTCATCAACCTGCCGATCGACGAACGCGAGATCAAGCGATCGGCATTGCGTACGGTTTAGCCATCTTTCGGCAAATACTCGTTCGGCGCGATCTGATCGACCGCATCGGTGATGATCGTATCCACGTCCCAACCCGCCAATTCCGTCACGCGCGCCGGGTCGTTCGGCGTGTAGCAGCATACGCGGCGTCCGCCGCGATGCGCGGCCTTGACGATCGAGGCATCGAGTACCTCGTGATTGGCGACCAGCGCCACGCACTCGAGCGCGCGCAGGCGATCGAGCCAGTTGCCGGGCAATTCGTCCAGCAGCAGCGCGCGCGGCAGCAGCGGTACCGCGTCGCGCGCAGCCACGAGCGACGCCTCGTCGAACGACGACAGCAGCGGCGGCACTTCGGCGTCGCGCCACAGCGCCGCCGCATCGAGCGCCACGGCCGCGCCTGTTTCTCGCTCGCGGCCGGGCACGGCTTTGATCTCGACGTTGCATGCCACGCCGTGCGCGCGCGCCCACCGGGCAATGGCGGCAAATGTCGGCAGCATTTCCCCCGCGTACTTGGCCGAATGCCAGCCCCCGGCATCCAGGCGCGCCAACTCGCGCCACGGCAGCGCGTCGGCGCGCCCGCGTCCGCTGGTGGTGCGCTCGAGCGTCGCATCGTGCAACAGGAACGAAACATTGTCGCCGCTCAACTTCACGTCGAACTCCACCATGCCGTAGCCATGCGCATGCCCTACCCTCATCGCCGTGAGCGTGTTCTCGGGTGCCAGCTTGCCGGCGCCGCGGTGGGCGCACAGGCGGGGATAGGGCCAGCGAGGGAGAGCCGTCATGATCACCTTATGCGCGCGCCGCTGGCAGTGTCGAACAGGAACACCGTCGACGGGTCTGCGGACAGATGCAACGTCGATCCTAACTCGGGATGCACGCCGTGGGGTAGCCGCGCGATGATCGTGCCTGTGCCGTGAGCGACATGAAGGAGCGTGTCGGCCCCCAATTGCTCGACCATTTCGATGGTGCCGGACACCATGGCCCCCTGCGGGTCTGCCGGGCGCAGATGCTCGGGACGAACGCCTACCGTCACGGCCCGACCCGCTTCGGTGCCACCGATCGCAGCGGTCGCCATGCCACCCGCCAGCAGCGAAAAGCCCCAGCCGCCCGCGGCCTTTGCCGGCATGAAATTCATTGCCGGCGAGCCGATGAAGCCCGCAACGAACAGCGTTGCCGGATTCTGGTACACCTCCATCGGCGTGCCGACCTGCTCCGCGCGACCTTCGTTCATCACGATCATCCGCTGCGCCAGAGTCATCGCCTCCACCTGGTCATGCGTGACATAAAGGCTGGTGGTTCCCAAGCGCCGGTGCAGCTTCTGGATCTCGAAGCGCATCTGCACGCGCAGCTTGGCGTCGAGGTTCGACAGCGGCTCATCGAACAGGAACACGGCCGGTTCGCGCACGATCGCGCGACCCATCGCGACGCGCTGGCGCTCGCCGCCGGAAAGCGCGCGCGGCTTGCGCTCGAGCAGCGGGCCCAATTCGAGGATTTCCGCAGCCCGGTTCACTCGGACAATGATATCGTCCTTGGTGAAGCCGCGGATCTTGAGTCCGTAGGCCATGTTCTCGAACACGCTCATGTGCGGATACAGTGCGTAGTTCTGGAAGACCATCGCGATGTCGCGGTCCTTGGGCTCCAGTGTGTTGACGACCCGGTCGCCAATGACAACTTCACCCGCTGTGATCGTCTCCAGCCCGGCCACCATCCGCAACAGCGTCGACTTGCCACAGCCGGACGGCCCGACGATGACGATGAATTCGCCATTCGCCACACTGGTGCTGATCCCGTGGATCACCTCCAGCGGACCGTAGCTCTTGCGCACGTCGCGAAGTTCGACTTTGGCCATGTCAGTTCAAAAGCATCAACACGGAGGACACAGAGATTTCACTGAGGACACCGAGAAGATAAGGAAACGCCGGACAAAGTGCCTCGATTCCCGCAATTGAAGTGTCTTTCTCTGTGCTCTCTGTGCTCTCTGTGCTCTCTGTGTACTCTGTGGTTCAAGATTTTGGCTTTCGTCACTTTTCGCTATCCACGAGGCCCTTGACGAACCATTTCTGCATAAGCAGCACCACCAGCGCTGGCGGGATCATCGCCAGCATCGCCGTGGCCATCACGAGGTTCCACTCGGTCGCGGCATCGCCGGCGGAAATCATCCGCTTGATGCCGATCACCGTTGTGTACATGTCTTCCTGCGTAGTGACGAGCAGTGGCCACAGATACTGGTTCCAGCCATAGATGAACGTGATGACGAACAGCGCCGCGATGTTGGGCCGCGACAGCGGAATGACGACATCCCACAGGAAGCGGAGCGGCCCGGCGCCGTCGATGCGCGCGGCCTCCGCCAGCTCGTCGGGAATGGTCAGGAAGAACTGACGGAACAGGAACGTCGCGGTAGCCGAGACAATCAATGGAATGGTGAGGCCGGCATACGTGTCGAGCATGCCTAAGTCCGACACCACCTGGTAGGTTGGCAGGATGCGCACTTCCACTGGAAGCATCAGCGTGACGAAGATCAGCCAGAACGCAGCGTTGCGGAACGGGAAACGGAAATAGACGATGGCGAATGCGGACAGGAGGGAGATTGCGATCTTGCCCACGGCAATGACCAGGGCGCTGATGAGACTGTTGACCATCATCCGGTTCACGCCGGCACCCGCGGAGTCCCCGGCGCCATGCGTGAGCACCTTCCCGTAGTTCTCCAGCATGTGCGTTCCCGGGAGCAGCGGCATCGGCGAATGGATGACATCTTCAGTGGTGCGGGTCGATGCGACGAACGTGATGTACACCGGCAGCGCGACCAACAGCACGCCGAACACCACGACCAGGTGCGACACAAACGTCAGCCAGGGTCGGTTCTCGACCATCAGTAATGCACCCGCTTTTCGACGAACCGGAACTGGAACACGGTGAGTGTAATCAGGATCACGATCAGGATAACGGACTGCGCACCGGAACTGCCCAGGTCCAGGCTCTTGAAGCCGTCCCTGTAGAGCTTGTAGACGAGGATCTCGGTGGCCTGGCCCGGCCCTCCGGACGTCGCGGTGTCGATGATCCCGAACGTGTCGATGAACGCGTAGACGAAGTTGATGACAACCAGGAAGAACGTCGTCGGCGACAACAGTGGAAAGGTGATGGTGACGAACCGCTTCACCGGGCCCGCCCCGTCGATCGCCGCCGCTTCCAGGAGCGACTTCGGAATCGACTGCAGCCCCGCCAGGAAGAAGAGAAAGTTGTAGCTGACCTGCTTCCACACCGCCGCGGCAACGACCAACGCCATCGCTTGCTCGCTGTTCAGCACGAAATTCCAGTCGACGCCCGCTTGCTTCAGCCAGTAGGCCGCGATGCCGATCGACGGATTGAACAGGAACACCCAGAGCACCGCCGCGATCGCCGGCGCCACGGCATAGGGCCAGATGAGCAGCGTCTTGTAGGCGGTGGCGCCGCGGACGATCCGGTCGGCGAAGACCGCGAGCACCAGCGAAATCGACAGGCCGAAGAAGGCCACCAGCGACGAGAACACGGCGGTGACCTGGAACGACGCCAGGTAATGCTCGTCGTTCCACAGATCGCGGAAGTTATCGAGCCCGACGAACTGCAGGTTGCCGCCGAAAGCGTCCTGGATATAGACCGACTGGTAGACGGCCTGCCCTGCCGGCCAAACGAAGAACACCAGCGTCAGGGCGATCTGCGGAAGGATCAGCGCGTAGGGCAGCCACGTGGACTGGAACCGTGCGCGCTTTTCCATGGCCATCGCTTACCGCGCCCGCATCAGCACTGCAGACGCGTGATCACTCCTTCGCGGTCTTGGCAAACTTGGCGATCTGTTCGTTGCCACGCTCTACCGCGGCATCGAGCCCCTCCTTCGCGGTCTTCTTGCCGGCCCAGACGCCTTCCAGTTCCTCGTCGATGATGTCGCGAATCTGCACGAAATTGCCCAAGCGCACACCGCGCGACTTGTCCGTGGTCTTGACGATCATCTGCTTCACTGAGACGTCCGTGCCGGGGTTCTTGTCGTAGAAGCCGGATCTCTTGGTGAGCTCGTAGGCCTCCATCGTGATCGGGAGGTATCCGGTGGTCTGGTGCCAAATGGCCTGCCGTTCCGGGTCTGACAGGAACTTGAAGAACTTGGCCACTGCCTTGTATTCGTCCTTCGACTTGCCGCTCATCACCCACAGCGACGCGCCGCCGATGATCGTGTTCTGCGGAGCGCCGGCGACGTCTGCATAGTAGGGCAGCGGAGCGACCCCGAACTTGAACTTGGCGTTCTGCTTGATCGTGCCGTACGCGGCCGACGACGTCGTCAGCATCGCGCATTCGCCGCTGTAGAACTTCGCCTCGGGTTCGTTCTTGCGGCCAGCATACGTGAAGTAGCCTTTCTTCGCCCAGTCCTGCATGTTGGAGATGTGCCTCACCTGCAGCGGCCCGTTGAACACGAGCTTCGGGTCATTGCCGGCAAAGCCGTTCTCCTTGGTGGCGAATTGCGTGTTGTGCCACGCGGAGAAGCTCTCGAGCTGCACCCACGACTGCCAACCCGTCGTGAAGCTGCACGTCGAGGCGCCTGACGCCTTGATTTTGGCCGCGGCGGCCATGACTTCCGGCCATGTCGCGGGGGCGCGATTCGGATCGAGCCCAGCCTTCACGAAGGCGTCCTGGTTGTAGTAGAACACCGTGGTCGAGCTGTTGAACGGAAACGACAGCATCTGGCCCTTGGTGTTCGTGTAGTACCCCGATACCGCCGGCACATAAGACTTGGGGTCGAATTTTTCGCCCGCTTCCGCCATCACCTGATGAACAGGCTTGATCGCGCCTTTGGCCGACATCATCGTCGCCGTGCCTACCTCCTGCACTTGCAGTATCGCCGGCGCGCTGCCCGCGCGATACGCGGCGATGGCCGCAGCCATCGCTTCGGGGTAGCTTCCCTTGAACACCGCGTTGACCTTGTATTCGGTCTGGCTTTCATTGAATTTTTTCGCGAAATCGTTGATGCGGTCGTTGTTGGCGCCGGTCATCGCATGCCAGAACTGGATTTCGGTGACGGCTTGCGCCGACGCGGCGAAGGTGACGAGCGCGGTCGCTACAAGCAAGTGCCGAAAGCGGGAATGGCTGTGCAACATGGGACTCCTCCTGGCTTGGTTTGCCTAAGTTCGCAGTCGAGCGGACATTCTGCCTCTGTTAGGTCACGATTCTATGACAAAAGATTGATGCCGGGATCGTGAATGCCGTCGTTCCCGCCCAGTTACCAGAATGAGCGGGAACGATGCAGGGCATTTCGTTCAGTCCGCGTGGCCTGGCTGGTGCGCCGGAACGTGCGACGTGGACACCGCAGCAGCTTTGACGTCGTGCGTGTGTCCAGCCAGCAGCGTGTAGGCGGTGGGCACAACGAACAACGTCAGGAACGTACCGAACGTCATGCCGCCAACGATGACCCACCCAATCTGGGTCCGTGATTCGGCGCCGGCGCCCGTGGCGAGTGCCAGCGGCAGCGCGCCCAAAACCATGGCGCCAGTCGTCATCAGGATCGGACGCAGCCGCATCGTTGCGGCGTCGACCACCGCCTGCATCATCGGCTCGCCCTTGTCGCGCAGCTGGTTCGAGAATTCGACGATCAGGATGCCGTGCTTGGTGATGAGCCCGACCAGCGTCACCAGGCCGACCTGGCTGTAGATGTTGAGCGTGCCGCCGGCCAGCCAGAGCGTGAACAGCGCGCCGGTCATCGACAGTGGCACCGACAGCATGATCACGAATGGATTGATGAAGCTCTCGAACTGCGCGGAAAGGACCAGGTAGATGAACGCAAGCGCCAGCACGAACGTGAAGTAGATTTCCCCGCCCGATGCGCGGAACTCGCGCGACTGGCCGTCGAGATCGGTCTGGGCGGTGTTGGGCAGCGCCGCCTTGGCGGCCTTGTTCATTGCCTCGAGCGCCTCGCCCACAGCATAGCCAGGTGCCAGCGTTCCGGTCACCTTGACGGCGCGCAGCCGGTTGAAGTGGTTGAGGGACTGTGGCGCGACGCCCTCGCGGACGTCAACGAGATTGGACAGTTGCACCATGCTGCCGTCGCGCGCCCGTACGTACGCGTCGCTGATGTCGGCCGGCGTCGTCCGATCCACCGGCGCAACCTGAACGATGACGTCGTATTGTTCGCCTTCGCGCTTGAACCGCGTCACCTGCCGGCCGCCCAGCATTGTCTCGAGCGTGCGGCCGACCGTATCCACGGAGATGCCGATGTCCGAGAGCTTGTCGCGATTGATGGCGACCCGCACCTCCGGCGTGTTGAGCCGCAAGTCGGTCTGCAGGTTCTGCACGCCCGGATACTTGCGGACCTCGTCCAGGAACCGATCGACAACCCGTTGCAGCTCGGCATACGGCACCTGCGACATCACGACGTATTCGACCGGCGTGGACCGGAACGACTGCCCAAGCGACGGAGGATTGATCGGAAAGGCGATGGCGCCGGGAATCGACGCCAATTTGGGCCGCATTTCGTCGGTGATCTGTTGCTGCTTCTTCTTGCGTTCTTCCCACGGCTTCAACCGTAGGATCGCATTGCCGTCGACGACGGTCGGAAAGCCCTGGATCGACGTGAAGGCGGCGGCCTCGGGAACCTGCGCGTAGAACTCCTCGATCGGTCGGATCTGGTCGGCCACGTAATTCGGGGTCGAGCCTTGCGGCGATGTTACCAATCCAAACACCACGCCGCGGTCTTCCGTGGGCGCCAACTCGGCCTTGAGCACGGTGAAGAACACTGCGCCCAATCCCAGCACGACCAGCCAGACAATTGCGACCAGCCAGCGCGTGTGCAGCGTTGCGGTGAGCGCGCGCCGGTAACCATTGGTCAGCGCATTGATCCAGCCTTCGACCGTGTTGTAGATCCACGAATGCCGCTCCTGGTGCTTCAGCAGCAGCGAGCACATCATCGGCGACAAGGTCAGCGCGACAAAGCCGGAAACCATCACTGCGCCGGCCAGCGTCAGCGCGAATTCGATGAACAGCCGTCCGGTGCGGCCAGTGGCGAACGCCAATGGCGCAAAGACAGATGCGAGTGTCAGCGTCATGGCCACGATCGCAAAGCCGATTTCCCGCGCGCCCTGGATCGCCGCTTCCTTGCGCGGCATTCCCGCCTCGACATGCCGGAAGATATTCTCGAGCATGACGATGGCATCATCGACGACGAGACCGATCGCCAGCACGATGGCAAGCAACGACAACGTATTGATCGTGAACCCGAACAGATACATGAGTCCAAACGTCCCGACCAGCGATACCGGTATGGTGATGATCGGGATCAGCGTCGCGCGCAGGCTGCGCAGGAAGAAGTAGATGACAAGCACGACCAGCAGGATCGCCTCGCCGATCGTCTCGAACACCGATTTGATCGAACGGTCGATGAACACCGACGTGTCGTAGGCGACGACGAGCTTCATGCCGGGCGGCAGCCCCGGGTTGATCTTGTCCACCTCCGCCTTGACGGCATTCGACAGTTCCAGCGGATTCGAAACCGCCTGCTTGATCACGCCGATGTTGAGCGAGGACTTGCCATTGAAGCGCGAGATGATCCGTTCCTCGACCGGACCGATTTGGGCGGAACCGACGTCGCGGATGCGCACCGGATAGCCGCCCACGTTGGCGACGATGATGTCGCTGAATTGCTCGGGCGTACGAGTGTCGGTCTCCGCGACCACGGTGAACTCGCGCGATGTCGACTCGATGCGGCCCGCGGGAATTTCTGCATTCTGTTTGCGAATGGCGTCCTCGACGTCCTGCACGGTGAGCTTGTAGGCGGCCAGCCGCGTCCGGTCGAGGTTGATGCGCATCGATATCTGGCGTTCCCCGAAGATGCGCACGTCCGCCGCGCCGGGAAGTACCGAAAGCCGCGGCTGCACGTAGCGCTTGACGTAGTCCGAGGCTTCGAGCGTCGTCAGCGTCCCGGCCTGCACGGCGATGTAGATGATGGGGTTGGAGTCGGCCTCGACCTTGGCGATGATCGGCTCGTCGATCGTGTCCGGCAGCTTGCCGCGCGCCCGCGCCACCTTGTCACGCACGTCCGCGGCCGCGGAATCCGGGTCGCGCTTCAGCGTGAAGCGAACGTTGATGCGCGACGTCTCCGAGCGGCTCTGCGACGTCATCACCTCCACGCCCTCGATGCCGGCCAGCGAGTCCTCGAGCGGCTTGGTCACCTGCGACTCGACGACTTCGGCGGACGCGCCGCGGTAGGTGACCGAAACGCTGACGACCGGCTCGTCGATCCGCGGATACTCGCGCACCGAAAGCCTGGTGTACGAGATAAGACCGATCAGCACGATGACCAGCGACAGGACCGTCGCGAAGACGGGGCGCTTGATGCAAATCTCGGGGAGCATCATGGCCGGCCGCTCGCGATGTCAGGACTTCGGCGCCGGCGCATCGGTCTTGCCTGGCGCGGCATTGGCCGGTGCAATTACCGACGTGCCGCCACCTCCCGGCAACATTGGCGGTGCGCCCGCCGTGGCGCTGTCCTTGGCGGGTTCGACGCCGGCGACGCTCACCGGCGCCCCATCGCGCAGCTTCAACTGACCCGCCGTGACGATCAGGTCGCCCTTCGCGATGCCATTCAGGATTTCCACCTTCGCGTCGCGGCGCTGCCCCACTTCCACCTTGGTGCGCACGGCCTTGCCGTCGATGATGCGATAGACGAACTGCTGATCCCCCTGCGGGACCAGCGCCTGCTCCGGCAGCACCATCGCGTCCTGCGCATCACGGGTGATGAGCCGCACGCGGGTGAACATCCCCGGACGCAGGCTTGTGTCGGGATTGCGCACCATGGCCCGGATCACCACGGCGCGGCCCGCGGCATCGATCAGCGGATTCACCGCGAACACCCTGCCCTCGAACGTCCGGCCAGGCAGCGCGTCGAGCTGAACCTGCAGCGGCTGGCCGACCTGCACCTGCCGCATATAGACCTCGGGTACACGGAAATCGACTTTGAGCGGATCGATCGACTCCAGGTTGACGAGGTCGGCCCCCTCCTTCACATAGTCGCCGACCGAGACCGAACGCAGGCCGATGATTCCGGAGAACGGCGCGCGGATGTCCATCTTCGCGAGTTTCGCCTCGGCCAACTGCAGCGACGCCTCCGCCACCTTGAAATTGTTTTCCGCTTCGTCCCGCGCCTGGCCGGAAATGAAATTGCTCTTGGCCAGATCGACTGCCCGATCATATTTGGTCTTGGCCAGCACGAGATTCGCGCGCGACTGCTGCGCTTCCGCCTGGGGCACGGCGGGGTCGAGGCGCACGAGCATCGCGCCCTTGGTGACCCGCTGGCCTTCCTGAAAGGCGATGTTGCTGATGCGCCCGGCAACTTCGGGCCGCAGCGTGACCGATTCATCGGAGCGCAGGCTGCCCACGGCGGTGATGGTTTGCGGCAGCGATGCCGTCGCCACCGGGACGGCCTCGACGGTGACGTTGCCGCCGCCCGGCGCGGGCGCGGCACCCTTCGCCGCGGATTGGGCGGATCCGGCTCCTGGTGCCCCAGCGACTTGACCTGGCGGTACGACGCTCTGGGTGCCATACCAATAGGCGCCGCCCATGCCGGCCACGGCGAACGCCACCGCGGTGACTACTGCAACCACCTTTTTCATTCGAGCACCAACCGATGCGGCAAAGGCGCAATTATGCGCGGTCCTTAGGCCAGCGCCAAACCGGAAGCCCGGACGCCAATGCCCGCTGCACGACTGCTAGAATCAAATGGAGTCTCCCATCCTTGCAGGAGTTCCCTGATGGCGCAGCACCCGATCACCGCGACTCGCCTGCGGACCTTGGCCCTGATCCTCCTGGCGGCGATCGCACTGGTGGCGCCCCCTTTGGTCGGCGCGCAATCGTATCCGTCCCGGCCCGTGAAACTCGTCGTGCCGTTCCCGCCCGGCGGCTCGCTGGACATTGCCGGCCGGCTGATCGCGCAGCGGCTGACCGAAATGTGGGGCCAGGCTGTTGTTGTAGAGAACAAGCCCGGCGCGGGCGGCAACATCGGCGCCGATTTCGTCGCCAAATCGACGCCCGATGGCTACACGATCCTCCTCGGCGCGCTGTCCACGCACGCGGTGAATCCAAATCTGTATGCGAACATGCCCTACGACGCCGTCAAGGATTTCGCGCCGATCACGCTGATCGCGACCACGCCCAACGTCCTCGTCGTCAATGCGGCGACGCCCGTCGGCAACGTCCGGGAATTCATCGCGTGGACCAAGGCCAATCCCGGCAAACTGGCCTTCGGTTCGGGCAGCAACGGCAGCGCGGGACACCTGGCCGGGGAACTGTACAAGGTCGACACGGGAACCGACGCCGTGCACATTCCATTCAAGGGCGGGGCGCCCGCGACGCAGGCGCTGCTCGCCGGCGACACGCAATTCATGTTCGACAACCTCGCCAACGCGATGGCGCAGGTCAAGGCCGGCAAGCTGAAGGCGCTGGCGGTGACCACTGCGGAACGATCGAAGCTGGTGCCGGAATTGCCGACGATGGCCGAAGCCGGCCTGCCCGGCTTCGATATCTCGACGTGGTATGGACTCTTCGCTCCGGCGGGAACTCCGACGGCCATCGTCGCGAAGTGGAATGCAGACGTGACGAAGATCCTGACCACGCCGGACGTGCGCGCGAAGCTCATGGCCGACGGCGCCGAACCCGCGCCGGACACGCCGGAGCAATTCGCGCAGATGATTTCGCGCGAGCTCGCGAAGTACGCGCGGATCATCAAGGCGTCGGGCGCGAAGGTGGATTAGGAAAAACCGAAGGCTTTGACCCAAGTACAGATCTTCCGCGCTACAACTGTATGCACCGGAGGTAATGATGAAACGCTGGTTGAATCGCCTGGCCCTTGGCGCCTTGTCTGCAGTCTTCGCTGTCGGCGCGTACGCGCAACCGTACCCGACGAAGCCGATCCGCGTCGTCGTTCCCTTCCCGGCCGGCGGCACGACCGACGTGCTTGCCCGCGCCGCCGCGCAGAAGCTGACCGAGACGCTTGGACAAGCGGTCGTCGTCGATAACCGCCCTGGTGCCGGCGGCAACATCGGCGCGGAACTGGTCGCCAAGGCGCCGCCGGATGGCTACACGCTGTTGATGGGGACCGTTGGCACGCACGCAATCAATCCGAGCCTTTACCCGAAGATGCCCTACGACCACGTGCGCGACTTCGCACCCGTGATCCTCGTCGCCAGCGTTCCGAACGTGCTGGTGATCAATCCGTCGCTGCCGGTCAATTCCGTACAGGAACTCATCGCCTACGCCAAGGCGAACCCCGGCAAGCTCAACTTCGCATCATCGGGAAACGGCACGTCCATCCATCTTTCTGCCGAACTCTTCAAGACCATGGCTGGCGTGCAGATCACCCACGTTCCCTACAAAGGGAGCGCTCCTGCGTTGCAGGACCTTGTTGGCGGGCAGGTGCAGCTGATGTTCGACAATCTTCCGTCGTCGCTGGCGCTGATCAAGGCGGGCAAGCTCAAGGCGCTTGCCGTGACCAGCAGGGAACGGGCAGCGGCGCTGCCCGACGTGCCGACAATCGCCGAGTCCGGCCTTCCGGGATTCGAAGCCTCATCGTGGTTCGGCTTGTTGGCACCCGCGGGAACGCCGCAACCGGCCATTGCCAAGCTGAACACTGAAATCGCCAAATGGCTGGCCACGCCGGAGGCGAAGGAGAAGATGTTGGGGCAAGGTGCCAACGCCACCGGCGGCACACCCGAGGACTTCGCGCGGTTCATTGCGACGGAAACGGCGAAGTGGCAGAAGGTGGTAAAGGAATCGGGGGCAAAAATCGATTAGCCGCGCCAGACCGACCACGCCAGCACGGCCCATCCGGCGAGAAACGCCGCGCCTCCGAATGGCGTGATCAGGCCAAGGCCGCGCACGCCGGTCAGCGCCACCACGTAGAGGCTGCCGGCGAACAGCACGATCCCGGCCACGAACAGCCATCCGGCGACGGCAAGGCCCCACCTGCCGGGCCAGTGCAGCAGCAGGACCCCCACGCTCAGCAGCGCCAGCGCGTGCCAAGTGTGATACTGGACCGCGGATTGCCAGACGGCGGTCATCTGCGGGTCGAGTTGGCCCCGGAGCGCGTGCGCGCCGAAAGCTCCCAGCGCCACCGCGCAGAACATGAAGATTCCGGCCAGCGCAAGGGCTAATCGCGCATTCATTTCCATTACAATTCCCCATCCCTCTACTCGCGTCGCCCGGATCATATCGTGCCCATCGAACGCCGTCACACAGGCAAGCGCATGTCGGATATCGTCGTCTTCATGCCGGCGGGCGAACGCATTGCCTGGCTTGCCGGACAGGTTGCCGCGGATCCCGCCGCCGACGTCACCGCGCAGACAAGGTCGGTACTCGCCCAGATCGACGGACTTCTGGCGGAGATCGGCAGCGACAAGACGCAAATCCTGTCGGCGACGATCTATCTCTCCGACATCAAGGACTTCCCGCTGATGAACGCCGTGTGGGATGCATGGGTGCCGCCGGGACATACGCCGGCGCGCGCCACGGTCGAGGCGAAACTCGCCAGTCCCGCGTACAGGATCGAAATCCAGATTGTCGCAGCCGCATCTGCGGCATTGACGACCGACTAGGAGCACTTGCGCCGTGAGCAATATGTCCGCCGACAAACAGGCGCTCGTCGCCGCCACGGCGCGGCGCGAGGTCGCGGCCGCCCCTTCCAGTGCCGCGACGTTGCCGGTATCCCGCGCCATGTTCGACGAATGGATGGTGCCCTGCTACGCGCCCTCGCCGTTCGTGCCGGTGCGCGGCGAAGGCTCCCGCGTCTGGGACCAGGGCGGGCGCATGTACATCGACTTCGCCAGCGGCGTCGCCGTCACCGCACTGGGCCACTGCCATCCGGCCATGATCCGCGCGATCACCGACCAGGCCTGCACGCTGTGGCACGTGTCGAACTGGCTGACCAACGAGCCCGCGCTCAGGCTCGCCAAGCGCCTCATCGACCACACATTTGCCGAGCGGGTCTTCTTCGCCAATTCGGGCGCCGAGGCGAACGAGGCTGCGCTGAAGCTCGCGCGCCGCTATGCGCACGACCGTGCGGGCGAGAAGAAGATGCGCGTGATTTCCACAATCAACAGTTTCCACGGCCGCACGCTCTTCACCGTCACCGCCGGCGGTCAGGCGAAATACGCGAGCGGATTCGGACCGAATCCCGCGGGTTTCACGCACATTCCCTACAACGACGTCGCAGCGCTTGAACGCGAGTTCGCGGAGCACGGCGCCGAAATCTGCGCTGTCATCCTCGAACCGATGCAGGGCGAAGGCGGCATGCGCCCCGGCACGCCGGCTTTCCTGCAGGCCGCGCGGCGGCTGTGCAACGAGCATGGCGCGCTGCTGATCCTGGACGAAATCCAGAGCGGCATGGGCCGCACCGGCACCCTCTTCTCTTACATGCAGAAGGGCATCGTCCCCGACATCCTGACCAGCGCCAAGGGCTTGGGCGGCGGCTTTCCGATCGGCGCGATGCTGACGACGACGGCCATCGCCAGCGCCTTTACGGTCGGCGTGCACGGTACGACCTATGGCGGCAATCCGCTCGCATGCGCCGTCGCCGGCGCCGTCTTCGACGTCATCAACACGACCGAGGTGCTGGATGGCGTCAGGGCGCGGCACGCGCTGTTCATGGAGGGCCTGAAGGCGATCAACACCCGTTGCCGCGTCTTTGCCGAATTGCGCGGAGAAGGTGTCTGGATCGGCGGTGAACTCGACGCACCATGGAAGGGCAAGGCGATGGACGTCGTGAAAGCCGCCGGTGAGGCAGGACTCATGCTGCTGGTCGCAGGTCCGGACGTCATCCGCATCGCGCCGTCACTCGTCATCTCGCTCGACGAAATCCTCGAAGGACTGACGCGGCTCGAAGTCGCGCTCAATCGCGCACTGGTCTAGCGCGGGCATCCGCGATGTTCTACATCCGGCCGATCGCGCGCGACGACGTGGCCAGCGTCCTCGCGCTGTCCGAACGCACCGGCACCGGACTCACCACGCTCCCGGCCAATCGCGAGCGGCTGGCGTCGCGCATCGAACGTTCGCTGACCTCGTTCGCGGGCACCGCCAAGCGCGCCGACGCGTGCTATATGTTCGTGCTGGTCGACGGTCTCTCCGGCAACGCCACCGGCCACCCGGACCGGATCGTCGGCATCAGCGCCATCGAAGCCGCCGTGGGCTTGACCGAGCCTTTCTACAATTTTCACGTCGGCACCCTGGTGCATGCGTCGCGCGCGCTCGATGTCTACACGGTCGCGCCCACGTTGTTCCTGGCCAACGACCACACCGGGCACACCGAACTCTGCTCGCTGTTTCTCGACCAGGGTTTCCGGCACGGCAAGAACGGCGTGCTGCTCGCCAAGAGCCGGCTGCTGTTCCTCGCAGAGTTCGCGGAGCTCTTTTCGCCCAAGATCATCGCCGAACTGCGTGGGCGCCTGACGCCTGACGGCAAGAGTCCGTTCTGGGAGGGACTGGGGCGCCATTTCTTCGCAATGGAATACTCGACCGCGGATTACCTGACGGGCATCGGGCAGAAATCGTTCATTGCCGAATTGATGCCCAAGCACCCAGTGTATGTGAACCTGCTGCCGGCCGACGCGCGCGATGCAATCGGCGTCGTGCACACCGACACGGTGCCTGCGCGCACGATGCTCGAGCAGGAAGGCTTCCGCTACGAGGGCTATGTGGACATCTTCGACGCGGGACCCACCGTTGAATGCTTCCGCGAGGACATTCACGCAGTACGCCAGTCGCAGGTGCTTCCGGTGACGCTCGAGGAGGAGGATCCGGTGCCCGACAGCCTGACCGACGAGGTCCTGTGGCTCGTCGCAAATCGCAGCCTGCAGGATTTCCGCGTGCTGGTGGTCGCGGCACCTGTCCGCGCCGACCGCTTCCCGCTGAAACCCTATGCGGCGGCCACGTTGGGCGTGACCGACGGCGATACAGTGCGCGCGGTTCCGCTGGCGCCGGCGGACAGATGACCGAATACAACTTCGACGGCATCCCCGGCCCGACGCACAACTATTCCGGCCTGGCGACCGGCAATGTCGCGTCCGAGCACAATGCAGGGCTCACCGCGAATCCGCGCGAGGCGGCATTGCAGGGCCTGGCGAAGATGCACGCGCTGTCGGCGCGCGGCTACCGCCAAGCTGTGCTTCCACCGCACGAACGGCCCTTCCTGCCCGCTCTACGCGCGCTGGGATTTTCGGGCAACGACGCAGCCGTATTGCAACGCGCCGCGCGTGAAGCACCCGCGCAGCTCGCCGCATGCTCCTCCGCCGCCGCGATGTGGGTCGCAAATGCGGCCACCGTCAGCCCTTCCGCGGACACCGCCGACGGCCGCGTGCATTTCACGCCCGCGAATCTGGTTTCCCATTTCCATCGGTCTCTCGAAGCCCCGACCACCACCGCGATCCTGCGCGCGATTTTTGCGGACGTGGCGCGCTTCGCCGTACATGATCCATTGCCCGCCGCGCCGCAGCTGGGCGACGAAGGCGCCGCCAACCATACGCGATTCATGACGGACACGAACACGCCTGGCGTCGAGTTCTTCGTCTACGGCAAGCATGGCTTCGGTGGCGGCCTGGCACCCGCACGCTTTCCGGCGCGGCAGACATCGGAATCCTGCGCGGCCATTGCGCGGCGGCATGGTTTGGCACCAGCACGCACGGTATTCGCGCAGCAGAATCCCACGGCAATCGACGCGGGCGTATTCCACAACGATGTCATCAGTGTCGGCCACGGCACCGTGCTGTTCTGCCATGAGCGTGCCTACATCGATCAGTACGCAGTGCTGGCGGAACTTGCGGCGCGGATCGGTCCCGGGTTCAGGCCGGTCGTCGTCAGCGAGCGCGACGTGACTCTCGCGGATGCGGTGGCTACGTATCTGTTCAACAGCCAGCTGCTGGACCGACCCGACGGTCGCCTGCTGCTCGTCGCCCCGGCCGAGTGCCGCGAAAACAAGCGTGTGGACGCCTGCCTGTCGGCGCTTGTCGCCAGCGGCGGACCCATCGCAGAGGTGCTGACCTACGACCTGAAGCAGAGCATGAAAAATGGCGGCGGACCGGCATGCCTGCGCCTGCGCGTGACGCTAACTTCCGCGGAACGCGCGGCGGTGCACGCCAACATCTTTCTCGACGACTCGCTCGCCGCTTCGCTCGAAGAGTGGATTCGCGAGCATTACCGCGATCGGCTGTCGCCTTCGGACCTCTCGGATCCGGCGTTGCTCGATGAATCTCGGCGCGCGCTGGATCGCCTGTCGCAACTGCTGCGACTCGGCAGCGTGTACCCGTTCCAGCGCGGATCCGCCTGAACCGGCCGGCCGCGACGCTGGTTGTGGCAAAGTGGGCAGTCGCCTTGGGCAAGAAGGTCGATGCGCCGTGTGTTGAATGGGGACGCAGGCAATGCCACCATGGCCGCGGCGACGTGATTGCGTTGCTCCGAATGAAAACCGTTTGCGACGAACGACGTCACCCGCAGGCAAGGAGAGAAGGAATGCAGACGAAGCGCTCGATGTACAAAGCGATTTTCTGGCTGTTTGGAGTTGCGCTTGGGGCTGCGGTGATTCCGGTGACGGCCCAGGCCCAGGCGTATCCGAACCGGCCGATCAAGATCGTTGTCCCTTATGCGGCGGGCGGCGCCGTCGACATCGTCGCGCGCATCGTCGGCCAGGTGCTCGCCGAACAGTTGAGGCAGCCCGTCATCGTCGACAACCGTCCCGGCGCAAGCGCCAACATCGGCATGGAGGCAGTCGCCAAGGCGCCAGCTGACGGCTACACACTGCTCATGGCGTCCAACGGACTTACCACCAACATGTCCCTGTTTCCTGACTTGGCCTTCGACGGCCGCAGGGATTTCGCGCCGATCGCCCGCATCGGCTACGCGCCTCTGGTAATCGTTGTACCGGCATCGTCGCCAGCAAAATCTCTGAAGGACCTGATCGCCATGGCAAAGGCCAAGCCGGGCGAACTCGCCTATGGCACCGCCGGCAATGGCAGCTCCGGGCACTTGGCTGGCGAATCGCTCAAATCCCTGGCCGGGATCGACGTGCTGCACGTTCCGTACAAGGGCGGCGCGCCGGCGGTCACCGATCTTCTGGGCGAGCGATTGTCTTTCATGCCGATCAATCCGCTCGAGGTGATTTCATTCATCCAGGCGGGACGATTGCGCGTGCTCGCCGTTGGCAGCGACAAGCGGGTTCCCCTCCTGCCCGACGCGCCGACGGTAGCCGAGGCTGGCGTCCCGGGTTTCGAGGCCACAGTCTGGTGGGGACTGGTGGCGCCGGCCAGGACGCCGATGGACATAGTCATGAAACTGAACTTGGAAACGAACAAGGCGCTTCACGATCCGGCGATTGTCAAGAAGCTCGCCGACCTCGGCGTGGTGACGACACCCGGTAGTCCTGACGATTTCGCCCAATTCATTGCGAAACAGACCGAGCTTTGGTCCACGGTCATCAAGAAGGCCGGCATTCGCCCGGATTGATAGCTCACGCCGTACGCGACGCGCAGGCTGCGACGCAACCGACCTGATCCGCCATTCGATCTCACCCGATTTCACTCGACATCAGATCCGGACCTCTCGAGCCATGTTCGCACGCTTCCTTCCGCACGAGGGCGACTTCTTCGCCTTGTTCTCCCGCCACGCCGAATTGATGGTGACCTGCTCGCGTGAGCTTGCCGCACTGATCGCCGATCCCTCGCAGGCAGCCGAACGCTCCCATGCCGTGAAGACGCTGGAGAGCGAGGCGGACGGCGTCACCCGTGAGACTGTCCGCCTGCTCCACAAGACCTTCATCACGCCGCTCGACCGCGACGACATTCACAAGCTGATCAGCGGGATGGACGATGTCCTCGACCTGATGGAGGACGTCGCGCAGCTGGTCGTGCTCTACGACCTGCGGTCCGTCCCGGATGAGGCGCGCACTCTCTCCGATCTCTGCGTGCAGTGCACGGAGCAGGTGCGCGCCGCGGTCAACCTGCTGCCTTCGATGAAAAAGGCCGATGAGATCCTCGGTCTTTGCCAGAGCATCGACCAGCTCGAAACCGAGGCCGACCACGTCATGCGCGCGGCAATTGCCAGGATGTTCCGCGAGGAGGCGGACGCTCGCCAGCTGATCAAGGTGAAGGAGATGATCGAGCTGCTCGAGGCGGTCACCGACCGCTGCGAAGACGTCGCCAACATCATCGAGGGCATCGTCCTCGAGAACTCGTGAAGCGGTCCACGAAGCGACGTGCCATGAGCGCCGCCGGGCCTCGGCCTCCTTGGATCTGTGAACTGAATCGTTGCGGCGTAGGTCGGCCTCGCGTGCCGACTCGCATTTATTGTCGATACCCGCGTTGCGGGGCCTCTCGCCGGCTAATCGCGTCACTGCCCCGTGGCGCGAATTGCGCCGCGGCCTCCGTGAGGCGGCAACCGTGCGGAGCGACGTCGTGTCGGCCGCCATCCACGCTCATGGACGCGCTCTTCGAGCCTTGGCTTCGCCCCGTTCGCGGGGACGTCCCCGGGGGCGGCGCGGCGGTCTCATTTTCCCGGGCCGCAAGCGTGGGGGTGGTCCAATGAGCTATGAAGTGCTGGTGATGCTCGTGATGCTCGCGCTGGCATTCGACTTCATGAACGGTTTCCATGACGCCGCGAACTCGATCGCGACGATCGTGTCCACTCGCGTGCTGCGTCCGCAATATGCGGTGGTTTGGGCGGCTTTCTTCAACTTCATTGCGTTCCTGTTCTTTGGCCTGCAGGTTGCCAACATGGTAGGCAAGGGCATAATCGACCCGCTGGTCGCCGACCACATCGTCGTGTTCGGGGCGCTGGTCGGCGCAATCGCCTGGAACGTGATCACCTGGTGGTTTGGCATCCCCTCCTCGTCCTCGCATGCGCTGATCGGCGGCCTCGCCGGAGCGGCGCTGGCCAAAGCGGGCTTCGGCGCGCTCATCGGCAGCGGCTTCTTCCAGACCGCTGTCGCGATCGTCGCATCGCCGATGCTCGGGTTCGTCCTCGGAGCGGGCCTGATGATTGCGGTGTCGTGGATCTGCCGTCGCCAGACGCCGAGGCGCATCGACCGCTGGTTCCGCCGCATGCAGCTCGTCTCGGCGAGCCTCTACAGCCTCGGCCACGGCGGCAACGACGCGCAGAAGACGATGGGCATCATCGCGATGCTGCTGTTCTCGGCCGGCATGACCGGCCCGACTTTCAATGTGCCGCTCTGGGTGGTGCTGAGTTGCCAGGCGGCGATGGGCCTCGGCACGCTGTTCGGCGGCTGGCGCATTGTGAAGACGATGGGCATGCGCATCACCAAACTGCAACCGGTCGGCGGCTTCTGCGCCGAGACAGGCGGCGCGATCACGCTGTTCCTCGCAACCGGTCTCGGCATCCCCGTGTCGACGACGCATACGATCGCCGGTGCGATCGTCGGCGTCGGCTCGGTACGCAACACTGCCGCCGTGCGCTGGGGTATCGCCGGCAACATCGTCCTGGCCTGGGTGCTGACGATCCCGTGCACGGCCGCGATCGCTGCGCTCGCGTGGTGGGTGGGGTCGCGCGTGCTCTAGCCGCAGCGTCGTGCAAGCCGATGCGGCGAAGTCAGGGCGCTTCCAGTTTCAGTCAACGTCCTGTAGGGGCGTCTGCAGCAATTTGCTCAACTGTTGCATGCGAGCCTCGATCTGCTGGGTGTGCGCAAGCAGCGTAGTGAGACTATGCTTCAGTTCAAAATACGCCTCCAGCTCTTCTCGCACGTGTGATGACGCCGGGTACTTCAATGCGTGGAGATCCTCCCGCAGAGCTGCTTCGCCCAGCTGCAAGTCAAGCAGAGTCTGCGCGACCATTGCGCTCGAGGGCGGCATGTGGTCCCGGAACACCGTCGAGACGATTGCGCTGCTGTTTTGGAGCGCATTGACAAGGTGAGAGCTAGGGGGAATGTTGCTGTTCGGCCCGCAGACGATTTCGGGGCTCGGGATACAGTTGTAGACGTCGGCAAGGACTTGGGATGCGACTTCCTTCATGCTGTCGAATTGAGCTGCGTTGCGAGCTGCGTCGCGCACCTTTTGCACTGCTGGTATCAGCAATGCAATCAGCACCGCGATGATGGCGATCACTACGAGCAGTTCGATCAGGGTGAATCCGCGCGGCCGAACCGCCCTTCTGACTGCAATAGTCCCCGTCTTGCATGTCATGGCGCGCCTCTGCTCTCATGTGGAATGGGCTTGAAGCCTAAGCGCGTCCGCGGGCGCGGTCAACCGGCCCACGTATTCCCGTACTCACGCTCCACGGCACGACTCGAGTCCAGCCCGATGACTTGGCTCTGCTTTTTGACGTCTGCTGCCTCACGACGACCTGTCGCCGCTATCGACACCCACCGGCCGCCGTTCGCCGGAAACCGACGGTTGACCCGTGGGGCCGAACCGCCAATACTAAGGTCGGCTTGATGAAATGCTTGTCCGTCACGCGTCGTGCACAATGGGGGTTGTCATGAGCGAGCACCAGCCTCTTCATCTGCATGTGCCCGAGCCCACGGGGCGCCCTGGCCGCCACACCGACTTCTCCTACCTGCACGTATCGCCAGCCGGCGCGGTGCGGCGCCCGCCAGTCGACACCCAGCCCGTCGACACCAGCGATCTCGCCCACGCCCTGGTGCGGGTGCTGGACGACGACGGCCGTGCCGTCGGTCCCTGGGCAATGCCGACGGACCCGCAAATGCTGCGCCGCGGCCTCCGCGCAATGATTAAGACGCGCGTCTTCGACGCCCGCATGCTGATCGCACAGCGGCAAAAGAAGATGTCGTTCTATATGCAGTGCGTAGGCGAGGAGGCGATTGCCATCGCGCATGCGCTGGCGCTCAACCCGGGCGACATGTGCTTTCCGACCTATCGCCAGCAGGGCCTGCTGCTTGCGCGCGACGACGTGGACATGGCCGAGATGATCTGCCAATTGCTGTCCAACGAACGCGACCCGCTGAAGGGCCGGCAACTGCCGGTGATGTATTCGTACAAACGCGCCGGCTTCTTCAGCATCAGCGGCAACCTGGCCACGCAGTTCATCCAGGCGGTGGGATGGGCGATGGCTTCGGCGATCAAGGGCGACACCAGAATCGCGTCGGCCTGGATCGGCGACGGCGCCACCGCCGAGGCCGATTTCCACACCGCGCTGACCTTCGCCCATGTATACCGCGCGCCGGTCATCCTCAACGTGGTCAACAACCAATGGGCCATCTCGACGTTTCAGGCCCTTGCCGGCGGCGAAGGTACCACGTTCGCGGCGCGCGGCGTGGGCTGCGGCATCGCGTCACTGCGCGTCGACGGCAACGATTTTCTTGCGGTCCATGCAGTGTCGACGTGGGCCGCCGAACGAGCGCGCAGCAACCTTGGGCCGACGCTGATCGAATGGGTGACCTACCGCGCCGGGCCTCACTCCACGTCGGACGATCCATCCAAATACCGGCCGGCCGACGACTGGGCACATTTTCCGCTCGGCGACCCGATCGCGCGGCTCAAGCAACACCTGATCGCGATTGGTGCGTGGTCCGAGAAGGAACAGGAGGATGCGCAGAAGGAACTCGAGGCGCAGGTGGCCGCAGCGCAAAAGGAAGCCGAGCGCTACGGCACGCTGGCCGACGGTCACATGCGAAGCGCAGCCGAGATGTTCGAGGGCGTCTACAAGGACATCCCCGAGCATCTGCGCCGACAGCGTCAACAGCTCGGATTCTGAGCATGGGCACGACAACCGGAATCCGCGCGACGGCCGTGAGCACACGCAAGACACCGATGACGATGATCCAGGCACTGCGCTCGGCGATGGACGTGATGCTCGAACGCGACCCCAACGTCGTCGTGTATGGCCAGGACGTGGGCTACTTCGGCGGCGTGTTCCGCTGCACCGAAGGCCTGCAGGCGAAGTACGGCAAATCGCGCGTGTTCGACGCACCGATCTCCGAAGGCGGCATCGTCGGCACGGCAGTCGGCATGGGTGCCTACGGCCTGCGCCCGGTCGTTGAAATTCAGTTTGCCGACTATTTCTATCCGGCGTCCGACCAGATCGTCTCCGAAGCGGCGCGCTTGCGCTACCGCTCGGCGGGCGACTTCACGGCGCCAATCACCATCCGCATGCCTTGCGGCGGCGGCATCTACGGCGGGCAGACGCACAGCCAGAGCCCGGAGGCGCTGTTCACGCATGTCTGCGGGCTGCGCACCGTGATGCCATCCAACCCCTACGACGCGAAGGGGCTGCTGATCGCGTCGATCGAGTGCGACGACCCCGTCATCTTTCTCGAGCCCAAGCGGCTCTACAACGGCCCGTTCGACGGCCACCACGACAAGCCGGTGGTGCCGTGGTCCAAGCACCCGCTGGGCGAAGTGCCCGAAGGCCACTACACGGTACCGCTGGAATCCGCCGCGATATTCCGCCCAGGCAGCGAGCTGACCGTGATCACCTACGGTACGATGGTGTTCGTGTCCGAGGCAGCGGCGTTGGAGACCGGCATAGACGCCGAGATCATCGACCTGCGCAGCATCTGGCCGCTGGATCTCGACACGCTGGTCAACTCGGTCAAGAAAACCGGCCGCTGCGTCGTCGTGCACGAGGCGACCCGCACCAGCGGATTCGGCGCCGAGCTTACGGCGCTGGTGCAGGAGCACTGCTTCTATCACCTCGAAGCGCCGATCGAGCGTGTCGCGGGGTGGGACACGCCCTACCCGCATGCGCAGGAATGGGCCTACTTCCCCGGCCCCGCACAGGTAGCCACCGCATTCAAGCGCGCGATGGAGAAGAGTTGAACGACCCCGACGTTTGCGGCTGCGCCGCTGCACCGCCCCCACAGGAGACATGACATGGGCGTGCATGTGATCAAGATGCCGGACATCGGCGAAGGCATTGCCGAAGTGGAACTCGTGGCGTTGCATGTGAAGCCGGGCGACACCGTGGCCGAGGACCAGGTGCTCGCGGACGTGATGACCGACAAGGCAACGGTGGAGATTCCATCGCCGGTTGTCGGCACGGTGATTGCGCTCGGTGGCAAGATCGGCCAGGTGATGGCGGTCGGCAGCGAACTGATTCGCATTGAAGTCGCAGGTGCCGGAAACGTGAAGGACGCACCAGCCGCGATCACCAAGCCAGCAGCGCCCGCCGCAACCACAACTTCCGCCGCGACCACATCACCCGCAGCGCCTGCGCCCACCGGGATAACGGCGGCTCCGCCGTCGCGCAAGACCGCCTCGGTCGTCGTCGCGCAGGCCTCGCGTCAACCCGGCGGCAAGCCCGTCACATCACCCGCAGTGCGTCGGCGCGCCTGGGACTTGGGGCTGGAGCTGCAGTTCGTTCCGGGTAGCGGCCCGGACGGGCGGATCACGCACGAGGACCTTGACGCCTATGCCGCACGCGCTCCGGGGACACAGCTCTCGAACACTGGCGCTCGCTACGCCGAGCGAAACGATGAAGAGTCCATCCAAGTAATCGGCCTGCGCCGCAAGATCGCGCAGAAGATGCAGGAGGCGAAGCGCCGCATCCCGCACTTCACCTATGTCGAAGAGATCGACGTCACGGAACTGGAGGCGTTGCGCGCGCAGCTCAATACGAAATGGGGCGCCGAGCGCGGCCGCCTCACGCTGCTGCCGCTGCTCGCGCGCGCGATCGTGCTGGCGGTGCGGGAATTTCCGCAGGCCAATGCGCGCTTCGAGGACGACGCCGGCATCGTCACCCGCTACGGTGCGGTCCATATCGGCATTGCCACGCAGACCGATGGCGGCCTGATGGTGCCGGTATTGCGCCACGCCGAGGCGCGCGACCTGTGGTCCACGGCTGCGGAGATCTCTCGCCTGGCAGATGCGACGCGCGCGGCCAAGGCAACGCGCGACGAACTCAGCGGCTCGACCATCACCATCACCAGCCTGGGCGCGCTGGGCGGCATTGTCACGACGCCGGTAATCAACTACCCCGAAGTGGCGATTGTCGGAGTAAACCGTATCGTCGAACGGCCGATGATGCGTGGCGGGGCGGTGGTGCCGCGGCTGATGATGAACCTGTCGTCATCGTTCGATCACCGCGTGGTCGACGGTGCAGTTGCGGCTCGGTTCGTGCAGACGCTGCGCGTCTTGCTGGAATGCCCGGCGACCCTGTTCGTAGAGTAACTGATGGAAACGCGATCGACCACCCTGCTCGTCATCGGCGGCGGTCCAGGTGGCTATGTCGCGGCGATCCGCGCTGCGCAACTGGGCATCGCCACGATGCTCGTCGAAGGCGAGAACATCGGCGGCACCTGCCTCAACATCGGCTGCATTCCGTCGAAGGCCCTCATCCACGCCGCCGAGCAGTTCGAGAACGCCTGCCATTTCGCGCAGGACTCGCCGCTCGGTATCCACGTTGAGTCGCCGCGCATCGAACTTGCGCAGACCGTCCGATGGAAGGACGGCATCGTGGCCAGGCTCACAGGAGGCGTTGCCTCACTGCTCAAGAAGAACGGTGTGCAGGTCGTCAGCGGCTGGGCCCGTGTCATCGATGGCAAGACGGCAGAAGTCACGGCCGCCTCCGGGCAAGACAAGTTGCACATCGTCTGCAAGCATCTGTTGCTTGCACCAGGCTCGCAGGCGGTGGCACTGCCGACAATGCCCTTCGGCGGGCGCGTCATCTCGTCGACCGAAGCCCTGGCGCCGAATGCATTGCCGAAGCGCCTGGTCGTCGTCGGTGCCGGCTACATCGGGCTCGAACTGGGCACGGCTTATCGCAAGCTGGGCGCCGAAGTAACGGTGGTCGAAGCGTTGGACCGCGTGCTGCCCGCCTACGACGACGAGCTCGCCAAGCCGGTGGCAGCTTCGCTGCGACGACTCGGCGTGCAGCTGCATCTGGGCTGCACCGTTGCGGGGTTGAACGCGAGTGAGGACGCCGTGCGCATCCGCGACGCGCAAGGCGAAGAGTCCTCGTTGCCGGCCGATCAGGTACTGGTCGCGGTCGGGCGACGGCCGCGCACCGACGGCTGGGGCTTGGAGACCTTGATGCTCGACATGAACGGCCGCGCCGTGCGCATCGATGACCAATGCCGCACGTCGATGCGCAACGTCTGGGCGATCGGCGACGTGACTGGTGAGCCGATGCTGGCTCACCGCGCGATGGCGCAGGGTGAAATGGTGGCCGAGATCATCGCCGGCCGGCGCCGGCACTTCATGCCCGCCGCAATCCCCGCCGTGTGTTTCACCGACCCCGAGTTAGTCGTCGCCGGCCTGACGCCGCCGGAGGCGACGCGAGCCGGGCTGGATTGCATCAGCGCGATGTTCCCATTTGCCGCCAACGGACGCGCGATGACGCTGGAAGCACGCGACGGATTCGTGCGCGTCGTCGCGCGCCGTGACAACCACCTGATCGTCGGCTGGCAGGCGGTGGGCCGCGGCGTTTCGGAGCTGAGCACGGCCTTCTGCCACTCGATCGAAATGGGCGAGCGGCTTGAAGACACCGCGGGCACGATCCACGCCCACCCGACGCTCGGCGAAGCGGTGCAGGAAGCGGCATTGCGTGCGCTTGGGCATCCGTTGCATATCTAGTGGCAACCCACACCACCTCAGCGAACGCCGGATAGTAGGCTTCCATTCGCTGCCATCGACTGGTTGCGACCCGTTGCTGCCGCTCGCACCGAGAAGAAGCGGTCGTTCGCAACCGCCAAATCCTCGCCGTGCGCTAATTGCGCACCAACCTACGCTAGGTCGAAACGCCGCCGGCCTCCTGCAGGTCCACTGACGTAAGCGAACCGCGTTTACGCCTAACTTCTCCGGACCACGGGAGTCGGCAACGCATCGTAAGCATTGCACTCGAGAAGTCGACCGCTAGCGTGCTTTCTCGTTCCGCCGCACTGCTTGAAAAAGAAAGGTACAGCCGCGGCTTCGGCGCGGTCCAAAGAGTGACGAGAGCATCTGGGCTGTGCGTGGCCAGGTTTCACGGGGTGGCCTCGCTGAGGCATCGGCTCTTCAGGACTCCTGGCGGCGGTGTCCGAAAATGGCAGCCTCCATCAGGAGGGGCGTCCAACACGAGAAAAGATTAACAACTCTGCCGGTCCTGCGGTATCGCTTCAACCACAAAAAAGGCAGTTTCAAAATCCTATCCCCATAATGGAAGTTACGAGGGAAACCCTATCATGAAACAAAAGACCGACGACATCCGCAGCCGCATCGCAGCCCTCGACGGCACCCCACTCCCATCAAAGCTCGCCCTGCGAGGAATGGAAAGCATCAAAAGCGAACTCTCACAGTGAGTGACCCGCGCAAAGGCTCAGCAAATAGATTCCGCGAAGCAAACGAAACGGATCGTCGCACCGCTCCTGAAAACGATCACCCAGGACAAAGGCGCGGCGGATGCCATGATGGAAATCCAGCGCCTCGCCCACGCCGAGATCCGACACGCAGTTAAACCCGCGCGCGCTCCAAAATTCGGCCCAGTAAAGCCGCAGATCAAAAGCGGCTCCATCATCAGGATCTATGTCCCCCCCTACGACTACGACTATCAGGAAGCCATTGGCTTCGGAGCCACGGCGAACGCATGGAAGAACGTCGGCGAGTTCCTGGCTTGGTCGAACCCCTATTCCGCCTCCACAGGCCCGTACTCCGACAGCGCAGCCGCCGGCGTAGGAATCTATTTCCGGCCCGTCGCGCCAGATACTTTCGTGCGCTTCAGCCCCCTTATTAAGTACACGTACTCCTGGCGCGATCGTTCACAGGGCGGTTTCACCGCGCATACCAGCGGCTCTCTCGCCATCCGCGTCGTCAGCTTCAACCTCCAGGGCGGCGACATGCGCATCGAGCAGGACCCGCGCTACCAGCTCTGGAATGATGGGACCGGCTGGTGGGACACGCACAGCGACACCAACCAGGATTGGCCTTACTTCCCATCCCAGCAGGTGTACTTCCAAGCCACCAGTTCCAGGCAATACATCATCTGGGTCTGGGGTTACACCCACGCAGACGATCACGGAGACGACTTCGCGGGCTCCGGAAGCTGGTCCTATGGCTGGGTCGAGCCGATCGTCGTCTTTTCCGTCATCCAGGAATACGCATAGCCAAATCCTGGGGAGGTGACGCAAGAGACTTTTGCTCGGTGTCCGATTCACCGCCCGCAACAACCTCTACAAGTTCGCGTCCGCCGACGTGACATCCGGCCTCAGCCGAAGGGACGCGGATGGTGCGGGACCAACGCCTGTCGCAACGGACTATGGTCCGAGTGTCGGGAATCATCAGTTGTCGTTCTTGAAGACGGACACTCGAAGCGGCGCCGTTGAAAGTCCGCTTACGGGCAGAGCGGCTTGCGGCGGGTTTTGGCCGACTACGGAAGTCGGCAGGCGACCCGAACGCCCGCAGCGCTTGCAACGTCAGTGCCGCGTCAGGAATCCGTAAGCAGATCGTCAGGAATTTTGTAGATAATCGACCGCCAACTTGGGCAGCACCGGCTCCAACCGCCCGTCTGTATTCAATTCCCGAGAGTCCTCGCCCATTGGATGCTTGGGCTTCCCCGTTTGGTTTGTTTAGCAATTGGGCACGATGATAGGACAACAATTGCGAAGGAGCAACCGAATGAACCCGAAAAAAGTAGCACTCGTGGCCTCGGCTCTGTTTCTGATTACCGGTGCACATGCGGCTCCGGCCATCCAGGCCACATTGACCCTCGGCAACAATAGTGCGGGGATGGCCTCGGATCTCGTGTTGGCAAAAGTCTTCGTCACCAATTTCGACAGCGGAACGGTGTCGGTTGTCGACATGAACGCGCTGACGGTTTTGGCGACCATTGCCGTCGGGTCGAGCCCTCGGCGGATTGTTGCCGACTCGGCAACGCACCGCGTCTATGTAGTCAATGACACGGCGCCCGGCAATGTCACTGTTATCAATGCCTCGACCAATGCAGTCATCGCGACAATTCCCGTCGGCAATAATCCCAAATCGATCGGCGCCAATTTTCTGATCGGTGAGGTATATGTCAGCAACAATGCGAGCAACACGGTGTCGATAATCAGTACAGCAACGAACACGGTCATTGCGACCGTTCCCGTGGGCAAGGGCCCGCTTACCCCGACTTCCAACGACAACTTGCAGAAGCTCTACATCGCGAACTTCAACGATAATACCGTGTCGATAATCAACGAATTGACGCACACGGTGACCAAGACCGTCGCAGTCGGCGGAGCGCCGATCTACGCTGCCATCGATGGCGTGCACAACAAGGTCTACGTCAACAATTCGACCGACAGGACGATATCCGTCATCAGTTCCGCTACTGACACAGTAGTTGCGACGGTGTCGAGTGGCGTAGGCGGCACCGGTACTCTGGCCAATTTCGCGCAGGTCAGCAATGTCTACCATCGTGCCTACCTTCCCAATGGCGGCGACGGCACTTTGACCATCATCAATACCGACACTGATACCGTATCGCATACAGTCGCGGTCGGCTCGACACCCGTCGACGCGATTGTCGATACGAATGGCGGCAACATCTACGTCGTCAATCAGGGCAGCGGTTCGGTATCGATTCTCAATGCGGCTACGGAAGCCGTGGTCGACACGCTAGCGGTCGGAAATACTCCATGGCGCCTGCTTGACGGACTCAATCACCTCTTCGTATTGAACACTAACGGCTCGAACCCCGACTCTGTCACGATTTCGGCTGAGGAAAATACGATCGCCAACACCGCGACGGCGACCGAATTCTACGAGGCTGCGTTCGATCATTACTTTCATACGGCGGACGAGATCGAGACTCGCTTGCTGGTTGACGGCATATTTGGCGATACCTGGCACCGGACACTGGATTTCTGGCGCGTCTGGACGGCTCCTGGCGCTGGACGTTTTCCGGTCTGTCGCTTCTTCAGCACAGCATTCGGGGCAAAGAGCTCGCACTTCTATACACCCTATGCCAATGAATGCGCGATCTTGCAGGCGCCCGGGAGCGTTTGGCAACTGGAAAGCACTGCCGTGTTCTACATCGGTCTGCCCGACTCGAACGGCAATTGTGCCTCCGGCACGGTGCCGCTTTACCGCGTCTACAACAACGGTATGGGCGGGGCGCCTAACCATCGATACATGGCCGATCCCGCCATCCGGGCGCAGATGGTCGCGGCAGGGGGGGTCGCGGAAGGCTCGGGACCCAATATTGTTTTCGCATGTACGCCCACGCTGCTGAACGGCTAACCATTCGCCCAGCTCCCCGATTGGCGACTGGGGCGAGAAATGTTTGGAGGACTCTGACAGACGGCTTGGAAAGCAATATCGCTCCGGTTTGAGATGTGCCCCCGCGAACGCGTCAAGTGTTTGCTGGGTAATCTCAAACCGGACGGGCCGGCTGTTGCGCGCGGTGGGCGGTGAGGGGCTGCTTTGGAGGATGAGGCGCTACGGCTGGTTCTGCCGCGAGCCGCCTGATCGTCGACGGTTCCAGCTCGACCCATCACGATCACATGCTCGGCACAACGGCAGCCATTCGCAATTGTCAGATGTCGACTGCAAACGGAAGGCTGCCAACCTGCTCTCGATAATGCCCGGCCATTGTTGCTTGAGCCGCGCGGGGTCACGTAAGGGCCGCATCGGTTCTCGAGAGCGCCCTCGTTCACCGTCGCACTGCACTTTGTCTTTGCTCATCGGCAATGCGCGATGCGATGTAGGCAGCGTCTTCTCCTACGCCGTAAAGGAACGAAGACTTGGACTTGTGCATCCATGGCGGGCCGACGAAATAGAGCCCCGGCAACGCGGTCGCACCCCGGTACTGAGCCGGCGCGCCACGCGAGTCGAAGATGGGAAGTTGCACCCAGCCAAAGTCAAATTCGTAACCGGTGGCCCAAATGACGGAAGTGATCCGGGTGGCGTTGATGGCAACATGATCAGGGCTCACAAGCGGACCATGCTCTGCCGCCTGCGTATGTGGTGGCTTCTCCGCATCCAGCTCCGTTCTCTGCACATAGGCGTCGACTGCGGCTTCGAACTCCATCAAAGTTCGATCACCGGTACGGAGACTGCGTTCCACGTCCGGCGCAAACGCTATCGTGCCCTCGCGAATGTCGAGCAAGTGACCAGCGAGGGTCATTCCCTTGTCCGCGGATTGCCGCAGGTCGATGTCATAACCGCCGTGCACTCCTGTGACAAGCGGAGCGGGCATGCGGCAGTTGGCGGGCGTTGTATCCACGGTTTGGTCGAGTTCCCCGAGTTCGCGACGCCACCAGAAAACGTCCCGGCCGCGATAACGGCGGGGTACCCTGCGGTGCTGTCCGATCGACAGATAGACACGGCGGCCCGATTCCAGCAGTTCATCGGCTATCTGGCAGCCCGATGCACCTGAACCGACGACAAGCACGGCTCCATCAGGCAACGCTACGGGGTTGCGATAGTCGGCTGCGTGGACCTGGACCACGCCGGCGGGCAAGCCGCGGTGGCACGTCGGAAGCCGGGGACGCTGGTAGGGTCCGGTCGCGATGACGACGTTGCAAGCCTCGACGGGGCCCATGTCCGAGATGATCTCGTAGCGTCCGGCAGAGGGCCGGGCGCGCACCGCCGATACATTGACCCCGCTGCGAACCGGCGCCTTGATCCATGCGCAATAGCCTTCGATGAAGCGCAGGACCTCGTCCTTTGGCGCAAATCCATCCGGGTCGCCACTGTGATACGAACGTCCCGGCAATTCAATGCTCCAGTTCGGAAACTGAAACATCAATGAGTCCCACCGTTGAGAGCGCCAACGTTCTGCAACGCGCGCTCGTTCGAAAATGACGTGCTCGCACCCTAGAATGGTAAGGTGGTGGCTCATGGCCAGACCGGCTTGGCCAGCGCCTATGACGACAGTTTTGAATTTCTCCATCGCCTTGGCTCAATGGCCTCCATGCGGCGGGCGGTACGACTTACGGGCGAGACACCTTGTGTGTTTGCCTGTGTCGCGGCTCCGATCGGCGATAACCGGCGTCTAGGCGTCGCCATGCCGCTTCTTGATTTCCGCAGTCACGGCAATGGCCGTACGACTACTCGATTGTGCCCGGCAAATGGTGAGTAGCGTCAACTGCATGGACGAACTCAAGCGCGCGAATTCTGCCGCGGTAATTTGACGAAATGCTATTGGCTTAGGGTTGTTTCCCAAGATGCAGAGTTCTTGTTGTACTCCAAACGGTCAGCGTGACCGCCCGTAACTCGTGAAAAATATAGACCCCGATGAACTGGGGCTTGAGAGTCATCACCGTCCGCTTCCTGCAGGAATTGTGGCCCCGAGGGGAGGGCGATCTTCACACCTCACGACACGGCAACGTGTTTGCGCTGCCTTATAGGGAACCTCTTCCCCAGGTCGTCGCCCTCAACTTGCGCTCGCACCTGTTGCCGCTGTTCACGCCGAACTATGGCGAAGGTTTTCCGAAGATTGGTATGAACGCTCTTGGCATAACGAAAGGAATGATCCGGGATCGATTTCATTAGTGCCTCTGGGTCGTGGTTGCCTCATACGAATGCTGTTACGTCCAATGGCAGCAAGATGCGTTCCCGGTTCGAACAAGTCACGCCTGTTCAACGGCTTGCGCAAGAAGCTGCATTCCCGAATGTGCGCAATCGTAAAATCGCTCGACAGACACAGCCAGGTATCGCCACCGCACCTTGTAATGCACACGCCCGTGAACTATCGACTTCGGCACTTGCATCGGGCGAGAAGACTACGGCGCAACACCCCTTTTCGATCTCGCCGCAATAATCGTTGCCAACCTGTTTTGGGGTCGCCCGCTGTCGGGTCGAGTAACGCGATGCGCTGTTGATGACAATGCGTTTGACCGTCAAAGACTGCCGCCTGTCGCGCGCGGTCTTCCGCATGGAACCCCCATGGCACCATGACGGTGTTATTCACGGTGAGCCACGATATGACCCAATCCCCCGCGCTGAAATCGTCGCCAGTCGCAGACCAGTCGCGATCGCTTGTATCGTTCACCACGCGTTTGACAGGCGAACAGCTTGAAGCTTTGCGGCGGTGCGCGAAAAGCATTTCCCTGCGCTTTGAGGCGTGGCCGATTGTCAACGCGCTCGTTGCTGGCGGTTATGCGGAAAAAGGCGTGGCGGGCGTCGTCACCGTGACGGCCAAGGGGGAGGAATACCTGCGGACGTACGCAAAGTGAGCGCTTTCTGTTTCTGGTTGGAGCAGTTGCAGTGCCTCATCACTCCCGCTGGCCGCACCAGACGGGATGAGACTGCATTTCAATGGCGCGATCGAAGGAGTGCTCACATCGACTTCGCCGTACTGCTGCTTCTGGCCGGTAGTGTGAATTCGGAACGGCGCCCGTTACCTGCCGTTCGCGTCAGGGGCTGACAACTCTAAGGGCAGCTATCGGCAACTTGGGGGAATCTCAGCTCCCGGCCAATGGCAGCCGGTCAGCGTCGCCATCCAATTTGCTCGGAAGCGGACATTCGCACTCGCAATTGGCCCCTGCGATCGCTGCTTACGGCTCACGTCGCCGGTGAGAGCGCAATGAGCCAATGAACAGGCCGGTCAAGGTACGGGGAGCGGTCTCGTGGCCGTTTTCGTCAGCGCTCTTCGATCTGCTTGCGCCAAAGCCTTGTGATCTGGGCGACCGTGTCCACCGAATGTCGAAGGAGGCTGGTCTGCGTTTGGTGTAGCGCTGCCAATGCCTGCTGTGGCGTGCGCGCCATGGCGACGTTGGCGCAACCGCTCAGGTAGTGTCCCGTCGCTTGGTTTATCGCGGTCCAGCTCAACCGCTGCCAGTCCTGCGCCCACCCGACTGCAGGAGAGATTGGTTGGCCCAGTCCGATACTCATACCGTTCTCGGTCGCAAGAAGAATGCCAATTGCGCGTAGCAACCGGGAGTTGTGGAAGGCTCGGTGAACGCATCTGATCGATAGGCGCGCCGGGGGGGCTCGCGCACGGCAACTATCGCGCGGCTTGGGCAGCGGCTGACGCTTTGCGGCAGCACCAGCAGGGGGTATCAACGGCCAAGAAATTGCCGCGGCCTCTGGACGTACTCAATTCCGGGCGCAATGTTTTCAGATGCTAGATGCGATCGACCGGCCGAGGTCGGCCAGCAGCGGTCGTAGCGCATTGCGCCGCATAGCAGCCATTGGCCGGTACCGTCGGTCAAAGCGTCAAACGCAGACTCGGGTTGAACGTTGCTGGGACATGGAGTATTTTTTGTCTTCCATTCGTCGACGAGGTAATTCGGTGATGGATCGACGGACGTTCATCGGCACTATGGGATCAGGGATCCTTGTTGCGTCGATTGACCTGAGCGCGCAAACCGCACCAATCGTCCGACGCATCGGCTGGCTAACCGGAACCGGGTCAGACCCGCCGGCCTTGCTCCAAGAGATCGACGCGCGCTTCCGCGAACTCGGCTGGGTGGAGGGTAGGAATCTGCTCATCGAGCGGCGTTACGCAAACGGCAGGGCGGAACTGTTTCAACCCCTCGCGGAGGAGCTCGTTCGGCTCAAGGTGGAACTCATAGTAACCGTTGGGACTCAGGCTACGGTCGCGGCGAAGAACGCCACGACCAGCATTCCGATTGTGATTTTCGGCGCGGGTGACCCAGTTCGTACCGGGGTTGTTGCCAGTCTTGCCCGACCCGGCGGCAATATTACTGGCTATTCAATCGTTGCCCCAGAGCTTGAAGCCAAACGCCTCGCATTGCTGCGCGAAGCGCTGCCGGCCGCGCAGCGCGTCGGCGTGCTCATGAATTCAACCAACCCCATATCTGTTGTACGGCAGAAAGAAAACGAGCCAGTGTACCGGTCGCTAGGCATACAGCCGCTCATTATTGCAGTGGCCGGCGAAAGCGAATTGGAGAACGCGATTGCGGAGATAGCTCGACAGCGAGGGCAGGCATTGGAGGTGGTAGACGATGCTCTATTTTTCGAGTACCGCGCCCGCATCGTGAACACTGCACTAAAGTACGCGCTGCCGACCCTCGGCGAAGATCCAGAAATGCTGGTGGCTGGGGCCATGCTTACCTACTCTATTAGCCCTTCCGAGCAGTACCGGCGCTACGCTGCCTTTGTCGACAAGGTCCTCCGTGGCGCAAAACCTGCCGATCTTCCAATCGAACAGCCGACCCAATTCGTGATGGGGATCAACCTCAAGACCGCCAAGGCGCTCGGCATTGCGATTCCTCAGACGCTGCTGGTCCGCGCAGATAACGTGATCGAGTGAGACTGCGAAGGTCCGCTATCGAGAAATGCGACTGACCGGAACGGGTCGACTGCCGGCATTGAGGCTATTCGACCGAGCGGCCGCTACTTAGCGAAATGCCGTCATCCAGAGCTGAACGTCTGGTATCGGCACCCGGCCCGCCGCTCATTGCCAGCGGACGGATGGCCAGGTACAACCCGAAGCCGACCGGCACTGAGGGACAGGATAAGCAATCCCGCTGCCGTCCCTCTCCGTGGGTCCGGCGCACTTGGCGCCGCACGCACGAGCGCTCGCTGCGCACGCTGCGCTCAAAGTTGGACCGGCTTGGCAGCGCGTGTATCATCGCCCGTCATGCCAACGACACAACCACCCATGCCCAAGTCCGTCAAACTCTTCTACTTCGACTTTCACGGTGGCCGCGGCGAGACCGCACGCATCGCGCTGTCGATCGGTGGCGTGCCGTTTGTCGACGAGCGCGTGAAGGGCGCTGACTGGCTCCCGCTCAAGCCGTCGATGCCGTTCGGCGGGTTGCCTGTACTGGAAGTGGACGGCCAGCGCATCTCGCAGTCGAACGCTATCAACCGCTACGTCGGGAAACTGACGGGCCTCTACCCCGACGACTCGTGGCAGGCCGCGCAGTGCGATGAGGTCTGCTGCGCGGTCGAGGCACTCAACGACGAGCTCGGCCCGTCCTTCTCTCTCAAGGGCGAGGAGCAAAAGCGCGAACGCGAGCGACTCCTCGCGGGTTCGATCCCGCGCTACCTAAGGGGCCTGGAAAACCTGCTCGCCGAGCGCGGCGGCGAGTGGATCGCCGCGGGTCGACTCACGATCGCTGACCTCAAGGTCATCGAGATCACCAGCATGCTTTCCAGCGGCCGGCTCGATCACGTTCCCACCGACATTGTCGAGCGCATCACGCCGGCACTCGCGGTGCACCGGACGCGCGTGCTCGCTGATCCCGGCGTGCGTGCGTATTACGCGCACTTCGGGCTCTGAGAAACGGCTCGCGGGCGACTCAAGCCGTCTTCAGGTGACCGCAAGGGGTCGAACTGCGACCGACGACGATCAAGCCGCTCGCGTTCAGGCTCGACGGTCGCAGACCGGCCACAAGCAGACCGTGGTCGCCGGCCGCCAGTTTCCTGGAAAGCAGTCGTCCCAGGCGTTGCTGACGGGTTTACCGTCCGTGCAGTCGACCATTTCAACGACCGTCAGTTGCGGCTGTTCAGTCCGCGGAAAAGTCGACAGCCTTGATGACTGGCCCCCACCGCGCCGCGTCTGCGGCAGCGATGCCCTGCAGCTCGTCGGCGGTGCTTGCCATTGGCTCGTAGCCGAGGTGGATCAGCTGTTCACGGAACCTTCGGTAAACCCACTAGCAATTCGGCGACGTTGCGAACGTTCATGGTGTTCCTCCGATGAAGGAGTTTGGTGCGAGGCTGTCGATCCAATACGAACAAAAAATGTAAACAGTGATGAGAGACGTTTCCTTCCCTCAGAAGTGTCAATTATTCGTTGAAGGCTCGCATGCGAAACGAACGCGTCGACAGATTTTACAGTTTGGCAAGGGCAGTAATCCTACGTATCTGATTATGCTTCATTGAATGATTCTTGCTTACAACAGAAGGTGCCGTACACACAGGGCACTCCTGGAACGATAAGTCCGATTCCGCCCAGGATCTTTCACGGAGGCACCATGCAAATCCATCAATACAGGATACCTTCCCGCACCGACTCGGCCGCCCGTCCGAGCTGGCTTGCGACTATTTATACGTGCTTGGCGCTTGCCTTTACACTTGCTCTAGTTCCTCCGGTACAGGCCAGCCCGTTCACTGTCACGAATCTTGTGACGGACGATCAGTCGGTCAATTCGGCGCGAATCACCGACCCGACCCTGGTCAACGCCTGGGGCATGTCACACTCGGCAGGCTCCCCATTCTGGGTTTCCGACAACGGTAGCGGTGTCTCAACGTTGTATGCGGTCAACCCGACCACCGGCATACCCGTGAAGCAGGGGCTCACCGTTACGATTCCCGGCGCGGGGAATGTGACCGGGCAAGCCTTCGCCAACGTTGCGGGCAGTTTCAATGGCGACACGTTTCTCTTCGTAAGCGAAGACGGGACGGTGTCCGGATGGAGAGGTGCCCTCGGTACGGCTGCGGAGACGCTCCAGCTTCCATCCGCCTCCAACATTTACAAGGGCTCGGCCCTGGCTACGATCGCAGGCAACGCCTATTTGTACGCTGCCAATTTCCTTCAGGGACGTGTAGATGTCCTCAAGGGCAACGCAGGAGCGCCCACTCTGACTGGAACTTTCACGGACCCGACCCTGCCGGCCGGCTATGCGCCGTTCAATGTTGAGAACCTCGGTGGCAAGATCTACGTCACCTACGCCAAGCAATCCGGCGGTAGCGACGAAGTTGACGGGCCGGGATTCGGCTTCGTAAGCGTGTTCGATCTGCAGGGAAATTTCCTGGGCCGGGTTGCCTCACAGGGCACCCTGAACGCGCCTTGGGGGCTGGAAATCGCGCCGGCGTCCTTTCAGGAGTTCGCCGGCGACCTGCTGGTAGGTAACTTCGGTGATGGAACGATCAACGTCTTCAACCTCGGGACGTCGACGTTCGTGGGGCAGTTGCTCCGCGCAGACGGCAATCCCATCGTAATCGACGGGTTGTGGGACTTGCTCGCGGGGAATGGCGGCAATGGAGGCAGCACGCAGGCGGTCTACTTTTCTGCAGGTCCAGGCGACGAAATGCACGGATTGTTTGGCGTAATTGCGGCTCCGGAACCTGCAACGTTGACTCTGCTTGGGATCGCCCTCGCCGGCCTCGGCTTCTCACGCCGCAAGCAGTAACTGAATTGGCCCCATCACAGGCCCCGCTCCGGCGGGGCTTGTTGTTTGTGCGCCCGGCAGGGCGCACGTACTAAGAGGTGGAAGTCCTCTACACACTCGGCAACGTTCGCTCGCGCCAGACTGAATGTCCGGTTTGGAGTTGGCCGGACGGCCGGAGTGGGTCGACTACGGCCGACCGAGCTGCGGCAATGACAGGCGGCTCAACCCTCCATACCGGCCATTCATACGTCGATGGCTGGTGTACGTTGTGCTGCGGCCGTTCGGGAGAGCGCGGTGAGTGGCTCTGACGCCAGGAGGAGACGGTCGGCATTGCTGCCGAATTTTCCCTCGAGCGGCCGTTCAACCTAGTTCTGTATCTTGTGAATAATCCGCAACAATAGTCGCTGATCATGCGCTAGTCTTCAGTCGAAGCTGGGATTGTTCAGTGGTCAACTGTCCGCGCGTGGCGTGAACGAGGCGGTCCGCAGCGGCGCGATTCAGGAAATAGGGGGGAAAATGGCTCGAAAGAAATTGGCGTCAGACAACGGCGACGGGCAAGAAATGCCGCTGGATCGTACTCAGTTGGCCGTGCTCAAGCCGAGGCGGCCACACGCTGCCGTTCCCGCCGGTTCCATTCTTTCCGGCCGACAGTCACTGTTCTATTCGTCAGCGACCGGGGCGCAGCCGAAGCTCAAAACGAAGGCCACCCGCATTGCAGTCCCGGGCAAGCGCGCAATCTGGCGCATCGATATTGATGCGGCGGGCGCGGCGCCCGCGGCGCGCGTGCGCTTACGAATGACGAGATCCTCACCACAAGCATTGCGTACATCGATCGCATCGCGCCTTGCAGGCGTGCATGCGCACAAACCCGCTTGGGCGCGCATGAGCTTCCAGCCGCTCCCCGCTGACCGAGTGCCACAAACCATGCTTACTGTGAAAGGCCGCAAGGTGCGCCCGCTGTACATCTTCAACGATAGACGTCGTCCATTGACTAACGCCGACTATCCTTGGTGGAGCATCGGACTCGTGAAAAGCAATCGAGGAAGCGGTACCGGTGTTCTAATCGGCTCAAAGATCGTTCTCACAGCGGGACACGTCGTACCCTGGGGCGATCCGAATGCTTGGATGACGTTCAGTCCCGGCTGGAATATCCCGACGATCAGCTTCGGCGAATGGCCCGGCGTCCGGGTACATGGATACAATGTTGACAAATCTCCGCAGGATTTCAATCACGTCGCTCACGATATGGCCCTAGTTCAGCTGGAAACGCCGCTTGGGGACACCCTCGGCTATTTCGGCGCGAAGGTATACCAGGATCGGTGGGACGATCATGGCTACTGGACGAGCGTCGGCTACCCCGACGACTGGCAGGGTAATCCGGAATTTGAGGATGCTGACACGGTGGAGGACGCTGACAGCGAAGATGACGCGCTCTACCTCGAAACCGAAGCCAGCCTGACCCACGGCAATTCCGGCGGCCCGTTCATCGGCTGGTTTAACTTCAACGATGGCGTATGGCCCTATGTAGTCGGCGTGGTCAGTGGGGAAGGAGCGGAAGGTGAGTTGCCGCAGGATCACGACAACTTTCTGGCTGGCGGTGACGCTTTGGTGAACTTGGTCGCGTGGGGACGTGCAAACATGGGCTAAAGAAGTGGTGAAAAGACGGGTGCCGCCCGCTTTACGGGACGTCCGGTTTCGGTTCGGCGCAATGTCAGCAGTGGGTCGAGAGCACCATTTCCGGCGACGGCGGCTAAAGGCTCCTTCCAGTCTTAGCGGTCGGTCAGTCGGCGTAGGCCAACGACAACCCATGGCCGAACCGGGATAATTGCGTCCGCCTGAGTTCGAATCTCAAGCTGATTTCGTTGCAAAACAGGGGACAGTTGCATGGCGCGTCAGTTGAGTACGAGCCCGCCGTTGACGCCGACGGTTTGGCCGGTCACAAATGCACTCAGGCCATGGCAGGCGAGAAAGAGGTACGCACCCGCGCATTCGGCGGCTGTTCCGCCGCGGCCGAGTGGTGTCGCGGCCACATATGCGCGGCGGTCGTCCTCCGTGCTCAGGCCGTCATGGATCGGGGTGACGATATAACCGGGCGCGACCGTGTTGACGCGAATCCCGGCGGGCCCAAATTCCCTGGCCAGCGAACGCGTCAGGGCCTCGACGCCGGCCTTGGCCGCCGCATACACTGCGACACCGCGGGCTCCACCCGAGCGCGCAGCAACCGAGCTCGTGTTTACGATCGCCGGGTGCAAGGATTGCCTGAGATGCGGAAGCGCAGCACGGCAGGCATCGATCACGGCGCGCAGATTGACGCGCAGGATGTCATCGCAGACGGTATCGTCGACGGCCTCGAACAGCAAGCGTCCGAATGGGGCTCCCGCGATGTTGACGAGAATGTCGAGGCCACCGAGCTTCGCCGCTGCAGCATCCACGAGTCGCTGCGCGGTGCCAAGCATCGCGAAGTCGGCGCCCTCAGTTTCCACCACGCATCCTCGTTCGCGCAGCATCGCGGCGAGGGTTCGTGCGGCAACTGCATGATGTCCGTAGTGGAGGCAGACGTGCGCGCCCAGCTCGGCGAAGGCGGTGCCGACCGCTGCGCCAATCCCGCTGCTGGCACCGGTCACTAGAACGCGACGACCGCGGAACTCGTCGAAGGGCGCGGAAAGTGCGGTGGCCGGATCACTCAAAGACATGCTTGGCGACCCGATGGCGATCGATGTAGTCCCAGTCGTAGGTCACGCCAAGCCCCGGGCCGAACGGCACGCCCACGGTGCCGGCGGCGTCGATGCAATCGAGCTGATCGCTGTACCCGCAGGTGTATACCGGAGGAATCACGTTGGGGCAATCCGGGCCGACCAGCGCCACCTCGTAGTAGTTGGAGTTGCGCATCGCCGCCATCAAGTGCCGGTGGGCGGGCCCGCTCGCATGGATCTCACAGTCAAGGCCAAGGGCCTCCGCCATGTGGGCGATCTTGAGCGACCCGGTGATCCCCATGTCGTATTCGGGATCGACGCGCACGAAGTCGGTGCCGCCTGCGAGCACGAAATCCGCCTTGGGTTCGACACCGCGCACGTGCTCGGTGATCAACAGCGGCGTTCTCAGCATCGCGCGCAGCTTGCGGTGCGCGAACGCGGACGTGCCCGCATCGCGGAACGGATCCTCGTACCAGAAGTAGCCGGCTTCGTCGCAGGCGCGACCGACGTAGAGCGCATCGGCGAATGTGCGCAACTCGCAGGCTGGATCAAGCATCAGCACCATCCGGTCGCCGACGGCCTTGGCAACGTGCAGCACGTTCGCGGCCTCCTCGCGGGAGTTGCCGTCGTTCCAGCCATGTATCTTGAACGCGCGATAGCCCATCTCGTAGCAGGATTGCGCGAAATCGGCGAACGCCTCCTTCGACGCGAGGCCGCCGGCGCGGTCGCCGTGATACGTGCTTGCGTAGGCCGGCAGCCGCTTGCGGTAGCCGCCCAGCAGCTCCTGGATGGGGGCGCCATAGCGCTTGCCGGCCCAGTCCCACAAGGCGATGTCAAGCGGCCCGTGACCCATGTGGTCGAACTGGCGGATGTCGCGCTTCAGGTCCTCGTAGATCGCGATCCGCTCGCGCGCGTCCTTGCCAATTAGCCGCGGCGCCAACATCAGCATCTGGCCGAGCGTTGCTGCGGTGGCGACCCAGTGGGTCACGTACTCGCCCCGCCCGCCATCGGCCGTCGTGATGACGATCGCGTGCTTGGTCACGCGGATCGACGAGTTCTTGCAGTAGGTGATCGTCTGCGCAACGCCATCGCGCGCGAGGTTGTGGGCGTCGAACTCGAAGACGTGAATCTCTACGCGGACGATGGCGCTCATGGCGGGGTCTCGGGGCTAGTGGTTTAGGAAGTTTGGAAGCCACAGTGACAGCGCCGGTAGGTACGTCAGCACAATCAGGGTGACGATCAGCGCGACGAGGAATGGCGCCATCTCGACAACGATCGCCGACAGCGACGTCCGCGACACCGAGCTCGACACGAACAGCAGGACGCCGACAGGTGGCGTCAGCTGGCCGATGACCAGGTTCACCAGGAGGACGATGCCGAAGTGCGTCAGGTCGATGCCGAACGCGGTGAGGAGCGGGATCAGGATCGGCACCAGGATTATCATGATGGCGATCGTCTCCATGAACATGCCGAGAATGAGCAGCACGACGTTGAGAAGCAGAAGGATCACCCACGGCTGGTCGGTCAACTGCTTCACGATATCGGCGATGAGCCGCGGCGCTTCCTCAATGCCGAGGATCCACGAGAACGGAGCGGCGGCGCCGACGATGACCAAGATCACCGCCGTTTCCTTGGCCGTTGACAGCAGGATCCGCGGCAGGGTCGACCACTTGAGCGTCCGATAGATGAACTTGCCGACGATCAGCGCGTACAGCGTCGCCACGCCGGCGATCTCAGTCGCCGTGAAGACGCCGGCGCGAAAGCCCGAAAGGATCAGCACGGGCATCAACAGCGCCCAGAGCGCGTGCTTGAAAGCCGCCCACAGGCGGGCGCCAGAGAACGCGTCGTCCTTCGGATAGCCGCGACGCGCAGCGATGATGCCAGTCGCCACCATCAGCGACGCTGCCATGACCAGGCCGGGAATCACGCCGGCCCAGAACAGGTCACCGAGCGAGATGTTCGCCTGCCACGCGTAGATCACCATCAGGATCGACGGCGGGATGATCGGCCCCAGCGTCGCCACCGACGCCGACAGGGCGGCGGCAAAGCCCTGTCCGTATCCGGCGCGGGTAAGCTGGGGCACGAAGACGCGGGCGGTTGCCGCGCAGTCGGCAACTGAGGATCCCGAGATGCCAGCCAGGAAGACGTTGCCGATGACGGCCGTCTGGGCGAGACCGCCACGGATATGCCCGACGATGGCCCGCGTGAAGGCGAAGAGCCGATCGCTGATGCCGGACTCGTTCATCAGCGAGCCCGCCAAGGTGAAGAGCAGCACCGCGAGCAGCGGAAACGACTGGACGCCGGAGATGATGCGCTGGGCGACCACGCCGAGTGGGATGCCGTCCCAGGCGACCACCGCGATCGCCGATCCCGCCATGGCGATGAAGATCGGCAGGCCGAGGGTGAGCAGGCCAAGGAACGCGATGAAGAGCAGGATCATGGCTGGCGCCTCACCTGATTTCTTCGAGCTGGCCGGCGAAGACGGCCGCCGCGCCGTGCTCAACGAAAATCCGCGTGATGTGCAGCAGCAGAAGCGCGAGCGCGACAGGCAGCGCGCCGTCGAACCAAACCTGCTCGACGTCGAGCATCGGCGTCTTGACCCCGGCGATGTCAACGGCGTTGACGAGACCGGCCCAGAGGAGCGCCGCGATGATGAGCGTACCGGCCGCCACGCTGATCACGTTCATGAACGACCAGCCGGGCCGGGCGAAGAGACCGCCGATGGCATCGATGCGGATGTGCATGCGGCTGCGGATGGCCGCCGCGGCGCCGATGAAGATGAGCCAGGTGAAGAGACCCACGATGAATTCCTGGCCCCAGGTCAGCGGGTCGCGGAACGCGTAGCGCATCACGACCGCCGCGACGACGAGGCCGGCGATCACCGCGTGCGCGGCGACCAGGAAGATATCTTCGACCTTCGCTGTCGCGTCGTCGGCGCGAACAAGCGCACGGCCTAGTGGGCCCATGCGCGGCGGCTCAGCGCTTGCGGCCGGCGTCGATCGCGGTGCGCACGCGCGTCAAATTTTCAGCGCCCCAGCGGCTCTCGAGGTTCTTGTAGACCGTATCCATCTTCGCCGCGAACGCCTTGCGGTCGGGTTCGTCGACGATCTTGGTCTTGCCGCTCTTGCGGATGTCTTCGAGCATCGACTGCTCGCGTCCCTGCTGCTGCTGGGTGTTCAGGGTCGACACTGCCGCGGCTTCTTCGAACAGTATCTTGCGCTGGTCCGGCGTCAGCTTGTCCAGCGCCCGCTTGCTGATGATAATGGTGTTGTTCTGCAGCATGTGCCGGCTCATCGTCAAGTACCCCTGCACCTCATAGAACTTGCGCGCGAAGATTGTCGGGATGGGGTTTTCCTGGCCGTCGACGGTCTTCTGCTGCAGCGCTGTGTAGACCTCGCCGAAGGGAATCGGCGTCGGTGCGGCACCCAGCGCCTTGATCATTTCGACCCATACCGGCGACTCAGGCACGCGGATCTTGAGACCCGCCATGTCTTCTGGCTTGACGACGCTCTTTGTCCCAAAAGTGAAATCGCGCCAACCCCAGTACCAGATTTTGCTCACCATCGCGATATTGTGCTTGTTGGCGAGCTCCTGGAACATAGGCTCGAAGGCCGGCCCGCGGATGATGGTCTCCGCTTCCTTCCAGTCGTTCCAGATGAATGGTCCGCTCGCGATCTCCAGTCCGGGCACCAGCGAGGACAGTACCGGGAGCGATGGTGCCGACATGTCAAGCGCGCCCGATTTCACCTGCTGCAGCAGATCGGCTTCCTTGCCCAGTTGCTCCGACGGAAACACCCGGATCATGACTTCGCCGTTGGTGCGCTTGCCGACGCGATCGGCAAGCTCCGCGAACAGGTCGTGGGCCACTTCGCCCGGACTGTTGGCGTGCCCAAATCGCAGCGTGGTCGCCGCGTGGCTAGGGAACGTAGACAGCATGCCGACGGCACAGGCCGCCAACGCGAAGCGAGCTAGGGTCTTCATGATTCCTCCAGGAGTCTCGTTTGCGCGACACGCCTTCGTCCGGGCGCTATTCGAGCGTTGATTAAGGGGGGCGGTCAACCGCGGAACGGCATCGACAAATATGCATTTGGTATGCTAAGTGCAATTATGGTAACGGTTTGGACGGCGACTGGTCAAGCGCGGAGGGGGGCGATTATGGTTCTGAGTGCGCTCAGGTCGGGAGCACGTATAAAGGCCGGCGGGGCTCGCGCACTGACGACATGCGGCTCAGTCGCTGCAGCCAGTGTTTGCATGAACGCTTGAGATGGACTTGCAGCGCCTGTGCCGCCGCTTCGTGGCGGCCGGCACAGCCGAGCCTGAGCACCTGACGGTGCTCAAGCAGCGATGCTTTGGCGATGCCTGAGGGCACGCCAAGGTAATCATCGAACATGTATCGATTGGCGATCAACAGGAGCTGCGTCTGGCGCAGCACGCGCACGAGCTCGCCGTTGCGGCAGGCGCCCAGCAGGTCGACATGCAATTCGTGCTCGACCGCGTCGAGGTCGGCGCCCTTGACCTGCGGATACGCGTCAATCGTCGCCTGCAGATGCGCGAGCATGTTGGACCAGGTGGGCGTGGCCGTGCCCGGGCCGACATCGAGCAGTGCCTGCGGCTCGAGCAGCCAGCGCATTTCGTAGAGGTCGTGAATGCGCTCGGGCGTGACGCGCTCGGCGTGCCAGCGACCGCCGCGATCCTTGCCTATGAGCCCGGTTGCGTCCATCCGCATCAGGACATCCCGCGCGACCGTACGGCTGACGCCGAAGGCATCCGCTAGGCGCGCCTCGTGGATGCGGAACGACCGGAAGAGAATTCGCGTGCCGACTTCACGTTCGACCCGTGCGTAGATACGCTGCCAGCCGGGCTCCTGGACGATTGGCTCCGTAGCCAGTTGCGCACGAGCCCCTGGTGACCCTGTCTGGCCGGGGCACACGCCAACGACGTATCCGCGCCCATCCGCGCGGGTAAGGCGGCCCTCCCCCAGCAGGGTCTCGAGCGCGTGGTGCGCCGGCGAACGGCTCACGCCGTACGCGCGCGCCACGTCCGCCTCGAGGAGGCGCGCGCCGGCGGCAATGCTGCGGCGATGCAGGCGAGCGCGCAGATCGGTCAGCACACGATCGCGGACGAGGGGCTTGGCACCGGGCATGTATTAGGATAGGCGATCTATGCGATTAAGGGCAGCCCCAAGGATCTGCGGCGAGTCCGGGCTGCCGCGCGGGGCGGCGATTTTCGCGGCGGCACCTAGGTCTCGACGCGTCGCCTCTGGGTCCTAGGCGCTATCGTCAGCGACACACGCCGCGCCGGCCTTAACGTCCGCAATCGCGGCGTTGTTGCCGTTGGCAGCCAAAAGCTCAACGGCAGCTTCCCTCGGTTTCAAAGTCCGCTTCCGGCTTCGCGCAATGGCAACAACGGGTCGACTACGGTCTCCGGTCTGTCCCACAAGCCGACGTTCACGCGAATGACGGCTTACGGAGAACGCTTTCGGCGGCAGTCGGCCAGGTCCGGAAGTTCGTCGGCAGAAATTCAAACGTCGAGAATGGCCGGTCTCGAATGTGCAACGGACGTAGCTGGGCGCCGTAATCGCCGCGAGGAATTCCCCAAAGCAGCCGTGCAAAGATCAGGGCCGCCAAGAGGCACGAAAGCCTGAGCGAACGGCCGCTGTCCAATGAATCGAATCAGCGCTTTCGACCCCTTGCAGTCCATCGATTCTGCGCAAAGCCGCCGTCCGCCGGCAGCGAAGCTGACATTCAATTCCGTAGTTCAGTGGCCCGCGATGTATCGCGCGCGACTGAGTCGAGCAGGTTGGTGGAGCGCTACCGCGGGGCCGTTCTTGCCCCGTGTGCGGGTTACCGCGCGGGTAGTGGCGCAGGCGAGGACTCCGCCCCGACCTTCGTTTGCTGGGGCTTCTTCTTCCCAGCTCGCGCGACTACTCGCGACGCCACTGAGCGGTCTCCCGTGCTTGCGCAGAGCGGTCACCGTCGGCGACCGCTGACACGATCACTACCGACGCCAGTATTGGGCGTCCCCAGCGCGAATCGAACCTGCGACCCCGTCCTTAGGTGGGACGTGCTCTATGCACGGAGCTACCGACGCCGGGCGGCCGAGGGGGCAGATCGTCCGGCCTCTCGTAACGTGGCAGGTCCGCCAAAGCGGTGGTCGGCGTCCCGCTCCTCGTACAACTGTAGAGGTACGCCTGCCGGCCGCGTTTGACGTTGATGCGGATGTGGTCCGTGTTCTTGTAGTTGTGCCGACCGGCAGACAGCATTACCCAAACCATGTCGCCGCCGCGAATGAGACTTACAACATAGGAGCACCAAGCCGGCTCGCCGTGCTTGAGAACAAACGTGCCTTCGTGCTCGACGAATTTGTGCAACAGCACTTCATCGATCTCACCGAGGTTTTCGTTCCAGTGAATCGCGCTAATGCCGTAGTGGTTCATATTTCACCTCGTGCCTAGATGTGGCGCCCCCACCTCGCATAGGGCATGCAGTCGGTCGCCGGTACGGCGATACGAAAAGCATATCCCCGTTTACCGTGCCAGGATGCTGCCGGCCATCGGCGCTGGCCATGCGCCAGTCGTTCTCCGTTGAGGAGCTGGCGCTGCGACGGCAGGCCGGAGCTGCGGAATGCCAGGTTCCGATCGTCGTACAAGCGCGATTTGCTCGCACGCAGGCCGTCGCTCGACGGTCTCAATCCGACCCTGCCCAGACGGCCGGTCTTCTCGGAAGTGGTCGTGGTAACCGACGGACGCAGACGCCCATAATTCGCGTTCGCATCACCGAACTAAACGCGGCTGACAAGCGAGCCTGCGTAGTCCATACTGGCTTAGTGTCACGTTGCGTGATGCAAAGTCTGGGACAGGAATTCACACGAAGGAGGTATCAATGATCTCGATTACCCGCACGGCATCGATTGCGCCAGGCAAGGCTGTCGAAGCTATCGCCTACGGCCATGAAATCGCAAAGTACATCAAGGCAAAGCACAACATCACCTTCGAAGTGCTCACGCCGATTGGCGGGAATCCAGCTAGGATTGCATGGAATGCTCGCATGGCGAACCTGGCAGAATGGGAATCCGTGACCGGCAAGCTTATGGCCGACAAGAAATACATGGAAATCGTTTCGAAGCATAGCGCCCTGTTCCTTCCCGGATCGGTGTGCGACCACCTCTGGCGGACAGTCTGAACCGATGTGCCGCAGATGCTGCCAAAAAGGGCAGGCTCGTGAAGCTGCGCTTTTAGCCGTCATTTCGATTTTGATCCAGAAGACGCGGAATCCGACGACGGCGTAGAACTTGGATTGGTCAGTCACACTCCTGCGATTGGCTAGCAATAGGGAGTTACCGCTCGCGGCGCTCCCCTCAAGGACGCGGTGCTGATATCGGTAGTGTCGGTAGCGTGCCCACTCGCACCGAGACTGGCTCGCCTCCCCGGCGGCTTGGGTGCGTAACGCTGGCGCCCCGAAGCACGCGGCACCGGAGGCTGGCAACATATTCCGTAATCCATCTTGCTCACATTTCGGAGTGGACCCGGGCTGTCGCACCATGCGCTATGGGGCACGGAACAAGCTGACGTTCACGACAACGCTTCACGGCCACGAGCGGTTCTTGTGATACCCCGATTACGCGTCCGAGCCCGGCGGTAAGGAGCCGGTCGCCGCCGTTTGCCGAATTGGCGCTATCGAACCACAGAAGTAGTTCGGTCTTCCAGAGAGCCGCAATTAATTGGCGAAAAAGCGGCCGCTGAACACCCTGAAGTCAAGTTTGATCAACGGGCCCGGCGGCGGCGATCGAACGCCGTATCGATCTTGGCCGTGCGGCGTTCGGGCAGGCCGGCGCGGCGGATCAGATCTTTCCAGATCGCATCGCCGCCTTCGGCCCTGAATCTCAAATACAACGCCACTTCCTCGGGATAGGCGCCGCTGCAGCCGAGGCGCTCGAGGTGCCGTGTGCCTGCCCCAGATGCGGCATCGGCCTCCCAGGCCTTCCCGATCGCCTGCCACAACACTCGCCCGAACGGTTCGTCGTCCTCATCAAAACCGTATTGCCATTTCAGGAACGACGCTTCCGCAGAGGTCAGCTCATCGCTTCGAAACTTTATGCTCATGATTGCTCGAAATGAACAGTGCCCTCGCCGAGCCAAACCTTCTCCGGCAAAATGGCAATGCAATGATCTACCGGGTTTTCCTGCTGCGATCCTGATCGCTCAGACGCAAATATCCCTCTTTTTTCACGACAGGGCAACGTATCCCCTGATCTACGACGAGCGCCCCAATGGTAGGTAGAAGTCCTTATCCACCTTGAGCATGTGCAGGGCGATGACGTCGTTAACAAGGAAATTGACCAGATGGCCCAATGTGGCCTCTCCGGATTCGACAGCTGCCTTGAGGTCGTCTGCCCGCCTCAGGAGACCGGCGTGGGCACGCTGGTGTTCGGCGAGTCGCTCGTACCCATGCTGGGCCAGCAGCGCTTCCTCGGCCTGGAAGTGCTGGACCAAACGCGCCAGCATTGAATCCAACGTGGCCCGCCACAATCCTGGTTCTGAGTTCTGCTCGATCGCCGCGGCAATCAGCGCATTGCCGAGGTCGAACAGTTCACGGTGTTCCACGTCGATCGTCGGATCGCCGCACTCGTAGGATTCCAGCCAGTAGAGCCGAAGCACGCCCGTGCTGGCCCGGTTCGAATAGAGGTCCGAGCTTCCCTGCCGGTCGATTTGCATTCGGTTTCGACCAGCCGTTTTCGCTGCGTAGAGCGCCTGGTCGGTTCGCTCGAACCATCTCTCTGCGCTTTCGCCGTCAATGTACTCGGTCACGCCCAAACTGGCGGTGATCGGCCCAACCTCCGCGAACCGGTCGTCGGCGATGGTTCTGCGCAATCCCTCGGCCAGCGCGGCACCGCCGCGGTACCCGACGGACGTGGCCAGCACAACGAACTCGTCGCCTCCCCAGCGGAACAGCGAGTCGCTACCGCGCATGCGCTGCCGTATCCGGCCGGCGAATTCCTTCAGGACGGCGTCGCCTGTGAGGTGCCCATAAACGTCGTTGACCCGCTTGAAGTGATCGATGTCGAGCAAGACCAACGTGAGCGGCTGACCGGAACGCGTTGCCCGACTTATCTCCACATCGACCAAGCGCTCGAGCTGCACTCGATTCCAGGCGCCGGTGAGAGGGTCCGTCGCGCGTAGGCTCTCGAGGTCGGTGATTCGCTGCTGCAACCGCTCGATTTCCTGCATCCATGCCGGGCCGCCGACTTCGTCGAAAACCAGCAGCACGCCAGCGGCTACGGCAACGGCACGTGCACAGGCCACGAAGTCGCGGCCGTCCTGGTGGCACAGCTTCACCGGTTGCCAGGCGCCTCCCGCATTGTGGGCCAGTCGATGCAGGTCCGGACTATCAAGCTGTCCAGACAAGAATATTTCGGCGAACCGGTCGTTCGCGAAGCTAACGCCGGACTGGATGTCGAACAGGACGAGCGGCAAAGGCAGGTGTTCGATCAAGACACGCAAAGCGAGGAAGTTGATCGCATCCATTCTCAGTATCGTGCTGATCGCGCCGGGCAACTCGGAATTGGCAACTGTCGTCGCCAAGTCAATAGCTCTCGACATTCCCGCGCCACTCGGCAATCTCGTCGGTCGCGCGACGGGCCAGTCCTGGCCGGACTAGGATCGTTGATCGCCCGCACAAATGACAGGTTTCCAGAAACTATGCCGACACGGTTTGCGCCAGATCAATCACCATATTAATCGGAAAGCGTAGTTTTTTCCTTTGATTTGACGATACCTATGATCTGCGATAGGCGCGCAGCTACACGGTTTCGATGACGCATGCCGCGTAGCAGGTTAAGCGGAGGGCATCAAATGCGCAATCTGCTAGATCAACCTTTCCGGTTTGAACAGGATCACGCGGGTAGCCGGCCGTCTCCGTCAGAGGAAGTGGTTGATGTGGAGGACGGCGATGTAGTACTGCATTTCACCTACCGCTATCTGGAGGAACATTCGCTACCGCCGAGTGATGAAGAGGTCCACAAGGTGACAGCGACCATTGCCCGCTATAGAGGACCTCGAGTCGTCCAGTGGGCTGCTCTTGAATCATTCCTCGCGGGACCACTCACGATGCAGCGGGATTAGTTAACGCCGGCACGGTGAATCTTGTAGGAGACCGAACACGGATGGGGGGTCAAGAAACGAAACGTCGGTCGTCGAGTCAGTTTCGTCGCCGTGGGGGCCAGGAAGAGGGTTCGTCCGGGACGCAGTGATTGTCCAAATCCGGAACTGCGTGACATCGATGTTCGACCAACCGGTCCGAAGCGTGATGCAACGATGGAAGGTTCTTAGGGCGCCGCCGGAAACCTTCGTCAGCAAAGCTGCCAAGCTCATGGCGCGAAGGAATGTTGGCGCGAATGTCAGCAATCCGGAAACGGCTTCAACTTCCGCTGTTGGCCGAAAGTACTATTTGGCCGGCGCCCGCTCAAGGACCGCAATATGGAAAGCAGCCGTTCGTGACCGTGGAACGAACCTGAGCTATCGACCCACTGAAGACGTTCCTGATACAAGATTGGACGCGACAAAGCAGACACTCGATCGCGCGTTGAACTCAACACGCACCGCTAGCCGCTACCTCGGTAGCGCTCAATTCATATAGTCCTTGCCCAACGCGTCGAGTTTGCGTCTCAGCGCGGCATATACCATGTCGCAGACGATGCGTTCGCCGGCTGCAGCCTCGCGCGAAGCCTGCTCAAGCACCGAAGGCTGGAGCCGTCGCACCCGGCCGGCAGACCCAGCAGCAATTTGCACGTCGCATGCACGTTGTAAGGTCCAAAGCCACAAGAACGCTTCCTGAATGCTGCCTCCCCAGCTCAGAAGTCCGTGGTTGCGCAGAACGACGACCTTCTTGTCGCCGATGCTGCGGAGCATGCGCTGTTGTTCATCCGGATTGACAGTAACGCCCTCAAAATCGTGATAGGCCACGCGTCCATGTAACAGCGCTCCATAGAAGGAGTCGTGCGATAGGCCCTCTTCCAAGCCGGCAACCGCGCAACCGCTCGTCGTATGCGTATGCATTACGCAATGTGCGCCCTCGACATTTCCATGGATCGCGCTATGAACAACAAAGCCCGCGCGGTTGATCGGATGTTGGCCAGGCCTGACTGGGTTGCCCTCGGTGTCAACGGCAACTAGATTTGATGCGGTCACTTCGTGATATTGGAGGCCGAATGGATTGATCAGGAACACTCGCTTCGGCCCGGGCACCCGAAGCGTGATGTGGTTGAAAATCATTTCTGTCCAGCCGAGCATGTCGAAAATTCGGTAGCAGGCCGCCAACTCGACCCGCGCATTGCGCTCCGCTTCCGTCAACGAGATCTCGATCGCACTCTCGCGAGCGGCTTCGTGCATATAAAGTGACATGGAATCTCCCGGAAGTAAGCTTTGCTTCGGAACGTCTTGTGCAAAATGAATTAGGAGAGGAGGAGTGAGAGGATCCCACCAGTCAAATCCAGAGCAAAGGGTGATCTGCGTAACATGTGAACTCGGCGTCGTGATGATCGCGCCCCTCCTATCTCGCCTTCTTGCAAGAGCGCCTTGATTGGGTTCGTAATCACCGCTGCGCTCCTCCGATAGAGATCATGATGAAGCGGGGGTCAATGGTCGACCGACGTGATTCCAAAATGTCGTAACCAGGATTTGATCTGATGGTCAGTGTCAGATCGCAGTAGCGAACATCTGGCAGATCGGCCAAGCGCAGTTAGCCCATATCGTCATTCCGCCCCGCCCCTTACTGCTCCTTGGAGTTTCGGCACGGCGACAAACTGCACCTTCCCGGGTCCCTGAATTATAAGGAACTGGCACTCCGCTTCTGAAGCATTCACAGTGGTGTGCGGTTGCTTCTCAGCTATCGAGTAGCGTTCCAGTGCTCGCAGGGTAGTGACGCGCTCTGGATTCAGTTCGCGTATCTGAAGCTCGCCCCTCAAGCAAACGATGTAATCGGAGCTGGTGGGATGAAAGTGCCACGGCACGCTTTCGCCAGGGGCCAGAGTCTGATCGATCACGCGCATGTCGTCGCACTGCGCGATGATCAAACTCTCCTTGATCTTGTACAGTGGATTGACGTGCGGCTTCAACGTTGCGGCGGGCATATCTACCTCCATTTGCTTATGCGGCCACAAATGACCGTCTAAAAGGCCGAGTGAACCGGCCCGGCGGTGATGCTCGCAAGCAAGAAGGACGGTACCGGCGGGTCCAGTTGACTTTGTCTATTTAGGCGGCGTTGGCGGTGAATGTTAGAAAGAGCCAAGTCACGGTACGCCGTCGCCCTCGGGTGGTCAACGAAAGTCGAACGCGTTGTAACTACCGCCTCAATGGTCGTTTGCGGCGATGACGGTCCTTGCCTTCAAGTTCCAATTTCATCGGTCAGCGTCCGTCGGCTCGAATACCATTTAGGACACCTAGGAATGGCGCGGACACGGGGCGCATTCGCGTCGCTACTGTTCTGCAGAGCCGACATTCGTGAACGTCAGGACCTGGCCGCCCAGAGACTGTCGCCCTTCGGGTCTCACTTCCCCAAAGCTGCCGTTCGCCAACTACGGGACCCGACCCACTGCTGACGTAGATCCAACGGATCTGGCCGCCGCAAAGCGGTCTCTCGATGGGCAGTGGCATGAACTCCAGCGGCGACATCCGCAGGTGCGTCGTGCTATCGCGCGAGGGCGTCTTCGGCTTCAGCACCAGCTATCCTGCGGCGTTTCTGCACGCGTTCGTTGGCCAGCGCCGGGTAATGTAGCTGCACAGTTGCTTCATCGGTATGCGCCCGTCGGCACCGCAACGGACGGCCGCGTGCAGAGTGAAACCATGCATGTCGGCGCATGGATCGGACGCCGTGCTGTTCCCGGGTCCCTTGGCTGGGATCGCGCCGGGGCCTCAGGCCGCGTCCGGCCGGCGCATCGACTCGATGATCATGTCGATCGTGTCCGCCCAGGCTTTCTCGACCTGCGGTGTGTGCCTCTCACCGAGAATCCCACGTGCCGACTCGAGAAACGCTTGGCGAAAGGCCGGGTAGTAATCGGACGCGACACCGTAGCCATCATGTCGCCGTCCGAGATCTCGTAGGCCGAGCGTCATGAACTCGGGGCGGCTCATGGCGTGCACGAGAAATTGCATCATATGGGAAAGCATCTGGCCCTGGCTCTCCATGTCGCCACGGAAAAGTCCTTCGGCCGGAGGAGCCAGCGCGAACAAACGTCGATAGAGATCCTGCGTGAACCGTTTCTGATGTTGCAGGAGAACGCCGATGGTCGACTGCACCAGCAGGGCGGCGTCCGGCGCGGCAAAGCCGATCGCTTCCACGAGCTTGAACGCGCCGTGCTTGCCCTTCAATACGGCTTGTGCTCTCCGCACCTCCACGGGCGCCTGCGGAACTTGATTGAACAGAGCTTCCGACATCAGGAATCTCGTACCAAGCGTCTTGTTTGCATCTTCGATGCGGCTGGCAATGTTCATCGCATCACCGACCACCGTGAACTGCCGATGATCCGGATGCCCCATCATGCCGACGATGAGCGGGCCAAAATGCGCCCCGATGCCGATCTCGAGCGTCGTTCCGAATTCGTCCGACAGCTCCGAATTGAGATCGTTCAGCGCTGCGAGCATGCCCAAGCCGGCTCGAATCGTGTCGAGACAACTCTTCTCGGGCGGATCGCCGCCCACACCGAACAGCCCAACGATCTGGTCGCCGACATACTGATAGATGACACCGTTGTTGATCAGAATCGCGTCGCCGACCGCCTTGAAGAAACGATTGAGGATGTGCACCACGTCGTAGGCGAGGTGCGCGTCGACAAAGGGCGTGAAGTCGCGGATGTCGCAGAAGAGGACCGCGAGCGTTCGCTCCTCCGACGGCCCGATCGACGCCTCTTCCACCTGCAGGCTCGACACGTCCGCGGGGCTCGTGACCAGCCGTTCGAGGGTCACGTCCCCGCTGACGCGCGTCTGACACGCCAGGCGCGTGAACCCATCCCAGCGAAGCGCGTCGGCCACCTCGACCTCGCGCGGCGTCCGCGCCGAGACGTTCTGGATCCCGTCACGGATACGGACGCGACAAGTCGTGCAGCGCCCGTGTCCCCCGCATGTCCGAACGTGCGGGATCTTGTGCGCGATCGAGACGTCGAGGATGGTCATGGTGGGATCGGCGACCGCCATCGCCTTGTCTTCGCCCACGTATACGATCGTCGTCATGTGAGGCTCGGCACTCGAACGGAGTTAGGCTATCACGAGGCTCGGGGTCGTGATGCGGATCGAGGGAGCGGCGAGCCTACCACAGCCGCGCCGCGGCCGGCCACCGGAAGCGCGGCCAGCGTCATCAGCAGCGGAACGTCGCGAACTCGTCGACGAGGGCCTGCGTGGTCCGCCTACCTGTGGGCGCCTACCTCCCTGTGGCCACCTTCTGGTGACGGCCTTGCGGTCGCCTCCGGCGCGAGGACGGCGAGATGAGATGCCCGGAAGCTGCCTGTGCCCAGCGACTGGAACTGGCCGGTTGTTGACCGCCAAGAACGTATCTCGGCTCTCGACCCAGAGCAGACCTAGACGATGTTTGAGAGCGGACCTTCGACTTGGCCTTGGCGTTTACTCTATTGGAAGATGCCAAGGGAGAGAGCGTGCGTTGATCGACAACGCCGTGAAATACACGACAAACAACAAACCCCGCCGGAGCTGGGGTCTGTGTTGTGGCGGAATCAGTTATTGCCTAAGTCATGCGCGTAAGCAGCATCGCCCCGAAGTAACCTTCGCTGCAACGGGGCGTTCGCTAGCCATGGCATATCGCGTTGGCTGACTACCGGCGGGGGCGTGGGAATGCCACGCGCCGGTCACCTCCTCAATTGCGGCTTACTGGAAGATTCTGCGCCGACCTCGAACAGCAGGAGTTGGTCGCACTCCCCGGTTGTACTATGTCGCAACTTCGGAGGCATTATGGATTCGCGCAAGTTGAGAAGGAAGTTCCTTGCCGGACTGTTCACCGGATTGCGTGTGGTATGGCCAATCCTGTCGGGGTTGCTCATACTGATCGTCGCGGCCGGCTTGGTTGTCGGCCGAATAGAAGGCTGGTCGGTACATGAGTCGATCTATTTTGCCTTCGTTTCCGGTCTGACGATCGGCTACGGTGATCTTGCGCCCAAGTCACTGCTTGCGCGCGTGCTCGCCATCGTCATTGGCGTGTGTGGCGTTCTAATTACCGCGCTGGTAGCTGCAATTGCCGTCAAGGCGTTGACGGCCGCAAGTGACGGCGGCGAATGACTGTGGGTCATCGGAGTGGCCGTACCGATTGAGATGCGCATCGATAAGGTGCGTGTTCCCCACGCCATCGCGCGGCGCACTTGACAGTGTTAACGAACCGCCAGCTGGGGCGTCTTCGACGTGTCGGCGCTATTGTCCGCGACTTCTGATTGAATGTCAGCCTTTGAGGAACGGCTCCAACTTACGCTTGCCGTGAACCGTCTGTGCGCCTCTGTGTCGCAGTTCGTTGACGCCTGTCGTGCGATAAGTGAGCGAACAATCGCCCATGTGCCCAACTTTGCTCGGTACAACGAAGCCACGACGATCCTGGTTCAGGGGACCAAATCCCCTGCCTCGATAGCACCGATTGAGCGCTGGGGGAGCACTGGTGCACTCAGGGAGTTTCCCTGTCGCGTCCCTGGGGCGCATACGGCACCCACTCCCCGTCGCCCTGCCGGACCATGTGGTACGGTTGAGATTTCCGTCTCCACAGATCAATCATGACGACCTCCGAATCGGCTCCCGCTTCGCGATCTGTCGCTTCAATCACGCAATCGGAATGGGCTGCACGCTTTGGCCGCCCACAGGACTCCTGGCGCCTGCGGGTCTACACGATCATCTTCGAGTCCGACACGCGCGCCGGCCTGCTGTTCGATCTTGTATTGATCCTGCTGGTCCTCGCCAGCGTGGCGGTCGTGATCCTCGACAGCGTGCAATCGATGGAGCGCTATGACACGCTGTTCAATGTCCTCGAATGGGGATTCACGTTGCTGTTCACCGTGGAATACGTGCTGCGGCTGGCGTGCGTACGGCACCCGTGGCGCTATGCGACAAGCTTCTTTGGCGTTGTGGACCTGCTGGCCGTGCTGCCGACGTACTTGGTGTTCTTCGTGCCGGGAGTCAATTCGCTGATCAACGTGCGGCTGTTGCGCCTGCTGCGCATTTTTCGACTCCTCAAGCTTAGCGAGTACGTCTCGGAGTTGGCCTTCCTCGGTGTGGCTCTGAGGTCCAGCGGGCGCAAGATCGCGGTCTTCCTTGGCTTCGTGCTGATCACCGTTGCGGTGCTCGGGACCGTGATGTATGTCGTTGAGGGCCCCGAGAACGGCTTCACCAGCATTCCGGTGGCGATGTACTGGGGTATCACCACGATGACCACGGTTGGCTTCGGCGATATCACGCCGAAGACCAATTTGGGTCGCCTCATCGCCTCGTGCGTGATGTTGTTGGGGTGGGGCATCCTGGCCGTCCCCACGGGTATCGTCACGGCCGAAATGACCGCCCGCCGCATGGGGCGGGCCCTGGCCACGCACGTGTGCCCTGACTGCCTGACCGAAGACCACGACACTGACGCGCGATTCTGCAAACACTGCGGTAAGTCGCTGTTCGCCTCCCAACACGACTGAAGTCAAGTCTGGATACTCGTTCTTGCGTGCAGCACGATGCTCGGTTCAGACCGACAAGGCATAGCCATCGAATGTCCGCTGTCTGCCGCATCGCGGTATGGCTGCAGTTGGCCGACTCCTGCCGAAGGTGCTTCCGACAAGCAGACGTTGCCACGAACGTCCGCAGTCGGGATGAGTGTCTGCCGAAATCGACCCTGACCAGCCGTTCTGTCATCATCAGAGCAGACTTTCAATGCTGGAGTTCGTCGGCACCCGCATAGTGGTGCGCGAACGCCGCGGACGCCCCATTTGAACGGCGGCCGACGAGCATAGCGAGGCGGGAATCGCAAGCGAGCGAAGCGCGCTTGCGGCCGTCCGCTCGAAATGGTTGTTCGGCAGCTTTGTGCGTAGATCGGCCATGTTTCGCCGGCCTTACGAAGGCCTCGATGCCGACGCAAGCACTGCCGGCATGGGAAGCTCAATTTCGCCGCCGACCCGGAAACCCGCCACTCCTTCGACGATGGCTCGATGGATTCGCTCTCTCGCTTCGCCCGTTTGAAGTGAAAGAATCATCTCCAGCCGAACGGCACTGTACGTCAGATCGAGGACTTGCTCCGCCGTTCGTGGCCGAAAGGCAAGCGGGACCTCGATAACGTGGGGACCAACGAAGCCCGCACCGAGCAGTGCTATCGTGCAGGCTTCAGGATCACTGAAGCGAAACGGCGGAGGGGCGGCGGGCAAGGGCACGTCGAGCGTGCCATGGGAACGAATCGACTCCAACACCAACTGATGAAACTTCGATCTCCCGGGCACGCACCACATCGTGAACGCGTACTTTCCGCCAGGACGAAGAACCCGAAGGGCTTCGGCAATCGCCTTCTCGGGATGTTGAAGATGATTGACGCCGAAGGCGCAAATGACGGCGTCGAAGACGCCGCTATCGAAATTCAACGCCTCCGCGTCGTCTTGTCGGAAGACGGCCGCAGGATAACGCTCTCTCGCCGCCGCCACCATCGCGGGGGCAAAGTCGATGCCGATAGGGCGAGCACCTCGCGATAGCGCGGCTCCGGCACCGTAACCGAGCCCACAGCACACATCGAGTACGCTGGACTCAGCGCGCACATCCGTTGCGTCTAGCAACGGCTCCATCGCGTGCCGCGTTACTGAACCGAAGAGGTCATCGTACGACGCGGCGCCCTTCTGCCAACCGGCATACTCCAAGCCTTTGAAGGAAGCTGGATCGAACGTGAGTTCACGCGCCATCACCGGCCTCCGTCGAAGACGCGCATTTGGCCGCGGTATGCGTCACCAGATGCCGAACGTATCAAGCTAACCGGCGGCCCGCGCCGATGTGCCACGAGCAGGGCGCCCATGACGCCACCGATAAAGCATCGCCGGTCCATCACTGAATCACCACGTCCGCGCGCTGCTTCAACGACCGGGTAGTTGTCAGAAGATCGCGATGCCGAAGGGTCCATCGCCGGTGCCGTAGGGCGATCCGGGGATCTCGTTAAGTACCCCTGTGATCGGATTGATTCGGTACGCCGAGACGCTGTTCGCACCGTAGTTTGTGCAGTAGAGCAACGTTCCGCGTTTGTCGATGGCGAGTCCGCGTGGATTCTTGCCAGCCGCAAACGGCTGTCCAGCCAGCGGCCGCAAGCCACCGCTCGCGCCGTCGATGGCGTACGCCCAGATGGAGTTGCTGAAGTGGCTGGCGACGTAGACGTAACCACCCTTCGGCGCGACAACCACAGCACGAGGATTCTCGCCAGTAGGCACCGCCCCGCCAGGAACCGGGACTAGCGTGCCGGTGTTGGGGTCGATCCTATAGCTCGAAACATCATTTGAGACCGCATTGACGACGTAGGCGAACTGGCCGCCGGGCTCGATCGCGATCGCGCGCGGGTTCGTTCCGGCAGGAAACGGAGATCCGCGAAGCAGTTTTAGTGCACCCGTGACGCGGTCGATCGCAAATGCAACGACGGTGCTGCTGGTAAGATTGGAAACGTAGAGGAATCGGCCGTTCGGATGGATCGCGTTTCCGGAGGGACGCTTTCCGGCAGCGAACGGTGAACCTGTCACCGGCGTGAGCGCGGCCGTCGTGGGATTGATCGCGTACACCGCAACTGCGTCCGCCACCATGGTCGATACGTAGAGAAATCGTCCTGACGGGTCGATCGCGGCCGAAACCGGATAGGCGCCGGTTGCGGTACGTGAGATCGGCGCGGGCCTTAGCTCTCCACTAGTCGGATCTATGCTGAACGTTACGATGCTGCTCGCGTCGCCATGTGCAACGTAGAGCCGGCGCCCGGCAGCGTCTATCGTGACAGAGTAGGGATTCTTGTCGCTTGCGATGGCCTTCGGAGCAAGCGGTGTGAGCGCGCCAGTCGCGGCGTCCATACGAAATGCGCTGACGGTCCCTGCGCCGCTATTCGCGACGTACGCGAACAAGGCGGCGCGCGGCACGTCGTCAGCGCGCGTGGCTTGCGCGCGAGCAACAAGTGGCACGACGAGGAGACCACCTGCAACACCGCCGATGAACGTTCGCCGATCCATCACTGAATCCACGTCGACCAAAGAGTCCCAGCTACAACGATACTACGCTTCCAAGGGAGGCTTCATCTCGGCCGGCGAGTGACTGCTTACCGAAGTTCTTCACGTAGCCCTCTAATGGCTCAAGTTGGCCGTATCCGGACTAAGATTGGTATGGCGGCGAGGGAAGCCCGTGCTGACCGCCGCTCGGCGGCGCCTGCCGCTGACGACCCGAAGCAGCAATTGGAGATCGCCACTGCCATGATTCCAGAAACGAACATGCAGCACCCTTCGATGCCCCTCGTACTTGACGGTCTCGTAAATTGGCTGGTGGCGCGGGGTCTGCAAGGATTGCCGCTCGAAGAGCAGGTCGACGGATTCTGTCGCCGCGCGGTGGATGCCGGATTCCCCGCTCGCCGGTTCAACATGTCCATTGGGACACTGCACCCACGGCATGGTGCGCACAGTTACATCTGGAGTCCCGACGGTATCGCAACCGCGGTCTTCCCCCGCCGGCGCAGCGAAGACGAGAGCGAAGCGTACCTCCGAAGTCCGATCTACCACCTGCGCCGCTCGGGAGAAGTCGGGCTGCGATGCCGGCTCGACACGGGCGCTCCGGACCAGTTTCCCGTGCTCGCCGAACTGCGTGCGGCCGGAATGACTGAATTCGCCGCGCGGCTCGTGCACTTCGATGGCGTCGATGCCGCGACGCGGCGCATGGGGACGGAAAGGAAGGGCGCGGATCGGCCTGATGTGCTACAGGGCGTGTACTTCTCCTGTGCGACCGATGTGCCCGGCGGCTTCGACGAAGACCACCTCCGGCAGGTGGGCGAGGTGTTGCCGCACCTCGCGCTGGCGGTGAAATCCCGCTCGATCTTCGATGTCGCACACACGCTGCTCGAAACCTACCTTGGCGCTGACGCCGGCCGGCGCGTGCTGACGGGCGAGATCGATCGGCACTCGGTACAAGCGATCGATTCCGTGATCTGGTTTTGCGATCTGCGCGGCTTCACTGAGGTTGCGAGCCAGGTCCCGGCGGAGGAACTCGTGGAAATCCTGGACGCGCATCTCGAAGTCATGGCGCAGCCCGTGCTGGACAACCGCGGGCAGATCCTGAAATTCATGGGCGACGGCTTCCTGGCGATCTTCGACCTGTCGCAGCGCGATCGACAATCCGTGTGCATCGACGCGGTGAAGGCCGCGGGACAACTGCTGGAAACCTTTCCTCGCTTCGATGCCGAACGCCGAAACGCTGGAAAGCACACGCTGGACTTCGGCGTCGCGCTCCACCTGGGTGAAGTCCTCTACGGCAACATCGGCACGAAAGAGCGGCTCGACTTCACCGTAGTCGGTTCGGCGGTGAACGAGGCGAGCCGCATTGAAGGGCTGTGCCGGCCGTTGCGGCAAAAGGTGCTCATGTCCAGCAGGTTCCACGAGGCCGCCGTGGCCAGCGGCAGCAGAATGGTTTCGGTGGGTGCCCACGCGCTGCGCGGCATCGGCGAGCCGCAGGAGCTGTTCACGATGGCGGAAGTCTAGACACTCCACTGCAGTATCCACGGCAGCAAGAAGAATCGCTGGAGTCTTGCGCGCGACGGACTACCCGGTGCGGCTAGGTCTCGAGGACGACCTCACCGGAAACGGGGTCGGTCACGCCAAGCCCGCCCCCCAGATCTTCCAGCGTGTCGCGAAAGCTCTCGAGCGTCGCAATCATCTTCGGCCGTGCGGCGGCAAGGCTCTCGAAGCTGTCCCACTCACCAATGATGCAGTAGGCCCGGTCGCCGGTCTTGATCAGCACGAAGCGTTTGAAGCCTGCGAAGTCCGCGCGGGACCTGCGGTTCGCTTCGAGGAATTCTTGTTCGCGACCCGGCTTGACCCGGACCCGTACAACATTGAATGCCATCATTGCACCCTCTCCTCGTCGTTGAGCCGCGCGCCGACATGAGGGCTCGCTTGGCCCGGGCGCGCGCGTCGGGCGACTCGTATCATGCCGCCGCCCCCCGGGCGCGGCAACCTTTGCCCGGAAGGCGGAGCAACAGTTTGCTCGCAGTGGAGGGAGAGAGGCAGCCCGACGGCGGTTCGCAGGCAAATCATGCGGCGACGAGGAACGACAAACCCCAACGAAATAGAGGTGGTGCGGGCGCGGCGATCGTTACGGCTTGCAACGCAATTCGCATCGACCGCACTCCCGCCGATCGTTTCCCCAGGGTACGCCCGCTCTCGTCGCCCAGGGCGCAATGGCTGCCTGCGGCCGCTTGCAGGTGCAGGGAACCGCTACTATTCGCCGGCGGATTCGTCCATAAGAAATGTCAGGACGGCATCCTTCGGCATGACTCCATGGCCGGCGTCCGGAACCACACACAAATTCGCCTTGGGGATGGTCCTGAACATCTCGACGGCGTGCTCCGCCGTGACGATGTCGCGATCGCCAACGATGATCAGCGTCGGCGCCTTGATGCCCCGAAGCTGTTCGCGCGTGAAACTTGGTTCCGCGACCCACATGCGCTGCAAGCGTCGTTGGAAAATCGGCCAATGGCCGGCACCGTCCGGAGACAGCCGGCTATAGGCTTCGGATACGGGCTCGTCGTCAGGATTGAAGCTGCGAGCCCACGCCTGGCTCGCCTCAGTGTAGCCATCAGTGCGACAGTTGACGCCGGTAAGCGCGAGCTTCGTCACGCATTCGGGGTGATGAATTGCCATGTCGAGGCCGATGATCCCTCCGTCGCTATAGCCGACGACGACGGCGCTCGCGACGTCCAGTTGGCGCATCAGCTCGACCGTGTCCTCGGCCATGTCGTGGTAGTGGAACGGACGATCCGTGACATCGGCAGTGCGCCCGTGACCCATCTGCTCCATCGCGATCACCCGGAACTGTGCCGAAAAGGAAGGAATCCACTGCGCGGGGATCGAACCAGCCCCGCCGTGGAGCAGCAGTAACGGTGGGCCCAGCCCGTGGACTTCGTAATACATGTTCATGCCATTGACGACGGCGTAGGCCATGAGGCTTCTCTGAAGGTCAGAAATGCGAATTCCAACTCGATGTCATCGAGTATTCCGGGCGTGCCGGGTGCGGTCAATGCAGTTTCCCAACACCTTCGGTTGCAACGATGCTGTCGCTCCGAACGCTGTGCGAATGGTCCGCCGGACTGGGGGCGCGCGTAGCACAAGCCGGTTTATAGCCAAAAGTAATATCTAGTGGTCATAAATATCATTTCCGTGTATTTGAATGACTCCCTAGTATCCGGGATTGGGGTCCGCTGGGCGCGCCTTTGCGTCGTTCCCGTTGTCGTCCAAGGAAATGCCTTCACATGAATATGCCTTTGCGTACCGGGGAAGCCAAGCAGCGTCTGCGCCACGCGGTTTCGGCACATGCCCCGGCCACCCTTGCATCGAGTTTTGGCGCCGAGGACATGGTGATCCTGGACCTGATCGCGGCACTGGACCTCCCGGTCGACGTGTTCACTCTCGACACGGGCCGGCTGCACGACGAAACCCATGCGTTCATCGACGTCGTGCGCCAGCGCTACGGCATCCCGGTCCATCTCTACGCGCCCGAGGCTTCGGATATCGAACCGTTTGTTGCAGCGCACGGACCCAATCCATTTTATCGCTCGGCCGAGTTGCGCAAGCAATGCTGCGAATTGCGCAAGGTGCGCCCGCTCGCGCGCGCCCTCGCCGGCAAGAACGTCTGGATCACCGGACTGCGCCGGGACCAATTGGCGACGCGCACGGACACGCCCATCCTCGCCCACGATGCGCAGCACGGCCTGATGAAGCTCAGCCCGCTCGCCGACTGGCAGGAGGACGACGTCTGGACGTACGTCCGCACGAACGATGTGCCGACGCATCCGCTGCATCAGCAAGGTTTTCCGTCCATCGGCTGCGCCCCCTGCACGCGCGCGGTCATGCCGGGCGAGGATCCGCGTTCCGGCCGCTGGTGGTGGGAAGCGCCGGCCGAACGCGAATGCGGCATCCACGTCGACGCGCAGGGCCGCGTGGTGCGCACGCGCGACGCTGCTGTCGCAAACTAGTTCTCAGAACAGAAAGCTGCCACGCCATGCTGCTGCACGACGACCCCGCGCTGACCGACATCGCAATTCCGCCGCTACCAGTCACGAGGCAGCGCAGTGCCTACCTGGCCGAACTCGAGGCGGAGTCGATCTTCATCCTCCGCGAGATCGCGGCCGAGTGCCGCAACATTGCGCTGCTCTTTTCCGGCGGCAAGGATTCCGCGGTCGTGCTGCGCCTGGCGCAGAAGGCATTCTTCCCGGAGAAGGCGCCGGTGACGCTGCTGCACATCGACACCGAGCAGAATTTTCCCGAGGTGATTGCCTTTCGCGACCGGATGGCGCGCGACACCGGCCTGCCGCTGGTCGTGCGCTCGCTCGACGAGTCGATCCGCACCGGCCGCGTGCGGCTGCGGAACGCGGCCGAGTCGCGCAACCCCCATCAGGCGGTCACGCTGCTCGACGCCATCGCGGAATTCCAGTTCGATGCGTGCATTGGAGGCGCGCGGCGCGACGAGGAAAAGGCGCGCGCCAAGGAGCGCGTGTTTTCGTTTCGCGACGACTCGGGACAGTGGAACCCGAAGGCGCAGCGGCCTGAGTTGTGGTCGCTCTACAACGCGCGGGTGCACAAGGGCGAGAACATGCGCGTCTTTCCGCTGTCGAACTGGACGGAGCTGGACGTGTGGCAATACATACGGCAGGAAGAAATTCCGCTGCCTTCGCTCTATTTCGCGCACGACCGGGATGTCGTTCGCCGCGGCAACGCGCTGGTTCCGGTAACGCACCTCACGCCCGCCACAACCGGTGACCGCGTCGTGAATCTCTCCGTGCGCTTTCGCACCGTCGGCGATATTCCCTGCACCGCGCCGGTCGAGTCGGATGCGGCCACGCTCGACGACATCGTCCGCGAAACGGCGGTGACGCGTATCACTGAACGCGGCGCAACAAGGCTGGACGACCAAGCCAACGACGCGGCGATGGAATTGCGCAAACGGCAAGGTTACTTCTGATGCACGCTGCTTCTATTCCGGCGGCCACGCCTTTGCGGTTCACGACGGCCGGCAGCGTCGACGACGGCAAGAGCACGCTGATCGGCCGCCTGCTCTGGGACAGCAAGAGCCTGCTGTCCGATCAGGTGACCGCCCTTGAGGCGGGATCGCGCCGCGCCGGCCGGATGCCGATCGACTTTTCGCTCGTGACCGACGGACTGCTGGCCGAGCAGGAACAGGGCATCACCATCGACGTCGCGTACCGATACTTCGCCACACCGGCGCGCAAGTTCATCATCGGCGACGCGCCGGGACACGAACAGTACACGCGAAACATGGTGACTGCCGCCAGCACCGCGGACGTCGCGGTGCTGCTGGTGGACGCGGTGCACGGGCTGCAGCCGCAAACCCGACGTCACGCATTCCTGGCGCGCTGGGCAGGCATTTCACGGCTGGTGCTGGCCGTGAACAAGATGGACCTGGTCGACTGGGACCGCACGCGCTTCGAGGAAATCCACGCGGAGTTCACGGCGCTCGCATCGCACCTGGGCTTTGTCGAAGTCCACGCCATTCCGCTGTCCGCGCTTACCGGCGACATGGTCGCCTCGCGCGGCGACGCATTGCGGTGGTACGGCGGCCCGACGCTGCTGGCCTATCTCGAAAGCGTGGACGTCGTGCGGTCACGCGCCACACAACCACTGCGCTTCCCGGTGCAGCGCGTCGCGCGCAATCTGGCCGCCCAGCGTGGCCGTCCGCAGCGCGGCCTGCAGGGCACACTGGCCAGCGGCACGCTCGAAGTTGGCGCTGAAGTGGTGGTGATGCCCGCCGCACTCCGCGCGGTCGTGGCCGGCATCGATGGACCTGATGGTCCAGTGTCGGTGGCACTTCCGGGACATGCAGTGACCGTTCGGCTCGATCGCGACCTCGATGTCGCGCGCGGCGACCTTCTCGTGCCCCCGGACGCGCGCCCGCGCGTGACGCGGGAAATCGTCGCGGACCTGTGCTGGTTCGACGCCGAGCCGTTGCAGCCCGCCGCGAGCTACCTCGTCAAGCACACGACACGGACGGTACGCGCCCGCTTCGCGGAGATCGTGCACGCGGTCGACCTGGCCACGCTCGCGCCGGTAGCGCCACCTGACGAAGTCGCCATGAACGACCTGGTGCGGGCGCGGCTGGCGATCAACGAACCGCTGGCGATCGATGCCTTTCACGACGACCGCACGACCGGCGCGTTCATTGTCATCGACGAAGTCACCAACCGTACAGTCGCCGCCGGGACGATCATCTAGGGCCAGTTAGCGCCATGGGCGCAAACAGGCCTTGATCGACGTCATCACTCCGCCGGAACGACCGGCAGCGTCCGGTGCCGCCGCACCGGCGACCAGAGTACAGCACCTGCGGTCAGCACCAGCGCCAGGACGCCGACCGTCAACAGCGTGTTGCGCAGGCCGATCGCCGTCGCCAATGCACCGCCGGCGAGAGAACCCAGCGGGGCCGCGGCGACGGTCAGGAAGCGCATTGTCGCCGTCATGCGGCCCATCAGCCGGTCCGGCGTGATCGCCTGGCGCAGCGCGAGGTAATTGATCGCGTACAACACGGCGCCGAAATCGAACACCAGCATGGCGATGCCCAATGCCAGCGTGGCAAACCACACCGGTCCGGACACCAGACCGAACACCTGCCAACCGACCGCGGTCAGCATCAAGCCGTGCACGATCACCGTCCCGACGCCGAAGCGCGCCGAGAGCTTCTCGGCCGACGCCGCCGCGATGACGCAGCCAACGCCGCCGAACGCGTAGGTAAGGCCGATGGCGCCTGCAGAGAGCCCGAGGTCGCGCGTGGCGAACAGGATCAGCACGGCAAGCTGCATGTGATGGAGCAGTTGCCAAAGCGCCGCCACCCACGCCAGCGAAAGGAGCGTGCGGTTGCGCCACACGAGCTTCAATCCCTCGACAATCTCCGCTGACACCGATGCCTTGGGACCCGTGTTCGGGACGTCCTGCGGCACATGAATCCGGCGCAGCATCCAGGCCGAAAAGAAGAATGTCAGCGCGTCGAGGATGATCGCGAAGGGCGCCGTCATGAGCTGAATCAGCCCCCCCGCGAGGCCGGGACCGATCAGCGCCGACGACGTTTCGCCCAGCGCGATCTTGGCATTGGCCTCGACCAGCCGCTTGCGACCGGCCAGCTGCGCGAGCAGTACCTGATACGCCCCTCCGCCGACCACGTTCGAGACGCCGCAAAAGAAACCGACGACGTACAGGATCTCCATCGCCAGCGTATTGGTGAACGCGGCAACCGGTATGGCGAGCAGCGCCACGCCGCGCACGATGTCCGACGCGATCACGATCGGCAATTTGCGAACGCGGTCGAGCAGCACCCCGGCATGCAGCGAAACGAGCGCAAACGGCAGCGTCTCCAGCGCGATGAGCACACCCATCTGCAGCGGTGTTGCGTGCAGCAGCAGCGCCGCCGTCAGTGGCAGCGCCAGGTTGGTGATCTGGCTGCCGAAGGCCGTGATCGTCAGCGACGTCCAGAGCTTCCGGAAATCGGGGGACAGCCAGAGCCCGCGAAACGTACTGCGAATCCAGCGTTGCAAGCGATCCATGACGACACCTGTGTTGTTGCCACGCGCCCGCGGCGACGCGAACGCGAATGAAACTACGACAGGCGGGAAGTCCGGAAAGGAAAACGCCAACTGGTCCGGTTCCCGCCCAACCCGGCGGGTAACCCGGCGGGCGCTTATATCGGTGCTGCTGGCGACGCTACATGCAGGACGGCGAATATTCTGGAAATGGCAATTTCGACGCCGCGCGGCATGGACGAAACCCAACCCATGCGCAGTCGCGCCGTTGCTGCCGGCGAGTGCGAAATGAGGTTGCGGTTCATCGGTTGTCGTCCTGGAGTGGAGGGGTTATTGCGCCAATTCTACGCGCGGCCGGCCTTTGGGGCCAAGTGCGGGCAGGTCCGGTCGCTCTTTCCTGCGCGCCGATGTGGCATCAATACGACGATGGCGGGGGCTATCTATGCCGCGGCGCGTTCCGGCGACCGCCCCGCTGCCCAACCGGCATGCTGCGCTGCAATCAATTCATTGCTGCACCGGGCGTCGGGGCATCTTGAGATCGATGTCGTAGTACATCCACGGGTGATTCTGGAACGCGTTGTACTTATAGGCGATCACCCACGGATACACGACGATGTTCTCGATCCGGTATGCATTGAGCATCCAAGGCGAATACGCCGAGACAATCTGGGACATCTCCCGGAAGTATTTTGTGCGCTCCGGGCTGTCGGGCAAGCTCCGCGAAAGGTCGTAGACGCGATCGAAGTCCGGCTGTTTGAAGCGCGACAGATTCGACAACCCCGAAAACCCGCCATAGAGCAATCCGAGAAATTGGTAACCCTCCGGCGTGAGGCTGGTGTTTCCAAGCGCCCACATCTGCAGTTGGCCGGCGCGCGCCATCTTCAGCAAATCGGCAAATTTCTGGTTGACGAATTCGACGCGAACGCCGATTGCGGTCAGGTTGCGCTGCCAAAGTTCATTGAATTGGCGGTCGATCGCCGACGGCGACGTCCCCATCTTCAGGACCAGCGGCTTGCCGTCGGGCAGATCGCGCCAGCCGTCCTTGTCACGGTCAATGTAGCCGAACTTGTCGAGCAGCGCATTCGCACCCTGGGGGTCGAATTTCGCATGTCCGGAAAATTTCGGGTCGTGGCCCGTCACGCCAGGAGGAATTACCTGCGTGGCCGGCATCCCCTGGCCCTGGCGCAATACACGAACCTCTTCATCGACGTTGTAAGCCATGCCGATCGCGCGGCGAAGCGCGATTTTCTCCTTGGTGTAGCCGCCGACGACGGGATCCTCCATGTTGAAATACGTAAATATGATGGCGGGCTGAACGCCTCGCGCAAGTGTCACGCCCGCGGCGGCGAAACGCGGCAGAGGCTTGTTGTCCTTGCCCATCACGTTCCAGACCAGATCGCCCGGGACCGTGACGTAATCGAGGTCGCCCTTTTCGAATGCGAGCAGCCGCGGCTGCGATTCCTCGATGATCGCAATCTCGATGCGTCCGATTCGCGGCAGCTTCGCGCCTTTCATCCTGGCGACGATGTCGCGGTCCTGCGGATCCCGGCTATCCGGAAAGCTTACGTCGCGAAATCCCGGATTCGCTTCCAGCACGATCTTCTGGCCGCGCCGCCACTCCTTCAGCCGATATGGCCCCGTGCCCACCGGGTTCTGCATCGCCCAGGTATTCAGGTCGCCGTAGGTTTCAATTGCCTCACGGGCGACGGCGCCGGAAAATATCTGCGTGAGATTGGACAGCAGGTCGTAGGACGGCCGCTTCAACTTGATCTGAATGGTGTAGCGGTCTACGGCCAGCAACCCCTCCATCGGCGCGTCGTAGTCGAACTTGCCGGTTTCCTTGGCCTTGGCGATGGCAGCATCACTTCCCTCGAAGAGGTCGTCGAACGCCTGCAGGTTCGGCGAGCGCACCTTGGGGTCGATCACACGCTTCCATGAATAGACGTAGTCGGCCGCCGTCAACTCGCGCTTCTGCCCCTTGAATACAGGGTCGTCATTGAAGTAGATCCCGGGCTTGATCCGCATTGTCCACACGCGGCCATCCGCAGAGATCTGCGGCAGTGAGACCGCGGTATTGGGGACGAGCTTGAGGGGCCGGGCCAGATAATCGTAGGTGTACGCGGTGTCGAAAATCGCGCGGATGACGTGGTTGGAATAGAGATCGCCCGCTGCCTGCGGATCGAACCCGGCCTCGGCTATTGGAAACGCAACGCGCAGCACCTTGTTCGGGTCGGCCTGCGCCGCGGCTGGCGGGGCAATCAATGCGACAACCACCAGCACCACGACCCACCGATTTCGAAGCGACCTCATCGCTGGACCGGCTTGCGGGGCATCTTGAGATCCATGTCGTAGTACATCCATGGGTGGCCCTGGAAAGCGTTGTGCTTGTAGTCGATCACCCACGGATAGATGGCAATGTTCTCGATCCGGTAGGCGTTGAGCATCCACGGCGAATACGCCGCCACGATCCGCGTCATTTCTCCGAACAGCTTGGTGCGCTCCGGGCTGTCGGGGAGACTGCGCGACTGGTCGTAGAGGCGATCGTAATCCGGTTGCTTGAAGCGCGACAAATTCGTCAATCCTGCGAACCCGCCATAGAGCAATCCGAGAAACTGGTATCCGTCGGGTGTCGCACTGATATTGCCGAGCCCCCACGCCTGCAGTTGCCCGGCGAGCGCCATCTTGATCAGATCGGGAAACTTCTGATTGGAAAATTCGACGCGAATCCCCACGGCGGTCAGGTTGCGCTGCCACAGTTCGCTGCGCTGCCGATCCAGCGCGGAGGGCGTCATCGCAATCTTCAGCACCATTGGCTTGCCGTCCGGCAGGTCGCGCCAGCCATCCTTGTCACGGTCGACGTACCCGAATTTGTCCAGCAGCGCCTTGGCACCTGCAGGGTCGAATTTCGCATGCCCAGAGAATTTCGGATCATGGCCGGTTACACCCGGCGGAACCACCTGCGTCGCCGGCATCCCCTGGCCCTGACGCAGCACGCGGATGTCCTCGTCGACGTTGTAGGACATACCGATCGCGCGGCGCAGCGCGATCTTTTCCGTGCTGTATCCGCCGACGATCGGATCCTCCATGTTGAAATACGTGTAGCTGACCGCAGGCTGGACTCCGCGCGCGAGCGTGACGCCTGCCTTCGCGAAGCGCGGCAACAGCTTGTTGTCCTTGTCCATCACATTCCAGACCAGATCGTTCGGGACCTCGACGTAATCAATGTCGCCTTTTTCGAAGGCGAGCAGTCGCGGCTGCGACTCCTCGATTATCGTGACTTCCACGCGGCCGATCCGCGGCAGCTTTCTGCCCTTCATCTTCGCGACGATTTCCCGGTCAGTCGGTTCGTTGCTTTCGGGAAAAGTCACGTCGCGAAACCCTGGATTGGCTTCGAGCACGATCTTCTGACCGCGCCGCCATTCCTTTAACCGGTAAGGCCCGGTGCCTACCGGGTTCTGCATCGCCCATGTGCTGGCGTCGCCGTACGCATCGATCACTTCGCGGGCGACGGCAGCAGCCGCCGTAGTCGTAAGATTGGACAACAGATCGTAGGACGGCCGCTTCAACTTGATCCCTATCGTGTAGCGGTCGAGCGCCCGCAGTCCTTCCATTGGCGCGTCGTAGTCCAACTTGCCGGTCAACTTGGCCTTGTCCACGGCGGCATCCGACCCTTCGAAGAGGCCATCGAAAGTCTGCAGATTTTGCGAGCGCACCTTCGGGTCGAGCACCCGCTTCCACGAATAGACGTAGTCGGCTGCGATGAGTTCGCGCTTCTGCCCCTTGAACGCAGGGTCATCGTTGAAATAGATCCCCGGCTTGATCCGAAACGTCCAGGTGCGGCCGTCCGCGGAAGTCTCCGGCAGCGCGACCGCCGTGTTGGGGACGAGCTTGAATGGCCGTGCCAGGTAGTCGTAGGTGTAAGGCGCATCGAATATTGCGCGTTCGACGAAGGCCGAATACAAGTCGTTAGTGGCCTGAGGATCGAATCCGGTTTCCGCAACCGGAAACGCGACGCGCAGCACCTTGTTCGGGTCGGCTTGCGCTGCTGTCGGCGAGGGAGCGCATGCCGCACCCATCAGCACAACGAGCCCGAGAATCCGAAGCGGCATCATTGCTGCACCGGCTTGCGCGCCATCTTGACGTCGACGTCGTAGTACATCCATGGATGTGCCCGGAACACGTTGTATTTGTAGCCGATCACCCACGGATACACGACCACGTTTTCGTAGCGATAGACCTCGAGATTCCACGGTGCATAGGCCGACACGAGGCCGGCCATCTCGCGAAACAGCTTCGTGCGCTCCGGGCTGTCATTCATGCCTCTCGACTGGTCGTAGAGTTTGTTGTACTCGGGAAGATTGAAACGCGAAAAGTTGGAAAGCCCGGCGTGCTTGCCATATAGCAGTCCCAGAAAACCGTAGCCATCCGTCGTCGGATTGATGTTGCCCAGGTACCACATCTGCAACTGCCCGGCACGCGCCATCTTGAGGAGGTCGGGCCACTTCTGATTGCGAAACTCCACGCGCACACCCAATGAATTCAGCGTTTTCTTCCACAGCTCCTCATATTGCCGGCCGCGCGCATCCGGCGCCGAACCGATGGCCAGCACCAGAGGCTTGCCATCGGGCAGGTCGCGAAAGCCGTCGCCATCGCGATCGACATAACCGAACTTGTCGAGTAGTGCGCGAGCGCCGGGAAGATCGTAATTGACGTGGCCATTGAACTTCGGATCGTGTCCGATCACATGCGGCGGAATCGGCCCCGTGGCCGGCACGGCCTGACCGTGCCACAGCACCTTGATCTCCTCGTCGGTGTTGAACGCCATGCCGATCGCACGGCGCAACGCGACCTTCTCCTTCGTATAGCCACCTACTACGGGATCTTCCATGTTGAAGAACGTGTAACTGACGGCGGGCTGGATGTCGCGCGCCAGCGTGACCCCGACCTTGGAGAACCGCGGCTTCAGCGTGTTGTCCGGTCCGAGGACATTCGGGACGAGATCCGGCGGGACCTGGATGTAGTCGAGGTCGCCCTTTTCGAAGGCCAGCAATCGCGGATTCGATTCCTCGATCACGCTGATGTCGATCCTGCCGATCAATGGCAGCCGCTTGCCTTTCATCTTCGCGACGATGGCGCGGTCCGCGGGATCGTCGCTGTCGGGGTACCGCTCTTCGCGAAATCCGGGGTTTGCTTCGAGGACGATCTTCTGGCCGCGCCGCCAATCCTTGAGCCGGAACGGTCCGGTGCCAACGGGGTTCTGCATCGCCCAGCCACTGCCGTCGGCATGCGCCTCGATGACTTCGCGCGCCACTGCCGCGGCCTGGACAGTCGTGAGGTTCGGCAGCAGGTCGTAGGCGGGATGCACCAGGCGGATCCGAATCGTGTACCGGTCGAGAGCCTCCAGTCCCGCCATTGGCGCGTCATAGTCGAACTTGCCGGTTTCCTTGGCCTTCGCGACCAGCGCTTCCGCGCCGACGAACACGCCATCGAACGTCTGCAGCACAGGCGAGCGCATCTTCGGGTCGAGCACGCGCTTCCACGAATAAATGTAGTCGGCGGCTGTCAATTCACGCTTGCGCCCCTTGAATACCGGATCGTCGTCGAAATAGATCCCCGGCTTGATGCGAAATGTCCATTGCAGGCCGTCCGGAGACATTTCCGGGAGCGCAACAGTAGTGTTGGGAATGATCGTGTAGGGTCGCTTGAGGATGTCGTACGTATACGGCGGGTCGAATATCACGCGTTCGACATATGCCGAATAGACGTCGTTCGTGGCCTGCGGATCGAAGCCGGACTCGGCGACGGCGAAGGCCACGCGGAGGACCTTGTTCGGGTCGGCCTGGGCGTAGGCCGGCAACGGCATCAGCGCCGCGCTGACCGCAAGCGCAACGACTGTTGCCGTTCCCCGCATCACAGTGCTTTTTCGATGTCGCCCGCCATCGACTCGGGTGTGTCGTTGGGCGCATAACGTGCAAGTACGTTGCCCTTGCGATCCACCAGGAACTTGGTGAAGTTCCACTTGATCGCCTCGCTTCCGAGCAGGCCGGGCTTTTCCGCTTTGAGGTATCTATACAGGGGCGCCGCATTCCCGCCATTGACTTCGACTTTGGCGAACAGCGGGAAAGTCACGCCGTAATTCAATTCGCAGAACTGGGCGATCTCCTTTTCGGTGCCCGGTTCCTGCGCGCCGAATTGGTTGCATGGGAAGCCCAGTATCTCGAGACCCTTGCCATGAAGTTTCTCGTAGAGCGCCTCGAGTCCCTTGTACTGGGGAGTGAATCCGCACTTGCTCGCCGTGTTGACGATGAGCAGCACCTTGTTGCGATACTTGTCGAGCTTGACGGGCTTGCCGTGAATATCGTCGACGCTGAAATCGTAGATTGAGGGCATATCGGGCTTTCGTTGTTGATCCGGCAGGCATTCGCCGCATGGAGAGAATTATGCAGCCGATTGCGACGACTTAGGTGCCGGGTTGGGCTTGCCCGCGGTGGCTCGCGGCGGCCGCAGGAAATCGAGCGGCGCGGCGCGCACGCGGGCGAACACGGCGCGACGCAACCGCCGGCGGGACACTGCGCCGCGACCGGTCGAACGGATTGCCACGCCCAACGCCAGTCCAAAGGACACCGTCAGATTGAAAAAGCCGATCACGCCGATTCCGACCACTGCCCACCAGAACGCGGGCAGGGAGAAAATTCCAGCGCCATATGACCACGACGCGAGCGCCAGTTGGCCGGTGGACAGCGTGACGTGCCGGACTTCGAGTGGAAGCCCGAAGAACGCCGCAATCACGGGCTCCATGCCAAGCAGGATGCCCAGCGAAACGTTGCCGCCAAGCGCGGCGACATTGTCCTCGATAAGCTGCGCCGCACGGACCGCGCGTTCCGGCCCCAGCAACGCAACGACGCGTGGCGACTGCGCTATCGCCTCCGGCAGCCGGCGAAAGGTGGCCCAGTTCTCGAACCAGCCGGCGATCACCGCCGACAACCACAGCAGCACGCCAGTGAATGCCGCGTAGAACGGCGCCGCGCTCCACAGCGACAGCGACTGGATGTAATCGCGGGCATGGCCGGGATCGGGCAGATGGCCAAACCCGAGCAGCAGCAGGATCGCCTGCAGCGCCAACGCCGCCGGGACTACCAGCAGCAGATTGCCGGCAATCGCCGCCACCTGCGAACGCACGAGGCTGGCGACTTCATCGACGAATCCGCGCAGCCTTCCGCGCGCGCGCGGTGCGTTGAGTTGATGGGCCAACGCCGCCGCCGTCATCGCGGGCTGTTTGGTGGCGAGCGTTCCATGCAGCAAGTGGATCAGCACAAACGACAGTGCGTAGTTGGTGGACGCAACGAGGCCCTCGAGAAACAGCGGCAATCCATGGCCGACGGTGGCGATCTTGACTAACACCGTCAGTCCGGTCAGAGCGCCGCCGATCGCAGCGGAGACCAGCATCGCACGATATTCGCTGCCGTCGCGTGTGATGTAGTGGTCGCCCGTCTTGCGCGCGGACTCGACGATGCGCCGCGTCATCAGCTTCAGGTTCTCCCTCAGCAGCGAGCGGACACTGCGCTGCGCGTCGTTGGCGTGGATCAGTGCCGCCACGAAGTGCGCGGTGGCCATCGGGTCCGGTTCCGTCTGTCCGTGGAACTCGATGATGAACTCCATGCGCTGCAACGAAAGTTGCGCACGTTCGAGCTGGTACACGAGGTCGATGGAAACGCCGTAATTCGCGAGGTGGCGTTTAACGTCGGCCAGCGCCCGCGCGCAACGCGCCACAAAACTCTTCACGGCGGTTTCCTCGACCTCGAATCGCTCGGATCCGAATGCCGCCCCGCAATAGTCGTGCACGGCCGATGCCAGCCCCGCGAAGGGCGTGTCGAGCGGGCGTTCCGTGGCCGTCCGCTGGCGAACGCTCTGTGACAGGCCGATCGCCTGGACCTGGCTCGCAAGTATCATCAGGGCGTCCGCCCCATCGCGCGCGAAACTGGACCGGGGGTCTTGCATGTCTACGCTCGCGCCGAAGCGCAGAAGATCGCCGATACCGTCGAGCACCGCAACGGGAAGCGCAGCCACCCAATCGGCATCGGCCTGATCCGGAAACACGCGGCGGAACAGTACCGCCATGTCATTTTCGGCCGGTGGCGCCGGAAGCAGCTTCGAGGCAACACGGCGGGTCAACTCCTGGAAGAAAGCGCTCGCGCGGGGCAGCCCGGTTTCGCACAGCAGGCCGATGGCACTCAGTTCCCGCAGTGCATGGCGCACCAGCAGCGACACCGCCAACCGGCGTTCAGGATGCCGCTCCAGCACTTGCAGGAAGAACCGTATCCGCGTGGCCGGCGCGGCGGCGCCCTCGGCATCAACCCCGCCCCGCGCACGGACCCACGCCAGCAGATGTTCGATCCACGCGACACGTTCGGCCAGCGTCGCATCGGCGTTCGCGCCCGCAACCAGCCAGTCGATGCCGACGGTCGGACCCTTGGTCTTGCCAGTCAAAGGACCCCCAGGCTTGCGGAGCTCATGAATCAGGCGGACCGAATCCGCCGCCGCCGGGCGTCTCGATCACGAATACATCGCCGGGCTGCATGTCCACAGCGCACGTCGCGCCGAATTCCTCCCGCGAACCATCATGCCGCTCCACCCAGTTGCGGCCGAGCGCTCCGGGCGCGCCGCCGGCAACGCCGAACGGAGGCACGCGGCGGTGATTGGCCAGCATGACCGCAGTCATGCGTTCCAGGAAGCGCACGCGGCGCACGGCGCCGTTGCCGCCAGACTGCCGGCCACGCCCGCCGCTGCCGCGCCGGATGCAAAACGCGTCGAGCCGCACCGGAAAACGCCATTCGAGCACTTCCGGATCGGTAAGTCGGGAATTGGTCATGTGCGTCTGGACCACGCTCGCGCCGTCGAAATCAGGTCCCGCGCCTGCGCCGCCGGAGATGGTCTCGTAGTACTGGTAATTGGCGTTGCCGAACGTGAAGTTGTTCATCGTGCCCTGCGAAGCGGCAAGCACGCCGAGCGCGCCGTAGAGCGCATCGGTCATCGTTTGCGACGTTTCCACATTGCCGGCCACCACGGCGGCCGGATAGCGCGGCCGCAGCATCGAGCCTTCCGGGATGATGATGTGCAATGGCTTGAGACAACCGGCATTCATCGGAATGTCGTCATCGACCAGCGTGCGGAACACATAGAGCACCGCCGCCTTGCACACCGCCGAAGGAGCATTGAAGTTCGTCGGCTGCTGGGCGCTCGTGCCGGTGAAGTCGATGGTGGCCTCGCGCTTGCCCTTGTCGATCGAGATCGCGACGACAATTTTCGCGCCGCTGTCCATCTCGTACTCGAAGCGCCCGTCTTTGAGGACGTCGAGCACACGGCGCACCGATTCCTCGGCATTGTCCTGCACGTGCTGCATGTAGGCGCGCACCACCGGCAGGGTGAAGTGTTCGACCATCTTCCCGAGTTCCGCGGCCCCCTTCGCGCACGCAGCGACCTGTGCGCGAAGGTCCGCGAGATTCTGGTCGACATTCCGGGACGGATAGCGGCCCGAGGAAAGAATGGCCCGCATCTCCGCTTCCAGGAAGCGTCCTCCGGCAACCAGTTGCACGTTGTCGAGCAGCACGCCCTCCTCATCTACGTGCGATGAATCCGGCGGCATCGAGCCGGGCGTGATACCGCCGATGTCCGCATGGTGGCCGCGCGAGGCGACGTAGAACTCCGGTCGTGCGCCGTCCAGGAATACCGGCGCGATCACGGTCACGTCCGGCAGATGCGTGCCGCCGTTGTAGGGTGCGTTCAGCACGAACACGTCGCCACGCCGCATGGTGCCCGCGCGGCGGTCGATGATCGTGGTGACCGATTCGCCCATCGAGCCCAAATGCACCGGCATGTGTGGCGCGTTGGCGATCAGGTTGCCCTCGCAGTCAAAGATCGCGCAGGAGAAGTCGAGCCGCTCCTTGATGTTCACCGAGTACGCGGTGTTGGCGAGCGTCACACCCATCTGTTCGGCGACTGCCATGAACAGATTGTTGAATACTTCGAGCAGCACCGGATCGGCCGTCGTGCCGATCGCGTGCGCGCGCTGCGCGGCGAACGCGCGATCGAGAACCAGGTGGTTGTGGATGGTCAACGTCGCGCGCCAGCCCGGCTCGATGACGGTGGTGGCATTCTGTTCGCGAATCACGGCGGGGCCGGCAATTTCATCGCCCGGACGCAGATCCGTCCGGTCGTATACGCGGGCATCGCGGAACGCGCCTTCGGTGTAGATGCGGCTGGTCTTCCACGCCGCAAGCGGCCCGGCCCGTGATGCGAATACCGGCTGCTCGTCCGCCGCCGACTGCGTCTTGCCGATTGCCTCGATCGCGATGGCTTCGACGACCAGCGCCTTGCCTGGCATCAGGAAGCCGTATGCTTGCGCATAACGCTTCTCGAATTCGGCAGTGATGATCGACAGGGTGCCTGCAACCGGAATTTCGAGGGTCGTGTCGGTGCCATCGTATTTGACGTGCAGCGTACGCTTGGCTGTGATGCGCGCAGGCGGCACACCCTGCTGTTCGACTTCGGCTCGCGCAGTGCCTTCGAGCGCGGCAAAGTTCGTGTCGGCCAATGCCAGCGCGTCGTCCGTCAATTCGGACTCCACCGCCTGTTGCCGCAACGACCGAACGTCCGCCAGTCCCATCCCGTAGGCCGACAGCACGCCGGCGAGCGGATGGATGAACACCCGCGTCATGCCGAGCGCGTCGGCCACGAGACAGGCGTGCTGGCCGCCCGCACCGCCGAAGCAGCATAGCGTGTACTCGGTGACGTCGTAACCGCGCTGCACCGAGATGTGCTTGATCGCGTTGGCCATGTTTTCGACGGCGATCCTCAGGAATCCGTCGGCGACGTCCTCCGGTGTCCGGGCTATTCCCTGCGCGACGGACACCGCCTTCGCAAGCGCCGCGAATTTAGTCCGGACCACGTCGGCGTCGAGCGCCGCGTCGCCGTCCGGTCCGAATACTTTCGGGAACAATTCGGGGTCGAGCTTGCCGACCAACACGTTGCAGTCGGTCACGGTCAGCGGCCCGCCTCGGCGATAGGCCGCAGGGCCGGGCGCCGCACCCGCCGACTCGGGCCCGACCCGGAAGCGCGCCCCGTCGAACGTGCAGATCGACCCGCCACCCGCTGCGACCGTGTGAATGCTCATCATCGGCGCGCGCAGCCTGACACCGGCGACTTCGGTCACGAAGGCCCGCTCGAATTCGCCGGCCCAGTGCGTGACATCGGTGGACGTGCCGCCCATGTCGAAGCCAATGATCCGGTCAAAGCCGGCCTGCCGCGACACCTCGACCGCACCGACGATGCCGCCCGCGGGTCCGGAAAGGATGGCGTCCTTGCCCTGGAAGAGCCTGGCGTCGGTCAAGCCTCCGCTCGATTGCATGAACTGCAGGCGGATGCCGCTGTCGTCGCGGCCGCCCGTCAGTTCCCGTTCGACTTGCAGGACATAGCGCCGCAGGATCGGCGACAGGTAGGCATCGACCACGGTGGTATCGCCGCGCGAAACGAGCTTCATCAACGGACTGACTTCGTGCGATACCGAAACCTGCGGGAAGCCGATCGATCGCGCGAGGGTTGCCAGCGCCTGTTCGTGAGCCGGATAGCGATAGCCGTGCATCAACACGATCGCCACCGCCCGGATGCCGTCGGCCCAGACGGCGCGCAAACCCGCTTCGGCGCCGGCGATGTCGAGCGGCATCACCAGGTCGCCGTGTGCGCCCATGCGCTCGTCCACCTCGACTACGCGCTCAAAGAGCATCGCCGGCAGTTCGATCTTCCGCACGAAGAGCTTCGGGCGATTCTGATAGGCAATGCGCAGCGCATCGGCGAAGCCTCGGGTGATCAGCAGCGCCGTGCGTTCACCTTTGCGTTCGAGCAGGGCATTGGTGGCGACCGTCGTGCCCATTTTGACCGCGTCGATGACGTGCGCGGGTATCGCGACGCCAGACCCCAATCCGAGCAGTTCGCGAATGCCCTGCACCGCGGCATCGGCGTAACGTTCGGGATTTTCGGACAGCAGCTTGGCCGTGGTCAACGTGCCATCGGGCCTGCGCGCAACGATATCGGTGAACGTTCCGCCGCGGTCGATCCAGAATTGCCATTGCCCGGTTGTCGCCATGCTATGCACTAGTGTACTTTACGGCAGGAAGCCAACAATTCATGCGCGGCGGCAGACTCTCCACGCCGCGCCCAACGGAGACACCCGATGAAACCAATTGCCATCCTGGCCGCCGCGCTCGGCTTCGCGATCGCGTTGCCGGCAGTGGCGCAGACCAAGTGGGACCTGCCCACCGCGTATCCGGCCGCCAATTTCCACACGGAAAACATCATGCAGTTCGTGGCGGATGTGGACAAAGGCTCCGGTGGCAAGCTCAAGATCCAGGTCCACCCGGCAGCGGCGTTGTTCAAGGCCCCCGAGATCAAGCGTGCCGTACAGGGTGGCCAGGCGCAGGCCGGCGAAATACTGATGGTCAACTATGAAAACGAGGACCCGTTCTACGGCCTCGACGGCATCCCTTTCCTGGCCACGTCGTATGCAGAAGCGCAGAAACTCTACAAGGCGTCGAGAAAGACGCTCGACGACAAATTGGCCAAGCAGGGAATGAAACTGCTGTACACGGTCCCGTGGCCGCCGCAGGGAATATTCGCCAAAAAGACACTGGCTTCGGGTGCGGACATGAAAGGCCTCAAGTGGCGCGCCTACAGCCCGGCGACCGCGAAGATCGCCGAATTGGTAGGCGCGCAACCGGTCACCGTGCAGGCCGCGGAGGTGTCGCAGGCTCTGGCCACCGGCGTCATCGATTCCTACATGTCGTCCGGCGCAACGGGATTCGACTCCAAGACCTACGAGTACCTCAAGTATTTCTACAACACGCAGGCGTGGCTGCCCAAGAACGCGGTGATCGTCAACCTGAAGGCGTTCGACGCGCTCGACAAGCCGACACAGGCCGCAGTCCTCAAGGCTGCGGCCGACGCCGAGACGCGCGGCTGGAAGTTGTCCGAGGAAAAGAACGGATGGTACGTCGACCAGTTGCAGGGCAAGGGAATGAGCATCGAGAAGCCCACCGACCAGCTCACGGCAGACCTGCGCCGCGTGGGCAACTACATGCTGGCCGAATGGCAGCGCAAGGCAGGCGACGACGGCAGGAAAGTCATCGACGCCTATCGCGCACAGAAATAGGTCAATGCGCGTCGCACTCGATCGCCTGTACAACGCCGCCGGAGTACTGGCGGCGTTATTCCTGGTCGGGACGCTGACGATGGTCATCGCCGGCATCGCCGGCCGGCTGCTCAATTTCAACGTGCCCGGCACCGACGCCTACGCCGGCTACTGCATGGCGGCGGCGGGGTTTCTGGCCCTCGCTCACACGCTCAAGCGGGGCGAGCACATCCGGGTCACGCTGATTCTCGAACATCTGGGACCCGGCGCACAGCGCTTGCTGGAACTCTGGGCGCTGGGCGTGGCGACGTTGCTCTCGGCCCTCTTCGCGTACTACAGCGTGCGGCTGTCGTGGCAATCGTGGGATTTCCACGACGTCTCGACCGGCAATGACGCCACGCCGCTGTGGATCCCGCAACTTGCGATGGCGCTGGGCACCGTCGTGCTCTGCATTGCCTTCGTCGACGAATTGGTACTCGAGTGGCGCGGCGCGCGCCTGGCGAAAATGCCCGACGAAGCACTGCACAACGAATAGCCGCGCATGGACGGCTTGATCACCACGCTGCTCATCGTCGCCCTGTTCACGCTGCTGGGCAGCGGCGTGTGGATAGGCTTGGCGCTGGCCGGCGTGGCGTGGATCGGCATGGAACTGTTTTCATCGCGCCCCGCCGGCGACGCAATGGCGGTCACGATCTGGGGCAGCGCGTCGTCCTGGACGCTGACCGCGCTGCCGCTGTTCGTGTGGATGGGAGAAATCCTGTTTCGCACGCGGCTGTCGGACGACATGTTCAAGGGCTTGGCACCCTGGCTGGAACGCGTTCCGGGTCGCCTGCTCCACACCAACATCATTGGCTGCACGATTTTTGCGGCAGTGTCAGGGTCGTCGGCGGCGACCTGCGCGACGATCGGCAAGATGACGCTGCCGGAATTGAAGGCGCGCGGCTACCCCGACGACATCACGATCGGCACGCTCGCCGGCGCCGGGACGCTCGGGCTGCTGATTCCGCCGTCGATCATCATGATCGTCTATGGCGTAAGCGCCAACGTGTCGATCGCCGAGCTGTTCATCGCGGGCGTGATCCCGGGCATCCTGCTCGCCACCCTGTTCTCCGGGTACATCGTGGTGTGGGCATTGCTCAACCCGGGAAAGATTCCGTCTGCCCCTGAGCGCACGACGCTGGCGCAGAAACTCCACGCATCGCGCCACCTAATTCCGGTCGTGCTGCTGATCGCGATAGTCCTGGGCTCCATCTACGTGGGCGTGGCCACGGCCACCGAGGCAGCGGCGTTCGGCGTCGTAGGCTCGCTCGCGCTGTCGGCGGCGCAGGGTTCGCTCAACCGCAAGTCCTTCGGCGACAGCCTGATGGGTGCAACGCGACTCTACTGCATGATCGCGCTGATCCTGTCCGGCGCCGCGTTTCTGACCATCGCGATGGGCTACATCGGGCTACCCCGCCACCTTGCCGAATGGATTGGCACTCTGGGACTCTCGCCGGTGTCGTTGATCGTGGCGCTGACGTTGTTCTACGTCGTGCTGGGATGCTTTCTCGACGGCATATCGATGGTGGTGCTGACGATGGGCGTCATCCTGCCTACGGTAGAGGCCGCGCATATCGACCTGCTCTGGTTCGGCATCTTCATCGTGCTCGTCGTGGAAATGGCGCAGATCACGCCACCGGTCGGCTTCAACCTGTTCGTGCTGCAGGGAATGACCCGCAGGCAGATCACCTGGATCGCGCGCCAGGCGATCCCGATGTTCCTGCTGATGTGTGCGGCCGTCGCCATGGTTTGGATCTGGCCGCCGATCATCATGTGGCTGCCGGCGCACATGAAATTGGGCGGGTGACTTCCGTGCGGAAATGGCCGAGGTGAGAGCGTGAGCCGGCACATCGACGCGCCGGACTTTGCGGCCAAGGTCAGGACGCCGTTTGCGGTGCTTGGGTTACGCACGAACGGCACCGCGCTCACGGGGCTGACCTACCTTCCGCTCACGGAGCGCGCGGCGGCGGCAACCGACCGCATCGCCGAACAAACCACACGCGAACTCGAACGCTATCTGTCCGATCCCGGCTACCGCTTCCAGGTCACGCTGGCGCCGGTGGGAACCGCATTCCAGCAGCGCGTCTGGGTAGCATTGTCGGTCATACCGCGTGGCCAGTCACGGACATATGGCGAAGTCGCGCGCGACATGCGCACCGCACCACGCGCCGTCGGACAGGCATGCGGCGCGAACCCTATTGCGCTCATCATTCCCTGTCATCGCGTCGTCGGTGCACAAGGTTCGCTTGGCGGGTTCATGAATGCGGAAGACGGCGATCCCATCGCGATCAAACGCTGGCTGCTGGCGCATGAGGGCTATCGCTTCGGCGGCTGATGCGGCCATGGCGAATTCCGCGGACCTCATCGACGCATTTTGCGACCAGCTCTGGCTGCAGGACGGCCTCGCTGCGTCGTCGCTGTCGAGTTATCGACGCGACCTCACCGCGTGGTCCGCATGGCTCGGCACGCGCGGATTGCTCGCGGCGGACCGCGGCGACGTCGAGGGGTGGCTTGCCGGCCAATTCCGCGCCAAAGCCAAGGCGACATCGGTCGCGCGACGACTGTCGGCACTGCGCCGATTCTACCGGCTGCAACTGGAGCGCGCGACCGTGCGCGAGGATCCCACTGCGCGTGTTCGCGCGCCAAAACAGCCGCGCCGGCTGCCCAAGCTGCTCTCCGAGGCACAGGTGGAAGCGTTGCTCGCGGCACCTGCCACCGAAACCACGCTGGGCCTGCGCGACCGCGCGATGCTCGAGACGCTCTACGCCACCGGCCTGCGCGTTTCCGAACTGGTCGGCCTCCGCTTGCCGCAGGTGTCCGTCGACATGGGCGTCGTGCGGGTCGTGGGCAAGGGCAGCAAGGAACGACTGGTGCCGCTGGGGGACGAGGCGGTGGAATGGCTGCAACGCTACGTCAAAGAGGCGCGCCCGGCGCTCGCGGGCAACGCGAAGAACGAATGCGTGTTCCTGACGACCCGGCACACGCCGCTCACTCGTCAGGCGTTCTGGGCGCTGATCAAGCGCTACGCGCTCAAGTCCGCGATCACTCCCGCCGCGCTGTCCCCGCATGTGCTGCGGCACGCGTTCGCCACACATCTGCTGAACCACGGCGCCGACCTGCGCGTCGTGCAACTGCTGCTCGGTCACGCGGACATCACGACCACGACGATCTACACGCATGTCGCGCGTGAGCGCCTGAAACAGCTGCATGCGCAGCATCACCCGCGGGGATAGGCCGGAAAAGCCGTCGCTCAGCGCTTCCGCTCGATCTCGATGCCTATCTCCTTGACGCCCGGCAGCGGCGCGAGCTTGGCGACGCGCAGCCGGACGCCGGGAGCGCCGAATTCCGCAAGGACGATCTGCGCCACGGCTTCGGTAAAACGTTCGAGCAGCGCATGGGGATTGTCCTTGGCGAAAGCCTTGATGCGCGCGACGATCGACGCGTAGTCGAGCGCGTCCTCGAGCTTGCCCGAAGCGAAGGGTTCTTCCGACGGCAGCGCGATCTCGAGGTCGAGGCGAATGGTCTGCGGCAATTGCCGCTCCCAGTCGTAGACGCCGATACGAGTCTCCAGACGCAGATCGTTGATGAATATCTTGTTCACTGTTCGCAATCGGGATGCGGATGGACTTAGGGAACCTCTGATCAAGTGTCACGTGGAGCGCGTTTGCGTGCAATGCGGATGGATGGGAGCCGGGCGACGCCGGCCGTAGTTCATCCTACGATCCAAGGCGCCCGGCGAACCAGGCGCCGCATTTCACGCAAACCCTTCGGGACGGGGTTTTCCGGGGCGCTGGCTCATTTGGCAACTGAGTCGCACAGCTCCCCAATAGTACGCACTATTGGTGTCGCCTCGCTTCGCGCCATCATCCCCGGGAACCCGCCGTCGCGCCCGCGTGACACTTGATCAGAGGTTCCTTAGGATGCAACGAACCGATCCCGAACCGCGTCCGAAGTCCGCATCGGCCGCGCCTGTCGACAAGTTGCCGTTGCGCTAGAATCGACCCGGATTCTAACTCCAACCGATCGTGATCTCCGCCGCACTCATCGTGGTCGCCGCCTACCTGCTGGGTTCGGTGTCGTTTGCGGTCGTCGTCAGCAAAGCCTTCAAACTACCCGATCCGCACGAATATGGCTCCGGCAATCCCGGCGCGACGAACGTGCTGCGGACTGGCAACAAGGCGGCCGCGTTGCTGACTCTCGCGGGCGATGGAGTCAAGGGATGGCTGGCCGTGTTTGTCGCCGAAATGACCCGGAGTTGGCTGGGCGCGCCCGAATGGGTCGTCCCCAGCGCGGCGTTGGCAGTGTTTCTCGGCCACCTCTATCCGGTCTTCCATCAATTCAAGGGCGGCAAAGGTGTGTCGACCGCAGCGGGCATCGTCTACGCGTTGCATTGGCCCCTGGGGCTGGCGCTCATGGTGATCTGGGTAACGATGGCGCTCGGCTTCAAGATCTCCTCCCTCGCCGCGCTCACGTCGGCTGCGCTGATGCCGCTTGGCGGATTCTATTTCTTCGGCAATTCGCTGGCAGCGTGGGCACTGGTGGCGATCGGCGCACTGCTGTTCTGGCGGCACAAGGCCAACATCAGGCAACTCGCGGAAGGCAAGGAGAAGCCGATCGGTCGTTAGCGCAAAGGCTTCCGCACGTCATGGCGCGACCAGCGTGGTCAGTTCCCAGCGTGGCATGATCGAAAATCCGAAATCATCGGCACGCGCGGTGGGAAGTCGCAGCGCCCCGACCAGTGCGATCATCGCGCCGTTGTCCGTGCAGAATGCGAGGTCGGGGAAGAACACTTCGCGTCCCCTGACCTTGGTCTCGTCCACAAGGCGCGCACGCAGCGCGCGGTTCGCGCCCACGCCGCCCGCCACGACCAGCGTGCGCAATCCCGTTGCATCGAGCGCCGCCAGCGACTTGGCCGCCAGCACGTCGACGATGGCAGTCTCGAATTCACGCGCGATGTCGGCCTTGCGCGATTCCGGCAACGTCGCGGGCGCCGCGTCGCCCGCTTCCCGGCGCGCGAGCGTGAGCACGGCGGTCTTGAGGCCGGAGAAGCTGAAATCGAGATTGCCTGAGCCCTGCATCGGACGGGGGAGCTTCACGGCGCCCGGCGTTCCTCTTTCCGCCAGCGCCGCCAACGCCGGCCCGCCCGGGTAGGGCAGGCCAAGGAGTTTCGCAGTCTTGTCGAAGGCTTCGCCGGCCGCATCGTCCTGCGTGTCGCCGAGCAACCGATATCGTCCCACTCCCTCGACTTCGAACAGCTGGCTGTGACCACCGGACACCAACAGCGCGACAAACGGGAAGTCGGGTCGCGATTCGGACAGTAGCGGCGACAGCAGGTGCCCTTCCAGATGGTGGACGCCGATCGCAGGTATGTGCAGCGCATAGGCAAGCGCACTGGCGACACTGGCCCCTACAAGCAATGCGCCGGCCAGCCCGGGACCCCGCGTGTAGGCAATGCCGTCCAGATCGCCGACGCGCATTCCCGCCGAAGCGAGCGCCTGGCTGGTCAATGGCACCACGCGGCGCACGTGGTCGCGCGACGCCAGTTCCGGCACGACGCCGCCGTACGCCTGGTGCATCGCGATCTGCGAGTGCAGCGCCTGCGCCAGCAGCCCACGTTCCGTGTCGTAAATGGCTACGCCGGTTTCGTCGCAGGAGGTCTCGATGCCCAGGACGCGCATGGGGGAGGCTTGAAAGAAAAGTGAAATCATACAGGGGGTTGCGTGTTCTCCCCTGATCAGATATAGTTATCGATTGTCGTTTTGATCAACCCTTCAACGAAACCTAGGGATTCAGCAGCCATGCCCAGCGTACGCGTCCGCGATAACGAACCCTTCGAGGCCGCGCTTCGTCGTTTCAAGCGCACCATCGAAAAGACGGGGTTGCTAACAGAACTGCGCGCCCGCGAGTTCTACGAAAAGCCGACGGCCGAGCGCAAGCGCAAGAAGGCCGCTGCCGTGAAGCGCCATTACAAGCGGATCCGCAGCCAGCAGCTGCCGCCGAAGCTGTTTTGAGCTTCCGCACCCGTTGACTTGCACCAGAGGGGCGAAGCGATTCGCCCCTTTTCTTTGGTCCGACTACATTTTGATCCCACTGCACTTGGGGTGCCCCACATGACCTTGAAGGCCCGTATCACCGAAGACATGAAGGTCGCGATGCGCGCGAAGGACTCGGCGCGCCTGTCGACGATCCGTCTGCTGCTGGCGGCGATCAAGCAGCGTGAAGTCGACGAGCGCCGGGAAATGACGGACACCGACGTGGCCGTCATCATCGACAAGATGGTGAAGCAGCGCCGGGACTCGATCACGCAGTTCGAGGCCGGGAAGCGCCAGGATCTCGCCGACCTGGAAAAGGCCGAAGTCACGGTCCTGCAGGCCTACATGCCGCAACAGTTGACCGAGGCCGAGATCGATGCCGCGATTCTCGACGCCATTGCCGCCGCTGTTGCCAAAGGTGCCACCGCCGGTCCTGCCGGCATGGGCAAGGTCATGGCGGAACTGAAGCCGAAATTGGCCGGCCGTGCGGACATGACCGCGGTGTCCGCAAAGGTCAAGGCGAAGCTGGTCTAGGATTCGGCAACGAGTTTCGGGAGTCTTGGGGACGCCTATAATCAGGGCGTCCCGCAAGTCCTTTTCGAGCTGATCAATGATCCCGACCGACTTCATCCAGACGCTGCTGTCGCGCGTGGATATCGTCGAGGTGATCGATCGCTATGTGCCGCTGAAGAAAGCCGGCGCGAACTACGTTGCGTGCTGCCCGTTTCACAACGAAAAAACACCTTCGTTCTCGGTGAGCCCGGGCAAGCAGTTCTACCACTGTTTCGGCTGCGGCGCGCATGGCACCGCCGTCGGCTTTCTGATGGAATATGGCGGCAAGGCGTTTCCCGACGCCGTCGAGGAACTCGCGCGCGATGCCGGCATGGAGGTGCCGCGCATTGAGCGCCCGGGCGAACGCGAAAAGCGCGACGAAGCGCAGGACCTGAACGAAATCCTGCTCGCCGCGGCCAAGTTCTATCGCTCGCAATTGAAGGACGCGCCACGCGCCATCGACTACCTCAAGAGCCGCGGCCTCACCGGAGAAATCGCAGCGCGATTCGGCATCGGCTATTCGCCAGACGCGTGGCAGGGCCTCGCGACGGTGTTTCCCAAGTACGACGCGCCGGAGTTGGACGCGGCCGGCCTCGTGATCAATGGCGACGGGGGCAAGCGCTACGATCGTTTCCGGGACCGGGTCATGTTTCCCATCCACGACAGTCGCGGCCGCGTGATCGGCTTCGGGGGCCGAGTGATGGACGCGGGCGAACCCAAGTACCTCAATTCGCCGGAAACGCCGGTGTTCTCCAAGGGCCGCGAGCTCTATGGCCTCTACCTTGCCCGCAATGCCATCCGCGACGCCGGGCGGGCCGTGGTCGTCGAGGGCTACATGGACGTTGTCGCATTGGCGCAGCACGGCGTCGAATACGCGGTCGCGACACTCGGCACCGCCACGACACCGACGCACGTGCAGAAGCTGTTCCGGCTGACCGACGCCGTCGTGTTCTGCTTCGACGGCGACAAGGCGGGCCGCAAGGCCGCGTGGCGCGCGCTGGAAAACACGCTTCCGGTCCTGGCCGATGGCAAGAATGCGGTGTTCCTGTTTCTTCCGGACGGCGAGGATCCGGACGACTTCGTGCGCAAGCGTGGCCGCGCGGCTTTCGAGAAGGCGCAGGAAGCGGCGGTCCCTCTGTCCGAATTCCTGCTTGCCGACCTGGCCGCGAGGCATCCCCCGACATCCGCCGAAGGGCGCGCCGCGCTGGTCGCGGCAGCTCGCCCACACCTTGCCGAGATCAATGCGCCGGTGCTTGCCGCGATCCTGCGCCGGCGCCTGTCCGAACTCTCGGGGCTTCCGGAATCGGAGCTGCGCGGATTGCTCAACATGCCGGTCGCGTCCGGATCCTCCGGCGCGGCGCCGCGCGCGGCACGCGAAGAATCCCGGCCAGGACCACGCGGCGCCGGTTTCCGGGCAAATGTGCGGCGGCCACCGTCGCTGACGCGCGAACTCATCCAGGGATTGCTGCTGCAGCCCGCGCTGGCGCGGTCGCTGGAGTTCCCGAGGCCCGATGACGGTAGTCCCGATGGCGCATCGCTCGTTGCGCTGGTCGACCATTGCACAACCGCCGCGGGCGAACTTACGACGGCAGGGGTGCTCCAACACTTTGCCGATTCGCCGCACGAGGCGGTGCTGGCGAGCCTCCTTGCGATGGCCGAAGACCACGGCCTGACCACGGAACTGGCGGAGGCCCATGTCCGCGAGGGCGTCGAACGCTGGTGGCAGCAGGCACGCCGAAGTGGCACCGCCGCACCGGCGCCCTTGGACGGTGGCCAGACCGCCGAGGAGATTCGGCGGCTGCGCCAGCTGGATTTTGTGCGGCAGGCGGCGGGGGTCCAAAGTCCTGGATCGACCCCGCCGGAGGACGCCTTTTAGCCCCGCGAGAGGGGTCGGCTCGTGGTATCATTTGAGGTTTTCCCGCTCCGGCCCCAAGTATCGGGACCACCGCGACGCGGGGGCGTGGACGTGTAACCCAGCAGCGCCCCGCCTGAAGCCGTTTCCATCAAGGATGAACATGGCCAAGAAGCCCGCGAAGCCCACGAAGCCCACCCGCAAAGCACGCCCAAAGGCGAAGGTTGCGCCCAAATCCAAGCCGCATTCGGCCAAGCCGGCCGCCAGGAAAGCCGCCAAGGCGAAGTCCAAGCGGCCCGCCAAGCCCGCTTCGCGCAAGAGCCCGAAAGCCAAGCCCGCGGCCAAGAAAACGACGCATGCAGGCCGGGGTAAGGCCGCGCCGAAGAAACCCCTGCGCAAGCCGGTCGCCAAGGCAGGGAAAAAGGCCGTTCTCAAGAGCAAGGTCGTGGCCAAGGCGTTGGCCAAACCTGCCGCGAAGGGGAAACCGGCGGCCAAAGTCGCGGCCACCAGGATACTGGCTAAGTCGCCGCCCAAGAACGCCAAGCCCATAACCGCCATACCCACGATCCCCGCGAAGGGAACCGGCAAGCTCCCGCCGGTAACCAAGGGCGCGGGCAAGCTGCCCCCTGGAGTCAAGGGCGCGCCCGCCGCGGTTGCGAAAGGAAAGCCGGTCGCCGCCGCCAAGGTCGCAGCCGCGCCGGCCCACAAGGCCACCCCCGGTGAAATTGCCGCCAAGCTCGCCGGTAAACGCGCGGAAGATGCCGCGTCGAGGAAGGGCAAGAATGGCCGGCACGCCGAAATCGCGCCGCGAATCCTCACGGCCGCCGACGTCGAGGCACGCAAGCGCCGCCTGAAGACGTTGATCGTCCTGGGCAAGGAGCGCGGCTACCTGACCTACGCCGAAATCAACGACCACCTGCCGGACGACATTCTGGACGCCGAGCAGATCGAGGGCGTCATCTCGATGATCGGCGACATGGGCATCCTGGTCTACGACGAAGCCCCCGACGCAGAAACGCTGTTGATGTCCGAGACGCCGGCGACCGTTCCCGCCGAAGACGTCGAGGAAGAAGCCGAGGCCGCGGCCTCCACGCTCGATTCCGAATTCGGCCGCACGACCGATCCCGTCCGCATGTACATGCGCGAGATGGGCTCGGTCGAACTCCTCACGCGCGAAGGCGAAATCGAAATCGCCAAGCGGATCGAGGAAGGCCTGAAGCACATGATCATGGCGATCTCGGCGTGTCCGATGACGGTCGCGCAGATCCTCGATCTCGCCGGCAAGATCGAAAAGGATGAACTCAAGATCGACGACCTGGTCGACGGCCTGACGGATTTCAAGGAAGAACTCGCGCCGGTCGACGAAGGCGACAGTGAAAGCACCGAGGAGGAGGACGAGGCCGACGCTGGCGCCCTCGCCAGCGAGAACCTCGAACGGCTCAAGGTCGCCGCGATGGAGAAATTCCTGGCGATCCGCAAGCACTTCGCGCGGATGCTCGTCGTGCTTACCAAAGATGGCCACAAGGCGCCGAAGTACTTCGAGCACCAGAAGAAGATCTCGGCGGAACTGATGGAGATCCGCTTCGCCGCGCGCATGGTCGAGCGGCTGTGCGATTCCGTGCGCAGCGAAGTCGACAACATCCGGCAGATCGAGCGCAAGATCCAGGACCTCGTCGTGAACAAGGGCGGCATGCCGCGCCCGGACTTCATCAAGGCCTTTCCCGCCAACGAGACCAGCCTGCGCTGGATCGACCGTGAAGTCGCCGCCCGCCACAATTACAGCGAACAGCTCGCCAAGTACCGGCAGGCGATCGTCGAGCAGCAGCAGAAGCTCCTCGACCTGCAGGTGCGCGTGATGATCCCGTTGAAGGACCTGAAGGACATCAACAAGCAGATGTCCACGGGCGAGGCGAAGGCCCGCAAGGCCAAGCGCGAGATGACCGAAGCCAACCTGCGTCTCGTCATCTCGATCGCGAAGAAGTACACGAACCGCGGCCTGCAGTTCCTCGACCTGATCCAGGAAGGCAACATCGGCCTGATGAAAGCGGTCGACAAGTTCGAATATCGCCGCGGCTACAAGTTCTCGACGTATGCGACGTGGTGGATCCGGCAGGCGATCACCCGCTCGATCGCCGACCAGGCGCGCACCATCCGCATTCCGGTGCACATGATCGAAACCATCAACAAGATGAACCGGATCTCGCGCCAGATCCTCCAGGAGACCGGGCAGGAACCCGATCCCGCGACGCTGGCCGAGAAGATGGAGATGCCGGAGGAGAAGATCCGCAAGATCCTCAAGATTTCCAAGGAGCCTATCTCCATGGAGACGCCGATCGGCGACGACGACGACTCGCACCTGGGTGACTTCATCGAGGACCAGTCGACAGTCGCGCCATCGGATGCGGCCGTGAACGCGTCGTTGCGCGATGTGTGCAAGGACATCCTGGACACGCTTACACCGCGCGAGGCGAAGGTGCTGCGCATGCGCTTCGGCATCGAGATGAACACCGACCACACGCTGGAGGAAGTCGGCAAGCAGTTCGACGTCACGCGCGAGCGCATCCGCCAGATCGAGGCGAAGGCGCTGCGCAAGCTGCGGCATCCGTCACGTTCGGAGAAACTGCGCAGTTTCCTCGAGGGCGAGTAGCGGCGCGAGCAGCCGGCGAGGGGGCCCGTTGCCGCGAAGCGCAATGGGGATCGACGGCAAGTGCGAGTCGACGCTGGAGGCCGACCCACAGTCGTTCATCTGCCGAGACGGTGCAAGGAGGCCGACGATGCGGGCGAGCGACAGCGAGCCAGGGCCTGGAGGACGCCTGTGCGAGCGGGACGCAGCCCAAGCCCGAAGGGCGTGTCCGCGGGCACCTGGCGGCGGCCGACACGCCGCCGTTGACTTCCCGCCATCGGTTCAAGGAGGCCGCCGTGTGAGCGGATCAGTGACATCTGACAAGCAAAACGCCCCGGCTGATCCCGGGGCGTTTTGTTTTCGCGGCGACGCCGGCTAGTTCGCGGCAAAACAGTACAGAAATCCCGCTCCTCCGGTCTTGATCAGCGCCTCGTCGCTGCACCCGGCGGAACCATGCGACGAGTTCCATGAGGCATTGTCCGGCGGAGCGTTGGTTCCGGTCCGGTTCACATGACCGACGATGGCTGAGCCTTCGCCACTCTTGGTCCAGTTGCCGCAGGTCTTGTCGTCCGTGCCGCTGAACGCCATGCCGTTCTTCTGCGTCCCGGTGAGGATGTCATGCTGGTTGGGCGTGTCCGGGCGGCTGCTGACTTCCTTTCCCTTGTCGTTCAGCGCGGTTTGCTTGGTGATGTTGTTGTCGCCATGCAACTCGTCCACGTTGGTCGCGATCACAACACCCTTCACGTTTCTCCACGGTCCGGTGCCAATCCGGTCCCGGGCATTGACGGCGGGCGTCGCGCCTGACGCCTGTGTGCTGAGGTAGGCGCGCCATGTCCTGTCGCCCATTCCGGCCGCCGTCGCCAGCGTCTGGCAATGCTTGTCCGCGCCGGTCAGGCCGCCGAAATCGGCACCCTTGCCGCCGCCTTGGCTGGTCACGAAGAAACTGGGGCCGCTCTGCGGCGTGGAAGTCGCGCAGCCGGCCAACACGACGGCCGCGACGGCGATGGACGTCATACTGCCCAAGAATCGAACTATCATTGCACTCCTCCGGTAACGTGCCCTTCCCGCCAATCCACGGGTTGTGGCGACATCCTTCTAACACAGCCCGGGGCCGATGTATTCCCTACCGCGAATATTGGCATTGCTACCGCAGTCCGGGCGGTCCGTGGTCGTTCAGGCAAGCGCCAGAACCACCGTGACCTGCTCCGGCTCTTCGGAATCATCGCGGAGATCGAATCCCAACTGCTCGGAAAATTTTAGCATCCCCCGGTTGGCGCGCAGCACTACACCCTCTAGGCGCTTGAAACCCTGCAGTTTCGCGCAGGCGATGAGCCGCTCCATCAGCATCCGGCCGATGCCGCGGCTCTGCCAGGCATCGGTGACGACGACCGCGAATTCCGCGCTTTCCCCGTCGTAATTGGCTATGTAGCGCGAGACGCCGACGATCTTCTCCCCGGTGGGCGACGCGGGATCGGGCGCCAGAGCAAGCAGCGCCAGCTCCCGGTCGTAGTCGACCTGCGTGAACCGGGCCAGCATCGCCGGCGTGAGCTGGTGGAGCCTGTAGAAGAAACGGAAATAGCGCGTCTGTTCCGACAGCGACGCCACGAAAACGCGCTGCAGTTCCGCGTCCTCGGGTCGTACCGGACGTACATCGAGGCTCGTTCCGTCGGACGTGACCCACGCCGACTCGAGGCCCGCAGGATACGGATGAATCGCCATGTGGCGGTAACCGGGGCCCGCGCGGCGCTTGGGATCGGCGACTATTCGCGCACCGACGACTTCCACGCGATCGCCCGTGACGATGATCGGGTCGAGGACCAATTCGCAAACCCACGGCAACGCGCAAACCAGCGCCGAGACCCGCAGCAACAACTGGATCAAAGCCTCGGTCGGCGGCACATGCCGCAGCGACGCGGCCGTGATGAAATCGCGGGCGAGGCGGTGGTTGAGAGGCGGGAGCATCACCGTGCGCGCCGAATGTGCGACCGCCATGCGTTCGCTCGGGCCAAACACGATCACCGGCCCGAATACCGCATCAGTGGAAACGGCGATCGCCGTCTGGATGCCTTCGTACGTCGACAGATCGTGCTGCACGATCACGCGGCCGCTCCAATTGGCGCGTTGTTTTGCTGAGATCGCGTGGCTCAGCTCGCCGTAGGTGCGCGCCAGCGCGCGGCCGCTGCGTATGCCACCGCGCGTAGCCGGCAACATCGGTCCATCGAAATCCAGCGCCAGCCGCACCGGATAGCGCAGCTTCCGGGCAGCGGCGTGCGCCTCGGCCAGCGTGTCGACCGCGACCAGCGGCGGCAGGTCGATGCCGAATGCCGCAAGCAGCGTCTGCGCATCGATCAGCGGCAGCGTTCCTCGCCCGCGCGGCGTGGTCTGCGCGAGAATGCGTTCTGCCGTCGCGAGATCGGGCGGCTTGGGGTCGGCCTGCGGCGGCGGAACCTCGAGCAGCCATTCCTGGTTACGACGATACGCCGCCAGGAAGGACAGCGCCTCCACCGCATTCTCCGGCGTGTAGAAATTGGCGATGCCACCGGCAGCCAGTGCATCGTGGACGCCCTGCCGGTCGAGTGCACCGAGCCACGACGCCAGTACGGGCTTGACGGAGCCACGGGCCACCGCCGCAACGGCATGTGCGGCGTCGATGGCCGGCGTGATCGGTCGCGACACATGCAATGCGAGCACGGCGTCGACCTGCGGATCCGAAAGAGTGGCCGCGACGGCAGCGGCGAGCCGCGCCGGCGGCGCATCGGCACGCACGTCGACGGGATTGGCGCGTACGATCTCTTTGGGCAACAGCGCATCCAGCGCCTGCACCGTCTCCGGAACGAGTTTGGCCAGCGTGACACCGGTCCCCACAGCGGCGTCGGCGGCAAGTATTCCCGGGCTGCGTCCATTCGCGACGATGGCGATGCGGTTGCCGCGCGGAATCTTGCCCATTGCCAGGATGCGCGCGGCCGCGAACAGCTGCGTATAGGTTCGGACGCGCACGGTGCCGGCCCGCTGCAGCGCGGCATCGAACACCGCATCCGGCAGCGGCGCAATGTCGTCATCGTCATCCGGACCGCGCGTCGGTTCCAGCGAGCGGCCCGCCTTCAAAACCACCACCGGCTTGATGCGCGCAGCGGCACGCAATGCCGACATGAATGCGCGCGCGTCGCCCACCGATTCGACATAAAGCAGGATCCCATCTGTCAGGGGATCCTGCACCAGGGCATCGAGCAACTCGCCGAAACTCACGTCGATGGCGCCACCCAGGGAGATCACCGAAGAGAAGCCGATGTGCATCGGCGCGGCGAAGTCGAGCATTGCCGTGCATACCGCGCCGGACTGGGACACCAGCGCCAGTCCCCCCGGCAATGTGGAGGTCGTGCCGAACGTCGCGTTGAGGCCGATGTCGGTGCGAATGACGCCGAAAGCGCCAGGTCCGACCACGCGGATATTGCGCTTTCTGGCGGCCGCCAACACGTCGCGTCGCCATGCACGTGCGGCCGCGGCGTCGGTCGCGTCGAGCGTGGACATCACGACGGCGGCGCGCACCTGGGCACTGATCTCGCCGATGAGTTCCGGAAGCGATTTCGCCGGTGCCGTGATCACCGCGAGATCGACCGGCTTGCCGATCGCCGAGACGCTCTGAAAGGAGCGCTGCCCGGACACGCGGCGGTGGCGGGGATTGACCGCGTAGATTTCGCCTTTGTATCCGCCCGCGCGCAGGTTTTCGAATACGCTGCGCCCGAGCGATCCGGGCCGGTCCGACGCGCCCACGAGCGCGATGGATTTCGGCACCAGCAACGGATGGAGGTAATGCTGCACGAATCTTCCGCGGAGAATCCGACGAACGTGACCGAGTCTACTTCACCCGGCACGTTGCCGAAAGCCGGCGTGCGGCGCGATCCCAGGAAACGCGGCTTCTATCCGCTTGCCGGAACCAGTTGTTCGAAGGCGCTCAGCGCGTCGGCCGCGTACATCAGCGACGGGCCGCCGCCCATGTAGATCGCAACGGCCAGCGCCTCCTCGACTTCGGCGCGGGTTGCGCCGGCCTTGACCAGCGCCTGCATGTGGAAACCGATGCATGCATCGCAATGCCCCGCTACACCGAGGCAAAGCGCGATCAGCTCTTTGGTCTTGTGATTGAGGACGCCATCCTGCAGGGCCGACTGGGCCAGCGCGCCGAATCCCTTCATCACGTCGGGCATATCGACGCGAAACTTGCGGAGTGATCCAGAAACCGCGTGCGTGATTTCCTGAAATTTCTTGGTCATGCTCGACTCCCTACGTTGCAATCTCGTCCGCCGTCTCGACGCAGACTATCCTCCTGTTCACCCGCCGCGATGATTCGACGCGCCTGGTCGACGCCGCCAACGTCGACTGCCTTGCGCAACTCCAATGCGCGACTGAGCGATAGGTGCAGCGTAGGCTGACCCGGGCATCTGCGCTGTGACCCAGGTCACAAAGACGGCGATTCTTCGCGGCCGCATGCACGTTGTAGAATGGCCGGGAGCGGGCCTGGATCGTCGGCATGGAATCCATCCTGCGTTTGGCATTCGCGGGCCCGTAGCTCAGTTGGTTAGAGCAGGGGACTCATAATCCCCGTCCGCTAGGGCAAGCAAAAAAGCCGCATGCGTCACTTTCCTCTATGTGGAGTCATCAGGAGTACTCAGGCATAATCTAGGCTTTCGTCCTAGAAATGGCCTAGAAATGCCCTCTACCTACCTCCGGATCACCCAAGCCCTCGTCGACCGATACAAGGCCGGCGACCCGAACGTCGCGCCGAACACCTTCATCAGGGACACCACCCTGAGCGGGTTCGGGATCGTCGTGCAAAAGACAAAGTCGTCGTATTTCGCCGAAGGCACTGTCGGTCGCGGTGGCGATAACAAGCGCCCGGTCATCGGCGTGCTCGGGCGCCTGCCGCTGGACAAGGCGCAGGAGAAGGCGAAGAAGACGATCGCCGAACTCGCCGCCAGCCGCGATCCCGTGAAGGAGCGCCGCGCGGAGGTGGCGACGAACAAGGTGGCGACGCTCACGCTCGACGACGCGCTGCGGGAACTTGAAACATCGCGGCAGGTGAAGGCCTCGACGTTGCATGACTACCGCCGTTCGATCGAGGCGCTAGGGTGGCTCGACAAGCGCATCGCCGATCTGCGTCCGCTGGTCGCCGAAGCGTACCGAGACCGCATCGACACGCCGACCAGCGCGGGCCGCATAATGCGCTCCCTGCGTTCCGTCTGGAACTTCGCACGCGCCAGGCATCCAACGTTGCCAGCCTTCCCGTCGCAGAATCTGAAGGACATCCGCAAGAAATGGGCGACCGCTCCGCGAAAGCAGCGCGTGATTGCGGACGCCCTGCTCCCGCGGTGGCGCAAACAGGTCGACGCCATTGGACGCGACGACGTGCGCGACTTCATCCACCTGCTGCATTTCACCGGGATGCGCATTGGCGAGGCCCGTGCGCTCAGCGTCGAGCACGTCAACTTGCAGGCAGGTTATTTTCTGGTGGCAGAACCGAAGAACGGCAAGCCCGTCCAGTTGCCGATTGTGCGGCAAGTCGCGCCGATTCTGCGACGTCGCATCAAGGCCGTCCGCACGGGCATGTTGTTCCCTTTCGGCGATGTGCGGAAATCGCACGCCAACGTCACCGCTGCTCCCTGGAGTTATCACGACCTGCGTCGGCAATACATCACCGCCGAACACCGATGCGGCATCGACAACCTCGTGGCGCGGAGACTCACCAACCATGCGGCACCGGACGATGATGCGCATGCCGGTTACGTCGTGCTGAACGCCGACGCGCTGCGCCCGCACGCGCAGCGTGTCGCCGATTGGCTCGATGCGCGCAGGAATCTCATCAAGACTGCTCGTGGCTAGTTGCATACAGAAACGGAACACGCTATATTGGAAATTAGTGGAAATCGTGGTTGCTGTCGTGGCACTGTGGCTTCCAGCTTGCATAGGCAACGACGAGCATGACGGTAATCGAGCACGACACAAAAAAGCCCTAAAATTCCGTCGGGGTAACTCAGTCGTAATGCCGCACAACAGCTACGGGCGCGCGCCAGCTAAGAAGTAGGCGCGGCGGCTGAACGGGTATGCGTGCGGAAGGCCGCGCAGGCAATGGTCCACGTTTAACGACGTGGTTACTGTTGCCGTGCGCGGTTTTGCTTTTGTAGCAGTCGCGCGCGGCCTTGCAATGAGGCCGTCATGCCAAAGACCAATACTGCCCCCAAGGCGCGCAACATCTCATCGGGGTCTGCCGACGATCCCATCATCCGCCGCAAAACGGCAGCGCAATACGTTGGGCTTTCGGAGCCCGCATTCGATCGCCTTGTCCGCTCGGGTAATGGCCCGAAGGTAATCAAGGTCGGCCGCGCCGTCGGTAGCCGTCGGTCCTGGCTGAATTCATATCTGGACTCGCTCGAACAGGCGGGCGAATAACATGCCGCCCAAACGTGACGAGACCCCGGTCGCGCGGGGTCTCGGTGAAGCAGGCAAGGACAGCAACGACACCGCGAAGCATAGCAGCACCTCCCCCACGTCGGAAACGCTGCCGTATAACACCGCGTACTTACCTGAGCGCGGCGGCGAGTCTGTCATCGACGCTGCCAAGACGGTGTTGCAATGAGCGCCCTCTTCGTTGTGCGCGTCACACGACCGTCGGGGCCGTCGACGATCGCAAGTGCTCACCTGACCCGCGAAGCTGCCGAAGCTGTAGCGGCCAGGCTCGCCAAGCTGGGATTGCACGCGCAAGTGGGCATGGTCGCGGAGCAACCAGAACATCGCAACGATAGGCGCAGGTTTTTGATCTGGTGCCTGATGGTCGGCGCGGTCAAGCCCGATGTCGTCACCACGCGCATCGTCGACGAGATCGAGCGGGAGACGGCACCATGAGTTTTAACGAGCGCCACTCCGATGTCGGGAACGCGCGTTGGTTCGTTCGCCTGCACGGTGCCGCAATACGCTTCGTGCACGAGCGCGAGCGATGGATCGTCAACACCGGAACCCATTGGCGCGAGGATGTCGACGGCGATCTCGAACGCATGGCCAAGCAGGCGATCGACAGCATGATTGCCAACTTGGGCGATGTGCCGCAGAGCGCCCGCGAAGCACTGTTCAAGCATGTCCTTCGCTCCGAGGGTTCGGCGCGGATCGCGGCGATGCTGTCGCTTGCCCGTTCGGAACCCGGGATCACGATCGGGCAGGCATCACTCGACGCCGATCCGTGGCTCCTGGGCGTGCAGCGCGGCGCCGTCGACCTGCGCACCGGGAAGTTCCTGATCCCGCCCGCCACCGCCTATATGACGCGGAAGGCGGCCAGCGAATACCGGCAACACGCGAAGTGCCCAACGTGGTGTTCGTTCCTCGATCGCATCATGGACGGCGACATCCACCTGATCGAGTTCCTGCAGCGCGCGATCGGCTATTCGCTCAGCGGCAGCACCAGGGAGCAATGCCTGTTCATCGCCCACGGCACCGGCGCCAACGGTAAGTCGGTGTTCATGCGCGCGATGCGTGAAATGCTCGGCGACTACGGTCGCGACTGTCCTGCCGAAACCCTGCTTGCGCAACGCGACAGTGGCATCAACAATGACATCGCACGGCTGGCCGGCGCCCGCCTGGTCGGCGCGATTGAGACCGAGGATGGCAAGCGGTTCGCAGAATCGCTGGTCAAGGCGATCACCGGCGGCGACACGATCACCGCGCGGTTCCTGCATCGCGAGTTCTTCGAGTTCGTGCCGCAGTTCAAGTTATGGCTGGCGACCAACCACAAGCCGACGATCCGCGGCAACGACCACGCGATCTGGCGGCGCATTCGTTTGATCCCGTTCGCCGTGACCATCCCCGACGCCGAACAGGATCGCGACCTCGGTGAGAAGCTCGCTGCGGAATATCCGGGAATCCTGAATTGGGCCATCGAAGGTTGCCTCGCTTGGCAACAGGAAGGATTGCGCGCTCCGGAGCCCGTAATGGCTGCGACCGCCGACTACCGCGCCGACATGGACCGCCTCGGGCAGTGGATTGGCGAGCGGTGCGTCATCACGCCGACGGCGAAGGTACAGGCGCAGTCCGCGTATCAGGACTACAGGAGATGGGCCGAGGAGCGCGGCGAGCACGCGCTGACCCTGACGACATTCGGCAACCAACTGACCGAGCGTGGCATTGAGAAGGCGCGAGGGAGGACGGTTTGGTACCTCGGAATCGGTCTTTGCGACACTTCGACAGTTAACGACACTTTTACCCTTATTTCTTCTAATACTCCTTCACGAGGAGAAAAAGGAGAAAAGTACTGTCAAGTATCTCCAAGTGTCGCAGTTGACCCTGACGACGCTGCTCTGACGCCCGCCGAAGCCTACCGTCCTGCCTCTGGCGGCGGTGCTCATTGCAAGCCAGCACAAAAGTCCCGCGTCAGGCACCGCGCCATATCGCGCCTCGAAACCTATGTGCAACTGCAATTGCTGTTCCCTGCGCGGCAGGAGCACAAGCCTAGACCATGACCATCAACTACGAGAGGACGACCATGTCGACATTGCATTTGCCCAAGCGCCACCCACCCAAGCCTGGACCTGCACCCACGCCTCACCCTACGCCTGCGCCACGCCGACGCGTGCCACGAGGGCGCTGAGGCTGATGCACCCACAACCAAGGAGCACGACATGCTAACCATCAAGATCAACGTTTCAAAGACCGCCGACCAACTCATGGCAGAGATCAAGGCGGACGTGGCGAAGAAGATCAAGGCTATCTCCCTCGGGTTGACCGATACCGCACGAGACGCACGGCAAGCAGTGATGAACGAACTGCCCACCGTCTTCGATCGCCCCACGCCGTTCACCATGCGCAGCATCGGGTACACGCCCGCAATGCCCAGTGCATTGACGGCGCGGGTGTTCATCCGCGATCCGCAAGTCGCGTACCTGCGCATGCAGATCACAGGCGGCGTGGAGTTGCCCAAGCGTCGCGCTCTGCTCGATCCAGTTGCCGTTCAGCTCAACCAATACGGCAACATCCCGAGAACGAAGATCCACCAACTGTTAGCCAGGAAGGACACGTTCAGCGGAACCGTCCGCGGCATCCCCGGCATCTGGCAGCGCACCGGGCACAAGGGCTTAAAGCTGCTCGTAGCCTATGAAAGCACAAGGCAGGTGAAGCCCCGCTTCGACTTTGCGGGCATCGCCAAGAAGAGCATCGAACGCACGATGATCCCCAACCTACGGGCCAGGCTCGCAAGCGCGCGTTGATTACTCAATACTATCAAGGAGTTGCGCGGGTCCTCCTAGACTTCAAACCTCGGGGGGATTCCGCGACCGCGAGGGAGGGGCAGTCTTTTGAATTTTGCAATGCTTGACACTGATTGACGAATCTCGCGAAGGACTTGACGAAAAATGCGGCAATCCGAAATGGCGAGGCAGCTGGGTATTTCTCGACAGCGTGTTCACCAGTTGGCGCGAAACGGGATGCCGCTCACCTCGATTGCGGCGGCGACGGCGTGGCGTGCGGAGCACCTGTCTCCGGAAGGGATGTTCCGGGCCAGCGTCGCGGCTGATCGGCGGGAATTCAGCACCAGCACCACCACCGCGCCGAAGTCCGAGACCGAGGCGCACTGGCGCACCCGCCGGGCCCGGGCCGATGCGCTACTCCGCGAGGCGGAATTGGCGCGGTTGAATGGTCTCTCGCTTGATCGTGCGACCACGCAAGCCGGGTGGGTCCGCATGATCACAACCATGAGGGCGCGGCTGTTGGCAATTCCGACCAGGATTGTTCCGATGGTTGCCGCCGCGGAGCGGGGTCGCCTTGCTGACGCATTGGAAGCCGAAATCTATGATGCATTGCACGAGCTCGGGGGCGGACCCGATGAATAACCCACAGGAGGCGATCGACGCGCTGCTCGCCGAGGCCAAGCTCGCGTTGCATCCGACCGAGGGGCCGACGAACGTCCTGGCATCCCGCGTTGCCGCGTTGGAGCGCCAGGTCGCGTATCTGGCGCGGCGCCTCCACCTGCTGGAGCGCTTGCTGCCAGACGCGAGAGACTTGCCGCGTGATTGACGCCGGCATCGAGACGCTCCTAGTCGAAGTCCGCGCGCTGCGCGCCGTCGAGGAGATCAAGCGGCAGCGTTACTTAGTCGACTGTTGGCGGTCCAATATGACGCCCAAAGCCTCTAGCCTGCAAACGCCATGACCTTATCCAACGGGCAACGTCGCATCAACTTCGCTTCACCGGCCGAGATCGACCCTGAGCCACCGGACAGGTTGCTCCACAGCGGCCGTTGAAAATGATGAAAGCAGCCCTCTAGCTCGATTGCGGAGTTAGGATTCGCTGCGGCATCGAAGGTTGCCGCTTGCTCACCAGCAGGCCGACCTCTCCCGGTCCGCCCGCTCCGCCAATTTCTGCCATTAGCGCTGCCGTGGCATTCTGTGCTTAAATTTCCGCTCCGCCGCCGTGCCGTCGCACAAAAGCACGCCACTGCCGCACAAGGGGATTTGATGCCAATGTCGTCGCGGGGCGGTCTAGGGACCCGTTTATACCGCTATGGTTAAACGCGCCGACCACGTCCGATCCTCGGCCAGTTCGAATCCGGTGCGAGTGCGCTTCGACCGATTCGAGCTTGACGAGATGAACGCACGCTTGTTGCGCGACGGAACGGCTGTTGCGCTCGCGCCGACGCCATTCGCCGTCCTGTGCGCGCTCGTGCGGCAACCCGGGTCCCTGCTCACTACGAACGCTTTGCTCGATGACGTTTGGGGCCACCAGTTCGTGACCGACTCGGTGTTAAGAACTGCCATCAGCGAGCTGCGGACAGCTCTCGACGACGACGCCCGTAAACCACGTTTCATCGAAACGGTGTCGCGGCGCGGGTATCGCTTCATTGCCGCCCCCAGCGCGATCCCCGTTGCGCCAGGCGTCCAGCCAAACGTTCCGGGACTCGCCACTGTGCGCGCGCCCTACTTCATCGGACGAGCCGAACCGCTGTCACGGCTGCGCGGCGCCTGGGATATCGCGTGCGGCGGCAAGCGCGCGGTCGTCTGGATTGCCGGCGAGCCGGGCATCGGCAAGACAACGCTGATCGAGCAGTTCGTTGCGAGCCTAGGCGACGTCGCGTGTGCGCACGGCCAATGCGTCGAGCACTTCGGCACCGGCGAGCCCTATCTTCCTGTTCTACAAGCGCTGGAGGAGCTCTGCCGCAGCGACAGCGAGGCACCGTCGCTGCTGCGCGCCGTCGCGCCTACCTGGCTGCTGCAGCTGCCCTGGCTCAGCACGGCGGAGGAGCGGGAAGCGCTACGACGAGAGCTCGCCGGCGTCAACCCGGATCGCATGCTGCGCGAAATGGGCCAGCTCCTCGATCGCTACACCGAGCGTCGGCCGCTGTTGCTGGTGACCGAGGACCTGCATTGGAGTGACCGCGCGACGATCCAGCTCATCGACTACATCGCTCGGCGCCGTGGCGGCGCGCGGCTCATGTGGCTTGCAAGCTTCCGTCTCACCGAGGTCGTGGCGCTCGACCATCCGCTCAACCCGTTACGGCACGAGCTGCGCTTGCATGACTTGTGCGAGGAGATCGTGCTCGATCCGTTCTC
>CAWHII010000006.1:0-119306 GCA_963829415.1 uncultured beta proteobacterium | reverse complement strand
CTCAGTTTGCACTGAATGACGGAAAGCCTTACTGCGTTGTGTGAGCACCAAAGTCCTGGAACATTTCCTTTAGCCCTTCCGTTGCCGGAAAAGCCAAGGGCCCCAAGCCCCAGCACCCACACCTATCGGTTGCTAATTTTTAAAGAGCGGCTGCGGTACATTTCCCGGAACTCACCTGGACTCAGTTCGAACTCAGTTCGAACTGAGTTCGAATAAGGCTCCGCGGTGTCCTGCGGGAAGTGCCGATCGGAAGAATGTGCAGCAAAGAAGCGCGATTATACATCGAAACAGGCAGTCGTCAACAGTCCCGTCACACCCTCCGCCACCCGGACCCTGCCGGAAACAGGAAATCCCTGTTTCTAAAGGAGGGAACGAAGAACCGAGACCGTCTTGGACGCGCAGCACGCCCAGGTAAAGGTCCGGGCGCGCGCCAGGCCAGCCGTGCGAAGCCGGCTTGCCAGCACGGAATCCTCGAGGATGGAGGCCATCGCCTCGGCAATGGCGTCGACATCCGTGGGTTCCACCAGCAGCGCAGCATCGCCCGCAACTTCCGGCAGTGATGTCGTCGTTGAGGTAATGACGGGAATGCCGGACGCGAACGCTTCCAGCACCGGCAGGCCGAACCCTTCATAAAGCGACGGAAAGACGAATCCTGCGGCTCCCTGGTACAGCGCGTGCATGTCATTGGCGTCGACGTAGTCGAGCCAGCGAACGCGGCCTGCCCCGGCGGCTGAGCGCAACGTCGCGACAAGGTCGTCGGCGCGCCAGCCCGCTTTGCCCGCGATGACCAGCTCCCTCCCGGCGGAGATTTGCGCAGGCAGACGCCCGAAGGCCTCCACGATCCTCGCGACGTTCTTGCGCGGCTGCAGCGTTCCGACGAATAGAAGGTAGCCCGGCGCCAGTGCGTAGCTGGCCTGCACCGCGGCGATCCGCGACACCGGCTCGGGCTCGAACCATCGCTCCCCCACGCCAAGCGGCGTGACGGAGATTCGTTGCCGGTCGATTCCATATTGCTCGATGATTTCCGGCACCATCGCCTGCGAGATCGCGATCACGTGGTCCGCCCAGCGCGCTGATTTACGCAGCGTCATGTTCTTCATCCGTCGCAGGCGCGGATTCGCCCACTCGGGGTGACGCAATGGAATCGCGTCGAAGAGCGTTGCGCAGACCGGCGTACGGCGAAGCCGCGGGATCCGGTAGTCGGTCGCATGAAAGACGTCAATGCGCTCGGACAGGCCGCGCGCGCCGCGATAATCGACGCCCGTTGCCCATGACAAGGCCGTCGCGATCATGGCACGCTGGGGCAGTACAACCGAACCCGGCGTCTCGTAGCGAGCAGCGCGCGGGCCCATGACCACCGGGACTGCCGTGACGTCGTCAAGCATGGCATAGGCTGCGGCAATCTCACGCGTGTAGACGCCAATGCCGTCCGCCAGATCGCGCGTGGCGGGATCGTTCACGATCGTCGCACTCCAGCCGACGCGCAATGGTGGACGCACGCTCAGGTCACCGCGAAGCGTGCGGCGTCGTAGTAGGCAATCGCCGCGGGCACATCGCCGACAAATGCTGCGCGATGATCGGCGATCACCACGGCCCGATCGCAAAGCTCACGAATTTGCTTCAATTCGTGCGAAACGAACACGATAGTCACGCCGCGCCGCTGGAATTCACGGATCTTGTCGATGCATTTCGCCTGGAATGCGGTGTCGCCGACAGCCAGCACCTCATCGATCAGCAGAATTTCCGGATCGAGATGCGCCGCCACGGAGAAACCCAGGCGCGCCGTCATTCCGGTGGAAAACGTACGCACCGGCTCATCGATCGAGTCCGTGAGTTCCGCGAACGTCACGATGCGCTCCATGCGCGCGGCCACCTCGGCCCGCCTCAGCCCAAGCAGCACGCCATTCAGCATCACGTTGTCGCGGCCGGTCAGCTCAGGGTGAAAGCCCGCTCCCAATTCGAGCAGCGGCGACACGCGGCCGTTGACGGTCACTGTTCCTGTCGTCGGCCGGATCACGCCGGCAACGAGCGCGAGCAACGTACTTTTGCCCACGCCGTTGCGACCCATCACCGCAATCGACTCACCTGGCGCGACCTGCAGCGAGAAGTTTTCCAGCACGACGCGGTCCTCGGACCGCATGTTGCGCAATGCGCGCGGTGGATTGAGGATCAGGTCCTTGATCCCCCCGCCGCGGTGAAGCGCCAACGCATATGACTTGCCAACGCGGTCGAAGTCGATGATGGGTGTTTCCATCACAGCGCCTCGGCGAACTTCCATTGCAGGCGGTCGAACACGGCCTGCCCGACCACGACCGCAACCCCTGCGATCAATGCCGCCGTGCCCAGCGCATTCAGATCCATCCTGCCGTCAAGCAGCAGGGCTCGCCACGCCACGATGAGATACGTGAACGGATTGAAGGCAATCAGCGGCTGGAACATCGCCGGCACCATCTGCCGCTCGTAGATCACGGGCGTCACGTAGAACAGGACTGTCATGCCGAGTCCGATCAACCGCTCGAGGTCGCGAAAGAAAACGCTGCAGGATGCGACGGCCAGCGCAATGCCGTAGATCATCAGGCCCTGGACGACGAGAAGGATCGGCGCGCCCCACAGCCATGACGGCGACATCGTGCCGCGTCCGAACAGCAGCGCCAATGCGACCAGCACCGGCAGGCAGAGCAGGAAGTGAAGGCCTTCGGTGACCACCGACGACGCGACAATCAGATAGCGAGGGAACGCGATCTTCTTCACAAGCGACGCGTTGTTGATGAACGCCCTTGGTGCCAGCTGCAGCGAATTATTGAGCCACTGCCACGGGAACAGTCCCGCCAGCAAGAAGATGAAATAGCCTTCGATCCTGACGTTGAGAATCGCCTTGAATGCAATCCAGTACGTCACCGCAAAAACCAGCGGATTCAGCAACGACCAACCGTAACCCAGGAACGTGCGCTTGTACCTGACCTTGATTTCCTTCACCGTGAGCGCAATCACGAGGTCGACGTAGTGCAACCATGCAGCGGCCGACCGCGCGCTCAACGATCTACTCCCGGCTTACACGGCGCAGATCGGCGTCCACCATCATGGCAATGAGCTCGCCGATGCCGGTTCGGGCTTCCCAGCCGAGCACGCGTTTGGCCTTGGCCGGGTTGCCCCGCAGCAAGTCCACCTCGGCGGGTCGGAAGAACTTGGGGTCGATGACCACGTGGTCCTCGTACTTCAGGTTCACGCATTCGAACGCGATGCGGCACATTTCGCGCACCGTCGTGGTAACGCCAGTCGATATCACGTAGTCGTCCGGTTTGTCCTGCTGCAGCATCAGCCACATGGCCTCGACGTAGTCACCGGCGAACCCCCAGTCCCGCCTGGAGTCGATGTTGCCCAGGCGCAGTTCATGCTGCTTTCCGAGCTTGATGCGGGCCACGGCGTCGGTCACCTTGCGGGTGACGAATTCGATGCCGCGCAACGGGGATTCGTGGTTGAACAGGATGCCATTGGACGCATGCATCCCGTAACTCTCGCGATAATTGATCGTGCTCCAGTGCCCGAAGAGCTTGGACACACCGTACGGGCTTCGCGGATGGAAGGGCGTGGACTCGTCCTGCGCGTCGGTCTGCACCAGGCCGAACATCTCGCTCGTGGACGCCTGGTAGAACCGGACGGCGGGATGAAGCCGGCGCAGCGCCTCGAGCATGTTCACGACGCCGACGCCATTCACCTGGGCCGTCACCTGGGGCTGCGCCCATGATGTTCCGACGAAGCTTTGCGCCGCCAGGTTGTAGACTTCGTCCGGACGCGCGGATTCGACCGCGCGGCAGAGCGACGCCATGTCGGTGAGATCACCGTGTACAAGAGCAATATCCTGTTCGATGCCCACTTCACGCAACCGCCAGTTCGACTCGGTCGCCCGCCGCGCCACGAAGCCGTGAACGGCGTAGCCCTTGCCCAAGAGGAAACTCGCAAGGTAGGCGCCATCCTGGCCGGTGACGCCGGTGATCAATGCGGTCTTGCCCATCGTGCCGATTTCCCCCATGCGCTGGCGGTTGTTTTCGTCCCGCCTTGTGGTGTAACCAAGAAAGCTCTTTATTATCGCACTTTGTCTCCCATTCGATCCCTTGGCGCGTAAAGGCGCAAACGACGTCACGAGTCCCGGTCTCCCATGCGCATTGCCATCGTCCACGACTGGCTCGACACCTGGGGCGGCGCCGAACTGGTGCTCGCCGAGTTGCTCGCGCTCTATCCGGATGCCGACCTGTTCACGCTGGTGGATTTCATGACGCCGCAGGACCGGGCACGCCTGCGGCCCCGCTCGATCCGCACGTCGTTCATCCAGAGGCTGCCCTTCGCGCGGACGGCGTTCCGGCGCTATTTGCCGCTATTCCCGCGCGCAATCGAGAGTCTCGACGTATCCGCCTACGACCTCGTGATCTCGAGTTCACACGCGGTGGCCAAAGGTGCGCGCACGACGCCCGCCCAGTTGCATATCTGCTACTGCTACACGCCGATGCGCTACGCGTGGGACCTGCGTGACCAGTACCTGCGCCAGACCGGTCTCGACCGGGGTTTCAAGGGACGGGCCGTCCGCAGATCGCTTGCCCGTCTGCGCAGCTGGGACCGCGGCGCGAGCAAACGCGTCGACTGTTTCGTCGCGATCTCCCAGACCATCGCGGAGCGCATCCGCCGCTGTTACGACCGCGAATCGGCGGTGATCTTTCCGCCTGTCCCGGCGCCCTCGATCGATACGGAAGGTTTCCGGGACTCCGCGTATGTCACCGTGTCGCGCCTGGTCCCGTACAAGCGCGTCGATCTGATCGTGGACGCGTTTAGGCTCCTGCCCGATCGCCAACTCGTCGTGATTGGCGATGGCCCCGAACGTGCGCGCATAGAAGCAGCGGCCGGACCAAACGTCAAGCTGCTGGGTCGCGCGCCGGATGAAATCCGCGACAGGTGGCTGGGTACCGCGCGCGCGTTCGTGTTTGCCGCGGAGGAGGATTTCGGCATCGCGCCGCTTGAAGCACAGGCACGCGGCACACCGGTGATCGCCTATGGTCGCGGAGGGGTGCTGGAAACGATCCGCGGACTCGATGCCGCAGCGCCCACCGGCGTGCTGTTCACCGAGCAGACACCGGGGGCGATCGCCGCCGGTGTCCGCGTGTACGAAGCCAACGCACAACGCATCACGGCAGGCGCTTGCCGCGAGAATGCGGCGCGATTTTCCGCTCACCGGTTTCGTCGCGAATTCGCAGCGCTCGTGACCGCGCGCCAGCGGGAATTCGCGGACCGCGGGCGCGCGTCATGAGGAAAAGCCTGCTCAAGGACAACGCGCCGCTGTTCGAGTGGTTGATACGCCTGTTCGACCCGCTGCTCGCGATCCTCGCGGGATGGCTCGCCTATCGCTGGTATCTCGACACGTGGATTCTGCCGGAACGCTACCTGCTCGTCGCTGATCGGGATGGCGGTATTCTGCTTCGCGCTGTTTCCGCTGCTGCGCATCTACTCGCCGCAGCGAGGCGTCACGCTGTTCGAGGAGGCCGGCCGGCTGGTGAACGCGTGGCTGCTGATCGCCGCCGCCTGGTTCAGCTATCTCTTCCTGTCCAAGTCGGGCGCGGATTTTTCGCGCGCTTGGTCACTGTACTTGATCCTGTTCGGCGCGGCGACCCATTTCGCGTTTCGCGCCGGCATTCGTCTGGTGCTGCGTGCGTTGCGCCGGCGCGGGTACAACCAGCGCTTTGTCGTCATCGTAGGCGCCGGACGCCTGGGGCAGGACATCGCCCGCCGCCTTGCGCTGACGCCGTGGAGCGGCCTGTCCGTGCGCGCCTTCTACGACGACGACCCGACGCTCGCCGGAACACGCGTGGAGGGCATCGAGGTGCGCGGAACGATTGATGGCGCCGCGCGCGACGTCGCGACCGAAACCATCGACCAGGTCTGGATCGCTCTGCCGTTGCGCGCGGACGCGCGTATCCGCGAGCTGCTGCTGCAACTGCGCCGGCATTCGGTGGAAGTGCGGCTGGTGCCGGACATCTTCAATTTCGCGCTGCTCAACCATTCGATGACGGAAGTGGCGGGCCTGCCGGTGATCAATCTCACCGAATCGCCGCTCTCCGATGGCAATCGAGTGATCAAGGGCGCGGAGGACTTCTTGTTGTCGCTCCTGCTCCTCATGGTCGCGTGGCCCGCGATGCTGATGATCGCCGCTGGGCGTGAAGTTGTCGTCGCGCGGCCCGGTCTTCTACGCCCAGGAACGGGTGACATGGAACGGCCGCCACTTCACGATGCTGAAATTTCGCACGATGCCGGTCGACGCCGAGGCGGCGACGGGACCGGTGTGGACGAGTCCCGGCGAGCAGCGGGCGACCCGCTTCGGTGCATTTCTGCGCAGGACGAGCCTGGACGAACTGCCGCAACTCGTCAACGTCCTGAAGGGGGATATGTCGCTCGTTGGCCCTCGCCCGGAGCGGCCGGAGTTCGTCGAGCAATTCCGGCGACAGATCCCCGGCTACATGCAAAAACATCTCGTCAAGGCTGGAATTACCGGCTGGGCGCAGGTCAACGACCTGCGCGGGGACACGGACCTTGCGCGCCGTATAGAATACGATCTGTACTACATCGACAACTGGTCGCTCCTGTTCGACCTGCGCATTCTCTGCCTGACCCTTTGGCACATTCTGACCAGCCGCAACGCGCATTGACCGCCGACGACGCGCCGACGCGATCCGTGCTGCGCCCTTTGCTGGCGCTCGCCGCGGCCATCGTCGTCCTTCTGCTTGCCTATCTTGCTTTGGCGGTACCGGCGAGCTGGTTCCCGTCCTCTTCCGACAAGCAATGGGGCGCGCGCGATTTCACGCTGCCCCGCGGGATCGGCGGCATGGTCAACAACGAACTCATCGTCACTGGCACCGACGCGTCGGGACAGGCGTACGTCGCCGTAACCACGGACTTGCGCGCGCGCGACTACGCCGCGATCACGTGGAACGCGCACGACGTGCCGGCGAATGTCGACGTGCACTTCCTGTGGCGGACCGATTACGCTCCCAGGAAGATCTTCAGCGTTCCGGTTGCCGTCGAAGCGGGACGATTGCTCCCGGTCGTTCTGGCCAACGATGCAGGTTGGCTCGGCCACGTCACCGGCATCGGCCTCGCTGTCCGCGGCACGCTCCCGCAGCCGTTCGCCGTTTCCGGAGTCGTCGCCAAGCCCTCCGGTGCCATCGGCATCCTGCAGGATCGCGCCCGCGAATGGCTCGGGTTCGAACGCTGGAAAGGCACGTCCATCAACACTATCGTGGGTGGCGACGACGTGCAGCCGCTGCCGCTGCCATTGCTGTTGGCCATGGCGATTGCGCTGGCCTTGGCGTCCTGTTGCTGCTTGGCGGCGGTTCCGGCCCATGTCAGACGGCACAGTCGATGTGGCCGCGAGTCATCGCGATCATGTTCGTCGCGTCCTGGTTCGTGCTCGACGCGCGCTGGACGTGGAACCTGGCGCGGCAGGTCCAGGCAGACGGTCGCGCAGTATGGCGGCAAGGACTGGCGCGGCAAGCACCTGGCTGCCGAGGACGGCGCGCTGTTCGAGTTCGTCGAAAAAGCCCGCGCCGAAATGCCGGCGACGCCGGCGCGCATATTTGTCGCCAGCGAAGCAGACTACTTTCGCGAACGCGCGGCGTTTCACCTCTATCCGCACAACGTCTACGCCGAACCGCGCAAGTCAACGAACTTCCGTCATCCGACCGCCTCAAGCCGGGCGACTGGATGCTGGTCTACCAACGGCGCGGCGTGCAGTTCGATCCGTCGACCGGAAGACTTCGTTGGGACGGCGGCGCACCGGTCTCGGCACAACTGAAGCTCCGCGGCGAAGGCGCCGCGCTGTTCCTGATCCAGTAGGCCGCCATGGACATCACTCGGACTGCTGCTCGGGTTGCTCCTGGTCTGGGCATTCGGCATTGCGTGCCTGTTGGCGTTGCCGGACGCGCGGCGCCCGCGGATGAACCGGGTGGCATTGCCTGGTTGATCGGCGCCGGCGGCCTGGCCGGCTTTTTTCTTGCCACGCTCTGGCTGCGCGCGCTTTCGCTTGCGGGAATTCAATTTCGGATGTGACTGGCGATCGCGCTGCCGCTCCTGGTCGCAACACTTGCGCTCGGCGGCTGGGCCGTCCGACGCGGGCGGCACACGACGCGCGATCCGTGGGGCGCCTCATTGGCAACTTGCTGCGCAACTCATTTGCGAAGATGTCGGCCGGCCTCTCCGGGCGCTCGCTGAACGGCGCGCACGCACGCTCTGGCGCCTGTTGCTGGCGTGGCTCGTCGTTGCGCGCAGCCCTGCTTTTCACGGAAGTGGCAACGCATCCGCTCTTTCCGTGGGACTCGTGGACGCAATGGGCGACCAAGGCGCGCGTCTGGTACGAACTGGGGCGCATCGTCCCGTTCGAGCGCGCGGACGCGTGGTTTGCCGCGGGCGGCACGGCGTATTTCGATGCCGGACCGCAACTATCCGGGCACGGTCGGGCTGATGCAGGTTCTCGCGTGCAAATTTCCTCGGTCGCTGGGACGACACGCTGATGAACCTGCCCTTCTGGATGCTCGCCGTCGCGTTCGCATTCGCGGTGTACGGCGCCTTGCGTGCGATGGAGTTCACGGCACTGGGGGCGCTGGCCGGAACGTGGCTCGTGTCCTCGCTTCCTCTCGCCAACACCCACGTCGCGCTCGCCGGATACGCGGACCTGCCGTTGGCGATGTATTTCTGCGTGGGCATCCTGGCCTGCATGCGCTGGCTCAGGACGCGTGAGCCCGCCGACGCCGCGATGGCGCTGCTGATGCTCGCCGCCTGCCCGCTGCTCAAGATTCCGGGCCGCATCTGGGCGCTGCTCGCGCTGCCGGCATTGATCGTCGGCATTGCTGCCGCGCCGCGGACCGCGCGTCGTGGCTGGCGGATACGCGGCTGCCGTATTCGGCCTGCTCCTGCTCGCGCAAACGAATCCGGTCATCCTGGGCTATCACCTTCATCTCGAATTCGCCCCGGACTGGGAGGCGCTGGCCAACAGCTTTTTCCTGTACGACAACTGGCATCTGCTCTGGTACGGCGCCATCGCGGTCGCGTTGCTGGGCCGACGCCAGCTATTGGCGCCACAGATAGCGCCGCTGACGGTCGTCGTTGCCGGCGGCGTGATCTTCGTCGCGTTTGTCCTGCTGTTCACCAAGGCCCGCAATTGGCTTTCCGATCAGAGCACGGTCAATCGCGCCACGCTGCACATGGCACCTCTGGTCGTCATCTGGATGCTCGTCGTTTTTCGCGAATGGGCGCAAACGCTGCGAATGCCGCACCGACCGCTGTGGACGACGATGGAACCGCCGACGGATGTTCCGCCACCGGCGATCGGTGACCGCGCTCTGATGTTGCAACTGCCGGGCGTCACGCTCGTCTGCATCGATACCGCGAACCATGCGCTCGCGCTGCGTGCGCTCGCGCGTTCGTGCGACGGCATCCGCTTCGGGCGCGCGTTGTTTCTCACCGATGCCGTGCCCGTTGGCGTGCCCGTTCCCGAGAGCGTCGAGGTCATCGCGATCGCGTCCATCGCCTCACGCGATGCCTATTCGAATTTCGTCCTGAAGGCACTGCTCCCTTTTGTGCACACGGAGCACGTTCTGCTTGTGCAGTGGGACGGCTATGTCGTCAATCCCGGTGCCTGGAACGCGGCGTTCCTCGAGTGCGACTACCTGGGCGCCAAGTGGTTCTGGCACGGCGATGGCATGCGGGTTGGCAACGGCGGCTTTTCGTTGCGCTCGCGCCGCCTGCTCGCAGCGCTCGCGGACCCGCGCATCACGCTCGTCGAGGCCGAGGACACCACCATCTGCCGCACGTTTCGGCCGCTGCTCGAACGCGAGCACGGGATACGCTTTGGCAGCGAAGCCCTGGCAGACCAATTCGCGTTCGAGGCCGCGTATCCGATCGGAAGACCGTTCGGCTTCCACGGCTTGTTCAATTTCTGGCAGGTCATGCCGCCTGCCGAACTTGCCCAGTTGGTTTCGCTCTTTTCCGACGGCATCGCGCGTTCCGCGCAACTTCCGCACCTTCTCGACAATTGCTTGACGGCGGGACAATGGGCGCCGGCCATCGCGATCGCGCAGCGGATCCTGGCAGCAGATCCGGCACGCGAAGAAATCCGCGCACTGCTCGCGCAGGCGGAAGGCAACGCCGCACGCGGCCTGGGCGTCGGCCGCAACGACCCTTGCCCGTGCGGAAGCGGCAAGCGCTACAAACAGTGTCACGGCGCGGTGGGCGCAGATTCGCCGGCGCCCACGTTTCCCAGAGCCGCCTCCGCACTCACGCCGGACGCTCTGGCTGCACGCGGCATGCAGGCGCATCAGCGCGGTGAAATCGCAGCCGCCGAGCGCGACTACCGCGCCGCGCTGGCGGAAGCGCCGAATCATCCGGCCGCCCTGCATTACCTGGGCGTGATCCACTATCAGCGCAACCGCATTGCCGAGGCGCTGCCGCTCCTCGAACGTGCCGTAGCGCTCGTTCCGGAGGAGCCGGAGTTCCACAACAACCTGGGACTGACGCTCGCTGCCGCGGACCGGACAGACGAGGCCATCGCTCACTATCGGCAGGCGCTGGCGCGGAAGCCGGATCTGGCCACCGCGTGGAACAACCTGGGACTGGCGTTGCAGGCCGCGAACGATCTGGGGCAGGCAACTGCCGCGTTCCGACAGGCGCTGCGCGTGGCGCCGGACTTCGCGCAGGCGCACTGGAACCTGTCGCTGGCGTTGCTCGTCACCGGTCAGTACGCCGAGGGCTGGCGCGAATACGAGTGGCGTCATAGCGCGCAAACGTTCGGCGCGGCGGCAGCGTCGTCGGCGCCGCGCTGGCAGGGCGAGCCCCTGACCGGCCGCACGATCCTGCTGTCCGCCGAGCAGGGCTTGGGCGACGCGCTGCAATTCGTGCGCTTTGCGGCGCCCCTTGGCGAAAGCGGTGCGCGGGTGATCGTCCGCGCTCCGGACGCGCTTACCAGGATACTCGCGAGCGCGCCAGGCGTTGCGGCCGTGCTGCGCGCTGACGATGCATTGCCTGCGCACGATTTTCCGCTGCCGCTGCTTTCCGTTGCGGGAGTGTTGGGCATCGATCGAACGCAGCATTCCCGCCGCGGTTCCCTATCTTGCAGCGGCCAGAGCGGACGTGGCCGCACTGGCGCCCACCCTTGCCGCAGCACCGGGCATATTGCGGGTGGGACTATCGTGGTCCGGCAACGCCCGGCACGTCAACGATCGCCGCCGATCGTGTCCGCTCGCAGCACTCGCGCCACTTCTCGAGCTTCCCGACATCGCGTGGTTCTCGCTGCAGAAGGACGACGGCGAGGACCAGATGGCACGAGTACCCGCCGCCGCGCGCATCCGGTTGCTCGATGCACGCAACGATTTCGCGCAGAAGGCGGCGCTGATCGAGGGCCTCGATCTCGTCATCAGCGTGGACACGAGCAACGCGCATCTGGCGGGCGCGCTCGGCAAGCCGGTCTGGATACTGCTGCCATTTGCACCCGACTGGCGCTGGGGCTTGAGCCGCGGCGACAGTCCGTGGTATCCCACCGCGCGGCTGTTCCGACAACCGCGGGCCGGCGACTGGGCGAGCGTCGTTGCCGAAGTTCGGGCAGCGCTCGCGGCACACAATGCGCCAGTCTAACCGGCGCTCGCCAGCGCTTCCGGGGCGCGCTCCGCCATCGCGCGCAGATAGGCGGCTTCGAGATGGCGCGTGTGCGCCACCATGTCTGTCAGCGCGGAACTCTCGAGGTTTGCGCGAATCGCACCGCGCACTTCCGCCATGAACTCGGCGTCGGTCGCGAGCCGGACCGCGATTTCGGCAAATTCACGCCCCCCTTGCGCCACCGTCGCCAGCACACCCAGGTTGGCGAGGATGGAATACGTCGACCGCTCGCCGTGCCGCTTGCCGACCAGCGTCACGACGGGCACGCCCATCGCGAGCGCCTCCATCGTTCCGTTGACGCCGCCGTAGGGCAGCGTATCGAGCACCACGTCCACGATCATGTAGCGCGACTGGTTTTCATGCTCGTCGCGGCCCTGCGGCAGGAACAGCAGCCGATCCGCCGCGATGCCGGCTGCCGCCGCGATGCGCACATAGAGCGGACGCTGCGCCGCATTGTTGGGAGAGAACGCAAGCTTGGCGCGCGGCACGCGCTCGAGCACGTCGCGCCACAACGCGAGGCAGCGCCGCGACAGCTTGAGCGGACTGACGAACGCGCCGATGACGAAGGTGTCCGGCGCGATTCCCATCGCATTGCGCTCACATGGATGCTCGGGCGACGGCGAAACGAAACGCCACGGATAGACGCAGCCCTCCATCGGCAGCAGCGTCTCGAGCATGCACGCCTGGTTTTCCGGAAGGTCGGCGAAAAGATCGGTGAGCTTGTAGTCGATCGCGGACAATCCCACCGTGCCGCAGCTCGCGATGTGCGTGATCTGCACGCGCGCCGGCTTGACCGCGAGAATTCCCGGCCGCGCGCCCTTGGTGTGCGTTGAAAGGTCTACAAGCAGGTCCAGGTCATCGCGGCCAATCAGCGCTGCTGCTTCGGCGTCGCCCAGGTTCGCGACGACCTCGAAGCGATCAGCGATTCCTTCGAATTTTTCCGTCCACGCGTCGCGCGCGGACGTCGTCGAATAGAAGAACAGCTCGAATTTCTCACGGTCGTGATGCAGGATGGCCTGCCATACCTGCTTGCCCATCACATGGTTGCGCAGGTCACCGGACAGATAGCCCAGGCGAAGCTTGCCGGGCCGGCGCGGCTCCTGCCGCGGGCGCGGTGCGCCATAGACATGCGAAGCCGCCGTGTCGTACGTCGACGCGAACCGGTGCAGCATCTCGGGCTCGACATCGAAATTGAGCAGCAGGAACAGGAGTTCCTCCAGCGCATCGACCAGCTCCATTTCGTCGTTGGCGGGAAATTTTTCGCGGCGCAGCCCGTCGAGGTAACGGTCCAGCCTCACGTAGTCTCCCGTCAGCTGGCTCACTTCCAGTGCCTGGACGGCAAGCGACAACGACGCGGGGCAGTTTGCCTCGAACACTCGAAAATTGGCGAGCCACGCGTCGATCCGGCCGGATGCGAACAGTACTTCGCCAAGATTCTTGTACGCCGAGGCATCACGGGGACTCAATGCCAGCGCCTGCCGATACGCGGCGATCGCCGCCTCCGTCCGTCCCTGTTGCTGGGACAGGACGCCCAGGTTGAAACACGCCGACGCCAAGTCCGGCTGCAGGACCAGCGCACGTTGGTAGGCGAGCACAGCCTCGTCCACATCGCCCTTCATCTGCAATGCAACGCCAAGATTGAAGTAGGTCTGCCCGCCGGCTGGCGCAAGACGCAGCGCCTGACTGAACGCCCATGTGGCTGCGGCACCATCGCGGCGCACGAGTTCGGCGTGTCCCAGCGCGTGCCACAATTCGACGCGATACGGGGTCCGGTCCAGCCCTTCGCGGAGCGAGGCCACGGCGCGATCCGGGCGGTGCATGGCGATGGCAAGCTGCGCCGCGGCGACCCGCGTAGTCAGCATCATCGGGCGCCAGGGAAACCGCTTGCGCGAATTCGCGTTCGGCGGCGTCGTGATCGCCGCGATCCCGCGCGAGCACGGCGCTGAGACGATGCGCCGGAGCATAGTCGGGTTGCGCCGCCAGCACGCGGGCGTATCCAGCGGACGCGGCAACTGTGTCGCCCTGCTGATGTGCACGTACCGCGGCGTCCCACCATCCGGCCAGCTCGGCAGCGCTCGGCACGTCGGGAAATGTCCGATCCGACAACTCGCGAAGTCTTTCCGCCAGCAAGGCGGTGGAAGCGTACACCTGTTCAACCAGCGCCGGCGCGTGACCGGGCATAACCATGGTCAGCGACCATAGGTTGCGCGCAGGCCTCGCCGCAAGGAACAGCCCGGTGGCAGCGTCCAATCCGGCCAGGTCGACCAGCACATCGGGATCGCCGCCTGCGAGCGCGCGAGCGTGCGTCGCATCGGGCTGCGGCGGAAGCGGGAGAAACGCGGTCAGCGCCGGCAACTCCGACAACGCGGCGCGGGTAACATCCGGGTCACCTGCGCACACGATGGTCGTGGTCACATCGGCACGTCCAAGGTGCTGCAACGTCTCGCGCACGGCCGCGCATGCGGGCGCAAACAACGCACTGTCGGGTGCCGGCATGAGCCATGCGACGCGCGGCGACGCGCCACCCGTGCGGACCGGCCACAGCGATGGCAACAGCAACGGTTCGGCCGCGCACATCGCGGCGTGGGTGGCCGCAAGTTCCTGCGCGAACGCGGGTTCGGAAGGATGCACGGCGACGATGATCCGGCGCAGCGCATCGATTTCACCGCGTTGCCAGGTTCGCGTGCGCAGCGCCTCGATCAGCGAATTCGGGCGGTCGGCAAATGCATCGGTGACGACCAGCGCCAGGAGGACTGACGGCAGCTCTGCCGCCAGGGGCACCAGTTCCGCCACGAGGTCGTTCCGGATTGCATCGCGCGGTGCCCTTTCAAGCGCGCGCGCCAGTGCGGGCGCATATGCGGGCAGCAGCGAAAGTTCCGGCTGCGCCCCGAGAAGCTTCGCAAACGCCTCCGTTGCGGCGGAATCGCCCATTGCCGCCGCCGCTGCACTGCGCGACGCCTGCGCGCGAGTGTCCCCGGGAGCAATAGCCTCGGCTTCGGCGGCGGCCACCCGCGCACCTGCAAAATCGCCGCGCGACAGCAGGGCCTCCGCCAACGCGAGCCGCGCGGCGACGAACCGAAGGTCAACCCTTGCGGCGTCGCGCCAGGATTGAATCGCCTCGTCGGCCAATCCCAACTGCCAAAGCATCTCACCCAGATGAAAGCGAGCTTCCGAACCATCGGGTTTTGCCTTGATCGCACGCCGGAAGCAAAGCACCGCATCGATGGGACGGCCCGCCCAGAGATGGACCATCCCGCGTTGCAACGAATCCGCGTAAGTGCTTGCGGTCATTGCCCAAGATGCTTCTTGAGCCGCGCAACCAGCGCCGCCGGCGCCAGCCGATAGAGCACACGGCCAGGCAACTTGTGCCGGATGCCTGCGGCGGCCTGTGCGATCCGCCTGCCGATGCTGCGCGGCGGCGGCACAATCACCGGCAACGCCCGACGCGGCGGCACCCAGGCGCGGTAGCCCAGTGCATCGCGCATGCGCGCAGCAGAAAATGGCTGCAATGCGGCCAGCGGTGTGGACGCGACCGCCACGGCGTAGCAGGCGAACGTCGCATCCGTCATCGCACGCAACGACGCATGCGGCACGGCGAGCGCCGCGGTGGACGCCTTGTTGCGCGCATCGCCGTTGGCGGTGCCGAGTATGCCCAACACCCGCTCCAGCATTTGCTTCTCGTCGCGCCACTGCCCATCGGTCATCACCCAACCTGCGCCGCTGCCGCGTACGCGCTCGTCCAGCGCGCCGATCGGCGGCACGAGGACGGGCCGTCCCGACGCCCAGGCTTCGGACAATGTGTAGCTGAACGATTCCGGTCCCGCTGACGGATAAAGGACGAGGGCAACGCGATAGTGCGCCAGAAGATCGGGCAGGTCCGCGGGGTCGTATCGGCCATGCACGGTGAACATGGCGTCGTCGGCCTGCCACGGCCCGTGCAGGACATCCATGTAGCCGATCAGCACGAACCGCACCCAGGCGCCGCGCGCGCGCGCAAGGGACACCAGCCGTTCGAGGCGACGCGAGCCCTTGTCCGGCCCGATCGCCCCCAACACCGCGACCGTCGGCGCGCCATCATCGGGCAGCGCGAACGTCGCGCATTCGCCGCCGTTGCGCAACGGGACGCCATCAGGCATGCCGTGGGGAATGACTTCGGTCATGCAATCCGGAAAATACCGTTCGATCATGTCCGCCGCCCATCGCGATGGCGCAATCCTGAACGCCGCGCGCCGCAGCAGTTGCAGATGGCGCTCGCGCCACGTCGAGATGTCCAGATCGGGGAACATCGGCTGGGCGCGCAGGCATCGCGTGCACTCTGCCACGTCGGTCACGCCTCCGCAGTACATTCCATCGGCGGCAAGGAAGGTGATCGTCGGACAGGCGAAATTGAGGTCATGCACGGTGTAGCCATAGGGCACCGGAAAATCGGCGAGCGCGGTCACGATTCCGTCGCGGCACGCCGAAACGTTGTGCAGGTGGATGAGCGCTATGCCGAAGGTCCCGCAGATTCCGCTCAGGAATTCACGCCACAGCTCGTGGGCGCCACGCATGAATTCGAAGGTGACCACCCTGCCGTCGGCGCGGTGCTCCTCCACCTGCCAGCGGTCGTCCACCGCGATCGCGAGGTAATGCCGCCAGCGGTCCTGCGAGCCCGCGATCAACGCGCGCACATGCGTTTCGGTGCCCCCTCCGTGGTGATGGATGACGTGCAGGACGCCGCGGCCGGTGGCCGAGTCAACCGCCAGGCGGGCCGCGGCGGCTTCGCGCAGCGGTCGGGCCGGGTCGGCGGCGATGTAAGCGTGCACCATGTCCAGATAGTGCGGATGGCGTTCCAGCAGCAGCGCCGTGTTGCGCGGCCCCAGCTCGGCCTTCTGCCCGGCGAAGGATCGCCCGCCGGCATGCACGACAAACGCGTTGTCCGCGAGCACATTGCGCCAGCCCGCGCGTGCCGCGCGCAGACAGAGGTCGTTTTCCTCTCCGTACCCTGCGCCGAAGACGGGATCGAAGATGCCGACCTCGTCGAGCATTGCACGACGAAGGAAGAGGCAGAAGCCGACGCCGGTCGGCAGGTCGGGATACGACGGCACGGCCGCCGCCGCGATCGCTGCGCGGTCCGGCTCCGGGTCGCGCTCCGCTGCCCACGGGTTGTCCTCGCAGAAGCGTGGAAACGAGCAGATCTCCGCGTTGTTCGAAAACGGAGTGATCGTCCCGATCGTGGGGTCGGTCGCTGCGCAGTGCAGCAGCGCGTCGAGCCACCCGCGGGTGACGATCGTGTCGGAGTTGAGCAGCACGACATCCGCACGAGACAATTGCATGCCGCGATTGGCGGTCCCGGTGAAGCCGAGGTTATGCTCGTTACGCAGCAGCAGCACCTGAGGGTGGGCGAGCTGCTCGAGTTCAGCGAAATACGCGGCGATGTCCGGATCGGGAGAGGCATCGTCAATCAGCACCAGGCGCACATTGGGACGCAAGTGCGCAAGCACGCTCGCCACGCAGGCACGGACATCCGCCGGTGCGTTATACACCGGCACCACCACATCGGCCGCGTTGAAGGGCGCGCTTTCCGTCATTGTTGGCCCGCCTTCGCGCTGTGCGCTCCGGCTCATTGGGCAACTCGGCCCTTGGGGCGACCCGGCGGACCTTTGGAATTGCCTTCGCGCTGCGCGCTCATGCGCCGCGCACGCGCTGCCACCAGAGCCGCACGCGAAACCACGGAAGCATAAACCACCAGCGGGCGCTCTGGCGGTACGCGATGATGCGTTCCTGCGCAGCAACCGCCCGATCTGACGAAGCCAGGGAATCCGCCAGTACGTTGCGTTCTTCGCGCGCTGCGGCTGCCTCGGCCTCGCGCAGCGCATGCAGTTGGGCGAGTTGCGCGTCGCGCTCCATGACGATGCGTGCGCGCGATGAAGCGATGTCCTCCAGATGCCGGATATGCCAGGTCTGCCGGTCCAGCGCGGCGTCCCGCTCGCGTACCAGGTTGTCCTGGCGGATGACCTCGCGCGACATGTCGTCGATACGCGCGAGCTCGCTCTCGGCGCGGTCGGTGAACAGCGAAAGTGCTGCATCGACCACAGGCAATGCTGCCCCCGAACGCGCTGCGACCACTACAAAATACATCGCAGCGGGCGGGCGGGCCGGGTCGACGCGCGCCGCGTCGCCCATCCACGCTTCGACTGCTTCGCCGGCCGCTTCATTCCAGACCGCGGAGCCGAAATACCGCCGCTGCCGGAACCAGCGCTGGATGGGAAATGCATTGCCGAGCAGCGCGGTGAGTTCCGCGCGGTCCGGTTCGTGCTGGTGGAATGGATTGCGATAGTTCCGTGCCGTCGAGTATTCGGCCGGGTTTGGCGCCGACATGACCAGCACGCCGTCCTGGGTGAGCACGCGCGCGATCTCCGCAAGCATATGGGCCTGGTCCGCGCGCGGCAGATGCTCGATCGTTTCGAACGACACTACCGCATCGACACTCGCGTCCGGCAACGGCAATTCGGTCGCACTGCCCTCCTGGAAGCGGACCTTGGGGAGTGCCGCATAGCTTGCGCGCGCATGAGCGATCGCGCCGGCGTCGATGTCGATTCCCGTCACCGCGCTTGCGACGCCGGCCAGCAATGCGCTGCCGTAGCCTTCGCCGCATGCCACGTCGAGAACGCGCTTGCCTGCGACATAGCGCCGCGCGAACGCATAGCGATGCCAATGCTCGTGCGCGATCTCACCGGCAGTGCCGGGGACGAATCGCTCGCCGGTGAATTCGAGGTCGGAGGGCATCGGTTGATTGAGGCGGCGAGAGCGCCGCGAACGCCGCGCGGACGTGCACTGCCTGCCTGCAATTTTAGCCGAAGTACCGTGACCGCGTGATCCCGGGATTCCGCTCCCCTATCAGACCCGAAGGACCCGCGGTATCATTGGAGGTCATGTCCCGCGCGTTGCCTGCAGCGATTTGCCCCGTGCCGCGACTTCGCCATTGAAGACTTTCCCGCCGCCCCGACGCCTACGTCGCGCCCGGTGAACAACACTCTCCGGACGCCTTTCTTGTCATTGCCCAAACAGCCGTTTGCGGTATTCAGCAGCTTCTGGAAGCATCGCACGCTGATCGTCAGTCTCGCCCGGCGCGACGTTCTCGGCCGCTACAGCGGGTCCTTTCTCGGCCTGTTGTGGTCCTTTTTCAATCCCCTGCTGATGCTGTCCGTTTACACGTTTGTCTTCGGCGTCATATTCAAGGCTCGATGGAGCCCGAATGAATCGGCCGGCATCCTGGAGTTCGCCGTGGCCCTGTTTGCGGGCCTGCTCGTGTTCGGCATATTCTCCGAGAGCGTCAATCGCGCGCCGTCGCTGATGCTGCAGAACCCGGGCTTCGTGAAGCGGGTCGTATTTCCGCTCGAAATCATGCCGTGGGTCGTGTTGTGCTCGAGCCTCTTCCACACAGCGATCAGCCTGGCCGTATTGGCGCTCGTCATGTTTCTGGGCCTGGGCGCACTGCCTGCTACATGGCCGTTGATCCTGGTCGTGCTCGTGCCGCTGATCCTGTTCGTCCTCGGTATTTCATGGGCGCTGGCAGCGCTGGGCGTATACCTGCGCGACCTGGCGCAGACGATCACCATCGTGACCACGGTAATGATGTTCTTGAGTCCGATCTTCTATCCCGCCAGCGCGGTGCCCGCGGGCTTTCGCTGGGCCATCGAGTGGAACCCGATGTCGTTCTTTGTCGAGCAGGCGCGCGCAGTGTTGATCTGGGGCACGTTTCCCGATTTCGTGGGGCTTGCGGCAATGGCCGCAGGCGGACTTGCCGTCGCGTGGCTCGGCTTGGCCCTTTTCCAACACGCGCGCGATGGCTTTGCCGATGTCCTCTGATCTTGTCATCCACGCCGAAGGGGTCGGGAAGAACTATCGGCTCTACGCGACGCCACGCGATCGACTGAAGCAGCTGTTCGCTTCCCCCAAGCGCAAGTATTACCGGGAATTTGCCGCGCTCGCGGACGTGAGTTTCGACGTCAAGCGGGGCGAGACGGTCGGCATCATCGGGCGCAACGGCTCCGGAAAATCGACGCTGCTGCAGATCGCTTGCGGCACGCTTCGGCCTTCCGCCGGCCGCATGAATACCCGGGGCCGCATCGCCGCCATTCTCGAGCTGGGCGCGGGATTCAGCCCCGATTTCAGCGGGCGCGAGAACATATTTCTCAATGGCTACATCATCGGGCTGACTCAGCAGGAGATCGAAGCGCGGCTGGACGCCATCTGTGCGTTTGCCGACATCGGCGACTTCATCGAGCAGCCGATCAAGACCTACTCGACGGGAATGGTGGTCCGCCTCGCCTTTGCCGTGGTGGCGCACGTCGACGCCGAAATCCTGGTGATCGACGAAGCGCTCGCCGTCGGCGACGCGCGTTTTGTGCAGAAATGCATGCGCTTCCTGCGCGAATTCAAGGAGCGCGGCACACTGCTGTTCGTGAGCCACGACACCAGTGCGGTATCGAACCTGTGCGACCGCGTGCTCTGGCTCGACGCCGGGCGCGTCAAGGCGCTGGGGCCGAGCAAGCAGGTATGCGAACTCTATCTCGAGAACCTGCTCGAGGCCGCGCAAGGTGCTTCGCGGGAAATCGATGCGCCGCGCCCGGCAATTGCAGGTGACCGGGTTGCCGGCGCGCCACCGCGCGATCAGCGTCTCGACGTGATCCAGGCGTCGGGGCATCGCACCGATATCGAGATCTTCGAGTTCGATCCGGCGTCGGCGTCCTTCGGCCGGCGCGGCGCGCGCATTGCCGACGTGCGCATCGAGCATCCGCACGGCGAACGGCTGGCGTGGGCCGTGGGAGGCGAGACCGTCGTCGTGTCCATCGACGTCGAAGCCATCGAGCCGCTCGACAGTCCCATTGTCGGCTTTCTGGTGCGCGATCGCCTTGGGCAGAACCTCTTCGGCGACAACACGTTTCTCACGTCGCACGACAAGCCGCTCAGGCTTGCGGCAGGAGACACCGCACGGGCGCGTTTCGAGTTCGACCTCCCGCTGCTGCCGCCGGGCAATTATTCGATTGCGGTAGCGGTCGCGGATGGACGGCAGCAGGATCACGTCCAGCATGAATGGATTCACGACGCCCTCATCTTCCGGGTCGAGACGAGCAGCATCCGCCATTCGCTGGTCGGCGTGCCCATGCGGTCGATCGGCTTCGATTTGCTGGAGCCGCCACGGTGACGCGCTGTACCGTCTGCGGGTCGGAGGACCTGCACTACGTCGAGGAACTTTCGGCCTCGCTCGTACGCGAATGGGAATTATCCGCCGAGGAAGCCTCCTACGTGAACCGGCAGCAGGGACTGCAGTGCGTGCGCTGCGGCAGCACGCTGCGGTGCATGGCGCTGGCCACGGCGCTGTTGCGGCACTGCGGCGGTGTCGGCACGTTTTCGGAATTTTCCGAATCGCCCATTGCGAGGCGATTGCGCGTGCTGGAGATCAACGAAGCCGGAGGGGTCTCGCCGTTTCTGGCGAAATGGCCGGGGCACGTGTTCGTCAAATTTCCGGATGTGGACATGCAGCGGTTGCCGCATCCGGACAGCACATTCGACCTGGTCGTGCATTCCGACACGCTGGAACACGTGCCCGATCCGGTGCGCGGTCTCGCCGAGTGCCGGCGCGTCCTGCGTGATGGCGGTGCCTGCGTGTTCACGGTGCCGATCATCGTCGGTCGGCTCACGCGTTGCCGAGCCGGACTACCACCCAGTTACCACGGCGATCCGGCAATGGGCGACGGTTACCTCGTGCACACCGAGTTCGGCGCCGATGCGTGGACCTGGCCACTGACGGCGGGATTTGCCGATTGCCGCATCGTCAGTCTCGACCATCCGGCAGCGCATGCGCTGATCGCGGTGCGGTGACGTCCCTAGGGCTTCGACGGCAGATTCGACGTATCCGAATTCCGGGCGGCTTCGTTGTGGATGCGCTGGATCAGTTCGACATTCACCTTGAGCGTCGGGTCGGCGAAGATCTGACGCGTGGCTTCGGCGCGCGCATCCGCGAGCGCCTTCTTCTTCAGGTCCGCCATGATGTCCGGCTGCACCGATTCGAACGAACGCGTGCCGGCGGGCCGACGGTCTTCGAAGAGAATGATGTGATAGCCGAACCTGGTCAGCACCGGCGCGCTGATCTCGCCCTTGCGCGTCATGGCGAACGCCGCCGCCGCGAACGCCGGGTCCATGGCCTTGGCGTCGAAGAATCCCAATTCGCCGCCATTGCGCGCCGCGGTGGGATCGTCCGAGGACTCGCGCGCGAGCGCGCTGAAATCCGCGCCGCCTTGCGCCTTGGTGCGCAATTCCTCCGCGCGTCGCAGTGCCGCGCCGCGGTCGCCATCCTTGACCGCGACCAGGATATGCGCCGCGCGCACTTGCTCCGGCGTTGAATAGGTCGCGCGATTGACGGCGTACAGCTCCCGGGCACGCGCGACGTATTTGTCGACCGACCTGTCGAACTCGGCCGCTGCCGCCGCGTCGATACGGTCGACGCGCGCCTTCGCCAGCACCTTTTCGACCTGTCCCGCGATTTCACGCATGATGGCCGGATCCTTGTCCAGCCCGGCCGCGCGCGCGTCGGCAGCGAGCACGCGCGAAACGTACATGTTGTCGAGGTACTGCTTGAGGCGCAGTTCGCTGGCGGCGAACTCCCCGCGCAACTCGGGCGGAAGCTTCGTGACTTCGGCCTCGTAATCGGCGAGCGTGATCCGCGCGCGCGAGGATTCGGCGATAACGTCCGCGGATTCGGGCGTCGCCGCGTGCGCAATGCCAATCGTCAATGCGCCAAGCGCCGCGGCGCAGGCGGCGACCCGGAGTTCCGTGCCAAGTTGCTTGAGAGACATGTTCAACCGGAAGAAGTGTGCCAAAAAAAGTCCCCGCCGGCGGCGGGGACCTGTTGCTCGAATCAGTGAACGCTTGCGGCTAGTTTTGGAAGCGAATGTCCATTTTGCAATCGCCGGCCGTGCACGAGCTCGACGCCGGCGCACCATAGGCGTTGCGGTTGACGTACGTCACGTAGTACGTCGCGCCGGGCACAAGCGTGACATACCCGAGTGCCCCTACTCCGACCTTGAAGTTGAAGAGAGGAGTCTGGCCAAGTTGCGACGCCATTACGCCGCCGAACAGCGATGGCGAAGGTGCTATCAGGCAGGAAAACGGGTCCGTGGATAGCGTGGCGAGCCGGTTAACATACGGATATTGTGCGGTCGGGTTTATCTGCAGCTTGGAGTCATCGCCGGTCGCGTTCGAAGGAACAGTGAACCGCACGACGATCACGTCGGAGTTGCCGAAAGAACCCGGGGGACTCACGTTGCTAGAGTCGTCGTTCACGTTGGTGATGGTCGAATACGGCAGATCGTACAACCGTCCGGTCAGGCCCTGCGCCGCACAGGCAGACATGTCCAGCGCGGAGCCGCCGCCGCCACCACCCGATCCGGGCACAAATGCGGTCAGCGGATTGCCTGCCGGCACGTTGATACAGGTGCCTCCATTGCAGACCTGCACTTGATACGAATTCGTGAAGCCCGCAGTGCCTCCCGGGCCAAGTGCATCCGCGGCAGGTGTTGCCGATGTGCTCCAGCCCGCCGCTCCATTCTTCGACCAATTATAGGTGACACCCGCTGGCGAGCACCCAGTTACGCTGACGGTTGCCGTTCCGCCGGCATTGGTCAACGGAGATGGGTTCGTCGTGATCGAGGCCACGCAGCCGGCAGGCGCGGGCGACGGACCGGACGTCCATAACACAAACACAGCATCCGAGAGGGGACCCTGGCCATTGGCGTTACGGCCTATTACCTTGTAGGGAGAGAACCCGGCAACCGACTCCGAAGCCAGGCATACCTGCGTGGTTTTCCCCTCGCAGGAGTTGCCGTTGCCAGTCCAGCCCCAGGACGTTGCGGCTGGCGAGCACTGAGCGGTGAGCGCAACCGGGGTTCCGATCGATCCGGTGTTTGGTCCGACGACGGTGCACACCGGGGCGCTGGAGACGACACAGGTCAGCGTCTGGTTCCCTGCCGCTCCCGCAATCGTGAAGCTGTCGCAGTTTGGGTCGGAAAGAGTAACCGAGCCGGCACTTGCCGATGGCGCGCCGGCAACGGCAAACGCTGCGGCAGCGGCGGCAAGGAGAATTCGGAAGGATCGTGTCATGGCTTTGGTTCCGGTCAACAAAATCGCCTGGCGCAGCTGCTGGCTGGAGCAACTGGGCGAGGCGATGATTGGTGGAAGATGCTCATTAATAGATCTTTGAATTTTAACCGATTTCGGATTCTGGCGCAACCATGGCCACGGACTTCGCCGCCGGTCGGCGGCAACGTGGCGACGAGCGGGAGCCGAAAACGTGTGCCTTATGCAACCGACGCAGCTCGCACGCCAAGCTCACGCAATTGCATTTGCCTGCCTGTCAATCGACACGCACTGATCGTGCCAACGAATTCGGTCAGTGAACAAAGCTTCATCGCGCGCTTTCAGACATCGATGGCGACGAATGGTTCGACATGGCAACTTGCCTCCTTCCCCATTGCACTACGGCGAACGACACTGGGTCCCAAGCCAGTCCGGGATAACGGCGTCGAGTGACGTACCTGGGCCGTACGCTGGCAAAAAAAAGGGGCAGCCTTGCGGCCGCCCCCTTGATTGATGCATTGAACTCAACGCTTACGGCTGCGGCCCGATGTACTTATGGCCGAAGTTGCCGCCGTACGACGACTGAACCAGAGTACCCGATCCGTTGGACAACGTGCCGTTCACGAACGTCTGCGCGGCGAAGCCGATGGTCGGCAAGCCCGAGAACGTTGTCGACGGCGCCGGAACAGCAGCTCCACCCGTTATCGGATCGTAGCTCGCTACGGCAGTCGCCACGTTGATGGCGCCCGCACGGAACCCGAGCGCGCCCCAACCGGAAACGAACGAGGTGCTCAGCGTGTAGTTGTTGGCCGAGCCCAGGACGTTGGCGATGCCGGACGCAATGTCGTTCTTGAACGAGATGATGTTGACTTCCCAGCACAGCGCAAAGCCGGTGGGCTTGGGCGACGGCGAGAAATCCGGACCGCCCGGGGTGATCTTGCCCTCTTCGCGGTCCCACGTGGTGACAACGGTGTCGTCGCATGCGCCGGTCTTGGTGAGCTTGTTCTGGAACGGCAACGTTGCCGCCGTTTCCGTGACCAGATCCCCCTTGGTCGGGAACGTGATGACCCAGTCGGTGCCGGACAGCGTGGTCTTTTCGAGGACGAACTCGTTGCCCACGAACGTCTTTTGCAGCGCGGCGGTAACCGCGAGCGAACCCGTCGCAAACTGACCCGTGATGATCTGCCCTGAACCGTTGATGGCCGAACCCACTGCAGGTGCGGCGTTGTCGTAGTTAGGCAGCGGCGAACCCGTCGTGAAGTAAGCGCCCGCGCCGGTGTTGGGCTGGAATTGCGTCAGCGCCGTTGCGTCTTCGGTGAAGGCATCGCCAGACAGAACGTTGATCAGCGTCGCACCGCCCCACAGCCCGCCAGACGGCGCCCGCGGATTGAGGGCAGCAGAAGTGTCCGTCACGAGGCCGCAATTGTTCGGGATGCCATTGCTGCCGTGCGTCGCGCCAACGGCAACCGGGTCGAGCCCGCCGTACGTTGCCATTTCGAAGACTTCGAAATAGCCTTCGGTGACGCGATCCTGGCCACCGCCGATGACGTCCGCCGCGCTCAGCGTGGTACGGAATGGAATGCCAACCCCTTTCACAAAATTCGGAATCGTGCAGCTCCTGTCGTCCGTCTCGATCTGCGCGGCGGGGATATCGGTACCGGAAACCCCGACTCCAGGCTCGACCGCGGCCGTCCACACGTCCTTCGGCGACAGGAACACGTTGAAGTCGAGGACTTCCTTGGAGGCCTTGCCTTCCTTGAAGCGAACCTTGACCGCCTTGACCGAATTGGTCGTGTTGACGATCGACAGCAGCGTGTTGTACTGAGCGACGCCCGCGCCGGCAGGGCTGCGAACCGTGTAGTACGGGAAAATCAGCACTTGACCGAGGCCGTTCGGGTTGACCATGACGGCATCTGCCGCACCGGCCAAGCCGAGCGTGCCCAGACCCGCCAAGGCTACGTGCAGCGACTTCTTGGAGAGAGTGTTCATAATTTGATATAGCTCCTTCTGATTGCGATTTAAAGTGATCACTTTATAACCGACAGCGCCGATCATGGTATTACAGCCTGCTTGCTTTGTCCAAATGATTCGCTTCCGCGCGGCAGCCCCCCTGTGGAAAAATTGCAACGCTTTTCCATCCTTCAACCGGGCCAGACATACCACGCCTGCCCTTTTTCGATAATCCAGTCCTCGTTAAACGGTGTGTTGACACGCTGTCCCGCTGCGTCGTAAGTCAGAATCATATTCGCCCTGCAGATCTGCTCCTCGCACGACACCGCCGTAATCTTGATCCCGCGGTACGCAATCCGCGACGCCATCGCCCTGAACGACGCCAGCGGCAATGCCGCACGCGACGACGGCGACAGGTATTCGTAAGCCGCGTCGAAATTCTTGTCGATGACCGCGTTCCAGCGCGCCTCTGCCCGCTGCGTCACGACCTTGACCTTTTCCTCGTTTGGAGAATCGGGTCGCAACGTCGCGCACGCGGCAGTCAACACCGCCAGAACCACCACCACCAGGTACCGCCCTTCGCATCCTGTTGTCAGGGCGCCAGTCACGCCCCTCTTGAATCCCTGCTGCATCATCTGGATCGCGTCCTGTTCCGAGACTGCCGGTTTTCCGGTGCCGATCCGCGCGGAAGACCTGCCGTTCCTCGCTACCGCGCCAATGCCGCAATCGTATGAGTCAAGACTAAAGAAAGGAACTTCTCGCGTCAATCGAGAATCACGAGAAAGTTCCACAATGTTGTCGTTGAACAACATGCATTTGTCGGGCATCGGCGACGTTTTCGCCGATTTCGGCCATATTGTCGCAATTTGGCGACGTTTTTCTTCGCCGCCCCTCGCAACATCGAAAGCCACTGCGTTCTGCGCGCGTGCGGGGACGACCGAAATTCTATGGCGCCGGCGACAGCATCAGTTGCGGCGTCATCGTGAAGCCGGGCATCGTCGATGGTGTGTTCTTCGACGGGAACATCCGGTCCAGGTACTCCATGCGCTTGCGCAGGTCGTCGATGACGAGACCGATGTCCTTTTCGTCCTCGACCACTCGCGGCGTGATGAACAGCACGAGCTCGGTGCGGTTGTTCTTCAGCTCCTGTTCGCCAAAGAGCCCGCCGATGAAGGGGATGCGCGACACGAGCGGAATGCCCTGTGACGTGTTGCCGCGGGTTTCGTTGATCAGGCCGCCCATGACCATCGTGCGTCCGGTGGGTACCGAAATCAGCGTCTGCACGGAACGCGTCGAAATGGGCGGCGCGCAACCCTGGTCGGCCGCGCATCCCGAATTGCCGGGAACGCTGACCTCGGCCTGCACGTCGAGCGTGACCAGGCCGCCGGCGTTGATGTGCGGCGTGACCTGCAGCAGCACGCCGGTGTCGATGTACTGCGCCGTCGTGGTGATGGCATTGGTGGTGCCACCCACCGTGGTGTTCGAATTGATGGGGATGCGGTCGCCGGCCTTGATCGTGGCCTTCTGGTTGTCGAGTGCCGCCACGTGCGGATTGGCGATGACCTTGGTGTTGCCATAGGTATCGAGGAGCTTCAGCGCCGCCTGGATGCCGCCGGGAAAATTCGCGTTGTTGAGGATGTAGGTGAAGCCCTGAGCGAGCTGGAGGACAGGACTGGTCGCGCTCGGCGGACTGGCCGGATTGTTTGCGCCCACCAGCAGCGAGTTGAGGTTGCCGCCCGAGCCGCGGCCCGAGGGCGCGCCTCCCCTGAACAGCCAGTCGACACCGAACTTGATGTCGTCGGTGAGCGTGACTTCCGCAATGGTGACCTCCATGACCACCTGGCGCTGCGGCACGTCGAGTTTGCGCAATGCGGCCTCGATCACCGAATACTCAGCCGCGGTGGCGATGATGAGCAGCGTGTTGTTGTCCTTGTCGGCAACCACCTGCAGGTTGCGGACGATGCCGGACCCACTGCCCGTTCCGGTGGCGGGCGCTGCTGGCGTTGCCGGCGGCGGTGTCAGGTTGGAGCCGCCGGTGGCCGGATTGACCGGAGTGAACGTCGGTGGATTGACGATGGTGCCGGCAGGTGTTCCGGGCGCGATGGTGGGCGCTGCCGCAGTCGTCGGCTGCGACGCGCGGCCGGTGAATGCCTGCTGCAGCAGCGGCCCCAGCTTTTCCGCACGCTGATTCGACAGGTTGTAGACGTAGAACTGGAGGCCGCCGCCGTCGCCACCGCCGCCCTTGTCGAGACGATCGATCCACGTCTTGACCTGGTCAAGATACGCAGGCTGCGGCGTAATGACCATCAATGCGTTCATCCGCTCGAGGGGGACGATGCGCAGGATTCCGGCGATGGGGCTCAGGTTCTTGTCGCCGATGATCTTGTCGAGTTCGGCCATCACCGACTTGACGTCCGAGTTGGTCAGCGTGAACACGCCCGCCGACATGCCGGCCATCCAGTCGATGTCGAACATGTCGATCGTTTCCATCAGGTTCCGAAGTTCGCGCTCGGTGCCCGCCAGGATCAGCAGGTTGCGCAGTTCGTCCGGGCGCACCGCCTGGGCGTCCTTGGCGAACGGCTCCAGCAGCCGCATCATCTCCTTGACGCCCACGTAGCGCAGCGGAACGATCTGCACCGAGAAGCCCGGGGGCAGTGCGCGCGTCGAATTGCCCAACTGAGGCACCGTGTTGCCGCGCGTGGCCACCGCCTGCGGCACGACCTGGAACAGGCCGCCGTTCTTGACCATCGTGGCGCCGTTGGCGCGCAGCAGCGTTTCGAGCGTGGCGGTCAGTGCCTCGCGCGGAATGCCTGTCGAGGTGCGGATGGTCACCGTGCCGCCGACGGCCGGGTCGATCGTGTAATTTTCGTTGAGGATGTCGCCCAGGATGTTGCGGACCACTTCGCGCAGGTCGGCGGCCTCGAAATTGAGAATCACGCCGCCGCCCGCGGGCTGCACGGGAGGGCCCGGAGGCAGCGTTCCACCCGGCTGCATCCCCTTGACCACCACGCCGGTGCCTTTGTAGATGCGCGCCGAATCGGAGGACGCGCTGGCTTGCGCGCGCGCGGCGGCATCGGCCATTGCCGGCGACAGGCCATCGGACTTGTTCGGGATCGAGCGGTTGGTGCGCCCCGCCGTATCGTCGATGCCCATGGGTTGCGTCTGGCATCCCGCGAGAGCGAAGGCGACGACAGCGGCGGCGGCGGCGGTGGCGCGTCGTCGGGAGACCTGTTGGAGTTTCATTATGGTTTCGCCGCCATTCGTGGACGGTCGCCTCTGAATTGTCGTAATTGGAAGGTCTTTGGAACGAAATACATTGTTACTTGATCTGCCCGGTGGTTTGTCCCTGGACCCGCGCGCGAACGCGTGCGTCGGATTCGGCCCAGCGCGGGTCCGGCGCTGCAGCAGGGGTCACCGCGGACGTTGGAGGAAACGCCGCCGGAAGCGGTGCGCTCAGTACAGGTGGTCTGCCTCCGGCCGCCGCTGCCGCGGCCTGCGCGGCCTGCTGGGCGGCACGACGACGCTCGGCCAGCGAATCGGCGCCGGTCTGGCCGGCAGGCGTTGCCCCGCCTCCCGCTCCTTGCGCTGCGACAGGTGGTGGCGGGGCGACCGGTTGGGTGGTGTTCTTCGGGCCTGTGGCGACCTTGAGCACCAGATCCTCGGATTCATCGCCCAGCGTGAGCTTGACGCGGTCAGGCTTGACGTCCGCGACCAGCATGCCGTTGACCTGTTCGCCTTGCGTCACGCGGCGCGACTTGCCGCCGGCGTTTTCGCGCAGGAACGCCGTGGCCTTGCCGTCGATGATCAGCGTGCCGGTGAGCACGAACTGTCCGGGCTGCAGGCGCTTCTTCGCGGCTTCGGACGCGACCACCGGCGCGGGCCGGCGGGTCGTGTTGAACAGTGCGCGGTCCACCATGTCGCGCTGGGTAGCCATGGTGGCCGCCGGCTTGTATTCCGGTAAAACCGCAACGACAACCGGTTGCGGAACCACGACGGCGTCCGTCACCGGCACGTGCCGCCATTTGCGGCCCCAGTCGGCTTCCCATCCGATGACGACTGCGAGGACGACGAAAGGCAAGAGCCAGACAAGCCAGCTCCGCACTCTCGCGTTGAGTCCGTTCATCGCGGTCGTCCTGTCATGGTCATTTCGGCGCCGCCGCGATCTTGGGCAGTTCCGGAAACGCCCAAGCCGAAACGTCCATCTGCACGTTCAACTCCGGCTCCTGCCCGGGTGCGGGCCGAAAGCCCCGAAACGCGTTGAGGGGCCGGATGGTGAGGTTATCGACCACAACGTAGGGCACCTGGGTGTCGAGCGCGGCGAGGATCTTCGCCAGCGCCGGTGTGCTGGCGAAGAACTGCACCGTAACGAAGGTCTGCCGGAAGCGGCCATCGTCGCGCGGGGCGGGGCTCTGGCTGGTCGCGATCCGGCCATTGTTGTTCTCGATCGCAGCCCGGACGAGGTCCGACAGCTCCGCGCCAGCAAGGTTTGGCGCCGTGTTCTTGAGAAAGAATCGCCGTCCGTCCCGTTGCTTGATCGCCTCGAGGGCAGCGCGCAGTTCGGGGGCCTGCGCCGCCACGCGGCGATACAGCTCGAGCCGGTTTGAGGTTTCCTCGATCGCCACGTCGTAGTGCCGGTGAAATAGCATGATCGGACCCACAAGCACGATCAGTGCCGCGACGACCGCAAGCAGCAGCAAGACCACAGCCAGCGCGCGCTGCTGCGAGGGCGACAGTCGCGACGCGAACGCCGGGTTCAATCGTCGTCTCCCGCAATCGCGGGCTCTGGCGCAGCAGCACCTTTGGGGGGCGCCCCGGCGGTCGCTGGCGCACTGTTGGGGGCAGGGGCGGGCGCCACGCCTGGTATCGGCGACGTGCCGAGCGTTGCCGGCGGTCGCGCGGGCCGCGGCGCAGGCACGGCGGACGGCGAGGTCATAAATGGATCCGGCACGCCGGCGGGCGGGAACGTGGACTTCGCGGCGGGGGCCGCAGGTGGTGCGGCGGTTGCGGCGGGCGGAGTGGGGGCCGGGGCCGGTGGCGCGCCAGGTGCCTTCTCCGCCGTAGACGCACCGGGTGCTGCGGCGGGCGCGGCGGGCGTTCCCGCGGCGGACGGCACCGGCTCTGCGGGCTTCTCGACCGCGACCAGCGCGACCCGCGCCGGGGGCGTCAGTGGTTTCAGCTGCAGGCCGAGGTCGAAGATTTCCCCGGAGCCTGGCTGGATCTTGGTGGTCTGCGAACGCGGCGCCGTCTGCGTGAACAGTGGCGACTCCTCGACCAGTTGCACCAGCCGGCCGGCGTTGGCCGTCTCGCCGCGCACGAGGATTTCGCGTTGTGTTTCCTTGCCCTTGGCGATGCTCTTCATTTCCATTTGCGTGAGCCAGGTGTCATCGGGCAGCACCCGGCTGAGTTCATCGACCACTTGGAACGCGCTCGGATATGCGTATTTTCTTTCCAGCGCGAAGTTGTAATCGCCGACCTTGGTCTCGAGCTCATTGCGCAGCGCATCGGAAATTGCGGCCCGCGACCGGGATTCGCCGGCGAGCGCGTTGAGCGCGATGGCATAGTCGCGCTTCTGCCAGAGCGGAATGGCGATCGCCGCCAGCGCGACCGCCATCACCAGACCCAGCGGCAGCCAGAATTGCCAGCGTTTCCACACGGCACCAGATGAACGCACCTCGTGGGGCAGGAGGTTCAGGCGCGAGGCAAATGCGATGGCCGGAGGTTCCGGCACGGCCGCCAACACCGTTGCTCCCCATGCAGTTGCGTGCCGCGTTGCGGCGTCCACCACCGCCTTGCGGCATGCCACCAGGTCGACACGGATTTCCTTCTTCTCCGAATTCCGCCCGACGACGACCGCGTCGAAATAGAGTTCTTCGGCCTTGAACGGCGTATGGCGGTCCAGGTCGTAGGCAAGGGTTTGCCGCAGGTTGGGTTCGACGGCCGCAGGCAGTCCGAGCGTTTTGCGCAAAACGTCGCGCGGCGGTACCGACAACACCACTTTCGGCGCCACTGCCACGGCGCCATATCGGCCGTTGGCAAGAGACGCGACCGCGGCGCGTCCGGCGCCGGCGATCGCCGCGGCATCGCCGGTGAGCGGGATCGTCGACGTGGCCAGCATCACGGCACGCTCGCCTTCCATGCCCGGCCTCCACAGCGTCGCATGGTCGCCGTCGAACACCAGAACCGGGCGCATGCGCCGGCGCTCCAGCGCTGCACGCGGCTTGGGCGGCACCATTGCGTTGAGCTGTGCGGTCCACCACGGCCAGAAGCCGGCGAACCCGGACCGGCGCGCGAACTCCGAAAGGCGGGGCCCAAGTGCGGGCAGAGTCAGGTCACGGACGGCCATTGCTATTGTCTTTGTCGTCAGCCGAAGCGTTGGCGGCGGCAGCAGTGCCGGAGGGAAGTTGCGTGATTTGGTCGAGCCATGCCAGCGCGACGAATGGTCGTCGGATGTCGCCAGAAGGATTGATTACGGCTTCGCGGGCGAAGGTTACACCATCGGGCAGTGTCGCCACAGCGCGGACGCGCCATACCGGGCCGGCGCCCGCGACAAAACCCGGCGCAAGCAGGAACAGCGGGACGGGCAGATTCGCTTTCAACGCTTCGCCGCGGAGTGCCAGGTAGGCGTCCACCGCCTCGGGAGTGGCGTTCGGCAGCGCCAGCAACACACTGCGCGATGCTGTCAGCGGGTTGATCCCCGCCTGGCGCGAATGCACGGTCAGGTTGTCCGCCACCCGCGCGAAGATTGCGGGCGTGACGCCCATCACCCGCGCGAGATCGGTCACGGTTTCGAACGGGGCGTTGGCGGGCTTGTACTTGAAACCAGCAGCGCGATAGTCGGCCTCTTCCGCGCCGTTGGGGCGCTTGAAGTCGTCCGCGTCGCGCCAGTCCTGGATTGCGTCGGTAATGCGCGCGGCCAACTCCGGATCCGTGCCGCCGACGTTGATGAACAGGCTCCGCAACAGAACTTCGTTCGCGGCGTTCAAATCGATCTTCGCGGTTTCGTCGGTGGCGCTCGCGGTGAGCGTGATGTCGCCGTCCTTCCACGTGTGCGCCGTGCCGTCGCGCTTCCAGGTCTCCGGGGTGACGGTGCGCGAGAGCTCGAACACGGTGCGCTCGACCGCACCGTCGGCGGCGACACGCGCCTGCGCGACGGAAATCATGTTGCGTGCGGCCAGCGCTTCGCTGCGCATCGAAAAGGCAAAACCGCTGGCGATCACCGTGAGCATGACGGTGAGCCACAGCGCGAGAATGAGCGCGATGCCGCGTTGGCGGCGCGCACCCGAGACTCCGCGGCGGGTGGGGTGGCGCAGCGTCATACGGCCACGCATCGCTTGCGCGTCGCGTCCCAGCTGCGGCAACCGGCTTCCGGTGCCTCGCGGGGAGCGATGACCATCGTGGGCCACGCGCTGCCCTTTTCGGGCGTCACATCCACGCGGATGAGCTGCGGCAGCAGTTGCTGATCGTCCCATTGATCGCGCCACGTCGGCGCCTCGTCGACACCCGCGCCGGTGCCGACGCCGTAGTAGCTGAACTTCAGTTCCTTGATATCGTCGGCCAGCACCGAGTGCTCGGCGTCGGCGAAATCGGGACGTTCCGGCGCGCTTACGTCCGGGATCACGCGTTCGAGTATCAGCGACGGCTTTTGCCGGCCTGCCACCGTTGCCAGTTTGAGGCGGTAGTACCAAATGCCGCCCAATCCCACGCGGCCGGGCAACGGCGCGGTGTAGCGCAATTGGTCCGGGTCGCCGCCGAACAGGAGCGGGAATTCCTGGATCTTGCGCATGCGCTGCGGATGCTGCGCGGCGAGTTGCGTGCGCAGGTATTCGCTGGCGAGCCGCATGCCGGAAGAGGCTTCGGCCTTCGCGGTACCGGCATCGGAGCTGCGGCCCGCCAGATTGAGCGAGCCGAACAGCACGGCAGACATGAGTGCCAGCAGCACGAGGGCGATCATGAGTTCGATCATCGTGAAACCGCGCGCGGCAGAAGGGTTGCGCAGAGTCATGGCGGGTTCCTCTGCGCGAGCTTGATCGTCGACAGCGAAAGCGTGCGCTCGCCTTTGACCGCACCGGGAAACGTCACTTCCGTCGTGACGCGAAGCAGGCGCGTGCCCAGCAATTCCGCCGCACGTTCGAGCTCGGGATTGGTGTCGGGCGGCGAATACGCAACGACGCGGGTCTCCCACCGGATGTTGCCGGTGCTGTCATTGCCGCGTTCGGTGGATTCCTTCAGCGGCTGCGTCGACGCGGCCAGGTCGAGCTGCGATTCCGCGAGCAGCAACGCGCGGCTCCACTCTTCAGCGGTGGAGGCGTTGGCGAGGCTCCCCGAAAACAACCGGAACAACGCGGTTGCGACGAGCGCCAGGATTACGAATGCGGCAAGCACTTCGAGCAGCGAAAATCCGGCGGAGCGGCGGCGGGCGCTCATGTCAGTGCCGCCGGGCCGTCCCAAGGCGCTGACACGCCCACATCGGGGGCAGCGAGCGTAGCGAGCGTGGGAGTTGTTTCATCCTAGTCCAGGATGGCCACGCGGCCCGTCAGCCAGTCGACATCGACTTCGTACTTGCGCTCGCCGGAAGCCACCGTGATCCGACCGCCATTGCTACCGCCATCCGGAAAAAAGCGGATCGACCCGACCGTTTCGTCGACCAGGTCCTTCTGCGCAGTGAATAGTTTCAGTTCGACGTCGCGCGGCAGCGGATATTCCTTCGGGTCCCGGTCCACCTTGAAGCGGCGACCTGCGACGTCGAGAACGAGAAACGTTTCCCGGCGCTGCGCCAGCGCTTCGCTGCGCGCCAGGCGGAGACCCGAAGCAAGCTGGCGCGCGGCGCTCTTGAGCTCCGTGGTCGACACGCCCTTGCCGAACATCGGGATGACGAGCGCCGACGCCGTCGCGATGATCGCGAGGACGACCAGCAGCTCGATCATCGAGAAACCGCGACGCGTGCGCATGAAATGTCGGAGCGTGGAACCGCGGGCGGTCACCAGCTCGTGATGTCCTTGTTGGGGCCTTCTCCGCCTTCAACGCCGTCGGCGCCGAGCGAAACGATGTCATACGCCGTGCCGTGCGTTCCGGGCGACGCGTACTTGTATTCGTGGCCCCACGGATCCTTGGGCAGCGTCGCGTTCTTCCAGTACGGGCCGTTCCAGTTCGGCGCGCCGGACGGCGCCGTCACCAGCGCCTGCAGGCCTTCCGAAGTGGTCGGGTAGCGGCCGACCTCCAGCTTGAACAGGTCTAGCGTATTGCCGATCTGATTGATTTCGATCTTCGCAGCATCGGCTTTCGCCTTTTCACCCTGGCCGATGAACTTGCTGCCGACGATACCCATCACGACGCCGATCAAGACCAGCACCACGAGGATTTCGATCAATGTCATGCCGCGTTCGCGCGGGCGCTTCAATTGCAATTGGTTCATGATCCTTCCTGTGCCTGTTGCTGTAAGTAGATGGTTTGGACGCGTCAGGCGCCCGCAAGTTCGGTCATGCCCAGCACGCCTAGCAGGATCGACAACACGATTCCGCCGATAAGGACCGCCAACCCGAGGATCAGCGCAGGCTCAAGAATGGCCAGGAACCGTTTGACCGCCACCTGCACCTCGCGGTCGTAGACATCGGCGACGCGCGCGAGCATTTCCTCGAGGCGACCGGACTCCTCGCCCACCATGATCATCTGGATGGCCAAGCGCGGATAGAGATTGGTTTCCGCGAGTGGCCGGCCGAAGCCCTTGCCTTCGCGCAGTTTCGCGATCACGCCTTCGAGCGCGGCGCCCAGCACGGTGTTGGTCATCGTTTCCCTGACGATTCCCAAACCGCCGAGCAGCGTGACGCCGTTGCCGAGCAGGGTCGCGAGAGTACGCGCGAACCGCGCCACTTCGACCTTTGCAATGAGGTCACCCAGAAGCGGGGTGCGCAGCATGCGCGCGTCGCGCTTCAGACGTATCGCGGGATCGTTGCCGCGGCGGCGGAACCACGCCAGAGCGAGCACGACTGCCGCCAGCAGCGCCCACCACCATTCCTTGAGGAACTTGCCCACGAAGATCACGACCTGCGTCGACAGCGGCAGCGCCTTGCCGGCCTGAGCGAAAGTCGACTCGAACTGCGGCACGACCCACGACAACAGTAGAATCACCGACGCCACCGCCACGCAGACCAGGATCACCGGATAAATGAGCGCGGACTTTACCGTCTCGCGCAGTTCCTTGTTGCGTTCCATCGTGTCGGCAAGCCGTTGCAGCACGACACCGAGCGCGCCCCCCGCCTCGCCTGCGCGGATGATGCTGATGTAGAAGCGCGAAAACACGTCGCGTCGCGCATCGAGGGCCTGCGACAGCGCCTTGCCGCCGCGAACGTCGTCGCGAATTCCCTGCAACGAGGCCGCAATGGCCGGCGTGGCCGCGAGTCCGATCAGGACTTCCAGCGCACGGTCGAGCGTCATCCCCGCGTGCAGCAGCGTGGCCAGTTCGCGCGTGAACGCGAGCAGCTGGTCGCGGGTCACTTTTTTCGCCTGGAACCACCCGCGCCGCGCCGATTCCGGTTGCCGCGCCGCCGATGTGCCGGCGGACAGCGTGCCGCCGCTGGTCGCGTAGGCAATCTGCATCGGCATCAGGCCCTGATCGCGCAGACGATCGACGATCTCCGCCTCGTTGGCCGCGTCGAGTTCGCCGACGGCGATTTCGCCCGCAGGGTTGACCGCACGGTATCGATAGACGGCCATGGCGTCAGTCCCGAAGGGCCGCCCCGAGGGACTGATCCGCCCCCTCGGGGGGCAGCGAGCAAAGCGAGCGCGGGGGCTGTTTCATGTCCCGAAGGGCCGCCCCGAGGGACTGACCCGCCCCCTCGGGGGGCAGCGAGCAAAGCGAGCGCGGGGGCTGTTTCATGTCCCGAAGGGCCGCCCCGAGGGACTGACCCGCCCCCTCGGGGGGCAGCGAGCAAAGCGAGCGTGGGGGTACATATCTAAGCCTCGCGCGTGACGCGAAGAATTTCCTCGAACGTGGTGTCGCCGTGGATCGCCTTGCGCATCCCGTCTTCGTACATCGTCAGCATGCCGCCGCGCTGCGCTTCCGCCTTCAGTTCGTTCGAGTTGGCGTGCTTCATGACCAGGCTGCGCAGGGGATCGGTCATCGGCAGCATTTCCAGGATGCAGAAGCGGCCGAGATAACCGGTCTGGCCGCACTGCGCGCAGCCCTTCGCATGGAACAGCGTGATATCGCTCGTGTCCGCGAACTTGGCGAGACCCAGCTGTTCGACAACTTCCGGCAACGCGTGATACGGCTCCTTGCAGTTGGGGCAGAGCTTGCGTACGAGCCGCTGCGCCAGGATGCCGATCACCGTGGACGTGAGCAGATAGTCTTCCACGCCCATGTCGAGCAGGCGGTTGACGGTCGACGACGCGTCATTGGTGTGCACAGTCGACAGCACGAGGTGGCCGGTCAGCGCGGACTGCACCGCGATCTGTGCCGTTTCCAGATCACGGATTTCGCCGATCATGATGACGTCCGGGTCCTGCCGCACGATCGAGCGCAGCGCGTTGGCGAACGTGAGGTCGATCTGCGGCTTCACCTGGATCTGGTTGATGCCCACCATCTGGTATTCGACCGGGTCCTCGACCGTGAGAATCTTCACGTCCGGCTGATTGAGTCGGTCGAGCGCCGTATACAGCGTGGTGGTCTTGCCGGAGCCCGTCGGACCGGTGACCAGCAGGATGCCGTGCGGCTCCATCAGCACTTCGAGGAACAGTTTCAGCGTGTCGTCCTCGAAGCCCAGCTTCTGGAAATCGAGGGCGACGCCACCCTTGTCCAGGATCCGCATCACCACCGACTCGCCGTGCATCGTCGGCACCGTGGACACGCGCAGGTCGATTTCCTTTCCCTGCACGCGCAGCCTGATGCGGCCGTCCTGCGGCAGGCGACGCTCTGCGATGTCCAGGTTGGCCATGATCTTGATCCGCGAAATCACGGCCGCGGACAGGCGTTTGGGCGGCGATTCGACGTCGTGCAGGACGCCGTCGACCCGGTAGCGAACGTTCAGCTTGTTTTCGAAAGGCTCGACGTGGATGTCGGATGCGCGCATGTCGAGCGCGTTGGTGATGAGCAGGCTCACGAGACGGATGACCGGCGCCTCGGATGCGAGGTCTTTCAGTTGCTGCACATCCGCGTCGAAGGCGAGTTCGTCCACCCGCGTTTCGACGTCGCCAATCAACTGGCTTTGCGCCGACTTGCCGCTGCCATACAGCCGCTCGAGTGCGGCTTCGAGTTCGGTGGGCATGGCGACCATCGGCTGCACCGTGCGGCCGGTGACCATTTCGAATGCGCCGATGGTGTACGCATCCGTCGGGTCGACCATGGCGAGCGCCACGAAGGCCTCGTCTTCGCGCAACGGCAGCGTGCGCGTTTCGCGCAGGAATCGCGGCGATACGCGCTCCTCGAGGATCGGGAATTCCGGGTAGCCGGCCACATCGACCAGCGGCAGCTCGAGCTGCGCCGCCAGCGCTTCGGCGACGTCGCGCTGGGCCACCACGCCCAGTGTGACGAGCAAGGCACCCAGCCTTTCGCCGGACTCCTGTTGCAGTCGCAGCGCGCGTTCCAAGGTGGCCACATCGAGCTTGCCGCGCTCGATCAGCAGTTCACCAATGCGTTTTCTGGCCAGGGCGTCCACGATGTATCAGATTGAAATTGCTGAAGAAAGACCCGGTTGATCATAGCATGCGAAGAGGCTGCCATGCATCGGAAACCCTTGACCGCAAAGGCTTTCCTTGGCAATTCGCCGCGTGCGGCGTCGTGGCCCCGAGGTGGTTCGACCGCAAACTGTCGTCATATCCCGACGGAATGGAAGGAACGAAACACCACGTCGGAACAAGGGGCGGAAGACAGACCCATCGCGGAGCCGTGAAGTTCCGGTCGAACGGTGTCGGGAAGACGACCGGCGTATCCGGCGTGCCGGAAGAAGCCCGCTTGGCGCTACGAAATCCTGGCGAATGCGGCCTCGGCGGCGGCAATCGACGCCGCGACGTCGCCGGGCTTGTGCGCGGCGGAAACGAAGCCCGCCTCGAACGCCGAGGGAGCGAGATAGATCCCCGCATCGAGCATTGCATGGAAGAATCGGTTGAAGCGTTCCTTGTCGCCGGCCATCACCGTATCGTAGGAGTCCGGCACCTGTGCGGCGAAGTAAATTCCAAACATCCCGCCAACGGACTGCGCGGAAAATGGCACGCCCGCACGAGTTGCCGCCTGGACGAGCCCGTCGGTGAATGCGCGAGTAACCTGGCTCAAGCCTTCGTAGAAGCCCGGCGTTTCGGTCACGGCAAGTGTGGCGAGTCCCGCTGCGACCGCTACCGGATTGCCGGACAGCGTGCCCGCCTGATATACCGGGCCGAGCGGCGCGATTTTTTCCATGATCGCCCGTTTGCCACCGAAAGCACCCACCGGCATGCCGCCACCAATCACCTTGCCCAACGTGGTCAGGTCCGGCGTGATTCCGTACATGCCTTGCACGCCTTGCGGGTGAACGCGAAAGCCGGTCATCACCTCATCGAAGATCAGCACAGCGCCATGCTGATCGCACAACGCGCGCAAGCCCTCGAGAAAGCCCTTTTTCGGCATGATGAGGTTCATGTTGCCCGCGATGGGCTCGACAATGATGGCGGCAATGGCGCCGGCCTCCGCGGCGAACACCGCGGTCACTGCCGCCAGGTCGTTGTAGGGGACAACAATCGTCAGTTGCGCGATTTCGGGCGGCACTCCCGCCGACGATGGCTGTCCGAACGTGAGCGCGCCGGAACCGGCCTTTACGAGTAGGCTGTCGCCGTGGCCGTGGTAGCAGCCCTCGAATTTGATTATCTTGCTGCGCCCGGTGTAGCCGCGAGCGAGCCGCAATGCGGACATCGTCGCCTCGGTGCCCGAGGACACGAGCCGGACCAGTTCGAGCGACGGCAGGCGGCGACAGAGCGTTTCCGCCATCACGATTTCGGTTTCGGTCGGCGCGCCGAACGACAACCCGTGCACCGCGCTGTCCTGAACTGCGCGCACGACGGCGGGGTGCGCGTGGCCAAGAATTGCCGGTCCCCATGAGCCGACGTAATCGATGTACCGCTTGCCATCGGCGTCCCACACATAGGGGCCCTGTCCACGCGTGAGGAAACGCGGCGTCCCGCCAACCGAGCGGAATGCGCGAACCGGCGAATTGACGCCCGCCGGGATGGTGCGCTGCGCACGCGCGAAGAGTTCGTCGTTTCGGCTCATTGGGGTCCAGTCGTCTCGGAAGCGAAGCAGGCCGCGATGGCGGCGGCCGCGCGCGTGACCTCCCGCAGATCGTCATGGTCGAACACCGCGGAGATCACCGCGAGCGCATCTGCACCTGCCTCGACCAGCGCGCGCCCGTTGGCGGCCGTGATGCCGCCGATAGCGACGACCGGGACGCCCAGCGACTTCGCGCGGCGAAGCAATGCCGGCTCCGCGCGTCGCGCGCCCGGTTTGGTCGACGAAGAATGGAAGCTGCCAAAGGCAACGTAGTCCGCGCCTTCGGCGACTTGCCGTTTGGCGCGTGCGAGGTCGTTGTAGCAGGACACGCCGATCAGCATTGCTTCGCCGCCGGCGACGCGCACACGGCCGATTTCGCCGTCGTCCTCGCCCAGATGCACGCCTGCGGCGCCGACGTGCCGCGCCAGCGCGACGTCATCGTTGACGATGAACAGAGCGCCGCCACCGTCGCACACTCGCGACAGCATCGCGGCCTGTTTGCGCTTGAGCGATTGCGGCGCGGTCTTGTTGCGGTACTGGATGATCTGCGCGCCGCCGGCGATTGCGGCCTCGACCTTCGCGACCAGCAGCGCGATATCGACGATATCGGGAGTGATCGCGTAGAGACCGCGCAACTGCCGGGTCCAGCGCGAGGTGTTGCGCGTCGGCGCCGTGGCCATCGGAAGGACGCTCAATGGCTGCCGCGCGCGTCGGCGGCGGGCGCGGGCAGAGACCCATCACCGGACGCGTCGGCCTCGTCGCGCGCCCAGAACAACCGGTCCGGCAAATGCTGGCCCATGCCGGGCCGATACGCCTTCTGCAACGTGTGCCAGGTGTAATCCTGTGCCTCGCGCACCGCGTCGGTAAGGTCGAGGCCGTTGGCGAGCATCGCAGCAATGGCCGAGGCCAGCGTGCAGCCGGAACCGTGGTACGTGCCCGGCAGGCGCGGCCAGGTGTCGGTGCGCACGACGCCGCTCTTCGCATAGAGCGTATTGATCACCTGCGGCGTGTTTTCGTGCGTGCCGGTGACCAGCACGTATTCGCAGCCGGCGTCTATCAGGCGCATCGCGCACGCCTCGATCGATACGTCTTCGTCGTCCTCGACCTCGGCCAGACGGCGCACCTCGAGACTGTTCGGCGTGACGATCGTCGTCTGCGGCAACAGCAGTTCGCGCAGCGCGTGCGTCATTTCGTCGGTCGCGAGCTCGTCGCCCCGACCCGAAGCCAGCACCGGATCGAGGATCAGCGGCACGTCCGGATAATCCGACACGATCTCGGCGATCGCGGCGATGTTTTCCACGCTGCCCAATACGCCGATCTTGAAGGCGTCGACCGGCATGTCCTCCAGCAGGCAGCGCGCCTGGTCCGCCACCCAGTCGGCATCGATCGGCAGCACGCCTTCCACGCCCGCCGTGTCCTGCACCGTCAGCGCCGTGATCACCGACACCGGATGGCAGCCCATGCTTGCGAGCGTGAGCAGGTCGGCCTGCATGCCGGCGCCCCCCGACGGATCGGAGGCCGCGAACGTAAGGACGATGGGAGGAAAGCCGGGTTCGGAATCGGTGGGCATGATGCGGGGGCGCTGCGACGATGGCAGATTGCTTGCGCTGCCAATGAGCTATTTTACCCGATGCGTAACTCGGCGCGTCAGGATCGCGGCGTACATTCCAGATACATGCTCACCGCTTCATCGGTACGACGCAGATCCAGTCCCCGCAGAGCCTCGAAGCGGCTTTCATTGTAGGCGACGCGGACCGTGTCGAAGCCCGCATCCGCCGCCAGCTTGGCATAGGTCACGAAATCGTATTGAAAGCGGCCGGCCAGGCGCATGCCGAGATTGAGCACCTCGCAGGCGGTGCCCGTTTGGAGCGGCACGCCGATGAACGTATTCCAGATCCACACCAGATGGTCCGGGTCCTCGAGATACATGCGGGCAAAGCGCGCGAGATCGGGCGTCAGCATCCGCATGGCGCCGGCGGGCTTGAGGATGCGCAGGCATTCGCGCAAAAAACCCAGCAATGGGACCGGATCGAGTTGCGCGATGAAATCCTCGGTGTGGATGAAGTCAGCCACCCCCGTCGCGAACGGCAGCCCGCAGCCCAGGTCGGCCACGACTTCCGGCCGCCCCGCCGGATCAAGGTCGACATTGATCCAGCCTGCCATTGGGTAGGGCCCGGAGCCGAAATTGATCTTGGTCATGTGCCAGGGGCGCTGCGCGCGCGTCCTGCGCACGATTCCCAATTATAATCGCCGTCGCATCGAAAGCCCGGAGCGCGCCTCGAATCGGATGGGCGCACCAACGAACGGAATCCGAATTGAAGAAATACATGTGCCTCATCTGCGGCTGGATCTACGACGAGGCCGAAGGCGCGCCCGAAGAGGGCATCGCCGCCGGGACCCGCTGGGAGGACGTTCCTCCGAACTGGACGTGCCCGGAATGCGGCGCGCGCAAGGAAGATTTCGAGATGATCGAAATCTGACGGGAATACCAATATGCGAATCCTCCACACCATGCTGCGCGTCGGCGATCTCCAGCGCGCGATAGACTTCTACACCGGCGTCTTCGGCATGAAGTTGCTGCGCAAATCCGACAACCCCGAGCACAAGTACACTCTTGCATTCGTCGGCTTTGGCGACGAGTCGACCGGCGCCGTGCTCGAACTCACCTATAACTACGGCGTCGACAAATACGAAATGGGCAACGCCTTCGGGCACGTCGCGATTTCGGTGGACAACGCTGCCGCGACCTGCGACGCGGTGCGCGCGCTGACGACCCGGTTTGGCGGCCGCATCACGCGCGAGGCCGGCCCGGTCAAGGGTGGCAGGACGGTGATTGCATTCATCGAAGATCCCGACGGCTACAAGATCGAACTGATCGAGACGCCTTCGTCGCCGTGACGATCGACTGGAATGCGTAACCGCGCTGTGTGGCTTCTGCCGCTCTTGCGCCAGAACTGATTCGAATGTGGTTGAAACCCGGTAGCGTGCCCGCCTCGTTGCGGCCATGCAGGACAGCAACGTTCGCGATTGGCTGATGGGCAGTTCCGCTGCCGTCCGCCAAATAAATACTGACTATCAATGTATTAATGACAATCAATTGGCATTATCAAATGCCGCTTTGTATGATCCGTTCGTACCCTGAGCCCATCGGGAAACGAGGAGAGGAACCATGAGCGAGAACAAGCGCCTTACTACCAATGCCGGCTGCCCAGTCGTCGACAACCAGAACGTGCTGACCGCCGGGCCACGGGGTCCGCAATTGCTGCAGGACGTCTGGTTCCTGGAGAAGCTCGCCCACTTCGACCGGGAGGTGATCCCCGAGCGGCGCATGCACGCCAAAGGCTCGGGCGCGTACGGCACATTCACCGTCACGCACGACATCACGAAATACACGCGGGCGAAGATCTTCTCCCGGATCGGCAAGAAGACCGAGTTGTTCGCGCGCTTCACTACCGTCGCCGGCGAACGTGGAGCCGCCGACGCCGAGCGCGACATCCGCGGCTTCGCGGTCAAGTTCTACACCGAGGAAGGCAACTGGGACATGGTCGGCAACAACACGCCGGTGTTCTTCCTGCGCGATCCGCTCAAGTTTCCCGACCTCAACCACGCGGTCAAACGCGACCCGCGCACCAACCTGCGCAGTGCCAAGAACAACTGGGACTTCTGGACCTCGCTGCCGGAAGCGCTGCACCAGATCACCATCGTGATGAGCGATCGCGGCATCCCGGCCACCTATCGGCACATGCACGGCTTCGCCAGCCACACCTTCAGCTTCATCAACGCGAAGAACGAGCGCTACTGGGTCAAGTTCCATCTGAAGTCGCAGCAGGGCATCAAGAATCTGACCGATGCGGAAGCCGAGGCGATCATCGGCAGGGACCGCGAAAGCCACCAGCGCGACCTGTATGAGAGCATCGAAAAGGGCGACTTCCCGAAGTGGACGCTCAAGGTCCAGATCATGCCGGAGGCCGACGCCGCCAAGGTTTCCTATCATCCCTTCGACCTGACCAAGATCTGGCCGCACAAGGACTATCCGCTGATCGATGTGGGCGTAATGGAACTCCACCGCAATCCGGAGAACTTCTTCGCCGAGGTCGAGCAGTCGGCGTTCAATCCGGCGAACATCGTTCCGGGCATCGGCTTCTCGCCCGACAAGATGCTGCAGGGCCGCCTGTTTTCCTATGGCGATGCCCAGCGCTACCGGCTTGGCACCAATCACCACCTGATTCCTGTAAACGCGCCACGCTGCCCGGTGCACAGCTACCACCGTGATGGCGCCATGCGGGTCGACGGCAACCACGGCAGCACGCTCGGCTACGAGCCGAATGTCCAGGGCGAGTGGGCCGAGCAGCCGGATTTTCGCGAGCCCCCGCTGAGTCTGGAGGGCGCTGCCGACCACTGGAACCACCGCGAAGATGCAAACTACTTCACGCAGCCCGGAGCGCTGTTCCGCCTGATGACTGCGGCGCAACAGCAGATCCTGTTCGAGAACACCGCGCGCTCGATCGGCGATGCACCGCGCGAGATCCAGTTGCGCCACATTCGCAATTGCCTCAAGGCCGACCTGGCGTATGGCAAGGGTGTCGCCGACGCGCTGGGCATCCCGGTAAGCGAGGCCGGCTGACAGTCGGGCCGCGAGAGGATACCGCTACGACGCCTTGAGCAGTTCGCGCAGATCGTGCGCGAAGACATCGGGTCCCTGTCCGTAGCTGACATACAACCGCAGCCGGCCCTGCGGGTCGAAGATGTAGGTGCCTGCCGAATGGTCCATCGTGTAGCTGCCGGGCGTTGCGCCCGGCTGCTTCTGGTAGATGATCTTGAATTCCTTCGCGGTGCGTTCCGTGGCCGCGGCGTCGCCGTAGAGTCCCATGAAGCGCGGGTCGAACGCCGGCACGTATTGCGCCAGCAATTCCTGTGTATCCCGCTCGGGATCGATGGTCACGAACAAAACCTGCACGCGATCCGCGTCCGGTCCCAGCTTCTTCATCACTTCCGCCAACTCGGCCAGCGTGGTCGGGCAGACATCGGGGCACTGGGTGTAACCGAAGAATATGACGACCGCCTTGCCCCGGTAGTCGGCCAGCGTACGCGGCTTGCCGGCGGCGTCGATCAGTTTGAAGTCCCGGCCGAACGTGGCGCCGGTTACGTCGGAGGACTGGAACTTCGGCGCATCCGGTGCGCAGCCGGCAAGCGCTGCGCAGGCGAGAATGGCCGCGAATACGAGAGGTGGGGCGAGACGGCGGACCGACATCACTGCAGATAGTGGTCGATCAGCAACGCAGAGAACAAAGCCGTCAGGTAGAGGATCGAATAGCGAAAGGTTGCCCGCGCCAGCTTGTCGCTGTAGTCGCGATACAGCCAGATCGCGTAGGCCAGGAACACGCCGCCCAGCGCGAGCGCCGCGACCAGATAAAGGATGCCGCTCATGCGAATGACGTAGGGCAGCATCGTCACCAGCACCAGCACCACCGTGTACAACACGATCTGCAGCCGCGTGTATGCCGCGCCGTGCGTGACCGGCAGCATCGGCAGGCCGGCTACGGCGTACTCCTTGGTGCGGTAGAGCGCCAGCGACCAGAAATGCGGCGGTGTCCACGCGAAGATGATGAGGAACAGCAGCAGCGCTTCGGGCGGCACCGAATCGGTCACGGCCGCCCAGCCCAGCACCGGAGGCATAGCGCCAGACGCCCCGCCGATCACGATGTTCTGCGGCGTGGCGGGCTTGAGCAGCACGGTATAGATGACGGCGTAGCCCACGAAGGTTGCCAGGGTCAGCCACATGGTGAGCGGATTGACGAAGCGATGCAGCAGAAAAAGTCCGAGGCCGCCGACCAGGCTGGCGAACACCAGCGTGGAACGCGACGTGACCTGCCCGCGGGGCAGCGGCCGCCCGCGCGTGCGCAGCATCTTGGCGTCGATCTTCTGCTCCACCAGGCAATTGACGGCAGCAGCAGCGCCCGCGACGAGCGCGATGCCGAGCGTGGCGAAAAACACGGTCGACGGCGGCGGCAAACCCGGCACCGCCAGGAACATCCCGATCACCGCGCAGTAAACGACGAGCTGCACCACCCGCGGCTTGGTCAGCGCGAGGAACTGCTTGAAACGGATTTCCGCCAGGGCGAGTGTGGTCATGGTCAAGATGGCCGGATCTGCGAGACAACCAATGGCGCGGTCCGGCAAACCGCGCATTTTACACCGGACCGCGGCGTTTACCCGATTCGCGACGCCCGGAGAACGCGTTCGACGTCCTTGGCGACCTTTTTGATGTCCGGGTCACCGGGGAACGCCAGGACGAGGTTGCCGAGTGGGTCGACGAGGTAGATGCGGTCCACCCCGGCTGGCAGACCAGCAAGCGCCTCCCGCGACATGTGCGCGACCTGAAGGTCCGGATGCTGCGCGAGAAGCGCGGGATCGGGAGCCGCATTGTCGGTCACGAGCCAGATCCGTTGCACGCGTTCCTTTTCCCGGCCCTGTATCGTGCGCGCCTGCCGCGTCGCATGGAGCGCCTGCGTGCATGACGCGTCGCAAGCCCCAGGCGCGCTGACGATCAGCACCCACCGTCCGCGCAGTTGCGCCAACGCGAAAGGCTGCCCGTCTGCGCGCGTCCCGGCCAGCGCAGGTGCCGGTGCCGTCGCGAGCAGTTCACCGTAATTCGTCCGTTGCTCGCGCGGAAAGAAGTAGTACGCGGAATAGGACGCGACGACCGGGGCGATCGCCACGGCGGCGAGGAGCAGCAATGTCCGCCGCCCTTTTGCGCGGGCTTCCGGCGACAGCGGCGCGTTGACGGGTTCGTTCACGGCGTTTCCTCGCTGCGTGCGCGGCGCAGCGTGAAGTACAGCCACAATCCCGCCGCGGTCGCCGCGAACAGGTACCACTGCACCATGTAGATCCGATGGCGTTCGACGCCGAAATCAGGCGCCGGCCAGTTGCGAACGAGTTTGTCCGCCGCGTCGATCGGCTCCGTCTGCTCGAGCACGATCGGCAGCACCTCGAGGCCGGTGGCCGTCGCAAATCGGGCCGGGTCGAGGTTCTGCCAGACAGTTCCCGTTGGCGCATCGCGTGTGAGCTCGACGTAGTTGGACGTGGGAATGTTCACGCGGCCGCGCAGCGTCATCGGCCCCTTGGGTGGCGTGGCCATCGGCAGTTGCGCGCGCGATTCGCCTGCCGCGATCCAGCCGCGATCCACCAGGACGGCACGGCCATCGGCGAGCAGCAATGGCGTTACCACGTGGTAACCAGCGCGCCCTTCCTCGATCCTGTTGTCGATGAATATCTGCCGCGAAGCGTCGAAAGCGCCGGCAACCGCGACAGGCCGATACCGCCACGCCGCCCAGTCGGCTCCGTCCGCCGGCAATGCGGCCGGCACGACGGCGCTTGCCGCGTCGAATTGCGTCCGCAGCGCCAACTTCTGTTCCAACCTGTGCTGCTGCCACTGCCCGGCCGTCACGAACAGCGCGATGCCGGCGACGGTCGCCACGGTCGGCAACATCCGCGGCCGGAATCGACGTTGATCAGCGGACATTTCAGGCATGTTCATGCTCGGGAACGGCGGGACTCAACCGAATTGTTTAAACTGTCGCATTCAAGCGGGACTCTGCAATGAAGATCGTTGTCGTCGCCGTGCTGGTCGCTATCGTCGTCGCGCTGTTCGCAGCGCTCGTCTTCCTCTATCGAGATGCCGGCCGCGGCAAGCGCGTGGTCTGGGCGCTCACCGTCCGCGTGGCGTTGTCGGTAGGCCTGTTCGCGTTTCTCTGGTTCTCGTACTGGATGGGCTGGATCGGACCCCAAGGCATGCGCTGACGCAGTTTGGCGTCTTCCATCCAACGAAAAAGCCGCACGGTCCGCCGTGCGGCTTCTTTTCGCGAGACTCCCTAACCGGCGCGTCAGGCCATCCAGTATACGAGGACGAACAGCAGCAGCCAGACCACGTCGACAAAGTGCCAGTACCACGATGAGGCCTCGAAGGCGAAGTGATGCTCGGCGTCGAAATGGCCCTTCATCACGCGAAACAGCATCACCGTCAGCATGATCGCGCCGATGGTCACGTGCAGCCCGTGAAAGCCCGTCAGCATGAAGAAGGTCGAGCCGTAGACTCCGCTGGTGAGCTTCAGGCCCATTTCGGAGTACGCGTGGTGGTATTCATATGCCTGGAAACCGAGGAACGTGAAGCCCAGCACGATCGTCATGAACAGCCAGAACTTGAGCACGCCGCGATGGCCTGCCTTCAGCCCGTGATGCGCGATGGTCAGCGTGATGCCGGACGTCAGCAATATGGCGGTGTTAAGTGCCGGGATGCCGAACGCGGCCATTGGGGTGAACGGCGTCTTGATGTAAGGACCCTCGGTCGGCCACTGCGCCGCGTAGTTCGGCCAGAGGACGTCGCGGGTCACCGAGCCGATCGTGCCCAGGTCCGGTATGGACAGGTTGCGGATATAGAACAGCGCGCCGAAGAACGCCGCGAAGAACATGACTTCGGAGAAGATGAACCAGCTCATGCTCCAGCGGAAGGAGTGGTCGACCTTCTGGTTGTACAAGTGGCGTTCGGATTCGCCGATGACGGTGCCGAACCAGCCGAACAACATGTAGAGCAGGACCACGAAGCCCGTCCCGCAAATCCACGGACCAACCGGAAAGCCGTTGAACCAGAACGCTGCACCCGTTCCCATGAGCAGCAGCGCGCACGCACCGGTGATCGGCCAGTGCGAGGGCTGTGGAATAAAATAATACGGCTTGGCGCCGGTGGCGACTGCGCTCATCGTGTAACTCCTCGATATGCTTCTACAAAGGTACAGAGTCGGGCCGGTCACGCCGGCCCATTTTCCATCAGAAGTCTTCTATCCGCGCCTGCCCGGTTCCACCAGACGTGTTCCAACCCCTTCGACGGGGAAGAACGTATAGGAAAGCGTGATCGTGGCCAGGTCGGCCGGCGCGCGCGGATCGACCACGAACACCACCGGCATCCGCCGCGTTTCACCTGCCGCGAGCGTCTGCTGGACGAAACAGAAGCATTCCATCTTCTTGAAATACTGCCCGGCATACGCAGGTCCGTAACTCGGAATGGCCTGGCCCGTCAGCGGGTGCCCCGTCGCATTGACCACCTCGAATTCCACCTGACGGACCTCGCCCGGGTGGACATTGACGACGGGCTCGAGCGCCCTGAACGTCCAGGCCAGGTCGCGCACATTGGAGTCGAACTCGACGCGCACCGCGCGGGTCGCGTCAACCTGCGTGTTGATCAGCACATCCGCCTGCGCAATGTTGCGCAGCCCGGCTGCCTCGCAGATCTTGTCGTAAAACGGCACCAGCGCATAGCCGAACCCGAACATGGCCACGACGATCACGCCGAGCTTTCTGAGCAGCGTGATGTTCGAGCGCCGCTGGTCGGCAAGACGCGGATCACTCATCGCGGCAGGCTCATGTGCACACTTATTTGCGCACTCATTTGCGTACTCATTTGCGTACTCATTTGCGTAAATGCCGGCCGATGGCAAACGCCAGGAACAGCAGGACCGCGGCCGCGACCACGGACATGCCCGTCGCCGAATCGCCGACGAATTGCGCCGCGATCACGCCGAAGAAGAACAGGACGGCGATGGCCGCGACGGCCAGCGCCGTCCGCAGGTTGGCGCTGCGCAGCCGCGCGCCGTCGGCGGCCCTGGGCGAGAGTTTGGCAGCCATGTATGCGCTACTGCACGACCGGCGGCGTTTCGAACGTGTGATAGGGCGCCGGCGAGGGCAACGTCCACTCGAGCGTGTCCGCGCCTTCCCACGGCTTGGCCGGCGCCTTCGCACCGTCGCCGCGGATGCACTTGATCACCGCGACCACGAACAGGAGCTGCGAGACGCCGAAGCCGAATGCGCCAATGGACGCCACCATGTTCCAGTCGGCGAACTGCTGCGCGTAATCGGGAATGCGCCGCGGCATGCCGGCCACGCCCAGGAAGTGCATCGGGAAGAACGTGATGTTGAAGAAGATCATCGACAGCCAGAAGTGCCACTGGCCGATCTTCTCGTTGTACATCGTGCCGGTCCACTTCGGCATCCAGTAATAGGCGCCGCCGAAGAACGCGAACAGCGAGCCCGCGACCAGCACGTAGTGGAAATGCGCGACCACGTAGTAGGTGTCCTGCAGCTGGATGTCGATCGGCGTGAGTGCGAGCACGAGACCGGTGAAGCCGCCCATGGTGAACAGGAACAGGAAGCCAATCGCGAACAGCATCGGCGTCTCGAAGGTCATCGAGCCCTGCCACATCGTCGCCAGCCAGTTGAACACCTTGACGCCGGTCGGCACCGCGATGAGCATCGTCGCGTACATGAAGAACAGCAGCCCCGCCGCAGGCATACCCACGGTGAACATGTGGTGCGCCCAGACGATGAACGACAGGATCGCGATGCTCGCAACCGCATACACCATCGACGCATAGCCGAAGAGCGGCTTCCGCGCGAACGTCGGGATGATCTGCGAGATGATCCCGAACGACGGCAGGATCATGATGTAGACCTCGGGGTGGCCGAAGAACCAGAACACGTGCTGGAACAGAACCGGGTCGCCGCCGCCGGCTGCGTTGAAGAACGACGTGCCGAAGTGCCGGTCGGTGAGGAGCATCGTCACCGAGCCCGCCAGCACCGGCATGACCGCGATCAGCAGGTAGGCTGTGATGAGCCAGGTCCAGCAGAACAGCGGCATCTTCATCAGCGTCATGCCGGGCGCACGCATGTTGAGAATCGTCGTAATGATGTTGATCGATCCCATGATCGACGACGCGCCCATGATGTGGACGGCGAAGATCGTGAGGTCCATGCCCATGCCAGCCTGCACGGACAGCGGCGGATACAGCGTCCAGCCGCCGGCGGCGGCGCCGCCGGGAACGAAGAACGACAGGATCAGCATGAACGCCGCGGGCGGGAGCAGCCAGAAACTCCAGTTGTTCATCCGCGCGAAGGCCATGTCCGGCGCGCCGATCATCATCGGCACCTGCCAGTTCGCGAAGCCGACCGCGGCCGGCATGATCGCGCCGAAGATCATGATGAGACCGTGCAGCGTCGTCAGCGAATTGAAGAACTCCGGATGGACGATCTGCAGTCCGGGCTGGAACAGTTCGGCGCGGATCGTCAGCGCCATGCAGCCGCCGACGAAGAACATGGTCAGCGAGAACAACAGATACAACGTACCGATGTCCTTGTGGTTGGTCGTGGTGACCCAACGCATGAGCCCCGTCGGGTGATGGCCGTGCGAATCATCGTGGCCAGCGGCGTGATCGTGCGGAATTGCGCTCATCCCTACTCCTTTCGAACAAAAGTGAAAACCTACTTTTGTTCGGTTTAGATCTACCGTTGAATCGCTGGCGGAGCCAGACGATTCAACGCTGGAAAATCAGTACGAACCGATCGTTACTTGCCCCGGGCGGCGACTATCTGCGCCGGCTGGATTGCCTCGCCACTGTGATTGCCCCACGAATTGCGCGTGTAGGTAATCACGGCCGCGATATCGGCATCGGAAAGCTGCTTCCACGAGGGCATCGCGGTTCCGGTCTTGCCGTTCAGCAGCAGCGCGATCTGCGCGTCGGCGGGGCCATTCACGATCTTCGAGCCGTCGAGCGCCGGGAACGCGCCTGCCACGCCCTTGCCGGTTGCCTGATGGCACGCCGCGCAGTTCGCGGCATAGATTTTCTCGCCCTTGGCAGCCAGGTCGGCTTCAGACCAGATCTTGTTCGGGTCTTCCGAGGCCACGGCCAACTTCTGCTTCTGCGTGGCAACCCATGCCGCGTAGGCTTCCCTGGACTTCACTTCGACCACCACGGGCATGAAGCCGTGTTCCTTGCCGCACAGCTCGGAGCACTGCCCGCGATAGGTCCCCAGCTTTTCCGCCTTGAACCACGAATCGCGCACGAAACCCGGAATGGCGTCCTGTTTCACGCCAAACGCGGGCACCGACCAGGAGTGGATGACGTCGCCGGCCGTGATGATCAGCCGCACCTTGGCGCCGATCGGCACAACCATCGGGTTGTCCACCTCCAGCAGGTAGTTGGCGCCCTTCGGCTCGCGGTTTTCGATCTGCGCAAGCGGTGTCGAAAGGTTCGAGTAGAAACCGAACCCCTCCTGCAGATAATCGTAGCTCCACTTCCACTGGTAACCGGTGACCTTGATCGTCATGTCCGGTGCGCTCGTGTCCTTCATCGCAAGGATCGTCTTGGTCGCCGGCCAGGCCATTCCCAGCAGGATCAGGAACGGGATCACCGTCCAGATGATTTCCACAGTAGTGTTTTCGTGGAACTGCACCGCCTTGTGCCCGACCGACTTGCGGTGCTTGAAAATCGAATAGAACATCACGCCGAACACGGCGCAGAAAATGATGACGCAGATCCAGAATATGTAGACGTTGAGGTCGTACATCTGTTGCGCGATCGGCGTCACCGGCGGCTGCAGGTCGAATTCGAGCGCCGCATTGGCCACGCCGGGCACCAAGGCGGCAAGTACCGCCAGGCCCGCCCATCCCTTCGCGAACATCCGGGTCAGCGCCCGGTGACCCCACTGATTGCGAACCATGCTTTCCCCAATCCACTTCAGATTTCCGGAATTGTCGCCAGTTGCCGCCGATGCGCGGGTGCCTCAGTGCATGCTCCTCCGTGCAAAACTCCGGGTGCAAGCCTTCCGGGCGCGGCAACAATCAGCTAAAGCTTAAAATGTTAGCATGGAACCGAAGGAGACGGCCACTCGTACGCCCGGGAAACGTCACGAGCCCGGTTGCTTCATGACCTCCGGCGGAATGACAGGCGACGTGCCCCACGGAACCAGGGCGACCAGCGGTGCCGGCAAGCGCAGCGAGAGAGCCTCGACATTGGCGGCTGCCGCGCGCATCTGCGGATCGACGCAGTTGGCGACCCAACCGGACAGCCGCAGTCCGCGCGAACTTATCGCAGCCGCTGACAGCAGCGCGTGGTTGAGGCTACCCAAGCGCATTCCCACGACGAGCAGCACCGGCAGGCGCAGCTGCATCGCGATGTCGAGCATGTCGTGGGTCGCGTCGACGGGAACCAGTACGCCGCCGGCACCCTCCACGACCACGGCATCCGCACGCGAGGCAAGCCGGGCATAGGCCGCCCTGATGACCGCGAGATCGATGGCGATGCCTGCCTCCACAGCGGCCAGATGCGGTGCGATGGCAGGCGCGAATGCGAAGGGGTTGCGGTCGGCGAGCGGCGCATCGACATTGCCAGCGTGCAATAGTGCAACCACGTCCGGATGGTCCGATCCGACGCTTTCATTTCCCGCGGACACGGGCTTCATGCCGGCCGCGCGTTGTCCGGAAGCGACCAGTGCGCGCAACAGGGCGGTGGCGACCACTGTCTTCCCCACTCCCGTGTCGGTGCCGGTTACGAAGATGCCGCGCGCCATGCTTATCGACCCGGGCGCGAGAGCTTTACTATCGGGTGCCCTTCCGCGGAACGCGTGGGCTCGCCCTTCCACGCGTGGCCATACACCACTTCGAACGTCGCCGGAACGCGTCCGTCCCGACGCATCGCCTCGAACGCCGCAAGCGCGCGCTGCCAGCGCCCACGCCCCATCAACCCATGCGGCCGGCCCCGCGTGGAGTTGGTGGCGCCAATCTGTTTCAACTCGCGCATCAGCGAACCTGCGTCGGCGTAGGTCAGAGTCAACTGCTCCATGTCCATCACCGGATCGGCGAAACCCGCTGCGACAAGCATGTCGCCGATGTCATGCATGTCGGTGAAGCGATTCGTATGCGTGTGGCCATCGGCGCGCGCGAACGCGGAACGGACTTCCTTCAATGTGTCAGGACCGAATGTCGTGAACGTGAAGAGGCCGCCGACCTTCAGTACGCGCCTGATTTCGGCGAACGCGCGCGGCAGGTCGTTCGCCCATTGCAGCGCAAGGTTGCTCCATACCATGTCGAAGGTGACGCCTGACAGCGGCAGGCAGACGAAATCCCCGCAGACAAAGTGCGGCGCGGCGCTCCCTCCTCCACCGAGAGCGTCCGGCAGCAGGCGTCGGAACAGCGACCTCGCGCCCCGGGCGCGCTCGCGCGCGGCTTCGACCATGGGCCACGCCGCGTCGAGCGCAACCACGCGCGCGCCGACGTAACGCGCCGCCAGTTCGCCGACCGCCTCGCCCGTGCCGCAGCCCGCGTCGAGAATCATTCGCGGCGCGACCCTGACGTAATCGAGGCGCGAAGCCATCCGCGAACCTACCTCCCGCTGCAGCGCCGCGGCCGCATCATACGTGGCGGCGGCACGGGCAAACGCGCGCCGTACCGCGAGCGGATCGACTTCGCGAGGATCGGGTGCCGGAAAGCGCGGCTCAGCGTTGGCCAAGGAATCCCTCCAGCAAGACGAAAAATTCGTCACGGTGCGAAAGGAACGGCGCATGCGCGGAGCCCGCAATTTCGGCGAACCGCGCGCCGGCGATGGCGTCGGCCAGCCAGCGACCCGCGGCCGGCGGGGTCAGCGTATCCCGGTTTCCGGCTATCACGAGCGTGGGCTGCGCGATGCGTGCCATGGAATCGCGCAAGTCGGTCGCGATCAGCAGGTCGAGCGTGGCCGTAAGCGCGGGCCGCGATGGTTCGCCGCGCGTCCACAACTGCTCGCGCAATGCCGCGAGCGTTGCGCGGCCGTGTACGCTGTTGTGCACCTGAAGCGCGAGGAAGCGCTGCACCGTCAGCTTCCAGGCGACACGCAGCTCGTCGCCGAAGCGCGTGATCGCCTCCGCAGACATCGCATGCGGCCAGTCGGCGCCAGCAACGAACCGCGGCGTCGTGCATACCAATGCCAGCCGGTTCACCCGCGCCGGTCGCGATTCCGCCCAGCGCATCGCGACCAGCCCTCCTAAGGACCAGCCTAGTACCGTGAGCGGGCGCGCTTCATCGGCGAGGGTCGCATCGACGGCAGCGACGATGGCGTCGAGCGCGCATGGCGTGACCGGCGCGCTATGCCCGTGGCCGGGCAAGTCAACCGCGTGGACGCGATGACTGCGCGCGAGTTGCGCAACGATTCCACCCCAGATGCCGGAATGCATTGCCCAGCCGTGCAGCAATACCAACGGCGGGCCATGGCCGGTTGACTCGACGGACAAACGGGTCATCGGACCCCCACGCTCGCGGCCACGACGCTCATGGGACCCTCGCGCTTGCAGCCAGGGACGATGAGGCCGCTGCGCCTGACGCGATCGAATGCAGCGCCGCAAGCAACGCGGCGACGTCGCCGGTCGTGTGCGCGGCCGACAGCGACACGCGCAGCCGCGCCGTGCCTCGCGGGACCGTGGGTGGCCGGATCGCCGGCACCCAGAATCCGCGCTCGCGCAACGCCTCGGCCACGTCCATCACTGCACGGGTGTCGCCGACGACAAGCGGCTGGATCGGCGTCGACGAAGGAAGCAACTGCCACGGCAGCCCGCGCGCGCCCTGGCGGAACTGCTCGATCAAGTGCGTGACGTGCACGCGGCGTCCGGCGTCGTCCCGGATGATCGCGAGCGCTACGCGCAGCGTCGCCGCCAGCAAAGGAGGCGGCGCCGTCGTGTAGATGTAGGGACGCGCGGTCTGGATCAGCGTCTCGATCACCGATGGATGCGCGGCCACGAACGCGCCCGAGACGCCCGCAGCCTTGCCCAGCGTTCCCATGTAAATGATCCGCTCGGACAGGAGCCCGAAGTGGGCAACGCTGCCGCGGCCTTCGCCCAGAATTCCGAAACCGTGCGCGTCGTCGACGACCAGCCACGCGTCGTGTACGTCCGCAAGCTCAAGCAGACGCGGCAGCGGCGCCAGGTCACCGTCCATGCTGAACACGGCATCGGTGGCGATGATCTTGCGCGGTGCCTGCGACGCCACGAGGAGACGTTCCAGCGCCGCGACGTCACCGTGCGGATAGCGGACGAAATCGGCGCGTGCCAGCAACGCGCCGTCGTTGAGGCACGCGTGATTCAGGCGGTCGGCGAAAATCGCATCATTGCGTCCCGCGAGCGACGAAAGGATGGCGAGATTGGCCAGATACCCGCTGGAGAAGGTCAGCGCACGCGCTCCGGCACAGGGCGCCACGAACGCTGCGAGTTCCACTTCCAGCGCCTCGTGGGGCGCGAAGTGTCCGCAGACGAGATGCGAAGCGCCGGCGCCTACGCCCCAAAGGGATGCCGCGTCGCGCACCGCGACGATCACTGCGGGATCGTTGGCAAGACCAAGGTAATCATTGCTGGCAAACGCGCTGAGTTCGCGGCCATCCACGATGACACGGACGCCCTGTGGCGACGCGATGGCTTTCCGACTGCGGGCGAGTCCCGCGGCCCGCCGCGCATCGAGCGCCGAGTCCAATCCGGCGATCAGCGTGGTCGCCACAGTCGCTAATCGGCAGGGACAACGAGCGGCGTCAAGCCCAGCTTCGCGAACAACGCGCGGTCCGCGCCGACTTCGGGATTGCCGGTGGTCAGCAGCCTGTCGCCGTAGAAGATCGAATTGGCACCGGAAAGAAAACACAGCGCCTGCACCGGCTCGCCCATTTCGCGGCGGCCGGCGGACAGGCGCACCATGGCCTTGGGCATCGTGATTCGCGCAATCGCGATCGTGCGCACGAATTCGAGCGGATCGAGCGCCGCGTCGCCGTGGAACTTTTCGTGCAGCGGTGTGCCCTCGACCTGCACCAGATGGTTGATCGGCACCGACTCGGGATACGGGTCGAGGTTGGCGAGCTGCGCAATCAGCCCCGCGCGTGCGCGGCGCGACTCGCCCATGCCCACAATACCGCCGCAACAGACATGCATTCCGGCAACGCGTACGCGTTCAAGCGTGTCGAGGCGGTCCTGGTAGTCGCGCGTCGAAACGATCTCGCCGTAGAACTCGGGCGCGGTATCGAGATTGTGATTGTAGTAGTCGAGGCCGGCATCGCGCAGGCGCTCCGCCTGACCCGGCTTGAGCATCCCCAGCGTGGCGCAGGTCTCCAGCCCCAGCGCCTTCACTTCGCTCACCATCGTCAGCACCGGCTCGAGGTCGCGATCCTTCGGACCGCGCCACGCCGCGCCCATGCAGAAGCGGGACGCGCCGGCCGCCTTCGCCCCGCGCGCAGCCGCGACGACGTCCGCCACGTCAAGCATGGCCTCGTTCTCCACGCCAGCGTGGTAACGCGCCGCCTGCGGGCAATAGCCGCAATCTTCCGGGCAGCCGCCGGTCTTGATCGAGATCAGCGTCGACAGTTGCACGGCGTTGGGCGCGTGGTGCGCCCGATGCACGGCCTGCGCGCGGAAGATGAGGTCGTTGAAGGGCAACTCGAACAGCGCGGCGACGGCATCGACGCCCCAGCACGGCAGCGGATCTGAGGCCACCGCGCTGGTCGGCGGAAAACTGATCGCGGCGGATTCGGTCATGCTCATGCTTTCGGCTGATATCGGCTTGGGTACTTAGGCAGGATGCTGAACTTGCGCAAATACCGATGGAGTGTCGATGAGCCCATGGTCATTGTCAAATTTTCCGTCCGCAAAATTTGACAACTTTGACGGCCCCCGGCCTTCCGCATGGCATGCAGTGGCGAAGACCTGTCAACGCGCCTTGCCGCAGAGTTGCGCGCTATGCGCCGCACCATGCGGCAGCGCGCTGGTCTGTGCCGCCTGCTGCGCCGGCCTGCCGCGCATTGCCAGCGCGTGTCCACTATGCGCGCTGCCTGCGCCTGGCGCGGCTGTCTGCGGCACCTGCCTTGCCCGCCCGCCACCGTTTGCCGCTGCCTTCGCCGCGTTCGCGTACGCCTTCCCCCTCGACCGACTGCTGCACGCGTTCAAGTATGGCGGGCGGCTGGCGCATGCGGATTTCTTCGCCGAAGCGCTGAGCGCGAGTGTTGCACAGCGACCGGCCGGCAAGCCTTGGCCGGATGCCCTGGTCGCGTTGCCGCTCGCGCCGGCACGCCAGCGCGCGCGCGGCTTCGACCAGGCCGCGGAAATCGCGCGCCGCGTGGCGCGGATCACCGGCGTGACCATGGCGCCGGGGTTGCACCGCACGCGCGACACGCCGGCGCAGGCAGCACTGCCATGGAACGAGCGCGCAAAGAACGTCCGTGGCGCATTTGCCGCCGATCCTTCGCTTGGCGGACGGCGCATCGCCATCGTGGATGACGTGATGACCACGGGCGCGACGCTCGCCTCCGCGGCCGACGCGGTGCTGCGCGCCGGCGCCCTCAACGTCGAGGCGTGGGCGGTCGCGCGTACACTTCCGCCGGCACAACTCCCCTGAAGGACTTGCGATGTTCGCCGTGGTTCTGGTCCATCCGGAAATCCCTCCTAACACGGGGAACGTGATCCGTCTCACGGCGAATACCGCCACCGAGTTGCATTTGGTGGAGCCACTCGGCTTCAGGATGGACGATCGCGAACTCAAACGCGCCGGGCTCGACTACCACGAGTATGCGCGCGTGGCGGTGCATCGCGATTGGGCGGCGTGTCGTGCGACACTCGATCCGCAGCGGAGTCGACGCTTCTTCGCACTCACGACCGGCGGGACGCGCTCGCTATTCGATGCGCGATTCCTGCCCGGAGACATCCTGGTCTTCGGCTGCGAGACTGCGGGATTGCCGAATGCCATCGCCGACGAGTTTGCTCCGGACGCGCGGCTGCGCATTCCGATGCGGCCGGGCGTGCGCAGTCTCAATCTGTCCAACGCCGTGGCGGTGACGGTCTATGAAGCATGGCGTCAGCAGGATTGCGCGGGTTCGGGCTGACGGCCGATTGCCTAGGGCCTGTTAACGCTATGGGCGCAAACGCGAACGGATGGCATGGGGCGCCAATCGCGGCAGCCGACGAAGCCAAGACTGGCAGTCTTAGCGAGGAGAGCAACAAAGAGTGGCGCCCCAGGACGCCCGTTCCCTTCGGGTTGCTGCCGAAAACGCCCATCGCGGCGTTGCGAAGGCTCGCCGGGTACCCAACCCGCCTTCGCCTCCGCACCTTGCGCTGAGCGTTTTCGGCCCTGCAACGCGTCTGTGTCCATAACGTTAACAGGCCCTAGATCACTTGACCGTGCTAACAGTCGGCGCCGGCCCGCCCATTCCCAGCGCATTCATCAGAAAGCGCAGCTCGTAGTCGCGGTCCACCACGCGTTGCTGGTTCGTCTTGCCGGCACCATGGCCGCTGTCGAAATCCATGTACAGCAGGAACGGCGCGACCTGCCCCGGATTGTTCTGCACCGCCGCAGCGAATTTCTTTGCATGCAACGGGTCAACCCGCGAATCGAACTCGCCCGCGACGACCAGCGTTTCCGGCATGTTCAAGCCTTGCCGCACGTTGTGGTACGGCGAATAGCGAAGGATCCAGCGAAAGTCGTCGCCCTGATCTGGATCGCCATATTCGGCGATCCAGTACCGCGCGATCAGGAACTTGTGAAAGCGCACCATGTCCAGTAGCGGGACCTGACAGATCGCGGCGCGAAACAGGTCGGGGCGCTGCGTGATGACGGCGCCCACGGTCAGCCCGCCATTGCTGCCGCCGGAAATGGCGAGCTTTGCAGGTTGCGTGTACTTCGCCGCGATCAGCCACTCGGCTACGGCGATCATGTCGTCGAATGTCGTCTGCTTGCGCGCCAGCATCCCCTCTTGATGCCATTTCTCCCCGTATTCGCTGCCGCCGCGAATGCCCGCGTCGACAAAGATGCCGCCGCGATTGATGAACGCCGAATAGCTCCCGAGATAGAACGGCGAGGCGGCAATGTTGAAGCCGCCGTAGCCGTAGAGCAGCGTCGGATTGGCGCCGTCAAGCTTGAAGTCTTTCCGGTGCGCGATGAACACCGGAATCTTCGCGCCATCCCTGGCGGTGACATACACACGCTCGGCGACGATTTGCGACAGATCGAGCGGCGGGTCGTCCTGCCAGATCAGCGTCCAGTCGAGTGACTTTCCACCCAACGCGTAGACCTTGTACGGTGAGGTGTGCGATGCCAGCGTTGCGTACAGCGTGTCGGTATGGAGATCGTAGGAGGAGCCGATCACGTTGCCGAACTCCGGCAGGGCGAGCGTTCGAATTCGCTTGCCGTCCTTGGCGTGGACAGACACCCGCGACAGCACGTCCTCGCGTTCCTGCACGACCAACCAGCCGTCGGTGGCAGTAACGCTATCCAGGACGGTCGGCTGTTCGGGAATGAGCGTTGTCCATGCAGCAGACTCCGGATGGTCATACCCGGCCGTCATCACCTTCCAGTTTGGCGCGTCCTGGTTAGTGCGAAAGTAGATTCGATCACGCCGAAAACTCGGCTCAGCCCGGAATTTGTCGCTGGAGTAAATCGTCTTCGGTTCCGCGCTGGAGCCGATCGGCCGGATGCGGATCGTGTTCGACCAGAAATCGCCGGTCTCGAATACCGTAACGTCGGCCTCCTCAGGTTCGTACACGGAACACCCATTCTTCGCGTCCTGCATTTTGATCAGCAGCTCGTCGTCCTTGCGGTCGCCGCCCAGGCGATGGCGCAAGCAGCGATGCGGCTCCTGCTTCGCGTCCGATTCGGCGGTGCGCGGCACGATGAATGCGAATCGCTCGTCGCGGGCCCATCTGAATCCGTCGACGCCGTCGATCACGGGCCCGATCACGGCCCCGGTGCGCGAGTCGATAATCCGGATGTCCTGGATTTCGGAACCCTTCGCATAGATGCCCACGGCAAGCTTCGATCCATCGCGGTTCGGAACGATGCGGCCCAGCCGCGTCTTTCCCGATGCGTCCATCGCCACCGGGTCGAGCAGCAGCACTTCCTTGCCGTCGACCCGTGTGTAGAGCTTTGCCTGCGGATCACCTTTGCCGTTGCGCAGGAAAAACTCGCGCCCATGCTTGAAGAACGGGGCATCGGTGCGGTCGCGGTCGAAGTACCGCGTGAGCTCGTCCTTCATTCCGGGAATGGCGGGCGCGGCGCGGTCGAGATAGTTGAGCGTCGCCGCGTGCTGCGCGCGCGTCCACGCCTGAACCTCGGCGGCCTTGCCGTCCTCGAGCCAGCGGTAGCGATCGGTGAGCGTGACGCCGTGCAGCGTCTCGACCACCGGGCGCCCCGGCGTAGATGGAGCAAAGAACATGCTTTCCGCGGACGCAGCGACCCCCGGAAGGACAAGCTGAAGCAATGCACCGAACAGGGCCACGCGTCGCGGAAACATGATGGGCAACTCCCGTTCTACTTCAATGACGCTCGGACCCAGGCTCGCGCCTCAGCAGTTCTTCCACCGCAACGCGCGCGGGTAGGTCCTCATGCAGAACCCGATAGACGACTTCGCAGATCGGCATCTCGACGCCATGATGCGCCGCGAGCGCGCGGGTCGCGACCGCAGCAGTGACGCCTTCGGCGACATGGCCCAATTCAGCCAGAATGGCCGGCAGGCGTTTGCCCTGCGCGAGAGCCAATCCGACGCGACGATTGCGCGACAGGTCGCCGGTGCAGGTCAGCACTAGATCACCCAGGCCCGCGAGCCCCATCAGCGTCTCGCGCTTTCCGCCGAGTGCCCTGGACAGTCTTCCGGTTTCGGCCAGGCCGCGCGTGATCAGCGCGGCGCGCGCGTTGTGGCCGAACGCCAGACCGTCGGAGGCACCGGCGGCGATGGCCAGCACGTTCTTGATTGCGCCGCCGATTTCCACGCCGGCCAGGTCGTCGCTTTCATAGGCACGCAACGAATCGCCCCGCAGCATTGCCGCAACCGATGACGCGAGCGCCTGCTCCGTTGCCGCAACGGTGAGCGCCGCCGGCAATCCCCGCGCGACCTCTTCCGCGAACGTCGGCCCGGACACGATGCCCACCGGCGCCGGCCACATCGGCGCGATCACCTGGTGCGCAAGACCGACGCCCGCCGGTAATGCCGGCGCGGTGACGAATCCCTTCGACAGCCAGACGAGCGGCGCGCTTGCGCGGAGGGCCGCCAGTTCCTGCACGAGCCCGGGCAACGCGGCCACAGGCGTTGCGGCGACGAGAAGGTCCGAGCGCGCAGCCGCGCGCAAATCCGACGTAACGACAAGCGAGGACGGCAGCGCGATGCCCGGCAGATAACGCGCGTTGACGCGGGCCGCTGCGATCGCGCGCGCTTGACCTCCATCGCGAGTCCATAGCGTGACCACCGGTTTCGCGGCAGCGCGTTCGGCGAGATGAACCGCCAGGGCGGTGCCCCACGCGCCGGCGCCGAGGATCGCGACAGTGGACATGGCGGGGCTATCCGGGCGAACTCAAAGGCCGAACACCTGACTTACGTGGACATAGCCTGACTGGCCGTCGCGGTGGCGCACCTTCACCCAGCCCGGCGTGGCCGTCGTCCCGGGCGAAGTCGCGCTCTCGGCCAGGTCGAGCAGCACGTTCTGCTCGGCGCGGAATACCAGGGGCGCGGCATCGTCGGGATTGGCGCGAACCTCCGCAATCGGCACGCGCACCAGCAGCATGCGCTTGTCGGCGAGGCCCTTGTTGGGGATCCAGCCAAACGCCCCGGAGACATCGCGGATCTTGGTCCAGCCCTCGACGGCGACCAGCACTTCGAGCGGCACGTCGCGGCCGTAGACGAAGAGCGGCCGCGCCTTGGTCGACGGTGCGTCATACAGAAGCGTGGGCGCCTCGGCCGTAGTTTTGTAATCCGCCGCGGCCGCGCTTCCCCCGACTAGCGTTGCGGCCAGGGCCAGTGCCGGCCAAGGAAGATTCGGGAGACGGCGCATCGCGACGCGCTTCGGTCAGCCTGGCGTCAGTTGGTGACCGCGGGCACTTGTTGCTGTGCCAATTGTTCCTGGTAGAGCACCTCGAAATTTACCGGCGCGAGATGGATGGGCGGGAAGCCCGCGCGCATCGTCGCATTGGCGATGGTTTCGCGCGCATACGGAAACAGCACGTTCGGGCAATTGATCGCCATCACCGGCTGCAACTGTTCCGGCGAAATGCCGCGAATGGCGAAGATTCCGGCCTGCGATGTCTCGACCAAGAACAGGGTCTTGCCGCCGACTGTCGCCGTCACCGTCAGCGTCAGTACATATTCGTAGACGTCGGGACCGATTTGTTCACCGCGCGTGCGCATGCCCACCTCGACCTGCGGTTGTTCGGTGAGCTGGAAGGATTGCGGCGCGCCCGGGTTCTCGATCGACAGGTCCTTGGTGTAGATGCGCTCGATCATGAACGCGGCGGTTTGCGGTTCGCCGGCAATCGGAGGGGCGGCGCTTTGAGGGTCAGCCATGCTAGGGCATCCTTAGGGTATTGGGTGGAGAGCTAAAGGAAAACCACGCATTTTACTCCAGGAGCCCGCAGGACTCCCTATGTTGTTCTCATTTGGCCTGACCGGCCAACAGCTGATCGAGTTCGCCCGCGTGGTCCAGCGCGGCCAGTTCATCGAAGCCACCGACGTGCAGCGCGCCGATGTAGATCTGCGGTACCGTGCGCCGGCCGGTCTTCTGCATCATCTCCATGCGACGTTCCGGCTCCAGGTCGACGCGGACCTTGTCGATGGTCGTAACGCCCTTGCGCGTCAACAGCCGCTCCGCATGTACGCAGTAGGGGCAGTACGCGGTCGTGTACATCGTCACCAGCGCCATCGCTGCCTTACTTGACCACAGGCAGACCGGCATCCTTCCACGCGCGGAAACCGCCGGTGAGCTGGTAGATGTCGGCGAATCCCAGTTTGGCGAGCGCCGAACCTGCGGCCCGGCTGCGCTGACCTCGTTCACAATAGGCAATGACGGGCCGCGAGGTGAGTTTCGCGAGCTCCGAGCCACGACTGCCCAATTCGGACAATGGAATGTGCAGGGCGTTCGGCAGATGGCCGCCCGCGAATTCCTTTGCTTCGCGCACGTCGAGCAGCACGGCGTTCTGCCGGTTGATGAGCTGGGTCGCGTTGAGCGTGCCGACTTCCTTCACCTTGGAAAAGCGCCCCTGTACCAGCGGCCACAGCAGCATGGCGCCGGACAGGACGATGATCAGTTCCAGCATCCAGTTGTTGACGATGAATGACATTCGTGGACCGCCTCGCCGCAGAAATTGAAATGAAAAGTGAAATGCGAAGGTAAAATGATACCCGATCACCACGCGCAGTCCGTGCCTGGTCACCTGCCACTCGTTCCTACACCGATGTCCACGACGATTACCGAACCGGCGCCCGCCGCGCAACGCGCGCCCCCATCCACGCGCGCGCGGCCGGTCGTGCTGCTGATTCTGGACGGGTTCGGCAGCCGCGAGGCCGCACCGGACAACGCGATCAGCAACGCCGTGATGCCGAACTGGACCAGGCTTCTCGCGACATCGCCACATACAACGATCGACGCCTCCGAGCTGCACGTGGGGCTGCCGGACGGGCAGATGGGCAACTCCGAGGTTGGGCATCTGAACATCGGTGCGGGCCGCGTGATCTACCAGGACTTCACGCGCATCGACCATGCGATTGCGACCGGCGACTTCGCCCGCAATCCCGTGCTGCACGACGCCGTGGCGAGGGCAGTCCGCAACCATTCGACGTTGCATGTGCTGGGCCTCCTCTCTCCGGGCGGCGTGCACAGTCACGAACGGCAGATTGCCGCGCTCGTCGCCATGGCCGCCGCCGCGGGCGTGAGCCGGATACTCGTGCACGCGTTCCTGGACGGCCGCGACACGCCGCCGCGCAGCGCCGCCGCATCGCTGGCGTTCACGGACAGCGTGTGCGCCCAACATCGCGGCGCGCGCATTGCATCGATCGTCGGCCGCTATTTCGCGATGGACCGCGATCAGCGATGGGACCGGGTGGCGGCCGCCTACGATCTCCTGGTTGATGGCCGCGCGCCCTACGCGGAGGTGACCGCGCAGGCCGGTCTCGCCGCGGCCTACGCCCGCGGCGAAAACGACGAATTCGTGAAGGCCACGGTCATCCTGGACCGAGAAGGCCAGCCGGCAAAGATGGCCGATGGTGATGTGGTCGTGTACATGAATTTTCGCGCCGACCGAGCGCGGCAGATGACCCGCGCGCTCACGGACCCGACATTCAACGCATTCCCCCGCACCCGGGTGCCGAAGCTTGCGGCGTATGTCTGCCTCACGTCCTACGGCGAGGAATTCGCGCACCTTCCCGTCGCCTTTGCGCCGCAGACGATCCGCAATGGCTTCGGCGAATACATTTCGAGTCTCGGCCTTCACCAGCTGCGCATCGCCGAGACGGAAAAATACGCGCACGTCACGTATTTCTTCAACGGCGGGGTCGAAGAGGTCTACCCGGGCGAGGAGCGCATTCTCGTGCCCTCGCCCAACGTGGCGACCTATGACATGAAGCCGGAGATGAGCGCGCCGGAGGTCACCGACAAGCTCGTGGCGGCAATCGCGTCGGGAACCTTTGACGCTATCGTATGCAATTACGCGAACAGCGACATGGTCGGGCACACCGGCAATTTCGATGCTGCGAAGCGGGCGGTGGAGGCACTCGACATCTGCATCGGGCGCGTGGTCACCGCGACCCGCAACGCCGGCGGAGAGGTACTGGTCACCGCCGACCATGGCAACGCCGAGATGATGCACGACCCGGCGACGGGGCAGGCGCACACGGCGCACACGCTGAACCGCGTGCCATTTCTGTATGTCGGCCGTCCCGCCGCGATCGCTCCGGACGGCGCCTTGCAGGACATCGCGCCGACGATGCTGGCGCTCATGGGCCTGCCGCAGCCGCCGGAAATGACCGGGCATCCGCTGATAACGCCCGTCTGACCCATCGTTTTCGGGCCGGGGAACTTGCGCGGCCCGTTGGCGCCCAACGGCTGAGTTAAGCAGCAGTTAAGTCAGGAAGGGTCAGAATTGGGCTTCCGGACAAGCTAGGGCCAAGGGCAATTTCCGTGGAAATTCGGGTCTGACGCTGGTTGCCTCGAACCTGGACGCGCCCAAAGCACATCATGGATGACCGTTCGGCTGGTGTCCTGGGTGGCACCCTGGACGCGGGCGTATAATTTCAAAATCGCCAGGGCGGCCGGGCGGTGCGATGGTTGGCAAATCGCGCCCCGGTGGTTCGGCCGGAACTTGGGGTTCAATCAGTCGGGAGCACGCAATGGCGCAGTCGGGTACGGGCAAGAATGCAGCGGACAAGGGCAATGCCTGGAAAAAGGCCGGCCTGATCGGGCTTGGCACTGTTCTGGGTATCCTGTTGTCCCTCAATTTCTCCGCGGTCGCGCAGCGGGAGGCCCGCACACCGATCCCGTACGAGGATTTGCAGCTCCTATCCGCCGTGTTCGGCAAGATCAAGAGCGACTACGTCGAGTCGGTTCCCGACGACAAATTGATCAAGGAAGCCATCAACGGAATGGTCCACGGGCTCGACCCGCATTCCGACTTCCTCGACGCCGAGGCGTTCAAGGATCTGCACATTCAGACCGCAGGCAAGTTTGGCGGACTGGGCATCGAAGTCGGCGTCGAGGACGGCGTCATCCGGGTCACATCGCCGATCGAGGACACTCCCGCATTCCGCGCCGGCATCAAGTCCGGCGATCTCATCGTCAAGATCGACGACGTCGCCACGCGTGGCCTCCCGCTGACCAAGGCCGTCGAGAAGATGCGCGGCAAGCCCGGCACGCAGGTCGTCCTCACCGTGGTGCGCAAGGACGTCGATACGCCTCTCGTCTTCACGCTCACCCGCGAAGAAATCAACTTCAAGAGCGTTCGCGCGAAGATCGTCGAGCCCGGATATGGATTCATACGCGTGACGCAGTTCCAGGAGCGCACGGGCGAGGACCTTGCCAAGGCATTGAAGGACCTGTACAAGAACGGCGAACTCAAGGGCCTCGTCCTCGACCTGCGCAGCGACCCCGGCGGGCTTCTCAACCAAGCGGTCGCGGTATCGGCTGCGTTCCTGCCCAAGGACGTGCTGGTCGTCTACACCGACGGCCGCACGCCGGATGCGCGCATGCGGCTCACCGCCAGCAAGGACAACTACTCGCGGCGCGGCGAGGACTTTTTCCGTGACGTCCCGGCCGGCGTGAAAAAGGTGCCGATGGTGGTCCTGGTCGACGGTGGCACTGCGTCGGCATCCGAAATCGTCGCCGGCGCACTCCAGGATCACAAGCGCGCGATGGTGCTTGGCAACCAGACCTTCGGCAAGGGTTCGGTGCAGACCATTCTGCCGCTCGGCAACAACGCCGGCCTGAAATTGACGACCGCGCGCTATTACACACCGGCGGGCCGCTCGATCCAGGCCAAGGGAATTGAACCGGACATCGCCGTCGACGACGGCCGCGATTCGCCGAATCGCATCCGCGAAGCCAACCTCGACCATCACCTCGACACCAACAAGGGCGGGAAGATCGACCCTGCGGTAGAAGCGCGCGCAAAACAGCAGGACACCAAGGCAGACGCCGCAGGCAAGATCGAGCCGGCGTCGCTGGCACCCCGCTTCCAGTTCGGCGACGTGGAAGACTTCCAGCTGCAGCAGGCGCTGAACCAGCTGAAGGGCTTGCCGGTCATTGCCTCGACCAAGGCAGTGGCCGCAAATGCCGCGGTTCCGGAATCAACGACCAAGCGGTAGTTCCGCTCACCCCACCGAAGCAACGCCCGGTCCGCCGGGCGTTGTCGTTTCTGCATCGTATTGCTGCAGTGTTGCGCCTGATTCGATGCAGTCGGCGCCCACGGAGGCGTTCGGCTCGGCCATCGACGCCATGCGCGAGGCGGCTGTCCCGGCGTTCCCCGTCGGCCGCTTGCAACCCGTCTGCGACATTCGCGCTCGCCAGACGCGGACATCCGGATCGAGTGGAGCGGTCATTCGACGCTCAATGTGGGCGTCGCAAGAGTGCAAGCACCCTTGTGCCCGATCAATGACGTCGACGCGCGATGGCTGATCGCAGCAATTGCCCGCGGTTCTTTGTGCATCAGCATCAGCGAACTGCTTCATGCCCGCAACTTACCCGTTCCACATTGATGCCACTCGCGAAACAATGGGGCTTGTCGGGATTCTTGACAGATCGGTGCGAACTCTCGCGGTCAATGCAGGTAAGCACCTGATTTTCCAGCCTTTGCCAATCCTCGCACGTTTAGTGCTTACAAGTCAGAGGCAGGTACTCGCTGGGACAGATGTTCTTCGCGATACGACGTTGGTTCGTTTTGCCGGGGGGACTATGGTTCGCTTGCTGCATGTCGTAGGGCTTGGTCTACTCTTGGTGTTCAGTCCCTATGTGCACAGTTCCAATTTCTCCTTCACCGGGACGTTCATTTACGACACGGATCTGCAATATTTTACGTTCACGCTATTGAATCCCGCGCCGGGCGTCACCCTGCGTACTTGGTCTTACTCGGGCGGCACCAATGCCGCCGGGCAGGCGATTCCGAGCGGGGGATTTGAGCCGTACCTGAACCTGTATATGGCTGACGGGACCCAGATGAACCCAGGCTATTCGGGCCCATGTACCGTTCCACCCACCGGAAACCCCATTTCCGATCTCTTGCCGGATCCGACGACCGGCGCGTGCGCCGATGTTTACTATCCCACCACGCGATCCTTTCCTGCCGGAATCTGGGACGCAGGAACCTACATCGTGGTCCTTTCGATCTTCGCGAACCCTGGGATCGGCAATTTGTCCGATGGATTCTTCGCCGAGCAAGTGCTCGGCCTGACTCCTCCAGCCAATTTCTCTTGCGGACCCGGCTATCAGGGAAATCCGCCGCCGATTCCCCCCGACCAGCCCTTCTGCGACGAATTTGTCCCGGGCGTACAGCGCTCCGGCAATTGGGCGTTGGATATTCTGAACGTCGACAGCGCCACGGGGCCATCCAGCGTCCCCGAGCCAAACACTTTGGCGCTGGCCTTGCTTGGCAGTCTGTTTTTCGTAGCGAGGCGAAAGACCTTACGTTAGTGGTCCCCTTCATTGGGGTCTGGCCGTCCGACATGCGGTCCTTGGGCGTCGCGTGACCGCCAAACCAGCAGCACAATGATCTGCGCCGATCCTGTTTGACCGGTCCCGGGCAAAATTGACGACTCTCCGGTACGTCCGAAGACGGCCGACAGCTGCCGACGTCCATTGTCGACCCGATACGACTCGAGTTCCGCAAGAGCGGAATCCCACTTCGGATGAAGTACAGTTGTAGTGGCCGCGCTGGTGCGGCATGTACCAAATGAATACTCCGACGCGGCGTTGCAAAGCATGAACGCCCGGGTTCCGCTATCCTTGGGGCGATGGAAGAAGTCGGTCCCCGCAACCTCAAACACGTCCTTCTGGCGGTGCCTTGGGCGATCTTGCGCTTTGTTTGGCGCATCGTCAGGCGACTTTTCATCTCCCTCGGTGTGCTTGTGGTGTTGGGTTTCCTGGGCTATTTCGGATTCGAATACATCGTCGAGACCATCGACTCCCGATATCCCCAACAGATCGACGCGCGCCTGGGCATCGACAGGACGTCGATCTCACGTCTGCACGACCCGACATACTTTGCCGAACAATCGGTGATGGTTTCCGAGGATCTGAAAACGGTCGCATGCATTTCGACGCCTGAACATCGGATCCTGATAGCTGACCCCTCGGAGATTCCGCCGCTGTTCATCAACGCGATTCTCGCCTCCGAGGACAAGAACTTCTTCACTCATGAGGGCGTCGACAAGGGGGCGATCGTGCGTGCGATGACCAAGCGGCTCCTCCAGGAGAGCCACTCGGGTGCATCGACGCTTACGATGCAAATCGCCAAGCATCTTCGTCATGGCACCGGTCGTCCGTCGACGGAGATGGAAAAACTCGGCGACATCGTGATGGCGCTGCGGATCGAGCGTGAGTTTTCGAGGCCGCAGTTGCTTCTACGATATGTCAACCTGCCCTATTTCGGCCGTGGGCAATATGGCATTGAAGCGGCCAGCCGAGCCTATTTCGGGAAACCCGCCAAGGAACTGGCGCTTCATCAGGCAGCCTTCATCGTGGCTCTCATCAACAAGCCGGCGCTTCCTGACCGTTTGTCTGCGACGGATCCAATGCTCAAGTCGCGTGAAGAAATTCGTGAATCGAATTGGACGGAAGCTACACGCGGTGCCAACCGGGTACTCGATTTGATGCTGGAGCAGGGTGTGATCACCGAGGTGGAGCACGTTAGAGCCGCAAATCTTGTTGATCGATCGCTCCGCAATGAAGTTGTTCCGCCGGGCGCGGGCTGCGGAACGCATGATCACTTCCTCGAGCGCGTGCGAATTCTCTACAAGGATCGCTTCCCGATCAACAGGGGTGGGCTCACGATCTCGATCACGCGTGATGACGGACTCCAGGATGTCCTCGCCAAGGCGGTCGATCTGACGCTTCACACCTATCTCGCTCGTCACCCGAACGACCCGGACAATGGCGAGCTGCGCGCCGGAGCGTTTGCGGTCGACTTCGCCGGGGATGTGCTCGCCGAGGTGGGGAATGTCAACTTCAGGGAGCTGAAGTATGACGTGATCGCCAGCGGCTGGCGCCAGCCAGGATCGACCTTCAAGATTTTCACCTACGGGGCCCTGGTCGAGAAGCTCGCCAACGAGGTCCTCGCCGCTGACTCACCACCTGGGACCGTCGACGAGATCTCCGCCGAGGTGCTCAAGCGCTGTATCGTGCTCGATGCGCCGATCTCGGTGTCGCTTGGCCGCGGGCGCGGGGCAAAGAAGATCGAGAATTTCTACTCCCGGTCGGAGCCGCAGTACCGTGGAGAAATCACCTGCCGCGTCGCTTTGGGCGAGTCGCGCAACACCGCTGCGATGCGCGCCGGCGCGCATGCCGGCATAAAGAATGTGATCGAGCTCACGTATCGACTGGGAATGCCCAAGGACCCGAAACACATGCTCCAGCCGTACCCGACCACCGCAATCGGCGCCTCCGAGATCAATCCGCTGTCGATGGCGTCAGCGGCCGCGTTCCTGAACGGTGGTTTTCGAGTGACGCCCCGATTCGCAAACGATGTCTGCCACGGTGAAAGGTCGCTTCTCTACAAGGATGAGGAAGGTCGTGCGAAGGAGTGCGACACCAAGGGCGCCAATCATCCTCCACAGGAGCGGCTCCTTCATCCGGCAGTGTCCGCGGCGATGACTGAACTCCTGAAAAGCCCACTCGACCTTCCTGGTACGGGCACCGCATCGGGACTCAGGAGCGGGGTCATTCCCGGTATGGATCCACTAGGCGACGAGATCTGGAAGTTGAAGGCCGACGATAGGAAGAAGCGGACGCTCGCATTTCCTTTTGAGCAGGCAGGCGAGATCGCGGGGAAGACCGGGACTGCGACCAACGCGGATGGGAAGACGTCCGACGTGTGGCTCCTGTTGTTCGTGCCGGGCCCGCCGGAAAAGCCCGAGAACGGCGTCATGCTCGGTTTCTGGATGGGTAAGGATTCGAAGGATCATCCTTTGGGCGAACGCGGCTCGACGGGGGGGCCCGGCTTCGCCGAGTCCGGCGGCCGCAACTGGGTACATTCGGCTGGCACGGTCCTCTCCTTTCTTCAGACGGAGCGCGGACTCTTAAAGCCCGGCTACAGGTTTCAGCCGATGATTCGCGACGAGGTGCTTCGCAATTTCGACGCGAAGACGTCGAATACTCCGGCGTCGGAGATCATTCCTGCCCCGGCGACCGGCGTGAACATCGATCGGCCCGAACAGAATGGTAGGAAATCCTACCGTACGCAGGGGAGTGTGTCGGGTAAGGTCGCAGTGTCAATCAAGGGTAATGCCCCAACCGATTCCTCCGCGAACGCCGTTCCATGACGCACTCGGCATAGGCGGTTGCGCAAAGCCGTGAGCAAACAGTCGAACTTCGAACAAGCCGTAGCCGCACGCGCGCAAGCCTGGCCGCCAGGCGAAGCGCTGATCAGGGACGTAGCTGGTACCGGCCGAGCCGACGCGATGTCCGCCGTTGGGAACGGTGAATCAAAAGACATGGATCGAATTCGCAATTGTAGGTTTGCTATCGGACAAAGCGGCCAGCCGCCAACGACCGCTTGCGACCCAACGCTGCCCTTCATTGCCGTGGAAACGGAACTTCGCGGGCGGTGCCGTTCTGCCCTCAGCCCTAATGCATGATCCCGCAATGGCAACGGCAAGACCTTGCTTTGACCTGACGATCGGCGCGGTGATACCGTTCTACCTACCAAAGACGTTCGTTTGGATTTCCATTTCACTTAGCAGGCTCACGCCCATGCGATCGGGCGCGTTGCACTGTCACCGGAGGTCACATGTCAACAAGACTCGATTACTCCAAACTCACGCTGATGGACGCCATCGATCTTGCCGCTCTGATCGAGATCGAAGCGTATAAGCGGTACACGCAATTCGCCGAACGACTCGGAAGCCGTGCTTCTGACGACGCCGGCGCGGTATTCGAATCGATGGCCGTCAACGAGGGCAAGCACGGTGAGCAGCTCGCCGAGCGCAGGCTCGCACTGTTTGGCGAGAAACCCCCGACAGTCAAGCTCGACGACATCTTCGATGTGGAGGCCCCCGATTTTGGCGCGCCAAGTATGAACATGTCCGCGCTGAAGGCGTACCAGGTGGCGCTGTCCTCCGAAAAGAAGGCCTTCGCGTTCTACAGCCAAGTCCTGCGCTACGTGAACCAGCCGGACGTCAAAGCGCTGTTCGAGGAACTGCGGGACGAAGAGGCCGAGCACGTTCGAATGCTCGAGGAGATCATCGCGAAGTTGCCGCCGTCGGCTGCGATCGACCTCGAGGACGAGGACACTTACCCAAATAAATCAGAGAGCTGGCGCCGGAAAGTCCGGGAGGCGGATAAGTCTTAGCTCTGCTCTAGTGGGAGGTCATCCGCCGAGGAGCAGGCACCGTGAAACGACCCCGTCGAATCCATAGCAAAGGGGCCAGGAAGACTCCTCAGGGTCAGCCGGGCTGCACTTAAGGAGGAGGACTGGCCGCTTCGGTCGGGTTTGTCTTTTCTGGTGGGCGGAATTTCTGGTGAGCCTACGGTGAATAGTGGAAACGGGTCGATCGGGCCGATGGATGTCCGGTTTCGGGTGTATTGGCGTGGGACTGCTGTTGGCCGAACTACGACCTTCCTCCCTGGCTCGGATCGACCCACATCTGTCTGTGGCGATTTGCTGATCGAATGGCCGGCATATTTTGTAAATTGCCGTTTGCTGAATTTGTCGAGCAAATCAGCATTCCGTGAACGCGGCCCTTGGGTTTGCCCAAAGGATGCACCGCCTTCAACTCCCTTGGCGCAGACAAGGACTCCTGATCCTTCCGGCGACCCACGATCCGAAACCTGGTACCAAGCCCTTCGAGCCGCCCGAGCGTGCACTGCGAACGGGCGTTGCTGAGGCGGTGGAAGCTTGGCATGCAATGGAATTCGCCGCCTGGACCTGCGGATCGTACGCGCGCAGGGGCGCGTGACGAATCCGCGGTATTGCGGGTGACCCGGCCGAGCGCCAAGCCATCTCCGCGGACGTCTGCTGGCTACGTTAGGTCCTGCGTACGCGGCCGCCCGACGCCACGAGCGACCCAGCCCGATTTCCTAAAGGCGGTTGACTCGAAAGCAGCGGAAGGAAGTGCAGACCGGGCGTGCTCCAGTGAAGAACGTGCCGGGGTGTCCATAACCGGCGCCTTGCGCATCCATCAGGTCCCCACATGGATGTACTCCGGGGGAAGGTCTGCCTGATAGCGCTCATACACTTGCGAGTAGGCATCTTCGATATGCCTGGCAAAGAGCTCAGTGTCGAAGAGCGGCGCAGTCAAGCGAATACTCTCCAGCGTCCGCCTGACATGACCGAGTCGCTCCGCATCAGTGGCAAGCTCGACCGCCAGCGTTTCGAACTGCTCCTGCGTCGTGGTGACGAGTTCCCGCAGGCCGATGGCATTGAGCAGGCTCGCCGCGACTCTGCTGGCAAACGCTTCGCCCATACACGTCAACAACGGCAAGCCGGCCCACAACGCATCGCCGGCCGTTGTGTGTGCGTTGCAGGGAAACGTGTCCAGAAACAGATCGGCCGAACGTTGCCTGGCCAAGTGCTCCGCAAGCGGCAGTCGGCTGGCAAAATCAGGCGCTTTGCATCGACGCCGCTTTGTTCGGCCATCCTGCGAAACCCTTTCATGAATTTGGCGTGCGCTGCCGCTGGATCGGCAATATCGGCCGTATTCCTGGCCTTGGCTGCGTTCCTGGTCGGCGATTTCATTGCTGTTGCGGTCTTCTGTTCGATTGAGCTGCGCACCGGCCCGGCCATACTTCGTTCCGGGATCACCGTGCGACGGGGCGCCCCTGCACCGGTCGGCACATTCGATACATCATGGCGTGACGTCGATACCTTTCCAATATGCCCAGTCCCGCGAGCTATTTCCACCACCATCCGTTTCGACGATCAACGCGCTGGGCGTGTCGGGGCTCAATGACAGCGAAATACGGTGCTCGCCACGAACTTCCAATCGCTCGACCCAATGCAGCCAGTGCTCATGCAACACCACTCGCCTGCCGTTGGCGCCGGCGGCGAAGACAGGGAAGCAAACTCCGTCCGTCACCGCACAGACGGATAGGCAACTCAACTCCACCAAGCGTGTGCGGACGGGGTCGTCAGGCACTTTTTGTGCCGAAGAACTCAAAGAAACATGTATACAGAGGCCTGGGCGATAGTCCCGCGTTATCGTCGGCTTTGGCAACCGGCAACTGTAAGTTTTCCCGACGTTCATCTCAGTCCCGTCAACAGCCGGAGTCGGTCGACAGGGCTCGAAATCAGCGCGCGGCGAGGCGCCAGAGCGATGTCACCTCGGCTGCGCGCGCCGCGTGAAGCGGGTCGGTTTGGTCGGACACCCGCGGATGCTTCGGCCGCACATCCCTTCGCTCCAGAACCTTCAACCCTGCCGCGTCGAACGCAGCGAGCAGCTCCGATCGCGTCCGCAGGCCGAGGTGCTCCGCGAGATCCGAGAGGATCAGCCAACCCTCGCCCTCAGGCTCCAGGTGCATGGGCAGCGCGCCCAGGAACCCATGCAACATGCGGCTCGCGGGGTCGTAGATCCCATGCTCGATGGGAGAGCTCGGCCGCGCCGGAATCCAGGGCGGGTTGCATACGGCGAGCGCGGCGCGCCCTTCGGGAAAGAGATCCGTCTGCACAACCTCCACTTGCCTGGCCAACCCGAGACGCTCGAGGTTCTCACGCGCGCACGCAAGCGCGCGGGGATCGACATCGGTGGCGATTACACGCCTCAAACCGCGCCGCGCAAGCACGGCGGCCAGAACGCCCGTCCCGGTGCCGATGTCGAAGGCCGGGCTGTTCGATGACGTCAATGCCGGCAGAGGCGCATTGGCGACCAGTTCGACGTATTCGCGGCGAACGGGCGCGAACACTCCGTAGTGCGGATGGATTCGGCCGCCGATCGCCGGTATTTCAATTCCCTTGATGCGCCACTCGTGCGCGCCAATGAGGCCAAGCAACTCGCGCAGCGAAGCGACCGACGGCCCTTCTCCCGGGCCGTAGGCTTCGGCGCAGGCTTGCCGGATGTCGGGCGCACGCCGCAATGGAATGCCGAAATTCTCGTCGAGCGGCACCAGCAGCATGCCCAGCGTGCGCGCACGCTGGGACCGGACCTGGCGAAGGAGATTGAAGACTTCGGCAGGCGACGCGGGCGTCGTGGATGTGGCCGACTCTTTCGTCTTTCGCGGATGGCGGTCGGCGCGACTCGCCAGCGCAAGCAGCATCTGGCGCGCATTCTGGAAGTCGCCCCGCCAGAGCAGTGCAGTGCCCTGGCACGCAAGGCCATATGCAGCATCGGCCGTCATTCGGTCGTCGGCGATGACCACGCGCCTTGGGGGCGGCGAGCCGCGCTCCGAGCGCCAGCGCGCGGAGTGCGCCGCGCCGCCATCGGTCCAGTGCACGACCGGATGCACGTCCACGCTAGTGTCCTCTTTCATTGGTTCCGAACGTAAAGGAGCGGACGAAATCGGGTGTCAGGCAAGGCGCGAGGCCGATTGCGTAGCGCGTGCTACGTTGAGGCCGAATGACGCAGCATGGCGCCCTTGCATCCTGGCAGATGAGCGCCGGGAACCATCGAGAAAATCAATGGAACAGGACACTAGAGCTCGTTGTATTTCCTGCTGTTCCCGCGCGCCCTGTCCGCCGGATATTTGCCGGCGTTAGCGACGAGCTTCCGGTTCGCCGCGGCGATCGGATCGATACCCAACTTGTCGGCCAGCCGAATCAGGTACAGCAGAACGTCCGCGACCTCATCGCTTGCCGCCGCAAGCGCCTCGGGCGTCAGCCTCCGGCTCTGCTCGTCAGTGAGCCATTGAAATGTCTCGAGCAATTCACCCGCCTCGGCCGACAAGGCCATGGCGAGGTTTTTGGGCGAATGAAACTGGTCCCAGTCGCGCGCAGCGGCGAAATCCCTCAATTGCTCACGCAGGTTTTCCAATTCCGTCAAGTTCGGGCTCCCATGAAGTCCGCTGGCGCCTGGTCAGCGAGCTCGCTCAGTGTGAACCATGCGGGCAACGTACGCACCGGGTGGAACGTTTGGGAACCTCTGATCAAGTCCCACGTGGTTGCGCTGCATGGCCCAATGCGGATGAATGCGAGACGGGCGACGCAGGTCGTAGTTGTTCCTACGATGCCAAGGAGCACGTCGAAGCAGGCGCCGCATTGGGCCTCAGTGTGCAAAATGAGCGGAGGGACGGGGCTTTTCGGGCGGTCTGCTTTGTCGCGAGCCTCGCGAAGGGGGTTGGCCATTCGCTTCGGCTTGCTTCGCGCATCCCATCCCGAACAGCTCCCCGTCGCAACCGCGTGGGACTTGATCAGAGGTTCCTTAGAGCCCCCGTGCGGGGAAACACCGACAGTATCGGGCAAGTCAAGGTGGAAATGGCTGCCGACGGGGCCGGTGCTGGCGGAACTCGACCGATGGGGTCCGCAGCACGGCGCGAGCGGAATGGCGTGTATTGGCAGGCAATTCCGTTTCGGCGGTAAAGTAGCGTCCCATGGATGACGCGCAGCTCCTTCGCTACAGCCGACATATCCTGCTCGACGAACTCGGGCCGGATGCGCAGCAGAAATTCACAGCGGCCAACGCGCTCATCGTCGGCATGGGCGGCCTGGGCACGCCCGCGGCACATTTTCTCGCTGCCGCCGGCGTGGGCACCATCACGATCTGCGACGCCGACCACGTCGATCTCACCAATCTGCAACGACAGATTCTCTATGCTACCGCGGACATCGGCGCGCGCAAGGTCGACGCGGCTGCGCAGCGGCTTGCGGCGATCAATCCGGAGGTGCGTGTCACACGCATGCCCGCCCGCGTCGTGCCCGATACATTGTCCCCGCTGGTCGCGGCCGCGGATGTCGTGCTCGATTGCTGCGACAACTTTGTGACGCGCCACGCGGTGAACCGCGCCTGCGTCGCCTTGGCCAAGCCGCTGGTTTCCGGCGCCGCGATCCGCTTCGACGGCCAGATCGCCGTGTTCGATACGCGCGACGCGCAATCGCCCTGCTACCACTGCCTGTTCGGCGAAGACGAGGACATCGAGGAGACTCGCTGTGCGACGATGGGCGTCTTCGCGCCCCTGACCGGCATCGTTGGCGCAACGCAGGCCGCCGAAGCGCTGAAACTCATCGCGGGTACCGGCGAATCGCTCGCCGGCCGGCTGCTCCTGCTGGACGCGCTGGCGATGCACTGGCACGAGATGCGCGTTCCGCGCGACCCCGAGTGTCCGGTATGCGGCCGGCGGCCCACATGATGCGCATCGCGAAAATTTTGCTTGCGACCAGCGCACTCGCGGGAATGGTGCTTGCGGCCAGCGCACCGACGACCTTTGCGGCGCCGCCCGAGGGACAGGGGAAATTGCATCCTGCCGAATGGAAGTCCATCCAGCTGGTGATCGGCGACCAGTTGAAGGCGCTGAAAGCCGGTGACGGCACCAAGGCGATGACCTATTCCGTACCAGGAATTCGCCAACAGTTCCGGACGCCGGAGCGATTCCTGCGGATGGTGCGCGAAGGTTATGGCGCACTGCTCGACGCTCGGAACAGCACGTTTCTCAATGGCGCGGTGGTCGACAGCATCACGATTCAGCCGCTGCAGCTGGTGTTGCCGGACAACAGCGTGGTGGTCGCGCTCTACCGGATGGAGAAGCAGAAGGACGGGGTCTGGCGCATCGCGGGTTGCGTAATCGCGCCGTCTACCGCGCAGGCGACGTAGCCGCGATCCGCTCCTCGCAGGCTCGCGCCTCGCCTATCGCGGCTTCGCGCCGGAGCCACCGGTCCCATTCGGCGACCGCCTTCGCGCGCGTCGCTCCGTCGGTTGCCTGGAGGCCTTCCAGGATCGGTCCGGTCGCCCGACTGCAGGCAGCGATCTGCGCGCGAATGGATGCGAGGCCTTTCTCGGCGGCAGCCTTCGCCTCCGCCGATCCGGCGTTGTTCGGAACCAGCCGGCCGCCGATCAGGCGCGACATCCAGGTCGATCCGCGTTCCCGCATTGCCGCACCCAGCTGCGCGCACGCGGCCCGCACGGCGTCCGTACGTCCGCCGGTTCCCAGGCAAGTCGCGCGAGCCGCATTGGGCCACGCGAGCGAGCGCGTCATGGCGTACATCACGGCAAGCTCAAGCTTGGCCGCGTCTTCGCCATCGACGGGCATCGCGCGCACGGCCTCCCAGAATTCCAGCGAGCCCGCCTCCCAATATTCCGCGAATCGCGGCTGCGCCGCCGCATGCAGCAAGTGCGCCAGCATCGCCTCCTCGTTCCGGTGCTGCCAAGCCCGCTCGGCGAGCAACAGCGAAGGCCAGCCGTTGTCCGCGTCCCGAATCGCCCAATCGGCGAGGCGGTCGACCGCTTCGCATTCCGGCAGCCGCGGCTGCACGGGTTCCAGGCAGGCCTTCGCGAGGGTGGTCAGATACAGCTTGTTGTCCGGAGCGGCCACACGCGCCGCCGTGAAGTGCCGGACCTGCGACTCGATGTCACCGCGATCAAGCTGCCCGGCGATCCAGTTCGACCGCGGATCGGTCGCGGTCAGCATTCGCGCACGAAACGCTTCGTCGAGGCGGTCGACTTGTGCCTGCCAGCGCGATGGCGGCACATCGGAAGTTGAGGTGAGAGGCGGCAGTTGCTGTGCTCGAACCGGCGTGCCACCCGCGACGGCGAACAGCAAAACGCAGGCGACAACGCTGGTCTTTGCCCAACCCATGGCGCGACTTGTTGCGGACATGCGAATCGAAACCGGCAAGGGCCTGTTAGCGCTATGGGCGCAAACGCGAACGGATGGCATGGGGCGCCAATCGCGGCAGCTCAGTTGGCAATTGAGGAAGCCAATACCAGTGGTCTTGGCGAGGAGAGCAACAAGGAGTAGCGCCCCAGGACGCCCGTTCCCTTCGCGCAGTTGGGTCAACTGAGGCCGAAAACGCCGATCGCTGCGTTGCAAAGGCTCGCCGGGTACCCAACCCGCCGGTGCCGCAGTACCTTGCGCTGAGCGTTTTCGGCCCTGCAACGCGTCTGTATCCATAGCGCTAACAGGCCCTACCCGAACAGGAACTTTCTCTGCAACGCCCAGCCATCCTGCGGCGTGCGCTTGAAGCCGCTCTTGGCAAACAGCTGCCAGCGGCCGAGCACATAGGCAATGAGCACGGCGGCGTCGGCCTGCGCGTCACCGTGCCAGCCGTTGGCCGCCTGCGCAATCCGCAGCGACTGACGGAGTGCTGCTTCGAGCTTGTCGGTCAACTGGTTGATCCGCGCCTGCAGCCGCTCGTCCTCGTGCACCAGAGCTTCGCCAATCAGCACGCGGGTCATGCCAGGATTCTTTTCCGCGAACGACAGCAGCATCACCACCGTCTGCTCCGCCTGCGCCACGCCCTCGGTGGTTTCTGTCTGGATCTTGTTGATGAACGAAAACAGCGTCGTTTCGATGAACTCGATCAGCCCTTCGTACATCTGCGCCTTGCTCGCGAAGTGGCGATAAAGAGCAGCCTCGGAAACGTCGAGCTTTGCGGCGAGGGCCGCGGTCGTCACCTTCTCGCTGCGCGGATTTTCCAGCATCGAGGCCAGCATCTGCAGGATCGACAGCCGCCGTTCGCCGGGTTTCATCGCCATGACATTTCTCCGCTGGGGAGCATCAGGCCGTGTATCGCGGCGGCGTGTTGTCGGCGCGGATCATCGTCCCCACGCCCTCGTTGGTCAGCACTTCCAACAGCAACGCGTGTTCGACGCGGCCATCGATGATGTGCGAACTCTTGACGCCGTTCTTCACGGCCTCGAGCGCGGAGCCGATCTTGGGCAGCATGCCGCCCGAAATCGTGCCGTCGGCAAACAGCGCGTCGATCTCAGTCGCGGTGAGTCCCGTCAGCAGCGTGCCATCCTTGTCCAGCACGCCGACCGTGTTGGTCATCAATACGAGTTTTTCGGCCTGCAGCGTCTCAGCCAGCTTGCCTGCCACCAGGTCGGCGTTGATGTTGTATGCCTCGCCCTCGGGACCGACGCCGATCGGTGCGATCACCGGAATGAAGTCGCGCGAGTCGAGCAACTGGATCAATTCCGGGTCGATGCGCTCGATCTCGCCGACGAGGCCGATGTCGACGAACTGGCCTTCGGCCGTCTCGGACTTCAGCAGCATCTTGCGCGCGTGGATGAAAGCGCCGTCCTGCCCGGTCAGCCCGACCGCCTTGCCGCCGTGCTGGTTGATGAGGCCCACGATTTCCTGGTTCAGCTCGCCCAGGACCATTTCCACCACGTTCATCACCTTTTCGTCGGTGACACGCATACCCTGGCGGAATTCGCTCTGGATGCCCATTTTCTTCAGGAGGTCGCCGATCTGCGGACCGCCGCCATGGACGATCACCGGATTCATCCCCACCAGCTTCAACATCACGACGTCGCGCGCAAATCCTTCTTTCAGCGCGGGCTCGGTCATCGCGTTGCCGCCATACTTGATGATGATCGTCTTGTCGTGAAAGCGCCGGATGTACGGCAGCGCTTCCGCGAGGATTTGCGCCTTCAGCGCGGTGTTGACGACGTCAAGGGACATGGGGCGTGTCGGGGTCGTTGGTCGGTCCGGTCGGGCGGACGAATCGGGCCGGGACCTGCGCGAATTGTACCCCTATCGGCGCCGATCCATCGTGACCGGGCCCTCCACGACAAGTGAGCGCTGACGCCGCGATTCGCGCTCGCGCAGGCGGAGAGGCGCGGATTTTGGTATCGTTATCCACCATGGCGAGCCCGCTCTCGGACCCCGTTCCCCTGCCCGAAATCCATCGCGTGCTCGTGACCAAGCTGCGTCACCATGGCGACGTGCTGCTGAGCTCGCCAGTGTTCACCACCCTCGCCCACGCCATTCCGGGGGCGGAAATCGACGCGCTGGTCTATCGCGGCACGGAGCCGATGTTGGCCGGCCATCCGGCTATCGCGCAGGTGCACACCATCGACCGCAACTGGAAGCGGCAGGGCATCGTGGCCCAGGTCGGCGAGGAATGGCGGTTGTTGCGGCGCTTGCGGGCACGGCGCTTCGATCTGCTGATTCATCTCACCGAGCACTCGCGAGGACTGCACCTGGTGCGCCTGTTGCGCCCGCGCTGGTCCGTTACCCGCGAACGCGTGACGCGCGCGCGCCTGTGGCGACGGCAGTTCACGCATTTCTATCGCCAGCCGGAAGCCGCGCGACGGCACACGGTCGAAGCCAACCTCGACGCACTGCGACGCATCGGAATCTATCCTGATCCCGCGGACAAGCAACTGGTCTTGGTGCCGGGCGCGCAGGCGCAGTCCCGGGTCGCCGCGCTGCTCGCGCAACACCGCCTCGCCGCGCGCACTTTCATCCACGTGCATCCCGGTTCGCGCTGGCTGTTCAAGTGCTGGCCGGCGGCGCGTACCGCCGCACTGCTCGACCGCATCGTCGAGGACGGCTTTGCCGTCGTGGTCACCGGCGCCGACGACGAGCGCGAACGCGCGTTGGTCGCAGCCATTGCGGCGGCCATCAAACCGGCCACACGCGAACGCACCGTCGACCTGACTGCACAGTTGACGCTATCCGAACTCGCGGTGATTGCCAGCCGGGCACGCGCCTTCGTCGGCGTGGATTCCGCCCCGATGCACATCGCGGCCGCGATGGGCACGCCCGCCGTCGCCCTGTTCGGGCCGTCGGGCGAAATGCAGTGGGGACCGTGGGGGGTGTCGGCGCGAGTCATTGCGTCCGACTCGCACCCATGTCGTCCGTGCGGCCTCGACGGCTGCGGCGGCGGCAAGGTGTCCGATTGCCTTACGACGTTGTCGGTCGACCGCGTGCACGAGGGTTTGCGTTCGCTGCTCGCGGAAACCGGACGCGAGACCGCCTGATGCGACTTGCGCTGATCCGCCAGCGGTATACGCCCTACGGCGGCGCCGAGCGCTTCATCGAAGGCGCGCTGGAGGCCCTGCTCGAGCGCAATGTGGCCATTACGCTCTACACGCGCGAGTGGCCGCAGACGAATCTGCACTTGATCGAGCCGCATATCTGCGATCCGTTCTACCTGGGCAACCTGTGGCGAGACTGGGGATTCGCGCGCGCCGTAAGCCGCGCGGTCGGCACCACCAAGGCCAACCTCGTGCAATCGCACGAACGCTTGCTGTGCTGCGACATCTATCGTGCCGGCGACGGCGTCCACGCAGTATGGCTCGAGGAACGATTGCGCGGCGCGTCGGCTCTGTCGCGATTGGGTGTCATGCTGAACCCCTGGCACCACTACACGCTCCGCATGGAGAAGAAGCTCTTTGCGAGCCCTTGGCTGCGCGCCGTGATCTGCAATTCAAAAATGGTGCGTGACGAGATCAAGGCGCGCTTCGGCCTCCCCGACGATCGCCTGCCGGTGGTCTACAACGCCGTGGATTCCATTGCGTTTCATCCGGGGCTCTCCGAACATCGTGAATGGCTGCGCGCGCGCTACAAGATCCCCGCCGAGGCGACGGTATTCCTGCTGGTCGGCTCCGGTTACGAGCGCAAGGGTGTCGCCACGGCGATTGCCGCACTGGCGGAATTGCCGGCTTCCGCCCACCTAATGGTGGTCGGCCGCGAAAAGCACGTCAACCGCTATGAACGCCTGGCGCACTCCCTGGGCGTTCGCGACCGAATTGCGTTCGCGGGCCAACAGATGGATGTGAAGCCTTATTACGGCGCCGCCGATGTTTTCGTCCTGCCGACCATCTACGATCCGTTTCCTAACGCCGCGCTCGAAGCAATGGCCTGCGCACTGCCGGTCATCACCAGTCCCAAGTCGGGCGCCGCCGAACTCGTCACCGAACATGACGCCGGGCTTGTGTGTCCGTCGCGCGACGTGGCCGGTCTCGCCGCGCACATGCGCACTCTGCTTGATGCACAGACGCGGAACCGGCTCGGCACCAACGCGCGCCGCGCGATCGAACCGCTGACGCCCTCGGCCATGACGTTGCAACTCGTGCTGATATACAAGGAACTGCTGGAAGCAAGCGTCGCGCACCGGGCACAGCCCAAGACACCGCATGCAGAGCCGCCGACCACGGCCAGGTCGGCGGCGACCGAATCTGCCAGAGAAGCGCCGCCACTGCACGGCGAGAACGGACTTGCGAGCGAATCGTTGCCGGCGCCGCCCGCCGCGGACGACCAACGTCCTTTGCTATAATTCGGGCCCACCCGAGGCTTGGCCGCAGCGCCGCCCCTCGGACGCGCCGCGGTTTTCCCCTCCTTGATGACTACCGGACTCCATCTGTATTCGCGCTTGCTGCGCTACGTTCGCCCCTATTGGTGGGCGTTCGCTCTCGCGGTTGTCGGCATGGTCGTCGTCGCCGCCGGCGACACGATCATGACCTACATGGTCGTTCCGATCGTCCAGAGTTTCCAGAACCCGGACCCGCAGAAGACCAAGTGGCTGCCGCTCGCGATCGTCGGCGTGTTCGTCCTGCGCGGCATCGGCTCCTATGTTTCCGACTACGGAATGGCCTACACCGGCTTCCGGGTGGTCTACGACCTGCGCCGTGCGCTGGTCGACAAGCTCCTGAAACTGCCCACGCCCTATTACGACATCACGCCCGGCGGTGTCGTGCAATCGAAGCTCACCTTCGACGCGCACCAGCTCGCCTCGGCCGCATCCAATACGATCACGACCGCGATCCGCAGCACGATGACGATCCTGGCGAGCTTCGGGTTGCTGATGTATTTCAACTGGCGGCTGACACTCTGGACGTTCGTGATCCTGCCGGTGGTCGCCGTGGTCATCCGCTATTTCAGCCGCCGCTTGCGGCGCATCGCCCGCGACGTCCAGACGCGGACCGGTGCGCTGACGCATGTGCTGGTGGAAATGATCGGAGGCCATCGCATCGTCAGGATCTTCGGCGGCGAAACCTATGAGCGGGAGCGCGCGGTCGGCGCCGCCAATGCGCTGCGCAACTCGATGTCGAAGCAATCGTCGGCCAGCGCGGCGAGTTCCCCGATCACGCAGATCCTCGCGGTGCTGGCCGTGGCAGTCATCATCTGGATCGCGCTCGGCCAGAGCGAGGACGGCAAGCTCGACCTGCCGATCTTCCTGGCATACACGGCGGCCCTGCTCACGTTGCTCGAGCGACTGAAGGCACTGTCCGGTATCAACGCGTCGATTCAGCGGGGAATGGCCGCGGCCGAGTCGATCTTCGCCATGCTCGACCTCGAGGACGAACCGGACAACGGCACGGTCAGGATCGACCGCGCTCGCGGCGAGCTGCGCTTCGACCGCGTCTCGCTCAAGTACGCCGGCAGCGAACGCGACGCACTGACGGACGTTTCGCTGATGATCCGGCCGGGCGAGACCGTGGCACTCGTGGGCAGCAGCGGCGCCGGCAAGACCTCGCTCGTCAATGTCATCCCCCGCTTCTACGAACCCTCGGCGGGCAGGCTGTTCATCGACGGCCATGACATCACGACGCTGACGCTCGCCAGCCTGCGCGCACAGATCGCGCTGGTGTCGCAGGATGTCCTGCTGTTCGACGACACCATCGCCGCGAATATCGCTTACGGCGCAATGGCCGGCGTTTCGCGCGACGAGGTGGAGCGGGCGGCCGCCGCTGCGAACGCCCTCGAATTCATCCGCGCCACACCGCAGGGTTTCGACACCCGTGTCGGCGAGAACGGAATGCGGATGTCCGGCGGACAACGGCAGCGGATCGCGATCGCGCGGGCCATTCTCAAGGACGCGCCGATCCTGATTCTCGATGAGGCGACTTCCTCGCTGGACTCGGAGTCCGAGCGCCAGGTGCAGGCAGCGCTCGACGTGCTGATGCAGGGCCGCACGACGATCGTGATTGCGCACCGGCTGTCGACGATCGAGCACGCGGACCGTATCGTGGTGCTCGACACCGGCCGCATCGTCGAGAACGGTTCGCACGCCGACCTGATCGCACGCAACGGCGTCTACGCCCGCCTGCACCAACTCCAGTTCGCGGCAGCCGCTCCTTCGGCGGCCTACCCGTGACCGGGCGCCAACATGCTTAATGAGCAAACTCGTGGGCAGAATCGAAGGCACAATGGCGAACACGATGGGCGCCCTCTCGTCATCGCCCACACCGAATCATCGGAGGGCTGGGGCGGCCAGGAAATCCGTATTCTCACCGAGGCCGCGGGGATGCAGGCGCGCGGGCATCGCGTCATCGTGCACGGCGCGTACGGCTCGCGCATCATGGCAGAAGCACCGCGCTTCGGCGTGCCCTCGATGGCGCTGTCCATCGGCAGGAAGCGCCCGGCAGGTGTCATGGCCATGCGGCGCGCCCTGCACGCATCGCCATTCGACATCGTGAACACGCACAGTTCGACCGATACCTGGCTCACTGCCGTGGCGTTGCGCACCGTCGGCCGAGCGCGGCCCGTGCTCGTGCGCACGCGCCACGTATCCGTCCCGGTGCCGAACGACACAGCCACCCGTTGGCTCTACCGAAAAGCGACCACGCGGCTGATCACGACCGGCGAAGCGCTGCGTGCCACGTTGATTCGCGACAACGGCATCGACCCCCAACGGATCGAGTCGATCCCCACTGGCATCGACGGGACACGCTTCGCACCCGGCGACAGGCAGGCCGCACGAACTGCGGTCGGCCTGGCTTTGGAACCCCCAATCATCGGCATCGTCGCCACGCTGCGCAGCTGGAAGGGCCACCGTTACCTGCTCGACGCCTTTGCGCGGCTCGGAACACGCGATGTCGTCCTCGTCATCGTCGGCGACGGGCCGCAACGCGCAGCCCTGGAGGCGCAGGTCGACGCCCTCTCGTTGCGCGAGCGGGTAGTCTTCGCCGGGCAGCAGGACGATGTTGCGCCGTGGCTGCGCGCGCTCGACGTGTTCGTGCTGCCGTCCTACGCGAACGAAGGCGTTCCGCAGGCGCTGCTGCAGGCGATGTTCGCCGGCGTGGCATGCATCACGACCGACGCGGGCGCCATTCCGGAGATTGCGCACACTGGCGAGACCGCGCTGGTCGTCGCGAAGGAAGACGTCGCCGCCTTGGCCGACGGCCTCGACGCGTTGCTTGCCGATGCCGCGATGCGGGCAAGACTCGCGGCCAACGCCCGCGCGCTCGTTGTGCCGCGCTTTGGACTCCCCGCCATGCTGGACCGCATGGAAGCCGCGTTCCGCCGCGCACTTGCGGATGCGGGATTGCCATGACCACCGTCATTGCGACGCGTTCCCGCTTCATCAATCAGGCCGAAGTCGTCGCGCGCGCCCTCGCGGCGCGCGCCAAGGGCCCGCGCAAGCGTCCGGCGAAGATTCGCCGCGTGCTGCTGGCGCACCACCTGCTGCTGGGCGACACGCTCATGCTGACGCCGCTCATCAGCAAACTGCGCGCGCGCTATCCCGACGCGGAAATCGCAATGACGGTACCGCGCGCGATCGCCCCGTTGTACACGACGCACCCCTACGGCGTGCGCGCGCTGGCGTGGGATCCGCGCCATGCTAACGAAACGCTGTTCGCCGAGCCGCGCTTCGATCTCGCCTTCGTCGCGGGGGACAACCGGTACGCCTGGCTGGCCGCAGCGATGCATTCGCGCTGGATCGTCGCCTTCGCCGGCGACCCCAACGAGCGCAAGAACTGGCCCATCGACGAACTGCGACGCTATCCGGATCTTCCCGCCGCGTGGGGCGACATGGTGGCGACATTGCTCGACGGTCCCCCGCCCCCGCCGTTTGCGCCCGGCGACTGGATGGCGCCGGCCGCAAGGCCCTTCGCCGCGCCAGAGCAGCCCTACGCAATACTGCACGTCGGCGCCAGCACACCGCTCAAGCTGTGGCCCGCGGATCGCTGGGCGGCGCTCGCTGGCTGGATCGAGGCACGGGGCATCACTCCGATATGGTCGGCCGGACGGGGCGAGGAGGAAATCATCGACGCCTGCGACCCCGGGCGGCGCTTCGCGTCGTCCGCGGGCCGCCTGGACCTCCCGCAGTTGTGGCACCTGATTGCGAATGCGCGCCTGCTGGTGGCTCCGGACACGGGCGTTGCGCACCTTGGCCGGGTTTCAGGCGCACCGACGGTCGCCTTGTTTGGACCGGGCTCCGCGGTAGTCACCGGCGCCGGCGATTTCTGGCGCAACGCGCCCTACCGCGCCGTAACCGTCGACCCGTTCCCGTGCCGCGATCAGCGTGTGCTGTTCCGTCGCGAAATCGAATGGGTGCGCCGTTGCGCGCGGACGCCGGCCCAGTGTCCGGAGCCGCGTTGCATGCACGCAATCTCGCTCGACGCCGTGATCGCCGCCGCCGGAGCGCTGGGCATCCAGGCGCAATGACCGAACGACCGGCGATCGTCCAGATCAATCTGGCGCCGACGCTGGGCGGCGCCGAGGTCTTCACCGCATTCATGAGCCGTGCGCTGGTTGCGCGAGGGTGGCCAACGCGCGTGATCGTCGGCGCCGACGCGCTGTTCTGGCGGGATCTCGATTTCGGCGGCGTGGAACAGGTCCGCGTACGCAACGGCATCGCCGCTGTGAGCGCGCTCGTACCCGGCGACATCGCGCTCATCCATGGCTCGCTGCCCAACCCCGTTTTGACGGAACTGGGCGAGCGCGGCCCCATCCTCGGTATCGCGCACCAGGCTATTTACGCTTCATCGCGCCCGGCTTATTTCGGGCGCGCCGATCTCATGTTCGGCGTTTCGCAGCATGTCCTCGGAACCCTGCGGGACAGCGGCGTTGCCAACGTCTACGACCAGCCGCTGCTCGGCATCGGCGAAATCCATCGCCTGCACACCGAAGCCGCGCCCGTTCGCGGGCCGCAGTGCGAATGGGACGAACGCAAGTTCTTCGAGAAAGTTCTTGCGACCGGCCATCGGATCGTCCCCGCCGCCGGCAAAGCGGTGCCCTACGAGAAGCGGCCGGGGCTCACCCTGGGAATCGTGTCGCGCATCGCCCGCGCCAAGCAGTTTCCTGCCCTGTTCGATATTCTCGCGCCGATCATCAGTGCGCAGCCTCGCGTCAATGTCGAGATCTTCGGCATCGCGGTCGGCCTGAAGCAGTGGCGCGAATTGCGCCGATCCGTGCGCCTGCTCGGATCACGGGTCCGCTTCTGGGGCCATCAGCGGGACATAACACCGGCGTATCGCGGCATCGACTACCTGCTGACCGGGCTTCCGGACCGCGAGGCGCTCGGCCTCAACGTCATCGAATCCTGCCTGTGCGGCACGCCGGTACTGGCGGTCGACGCGCCCCCATTCACGGAAACCATGCGCGACGGCATCACGGGCTTTCTGTATACCGACCCGCGCCAGGACCAGGGTCGGCATTTCGCGCGACTGCTGGCCGAACTTGCGGATGGGACGCGCAAGCCGGACATGGCGCAAGCGCAGGCGCACCTCGATCGCTTCTCGTTCGCGCATTTCGCCGATCGCGTCGACGCCGCAATGCGCGAAGCGGTCGCCCGAACCGGCGGTCGAACCCGTGGCGGTAGCTGAATGACCGCGCTCAATCTCCGCTGGCTTGCCGGCTTCACGGCCGTCTATCTTTTTCTCCTGCCCACCAACCACGGGACGTACCTGCGGTCGATTGCTTTCGGCGGCTCGCTGCTGTTTGTCCTGTTCACCGTGGGCTGGAGCCTGCGCGAGCGCGGACGGCTGCCGGAGGCGCGAATTCCGCTGCCCCCCTGGTCCATCACGCTCACTGCCGCCGCGTGGTTCTCATGGTCGGCGGCATCGTATTTCTGGTCGGTCAAGCCGCAATACACTGCCGGGCAGCTCGCCCGGGAGGTTGCCGAGAATGTCCCCCTGATCATCGCCTTCTTCATTGCCTCATGCGACATCGTGACGCTGCGCCGCTATGCCGCTACCGCGCTCGCGAGCTTTGTGATCATGGCGACATTGGCAATCGGCTACGCACTGTCCCCGGGAGGCTGGGATCCGGCGCAGAAACATAACGGCGTGGGCCCCTATTCGACCTACGTCGTGCTGGCCGCGCCGCTGCTGCTGACGCTGATTGCGCCGACGCCGGTCGGTTTGCGGCGGCGGGGCCTGGCGCTGGCGCTGGGCGCCGTACTGCTGGCGCTGCTGGTCGCGTCGGCTCGACTGACCGACAACCGGATGGTCTGGATAGCACTGGCTGCCGTGTTCGCCACCGCGGCAATTGCTTCCGCGGCGCGTTGGCCGCAGACGTTCATGCGTTCGCCCTGGCGATGGTTGGCACCCGTCGCGGCGCTCCTGCTCATATTGGGCTTTGCGTTTGCCGATGCCGCCAGGGAGCGGGCTACGTCGGTCTATCCGCCGAACACGTCCGTCGAGGCGACGATCAAGGCCGACCCGCGAATCCGACTGTGGCACCAGTTGTCCGAACGCATCGGCGACCGGGCGTGGCAAGGCTACGGATTCGGACGCCGGATCCAGGCCGAAGAAATCGCCAGCGAAATGGCCGACCTGCAATTGACCCATGCCCACAACCTGTTCGCAAGCCAGTGGCTGCAGACCGGAGCTGTCGGCCTCGCCCTGTTCGTCGCAATGCTGGGCGCGATCGCCGCGACGTTCGTCCGCTATGTGCGCGCCCGCGACGATGTACTTGCGTTTGTCGGCGTCGTCGGCCTCGCGTTGATGACGGGCTTCGTGGTCAAGAATCTCACTGACGATTTCCTGTTCCGCAGCAACGCCAAGGAATTCTGGGCAATGATCGCCATTCTCCTGGGCCTGGGAACGCGGCTGTCGGCGCGCTCTGCCCGAAGCAACTGAGCTCGGGGCATCGCCATGCCGACGCGCACAGCCGAAATCGTGATCATCAATTGCAGCACCAAGGAACTCACCGCGCTCGCACTGGTGAGCGCGGTGCGCCATGGCGGGCTACCGGTGACGGTCATTGATTGCGAGTCGTCCGATGGCAGCGTCGAGTTTTTCCGGAAGCTGCAGCGACAGCTGACGTTCAAGCTTGAACATCTGCCGCTGCGCCGCCACGGCGTGACGCTCGATCGCATTTTCCGCGAGACGGCCTGCGATGCGCTGCTGTTGCTGGATTCCGACGCCGAAATCCTCGACCCGCGCCTGGTGCCGGCCATGCTGGCGGCGCTGACGGCGGGCACCTATGGCAGCGGCTTTGTCCACGCCGGCGAATGGCTCGCGGCGAATCATGGAGGCGGCGAGCACAAGGGCTACTACGCGGAACGGATGTGGATTCCGTGCGTGATGCTCGATGCGGCCGCCGTCGGCGAGGCGTTGACTGCCGGCCAGAGCTTTCGCCAGCGCGTCATCGGCAACGAGATGACGCAGTGGCCCTGGTTTTCGAAACTGCTCTGCCTGCGATTCCGCATCCCCGGGCTGCGCCGAATCGCGCTCGACGGCCTGCGCACGCGGCGACGGGAATATCGCGGTATCAAGCCGCATTACATCTACTGCGACACCGGGGCGGACCTGCACGACTACTTTGTGCGCAAGCGCGGGCTGGCTTTTGCCGATCTTGGTGCTGCCTGGTGGCCGACGGCCGTCGCGCACCGCCATGGCGTGACGCGCCGCCGGCTGCGTCCGTGGATGCGCAATGCAGCGGACGTCGGCACCAGTCGGACCGAGGCGGTCGTGCGCATCGCGAAAATCTATGGCGTAACGCTGCCGGAAAACTGACCGGCGCGCCGCGAATTCACCGCTTGCGCGTGATCCGCAGCGGCAGCGGTTTCGTGTCCTCGCGCCCGGCGGGCGCTTCGGTCGGAATCGGCATGACGGGCGCGCCAGCGGGCGGCATGTATTCCGGGATCCAGGCCTTGAGGCGCGCCCGCACTTCGGCGTCGTCGGCAACGCGATCGCTTTCGCACCACGTGACCATCTGGCCGACGAGATCGCGCTTCACCTCGCGCGCCTGCGCGATGCGCAGCTTGGGGTGCGGCGTCGGCATGGTTGCCTCCTCCGAGGCCAGCAGTTCCTCGAACAGTTTTTCGCCAGGGCGCAGGCCCGTGAAGACAACCGCGACCTTGTCCGGATCGGCACCGGAAAGCTTGATCAAATCGCGCGCCAGATCGACGATGCGCACCGGCTCACCCATGTCAAGAACGAGAATTTCGCCTCCCTTGCCCTGCAAACCGGCCTGCAGCAGCAATTGGGTCGCCTCCGACAGCGACATGAAGTAACGGGTGATCTCCGGATGTGTCACCGTAACCGGGCCACCGCGCGCGATCTGCTCGCGAAAGCGAGGGATCACGCTGCCGGCGCTGCCGAAGACATTGCCGAAGCGCACCAGGACGAACGCTGTGCCGCGGCCCTGAAGGCTCTGGCACACGATTTCCGCCAGGCGCTTGGTCGCGCCCATGACATTGGTGGGGTTCACCGCCTTGTCGGAGGACACCAGCACGAATTTCTCGACCTTGGCCGCAACCGCGGCGCGTGCCAGGACCCACGTACCCCACGCATTGTTGCGCACCGCCTGCCAGGCGTTGGTTTCCTCCATCAGCGGTACATGCTTGTAGGCGCCGGCGTGGAAGATGGCGCTGGGCCGTTCGCGCGCGAGCACCTCTTCCACCAGGGCTTCGTGCTTCACGTCGCCGACGACCGTCGTCAACGGCAATTGCGGGAACGCATCGCTTAACGCGGTCTGGATTTCGTAGAGCGCGGCCTCCGAAATGTCGAAGAGCACGATCCGCGCGGGACGGAAGCGCGCGATCTGCCTGGTCAGTTCCGCGCCGATCGAACCGCCGGCTCCGGTGACCATGACGACGCGGTTGCCCAGCCACTCCGCCAGTCCCGCGTTGTCGAGCACCACCGGATCGCGGCCGAGCAGGTCGTCCAACTCCACGTTGCGGAGGGTGGTCAACACCGAACGCCCGCTGATCAGATCCTCGTAGGACGGCACCGTCAGCGCTTCCACGTCCGCCGCCGCGCACAGTTCGGCAACACGCCGGCGAACGACGTGGTTCGACGACGGCAACGCGATGATGACCTTGCGCACTCCGAAGCGTTCCGACCACTTCGCAATTTCCGAAATCGGGCCCAGCACGCTGACATTGCGCAGCAGGCGTCCCTGTTTGGCACGGTCGTCGTCGAGCAGCCCCACGACACGCCACTGCCGGCTGCGGGCCAGGTCCTTCGCAAGGTGCGCGCCGGCTTCGCCGGCGCCAATGATGAGCACGGGTTCGCCCAGCGCCTCGAGCGGGCTGTACAAACGATGCTCCTTCCAGATGCGGTAGGCGAACCGGCTGCCCGCCATCAGAAAGATCAGCACAATCGGGTACAGGATGAGCACGCTTCGCGGCACCACCGTCTGCATTTGCAGCATCACGAGCACGAGCGGCAGGAGAATCGCGCCCAATCCGGCCGCGAGCACGATTCGCTGCAAATCCATGATGCTTGCAAATCGCCACAGACCCCGATACAGGCCGAGTCCCAGGAAAATGCCCGCCTGCAGCGGAACGATCCACGCCAGCGTCCGCCACATGTCCGCGAATGACGACTCGCCGAAATCGAGATTGAAACGGAGCCAGTACAGCGCCGCCCATGCCAATGCGGCGGCACACACATCGTGGGCAAAGGCCAGGTAGCCCCGCCAGTTGGAACGTTTTTTCATCGAATTGAATCGGGTCGGGTTCGCCAATGATAATCAATCGCCGCGAAAAGCGCCGCTCCCGCGACACACCAGGCGCAAAATGCCGGCCAGCCCAGCCACCGTTCCCACCGCAGGCACGCAAGTGCCGTGAGGCTGCTGCCCGCCATCCAGCAGCCGTAGATGGCAAGCGTACCGCGATGACCGGCACCCAGCCGGTGCAGCCGCTGATAGTAATGGCTGCGATGCGCCTCCCAGACCCTTTCGCGGCGCCACGCGCGGCGCGCAAGCGTGGTCGTAGCGTCCGCAATGAACGGCAGGAACACAAGCGCGGGGAACCACGAGGGCCAACTGCCGTCCATCACCAGCGAGAGCCCGAACGCCGCCGCCAGAAAACCCATCGGAACGGCGCCCACGTCGCCCATGATAAGCCGCGACGGTGGAAAATTGACCACGAAGAACGGCACGGTCGCCGTCGCGAGGGCGAAGAATGCGGTGGCGGGCACGCCAGCGATGACAGCGCCAACCCCGTAGGCGGAAAATCCCAGAATGGCCATGGCGGCCGCCAGCCCGTCGTTGCCATCCATGAAATTGTAGAGGTTGAGCGACCACGCCACGATAGCGCCCACCGCCACCGTGACCAGCAATTGCGCAGGCCACGAAGCAGCCGGGGCGGTGAGCCAGGCGAGAACGAAGGCAAACCACAGCGCGGCGAGCGCGTGGACCAGCAGGCGCACGCCGACGCCAAGCGCGCGCACGTCGTCCCGGAGAGAGACCAGCGCCAGCAACAACCACGGGATCAGCCACGTCGCCATTCCACCCTCGGCAACAGGTGAAGCCCAAAACGCCACCGGCAACCAACCCGCCCAGATGGCGATGCCCCCACCCCGCGGCAGGGTGGCTCCATGCAGCGAACGATCATTGGGAACGTCCTGTGGCAGGTCCGCGCGGGCGCGCAGCAGAATGACAATGGTCAGCCCGCTCGCGGCCAGCGCGAACGCCATACCCGCGAAGATCGGGAGCCAATCCAAAAGCACGCTCGTCGGCGGGCTCATTTGGGCCTGCGTGGACAGTGGTCGAGGTCCGACCACCCAAACGCGGAAAAGCCGTCAAAAACAAGGGCCTGAAGTGTACTGTCGGTGCCCCGGAAAGCTTTGCAGCTGTAGGCAAAGGCGCGAAAATGCGCTCTTTCAGGTGCCGGACCGCAAAAATGGCGGCAATTTATTGAAGTATTGTTATTTATCATCATGTTACGACAGCGTTTCCAGTCAACAATATATGCCGGAACAGTATCCGACACTATGCACTGTGCCGGGGTTCGCGACCATTTTCTTGTTGCTACGGCACAACAGGGCTGAGAGACACAGGAGACCATTCCGCCTTCGGCTTGCCAATGGTTTGCGCGGTTTGGCACAATAGGCCGTAGCTTCTCGAGAGATTTGAGAAGGTTCCGATGGCAGGCGCAAAAGGCTTGATCCTTGCCAATTTTATCCGTTAGAGGAGAGACTCCATGAATAAGAAGCTCGTCGCAGTCGCTGTCGCGGGGATGCTTGCCGCCCCGCTGGCCGCGCAGGCGCAAACTGCGAACGTCACACTGTACGGTCGCTTGAATTTGGATATGGAAGTCGTCAACGTCAAGCAGGACACGACCCAGAATCCCGGGAATACCGGGACCGACGGCAACGCGTCCAAGAGCAACATCTTCCGCGTGATGTCCAATTCCTCGCGCTTGGGCGTTCGCGGCTCGGAAGCGCTGGGCGGTGGACTTTCAGCCGTTTTCCAGATCGAATCGGCGGTTGGCGCAGCCACCGGCGGCGGGCTGGGATCTACGCTTGGTACTCGCGAAACCTTCGTCGGCCTGCAAGGCGGCTGGGGTACGGTCAAGATGGGCTACTTCCTGACCCCGTACGACGACATCCACCCGATCTTCGGTAACGTCCCGACACTGGCTACCTCGATCCTGGGCACGCAGGCGCTCTGGTCGAACACCGGCTGGGCCGGCAACTACCAATATGGTGGCGCATTCGACGACCGTGCCGCGAATTCCGTTCGTTACGATTCGCCGAACATCGGAGGCTTCACGGGCAGCGTCCAGCTCGGCTCTGCGGTTTCGGGCGGCGATCCGACCAACGGGCCGCAGGCGATCACGACGGGCATCGTTGCCACCGGCACTCCCGCCGGCACGACGGTTGCGCAGCAACGGCGCCATGCGTATCTGCTGTCGTTGAACGGCCTGTACAACAACGGTCCGTTCCAGGCCGGCATCGCGTACGAAGTCCACAACAACTTCCGTCTCAACAGCACCCCGGTTGCGGGCACCGCGTTTCCTAACCAAATCAACCCCGACACGAACCGTATCGGCGGCCTGCGCCTGCAGGATCAGGGACTTTCGGTCGCAGCCTCGTGGAACTTCGGCGTGGTCAAGATCGGCGGCGTATTCGAGCAGCTCAAGTACGACGTCGCCAGCGGCGAAATCAAGCGCAATTTCTGGGGCGGTGCTGTCACCTGGAATCTCGGACCGGGACAGTTGTATGCGATGTACGGCCAGGCGCAGAACGGCACGGGCTCGGCACTTGACGGCCAGCAGGTCGGCGCGGTTCGCAAGGGTGACAACACCGGCGCGCAACAGTGGCAAGTCAGCTACACGTACGCGTTGTCGAAGCGCACGCTTATGTACGCCGGCTACGTGCAGATCGCCAACCGCAGCAACGGCGCCTACAATTTCGGTGTCAACGCGATTAGTGGCGCATGCTTGCCCACCAACGGCCAGATCACGCCCGCGTGCGGCGATTCCGCCAAGCCGCAGGGTCTGATCTCGGGTCTCGTCCACTTCTTCTAAGAGGACAGACTGCGTGGCCCGGAGTTTTCGGGCAGGCAACGGCAACAGGCAATGGAAACGGGCGCTTTCGGGCGCCCGTTTTTTTCGTCCCATGGCCGCCTTTCCCACGCGCAATTCGCGCGTGAACTGTTAGCATTTCCCTATGCTCGAGCAACTGATTGTCGGATTCGACCGCGCCCTGCGCACGCTGACGGGAACCGCGACATCGTCCCGCGCCGTCCCCGGCGCGGATATCCCGCTGCCTGAACTCACGCGGGAGGAACAACGCCACGCCGCAGGGCTGATGCGGGTGAATCACACGGGCGAAGTGTGCGCACAGGCGTTATATGCGGCACAGGCGCTGGTGGCGCGCGACCCGGACATCAGAGCGAGGTTCGCCGGCGCCGCGCGCGACGAGGAAGATCATCTGGCTTGGACGCATGGGCGCTTGACGGAACTGAACGACCGCACATCGCTGCTGAACCCCCTCTGGTACGCGGGTTCGTTTGCGATCGGCATTGCGGCGGGACTGGCTGGCGACCGGGTGAACCTGGGCTTCGTCGTCGAGACCGAACGGCAGGTCGAAGAACATCTGACCGGCCACATGGACGAACTGCCGGACGCCGACACGAAGAGCCGCGCTATCGTGGCCTCGATGCGCGATGACGAAGCGCGGCACGGTGCGATGGCGCAGGAAGCCGGCGCCCTCGATCTTCCCATGCCGGCACGGGAACTGATGCGCGTGACCGCGCGCGTGATGAAAGTGGTGGCGTACCGGATCTAGGCTTTCATCACGGTCGCGCGGCGCCACGCGCGCAGCGCCTTGAGCCGCGCGGCACGCACTGCCTTGGCGATTCCTTCGTCGTTCGGCTTTCCTATCGGCTTGGCCACGTTGCGCGCAATCGCGCCGGCATTTACCGTCTTCACTACGACCAGCGCTTCATGCAGCACGCTCGCGGGCGGATAGTCCTGCGGCGCGCCGGGTTGCGAGCGCGCAACCGCCGCGCATACGTCCAGCAGCGTATCGAGCCGCGCAGGTCGGCGCAGCGCATCCGTTGCGTGCAACAGTTCGAGGAGCTTCGCCGGTCGCAGTTCCGCCGCACGGTGCACGCTGCGATGCCAGCGCGCAGCAAGTCGCGCTGCGTCCCCGCAATCGAGGGGCACCTTCAGGCGCTCCGAGACCCGTTCCGCGAGGCGCACGCTTTGCCGCTCGTGCGCTTGCTGCACGGGCCAGGCGTCGCGAGGCACAGCCGCCCGCCCAAGGTCGTGCGCGAGAATGCCGTATCGCGCTGGAAGCGCATGGCCATGGTCCGCCGACCAATCGAGGGCACGCGCCACATGGACACCGGAGTCGATCGTGCCACATTGCTCGGGCGCTTCCGGAACGCCGAACAAGGCATCGACCTCCGGCAATAATTGCGCGAGCGCGCCGCATTCGCGCAGGACGGCGAGCAGCCGTGACGGCTGCGCTTCCGAGAGTCCCGTCGCCAGTTCCTGCCAGATTCGCTCCGGCGAGAGGGTGGCGAGTTCGCCCGAGGCCACGATGGCGCGCATCAGCGCCTCGGTTTCCGGAGCCACCGCGAATCCCAGGCGGGCAGCAAAGCGGGCGACGCGCAACACACGCAGCGGGTCTTCGACGAAGGCCGCCGACACGTGACGTAGCAGTCCGGCCGCCAAGTCGGCCTGTCCGCCATGCGGGTCGACCAGCAGGCCGTCCTCGCCGCGCGCCATGGCATTGATCGTGAGGTCGCGCCTGGCCAGGTCCTCTTCCAGCGTGACATCGGGGGAGGCGAAGAACTCGAAGCCGCGATAGCCGCGGCCGTGCTTGCGCTCGGTGCGCGCGAGCGCGTATTCCTCGTTCGTGTCCGGATGCAGGAACACTGGGAAGTCGCGGCCGACCGGACGGAATCCGGACGCCAGCATCGTTTCGGGCGTCACGCCGACGACGACATAGTCACGATCGGCATTCGGCCGGCCAAGCAATTCATCGCGGACGACACCGCCGACCTGGTAGATCCGCGCCGGCTGGGGCAGTGGGCGGGCCATGGCCGGTCAGCGCCGTTGCAGGAAGTACCGCGAATTCACAATGAAAGCTCCATGACAACCTCGCCTTCATCGACCGCTCCGGTTTCGCGGAATCCGAAGCGAGCGTGGATCTCGCGCAAAGTTACCGCTGCGCACGGGAAGGCCATCGCAGGTGCTCTATCGCCCGCTGCCGGCGCGATAAGCATCGTAATGACTGTGCATCGCGGCGGGCGCCAGATATTCCGGAGCGATCGCCTCCAGCGCCGCGGGCGCCAAGCAGAACACCGATGGAAACGGACAGTCGCACACGCTGTCCTTCGTCATCGATGCGAGGTTGTCGCGACTCATCAGCGTCCCTGGCAGCATTTCGAGCGCGGTTGCCTGCAATCTCGACAGGCGCGGGCCGAGCGGGATGATCGGACGGACCGCGCCGCTCACCTCTCCCACGTAACGAACCAGCTCGCGCAGCGTGTAGACGTTGGGACCGCACAGGTCGTAGCTCTCGCCATGCGTCGATTCATCCGCCAACGCGTGCATCATGCACTGCGCAACATCGCCCACGTAGACCGGCTGGAACCGGGCCCCGCACGAGCCAAGGGCAATGACCGGCAGCAGGCGCGACAATTGCGCGAACAGGTTGAGGAAGGAATCTTCAGGGCCGAAGATCACGCTGGGACGAAAGATCGTCCAGCGAAGCCGGGATGCCTTGACGATTGCCTCCGCTTCGCCCTTGGAACGCTGGTATTGGCTCGGCCCCCCGGGATCGGCATGGAGCGCGCTCATCTGCAGGAAACGCCGTACGCCCGCGGCGGCGCAGGCAACCGTCAGGATTCGCGCGAGCTCCACGTGCGAACGCGCGAACGTCGTGTGGCCGGATTCGTTCAGGATGCCCACGAGATTCACGACGGCGGTTGCCCCGGCGAGCAGCCGGGCAAGCGCGGCGCGATCGTAGACATCCGACTCGACGACTTCGACCGTCGGCAACAGGATCAGGTGCTTCGCCTGTTCGCGGCGGCGCGTCGGCACGACGACCTCGAGACCCGTGGCGGACAGCCGCCCCACCAGATGACGGCCGACGAATCCGCTGCCACCCACGACGACCACGCGCTGCGCCGCCATGGTTACTCGCTCCTCGCCGCCATGGGATCGATCACGGCGCCACCGCGCGGCGCGACGACGCCAAGGCGCGAGGTCAGCGTCGGCGGCGAGCCGCCGAATGCCTGCGCATAGACTACCGAATTCGCGAGCACTTTCTTCACGTAGTCGCGGGTTTCATTGAACGGAATCGTCTCGACCCACACGGCACCTTCCAGCGGCACAGGTGGACGCCAGGCCTGCGCGCGGCCGGGCCCTGCATTATACGCAGCGGCCGCCAGCGCCGGCATGCGGTCGAGCCGATCGAACCAGTACTTGAAATAGTACGCACCGAACTGCGTGTTCAATTCCACATCGGCGATCGTCCCGGCGCGGAAATCACGGCGCCCGAGCTGTTTGGCGACCCAGCGCGCGGTGCCCGGCATCAGTTGCATGAGGCCTACCGCGCCCGCGGACGATACGATGTCCGGTGAGAATCGCGACTCCTGCCGCGCTATGCCGTACAGCAGCGCAACGTCGACGTCCTGGCTTCGCGACGCGGCGTCGAATTCGGTGCGGAATGGCGCCAGGTAGCGCAGCGAGTAATCATGGCGGGTCGTGGTGCGATCGGCGGTATTGACCGCGCGATCATACAGCCCGACCCGGCGCGCATAGTCGGCGGCGAGCAGCAGAATATCGTCCGGCTGGCCGCGCACGACGAACAGCCATTCCCGCTGGGATTCGGACTTCATGTCGAGGTGTGAGAGCTTGACGACACGCTGCACCGCAGGTCGGGCGCCAAACGCGTTCAACGCTTCCGTTGTCGACAGCAGGGGCTCGCTCTTCGGCGGCTCGAACCGCCTGCCCAGGCTTTCGGCGGCGAGCATGCCATAGAAATTCGTCTCGACTGCCAGCGTTTCGAAAAGCGCGGTGGCCTCAGCGGTGCGCTCCTTGGCGGCCAGCGCGCGGCCTTTCCAATAGCGCCACGCCGATTCCTGGCGCTGGGATTCGCCCATCGCATCGATCGTGGCCAGCACGTCGTTCCACGCCAGCGCACGCAAGGCCGCGCGCGTGCGCCACGCTTGCAATTCCGGCGCCAGGGGAGAATCGCCGACCTCGCGAAACCAGTCGTTGGCGGATGGATTGAGCTGCCGGGCCGCGTGATAGGCGAGGCGCGCATTGCCGTAATTTCGCTCCGCGTCCGGCAGTTTGTCGCGCCACTTGACCCAGGCGGGCCGCGCCGCAGCGGCGTCGGCACGCGCCACGCGTTCAAGTGCGTACAGCGCCAGCTCCCGGCCCGAACCCGTGTTCCAGGCGAACGCTCCCGCGGTCAGCGCGCGCTGGAAATCCTTGTTCGCCGGATAGAAATCGCGCTCGGCGATGCGATCGCCGCCGGGCAAATCTTTGGCTATCGCGTGCGCCAGACGCACGTTGCCGGCCTCCGACGCAAGACGAAACCGCGCGACACGATCGGCAACCGACAAATCACCGCGACTGATCAGCGCCGCGAACAAAAGCTCACAGGAGTCAGGCGTCGCCTGGCCATTCAACCATAGCGGCCTGGCGTCGGCCAGCGCGGCGTCGCCGTCGCGCTGGCGGCGGTACTGGATGCCATAGCAGGCGAGTTCGAGGTCTTCACCCGAAGGCGGCGGATAGTCGAGCGCGAAGCGACTCCAATCGGATTTCTTCGCCAGCGACTTCAACCAGTCCACCCGCAATTTCTCTGCGAGCGGCGTATTGGGATAGCGGTCGAGATAGTCGCGGACCGCCTCCGACGTCGCGTCGTCAACGGCCAGCTTGAGCCGCCAGTATTCGACGTAGGGCTCGAGAACATGGCCGCGGAGTCCTGGCGCAAGCCCTGCGAGCTTGACTCGGTCGCCCTTTTCGAACGCCGCCTTCGCCGCAAGGAAATCGGCGTCGGACTGCGCGAAGGATGGCTGGACCGCGCTGGCCAGCACAAAAGCTGCGAGCCAGAGAGTGTGAACGAGTCGGCGAAGGTTCAAGAAGTCATTGTCATCGAGCGAGCCTCTGAAGACAACTGCGATCGCGGAACGCTTCGCGCGCCCCCGCAGTGTCGTGGCAAGTCTCGGTTGAGTGACGCGTCAACGCAACAGTTCGATTCCCGTCCCGGTGACGCGAACACGATCGCCTATCCGCAGGTTCGGTGCCGCGGTCTGTTGCACTGTCGCGAACGAGCCGTCGTCATAGCGGACGCCTATCCTCCAGACGATCGTCTGGCTCCTCTGCGCAAGCGCATTGCCGGCGAAACCCCCGCCGACCGCGCCGACGACCGTGGCCACCACCTGGCCGGTACCACCGCCGATAAGGCTTCCCAATCCGCCGCCGACCAGTGCGCCCCCAATGGCCCCGACGGTATTGTCGACGTTCTGGACGCTGTCCTGCGTGATCGACTCGACTGTGCCGACCCGAGCCGACGGCTGCTCAACCTGAAACGCCGGGGGCGTATTGCATCCTGAAAGCGCCATCGCGGCGCACGCGGCGACCAGCGCGACATGGCGCCGCCATCCTGAAACCTTCGTCATCCTGAGCCTCCTGTCCGCAATCGACATGTTCACTCGGGAATCGAGTTCAATATGTACATGGCCGCAAGCAGACCGGACGGGCGACCCAGCTTGCCCAGCCACTGCATGAATATCGTTTCGATTTCGCCGCTCAAGTAAACCTGCGTGAGCGCGCGATTGACCTCGAGGCGCAGTGCCGAATCGTTGCGCGGCAGCGCCATCGCGTACGGCTCGAACGAAAGTTCCTCGGCAAGCAGCGAGAGCTTGGCGGGATCCTTCGCTTGCACCGCCAATCCGATGAGCTTGATCTTGTCGCCCGCATAGGCGTCCACGCTACCCGACTCCACCATCGTGACACCCGCATTGGCGTCCGAGATGGGCACGACCGTGGCGTTGACCAGTCGGTTCTTGAGCACGTTGTTGAGTCGCGTTTCGGTCGTCGTGCCCTTGAGCACCGCGATCTTCTTGCCCGCGAGATCGGGAATCTGATTGATCGGCGATCCGGCCTTGACCAGGAAACCGCCACCGTCGATGAAGATCAGGTTCGAGAAATCGACATTGGCAAGACGCGTCTGCGTCTGCGTCGTGTTGGCGCATTCGAGATCGGCGCGGCCGCCCGCGACCATCTGCAGGCGCTCGGACACGGAACCAGGCAGCCAGTTCACCTTGAGATTCGGCTCGCCGACAGTGCGGCCGATCTGCGCGATGACGCGCTTGCACAGGTCGATGGAGTAACCGGCGGGCTCGTTGTTGGAGCCGGTGAACGAAAAGGGAAGCGACTCGGGCGAATAGGCAACATTGATGGCCTTGGCCGATTTGATCTTCCCCAGCGTATTGGAAGTGGTCTGTGCCGCGGCACCGCCGGCAACCAGACCTGCGGCAACTAACAGCGTCAAAAGCAGATTCTTGAACATGGACACCTCGGAAAACGTTTGAATGCAAGCGAAGCGGTCGCGAGGCCGGCGCGCACAGACTTCGCGTAGAAGAACCCTTCGCCGCACATTTTACACAATCGATCCGCACATGCGTTTGCGCGAACCGCATGCGGGACAGCGCGAAGCGCGAAGAACGTCGCACGCCGGGCCGAGACCCGACCGGAGTCAACCATAGCGGGTTTGCGCGGGTCGTGGAATTCGACAGAAGTTTGCGAGTACCTCACGCTGCCGGCGCATGTCGATTGGCGCGGCACCCAGTGTCAATGCGCCTCTCCCTTGCCGCGCCCTGATTGCGGAAGTCGATGTCCGCAGGACTCCTGGAACGATGTTTCGGCCCGCTCCGGCCGGGAACGCCTGTCAGCGTGATCGGCCAGGGCGGCAACCGGCCGCCGGGCGGGAGACCACCCTCCGATGGAACGTCCAACAGCAGTCGACCGCAGTGCCCAGCGCAATGGCCACGCGGTACGAGTGCAGAATCAGTGCGACGTTCCGGCAGGTCCCTTGCCGCGGACGTAACCCGGCAGCCGGCCGACCGGAACAATCACCAGGAGCGCGACACCGCCCAGCAGCAGAAATGAAAGTTCGAGCGCGCGCTGCCGCGCATCGGCGTTGATGCGCACGGCCTCGGCGATCTGCGCTGGAGTCGCCGTAGTGCTCGTCATCACGTTCTTCAAGCGCGCGTTGCTGACAAAATTTGCCCGGTCGAGATCGACCTGCCTGATCAGTTCGGGCGGAATGGCGGGGTTGTCCATGACGCTACGCTGTACGTTGACGTTCAGTATGCCGACCGCGAGCGCACCGGCCACCGCCGTCCCGATGCCCGCAGCCAGATTCTTGATCGTTCCGCGCAGCGAACCGACGTCGCCCGCGAACTGCTTCGGTGCGTATGTGACCAGCACGTTGAACAGCAGCGTCGCCAGCGCGCCCTGCCCCAGGCCGAACATGACGAGCCCCAGGACCACGAGGACATCGCTGAAACCTCGGTGGATCTCCACACCAAGCAACAGGAGTGCGGCTGACACCAGCATGAACGAATAGCGGGCGATCTGGCGCGGCGTCAGCCGGTCATAAAGGCCGAGAACGAAAATGGCCGCCGCCAGCACGGCCAGCTGATAAGGAATCATGGCCACTGCGGTCGCCAGGCTCGTCCTGCCCTGGACCATCTGGATGTAGAGCGGGACCAGGAACGTGAGCGCATTGGCGAGCATGAAAATCGCCATCATTGCGACCGCCGCGGCATGCTCTCTGGGCGATGCGATGACCCGCAACGAGAGCAACGGTGTCAGGTGGCGGGCCTGCCGTCGCTGCGCCCACGCGATGAAGAGCTGGACGCCCAGAACGCCGGCGACGATCATGGCCAACGCCGGGGACAGACCCAGCACGCTGAGCGGCGCCTGCGCCTTGGCAAGCACCGGTCCCCACTCGTAAAGACAATTGAAGCCGATGCTGATGAGGCTTACCGCCGCAGCCGCCAGAAATGCGCCCACCCCGTCGATGTTCACGTCCGGCACCTTCGGGACCGCCTTCAGGCGCATGCTGAGCAACAACGTCAGCGCCGAAAATGGAACGACCAGACCGAATGCATAGCGCCAGCCCAAGTACGTGCCGACGATGCCGGCGACGAAGAACGCAGTGACGGCCGCCATCGCCTGTACCGCCCCAAGAATGCCGAGGGCCTTGGCCTGTTGCGCGCCCGAGTAATTCTCCACGATCAGCACAACCAGCGTCGGCACGATCGCGGCCGCCGCCAGCCCGGCTATGACCTGCGCCACGATCATGACGACTGCGCTGGGACTGAAGGTCATCATCACCATCGACGCGAGCAGCATCGCCGACCCCACACGGAAGACCTCGAGCGAGCCGAATTTCTGGCCGAGCTTGGCGCCCAGCATGGCGAAACCCGCGACAGCGACCGAGTGCGCAACGATGGCCGTCCCGACCGTCGTCGGCGCGGTCTGGAACTCGGTCACGATTCCGCCGATCGAAACCGGCAGGGCGTTAATGTTAAGCGACATCTGCGCCTGGCCCATGGCGATGATGAGCATCGGCAGCCAGGACTCACGCTTCACGCACCCGCCCTCCGTGCCTTCGTCCAGTCATGGTCATTTGTCCAGTGTAATTGCTCGACCGCATGCAGCAAAGTCTGCCCATGAGGAAAGGCCTGTAATACAATTTTCAACCGGAGTCGCCGGTTTGTCAGGAGCCTCGGTGCGCGGAATCGTACGCTGAAGCGCGGTGGGACACGGCGGAGTGGCGGTGTCGTCGGCAGTATTCGAGGCGGCCGGGTGCAATTGCGCTGGTCCGGCACGGTCGCCAACTTCCGCGCCGGTTTCGAGCGGCAACCGGCATACCGCTACAATGGTGGCCATGAACATGACCCTTCCCCGATTTCCTTCTGCGCCCGACGTGCTTGCCGCGTTGTTCGCCATCGTCGCATCCTTTGTAGCAGGAACCTGCGGCGCGGCGCCTGCATCCGGGCAAGCGCAACCTGCCCGTTCATTTCTGGCGCAGAATTCCGTGCAGGAAAAGGCGCCACCGGCCGCTGCGCCAGCACCTGCCGGCGCGCCGTCCGCCGCGTTGGCGTGGACCTTCGGCACGCCGCTCCCGCCCAAGGGCCAAGGCTGGACCGCCGAGCGCGGCACAATGACTCTTGGCAACGGTGAAGCGCGACTGCAGCCGGATGCGAATCGCCGCGTCGTACTGCTGTCGCCGCCAGATTTGCCGGAGGCTGCACGTTATGCCGAAGAGTTTGTACTGGGCGTGTCAGGGACCGGCCTGCAGCGGGTGCGCATTCAGGCCCGGCGGGACGCGAGGGGCGGATGGATCACGATTGCCGATGCGAGCGGCGCGTTGCTGCGCGAATCGGCGGACGGCTATGCGATCAAGCGCAACCCCGGCGCGCGCGGCGCATCCATCGAAAGATTGCGCATCGAGCTCACCTTCAGGACGACCAACCCGCGCATGTTGACGCGCATCGCCGCCCGTTAGAATGGCTGCCCGCAGTTGCACGCGCATTGACTGGTTGCGCGGTTGATCTATCGCGGAGTTCCATGGCGGCCAACGACCTGATCGAGCGCCTGCCCAGGCTCCTCAAGATGGGCGAACTCCGGGTGTTTGTCGCAGTCCTGGAGCATCGGAGCTTTCGCAAGGCGGCCGCCGCGCTCCATATCACACAGCCCGCCGTCACCAAGGCGATCGCCGGGATGGAGGACACGCTGGAGGTCAGGCTCTTCGATCGCATGGCCGGCGGCGTCGAACCGACAGTGCACGGCCTCGCGTTCGCGCCGCACGCCATCGCGGTCTTCGGCGAACTGCGCAGTGCCGCGCAGGGACTGGCCATCGTTTCCAGCGGCGCGAAGGGGACGCTGCACATCGGCACGGTGCCCATGCCGGGCGTTCCCTTCCTGCCAATTGCGATCAGAAACCTGGTCGACATTCACCCGGAAACTTTCGTTTCGGTGGTCGAAGCGCGGGAGTTCGATCTCGCCGAGCGGCTGCGCAAACGCGAGATCGAACTCGCGATCTTCCGCTCGGCGCTGTTCACTCCCGGCGACGACCTGCGCATCGAAACGCTGTTCGAGGAAAAACTGTGCGTTCTGGCCCACATGGATCATCCGCTGGCCAGGAGGCACAAGGTCACATGGCGGGAATTGCAGGGTCAGCCATGGGTGCTGCCGCCGGCAGATTCGGCGTTCTTTCATCATGTCCGCCGCTCGCTCGAACAGCTTGGCATCGCGTTGCCGCGGCATGCCGTCGAATCGATTTCGATTCCGTTCCAGTACGGCATGGTGCTGCACGGATCGATGCTGGCGTTTGGCTTGCGATCGCAGTTCGCGTTCTCGCCTCACAAGGACCTGCTGGTGCAGCTGCCGGTGGACCTTCCCCCCATCACCGGGTCCGTCGGCGCCGTCACGTTGCGCGCGCGCGAGGCAAGTCCGCTGGCGCTGCGCCTCATCGCTACAATCCGCGTACTTATCGCCAGCCTTTGACGGGGCGGACCGCCGGGCGCGCCAGAAAGTTATTGCCGTATGAAATTTGGCAATCGCAGTTCCTGGCAAGACCAATTTGTCATGAAGCCCTTACGTTGCCGATTGATAACGCCGTCGACTCCGATGAAATGGAGGGTCGCCCCGCTTGGACAAATCCGTCGGGACGCCGGGACGAATCTGATCTAGAATCCGCTGCTGTGCGTATCGGCAACGCGGTCGTCGTTGTCGCGCGTCCAAGTTGTTTTTCGGTTCGAGTGGGAACCCGCCGGGCCGTCACAAGAGGGGAGAGGCGACATGGCATCCACAGATCAGAAAATGTCGCGATTGCAGCTGACCGCGATGGTGGTCGGGGGCATGGTCGGCGCGGGCATCTTTTCGCTGCCGCGCACGTTCGCCAATGCCACCGGCCCATTGGGCGCGGTCATCGCCTGGATCATTGCGGGCACCGGCATGTACATGCTGGCGCGCGTGTTCCAGGCGCTCGCTGAACGCAAGCCCGACATCGATGCCGGCGTCTACGCCTACGCCCGGGAGGGCTTCGGCGACTACCCGGGCTTCCTGTCGGCCTTCGGCTACTGGATCGGCAGCTGCATCGGAAACGTTTCGTACTGGGTGCTCATCAAGTCGACGTTGGGCGCGTTCTTTCCCGTCTTCGGCGATGGCAACACGCCAGTCGCGATCGCCGTCGCCTCGATCGGCATCTGGCTCTTCCATTTCCTGATCCTACGCGGGGTGCAGCAGGCCGCATTCATCAACAGCATCGTCACGGTGGCCAAGGTCATCCCGATCATGGTCTTCCTGGTGCTCGTGTTCGTCGCCTTCAAGATGGACCTGTTCCGCTTCAACCTCTACGGCGGCGACCTCAAGATCGGCCTGTTCGAGCAGGTCAAGGCGACGATGCTGGTGACGGTGTTCGTGTTCATCGGCATCGAAGGCGCCAGCGTCTATTCGCGGTTCGCGAAGGAGCGCGCCGACGTCGGCAAGGCGACGATCATGGGCTTCATCGTCGTCACGAGCCTGATGGTGCTCGTGACGCTGCTGCCCTATTCGGTGCTGCAGCGAGCCGACATCGCGGGCTTGCGCCAGCCGTCGATGGCGGGGGTGCTGGAGTCGGTCGTCGGCCCGTGGGGCGCGATTTTCGTCAGCGCGGGGCTGATCGTTTCGGTGCTCGGCGCCTACCTGGCCTGGGCGCTGATCTGCGCCGAAGTGATGTTCGCCGCGGGCAAGTCGAAGGACATGCCGGCGGTGTTCGCCAAGGTCAACAAGAACAACGTGCCGGTGGTGGCCCTCTGGGTGACCAGCAGCATCATCCAGCTCATCGTGATCACCACCTACTGGTCACGCGACGCATTTTCGCTGATGTTGAACCTGACCAGCGCGACGACGCTGATCCCGTACCTGTTCGTCGCCGCCTACGGCCTGATGATTGCCCAGCGCGGCGAAACCTACGAAGTTAGACCGGAAGAACGCAAGCGCGACCTGATCCTGGCTTCGCTCGCCGTTCTGTACACACTTTTCATGATCTACGCCGGCGGACTCAAGTTCATCCTGCTGTCCGCAGTCCTGTTCGGACCGGGAACGATTCTGTACGTCTGGGCGCGGCGCGAGCAGGGCAAGCCCGTGTTCGACAAGACCTCGGACTGGGTCGTCTTCGGCATCATCGCGGCCGCCGCGGTCTACGGCATCTACGGCATCGCGACCGGGTCCATCTCCATTTAGTCACCGCAAGCGGAGCACATCATGGCAAAGGCAAAGGCGGTCAGTAAGGAAGCGAAGAAGGACGTCAAGAAGGGCGGCAAGAACGACGCCAAGTTCGGCGTCTACTCGGAAGTGGGGCAGCTGCGCAAGGTCATGGTATGCGCGCCGGGAGTTGCGCACTCGCGCCTGACGCCTTCCAACTGCGACCAGCTGCTGTTCGACGACGTCCTGTGGGTGGAAAACGCCAAGCGCGACCACTTCGACTTCGTCACCAAGATGCGCGACCGCGGCATCGAGGTGGTGGAGATGCACAACCTGCTGGCCGAGACGGTCGCCGTGCCGGGAGGCAAGAAGTGGATCCTCGACAACCAGGTCGTGCCCAACCAAGTGGGCCTGGGCTTCATCAACGAACTGCGCAGCTATCTGGAGGGCCTCGACAACCGCAAGCTCGCCGAAACGCTGATCGGCGGCCTGTCGACGCACGATTTTCCAGAAGCGCACGGCGGCAAGGCGCTCAAGGTCGTCAAGGAGGCGGCCGGCGCCACCGAGTACCTGTTGCCGCCCCTGCCGAACACGCTGTACACGCGCGACACGACCTGCTGGATCTACGGCGGCGTGACGCTCAACCCGCTGTACTGGCCGGCGCGCCATGAGGAGACGATCCTCACCACGGCGATCTACAAGTTCCATCCGGACTTCGCGGGCAAGGTGAACGTCTGGTGGGGCGACCCGACCGCGGACCACGGACTGGCGACGCTGGAAGGTGGCGACGTCATGCCCATCGGCAAGGGCAACGTGCTGATCGGCATGAGCGAGCGCACGTCGCGCCAGGCGATCAGCCAGCTGGCCGCCACGCTGTTCAAGAAGGGCGCCGCGGAACGTGTCATCGTCGCCGCCATGCCCAAGATTCGCGCTGCGATGCACCTGGACACCGTGTTCACGTTCGCCGACCGCGACTGTGTGCTGCTGGCGCCGGACTTCCTGGCCAAGACCACGACATTCTCGTACCGCCCGAGCAATCATCCGAGCGGCGTGGAACTCCACAACGAAAAGAAGGCGTTCACCGAGGTGGTGCGCGAGGCGCTGGGCCTGAAGAAGCTGCGCGTGGTCGAAGCCGGCGGCAGCGACTACCAGCGCGAGCGCACGCAATGGGACAGCGGCGCCAACCTGGTGTGCGCTTCGCCGGGCGTCGTCTATGCGTACGACCGCAACACGTACACCAACACGCTGCTGCGCAAGGAAGGCATCGAGGTCATCACGATCGTCGGCGCGGAGTTGGGACGCGGGCGCGGTGGCGGCCACTGCATGACCTGCCCGATCATCCGGGACGCCGTCGACTACTGACGAACACGCAGTCGCTCGGACCTGTCGTCGGCGTTTTTCGGCGCCGACGGCAGGCTGTATTTGGATTAGAATTGGTACTTTGCGGAGTCTAGGTGCATCGCGCGTGAAAAGGCCCGAACTACCGCAGCCGCTCACGCTGACGGAAGCGATCATTCCGGTCGCCAGCCTCATCCTGCTGGTGGCGCTTTCCTACTTCCTGTTCGGCGATGCCGGCGCGGGCGGCCCCAATCAGGTCGCGCTGGTCGTCGCGACGATGATCGCGGTGTTCATCGGCTGGCGCCGCGGGCACACGCTCGAATCCCTCGGCGAAGCCGCATCGAAGAGCGTCAGTACCGGCATCAGCGCCATCTTCATCCTGTTCGCCGTCGGCGCGCTGATCGGCACCTGGGCGATGAGCGGCACGCTGATCGCGATGGTCTACTACGGGCTGCAGCTCCTGAGCCCCAACTACTTCTATGTCACCGCCTGCGCCATCTCGGCCATCGTTGCGATAAGCATCGGCAGCTCCTGGACGGTCGTCGGCACGATCGGCATCGGCTTCATGGGCATCGCCGCGAACATGGGATTGAATCCGGCCATCGCGGCCGGGGCAATCATTTCCGGCGCCTACTTCGGCGACACCTGTTCGCCGCTGTCGGACTCGGCCAACCTGGCGGCCGCCGCGTCCGGCGTCGATCTCTACCCGCACCTCAGGGAGACGCTGATCACGTCGTCGGTGGCGGTCGCGATCTCGATGGCGATCTTCTTCATGCTGGGCCAGCCGGGGGACTTCGACGCCTCGGCGAAGATCGAAGGCATCAAGGGGGCGTTCCACATCTCGCTGTGGCTGTTCCTGCCGCTCGTCGTGGTCGTCGCACTCGCCGCATTCAAGGTCACGCCGTTCACCTCGATCTTCCTCGGCGCCCTCGCCGGTGGCCTGCTCGCGGCGATCGTCGAGCCGGGACGGGTGACCGCCTTTGCGGACCCGGCCGGGGAATTGCCGCGCGTGGTAGCGCTGCTGAAAGGCGTCTGGCTCGCGCTGGCCAGCGGTTACAAGTCGAGTTCCGGCGTCCCTTCGCTGGACTTGCTCGCATCGCGCGGCGGCATGGACAGCATGCTGAACACGATCTGGCTCATCATCACGGCGCTCGCTTTCGGCGGCGTGGTCGAGAAGGCCGGCGTGCTCGAGCGACTGATCACGCCCATCATCGAAAAGGCGAAATCCAATGGCGCGCTCGTCGCCTCGCTGGTTTCGTCGATCATCGCGACCAACATCATCACGGCCGACCAGTACATCGCGATCGTGCTTCCCGGCCGGATGTTCAAGACGGCGTTCGCGCGGCGCGGCCTGGCGCCGGCGGTGCTGTCCCGCTCCGTCGGGGGCTCGGCCACGCCATCGTCCGCGCTGATTCCATGGAACAGCTGCGGGGCCTACATGGCCGCAACGCTGGGCGTGGCGACGTGGAGCTACGCGCCGTGGTCGATCTTCAGCTACGTCAGTCCCCTGCTCACGGTCGCCATCGCGTTTCTCGGCGTGAGGATGCTGCGGGCTCCCGAAGGCGGGACGGCACGAGCGGAATGATGGCGCCGGCAGGCGTGAGCGGCTACTCTGTCGCCCCGCTCCCGGATCACGTCATCCTGCGCGTGGTCTGCGCGTACGCGGCGGCGTTCGTCGCCTTCGGCTTCATCGTCGATGGCCCGGAACGGGTGCTCCACGGCCTCGTGCAGATCGTCACGACGCGCGATGCGCTGCTGACCGATTATTTCGGAATCGGCGGCATCGGTGCGGGTTGCGTGAACGCCGGCCTGCTAACGCTCTGCGCATGCCTCGTCTATCGCATTGCGGACGCCAGGATCACCGGCGCGTCGGTGGCCTGTCTGTTCCTGGTCCTGGGATTCGGCCTCTTCGGCAAGAACCTCCTCAACGTCTGGTCGATCGTCGCCGGTGTCTTCCTATATGCGCGCTTCAAGGGGGAGCCGTTTTCTACTCACGTCAACACGGCCTTCTTCGGCGCGGCACTCGCCCCTGTCTTCTCGGAAATCCTGTTCAGCACGACGCTGGCTCTCGAGTTCCGGGTGCCGCTCGCAATCGTCACGAGCCTCGTCATCGGCTTCGTCCTGGCACCGGCCGCTGCGCAGCTATTCAAGGCGCACATGGGCTACAGCCTGTACAACATGGGCTTCACGGCGGGCATCGTGGGCACACTGGTCGTCGCCATGTACAAGTCTTACGGGTTCGTTCCGGACCCGGTGATGATCTGGACGGCCGGCAACAATCGGTTGCTCGGCGGTTTTCTAGCGCTGCTGTTCGCGTCGATGGTCGTGTTCGGCTTCTACCTGGATCGCGCGCTGCCGTCGCGCCTGAAGCAGATCATGGCGCAGGCGGGCCAGGCGCCGACCGATTTCATCGCGCTCGCCGGCTTCGGCCCGACGCTCGCCAACATGGGGCTGGCAGGCGCCGTCGGCACGCTCTATGTGCTCGCCGTCGGCGGCGATCTCAACGGGCCGGTCATCGGCGCGATCATGACCGTCGTCGGCTTCGCCGCCTTCGGCAAGCATCCGCGGAACATCGTGCCGATCATGGCCGGCGTGTTCCTGGGCACGCTGTTCCGGCCATTCACCGCGGCCGATCCGTCGCTCGTGCTGGCCGCGCTGTTCGGGACCACGCTAGCACCCATTGCGGGACGCTTCGGCTGGCATTGGGGCGTCGTGGCGGGACTCGTGCATTCGTCGGCGGCGTTGAGTGTCGGCTCGCTGCATGCGGGCCTAAACCTGTACAACAACGGCTTCGCGGCAGGACTGGTGGCCTCCGTCCTGGTTCCGGTCATCGTCGCTATCCGGGCGAAGCGCAATGCCGACGCCGACCCGCCCGCGTCGCCTGACTAGCGGGAATGCGACTCCGGTCCGTCGCCGGTATCAGCTACCCGACGAATCATTAGCGGTCTTGTCCAGCGCCAGCCGCGGCAGCAGGAACATCCACGTCACCAGCACGAAGGGCCCGGTGAGCGCGGGTATCGCTAGTGGCGTCAGCGCCACGTTGAAGGCCGCCTGCGCAACGACGGTGAACACCGTTCCCAGCGCCGCGTACGCCGCGACACGCAGGTCAGGCTTGTTGAACACCGTGCCCAGCGCGACGGCCGTCAGCACCGGGCTGAAGCCCAGCAGCCCGCCGGTGATCAGATCGCTTTCGGCGCCAAGCGCGTGCGCCGTGATCACGGCCAGGATAGCTCCGGCGACAGCCGCGATCGCCGCCGCGAACGAGTTGACGGCCAGACCGGCGAGGAAGAGCAGCGCCGCGATCGCGCTGCCCTTCAGGAATACCTGCGAAATGCTGAGCAACGTCGCCTGCACGAAGAGGCCGGCGTCGAGCCGTGTCGCCGCCACCGACGTGAACGGCGCGACCACTCCGGCGGAAGGCAGCGCGGAACCGGCAAGCCCGGCAAACCCGTAGGTCGCGAGCAGCAGCAGCCACGTGACCAGCACGAACGGAAACGTCAGCGCCGGCATGCTCCAAGCCTTTGCCACGTTGGCGGTGGCTTCCATTGCGACGACCGATACGGCGGCGCCCAGCGCGACATAGCACCAGAGCAGCGGACCTGGCGCGATGAACGTCGCAAGCGCCAGGCCCACGAGCACGCCGTTGAAGCCATAGAGACCGGCGCGCAGCGATGCAGCGTCGAGGCGCAGCCACTGCGCAGCGAGCGTCGCCGCGACAACACCAAGTAATCCGGCGACCAGCACCTGCGACACGCCCGCGGCAAACGATCCCCATGCGATCGCCGCGAGAAACAACGCACCGCTAAGCGGGTTGTCCTGGAACATCACCTGCCCGACGCCGCGCAGGTTGCTGTCGATGAAGCGCATCGCGCCCGACGCTGCGCAGAGCGATTCCCAGCTTGCCAACAGACTCTTCATTGGACGCCTCCTTGAAACGCGGCAGTCACTACGGCTACCGCCAGAAGAAAGGAGGCGGAATGGCCGCTCCCGTGATTTCGTGGCGGGCCACTTCCCAGAACTCGCGGACCTTGGCCCGCACCTGCGCGGTCTCGCGGCCCAGGACCTTGTAGATCAGGCCAGCATCGTTGGGCAGCCGGCAAGCGCCGAAGGCCACGCCCTCGCCAAGGTCGACCTCGGCGGCCACGCGCGCGTGGACACGGTCGGCGACGTTCACGGGCGTGCAGAGGATCACGTTGCCGAACACGTCGAAGTCATCCATCACACCCGATTGCCGCACGGGAAAGCGCAGCGGCTCGATCACCAGCTTCTCGCTGAACAGCGGCTGCCCGCCGGGCCGCGCGGCCGAGGTTGCAAGCGACAGCAGTGTCGCGCCGAAGCATTCGTCCGGGTGATGGTGCTTGCGCCCCGGCTGGACGATTTCGGAACAGAGCATCGAGGCGGTCGGATCGATCACGATCCGCGTGTCGTTGGCAAACCGCGCCTGACGATGAGGGATCAGCGGGTCGGGAAGAAATTCGAGGTAGGCACCCTCGCCCACAATGAACGACTGGGTCTGCTGCGCGTAGTTGGCGTCCATCGAATGGATCTTGGTTGCCGATTGCGTGGTGACGTGCGCCCGCGCGCCGGGTCCAAGCACCACGTCCAGCGCCAGGCGATCGCCTTGCAGCACGCAGCCACCGGTCGTGATCATGAACAGCCACGCCATGTCCGGCAGCGCGTCGTCGCAGTGCAATGCGCGCTGTGCGAGAAATGGCGCGCGCGAATCGAGATCGGCCAGGATCGTGCGCCCGTCGCGGCGCTCGAACCCGAGCCTCAAGAAACCGGACTTGCCGACGGCGCCGCTCCGCATCTGCGGCGGCTCGTCACGATACGCGGCGAACTCCGCCGGCGCCGGACATGGCAAATGCGCGGCCGCAGGGGCGAGCGTGAAGGCCCCCTCGGCTGCGCCCATCAGACAGCGTGCCCCGCCGGCAGCTTCAGGTCGAACAGCAGGTCCTCGCGGATCAGGGCGACGAGTTCCGGTATGCCCTCGCCGGTACGGCAGTTGGTGAACAGGAACGGCTTGTCGCCGCGCATCAGCTTGGAATCGCGCGCCATGACCTCGAGGCTCGCGCCGACGTAAGAGGCGAGGTCCGTCTTGTTGATGACGAGGATGTCCGACTGCGTGATGCCGGGCCCATTCTTGCGCGGGATCTTGTCGCCGGCGGCAACGTCGATCACGTAGATGAAGAAGTCGACCAGCGCCGGCGAAAACGTCAGTGTGAGATTATCGCCGCCGCTCTCGATCAGCACGACGTCGCCGTCGGGAAAGCGCGCCTCCATGTCCTCGACGGCCGCCAGGTTCATGCTGGGGTCCTCGCGAACGGCGGTGTGCGGGCAGGCGCCGGTCTCGACGCCGATGATGCGCTCCTCGAGCAGGATGCCCTTCAGCGTGCGCTGGACGTGCTTGGCATCCTCCGTCGTCACCACGTCGTTGGTGATGATCAGGATCTTGATGCCCATCTCCAGCAGCGGCGGCGTGATGGCCTCGACGATCGCCGTCTTGCCGGAACCGACGGGTCCGCCGATCCCGATGCGCGTAATCTTCTTCACGTTGCGTTTCACTCCAGGTCGGGAAATCAGTTCATGAACAACCGCACATGCGCCTTGACATGGACGGCGGCGAGGATCTCCGCGAGCGGCGCAAAGCCGGCCATGTCGCGAGAGGCTGGCCTCGGAGGCAATGGCAAAGGCGGAATCGACGTCGGCGTTGAGCGCGTAGAGCATCTGCTGCGTGTCCATGTGGCTGACGCGCATCAGGCGCAGCGCGGCGCCAAGGATGGTTGATGCCACGCCGTACTGGTGGACGACGAAGGCATCGCGCGCCGATAGACCCTGGGCGGCGAAGTTGACCGCGAGCGCCACCGGATAGCAGCCGTGCGTGGTCCCGGTGATTACACGTTCGCGCCAGTCGCGCAGTTGCGGGCGAGTCCGTCACGTGCGCGCCCATTTCGGTGAACTTCCTGCCCATCCGCACGGACATCGTCCGCGTCTCACCCGAAAGCTTGCGGGCGTAGATCAGCGCGTCGATCCGGACGACTTCGTCGATATCGCCCGCCCGCGCTGCGCGATGGGCGCAGACAAGTCCGATGCCGTCGCCGCGGCTGGCCTGCTCGACGGCCGTCCGCGTGAAGGCCAGCAGCGTGGCCGGGTCCCTGACGACACCTTTCTGGATGGCGGACTCGAGCCCGCCGGAAAACGCGAAGCCGCCGATCGGGAACACCGAATCGCCGAACTGCAGCATCCGCGCGAGGTGCGTCGCGGTGACGGGCAGCGCGGCGCCGTCATCGCCCGCATTCATGGAGGCGTTTCCGCTTCGGGATGCGGGTGAGCGTGTGGATGCGCATGCGCGCGCACCGGCGAACGCCCGTGCACGTGGCCGGTTTCCGGATCGACCGCCACGTAGCGGTCACCCGTGTGCGTGTGGATCGGGCCTTCCGCGCCGCCGAAGAGCCGGCGCGACTCGTGCGGGGCGAGATAGGGGACGATGTCGTCGCCCGGCACGAACTCGTAGCGGATGCCTTCGAAGCGATGCGTCTTCATCACCGAGGCCATGACCTTGTGGTCGACCGTCAGCGGCACGAACACGCGCGTGCCCTTGACCAGCGCCGGCCAGTGCTGGTTGCCCAGCGCATGCCCCAGTTCGAGGCAGGTGCGCATCGCGTATTCGGGGTCCTGCCCCGCCAGTTGGTCGAGGTGGATGATCATCACGTCGCGCAGGCTGATCCTGGCCACCACCGCGCGCGGTCAGCGGCGTCCCACAGCAGCACGTCGCCGTCGCGCAGGAACGCGCCGCGGTCCAGCGACACCGCGACCTCGACGCCGCTCGCCGTCTTCTTGCGAAAACGGTTCTTCTGCGCCTCCCAGTGGTCGAGGGCCAGCGGCTCCACGTTGGCCGCGGCCAGTTGCACAGACCATTCCGGATCGCTGGCGTTGCCGAGCACCTTTTCGATGAGTATCAAATTGCGCCGATCAGCTGAAGAAGTACTTCTGGTTGAGCGAGGTCGTCTTCAGTGGCGGGACCGTCGCGTGCACGCCGTCGACGGTGACCGCGAAAGTCTCCGGTGAAACCTCGATGTTCGGCGTGCCCGAATTTCGCACCATGTCCTTCTTGCCGATCTTGCGCGTGTTCTTCACGGCGATCACCTGCCGGTTGAGGTTCAGGCGCTCCGCGATTCCGGCGGACTCCGCGGCCTGCGACACGAACGTCACGCACGTCTGCGCACAGCAGCTGGCCGAAGGAGCCGAACATCGGCCGGTAGTAGGTCGGCTGCGGCGTGGGCAGCGACGCATTGGGATCGCCCATCACCGCCCAGTTGATGACGCCGCCCTTCAGCACGATCCTGGGCTTGGCGCCGAAGAACGCCGGCTCCCAGAGCACGAGGTCGGCGATCTTGCCGACCTCCACCGAACCCAGCACGTGCCCGATGCCGTGGGCGATGGCAGGATTGATCGTGATCTTGGCCACGTAACGCAGCACGCGGAAGTTGTCGTTGCCGGATGCGTCCTCCGGCAAGCTTGCCGCGCCCGGCCTTCATCGCGTCGGCGGTCTGGATGCAGCGCAGCCAGCATTCGCCGATGCGTCCCATCGCCTGCGAGTCGCTGGAGAAGATCGAGATGACGCCCATGTCCTGCAGCACGTTCTCGGCCGCGATGGTCTCCGCGCGGATGCGGCTTTCGGTGAACGCCACGTCCGACGGGATGTCGGGACTCAGGTGGTGGCACACCATGATCATGTCGTACAGCTCCGCCTGCGAATTGACGCCGTAGGGGAGCGTGGGGTTCGTCGACGCGGGCAGCACGTTGGGCAGGCCCGACACCTTGATGATGTCCGGCGCGTGGCCGCCGCCGGAGCCTTCGGTGTGGAACGAATGGATGGTGCGGCCCTCGAACGCGGCGATGGTGTCCTCGACGAAGCCCGATTCGTTGAGCGTGTCCGTGTGCATGCACACCTGCACGTCCATCTGGTCGGCCACCGTCAGCGCCGAGCGCAGCACCGCCGGCGTGGTGCCCCAGTCCTCGTGGCACTTGAAGCCGACTGCGCCGGCCTCGATCTGCTCGACCAGCGCGTCCTTGCCGTGGCCGTGGCCCTTGCCCAGGATGCCGACGTTGACCGGCCAGCCTTCGAACGCGCGCAGCATGTTCGTGATGTTGCCCGGACCCGGCGTGACGGTCGTCGCATTCGAGCCGTCGGTGGGGCCGGTGCCGCCGCCGATCAGCGTCGTCGTGCCGTTGGACAGCGCGGCATACGCCTGCTGCGGCGAGATGAAATGGATGTGCGTGTCGACGCCGGCCGCCGTCAGGATCAGGTGATTGCCCGAGATGGCGTCGGTGGCGAGCCCCAGCTCGAGACCGGGCGTGACGCCGTCCATCGTCTGCGGATTGCCGGACTTGCCGATCGCGCAGATGCGTCCGTCGCGGATGCCGACGTCGGCCTTCACGACGCCCTGCACCGCGTCGATGATCGTCACGTTGGTGATGACGAGGTCGGGCGGCCCGCCGGCGTACGTCAGCCGGTTGTCCATGCCCATGCCTTCGCGCAGGCTTTTGCCTCCGCCGAAGACGATCTCGTCGCCGTACGCGCCGCGCAGGTCGCGCTCGATCTCGACGAAGAGTCCGGTGTCGCCCAGGCGAATGCGGTCGCCCGTCGTCGGGCCGTACAGTCCCACGTACTCGTTGCGAGTGATGGTAGCCATGTCAGGATCCTGGATCGGGTCGCGCGTTACGGTTTGGAACGAAAGCCGCGCTTCGCGGCGAGCGCCACCGCCTTCGGACGAGCCGCATCGCCGGCCTTGCCCGACGTGGGACCGTCCACGAGGTTGTTGAAGCCGTAGACGCGCGCGCTTGCCGCCGTAGGGGACGAGCTTCACCTCGCGCTCGTCGCCGGGCTCGAAGCGCAGCGCCGTCGACGCGGGAATGTTGAGATGCTGGCCGAACGCCGCGGCGCGATCGAACTCGAGCGCGCGATTGACCTCGAAGAAATGAAAGTGCGAACCGATCTGCACCGGGCGATCGCCGGTGTTGCGCACCTTGAGCGTCGTCACCTTGAGCTTGTCGTGGTAGACGATCGGCGCGGGATGGCACACGTAGCCACCCACGGCGACCTTCTTCGTTGCGGGATCGACGTCGGCGGCGATCACCGGCCCGGCTTTCACTCCTGCCATGGCAAACTCCCTCGGTTGTCCTGCTTACTGGATCGGGCGTGTGAACGGTCACCAGGCGGCTGCCGTCGGTGAACACCGCCTCGACCTGCACCATCGGGATCAGGTCGGCGACGCCGTCCATCACGTCGTCCTTGGTCAGCGCGGTGCGCGCGTCCTTGGTGACTTCCTCGATGGACTTGCCGGCACGCGCGCCTTCCAGCGCCCGCGCCGAAATGATGGCGACCGCTTCCGGATAGTTGAGCTTGATGCCGCCCGCTTTGCGCTTCAGCGCGACCTCGGCCATCATGTGGATGATCAGCTTGTCGAATTCCCGCGGCGTCAGTTGCATCGCGATCTCCCTGTCGAACTGCGCGGGCCAGAGTAATACGAAGGCATGACCTGCGCAAGACGGCAGCCGTGTCTGCCTGGAACACGTTGCAGGCGGTAATCGCGAGATAACCGTTCCGCGTCGGGGTTCGGCGCGATTTCCGGCGTCTCAGGCGCCAGTGTCCCATTGCGCGGAGGGGCGGGATCGCCGAAAATGCGGGGTCCATCGACAGGGAGTCGCCTCGTGCATCTGAAACACGCCACCTGGCGAACCAGTTTTTCGCGTCAACCTGTCGCGGTCGTGGCTCTCGTGCGCACTGTCGCTGCTGTCGTCCTGCAACCGCGCCACCGAACCGCCCGCGCCGGAAATCCGCCCCGTTCGCGTCGTGACGATCGCGAAAGGCGCGGCCGGCGACACCATCGCGCTGACGGGCACCGTCCAGGCGCAGACCGAGATCACCAAGTCGTTCCGGATCGACGGCCGCCTGCTCGACCGCAACGCGAACATCGGCGACACCGTGCGCCCGGGCCAGCTCATCGCGCGGCTCGATGCGCAGAACGAGGAATCCAGCCTGCAGTCGGCGCGCGCGCAACTCTCGCGCAGCCCGGGCGCGGCTGGCCGAGGCGCAGAGCATGTACGGCCGGATGCGCGAACTGGTCGCCGAAAGGGCGGTCTCGCGCGCCCAATTCGAACAGTCCGAATCGGCGCAGAAGACCGCCGAGG
>CAWHII010000005.1:0-177550 GCA_963829415.1 uncultured beta proteobacterium | reverse complement strand
GGCTTTCACCTGTCCTGAGTGCACCGCCTTCTTGAAGATGGCGTAGTCGCGTTCGCTTTGATCGGCGTAAGCCCCGGCGAAGGCCGCGACGGCCGTATCGAAGGCGTCGCTGTTGCCAAGGTATCCGCTAATCTGCGCCGACGCGCCGGAGCGCGCATGCGCTCGCGCCAGCGTCCAGCCGCAAAGATCAGCGTACTCGACCATCTTGCCCGATCCAAACTGCTCAACTGGAGCCCCGATCTTCACGTCCCTGAGTTGGCGGACGTAGAAATGGCGTCCGCGCCTGGTCTTCAGCCAGCCCAGGAAGATGTCGCTCGCCGATTGCATCAGGCGGCATCCGTTCACGACCCGCTGCCCATGATTTGGGTAGATGCTCTTGCCGGCATACGCCTCCAGCACCGAGGGACCTGCCTCTTTCATCTGAAGAAACAGGTGATCCTCATTGCCAGCCGTCATGAGCACGACGCTGCACCAGGTGCCGACGCTACCGACCCCGACCACCTTGAGCGCGGCATCCGCAAGATCAAAACGGTCGAAAAGCGCACGTCGATCTTCCGGCAGTGATTTCCGGTAGTCGGCAAAAGACTCCCGGACGAGAACGTCGATCGAGTCTTCCCCCCGAGCGCGCGGGTGGTAGATCAGCGGCGGATTGTCCTGGATGGTCGGCAACTGACCGGCGCGGATCACGATCTTTGGAAAGTGGCGTTCCGACATGCTGCTCGCGCGGTCGGCGGCAAGCCGTCTAAGATCACGCCGGCGGGTCTCCACGTCTTCGATTCCTGATATCAACTTTTCGATGTCGATACTGGCATACCAAACTTCCAGAATCGTCATGTCGCTATATTCCGCCATGCGTTGCCGATACGACCGGACGCAGGACAGCGCGGCATTATTGGCGTCGCCCCGACTGAAACCATTCTCACGGGACGCCAGGACGAAGCTTGCGGCGAGGCGCTTGACATCCCACTCCCACGGCGCGGGGAGCGTTTCATCCAGATCGTTGATGTCGAAAACGATCCTTCGCTCGGGAGTGGCATAGGCGCCAAAGTTGTACAGGTGGCAGTCCCCACACGCCTGCACGCGCAGGCCCGTAGCCGGCGTGCCAGCCAGGTCGGCCGCCATGTTGAGTGCCGCACCCCGGTAAAAAGTGAAAGGCGTCCTCACCATGCGCCCGTGGCGGATGGGAATCAGTCCGGCAATACGCCCCTGGTCCGACTGCCCAAGCAACCGCAACGGATCCGGACGGTTGCTGGGAGCCTCCCAAACGGCATGCGTGCTTCGCGGACACTTTTTCCGCAGGCTCTTGCCCACGGCGCGGAGCTGAGCCAGCGAAGGCCGCGACTCTGCGGGTTGTTTCCGGATGGCTTTCATAGTTTTTTCAATTCGGCCACTGCGTCGCTTTGCCTGCGCTCAACGTTTGCGGCGTGTTCGTATCCACCGGCGAGTGCCGTCGCAGCAACCGAAGCCCCTAGTGCGATGACGAAGCGCATTGTGAACTTCATCCGCCAAGTGCCTTGATCGCGGCCACGAGCGCGGTGCCGAGCCCCGCCATCAACAATCCCGCCTTCCAGCTGCCGTACCCGGCGAAACGCCCAAGGGCCAGCCCGCCGCAGAACAACATTGCCAGCGCAACGGCACGGGAAATTGCCTTTGCAACGGCGACATCGTGGATCAGCAGGAAGGGCAACACCACAGGAAAGGTCGACGCTGTGACGATCAGGAATATGCCGACGGCCGCGAGCAGGTCGTTCCAGTGCAGGGACGGTCGCGCCGGCAACGAGGACCGCGCGACTATTCGCCCGCGGATCGCCTCGATCTCCGCCTCCGAGACGAGACTCGCCCCGCCTCGCGAAAGGGAATTTTCGATCAGTCTGCGCCCGGTTGCCGCGTCAGCAGCCGCGCGGACGGAGCGGACGAGCGTGAGCGACCTGCCACGATCCGTGACCGTGCGCACCAGGTACATGACGGCGTCGACGAGGCCCCAGGCGAGGTTGCAGCCCAACGCTGCGGCAAACATCGACCGGATCTGTTCCTCTCCGGAGTTCGCCACGGACACGGCGCCGACGAAGGTGAGCGCCATGAACAGGCCGAAGAGCAGCTCCGATACCCGGTCGATGGGGCTCAGCACCGGCTCGCGCACCGCTGCTGTGTCACCTTTCGGTTCGCTCATTGCCCTCCTCCAGAGTCCGTCCCGCACCGCCTGACACGCACCGCCGTCGACTGCACGACTGAGCAGCGCGCCGCCCGGTGATTAGAAGACTTCCGGCACGAGCTTGATCGGATAGTCGACGGCTTTGTAGCGGCCGATCCTGCGCTTGCCGAGCTTGACTTTCGCCGCCGGCAGCTTCTTGTACGGAACGTGCTTCAGGAAGTGGCTGATCACGTTGAGGCGCACGCGCTTCTTGTCCTCCGAGCGCGCGACGTACCACGGCGCCCACGGATTGTCCGTTGCAGCGAACATCTCGTCGCGCGCCTTCGTGTAGTCGTCCCAGCGGTCGTAGGACTTGACGTCCATCGGTGAGAGTTTCCACGTCTTGCGGCCGTCGTCGACACGCGAGGCGAGCCGCCGCGTCTGTTCCTCCGGACTCACCTCCAGCCAGTACTTGAGCAGGATGATGCCGGACTTGACCATCAGCTGCTCGAACAGCGGCGCCACCTTCAGGAATTGCTGCGCCTGGTCGTCGGTGCAGAAGCCCATCACGCGTTCGACGCCCGCGCGGTTGTACCAGCTGCGGTCGAAGATGACGATCTCGCCGGCGGCCGGAAAATGCGGCATGTAGCGCTGCGCATACATCTGCGATTTCTCGCGCTCCGTCGGCGCCGGTAGCGCGACCACGCGGAACACCCGCGGGCTCACACGCTCGGTGATGGCCTTGATCGTGCCGCCCTTGCCGGCGCCATCCCGGCCCTCGAACACGATGCAGACCTTGAGGCCCTTGGCCACCACCCACTGCTGCAGCTTGACCAGCTCGATGTGCAGCTTCTTCAGTTCCCGGTCGTAGTCCTTGTTGGACAGCTCCTTGCCGGGCGCCGCATCGCCGTGCTTGTCCGCGGCGGCCTTGGCCGAGTTGCCCTTCTTCGCCTTTTCGTTGGGCTCGTTCTTCGCCTTCACGCGCTTCTTTGCCATGGTTAACTCCAACGGTGGTAAATTCTGGTCGTTTCGCACTACCCGTAATCACGCCACCTGAAACGGCGCGATTCGTGTCATCGGGCGCGACACGAGATCCCCCGCGACTCGGATCGGGTTATTCAGATGCGTGGCCCAGCGCAGGTCGGCATTCGTCATCATTCCAGATGGCGGCATCAATCCATGCAGCAATGCCTAGCGCGGATATTTCATCATTTGGTCTGTACCATTCCCGACGCAAAGGCCAGGGCGGCGGCCGCCGTGAAGACATTGGCGTGGGCATCCTCCATCTGTGCGTCGGCCATCGCGAGTGAACTCAGCTCGCTCGCCGCGTCGGTATACGTCCCGACACCGCCATTGAAGGCGCCCAGGGCCGCGTCGTACGCCGTCTGCGCCGCCGCGCGCAACGCCACTGCCGCGGAATAGGCGGCCAGACTGGTCTTCAGATCGTTGTACGCGCTCACCACCTGCAAGGTGGCGGCATCGCGCACCTGAGCGAGGCTGTCGCGGGCCGCCGCGACTTCCGATTGTGCCGAGGCGACGCGGGAGTCGCGCCCTCCTCCATCGTACAAAGGGACGCTCAACGTCAGCAGGATGCTGCCACCGGGTTTGTTCACAGTGGACCACGGGCCGCCGTCGGTGCTGAATCCACCGATGTTCTCGAAAATCTGGGCGCTGAGCCCAATCTTCGGATAATAGTCCGCGCGTCGGCTCTTCAGCGCGCCCTCGGCAGCCTCGATCTTGCCGATCGCGGCGATCACATCCGGGACGATGCGCCAGCGCGTCGCGCAGCACCGTGTCCATGTCTTCCGGCGGCTCCGCAGGCAGCGGCTGCTGCGAACTGTCGACGATGTCGATGCGCGCATCGGCCGCGACGCCCAGAGACGCGATGAGGTTCGCGTAGGCGGTGCGTTCGTCGCCAGTGGCTTTGGTCAGGTAGTACCGGGCCTGCGCGGTCTGCCGCTGTGCCTGGGCCGGCACCACCACGGTGGCCAGACCGCGCTCCCTGCGCGACACCGCGGCGTCCTGCACGGTTTCGGCTGCCGTCACCGCCCGCCGGGCAGAACTCAGCCGGCCCCGCGCGGCACCGAGTGAGAAATAGGCGCGACTCACCGTGTAGACGAGCTTCTGATGAACCCCGGTGAACGTGACGTTCGCGACGAAGGAATTGGCCCGAGCCGCCTGGTCCTGGCCCTCGCGGCGCCCGAAGTCGAACAGCAGCCATTTCAGCGCGAGGACCGGAAAGATCTCGCGCGTGTCCGAGATGAAATAGCCTGCAGGAATGGTCGTCGTCGGGATCGGCAACGGTGTCCGCTGGTATCCGCCGATCACATCGATCGAAACCTGCGGCGCGTACTCGCTTTCGTCCAGCCCGACGGCCAGCGCGGCCCGTCGTGCCTGTTCCCATGCAACGCGCGTCTCAGGATTGTTGCGCTGCGCAATATCGATCAACTCGGCAAGGCTGTAACGTCGATTCTGTTCGATCGGGACACCACTGCCTTGTCCGAAGACCGCATCGCGTTGCACCCACGGCCCCGCACGATCCGCCATGCCGGAGATCGACGGAATGACCCACGGTTTGTCCGGCGATTCGGGTGCAAGCTGCAGGACATCGGCCGCCCACGCGACTGGCGACAGCAGCATGAGCCACGCAGCGGCGCGGCAAACATACTTGGCGAAACTAGGCGGGAATGGTCGCGACATGCTCGATTTCTCGTTGCAGCAGCACCCTGGCGTCCATGGCTGCTCGAAGGTGCGACCGATCCACGCCGGGCCGGACGGCTTGCGCCTCCACGAAACTGTCCTCGCCGGGCGCTGCGGGAGCCGGGCGTGCGCCCCCAAATCGCTCCGCCGTGTCGGCAAACCAGGCTGATGTCGCCGCGTCCTGCTTTCGGCCAGGTTCGCCGATGTCTTCGTCGCTGGATTGACCGACGACGACGAAGACCGCCGTGGCGAGGCGCTCCAGGTGAGCGATTGCCGTTTGTTCGAAAGTTTCGCGCAGCGCGCCTCCCTGCATCAGATTCCTCTCGAATGCGGCGACCGACGTGAAATGTCGCGCCTCGGTAAGCCTTTGCACCGCGGCGAGACGCACGTCGGCCGGGGGATGAGCCGCATCTCGCATCAGATTTCCAAGCGCACGCAATGCCTGCGCGATGGCCGCACGCGCGCGGTCCAGGGCGCTAATCGGCCAGACGACGCTGAAGACGAGCGACATCAGCAAATTGCCGAGGAGAATTCCGACGACGCGATCCCACAACACCGTAAGGCTGGTGTTGGGGCCATAGCCTTGCAACACGCCGAGGAGAAAGGCGAGCGCCATCTGCATGCCCATATAGGAGAGGCGGTCACTGCTGGTCGCGACCCAGGCAAAGATGGCCGACGCCGACAGCGATCAGCAGGCAGAGCTGACCAATGTCCGTCATGTGCGGAAGCAGATACACAATGCACAGACCGGCGGCGAGCCCGCCGATCAACGCTCCGGCGATCCGCAGCCACATCTTCTGGATTGTCTCGCCCATGCTTCCCAATGCGACGACAAAACAGGTGGGGACGGCTGTCGAGATGCCCGGCCAATCGAGTACGCTGTAGATGAAATAGGCAGCCATCACCGCAATCGTCGTCTTCAGCGCAAAGCGTACGTGCTCCGGATTGCTCCAGGCATCAGGCACGAACAAGCTCTTCGGCGACCGCTAAAGGCGGCGACTCACTGGCGGCGCGACGGCGCGCGATGTCATTGGCAAGACGACCCAGGGCGCCGTCGATCGCCACTACGATCGGCAAGGTCTCGGCGGTCAGGCCGTTCAGCAACTCGGGGGGTACGATTCGTCGTGCCGGAGCGCGGGTATCTCCCGACGCCAATGCGCGACGACATTCCACGCTCGCGTCGACGAGCCGCGTCCGGATTTCGCGCGGGAGATCGCCAGGGATCGCACCGAGCAGCGTCAGCAATTCGACGAGTGTCTCGATCAAGCGATGGTCGACTTCGGCATACTCGCGCAACTGGCGGTCGGCGATCTGCGCGTCCTTCCGCAGCGCGACCAGTCCCAATGCGTCCGCTTGCTGTCGGGCGAGGCCGGGAGATTGGCGTTCGTCCAGCGTCGCTGTAACGGCATCGAGCAGACGCAAGGCCGTCCGCAGAGCAAGTTTGGCCGCGTCCTCGCCGAACACAAGATTGACCAGTGTGGAGAGCACGGCGGGAATCATCACCACAACCCACAGCCAAAGCACAAGCCTCGTCAGCATCTCCGGGGAGGGAACGGTATCGACGAGGGTTTGCGTCAGCACCATGACGAAACCCACGAGATAGCCGAGCGGCCCGAGTGTGGAAGTGCGCGCCAGAAACATGCCGAGAAAGGTGATTGCCGCCATCAAGGGCAGACGAAGCGCGGGATCGCCTGCATCGATGGTCAGGAGCGCGAGCGACAGTGCCACCGCGAGCGTGGCGCCAATGGCTACGCTGACTGCAGTGATCAGCTGTTGCGACGGACTCCCCTCGACTGATCACGAAAACCAGATAGACCACGTACGCCGCCAGCGGGATTTGAAAGACCATTGCAATGCCCACGGCGACGGTGCAGCTCCCCGCGATGCGCGCTACCGCGGCAACTCTGCCCGGCCGCGGCGCCAGCTCGTCGCGGAGCCAGGCGAACGGTTCCGCTCCGCGCGTCGCGGATTCATTGCCTTGCGTCATGCTCCACCCGAACCGACGCCGTGGCCCCGATTCGCAGATCCTGCGGGGGTGCATCCAGCAGACGAATCCACACTGGAAAGCGTTGCGCGACGACGACCCAATTGAGCGTGCGCCCGACCACAGGCAATCCCGGGCCGCCAGATCCATCCCCGGTCTGGGGCTGCACGCCACTATTCAAGCTCGCGACCTGACCCTGGATCGGCCGGGCCGCATCGGCCATCAGCCATACGGTTGCGCGATCGCCCACCGCGATGCTGGAAAGTTCGGTTTCGCGGAAGTCGGCAACGGCATACCACTCCTGATCCTTGATCAGCGTGAACAGCGGATGCCCCGCGACGGCATAGGTCCCCTCGGCGATCTGGAGGCCGACGACGGTTCCATCAAAGGGGGCGCGCAGCACCGCCTGGCCCAAATCGCGTGCGGCAATAGCCTCGGCGGCTTCGGCGCCGGCAAGCTGCGCGACAAGATTGGCGGTACCGCCCACGGCTTCACGCGCCTGGGTGGCCTGCTGCGTGGCCACGGTGAGCGCCACCGCCGCATTTCGCTCATTGGTCCGTGCCTCGTCAACCTGCTGCTGGGTCACGTAGCCCTTCGCGAGCAGCGGCTCGAGGCGGCGCAGGTTCTCCTGCGCCAGAGCGAGCTGCGCCTTGGCGTGATTGATCTGGGTCGCCGCCGCATCCGCGCCGGTCATCTGGGAAGTTACCTGCCGCGATGTCAGGCCGATCTGCGCCTTCAACGCCTGAACCTGCGCCTGGGCCTGACGCTGCCGCAGCTCGAAGGGTTGCGGATCAATCTCTACCAGGGGTTGGCCTTTGGTCACCCGCTGATTGCTCGCGACATGCAGCTTGACAATGCGCCCGCTGACCTCGGGGGCCATCGCGGCGCTGTACGCGAATAGGTGGGCGGCATTCGTCTGGGGTCGGCGGCTCAATGCCGTAAGCGTCGAGAATCCGAGAACGATTGCAGCAGCCACCGCAATCAATGCGACGAGGCGACCCCGCCAGGTAACACTGGATTTCATTGACTTGCTCCGGCTAGGCCAGCCATAGAAGCCACGCGGCAAAGGAAAAGGCGATTGTGGCCGCCAGGTAAACCACGATCGGAGCCGGCAGTTCCTTCTCCATTCCCAGCTTCACGAGAATCCAGCGAACGACAATGGCCAAGCCCATGCCAATCAATACGCAGACCATCCAAGACGGAAAATACGAGCCCAGGATATTCGTCGACGGCGCCGCACTGCACCCCACCAAGGGCAGCAGCGCAGCCACAATGAACACGGCTCGCTTGATCAAAGAGGTCCGCATTTTGAACTCGACGCTGATCGACTAGACCAGCGTGGATTCTCCGTTTTCTGAAGCATGCAATCCAAACCCTTGCAGAAATTCCGTTGCTAAGCCGGGAAGGAGTGATCGGCGGCAATGCGCGGCGAAGGCGCGCGGTCTTTGTTGTTGTTATCCGGGCCAGCGCCAAGAACGCCTATTGTCGGAAATTGGCAACTAGGCGCTAGACAATCGGGGACACGCAATTGATAATTTGGGACAATGACGCCGATTCATCTTGAAATGGATCAAACATGCGACATCTAGGCACTGCGCGACCGCGGACAGTCAGCATCCGCCGCAATGACGCAACCGTGCGCATCGGCGGCACGCTGGACATTCCGGAGGTCCTTCGGAGCATGGGCTGGGATCCCGCTGAAGTGCTGGCCGAGGCGGGGTTCGACCTCAAGCTCTTCGACAATCCCGAAACCCTAGTTCCCTTCGCAGCCCGGAATCGCCTGATGGCGCATTGCGCGGCTCGCACCAACTGCCCTCACTTCGGATTGCTGGTCGGTCAACGGGGCGGGCTGCACTCCATGGGACTCGTGGGTTTGCTGGGGAAGTACTCGCCGGACGCGGGAGCAGCATTGCGCAACATCGTGCGCTACGTCCATCTGCATGTCCGCGGCGCCGTGGCGGACCTGACCGTGGACGGCGAGTTGGCTACGCTGCGCTACGAAATCTACCAGCCGCATGTCGAGGCCACTGACCAGATTGGGGATGCCGCAGTCGCGGTCATGTTCAACATCATGCGAGCGTTGTGCGGCCCGGATTGGAAGCCCGTTGAGGTCCGGTTTGCCCATCGCAAACCGAAGGATGTCGGGCCGTTCCGGCGGTTCTTTCGAGCGACCCTGGTTTTTGACGCCGCAGAGAACGCCATGGTGTTCTCCACCACTTGGTTGAATCGTCGTTTGACTGCGATCGAGCCGGAGTTGCACCGCCTGCTGCAGAAGCACATCGACGCACTTGAGGTTCGCCACGGCGACGACTTTCCGGAGCAGCTACGCAGCGTGCTGCGTACGGCACTCGTCACCGGCCACGGCGGGGTCGGTCAGGTTGCCGAAGTATTCTCGATGCACCGCCGCACGTTGTCCCGTCGCCTCAATGGCTTCGGCACGAGCTTCCAGGCGCTCGCAGACGAGTGCCGCTTCGAAATCGCCCGGCAAATGCTTGACGACTCGGCAATGGCGGTGACCGAAATCGCTGCTTTACTCGACTATGCAGACGCTAGCGCCTTTACGCGGGCATTCCGGCGTTGGAGCGGCACGACGCCGGCGCATTGGCGAAATGCGAGGAAGGACGCTACTTAATGTAGACGGAACGCGTGGCCGAAGATTCCCGTCTCGGAGCGGGAACGGCTCAGCGTTGACCTAGCGCAAATGTGCTTCGGCGCGTCGGCGGTAGCCTAAAATGTCGAACCCTTGTAGGTCTGCGCCTGTCGACAAATGCGCCCGCAACGCCTTACATCTCTGATCATCCTTGCCGTGCTAATGATGCTCGGCGGCTGCGCCACGCGTCCGATCAATCCCCCAATCGAGCAGGTCGATCTAAGTAAAGGCTATCGCTTCGACACCCGCTGGGCGCACCGTAGTAACTATGACGCCGAGAATCTGGTTGTCCTCGCCTTTTCGGGAGGGGGTACCCGCGCGGCCGCATTTTCCTACGGGGTTCTGGAAACGCTCCGGGACATGGAGGTCATAGGACCCAAAGGCAGGAAATTCCGCATGCTCGACGAAGTGGACCTCATCACCGGTGTGTCGGGCGGCAGCTTCACAGCACTGGCCTACGGCCTGTACGGAGACAAGCTGTTCGACCTTTATGAGACCGGTTTCCTGAAACGCGACGTGCAGGGCACGCTGATCACCCGCGCCCTCAATCCAGGAAACTGGGGCTCCTTGTCTTCCGAGACATGGGGCCGCTCGGAACTAGCCGCGACTTTTTATGACGAAATTCTGTTCCATGGCGCCACCTTCGCTGATCTGGATCGCGGAGCGGGACCCCAAATACTCGCGAGCGCCACCGACATCTCGACCGGCGCCCGACTGGGCTTCACCCAATACGCCTTCGACTACCTATGCTCGGACATGAACGCCGTGCCGCTCTCACGCGCCGCGGCGGCATCGTCTGCCGTGCCCTTCGTGCTCTCGCCGGTAACCCTCAACAACTATGGCGGCCGCTGCAAGTTCGCTTCGGCGAAGTGGATCGAAGCATTTAATAATCCACAGACTGCGCCGCGGCCGGCCGCGCGTGCCCTAAGGACACGCGAGGACCTCAAGGCATTCCAGGATAGCGAACATCGGCCTTACATCCATCTCGTGGATGGCGGCCTCGCCGACAACCTTGGCATGCGTGCCGTGCTGGAGGTACTGGAGGCTGCCGAGGCGCTGAATATCCTGGGGCAGCCGACACCTCTCGACCATGTGCGCAGGATCATCGTCTTCGTCGTCAACTCGCGATCGTCGCCGAAATCCAGTTGGGACGAGGTCGAGCACGCGCCCGGCAACGTGGAGCTTTTGATCAAGGCTACCGGCGTGCCGATCGACCATTATTCGTACGAGGCCGTCGAACAGTTGAAGGACACGACGGCACGATGGCAGAGCATGCGGCGCATTCGGGAATCGGCGACATTGCCCGGGAATCACGATCCCGAACTCGCAACGCTGGCCCGAGCACCGGACATCGATCTTCATGTCATTGACGTGTCCTTCCCGGCGCTCAAGGACATGGCTGAACTGGAATACCTGAACAATTTGCCGACATCCTTCGTACTGCCCCCTGAGGCGGTCGATCGCCTCCGCACCGCGGCGAGGACGATCATCATTTCTTCGCCCGAGTTAAGTCGGCTGCTGGAGGACGCGGGCGCAAAGGTCACTATGGAGCCGGCGCCTGCTACTAACAAGGTTGCTCCATGAGTTCCATTCTCATCGCCGTCCTGGTATTCGCATTTGTCTTCGGCGGCGCGCTTGCGGGTCTCGCCATCCACGTCCCGGAGCATCACCAGGACACCGAAACGAAGGATGTGGTCAAACTCGTGATGGGGCTGGTCGCAACGATCGCCGCCCTGGTCTTGAGCCTGCTGATTGCATCCGCCCACAGTTCATACGATAGGCAGGCGAGCGAAGTGCAGGAACTCGGCGCTCAACTTGTTCAGCTCGACCAAGTGTTCGCCCATTACGGCCCGGAGGCGAATGACAGTCGCGCGCAGCTACGTCGCATGGTTAAGGTGGAAGTCGAACGGCTTTGGCCGGATGCGGGCACCCCACGCACAGCCATGCACAACCCGCAACAATACGTACCTGCGGAAGATCTGTTCGCCACCGTCAACCGCCTGACACCCAATTCCGAAGCCCAGCGATCTGCGCAGGCGCGTGCTCTGCAGCTCATGACGATCATGGGAACCACCATCCGCCTGCTGCACCAACAGGCCGGGGGCTCCCTGTCCTGGCCCTTCTTCGTCGTGCTGGTGTTCTGGCTCGTCGTGCTCTTCGCTGGATTCGGTCTCTATGCGCGCCGCAACGCCACCGCCACCACGGCGTTGTTCGTCGGAGCGTTGACTGTCGCGGGCGCGATCTTCCTGATTCTGGAGATGAATCGGCCGTACAGCGGACTGATGGAAATCCCCAGCGCGCCAATTAGGGACGCGCTGCCGGAGATTGGCCAGTAACGGGGGTCTCGGCGGTCTCACCGCCGGCCGACGGCCCACGCCGACACCTGCCTCAGCGCAGTTACGACAGTGGAGACTGCGCCGTGCTGCGGTCCCCGATCACGACCTCACCGGCCGAGGACAGGTGGGCAGGTATCGCTGCCCATACATCTGAGTCGAGTCCTGCAAGGCAAATTCACACTGATGGACATCGTTCGCGTTCAAGAACGGGGAATGACCGGTCTGGAGCAAATTGGGAGTCGGCACCGACCGACGGCTCTTGGCCGAAAGCGCCAGTTGACGAGCTGCGATTGAACGACCGGTGTCGCGTGTGGATTCAACTGGTCAGCGCAACACATGCTAAGTCTAGGAGACGCAAGAGCAAGTGTTTGTCAAATCGTTACTAATCGCAAGTAGCGCTGTTTCCTGGTCCCCCTCACTCGTGCTTGTACGACCTCGGACCGTCGCTTAGCCGCGCCGCAGGAACACCATCGGCTTCAAATCCTTGTCTATAAGGATGGACGGAGTTGCGTCGACCGGTTGAGCCGGCACGGCAAAGCGGATCGTGAGTTTCGTCGGGCGCCTAACCGAGAAGGTCTGCTCGGTCATTTTGTGGAGCGTAGCTCGAAGCGATCCGACATTGTCTGTACGGTCGAATTGCGGCTAGGACATATAATCCCCCTCCAGAGACCGTCCGCCGCTCATCCGAGCGCGCCAAGCGGCGCCAACACCCATTCCTGCGGCGACCTCATTTTGCAGTCGGCCGCGTCAACTGGAGGACTCATGAATCGTTTGCTGCGCGGTATCGCCCCGCTCACTGTCGGGCTGCTGCTCGCTTCACCCCTGCTCGCCGCCGACCAGTTCATCAATGTGCTCACCGGCGGCACCAGCGGCGTCTACTACCCGCTCGGCGTCGCACTGGCCAACGACATCGGCAAGGCCATGCCCGCCGTCAAGACGTCGGTCCAGGCCACCAAGGCGTCCGTGGAGAACCTGAATCTGCTGCAAGCCGGTCGCGGTGAAGTTGCGTTCACGCTGGGCGACTCGCTGTCCGATGCATGGAAGGGCAGTGAGGACGCCGGCTTCAAGACGCCGCTCAAGAAATTGCGCGGCATCGCGGCCATCTATCCAAACTACATCCAGATCGTCGCGCGGGCGGATGCCGGCATCAAGACGCTGGCCGACCTGAAGGGCAAGAAGATATCGGTCGGCGCGCCGAAGTCGGGCACGGAACTCAACGCGCGCGCGATCTTCGCCGCGGCTGGGCTTACGTACAAGGATTTCGCCAAGGTCGAATACCTGCCCTTCGGCGAGTCCGTCGAGCTCATGAAGAACCGCCAGCTCGACGTCACGCTGCAGTCGGCCGGGCTGGGCGTTTCCGCGCTGCGCGATCTCGCGACATCCGTGGACATCACCGTCGTGCCGATTTCTGCGGACATCGTCAAGAAGACCAACGACCCCGCCTACCTGGTCGCGGTCATCCCCGCCAACACGTATCGCGGCCAGACCGCCGACGTGACCACGGCAGCGGTACAGAATTACCTGGTGACCTACGACGGCGTAAGCAACGAGACCGTCTATGGCATCACAAAGGCATTGTGGACGGGGCTGGACCAACTCGTTGCGGCGCACTCGGCGGCCAAGGCGATCGACCCGAAGCACGCGCTCGACGGCATGCCGATCCCGCTGCATCCGGGCGCGGAGAAGTATTACAAGGAAGCCGGACTCATCAAATGACGCGGATGTCCGAGCGCGCTGCGCGAAGCGCCGGCGCGATTGGAAACAGCCGCGTCATCTCCGCACACGCGGCGATCCGGTGTTCTTGTACCGCCGTCATTGTTCGGCCATTCCTCGGAACGCTGCCAAACACTCCGCGCGGATTTCCTTTCTCACCGGATTGACCGAAGGGAGAACGCTGATGGCGGCGACACGCGAGACGCGAACCGTTTCCAAGCAGGCGGCCGAGGCCGCATTCGACGAAACCGGCGTCAAACGCGAACTGGCCGGCAATGCCTGGAAAGTGGTGGCCGGCGTGGCGCTGGCCTTTTCCACGTACCAACTCGTCATCGCGACGTTCAGCCCGCTTTCGAGCCTGCCCACGCGTTCGCTGCACGTCGGCTTCCTGTTGGTGCTTTCTTTCCTGATTTACCCGATCGGCACGCGTGCCAACCGGAACCGAATCGCCTGGTTCGACGCGGTGCTGGCGGCACTTGCGGCCACGCTCGCGATGTATCACCTCGTCTTCGAGGCCGACCTGGTGCAGCGCTCGGGCGACCCGACGATCATCGACCTCGTGGCGGGCTCGATCGTGATCGTGCTGCTGTTCGAGGCGGCGCGGCGCGTCCTCGGCGCGGCCCTGCCGATCGTCTGCGGCACGTTTCTGGCCTACGGTCTGTTCGGCCAATACCTGCCCTCGGCCATCGCGCATCGCGGCTACGGGTTCGATCAGATCGTCGGCCAGCTCTTCTTGGGCACCGAGGGCATCTACGGCATCCCGACGCTCGTGTCGGCCACCTACATTTTCCTGTTCATCTTGTTCGGCTCGTTCCTGGAGCACGCGGGCATGATCAGCCTCTTCAACAACATCGCGCTGGGTTTTGTCGGTCACGCGCGCGGCGGTCCCGCCAAGGTCGCCGTGATTTCGTCGGGGATGATGGGCATGATTTCCGGGTCGGGCGTGGCCAACGTGCTGACCGTCGGCCAGTTCACGATCCCACTGATGAAACGCTTCGGCTATACGTCCGTGTTTGCGGGCGCCGTCGAGGCGACGGCCAGCATGGGCGGCCAGATCATGCCTCCCGTGATGGGCGCGGTCGCGTTCATCATGGCGGAGACGCTCAATGTTCCCTATGTGACCATCGTTAAGGCCGCGGTAATACCCGCCTTCTTGTATTACCTCACCGCATTCGCCATGGTCCACCTCGAGGCCGGCCGCAAGGGGCTGCACGGTATTCCGAAATCAGAGTGCCCGAACCCGTGGCAGGCGATCCGAACCAAGTGGTATCTGATGCTTCCGCTCGCGGTGCTGGTGTTCATGCTGTTCGACGGGTTTACGCCAATGTTCTCCGGAATCGTCGGGTTGGCCATGACGGCCGTGCTGATCCTGGGCGCTGGTATTGCCGGTGGCTTCGGCTCGACGTTGTTCCGCGTCGTCTTCTGGGTCGCGCTAGGCGTCGCGTCGGCGAGCTTCTTCAAGTACGGCGTCTGGCCGATCATCGGGATGATCGCGTTGCTCGTCGCGGTGAATTTCTTCGTCAAGGGCGGGAAGGAAACGCTCGCGATCATGCGCGGCAGCCTGATCGATGGGGCGAAGCAGGCCATCGCCGTCGGCATCGCCTGCGCGATTGTCGGAGTCATCATCGGCGTGTTGACGCTGACTGGTGCTGCGTCCAATTTCGCGGGATTCGTGCTCGAAGTCGGCGCCAGAAGCCTGCTGCTGTCGCTGCTGCTGACGATGGTCGTGTGCCTGATCCTCGGCATGGGCATTCCGACCATCCCGAATTACATCATCACCAGCGCGATCGCCGCGCCGGCGCTGCTCAAACTGGGCGTGCCGCTGATCGTCTCGCACATGTTCGTGTTCTATTTCGGGATCATGGCCGACCTGACGCCCCCCGTTGCATTGGCCGCGTTTGCCGCCGCGTCGATCGCCAAGGCTTCGCCGATGAAGATCGGCTGGAAGGCAACCCACATCGCCATTGCCGGTTTTGTGATCCCGTTCATGGCCGTATACGCCCCCGCATTGATGCTGCAGGGCGGCACGCTGCTCGATACCGCCTATGTCGTGTTCAAGGCCATTGTCGCGATCGTGCTGTGGGGCGCGGCGTCCATCGGCTACCTGCGCGGCCTGCTCATCTGGCCGGAACGCATCCTGGCGACCATCGCTGCGTTCCTGCTCGTTGTCGCGGTACCCTGGACCGACGAGGCGGGCTTTGTACTTGGCGCCGCGGTTGTCGCATGGCATTGGTATCGCACGCGAGGCACGTCCGCGCCCGCCTCCCATTGAAATCATCGGCGGCCGCGCATCGGGTCCGGTGAGATTCCTCGGTTGAACGTTATCTGCCTCATCGTTGCCGGCGTGGTGCGCGCAGCGTTGCCCGGCCCCGAATTCACGCTGGCATGGGAACATTCAGTGCAGAAGACCCGGTGGGAAGAGAGCTATCAGCTTGCCGGCGATCGGCTGATGCTCGTCGAGGCACGTGTGGAGGGCAGCGGCGCGGGCATGGAACCACCGCCCGACGCGTGGCTGCGCGACGGGCGATGGGTCTGGCAGCCGCATTCGACGCATGCCGAACTGCGCCTGACCCGTTCGACGTTCACGCCGGACTACATGCTCTGTTCGGCCGGTCGGTGCGCAATCCTTGCCGACTGGGTGGGCGCGGCGGCGGAAGGCGATATCCTCATCGTGCGTCCCTGCGACGAGCCTGCATCAACCGGCGGCAAGCAGATCGGGAGGTAGCGGGGGCCGCCGTTCCAGCGAGCTGACGCGCACCGGGAAGGCGCCCTGTTTGCGGTCGAGAAAATAATTGCGCAGTGTCCGCGTGATGGTCCGGAAGGCGAGCGATTCCCATGGGATGTCGGCTTCCTCGCAGAGCTTCACGTCGAGGCTCTCGCTGCCCGGCCCGAAATCGAGATCAAGCAGGCGCGCGCGGAACATCATGTACACCTGGTTGATCTGCGGCAGGCTGATGACCGTGTAGAGATCGGTCGGCTCGACCCGCGCATGCGCTTCCTCGAGCGTCTCGCGCAGTGCCCCGGCAACGATTGTTTCGCCGTTCTCGAGGAATCCGGCAGGAAGCGTCCACAGCCCGTAGCGCGGTTCGATGGCCCGTTTGCACAACAGCACGCGTCCTTCCCATTCCGGAAGGCAGCCGACGACGATCTTGGGATTATGGTAGTGGATCGTCCCGCAGTCGGCGCACACGAAGCGCGGCAGATTGTCGCCGTCGGGAACGCGCAATGCAATGCGCGACGAACCACAGTGGCTGCAGAATTTCATGACGATCTACAGCCATGCATGAGGTGATGTGTGCATAATTGCCGCACCGCCGCCCTTTGGAGATTGCGCAAACATGAGCCTTCGGTCATTGCTGCCTGATGCGGTCGACGACTACGTGCGCAACATCGCCACGCGCGAGACGCCGTTGCAGCGGCGCCTGCGCGACGAAACCGCGAAACTTCCCAACGCCGGCATGCAGATCGGTTCGGATCAGGGTGCATTCCTCGCGTTGCTGGTGCGCCTGACCGGGGCGCGGCGCGCCCTCGAAATCGGGACGTTCACCGGCTACAGCGCACTCGCGGTCGCGGCTGCGCTGCCCGCCGACGGCCGGCTCACCTGCTGCGACGTCAGCGACGAATGGACCCAAGTGGCGCGACGCTACTGGCGCGAAGCCGGCGTCGCCGGGCGTATCGACCTGCGCCTGGCTCCTGCCGCCGACACCTTGCGCGATCTGCTTCGCGAATCGGGTCCGGACAGTTTCGACTTCGCGTTCATCGACGCCGACAAGACAGGCTACGATGGCTACTACGAGGCGTGCCTGACGTTGCTGCGTCCGGGCGCACTGATGGCGTTCGACAACACGCTGTGGAGCGGCGCGGTCGCCGATCCCGCGCAGACCGACCCCGACACCGCGGCATTGCGGGCGCTGAATCTCAAGGCCCGCGACGATTCCCGTGTGACGAGTTGCCTGGTCTCGATCGGCGACGGCGTCCTCCTCGCACGCAAGCACTGACGCTCCTCGGGACCGGCACGGCCGGCGTTCGCGGAACATCCGGCCAAGGCTCGCGATTGAACTCATTCGCGTATGAACTTATCACGATAGTATTTGAGTTCCTCGATCGATTCGTACACGTCGGCAAGCGCCTCGTGTTTGCCCTCCTTCGGAATGCCCTTCATCAATTCGGGCTTCCAGCGCCGGCACAGCTCCTTCAGCGTCGAGACATCGAGGTTGCGGTAGTGGAACCAGTCTTCGAGCTCAGGCATCCAACGCGCGAGGAAGCGGCGATCCTGGCAAATGGAGTTCCCGCACATCGGTGATGCCTTGGCCGGCACATGCTCGCGGAGAAACGCGAGCGCGGACTCTTCCACGACGCGTTCGGTCAGAGCCGAGGTCTTCACCTTGTCGATCAGTCCGGATTTGCCGTGCGTGCCCTTGTTCCACGAGTCCATGCCGTCCAGCACGGCGTCACCTTGATGCACCACCCAAACCGGCCCTTCGGCAACGACGCCGAGACTCCCATCGGTCACCACCAGCGCGACCTCGATGATGCGGTCGATGTCCGGATTGAGCCCCGTCATCTCCATGTCGATCCATATGAGGTAGTTGGCGTCTTGGGGCATGTCGATTTGGCGTAAAATGAACGCTTCATTCTCGCACAAAGCGCCGGCGAGGACCTCCGGCGACATGACTGTGACTGCAACCGGCTTTACTGCTCTGTTCGTCGCTGCGCTGGCGGCCTCTCTGGTCGTACGGGTCTGGTTGGCGCGTCGGCAGGTCGCCCATGTCCTTGCGCATCGGAATTCCGTGCCGACCGCGTTCGCGGCGAGCATCGGTCTTGCTCCGCACCAGAAGGCCGCCGACTACACGGTGGCGAAGCAGAGGCTCGGCACGCTCAACACCTTGATGGATGCCGGCATGCTGTTGCTGATGACGCTGGGTGGAGGCTTGGCCCTGGTCATTGGCTGGACGGAAACGATCGCGGTGTCACCGCTGTGGCGCGATGTGCTGCTCTTCGTCGTGACGGGTATTTTCTATGGCATCGTCAGCCTGCCGTTTTCCTGGTGGCAGACGTTCCGCATCGAGGAGCGTTTCGGCTTCAACCGGATGACGTGGCGGCTCTGGGTCAGCGACCTCGCCAAGGGCGCGGCCGTCGCAGTGGCCCTGGGCCTGCCGCTGCTGATGCTCGTGCTGTGGCTGATGCGAACCGCCGGCGCGTTATGGTGGCTGTGGGTGTGGAGTGCGTGGATGGTCTTCCAACTCCTGATCCTGGTGCTCTATCCGACGCTGATCGCCCCGCTTTTCAACAAGTTCACGCCGCTTGGGCCAGGGCCGGCGCGCGAGCGCATCGAGGCGCTGCTGACGCGCTGCGGTTTTGCGCGCGCCGGGTTGTTCGTGATGGACGGGTCGAAGCGTTCGGGCCACGGCAATGCCTACTTCACGGGATTCGGCCGCGCCAAGCGAATCGTCTTCTTCGACACCCTTCTCAGCCGGCTCGTTCCCGACGAGATCGAGGCGGTGCTGGCCCATGAACTGGGGCATTACAAATTGAAGCACGTCGCCAAGCGTGTCGCGTGGTCGGCTGCATTGTCGCTCGTCATTCTCGCGCTGCTCGCCTGGTTCGCCCGGGCATCGTGGTTCTATGCAGGCCTGGGGATTCCCGATTCGCTGCTCACCGTGAGCATGGGGCGACCCGGCGTGGCGCTCGAACTCTTCCTCCTTGCGCTGCCGGTATTCACGTTCGTGCTCGAACCTTTGAGCTCGCTCTATTCGCGCAAACACGAGTTCGAGGCGGATGCCTATGCAACGCGCCATGCCGATGCGGCCGCGCTCACCAAGGCGCTGGTCAAGCTGTACGAGGACAACGCCGCAACACTGACACCCGACCCGCTGCATTCGGCGTTCTACGACTCGCATCCGCCGGCGGCGTTGCGGATCGCGCACATCGAGTCGCTCGCCCGCGGCACGCCTTCGTTGCTGGCAGCATGACCGTCGCGCGCAAGGCGCTCGATACCCGGCTGTTCGCGCTGGCATCGATGCACTGCCGGGACGGCCCGCCGACCCTGGGCACGGACGAGCTCGATGTGCACGTCGCGACGCTGCCGGGCTGGACCTTCGCTGATGGCAGGATCGAAAAGTCGTTTCTGTTCGCCAACTATCACGAGACCATGGCCTTCGTGAATGCACTGGCCTGGATCGCCCATCACGAGGATCACCATCCCGACCTGCGGGTTTACTACAACCGCTGCGTGGTCACGTTCTCGACGCACAGCGCGGGCGGCGTCACGCTCAACGACGTCATCTGCGCAGCCAAAGCGGAACGCCTGTTCGCTTGACGCCCACCGCCCGCAACACCGTCTCCGGCGACGCGCTGCAGGGCCTGGTCGTCGCCACGTATCGCCGGCACTACGCGGTGACGCTGCCTGATGGCGAGACCCTGGAATGCGTGCAGAAGGGCCGCTCGCTGCAGATCGCGTGCGGCGATCGCGTCGACATCGTGCGCATGGCTGGCGGTGGCGCCATCGAATCCGTCGCGCCGCGCACGAGCCTTCTCTACCGCTCCGACGCATTCCGCGAAAAGCTGATCGCGGCGAACGTCACGCAGATCGTCGGCGTTGTGGCACCGGGACTGGGCCTGGACGAGGAACTCATCAACCGCTGGATGATCGCAGCCGAATCCCAGGGCTGCCGCTTCGTGCTCGCGGCCAATAAGTCCGACCTGCCGGACTACGCCGCGTTGCTGGAGCGCCTGGCGCCATTCGCTGCACTCGGCTACCCCGTCGTCGAATTGTCGGCCGTGCGCGATGCCGCACCGTTCGCACCATGGCTGGCCGGGAAGCATTCCGTGCTGGTCGGGCAATCGGGGATGGGCAAGTCGACCATCATAAATTCGCTGATACCTGCAGCGGCGATCCGTGTAAGCGAGGTCTCGACGGCGCTTGCGACCGGCCGCCACACGACTACCGCCACGACGCTCTATCCGTTGCCCGCATTGGGCGCCGACACGTGGATCGTCGATTCGCCGGGCATGAAGGCATTCGGGCTGGCGCACCTCGAACCGGGTGACATCGCCGAAGCCTTCGTCGAGCTGCGTCCGCTGCTCGGGCATTGCCGCTTCCGCGACTGCCGCCACGACGCAGAACCCGGATGCGCTATTCAGGACGCCGTGGACCGCGGGCGGGTCGCGCCGCATCGCGTCGCGCTTCTCCACGCGATGATCCGGGAAGCGCGCGCGGTTCGCGACCCCGCGCGGTAGCAGGCAGGAAGCCACTCTCGCCACGCGCGACCGGACATCGTCAGGGCGCGATATTGGCCACGGTGATCAGCAGGATCACCAGCAACCAGAGAACGAGCGCACGCCATACGAGCCCCACCGCTGACGGCAGCATGTCTGGCGCGGCCGGCTCACCAGTACCCAATTCGGCGCGGACCTCCGGCTCGCCCACCAACACGGGAAGCGGCCCGCCGAGCAGCGCGCCCAGCGCCCCGCCGCCGCTCGCCAGCAAGACGCCTATGGCGAGACCGCCGTCCTGTTTCGCCCACAGATGTGCCTGCGTGCGCCAGCAGGCCGCCGCATCTTCGAAATCGCCCACAATCGCGAAGGACAGCGCGGTGAGTCGAACCGGAATCCAGTCGAGCAGGGCCAGCAGCATTCGCGCCGGCCGTCCGAATTCGTCGCGCGCCTGCGTAAGCGGCGTAGGCTCGACGCCGGGCGCCACCGCTCCCCATTCTTCCGCGAGCAGGGCCAGTGCGCGATAGATGACCGCGCCTGCCGGACCGGGCAGGATCACGAACCAGAAGATCACGGCATAGACCTGACGGTAGGCGTCGACCAGGCCGCGCTCGATGGCTAGCCGGGCCACGTCCTCGCTCGTCAGCTCGCTCACATCTCCGCCGCGCCACTCTGCCAACGCGCGTCGCGCCCCGGCCAGGTCACTCGTCTTGAACGCATCGATGATGGCGGACACCGCGTGGCTGAAACGGCGAAACCCCATCATGAAATAGAGAACGATCACGTTGCACGCAAGCCCGAGCAACGGATGCACAAGCCAGGAAATCAGGAACATGAGTTCCACGAGCAGGACCGGCGGCAGGAGTACTGCGATGAGCGCCAGCCAACCATGCTGGGCGGTCCCGCCATTCCACCGACGCTCGATCCATCGCGCGTAACGGACGAATTGGCGCTCGACACCGGTGCGCCACGAGAACGCCCGCCATTGTTCGAGGCCGAGCGCGACCAGAACGGCCAGGAAACTCATGGGCGCCGCTTCACTTGCAACTCACTCGGAACCCGTTGGAAATTCAAGCAAAGAATTCCTTGTTGATTTCCCTGAACAACGGGGTCGCTGCCTCGGCCAGCCATTCAAAGGCGACCATTTCCCGGGTCACTACCCGGACGCCTTCATCGCGCATGCGCGTCAGCGCCACCTCGCGATCCGCGGGATGGCGCGCGCCCAAGGCGTCGGCGACCACATAGACTTCCTTACCGTCCTCGAGCAACTCGAGCGAGGTCTGCAGCACGCACACATGCGCCTCGGCGCCGACGACCACGACCTGTGCCCGGTCAAGACCAGGCAACGTCGCGAGGCACTGCGCCGCGACCGCCGAAAAGTGATTCTTGGAGACGATCGCGTCCTGGGGCAGCAACTTGCGCACCTTGGGCACCAGCGGACCCAGTCCTTTCGCATACTGCTCGGTGGCAGCAACCGGCACGCCGATCTTCTGCGCGATCCGGATCAGCCATACGACATTGGCAACCACGTGTTCATGATCCGCGAGCACTGGGACGAGCTTCGTCTGCAGGTCAACCACGAGCAGCACGGAACGTTCGGCATCGATCAGCATGGCATCCCGCTCTTGTCAGATTTTTCGTCGATAGCGCACATATTGCAATTCCCGAACCACGAAGCACGCGAAGTGCACGAAGTAGACTCTGCCAGGTTCGACGCATCGAAAGGCCTGCAAGTATCCCGCATTCTGTGTTCCTTCCTGCTCTTGGTGTGCGTCGTGACCAAAGATTCAGGTCTTGAGTTCTTCGCGGTCGCGATATTCGGCAAGCGCCCCGGGATTGGCCAGCGCCTCGATATTACGCACGTCGCGACCGTGGACTACGTCGCAGACCGCGAGCTCCACGATCTTGCCGCTGCGCGTACGCGGGATGTCCGTCACCTGCAGGATCTTCGCCGGCACATGGCGCGGCGTCGTGTTCGCCTTGATCCTCTGCCGGATGCGTTCCGCCAGCGCAGCGTCGAGGGTCAGGCCTTCCTGCAATTTCACGAACAGCACGACACGCACATCGTTGCATTCGCCCGGCGGCCACGCCTGCCCGATCACCAGACTTTCGACGACCTCGGGCATCGGTTCGACCTGCTGGTAGATCTCCGCAGTGCCCATGCGCACGCCACCGGGGTTGAGCGTCGCATCGGAACGGCCGTAAATCACCAGGCCACCATGTTCCGTCAGTTCGGCCCAATCGCCCTGGCGCCATGCGCCGGGATAGCGTTCGAAATAAGTCGCGCGATACTGCGCATCCTTGGGATCATTCCAGAATCCGGCCGGCATCGCGGGAAAGGGTGACTTGCAGACGAGTTCGCCCTTGGCACCTGTGACCGACGCCCCCGCTTCGTCGAAGACGTCGACGTCCATCCCGAGGCCACGGCACTGCAGTTCGCCTCGCCACACGGGAAGCGTCGGCGATCCGATCGCGAAACACGACGCGATGTCGGTGCCACCCGAAATCGACGACAGGCAGATGTCCTCTTTCACGCACTGATACACGTAGTCGAAACTCTCCGGACTGAGCGGGCTGCCCGTCGAGAACATGACGCGAAGAGGCGCCAGGTCGAAATCCTTGCGCGGCACCTGCGCGATCTTCTTCTGCGCATCGATGAACTTCGCTGACGTCCCGAAATGGGTCATCCGCTCGAGCGCGGCGAATTGCCAGAGAATGCGCCCCTGCTGGATGAACGGCGACCCGTCGTACAGGAGCAGCGTGGCGCCGGATGCCAGCCCCGAAATCAACCAGTTCCACATCATCCAGCCGCAGGTCGTGAAAAAAAACATCCGGTCACCATGCTTGACGTCGCCGTGCAGCCGGTGTTCCTTCAGATGCTGCAGCAACACGCCGCCGGCCGTGTGCACGAGGCATTTCGGCGCGCCGGTGGTCCCCGACGAAAAAAGTATGTACAGCGGGTGCGCGAACGGCAATGCGACATAATCGATCGGTCCAGGCAGGAACGGCGCCAGCCAGACATCCCACGTCACGCCATGGCGCACCATGGAGAGATCGCCGGAGGCACCCGGTATGTGCTGCAGAAACGGGATCACAATCACTTTTTCCACCGACGGCAGGCCTTTGACGATCGCGGCCACCTTGTCGAGGATGGGGATCACCTTGCCGTTGTAGCAATAGCCGTCGACGGTGATGAGGACCCTGGGCTCGATCTGGTCGAAACGGTCCAGCACGCCCTGCACACCGAATTCGGGCGAGCACGACGACCAGATGGCGCCCCGGGACACCGCGCCGAGCATTGCGACGACTGCTTCCGGCACATTCGGAATGTACGCTGCGACGCGGTCACCAGGCGCAATTCCCGCCGCTTCGAATGCAGCCGACGCGCGCGACGCGAGCGCGTGCAGCTCGAGATGCGAGACCCGGCGCTTGATCTTGTCCTCGCCCCAGAACACGAGCGAATCGGTCGTGTCGTCGGCGGGTTTGCGCTCGAGCAGGTTCTGCGCAAAGTTGAGACGGGCTTCGGGGAACCATGCGGCGCCGGGCATCCGGTCTTCGCCCGTCAGTGCGGAATCGCCCCGCGTGCCCATGACGCCAGCGTCATCCCAGATCTCACGCCAGAATTCAGCCTTGTGGTCGATCGACCATCGCCAGAGCGCATCGTAGGTCGTGACGTCGACGTCGTGACGCGCGCCGATCTTTGCCGCGAACGCCGTGAGATTGGCCTCCGCGATGCGCTGCGGAGTCGGACTCCAGAGCCGGGTCGCCGTGGCCGTCATCGCTTCAGCTCTTTCCGCCGCTCAGCGGTGTGTCACGCGCCGCCAGCCACTCGATCCGGACCTGCTCCAAGTAGCGGAAGTTGCCGGAATTGCTGCCATGACCGAAAACATCGATGTCGCCCCTGCCAATCGACTGCAGGGAAGTGTGAACAAGAAGGCGGGCGGCGGTCACGGATGAGCGGCAACGGCGGGAACCCTGCAATTATAATAGGGGGCGAGGTCCAACCCGGTAACTTCGGGCAATTATGAGGATAGCCGCATGACGCGCGAAGCGATGGAGTACGACGTGGTGATCGTCGGCGGCGGCCCGTCGGGCTTGGCCGCGTCAATACGGCTGAAACAGCTCGCCGCCGCGCAAAATCGTGAAATCTCGGTCTGTATCCTGGAAAAGGGGTCGGAAATCGGCGCGCACACCCTCTCCGGCGCTGTAATCGACCCCAAGGCGTTGAACGAGCTGATTCCCGACTGGCAGCAACAGGGTGCGCCCATCACGACGCCGGTGACGGAAGACCGCTTCCTCATCCTGACCAAAGAAAAGGCCTACCGCATCCCGAACTGGACGTTGCCGCCGCTGATGGACAACCACGGATGCTTCATCGTGAGTCTCGGCAATGTCTGCCGCTGGCTTGGGACAAAGGCCGAAGCGCTCGGCGTCGAAATCTATCCGGGCTTTCCGGCGGCGGAAATTCTTTTTGACGAACATGGATCCGTGCGCGGCGTGGCCACTGGCGACATGGGCGTGGCCAAGGATGGCGCGCACAAGCCCGACTACCAGCCCGGCATGGAGCTGCATGCGAAATACACGCTGTTTGCCGAAGGATGCCGGGGTTCGCTGGCGCAGGAACTGATCCAGAAGTTCAACCTGCGCGACGGCATCGACCCGCAGAAATATGGCATCGGCCTGAAGGAATTGTGGCAGGTCGCTCCCGACAGGCATCACAAGGGTCGGGTCATCCACAGCCAGGGCTGGCCGCTCGACAACAATGCCGGCGGCGGATCGTTCCTGTACCACCTGGACGAGGATCTCGTCGCGGTCGGCTTCGTCGTTCACCTCAATTACGAGAACCCGTACCTGTCGCCGTTCGACGAATTCCAGCGCTTCAAGACGCATCCGGCTATCCGCCCGACCTTTGAAGGCGGCAAGCGTCTGGGTTACGGCGCGCGCGCGATCAACGAGGGCGGCCTGCAGTCGGTTCCAAAGCTCGCGTTTCCCGGTGGCGCACTGATTGGCTGCGCGGCGGGGTTCGTCAACCTGCCGCGGATCAAAGGCAGCCACAACGCGATGAAGACGGGGATGCTCGCTGCAGAATCGGCGTTCGCCGCGCTGGGCGCGGGTCGCGCGCACGACGAACTGGCCGACTATCCCGAAGCCTGGCGCAAGTCGTGGGTTTACGAGGACCTCTACAAGGTGCGCAACGTGAAACCCGGCCTCAACTGGGGCATGTGGGCGGGAACCGTCCATGGCGGCATCCACATGTGGCTCAATGACATCGGACTCGGTGCACTGGTCCCGTGGACGCTGCGCCACGGCAAAGCGGACCACGAATCACTGCAACGCGCCGCGCAGATGCCGAAGATCACCTACCCCAGGTACGACGGGGTGCTCACGTTCGACAAACTCTCCTCCGTGTTCGTTGCGAACACGAATCACGAGGAAGACCAGCCCGTCCATCTGCAACTGCGCAACGCTGCTGTTCCGGTCGACGTGAACCTGGCTCTCTACGACGGTCCCGAACAGCGCTACTGCCCGGCGGGCGTGTACGAATTCGTCGAGGTCGAAGACAGCGCCCCGCGGGTGAAGCGGCTTCAGATCAATGCCCAGAATTGCGTCCACTGCAAGACCTGCGACATCAAGGATCCGCACCAGAACATCCACTGGGTCACGCCGGAGGGCGGTGGCGGACCCAATTATTCCGGAATGTGAAGTCGGCTGTCGGTCAGTCCCACAGCCACGCGGCTCCGCGCACGCCGCTGGAGTCGCCATGGACGTGTTTGACCAGGCGCGTGTCGACGCGATCCGTGAACACCCACGCTCCCCACAGTTTCGGCACGTTGACACGGAGCCGGTCGACGTTCGACATTCCGCCGCCCAGCACGATCACGTCGGGATCGAGAATGTTGATGACGTGCGCAAGCGAACGGGCCAGGCGATCCTCGTAGCGAAGAAGCGTTGCCGCGCATGCCGGATCGCCTGCCGCCGCGCCCGAAACGATGTCGGCGGCGGCCAATGCTGCTCCGGACACGCGGCGATGGTCATTGGCGAGGCCCGGGCCGGACAGCCACGTCTCGATGCATCCCGTGTGTCCGCAGAAACAGGATGCCCCGGGCCGCTCGTCGTCGCGCGGCCAGGGCAGCGGATTGTGTCCCCACTCGCCCGCGATTGCATTCGGGCCATCGAGCACGCGTCCGCGCACAACGATGCCGGCACCGACGCCGGTCCCGAGGATGGCGCCGAAGACAACGTCAGCGCCCTCCGCGGCGCCGTCCGTCGCCTCGGACAGTGCGAAGCAATTTGCGTCATTGGCGATGCGGACTTCGCGGCCGAGCGTTCGGGCAAGGTCCTCCCGGATCAGATGGCCATTCAGGACGACGGAATTGGCGCCACGCAGCAGACCGGTCGTGCGCGAGATCGAGCCGGGCGTGCCTATGCCCAGCGTCGTCGCATCCGGCAGCAAGCCAAGTTCACGCTCCGCTTCGCGAACCAGCCCGGCCACCGCCGCAAGCGTTGCCTCATAGCCGTGCTGCGGCGTTGCAACACGCCGCCGCAGGCGTTCGCGCCCGTTCGCATCGAGTGCGATGATTTCCAGCTTGGTCCCGCCCAGATCGACACCCAGACGGATGGCCGTCGGCATATGCACCTACTCCTGTTTCAGCGCGACCAGGAAGCGGCAGGTTGACCCCCTTCGCCCAATGAACGAATATTATCGTTTGTTGCTTGGCGCGCCCAATGGGCGTTACGCACCAAAGGGGATGATGCATGATGGTCGGCTCGAGACTCGCATCCATTGCGTCATTTGCGCTGCTGGCGGCAATGGCGCATTCGGCCGCGTCGCAGCAGTTGAACGTCATCTGCCCGGTGCAGGCGGAGTGGTGCAGCCTCGCCGCCACGGAATTCGAAAAGGAAACCGGCATCAAGGTCGGGCTGACGTTGAAGGGCTCCGGCGAGTCCTTCGCGCAGATTGCCGCGGAGAAGGCAAACCCGAAGCTCGATCTCTGGTTCGGCGGCACCGGCGACCCGCACCTGCAGGCGGCGGAGCAAGGTCTGACCGAGGAATACAAGTCACCGATGCTCCCACAGTTGCAGCCGTGGGCGCAGAAGCAAGCCGAGCAGTCGAAGTATCGGACAGTGGGCCTCTACCTGGGCGTCCTGGGTCTGGGGTACAACACCGAACTTCTCGCCCGAAAGAAGATCACCGCGCCGGCCTGCTGGCGCGACCTGATCAAGCCTGAATTCGCAGGCGAGGTGCAGATGGCGAATCCCAATGCATCGGGCACCGCCTACACTGCCATTGCCACGATCGTGCAGGTGTTCGGCGAAGATGACGCCTTCAAATATCTGAAGGCGCTGCACCGGAATATCAACAACTATCCGCGTTCAGGTGTGGGGCCGATCAAGGCCGTGGCCCGTGGCGAGACGCTCGCGAGCGTTTCCTTCATCCACGATGTCGTGACCGAAGCACAGGCCGGATTTCCGGTCAGAAGCGCCGCGCCCTGCGAAGGCACGGGCTACGAGATCGGCTCGATGTCGATCGTCAAGGGTGCGCGCAACCTCGAGAATGCGAAGAAATTCTACGACTGGGCGCTGACTCCCCGGGCGCAGGCGCTCGCCGCGCAGTCCAAGCAGTTCCAGCTGCCGTCGAACGTGAGCACGCCCGTATCGCCGCTGTCGCCGAAAACGGCGGACATCAAGCTCATCAACTACGACTTCGCAAAATACGGCGCGTCCGCCGAGCGCAAGCGACTGCTCGAGAAGTGGGACAGGGAAGTAGGTTCCCAGGTCAAATGACGCGGAACGTCGGCAACTGCGTAACATCTTCACCGCAATTTCCCACTCGATGAGCCACCGCGGACTGACCTCGATCCTGCTCGCCCTTGCGCTGGCGGTCATTCCGGCGCTCGCTCGGGCACAGCTCAACATGTACTGCAGTTCGCCCAACACTGCGTGGTGCCAGGGCATGGCGATCGGCTTCGAGAAGGCCACCGGCACCCGGGTTTCAGTCATCCAGAAAGCCACCGGCGAGATGTTCGCGCAGATCAAGGCCGAGCGCGTTAACCCGAAAGGCGACGTCTGGTGGGCCGGACCCGCCGATTCCTATCTGCAGGCTGCCGATGACGGACTGCTGGAAGAGTACCGCTCGGCCAACCTGGTCGAACTCTACGATTGGGCGCGGCAGATCACCAAGTCGTCCGCGGGCCGCGTTGCCGGCGTCTATGGAGGCATCCTGGCGCTGGGCTACAACACCGAAATAGGCAACAGGAAGAAGCTGCCGGTGCCAAAGTGCTGGAAGGATCTGGTCAATCCCGTTTACAAGAACGAGGTGATGCTCGGCAACCCCGTGACGTCGGGCACCGCATACCTCATGCTGGCAACGCTGGTGCAGGTGTTCGGCGAGAACGATGCATTCAAGTTGATGGCCGAGATCAACCGGAACGTGACGAGCTACGCGCGTTCCGGCATCGGCCCGATGACGGCGATCACGCGCGGCGAGGTATATGTCGGCAGCACGGTTTTGCACGGAGTGATCAACGAGATCGTGCGCGGCTTCCCCGTTGCGCCCATCCTGCCCTGCGAGGGCGTTGGCTACGAGGTCGGCAGCGTGGCCATCATCAAGGGCGCGCGCAACCTCGAGGCCGCGAAGAAATTCTACGACTGGGCGCTGACCGCCGACGCGCAACAGATCGGGTTGGACCTCAAGGAATATGCGATCCCCACCAACCGCAACGTCGTGTTGCCACCGATGGTCCCCAGACTCACCGATGTCAAGGTCATCGATTACGATTTCTCGAAGTTCGGGGCGAGCGAGATGCGCAAGCGGCTGCTTGAGCGGTGGGAGAAGGAAATCAATTCGGCGCCGAAATAGCGCAGCTTGATGGCTTCGCATCGCCGCGCCCTCCTCGCCTGGCTCATCGTCGGCGCGGTCGGTTTTGTCCTGTTGCCGTGGTACGCGCTGCAAGATACGGTGCTGGGCGTTGCGTGGCTTCGCGAGTGGGCGACCGTCGAAGACGCGCCGGCGGTGCTGCAGGCGTTCCGTTTCGCACGCATGTGGCTGGCGCCGCTTGGCGCCCTGTTGCTTGGCGGCTTCGCGTTGCTGGCGCCCGGAATCGGCCGCAGGACTCGCGCCAACGGCATGATCGCGGTCGGCGCCACGGGCTTCGCCTACCTGCTGGCACAAGGCTTCGCCATCGGCCCCGCTGGCTGGAACTTCGATTTCCTGACGCATGTGTTCGGTCCGCTGGCCGGCAGGCAGTACGGCCTGGGCATGGGCGCATGCCTAGTGGTCAGTGCGTTCGCGCTGATCGCATCGCTAGGATTGGCCAGCCGCGGGTATTTCAAGGGCGACGCATTCGTCGCTGGCACGGTCGTGATCATCGGCGCACTGGTCGCAGTCTTCACGTTCTTTCCTGTACTCACGATCCTGATCCAGGCCGTGCAGAACAACGAGGGCGCCGTCTCGCTGGCGGCGTTTCTCGCTCGCCTGTTCACCGAGAAGATCTGGGGGTTGTCGTGCATTGCCGGTTCCACACGCTGCGGCGTCGCCTGGAATACGCTGCTCCTTGCGACCGCGTGCGCAGTCGGCTGCACCGCGCTCGGCCTTGCCTTTGCGTTGGTCGTGACGCGCACGAAATTCCGGTACAGGAAGTTCCTGCGCGTGCTGTCGGTGCTGCCGATCATCACGCCACCCTTCGTTGTCGGGCTGGGCCTGATCCTGCTTTTCGGCCGCTCCGGCCTCATCAACCAGTTTCTGGAATGGGCGTTCGGCGTCACGCCCACGCGCTGGCTCTACGGCATGCAAGGCGTGCTCGTCGCGCAGATCTTCGCGTTCACGCCGATCGCCTTCCTTGTGTTGATCGGCGTCGTCGAAGGCGTCTCGCCCGCGCTCGAGGAAGCAGCGCAAACGCTTCGCGCCGGCAGGTGGCGCACGTTCGCCGACGTTTCATTGCCGCTGATGCGCCCCGGCCTCGCCAACGCCTTTCTCATCACCTTCATCGAATCCATTGCCGATTTCGGCAATCCGATCCTGCTCGGCGGAAATTTCGGCGTGCTGTCCACAGAGATCTTCTTTTCGGTCGTCGGCGCGCAACTCGACCAGGGCCGCGCTGCAACACTCGGCATCGTGCTGCTGGTGTTCGCGCTCGGCGCCTTCTTCCTGCAACGTCGGGTTCTCGGCCGGAAGGCCTTCACGTCGATGTCGGGTAAGGGGGATTCCGGCATGCCGACGCCACTGCCCGCCGGTGCTGCGGCGTCTCTGCTATGGTCTTGTGCTGCCTTGGGCATTTCTTACCATCGTGATTTACGGCATGGCGCTGGCCGGCGGATTCGTCGAGACCTGGGGGCGCGACTACACGTTCACATTCAAGCATTACGTGAAGGCCTTCGGCATCGAATGGGGCCCGCACGGCATCCTGTGGGCGGGCGCGGCGTGGAATTCATTCTGGACCACGGTCAAGCTTTCGGCCATAGCGGCGCCGCTGACCGCCGCGATCGGCATCCTCGCCGCATGGCTGCTCACCCGCCAGAAATTCGCCGGGCGGGCCATCTTCGAATTCGGCACGATGCTTTCGTTCGCCATTCCCGGCACGGTGATCGGCGTTTCGTACATCCTCGCTTTCAATGTGCCGCCGATCGAGATCACCGGTACAGCGATCATCCTGGTCGTCTGCAACATCTTCCGCAACATGCCGGTGGGCGTGCGCGCGGGAATGGCGTCGATGGCGCAGATCGATCCCAGTCTGGACGAAGCGTCGACCACGCTTGGCGCACGCAGCGCGACGACGCTGCATCGCGTCCTGTTGCCGCTGCTGAAGCCCGCGGTAGTAGCCGCGCTCGTGTACAGCTTTGTCCGCGCGATGACGACCGTCTCCGCCGTGATCTTCCTCGTCTCGGCCCAATATGAGTGGGCGACGACCTACATCATCAACCGCGTCGTCAACGGTGATTACGGCGTGGCAATCGCGTACAGTTCCGTGCTGATCGTACTCATGCTGGTCGTCATCTGGATTATCCAGTTGGCCGTTGGCGACCGCAGGCTGGGTCGTCGCGGCGCGGTCGGTGCGGATGTCGGCCCGCTGGCCGGCGCCACTGCGTAATCCACAGACCGGAAACCATGACCGCCGCCTCGATCGAGTTCCGCAATGTCAGCAAGCTGTATGGCGAGGTCGCCGCCGTTCAGCAAGCTTGCATTCACCATTGCCGCCGGCACGCTGGTCACGCTGCTCGGTCCTTCCGGCTGCGGCAAGACGACCACGCTGCGGTTGATCGCCGGCCTCGAATTGCCCAGCGAGGGCGCGATCCTCATCGGCGGCGGTGACGTATCGCAAGTTTCCGCCGCCGAACGCGACGTTTCGATGGTATTCCAGAGCTACGCATTGTTTCCGCACATGACCGTACTGGAGAACGTGCGGTATGGCCTCGACGTTTCCGGTGTGGCCAGGCCCAGGGCGAACGAGCGTGCCCGTGTCGCGCTCGCCACCGTCGGCCTCACCGGAGTTCGACGATCGGCTGCCCTCGGAGCTGTCGGGCGGGCAGCAGCAGCGCGTTGCCGTTGCCCGCGCGCTGGTGCTCGAGCCCGGCGTGCTGCTCTTCGACGAACCGCTGTCCAATCTCGACGCGCGGCTGCGTCGCCAGATGCGCGAAGAAATCCGGGAGCTGCAGCAACGGCTGGCGCTCACGGTCGTGTACGTCACGCATGACCAGGCGGAGGCGATGGCCGTGTCCGACCGCATCATCGTGATGAACCAGGGGGGTATCGCGCAGGAAGGCGCCCCGCGCGAACTCTACGAACAGCCGCGCGACGCTTTCGTCGCCGGATTCATGGGCGACGCCAACCGTGTTCGCGGCCGGTTGACGCGCCGAGACGCAACGCACGGCGACGTGCAAGTCGGTGGAACCACGCTGTCCCTTCCCCACCGCGGCCTGCCCGATGGCGACGTCGACCTGTCCATCCGGCCTGAAGCGATCACGTTCATGCGGCCCGAGGACGCGCCGCTCGCGGCCACCGTCTCGCAAGGCGGCCTACCTGGGCGGCCTCATCGAATACACGCTCGATTCTCCGATCGGCGAACTGTTCGTGATATCGGTTGCGGTCGACCACCCGGTTGCCGTGGGCACGGGCGTCGGCGTTGCGCTGGCGCGCCACGGCGTCGTGGTGATCCCGCCGTCAGCATCGTCATAGTCAGCGGAAACGCCTTGCCCGCCCCGGTCAGGGAATCCCGCAGAACACGACACCCTCGACCATCCAGCCGCGCTGCACCATCTCGCGCACTTCGCTGTGGCTGGTGACGAAGCGATGGCTGGCCTGGCCGCCCATGCCGTTGTTGTAGAGGCGCACGACGGGAACGCGGTCCGCCGCGCAGACTTCGCCCGCCGGCGCGTCCGAATTGAAAGCGATGCCTTCGTAGAGCCAATACGGGTTAGCCTTCGTGAGCCAGCATTCGTATGCGCTGATCGTGTAGAAGTGCGAATTCGGGCCGATGCCTGGCGTACCGAAGAAGCGGCAGGCCGGGAGCCCGCGCGGGTCGCCCGCGCCCATTCCTTGAAGTCGAATCCCGTACGTTGCCAGCCCGGGATGATGTTGCCTGCATCGAGCAATGCGGACTCGGCCGGCTCGGCCGTGATGAAATAGTGATTGAGCGAATCGTTGCGGAATTCGACGACGATACGCTCGCCCGCCAACTCCGGCGAAGGCGCAATGTAATCGGTCTTCAGCACGTCCTCGCCGCCGCCGGCCACCGACGTCATGCGAGCGCTCGTCGCGCGTGCCACCGGGTTCGCCCGACAATTGACCGGCAAGAAACGCCAGCGACCAGGTGAAGATTTCGTCGGAGAATGCCGGATTGAAACCATGCTCGACGCCGGTCAGCGCGACGAGCTGGCGCGTGTTGTGCAGAAACTCGAAACCCTGCTCGGTCGCGGCGATGGGCGCCGTCGTGTCGGCCGTGCCGCTGATCGCGAGGAACGGCAACGTGATGCCCTGCAGCCCGTTCTGGTCGCGGCCGAACGCGGGAAATACGACCTGCCCGAAATACGGCACGTAGCCTGCCGCAGCCTTGAGGCGCGGATCGAACGTGACCTGCTTGTACGCCTGGCCCACGGTCGTCGTGAGCTGCGCGCCGGCCATCAGCAGCAGCGACTCGCCGCCCAGGCTGGCGCCGAAGCCGCCGACCCTGGCCGCATCCACATGACCGGCGAACTGCGTACCTGCCAGCACCGCATCGAGACCCAATGACAGCGACAGCGGCCGCACGGCTTGCATCGCAACGAATGCCTTGATGTTCACCAGCGCATAGAAATAGTCGCTGAAGCCGTCGAGCTTCACGTTGGCGAACCGCAGGTCGCCGTGGAAAGGCGCGATCGACGACATAACCCCAGCTCGCGAAAAGCCGCACGGCGTTGATGTAGTCGCCCGACAGCGGGCTGCCGGTGAGCCCGTGCGAAAACAGCAGGATCGGATACCGCGCGGACGCGTCCGCAAGAATCGGCGCCTCGCCACCGCGCTGCATGTGCGGAACCACGTCGCCGGTCGGCAGCGGGTAATCGGGGCGCGGATTGGCGAACGACGTCGGATAGCAGACCAGCATCACGTAGGGAAATGACCGCGCGGCATACGATCCGTAGAGGCCACCGTCATTCGGAACGGCCAGATTGACCGTCACCGTGTTGGCCGGATCAGCCAGCAGGTCGGTGATGTAGCGCTGCGTGTTGCCCGCTGGTTTGCCTTCCCAGTAGTCCTGCGCCGAGTCGCCCGCGGGCACGCGCGTGAAGTCCTGCGTGACGTTGCTGCAGCCGACCGGATTGGGGCCGGGACCGAACGGCGGAATCGAATCCGCCAGGGCGTCGGATGCAATGAAGGCGACGATCGCCAGCGCTGCGAGGACATGCTTCATGATGGAGTCCGGTTCGCTTCCGCGGAGAATCGCGGAAGCCAGATCATTTGACCCGCTGGCGCCCGGCGCGGTCCATCGGCGCTTCGGGCAATGCGCTGTAGGACATTCCCCACGCCGACCTGCGCAGTGATGCGCCTGGCCCGCCGCACACAATGCGCGGTGTATCGGTATCTCGCGTCAGTATGCCTCGATCGGCAACGCCAGGACGCTGTCGCCGCCGTGGGTAACCGCGTGGGCGTAGCCCGACGCCTGCGGCAACAGGCATTCCGCGTAGAAGTGCGCGGTGGCGATCTTGGCGCGCAGGAAGTCAGCATTACCGACACCTTGCGTCAGATGTTCCTGGGCGATCAGCGCGGCGCGTCCCATCTGCCAACCGCCGGCCACGAGACCCCACAGCTTGAGGTAAGGCACGGCGCCCGCATGCGCGGCGCGCGTGTGTTGTCCAAATTCGGGAACAAGCCAATCGATCGCGGACTGCAGGTCGGCCTGGGCAGCCGCGAGTTGCAGGCCGATGGCACTGAGTACCGGATCGGCATGCGAAGCGAGTTTTGCGGCGACTTTGTCGATCTCGGCCGCCACCGCATAGGCGACAGCGCCCCCATCACGCGCGGTCTTGCGGCCGATGAGATCGTTGGCCTGGATGCCCGTGGTGCCTTCGTAGATGGTGATGATGCGAGCGTCGCGATAGTGCTGCGCCGCGCCGGTTTCCTCGATGAAGCCCATGCCGCCGTGCACTTGCAGGCCAAGAGACGTCACCTCCTGCGCAATTTCGGTCGACCAGCCCTTCACGATCGGAATCATGAAATCCGAAAAAGCCTGGTGGCGTTTGCGGGCGTCTGCGTCGGGATGCGCGTGTCCGCTGTCGAGCGCAGCAGCGGTCACATAGGCAACGGCCCGAATGGCTTCCGTATAGGCGCGCATCGTCATCAGCATGCGCCGAATATCCGGATGCTCGATGATCGGCCCGGCCTTGGCGGTCTTGTCCAGGCCCACCGCTTTGCCCTGCACGCGATCCTTCGCGTAGGCGACGGCGCGCTGGTATGCGCGATCCGACAGGCCGACGCCTTCCATGCCCACCGAGAAACGCGCCAGATTCATCATGATGAACATGTATTCGAGGCCGCGGTTCTCCTCGCCCACCAGATAACCGGTGGCGCCGCCCTGCTCGCCATAGACCATCACCGCCGTCGGGCTCGCGTGGATGCCAAGCTTGTGTTCGAGCGACACACACTTGACGTCGTTGCGTGCGCCCAGAGAACCGTCGTCGTTGACCAGCACCTTCGGCACGACGAACAGCGAAATTCCCTTCACGCCTTCCGGCGCATCGGGGGTGCGCGCCAGCACGAGGTGGATGATGTTCTCGGTGTAATCGTGTTCGCCGAAGGTGATGAATATCTTCTGGCCCGCGACCTTGTAGGTGCCATCCGGCTGCGGCACAGCGCGCGTGCGCACTGCCGCCAGGTCGGAGCCGGCCTGTGGCTCGGTAAGGTTCATCGTGCCGGTCCAGGTGCCGGCGACCATGTTGGGCAGATACTTGTGCTTGAGCGCGTCCGTGCCCTTCAGCACAATCGCCTCGACCGCGCCTTGTGTGAGCAGTGGGCACAGGTCGAACGCGAGATTCGACGCGTGCCACATCTCCTCGACCGCGGTCTGCACCAGTTGCGGCAGGCCCTGCCCGCCGAACTCCGGATCCTTGGTGAGCCCGTTCCAGCCGTTGTCGCAGAACTGCTTGTAGGCTTCCTTGAATCCCGCCGGCGTCCGGACCGTTCCGTCGTCGAGAAGTTTCGACCCTTCGCGGTCGCCGGTCCAATTGAGCGGGTCTAGAACATTGGTCGCGAACTTTGCAGCTTCGTCGAGAATGGCGGCGACCGTGTCCGGCGCCGCGTCCTCGAACCCCGGAAGCTTCGCGATCTGCGCCAGACCCGCGAGTTCGTTGAGAACGAATCTCAGTTCGGCGAGAGGTGCGTGATAGGTGCTCATGCGTGGGATCCGACCTTGCGCAGTTGAACGGAATGGCGACAGCTTACCGCCGCCACTCTGGATGAAATGCTCTAAACAGCGATCCGCGCCATTACCCGCCGCAGCAGAGCAATCAGCCCAGCGCGGCGGTCAGCTGCGGGACGAGTTCGAACAGGTCACCGACGAGTCCATAGTCGGCAATCTGGAAGATCGGCGCTTCGGCGTCCTTGTTGATCGCGACGATGACCTTGCTGTCCTTCATGCCGGCGAGATGCTGGATCGCGCCGGAGATGCCGATGGCAATATACAGGTCCGGCGCCACGATCTTGCCGGTCTGTCCGACCTGGTAATCGTTGGGCACGTAGCCCGCGTCGACGGCAGCGCGCGATGCGCCGAGCGCCGCGTTGAGCTTGTCCGCCAGCGCTTCGAGCATCTTGAAGTTCTCGCCGCTGCCCAAGCCCCTGCCTCCGGAGATCACGACGCGTGCGCTCGTGAGCTCGGGGCGCTCGGATCGGGTCAGTTCCTGCCCGATCACCACGGCATGGCCCGTGTCGGCGGGCGCGGTGATGGACTCCACCACGCCATTGCCTCCGGCAACAGCGGCCGCATCGAACGCAGTCGACCGCACGGTGATCACCTTGACGGGGTCCTTCGACTGCACGGTCGCAAATGCGTTGCCCGCATAAATCGGCCGCACGAACGTGTCGGGGGACACCACGGCCGTGATCTCCGACACCTGCGCCACATCCAGTTTGGCGGCCAACCGCGGCAGCACGTTCTTCCCGAATCCTGTGGCCCCCGCCAGCACGTGCGTATAGGCGCCCGGGAGCAGGCTCAACGCGGCCGCGGCCATGTTCTCGGCGGTGGGCATGGCCAGGTAAGGCGCTTCGGCGTGCAGGACCTTCGCCACCCCGGCGACGGCGGCGGCGGCCCGCGCGGCCGCACCGGCATTGTGGCCAGCGACGAGAACATCGACGTCGCCACCCATCTGCAATGCGGCGGTGATCGTGTGCAGCGTCGCCGACTTGAGCGACGTGTGGTCGTGTTCGGCGATGACGAGTACGGACATGTCGGATCTCAGTTGATGACTTTGGCTTCGTTACGCAACTTGGCGACCAGTTCCTGGACATCGGCCACCTTGCCGCCACCCTTGCGCTTCGGCGGCTCCACCACCTTCACCGTCGTGAGACGCGGTGTTACGTCCACGCCGAGCGTGGCCGGATTGGTGGTCTCCATGGGTTTCTTCTTGGCCTTCATGATGTTCGGCAGCGTCGCGTAACGCGGCTCGTTCAGACGCAGGTCCGCGGTCACGACCGCAGGCAACTTGAACTGGACCGTCTCCAGTCCGCCGTCGACCTCGCGCTTGACCGTGGCGCCGCCATCGGCAATGTCTAATTTCGACGCGAACGCGGCCTGTGGCCAGTCGAGGAGCGCCGCCAGCATTTGCCCTGTCTGGTTGGCATCGTCGTCGATGGCTTGCTTGCCCAGGATCACCAACTGCGGCTGCTCCTTGCCCACAAGCGCGGCGAGCAACTTGGCCACGGCCAGCGGCTGCAGCTCCGCGTCGGTTTCGACTAGGATTGCACGGTCGGCACCGAGAGCCAGCGCCGTTCGCAACGTTTCCTGGCAGGCCGCCACGCCGCACGTCACCGCCACGATTTCGGTCGCGATGCCCTTTTCCTTCAGGCGCACCGCCTCCTCGACCGCGATTTCGTCGAAAGGATTCATCGACATCTTCACGTTGGCCGTGTCCACTCCGGTACCGTCGGGCTTCACGCGTACCTTGACGTTGTAATCGACGACTCGCTTGATCGGGACAAGGATTTTCATGGCGACGGGTACAGGGAAAGGGAGCGGGGTAAGGAGAGATTATATCGTTGCCGGGGGAATCGGCCGCGGCCATTTGTGCGTGCGCCCCGGTTGCGGGGCGCCACGGCCCCACGTAGGATGGGCGCCCGAACGAATGCCGCCCTTTTCGAGGTGCCCGTGACCACTCCCACGCTGCTTCCCCCGTCGGACATCTCCGAAATCCTGAAACACATTCCGCATCGCTACCCGTTCCTGCTCATAGATCGGATGGAAGCGTGCGAGCCCAACCAGTGGGTGCGCGTGATCAAGAACGTCAGCAATACCGACGAATTCTTCGCTGGAATGCCGGTGGACAGGCGGGTGATGCCGCACATGCTGCTGCTGGAATCGCTTGCGCAAGCCGCCGGCGTCCTGTGCCATTACTCGGGGATGATGAGCCGGATTGGCAAGACCATTTTCTTCTTTGCCGGGTTCGACAAGTGCCACTTCGGCCGCGATGTCGTCCCGGGAGACCAGCTGCTCCTCGAATGCACGATGAAACGTGCGGCGCGCGGCGTGGCCAAGATCCACGGCAGGGCCAGCGTCGACGGCGAAATGGTGGTCGAGTCCGACCTTACGGCGGTCATTCGCGACATGGCGGACGAGGCGGTCAAACGCACCGAAGCCGCTGCCTGCGCGTAGCTGCAAAGCGAATTAGCGGCGGTGCAGCGCAGCGGAGAGATCTTCCAGGAAGCGGGCCGCCGCCGCGCCGTTGATGAGGCGGTGGTCGAAGGTCACCGCGATGCGCACTTTGCCCACCGGCTGCTGCGGTGCGCCCAGAAAGAAGATCGAGCTGGCTGGCGCCACCAGTGTCGGGACCGCATCCACAATCCCGAATTCACCCAGATGCGTGAACAGGATCTGCGTATCCTCCGCCGCCTCCGCGCCATCGCGGATCGCTGCCCGCATGCCGCGTGAACAGGCGCGTACGAATTCCGGCAACTTCATCGTTTCCGCTTTCCGCACCACCGCAATGACCAGCTCGTCGTTCGGCCGGGCCAGCGCGATGCCGACGTTGACATGATCGTATTCGCGGATGCGATCGTCCCCCACCATCACCGAGCGGAACTTCGCGTGCGATTGCGCCACCCGCGCCACAGCGTGCGCGAACATCTGAAACGGCGTCGGCCGGGTGTCGCCGTCCGCCATGCCCACCGCCTCGAGGCAGGACCAAGGGATATCGATTGCGAGCGTTCCCGGAATGACCAGCGTAGCGCTGCGCCGGAGCCTGAAGATCAGTGCCCTGTGGCCGCCGGTCACCTTGCGCTCACGCATGCCTTCAACTTCCGGCGATTCCGCAGCCCGTTCCGCGAGGTACCTGTCGATGTCTTCCGGCAACAGCTTGTTCGAGGCCGAAGGAATGACCGCCAGCGCGTGGTCGTCGAGTCCACGTTCCTGCGCATGTGCGCGCGTGCGCGGCGGGACAATGCGCTCGGTTTTTGAAGACGACGCCGCCACCTTGCTGCCTGCCGTTGCAACGAGGGCGACCGTGGCGTCGATATCCACAATGTCCCCCACCGCTACGCGCCATTCGAGCAACGTGCCGTCAAAAGGCGCCTCGAGTTCGACCGTCGTCTTGTCGGTTTCGATGACGTAGAGCCCGTCGCCGCGACGCAGCGGCGCGCCAGGGGTGCGCAGCAACTCCACGATCCGCGCCTCCCGCAGCCCTTCCCCCAGCTGCGGCACCCGTATTTCCCGCGCGCCATGCTCGCTCATGGGGCCCCAACGCTGGCGGCTTGGGACAGCCCGTCGGGGTTTGAACGACCCCCACGCTCACTGCGTTCGCTGCCCCCAATGGGGGCGCTATTCGCACCTCGGGACGGCCCGTCGGGGTTTGAACGACCCCCACGCTCACTGCGTTCGCTGCCCCCAATGGGGGCGCAATTCGCGCCTCGGGACGGCCCGTCGGGGTTTGAACGACCCCCACGCTCACTGCGTTCGCTGCCCCCAATGGGGGCGCAATTCGCGCCTCGGGACGGCCCGTCGGGGCTTGAACGACCCCCACGCTCACTGCGTTCGCTGCCCCCAATGGGGGCGCAATTCGCGCCTCGGGACGGCCCGTCGGGGTTTGAACGACCCCCACGCTCACTGCGTTCGCTGCCCCCAATGGGGGCGCAATTCGCGCCTCGGGACGGCCCGTCGGCGCTCATTGCATCACTTCCGCGAGCGCCGCGTGCACGCGCGCCGCGTCCGGCAGCACCGCATACTCCAGGACCGGGTTGAACGGGATGTGGCCGTCCTCGCGCGCCACCAGCAACGGCGGTGACAGGAAACGGTTGAAGCGCGTCTGCGAACCGACCGCCTCGGTGATGATTGTCTGGCCGAAGCTGCCGGTGCGGGCATCTTCCGTGACCACCACCAGACGGCCCGTCCTGGCAACCGAGGCGTCGATCGTCGCCCAGTCGCATGGCACCAGGCTGATGAGGTCGATGATTTCGATCGACCACCGGTCCGCGTGGTGCGCTGCCGCCTTTTGCACGACCTCCAGGCAATTGCCCCACGTCACCACCGTGATGTCCGTGCCCGATTGCACGATGCGTGCACGGCCGAAGCCACGCGGCTGCGGCGGCATCGGATCATGCCGCACCCGCATGATGTGCTTGGGGATGAGCAGCAGCGTCGGGTCCGACTCCTGCATTGCGCTCCAAACGAGGCCCGCGAGATCGGCCGGAGTGCTCGGAACGGCGACACGCAATCCCGGAATGTGCGTCCAGAAGCCTTCATTGGACTGGCTGTGCCACGTGCTGCCAGCTGGCAGGTACGCGCCATAGGGGGCGTAGAACACGGCCGGACAAGTCCAGTCGCCGTTCGAGCGCCAGCGCAAGGTCGCGGCCTGGTTGAGAAGCTGGTTGAACGCTGGCGCGATGAAATCGATGAACTGCATCTCCAGAATCGGCCGGAACCCGGTTGCCGCAAGGCCGACGCCCATGCCCGCGATCGTCGCCTCGGCCAGCGGTGAATTCACCACACGACCAGGAAAGCGCGTCGACAGACCCTTGGTAAAGCCGAATACGCCACCCTTGGGATCCTCCACGTCCTCACCGAACAGGACAGCGTTCGGAATACGCGACAGCGCCTCACGCAGCGTCGTGTTGAGCGCGCCGGCCATTGTGTTGGCCGAGTCCTCCAGCGCGAAAGGGGGCAGGTAGCCATTGGGATCGAACGGCCCGAAGAGCTTGGTGTTGGCGGAACCGGCGACGGGCGCCGGCTCCATTTCCGCTAGGGCATAGGCGGCGTCCGCCTCCATGGTCGCGTCATCCTGCAGTGTGCGCACCTGCACATCATCGAGCGCGCCGCTTGCGACCAGTGCCGCCGCATAGGATGTCACCGGGTCGCGGACCTTCATCAGCGCGATCTCGGCCGCGGAACGGTAGACGCGGTGGTCGTCGCTGTTGGTATGTGACGTCAGCCGGTCGAGCTCCACCCACAATATCGTCGGCCCCTCGCCCCGCCGCGCGGCCGCGATAGCTTCGCTCCCCGCGGTCGCAACCGCATCCACCGAACGACCGTCGACATGACGAAATATCGCGACATTGAAAATTCCCAGGCGAAACGGCAACTGGTCGAGGGTCGGCGTGCTGATCCCGTAACCGTTGTCCTCGACCACGAAGACGATCGGCAAGCGATCCTGCACCGCTTGGACCACCGCTTCAAAGAATTCTCCCTGCCGCGTGGAGGCATCGCCAATCGTGCACAGCACAACCCGGCGGTCGCCCGAGAGCTTGATCCCCCACGCCGCACCCACGGCCGGCAGGCATTGCGAAGCAGTCGGCGTGGCGGGCGGATAAATGCCGAGCCGGCGGTACGAACCATGCACCGGCATCTGGCGGCCACCCGACGAAGATTTGGCGGTTGCAAGATGCTCCCGGGCCATTTCGAGCGGCGTCACGCCGCGCGCCTGCATCAACGCGCGATCGCGGTAGTAAAGGAACAGCAGGTCTTCCGGTTCGAGTGTTGCGGACAGTGTGGCGAGCGCTTCGTGGCCCTGACCCGGAATGTGAATCCAGCCACGTCCCTGGCGTAACAGGCGCTCTTCGCGCAGGTCACCGGCTCGGATGAGGAAGAGTTCGCGCAGTTGTTCTAGGCGCGATTTCGCCCGGTTTTCCGTGATCAGCACTGGCGAAGAATATCAAATACAGGAATGCGACGGGCCGAATGCGGACTCCACGGACTTCTGAAATGATTCTCGCGATTACTTCCAATGCGTCGCGCAGCGGCATTGTTCGGAGAGGCAACTGATGCGGATCCGACGCGATTATTTGCGGAAGACATGTATCGATGCGCGCAATGGGCTTAACCCAGAACCGTCTGGACGTCGGCAACTCTTCGCAGCGCAAGACGTGCCAAAAAGAGACGCTATGTGCATTTTGTATACTACATTATGGGCTGATCAAGCAATTAAAATCTTGAACACACGGACTCAGGCCGCGCAAAAAATTTCGCTGTTTTCCATTTTTTGTTTCCTTTTCCTTCAGTTAGGCCCCATTGTTAATCAATTCTATGCGGTAAATGCCTCGGCCGACTTCTATAGAACTCGCGAATGAATCGACAAAATCACACAGGCGAAACTAACGTAATTTGCGCGACAACCGTTGTAACCCATTGAACCGTGCGATAGAGTGACCTTGTAGGGAACAGCAGTCCTAATGACGGACTAAAAAGACCGCAACAACTGCGACATTCGACTGCAATTCAATTTTCCGACGTTAACACTTTGAGGGGCACATTATGAACGCTATCGTCGATGCATCCATCCTCGCCAATCGCACTGCCGGTCTAGTGGTCGAACACGTGGATGGCACACTCGATATCGACGTTTCCGATCAGTTCTCCTGCAAGTATGACCGCGAAAGCGGCGCGCTCTGGTCAACATGGTCGCCCAAGGGCATTCCCTGTTTCAACCTTGAATTGTTGCGCGATCTGGAACGCGGCAGCCAGGTGATCGAAGGCCATTTTGCCGCCAACCTGGAGACCTCTCCGCTGCACTACATCGTGTTGCGCTCGGCTGTCCCTCAGGTATTCAACCTCGGTGGAGACTTGGGCTACTTCCAGCGTCTGATTTCAGTTAGGGATCGTGTGGGTCTCGCCGAATACGCGCGCGCGGCCATCGACGTTCAGTACCGCAACTACACCGCGCACAACCTGCACGGAGTGACCACCATTGCATTGCTCGAAGGTGATGCGCTCGGTGGTGGCTTCGAATCCGCGCTTTCGTGCGAGGTCATCGTGGCCGAGAGACACATCAAGGCGGGCTTTCCCGAAGTGTTGTTCAATATGTTTCCCGGAATGGGCGGTATGAGCTTTCTGGCGCGTCGTGTAGGACGGCGCGTCGCCGATGAATTGGTACGTACTGGACGAATGTATTCCGCCGTGGAACTACATGAACTGGGATTGGTGGACCACCTGATTGAATCCGGCGCCGGATGCGCCGAAGTCGCAAACATCATGCGCCAGCGTGAGCATCGGCGTGCCGCACACAACGCGATGAATGCAGTGGATCGCATGATTCGGCCGATCGGCCTGCAGGAGCTGCACGATGTCGTGAAACTCTGGGTCGATTGCGCGCTCAGCCTGGACGCGCGGAGCCTTGAGTGGATGCAACGCCTGTTCCAGCGCCAATTGGCAATATTCGGAAAGCCGCTTTCAGTTGCCGTTGACCAAAGGGCGCCGCTGGCAATTGCTGCATGACAAGACGCCGTGTCGTCATTACTGGAATTGGAGTCACGTCACCACACGGCTGCGACGCCGATGTGATGTTCGACGCACTGTTGCGAGGCGAGTCCGCGGTACGAAAAATTCACCTGGAGTCCGATGTTGGCAGTTATGAAACGATAGGGGCCGCGGTACCCGGCGAGCCGTGGACTTCATTGTCGCGTTCGCAACGCGTCACTTCGGATCGCGTCAGTCAATACGCCTTATTGGCGGCCGATGCTGCATTGCGTGATTCTGGTCTCGACCTCGAGACCATGGACAAGCGGCGCATCGGCACCGCCGTTGGCACATCGCTGGGGGGCACAATCAGCCAGGAAGCGGCGTATTCCGAGATCTTTCGCAAGGGCGCCAACCGGCTCGCGCCATTCACACTCATCAAGATCATGTACAACGGGCCCGCGGCACATCTCGGGCTGGCCTACAAACTCGCAGGTCCGACACTCACCTACACGACGACCTGTTCGAGTTCGGCAGTGTCGATCGGCGAGGCGATGCGGCACATTCGGCACGGCTATGCGGACGTGATGATTGCCGGCGGTTCGGAAGCTTTGTTCGCTTACGTATCGATCAAAGCGTGGCAAGCCCTCCAGGTTCTCGCCCCCGAGCTTCCCAGCCATACCGCGGCATCGTGCCGGCCGTTTAGCCGCGACCGCAATGGAACTGTGCTAGGCGATGGCGCAGCGATGGTCATCCTTGAGGACGCGGAAAGCGCGAATGCTCGAGGAGCCAGGATTTACGGCGAGCTCTGCGGCTATGGCGTATGCAATGACGCGAGTCATATCACGCAGCCTGCCGTTGCGGCACAGTCCTTGGCGATGCGCCTAGCGCTTGCCGACGCCGAGTTGTCGCCAGACGATATCGACTACATCAACGCCCATGGTACGGGCACGCCATTGAATGACAGCACCGAAACCCAGGCGATCAAGGAAGTCTTCGGCACCCGGGCAAAGTCGATCGCGGTAAGTTCGACAAAATCCATGCACGGTCACCTGGTCGGCGCAGCCGGCGCACTTGAACTGGTGATCAGTGCCTTGGCGATCCAGCGACAGCAGGTACCGCCGACGGCCCATCTAGACATCCCAGATCCCCAATGTGATCTCGACTACGTGCCACATCAAGGCCGGGCTGCTCGCGTACGTGCCACCATGTCGAATTCATTTGCGGTCGGTGGAACTGCGGGGGTTCTGGTCATGCGGCAACTACCCGCGTGACGGGACTCCGACGTTCGACATGGGCGTGTCGGCTTGAAGACGGCGTGAGATTACGTCGAGGACATCGCCGACCGTCTTAACTTCCAGCCCTTCGACCGGAATCCTTATATGAAATTCCTCTTCGGCGAGAAAGACGAGCTCGATCAGGGAAAAGGAATCAATTCCGATGTCCGCAAGACGGGCCTCGGGAACGAGTAGATCGGGTTCGACGGCAACCTTGTTGGGAACGACTCTGCGCAAGCGCTGGAGTATTTCTAAGTGATCGTTGGCGGGCTTCATTACGGCATTTTATCAGCCCGTGCCCCTCTTCGCGAAACATTGTCGCGTGGTGAATGCAAACTCGCCAGGACCGTTGATTTGGTCAGGGTGTAGGTAGTCGACAGTTCCGCCAGCGCGCTAGCCCGATCCGGATCGTCAGGGACGTCAATGTACTCTCGCAGCGATTTGCAATTCGCAACCAACGCGACCGCACCGACAGAGGCGCCCGTGCCCTCGATTATGTGAAGTGAATCGCGCGCGGCCCGCGTATCCTTCTTGCGAACGGCCAGACGCAGGTCAACGATGGCCTGTTCCAGTTCCGAGAACGCCGCGTTGACATAGGTATCGAGAAACTTGGCATCGCCACGCGCAATCCGGCGCACTGCCGCAATGCGGTCGGTGTCGACGAGCATGGAGGATTGGGCTGGTTCCGGCGAAAGTGATCCAATCCGCGGTGACACCGGTTCCGGGCTGCCGGCGCTCCTTGACTTAGTGCGCTGATCGCCGCGGGCAGCCGCGCCTACCATCATGCGTTCAATCGTGGCGAGCAACATCGCCATAGTGACGGGCTTCGTGACATATTCGTCCGCGCCCGCGTCAAGACTCTCCTGCTTGGCAAGCGGCGTGGCATCCGCCGACAAGATCATGATCGGCAATTGATTCGCACCTATCGAGCTCGCGCGGAAGAGTTTGATTACGTCTGGTCCGCTCATGTCGGGCATGTTGAGATCGAGGATTGCAAGATCGACCTTTTCCTCAACCATTACGTCGAATGCCGCGCCGCCGCTTTCCACGACTGTGACGTTGTGCCCCGCGTCCTTCAGGATTCGCGACAGCAACAATTGGATGCTCCGATTGTCGTCGGCAAGCAGGATTTCGAGCGGACTTACGATCCCCGTTGCAGGCGCGACGTTATGGTCCGCATCCGGCAAATCGAGACGATTCCGAAGCCCCGCGAGCGTAATAAGCAGCGCTTCATGATGGGTGGGCGCATCGAGTATTGCCGCGCATCCACTTCGCACAAGTGCAGCGCGTTGCGCCTCACCGCAACCGTCGGCGACCACGACCCACGGGCATGTCACGCTTCCGGACGGCAATACTTCCTCGGCATAACTGACAGCATCATTTGGCGACATCACGAACAATGCGGCCAGCAGGCCACCCGCGTTCTTGATCAGAGAGTCGTGCACGTCGCGGACAATGTCTCCCCCGAGTACTGGCTCCAGGCCGACTCGCTGCAGGGCGGCGATTGCCGCCTTGCCCGCATCACTTTCGTGCCCGACAATCAGTACTTGGCGCCGCGCTCCCCATTCGGCATCCGGCAACTGTGTTACCTCGAGCAGAGGCAATTCAGCCCAAAACGTGCTGCCCTTGCCCGGAGCGCTTATGACCCCGATCTTGCCACCCATTAGTTCGACGAGGTCCCGGGCAATGGACGTTCCTAGACCCGTACCACCGTAACGCCGCGTCGATGAGTTGTCGACCTGCACGAACCGCTCGAACAAGTGATCCTGGTGATCGAGGGAGATTCCAATGCCGGTATCGGTGACCTCGAACCGAACGCGCCTATCCGCGGTTGAAAACGTCCTTAATGTAACTCCCCCATGATGCGTGAACTTGAAGGCGTTGTTGAGTAGGTTGCCAAGTGCGTGGCTCAAATGGCTGACGTCGCCGTAAACGGTAAACGGGATGTTCGGGTCCACCTCGATGGTCCACGCCAAGCCCTTGGCGGTGCTTTGCGGGCGCACCAGAGCAGCAACCTGATGCAGCAGGAACCAAAGGTTGAAGGGTTTGCTCTCGGCGCGCTCCGATCCGGCCTCGAGCTTGGTCATCTGCAACACGGCGTCGACGGAGGTCTTAAGCGTAGTGATCGAACTGCCCAGCATCCCTACGAGCTGTCTGTCATCCGGAACCATCTTGCGTGCGCGAAGGAGATCGTAGACCGCAAAGACACCGGTCAACGGCGTACGCAATTCGTGGCTTACGTTCGCCACGAATCGGCTCTTGGCGTTGGAAAGTTGCAGTGCCGCATCCTTTTGCGCGGTTAGTCGGATCAGCAGGACCAGGACGTACAACGGAACCACGGCTCCTGCGAGCATCAGCCCGACGCCGATCGCCTCGTGTTGCCTCCAGAACGGGACCAGTAGCAATTGCAGGCCGAATCCAATGATGGAGGCCCAGTACGATGCCATCAGGAAGCGAGGCCCAAAACGGAAGCCGTTGCCTATGGTCACCCAAAGGTAGACGCCGATCATGGCAACACCATTCTCGCCCGCTCCGGCCATGCCCAGCGTGAGCGCGGTGTTGTCGCTGACGATACCAAGGTAACGCAACGGGACGCGGTGCTTTTCGTTTCTTCGCATCCACCAGATCATCCCAGCGCCAATGAGGGCGTCGCCTACGCTTGCCGCAAACCCCATGGACAACCCGGGTGTAAATCCGCCTGCGGCAATTACTAGGAACCAGAGGTAGCTGAACGATATGACGCAGACAATGACGCGCAGCCACGCCTGTTCGATGTCAGGATCCCGTACACCGGAGCCAACAAACTGGCGGACGTTTCGGAAAATTGCAGAGACTGACTTCATGAGTGGATTGTGGGCGTTCTCGTTCGGCTATTTGGCGGCTGGCCCCGTGGAAGCATTTTCCCAAGTTGGATGTGTCGGTACATCTCAGGACGATACGCTATTGCCGGGATTTCCAATACCCGGAGCCTCCTGCAATATCCATGCCGAAATACGCTTCCAGAAGTACTCTCCGTTAGCGGGACGCAGGAATCCGAAATGGCCTAGACGCCGACGCCCCAGATCCAATGGAGTTACCACCTCATGGACAGCCGATATTTTGGGGTACGAACTCAGTAGACGCCGCGCGGCCAGGGCCGGAGCGAAGGCGTCATCGGCAATGGATAGCGCCAGCGTCGGACATCGGACTTTGTCGTATTGCGACAGGATTGTTCCGAAGCGCTTCTGGTCCTGGGTGGAAACCAGTGACTCTGGCTGCATGCGCCTTGCCCAATCCAAAGTAAACCCCTTGGGGAGATCCTCACCCAGTCCGAGTGCCCGGCCTGGAAAGAATCCGACCAATTTTGTCATTATTGGCATCATGACGTGCCATGTCAGGAAGAGTGCCCAGCGCGCACGGGGCGAATAGTCCCGCCAATAGCCCCTATGAGGCGCCAGCAAGACTAGGCGAGAAATCTGCCCGGCATCAGGCGCGGCTCCAATCAGGAGTGTGCCTATACTGTGTCCGATTACGGCGAGCCGTGCGTGGGGATAGGTCGGGCGGCGAGGGCAAGTGCGGCCCCGAAATCCAGCCGTCCCCAATACTCAATTCCCACGTTGAGTCTCTTCAAACTGCCGCTACGCGATTCCCCAATTCAGCGGTAATCGAACGCGAGCACGGCCATACCCTGCCCGGCAAGAAATTGGGCTACGCGTCTATACATTCTTGCCGGAATGCCGCCGCCGCACGCATTAACCAGGACTGCCGCGGCCGTGCCTGTCGGTATTGGAGTAAACCAACTCCCGAGTAGCGACACGCCATCCGTCGCGTCGAACCAGACGAAGTGGCGTTTGCTAGTAACCGGTTTCGATTGATGCGACAGCATAGGCAGTCCCCACTGCGCCTCGCGAAGTTAGTGAATCCCTCGTCGGCGCAACTGCATCGAGAGAAGATGTGCAGAGGCCTTTCTGGGAGTTCGATTCTGAATGCCGCGTCCTTTGGCAATCGATTGTTGCGACATTGGCCCCTACGGCGTTGCACTTATTCTTGTTCTGACCGGCCAAATTGGATGGGTTATCGCTTAGACAAAATTTCTATCCGAACATCGATGGGGGTTCTAAGTCCCCAGGCGCCGAGGTTGCATGTCGTCGCGGCCGCAAACACCGGCTTCCCGATGCCGCGTATTCCAGATGGTTTCCGGCGATACAACACCCTCGGCACCTCGATGGAACGCCTCCACTTGGAGACTTGAGAGAACTGTCAAGGATGCGGGCTGACAAACCCAAGGTGCATCCCTATTGCAACCGCCTCCTGTCGATTCGCGGCACCCAATTTGGTTCGCACTGCGTCGAGATGGAATTGGACCGTGCGTTCGCTGATTTCGAGTTTGCGAGCAATATCGTCAGTGGTGAGCCCGTGTGCAACCAACCGCAAGACCCCACGTTCCCGTCCGGATAATGGCGCGCCCTTGAGCCTTGAAGGAACTCCGCGTTCCACTACCGATTTCATGAACCACTCATGGAAATAGTGCCCGAATGACAGAAGATCGGGAAGGTTCCGCTGAATCATTTGCAGGCGAACCGAGTCAACTAAAGGATGCTTGGAGTTATAAACAATCATGATGCCTCCATGTCCAACGTCATGCAGCGTGTACGCAATTCCGCTTCGCGTTCCATAGCGGGCCGCATCGTCGAGAAATTCATCGCTGCGTGCACTTTTTCCACGCATGTCCGTTTGGTCCCAGATCAATGGCATCGTGCTGTCGTAAACCAGTTGGACTCGAGGATCGACCTCAACATATGCCTTCGCGTCGTAGAGCATCATCCATTCCGCCGGCATTGTGGTGAAAACAAATAGCTGCGCCTCTTTGTCAGGGCGAGGATTGGTACTAAGCGCATACGCGAAACTGTCGAAGCCCAGGCTCTCTACAATCGCACGTACAACTGGAACGAGGTCCTTCCCTTGTTCGGCCGCCTCTACCAGGGGCAGAAAAATGTGAGGCACGATCCGAGTGAAAGGAATCGCGCCCGGCTTAAGGTCAAGTAGTCGCAATGGCATATTCCCCCCTAAAGCCGCTGCCACACCCCGCCAACCAACCCCTCTATCGGTCGAAAGGTCGCCTTGTAGGCCATTTTCCTGCTCTCGGCGATGAAGTAACCCAGGTAAAGGTAAGGTAATCCCAGAGACTGGCAGCGTTCGATTTGCCATAGCACGTTATAGGTACCGTAGCTCATCCCGTTAACGCCCGGGTCAAAGAACGTATAGACCGAGGATAGGCCATCGGCCAGCCGATCGACGAGGCTGACCATTCGGAGGCCGCCGTCGTCCCGGAACTCGTATAAATCGGTCATTACGTTGCTATGGAGGAGGAAATGCTGGTACTGCTCGCGGCTATCCTGATCCATTCCGCCTCCCGGATGGCGGTATCGTTGATAGCTCAGATATAGGGCATAATGTTCGTTATCGTAGGCTAAATCATGCCTAACTGCGGTTAACGTCGCGTGACTCCGCAGAATTCGCCTTTGCGTCCGCCCCGGCACGAAATCGGCGACCGGCACGCGAACCGGAATGCAGGCCCGGCAGTGATCGCAATAGGGTCGATAGGTGAACGCGCCGCTGCGGCGAAACCCGAGGCGAACAAGTTCGCTATATACCCGGGTATCAATGAGATGGCTGGGGGTGGCCACCTGGGAACGCGCCGCCCGATCCGGCAGGTAGCTGCACGGATATGGCGCCGTCGCGTAGAACTGCAGCGAGGTCAGAGGAAGGTCGTTCAGCTTGCTCATCGCAGCTCGATATCGGATGCCTCGATCGCCCCCGCGCGCCACCCGGCCACCGGTTCGGTCGAGTGTATCAATTCGCCCAGATGCCCGGCAAACGTCACCCGCGCGATTCCGCGCGCGCCAAACGAACCGAGATGCGCGGTTTCCTGCTGGCAGTCGATCAGGGGCACCCCTTGGCGCCTTAGCGTGGCCACCAAGTGGACGAGAGCGACCTTGGACGCGTCAGTCTCGCGCGCGAACATGGATTCTCCGAAAAAAACGCGGCCCAATGCCATGCCATAGAGCCCGCCGCTAAGCTGTCCACCACGCCAGCTTTCCACGGAATGCGCGACACCTCGTCGATGCAACTCGCAGTAGGCTTCGATCATTTCCGGCGTAATCCAGGTTCCCCGCTGGCCCTCGCGCGGCATTGCCGAGCAGCTTTCGATGACATCGCGAAACGCCGTATCGATCCGGATCTCGAAGTCATGACGCCGCACCCGTTTGGCCAACGAATGCGACGTTCGAAACTCGTCGACATACAGGACCATTCGCGGATCCGGACTCCACCACAGAATGGGCTGGCCGGCGGAGAACCAGGGGAAGATGCCGCGGCGGTAGGCGGCGATCAGGCGTTCCGGCGAGAGATCCCCGCCGGCGGCCAGCAGGCCATTGGGCTCGGCCAGCGCCGCGGACAGCGGCGGAAACGGTGCGTCCGGACGGAGCCAGGCGAGCACGTGGGGGGTGCGTCAGTCTGAAAGTGCGCGCAGCGCGGCGGAAAGGAAATCGCGGCGCCAAAGCACGATCAGAATGACCAGCGTGAAGGCGATGAAGTGATACGCGGAAACAAACCACGTGCCCGCCGCAAAACCGAAATAATAGGCGCGAATGCCCCGATTGAAATCGTCGCCGGCCAGCGTATTGAGCAGCGAGAATTTCTGCGCGCACTGCTCGAGCTCCGCCGCGGGCGCGCCAGGACCGGGCGTGGCGCCGATAAGGATCGAGAGGTAGTTGAACTGGCGCAATGACCAGGTGAACTTGAAATAGGCGAAGATAAAGATCGCAGCGAGCATGACCACCTTTACTTCGACCACCTCGCGCGCCGCCGCATGACCGAACGGCAGCTCGGCGGTCACCACCATGAGCCGGTCGACCGTGCCCGCAACCGCGATCAGGCCGGCAATGACGTACGTTGTCGTGCTGGCATAGAACGAGACGCTTTGCACCAGGTTGCCGATCAACGACGAGTCGACGATGCGGTTCTCGCGGTGGGCCATCTGCCGACCCCAGGCGATCCGGTATCGGTCCGTGGTGCCGCGCAATCCGCTTGCGCCGCGCGCCCTGTGGTCCGCGTAGTAGCCGTAGGTCAACCAGCCGGCAAAAAAAATGACGAGCGCGATCCAGTCAATCGGCGCGAATCCCTCGAGGAGTTTGGCGAACATGGCAATATGAAGGCGGTCCGGCGTGAAGTTTAGGCGCTTCGGCACGTTCCGGTAAAATCCGCCTTCGCCTCATGCTGCCACGCCCCGGTAGCTCAGTGGATAGAGCAGCCCCCTCCTAAGGGGCAGGTCGGACGTTCGATTCGTCTCCGGGGCGCCACCCTCTTCCCGCAGGATCCCGCTTGCCCCCCTCGACCGCCACCGCTGTCCCGACCCAATACCACATTGTCCCGCTCGATCCGTACGCCCATCTCTATGAGGTGAGCGTCACGGTGGTCGATCCGGATCCCGAGGGCCAGCGCTTCCGGCTGCCAACGTGGATCCCCGGCAGTTACCTGATCCGCGAGTTCGCGCGGCACTTCGTATCGATCTTGGCGGAAGCGGAGACTGGCGCAATCATGATCACCAAGGAAGCGAAGGACGTGTGGCGCGCCACACCCTGCTTTGGCCCACTGACCGTCGTGGCGCAGGTGTATGCGTACGACCTGTCCGTGCGAACCGCGTATCTCGACGGCACGCGCGGATACTTCAACGGCTCCGCGGTCTTCCTGTGTCCCGTGGGACGCGAGGACGCGCCGTGCATGGTGGAGATTGCGCCGCCGGACCCGGCGTTCGGCGAGTGGCGGGTCGCGACGACATTGCCAGCAGTGGTTGCCGCACCCTATGGGTTCGGCCGTTACCGCGCGGAGAATTACGACGAATTGATCGACCATCCGGTGGAGACTGGAACCTTCGCGACCGCGACGTTCATGGCCGGCGGCGCGCAGCACGATATCGCGGTTACCGGTCAGCATGAGGCCGATCTGCCGCGATTGGCACAGGACCTCACGCGCATCTGCCAGTGGCACATCGACCTCTTTGGCGGCGCGCCGAACAGCCCAGCCCCGGTCACCCGGTATCTGTTCCAGGTCATGGCGGTGGGCGAAGGCTACGGCGGTCTTGAACACCGCGCGAGCACCAGCCTGCTGTGCAGTCGCGACGAATTGCCCATGCCCGACGTCGAAAAGATCAGCGACGAATATCTTCGGTTCTTGGGCCTTGCCAGCCATGAGTATTTCCACACTTGGAACATCAAGCGCATCAAACCCGAGGCGTTTTCCCCATATGACCTCACACGGGAGAACTACACGCGGCAACTGTGGGCGTTCGAAGGCATCACCTCGTATTACGACGACCTGGCGCTCGTGCGCTGCGGGCTCATACCTGCCGCGCGATATCTCGAACTCGTCGGCAGCACGATCACCACGGTGCTGCGCACGCCCGGACGCCTGACGCAGAGCGTGGCGGAGTCCAGTTTCGATGCCTGGATCAAGTATTACCGGCAGGATGAAAACTCGTCCAATGCGGTCGTCAGCTATTACGCGAAAGGCTCGCTCGTCGCGCTGGCCATGGACCTCACGCTGCGCTCGCTGGGCGGCGCGTCGCTCGACGATCTCATGCGTGCGTTGTGGACGCGGCATGGGCATCCCGGCGTTGGCGTTCCGGAGGACGCCATCGAGAAGATGGCGAGTGAGCTGGCCGGCCAGGACTTGGGCGATTTCTTCACCCGATACGTTTTCGGCACCGAGGACCTGCCGCTCGCAAGATTGCTCGCCGAGTTCGGCGTCATCTTGCACCTCCGCGCGGCGACCGGGTCCAAAGACCGCGGCGGGAAGGCAGCCAACGGCGAATCGCCGAGAAATTCGCTCGGCGCGCGCGTCGCTTCCGACTTCAAGGTGACCCATGTCCTGCGCGGCGGTCCCGCGAGCCGCGCCGGACTTTCCGCCGGCGACACCATTGTCGCCATCGACGATCTCAAAGCGACGCCCGAGCTGCTCGCCTCGCTGCTGGACCGTCCGCGCGGCGGGAAACCGCTCGCGGTCCATGCGTTCCGGCGCGATGAGTTGCGGACGTTTCGCATCGAGCTCGGCGCGGCACCTCTGGACACGGCGTATTTGCTGCTCGACGCGGATCCGACGCCCACCGCAAAATCGCGCCGGGACGAATGGCTCGGAACTCGCGGATGACGGACGGAGCGAGGCGCGGGAAAACATTCGCGCTTGCGTCGGCATTTACGTTCACGCTGGTGGTTGCACTCGGCGTGCCATGTGCCGCAGCGCTCGATCTTGCGCCGCCGGAAACGCGGGTCGATGCCACCGTCGAGTCGCTCTTCGGCCGCACCATCCATGACCCGTACCGCTGGCTGGAAGACACGGGAACACCCGATGTCCTGGCGTGGTTCCATGCGCAGAATGACTACACGCGAAGCGTTCTGGATGCGCTGCCGGGACGCGCCGCGCTGCATGCGCGCCTGCTGGAACTGAATGGCTCAGACCCGCATGTGCGGGATGTGCAAGCTGCCGGTGATGCACTTGTATATCTGAAGAGCGCACCCGAGGACGTCAACTTCAAGCTGTATCTGCGCGAAAGTCTTGCCGGGGCGGAACGGCTGCTGTTCGATCCGGCGCGCTACAGTAGTGACGGTCAGTCCGCAGCGATCGAATATTTCGCCATCTCGCCCAACGGCAAGCGGCTGGCGGTCGGCGTAGCGCTCGGCGGTACCGAGGACGCCACGCTACACGTCATCGATGTGGCCACACTCCAGGAAATCGGTGCGCCCATTCCACGCGCGCGCGGCGCCAACCCGGCATGGCGCTACGATGGCGAGGTGCTGTTCTACACACAGCAGCGCGAGCGCGCAGCGGGCGAACCGGCCTCGGACCAGTTTCGGAACGGCCTTACCTTCATGCGCACGTTTGCGCCCTCGGGTGCCACCGGCGACGTCGCGATCTTCGGACGAGGCCTCGATCCGGCCGTCGAAATCGATGTCGAAGACACGCCGACCGTCCATGTATCGCCGGTTTCGCCCTTCGCCATCGGCGTGGTCAGTCACGGCGTGCAGAACGAGATCTCCCTGTTCGTTGCGCCTCTGACACAGGTACGCGGTGCGGCAACGCCGTGGCGCAAACTCGCCACATCGGAACAGGGAATCACCGACTTCGACCTGCGCGGCGAATGGATCTACCTGCTGACGCACGAGGACGCGCCGCGCTACCAGGTCGCGCGCTGGTCGCTGCGCGATCCACGGCCGTATACGCTCGCCAACGCGGAAATCGTCGTTCCGGCTTCGGAGCGTGTGCTCCGCGGCGTGAACGTGGCGAAGGACGCGTTGTACGTGCAGGAGACCGACGCGGGGTACAGCGGATTGCGGCGCCTCGAGTACAACGTCAAGCTGAAGCGCATCGCGCCGCCCGCCACGAAGGGCAAGGCGCGCGTGAAGGTCAGAAATTCTCCGGCCGCATTGCCCAAGACCGCGGGAATCGCCCGCGGCACCGAGCTGAAGCTGCCGTATCGCGGTGCTATCGAGGAACTGGTTACCGATCCGCAGCGCGCCGGCGCGCTGGTGCGTCTAGCCGGCTGGACCGAAGCGCCGGGCTATTACAGCGTTGACGGCAAGACCGGCGCCCTCGCCCGCACTGGATTGCTGCCGCGCTCCATCGCCGACTGGAGCGGCGTCGTCGCGACCGACTTGACCGTGAAGAGCCACGACGGTGTAAACGTGCCCCTCACGATCGTAAGCGCGAAAAGCGTGGCCCGCGACGGCAGTGCGCCGTTGCTGCTCGAAGCCTACGGCGCATACGGCATCAGTCAGGCGCCGGAGTTCTGGCCGTCGCTGGCCGTCTGGCTGGAACGGGGCGGCGTCTATGCGGTCGCCCATGTGCGCGGCGGAGGTGAATTGGGCGAAGATTGGCATCGCGGCGGGTTCCAGGCCACCAAGCCCAATTCGTGGCACGACGTCATTGCGGCCGCGCAATGGCTGATCGCCGAACGCTGGACCGCGCCGGCGCGACTCGCGCTCGTCGGCAGCAGCGCCGGCGCACTGACGGTGAGTAATGCGATGGTCGAGCGTCCGGACCTCTTTGCCGCGATGGTCAGTCAGTCCGGCTTCCATGACACTGTGCGGGGCGAAACCGGCGCATCCGGCCCGGCCAATGTGCCGGAATTCGGAACGGTTACAACCGAAAGCGGCCTGACCGATCTGCTTGCGATGAGCAGCTACGAACGCGTCGCGAATGGCGTCGCCTATCCGGCCGCCATGCTGACGATCGGCTTCCGCGACGCGCGCGTCGACGCGTGGGACCCGGGCAAGATGGCGGCACGTTTGCAGGCCGCCAGCGCGTCACTCGGCACCATCGGCAAGCCGGTGTTGCTGCGTGTCGATTTCGACAGCGGTCACGGCACCGGATCCTCGCACATGGCCGACGAAACCACCGACCTGTTCGCGTTTCTGTTGTGGCGGACCGGTGCAGCGGACTTCGTGCTGCCGTGACGGCCGATCAGGTCGGCGGAGATCTCCAGTGCGGCGGGATCGTCTTGTCGAAGTAGGGCAGCGCCTCGATCCGCGCTTTCCACGCGAGAAGTTCCGGTGTCAGCATTCCCGCGGCATCGAGGTCGGGCAATTTCATTTCGGCGCGCCACAGCGCGGCAATCAAGGGGTACAACGCGTAGTCCGCGGCGGAGGGCGGACCCACGAGAAATTCGCCGCGCATTGCGCGCGCGAACATCGCCGCTTCCTCGACAACGGCCTTGCGGCCCGCGGCGATCTTGTCGGGCTCACGCTCCTCCGGCTTCTTCCAGAACGCCTGGGTCAGGACCTGGCTCGTCGCCTCGTAGTAGTGGTGGTCGACTTCCAGCACCAGCCTTCGCACCAGCGCCCGCTGCCGGACGTCGCCGGGAAAGAGCGGCGCACCCCGACCCGGATAGGCTTCATCCAGATACTCGACGATCGCATTGGATTCGTAGAGCACGAAATCACCGTCGGTCAGGACCGGCACCTGGTGGCGCGGATTGAGCGCGATGAATTCGGGCTTGCGCGTATCCTGCGTCGAAAACGAAAGCATCTTGAGTTCGTAGGCAAGTGCCTTGTGCTCCAGTCCCAATTGCACCCGCCACGCAAATGGCGAACCCGATCCCGAATACAGAGTAAGACTCATGCTCGATCCTTCCATCCAAAATCCGGGGACTTCATTTTTTCGCAGCGCCCATCGAGCCGCGCATGGCCTCGAGCGACGCCTTTTGCAGTTCCATCGTCTTGATGCTCATCTGCATCATCGACACGCTCATCGTCAGCCAGTTTTCGATGATCCTCAGTTCGGCGATCTTGCGCTCGATCTCCACCGGATCGAGCGCCGCGAACATCGCGGCAGGATTCGGAAAGGGCATCGCGCCGGGCATGGCCGGTGCCGCCGCACCGGGCATGCCGAACCCTGGCATGGTCACGCCGAGCGGATTCCACATTCTCTGCATGAACTCCATGGCGTCCTGCGGAGAGAATGGGGCGCTGCCTGCGTCGGGCGCCGAACCGGGATTCTTCTTGTCGCCGCTCATGGTTCCTCCTGTCGTGGGACTTGTCGCGGGGCGTTCCGCCTCATTTGTTAATATTCTCCCATGGCGGACATTGGCGCAACCGTGCACGATCGGCTGAAGGCCGTCGTCGGCGACGCCAACGTCCTGACCGCGGGCGAGGACGTCGCATCCTACCTTGTCGATTGGCGCGACCGTTACCATGGCGCCGCGCTCGCAGTCGTCAGGCCGGCGACAACCGGTGAGGTCGCCGCGGTTGTGGCGACATGCGCGGAGCTGGGAGTCCCCATCGTGCCGCAGGGAGGCAATACAGGCATGTGCGGAGGCGCGACCCCGCACGAGACCGGCACGGAAATCGTGCTCTCGCTCGCGCGAATGAACCGCATCCGCGCGCTCGACGCGGCCAATGCGACATTGACGGCGGAAGCAGGCGCCCCATTGGCCGCCGTGCACAAGGCCGCGGCAGACGCCGGACTGCTGTTCCCGCTGTCGTTGGCATCCGAAGGCAGTTGCACGATCGGCGGCAACCTGTCGACCAACGCCGGCGGAACCGCGGTGCTGCGCTTCGGTAATGCCCGCGAACTTACGCTGGGTGTCGAGGTCGTATTGGCCGACGGACGCATCTGGAACGGCTTGCGTGGCTTGCGCAAGGACAATACCGGTTACGACCTCAAGCATCTCTTCATCGGCGGCGAAGGCACGCTCGGCATAGTGACCGCGGCGACGCTGAAGCTCTTCCCTGCACCGCGCACGCGGGTCACCGCGCTATGCGCCGTGGCGTCGGTGACTGCCGCAGTGGCGCTGCTGACGCGCCTCAAGTCGGCGCTGGGTGATCGCCTGACCGGATTCGAATTGATGAGCGGATTCGCGCTGTCGCTGTCGGCGAAGCACCATCGCGCGCTGCCCAACCCGTTGCCCGGGCATCCCTGGTACGTGCTGGTCCAGGCCGACGACAGTGCCGCCGAGGTTCCGTTGATAGCCATGACCGAAGCCGCGCTGTATGCTGCCGCGGGCGATGAAATCGCGCTCGACGCCGTGGTCGCGCAGTCGGTCGAGCAGGCAGGCAAATTATGGTCGCTGCGTGAGAACATCAGCGAAGCGCAGCGGCGGGAAGGTCCCAACATCAAGCACGACATTTCGCTGCCGGTGTCCGCGATACCCGCGTTCCTGGTCGAATGCGACGCGGCACTGGCCGACGCGTTTCCGAGTTCACGGCTCGTCGTGTTCGGCCATCTGGGCGACGGCAACCTGCATTACAACCTGTCCGCGCCGGAAGGCATCGCGGCGAGCTCGTTCCTGGCGAATGCGGACGCCGCGAACCGCATCGTTCACGATTGTGTCGCCCGCTTCCACGGGAGCTTCAGCGCGGAGCATGGCGTGGGACAATTGAAGCGGGCCGAGCTTCGGCGCTACAAGTCGGGTGTCGAACTCGACCTGATGCGTGCGGTCAAGGCCGCGTTCGATCCGGGCAATGTCATGAATCCAGGAAAAGTTCTTTGACGGACCTATGGGCAAAGTCATCTTCTGGCTGGTACTTGTGTTCGGCGTGCTGTTCGCACTTCGCCTGTTGAACGCATCCAAGCTACGCGGTGGACGCAAGGACACACCCGGGCACGGTCCGGCTGACATGGCGATGATCAAATGCGCCGAATGCGGAGTATTTCTGCCCAGGACCGATGCCACGACATCGCCGGACGGGTATCGTTGTGGCGACCCGGCCTGCCCCAACCGCAAGCGCACCTCTGTTTGACGACGCGGGCCCCCGCCTGACCTGATGCAGCCTGCCCCTGCAATTCCGCCGTTCGAGCCTCCGCAACTGCCCATGTCGCTCAGCGATTCGGGCCGGCGCATCCTGTGGATCGTCGGCCTCTATCGCGCCGTATGTGCCGCCATGCTTCTGGGCACCGCGCTGCTGGTCGACCCGAAGCTGCTCAACATTGCGGAGCCCAACACTTTCGTCACCAGTGTCGGCCTCTATTTTCTCTTCGGCCTGGCATCGTTCTGGTGGGTCCAGCAGGAGCGCCTGCCTTTGCCGCTGCCGCAGATGCTGTTCAGCCTGCTGTTCGGCGACGTCTTCTTTCTCGGCCTCATCATGTTCTCGGGCGGAGGATTCGGCGCGCCGTTGCCGATCCTGCTGTTCCCGCAACTCGCCGCGGCCGGTTGGCTGCTGCGCCAGGAAACGGCGTTCTTCCAGGCCGGTTTCGCTTCCTTTGCACTCCTGGGTCTTGACGCGTTCCGGCTATGGAACGGTCAGGCGGTCGGTACGCAGCTATTCCAGACCGGGATCATCGGATTCGGATATTTCGCGACCGTCGGCATTGCGGTCGCGCTCGGCCGTTACACGAAGCAATCGGAAGACCTGGCGGCACAGCGCGGCATCGACGTCGCCAACCTCGAGCAGGTGAACAGACTAATCATCCAGGACATGCAGGACGGCGTGCTGGTGGTCGACCTCAACGGCATCGTGCGCGGTCACAATGCGCAAGTCACGCGCTTGCTGGGCGGCTTCGGCCGGATGCGCGGGGGCATGCGGCTCGCCGAATTCAGCACCACGCTGCATGATTACTGGCGGCGCTGGCAGGAGGACTTCAGCGAGACGCTGGAGCCATTCAAGGTGGAGACGACGCAACGTCTGCTGCGGGTCCGGCTGGTGCGCATCGGGTCGGGCTTGAACGGCGGCACACTGATCTACCTCGAGGACCTGGGCCGCGCCCAGACCGAGGCGCAGCAGATGAAGCTTGCCGCCATGGGCCGCCTGACCGCGTCGATCGCACATGAGGTGCGGAATCCGCTGTCGGCGATCAATCAGGCCGCGCAGTTGCTGGAGGAAGACGGTGCCGTGGCGCCCGAGGGCGCACGCCTGCTCAGCATGATCCGCAACAACGCCAAGCGCATCGACCGCATCGTCGGCGAAGTGCTCCAATTGAACAGGCGCGATCGCCAGCAGCCGGAAGTCGTGCAATTCGCGGACTTCATGCGCACGCTGATCGACGAAATCGTGCCCGCCGAAAACATGCCGCCGGGCGGAGTAGTGACGCAGATCCCGGACGACCTTCTCATCATCTTCGACCGCGGCCACCTGAACCAGATCGTATGGAACCTCGTGCGCAACGCGTGGCAGCACTGCCAGAAGAAGGAGGGCAGCATCCGCATTCTGGCGCGTGCAGGATACATGGGCGACGCCGTGATCTGTGAACTGAACGACGATGGTCCCGGCATTCCGGCCGAGCTGCGTCCCCAGATCTTCGAGCCTTTTTTTACAACCCGGCCTGGCGGCACCGGCCTGGGCCTGTACATTGCACGGGAGTTGGCCGACGCCAACGGCGCGGCACTCGAATTGCTGCCCAAGGGTCCGGGCGCGCATTTCCGGATGACGTTGAAACGGGCATTGACGCCGGGCCAGCCGGCTTGATGCCTTTGTGGAGTGAGGGAGAAGAATCATGGCAAGAAAAATACGCGGCCAACCTAGAGTCCTGGTCGTCGACGACGAACCGGACCTCCTAGAGCTGCTGGAATTGACGCTTTCGCGAATGGGACTCGAAACGGTGTGCGCGCAGTCCGTCGGCGAGGCCGTGCAGCTGCTCGACAAGGATCCTTTTGACCTGTGCCTCACCGACATGCGGCTTCCCGATGGTGAGGGATTGCGAGTTGTCGAGCACATCACGCATAAGGGCCTCGACGTGCCGGTTGCGGTGATCACCGCATTCGGCAGCGCGGAAAACGCAGTGGCAGCGCTGAAGGCCGGTGCATTCGACTACCTTGCGAAACCGGTGGCACTTGAGCAGTTGCGCGCCTTGGTGAAACAGGCGCTGAAGGTTCCCGAGAAAACGCAGCCCGCGAGTTCCTACCAGCTGCTCGGCGAATCCCAGGCCATCGAACAGGTACGCGGACTCATCGACCGGTTGGCGAAAAGTCAGGCGCCCGTTTTCGTCAACGGCGAGTCTGGTAGCGGCAAGGAACTCGCCGCGCGCACGATCCACCTGAACGGCCCGCGCGGCGAGCAGCCGTTTGTGGCGGTCAACTGCGGAGCAATTCCGGAAAACCTGATGGAGAGCGAGTTCTTCGGCTACCGCAAAGGCGCCTTTACCGGCGCGGAGGCGGACCGTAACGGCTTCTTCCAGGCAGCCAATGGAGGCACGCTCTTCCTGGACGAGGTTGCCGACCTGCCGCTGGCCATGCAGGTCAAACTGCTTCGGGCGATCCAGGAAAAGATGGTGCGCAAAGTGGGCGCGACGCAGGAGGACCCGGTCGACGTGCGCATCATCAGCGCCACCCACAAGAAGCTGGCCAGCCTCGTGGAATCCGGTGAATTCCGGCAGGATCTCTTCTACCGACTGCACGTCATCGAACTGGCGATGCCCAGCTTGCGCGAGATGCGCGAGGATATTCCACTGATCGCCAACGCGATCCTGACCAAGCTGTCTCGCGGTGTCGTAGCGCAACTGGAACCCGAAGCAGTCGCCGCGCTGGAGCGCTACCCCTTCCCGGGCAACGTGCGCGAACTGGAGAACATCCTGGAGCGCGGCTTGTCGCTTGCCGCCGATCCGCAACACATCACCGCGGAAGACCTGCACCTGACACCGCTGGCGGAAGAATCCGACGCGGCCGTGCCGCCCGGCGAGAAGTGGCCGCTGCAGGACTATCTCGACCGCGTCGAACGTGCAGCGATCAACGAGGCGCTGGAGAAGACGCGCTATAACCGCACCGCGGCAGCGAAGTTGCTGGGCATTACGTTTCGCGCCATGCGTTACCGGATGGAGCGGCTCGGCATCAAGTGACGACTCGCAAGCAATTACGGAACAGGCCCCGCCGGCTCGGTATCGACGCCGACGGCGTGGCGTCGCTCGCCACGCAGGTCGCCTCACCCAACCGGAACGAGCGGCCGCCGGGCACCGTCATTTCGCTCATCGTGGTGCACGGGATTTCGCTCCCGCCCGGCAAGTTCGGCGGCGACGGCGTGGCGCGCCTCTTCACCAACACGCTTGATCCCGAAGCCGACCCATACTATCCGGGGATCGCGCACCTGCGGGTCTCGTCGCACTTCTTCATCCGCCGTGCCGGGATGCTCGTGCAGTTCGTGCCCTGCGGCCTGCGCGCGTGGCACGCGGGCGTGTCGTCCTGGCGCGGCCGCGCGTCCTGCAACGACTACTCGATCGGAATCGAGCTGGAAGGGACCGACGACCTGGCCTACTCGGCCGCGCAATACCGGATGCTGGCGCGCGTCGCCCGGGCCGTGCGCGGGCGCTATCCGATTCGGGACATGGTCGGGCACAGCGACATTGCTCCCGGGCGCAAGACCGATCCTGGCGCCGCATTCGACTGGCCGCGGCTGGGCAGGCTCCTTGGCGTCCCGCCGACCGACGGTGCCGCCGGGATTGTACCCAACAGAGGCCAAGCCAAAAGGACGGGAGACCGCCCGGTAACGGACCAGCGGGGGCATCGGTTATAATAGGCGGTTGCCCATTTGCGGGCTGATTCAGGCGTGACCGGTAACCGATAGCAGCATGAGGCGCTCCTAAGGCGACCTTAAGGACGGCCGGTGCATCCTTCGAACCCATGCAGTTACTTGCGGATTTCTTCCCGCTCCTGCTTTTCTTCATTGCCTTCAAGTGGCAGGGGATCTATGTCGCGACTGCGGTGGCCATGATCGCATCGGTGGTGCAGATCGCCTGGTTCAAGTGGAATGGCAAGCTGTCGGCCATCCACTGGATGTCGTTCGCGATCATCGCCGTGTTCGGCGGCGCGACGCTGTGGCTCAAGAACGATGTGTTCATCCGCTGGAAGCCTACGGTGCTCTATGGTCTGTTCGGCGCCATTCTTGCGGTCGGCAAGCTCGCATTCAGGCGCGACCTCATCGCCGCGTTGCTGAAGGACATCACGCTGCCGCCCGCCGTGTGGTCGCGCGTGACGTGGTCATGGACAGGCTTCTTCTTTGCCATGGCCACCCTCAACTGGTATGTCGCGTTCCACTATCCTCTCGAGACCTGGGTCAATTTCAAGGTGTGGGGCGGGATCGGGCTCTTCGTGGCCTTTGCGCTGGCACAGGGATTGATGCTGGCGCGCCATATCGAGGAGCCGCAATGAGCGCCGAAGGGCCGTCCCGAGGCGCGAATCGCGCCCCCCATGGGGGCAGCGAACGAAGTGAGCGTGGGGGTTCAATGAGCGCCGAAGGGCCGTCCCGAGGCGCGAATCGCGCCCCCCATGGGGGCAGCGAACGAAGTGAGCGTGGGGGTTCAATGAGCGCCGAAGGGCCGTCCCGAGGCGCGAATCGCGCCCCCATGGGGGCAGCGAACGAAGTGAGCGTGGGGGTTCAATGAGCGTGGCGGGCACGCTCGAGGAACGCCTGGCCACTCTCACGCCGGTGGTCTTCGAACTCGCCGACGACAGCGCGGAACACGCCGGGCACGCCGGCGCCGCGGCGGGAGGCAGGCATTTTTCGCTGCTGATAGTTTCGGAAAAGTTTTCGGGGCTTACGCGAATCGCGCGGCATCGCGCGGTGCTGGATCGCGTCGGCGACCTCATCCCCCATCCGGTGCATGCGCTTGCAATACGCGCATACACTCCGGACGAATTTCCTTCCCAATGAAAGGGTGTATGCAATGACCAGAACGCCAATCCTCGTCGCGATGTTTGCCACATCGATCGCCGCGTCCCTCGCCATGGGTGCAGCCCAGGCACAAACCGCGGCCCCCAAGGCCGCAGCCGCCCCGGTTTCCACCGGCAAGGCGCTGTATCCGCAGGCGATGTTCGACACCATGCTGAAGCAGCGCATGCAGCAGGGACAGCCCGATACGCCTGAACTTCGCAATGCGGTACGCGAAGAGCTCAATACTCGCGAGCTGCTCGCGAAAGAAGCAAAGAAGGCGAACCTAGACAAGAATCCCGATGTCAAGAACCAGATGGAACTCGCGTCGCAAACCGTGCTGGTCAGCGCGTTCGTTGCGGATTGGGTCAAGAAGAACCCGATCTCCGATGCCGATCTGCGCAAGGAGTACGACGTGATCAAGACGCAAATCGGCGACAAGGAATATCACGTCAAGCACATCCTGGTCGAAAAGGACGACGAGGCGAAGGACATCATCGTGCAGCTGCAGAAGGGTGCCAAGTTCGACGAACTCGCCAAGGCGCGCTCGAAGGACCCGGGTTCCAAGGACAAGGGCGGCGACCTCGACTGGAATGCCCCGGCAGGATTCGTCAAACCGTTCTCGGACGCGATGGTCGCGACGCCGAAGGGCAAGTTCTCGACGGTTCCGGTGCAGACTCAGTTCGGCTACCACGTGATCATGGTCGACGATATCCGTGAAGCCAAGGTGCCGCCGTTCGACGAAGTAAAGCCGCAGCTCCAGCAACGCATGCAGGCGGCGTACCTCGACAAGTATTTCCGGGAACTGCGCGCCAAGAACGGCGTGTAACCCACGACGTTTCGCATTGTTCCAGAGGGCGGGCCTCGCGGCCTGCCCTTTTTTTCGCCCGGCGTTCGAACTTCGGGAATTGTTCCGGTCTCCCAACACGGCCCCGCTCGCCCTGGACCAACCCGCCAGAAACCGGTCCAACCGACCGCCGGTAGATGCTATCCTTGCGCCCAAACTCGAAAGATCTTTCCGGGGGGAACGTGGCGCGCATTCGCAATCCGAAGGACTTCTGGGCCGGAGTCCTGTTCATGCTCGTCGGCGCGGCGGCGATCGTTCTGGGCTCCCGCTACAACCTGGGCACGGCAGCGCGCATGGGGCCAGGGTATTTTCCGCGCATTCTCGGGATGCTGCTGGTCGGGTTGGGCGCCATCGTCGCGGTGCGCGCCTTGCGCCTGGACGGCGCGCCGATACCGGCATGGCGATGGTGGTCGACACTGGTGGTTCTGGGCAGCGTGGTGCTGTTCGGCCTGATCGTGAATAGCGTGGGCCTGGCGCTTTCGACAGTCATCCTGATTGTCCTTGCGAGTGCCGCGAGTTCCGAATTCCGGTGGAAGGAGGCGCTGGTCAGCGGAATCTTTCTGGCCGCTCTAGCAGTCGGGGTGTTCATTGTCGGCCTCAAGCTTCAACTGCCGATCTGGCCGACATTCCTCCACAGCTGAGACATGGAACTGCTCAGTCACCTCGCTCTTGGTTTTTCGGTCGCGCTGACGCCGATCAACCTCCTGTACGCGCTGATCGGCTCGCTGTTGGGAACGTTGATCGGCGTGCTGCCCGGCATCGGGCCGGTCGCCACGATCGCGATGCTGCTGCCAACCACCTATGCGCTGCAGCCCGTCTCCGCGCTCATCATGCTTGCGGGCATCTACTACGGTGCACAGTACGGCGGTTCCACGACCTCGATTCTCATCAACATGCCCGGCGAGACGTCGTCGGCCGTCACTTGCCTAGATGGTCACCAGATGGCGCGCAACGGCGAGGCCGGCGCCGCGCTGGCCACCGCCGCCCTCGCCTCGTTCTTCGCCGGATGCGTGGCGACCGTCTTCATTGCCGCCGTGTCCGTTCCGCTTTCCGAACTCGCGCTCAAATTCGGTCCCGCCGAATATTTTTCGCTGATGGTCCTGGGACTGATCGGTGCCGTCGTGCTCGCGCACGGCTCGCTGGTCAAGGCCATCGCGATGATCGTGCTCGGCCTGCTGCTGGGCATCGTCGGCACCGACGTCAACTCGGGTGTCGCGCGTTTCGACTTCGGCATACCGGAACTTACCGACGGCATTGGTGTGGTCAGCGTCGCAATGGGTCTGTTCGGTTTCGCCGAAATCATCACCAATCTCGAATCGCAGGAAACGCGCGAGCGACTTTCGAGCAAGGTCAAAGGGCTTTGGATTTCCAAGGCGCAATTCAAGGCCGCGTGGCCCGCCGTGCTACGCGGTACCGGCCTGGGGTCGTTCCTGGGCCTGCTCCCGGGCGGAGGCGCAATGCTCGCGTCCTTCGCTTCATATGCGGTGGAAAAAAAGGTGGCCAAGGACCCGTCGCGGTTCGGCAAGGGAGCGATCGAGGGCGTGGCCGGCCCGGAGGCGGCCAACAATGCCGGCGCACAGACGTCGTTCATCCCGCTGCTTACGCTGGGCATCCCGGAAAACGCGGTGATGGCCATGATGGTCGGCGCAATGACCATCCACAACATCCAGCCGGGCCCGCAGGTGATGACCAGCAACCCCGGGTTGTTCTGGGGCCTGATTGCCTCGATGTGGGTCGGCAACCTGATGCTGGTCGTGCTCAATCTTCCGCTGATCGGCATCTGGATCAAGCTGCTGACGGTGCCCTATCGGATCCTCTACCCGGCCATCCTGCTGTTCTGCGCGATAGGCGTCTACACGATCAGCAACGCGAGCTTCGACGTCATGCAGACGGCCTTCTTTGGCTTCCTGGGCGTGCTGTTCCTCAAGCTCGAATGCGAGCCCGCCCCGCTGCTGCTGGGTTTCGTGCTGGGCCCGATGATGGAGGAAAACCTTCGTCGCGCCATGCTGCTGTCACGCGGTGATCCAACGGTCTTCCTGACCCGCCCGCTGTCCGCGGTGATGCTCGCCGCCGCCGTACTGCTGGTCGTCGTCATCGCGCTGCCCAACATTCGCCGCAAGCGCGAGGAAGCATTCCAAGAAGAGTGATGCCGCTCGACTGGTCGAACACCTACGCGTCGCGGCGCCAGCCGGTCTTCGCGCGCAACGCCGTCGCGACCTCGCAGCCGCTCGCCACGCAGGCGGGCCTCGCGATGCTGATCCGCGGCGGCAACGCGGTGGATGCGGCACTCGCTACGGCGATCACGCTCACCGTGGTCGAACCCTGCAGCAACGGCATCGGCTCGGATCTGTTCGCCATTCTGTGGACCGGCAGTGAGTTGGTCGGCCTGAATGCCTCGGGCCGCGCCCCGGCAGCGTGGTCTCCCGGACGGTTCGCCGGCAGAACGGCGATGCCCGAGCGCGGCTGGGAAACGGTGACGATTCCGGGTGCCGTGTCCGGATGGGTCGCGCTGTCGAAGCGCTACGGCAAGCTGCCGTTCGCGGATCTGTTCGAGCCTGCGATCCGCTATGCGCGTGAAGGTTGGCACGTGTCACCCGTGGTGGCGGAAAAGTGGGCTCTCGCGGCACCATTGATGCCGACGGGCCTGGGCTGGCCCGAGGCCTTCATGCCCCACGGTCGCGTGCCGCAGGTCGGCGAGCGCTTCACATGCCGGGCCATGGCCGACACCCTCGGGAAGATCGCGGCGACGCAAGGCGAGTCCTTCTATCGCGGCGCGCTCGCGGACGCCATGGTGGCACACTCGCAATCCGCCCACGGCGCGCACACCCTCGCGGATTTCGCTGCACACGAGGCCGATTGGGTGACCCCGCTCGCGCAGGACTATCGCGGATTCACCGTTCACGAGATTCCGCCCAACGGCCAGGGCGTCTCGGCGCTGATGGCCCTCGGGATGCTCGAGCACTTCGACCTCGCGCGCCACGCGTGCGATTCCGTGGCCGCGCAGCACCTGGAGGTCGAGGCGATGAAGCTCGCCTTTGCCGATGCCTACCGGTATGTGAGCGATCCGCGCACGATGCCGTTTCCCGGTGCGGCGCTCCTCGATCCCGACTATCTGGCGGCACGCGCGCGACTGATCGATGCGAATCGCGCGCAGGACTTCGGTCCGGGCGAGCCGCCGCGCGGAGGCACCGTTTACCTGTGCGCGGCCGACGAAACCGGCATGATGGTGTCGCTGATCCAGTCGAATTACATGGGCTTCGGTTCCGGGGTGGTTGTGCCGGGAACCGGCATCAGCCTGCAGAATCGCGGCGCGGGATTCGTGTTGCAGCCGGGCCACCCTAACGAGGTTGCCGGTGGCAAGCGGCCGTACCACACGATCATTCCTGGCTTTGTCACGCGCAACGGCCAACCCTACGCGGCATTCGGCGTGATGGGCGGACCGATCCAGCCGCCGGGTCATGTGCAGACGCTGGTGCGGCTGATCGACTACGGCATGAATCCGCAGGCCGTTCTCGATGCGCCGCGGTGGAAGGTCAACGCGGACAGCTCGCTCGACCTCGAAGCATCGGCGGCACCCGCGTTGCGCGCCGGCCTCATTGCACTCGGCCACAAACTGGAATCGGTGCCCGACTCCTACATGGACTTCGGCGCAGGCCAGTTCATCGTCAAGGCCGAAGACGGCTATGTCGCCGCGTCGGATGCCCGGCGCGACGGTCAGGCGGCAGGCTTCTAGCCGCGCTTTCCAGCCTTCAAGGTGGACAATGGCAGAAGCTCACCGACATCGATCCGCTTGCGGCCGGGTTCGGGCGCAGCCAGCGGCGAAGTCGCAGTCATCGTCGCCAGGCTGCGTCGCGTGAGTTCCTGATAGTGCCGCGTGCCCCCCACCTTCCACGTCATTTCCTGTTCCGTCAGCTCACGTACCAGCTTCGCCGGTATTCCCGCAACCAGCGTCCGCGGCGGTACGACAAAGCCGGCCTTCACGAAGGCCATCGCCGCGACGATCGCCGACTCGCCGATCACGGCGTTGTCGTTGACAACGGCGTTCATGCCCACCAGCGCATTGCGCTTCACGACGCAGCCATGCAAAACGGCAGCATGACCGATATGGCCGTCCTCCTCGACGATCGTGTCGGTACCCGGAAAGCCGTGCATGATGCAGGAGTCCTGAAGGTTGGCGCCAGCGCGTACTTCAAGACGTCCGAAATCCCCGCGCAGGCTGGCGCACGGCCCTATGTAGCAACCTGGTCCGATGATGACGTCGCCGATCAATACGGCCGACGGATGCACGTAGGCCGCCGGATCCACGACCGGGACAATGCCGTCGATGGCGTACACGGTCAGCGGCATGGCGGGCTTCCTCGTTTCATCATAGCGACTAACCAAGCCACACGCGCGCATTGCGGAACATCCGCATCCACGGCGAGGCGTCGCCCCACCCATCAGGATGCCAGGACATCTGCGCGGTCCGGTGCACACGCTCCGGATGCGGCATCAGGATCGTGAAGCGGCCATCCAGCGTGGTCAGGCCCGTGATGCCCTGCGGCGAACCGTTGCAATTGTACGGATACAGTTCGGTCGGTGCGCCGCGATGGTCGACAAAGCGGAGCGAAACCAGCGGTTGCGCTGCTGCGAGTTGCCCGGCGTCATGGAATTCGGCAAATCCTTCGCCGTGCGCCGTGGCCACGGGAATGCGGCTTCCTGCCATGCCGGCAAAAAAGAGCGACGGCGAACGCTGCACTTCGACCAGAACCAGGCGCGATTCGAACTGCTCCGACGCGTTGCGCACAAAATGCGGCCAATGCGAGGTGCCGGGGACCATTTCGCGCAGATTGCTCATCATCTGACAGCCGTTGCACACGCCCAGGGCGAAGGAATCCCGGCGCGCGAAGAAGGCAGCAAACTGATCGCGCACTGCAGGATTGAACAGGATCGACTTGGCCCACCCTTCGCCGGCACCGAGCACGTCGCCGTACGAAAATCCGCCACCCGCGACAAAACCCTTGAATTCGGACAGCGAATGACGTCCCGCGGCGATGTCGCTCATGTGCACGTCATAGGCATCGAAGCCGGCGCGGTCGAATGCCGCGGCCATCTCCACCTGTCCATTCACACCCTGCTCGCGCAGTATCGCGACCTTTGGCCGCGCACCGCTTGCGATGAACGGCGCTGCGATGTCCTGCTGCGGATCGAAGGTCAGATGCGGCTGAAGACCCGGGTCGTCGGCGTCGAGGATGCGCGCGTACTCTTCGTCCGCGGCGTCGGGATTGTCGCGGAGCCGTTGCAGCGCATGCGTCGTCGCCGACCACGCGCGGTGCAGGTCGATGCGCGACTCGTCGAGCACCGTGACGCCGCGACACGTGATCGCGATACGACCGGAATGCGTGGGCGCGCCAACAATGTCAGCGGCAATGCCGGCCGCCTTGGCCACCGCCGCCACATTCTGCGCATGGTCGGAGCGCACCTGGACGACCGCACCCAGTTCTTCCGCGAACAACGCCGCGAGCGTTTCGCCCGGCGCAACGTCAAGCGTAACGCTCAAGCCGCAGCGGGACGCGAACGTCATTTCCGCAAGGGCCACGAAGAGACCGCCGTCGGCGACGTCGTGATAGGCGAGCAGTACGCCGTCCGTGTGCAGTCGCTGCACAAGCCCGAAAAACGTGGCGAGCATTGCCGGAATGTCCAGGTCCGGCGGGTCGTTGCCGAGCTGCCCATAAACCTGTGCGAGCGTCGATGCCCCCAGGCGGCGTTGGCCCGCAGCCAGGTCGATGCGCATCAGTACGGTGTCGCCGCAGTCGAATCGCAGCAATGGCGTGAGCGTCCGGCGCGCATCCGCCACCGGCGCAAACGCGGAAACGATCAGCGAAACCGGTGCCGTCACGGCCTTGTCGACCCCGTTCTCGCTCCACGTCGTTCGCATGGACATGGAGTCCTTGCCGACCGGGATCGAGAGGCCAATTGCCACACAGGTGTCGATCGCCACGGCCCGCACGGTGTCGTATAGCGCGGCATCTTCGCCCGGGTGTCCCGCCGGCGCCATCCAATTGGCCGAAAGCTTCACGTCGCCGAGTGTACGAATGCCGGCAGCGGCCAGGTTGGTGATCGCCTCGCCAACGGCCATGCGTCCGGAAGCCGGCGCATCGATCAGCGCGATCGGCGTGCGCTCGCCCATCGCCATCGCCTCGCCGGCATAGCCCTCGAAATCCATCAGCGTGACGGCAACATCGGCCACTGGCACCTGCCAGGGCCCGACCATAGGGTCGCGCGAACACAATCCGCCGACGGTGCGATCGCCAATGGTCACGAGGAAAGTCTTGTCGGCGACCGCGGGGAAGTGCAGCACGCGATACGCCGCATCCTTGACCGTGACGCCGGAGAGGTCGAGCGGCGGCAATCGGTGCACGACACGATGCACATCGCGCGTCATCGCCGGCGCCTTGCCGAGAATCACGTCCAGTGGCACGTCAACGGGCTTGTTGCCGAAGTGCGGGTCGGCGACGATCAGAAGGCCTTCGGCATTGGCATGCCCGACCACCGCGAACGGGCAACGTTCCCGCGCGCACAGCGCCTCGAATTCTGCCAGTGACTCCGGCCTTATTGCGAGCACATAGCGCTCCTGGGCTTCGTTGCACCAGATCTCGCGCGGCGACATCCCGGGTTCTTCCGAGGGCACCGCGCGCAGATCGAACGTTCCGCCCACGCCGCCGCCATGCACCAGTTCCGGCAATGCATTCGACAGTCCGCCCGCGCCCACGTCGTGCAGCGAGAGAATCGGGTTGCGCTCGCCCAGTTGCCAGCACCGGTCGATGACTTCCTGCGCGCGGCGTTCGATCTCCGCGTTGCCGCGCTGCACCGAATCGAAATCGAGGTCGGCCGTGTTCACACCAGTGGCCATGGACGACGCCGCTCCGCCGCCCATGCCGATCAGCAGGCCGGGCCCGCCCAACTGGATCAGCAGCGCGCCCGCGGACAGCGCATGCTTGTGCGTGTGTTCCGCGCGAATGTTGCCCAGGCCACCCGCGATCATGATGGGCTTGTGGTAGCCGCGGACCTCACCGGCGACGCGCTGCTCGAAGGTGCGGAAATAGCCGGCGAGGTTGGGCCGTCCGAATTCGTTGTTGAACGCAGCCGCGCCGATCGGGCCCTCGAGCATGATCGACAATGCAGATGCGATACGGTCCGGCTTGCCATAGTCGCCCTCCCATGGTTGTGCGAGCACCGGAATGCGCAGATGGGAAACAGTGAATCCGACGAGGCCGGCCTTCGGCTTGCCGCCGATGCCGGTTGCGCCCTCGTCGCGGATCTCGCCGCCGGAGCCCGTGGCCGCACCGGGGAACGGGGCGATGGCCGTCGGGTGGTTGTGGGTCTCGACCTTCATCAGGATGTGGGTCGACTCGCGGCGTGCACCGTAGCGCCCATCCTCGCGCGGATAGAAACGCGCGGCGGTCGCGCCTTCCATGACCGCCGAATTGTCGGCATAGGCGACCACGGTACCCTGCGGATGCGCGTTGTGCGTTTCGCGAATCATGCCGAAAAGGCTACGTTCCTGTTTCACGCCGTCGACGATGTACTGTGCATTGAAGATCTTGTGCCGGCAGTGTTCGGAATTGGCCTGCGCGAACATCATCAGCTCGACATCGGTCGGATCGCGGCCCAGCGCCCGGAACCTTGCGTCGAGGTAATCGATCTCGTCCCCTGCAAGTGCCAGGCCCAGGTCCTTGTTTGCGCGTTCCAGCGCGGCGCGACCCTCCTTCAGCAACGCAATGGTAGTCAGCGGCTTCGGCGGAAAATGGGCGAACAGTTCTTTGGCATCCGCAATGTCGGTGAACACCGCCTCGATCATCCGGTCATGCAGCAGCGGCAGCAGCGCCGCACGGTCCAGGGCGTCTAGTGGCTTGCCATCGATTGTCGCGATGTCGTGGACGACACCGCGTTCTATGCGCGTGACGGCCGCAAGGCCGCAGTTCCTTGCAATGTCGGTCGCCTTGGACGACCACGGCGAAAGCGTGCCGGGACGGGGAATCACCAGGAACGTTGCGTTGGCCGCGCCGGTAATGGCGGGCATCTCCGGCCCATAGCTCAGCAAACGATCGAGGGTCGCGTGTTCCGGCGCAGCGAGCACGCGGGAGGTTTCGACGAAGTGCCTGAATGTCGCGGAGATTCCGGCAACACGGTGTGCGGGACGGGCGGCGTCTAAGCCTTGCTTGAGTTTGGCCAGGCGAAAATTCGACAGCGCCGGCCGGCCGGCCAACGAGAGGATTTCGGACATCGCGGTTGCGGGGGGCGCGTAAAGCCGGATTATACGCCACCACCTGAGTGCGCTTTTGTCCGGCGAATCGAGCTATTCCACCTTGCCGATGCGCTTCACGACGTCGGCCATCTTGCTGGCATCGGCGTCGAGGTAGCGCTGGAATTCGGGCGTGTCCAGGTACTGGATAGGACTGCCGGCCGTCACCATCACCTGCTTCACGCGGTCATCGTTCGCCGCCGCGCGCGCCGCATCGCGCAGCCGCATGACGACGGGCTCCGGGGTCCCGGCGGGAACGAACAATCCCGACCACTGCGCATAGTCGACGTTGGTCCCAAGTTCGTGGAACGTCGGCACGTCCGGCAGAGCGACCAGACGGACGTTGCCCCATTGCGCGAGGGCGCGGAGCTTCCCTGCACTGATTTGCTGCACGACGGTGGCGGGTCCCGTGGCGACGGCGTCGATGCTACCGCCGAGCAACCCGATGATCGCCGGACCCGCGCCGGTATAGGGCACGTGCGTCATCTTGATGCCCGCGGCAGTCAGCAGCATTTCCATCGGCACGTGCATGGTGCCGTAGTTGCCCGACGAGCCGAAAGTATATCTTCCCGGATTGGCACGCGCAGCCGCGGCGAATTCAGCCCAGGTTTTCCACGGCGCGTCCGCACGCACGACGAAAACGGTCGGGTCATTGGTGAAACGCGCGATGGGTCTCAACTGGTCGAGTTGGTAAAGCGGGGCGCGGCCGAGGACCTTGTCCGCCTCCGGCAAAACCGAGTACGACGACAGCGACAGCAGCACCGTGTAGCCGTCGGCCTTCGCTTTCGCTGCCTGCGCCATGCCGATGCCGCCGCCGGCACCCGCCTTGTTCTCGATCACGACAGGCTGCTGCAGATTGCGACCCATCGCGTCCGCAACCGGCCGCGCGACCGTGTCCGCCACTCCGCCGGGAGGGAACGGCACGATCATCGTGATGGCATGGTCGGGATAGTCCGCCGCGGACACGGAAAACACTGCACTCGCAAGAATTCCCAACCCCGCCCTTACGACACTCTTCAATTGGCCTCCCGGTTCACGCGCGCTACCGAGCCAGTCGCGAAGCGACGGCGATCGGCGCGCTACCGCCTTTGCCGCACGAAAGGCGAAGGGCCGCTCCCAAGCCTTTCGTGGAACTCAACACGGGCAAAAGTATCGTGCGAGCCGCACGCGCGGCTCGCGAAACTCTGGCCCGACGCATTAGTGGTGGAGAATCTTCGCGAGAAACTGCTGCGCCCGCTCCGACCGCGGCGTGCCGAAGAAATCCTCCTTCGTCGCGTCTTCGACGATATAGCCCTTGTCCATGAAGATCACGCGGTTTGCGACCTTGCGCGCGAAGCCCATTTCGTGCGTCACGCACATCATCGTCATACCTTCCTTGGCGAGTCCCACCATGACGTCGAGCACCTCGTTGACCATTTCCGGATCGAGGGCAGACGTCGGCTCGTCGAACAGCATGCAGATCGGGTCCATCGACAGCGCGCGGGCGATGGCGACACGCTGCTGCTGGCCGCCCGAAAGCTGGCCCGGGTGCTTGTCCTTCTGCTCGATGAGGCCGACGCGGTCGAGGTACTTGAGGCCGCGCGTGACGGCTTCCTCCCTGGACCGGCCAAGCACTTTGATCTGACCCAGCGTGAGGTTTTCGGTGATGGTGAGATGCGGGAACAGTTCGAAGTTCTGGAACACCATCCCGACGCGCGCGCGCAGCTTGGGCAAATCGGTCTTGGGAGCGTTGACATGGGTGCCATCGACGACGATGTCACCCTTCTGGAACGGCTCGAGCGCATTGACGACCTTGATCAGCGTCGACTTGCCGGAACCGGAGGGTCCGCACACGACGATCACCTCGCCCTTCTCCACGTTGGTCGTGCAGTCGGTCAGCACCTGGAAGCTGCCGTACCATTTGGATACATCCTTGATTTCGATCATCGACATGATGGGGATCCCGAGGCGTTTCAGATCAACGGACGATGGCGACCTTCTTCTGCAGCTGCTTGACGAGGAGCGAGCCCGCGAAACAGATGACGAAGTAGACGAGTGCGGCAAACAGGTACATTTCGACCAGGCGGCCGTCGCGCTGCGCGACCTTCGACGCGGCGCCCAGGAAGTCGGTGATCGAGAGGACGTACACGAGGGAGGTGTCCTGGAAGAGCACGATGGTCTGCGTCAGCAGGATCGGGATCATGTTGCGGAACGCCTGCGGCAGGATGACCTTGCCCATCACCTGCCAGTAATCGAGGCCCAGCGCGTATCCCGCCGATACCTGGCCTCGGGACACGGACTGGATGCCCGCCCGCATGATCTCGCAGTAATACGCCGCCTCGAACAGCGTAAACGTGATGACCGATGAATAGAACGCGCCGACCTTGATCGGCTGGCTGGCACCGATGAGGTACGCGCCGATGTAGGGCACCAGGAAGTAGAACCAGAAGATCACGAGCACCAGCGGGATCGACCGCATCAGGTTCACGTACACGCCCGCAACCCACGCCAGCGGCTTGATCGACGACAATCGCATCATCGCAAGCAGCGTGCCGAAGATGATTCCGCCGGTCATTGCCAGCGCGGTCAGCGTCAGCGTGAAGGTCATTCCCTCGCGGAAGAGGTAGCCCCATGAGCGCTCGATGACATTGAAATCGAATTGCCCGAGCATGTCAGTGACCTCCGGTATTCATGGAAGGCCCGACAAAGCCGGGGATCTGCACGCGCTTCTCGAGCAATCGCATCCCGAGCACGACGACGACGTTGATCAAAATATAGACGATGGTCGCGGCGGTGAAGGCCTCGAACACCTGGAAGCTGAATTCCTGGATCGAGCGTGCGGCGGCCGTGAGTTCCACCAGTCCAATCGTCAACGCGACCGACGAATTCTTGATGATGTTCATGAATTCGGACGTGAGCGGCGGCAGGATGATGCGAAACGCCATCGGCAGAAGCACGAAGCGATAGGTCTGTGGCATCGTGAGCCCGAGCGCCGTGCCGGCCATGTTCTGCCCGCGCGGCAGCGCCTGAATGCCGGCACGCACCTGCTCCGCCACGCGCGCCGCAGTGAAGAAGCCCAGGCACAGCACCGCCGGCACGAGGGACGCCCACGGCGGCGTCATCTGCTTCATTGTCGTGCCCAGCGTCTTGGGCAGGAACTCGGGGAGCACGAAGAACCACAGGAACATCTGCACCAGCAGCGGGATATTGCGGAAGAGCTCGACATACGCGTTGCCGAAGCGGACCGCCCATTTGTTGGGCGTGGTGCGCAAGACGCCGAGGATCGAGCCGATCAGCAGCGCCATCACCCAGGCCGACAGCGCGGTGACGAGCGTGAAGCCCAGCCCGTTGACCAGCGTGTCGAGATACGTGCCCCTGCCGTCCGGCGATGTCTCGAAAAAGATCCGCCAGTTCCAGTTGTAATTCACGCCGCCCTCCCTTTGCGCCGCGCTGCGACCGGCGCACCCGCCCTAGACTTCCGGATCCCGACTGCCATTTTCCGATCTTGTTAGCGCACTATAAAACAAACGGGGGCACAGTGGCCCCCGTCATTACGGTACGCGCGCCTTGATGCCGGCGTGCAAAGGACTACTTGTACATTGCCGGATCGCCGCTGTCCGTCGGTTTGGCGAACGCGTTCTTGAGCGCGGGGCTGATCGGCACGTTCAGATTGACGCCCTTCGGCGGCACCGGCGCCAGGAACCACTTGTTGTAGATCGGCATGATCGCGCCGCTCGTGTACAGCGACGCCGTGGCCGCATCGACCACCTTCTTGAAGCCCGGGTCGTCGCGGCGCAGCATGATGCCGTAGGGCTCGACCGAGTACGCTTCGGCGCCGATGACGTAGTCGGCAGGGGACTTCGAGCTGGCAACCAGGCTGTACAGAAGGATATCGTCCATGAAGAAGGCGACGGCGCGGTCGGTTTCGACCATCAGGAACGCTTCCGCATGGTCCTTGGCGGTGAGCACGTTGATGCCGAGGTTCTGCTTGCCGTTCTCCTCGACCAGCCATTTGAGGTTCGTGGTGCCGGCAGTCGAGACGACGGTCTTGCCCTTGAGATCGGCGAGCGTCTTGATGTTGCTCGACTTCTTGGCGACATAGCGATTGGCCGTCACGAAGTGTGTATTGGTGAACGCGACCTGCTTCTGGCGCTCGAGGTTGTTGGTCGTCGAGCCGCATTCCAGGTCGACCGTGCCATTGGCCATCAGCGGAATGCGCGTCGCCGACGTGACCGGGTTCAGCACAACCTTGAGGTTGGGCATCTTCAACTCGGCCTTGACCGCGTCGACGATCTTCATGCAGATGTCCGTCGCGTAGCCGATGACCTGCTGCTTGTCGTCGTAGTACGAGAACGGCATCGACGAGTCACGATGGCCGATGGTGATCGAGCCCGAGTCCTTGATCTTCTTGAGCGTCGGGGATTCCTGTGCTGCAGCCGGAACTGCGATGAACGCCGTCAGTACCAGTGCGAGCGCCAAACCAGATTTGCGGATCATGCGATAGTCACTCCAGGATAGGCCGCGGGCCAGGATGGGCCGAAGGTGCGCGGGATGCGCCGCTGCCGTAATTTGGCATTCTACGATTGCCATACCGGTTTGTCCAAACCGCCCGGCCGGACCTTGTTTTTTGGGCTCCCCGAATAGCCAGCCATACCGACGATCGCGCACGTCAGGGACCGGCGATCGCACCGCCTATAATCGGCGCATGGAAGCTAACCTTTCCCCCATCTATCCCGTCGCCGATTTGCGCGCGATCGAGGCGGCTCATGGTCATTTGCCGCTCATGGAACTCGCCGGCCGCGCAGCCGCGGACGTCGCGCGCGGGCTGGCGGGAGACCGTGGCGGTCGCATCGTGGTCCTTGCGGGGCCAGGCAACAACGGCGGCGACGCCTTCGTCGTGGCGCGCTGGCTGCGCGAGTGGTTCTTCGACATTGCCGTGGTGTTCCCGGGCGACGCAGCCAATCTGCCGCAGGACGCCAGGGCAGCGCACGCCGCATTCATCGCGGCGGGCGGCACCACGGTGGCCGGTCCGGACATGGAACGGCCCGTCCTCATCGTCGACGGACTGTTCGGCATCGGACTTGCGCGGCCGCTCACCGACAACTACGCGGCGCTTGTGCGGTGGGCCAATGCGTCCGGTGCACCGATCCTCGCGCTGGACGTTCCGACCGGCTTGAACGCTGATACTGGGGTCGCGACCGCACCCACGATTCGCGCCTTTGCCACGGCAACGTTCATTTGCCTCAAACCCGGGCTACTCACGGGGGACGGTCCCGATCACTGCGGCGACGTTTCGGTTCATCCGCTCGACATCACCGGGCTTCCGGTTGCGCGCGGACACCGGCTGGACTGGCCGGTGCTGGCGGCAGCGCTTCCGCTCGTGCTCGGTCGCCGGACGCGAAACGTCAACAAGGGCACGTTCGGAACGCTGGGAATTCTCGGCGGCACGGAGGGCATGGGCGGCGCCCTGATCCTAGCCGGACGCGCGGCGCTGCGCACTGGTGCGGGCAAGGTCTGGCTCGGCTTCCTGATGGCCGATCCGCCCAAGCTCGACACCCGCATGCCAGAACTGATGCTGCGCCACGCGGGAGCCGTGCTCGACGCGCATCCGGACGCGCTGGTCGTCGGTCCCGGACTTGGGACAAGCGACGCCGCGCGCTCGCTGTTGCAACGCGCGCTTGCGCTGCCGATTCCCGTCGCTCTCGATGCCGACGCGCTCAACCTGATCGCGCGCGACCCTGCACTGCTTGCCGCGACCAAGTCCCGCAGCGGACCGACCTTGGCCACCCCGCATCCGGGCGAAGCCGCGCGCGTACTGGCGGTAGACGTCGAAAGCGTCCAGGGCGACCGCATGCACGCCACGCACGAGCTGGCGAATCGTCTTGCCGCCAATGTGGTGCTGAAAGGCGCCGGCAGCGTGCTCGCATACCCCGACGGCACGTGGGACATCAATACCAGCGGAGGACCGGCACTCGCCACAGCCGGCAGCGGCGACGTATTGTCGGGATTGCTGGGCGCGCTGCTGGCGCAAGGCCTGGATGCGAAGACCGCACTCCGCTATGCCGTGTGCCTGCACGGCGCTACGGCCGACGCGCTCGTCGCGCAGGGCGACGGTCCGCTTGGCCTCACCGCATCGGAATTGCCCGATGCCGCGCGCGGATTGCTCAATCTGGCCGGACGACAGCGCTGATCAGGGAATCAATATCGTGGCGCCGGTCGTTCCCCGCGACTCGAGCGCCCGATGCGCCGCCGCGGCATCCTTCAGCGCGAATCGCTGGCGCGCGTCGGACTTGATCTTGCCAGCGGCGACGAGCCTGAACATGTCCTCTGCCATGGCGAGCAGCGCCGGGCGTGTCGCCGCGTAGGTGAAAAGCGTAGGCCGCGTCGCGAACAGTGAACCTTTTTGGGCAAGCAGTCCGATGTCAAATGCGGCAATGGGACCAGACGCGCCGCCAAAGCTCACGAACATTCCCCGCGGGCTCAGGACATCGAGCGACTGTGGAAACGTGTCCTTGCCGATGGAGTCGTAGACCACGGGCACGCCCTTGCCGCCGGTGAGTTCCTTCGTGCGCGCGACGAAATCTTCACGCGTGTACACGATGGTGTGCGCGCATCCGTTGGCCTTCGCCAGCGCAGCCTTGTCGTCGGAGCCGACGGTTCCGATCATCGTCACGCCCAGCGCACGCGCCCACTGGCAGGCAATGAGGCCGACGCCACCCGCCGCTGCGTGAAACAGGATCGTCTCGCCGCCTTTCAGCGGGAACGTCTGCCGGAACAGGTACTGCACGGTCAGCCCCTTGAGCATCAGCGTCGCCGCCGTCTCGTCCGGGATTCCCGCGGGAATGGGGACAAGCTTGTCCGCTGGCATCACCCGTTCGGTGCAATAGGAGCCCGGTCCCCCGCCGCAATAGGCAACGCGATCCCCCGCCTTGAGATAGTCCACGCCGGTCCCGACGGCTTCGACGACACCTGCGGCCTCGAGTCCGATGCCCGACGGCAGCGTGAGCTTGTATTGGCCGCTGCGGTGATAGGTGTCGATGTAATTGAGACCGATCGCGGTGTGGCGAACGCGCGCTTCGCCAGGGCCAGGAGCGCCGACGGCAACTTCCTCCAGCACGAGGACTTCGGGACCACCGATGGCGTGAATGCGAATGGCTTGGGGCATGGTTGGCTCAATGTCAAATGCTTGCGCGGGACGCTCAATATACGCGGCGCTGCGCGAATATTCGAGTCGGTTGCGTTACGCGATGGTATTACGCGAGTACGCGATAGGTGGCAAAGCCTGCCGCGGTGAGCAGCAGCGACCCGAACAGGTGGACCGCGGCCAGCGCGGTTCCCGCAACGAAGTCGCCTCGCGCCAGCAGCTCGGTCACCTCCGCCGAAAATGTCGAGAACGTGGTCAATCCGCCCAGGAAACCGGTGACCACGAACAACCGCCATTCCGGGGAAAGGTCATGGCGCACCAGAAAATATGCGACGGCAAATCCGACCAGGTATCCGCCGATGAGATTTGAAGCCAGCGTGCCCAGAGGGAATTTCGGCAGGCGCACATTGAGCCACGCGGAGAGTCCCCAGCGAAGCCACGCGCCGCAGGCCGCGCCGATGCCGACCGCGGCGAATTGTCCGATCATGGGCGACTCACCGGATGAACTGCTCGACGTACGGCGCGCCAAGCCCGCACTTTGCATAATGATTGCGACACATGTCGATCTTGCTCCACACATCTTCATAGCCGTTCTGCCGGCCATCCGCGTCGAGATAGATCATTGCCCCGCTGATGCTAAAGAAGGTGATCATTTCCTTGCAGTCCTCGGGCACGGTCAGCGTGTGGATCTCTCCCGGCGGCTCGTACACGAAGCTGCCCTCCTCCGCCGTCCAGTCGTGCTCGAGATATTTCCAGCGTCCCTTGATCACGTAACCGATGACCAACATCGGATGCCGGTGCCGTGACAGCACGCCGCTCCTGCGCACACGCAGCAGATTGCACCATCCGCCGGAGACGGTGTTCAGCAGCAACGGACGGAACCACACGTCCTTCGCCTGCAGCACCCAGACCCGCTCGTCGTCGGGCACTGCGGCAACGGCGATTTCCGGCTGGATTCCCGACGCAGGCAGAATCAGCGGCGCGTTCACTGCGCCTCGACCTTGACGGCACGCGCCAGCGCGGCAATTTCGGCCGCCTCGTCGTAAACCTTCGGAAAATCGCGGTGCGCCTTGCGATACCAGTAACGCGCGTTGGCGACGTCGCCTTCCTGCATGTGCACAATGCCGTGCGCCCAGCACCCGAGCGTCGAGGCATCTTCCTGCACGATCACGTGCGCCTTTTCCCAATCGTGCTTCTTCAGATAGCGAACCGCGGTTCCAATCGGCATAGCCCCCCCTACGTGACCATGTACCCACCATCCACCGGCAGTATGGCGCCGGTGACGAAGCGTGCGGCGTGTGAACAGAGAAATACGGCGGCACCGGCGATGTCCTCCGGCTGTGCCCAGCGCGCGAGCGGCGTGCGCGCGAGAATCGCCGCGCTGCGCTGGGCATCGTTCTGCAGCGCCTGCGTCAATGGCGTGGCCACCCAGCCCGGCGCGATCGCATTGACACGAATGCCGTCCGCTGCATACGCGATGGCGAGCGACTTGGTCAGTTGCGCGACACCGCCCTTGCTCGCGCTGTAACCCGGCACGAGGCCGCCGCCGAAGAAGGACAGCACGGACGCGGTATTGACGATCGCACCTCGGGCGGTCTTCAGTTTTTCGCGCGCCAGCGTGCAGCAGCGCATGGTACCGGTGAGATTGACCGCGAGAACTTCGGCGAAGATCGCGGGATCGTGTTCGTCGCCACGGCGAATGATCCCGGCACAGTTCACCAGTACGTCGAGCCGGGGCAGCGAAGCCACCAGTGCACCGACCGCGGCGTCATCGCGAACGTCCAGCGGGACGGCATCCCGGTACCGAAACCGCGGCGAAGCGCGCGCTGCGTCGCATTCTTCCCGCGTAGCTCCGGTCACGGTAACGACCGCTCCCAGCTCGGCAAACGCGTCGGCAATGGCGGCGCCGATTCCGCTCGTTCCACCCACCACGAGCGCGACCTTGCCCGAAAACAGGTCTGGATGAAAGGTCATTGCGGTCACGCTGCCGCCTTGCGCAACAGCGGCTGCACGTCGCCGTCGCGCGGCAGCGGGGCGACCGCTCCATAGCCGGTCGTGGCCAACGCCGCCGCGACATTCGCATAGGCTGCGGCAGTGAACGGATCATCACCGGCCAGCAGCCGGGTCGCGAACGCGCCGTCGAAACAATCACCAGCGCCGGTGGCATCCACCGACGCGACGCGATGGGCGGGAACGTGCTGCTGTCGCCCACCGTCGGACACGATGCAGCCCTCGGCGCCGAGCTTCACAACCACGCCCGGCGCACCGGCACGATGGCACGCGGCGATGGCGCTCGCCGCGTCGCCGCCGCCAAACAGCACCAGAGCGTCGTCGAGACTCGGCACGCACCAGCTGCAGCGTGCCATGGTGGCCACGATCGTCGCCCGCGCCCGCGGCAGCGGCCAGAGCTTGAGCCGGAGATTGGGGTCGTAGGTCACGAGCGCGCCGGCGGCGCTGGCCTCGTCAATTGCCGCAAATACCGTATCGCACGCGCTGGCAGAGATGGCCTGGCTGATGCCGGACACATGCAGCAGGCGCGTCGACCGGATGACGTTGAGCGGCAGCGTATCGGGCCGCATGCGGCTGGCTGCCGAACCCGCGCGCAAGTAGGAGAACTCGTGGCCGCGCTCGCCATGGGCGACGAAATAGACGCCGGTGGCCGCGTCGGCATCGGTTACGACGCCGCTCATGTCGACACTCTCCGCGGCCCACAGGTCGCGAAACAGGCGACCAAAGGCGTCGCCGCCCAGCCGCGTGACATATCCAACTCGCGCGCCGAGCCGTGCTGCTGCAATGGCCATGTTCGACGTATCGCCGCCGAAGCCTTGCACGTAGGCGTTGGGATCATCCGCGTGCGCCTGGTTGAACTCGATCAGCGGCTCGCCTAGCGCGACGATGTCAAGCCGGTCACGCATGTTGGCCACGTTTGTCAGCTGCGCCGGAAATTGAAATGCCGGCCCGAATCGACGTCGCCCAGCATCACGCCCGGACCCTCGCGCGCGAGCCAGGAACGGCTGCCGTTGTTCCAGTGCACCGAGCCGTCACGGTATCCGCCCTGGTTGATGAGCCGACCGCTGTCGTTGCGCAGGAATACCCGTCCGTCGCCGACGACGTCGAGTATCACGGTGTTGCGGGAATCCGGATCCCAGGCCTGGAAGGTACCGACTGCCCAGGAGGGGGGCCGTCCCGGCACGACCGCCACCGGAGGAGCAGGGACCGGCTGCACGTTCGGGGTTTGCGAGTTCCCGATCGCCGCGCCCAGCGCCAGCGCCCCGAGTATTCCCGCGGCAATCGCGGCATTGTTGCTGGAGGAATTGTTGGAGTTGCTGCGCCCGAAGTCGAAGTCGGCGCTGCAACCACGATCAACCCAGATGCCGTTGTTGGCAAATCCCCACGTGCGATTGCGTTGACAGGGCGCACTCGACAATTGCCTTCGCAGCGATACGCTGTTTTCCGTGTCGACGCGGCAAAAATTGCGATTGTAGTTCCTGCTTTCGCAACGGATCGTCCCTCTGGCAGCCCACGCCGGCGGCGCCACTGGCACGGCAAGTGCAAGTACGATCAGCGCCACGGCCGCACGCATCGGAAATTGCATCATTGCCCCCAAAATAGACGATGCCGCTCGCTATCTTACCGGCAACGCGCGGAAACCGGCGGCGTAGGCTGCCGCTGCCGCACGCACATTTTCGGCAGCCGCGCCCGGCGCGTAGAGATTCGACCCGGTGCCGAACCCGGACGCACCCGCGCTCCAGTAGGCGCCCATGTTGTCCGGCCGGATGCCGCCGACCGCGAATACCAGCGCATCGCGGGGAAGGACCGCGCGCCAGGCCTTGAGCGCTCCGGGCGGCAGCGCCTCGGCCGGAAACATCTTCAGTCCATCGGCGCCGGCCGCGAGCGCCGCAAACGCCTCGGTTGGCGTCGCGACACCCGGAACGCAGACCATGCCCATGCCTTTGGCTTCGCGGATCACCGCCGTGTCCGCGTGCGGCATGACCACGACTTTGCCGCCCGCGTCGCGCACGCGCGCTACATCCGCCACTGCGGTCACGGTGCCCGCGCCGACCAGGCACTGCTCGCCGCACACGCTCGCCAGCAGCCGGATCGACTCGAAGGGGCGCGGCGAATTGAGCGGCACTTCGAGAACCCGGAAGCCTACAGAAGTCAGCGCTCCCGAAATGGCGGGAACCTCCTCGGGCGTGATGCCTCGGAGAACCGCAATCAGCGGCAGCGGGTCGAGATAGCGCAGCAACGGGTTCATGCAACGTCCGTTTCAATGAAGTTTCGAGGGAGCAAGCGAAGCGTGCTGGGCGATCTGCCACAGGCCGCGCGCGGCGGCATCCACAGGCGCCAATTCCACGGCGATGTCCGCCTGGGTCAGCGCAGCGGCGTAGCGCGCCAGCAACGCATCGGCGCCGACTAGCCGTACGCGAGCGCCATCGCAGCCTTGCCGCCGTGCCCACACCCGTGCGTTGCGAACTTCGCGACCAATCAGCAGGCCTGACAGCCAGTCCGCAACATCGTGTGGCGCCAATTCGCCCATCAGCGCCAGCGTGCGCGCGCCGAACAGGTCATGACTCAGGCCACCGGCGCCCAGGCCACGAGTCACTCCGCGTGTGAAAGCGCTTCCGGGTTTCGGGCCGGCGGGCTGGGCGAGGCGTCCCAGGATGCTGTGCTGCAGCAGGATGTTGTACATTTCGCCGGTCATGTACGTCGCGAAATCGACGATCCTGCCGCGCTCGACCAGCGCCCATTTGCAATGGGTGCCCGGCAGCACTGCCAGCACTCGGTCCTCCTGTTCGCCGACGGCGCCGGCAAGCTGCGTTTCCTCCCCGCGCAGGACGTCGGGAATGCCATTCGCGTCGCGCGTGCGCACGCCCGGAACGATTGCGAGCGCGTCGCCGGGCACAATGACGATTCCCGCAGCGAGGGCTGCGAGCGGCGCGGGACACTCGACATAGGGCGCCTCACGCCAACCCTGCCGGCTGCCGATCATGCCGCACGCCAGGCGTGGCGCGACCACGCTCTGCCAATCGCCGAGCAATGTGGCGAGCGCCTCCGGGAAGCATCCGTCCTGCACCTGCAATACACCCAGCGGCAACGCGCGCATCGCGACGACCTGGCCGCTCGCATCCAGACAATAGGCGCGTGCAGAAGTTGTCCCCCAGTCGATGGCAATGAGTGCCGCAGCGGGCATGTTGGCGATGAGACGATCCGGAATCAACGGGAATCGGATGGGGGTTCCCAGAGCGCAGCGGCCTCGTCGTCGCTGGCTCGTGGATCCACCCAGCGCGCGCCCTCGGGCGTCGTTTCCTTTTTCCAGAACGGTGCGCGGGTCTTGAGGTAATCCATGAGAAAGCGGCAGGCGTCGAATGCCTCGCCGCGATGCGCGCTGGTCACCGCCACCAATACGATCTGGTCGGTGGGTGCCAGCGTGCCCACACGATGGATCACGAGCGCGTCGAAAATGTCGAAGCGCGTCAGCGCCTCGGCAACAATGGTCTCCAGCGCCTTTTCGGTCATGCCGGGATAATGTTCAAGCGTGAGTGTTACGACATGCGCGGCATCGTTCACATCGCGCACGGTACCGATGAAAGTCGCCACTGCGCCCACGCGCGAATCGCCTGCGCGCAGCGCGGCAATCTCGCGACCCGCGTCGAAATCGGCAGTTTGGACACGGACAGTCATGGGAACTTCTGCTGCATTCCTTCAGCCGCCCGTTACCGGAGGAAACAGTGCGACCTCGTCACCGTCCCGCAACCTTGCATCCGTCGCGACCAGCGCGTGGTTTACGGCGACGCGCACGGCCCGTCCCGCGCCGAGCTCCAGACCAAAGCTACCCCCCCGCTCGCGCAGAACCGCAAGCAGGGTCCCAACTGAGGAGTCCGCGCCCTGCAATGTCAGCGATTCCCCGGCGCGCCCGAAGGCTTCGCGCAGCCGCGCGAGGTAGACAAGCTGAACGGTGATGGCGGACGTGCGTGAATCGGGCATGGGGCTCGCGACAAGAAAACCGCCAACCTGCCGATCCAGCAGGCAATGGCTAGCCGATTTTACGCGCAGTGCTGGATTGAGTGCGTTGAATCAGAAGCGAAACTGCAGACCGAACTGGACCTGATCCGATTCGGGCAGCACGCCGGTCACCGGTTCGCCGGCAAGCCGACTATAGCGGGCGTATTCAAGACGGAGTCCCAGAACAGGGTTCAGGTCGTAGCGCAATCCCACGCCATAGTTGACACCATCGCGATTGCGACGAACATCGCTGACCGCCAAGGTGACAGGATAGTTGGCCACCGGTTCGTTCTGAATATAACCAAGCCGGCCATACAGCGAGAACCTCTTCGCGAATCCCCAACTGGTATAGACGTCCGCATTCCAGCTCCTGGCGGCGCCGTCATTGGTGTTGGCGAACGCGAGCCCCATGCCGCGACGCCCCCCCGTTCCATCCGGGCTGAGCGCAAAGCGTTCGGCGGAAGCGACTGCGGCTTCCACCGCGATGTCGTTGCGCCAGCGATAGCCGCCAAAGGCCAGCGTGCGTGCCCCGTTGTCGTCGATCGCAGGCGAGGTGAACTTGTTCCACGCGGAAGTGATGTGGCCGAACTGCAGACCCTCGGACTCGCTGCCGCGGTCGCGCATCGAGAGTCCGCCATAGAAGCCCGTCAAATTACTTGCCGGCACAGATTCATCGGCCACCGCCGGAAATGCCGCCACGGCTCCGGTAATGGTTACGATAAGCGCTGCAAGTAGTTGATTTTTCTTCATTACATACTTGTTTCAACATGGCGACGCTGCTAGCGAATGCAATGCCAAGCTACCACATATTTCGTCAACCTGAAACGCCGTAAGTTCAACCTACTCCTTCGCCCCCAGCCAAGTCAATTCGACGTCGAAACGTGGCTGGCGTGGGTGTCGATGAATGTTGCGATTTCATCCAGGGCGTCCAGCGCGAACGCGGGAATGCGGCCGCCCGCGAAGGATTGGGGGTTGTCGGTGGCGATAGCCGCAATATGGGGATCCTGAGGATGGAGCAACGGCTTTCCTACCGATTCGCGCCAGATTTCGAGCTTGGGGATCGGGAACGCCTTATAGCCCTCGATCAGCGCCAGGTCGCACGGAGATAACCGGGCCAGCGCCTGTGGCAAGGTCATTTCCGCCTCGCCCCACAGCTCATGCAGCAACGCCCAGCGCACGCCGGAAGTGACCAGCACTTCGCTGCAACCTGCCTTGCGATGGCGATGCGAGTCCTTGCCCGGCTGGTCCACGTCGAACGCGTGATGCGCGTGCTTGATCAGCGAAACAGTGCGGCCGCGAGCGACAAGGCGCGGGACGACCTGCTCGATAAGCGTTGTCTTGCCGCTACCGGACCAGCCAGCAAAGCCGAAGACGCGCATTTTGCTAGCGGCCGGATTCAGCGAAAGGACACATGGTGAGCAGACCCAAATGGAGGGCAATTTCCATGGCGGTAACGGGGAGACGGGATGTGGATTTGGATTGTAGCGTTGCCGGGCCGGCCGCCCTGTCCTGATTGCGAGACCCCCGCACGCGAGCCTATAGTGAGGATGCTGCGATGCGTTGCGGCACAATCCGGTATTTCGACAGGACGTGCCGAGTTCATGAACAGAATCCACGCCGCCAACCTTCCCGTAACGGTCGATGCATCCCCCCGCGACGTCGGCGGCACGATCGAGCGGGTGATCGCGGACGTACCCGAGCCGCGAACGCATCAGGTCCCGGAACCCGGACGCGAAGCCGCGGCCATTGCGAAGCGTGCCGCCAAGCAGGCGGCCGCGCTGTCCGGCTCACTGGCGCTGCCTCCGGGTCCGCTGGGGATGCTGACCGTACTGCCGGATCTCTATCTGATCTGGAAGACACAGCGGCAAATGGTTGCCGACATATTCGGCCTCTACGGTCGCAGCGCAGAACTGACCCGCGTCCACATGCTGTACTGCCTGTTCCGCCACGCCGCCAGCCATGTGCTGCGCGATGTCGCGGTACGCACGGGTCAGCGTGTGATCGTGCAGCAACTGTCGGCCGGTGCGCTGAAGGGCATACTGCACAAGGTCGGCATAACGTTGACCCGGCGCGTTGTCGGTACGGCGGCAAGCCGCTGGGTGCCCTTGGCCGGCGCCGCGGCGGTGGGCGCCTATGCCTATTGGGACACGATGCAGGTCGCCCGGACCGCACACAGATTGCTGGCAGCGCCCGGCAGCATCGACGTCGAGTAGCCGGCGGCGCGCGCATGTGCGGCCGGTACGAACTGCACACGCAACCCGCGGCGCTGGCCCTCGCCTTCGGTGTGCCGTTCCCGCCGCAGATGCGCGCGCGCTACAACATTGCCCCGATGCAGGACGTGCCGATCATCAGGCGCACTCCGTCGGGGACACGTGAACTTGTCGAGGTCCGATGGGGCCTGGTGCCGCGCTGGGCCAAGGATCCGGCCATCGGCAACAGGATGATCAATGCACGCTCGGAGACGCTGGCCGAAAAGCCGTCGTTCCGCACGGCGCTCAAACGGCACCGCTGCCTGCTGCCGGCCGACGGGTTCTACGAATGGAAGCAAACCCCATCCGGCGCCAAGCAGCCGATCCACATCGGCATGAAGGATGGCACGCCGTTCGCGTTCGCCGGACTGTTCGAACGCTGGCTTTCCCCGGCCGGCGAAGTGCTCGACACGTGCACGATCATCACCACGCAATCCAACGCGCTGCTGGCACCTCTGCATGACCGCATGCCGGTGATCGTCGCACCGGTCGCGTTCGATCGCTGGCTCGACGTGGCAAACGAGGACACCGCCGAACTGTTCACGCCCTACCCCGCCGAAGCGATGACGTACTACCCGGTATCGCCACGGGTGAACAGTGTCCGCAACGACGACGCGAAACTCATCATGCGCGTGGAGGAAGGGGGGCTGCACGCGACCACCGCCGAGTCCGAACCGCCCCCGGCATCACCGGAGCAGGACTCGCTGTTCTGAGCCGCCCCGCGCAGCATCAGTTTACTTTTCCGGGGCTCCCGCCGCGATCCACGCGGCAAGAATTGCGCGCTCGGTGTCGGTCATCTGCGTCAGATTGCCGATGGGCATCGCCCGGGTGACGACTGCCTGATCATTGATTTTCTGTGCGTTCGCGGCGATCTGCGAGGCCGTTTCGAGCAGTAGTCCCTTGGGCGCGATTGAGAATCCCGGCTGCGCCGGTGTTTCTGCGTGACACGGCGCACACCGGATTGCGACGATCCGCTGGACGCCGGAGAACGTGTAACTTTGAGCAGCGTCCGGCTTGTGCGGCGCGATCGCGATCGCCAGTGCAAGGGTCGCCAGTGCCGCGGTCACCGGAATCGCCCACACGGTTCGGCCCCCGTGTCGCAAGTTGAAGAAATGCCGGACGTAGGCGGCCAGCAGCAGGATGGCGACCAGCACGGCCCATGCATGCGGCTGCCCGAACGTAACCGGGTAGTGGTTGCTGATCATGATGAACAGCACCGGCAGCGTGAAATAGTTGTTGTGCACGGAACGCTGCTTGCCGCGCAGTCCATACTTGGGATCGGGTGCGCGGCCCTGTTGCTTCGCCTCGACCAAGAGCCGCTGCGACGGCATGATCACGAAGTAGACGTTTCCCGCCATGATCGTGCCCATCATCGCGCCTAACTGCAGGAACAGCGCGCGGCCGCTGTACAGATGCGAAAGTCCCCAGGCAACTGCGATGAAGAAACAGATCATCGCGAGCGCAAGCAGGCGTTCACGGTCGAGCCCGGCCCGCTTGCATAACTGGTCATAGAACAGCCATCCGGCGACCAGCAACGAAACCGACAGCGCGACCGCCTGCCATGGCGCCAGGTCGGCCACGCGGCGATCGATCATGTAGATGTCCGCGTGCGCGTAGTACATGACGATGAAAAGCGCGAATCCGGACATCCAGGTCCAGTAAGCTTCCCATTTGAACCAGTGGAGCGGTTCGGGGAGCTTGGCCGGTGCGACGCGGAATTTCTGCACGTGGTAGAAGCCGCCGCCGTGGATGGCCCAGAGTTCGCCGCCGACGCCTGCGTCGGCATCCTCCCTGTTGGCCGGTGGCAGCAGGCTGTTGTCGAGAAAGACGAAATAGAACGACGCCCCGATCCAGGCGATGCCGGTGATCAGATGGACCCAGCGCAGCAGCAGTTGCAGCCACTCGCTTGCGTAAGCTTCCATCGGGTGCCGACTCAGTGACCAGTCTCGGTTACAAAGGGCTCAGCTGCCGCGGTAAGTGGACCAGCTCCACGGCGAAGCCAGCAACGGGATGTGATAACTCGCGGTTGCATCGGCGATGCCGAAGTCGATCACCACCTCGTCCACGAAGGGCGGATCGGGCAAGGTCAAGCCAGCCTTCGCGAAATAGGCGCCCATGGCAAAGACCAGCCGGTAGCGACCCTTCGCGAACGCCACTCCTTCCAGCAGCGGCTCGTCGCAGCGGCCGTCCGCGTTGGTCACCGCGTCGCGGATGAGCGCGTAATTTTCGTCAAGGTTGCGGTAGAGGGTTACCGCGATGCCCGACCCCGGCACGCCGCGCGCGGTGTCCAGTACGTGCGTGGTCAGGCGTCCCATTTGGCGGCCTCCCGAAATGCCTCCCGGTGAATGCGATTCCGGGGTGATTGCATTGGTGTGCAGGATTGCATAGAGTTTCCCAATCTATTGTATGCGATCGTCCGCACAAATCCTGTATCCCCTTCGCCGTTCCAGACACGGTGTGTAACGTGCCACAGGGCTGACATGACCGCCGCTGCGCCATTCGATCCCGGCTATCCCCGGGACATGCCGGGATACGGCCGCAATCCGCCGCACGCGCGCTGGCCGGGCAGTGCGCGAATCGCGGTGCAATTCGTCCTCAACTACGAGGAAGGCGCCGAAAACTCCGTCCTGCACGGCGACGCCGGCTCCGAGGCCTTTCTGTCGGAAATCGTGGCGGCACCGGCATTTCCCGCGCGCCACCTGTCAATGGAGTCGCTGTACGAGTACGGGTCGCGCGCCGGGGTCTGGCGGCTGCTGCGCATGTTCCGCGAGCGCGAAATGCCGCTGACCGTGTTCGGCGTCGGCATGGCGCTCGCGCGCAATCCGGCCGTCGTCCACGCGTTCCTCGAAGATGGCCACGAAATCGCCAGCCATGGATGGCGCTGGATCTCCTATCAACAGGTCGACGAGGACATCGAACGCGAACACATGGCGCTGGCCATCGCGACCATCACGCGCCTGACCGGACGCCAACCCGAAGGCTGGTATACCGGCCGCGACAGCCCGAACACGCTGCGGCTGGTCGTCGAACACGGCGGGTTCGTCTATTCGGCCGACGGTTACGGCGACGACATTCCGTACTATGCAACGGTGGGCACCCGTTCGGGCTCCGCGCCGATGCTCATCGTCCCCTATGCACTCGACACCAATGACATGCGGTTCGCCACACCGCAGGGATTCAACAGTGGCGACCAGTTCTATGTCTGCCTGAAGGACGCCTTCGACGTGCTCTATGCGGAAGGCGACCCCAAGGGATTGAACGCGCCGAAGATGCTTTCGATTGGCCTGCATTGCCGCCTCGGCGGCCGCCCCGCGCGTGCCGCGGCGCTTGCACGGTTTCTGGACTACATACGGCGGCATCAGGACGTATGGGTGGCGCGCCGGATCGACATTGCACGGCATTGGTTGCGCGTGCATCCCGGCACCGAGGTCGCGAGCTAGCGTGCATCGCGGCCATGGAACGACGGATCCGGTCGATCACAAGCCTCAGCGCGAGGGACGCATGGTGCGGCTTGCCGATCTGAACCGCATGGACCGCGACGCGTTCGTCGCCGCATTGCGCGGAGTCTTCGAGCACTCGCCGTGGGTGGCCGAGCGAAGTTTCGGCGATCGGCCCTTTGCCAGCATCGGCGCGCTGCACGCGGCCATGGTCGCGGCGGTAGAGCGGGCGCTGGCCAGCGAACAGCTCACGTTGCTGCGGGAGCACCCCGAACTGGCCGGCAAGGCCGCGATCCGCGGCGAGTTGACGGCGGATTCAACGCGCGAGCAGGATGGCGCCGGCCTTGGCCAATGCTCGCCGGCGGAACTTGCGCGAATCACCGATCTCAACACTCGCTACACCGCGAAATTCGGTTTCCCGTTCATCCTCGCGGTGAAGGGTCGGGACCGGGGCGGCATACTGCGGGACTTCGCGCGCCGCGTGGAGCAGGATCGCCCGACGGAATTCGCGGAAGCGCTGCGGCAAGTGGCTCGAATTGCGCGCTTCCGCATGGAAACGCTCATCGAGCGCTGAATCGGACCGGCAGACGACATATACTGCGCAGTCCCACTGAAACGATCCCATCGCCCATGGAACAATTTCCCAAGGACATCTACACCGAAGCGGAAACCGACGTCGACACCCTCGCCAATCTGGGGCCACTGGCCGCGATGGCCGGCATCTGGACAGGCACACGCGGCATCGACGTCAATCCCAAGGCGGATGGCCCGGAACACCAGGATTACATCGAGCATTACGAGCTGCAGCCCATCGATGCCCAGGTCAACGGTCCGCAACTGTTCTACGGGCTGCGCTACCACACGCAAATCTTCAAACCGGACGACCCGGAGACCTTTCACGATCAGGTAGGCTACTGGCTTTGGGAGCCAGCCACAGGCGCGCTGCTGCAGACGTTGGCAATCCCACGCGGACAGGTCGCGATGTTCGCCGGCCATGCCAAGTCCGATGCCAGATCGTTCCGGCTGGAAGCGAAACGCGGTTCGCTGAACAACGGCATCGTCTCGGTCCCGTTCCTGGAACACGCGTTCAGGACCGAAAGCTGCACGATCGCGGTCACCATCAATGCCGATGGCACCTGGTCCTACGAACAGGACACGATACTGATCATCCCGGGGCAGTCCGAGCCGTTCCACCATACCGATCGCAACACTCTGCGCAAGATCGGCGAACCCACGCCGAATCCCACGGCGCTCGCCGCCGCGAAGGGAAAGGATGGCCGCTAGCGAAGGCTGGCGTTGACCAGCGCCAATGCGGCGTTTCCCGGAACCAGATCAGCGTCCGCCAACGTATTGAGCGGTGCGGAAATGGTCTCCAGTTCGTCGTGCAGGTCGGTACTGTCCGGATGCAGGTACAGCAATCCGGTCACGACCTCGCCCGCGGCGCGATGCGCTTCGAGGAACGCCATGACGCCGACCTTGTCGGTGGGATCGTAGGCGGCATCGAGCTTGCGCAGGCGGATCGTGCCGCCATCGTGAAGCAGCACATCGCGCGTCTCGCCAGGCGCGTACTCGGTCGTGATTTCATCGCGGGACGTAATGAAGTCGAGGCGGTTCACCGCGTCGTTGTGTTCGCGCACGTAGTCGTAGCTCTTGGTGGAACCGACGTGATTGTTGAAGGCAACGCAGGGGCTGACGATGTCGATCAGCGCGGCGCCCCGATGCTGGACAGCCGCCTTGATCAGGGGCACCAGCTGCTCCTTGTCGCCGGAAAAGCCGCGCGCCACGTAGGTCGCACCAAGCGTCAACGCGAGCATCGCGAGATCGATCGATTCGTCCCGGTTGATCGCGCCGCGCTTGCTCTTGCTGCCGCGGTCGGCAGTCGCCGAAAACTGTCCCTTGGTGAGTCCGTAGACGCCGTTGTTCTCGACGATGTAGACCATGTTCACGCCGCGGCGAAGACTATGCGCAAACTGCCCCAGGCCGATCGACGCCGAGTCGCCGTCGCCGGAAACACCCAGGTAGATCAGATCGCGGTTGGCAAGCGCCGCACCGGTCAGCACCGACGGCATCCGTCCGTGCACGCTATTGAAGCCGTGCGAATTGCCCAGAAAATACGTCGGCGTCTTCGACGAGCAGCCGATGCCGGACAGCTTGGCCACCTGATGCGGCGCAACGTCGAGTTCGAAGAACGCCTGGATGATTGCCGCGGAAATCGAATCGTGGCCGCAACCGGCGCACAGCGTCGAAATGGCGCCCTCGTAATCGCGGCGGGTGAATCCCATCGCGTTCTTCGGGAGCGATGGGTGGTGGATCTTCGGCTTGGCGAGATACGTCATGGCGCCACCTTTCGCATCGGCACAACGTTGAACAGGCGCGCCTTTTCCGTGATCTCACGCGTGATGAAGCGCGCCGTCACCGGTGTGCCATCATAATGCAGGATCGAGATGAGCTTCGACGGATCGATGCCGCATTCGTTGACGAGCAGCGACTTCATCTGTGCGTCACGGTTCTGCTCGACGATGAAAACGTGCTCGTGCGCATGAATGAAATCCGCGACGGCGTCGGCAAAGGGAAAGGCGCGGATGCGCAGTTGATCGAGGCGAATGCCGTCAGCCTCGAGGGCTACCAGCGATTCGCTCATCGCCGCGCCGGTCGAGCCGAACCAGATGACTCCGGATTTCGCGGGCTTTGCCCCCTGCTGGATTACCGGGGCCGGCACGACCTCCTTCGCCGTCTCGAACTTGCGCTGCAGGCGTTGCATGTTGTCGACGTAGGCCGGACCTTCCTCCGTGTATCGCGCATAGCGGTCCTTGGTGGTGCCACGCGTGAAGTAACCGCCTTTGGACGGATGCGTGCCAGGATAGGTGCGGTAGGGAACGCCGTCGCCATCCACGTCGAGATAGCGGCCGAAATCGCGTCCCGAATCGAGCATGGCCCTGGTCATCACCTTGCCGCGATCCATCCGGCGGCTGTCGTCCCACTCGAAGGGTTCGGTTAGCCAATCCTGCATGCCGATGTCCAGGTCCAGCATCACGAATATCGGCGTCTGGAACCGGTCCGCGAGGTCGAACGCCACGGCGGCGAACTCGAACGATTCGGTCGGATCCTCGGGAAACAGCAGGACGTGCTTGGTGTCGCCGTGCGAAGCATAGGCGCAGCACAGGAGATCCGCCTGCTGCGTGCGCGTCGGCATGCCGGTGGACGGGCTTCCGCGCTGCACGTCGAACAGCACCGCAGGAATCTCGGCGAAGTACGCCAGCCCCAGGAATTCCTGCATCAGCGAAACGCCGGGGCCGGACGTTGCCGTGAACGCGCGCGCGCCATTCCACGCCGCGCCGATGACCATGCCGATCGATGCCAGCTCATCCTCGGCCTGCACGATCGCGTAGCGCTTCTTCCCGGAAGCAGTGTCGGTGCGGAACTTGCGGCAGTAGGTTCCGAAGGCTTCGGCCAGCGACGAGGATGGCGTGATCGGATACCACGCGGCCACCGTCGCGCCGCCATACACGCAGCCCAATGCCGCCGCGGTGTTGCCGTCGATGAAGATCCGGTCGCCGACCCGATTGCTGCGCTTCACGTGCACAGGCAATGGACAGTCGAAATTCGCGAGCGCGAACTCGCGCCCCAGATGCAGCGCCTTGCGGTTCGATTCGAGCAGCGACTCCTTGCCCTTGTACTGCTCGCCGAAGAGCCTTTCGACCTCGCCCGGGTCGATGTCGAGCAGCGCCGACAGCGAACCGAGATAGATGATGTTCTTGAACAGCTGGCGCTGCCGAGGATCGCTGTATTCGGCATTGCAGATCGCGGTGAGCGGTACGCCGATCGGCGTCACATCGGCACGAAATTTCGACGGGGGCAACGCCTTGGTTGAGTCGTAGAATACATAGCCGCCGGCATCCACTTCCGCCAGATCCTTGTCCCAGGTCTGCGGGTTCATCGCGACCGCCATGTCGACGCCGCCGCGGCGTCCGCGCCATCCGGCCTCGACCACGCGCACCTCGAACCACGTCGGCAGGCCCTGAATGTTGGACGGAAAGATGTTGCGCGCCGCCACCGGCACGCCCATCCGCAGGATCGCCTTGGCGAAGAGGCCGTTCGCGGAGGCCGAGCCCGAACCGTTGACGTTGGAGAACTTGACGACGAAATCGTTGACGCGCGATACCGCGGATGCGGGTGGGGTCATCGTGTCACTCCGCCGGCGAACCCATCAGCGGCACTGCCACCCGGGCCGGCGGCTTCGTCATTGCCGCGGCCCCCTGCTGCGCGTGGCAACGATCGTCCGCGTGCGCCATGTCGAGGAGGAATTTCTGCATGTCCCACGCGCCGGTCGGGCAGCGCTCGGCGCACAACCCGCAATGCAGGCACATGTCCTCGTCCTTCACCATCACGCGACCGGTCTTGAGTCCGCCGGCCACATAGAGTTCCTGCACGAGGTTCACCGCGGGAGCGTTGAGTCGCGTGCGCAGGTCGGGCTCATCGCCATCGGTCGTGAACGTGATGCAGTCCATCGGACAGATGTCGACGCACGCATCGCATTCGATGCAGAGCTTGCCGGCGAACACGGTCTCCACGTCGCAATTGAGGCAGCGCTGCGCTTCGGCGTAGCCGACCCGGCGGTCGAAGCCCAGCTCGACTTCGGTCCGGATGTCCTTGAGCGCGATGACCGTGTCCTTCAGCGGGACACGGTGGCGCTTGTCGTTGTGGATCGCGTTGTCGTAGCTCCACTCGTGGATGCCCATCTTCTGCGACAACAGGTTCACGTGGGGCGGCGGCCGTTGCGCAATCGGCACGCCCTGGCAATGATTGTCGATCGATATCGCCGCGTCGTGGCCGTGCGCGACCGCCCAGATGATGTTCTTGGGGCCGAAGGCGGCGTCGCCGCCGAAGAATACGCCGGGACGCGTGGACGCCATCGTCACCTTGTCCACGACCGGCATTCCATGGGCATCGAATGCGATTCCCGCATCGCGCTCGATCCAGGGAAACGCATTTTCCTGACCGACCGCCACCAGCACGTCGTCGCAAGGGAAATGGACGTCCGGCTCGCCGGTGGCAACGAGTTTGACGCGACCGCCGTTGGCATCGCGCCTTTGCGGCGCAACCTTCTCGAACCTCACGCCCGTCAATTTTCCGCCGTCATGCGTGAACGCCTTGGGCACGAGGTAGTTGTGGATCGGGATGCCCTCGTGCATCGCATCTTCCTTTTCCCAAGGTGACGCCTTCATTTCCTCGAAGCCTGAGCGCACGACGACCTGCACCTGTTCGCCGCCCAACCGCCGCGACGACCGGCAGCAGTCCATCGCCGTGTTGCCGCCGCCCAGCACGACCACGCGCTTGCCGATTTTCGTGACATGCCCGAACGAGACGGACGAAAGCCAGTCGATGCCGATATGGATGTTCGCGGCTGCCTCGAGCCGCCCGGGTATGTCGAGGTCGCGCCCGCGCGGGGCGCCACTGCCCACGAACACGGCATCCCAACCTTCGGCCAGCAACTGCTTCACGCTGTCGATGCGTTGGCCGGCGCGAAACTCGACGCCCATGTCCAGCACGTAACCGACCTCCTCGTCGATCACGGAATCGGGCAGGCGGAACTTTGGAATTTGCGAGCGGATCATGCCGCCCGCTTGCGCGTCACCGTCGAACACGACGCATTGGTAACCCAGGGGTGCCAGATCGCGCGCAACGGTCAGCGACGCCGGCCCCGCGCCGACCAGCGCAACGCGCTTGCCGTTCTTCTCCGCAGCCGGCGGAGGCAATCGGTTGCGGATGTCTTCCTTGAAATCGGCCGCCACACGCTTCAGGCGGCAGATGGCGACGGGTTCGGGCTTGGTTTTCGAGTTCGCCACTTCCGGCGATCCCTCCTCCACGCGAACGCGCCGGCACGCGGGTTCGCACGGACGATCGCAGGTACGGCCGAGGATGCCGGGGAAGACGTTGGACTTCCAGTTGACGAGATACGCGTCGCCATAATGGCCCGCGGCGATCATCCGGATGTATTCGGGGACGGGGGTGTGGGCCGGGCAGGCCCATTGGCAATCGACGACTTTGTGGAAATAGTCGGGGTGAGCAATATCCGTCGGCTTCAATGCCTTACTCTCCAGTGGCACGTCGGGTCGCATTGTGTGTGGCGCAAAATCACTCCCTTGAAGCAGGATTCACGCCCAGACCCTTGTCGCTGCCGCGATGCTACGCCTGCTGCCGCTGCAAGGAAAGCGGTACCGGTGCCAAGGGCTTGTTATCAGTGGGGTTTTTGCAACGACGGCGATTGTTAAATGCCCACCGCTCTGCCTCCGCAGCGGAACGATAGAATGGGGCGCTCAAGTTTGTTCACTTCCCCTTCCGGCGATCGCCCGACGCCACACGATGGAACCTGCCGTGAATGACCATGACGCAGTGCCGCTGCGGCTGACCTCGTTCTCCCACGGAGGCGGTTGCGGCTGCAAGATCGCGCCAGGCGTATTGCAGGAAATCCTGGGTCGCGCCGCACCCGGCATGTTGCCTGCCGAACTGCTGGTCGGTGTCGAAACCGCCGATGATGCGGCGGTCTATCGCCTCAATGAACATCAGGCGATCGTCGCGACAACGGATTTTTTCATGCCGATCGTGGACGACCCGTTCGATTTCGGCGCAATTGCCGCGACCAATGCCATCTCGGATGTCTACGCGATGGGCGCCACGCCAATCTTTGCGCTCGCGCTGGTCGGCATGCCGGTCGGCCGTTTGCCGATCGACACGATTCGCAGGATCCTGGCCGGTGGCGAGTCGATATGTGCCAAGGCCGGCATTCCCATCGCGGGAGGCCACACGATCGATTCAGTGGAGCCCATCTACGGCCTCGTGGCCATCGGCGTCGTCGATCCGAAAAACATCAAGCGCAATGCCGGCGCGCGACCCGGCGACGTGCTCGTCCTCAGTAAACCGCTCGGCGTGGGCATCTACAGTGCCGCATTGAAAAAAGGACTGCTCGACCCCACCGGCTACGCAGCGATGCTCGCCAGCACTACGCAGCTCAACACGCCTGGCATGGCGTTGGGCAAATTGCCGGATGTCCACGCGCTGACCGATGTCACCGGCTTCGGACTGCTGGGGCATCTGATGGAGATCTGCCGAGGCAGCGCTGCGGCGGCGACCATCGACTTCGCGCGCCTGCCGCTGCATGCGAACACCTTGCAGCTTGCGCGCGACGGCATCGTGACCGGCGCGTCGGACCGCAACTGGGCGAGCCTTGTCCAGGATGTCGACCTCGCGCCGGCCCTGGGCAGCGCCGAGCGCGCAATGCTCACCGATCCGCAGACTTCCGGAGGCCTGCTCGTTGCGTGCGCGCCCGACCGCGTTGCCGAGGTCCTGGCGCTCTTCCACGCCGAAGGCTTCGCACGGGCCGTGGTCATCGGCACCATGGCCTCCGGGGCGCCGCGCATTGCAGTCCGCTGACCATGCGACCATCCACGACAGCCCTGCTCGTCGTGGCAGTGCTGGCGGCCATCGGTTATTTCATCTGGGACCACTATTATTCGCAGTCCGGCAGGATCGAGATCGCGTACCACGCATGCATCAAACAGTTCGGCGTCACGGCCGACAAGGGCAAGCCGGATCCCGGCGACAAGGGACCGAAGGGCAACGAATCGGCGTCCGCTCTGGCCAGGAGCCTGAGCGACGCGCTGGCGTCGATCGTACAAGGCGTAGGCGGCACGGTGTGCGGCACGATCAAGGACAGCTGCACGCAGGATTTCAACGGGAAAATTTGCCAGGCCGCGCTCAACCGGTTCAAATGAAACGTCCCGCCGCCGCTAGGTGGTTCGTCTCCACGATCGTCATGATGTTCTCCGCCATGGGCGCCGCCGCGCCCGCACCCCAGCCTGCCAACGGCAGCGGCGCGTTCGGACTCTACCCGGCGCAGGACTTCCGACTGGTCACCGGCGAATGCAAGGACTGCCCGGCGATTCGCCAGGCGCTGTGGTACTTCCGCGACCAGACAATCGCCGTTCCGCTTGCCGGTCATCCAGTATCCGGCTTCGAGACCGGCGTGCATGCGACCGACGATGTGCGCAACTGGGCTGCCGCGCGCCCGCCTGGAACGGCAATCGACTATCCGCCGGTCCTGTGGGTGGCCGCGCCCGACATCGTGCGCCGCGCACGGCTCTCCGGCGATGCAACGCAACTGGTCACGAATGCCGGCGCGATGGAGTTCCATCCCGCCGCAAAGATTCCGCTCAATCGCTCCTACTACGACGCGTCGTCGGTTGCGTTTCTCCGGCAAAGGGAGATCACCGTGCGCGGCACGCCTACGAACGATGGGTTCGTTGCGCGTTCGTTCTGGCCGGAGGATTTCCGGGTGGGTGGAGCGGCGCCGGTCACGCGTGTGTTGCCGTCCGGAATCCCGGCGGCCGAAGCATTGCGCAACCTGATGCGCGAAGAGCCGCGCGGCGGCGCGCAGAGTCCCTACGCCGCATCGACGCTGTGGCAGAAAGCCGGCATGCCGCGCGACTGGTCCGGCCGGCCGGTTCTGGCGTTGATGGTCAACGGCGCGCAGGGCGACGACGACGAGGCGCATGGCGGACATTTCGCCCTCGTCACCGGCCGCGTGCAGGCCGACGGTCAGATCGGTGACTGGATGGTCAACAATTTTTATTCACTGGACGTCGAAAGTGAAAAGGGCATCCTCGCCGCGCCGGTTCCGCTGGACAACTACCTGGCCGATCTCAACTCGGGACAGGGCTGGTACCGGCCGTCATACATGGTCGTCGCGGTATTGAAGGACGAACGCGCGGCTGTGCTCGTGCAGTCCGCGCTCAATCGTGTATACAACCAGTTCTGGCGCCACCAGCTGGTCTACTACCACCCAAGCGAGAATTGCGCGAGCATCAGCGTCGACGTGCTGCGGGCGCTCGGTTGGAGCGTTCCGCGGCGCGGCCCGACGTCACGCGCGCTGGCCTGGCTCGGGTTTCCGTTCATTGCGCTGAAAGAGCTTTCCGTAGGCAAGGCGAAGCTCGCGTTCGACTACCTGCGCACCGACCAGACGAGGCTCATGCCCGCGGCCGCGCTGGAAGAAGCATTCGGCAGTCTGCTCGCGCTGGGTAACGGGGCGGTCGAGAGCAGCGATGGATTGCTCGCCCATATCCTTGCGGAAGACCTGGACGCGCTGGTCTTCGTCCGCTTTCCGCAATTTCCTTCGAGTCGCGCATTCGGCGACGCGCCGGCCGTGACGACATGGGAATACAAGGCGCTCATTCCCAACGATCCCGCGCTCGTGCAGATCGTTCCCGTACCGCCGCGCCCGTTCCCGGACGAATTGCGCGATCCCGACCTGATACCGTCGCCGTGGCGCCCGTCGGACTACGCGGTCCTGGTCTGGGGACTGCTTACGGTGATCGGCATTCCCATCGTGCTGTGGCGCCTCTGGCGATGGCGGCACATGCGCCGTCGCTAGAGTCGGTAACGACCGCGATTGACAATTCGACTTCGTTTCCATATTATTGGAAATATGAAATCAGTTGCCGCCACATCAGTTGCCAACACATCGCCCTTATCCGGCACCCGGCCAGCGAACCCGGCCGGCGTTGCCCGCGCCGTTGCAGCACTCGCCGCATTGGCCCAGGAAACGCGGCTGTCCATATTCCGGTTGCTGGTCGAATTCGCGCCCACCGGCCTCACCCCCGGCGCCATGGCGCTTCGCCTGAAACTCGCTCCTGCCACCCTTTCGTTCCATCTCAAGGAGCTTGCCAGCGCCGGCCTGATCGCCGATCGTCGCGACGGCCGCTTCATCTGGTACCAGGCCGATCTCGCCGCAATGAACGCCCTGGTTGCATACCTGACCGAACAATGCTGCCGCGGCACTGGCGGCGCCGACTGCGGACCGGCATGCGCGCCGGCCACAGGCAAGTCTTCCCCAATGGGCAACAGGAGCAATCGATGAAGCGCTTTCACGTTCACCTGGGCGTCCCCAATCTGCCGGCCAGCATCCGTTTCTATTCCGGCTTGTTCGGTATGGCGCCTACCGTCCGGAAGGACGACTACGCCAAGTGGATGCTGGACGATCCGCGTGTCAATTTCGCGATCTCGCAACGCGGGCGGGCGGCCGGCTTGAACCATCTCGGACTGCAGGCCGAGTCGGCGGAAGAACTTGCCGGCATTCGCGAGCAATTCGACACGGCCGACGCGACCGCAACAGTGGCCGAACCCGGTGCCCTGTGCTGCTACGCGAAATCCGACAAGCACTGGGTAACCGATCCGCAAGGCATCGCGTGGGAAGCCTTCCATACGCTCGATTCGATTCCGCTGTTCGGTGCGGAGACTGAAAACGAAACCGCTGCAGCGGCTTGCTGTTCACCGAAAACGATTGCTGTAGCGGAAGTGCGCGACAGCACCATGCCCGCTGGTCGCTGCTGCTGAAACCACGAGCCTCGGTCCATGCCGGTCCGCGTCCATAACGTCCTGTTCCTTTGCACCGGAAACTCCGCGCGCAGCATCATGGCGGAGTCCATCCTGAACAGTTTCGGCGCAGGTCGCTTCAACGCGTTCAGTGCCGGATCGCAGCCGACCGGCAAGGTGAATCCGCTGGCGCTGGATTTGTTGCGTGCGAGCCGCATGCCGATCGAGGGCCTTGCCAGCAAATCCTGGGAACGATTCGCGGAATCCGGCGCGCCGCCACTCGACTTCGTGATCACCGTTTGCGACAACGCGGCGGGCGAAGTGTGTCCCGTCTGGCCGGGGCAGCCGATGACGGCGCATTGGGGCGTGCCCGATCCGGCCGCGGTGCAGGGAACTCCGGATGAAATGCGCAAGGCGTTTTCCGATGCGAGCCGCATGCTTCGGAATCGCATCATGATGTTCACGAACCTGCCGCTTGCCACGCTCGACAGACTCTCGCTGCAGAACAAGATCGACGCCATTGGAAACCGCGTGGTATGACCGAAATTGCGATTGCGCCTGTGCCGCCGGCAACGGCACTCGGCGTGTTCGAGCGCTGGCTCACCATGTGGGTCGCTCTGTGCATCATCGCGGGCATCGCGCTCGGCCAGCTCGCGCCGGCGCCGTTCCACGCGCTGGCCGGACTCGAGATCGCGCGGGTGAACGTGCCGGTTGGCATTCTGATTTGGCTGATGATCGTGCCGATGCTGGTCAGGATCGACTTCGGCGCGCTGCATCGGGTCGCGGCCCACGCACGCGGCATCGGCGTCACGCTGTTCATCAACTGGGCAGTCAAACCATTCTCGATGGCGCTGCTCGCCTGGCTGTTCGTGCGCCACGTATTTGCGCCATGGCTGCCGGCGGACCAGCAGGACAGCTATGTCGCCGGCCTCATCCTGCTTGCCGCGGCGCCATGCACGGCCATGGTGTTCGTCTGGAGCCAGCTCTGCCGCGGCGACCCCTACTTCACGCTGTCGCAGGTGGCCTTGAACGACGCGATCATGGTCGTGGCGTTCGGGCCGCTGGTGGCGCTGCTGCTTGGTGTGGCGGCGATCACGGTGCCCTGGGACACGTTGCTCGTCTCGGTCGTCCTCTATATCGTCGTGCCGCTCGTTCTCGCCCAGACCTGGCGCCTCTCCTTGCTGCGCATGGGACCCGGTGCGCTCGACCGCACGCTCGCGCGGCTCGCGCCGCTATCGGTGACCGCGTTGCTCGCCACACTCGTGCTGCTATTTGCCTTTCAGGGCGGACAGATACTCGCGCAGCCGCTGATCATCGGAATGCTCGCCGTTCCCATCGTCATCCAGGTCTACTTCAACGCGGGCGCTGCCTACCTTCTCAACCGCCGGCTCGGTGTTGCCCACTGCGCCGCGGCGCCCTCAGCGCTTATCGGCGCATCGAATTTTTTTGAATTGGCGGTCGCCGCAGCAATCAGCCTGTTCGGGCTAGAGTCCGGCGCGGCGCTGGCGACCGTCGTCGGCGTATTGGTTGAAGTCCCCGTCATGCTGTCGGTCGTCGCCATCGTCAACCGGTCGCAGCGCTGGTACGAGCGAAGTTCCGGTTAGAACCAGGGAGTAGCCGACATGAAAACAGTGATGCTCTACCTTTGGCTTTGTGCCGTCCTGCCGCTTGCGCTTCACGCCCAGGACGCGACAAGCCGGGCTTCTCCCAGGAAGATCCGAGTCGACAGCGTGGAGTTGCATTACGTGGAACAGGGGAGCGGCATCCCGGTGGTCTTCATTCATGGAGGCTTGGAAGACTACAGGGCCTGGGACGAGCAAGTCGGGCCATTTTCGCAGCGCTATCGGGTCATTGCCTACAGTCGCCGGTATAACTATCCCAACTCCGGAGCACCCGTTGGAAATAGCTACTCGGCAATAGTCGATGCGGAAGACGTAGCTGCGCTAATCAAAAGGCTCCAGCTGGCGCCGGCACACATCGTCGGCAATTCCTATGGTGCCTATACCGCCTTGATCCTCGCCTCGCGACATCCAGAGCTCGTACGGTCTCTGGTCCTGTCCGAGCCGCCGGTGCTGAGGTGGTTGCCCGAGATCGAGGGAGGCACGGCACTATTTGCCGAGTTCATGAGCAAGGTATGGGAGCCCACGTCCCGCGGATTTCAAAAGGGAGACGAGGAAGGCGTACAAGCAGCTGTCGACGGCTTCGGTGAAATCGGCTACTCCGGCACCGATCAGAAAATGACTTTCGCCACGCTTCCTCCGGAGGTTCGCAATGGTCTTCTTCAGAACGCGGCCGAATGGAGAGTCCTCACGATGTCGAAGGATGCCTTTCCGAACATGGAGCCTTCCGCCATCAAGCGGATCAAGGCTCCCACGCTGCTCCTTGGAGGAGGACGCAGTCTCAGGCTCGCCAACATGATCGATGGTCGACTCGAACGTCTGTTGCCGCATGTCCGGAGATTCATTCTGGCCGATGCAACGCATGAGATGTGGAACGAATTCCCCGCAGAATGTCGCAATGCAGCCATCAAGTTCATCGACAATCACTGAACATCTTGATGATTGCTGGCACCGTGGAAACGGAGTCATGCCGTGCCGACTCCGCATGATCCATCGCAACAGGTGAGAGAAGCTGCCGCCTGGATTCATCGAGCCTGGCTGGCGTTCCTGCGTTTACCCGCGGCGACAAGCGCCAGCCGATACGCGACCAGTGCCGCCACGGCGACGAGCAGCAGCACATAGGGCGTCAGCGTGCGCGCCGGGTCGACCGTGTACAGCAGCGTGAGCGCAAGGGGCGCGCTGGACTTGAGGATGAACTGCGGCCGCGCAAGGCGCCCCAGCAATGCGCCATAGCCCCGCGGTCCGAACAGTTCGGCAGGAACGGTCCCGCGCACGATGGTCATGACGCCGTTGCTCCAGCCATACACCATGGCGAAGGCCAGCGCGACGATCCACACACCATGCACTTGGGTGAAGATCGCCAGCGCCGCGGCCATCAATGCGAACGCCAGCGTTCCGACGGCCAGCGCTCGCAAGTGTCGACCGAAGGCAAATTCCATCACGCGGCCGGCAACCTGCATCGGGCCGATCAGGGAGCCCACCAGGACGGCATCGCGCGCCGACAGTCCCGTCGCCGTGAGCAAGTCAATGACGTGCGCCGCTATCGCCGTACCCATGAAGGCGGCGAGTGACAGCGCCGTGGCGAGCCACGCAAATACCGCACCGTCGCCTTCCCGTACCGCCGCGTTGCTGTGCGGCACCACTGCCATCGGGTGCGCCGCATGCATCCGCGGAACGAGCAACAGGTGCAGTGGCAGACAGACGAGCACGTGCAGGCCGGTATAGACGGCAAACGTCCAGCGCCAGCCAATTGCGTCCAACAGGAATTGCGAAAGCGGCCAGAACACCGTGCTGGCGAAACCGCCGAACAGGGTCAACGCGGTCACTGCGCGGCGATAGGACGTACCAGAAAACTGGTGCAGCGTGGCGAACGCCGGGTCGTACAGAGTTGCCGACATCGCGACGCCGGCGAGCAGCCATCCGACGAGCATCGTCAACGGCCCCTGCGCGGTGGCCAGGGCTGCGGTGGCCACCGCGCCCAATACCGAACCCGCGGCGAGCACGCGGCGGCCACCGCGTGCATCGATCTCCCGGCCCACGAGCGGAGACACGACGCCCGACAGGAAGAGGCCCGCAGTGAAGCTGCCGAACAGGAAGACGTCGGAGACGCCGAGGTCCCGGCGCATCGCGCCTCCCAGCACCGCGATGGTATAGAACAGCGTGCCCCACGAAATGATCTGCGCCACCCCGAGCGCACTGACGGCGCGCCACAGGTTCGGGTCGCGGGAATTGTCGCGAGAAGCTTCCGCCGCAGGCGAGGTCATCTCTCGACCTGCTGCCGCGCGTCAACGGGACGGGCTGCTGCCATTCATCGTTGTCGCGGCGAAAGCAGGTCCGCCAACGCGAGCGCAACTACTTCTGTCGCGTGGTGGAGGTCGTCGAGACACAGTTTCTCGTCGGCGCGATGGCCGTTGGCCTCGACGAGCGTGCGCGGCCCGGCACCGTACAGAACGGCGGGGATGCCCGCGGTCGTGTACAGGCGGGCGTCGGTGTAGATCGGCACGCCATGCGTCACAATTTCCTCGCCCAGCACCGCCCGGCCATGACGCTGCAGCGCGGCGACGAGTCTTTCCTGCCCGGGAATCGGCACGAAAGGCACGGCCAGCAGGATGCGCTTGACGCGCACCTGAACGGCGGGCCACTTCGCTGCGAAGTCGTGAATCTGGCGCATCAGCGTTGCTTCCACATCGGTCGGCTCTTCCTCCGGGATGATGCGGCGATCGATGCGGAACGACACATGGTCGGGCACGACGTTGGTGTTGATGCCGCCTTTGATCAATCCGACCACGAGCGTCGGCGAGCCAATGCCGGGCACATTCGACTTCCGGGTCGAATACGATTTGCGCAACGCATACAGGTCGGACAATATTCCCGTCGCGGCTTCGAGCGCATCGATGCCCTTTTCCGGTTCGGCAGCGTGACCGGATTTGCCGGCGATGTCGACCTGCAGGTGCAGGCAGCCGTTGTGCGCCGTGGTGATGCCGTAGGAAAAGCCGGCCGAGATCGCGTAGTCGGGTGCGCAGATCTTCTGCTGCAGCAGCCATTGCGGGCCGATCGCGCCACCCACTTCCTCGTCGTAGGTGAAGTGCAATTCGACGACACCGGCGAGCACGGCACCATGGGTCGCAGCGTCGCGCAATGCCAACAGCGCGAACGCGTACGTCGCAAAGTCCGACTTCGAGACCGCTGCGCCCCGGCCATACATGAATCCGTCGCGAATTTCGGCGCCGTACGGGTCCGTCGTCCAGCCGGTGCCGGGTGCCACCGCATCGCCGTGTGCGTTCAGCGCGATCACCGGGCCCTTCCCTGTGCCGAAGGGAACCCGCACGACAAGATTCGTGCAACTGACCATGCCGTTGGCCTTGACCGCATCGTCCGGAACCACGTGGCGTTCGACGACGAATCCCAGCGCTTCCAGCAACTCCGCTGCGCGCCTTGCATGCGGCGCGCAATCACCGGGCGGATTGTCGGAAGGCACCTTGACCAGCTCAGCGAGGAATCGCTCTTCCTCGCCGCGACGTGAGGCGAGGAACGAGTGAATCGTGCGGGCAGCGTCGTTCAAGGCAACCTCATCGATCCGCGCGGCGGCGTGAACGACGCGATGAATCGCGCAAGAACGCGTGCGCCGGCGGCGATGTCGGCCTGCGTTACCGCTTCCGCCGGATTGTGGCTGATTCCGCCCTTGCAACGGACGAAGAGCATGCCGATGGGCGCGATCTCGACGACGGCCATGCCGTCGTGCCCCGCACCCGACGGCAGGTGGAGCACCTGCCCGCCCTCCTCCGCGATCGCCGCGGCGAACTGACGCTGCAGATCAGGATCGCAGGGCGCCGTCCTCGCTTCCCACAACGGCGTCGTCGACATGACGATGTTGCGGCGCTGCGCGATCGCCGTGCACGCGGCGAGGATCTTGTTCACCGCAGCGTGCCGCCGGTCGTCGGTGGGCGCGCGCACGTCGAGCGAAAACCTGACCTTGCCTGGAATGACGTTCATCGCGCCCGGAAGCGCCTCGATGCGGCCGACGGTTCCGACGACATCGGGAGTTTCCGCGGCGATGCGCTCGATCGCGAGAACGCACTCCGCCGCCGCCGCCAGTGCATCGCGGCGCAACCCCATCGGCACTGTCCCGGCGTGCCCGGCCATTCCGGTCAGCTCGATATTGAAGCGATTGCCGCCATTGATCGCTGTGACGACGCCGGTCGGGAGGCCTTCCGCTTCCAATACAGGCCCCTGTTCGATATGCAATTCTGCGTAGGCCAGCACATCGGCGGGCCGGCGCGCGACCGCGGCGATCTGCGTTGGGTCGAGTCCGAACCCGCGCAGCGCATCAAGCATCGTGACGCCGTTCGTGTCGGTCCTGTCGAGCAATGCGGGATCGAACGTGCCCGACACTGCCCGGCTGCCGAGCAGCGTCGAGCCAAAGCGCACACCTTCCTCGTCGCCAAAACCGACGACCTCGATCGCGAAGGGCAGCCGCAATCCGTTGGCGTGCAGCGCACTCACGCATTCGATGGCCGTGATCACGCCAAGCATGCCGTCGTATTTTCCGGCGTCGCGCACGGTATCGAGGTGCGATCCCAGCATGAGACAAGGCAGCCCGGGACGCTCGCCTTCATAACGTCCGGCGCAGTTGCCGATGGCGTCCAGACGCGCCGTCATTCCGGCTTCGCGCATCCATGCCAACACGAGTTCGTTCGCATTGGCCTGCTCGGCGGACAGGAACACGCGCGTCAGTCCGCCCTCGAGTTCGGACAGGCGTCCGAGCGACTCGCAGCGATCCCAGATGCGCTGCGGCTGCAAGGACGAGAGGAGCGCGGGATCTGTGGTCATGTCAGTGCGCAAACAGCGCTCGGCGGACCGAGGCGATTTCGAGCTGACGATTGTCGGCCGCGATGCGTTTTCAGCCGGCGACGCAAGACTACTACTTTGCGCCGGCGATCAATCCGCGCGCCGAAAGCTGCGTGATGATGACGTTGGCAAATCCCGGCGCTTCCCGCTGCATCGACGACGGATTGAAAGTCTGCGTGGTGGCCGCCCACACGACCCGTCCGGTCGCGACGTCGTAGAGCGTTGTCTCGACCATTGCGAGATCGTATTGCTGGATTTCCGCCACCGGAACCATCGAGGGTCCGAACGCTCCGCCGCCCCAGCCGCCACCCCAACGCGTCCCGCCCCACATCGGTCCACCGGTCGGCACCATCGTCGTGGTCACCTGGGTTCGCGTGTCGACGCCCAGCAGGCGAACCACCAGCAGGCCCTGCGCGCCCGTCTTCGTGACGGCCGCGGTGAACGGCGCCTCGGCCGCCCGCGCTTCGTCCGGAATGACGGTCCAGCCGGCGACTCCATCCACACCGGCATCGCGCAGCCTTTGCGCGAAGATGTCCTCGAACACGCGCCGATTGGCGAGATTGGTGCCCACGGCCACGACGTCGATCTTCTTCATCGGGCCGCCGGTGAAGTTCGGATCGAACCACGCCGACTGGATGGACGTGGACTGGCACGCCGCCAGCAGAAGCGTCACTAGTAGCAATGAAAACAGCGAGGCAAGTTTGCGCATGGTCGGTTCCTCCGCGATGGAAAGCCGCAACTTTCAGCGGCCGGAAAAATTTGGCGTGCGTTTTTCGAGAAAGGCGGCAATGCCCTCGTTCCTGTCGTGACTGGCGGCGAGCAGCGCGAACGCCTGCTTTTCGGCGGCAAGGCCTTCGGCCAGCGGCGTCTCGTAGGCTCGCAACACCGCTTCCTTCGCGAGGCGGATGGCGAGTGCTGGCTTGCCCGCGATGATCGATGCGATTTCAATTGCCCGGGCGAGCGCGCTCTCCGGCTCATCGACTTCCACGACGAGACCGGCAGCAAGTGCCGCCTGCGCACTGATCGGCTGCCCGGTCAGCACCATTTGCATCGTCAGCGCCTTGCCGACCGTGCGCGCAAGCCGCTGTGTGCCGCCCGCGCCCGGGATCATGCCGAGGTTCACTTCCGGCTGCCCGAACTTCGCGTTCGTGCCCGCGACGAGGATGTCGCAGCAAAGTGCCAGTTCGCACCCCCCGCCCAGCGCATAGCCACACACGGCGCCGACGAGGGGCTTGGCAAATGTGGCAATTCCGCGCCAGTACCGTTGTCGTTCGTGCGTAAGGATGTCGACGGGTCCCAGCGGCGCCATTTCGCGCACGTCGGCGCCGGCGGCAAAACAGTCGAGGCCGCCGGTCAGCACGACCGCACCTGTCGCAGGATCGGCCAGTGCGGCATCGAGTTCGGACGCGATTTCGGCGAGCGTCTGCGTCCGCAGCGCGTTACGGAATTCCGGACGATGCAACGTGAGCTGCACGACCCCTGCCGCCGGCCGGTCGACGATGATGTCCTGCGCCTGTCGATTCATGCCACGTAGTCTACCAAGACGCGCGGTCAACGGCGCGCCGGCCCGTCGCAATGGGTCCTACTTGTGCTTGAACGACGGTTTGCGCTTTTCGACGAACGCGCGCATGCCCTCCTTCTGATCCGCAAGCGCGAAAGTGGAATGGAATTCGCGGCGCTCGAACTTGAGACCCTCGGCGAGAGACGATTCATAGGCGCGGTTGATCGCCTCCTTGACCTTCAGCACCACGGGCAACGAAAACGACGCGATCTTGGCCGCGAAAGCCAGTGCCTCGGCTTCGAGCTGCGCGGCAGGGACGATGCGTGCGACGAGCCCGGCGCGTTCCGCTTCCACGACGTCCACCATGCGGCCGGTCAGGCACCAGTCCATCGCCTTCGCCTTGCCGATGGCGCGCGGCAGCCGCTGCGTGCCGCCCATCCCGGGTATCGTTCCGATGGTGATTTCGGGTTGCCCGAATTTCGCCGTGTCGGCGGCAATGATCGTGTCGCAGGACATGGCCAGTTCACACCCGCCTCCGAGCGCGTAACCCGAGACGGCTGCGATCACCGGCTTGCGGATGCGGATGACGTCCTCCCAGTCGCGCGTGATGTAGTCATCGCGATGGACCTTGGCATAATCCCATTCCGCCATCGCGCCGATATCCGCCCCCGCCGCAAATGCCTTTTCGTTGCCGGTTATTACGATGCAGCCGATACCGTTATCGGCGTCGAACGCATGCAGCGCCGTGGAGAGCTCCCTGGCCAGCGCATCGTTGAGCGCGTTCATCCGCTGCGGCCGGTTGAGACGGATGATTCCGACACGATCGCGGGTTTCGACGAGAATGTTTTCGTAGGTCATGGCGGTTCCTGATGTGCTGAAGTGGGACGGAGGTGATCGGGCGAGGGCGTTCGGAATTACGGCCTGGACGGGTCGAAGTTCTTCCTGAGTCCCTGCCAGCAGCGGAAGTATTCACTCTGCAGTTGCGCCGATTCGAGTGCTGCTCGCGTGGGCTGGATCACGGCCCGCGTCTCGAACATGAACGCCATGGTGTCGATGATGCGCGTCGGCTGCGACAGGTCGGCGGTGCTGGCCTTTTCGAAAGTCTCTGCATCCGGCCCGTGCCCGGTCATGCAATTGTGCAGGCTGGCGCCTCCGGGCAGGAAGCCTTCTGCTTTCGCATCGTAGACGCCGTGGATCAGCCCCATGAATTCGCTGGCAATGTTGCGGTGAAACCATGGCGGGCGAAATGTGTCTTCCATCGCCAGGATGCGCGGCGGGAAAATGGCGAAGTCGATCGTGTCCACGCCGGGCGTGTCGCTCATGGATTGGAGGACCAGGAAGATCGACGGGTCGGGGTGGTCGTAACTTATCGAGCCGATCGCGTTGAAGCGGCGCAAGTCGTATTTGTACGGCGCGTAGTTGCCATGCCACGCCACGACATCGAGCGGCGAGTGGCCGATTGCCGCGGACCACAGATTGCCCATGAATTTCGCGACCAGCTCGAACTTGCCTTCGCGATCCTCGAACGCAGCGTGAGGAGTCAGGAAATCGCGCGGATTGGCGAGGCCGTTGGAACCGATCACGCCCAGGTCCGGAAGGCGGAACTGGGCGCCGTAGTTCTCGCACACGTAACCTCGCGCGGCGCTGTCCGGAAGCTCGACGCGAAAGCGCACGCCGCGCGGGATTACCACGATTTCCTGCGGCTCGGCATCGATGCGCCCGAATTCCGTGACGAAGCGCAACCGGCCCTGCTGCGGGAGGACCAGCAGTTCACCGTCGGCATCGTAGAAGTAGCGATCGTGCATCGACCGGTTGACGGAGTAGACATGGATGCCGCATCCGGTCATGGCGGCCGGGTCGCCATTGCCGGCCATCGTGACAAGGCCGTCCAGAAAATCGGTCGGCGAGGTCGGGATCGGCAGCGGGTCCCAACGCAACTGGTTGGGCGGCGTGGGTGCGTCGCCGAATCGGCTTTCGATACGGCCGTTGCTCATCCGGCTGAAGGGGAGATGCACGGCCGCCGGACGGATCCGATAGGTCCACGAGCGCCGATTGGCACCGCGCGGCGCCGTGAACGCCGAACCCGACAATTGCTCCGCGTACAGACCGTAAGGCGCGCGCTGCGGAGAGTTCCGCCCGACCGGCAACGCGCCGGGCAGCGCCTCGGTGGCAAACTCGTTGCCGAAGCCGGATTGGTATGTCGCCATCGGCGCTCCCGTTGCCTCGCTGTCAGCCGTGACGGAGGGCGCCTTGGTCCGGCGCCCGGTCGTTGTCGTGGTCATGAAGGCCTCGCCTCTAACATGAATGATTCATTGTTCATCCTCAAAGATGCGGCGAGATGTCCTCGCGCGCCGCCGCCATGGCTTCGCGCAGGACATCGATGTCGCCAACGTGGTTGGCCAGCAGCAGGATGAGTTTGGCATTGACCAGCGCGCTCTGCGCCTCGGTCAAGTCGCGATGCAGGCCAATCAGGTCTTCGTAGAAATCGTCCGGTGCGGCCAGATTAGGCTGGGTGTTCAGCGCGTCCACTGCACGTCCTTCTCGTGGTTGCAGGTCGCGCGCGCGATCGCGCGGCGCACGGCGGCGGGATCGAACGCCCTCCAGCGCGCGCATACATGCTGGTCCGGCCGAATCAGGTAACAGGTCTGCCCGTTTGCATCGTAACGTGCGGCCACGAGCCCGTCCTTGTCCTGGATCACGAGCCGATCTTCGCACAGCGTGCCCCCAACCTGAACAATGCCGCAGGGAATCGCGTCCTGGGCGAGTTCGCGTGCAGACTCCCGAGAGATGCCGTCGCCGAACACGAGCAGTGCGAATCCACCGCCCAAATACGGGAGCAACCATTCACCGCGCGGACCGGACACAGGCGCATCGGCGGCAGGTGCCCCCGGCACCATCATGCCCGAAAATGCATCGCTGTCCGGCGTATTGAGACAGGAGTCGGCAAGGATCTTCGGCACCGAGAGACGCCCGCTGTTCACCAGCTTTCTGGCAAACGTGTGGCGCCGGGCGAGCGCCAGCACGGCGTCCCGGAATGTTCGTGAAACCACGCTTTTCGGCGTGATGAAGTCGGTCGCCCGCGTTGAATTGAGAATGTTTTCGTCGGCCGCCGCGACGCGCTCGGCATCATAGCTGTCCAGCAGCGAGTCTGGCGCCTGGCCGCGCAATACCATTTCGAGCTTCCACACGAGATTGTCCGTGTCCTGCACGCCGCTGTTCGCGCCGCGCGCGCCGAACGGGCTGACCAGATGCGCGGCGTCCCCCGCGAACAGCACGCGGCCATGGCGGAATCTCTGCATTCTCCGGCACTGGAACGTGTAGACGCTGGCCCATTCAATCTCGAAGTCAGCGTCTGCGCCAAGCATTGCACGCAGGCGCGGCAGGATGTTCTCCGGCTTCTTCTCTTCCTCCGGATCGGCGTCCCAGCCAAGCTGAAAGTCGACTCGCCACACGTTGTCGGCCTGCCGGTGCAGCAACACGGACTGATTGCGGTGAAACGGAGGGTCGAACCAGAACCAGCGCTCGGTCGGAAAATCCGTCGCCATGTGAATGTCGGCGATGAGAAAACGGTCGCGAAAGACCTGTCCCTCGGTATCCAGACCCAGCATGTGGCGGACCGGACTGCGCGCCCCGTCGCAGACAATCAGCCAGTCGCACGTCAACGCATACTCGCCGTCGTGGGTCGCCACGCGCAGCCGAACCTGCGCTTCGTCAGGCGCGACGTCGACGACCCGGTGCTTCCAGCGGACTTCGGCAGCGGCAAGGGCATCGGCGCGCCGCACCAGGTATTCCTCGAAATGGTACTGCTGCAGGTTGACGAAGGCAGGCCGGTGATGGCCCGGTTCGGGCAACAGATCGAACTGGTAGGTGAGTTGGTCGCCGTGAAAGACTTTGCCTACATTCCAGCCCACGCCCTTTTGCACAACAGGTTCGCCACAGCCGAGCCGGTCGAGGATCTCCAGCGTGCGCTTGGCATAGCAGATCGCCCGCGATCCGACACTGACGGTGTCGTCGTCGTCCAGCACGAGCACCGGGATTTCGCGCTGCGCCAGATCGATGGCCGCCGCAAGCCCGACCGGTCCCGCCCCGACGATCACAACGCCGCAATGCCGCGTCGAACCATCCAGCTCGGGCGGACGGCGGTATGCGAAAACAGGGTTGGTATAGGTCATCAACGAAAATTCTTCAACCTAGGGGCTTCAACCTTCGAGCGCCAGCCACATTTCCCTGTCGCGCTGCGCGGTCCAGATGCGCGGGTCCTTGAACTGCGTCGCTTCGTCGTAGGCCCGCGTAACGTCGAACGGCAGGCAATGGTCGAAAATCACCCAGTGGCCGAATTGGGGCTTGAGCTCGGCATACGTCTGCTTGTAGACCGTGCGCAGGGGGAGACCCGCGGCAGCGCCCCGCTTCACCGATTCGAACATCGCAGTGACGAAAGCGCGCGTGCCATCGAGTCCGGCCTTGACCTCCGCCGGCGTCTGCAGTGAAGCGCCTCGTCCCGGCACCAGCTTCTGCGGCTGCAAGGCGGCGATGGCATCGAGTGTCGCGGGCCAGTCGGTCAGGTAGGCGTCGCCAGTGTAGGGCGTGGCATCGTATTCGACGAGATCGCCGGAAAACAGGATCTTCTCAGAAGGCAGCCAGACGACGGTGTCGCCTTTGGTGTGGCCGCGTCCCAACTGCATGATTTCCACCTGCAGCTTGCCCAGCATGAGTGTCATTCGTTTCTCGAACACGATCGTCGGCCAGGTCAGCCCGGGCACGGATTCGACGGCGCGAAAGAGCCGTGGGAACCGCTCGATTTCGCTTTTCATGTCCTGCTCGCCGCGCTCGACGATGAGCTCCAGCGTGTCGCGGCTGGCAATGATGTGCTCCGGCTGGTAACCGGTGGCGCCGAGGACGCGCACGGCGTGGTAGTGCGAAAGTGTCACGTACTTGATCGGCTTGTCGGTCACGTCGCGGATGCGCCGGATGACATCCTGCGCCATCACGGGCGTCGCCTGCGTATCGATCACCATGACCGCGTTGTCGCCGACGACCACACCGGTATTCGGATCACCCTCCGCGGTATACGCATACGCATGGTCCGAGAGCCGGTCGAAGCTGATCTTCTTCTCTTCCAGATCGGCGTGCGACGCGAATTTCTTCGTGCTCATGATGGATATCCTTCGAAGGCGTATCTGCAGATTGCCGGTTGGCGCGACGAGTTTAGCAAAGGCGTTCGAAAACGGAAGAACGCGGGGCGCGCCTGCGCCGGTCGGCTGGGGCATGTTAATGCTATGGACACAGACGCGTTGCAGGGCCGAAAGCGCTCAGCGCAAGGTGCTACGGCACCGGCGGGTTGGGTGCCCGACGAGCCTTTGCAACGCAGCGATGGGCGCCTTCGGCCTCAGTTGACCCAACTGCGCGAAGGGAACGGGCGTCCTGGGGCGCCACTCCTTGTTGCTCTCCTCTCCAAGACCGCTAGTCTTGGCTTCCTCATTTGCCAGCTGAGCCGCCGCGATTGGCGCCCCATGCCACCCGTTCGCGTTTGCGCCCATAGCATTAACGGGCCCCAGATCAGGGACCGCGCTCACCGCGAACGAACGAAGGATCGGAGAACAATGAGGTGATCGCAACCTTCCGGATATCGGGGCTGTCCGGAACCAGGTAGAGGATGGGCGTGATCAGCTCTTCGAATATACCCCGCAGGCTTCGGGCGCCCGTCTTGTATTCCATCGCCAGTTCGGAGATCTGCTCGAACACCCGCGGCGCCACGTTCAGCTCGACGCCTTCGTGGCTGAAGATGTCCCGGAACTGCGCATAGATGCAGCCTTTCGGCTCGGTCATGATCCGGACCAGCATGCTCCGGTCGAGGTCGCGGAAGCGTGCGATGACGGGCAGCCGCCCGGTGAATTCCGGGATCAGCCCGAACGTGAAGAGATCGGTCGGCTTGATGTGCGCATTGAGCCGCTCCATGATTTCCTTGTTGTCGCCCTGGGAGGTCGATATGTATCCGTAGCTGTTCGACTGCGCCATGATCTCTTCCAGGCCAACGAACGCCCCGCCGCAGATGAACAGTATGTTGGTGGTGTCGATGTATTGCCCGTCGGAGAGCTTGAACGGCGCGCCCTCCATGATCTTCAGGAGCGCGTGCTGCACGCTTTCGCCCGATATGCTGCGCGGCTGGCTGTCGGTCGCTTTCAGCTTGTCGATTTCGTCGATGAACACGATGCCGCTCTGCGCCCGGCCGATGTCGCCGCCCGCCTTGTCGACCAGCCGCTTCAGCATGGCCTCGATTTCTTCGTTGACGTAGCGGCTCTGTGCCAGCGAAGTCGCCTCCGCGGTGACGAACGGAACGCCCAGTATTCGCGCCAGCGTTTCACACAGCAGCGTCTTGCCGGTCCCGGTCGGGCCGATGAGCAGGACGTTGCTCTTGGTTATCGGCGTGTCGTCCTGCCGCGCTCTCTCGATCTTCCGGTAGTGCAGGTAGACGGCGACCGCGACCGTCCTCTTGGCGTCATCCTGGCCGATCACATAGTGGTCCAGATGCCGGACGATGAAGCTCGGCGTCATTGATTTTTCGAGCAAGGACTTCTTCCGGCTGCCTTCGGACTTCCATCATACCCATTGATGATGCCGCGTCCGGGCAAGGGACGCGGCATTCGGACGGGACTGCCCCTCAAGCGGTGGGCGTCAGCCCCCGTTCTTCTTGATCAGCGCCCGGGCATCGTCGAGCAACGCGGGGCCGTTGCCGCCCTTGGCCGAAACCTCGGTGAACCAGTCCCTTTCGACTCCGTCGGTCGCCTTGTTCCAGCGGTCGAATTCGGCCGGTGACAAGGTGTCGAACACACCACCCGCCGCAGCCGCGAGTTTCTTCGCCGGTTCGGTCGTGCCGTCGAAGACCTTGCCGATCTGTTTCGAGAACTCGAGGCCGCTGTTGGCATCGAGGACTTTCTTCAAATCGGGCGGGAGGCTGTCGTATTTCGCCTGGTTCATCGCGATCACGAAAATAGAGTTCGACATCTTGGCCACGCCTGGCGCCGTATCGACGTGGTACTTCGTGACCTCCTGCAGTTTGAGCGCCGGCGCGACTTCCCAAGGCACCATCGCGCCGTCGATCACGGCCTTTGCCAGCGACTCGGTCACCTGAGGCACCGGCATCTGCACCGGGACGGCACCGATTGCAGTCAGGAACTTCGTGCCGATGCGGGTCGGCGCGCGGACCTTCAGCCCCTTGACCTCCTCAAGATTGGTAACGCGCTTGTTGGTGAAGTGCAGCAGCGATCCGTCGTGGAGATGCGTTGCGAGGAGCTTCACGCCGCGGAACTCGTCCATGGAGTTCTTCTGGATGTATTCCCAGAGTGCCGGGCTGCCGCTCTCCGCATTCTTCGCCATGAACGGCAGTTCGAAGACCTCGGACTTTGCGAAGCGTCCAGCCTGGTAGGTCGGAATCGTCCAGATGATGTCCGCCACGCCGTCGCGCGCCTGATCGAACAGTTGGGGCGGCGTGCCGCCCAATTGCATTGACGGGTAGAACTGGCACTTCAGCCGTCCGCCGGATTCCTTGCCGATCTTGTCGCACCAAGGCACCAGGACCAGCGCCTGAATGGTCGCCTGCGGCGGCAGAAAATGGTGGATCTTGAGGACGACCTCCTGCGCTTCGGACAAGCCGCAAACCGCGGAAAGGCCGAGCGCTGCGGCCAGTTGAAACCTCCATGTTGCCTTCATGTTGCCTCCTTCAGCGAAACGCGATTACTGACGAAAAGTGTGTACCAGAAACAGCGAAATGACCGGGAAGTACAAGAGCAGCGTGATGCGAACGAAATCTGACAGCAGGAACGGGACAACACCCTTGAACGTCTCGGTGAGGGGCACGTCCCCTGCCAGTCGGTTGATTATGTAGACATTCATTCCCACGGGCGGATGGACAAGGCCGATCTCGACGACCATCAGCGCCATGATACCGAACCAGATCGACTTGTCGGATTGCGACATGCCCCAGTAGTCGAGACCCATGACCATTGGATAGAAAATCGGAATCGTCAGCAGGATCATTGCCAGCGAATCCATGACACAGCCCAGAAATATGTAGATCAGGAGAATCATGACCATCACGAGCAGCGGCGAGAACCCGCTGGCCTTGACCCACGCCGCGAGTTCGGCGGGCATCTGCGACAACGCGAGCGTCGAATTCATCATGTCGGCGCCGAGCAGAACCAGGAAGATCATCGCCGTGGTCTGCGCCGTGCCGAGCGCACTATCCAGAAGTCCCTTGCCACCCATGCCCCCGGTAGTCACGGCCAGGATGCCGCAAGCCGCCGCGCCGATGGCGGCCGCTTCCGTGGGGTTGGCCCAGCCCCCATAGATGCCGACGATCACGACGACGAACACCAGCAACACCGGTATCACGGAGAACAGGCTCTTCAACTTTTCTGCCAACGCCACGGTCGGACCGGCGGGGCCGGCGGCCGGATTCAGCGTGACCACGATGCGCACGACGAGCATATACCCGAGCATCGCAATGATGCCGGGAAGCACCGCCGCCATGAACAGTTTACCGATCGATTCCTGGGTCAGGATGGCGTAGATGACGAGCGGCACCGACGGCGGAATCATGATGCCGAGCGTGCCACCCGCGGCGAGCGCGCCCGTAGCCAGCGCACCGGAATAGCCGAAGCGGCGCAATTCGGGTAACGCGACCTGGCCCATGGTGGCCGCCGTGGCCATCGACGATCCGCAGATCGCGCCGAAACCGGCGCACGCACCGATGGCAGCCATCGCGACTCCACCCTTGCGGTGCCCCAGAAACGCACTCACGAACCGGAACAGCGATTTGCTCAAGCCCCCGTGTGTCGCGAACTGCCCCATGAGCAGGAACAGCGGGATGACGACGAGGTCGTAGTTCGACAGCCGCGCATACGCAAGATTCTTCAGCATATTGAGCCATGCGATGACATTGCCGCTCGTCATATAGACGTAGCCCGCGGCGCCAACGGCGAACATTGCGATGCCGATGGGCACGCGCACGACGATCAATGTGAGCATCACGCCGAATACGACGAAGCCGACTTCGATGCCGCTCATGCCGCCCTGCTTCTGATGGATTCCCGTGCAGCCATTCGCAGATGGAACACGCACATGTAGAAGCCCGCGGCGGCGAGCAGGACGAAGCCCGGTACCATCAACGCCTGGGCCACCCACACGGGCCAGCCCAGGATGGCCGACGTTTCGCCCACCTCCTTGATCGACAGCGCGCCCACGGCCGTCCGCCAGGCAATCACCGCGCCGAACAGGCCGACCAGCAGCGACCCGAATGCATCCAGGCGGGCCACCTTCCGCGGCGCCAGGTTGTGCGTGAAGAAGTCGACTTTGACGTCGCCATTGATCATGTGGCAATAGGCGAAGAACGACGACGACGCGAAGGCCGCGCACATCTGCAGCAGTTCGACATCGCCGGGAACCACCCAGGAGAAGACCTTGCGGCCGACGATGGAGACGATGGACATCAAGACGAGGCCGACGAACACGAGCCCGCCCGCGATGGCGAGGCGCTTCGACCAGGCAAGCAACCAACTGCCACCGGGACCGTACATCCGGCCATCGGAGCCCGGCGCTGCGGCGTGCGCTTCCTGCATCACGTTCCTCCCTCGGGCTTGGCCAGCCCTGAATTACCGCGGTGTCCGGCCCGCCGGTACCCGCGATATCTTGTGCAACTCCGGCCATTTTGCCAGAGTTGTCATTCGCATGCGCTGCGAAACGCCTCCGGCACCGCTACCGCCTGGATCCGGTGCGGGTCCTCCGGGTGACGCCGCGCAAACACGCGAACTTCCTTGCCCTCGAGCAGAATATCGCCGCCGCGCCGTATGACATGCTGGAACACGAAGCTCTTGCCGCGCCATTCGGAGATCGTCGTTTCGACCTCGATCGCTTCACCATAGGTGGCAGGGCGACGAAAACGCGCCGAGACATCGACGATAGGCGTGCCGATGATGCCTGATTGCTCGGCAAGCTCCTGCCAGGGCGGGACGCCCATGGCGCGAAAGTAATGCAATGACGCGGCATCCATCCACCGCATATAGTTGGGATAGAACACGATCCCGGCCGGATCGCAGTCGCCGAACTCGACGGTAAAGTGGGTGACGTGGGCTTTGCTCATGGCTGTTCCGCTTATCCCGGACGTGTGGCATGCGCGGCGGACCGCTTCTTCGACCAGAGGATGGGCTGCGCGGCCACCGGTCGCGGTGGCGCCCCGTACTGAACCAGCGCGCGATCCAGCGCCTTGCCCCCTTCGTCCGCGAGCGCCGCCTCGCGCGCCTGCCGTATCGCTGCCGACCGTTCGGCGTTCGTCGTGAACATTCCCTCTGTCGCGAGATGGTCGACGATATGGGCGAGATTGCGCTTGCCGCGTTCGTTGGTCGCGCCATAGCCCTTGATCAGCCGGCCGCACAACGCAATCTCGAATGCGCATTGCCAATCGGCTTTCGTCGCGGATTCGATCGCAACGAGCCAGCGCTCGATTTGCACCTGCTCCTGCGCAAAACGCGTTCCGCGCCGGCGCAGCCAGCGCAATCCGGCCAGCACGCGCAACGCGAGAAAGCCTGTGACAGTATCGGTGCGCAGATGCAGCGCCAGCGCCAGTGGCGCCTTGCCGTCGCGCTGCCGGTGGCGGTCCCATGCGGCCAGTCGCTCGCCGAAGGCATTCGGCAGTAGCGCGGCAACTTCGGGCACGCCGGGCTTGAAATGGTCGACGATGCGCACGATATCGCCGTCGACCGCGGCAACCTCGCGCCGCACGCGGGCGAAGCGCCTCGCGCGTACCTTCAGGTCTGCGACACGCACGATGTCGTCGAAGGCCATCCACAATGCCAGGAAGCGCGCCGTTTCTCGCGTCAACGCGTAATCGTACGCAGCGTCCGCTTCCCGGTGCCTCTCGCAGGAAAGGACTCTTCGCAACCGGTCGAGATACAGTTCGGCGTATGCGCGGTCCTGGAAGTCGAGCATTCGGTCGTAGCCCAGCCGGACGAACGCCTGCGCCTCGACGGGAAACCCCTCATCGGCCGGATGCGGTACCGCATTGGGCGAAACACCTGGCGACGCAAGGGGGGCAGCGGATGCCTCGCGCGCCATTTCCGCGCCTGCAGTGCCGCGCACGGCGTCCCAGGCGCTTGCAAAGCCGCGCAAGCTCGACTCGGCACCGCGCCCGGATTGCCGGATCGTCGCCTCGCATTGCTCGCGCGCGAATGGCAGCAATCCGGTGGCGGCAATCGCGCCGAACATCACGGCGCTCGGAACCGTACCGGCATTCCGCGCCACGCGTTCCATATCGAAAGCCACCAGCCGGCGACAGTGTTTGCGCGCGACGTCCTGCAGCAAGCTCGAGTCGAAGCGGCCATCGCCCAGCGACATTTTCTCGGCAGTTGTCAGTGTCCGGCTGGTGGACGTCACCAGTATCGTGCGGTCGGCGCTGACCATGCCCGACTGCACGGTGCGCACCGCTTCGAGCAGTTCGGAGGCGACGACCAGGTCGATGCACCCTGGAACGGGCAGCAGGCTCAGGATCGGCACGCGGCCTTGCAACGCCGTGAATGGCTCTGGGTATACCTCGACATAATAGGTGGTGGCGCCCGTGCGCTGCGCGACGCCCGGAATCGACGTGCTCTGCGCCGGGTAGCCCGCCTGCCGCGCCGTGTCGACCAGCCATTCGGCGAGCACACCGCCGCCCTCGCCGCCGAGCGCGGCGATCAGAACGGTGACGGGAGATGCCGCATTCATCGTTGTCTTCACGGGGCGGACCTACGCGGGTTGAAACAGGCCGATGACGGCGGATCGCACACGCGCCTTCACGCGGTCGCGCCAGTTCGGATTCTGGATCACTTCGCCGCGATAGAACGACGGGCAAAGCGCCGCGGCGTGCGCATTCTCTCCGCACAGTCCGCAGCCCACGCATCCGTCCAATACCGTAGCCACCGGATCGACCCGCAACGGGTCCGAACCCTCCTTCACCGACAGCGTGGGACACCCGGACAGGCGAATGCACGAGTGGTCGCCCGAGCACGTGTCTTCGTCCACGCCATACTTGACCCGCACCAGTCGCTGGCGCTTCTGCAGTGCTTGCGCGCGCCACGGCTTCACCCGACGCTGGCGTTCCAGCTGGCATTCGCCTTCGGCAATGATGACCTTGAGCCCGGGGAAATCGGTGGTGAATGCCTCATCAAACGCGCGCCGCATCTCCGTCACGTGGTAGCTGTTGACCGTGCGCAGCCACTTCACTCCGATTCCCGCAAGCGTCTTCTCGATGAGCCGGTTGGTGTGGACCTGGCTCTCCTGTTTGTCTGCGGCGTCCGACTTCGCGCCTTCGGCGGGAGTCGAGATGATCTCCTGCGTGCCGGTGGCCGACGTGTAGCCGTTCTTGAGGATCACCAGAACGGCATCGTCACCGTTGAACAGCGCCGACTGCACGCCGGTGAGCAGTCCGTTATGCCAGAAGCCTCCGTCGCCCATGATTGCCAGCGTGCGCCGGTTCATCATCGGCGATACTCCCGCACGACTCGCGAGGCTCATGCCGTAGCCCAGAATCGAGTGGCCCATTGCAAACGGCTCGAACGTGGCAAACGAGTGGCAGCCGATGTCCGCCGCGATATGCACGGGACCGACATCCTGCTGCGCCAGTTTCAGCGCGGCGAACACCGGCCGTTCGGGACAGCCAATGCAGAACTGGGGCGGCCGGGCCGGCAATGCTTGCGCGAGTTGCGCTGCGACGGCGTCACGCCGCGCCGACGTCTGCGCCAGCCACTCCTTGCCGGCATCGATAGGCAATTCTGGCGCGAATCGCGAGACGAATGCCGCCAGGCCGCGCGCGATGATTTCCACCGTGTATTCGCCCGCCATCGGCAATACCTCCTTGCCCGCGATGGAAGTGTTCACGTCGTGGCGGCGCAGGATCGCGAGGATCTCCTGCTCGATGAATTCCGGCTGGCCTTCTTCCAGCACCAGCACCGCGCGCTTCCCCATGCAGAAATCGCGAATCTCCTCCGGCACGAGCGGACAGATCACATTGAGCGCAAGGATCGACAGGCCGGCATTGCCCAGAGCGTCCGCCAGGCCCAGTTGCTGCAGTGCTCGGAGCAGTGAGTTGTAGAGGCCTCCCTGCACAATGAGACCGAGGTCGTCGTGACGCCCGATGAAGATTTCATTCAGTCGGTGGTCGACGATGAATCGCCGTGCCGCGGGAATGCGCTCGTCACCCTTCAGCTTTTCCTGGCGATAGGTGACCGGCGGGTGAGCCAGCTTTGCGTAGTCGAACGCCGCAGGTTCGGCCATCAGATGCCTCGGTGACACCGCCGGCGGGATGTTGTCCTTGCACACGAAGCTGCTGCGCACGTGGCACGCACGGATGCGCAGCTGCAGCATGGCCGGCATGTTCGACGCTTCCGACAATGCGAAGCCGTCCTCAACGATCTGCACCATGCGGGCCAACTCCGGCCGCGGATCGAGCAGGATGAGCGAGGACTTCAGCGCGTACGCGTAAGTGCGCTCCTGGATTACGCTGGCGCCTTCGCCGTAGTCTTCGCCGACGATGATCAGCGCGCCGCCGATGACCCCGGGCGACGACAGGTTGGAAAGCGCATCGGCCGCGACATTGGTTCCGACGATCGACTTCCAGGTGACGGCACCGCGCAACGGATAGTGGATCGAGGCCCCGAGCATGGCGGCGGCCGACGCTTCATTGGAGCACGCTTCCACATGCACGCCCAGTTCCGCGAGGTAATCGTGGGATTGGACCAGTACGTCGAGCAGGTGCGACACCGGTGCGCCCTGATAGCCGCCGACATACGCGACCCCGGACTGCAGCAGCGCCTTGGTGATCGCGAGGATGCCTTCGCCGTGAAACACGTCGCCGTGTCCCATGCGCAGCATTTGTGCTTCGCGACTGAACGAAACTTCCACTACCACCTCCCTAAGGCGACGGCTTGGCGGCCGACCGCGCGCGGCCCGCCTTCCTGTCGGGCGACCCTGTCAATGCTCTAGCGGCGATTCTCCCGCACTTCTCCCGCTCGCACCGGTGCGAATGGGGAAATAGAGTGCGTCTATCGAACAACCGGCGAATTCCGGCGACCCTGAAGCATCCGATGCGAATCACGGGTACAGCCCGCGAACCTGCGCCTGAACTCTGGCGAGTCCCAGCAGCGCGTCGATGTTCGGCGTCGCAATCCCGGCCCGCTCGCCGATTTCACGCACCACCGTCACCAGCGCATCGAGTTCCACCGGCTTTCCGGCCTCGACATCCTGCAGCATCGAAGTCTTGAATGCCCCCAGCTTGCGGGCGATCGCGATGCGATCCTCGCCGCTTTGCGCGATAGGACAACCGATCGCGGTGCCGATGGCCGAGGCCTCGGCCATCGCCGCAAGGCAGAAACGATGGACCAGGGGATCATCCAATATCCGATCGACCGTCGCGCCGGTAAGCGCCGACACCGGATTCATCGTCATGTTTCCCCACAGCTTGTACCAGATGTCCGACTGAATGGAAGCCGACACGGTCGTCGCGAACCCGGCCCGGATGAGCAATGCCGCGAGCGCCTCCAGCCGCGGCGACTTTCGCCCGTCAGGCTCGCCTATGATCAGCTGATCGCCGAAGACGTGTCGCACCACGCCGGGCTGCGAGGTCAAGCATGACAGATGGACAACGCAGCCAATGACATGGCGGTCTGGAATCGCGGCGGCAATGGCGCCGTCCGGATCGATCGCATCGAGCCTTGTTCCCGCAAATCTTCCGCCGAATCCGTGGAAAAACCACCATGGCACCCCGTTCATGGCGGTCAGCACCACCGTTTCCAAGCTCAGCAACGGCGCAATGCGCGCGGCGACACTGGCCATCGCCGGCCCCTTGACCGACACGATGACGAGATCCTGTACGCCGAGCGCGGCCGGGTCTTCGGCAACCACGACGCGGGCGCTCTTCCGTTCGTCTCCACTGTGCACGCGCAGTCCATGCATCCGCAACGCCGCGGCCGTTGCGCCGCGGGCGACCGCCGACACGTCGCAACCGACCGGCACTAGTCGTGCTCCGAGAAAGCCGCCAATGGCGCCAGCTCCGAAGATGCAGACCTTCATCGGAGCCGCGATCTAGGTCTTCGGCCGCTTGTCGACGATTCGCCTGGCCTTGCCGAGCGAGCGCTCGATGCTGCCCGGCGCTGCTACGCGCACCTCCGCCGTAACGCCGATCATGCTCTTGATGTGGTGTGCAAGACGCGTACCCGCGGCATTTCCGTCGGCCGAACCCGCCGCCGGCACGCGCTCCACCATGACCGTCAGCTCGTCCAGGTTGCCTGGCCGCGTGATCTCGAGCTGGTAATGGGGTGCAAGTACCTCGTCCTTCAGGATCAGCTCCTCGATCTGCGTCGGAAACACATTGACGCCGCGAATGATCATCATGTCGTCGGACCGTCCGGTGATCTTCTCCATGCGGCGCATCGCGCGCGCGGTCGGCGGCAGCAGACGCGTCAGGTCGCGCGTGCGGTAGCGGATGATCGGCAGCGCTTCCTTGGTCAGCGACGTGAACACCAGTTCGCCCTGTTCGCCGTCCGGAACCACCGCACCCGTCTCGGGATCGACGATCTCCGGGTAGAAATGGTCTTCCCAGATCGTGAGGCCGTCCTTCGTTTCGATGCATTCCTGCGCGACGCCAGGACCCATCACCTCGGACAAGCCGTAGATGTCGATTGCATCCATCGCAAGCTTGGCCTCTATGGCCAGGCGCATTGTCGGCGTCCATGGTTCGGCCCCGAAAATGCCGATCTCGAGCGAGCAGGCCGCAGGATCGATGCCCTGCCGCTCCATTTCCTCGGCGATGGCCAGCATGTAGGACGGCGTGACCATGATCACCGACGGCTTGAAGTCCTGGATCAGCTGCACCTGCTTCTCGGTCTGTCCACCCGACATCGGAATCACGGTGCAGCCGAGCTTCTCCGCGCCGTAATGCGCACCGAGGCCGCCGGTGAACAGTCCATAGCCATACGCGACGTGCAAAATGTCGCCCGCGCGTCCGCCGGCGGCGCGGATCGAGCGCGCCATGACGTTTGCCCAGGTGTCGATGTCCTTGCGCGTATACCCCACCACCGTGGGCTTGCCTGTGGTGCCCGAAGAGGCGTGGATGCGCGATACCTGCTCGCGCGGAACTGCGAACATGCCGAACGGATAGTTGTCGCGAAGGTCGGACTTGACCGTGAACGGGAAGTGCGCAAGGTCCTCGAGCGACTTCAGATCGCCGGGCTGCACTCCCTTGGCCGCGAACGCCTTGCGGTAGTGCGGGACGTTGTCGTACGCATGCTTGACGGACCACCGGAGGCGAGTGAGCTGCAGCGCACGCAATTCGTCGCGACTCGCCCGTTCGATGGGCTCCAGTTCATCCGGCCGTGGACGCTTCGATGGCATCGTGCTTCCTCCTATTGCGCGTGGCCGGCGGGCCCGGCAATGACATGGCCCTTGATCCTTGCACTCTTGCCGCGAAACACGGCGATCGTCGCACCGTGCTGGTTCGTGACGTCTATGTCGTAGACGCCGCTCCGGCCTGCGAGCGCCCGTTCGCGGCCGGTCGCCGTGAGCACGTCGCCTTCACGCGCGGGCGCGAGATACTCAATTGCGCATCCGGCGGCTACGGTCGTCAGGTTGTGGCTGTTGCAGGCATAGGCGAAGGCACTGTCGGCCAGTGCGAATATGAAACCGCCGTGGCAGGTGGCGTGGCCGTTCAGCATGTCGGCGCGCACGGTCATCGTCATGGCCGCGAATCCCGGCCCGACTCTCCCGATTTGCATGCCGAGCCCCTGCGATGCGTGGTCCCGCGTGTACATGGCCTCGGCACAATGCTCGGCGAGGGCCTGCGCCTCCTCCGGCGACAGCGGCGGATCGTGGTGTGTCGTCGCGTTCAATCGACAAGCCTGCCTTCGCTGGCGCAGCGACGAGCAATCAGCGGCGACAACCGGTAGCGATCCTCGCCGTAATGGCTGGCGAGATTGCCGATCGTGTCGCGGACGAACGGAAGGCCCAGCGTGTCCGCCCACGTCATTGGCCCACGCGGATAATTCACGCCCTTCCGCATCGCCACGTCGACATCCGCCGCAGTGGCGATGCCCTGCGTAACGGCGTCGGACGCCTCGTTCGCCAGCATCGCCACGGTCCGCAGCACGATCAGCCCGGCGACGTCGTCCAAGCGCGAGACCGCGATGCCGGCCACCTGCAACGCGCCCACGGCCGCCGCGAACGCGGCGTCGCCGCAGGTATCCGCGCGCGCGACTGCGAGGCGGGTGCAATGCGCATAATCGAATGCCAGGTCGAACGTGGCGACGTTGCGCACGCCGGCACCCGCTGCGATCGCCGTCGCGGTCCGGCCATCGCCCGGAACCAGCCATGCGTCGTCGCCCTCGCTTTCAATTTGCAGCGCACCCTGCGGGAATCGCGGATCGGGGGCCGCCGGGTCGATCGCCATGCCTGACGCCGCCAGTCTTGCCACCAACTCCGCACCCATGCGCAACTCGCCGTGCCGCGCTATCCTGCCGGGCTTAGGCTGCGGCGATTCCGCGGACGCGGTCGGCTTGACCGCATTCGCGCCATAGTCGTAGAAACCTCGGCCGGCCTTGCGTCCCAAGTAACCTGCGGCGACCATTTCGTGCTGCGTCACCGACGGTGTGAAGCGCGGATCGTGGAAGAATGCCTCCCACACGCTGCGCGTCACCGCGATGTTGATGTCGAGTCCGATCATGTCCATCAATTCGAACGGCCCCATGCGAAAGGCGCCGGCCTCGCGCATGATGGCATCGAGCGTCGCGGGATCCGCCGCGCGCTCGGCGAGCGCGCGCAATGCTTCGGCATAAAATGGCCGCGCACAGCGATTGACTATGAAACCGGGCGTGGATCGGGCATGGACGGGCGACTTGCCCCAGGCCAGCGCCGTCGCGTAGATCACGTTCGCGATCTCCGGATCGGTCGCCAGACCGCTCACCACTTCGACCAGCGGCATCAGCGGTGCCGGATTGAAGAAATGCATGCCGACCACGCGGCCCGGGTGTTTCATGCCCGCGGCCAGCGCCGTGATCGAGAACGACGACGTGTTGGTGGCGAGGATCGTGTCCGGACCAACCACGACTTCCAGTTCGCGGAGCAGATCGCGCTTGACGCCGAATTCCTCGACGATCGCCTCGACGACCAAACGTGCGCTGACCAGGGAACCGATTGCGTGGACCGTGGTGATGCGTGCGGCTGCCGCGTCCGCTTGAGCGCGGTCGATCTTTCCCTTTGCGGCCAGCGCGACCAGCGTTTCGCCGATTTTCACCTTGGCCTGGTCCGCGGCACCCATGCGCGTGTCGAACAGCTGGACACCGTGGCCCGCCAACGCGGCGATTTGCGCGATGCCTGCACCCATGGCACCGGCGCCGATGACGCCGACTTCCGCATTGCGGGGCAACGCGTTGGCCATGCCGTCTCCTACTTCCCGGTGAATTGCGGCGGACGTTTCGCGAGGAAAGCGCCGACGCCTTCGCGGTAGTCGGCGCTGTACCCTAACTCGCGCTGCAGGTCGCGTTCGAGGTCGAGCTGCGCTTCGAGCGTGGCATTGGACGATGCGTGCAGTGCGCGCCTCGTGGCCACCAGTCCCCTGGTCGGCGCCTGCGCCAACTGCGCGAGAAGCGCATCCACCGTCGACGCGAGGTCGGCATCGTCCACGCACTTCCAGATGAGTCCCCAATCCGCCGCCTGCTGCGCCGACAGCTTGTCGCCCAGCATTGCGAGTCCCATCGCGCGCGCCGTGCCAATCAGGCGCGGCAGGAAGAACGTTCCACCGGAGTCCGGTATGAGGCCGATCTTGCAGAATGCCTGGATGAAGCTCGCCGACTTCGCGGCGATGACGAGATCACACGCAAGTGCAATGTTCGCGCCTGCTCCGGCCGCAACACCGTTGACCGCGCAGACGACGGGCATCGGAAATGACCGCAGCGCGAGCACCAGCGGGCGATAATTGGCTTCGATCGATTGCCCCAGATCGACTGGTGCGTCGCCTGGCGCCACCGCACGGTCGGAGAGATCCTGCCCGGCGCAGAAACCGCGGCCCGCACCGGTCAACAACAACACCCGCGCCGAAGCGTCGGCTTTGACCGCTGCCAGCGCATCGCGCAGTTCTTCATGCATCTTCGCCGTGAAACTGTTCAACCGTTCAGGCCGGTTGAGGGTCACGCGCGCGATGCCGGCAGCACTGGCATGAAGAACGGTCGGGGACGTCATCGGCGGCGCGGCGAAATGGTCAGAGCAATGGGTCAATCACACGTGCCGCCGGTGCTGGACGACGCGGAAACGGCTCGCGACATACGCCGAATCGGTCAATGCGGAATTCGCCGCCGGATTGGCGCCGGTTCCGTGAAAGTCGGAAAAGGCGGCGGACTGGTTGACGAACACGGCGCCAGTCAGGTTGATCGACAGCGCGACGCCCGCATCTTCCGCCACGTCGATGGCCTCGTCGATCACCTTGTCATTGGTCGAATAGACCGACAACGTGAGCGCGCCATGGCCGCGCACGGTGTCGCGCGCAATGCCCAGGCTTTCCTCCGTCGACGCGGTGCTGATGACAAAGGCGATCGGGCCGAACCACTCGTTGAGATACGCCGCGCGGTCGGCCGCCGTGAGCTTGACGATGAGCGGCGTGCGTACCGTCGCGTCCGGAAACGCAGGATGAGCAATGGCCTGCGTGTCCAGCACGACGTTCCCGAGCGAACGCGCCGCTTCAAGCCGCCGGGCCACGCCGGGGTTCTGCAGCGCACCGAGCACTTCGACCGCACGCGCCGGATCGCCCAGCAGCTTCTGCACGCCTTCGGTGATCGCCGCGACCACCTGGTCGAAGGTCAGCTGGCCCTCTGCCGTGGCGATGCCGTCCATGGGTATGTAGATGTTCTGCGGCGCCGTGCACATCTGCCCGGAATAGAGCGCCAGGGAGAAGGCGATGTTGCGCGCGACGCCTTTGATGTCGTCCGTGGAATCGATGATGATCTGGTTGACGCCGGCCTTTTCGGTGTAAACGAGCGCCTGCCGCGCGTTCTCCTCCAGCCAGCGGCCGTTGGCGGTGCTGCCGGTGAAGTCTATGATCTTCACCTCCGGCCGCAGGGCGATCGTGCGCGCCGTGTCGTCGCCCGCTTCGTGCGCGAGCAGCGTGACGACATTGGGGTCGCAGCCCGCGTCCGTCAGAACCTCGCGCGCGATTCCAACGGTAATCGCCAAAGGGAGGATGGCGCCGGGATGCGGCTTGACGATGACCGCGTTGCCGGTGGCCAGGCTCGCGAAGATGCCCGGGTAGCCGTTCCAGGTCGGAAACGTGCAGCAGCCGATGACGAGCGCCACGCCGCGCGGAACGATGCGGAAGTGCTTCTCCATTTTGATGGGGTCGTTCTTGCCCTGTGGCTTCTCCCACAGTGACTGCGCCGGGACGCGGCGCAATTCGTCCCACGCATAGGCGACGGCTTCGAGCGCGCGATCCTGCGCGTGGGGGCCGCCCGCCTGAAAAGCCATCATGAAAGCCTGACCGGTGGTGTGCATGACGGCATTGGCGATCACGAAACTGGCGCGATTGAGGCGCGCGATGATTTCCAGGCACACACCCGCCCATGTTTCCGGGCCCGCCTGTTTCCATTGGTCCTGCGCGCGGCTCGCCGCCGCCAGCAGCGCATCGAGATCCGCCTTGGGATAGGTGACGCCGAGCGAGATGCCAAAGGGTGACTTCTCGGAGCCGGCCTGCCCGACCGTGCCTGGCTGGGTCAGCGCGAAGCGCTTGCCGAGCAGGCCGTCGAATGCGGCTTTGCCGGCCTCGGCCGCGCCCTCGCCGTAGTTCTTCGGACTTGCCGATTCCGGATAGGCGCTCCAGTAGGTGCGCTCGCCGATGGCCTGCACCGCGCGGTCCAGCGTTGCGCGGTGGCGTTCGAACAGTGGGTGGGACAAGGGATAACTCCTTCTGCCGCGGATTTCGCAAAACTCTAGCACGTCGCGCGCTTCGGGGTGAGATACGAATGCCGCGGGGAGACCGCAATGGGTTCACGCACCAACGTCCGGAACGACTCTCGCGTTGCCGATCCGACATCCTGGACGGCCACGCGAAAAAACCCGTATCTGACCCCTGGCCGCCGCTAACCGCCGGTCTGGTCGTAGTCGATCGTGACCTTGTCCGTGACGGGGTAGCTCTGGCACGCAAGGATGAAGCCGCGCGCGACCTCGTAGTCTTCCAGCGCGAAGTTGACGTCCATGTCCACCTCGCCTTCGACCAGGCGACAGCGACAGGTCGAGCACACGCCGCCCTTGCACGAATAGGGCAGCTCCACGCCATTGCGCAGCCCGGCCTCGAGGATGTTCTCCTTCGCCTTTTCGAGGACGAACGTGCGCGTCACGCCGTCGATGATCACCGTCACTTCGCACTCCGTATGCCCCGGTTCCGGTGCGGCATGGGCAACATGCGTGTGCTTCGGAATGCTCGCGGCAAAGCGCTCGATCTTGATCCGCGCGTCGGGAACTCCGCGCTCCTTCAGCGCTGCGATGACGGAGTCCATCATGCCCTCCGGACCGCATACGAACGTGCTGTCGATATCGCTCAGGCGAACCCAATGCGCGAGCAGCGCGTCGGCCTTGGCGCGATCGATGCGGCCGTGCAGCAGCTCGATATCCTGCGCCTCGCGCGACAGCACGTGGACCAGGTTGAAGCGGCCGAGGTAGGTGTCCTTGAGCGCCGCGAGTTCTTCCTTGAACATCACGGTCCCGGACGCGCGGTTGCCGTAGACTAGAGTGAAACGGCTGCGCGGCTCCGCGGCCAGCGTGGTCTTGACGATCGACAGCAGCGGAGTGATTCCGCTGCCGGCGGCGAAGCCCAGGTAGTGCCGTGCCGAGTCCTTGGCAAGCGGCACGTTGAAATGCCCAAGCGGCGGCATGACGTCGATCGTGTCGCCCGCCTTCAGCACATTGTTGGCCCAGGTCGAGAACACGCCCCCGGGCGTCTTCTTGACGGCAATGCGCAGCAGTCCGTCCTGCACGGCCGAGCAGATCGAGTAGGAGCGACGCACGTCCTCGCCCCCCAGGTCGGCGCGCAGCGTCAGGTGCTGGCCCTGCTCGAAGCGGAATTGGGCGCGCAGCGCTTCGGGCACAGCAAAGGTGATCGCCACGGCATCGCGGGTTTCGCGCTCGACGCTGGCAACGGGCAGCCGGTGGAATTTGCTCATCGGGGTTTGGAGTGCATCCGTGCGCGCGATGGTCAGTGCGGCTTGAAGTAGTCGAACGGCTCGCGGCAGTCGATGCAGCGATATTGCGCCTTGCAGGCCGTCGAACCGAATTGGGACAGCAGTTGCGTGTTCGTGGACTCGCAGCGTGGACAGGGTACGACGACGTCGGCGCGGCGCAGCGGACTGATTCCGGCAACGTCGACGCGCTGCGCCGTGACGTGTGGCGGTGCGATGCCGTATCCCTTGAGCCGCGACTTGGCTTCCGGGGCGATCCAGTCGGTGCTCCACGGCGGCGAGAGCTGATTGACCAGCACGACGTCCGCAACGCCTATGGCCGCAAGTGCCTCACGGATCAGCGTGTTGATCATTTCGGTCGCAGGGCAACCCGAATACGTTGGCGTCACTTTCACGACGAGCCCCTGGTCTTCCCAGGCAACCCCGCGCACGATCCCGAGCTCGACAATCGAGATGACCGGAATTTCGGGGTCGGGCACGGTGGCCAGCGCAGCCCAGACGACATCAAGCGCGGGCCGAGAACACCGCTGCGTCGAGACGGAGGAAGCACCTTCCGTGATGACCACACGCTGTTGCACCAGGGCCATTACCAATGTGCTCCGGGGTAGGCGCGTTGCAGGTGCTGCATTTCCGTCAGCAGGTGGCCCAGGTGTTCCGTATGCACACCCTGCTTCCCGCCCCGCCCGTTGCCTCCCTGCATCCACTCCCCCGAAGGCAGCGTGAGCGTTGCCTCGTCGACCACCGCGACGACGGACGCGAGCCAGGGCTCGCGCAGCACGCGTGGATCGGCGCCGATGCCTGCTTCAGTCAATGCCAGCTCAGTGGCATCGGCGGTGAACATTTCCCCTGTGTACACCCACAAATCGTCGAGCGCCCGCTGCATCCGCGCGTGCGATTCCTCGGTACCGTCGCCAAGGCGGACCACCCAATCCATGCTTCGCTCGGCGTGATAGGAAACTTCCTTGAAGCCCTTGGCGGCGATTTCCGCCACACGCGGGTCCGCCGACCCGGTCAGCAAACGCAGCAGAAGCAGGTGAAACCGGTCGAAATAGAATTGTCGAGCCATGGTCGCCGCGAAGTCGCCATTCGGCATTTCGACGAGCAGCAGGTTCCGGTACGCGCCGCCATCGCGCAGGAACGCGAGCTGGTCCTCGGTGCGACCCTGGTCCCGGAAGCGCGCCTCGACCTCTCCCGCGTAGCTCAACCACATCCGTCCCTGCCCCAGCAGGTCCAGGCCAACATTGGTCAGTGCGATGTCCTCTTCGAGCACCGGACCGTGACCGACCCATTCGCCGAGGCGCTGCGCCAGCACGACGTCCGTGTCGCCCAGGCGCTGCAGGTAGTCGAAAAGCTGAACATCACGGTTCATACGACCCCCACGCCTGCGGACGAGAACAACAACGCCACTGCGCTGCCCCCCAAGGCAGACTGCAGTCCCGCGCCTTGGGACGACCTTGCGGCGCTCATTGAACGACCCCCACGCTTGCGGCTGTCGCCGCTGCGCTGCCCCCCGAGGCAGACTGCAGTCCCGCGCCTTGGGACGACCTTGCGGCGCTCGTTTTCATATGTGTTTCACTTCCTCGGGCATCGGGAAGAACGTCGGGTGCCGATAGACCTTGCTGTTCGCCGGCTCGAACAGCGCCTCCTTGTCGCCCGGCGCCGAGGCGACGATATCGGTCGACTTCACGGCCCAGATCGACACGCCCTCGTTGCGCCGCGTGTAGACGTCGCGCGCATTGTTGATCGCCATTGCCGCATCCGGCGCGTGCAGGCTGCCGACGTGCTTGTGCGCCAGGCCATGTTGCGAACGGATAAAGATTTCCCACAGCGGCCATTCATTGCTCATGCCTCGGCCTCCTTGGCGCGCTTCGTTTCGTTGCCGACGACGTGTCGGCCTCGCTTAATCGCACCGCGTCGCGCGCTGCGCGACTTGGCTTCGCCCGCAGCGCTCATGCGGCCTCCTTGTGCGCAGCGCGCTTGCGTGCATGCGCCGTCGCGGCATCGCGCACCCAGGCGCCGTCCTCCCACGCCTTGACCCTGGTGGCGAGCCGCTCGCGGTTGCAAGGTCCGTTGCCCTTCAGCACGGCGTGGAACTCGCTCCAATCAATCGCGCCGAATTCATAGTGCGACGTTTCCGCGTTAAATTTGAGATCGGGATCGGGCATCGTGATCCCGAGGTAGTTGGCCTGCGGCACCGTCTGGTCGACAAAACGCTGGCGCAGCTCGTCGTTCGACAGCAATTTGATCTTCCATTGCGCCGACTGGGCGCTGTGCACGCTGTCGGCGTCCGGCGGGCCGAACATCATCAGCGACGGCCACCACCAGCGATCGAGCGCATCCTGCGCCATCGCCTTCTGCTCCGTTGTGCCCCGGCACAGCGTCATCATGATGTCGTAGCCCTGCCGCTGGTGGAACGATTCTTCCTTGCACACGCGCACCATCGCGCGCGCATACGGTCCGTACGAGCAGCGGCACAACGGAATCTGGTTCATGATCGCGGCGCCGTCGACCAGCCACCCGATGGCACCGATGTCGGCCCACGTCAGCGTCGGGTAATTGAAGATCGACGAATACTTGACCTTGCCTGCGTGCAGGTCGTCGATCAGCTGGTCACGCGATACGCCCAGCGTCTCGGCGGCGGCATATAGATACAGACCGTGCCCGCCTTCGTCCTGCACCTTGGCCATCAGGATGGCCTTGCGTTTGAGTGTCGGGGCGCGGGTGATCCAGTTGCCCTCAGGCAGCATGCCCACGATTTCCGAGTGCGCGTGCTGCTGGATCTGGCGCACCAGCGTCTTGCGGTAGGCGTCCGGCATCCAGTCCTTGGGCTCGATCTTGATGTCGGCATCCACGCGCGCCTGAAAGGCACGTTCGTCGGGCGACATTTCTTCTGCGCTCCGGACCTTCTTTTGTCCGGTTTCGACCATCTGTGCGTACATCGGGGGGCCTCCTCCGCCGCGCCCCTCGTCCCCGCGAATCGGGCTGGCGCGAACGGAAAATCATATGATACAGTTTTGCCATGCGTCAAGATGATTTCGTATCACGTCGCATCGGGCAAGGGCCGATCGCCCGGACGAAGCCCGACATCGCGGTTGCGCGCTGGACGCAGCGCACGCTGAAGGCCGATCCGCCGCGGGCACGGTCGCTGATCGTGACCGTCTGGGGAGATGCACTGGCGCCTCACGGGGGTACGGTCTGGCTGTCCGGACTGATCCAGCTGATGGCACCGTTCGGAATCAACGAGCGGCTGGTCCGGACCAGCGTGTTCCGGCTGACGCAGGACGGCTGGCTCAATGCCGCAACGTATGGACGGTTGAGCCGCTATCGGCTGACGCAAGAGGGCATGCGGCGATTCGACGACGCCCACCGCCGCATCTACGCCCGGCCGAATGACGACTGGAGCGACGGCTGGGAACTGGTGTTGGCCGACGCCGTGCCGCCCGCCAGACGCGCTGCGCTGCGCAAGGAGCTGCTCTGGTCCGGCTTCGGCGCGCTCGGTCCCACGGTTTTCCTGCGCCCCGTGCAAAGTTCACGCGCGCTGCCGGCGGTGCTGGATGCATCGGGCGTGGCGGAGCACATGCTGGTTGGAACTGTGCGCGACATTTCCGGGCGCCGGCCGTTGACCGCCGCGGTCGCGACGGCGTGGGACCTCACGATGCTCGCAGCTGATTACCGCCGCTTCCTGCAGCGCTTCGGCGCAGTCATCGACCGCTTCCGCGGCACGCGCGAAGGCGCGCACGATCCGCAGCAGTGCTTCGTCGTGCGCACCTTGCTGATTCACGCCTATCGTCGCGTGCTGTTGCGCGACCCGCTGCTGCCCGCCGCGCTACTTCCGCTCGACTGGCCGGGCGCGGCGGCCCATGCGCTGTGCCGGGACTTCTACCGGCTCACGCATCGCTGCGCCGAGCGCCACCTGGCGGCAACGCTGGCGAGCACGCACGAGGATTTCCCGCCGGCGCACGCCACATTCTACGAACGCTTCGGCGGTCTCGGAGACTAGGGCCTGTTAACGCTATGGACACAGACGCGTTGTACGGCCGAAAACGCTCAGCGCAAGGCGCGGAGGCGAAGGCGGGTTGGGTACCCGGCGAGCCTTCGCAACGCAGCGATGGGCGTTTTCGGCAGCAACCCGAAGGGAGCGGACGCCCTGGGGCGCCACTCTTTGTTGCTCTCCTCGCCAAGACCGCCAGTCTTGGCTTCGTCGGCTGCCGCGATTGGCGCCCCATGCCATCCGTTCGCGTTTGCGCCCATAGCGTTAACAGGCCCTAACGAGTACGATCGTTTTTCCGGCTGTAGCCGCCGGCTGCGCCATCGCGCCCGCGATAGCCGCCCGACTTGCCGTCGCGCGCCTGACCTGGTGCGCGGTCGCGCGTAAACGATGCGGGCGCGCCGTAGGAGCGGCCACGCGGTGCGGGCTTGCCGAATGCAGGCCGGCGCGCGTCCCCCGCGGAAGACGAACGCGCACGCGGCTCGAGCCCCGGAATGGTGTGCGTGGGAATCGCCGCACCGGTAAAGCGCTCGATGTTGCGCAGCGTGCCGCGTTCCGCGTGGTTCGCGAAGGAGACGGCGATACCCGATGCGCCGGCCCGACCGGTGCGGCCGATGCGGTGGACGTAGTCTTCCGCCTGCCGCGGCAGGTCGAAGTTGATCACATGCGAAATGCCGGGCACGTCGATGCCCCGCGCCGCCACGTCGGTGGCAACCAGCGTGCGCACGCCGCCGCGGCGCATGTTGGCCAGCGTACGGTTGCGCTCGAACTGGTTCATGTCGCCGTGCAAGGCGGCGGCTGCGTGGCCTTCGCCCTGCAGCTTGACCGCGAGCGCCTCGGCATCACGCTTGGTGGCGATGAAGACGATGCTCTGGCCCATCCCCGTTTCGGCCAGCAGGTGGTCGAGCAGCCGGTACTTGTGCGAACGGTCATCGGCAAAATGGACGCGTTGCTCAATGGCCAGCGGCGCCGATTTTTCGCCCTCGATCGCAACACGGACCGGATCGCGGGTCAGCTTTGCGGCGAGACGGCTCATTGCGCCGTCGAATGTCGCGGAAAAGAGCACTGTCTGGCGCGTCGCGGGCGTCAGCGCGCACACCCGCTCGACATCGTCGATGAAGCCCATGTCGAGCATGCGGTCGGCTTCGTCCAGCACGAGCACCTGCAGCTGCGACAGGTCCACGCGGCCGCGTTCGACGTGATCCATCAGCCGGCCGGGTGTTGCGACCAGCAGGTCCACGCCGCGCTGCAACGCGCGATTCTGCACCGGGTAAGGCGCGCCGCCGTAGAGACACACGGTGCGCACGCGCAGGCCCTGGCCGTAGCGCACTGCCTGTTCGGCCACCTGCTGCGCAAGTTCCCGCGTCGGCGCCAACACCAGCACGCGCGGCACGCTCGACATCCGGTGCTGACCGACGGGGGCGTTGGGTTGCGCCGCGATCCGGTGCAGCGCGGGCAACACAAAGGCCGCGGTCTTGCCGGTGCCCGTCTGCGCCGAGGCGATGACGTCCCGGCCTTCGAGCAGCGCGGGAATCGTTTGCGCCTGGATGGGCGTCGGCTGGTTGTAGCCACACGCGGTAAGTGCCTGCAGGATCTGCGGCGCGAGATTCAGTTCGTCAAAGCGCATGCTCGTTTCCAATCATGGACGGCACGGCACCGGCGACATGCTCGTCGCACAAAGCACCGCGTGGGGCATGGTGGCCTGACGCTCGCCCAAGGCAGCCAGGCACCCCGAAAAGTCCGGATAAGCGGAAACGAAAGATGCTGGAGAGGGCAGGTCCGCGAGCCGCTACGGCCACCGCGAACCACAGCCCACCCACGCGCCTCTAGGCCGCGACCGGGTCGACGTACTGCAAAGCCATCGTCGCTAACCGGAAGCTGCCGGATCGGGCCACGGGGCCCGCGGGGCAGAGACTCGGGCAACAGATTGCGCGCCCGGAAGATTAGAAGCCGATGATCCGGTTGCCTTGGAGGGTGAAACTTGCGGCGGGCAACCTACAGTCAATACGTGCAGATCGCCGCAAGGGTTTGATTATAGCAGAAATTTCGATTGTGTGCTGCGGTGCAAAAACCACGCCGTAATGCCCGCATGAACCTGCAGTGGCTCTTCGTCGTCCTCATCCTCGTCGTCCTCGGTGTCGTCATCGTCGTCACCAGGGAGGCCTTCGTCCTCGTCGGGGTCCCCGATCGGATGCGGGATGTCATGGCCGGGCGCGCCCTCCTTGCCGTCCGCCGAAACGAAAACGCGCTCACCGTTGCCGGTGGGCGCGTCCTTGTCCCGCGATGGGTTCATTACAGCGGGGGAATGCGCAGCACTTGCCCCGGATAGATCTTGTTCGGGTCCGAGAGCATCGGCTTGTTGGCTTCGAAGATCTGCATGTACTTGTTGGGATCGCCGTAATTCGTCTTGGAGATCTTGGACAGCGTGTCGCCGGAAACGACCGTGTAGTACGTCCCCGCGGGCTCGCTCTGGTCGACCGTCATCATGTCCGTTACGGCCGCGACTCCCGCCACGTTGCCGCAGCACAGGACAATCTTTTCGCGCGTCGCCTGATTGGGCGCGACACCGAAGACGCTGGCGGTCGAAGTCGCACCGTTGAAGGTCACGGTCAGTCCCGTAGCCGAAAGATTCTGTCCCTTGATGTACTCGAGGATGGCATCGCCGGCGGCCCCGTTTGCAGCGGCGATCTTGGCCTCGTTGGCCGGATCAGCCTTGACTTCGGCCATTGCCGCCTGCGCATGCCCGCGGCCGAACAGCTTCTCGCCGGCTTCCTTCACGAAATCGATCATTCCCATGATGCGTCCTCACCTATTGATGGTGCCCCGCGGTCGGGGGCGTAACAAAAACTCCGTGGCAAATTTCCACGGCGCCACAACAACTACGATAAGTTGAAGCATACACCGCGCGAGACACCGGCAGATGTGCGGTTCGATGCAGGCACCCCGAAATGCGGCGCCCGCCGAACGGTCAGGGTTGGCCGAGCGCGACCCGCCGCGCGCGAATCAGCGTCTGCGCCTCCAGGCACCAGTGCTTCTTGATGCTGTACCAGACGTCAGCGGCCCACATCACGTGCAATTGAGCATCGGCAGGGAGCATGGATGCGTCCGGGTCACTCCCCGGTACAAACGCATTGATCCAGTCCCGCACCTGCGCGTCCTGCGCCAGTTCCGCCGTCGCAGGCACGGTGACATGGTTGTAGGTCGCTGGCAGCATGACGTTGCGAACGTTGGCGCTGCCGTTGTTTTCGTACCGGCGATCGAGTGGGTTGCCGGGGAAACTCAGCGCGAAAAAATCGACACTGATGAAGTAGCCGGTGAACTCGTCCACGCTGTCGGGAATCCTGCGCAACGTGTCGAGATTTTCCCACTGGTGCGGCAACGCGAGCGCCCAGCCGCCGGCGCCCACCGCGGAAGCATAAGCGACGGAAGTGCCGATCACGGGCCGCTCCTTGCCGGTCAGCGGGTCCGTGATGGTCGTCCGATCTTCGGTCGTGCCGGTCACCGGATTCCACGCCGACAGGCGCCCTGAACGCTGGCCTGCCAGCTCCTTGATGATCTTCACGGCGTGAAGGCCACCCTGGCTGTGCCCGACCAGCATCGGGCGCAGGCCATCGTGCTCGTAATACCACGCGACCTCACCCGCGAGCCGTTCGCTGGAGTCGTAAGGGCTGTAGGACCATTCACCCGTCGCGGGATCACGGATTTTCGCCTCCGGATACCCCATGCCGACCAGGAATTCCCCGAAGGACTCCATGGCGAGGTGCACCGGGTAGATGCCGCCGTGCAGGAGAATGATGTGCGGCGTGGGTCCGGCGGCCAGCGTCGCCACGTCGGCAGCACTGATGTGTTCCGGGTCCAACGCGAGAATCCGGTCCTCCAGCACATGCCCGATCGCGATTTCGCGCAGAACGCTCAAGCTCTCCGGTTTCTGCGCATACGAAGGTACGGGCGGAGGTGGCCGCACCGTGGCACAGCCGGCGCCAATCAGCGCCAGTACCGATATGAGCAGAAATCTCGGCAATCCGAATTGCATGGTCATCTTCGACAGTTGCAGTTTGGCCAATGGAAGGGAAACGGCACCCATTCCGGTCATCGCCGGGAATATGCCTGAGCGAAATGATAGCCGATCGCCCGCCGCGGTCCGCTGGACAACGGTCGTGGAATACGCAGCCAGCGAGCACCGGCCATCGGTGAACACCGGCCATTGCAATTCCCGAGGCCGCCCGTTATCGTCCGGAGGCGGCGCGGCTTCCATCGCGCGGGAAAGCGGCCGCCCCCAGCATTAGGCAAACTTGCACGACCCCGCCATGCCTGTTCGATGAAGAAGAAACCCGTCAAGCCCGAAACCATTGCCGCCCAGGCGCTGGGATGGGTGGACGACACGACGCGGGCGATCGCGCCGCCGATTCACACCTCGACGACGTTCATCCGCGATCCGGACAATCAGTATCGTTCGGGTCGGATCTATGCGCGCGACCAGAACCCGACCTTCGATCAGGCGGAAGCCGTGTTGACGGCGCTCGAAGGCGGCCACGCCTCGCTGCTGTTCGCGTCGGGAATGGCCGCTGCGACCGCCGTGTTCCAGGCGCTGACGCCTGGCGACCACGTGGTGGCGCCGAAGGTGATGTACTGGTCGCTGCGCAACTGGCTGATGACGTTCGCGACGCACTGGGGATTGCGCGTCGAATTCATCGACATGACCGATCCCGAAGCCTTGCGCAGCGCGATGCAGCCCGGTCGCACGAAGCTGGTCTGGATCGAAACGCCGGCGAACCCGCTGTGGTCGATCACCGACATCGCCGCCGCCTGCGAAATTGCGCACGCCGCGGGCGCCGTAGTGGCCGTCGATTCCACCGTCGCGACACCCGTCCTGACGCGTCCGCTGGAGCTGGGCGCGGACATCGTGATGCACGCCGCGACCAAGTACTTGAACGGCCACTCGGACGTGATTGCCGGAACGCTGACGACGCGCGAGGATTCGGCGCTGTGGCTGCGCATCAGGTCCATTCGCGCGCAATTGGGCGGCGTGCTCGGACCGTTCGAGGCGTGGCTGCTCACCCGCGGCATGCGCACGCTGTTCCCGCGCGTGCGCACGGCCTGCGCGAGCGCGCAAACGATCGCCGAGCACTTTGCGCAACACCCGCGGATCCTGGAAGTGCTCTACCCGGGATTGCCGTCCTTCCCGGGGCATGCAATCGCGGCGAAGCAAATGCGCGGCGGCTTCGGCGGCATGTTGTCGATCCGCATCAGGGGGTCGGACCGCGGATCGGCGTCGGGCGAGGCCGCCGCCATTGCCACCGCAGCGCACGTCGAACTATGGAAACGCGCCACGTCGTTGGGCGGCGTGGAGAGCCTGGTCGAGCACCGCGCCAGCATCGAGGGCGTGGGCACGCCGGTCCCGAGCGACCTGCTGCGCTTGTCCGTGGGACTCGAAGCCGCGGACGACCTCATCGCCGATCTCGAAAACGCGCTATCCCAGGCGCAATAAAGCCGCCATTGCCGATTTGACGGTTGTGGCCAAAGGCTGGATCACTTCTGCAGCGTGGCTTCCTCGATCAGGACCTTGTACGAATAGCCGGACCCAAGGTCCTTGTCGGTATGCACGACGCCCTTCACCAGGACGACGGCGCCGACCTGGGTCTCGTCCGTGGTTGTCACCACTACATCATTGCTGCCGTCCGATGCCGAACCCGTGCCGTCGCGCAGGTGGATCCAGTTCTTGTCCATCACTGCGGGCGTGAATTTGACCACCTTGCCGCGAACCACGACCGTCTTGTCCTTGAGATCCGTCCTCTTGGCGACGACTTCGGCAACCGTGCGCGCATCCGGTCCGGTGGCCTTGGCGACCTTGATCTCGCCGACGTCCGCCGATTTTCCCACTCCCGCGTGCGCCGCAGCCATGTCACCGGCCGCGACGTGCGCCGGTGCGCCTGACCCCGCAATGGAGCCGAAGTAGATCTGGTCGAATTTCCGCTTTAGCGTCTTGCTCTCGAAGTTGGCCATGACCGTCGCGTTCTCGACGGTGACATCCGATCCCACCTTGACCGGGGACTTGTTGACCGCGGCCCAGATTTCGCCGTCCTTGGTCTTGAGGCGTAGATAGGTATAGGTCTCGACGTCCTTCACTTCGAGAACCTTGCCCTTGACTGACGTTGTCGCTGCGGGTGCAGGAGCGTCCGCAGCCGCGGCGAATCCGGCAGTCGCGGCCATGCCAAGCGATAGGGCGAACAGGACGAGGAATTTCCTCATTTGCCTCATTTGCGTCTCCATCGAAAATGGGAAGTGGCGATTTCAAACGTGAAGCACGCCCGCGTCAACCTGCAATTGTAGCTTTTTTGACGCATGGCAATGATTCGCCCAACCTGAGACGGCGAAGGGTGTTCGGGGGGACCCGACCTGATGCGGGCGGCGAGCGTCGCGTATCAGTCGACGTGAGCATGACCGCGTGAACAGGTGGCACCCGCGAAAGACTGATTCCGATGTCGGCCGGCCACGTTTGGCCGACCGGCGGCCTGTCTGCGGCTGCCCCGCTCAACGCTGCCAGTGCGCGCGTACGGTGTAGTCGCTGTCCGCGTATTCCACGTTGAGCGCACCCTGGAAGGCATGCTTCAGCGCCGTGCCCATTCGTTGCGGCAGGTGAATGTCCGTGGTCGTCACGACCGTGCGTTCGTCGTCGCTTTCAAGCGTAATGACCCGGTTCATCGGATGCTCGCTCCGCTCATGATCCGCTTCATGACGCAACAGCGACACGATTTCGTCGCGGTGCGCGGCCAGGAATTCCCCTTCCAGCGTCAGGAATCCGGCTGGCAGCTTTTCGTGCATACGCAGGCAGGCCGGACACGTCGCCTGCTGCGCGCCCTCTGGTGCGTCCGACCATTGCCAGCGGCCACGATGGAAGACCGCATCGCATACACGGCATACGGTCGGCTCGTGGTATTTGCCCTTGGCCTGATAGGGATCCTGGCGCGGATCGTCGAAAATGCGATCGCGGTAATGCGCCGTACCGCCCGCCGGAACCATGGGGGAAGGCAGCTTTGTGCGATTGGACATGATGGACCCTCCTGCTTCGCAGGTTGATGACCACTGTCGCATCAGCAGTCAATCCCATGTTGCGACTCCCGCGCGCGTCTCGTGTTGACCCAAAGCAACAACCGCTGCGACAACCCGGTGGCTTCAATGGATTTTCAGGCCGACGCGGCAGGGCCAATCGTGGGCACTCGATGCGAGCGCTGTTGATTTTCGTCAATTGGACAGGTGGCCAGAGGGCTAGTCTGAAACTTCGGAGCGAGGTGTACACAGTGCACTGTCAGACCGGATGGCGTGACGGTGCCCATCCGGAGGCATGGCAGATGAAAAACATCGACTTTGCCAAGCGCCGCGAGGCGATGGTCGAACACAAGATTGCCGGGCGCGGCGTGCGCTCCTCCACTGTTCTCGAGGCCATGCGGACCGTGCCCCGCGAGGCGTTTCTGCCGGAGCATTTGCGCGAATTCGCGTATGAAGATGCCCCACTGCCGATCGCCGAAGGCCAGACGATTTCGCAGCCCTACATCGTTGCGCTGATGACCGAAGCGCTTGGGTTGAAGGGCGGCGAAGATGTGCTGGAAATCGGCACCGGCTCGGGATATGCAGCGGCGATCCTGTCGCGCATTGCCGGAAACGTCTATACGGTCGAGCGTATCGGCCAGCTCGCCGAGAGGGCCGCCACCGCGCTGTCCGATCTCGGCTACCGAAACGTGCACGTGCTGCATGCGGACGGTACGCGCGGGTGGCCCGATCACGCCCCCTATGACGCGATCATTGTCGCGGCAGGCGGCCCCGTCGTCCCGGAATCGCTGAAACGCCAACTCAAGATCGGGGGCCGGCTGGTCATTCCCGTCGGCGGCGGCCGCCAGGTTCAGGAGCTGGTGCGCGTAGTTCGCGATTCCGAGCACAAATATCGCACGGAAGATCTCGCGGGCGTCCGCTTTGTGCCTCTGATCGGTGCGGAAGGCTGGACACCGGAAGGGCGCGGGTCGTAATGATCAGCGAGGCAACGCACGGCATTTCGCAGTCCTATCCCTTGGGCGCTCCCGCCGCGCCCGGGCTGCGCGAGCTCCTGACCAAGCCCCTGCTCGAACGCGCCATCGGCGTCATCTATCGCCCCGATACCGAGCTGCAGAGTCACTATTTTCGGGCGGTTCTGCCACGCCAGTTCGACGAGTACATCTGGTTCGACCAGACCAAGGCCGTCGCACCGCTGGCGACCGACGAACTCCAGGGGCTTCCGGATACCTACCCATTCGGTCTCTGAGCCGGCCGGCGGGATGCATCGGATTCGGGAATATCCGGATCGCGGGACCTGTTGACTTAATTTGTGCAACAAATGCGGTGGAATGTCCGGAACCCGTGGGGGGTTGGACATTCGCCCACGATGGACGCCCGGTGTTATCGTATTGGGCTGGCCGCGGCGCAACGGCTCGCCGCACCTGGGGTACCAAGTCTTTCTACGGAGAAAACAATGATCAAAATGACAGGCAAGTCCGCGGGGATATCGACACTGATGTTGGCAGGCGTGGTGGGAATTTTGGCAAGCTGCGCGACGATGTCGCCGATGATGGGTGGACAGAAGATCACCCTGGATGGCGCCAGCGAAGTGCCTGCGGTCATGACGTCGGCCACCGGCAATGCGACAGTGGACATCAAGTCCGATCGATCAGTGACGGTTCTGGTCACCGTGTCCGGCATGACGGCAACCGCATCGCATATTCACGAAGGTGCGGCGGGCACCAACGGCCCGGTGATCGTGCCCTTTGTCAAGACCGGCGACAACACGTTCGCCGCAGCCGAAGGCGCCAAGCTGACCGAAGCCCAGTACGAGAGCTACAAGGCCGGCAGGCTGTACGTCAATGTGCATAGCGCCAAGAATCCGGGTGGCGAAATCCGCGGTCAGCTCAAAGGCAACTACTGATCCGACTTGCAAACCGGTGCGGCGCGTCAGGCGCGCCCGCTGTGAAGTCTGACGGGGATGCCGGATCGCGGGTCATGCGGTCCGGCTGAACCGGAGTTACGACCTACCTGCGGGCGTCTCCTCCGCGCCGTGGCCCTCGCCCACTGCCGGTAACAATCGGACGTCGGACCAACCCCTTCCGGCGTTGCCATTTTCCGCCAGCGCGCCACACGCACCTCAATCCGGGAAATCGTTTTCGTTGCGGCCATGCCGCGCGGCGCGGCGGTGATGCTGCATAGGTTCTGGCGACGAATCTGCGGGGCATCCGCCGACCGCGGCCATTGCCCGTCGCCGCCAACAATCGGACGGGCCCAACTGCATATGGCGTTGCCATGATCCTCCAGCAGAAATCGCGATTCAAACCGTTACGGTGTTTATGCTCTGGCCTAATTGAATTCGGTCATGCGCCGTGGACGACGCCCGAGCGTCACCGATTCGTTGGAGCGTACTAATTCGGCCGGCGTTTGCCTGCCGAGGAATAGCAGCGGGCTCGCCGTCATGCCGTAGCTTCCAGATCCAAGAATTCCTAAGAGGTCCCCGTGTTCCGGGCGGGGAAGATCGACGTCGATTCCAAGTAGGTCGGTGGGATTGCACGACGGTCCGGCTACTTGACACCGAACCGTATTGGCCTCTGGTCGCGTCAGGTTACGCAACACGAAGTTGGAGCGGAGCGCCGCTCCGAAAGTACCCGCGGCCGCAAGGTGATGATGCAAGCCTCCATCGACCATGAAAAATTGCTTGCCACGGGACGACTTGCTGCTGATCACGCGAGATACGTAGATACCCGCATTGGCGGTGAGGTAACGGCCAAGTTCGAACACAATTTCTCTCTGAACAGGCGACGCTTCGATGAATGCACTGATCACGGGCCGAAGCGCCGAGGCCAACGCGGCAAGGTCCAGCTCCTTGTGGCCGTCAACGTGCGATACGCCGAATCCTCCGCCGAGATTGATTGTCCGGCAAATCAGCGACGAATTGCGCTCGACTTCGCGCACTATGCGAAACGTATTCTCCACGCCATCCACCACACCAGCAGGGTCGAAACATTGGCTACCCGCATAGACGTGTACACCTTGGAATTCGAGTTCCGCTGGATGCGCAACAATCGCCTCAAGGACACCGCTGAGGTCCTCTTCGTCGATACCAAACTGCACGGCCTTGCCGCCCATCTTCATCCCGAACGCGCGATTAAGCAGAACAGGGTTGACGCGCACCGCCACACGTGCTCTTGTGCCAATGTGCTGCGCGATTCGAACGCATTCCATCAGTTCGCGCATGGATTCGATGCTGATGCAGCCGATCGATCGCTGGATGGATTCAGTGAGTTCAGCCGTTGACTTTGCAGGCCCCGCGAAGCTCAGCTTGGCCGTATCGAAGCCGGCCAGTCGCGCCTGTTCCAGCTCGCCCGCCGAAGAGATGTCCAGCCCGTCCGCAGTCGCGCTCACGGCACGCAGCAAGGCAAGATTCGGGTTGGCCTTGACGGCGTAGAAGACCTTCACGGTTCCCGAGAATGCCTGCCGGATCGCCCGGATACGCGCGTTGACCGCGTCGGCGTCGTACAGGAAGAACGGTGTCCCGTACGTTTGCGCGAGTTTCTCGAACGCCTCGGCGTCCATTCCATTCCAGGGATCTTGTCTCAGTGAAGTCATGTCATATCGACGCGTTTCCGGACCAGGTGATGCCGTCGATCCACATCTGATAACGCCTGTCGATGAGGATTACAGGAGTGCCGCTGTTCTCCGAACGGAACAGGTCAAATACGCGCCCTACGACCTCTTCGGCCATTGTTTGCGACGCTCCGCCGGTTAGAATGATCTGTGCGAGCCTGTTCAGATCCGCTGTCGGAAGTCCCGGGCCACGACCTTGCGCGAAGCGGTCCAGGGCAATGAACAGGCAGGCGTACGAAAGCAACAACGGCGATGGGTCGTACTCACCTTCGCGCATCGCCTGGTAGACCGAGCGAACGTCATCGTCAGCCGCGCTCTTTAGAAATTCATAGAGCCGAGGATGGTTGCGCAATTGGAGCATCAAGCTGTCGCGAGAAGCTACAATTCCCAGGTCCGTGAAGACAAACCGGGCAACGGATACGCCGGCGGACGGTCTTTGCTCACTGTCATCTCGTACAATTTCCACAGTGTAGTGGAGATCTGTCGTGGCCCCGCCGATGTCCAGGACCAGACATGCGCCGGCAATGTCGATGCTGGACGATTTCGCAAGTGCTCGCTGAAAGCCCAGACTGACAATTTCGGGCGTCGGTCGAATCCCCTTCGCCAGATTGCCCCTCAGTTCACTCACACCTTCCTTGTAAACCAGATCGTCGAGGTAGGCACGGCGCACGGCCTCGAAGACACTCAGTGCTCTGCCAGCCAACGATTCGGCGAGCGGATTTGGCACGACTGTCGCAGCGGGGCAAAGCTCCTTGAACAGATTAGCGAGGTAGCGGTTACCAGCGTACACAAGGGAGCCGAATCGGTAACGGCCCGGCTGGAACCGTCGCAATCTGTTCTCCAGAGGCTTTGCGTCGTTACAATCGATCCCACCGGCCACCAGTAGAATATCGACATTGCTGAGGTTGCTTCCCTCCTCGTCGAAGTCATGAACGAAAAGCGGGTTGGCGCCGGCAAGCAATACCTGGTTGCGCAATGCGGCGCCACTGTAGTGTTTTGAGAGGCACACAACGCCCACCCGCAGGCCGCCGTTGGCCGAAGAGCACACCAGTACGTCGTTGGCCTCAAGGGAGACGCCTGAATCTTCCAGCAGGGCTTCAACCTGCCGCGCGATTCCCGCGTCAAAGTCGCGCGGGAAGAGCTGTAGCGATTCGATCGCGCCGTTCGCACCGATCCGCGCGATCTTGACGACGGTCGAGCCGATATCCACAGCGACGCGTGAGCGTGACGATCCCGGCGGTCGCTCGGCATCTTCCATCGTTCCGCTCATACCATCATCATGTTGATGTCGCCCAGCAACTGCCGGTAGGTCTTGTCCGGGCGGCTGCCGGAAGAAACCAGCAACTGCTTCTCCTGCCGCGCGTCCGCCTCCGATATCGGGACGTTGCCGCGCTCGGCAATGCGGATGGAGCGGTTTGAGTCGCGCATTGAAATTAGCTTGTTCGCGTTGTCTGCGTGCGGCGAGAATGGGACATCCAGAAAGCCCAACTGGAACGCCCGAAACACGCTTTCCCAGAATACATCGCCCGACATGTCGAAGATTGCGCCCAGGATGCTTCTCGACTCGGATTCGATGAGCGCGGCTTCCTGCTCGATCAGTGGTGATGTCACGGGCGTGGCGCACTCGAAAATTCGCAGCATGTAGCGCACGGTGTCGACCGCCTCAGCGTTGATCTCCGCGCGTGGCACGCCGAGGGCTTCATCGACGGTCTTGACTACGATTTTGTCTGCCGAAATCATGTTGGAAATGACGGCCGACCCGGCAATGAGAGCAGCCGCCTTCTCGCGCTGCTGCGGGAACTGTCCCATCCACTGGTGATACACAAGATAGCTATGGACATCGTGAAATCCGAACTCGTCGAGATAATGGCTTGTCAGGCCTTTCAGAATCTTGGCCGTCGCTACGTCCTGAATCAAGGATCCGGTCTGCCCGAAACTACAGCGAAGGACTTCACACCCTGCTCCGCTGCCAGCAAGGCTTCAATGATCTGGACCGCCACCGCAATCGCCGGCGGCACCAGCGTTGCGGAAAGCGGCCCGAAGCTCTCCCGATGAATGGGCAACTCCTCGGTGGAATTGATGGCACAGACCCGGTCGACGTATTGCCAGTACAGCAGGCATCGATCCAGCGGAAATCCTTCTGAATAGGGCAAGCAGTAGCAGATCCCGCCACCCTCGATCTCGGCAATCCCGGAGGCCATCGCCATTTCGGCGAGCAATCGCGCATCGGGAGTTCCGTGCCGCAGGCTGATCGGCTTGTCGATGTCGACGTAAAGCTCCCGCGTCAGTTCATGTCCATGACTGACCAGAGGGTACCCATTCAGATAGTCCTTGCCCTCCTCTTCGCTACGCCGGAGAAGTTGCGTCGCCGTGTCGTATTGATTGTGGCGTGTATAGCTGTCGATCGTCAGCGGTATGAAGTCCGCGCCGGCATCGCTCAGTTGCCTGGTCAGCCGATACTGCGCCTCAAACAACGGGAAACCACCCCTTGGCTGAATGCACGGCGTGGCGCCACGCTTGCCGTAGACCACACTCGGAAACCGATTGCGCGGCACCTTGGCCAGAAAATCCCGCACCTCATCCGGAGAAATGCCACGCGCCAGTGGATGCGAGAGAACCTGTTGTCGTGTCCGCTCGATGCCGGCAAGTCTTGCGTCAGCTCTTGGTCGCGCCACGTTTCAGATCCTCAAGTAGATCGTTTATCGCGACCCCGATGTCGGGTTGCTGGTGATAGACGCGATCGAAGCCGTAGTCCTTGAACAGTGCGACGACCTCATTCGTGGGACGCTTGCCTACAACGATGTTGCCGCCAACGTACAGCAGGACTTCGTCAAGTCCCGCATCGACGAATTGCTTGCGAAAATCCGCGCACCAATATTCGCCCTCGCCATTGAGCGAAGACACAAACACCGCATGCGCATTGGCTTCGAGCGCGCTTGGCAAAAATGCTCAGGGCGATTTCGCGTCCGGAGGTTGAACACCTGGAACCCCGATTCCTCCAGCGCCAGCTGCATGATGCGATTGCCGACGACGTGAATGTCATCGCCGATCACGCCGATAACAACCCTTCCGCAGCAGGCGTTGCTCGTGGCCATTGATCAACCCCGCGCCGCCCGGGATTCGTCGTTGTTGGGAGCGATACCCAGTCGTTCAAACGCCGCCTGTTTGATCGTCTTGCGATCGAGCTTGCCGGCATTGCCCGTAACCGGAAAGCTATCGAAATGAAGCAGGTACGCCGGCACCATGTGCGTCGGCAACGCCGTCTTCAGGTACTGGGTCAGGCTGTGCTCCGGCAAAGGCTTGCCGCTGCCGGTCGTGTAGGCGCAGGCAACATCCTCTCCCACTGTGATGTTGGGAACCGCAAACGCAACGGCGTCGACGACATCCGCATGGCGCACGACTTCCGTCTCGACTTCTGTGGGGCTCACGCGGAAGCCCTTTGTCTTGATCATCTCGTCGCCGCGCGCGACGAAGTACAGATATCCCTCGTCGTCGCGATGAACCCGGTCGCCACTGAACACCAACGTCTCGCCCGGGAATTTCGGATGAGCACGAAAGACCTTGGCAGTATTCTCCGGGTCGCGCCAATATCCCTTCGTCACCGTTGCCCCACGATGGACCAGTTCGCCGACGACATTTGGCGGGCACTCCTCGCCGTGCTCGTCAAGTACCATGACCTGGCAGTCAGGGATTGCCTTGCCGACCGATGTCGGATGCGAGTCGAGCTTGTCCGGATCCAGATAGGTCGAACGGAACGCTTCCGTCAGGCCGAACATCGAGAAGATCTTCGCCTTCGGAAATGTGGTTCTAAGGTCGCGGATCATTTCTTCCGACACTCGCCCGCCGGTCGAGCAGACGTAGCGCAACGCGGAAAATTCCTTGGTGCCAGTCGTCAGCTTTAGGCGCTTGTCGAACATCTTGGTGATGATCACGGGCATGACCGGCAACGCGGTGATGGATTCCTTGGCCAGCAGTGTGAACAGGTCGTTGGGAAGAGCCAGATCGTGCAGGTAAAGTGTTGCGCCTTTGCGGATCGTCTGCCAGATCTGATTCAGCCCGTAGTCAAAGTTGAACGAAAGCACACAACCGATTCGGTCTTCCTGGGTCGTACCGAGGTATTCAGCAACGATGTCGGTGCCATCGGCCAGGTTGCGGTGAGAAATGAGAATCCCCTTGGCCGCCCCGTGGAACCCGATGAATAGATGATCGCCGCATTGTCGTTGCCGATTCGGTCGAAAAACATACGTGGCTGCATGAAGCGCCGCATGTAGGGGATATTCGGCCAATTCTTGTCGACCTCGCCGTGGCCGATGACGAGTTTGGTGATGGCCGCAAACTCGGAGACCTCGTGCAGGCGCTCGGAATCCGTGATCATCGCCACCATTCCGGAATTCTCGATGATGTGGCGAATGTTCGGCCCCTTGAGCCGGGCAGTATCGGGACGAAGACGGCATTGGCGAACATCGCCCCGAGAATGACCGAGATCTGGTCCAACGTCTTTTCCATGCAAATGCCCACGCGGTCACCCGGCTGGATGCCCAGTTCGCGAAGACACTCGGCAGTCGCGAGCGATTCCTCACGCAACTGGGAAAATGTGACCGACCGCTCCCGGGAGACTACAGCCGTCTTGTCAGGCAGCCGTTGCGCGGTCTCTTGCAGAAACCGAGGAATCGACGTAAGCATTCGTACGTTCTCCTGTGCTATTTGAATTGGTGCTCTGCTGTATCAGGACGCTGTTTGCATGCAGCTGAAATCGCAACCGAAGGTAGGATGTATCGCAGTGCTCGCGAAATCACTGCATTCGGCATGATGCCACCCGAATGTAGCAAGGATTTGCTGTCGATCGAAGCTGCCCAGTCACTGCCCGGTGGCAGCCTTTCTCCTGTCAACAAGTGCTACGATGTTGGAAAGCGTCGCAAGGCTGGCCCTTGTCAAGTCTTCTGCCTCGAGTTCGACACCAAAGCGCTCCTGAATGAACATTGCGAGTTGCACAATGCTGAAGGAATCGAGAATATTCGCGTCCAGGAGGTCGGCGTCGGGATCGATGTCTCCCTTGTAGCCGCTCTCGTTTCGGATATAGTCGCTGAGCACTTTCATTTCATCTCGCATTTCAAAGCTCCCGTTGTGCATGTTCCTGCGTGCAGCACCTGAGTCTTATCGAATTCCCATGCAACCAGTAACCGCCCGGAGAGTCGGAGGCCGGGTCGAAGATCAGCGCCTGCGCGAAACTCGCGCCGCATCCTGCCTGCTCACCCGCTCAAGCGCTGAGTACATCAGGTCGGAGGGTTAGGTGAACACGCCCGGTCCTGGTCATCGAAACATTGACGTAAGGGAAGAGCGTGGCAAGCATGAGTTCGCACCGCCAAGCCTTCAAAAAAAGCGCGCGTCCGACCACCTTCCAACCGAGGTGCTGGTGAGCTCGCCGAGAAGCCACGTTGAATCGCGTTAGCCGGCTAAACGTATAACGGATGCCCCGGCGATATAGGATCTCGTTGGCCCCGTTCCAAAGGCCCACGAACCCAAGGCCCATGCGATGTTCGGGGAAAAGGTAGAAGTCGAAATCGAATACCGACTCCTCCGCCGAACCAAGCATATACGTGCACCTGACTTCGTCCTCGTCGTAACTCTGGAAGCAGTACCACATGTATCCGATCATTTTCCCGTTCTTGAATGCGCCCAGGCAAATCGCCTTATGTTCTAGTCGAGCCTGCATCACGTCCGGACGCACAGGCATGAGCCCAATTTCAGCGTCGCCTGCCTTGATTTCGCGGATCTCGAGGTGCCTGTTCAATCGGCCCGATAGCAATGGCTTGCCAGTAATCGGCTGAACCATCAACTCATAGACGTAGAGGTGCAACGCTGGCGAAAGACCCGAAAGAATGCGGTCGATCACGTATAGGAAACCGGCCGCGAGGCCAAATTCCCGGAAGGGACCGGTAATTTTCTGAAACATGGGTATGGCGAATATGGAATGCAGGAACTGGCCCTTGTCCTGAACCGCATCAAGTTCCTGCGAATTGAGCAAGATGACGTAGCGATGCTAGCCAGTTTCGATTACGCGGGCAAGTCATTTGGATTGGGGCCGCCGACTGACAACAAGTAACCTGGAGGAACAACTGCAACAACGGAGTACCCGATTCCAGCACCTCGACGTATTCCGATTCCCGCGAGTACGAGGCGCGGTCGCGGTCGGCCATCGCCATGCGCATACCCCCAATCGACCAAGTTGCCTTCGAAAATTGGTGTTCCGACATTAGGCTGCGTTATGCGGGCGGATAAGTTCCCCCGAAGTGCAGATCCACCCCAATCTGAGTTGATTGTTGAAACGATTTATAGTGTACAAACCGAACGCTAATGCCGGCGGACATGGATCTCTAGCGGCTGCACCGGGTATATTTTGTCCATTCCGATGTGTCGACCCGATACTCTGAACAACAATGATCTCCTCCGTATCGAATTTGCTTCTGGAAAAGCTTGCCGGGCTACGTTCTCCCGCCGGCCCGCGCGCGCGGCTGTCCATCCTGATCTATCACCGAGTCCTGCCTGCCGCTGACGCGTTCAACACCTGGGATGTGACAGCCAGCGAATTCGGCCTCCAGATGCGCGCCCTGAGCGAGCACTTTTCGCCCCTTCCGTTGACCGAAGCCATCGAACGACTCGCCGCGAACAGTCTGCCGGCGAGGGCGGTGTGCGTGACATTCGACGACGGATACGCCGACAACGCCGAGGTGGCCCTGCCGATTCTCCTCAAACATCGTGTACCCGCGACGTTCTTCATTGCCACCGGATACCTGGACGGCGGGCGGATGTGGAACGACACCGTGGCCGAGGCGATCCGCACATTGGCGGCCCAGACGCTGGATCTCACGACCTGGGGGCTTGGCACATTCGCGCTCGACACGGTCGAGGCCAGACGCGCCGCGATCACCGTCATCCTGCCGGCGCTCAAATACTTGCCCGGGCCCGAACGCGAGGCCCGAGCAGCGCACCTGGGTGAAATGGCTGGTATCGCCAAGCAAAGCAACCTCATGATGCGCGAGGAGCAAGTGCGCGAACTGCACACCGCCGGCATGGGAATCGGCGCCCACACCGTAACGCACCCGATATTGTTGAATGCCACTCCCGAGGCTGCGAAACACGAGATTGTGGAAAGCGGGCAGCGGCTCGCCGAGATCGTGCGCCAGCCGATTCGCCTCTTCGCTTACCCGAATGGAAAGCCCGGGCAGGACTACGGGCCGGAGCATGTGCGAATGGTTCGCGACGCAGGATATGCGGCCGCCGTGGCGACAGAATGGGGCGTTGCGACTGCGCAATCCGACAGTTTTCAGTTGCCCCGATTTACGCCGTGGGATCGAACGCCCGGCCGGTTCATGCTGCGCCTGATTCGAAATATGCGGAACGCGGTATCACCGGCTGTCTCCGCGCTTTGACGACCCGAGGCACACTCAGGCTGGAATGCCACTCCCCGATGGCCCCTTCTTCGGAAGCACAAGGCTCGCCAGCACGAGGAGGTAGAAGAGGAAGGCCACTCTTGGCACATCGAGGACGCTGTCGAAAACCCCGACCACGATGAGACCGACCACAGACGCGGCCAGGAAGGGAGCCAGCGGGTGGATTCGCGCCGCCCCAATTGTAGTGCGCCAAAGCGCTGCAACGAGCAATAGGCCGAACGCCGCCAATCCTGCGAGGCCTTGATCGAAGAGCACGTTCAACGCAAGGTTCTTGATGTGCCACGGAAGGTGGAATCTCTCGCTGATGGGTATCCAGCGCGCCATGCCGTCGGCAAAGTCGCCGTTTACGATCAGATTGTGTCCATCCGGACCGATGAGACTGACTTCGCGAATATCGACAGACCGTTCGCTGCTCTCGACCGCAATCGAAAAAAACGCCAGCCGAGGTGCGTACCAGGGTCCATGAGACAACTGGTGCCCATCCATCACCTGCGACATCCGCTGCCATTCCGGCCCGGCGCGCACCTGGACTGCAGAGATCGCGCAAGCCGCGTTGTATAGAAGGTGCTGCTCGCAGACCTCGAAATGCAGCCTTAGGTCCTGTGATGCGCGCAATTCGAAATTCGCCGTATAGATCCCCGGTGACACAGACACCCGTTGCGCAACTCGGAAGAGATCGCCCCAGCTCGTCGGATGGCGCGGGCCCGCTAGCGACAGGAAGCGTTCTCCGTCACCGACGTGCATGGAATAACTGCCGGGGGAGCCGCTGTCAGGAACGCTGAAGAAATAAGCTGGCCGGGAAGCGACCCAAGCCCTTGCCGAACACCCAATCCGCCGTTCCATGCAACATGCCAATGCCGTCGCTCCAATGGCGCTTTCGCTGGTCGAGATCTCCGAGCGACGTTGCGAACCGGTCGCCCATGTAGGCGCCTCCGGCAAATACCGCGGTCGTACCTGCAATCAGCCCCAGCATCCCCAGCCAAAGAAGGCGCGGCCGAGTTTCCGTTGGAACCCACGGCCTCTTCGCGGCACTGCTGTGTACAGCCAGTCCGAGCAGACCGAGCAGAGCCATCGAACTGTCCCGGAACGCACCGCTGCCACCCCACTCCAGAGCAACCACCGCTGCAGCGGAAGCAAGCCAGACAAGCAGTGCCCACTGCACGCCTGCCCGCCGTGGATCGACAACGTCCGCTCGCCACATCAGTAGTCCGACGTTGGCGGCGAAAGCGATGGCGAACAGGACGTACGGACCCTTGGGCAGCAACGGCGCGAGCAACGCGTCCAGCGCTCCCAATGACAAGCCGATGCACCACGCCAGCAGTCATCCGCGCAAACCCGATGCCTCGGCTGGTGCTGGCAACGTGGAGAGCAACGGCCAACGTGGCGCAAAAAGCGAGCATGGCGCGGTAGCCACCACTCCGAAACACGAAGTAAAGGGCGGCCCCGGCCAAAATGATCAGGACGACCGCCTTCCCGCCCGACACCACGCGCATGGCGCCAGGGCCGCCACCGCGCTGCGCCATCGCGAGCAATCCGAACACGGCAAGGCCGATCGGGATTGCAAGGTAAACACCGCGTGAGAAGGTCGTCAGGCACGCATACGCGGCCAACGCGACCAGCGCAAGCGCCAAGCCGAAGCGCAGCGGGCCGGGCTTGCCGCGAAGCTGCCAAAACGCGAAGGGCACGGTGAGGGCAAGAAACCCGTCGAGTGCCGCGCCACCGACATGCATCTCCCAGAACAACGCCGTCGTTCGGTAATCGGTGGAAAAATCGAGCACGTTGGTAAAAGCCGCGCGCTCCCAGAGTGCCGCAAGAGACGCGCCGCCCAACCCCAGCGCAAGCCCTGCGGCGAGCAAGTCAACCGCGCGATCCTGATCCAGGCGGAAAGCCGACCGCAGCAGCGGCCACAGCAGCAACGCGCTCGCGAAACTCTTGCACAGGCGCAGGCTGTTCATCCCGCTGTCGTAGCTGCCGATCCAGTCGAATTGCAGCCCTCCCGAGTCGGAAACCCCACGATATAGCGAAATGGCGCAGGAAATTGCGAACAGAACAGCCAGAACGATTGGCGTCAGCGACGACGGTGGTGCGACGCCGCAACCAGGTTTTCATCGGCGCGTGCCCACGCGAGCCGCAGGTATCCTCCTGCTGCAGCCCCGAGCACCAGCAAGTCGAGCTCTTCGAATGTGAACCAACCGGTCCAGGTCGCAAAGCCGACAATCGGCAGCAATGCCGGGATGACAATCAGCCAGGAGAACGGCCAGCGATAGCTGATCGCACTCCAGGTCAAGAACGCCGCGACCACGAAAGCCGGCGCGATGGGGTAGTGCCAACTGAGCAACATACCGAGCGCGACACAGCCAAGCGCAGCGAATGCGCCGACTGCGCGCGCGGGTCGTGCTTTCAAGGCAGGCGCTCGCTAGTCACTGCCAGTGCAAAGACGCGATGCGCCGCGAGCCGGCTCGACCCCGGGCAGGCGCCATTGCGGCATGCCCGCGGTCCCGGCAACACAAGTCACGGCGCAACCTCCTGGAGCGCCCCAGGACTGTAGGCGCCGCCGTCCAGCGGTCGCGTTTGCATCGGGTGCACGTACTCGCGCTCAGGCCGCAGGGCTACGCCGTTCGCGATTCCCGGATCTTTGGCGGTTCCGACCAGCACAGAGCCCTTGCGCAGGCGGTAGTCGAAGAACTTCGGTGCCGCGACCTCGCGCCGATCCGCAACGACATTGCCGACGTACTGACCGGGACCTGCCGATTCGAGAGGACTGCGTCCGAGCAGCAGATTGTTGATGGCCACGACGCGCTGCGCGCCTGCCGCGACGCGGAAGAAATTCCCCCCGCCCCGGCGGTCATCGACCAGCGTATTGTTCACCAGGAAGATTTCGTTTCGCGGCCAGCGATAGCCCTCGATGCCGAACGACACCATGTGCGGATTTTCGGTGTGCGGTCCTTGCTCGATGATATTGCCGATGACGTAGGCTTGGCCACCACTTGGAAATTCGAGTTCGTAGCTGGCCCGGCCTTCGCTTTCGTCGGTCAGCCGGTTGTACATCACGTAGTTTTCCTCGGCCCGGCTCTTGAGCAAATGGCCCGTGCGCGCGTGATGACTGTAGCTGCCCGTGATCGTGAGTCGATGGATCTCGCCCACATAGAGATTGTGGCTCTGTCCGTCACCAGCGCCATTATGGTGAAACTCAGTGTTCTCGATGATCAGTTCGGCCGAATGGTTGTTCGAGGTAAGGATGCTGTTCTCGTTATCGTAGAACTTGCAGTTGCGGACCGTGAGTTTTACCCCTTCATGACGAATGCCGGCGCCGTTCAGATCCGGTACACGCGTCCCGGTGAACTCGATGCCTTCCACGAGTACGTCGGTCCCCTTGATCACCCATATCGCCTTTCCTTCCGCGGACTTGCCATCTGCAACCATCCGTACCCGGCCGGGCAGCGCGCGAATCGTCAGGCGGTCCTGAGTCCAGGTGGCGACATCTCCCAGGTAGTCGCCGTCGTCGATCTCGATGATGTCGCCGCTGCGTGCAATGCGCGCTGCCTCGGCGACGCTGGTGATGGTTCGAGCAGGGCCGACGTGCAGTACCCGCGCCTCCTCGCCCTCACCTCCCTTTGGTGGCGCGATGTCCGCCGCGTCAACGATTGACGTCGCGCAGGCAGCGATGACAACAAGTCGCGCACAACACGCGCAACAGCCGGCGAGGCAACAACCGGTTGCTCATCGGCGTTAAAGTGTTTGAAAACACGCTGCGCGGCGCAAACGAGCGCCCATCAAGACCCGACCGCAGACTGGTCCAGCAATGCAGCCAACGCTCGCGTCCGCATCGCACGTGACGCGCGTCCGACATAGTCACTATTGGGTATCGCGTGCAGTCCTTCATCCCGCGCCGAAACGAAGCGCCCGAGCAATGCAGCTATTTCATCCGCGGAATCAAGCCTGGCAATGGAATCAAGTCCGGCTTCGCGCAGGATCCCCGCAGTGTCGCCTTGCGGGTCAGTCAGCGCCAGAATGGGCCGTCCGGTTCGCAAGTACTCGTAGATCTTCGCGGGGATTTGCTCGTTGCAGTTGGCAGCCTGCAGTACCAGGAGTGCATCGGCTCGGACCATCTCCTCGAGTGCAGCGCGGTAACCGATCGGCGGCAAGAGCTCCACGAAGTCCTCGAGACCGTGCTGCCGTGTCAGCGTTCGCAGCAATTCGTCGTGCACGGCGGCACGGAATCGAATCTTGAACTTGCCTCGGTGGAGTCGGTGCTCGTCGACCAATCGTGCAATCGCCGCGAACAGACACGGTGGGATCGCGTTCCGACGGATACACGATGCCGCTGTGCAGGACCGTCACCGCCCCGGCATTCAGCGGTTCGTACGCGTCTCCCGCAGCCGCGAGTCCGGCAAAACTCTCTTCGTCGAAACCGTTCTCGATGACAACAATTCGTTGCGCTGCGTCCGGGTAGCGCCTCTTGTATTCGCGCGCGGCGCCCGGCGTCGTGAACACGCTGAAGCGCGCGCGGCGAACGGCCGTTTCCTCGATGGCCTTGAAGCTGCGCCAGATGCGGGGATCCTCGGGATATCCGTCCTGGGCCATCGGATCGCGAAAGTCGGCGATCCATGGGAGCGCCGAGCGGCGGCGCAGGATATCGCCGATGACGTGCGCCGTCGCAATGGGGTACGTCGACCAGATGGCCTGCGGGCGATACTTGCGGATAAGGCGCATGCCCGCAGGCACCGCGCCGAAGCGCCAGGTCATCCACCGGTCGGGTCGGGCCAGGAATGAAGGATAGCGACCGCCAATCGCCAGATGCCGCGCCGCGTCCACCGCGAACGCGCGTTCCACGTGAACGCCGGGCGGCACTTCGCCCACGAGGTCCGCGCTCGTCTGGTCGTAGGCTCGTGGATGCGCCGTAAGCACGATCGGTTCCCAGCCAAACGCCGGCAGGTGCTGCACAAAGCGCAGCGTGCGCTGGATGCCACTGCTCCCCGCGAGCGGCGGAAAGTGATACGCGATCATCAAAACGCGTTTCATCGCAGTGTCACGCGAACGATCTCTGCAGCCAGCTCAGCGTGCAAGCCTCGACTTCCTTCGACCACGACGCTGTCGAAAACGTGTGGTCCGCTTCCGGAAGGTCGTGCCTTGCGATGTCGGCGCGCTCCAGCAATCCGGCCCAGCGAGGGTTGCTTTGCGCATGTTCGAGGAATTCCTTTGCCGTCAGATCGCGCCCGCTCAGGATCAGCAAGACCGGATGTTGGAACGAGCGCAGTCCCTCTGCCATCCGATCCTGAAAGTCCATCGCCTTCGTTGTTGACCCTTGGCTCCCAGCCGCTCCAGCGAGCTTCAGATTGCCGACGAATGTCCGGATCGCTCGCAAAACATTGACTTCGCCACGGAACAACTTGACCCAAAACTCTCCTTCCAGCAGCCGTTGGCCGTAGTAGTGCTTGACGTACGTCTTGGCCATGCCCGCCTCGGAACGGACCCAGGGGTTGAGCAATGCCATACCCGCAACCCGCGGATCGCGCGCGGCATGCCAGTACGTAAGGGCGGCCGACGCCGCGTCGCACAGGCCCCAAAGCACGATCCGGTCGACTTCCGGGCATTGGGCCTGAAACATCCCGATCGCCGCGGCAATGTCAGGGCCGCTGTCGTCAAACGATTGCATTTCGCCGCTGGCATCGCCCATGCCGCGACTATCGAAGCGAAGCGCAGGTATTCCTGCAGCTGCCAATGCGCGGGCCAACAGCACGAATTGACGATGACTGCCGACACGGTATTGGGGTCCACCGACGATGATGAGGACGCCGAGCCGGCTCGCGCATGCGGGTCTGGCGAGCACGCCGACGAGTTCCTCGCCCCGGCACTCGAAGGTCAACGCTTGCTCGGCATAGTTCATTGGCGCCATGCGTCCACGGCCTGAAGCGTCGCCTCGATCAATGCCGGACATTCCGCGATTTCCTGCGTCTGCCAGAAAGGCAAGCCCTCGACGGTCCGGACATCGACACGATGCCCCGCGACCCGCCACATCTCGACCTGCCGGCTCGGATGCTGGCGACAGTTGCAACTCTGCGCCCGCCGCGACTTCCAGCCACGCCACGCGTGTGGGGGCCAATGGCGGCAGCAGTTCCGCAGCTTCCATCCCCAGCGCCATGGCGGGAGCGGTCGCGTAGCCACCCACTTCCACAATTTGCCCCTGTTCGAACTGCTCGCGCAATTGTTGTGTTCCGATCCGGGGGCTGCCTGCGGCGTTACTCAGCTGGCCGGCCACGTTCATGCGCAGGAACTGCTGCAAGTGTTTCTTGCCGGAAATGACCGGCTGCCACAGTAGAAGGGCGGGCACCGGATCCATCCTCCGTAGCGCTTGCGCCGCGAGGAGGCCGCCGGCCCGCAATCCCCACAGCGCCGGCATCACCCCGGTCTCGGCCCGCAACCATTCCGCCGCCGCGACGATGTCGTCCAGCCATTGATTCCAACCCGCCTCGCCGAAGTCACCTTCGCTGTCACCGCATCCAAACAGGTCGAGTTGCAGTACGACCCATCCTGCCGCCGCCAACGCGCGTGATTGCAATGCCGCCATCCGGCGCGACTTGTTCATCTCTTCGGCAAAGGGATGAACATAGAGGATGCTGCGCGCAACATCTGGCAAGACCAGCGGACGATGCACGAGACAGAATCGCCGGCCTTGCGGCAGCGGCACGAAAAGCGCCTCGGCGGAGGACGCCGAAGCCGCTTTTTCAGGCGGCCAGCTTCCCTTTGACGAAATCGACAAGTGAGCCAACGGTCGCAAACGTCGAGCCTTCGATTTCGTCGTCCTCTATCACGAAGTCGAAATGTTCCTCGAGCGTCGCGATTACGGTCGCCACAGCCATGGAATCCAGCTCGGGAACGCTGCCCAAGAGCGCGCTGTCGGGCCCAAAGGCGGATGTACGTCCGCCAAGATTCAAAACGCGCTCCAAAATATTGAGTACTTCAACTTGTACATCCAAGGCCGCATTCCCCCATTGTCCGCCAAGGTGATCGCCAAATCGTACATAGCGCCGGCGATCAACGCCAAATGAGATATTCTACGCGATTGTCATTTTTGGATCGCAACAGTCAGTCATGACCGGCGTAATTTCATCGATCCGCGAGAACCTGGTCTCGCTTGGGCCGGCCAATACGTTTCTTTATACCTTAAGTCGAATCGTCGAAACGGCGACGGGAAGCCGTTGCCGGCTGCTGAAATATTATTTTGTCGCCCAGCCGGTGCCGTCCGATCTCACCACGACAGCGTTCCGAACATCAAGCACGCGGATTTACTTTGCATCCCCTGGAATGGCGATCGTTGACCAATTTCCGCGTCCTTCGCAGATCATTGCGAAGCGCTTTGCCGACGGAGCGGTTTGCCTTGTCGCCGAACGCGCAGAAAAGCTGGTTGGTTTCATTTGGATCAAGTCGGACTTGTATTGCGAGGACGAAGTGCGATGCACATACGTCCTTGAACCTCCCGAAACGCTTGCGTGGGATTTCGATGTTTACGTCGCGCCGGAATTCAGGATCAGCCGCGCATTTGCTCAACTGTGGGCCGCTGCACACCGCTTTCTGCGGGAGCGCGGATGCGAGTGGACGATCAGTCGAATATCCGCATTCAATGCAAACTCGTTGGATTCGCACAAACGCCTTGGCATCGTGCGTTTGGCGACCGGAATATTTGCTAACATTGGCCCGGTTCAGTTGGCTGCGTTTTCCTGCTCGCCCTATCTTGACCTTGCCATCAGTCGTTCCAGCGCTCCGCGCGTGGTGTTTCACGCGCCCAATCGGCAATTGGATCGTTGACCTGTTCCCTGATTTTTGCCTGCCCTACGTCTGCACGACGAGTATCAGATGATCAACCGAACATCGGTCAATAAAACCATCGAAGCGACACTGTTGCACGAGCTCCTGGCAACGGCGTCACTGCAATCCCCGGACCGCCCCGCGATAACTTTCGCAGGCGAAACCATCAACTACGGCACGCTCGCCGAGCGGGTCGGCGCTTTTGCCGGCGGCGTGGTCGCGCTTGGGCTGAACAAATCCGAGCGTGTCGGAATCTATTTGGAGAAGCGGTCTGAGACGGTCGTGGCGATGTTTGGCACAGCCGCCGCGGGCGGGGTCTTTGTTCCGGTAAATCCGCTGCTCAAGCCAGAGCAGGTTGCCTATATTCTGCGCGACTGCAATGTTCGCGTCCTGGTCACTTCGGCCGATCGATTGCCACAACTCGAAGTGTCGCTGAAAGAGTGTCCCGACCTTCGCCACGTCGTGATCACGCCATCGGCTACCGTTGCCGAAGGCCGCGAGCGTCCCTGTGCATCGATGGTCTGACCTGATGGGCCAGCCGCAACGCCGAGTCCACCGCGTGATCGACTACGACATGGCAGCGATACTTTATACATCGGGCAGCACCGGCAAGCCCAAGGGCGTGGTGCTGTCCCATCGCAACATGGTTGCCGGTGCGAAGAGCGTGGCGACCTATCTCGAGAATTGCGCGGACGATACGCTGCTTGCCGTACTGCCGCTGTCCTTCGATGCCGGCTTGAGCCAATTGACGACCGCGTTCCATGCCAACGCGCGCGTTGTGCTCCTCAACTATCTCCTGCCGGGCGACGTGATCAAGGCCCTGGCGAAGGAACGCGTCACGGGTCTCACCGCGGTACCACCGCTGTATATTCAACTGTCTCAGATCGATTGGCCGGCTTCGATCGCGACGCACCTGCGCTATTTCGCCAATACCGGTGGGCGCATGCCGCTGGATACGCTGAAGCTGCTGCGGGCGAAACTGCCGACGACGAAACCGTATCTGATGTATGGCCTGACGGAGGCATTCCGATCGACCTATCTGCCGCCCTCCGAGGTTGATCGCCGCCCGGATTCGATCGGCAAGGCGATCCCGAACGCCGAGATTCTCGTGCTGCGTCCCGACGGCACGCCGCTGCGCCCCGAACGAACCGGGAGAACTCGTTCACCGAGGCGCGCTGGTGGGCATGGGTTACTGGAACGACCCCGAGAAGACCGCCGAGCGCTACAAGCCGTTGCCCGTCGGTGTCGGCGGGCGCGAGTCCGGGATGGTGCTGCCCGAGTTGGCGGTCTTCTCGGGCGACACGGTGCGCGTGGACGAGGAAGGCTTCATCTACTTCATCGGGCGCAAGGACGAAATGATCAAGACCTCCGGCTATCGGGTGAGTCCGACGGAGGTCGAGGAAGCCATCTACGGGACCAAGCTCGTCGGCGAAGTTGCCGCGTTCGGAACCGGCCATCCGACACTTGGACAGGCGATTGTCGTCGTGGCGACGGCGCCGCCGGGCGGTACACTCGACGTCGACGTGTTGATGGCCGAATGTCGCAAAGACCTTCCGGCCTACATGGTTCCTATGAAGATTGTCGCCACGGAGGGTCCCCTCCCCCGCAACCCGAACGGCAAGATCGACCGCAAGTCACTCTCTGGCCGGTACGAGGAAGAATTCGCCGGCACGAAGGCATGAACGCCACGCTTCCACGCCACGCATTGATGCAGCAATTCGCCGTGCAGGACGACTGCCTGCTGGTCGGCGGCATCCCGCTGCCCCGACTTGCTGCGAGAGTCGGACAGACGCCTTTCTATGCCTACGATCGCTCGCTGCTGGACGCGCGGGTGAAGGCGCTGCGGTCGGCGCTGCCGCACGAAATTCACCTTCATTACGCGATGAAGGCCAACCCGATGCCGGCGCTCGTGGCGCACATGGCAAGCCGTGTTGACGGCATCGACGTCGCCTCCGGAGGGGAGCTGCGCGTTGCGCTCGATGCGGGCGCCGATCCGGCCGAGATCAGCTTCGCGGGACCGGGAAAATCGCGGGCAGAACTCGTCCAGGCGGTTGCGTCGGGCATTCTCGTGAACGTCGAGTCGAAGCGCGAAGTCGAACTGCTGCGCGGAATCGCCGATGAACTCTCGCTCCCGGCCCGCGTCGCGGTTCGCATCAATCCCGATTTCGAGCTGAAGGCCTCCGGCATGAAAATGGGCGGCGGGCCCAAGCAGTTCGGGGTGGACGCCGAAGAGGTGCCGCGACTCCTTGCACGGATCGGCGAACTGAAGCTCGCCTTCGAGGGCTTTCACCTCTACGCGGGTTCGCAAAACCTGAAGCCGGCGTCGATCTGCGAGGCCCAGCAAAAATCGTATGAGCTTGCATTGCGGCTCGCGGCAGACGCCCCGGGACCGGTTCGTTTCCTCAATCTCGGCGGAGGATTCGGCATCCCCTATTTCCCGGGCGAAGACCACCTCGATCTGCAGCCCATCGGGGAGAACCTGCAGCAGATCGTCGCACGAGCGCAAAAGGAACTCCCGAGCGCGCGTATCGTCATAGAACTCGGACGCTATCTGGTCGGCGAGGCCGGCATCTACGTGTGCCGGGTCGTGGACAGAAAGATCTCCCGCGGCCAGGTCTTCCTGGTCACCGACGGCGGACTTCACCACCATCTGGCGGCAAGCGGCAACTTCGGTCAGGTGATCCGCAAGAACTATCCCGTCGCCGTCGGCAACCGCATGGTCGGCACGGCGCGCGAGAAAGCGAGCGTTGTCGGGCCGCTCTGCACGCCGTTGGACACGCTGGCCGACCAGATGGAACTCGCCGTCGCGCAACCCGGCGACCTGATCGTGGTTTTTCAGTCCGGTGCGTATGGCGCCACCGCGAGCCCGCAGGGATTTCTGAGCCACCCCGCCGCGGTCGAAGTGCTGGTGTAAGGCTCCTTTTTCTTTCGCGCCGGCGCCACCGGCCGCAATGCGTGGCCTGAGTCAGGCCCGAAACAGGAAACCAATGCTGCGCTGCCAAGGCTTGATCGATTTCGCCCAGCTAAGCGCGCCGCCCGAGCGGATGCCGGCGTTCGAGGTCGAAGGTGATCTGACGATCGTCACGCTGCCCGGCGTCGAACTGCGCTGGAATCCTTCGTTCGCCGACGTCGCGCTCGCCAATGGCAAGCTCGCACTGGCATGGGGTCGTGCGCGAGGCAACGGGGCGTTGTCGGCACGAGGTGAAGCCGCCCGTTGGCTGGAGCGCTACGCGCGCGATGGCGAGAAGGCGGCGGAGAAGGTCGGCGGAGGCTTCGCGGCATTGATTCTGGACTTCGACGCCCGGAAGGCACAGCTGTTCGTGGATCGCTTTTCGATCGAAACGGCATGTTATCGCTGGACGGAGGGCCGCTTTGGATTCAGCGATTCCGCGGTCGACGTCCCTGAAACATTGCATGAGATCGATCCGCAGTCGGTCTACGACTACCTCTACTTTCACGTCATTCCGGCACCGCAGACGATCTTCCGAGACGTGCGTCGGGTCGAGCCTGCGCACCAAGTGACGGCGTCGGCGGCGGCGTGTGTCACAGCACCCTATTGGCGACCCGTCTTTGTCGAGGATGACAACCACGATCTGGAGGGACGGAAGAAGCAGTTCGTCGAGGTCGTTCAACAGTGCGTCGAGGAGGAAGCCGACGAGCCTTCCACTGCCTGCTTCCTGAGCGGTGGTACCGACAGCTCGACAGTGGCCGGCATGCTGACGCGGCTGCGTGGTACCCCGGTCAGCGCGTATTCGATCGGCTTCGAGGCCGCGGGCTACGACGAGATGGAATATGCGCGCATCGCCGCGCGCCATTTCGGGCTCGAGCACCGCGAGTACTACCTGACACCCGACGATCTCGTCACCGCGATTCCGAAAGTTGCCGCCTCGTACGACCAGCCTTTTGGCAACTCTTCCGTACTGCCTGCGTACTACTGTGCACTGAAGGCACGGGAAGACGGCTGCACCCGAATGCTTGCAGGCGACGGCGGCGACGAACTGTTCGGCGGTAATTCCCGCTACGCGATGCAAAAGGTTTTCCAGCTGTATCACGCCCTGCCCATGGGATTGCGCCAGGCCGTTCTCGAACCGGCGGCCACGCAATGGGGCCTGTTTCGCCGCGTCCCAGGGTTCAAGCAGATGGGAGGCTACGTGCGCCACTCGCGAGTAGCCATGCCCGACCGCCTCGACACGTTCAAGCTGCTCAACCAGTTGGGTGAGGAGCAGTTATTCGAGCCGGATTTCCTTGCCAGCGTCGACCGCCAACGACCGCAGGAGCAGCAGCGGGCGACATGGAACGAGTGCAACGCGGAATCGTTGCTGAATCGAATGCTCGCGTACGACTGGAAGTACACGCTGGCCGATAGCGACCTGCCCAAGGTCCGGGGTGCAACGCAACTCGCGGGCGTGAATGTCGGCTATCCGTTGCTGGGTCGCGCGTTGCTGGATTTTTCGCTGTCGATTCCTCCCGAGTGGAAGCTGAAGCGGCTCAAGCTTCGCTGGTTCTTCAAGGAAGCACTGCGCGGTTTTCTGCCGGACGAGATCCTGCGCAAGAAGAAACAGGGCTTCGGTCTTCCGTTCGGACCGTGGACGCTGCGACACGCCGCATTGCGAGACCTTGCGCATGAGTCGCTTGAAGGCGTGGCGTCGAGGGGGATCGTCAGGCCCGCATTTGCCCGCGAACTGCTCGACAAGCGGCTGCCCGAGGCGCCGGGGTACTACGGGGAAATGGTGTGGATCCTGATGATGCTGGAGCAATGGCTGCGGGCACATGAGGACGTACGGTACTCTCGGCGAAGTCCGACTCACGCGGGGCTAGCGTCAGCCTCGGCGTTCCCGGCCCGCGCCGGTGCGTAAGAAAGCAATTGCGTCGCCAGCAGTACGTTACAAGGTGACCAACTCAACACTCTGCCCGATTGCCGGTATCGTCTGCCGGGCCGCATGGCGGTATATTGGGCGTTTTCCATGCCTTCCCACGCACTGGCGTACGACGCAGTTCCAACGAGCGATCTATGAATGATTCGTCCCAACGATGCTGGCCCGTGATGGTGCTGGCTCACAACGAAGAGCGCCACATCGGGAGGTGCCTCGAAAGCATTTTCGCAGCGGATCCAGGGGCTCCTCTGCAAGTGTACGTGATGGCCAACGGGTGTAGCGACCGAACCGAGGATATCGTTCGGCAGCACGCAGCGCTCGATCCTCGCGTCCATCTCGTTTCGATCAAGCTGGGCGACAAGTGCAATGCCTGGAACGTGTTCATCCACGATACGGTGCCGGCCGAATGTGCGGGAAACGATATCTATTTCTTCATGGATGGAGACGCCCAGGTAACGTCGGGCTCCTTTTCCGCGATGGAACGAGTCCTCCGACAAGACCAGAACGCCAATGCCGTCGGCGCGCCACCCGCGTCCGGTCGCAGCATGGGACACGACCGGGACGAGTTGTTACGAGACCGCGGACTGGTTGCGAACCTGTACGCGCTTCGTGGAAGCTTCGTGGACCGCTGCCGGAAGATCGGGGTTCGCATCCCCTTGAGACTTGAAGGCGACGACGGGCTCATCGGGGCGTTGGTACGCTGGGACCTGAATCCCAGGAATCCCATGGACGCGAAATACATCGCGCCGTGTCCCGAAGCGGGCTTCATTTTCGAGTCATTCAGTCTGCGCATGCCGTCGCACTGGCGCGCCTATTGGAAACGAATGGTGCGTTATGGTCGTCGCCGCTATGAGTTCAGTTTGCTTGGCCCTCGGCTCAAGGCCGGCGGGATAGCCGCCATGCCCGCCGACATTCGAGAAGTTTATGTCGACGCCAACCGCTTGCCGCTGGAATGGGATGGCGTCTATACGGTTACCAATTGGTTCGCCTTGCGTGAGATGCGATTGCAAGGCGAGCAAGTCGCTTCATCGGTGCGTTGAACGTATTGCAGGAGACTGATATGCGGGGTTTGTCCTCGTTTACCGCTTGCGCTCTTTTCGCCTTTATCGGGTGCGCAGCACCCGGAATAGCGCTTAGCCAAGGGGTTGGCGATTGTGGCAACCCTTTTCAAAATGCGTACGGCCCTTTTGACTACCGTACGGCGACGCAGGCGCAGAAGCGAATTGTTGAAGATAACCACTTTACGCCTCCGGTCGAGGCGCTTCAAATCGGGAATCACGGGAACGATAGGTGGCGAAATCGACTACACGCTTCGCGTCTTTCCCAACCACCCTCGCGCATTGATGTCGATGGTTCGCCTTGGGCAGCGCGACAAGACCAACAAGCCGAGTGGCGCCCATTACTCGGTCGAATGCTTCCTTGAACGAGCCGTGTTGTTCCGTCCGGACGATGTCAACGTTCGCATGGTGCGCGGAATCTATTTCACGATGCAGCGGAAATACGATTCCGCAATTGCGGATTTCACTGCCGTGATCGAGCAGGCTCCCGGAGAATGCGAACGCGCACTACAACCTGGGCCTTGCCTATTTCGATACCAAGCAATACGAAAAGGCGACGGAAGAAGCAAAACTCGCGAAATCACTCGGCTTTCCTCTTGATGGACTGAAAAACAAGCTGACCGCGGCCGGTCAGTGGCGCGATTAGGCCGGCGACATGAATCCTCCTAAGCCCACGGCACCCGACGAGACATGCGCGACCTACTTGTAACAGCTGATCGTTTTCGGCTTGCCTGCCCTTCGCTCTGTTCGAGCCGTTCATCGGTGTCGCTCTTTGGACGTGGCTGAGTGTCATGAATCCGCATCGGTTGACGTGGGGGTTCTCGTACAATTTTCCGTTCGCGCAGGTCACCGCGATCGTTACGCTCCTGAGTCTTCTGTTCGCCTCCAGAAAGGTCAAATTTCCATTCACCGCAGCCACCATTACGCTCATTGTCTTTCTCGTATGGATGACAGTCACCTTTGCGACGGCGATTCACGTTAACGAAAGCTACGAGATGTGGTCGCGCGTATCAAAAACGTTACTCATGACGCTGGTGGCGCTTGCGGCAGTGCGCAGCGAAAAGCAGATCGAAGATCTTTCTCTGGATGTTCGTAATGAGCGTTGCGTTCTTTGGCATCAAAGGCGGCGTATTCGCCATTCTCACCGGCGGAGAGTTCAGGGTATACGGTCCTCCGGAGAGCCACATCGAAGACAACAACGCCATTTCGGTGGCGCTGGTCATGATGATCCCGCTGCTCGCATATCTATATCAACATGCGCCACGGCGATGGATCAAGCCCGCGATGCTGGCTACGATCTTCTTGAGTATCGCGGCAATCCTCGCGAGCTACTCGCGTGGCGCGTTCGTAGCGGGCTCCGCGATGCTGCTCTTCCTGGCTCTTAAGAGCCGTCGGCGTGTACTGTTGATAGGAATCCTGGCGATCGCAATTCCCATCATGCTGACCGCGATGCCAGACAAATGGTGGGAACGCATGGCGACGATCACCTCCGACAACCCCGATCAGTCCGTGCAGGGCCGGTTCAATGCCTGGTCGATGGCATGGAACCTCGCCGTGGACCGGCCGGTCTTCGGTGGTGGGTTCGCCATCTACGAACCGGACGTATTCGCCCGCTACGCGCCGGATCCGCTCGATATCCATGCCGCCCACAGCATCTATTTCCAGATGCTTGGAGAGCACGGATTTGTCGGGCTGGGGCTGTTCCTTCTGCTCGCCTTCTTGATGTGGCGAACCGGCACGCGTGTCATTCGAGGCTCTGCATCCGGCGCTCACCACTGGCGAGCCGATCTTGCGCGAGCGCTCCAAGTGAGCATGATCGGCTTCCTGGTTGGTGGGCTTACGGTCAACATCGGCTATTGGGACGTCTACTACTTCGAGTTGGTGTTGTTGGTCGCACTGGAGCAACTGACGATTGCGACAAAACGGTCGCAATACGAATCGCAGGAGTCGAGAGAGTCTACGTTGACTGTTGACTTCGCAAATAGTGCGACTAGAACTCAGCAGACCGGGTGATGCTCGTCGCTCGCACGCGGCGAGTATCTGTTAGATCTCCATTCACTGGTTGCCATGCTTGGACCAGTTCGCTGATGCTCTTCAACTCCTACGATTTCGTTCTCTACTTTTTACCGATTGCGCTAGCCGCATTCTATTTCCTGGCCCACACGGGTGGGCCGAGGCTGGCTGCGTCCTGGCTCGGTATCGCCTCACTATATTTTTACGGCTATTGGGCGCCGCGTTTCTTGTTGCTCCTGCTTGGATCGATCGCGGCTAACTACGGATTCGGGGTCGCACTTCGCCGCTGGCTCGAGAAAGATGCGGTCAAATCTCCACGAACTCCGGAAACTGGTTCTCGTCGGCGCCATTGTTGGCAACCTGGGCCTCCTCGTCTATTTCAAGTACGCAAATTTTTTCTTGCAGAACATCAACAGCGCGTTTGGGACCTCGTTTCCCCGCGCTCGGTGTAATCCTCCCGATCGGGATATCGTTTTTCACGTTTACTCAGATCGCCTATATTGTCGACACGTACGAGGGGAAGGTAGAGCACACCGATCCGTGGCACTACCTCCTTTTTGTGACTTTCTTCCCGCATCTAATCGCCGGGCCGATCTTGCACCATGCCGAGATGATGCCGCAGTTCGCTGAGCGGAAGACCTATCGCTTTCAATTCGACTGGTTTGTCACCGGCCTGCTTGATATTCGCGATCGGCCTGGGCAAGAAGGTGATCCTCGCGGATGGAATACAGCCATACGTTGCGCCAGTGTTTGACTACTCGGCGACCCGACCCCTTTCCGCCTTACGAGGCATGGGGAGGTGCGCTGGCGTATACCCTGCAGCTCTACTTCGATTTCTCCGGATATTCGGACATGGCAATCGGACTGTCTCGAATGTTCAATATTCACCTACCCCTGAATTTTGCGTCACCCTATAAGGCCACCAACATCAGCGAATTCTGGCGCCGCTGGCATATGACCCTTTCGCGCTTCCTTCGAGACTACCTTTACTGTACCGCTGGGTGGAAACCGTCGCGGCAAGTTTCGCCGGTACGCGAATCTCTTCGCGACAATGGTGCTGGGAGGTCTTTGGCATGGTGCCGCCTGGACATTTGTGATCTGGGGGGCGCTGCACGGCTTCTATTTGTGCTGCTATCACGTCTGGACGGCCTTTCGCACGCGTCTGGGGATTCCCCAACGCGATACACGGTCCTTGGACGTCTTGTTGCCCAGCTCGCAACCTTCGTGTGCGTCGTAGTCGGATGGGTCTTTTTTCGCGCGGAATCGTTCCCAGCCGCCATGCGTGTCTTGAAAGGAATGGCCGGCTTGAACCAGGACTTGCTGAGCGTCAATGGTGCGAGTCCTCTTGGACCAGGATCGACATTGGAAGCATTGAACCAGCAGCCCATTGGCGACGAACGACAGCTCGCGTGGACGCTGGCCCTGCTTGCAATCGCCTGGCTGCTTCCAAACACGCAAACGCTTGTTCCGCTCCCTTCGGGCAGGCAAGGCAATACGGCACAGCAAATGGCATTGCTAGTAACTGGTCTGTTGGCTCCGGTCTTGCTACTGCTGCTCATGATCAACGCATCGCGCGGAATTTCCGAGTTCATCTACTTCAATTTCTGATGCGCGCTAGCACTCACACTCGGTCGATCATCGTTCTGATCTTGCTTGGCGCAGCCGTGGCAACCATGGGCCTCGAGCTTGGCCTTCGCATGCTGCCGGTAACCAGGGGCCTGTACCGCGCTCAGGACGTCGGAACCTTCCCGCTTCTCCGCTTTGATTCCCACTTGTCGTGGACTCATTCGATTGGATGGGACTTCAGGTATCCCGTGCAGGGAACTACGAACAATTATGGTCAGGTCTCGCCATTCGACTATCTGCAAGGCGAGCGGGCGGTGGTCGTGCTTGGGGACAGCTTTGTGGAAAGTCAACTCAACAGGTATACGGACAGTCTGCAAGGCCGCTTGCATGCCGAGCTCCAAGGCAAGTCTGTCTACTCCTTTGGAATGAGCGGCAATTCATTGAGTGACTACATTGCCACCATCCAGATTATCTCGGCTGATTTCAAATTCGACGCGCTCGTCTTCTATATCGTCGATGGCGACATCCGTGAAAGCTTTGACGGAGATCCCGGTCATTACTACTTTGCGGACCATCCGGGTGCGCTTGACCTCCGGTACCAACCTAAAGGTGCGCAGAGCACGCTTGGCAGAGTCCGGCAAGCTATCGGCGGATCCTCGCTTGTGGACTATGTGTTTGCAAATCTTCGTTTTCAGATGCGTGACTTGCTGCCAAGTGGAGCGAAGGTAAAGCCTACTGCTTCAGCAGTTGTTCCCGTAGACGCGCGAATTGACCGCGATCGCGCAGCCGTCGACTTCTTTCTTGATGGCTTGGAAAGAGCGGACGTTGCGCCCTCACGCGTGATACTTGCTCTCGATAGCGATCGCTACCGAATATACGACCCGAATCTGGCAAGCCGTCCAAAGGACGATCCAACGAACCGTCAATATCTTGCCCGCGAGGGTCTGCGACGAGGTTTCCAGGTCCTGGACATGACGCCCGCGTTTGAAATGGACTATCGCGAACACCGAATGCATTTCGACTACTTTCCCCTTGACCGCCATCTCAATGGATATGGAAACGGACTGGTGGCAAGCCGCGTAGCAGAACGACTGCGCCAAGGAGTCAATGGCAAAACGAACTAGCGTCGCAAACTCGAGCGATCCGCGAAGATAGTTACGAGGAAGCGTCAGCTTTTCTAACGCGGGTCAACACATGAGAGTCTTGACGCATGTTTCTTGCTGGTGGATGCAGCGAAAAGCCAACCTACATAAGCCAGAATAAATGGCATGACGGGGAAGTGATAACGGGATTGCCCCGAGAAAAGCATGCTTATCGCCGTAGTAATAATTGCGAATGCGACGTCCTACGTACATCTTCGGCACAGATGGCTGACTAACCAACCGCCAAATGGCCAGAGTACACAGCACAAGCAACATAACGTAGTAGGCTTGGTTTGCCCATCGCGCGCCGGAAAACCAGAGCCGATGTTCTTGATAGAACGGCGTGTCCTGAAACCCCCACTCGCCCTCGCCATCCGGTGCCCATAGCCTGAACACCTTTTTTGGCATCAAGCCAACAAATCGCATTGGATTTTCGCGGATCCAATCCATTACAAGTCTCGCGCGCGCGCCGATCGGCAGCGACTTGGTCGGCCACGCTGAAGTTGGCGAGTCGTTCGAACTCCGGGTCCTGGACGAAGTTGTAGTGCAGGTCTCCCGTCATGGACGGATTGTTACCATCGAGGAGAGCCATTCCCCCGTTTGTCGATACGAATACGAACTCGCCGAAAACTCGTTCGTTGCGCAAACTCCACGGCAATACTGTCGCAATGCAAATGACAAACACAATGAGGCTTCTAACACTCGCGCGGACGATCCTGTTCAAGGACCATTGATCCAGCGTAGCCAAGAAGGTGAGGATGAGTACGGCAAGTATTGTTTGAGCTTTCACAAGCGTCGCCAAGTCCGAATATGACCCCGGCGAACAAGGTGCTATGCCATGCCCTGTTGTTGAGTGCAGCCACGAGAGCGCCAAGCAACAGAAAAACGTAGAGTGTTTCCGTCAGCAGTAGCGGAACGTAGGCGATGTTGTTGGGGTAAATCGCGAGAAGGAGTACGCTTCCCCGGGCGGAAAGTTCGTCGTCAAATGTTCGCAACGTGAATAGATACAGGAGCCAAAACATGCCTGCGGCCAAGGCGAGGTTGCCGAGGCGTGCGGCGAGTAACGACGGACCGGTTACCTTAAATAGCAAGCTCAGGAAAGCGGGATAGCCTACCGGCCAATACGCTGTCGGTACGCCGTTCTCGCTATAACTTCCCCGCTCGCCCATCTCGATAGCGCGCGCAAGGTACCAGCCTGCATCTGAAAATGGATCAGCCGCGGGAACAAGCAGAATAACCGCCAACCGGATGCCGACAAACGCGATAAAGGTCCCAATCAGGAAGAACCGATGTCGCAAGACGGATGCAAAAATGATGGTCGCCGAAGTAGACATCTAACCTTTCCGCTCACCAAGGCGAAAAACGTCGCGTTTACACGCCCGCTGCCGGCGTATCAATTATGTTGCCCCATAAGCGCGCCGCTGGGCACCGGGGTCGAATGATCGAGGATATGCAAGACGCACATATGCAGCCCTGTTTGCAGAAGACCGACCAGAAGCCGGCCAGGTAGACTCTTCTTGCGCCATGTGAACTAACTGCAGTCACTGAGACTCGGACTGCCAAACCCTATTGACGAGGTAAAGAGGTCGCATCTTTACCTCATTGAAAATTCGACCAATGTATTCCCCCAACACGCCAACCGAGATCAATTGAACGCCCCCCAAAAAAAGCACTACGACCATCAACGACGGATAACCTTGAACTGGATCGCCATACAGGAGAGTCTTCCAGATTACGACGCCCGCATACAGCAACGAGAGGAAAGCCACACTGAGACCAGCATAGGTTGCGATTTTCAATGGGGCAATCGAAAACGACGTAATCCCTTCGACTGCTAGATTGACGAGATTCCAGTAATTCCATTTGGTCTCACCTGCTGCACGGGCATCCCTGCTGTAGTAGATTGGTTTGGAAGGAAACCCGATCCAGGCAAACAGCCCCTTCATGAAGCGGTGTTGCTCCCGAAGTTTTCCCATTTCGGAAATTGTGCGCTTGGTCATCAGGCGGAAATCGCCGGTATCGCGCGGAATGCGAACCCGGCTCACTCGCTGGATTAGCCTGTAAAAAGCGCTTGCGCTCGCTTTTTTCATCCAGGTCTCGCCATCTCGCTGGGAACGAACGCCATAAACCACTTCGTACCCCTCACGCCATCCCTCCAACATTTCAGGGATCAACTCGGGAGGGTCCTGCAGGTCTGCATCCAATATTACAATCACGTCGCCATGCGTGTGATCGAGTCCTGCGGTCAAGGCAATTTCTTTCCCGAAATTTCTGGAAAGGTCGACGACAGTTACGTGCGGATCATTTTTGTGTAGTTCATGCATCAAAGCGAGCGTTTTGTCTGAACTGCCATCATTGACGAGCACTATTTCGTATGAACAACCGAGTCCACTCAATACCGAAGTGACGCGGCGATAAAACTCCTGAAGCACCTCTTGTTCATTGTATGCAGGCGCAACTACAGAGATACTCGGGCAGCCGTTGCGTGGGAGAAGTTCAAGCGGTGGCGGCGGGACCGGACGAGCGATTGAGTTTCCTACCGACTTTGGCTGAATATCCATAATTTGCTCAGGAAAAAATTCAAGATGAGAATCATCAGCGTCGCAGCTACCTGGCTTACCAGATAATTGACTGTTGCCATCGTAAGCGCCTTGACTATCGCGCCATTCAGCATCACGCCAATGCCTGCCATCAACACAAACCGCGGCAAGGCTTCCTTGTGCGGGCGATCACTGCGAAAGGTGTAGCGATGATTCATCCAGTAGTTGAATGCCGCCCCGCACATTGCGCCTGTCATTGCACCAATCGCTGGATCGCTATCCAGAACGGTCACCAAGAAAATCAATACCGCGTAGTGCAAAGCGGTGCCAACGGCACCCACGCACACAAATCTTGAGAACTGTATGTTTGGTTCCAATGTTGTTTGCGCTTTACCCCAAAATCCCCAAGAAAACACGCTGCAAGCGTAAAGTTTCCCTTTTACCTAGTTGTGATTTCTACGACCGTTATTCAGCGAACTGAAGCAGTCTGCTGAGGGGTGTTTTGTGATTGAGGCTGGCATGGGGTCTTACCTCATTGTAGAACTGCATCCAGGCCGGCAGGGCGGCGCGGCGATGTTCGGAGGTGGCGTACGACACGGCATAGGCCCACTTCCGCTGCAACGTCTGAATGAACCGCTCGGCCTTGCCGTTGGTCTGCGGGCGATAGGGCCGGGTCCGCTTGGTGGCGATGCCGAGCCATCGACAGGCTTTGCGGAAGGGTCGCGAGCGATAGGCTCCTCCATTGTCGGTGAGCACCCGCTGGACGTGGATTCCGCGGCGCTCGAATTCCCGCACGGCGCGCAGCCAAAAGCGCGTGGCGGTGTAGCGCTTCTGGTCCGGCAGGATTTCGACGTAGCTAAAGCGCGAGCAGTCATCGACTGCCACATGGGCATATTCCCATCCGGCCCCCACGCTGCCGGTCCGCCTACCGGTAACGCGATGGCCCGCCTGCGCAAAGCGACCGAGCCTTTTGATGTCGACATGGACCAGCTCACCGGGACGTTCCCATTCGTAACGCTGCACGGGCTCCGGCGGGGTGACAAAGCGCAGCCGACGCAGGCCAATGCGCGTGAGCACCGCACTGATGGTGGAGCGTGCCAGCGGCAATCGCTGCGCGATCTCCGCGGCTACCAGTTTGCTCTGCCGCAACAGTCGAATCAGCGCAATCCAGGCCACCGATAAGGCATGCGGATGACGCCGTGCCGCCGACGAGCGATCCTGCAACCCTGCGGTGCCCTGCGCGCGATAACGCGCCAGCCATTTGTACACCGTGCGCTCGGACACCCCAAACGACAGCGCAACCCCCGCCACCGGCCAACGCTCGACCAAAACCCGGTGAATCAGCATGGCTCGACTCCGCGGCGTGGTACGGGCATTCTTGTGAATGTTCATCCGGCTGTCTCCTTCGAAATTGGTCGGCTCGCACCAACCAGCTTCCTAGATTCAGTCCGGGTGAACAACCTTCATAGAAATCACACCTAGTCAGCGAAT
>CAWHII010000004.1:0-327933 GCA_963829415.1 uncultured beta proteobacterium | reverse complement strand
CGTTGCGGAAGTCATGGAAGACGTCAAAGCCGCGAGCCGTTACCGGTTTAAGGAAGTGCTTGGCGAGGATGCCTTCTACGACAGTCTGGACGATGTCATAAGGCAGTATCGGCAACAATTCAAGACTGCAAATCCATCCAGTCTATAGCTTGCGAGAAGACGCAGATGGATATGTAGCGTTACGTGCAGGCGCCCGGCGTGCCATATTGCTTGGCTGAACAGTGGATGCGCATCATCGTGTCGAGTAGAGGACAGCGGCCGGCAGCGGACACGCGGGACTGGCACGGACCAGTGACAAGAAGGCGCTAGACCTTGGGTGTCAGGTTCGCGACTGCTGCTGGCCTGGACAACGCGAAGAGGACCTCTGGCTTCGGACCGTGACGGATTTCGTTGAACAGTTGGCTCAGAGGTTTATTGGGTCTCAGCCTTGAACCGGGGCCCGATCAATCTGGTGATGATCGCGAAGAACAGACCTGTGGACAGTCCGCACATCAGGATTCACGTCAACTCTTCGACAGGCCCGAGCATCCGCCATGGTTGCGGTAGTACGACATCGCCATAGTCAACCGTCGCGTAAGTGACCGTCCTGCTCTTGAGCACTTACCTGCAAGAGCCGGGTGGAGGCGGCGACTAGAAGGCGCGTCATCCACCCATGGCTAAAGCGGCGCAGAAGCCCACCACTGTCCATGTCCCGGCACTCTCCGAGCGCTCATGGGCAAACGGGATCAGGGAATTGGCCAGCATCGCCAGAATGCCGCCCGAAGCCAAAGCGGCCGAGCGCGCGCCATTGGCGCCGCCAAAGGTCGTCGCCGCGAGATGGCCGAGCGCGGCAGCAGCACCGCAGGCGAGCATCACCCACAGCCACATGCCGGCGACGCGCCGCCAATTCCAGCCGCTTTCCGCGAGGCCGGCGGAGGGAGCCAGCGCCTGGGGAATATTCGAGACGAAGACCGCCGCGAGAAATGCGAGGCTTATCTCGGTCCCTCTGGCCATCTGCACGCCGAAGATGATGGACTCCGGCACGCCATCGACGATCGCGCCGACCACAATCCCGAGCGGACCGCCGCCGCCTTCGGCGCCGAACTTGCGGTCCACATAGCGCTCGCCGAGAATGAACGTGCCCGCGCCGAGCATGGTCCACACCGCGACCTGCCACATCTCCAGCAGCTTGGCGTTCGGCAACAGATCTGCGGCGACGGCGGCAATCAGCGCGCCCGCACCGAATCCCGCGAGATTGCCGACCGTGCGCTTGGGCACCTTGACCATGAATACCGCAAGGCCGCTGAGGACCAGCGACAGCTGTGCGAGCGCACCAAGGGCGAAGGACGCAAACATAGGTTTCGTGCGATCGGGCGCTCAACGCTAAAGTGCCTTGTCGATCGATCTTCTTCACACGCCGAATGGGACTCGGTAATTGTCCTCGTAGAATTGCGGATTGTCGACGCCGGCGCAGCCGGAGGCCTTCGAGCATTCATCTCGATACTAGGCGCCACCTTGTCTTTCAAATGTCTGCTTCCGAAGACAACGACCGTCCGCTAGGGGTCGATAGCGCCCACCGGCGACTTACAAATAGGTGACCGCTTTCTCCGTGGCTGACGGTTCAATCCGAGCGGACAGTGCCCGTCAGGTCTGATCCCGAGCAGGACAGATTATAGCGTTCTGCATGCGACGCTGGACGTCGCGTTTAGCGCATGCGACGATCATTGCCGCAGGAAATCCGGGAGTGAACGTTGCGGAAGATCGACGACCTGTTCCAGCAGTATGGCGAATCGCACCGCAATCCGGCCAACAAGGCGATCCACTGGATCTGTGTGCCGCTAATCACGTGGAGCGTGCTCGCCGGATTATGGGCGTGGTCCGCGGTGTCCGCTTATGTCGGGATCGGTCTGGCGCTCGCGTTCTATGCGTGGCTGTCGCCGTCGCTTGCACTGGGCATGCTCGCGGTGTTCGCGCTGATGGTGTATCCGCTGACGCTGCTTGGAACCCGTGCCTTCACCGTGGCCGCCGTCGTGTTCGTGCTGGCATGGATCGGACAGTTCATCGGCCACATGATCGAAGGCCGGAAGCCGTCGTTCTTTGACGACGTGAAGTTTCTGCTGATCGGCCCCGCGTGGCTGCTGGGATTCGTCTACCGGCGCGTCGGCATTTCCTACTAGACCGCGACCTGCATCCCTGCCGCCGCCAGTGCAGCGTGCAATTCCTTGACGTGCGCATGGCCGGTCGTTTCGACCACGCAGATGACGCGCACGGCGGAGAGGTCGGGGCCGGAAAACGCGCGGTCGTGCACGATTTCCTGGATTGATGCGCCGGTCGAGGCGATCAATTCGGCCAGCCGCGCGAGCCCGCCGGGCCGGTCGCTGATCGACACGGTGAAGCGCGACACGCGGCCGTCGGCGACCAATCCCACTTCAATGACGCGACCGAGCATCGTGAGGTCGATATTGCCGCCGCACAGGGTGAGCACTACCTTCCTGCCTTTGAGATTGTCGAGCTTTCCCGCGAGGAACGCAGCCAGCGGCGCGGCGCCGCCTCCTTCGACGACGCTTTTTTCCAGTTCGATCAGGCGCAGGATCGCGAGCGCGATATGCGCCTCGTTGACCGTCACGACCTGATCCACGACCTTCTCGAGCACGGCGAAGGGCAGCTTGCCCAACAGGGGGACGGCCAGTCCATCCGCCAGCGTCGGCGACAGCGCCACCGTCACCGGATGACCGGCGGCCCGCGCCGCCGTGAGGCAGGCAGCATGATCGGGTTCGACGCCGACGACGTGCACCTGAGGGCGCAGGGCCTTGAAAACCGTGCCGATGCCCGCGAGCAGTCCGCCACCGCCTACGGGCACGACGATCGCTTCGACGTCCGGCGTCTGGTCGAGGACTTCGAGCGCCATCGTGCCCTGGCCCGCCATCACATCGGCGTTGTCGAACGGATGAATGAACGTGAGTCCTTTGCTTTGCGCGATTTCCTCCGCCCGAACGCGCGCTTCGCCCAGGTCGGCGCCGTGCAGGATGACGTTGGCGCCCAGATGCCGGCAATTGGTGACCTTGATCAGCGCCGCGAATTTCGGCATCACGACGGTGACGGGAATCCCGAGCAGGCTGCCGTGGTAGGCCACACCTTGCGCATGATTGCCGGCCGACGCCGCGATAACTCCGCGTTTCCTTTGCTCATCCGTCAGCAGCAGCAAAGCATTGCGCGCGCCGCGCTCCTTGAAGCTGCCGGTGCGCTGCAGGTAATCGAGTTTGCAGTAGACATGCGCGCCGGTGAGTTGCGACAACGGGATCGACTCGACGCAGGGAGAGACGTAGATGCCGCCGGCGATGCGTTCGCGGGCGGCTTCGATGTCGGCCAGGGAGAGCAGGGCGGGCATGGTCAGAAGGGAAGTTCGACGCCGGGCTTGGCACGGGCCAATACCTGCCGGAAAACGTCCTGGATCCGCGCGAGCGCCGCGGCGTTGTCGGCCTCGAAGCGCAGCACGATGACGGGTGTGGTGTTCGACGCGCGCGCCAGACCGAAGCCGTCGGCGTACTCCACGCGCAGCCCGTCGATGCGGATAACCTCGCTCGAGCCCGGAAAGGTCTCGGTCGCGGCCATCTTCTCCAGCAACGCATGCGGCTCGCCTTCGGCGCAGCGCACGTTCAGCTCCGGCGTGGAGAGCGCATCGGGCAGCGCATCGAGCACCGCCGACGGATTGGCGTGCCGCGACAGGATTTCCAGCAGCCGCGCGCCCGCATACAGGCCATCGTCGAACCCATACCAGCGCTCGCCGAAGAAAGTGTGGCCGCTCATCTCGCCTGCCAGCGCCGCGTGGACCTCCTTCATCTTGCCCTTGATGAGCGAGTGTCCGGTTTTCCACAGCAGCGGCACGCCGCCGTGCCGCGTGATCCATGGCTTCAGATTGCGCGTCGACTTGACGTCGTAAATGATCGTGGCGCCGGGATTGCGTTCGAGCAGGTCGGCGGCGAAGAGCATCAGCTGGCGATCCGGATAGATGATGTGGCCGTCGCGCGTGACCAGCCCCAAGCGGTCGCCGTCGCCGTCGAAGGCCAGGCCCAGATCGCAATCGCCCTCCTCGAGCCTCGTGATCATGTCGCGCAAATTGGCCGGCTGCGACGGATCGGGGTGGTGGTTGGGAAAGCGGCCGTCGACGTCGCAGTAGAGTGGCACCACGTCGCAGCCCAGGCGAGTGAACAGCGTCGGTGCGAATGCGCCCGCCACGCCATTGCCGCAATCCACGGCGATCTTCAGCGGACGCGCCAACTTGAGATCGCCGACGATGCGGTCGAGATAGGCCGGTACGATGTCGACCTTGCGGTATTCGCCCTGTCCGTGCAGCAGCGTCCCACTTTCGATCCGCGCGCGCAGGTCCTGAATGTCGTCACCCGACAAGGTGTCGCCCGCGACGACCATCTTGAGGCCGTTGTAGTCGGGCGGATTGTGGCTGCCCGTGACCATGACGCTGCATCCGGTGCGAAGGTGGTGCGCGGCGAAGTACGTCATCGGCGTGGCCACCATGCCGAGATCGAGGACATTGACGCCTGCGGCGCGGATGCCGTCGGACAAGGCGGACAGCAGTTCCGGGCCCGACAGCCTTCCGTCACGTCCGATGGCGAACGTATCTCTGCCGCGATCGCGCGCGAGCGAACCCAGCGCCTGGCCGACAGCGTGCACGATGTCCGGCGTGAGCGTGCGGCCGACGATGCCTCGAATATCGTAGGCCTTGAAAATTTCGCGGGGAAGGACGGTCATGGCAGGGAATCCAGGGGCAAGGGGCACATCGCATAGTTTCGCACGCCCGGGCCGCTGCGCTTCAGCGACCCTCGGCGAAGAACGCCGTGACCCGCTGCGCCAGCCATCCTATGTCGCCTGGAAGCGGCGATGTCGCGAAGCCCGCGTGACCGCCGTGGGCGGGTTGCTCGAGGATGACCGCGGCGCTCGCCTGGTGCGCGTCGGGCAGCGAGGCGCCGGGCACGAAAGGATCATTCCGGGCGTTGAGCACCAGCGTTGGCACGACAACGTCCCGCAGCCACGGCTTGGACGACGCGCGCGTCCAGTAATCTTCGGTTCCCGCAAAGCCATGGACCGGTGCAGTGAATGCGTCGTCGAATTCCCACAAGGTCTTTGCGCGGGCGACGCGTCGGGTGTCGAACAGGCCAGGATAGCGGCGCGCCATGGCGAGTGCTTTGGGCTTCAGTGTCCGCAGGAAGGCTTGTGCGTAGATCAGGCGGTTGAGTCCCTGGTCGATCGCGATGCCGGAGGCCATCAGGTCGAGCGGCGTGGACGCGGCGGCCGCCGCGGAGACGGTATGGGCGCCTTCCGCGCCGGCGCGGCCGACCCAGTTGAGCAGTGCGCTGCCGCCCAGTGACACGCCGAACGCGAAGATCGGCGTGCGAGGATCCACGCGTAGCCGCACGGCCGCCAGGATCGCCGCGATCTCCGCGTGGTCCCCGGAGTGGTACGCACGCGGCATGCGATTGGGTTCGCCGCCGCAACCCCGGAAATGCGGCACGACGCCGCGCCAGCCCATTTCCGCGAGCCGGGCCATCAGCGTCAACGCGTAATGCGACCCGGAGCTGCCTTCGAGGCCGTGGAACAGCACGACGAGCGGCGTGTCGACAGCGCGCGGTGTCGCTTCGGCGAGCCAGTCGAACAGCCAGAAATCGCCGTCGGGCGCGTCGACACGCTCGCGCCGATAAGCAATGGCAGGATTCGGCAGCAGCACCGGGTAGATGGTCTGGGCGTGGCCACCGGGCAGCCAGAACGGCGGGTCATACGCGACGTGGGCCCGTACGGGCTGGGGTGCTCGCATTCCGGGCATCAGTCCAGTGCGCGCTCGAGCTGCCTGGCAATCGACTTGAGTATCTTCACGCGAGCGAAATATTTGTCCTCCGCCTCGATGAGCGTCCAGGGCGCCAATTCGGTGGACGTGCGGTCGACCATGTCCGCAACCGCCTGCTCGTAGGCGTTCCATTTCTTCCGATTGCGCCAGTCGTCCTTCGTGATCTTGAACCGCTTGAACGCGGTCTTCTCGCGGAGCGCAAAACGCTTCAGCTGTTCCTCCTTGCTGATCTGCAGCCAGAATTTGCAGACCACGGTACCGGCGCCGACCAGTTGCTCCTCGAACTGGTTTATTTCATCGTACGCGCGCATCCAGTCCGAGACGCTGCAGTATCCCTCGACGCGCTCCACCAGCACGCGGCCATACCACGTGCGGTCGAAGATCGTGATGCCGCCACGTGCCGGAATCTGCCGCCAGAACCGCCAGAGAAAGGGCTGTGCCAGTTCCTCCTCGGTCGGCGCGGCGACGGGAACGATGACGTATTGGCGCGCATCGAGCGACGTGGCTACGCGCCGGATGGCGCCGCCCTTGCCCGCGGCGTCGGAGCCCTCGAACGCCATGATCAGCGATCGGTCGCGAAATTCCTTGCGCTGCGTGAGGTGCGCCAATTTCGCCTGCCATTTCGCCAGGTCCCGCTCGTAGGTCCTTTCGTCGAGCTTCTGCGCGAGGTCGAGGCGGCGGATCAACGCGACATTGCCGATGACCGACGGCGGCGGCGCCACCACGGTCCGCGGCACGGGCTTCGCCCCCGCGTTGACCTTGGACATCGCCTCCTGCAGAATTTTCCCCACGGTCAGGTTGCGGTAATTGGTGTCGGTGCCCTCGACGACATACCAGGGCGCCGCGCCGATTGACGTCTCGCGCAGCATTTCTTCCCACACGTTGTGGTACTTGTTGTAGTGCTTCAACCCCGCCTTGTCGATCTCGGTCACCCGCCAGCGCGTCTTCCGGCTGGACGAGAGTTCGCGCAGACGCTGCTTCTGCCCAGCCTTGGACAGGTGGATCCAGAACTTGAGCAGCACGATGCCCTCGTCGGTGAGCATCTGCTCGTATTGCCGCACCTCCTGCAGGCGGGCGTTGAACTGCGCGTTCGTCACCTCGTTACGTACGTGCGCGTTGACGAGCTGGCGGTACCAGGCATTCATGAAGATGCCGATCCTTCCGCGCGGCGGCAGTGCGCGCCAATAGCGCCACGCAAGGGGGCGCGCCAACTCTTCCGGTGCGCCCGGCCCGAAGGCACTGGTGCGGATGAAGCGGGGATCCATCCATTCGTTCAGCTTGTTCGCGGTTTCGCCGCGTCCGCCGCCCTCCAGTCCGCTGATCAGCACCAGGATCGGCCCGCGCCCCGCTTCGGCCATGTCGTATTGCCCGTCGAGCAACGCCTCGCGCAATTTCGCTTCTTCGCGAACATAGGTGGCCTTGGCGACCTTGTGGCCGACTTCCGCCGATTCCAGCATCTTGTCCTCCCTTGCCGACTTGTTCGCTGACTATCGTCAATTGCGTGACCAGAACGGCATGGCACGCGCGAATGCAGCCCAATCGGCATCGAGCGCCGCACTCCGTGCTATGCCCTGCGCCGCGGCCCATCCGCTGAATGCCGCCGCGGCCGGCGACGCCGCGCCGGCCAGCTCGCCGGCAAGTTGCGCCGCCACCGCGGCATCGGTCCACGCGCCGAGTTCTTCCTGCAATACGGTCAGCGCACGGCGATACGCGCGCGTTCGCTTCTTTGCGAACAGTGGCGCGAAAAACTCTGTTGCGTAACGCAGTTTCTTTGCCGCCAGGCGCGCAGCGTGCCGGGTTTCCGGAGCCGCGTGCGCCAGATTTGTTCCCAGTGCCAGCAGCGCCCGATGGCGGCGTTTGAGCAGCGGACGTGCGACATCGCGCGCGCGCGCAGCAAGCGCGGTCGGGTCCGGACCGCCTGTGAGCGGAGCGGCCGCCAGCGCCGAGGCCGCCAGCACCAGCCGCAGGAAGCGCGCTGAGGCAACGGCTGCACGCGCGGCAACCCGGGCCTCGCTGCGCCGCATTGCCGCTTGGGCAGCCAAGGCGCGCAGCGCGGGCTTCAGTGGGCCACCTCCGCTCCCGCGACCAATAGCCGTGGTAAAGGCCGGCAACGTTTCAAGTGTGAACACGTCGCAGTCGCGTGCAGTCCCAAGCGCGTGGGCAAGCCAGCGCAATTCCATCCGCAGCGGTTCGACGCGGGTCGGCGCCATGAATCTGGCAGCGAGTGCCAGGCACGCGCGGAGCCTGCGCACGCCGATACGCATCTGGTGCAGCCACTCCGGGTCGTCCTGCGTCAACACGCCGCCGGCGTTGCCCTCGATCTGTTGCAGGCACGCGCGGATGATTGCGGCGAAGCCCTCCGCCGCGGTTGCACTCGACACGAGGGGGGCATCCGCTGCCTTCAGCGGCTCCGGTACGCGCGGACGGCGAAGCGCGAAACCGCGCGCTGCCTTGGTGAGCGGTTCCAGCGCCATCGGGATGTCGGCCGCGAGCGCGTACGCGAGTTCATAAAGCCGGATCGTGTCCCCGGCCTCCAGTTCGAGTTCGATTTCGCGGATCGGCGATCGGCGTATCTGCCCGTACACATCGGTGCGCGCTTCGCCAGTGTCGATGCACAGCAACGCCATCGTGCTGTCGGCGAACGCGAGTGGTATGGTCGTACGCTGGATTTCGGTGGTGAATTGTGGTTCGAGTCCGCGCTTTTCCGCCTTGCCCAGCGCGCGGCGAAAGGGCGTGGTGGCGAAGCGCAGTGGATCGAGCCGCTCTCCCGCGACCGGCCACTCGAATTCGATGCGTGCCGTCAAGCCGCCGGCAGCGCCTTCCACTGCCACGCCCTTGACGGTTTGCAGCCACCTGCGGCCATCGCGCCGCAGGCGCAGCGTCACGCCCGCGCGCGAAAGTTCGAGGTCTTCGGTGTCGTAATAGGTGGACGTGAGCCGCGACTTGCGGGCGGGGCCGCGCCGCAGCGCGCGCAACAGCGGATGGCGGGTCAGGCGGGCAATCCCGTCAGGCGCAATGGCCAGCTTCAACTCCGTTTCCACCGGCACAGCGCCCCCGGAACGGCGGGTCGGCGTGCTCACGCGGAATCGGTCAGGATGAGTCGGCGAGCGCGGACAGCCTGCGCGAGCTCGCGCAAGACGCCCTCCGTCGCATCCCAGCCTATGCATGCATCGGTGACCGACACTCCGTAGCGCAACGCCTGGCCCGGCACGAGGTCCTGGCGGCCCGGATTGAGATGGCTCTCGATCATCACGCCGAAGATGCGCGCATCGCCGCCGGTCACCTGGGCCGCGACGTCGCGTGCCACGTCCACCTGCCGCTCGTGCTGTTTCTGGCTGTTCGCGTGCGAGCAGTCGATCATCACCCGCGCCGCCAGCCCGGCATGCGCAAGTTCGTTGCACGTCGCGTCGACACTCGCGGCGTCGTAGTTCGTCGTCTTGCCGCCACGCAGGATGATGTGACAGTCCTCGTTGCCGGCCGTGTGCACGATGGCCGAGTGGCCGCCCTTGGTGACGGAGAGAAAGTGGTGGGGCGCGGATGCGGCCTTGATGGCATCGACGGCGATCCGGACATCGCCATTGGTCCCGTTCTTGAACCCGACGGGGCAGGACAGGCCCGAGGCGAGTTGCCGGTGTACCTGACTCTCCGTCGTGCGCGCGCCGATGGCGCCCCATGCGATCAGGTCGGCGATGTACTGCGGCGTGATCATGTCCAGATATTCGGTTCCCGCCGGCAGATCCAGTTCGTTGATCTCGAGCAGGATCCGCCGCGCCAGACGCAGGCCCTCGTTGATGCGGAAACTGTCGTCGAGCCGCGGGTCGTTGATGAGCCCCTTCCAGCCGACCGTCGTGCGGGGCTTTTCGAAATAGACGCGCATCACCACGATCAGGAATTCGGCAAGTTCGGAACGGATTGCCGCCAATCGCGTCGCATAGTCGATCGCCGCGTCGTAGTCGTGGATCGAGCATGGGCCCACAACAACGAGCAGGCGATCGTCTGCACCATGCAGGACACGATGAATGGCCTGCCGCGCCTCGTAAGTGGTTGTCGCCGGGCGTTCTGACGCTGGAAACTCGCGCAACAGATGCGATGGCGGAACGAGTTCCGTGATCTCGGTGATCCGGGTGTCATCGATGCGCTTGGGCGCGGTCGGCGGCCCGTCAATGGTGGCCGGTTGGCGGCGAGTATTGGAGGTCGGCACAGAACGAGTTCCTGAGGGGTAACTGAGGGTTTTTGCAACCAAAACAATATATTACCGGCTTCCGACCGGCGCAGGCTCCATTGTGCCACGACCGGTGTTGCGGCGCAGGATGGCTTGGCCGCAACAGTCGGGCTGGGCGGGTCCGCGAATTCGTTGCTTCGGGAGTTAGGGATACCGTAGACTGCATTCGACAACGCCGGCCGCAGCAGTTTTTCGGTAACGGCCCAAGGCGCGAAACGGCCTGCATCCCGAACGTCAATCCTTTTGGAGGAAATCCCATGAACAAGCTGTTGATACTGCTGGCGGCCTGTACGTTCGCCGCGGCTGCACCGGTCTTTGCCGCCGATACGGCCGCCGCGCCGAACGCGCAGCAGGAAAAAATGAAGGCCTGCAACGCCAAGGCGGAAGGCAAGACCGGTGACGACCGGAAGAAATTCATGAGTGATTGCCTTTCGGCTAAACCGGCGCCGGCAGCCAAGCCCGAAAGCAAGATGACGATGTGCAACAAGCAGACGGCTGGACTTTCGGGTGACGCCCGTTCCAAGGCCCAATCCGAATGCATGAAGGGCGCGCCCAAGGCGTCCTGAACGGATCCAGAAGGTGGGTGTTGGCAATGGAGGGTTTTAGCTAGCGTAAGGGTTACTGAACACGGCCGGGTGACCTCCTGTCCATCCGGCCGAGGCTGACAAGGCCGCATCGGGTGACCGAATGCGGCCTTGTTTTTTGCGGATGCGGACGATTATTCATTCGCGGCGCACCGCGAGGAAGACTGATAAACATAATAATAACATAAAGTTAACCGTGTTATCGTAGGAATCGATCAAGACTATCCGAAAGTACGATTGGCAACCGGCAACCTCCCGACCTATCTTGGCGTGGTGCAGCGCAGCAATATTTCAGGCTGCTGGGAATAGTCCCTTACCATGACGGAGGTAGGCGTGAACGATTACTACATCGACGCGGAAGTCCGCGCCAGGTTTGTCCGCGAGGCGGAACAAATGCGCAGCGAGTTTCTCCGCGAATCCTTCAGCAAAGGCTATGCACGATTGGCGCAACTAGGCGCCTGCACCTGGAGGCAAGCCCGTTCCCTGGGGCGCCGAAGCCGGTGGAACCTGTCGGTCCCGGCTCCCCACCGTTGAAACCCGCGCAGCGGATGATGGGTATGGCTCCGCTCGATGCGCATTCGACGGACAGGTTGCCGGTGCCCAGACACGGGTCCTACTGCCATCCGAGTGGCGACGGCTTCTACCGGCTGCATTACTGCGAGTGGGGGCGCGCCGACAATCCATGGGTCGTTGTCTGCGTGCATGGCTACCACCGCAGCGCGCGGGACTTCGATGACCTGGCGCGCGACTTGTCCGCGCACTTTCGCGTCATCTGCCCCGATCTCGCGGGCCGCGGCGAAAGCAACTGGCTCGGGACCGCGACGGAACACAGCTTTGCGCAACTGCTCGCCGATCTCAATGGGTTGCTGTCCGGTCTCGACGTTGATGAGGTCGACTGGATCGGGACGTCGCTCGGCGGAATTCTCGGCATGCACTTGGCCGTCCAGCCGGGCACGCCGATCAGACGTCTGGTCATGAAGAATGTCGGCGAGTGCATGCCGCTCGAGGCGTTGCCGCGTTCCGGCCGCCCGCTGAGCGCGCCACTGGCGGGCGTACATTCCGTGGATATGTGGAAACGCGTGAAGTCTCCTACGGTATTGCTGCGCGGCGATGCCCCGCCGTTGTCGCCCGGGGAAATCGAAACGGTCCGCCGTTTCCTCCTGGCGAAAGCGAGCGCACCTTGCAGGGAAGCAGACGCGAGCGTGCCCGCCTGATTGCCCGCCTGGTTCAGACTTTGCGTATCAGCAGGCCCTTGAGGTAGTCGCCTTCCGGAAAATTCAGCGCGACCGGATGGTCGGCACTGGCGGTAAGGTGCGCGATGATCTGCCCGTCGGCGTGCGCGTCCAGCGCTGCGCCTGCCACGATCTTCTGAAACAGCTCCGTGGAAATTCCTCCCGAGCACGAGAACGTGGCAAGCAGCCCGCCGGCCGTCAGCAGCTTGAACGCGAGGAGATTGATGTCCTTGTACGCGCGCGCCGCGCGTTCGGCATGCGCTGCGGTCGGTGCGAACTTGGGCGGGTCGAGGACGATCATGTCGAACGTGGCGCCCGCATCGCGCAGGCGCCGCAGTTCCTCGAACACGTCGGCCTGGACCCAAAGGGCGCGCGTGGCGTCGAGTGACGCGTTGCGCGCGAGGTTGTCGCGCGCCATGTTCAGCGCGTCGCCGGAACTGTCGATGGAAACCACGGACGCAGCACCTCCCGCAAGGGCGGCCAGCGAAAAGCCGCCGGTATAGCAGAACGCGTTGAGCACGCGCCGGCCCGCCGCGTGCCGGCGCACGATGCGGCGGTTGTCGCGCTGGTCGAGATAGAAACCCGTTTTCTGGCCCTGCACGACGTCCACGGCGTACGCGAGTCCGTCCTCGACGATGGCCACGACCTCGGGCAGCGCGCCCTGAATCGGGCCGGTTCGTACCGGCAGTCCCTCGAGTGCCCGTACGTCCGCATCCGAACGTTCGAACACGCACTGCGCGCCGGTGGCCTCGGCCAATGCCGACGCGAGTACGTCGCGCCAGCATGCAGCACCCGCGGACAGACATTGCAGCACGACAAGGTTGCCGTAGCGATCGGCAATCACGCCGGGAAGGCCATCCGATTCGCCATGCAGGATCCGGCCAGCCGTATGCGCATCGTCGAAGAGCGATCGGCGCGCGGCCACCGCGCGCGCGACGGTGCGCATGAAAAATGCGGTGTCGATTGTCTCATGCGGATCGAACGACCAGACGCGGGCGCGAATCTGTGACGATGGCGAAAATGCGGCGCGGGCGAGAAAGGTCCCGTCGGCCGCCACAACCGTCACGGTGTCGCCGGATGCCGGCGCACCCTCGACGCGTTCGACCGCGCCCGAAAATATCCACGGGTGTCGCAGCCGCGACGACTTTTCACGCCCGGGGGCGAGCACCAGCGCCGGTCCGATGTCGAGGCCGGCTTCTGCCGAACGCGTGGCCGCGGTGGCATTGTGCGGGACGCGACGGGGTTGACGGCGATCGACCTTGACCCGTGTTGCCGAATGGGAATTTGCCGCCACTACGCGACGTTCACGCCGACCAGGTGGCCGATGGCGAACGTCACGCCCCCCGCCAAGGCGCCCAGCGCCAGCGTGCGCAATCCGGAGAGCCAGGCACTGCGGCCGGTGAAGAGCGACAACACTGCGCCGACACCGAACAGCGCCACGGCCGTGATGCCGATGGCGATTGGCAATGCCGCGGTACCGGCGGCAAACACGAATGGCGCGAGCGGCACCGCCGCCCCCGCTGCGAACGCACCAAACGAACTCGCGGCCGCGCCGAGCGGGGATCCCAATTCACCGGGATTGAGTCCCAGTTCCTCGCGCGCGAGCGTATCGAGCGCGTGCTCCGGATCGCTGACCAGACGCTGCGCCAGTCTTTCGGCCTCGCCCTGCGGCAGTCCCTTGGCGACATAGATCAGCGCGAGTTCCTGCGCTTCGGCCTCCGGATACTCGTTCAGCTCGTCGCGCTCCAGAGCGATCTGGTACTCGTACAGCTCGCGCTGCGAGCGGACCGACACGTATTCGCCGGCGGCCATTGCGAACGCACCTGCCGCGAGACCTGCCACGCCGGAAAGAAGCACCATGTGGGGATCCGGGTTGGCGCCCGAAACGCCCAGGATGAGACTGGCATTCGACACGAGACCGTCACTGATGCCGAACACCGCCGCGCGCAGGTTGCCGCCGCCGCCCAAGTTGCGGTGGCGATGTTCGACACCACTGCCCGCGGTCGGCGTCGCGTGACCGCCGTCATCACCGACGGGACTGCCGTAGATCGCCATGCCGCGCACCTTCATCGCGGCCAACACCCCGCGTAGTCGGCGCGGACCCAGCCTGTGCACGAGCCGCGCAACGAATTTCGCCCGCCCGTCCGGGACATACGGCCCCGGTGGAGGGTGGCCCCGGGCAGTCAACTGGGCGCGCCAGATGGCGGCCTGCGCTTCCGCTTCGATCGCGAGCCGCGCGAACAACGCGGCGCGGGGCGTGCCGGTTTCGGCCTCGGCGCACGCGCGATAGAGAAACGCCGAGCGCTGTTCCTCTCCCCAGCTTTCCAGTGGATTCATCGTGTCCCTGCCGCGAACGCCGCGCGCACGGCCTCGACGCGCTTGCGGTTGACACCCGGGTCGCTGGGTCCTGTGCGGGAGGCAGATGTCGCGTCGATGCCTCGCTGCGCGGGATTGGCCAGGATCGGGACGTCATCGACAAATCCCAACGCCGACGATTGCAAGGTTGTGTCACTGCAGTCGCGGTCTTGCCCCACGAGCGTCGTGCCTTGTTGCCGCGCAACGATTCTTGCCGGTCGCGTCATGGCCGTGGAGCCATCGCCTGGGTACGCGAGTGACGCGATGGGGTGGCTCTCGTCCCGCGCATGGCTGATCATACGGCCGACGATCCCGCAGCAAGTATGGCGCTGATGCGTGCCATCACTTCGGGTGTGAGCCTGTCCACGACCTCCAGGGACTTCATGTTTTCCACGACCTGCGCCGGACGGCTGGCTCCGGTAATCACCGATGAGACCCGCGGATTTCTGAGGCACCACGCAAGCGACATCTGCGCCAGCGTGCATCCGAGTTCGGCGGCGATCGTCGCCAGTTTCTTCACCTTGGCGATCTTCGCGGGATCGGCGACGCTCTCCGCGAGCCATTCGTAGCCCTTGAGGTTGGCCCGCGAGTCCTTGGGGATGCCGTCGTTGTATTTGCCGGTGAGAAGCCCGGAAGCCAGCGGGCTCCAGATCGTCGTACCCAATCCCAGGTCATCGTAGAGCCGCGCGTACTCCTTTTCGACGCGTTCGCGATGGAACAGGTTGTACTGCGGCTGCTCCGTCACCGGCTTGTGCCAATGATGCCGGTCCGCAATGTGCCAAGCCGCGGCGATTTCGGCTGCGCTCCACTCCGAGGTGCCCCAGTAATTTGCCTTGCCCGCAACGATCATGTCGGACATGGCTCGCACCGTTTCCTCGAGGGGCGTTTCGGGATCGGGACGATGGCAGTAGACGAGGTCGACGTAATCGAGCTTGAGTCGCTCGAGCGAGCCATCGATGGCCTGCATCAGGTATTTCCGGTTCAGCGTGTTCTTTTCGTTGGGGCCGTCGTGGAGTCCCCAGAAGAACTTGGTCGAGACGATGTAGGAAGAGCGGCGCCAGCCGGATTTCGCGAACGCCTCTCCCATGATGCTTTCCGACTGGCCCCGTGCGTAAATCTCGGCATTGTCGAAGAAATTGACGCCGGCATCATAGGCGGCGGCCATGCATTCGCGTGCCTCCCCGCTGCCCATCTGGTTGCCGTACGTCACCCAGGAGCCGAAGGAGAGTTCGCTCACCTTGAGCCCGGAGCGCCCGAGCCTGCGGTATTTCATTGCCGTCATTGGTAGACTCGTGCAGAAGGGCGCGGGCGGGAAGCCGGGGACGCGCGTTAGAATCCGTCGTCGTCATTCTAACTTAAGGCTATCCGCATGCCCGCCCGCCGCATTGGCCATTCCCGCGCGTTGCCGCCACTCGATGTTGCCGGGCTCTGGCAAATCAAGCGCATCGGCAACCCGACGTTGTCGCCGGACGGGCGCGTCGCCTGCGCCTCCGTCACGTCTTTTGCCATGGAGACCAACGAAGGCAGCACCGAGCTGTGGTTGTTTCCCACAGGCCTGGGCGAAGACAACGGCGCCGGCAAGGGGGTTGCGACAATCGCGCGCCCGCGGCGGCTGACCGCGGGAGACAAGGATAGCGAACCACACTGGTCGCCTGACGGCAAGTGGATCGCGTTCACGGCCAAGCGCAAGGATGACACCGAACCGCAGGTCTACCGTATCGCCCCGGACGGCGGCGAAGCGGAGCGCGTGACGAAGATCGCAACAGGCGCGGCCGCAGTCAAATGGTTTCCCGACAGCCGCCGCATTGCGTTCGTGTCGTCCGTGTGGCCGGAATTGAAGACTGCCGCTGCGCAGGCCAAGCGTTTGAAGGAGCGGCGGGATTCGAAAGTGAAGGCGCACGTGACGGAACGCGCGGCCACGCGCTACTGGGACCACTGGGTGACCGACGGCCGGGAACCCCACGTGTTTGCCTGCGACGTGCGCACGGGGCACAGCGAGGACCTGCTGGCCGGCCTCAACCTTGCGCTGCCGCCATGGGAACCGACGGCCGAACACTTCGACATCGCGCCGGATGGGAGGCAGCTCGCGATCACGGCCGACCTGGCACCCGAGTCCGATTTCATGAACCAGCGCGATATCGTGACCATCGATCTCGCCACGCGCCGCAAGCATGTGGTGACCGCTGCCACCGGCACCGACGACGCGTCCCCGATCTATTCACCGGACGGGAAGTGGCTCGCATTCAGTTCCTTCGATACCAACCGCGCCTTCAACGATCAGGGGCACCTCACGCTTTGGCCGCGTCGTGGCGGAGCATGCCGCGCGCTGGCACCGCAATTCGACCGCGCAGCGATACACGTGCAATGGAGTCCCGATTCCGGGGCGCTCCTGTTCCTGGCCGAGGATCGCGGTCGCGTCGGGCTCTATCGGTTGCCGGTTGCCGCGATCAAGCCGGATTTGCTTGTGCCTGGCGGGGTCATCTCCGGCTTCGCACGCTCGCACGATGGTCGCGTGCTCACTTTCACGCGTGCATCGGCAAGCCACCCGCCGCAACTCTTCACGGCGCGTGGCGACGGCGCCGCCGGCCGAACGATCGACACCATGAATCGCACGTTGCTGGCGCGGCATGCGCTTGGCGAGGTGCGCGAATTCACGGTCAAGGGCTGGCATGGCGAACCCGTGCAGGTCTGGGTCATCTATCCGCCGGACTTCGACCCGAAGAAGAAATGGCCGCTGCTGCATTCCATCCACGGCGGACCGCACGCGGCGCACCACGATGGCTGGCACTTTCGCTGGAACACGCAAGTCTTCGCAGGGCGCGGCTACGTGGTTGTCTGTGTCAATTACCACGGCTCGGCGGGGTTCGGACAAAAATTCCTGGAGACGATCACGACCCGCTATGGCGAAAAGGAATATGCCGACACCGAAGCCGCGACCGATTTCATGCTGAAGCAGGGCTACATCGACCGCTCGCGGCTGGTCGCCGCCGGCGGCAGCTACGGCGGCTACATGGTTGCCTTCATGAACGGCCACACCGATCGTTACAAGGCTTACGTGTGCCACGCCGGGTGCTACGATTGGGTCAGCATGATGGCGACCGACGCGTTCCGTTTCTTTTCGAAGGAACTGGGGGCGTTCCATTGGGACAATCCGTCGCTGGTGATGCGCCAATCGCCGCACCACTACGTGAAGCAGGCGAAGACGCCCACGCTCGTCATCCATGGCGAGCAGGATTACCGCGTGCCGGCTACCCAGGCACTGCAGTACTACAACACGCTGAAGGCGAAGGACGTGCCGACGCGTCTTGTGTGGTTTCCCGACGAGAACCACTGGATCCTGAAGCCGCAGAACTCGCGACTCTGGTACGGCGAATTCTTCGCGTGGATCGCGAAGCACGCGAAAGGCGGCCCGGCAAGGAACCTCTGATCAAGTGTCGCGCGGGCGCGACGGCGGGTTTCCTTAGGATGGTGGCGCGAAGCGAGGCGACACCAATAGTGCGTGCTATTAGGGAGCTGAGCGACTCAGTTGCCAAATGAGCCAGCGCCCCGGAAAACCCCGTCCCGAAGGGTTTGCGTGAAATGCGGCGCCTGGTTCGCCGGGCGCCTTGGATCGTAGGATGAACTACGGCCGGCGTCGCCCGGCTCCCATCCATCCGCATTGCACGCAAACGCGCTCCACCTGACACTTGATCAGAGGTTCCCTAACGCGCGCCGCCGGGTAGACGCTCTGCGCTAAAGCGTCCCGGCGCCCGTGCGCCGCATCGCCGTTTCCAGTCTTTCCTGGCAGGCGATGCAGCGGGCGGCCATCGGCGCGACCGCGAGTCGGGTAAGCGGAATCGCCGTGCCGCATTCGATGCAAATGCCGTAGGTGTTGCCCTTGACGCGCGCCAAGGCCGCCTCCACTTCGTGGAGTTCGGCGGCGTCGCGCGACACTTCGGCGACGTCGAGTGCCGTCTCCAGGTCGGCGACCGCCCAATCGTCCGTCTCCTCCATCCGGTTGCGCAGGCCCATCAACGCGGGGTTGTCCTGGGTATTGAGCTTCGCCTCGATTTCCGCGCGCAATGCGGCGCGGCGAGCGACGAGTTTCGCTTCGAGAGCGCCGCGTTCGGCGGTGGTCAGCGGGTGCGAGGTCGGGGACATTTGGATCCTCCGGGGGCAGGATGGGCAGTGCGCGGGCGAAACCTCATCGGGCCTTGAAACCGGCGCGCACGGCCTCAGATTGGCATTGCGAGTGGTCGATGGCCTTGCGTTACGTCAAAGGACGTCGCCTGCGCACCAATCCCGAATCCAGATACAGGAGTGAAACCATGCAAACCGTTCAACTGTACGACCCTTTCGCCGGAGCCGGCCTCGACAACCTGTTCCGCAGCCTGTTCAAGCCCGTCCAGACGGCCGCGGACTCGGCCATCGCCATCAAGGTCGATGTCACCGAAGTGGACAACGCCTATGTGGTCCATGCGGAAATTCCGGGCGTGAACCGGGATGACATCCAGGTGACGATTGAAGGCAATCAGGTCACGATCGCCGCGGAAGTGAAGAAGGCGGTGAACGCAAACGGCGGCGAGGCGAAGCCGGGCGAGCGCGTGCTGCGCAGCGAACGCTACTACGGCGCCGCCTATCGCAGTTTCGTGCTTCCCGCGGAGCTTGACGAGACCGCGAGCGAAGCCAAGTACCAGAACGGCGTGCTGGAGCTGAAACTCGCGAAAAAGCCCGCGCTGGCGGGCCGCAAGCTGACGATTCAGTAAGCGCAGACGCCGGCCGCAAAGGCGCGCGTGCGGGGAACGTTCCCGCGCGCGCGTCGCGCTGCCGGTCAGCGTACGCGCTTGGCCGGAAACTCCTCCTCGATGTTGTCGCGGAAATAGCTCCATGGCGACGACGCTCCTGCAAAGCGACGCCATACTTCGGGCGTTACTCCCGTGTATTCATATGTTCCGGCGGTGAGCTCGACCACGAGTTTCTGGTTGCGCGCGTCGTAGCCGGCAGCACGCAGGCTGCCGCCATTCAGTCGCTTCATTTCCAAGGCGGGACCCTCCCTTTCCGCATGCAGCAGATGCAGATGCTACGATAATAGTCACGCCGCGTCTTGCCTGGAGTTTCCGTGCCATTGCCGATTCCAACCCGCGTTCTGCGGGTCGCGTTGCTGGTCAGCTCGCTCCTCACATCGCTGGTAATGATTCCCGCCTATGGCGCGGATGCCGGCAAGACGTTGCGGGTGTCACTGTCGATTGCGGAGACGAGCTTTGACCCGGCCTTTGCTTCCGATGCGGCCTCAGATCAGATCATTGCCAACATCACGGAATCGATGCTCGACTACGACTACCTCGCGCGACCCGTCAAGCTCGTGCCACGCACGCTCGCGGCAATGCCGGTCGTGGAAGAGGGCGGCAAGGTCTTCACGATGCAGGTGAGGAAGGGGATCTTCTTCACGCCCGACCCGGCCTTCCGGGGCAAGCCGCGCGAGCTGACCGCTGCCGATCACATCTACGGCCTGAAGCGCATTCTCGATCCGGGAGTCAAGTCGCCCTGGCTGTGGATGCTCGAAGGCAAGATTGTCGGCGCGGACGAAGCACGCGAGAGGGCGTTGAAGACCGGCAAGTTCGATTACGACACGCCGATTGCCGGGCTCACGGTCGTCGACCGCTATACGCTGAAGATTCGGCTGAAGTCTCCTGATCTGCGCTTTCTCTATGTGCTGGCGGTTCCCAATACCGCCGCGATGGCGCGCGAAGTCGTCGAGGCGTACGGCAATGACATCGGTGCGCATCCGGTCGGCACGGGACCTTATGTGCTGGGGCAGTACAAGCGCAGTTCGCGCATCGAACTGCTCGCCAATCCAGGCTACCGGGAGACCACCTATACACCGGCCGGTCCCGTTCCGGCGACTTCATCGGCCGTAGCGGCAGGGCTCAAGGGAAAGCGTCTGCCATTTCTGTCGCGGATCGACGTCAGCGTGATGGAAGAAGGCCAGGGGCGCTGGCTCGCGTTCCTCAATCGCGAAATAGATTATCTGGGTCTGCTCCCGCCCAACCTAACGGATCAGGCGCTAAACCTTGGCAAGCTGAAGCCCGATCTCGCCGCCAAAGGCATCGTGCACCAGGTGCTGATGCGTCCGAACGTGGTCTTCACGTACTTCAACATGGAAGACGCGGTCGTCGGCGGTTATTCACCCGAACGCATTGCGCTGCGCCGCGCGATCGGCATGGCCTACAACAATGACGAGGCGATTCGTGTGCTCTTCGCGGGCCGGGCGCATCCGGCCAATGGCCCGATACCGCCGGACATAGCAGGTCACGATCCCGCGCTTGTGACCAACGCCCAGATCTACGATCCCGCGGCGGCGCGCGCGTTGCTCGACAAGTTCGGCTACAAGGACCGCGACCACGATGGTTACCGCGAAACGCCCGATGGCAAGCCGCTCGTCATCGAACGCTGGTCGCCGCCGACGTCGGTGGCGCGCGAGCGCGACGAATTGTGGAAAAGAAACCTGGACGCGATCGGCATCCGGATCGCGATCAAGTACGACAAGATGCCGGAACTGCGCAAGATGGCGCGGCAGGGCCTGATCCCGATGCGCGACGACGGCTGGAACGCCGACTATCCGGACGCCGAAAACTTCATGCAGCTCCTGTACGGCGCCAATGTGGGACAAGCCAATTATTCGCGCTTCAACTTGCCGGAATTCAACAAGCTCTTCGAAGAGGCGCAAAGGCTTCCCGATTCGCAGCAGCGAACCCGCCTGTTCGACCGGATGACCGAGATCGTCGTCGCCTACGCGCCCTGGCGGATGCGGAACTATGACTTCGAGGACTCGCTGGCGCATCCGTGGGTTCGCCACTACGTGCCCCATCCGATGCGCTCGGCCGGCTGGGAATTCATGGATATCGATGAGCCGCTGCGCGCGAAGGGCAGGTGAAGGGAAAGGCAAACAAGCGTGGCGGCCGGTCGTGGAGGCAGGACGGCGGATGTGCCGTCACCCGGACGAACGTTGTTCACGCTGTCACTGGTTCACTTTCTCCCGCAGATACTTGAATATGGCGGCGTCGTCCTCCTCGCCGTAGCCGGCGTCGATCATTCCCCGAAACGCTGCGACCGCTGCGTTGGCGAACGCGGCGTCGGCACCCAGTCCCGCGGCAAACTCCGCAGCGATTCCCGCATCCTTGGCGAGAATTCTCGCTGCGGCGCGCGGTGCGAAATCGCCTGCGAGCACACGCGGCATCCGATCCGCGAACATCCAGCTGCCGCCGGAACTGGCGTTGACCACATCCACAACCTGACGAGGGTCGAGACCGGCGCGCACCGCAAGTGCCAGCGCCTCCGCTCCCGCCGCGAGGTTGACTGCAGCGAGCAGGTTGTTGACGATCTTGTACTTGGCGGCGTCGCCCGGCGCATTGCCGACGCGGAACACGCGTCCGGCCACCGCGGCGATAACCGGTTCGCACCGGGCCAGCGCCGCGGCATCGCCGGCGACCATCATCGTCATCGTTCCGTCGGCGGCACGGCGCGGACCGCCGGAGACGGGCGCGTCGACGAGCTTGACGCCATGGGCGGCGAGGCGCGCCGACAATGCGCTGGCGTAATCGGGCGCCACAGTCGACGAGAGCATGACGATGGCTTCACGAGGGAATGCGCTTGCCGCGCCGCCGGCGCCGAAGAGGACGTCGTCCACCTGCGCCGCGTCGACGACCAGCAGAATCGCAATGTCGCATGCGCCGGCCAGCGCGGCGGCGTCCGGATGGCAAGTGGCGCCGCGCGATTCGGCTTCCCGATGTGCCTCCGGACGGATGTCGCGCGCATGCGTCGGGAATCCCCCACGCAGCAGGCTCGCCACGACCCCCATTCCCATCGCGCCGACCCCGATGACTCCGATTGCTGGCCGGGCATCACTCATCCGTATTGGCAACGCTGACGATCGGCGCTATTTGGCGGGCGGCATGATGGCATAGGGCTCGCAGTCCTTGAGCGGCGTCACGACGCCATCGCGAATGAGTTGGAGTTCGGTGCCCTTGCCGCGCAACTCCATCGTGCCGTTACTGTAGCGAACTCCCGAAGCGGAGGGCAGCTGGTAGAGCGTGACGCGCTGCAGTTCCGGCAGCAGCATGCGCGCTTCCCCATCCGCAAAGCGGACCACGAAGCGCTCGCCGTTGTAGGAGCAGGCGAAGGTGCTTTTCGCGATCTCCTCTTCCTTCTTCTTCGACGGGTTTTCGCAGGCGACGAGGGCGAGGGCAGCGAAGACGATGAACAGGGTGCGAATTCGGGTCGGAAGTTTCATGCCTGGGATTCCATCGTGTTGACCACAGCGAGAATAGCACCGCGCGCCGCCCGACGTCAGCGGGCATGTGCGGGACGCAGGAAACCGCTTGGCGGCGTTGCGTAGTGAGCGGGGGGGTCAGGAGACGGCAGCGCGCACGGGCGGCGCGAAGCGATGGGCGCGCGCGTAGGAGAGAACTTCCGCCTCCTGCCCGCTGGCGATTCCGTGCTGCACTTCCTGCCACCACGATGCCTGGAGCAGTTCGGCATGGAAGGCCATGAACGCCTCTCGCACCCGGACATCCGTGAGGAGGAACGTGGCGAATTCCTCCGGAAAGACATCGAGTGGCCCGACGGGGTACCAGACATCGCTGGACATTTCGTCATAACCGGGCGGCGGGTTCGGAATCCGCCGGAACTTGCAGTCGGCAAGGTACTCGATTTCGTCGTAATCGTAGAACACGACACGACCGTAGCGCGTGACGCCGAAATTCTTGAACAGCAGGTCTCCGGCGAAGATATTGACCGTAGCCAGTTCGCGGATGGCGTCCCCGTACTCGCGAACCGCGTGAATGCGCTGCGCGTCGTCGGCGCCCTCGAGGTACAGGTTGAGCGGCGTCATACGCCGTTCGATATATACGTGCCGGATGGTTATCCGGTCGCCCGCTTCCTCGACTTGCGAGGGCGCGACATCCTTCAGTTCCGCCAGGAGCTCGGCGGAAAAGCGATTGCGCGGAAACGCGACGTCGGAGTACTCGAGAATGTCCGTCATCCGGCCGGCGCGATCATGGTGCTTGACCAGCGCGTACTTGCGCATGACCTTGCCGCGGTCGGTGTCCTTGGAGGCGGCGATCCTGTCCTTGATCACCTTGAACACATATGGGTACGAGGGCAGCGTGAACACGCTCATCACCAGGCCCTTGATGCCCGGCGCGACGATGAACCGGTCGCGGGAGTGCGCGAGGTGGTGCAGGAAGTCGCGATAGAAGAGGTTCTTGCCGGCCTTCTGCAGCCCGACCATCGTGTACAGCTCGGCTGCGGTCTTGTCCTGCAGCATGGCGCGCAGGAACGCGACATAAGCCGACGGGACTTCCATGTCGACCAGGAAATAGGAGCGGTTCGCGGAGAACAGGAGTGCCAGTTCGACGTCGTCCAGCAGCAGGGCGTCGATGTAGAGCAGGCCGTCCGGCGCGTGCTTCAGCGCAACGGCGAACGGATAGAAATTGTTGCCGTTGACGACGCGTCCGACCATGTACGCCGTCTGGTCCCGGAAGAACAGCGTGGACAGCACCTGGATCTGGTGATTGGCCTCGGTCCGCAACGGCCGGGGCACGCGTTTGCGGAACTCGGCCAGGACGTGCCTCAAGTCGCCGCGGAAATCGGAGAAACGCCGCTCCAGGCGAAAATCGAGAACGATGTCGATCAGCGCGTTGCGCAGGCCCTTCTCCAGCGGGTAATAGCTGCGATAGGTCGGCGGGTCGGCATCGATGTGCTCGGTAGACATGGCCGGCCGGACAAAGATGAACCGGTTGTGGAAATACGCGCGATGCAGGATCTTGCACGATACCGAATTGAAGAATGTCTCCGCGCATTCCGGCTGCTTGTGGTCGATCAGCAGGCCGATGTAGTGGAGTTTGGTGCGCTCCCACAGCGCGTCCGCACCGGCGCCATCCAGGCCGGCGGTGCGGAACTCGTTCCGGATGCGGGAGACGGTTTCCTCTACGCGGCGATCGTAGAAGTCGATGCGTTCGCGGGCGACGTGCCGGATCGCGAGCCAGTTGGCCGTTTCGAAGTGATGCTTGGCCGTTCGCGCGCAATCGCGGAACAGTGCGTAGTGCCGGTCGAAGCCTTCGCGCAGCGCGATGGCGATCGCCCGTGCCGTGTCGTCGGCGGCAGCCGACGGAACGGAAGCGAGGTGCGCAATGGCCCTCGCCGGTGTCAACGGATGGCCCTCGTCGACGGCGGAGCCAGGATGCTCACGCGGGTGGCACCGCGGCTTGGCAACCTGAATGCCTGATCAGCCGGCGGCTCACTTCGTTTCGGCTGCCTTCTGCTCTTCCTGCAGTACCTTGAGGCCGGCGTTGTAATCCTCGATGGTGGTGTTGGCCAGCTTGATCTTGGCGTCGATCTGGGTGCGCAGATCGGCTACGTAGGTCTTCACACAGTCTCCCCACGACTTCATTTCGTTCATCCACGCCTCCTTCTTGGAGTCGCTTGCCTTGGCGCCCGGATAGTGGCCCGGCTTCACGCAGGTCGGGGAGGCTGGCGCCGCGGGGTTCGGCGCCGCGATTTGCGCGTGGACGCTCCCGGCGCCGACGGCTAAGGAGAGTGCGACCAGCAGGCGAAAAAGGATCATGGCGTTCAACTCGACGTGTGGGAAAGACTGCAATTCTAAACTCCCGGGCGCATCGAGGACAACGCGGGAGCAAAGTGCGGGTCGGGCAGGGCCATTCATGCGCCCGGTTGCTTCAACGGGCGGTCAGCACGGCCGCCAGCGCCGACAGCCCGATTTCGACCAGATCGACGGCGAATCCTTCCTGCCTCTCCGCCTGTTCCCGGGCCAACGCCCGTTCGAACTCCGCGGCGGCGACGATGGCTGCGACAGCGCGCCCGGCGTCATCCATGGGTGGCGAGACGCGGGCATCGGCCGTGGTGAGTTCCCGCACCGCGAGACTGGCCGCCTCGGGGTCGAGAATGGCGATGGGTGCGCGGCAGAATTCGCACGCCGTGGACTTGGCGAGATCGATCGGCGCGCCGCAGCTCGAACAGCGGATGATCCTGACCAGGGACTTCAGCCGCTCCAGTTCTTCCCTGGGTATGGGCCGGATGAAATTCTTCTCGCGGAGAAACTGGAAGAATGGCGTCAGGCGGCCATGTCCGCGCAGGCAACGATAATAGGAGAAGCGGGTAGTGTGCTGCAGGTCCTGCGTCTGCGCGAGCGGCGAATCGCAGCGCGGGCACAACATGTGTTGAGGCAACGTCGTGCGTACGTCCGGCCGCGCGTCGTTGATCGCGCGAAAGAGTTCTAGCGTCGCCTGGGGCGACAGCTGCGGGCTCTCCATGGGATCGAACCACAGTGCCTGGCAGAGGTCACAGAGGTCGACGACCAGCGTGCCGGCCGGGCGCCGTTCGAGCTCGAGCGCCTGCATGGGGTTACGGCACCCGGGACAGGTCAGACCGGGCATGAACTTCCCGTCAGGGAACCTTGGCGGCAAAGGTATTGCAGGTGCGCGGGTCCCCCGACTGCAACCCGGTCTGGAACCACTTCATGCGCTGGTCGGCCCTGCCATGCGTGAAGGCATCCGGCACGACATAGCCCTGGGTTCGCTTCTGGATCGCGTCGTCACCGACCGCGGACGCGGCGCGCAGGCCTTCTTCGGCGTCGCCCGGTTCGAGCAGATTGCGCTTGGCGGCATAGAAGCCCCAGACGCCGGCGTAACAGTCGGCCTGCAATTCCAGCCGCACCGACAACGCGTTGCGTTGTCGTTCGTCGACCCGTGCCGACGCAGTATCGAATTCGCGCATCGTGCCCATCAGATTCTGCACATGGTGGCCCACCTCATGCGCGATCACGTAGGCCTGGCCGAAATCGCCGGGTGCGCCGAAGCGATTCTGCAATTCCTGGAAGAACGCGGTGTCGAGGTAGAGCTTGCGGTCGGCCGGACAGTAGAACGGCCCGGAGGCCGCGCTCGCCCGTCCGCATGCCGATGCGGCCGACCTGCGAAAGAGAACGAGCTTGGGCGGCTCGTAGCGCGATCCCATCGCCTGGAACAACGCGGTCCATACATCTTCGGTGTCCCCCAGCACGCGCACGCTGAGTCCCTTGTCCGGGTCCTCGGTACCCTTGGCGCCTTGGGGGGCGCTTTGGGCGCCTTGGGGTCCATACCCCGGCTGCGCAGCCGAGGGCTGCGGAGCCGGTGCGGGAGGCGCGCCGGAGTCCATCATGCCCAGAAACTGCAACGGATTGACGCCGAACAGCAGGCTGACGATCACGATCAGGATCATTGCGCCGCCGCCTAGCTTCATGCCACCGCCGAATGGCATGCCGCCGCCGGCCGGCTGTCCCCCGGTCACGTCCTCGACGTTGTCACTGCGACGCATGTCTCCCCAGCGCATATCGGTCCCTTTCGTTACGGTGAAGCCTTCTCGCGTTGTGCGGCCCTGGCGTTGTTGCTGCGGGCGAGTTCGACCGCTCTCCTGATCACCCAGGACATCGTCTGTGCGTAGCGGTCGAAATCGGCGTCATCCTAATCGTCGGCGAGCACCTGAATCGCTCCGCCGTCGACATTGAGCGCGAAACGAGCCAAGGATACGCCTGCATCATAAGGGAAATATAGCGGGCCCACGGCCGAGCGAACCTGAACGGGTTGTTCCACGCGATCGGACCAGGACACGATCTTGGAGATGCCGGTCCCGCGCAATTCCGGCGCGAAACGCTGTGCGTACGCGGAGAGGCGTGGCTGTTCGCGTGTCGGGTCCGGGGGAACGCCGCAGCTGCACAGGCACAGCACGACGAGTACGGCGAGGCAGGCAGACGCCTCGCGGGCCTGGTCGCCGGCCCAACGGCTGACCGGTCGCGTAAATGGTTCAGTGTTTTTCACGGGTTCGGAGATTCTCGTATTCGCCCATTGTCGCGTCACTTCGCGGCCGCGATCGCCCTTTGCAGATCCAGATATTGATCGCATTGGGCGCCGCAGATGTGCTCGAGGGCGGCCAGGTGTTCGCGCGCCTTGGCCTTGTTGCCCGTGAGCAGGTACGTCTCGCCGATGTATTCGTGCGCGCCGCGGTGTTCAGGATCGAGATGCAGCGCAGCCCGGCAGTGGTCGAAGGCTTCGTCGTATTTGCCCGCGTGCCGGTATGCGTAGCCCAGCCAGTTCTGCAGGTCCGCATTCGTAGGTTCGGCGACCAGCGCGACACTGAGATTGCTGATCGCACGCTTCCAGTCGCTGGACTGGATCGCTTCCAGGCCCGCCTGGTAATCGAGGTTCTGCGAAGGGTTGGATTCCCCGGTGCCGATGCCACCTGCCGACGCCGCAATCAGCAGGAGCACCGACAGAACCAGCCTCCGGACGGACCGGTACCCACAGGCTTGCGAAGCACGTGACAAAGCCATGAAGGGGTATTAGGGTTTCAGCGCCCGGTAGAGAAACGGCAGGCTCACGTCCATGCGGTAATCGATCGACGAGTGCGTGTCGTCGAACTCCTCGTACGTATGCTTGATTCCATGCAGGGCCAATTCGCGGGAAAGTATGCGTGCTCCGAAATGCAGGTGGTACTGATCGCGCCAGCCGCAGTCGAGATATACGCCGTGGAGGGACTTCAAGTTGGCCTTGTACTTGCCGACGAGATGAATCGGATCATGTTTGAGCCATTGCTTCCAGCGCGCCGGAAGGAGTCGCCCCGTTTCGAGATCGATGGGCAGGCGGAAACCCAGAGGCGCATCGGGATCCGGATCGTACGACGCGGCCATCGCGATTTCCATCAGCGCATGCCCTTCCGCTTCGTTCAGCTTGTCCTTGCTCCACACGGCGTCGAGGAAGCGCTTGACGCGGCCGTCGTCATAGCCGGCGCCGCTGCCGGCGGCATCCTTCGTGACGTCGATTCGGCCGGGGTGCCGACGGGGACGGCGGTAGCCGTCGAGTTCGTTCAGCGTGCGCGGCCAGTCGGTGAGATAGCAGAAGTCGAAGTAGGCATCGCCCGAATGATCGGCGATCGCCCCCCAGTATTTCGCATACTTCATGCCGTGAATGATCGCGCCGTAGCCGCCAGAGGACTTGCCGAAGCAGCCGCGGTGGTCGCGTGAGGCAAGCGTGCGGAATTCGCGGTCGACGAACGGAATGAGTTCCCGCGTGAGGTAATCCGCGTAGGCGCCCATCGCCGATGAATTGATGTACTGATTGCCGCCCAGACAACTGAAGCAATCCGGAAACACGATGATGCAGGGACCCATCCGGCGGTCGTGGATGAGTCGCGCGGCGCGTTCGGGCACGTTTTCATCGAATGGTCGCCAGCCGACGTGCGCCATGCCCGATCCCGTGAACCCTACCAGGTCCCACAGCACCGGGTATCGCCTGCCGCGCCCGGCGCTGCGGCCGCGCGCGGTCCCTTCGTCGTACCCGGGCGGAAGCCAGACCGCCAGCTTCCTCCGCGCAGGATCACCCAGTGGATTCCCCGCCAGAATCCTTGATTCATGGTCGAGTACGACGAGCTTGCCGGTGCTCTTCAACGCTCTCTTGCGGGCCATTGTTCCATCCAAGAAGAAGGCAGCGAGTCGCGCAACCGCGACGACGCGCGGATTGTACCCGGCGGACCGGAAATCGCGCATTGCCGAGGATGGCCGCCGGCGATATCAGTCGCGCCGCCCGGAGATCGCGCAAAGTGCCGCTTGCAGGCGCGCATGGCCGCGCAAGAGGTCGAAGTACCGGAATTCGTCCCCGCCTTTGGCGCGTGCAAGCGCGATTGCGCGGGCCTTGTCGCGGGCGGGCCAGCGGGCAAGGTCAGGTATCTGGGCCAGCAGCAGGCAAAACGACCGGAATGCCGTTCGTTCGGCCTCGGGCCAGCGCGCGACTCCCCGTGCAGACAGCGCGCGCGTAACGGTTCGCACGGCGAATGCCACGGCGTGCGCGCGATCGCCGCGAAAGCGCGAGGCAATCCATGCCGAGACCGCAAGCGAAAGATCCGCCGGATCGCACACAGGCCGCACCGCGGCGCCGGTGTGCAAGCGCAGCTCGATATCCGACCTCGTGAATCGCCGCAGCACCGCGATGGGCGGACGATATCCGGGCTCGCGGCGCATCCTGTCGAACTCGGCGGCGGCGAGAGCGGCGAGCGCAGAGGTCACCGGTCGGAATCCGAGCCGGTAATAGAACCAGAATGCGCCGGATTCGAGTCCTTCGCGGTTGCCGCCGCCGAACTGCGATGGTTCGGCGATGAAGTGGTCGACGCCGAAGCGCTGGCTATAGACGCGCAGCACCTGGCAGAACAGGTGCGCCGATTCGCCGCCGCGAAACGGTGCAAAGATGTTGACGCCGATCTTCGTTGTGCCCAGGAACGGCCAGCCACCGCCGTAGCCGACTGGAATCGCATTCTTGAACAGCATGAAGCCCACATGTGAATCGAGCGGTAGTCGGCGGCCAGGAGCCATCGTGTACAACGCGATTGCGATGCCGCGTCCCAGCGCGTGGTACTCGATGCCTTCCGTTTCCGCCGCCGCAATCGCGTCGGTTTCGCGGCCCAGGCTCGCCAGCATGGCGCGGCCCGCATCGAGCAGGTGCGAGCGTTGCGCAAGGCTGAGGGACGTCGGCGGCGCGAGTGGCAGGGCGATCAGCGCCGGTGCGTCCACGGTGCGCTGCAGGTTTCCGCGATGAAAGAAAGTCTTTACCGGGAGGCCGCGCACAAACGTCCTCGACAACGCGGAGGCGCCCGGATTGATCGTGATGTACGCCTTGAGAGAGTCGAACAGCTGCTCGCGAAGTCCCTCCGCACAGGGAAGACCTGCGAATTGCGCGACGAGCCAGCCAAGACCGGTGCCGCGACACCCGGCGCTGGCCTGGGCGAGGAAGTCGTCCGATGAAGCGTCGTCGTCGGCCAGAAGTTCGAATTCCATTGCGGGCAGCGCATGTCGCAGCAGCGCCGGTAATGACGCGCCCGCCTCGTCGAAAGAATCGATGTCGCCGTTCCGCGGATGACTGTCCACCAGCCAACGCGCGATGTCGTAGCCGAAGGCGATGGTCATCGGCGCCCAGGCAACGCCGCTGTTGGCCAGTCGCGCGCGCGCGTGGGCGGGTCCCGATTCGACCATGACCCGCGCGGCGGCCGCGACCCGCACCAGTTCGCGCCGCGCAGCGGCATGAAGTGGGGCCGACTCGGGGTAGGCGACGAGGAACAACAGGCAATCGTGATAGGCGAGCAGCTCCTGCGGATCGATCACCGCACAGGCAGCACATTCGCGAAGCAGCGCGGCCTTGCGCGCGGCAGTCTCGCGTCCATACCGATTTGCCCATGCGCGAAGCGCTGCGACCACGTCCCCAAGCGGCTGGGTTTTCGGGTCGCTAACGACGGCAGGGCTGGAACGCGACATTGCCTTGGGCCTCAGAGGTTCCCTTGGGGCGAGGGCGCCATTATCGCCCGGTGGGGATTCCTCCGCCGTCAGCCGCGGTCGTCAAGCAGCGAACCATGGCATTTGCCGGCGCCGCATCGACACGTGTACTGCGCCCGCTCGCGCTTGCTCAACCGCCCCTCGATCTGCAGCCGGTAGTCATACGAAAGTTCTTCGCCAGGACGGATCTTGCGCCTGGCTTCGATGAAGACACGGCCGTCGTCGTCCTCGAACGCAGCGCAATTCGGATCGCAGGAATGATTGATCCAGCGCGCCGCATTGCCGCGGACGCGCGCATCGATGACCCTGCCGTCGTCGAGCTGGAACAGAAACGTGTGCGCCGAGTCGTCCGGATCGCTGTCGGGCCGTTCCATCGCGTCGTCCCACGACGTCCGCAGTCCCTTGTATTCGATGATGACCGTGCCCTTGCTGATTTTCTTCGTGGCGAAGACGCCGCGGCCGTGGATGCCCGAATTGCGGACCGAGTAGGGTTTCATTCTTGTGCTTGCGGCCATGATGTCTGCTGGTGATGGGACAGGCGGATTTTCGCATGCCACGGGCCCAATGCGATATGCGCAGCGGACCAACAGCCCCGATCAGGTTGGATAGCCACGATGACCATTTCGTGACTGCAGGGCCGCTATACTTGTCATTCAACCACCTTCGAACACGGGAGCCGCCATCATGCGCATCGCCCAGGATGTCACCGAACTCATCGGCAACACTCCTCTCGTCCGCATCAACCGCCTCACCAATGGCATGACCGCACAGGTGGTGGGCAAGCTCGAATTCCAGAATCCGGCACACAGCGTCAAGGACCGCATCGGCCTCGCGATGATCGACGCGGCGCAGAAGGCAGGGAAGATCAAGGCGGATACGATCGTCCTCGAGCCGACGTCCGGCAATACGGGAATTGGCCTGGCAATGGTGTGCGCGGCCCGCGGCATCCGTTGTGCATTCGTCATGCCGGAAACGATGAGCCGCGAACGCCGCCTGCTGCTGAAGGCGTACGGGGCGGAACTGATCCTGACGCCTGGCCCGGAGGGCATGACCGGCGCCATCAAGAAGGCACAGGAACTTGCCGCGGCAGATGCCCGCTATTTCATTCCGCAGCAATTCGAGAATCCCGCCAATCCGGAGATACACCGCAAGTCCACGGCGGAGGAGATCTGGCGTGACACGGACGGAAAGATCGACATCTTCGTGTCAGGCATTGGCACCGGAGGCACGATCACCGGTGTGGGCGAAGTGCTGAAGGCGCGCAAGCCGGGCGTGCAGGTCGTGGCGGTCGAGCCGGACGCGTCGCCGGTCCTGTCGGGCGGCGTCAAGGGGCCGCATCCCATCCAGGGCATCGGCGCGGGCTTCGTGCCTGCCATCCTGAACACCAGAATCTACGACGAGGTCATTCGCGTCAAGAACGACGATGCCCTGGCCATTGCGCGTCGCATGGCGACGGAGGAAGGACTGCTGGTCGGCATTTCTTCAGGTGCGGCGACCTGGGCTGCGCTGGAAGTGGGGAAGCGTCCGGAAAATGCCGGCAAGCTGATCGTCGTGATCATCCCGTCGTTTGGCGAGCGCTATCTGTCGACGGTCCTCTACGCGCACCTCGAGGTCTAGCGATTCTTGCCGCCGAAGCGGCGCACCGCGGGTGGCCGGTCGCCAGGCGTTCTTGCCGCCGGAGTTCGCATACCCGATCCGGTGCTCGTGCCGCCGGTGGTTCCGGCGGTCGATGCGCGTGGCGAGGTCTTTGCGCCTCGGTGTCCCGCCGCCTGCCCCGTGCCGCGTCCCCGGGACGAAGCGGCGGTACTGTTCTCCCTTGACCGGGACCTGGTCCCGGGTTGACCGCCGCGTGAATGCCCAGACGGCGCGCCGCGTTGCTGCCGCTGCAGGATTGGTTGGGGGCGCGCGGAAGGATCGGGCGTGAAGCCTGCCACGACCACGGACGGGATCTCCCGCTTGATCAGCCGCTCGATGTCGTGCAGGAATTCGCGTTCGTCGACGCACACGAGCGAAATGGCCTCGCCGGTCGCGCCGGCCCGGCCGGTGCGGCCGATGCGGTGCACGTAGTCCTCAGGCACATTGGGAAGATCGTAGTTCACCACGTGCGGCAGCTGGTCGATGTCGATGCCGCGCGCCGCGATGTCGGTGGCGACGAGCACCTGCAGGTCGCCGTCCTTGAATTCCGCCAGCGCGCGCGTGCGCGCCGACTGGCTCTTGTTGCCGTGGATCGCGAGCGCAGTGATGTCGTCGTCGTTCAATTGCTCGGCGAGCTTGTTCGCCCCGTGTTTGGTGCGTGTGAACACCAGCACCTGGTGCCAGTTCTGCGTCTTGATCAGGTGCGAGAGCAGTTCGCGCTTGCGATCGCGGTCCACCGGGTGGACTTTTTGCGTAATGATCTCGACCGTCGAGTTGCGCCGCGCGACCTCGATCATCGCCGGCGCGTTGAGCAGGCTGTCGGCGAGCGTCTTGATCTCCTCGGAAAACGTCGCCGAGAACAGGAGATTCTGCCGCCGCTTGGGAAGCAGCGCGAGGATGCGGCGGATGTCGCGGATGAAGCCCATGTCGAGCATCCGGTCCGCCTCGTCCAGCACAAGGATCTCCACGTGGCGGAGGTTCACCGTGCCTTGGCTCTGATGGTCAAGCAGGCGGCCGGGTGTGGCGACGAGAATGTCGACGCCACGCTTCAACGCGGCGATCTGCGGATGGATGCCGACGCCGCCGTACACGACCAGCGAATTCAGCCTGGAGTATTTGCCGTAGGTCCGCACCGACTCCTCGACCTGTGCCGCGAGTTCGCGCGTCGGCGTGAGGATCAGCGCGCGTATGGGCCTGGTCCCATGATTCGGCAGATTCGAAGTGCCGCTTGCTGTGGCGAGGCGCTGCAACATCGGCAATACGAAACCGGCGGTCTTGCCGGTGCCGGTCTGCGCGCCGGCCAGCAGGTCGCCGCCCGCGAGTACCGCGGGTATCGCCTGCGCCTGCACCGGCGTGGGTTGGGTATAGCCGTGTTCGGTGACGGCGCGCACGAGCGCCTCGGACAAGCCGAGTTTGGAAAAGGACATGACAGCTTTCGGGAATGAATCGGCCTGCTGCCCGGGAATTGGACACCAGTCGCAGGCAAATGAGGGAACGGACAAGTCGGGACCGACAGCGGAAGTGGGACTGGCCAGTTGCCGCGTGCGTCGATTATACCCGTTCTTGCGCGAGGACCGTCAGCGTGACGGCGACGGTCTCGGTGGCGTTGGAAAACCACAGGTGGCCATCCTGCACCGTGCAGTGGAGTTGCATGGTTCTTTCGGCGAGTCCTGCGAGCGCCTGGCTCGCTTCAAGCGGAACGGCGAACGCCGAAAAATTGGTCAGCCGTTCGAGCGCATCGCGGTTCTTGGCCCACCACAGGTCGACCGCGCGACCGCCATAGGCATACACGATGACGCGCCCGGCGCGCCCGGAAGCCTTGCGCAGCGACTTTTCATCGGGCAGGCCGACGTCGATCCAGAGCCGCATGGCGCCGGTCAGGTCCCGCAGCGCCAGGTCGGCCTCGTCTTCGCTGGACAGTCCTCGACCGAACGACAGCGCGTCGTCGGCATTGAGTGCAAAGGCGAGCAGTCGCACCATCATGCGCTCGTCGGTCTCGGAGGGGTGCCGCGCCAGCGTCAGTGCGTGCGTACCAAAATGGCCACGGTCCATGTCGGCGACGCCCAGGTCCGCCTTGAAGATCGTTGCCTTCTGCGCCATCGCTACGTCCCTGCAACGCCCAGCAGTGCAAGCAGCAGCGGCGTGGTCACCGCCGCCAGCGTCGTGGTGAGCACGAGACTGGAGGCGACCGGGCCTTCCATGGTCTCGAACTCCCGCGCCATCAGGTACACGTTGGCGCCGACGGGGAGCGACGCCATGACCACGACGGTCACCGTCTCGAGCGCCGGCAACGCCAGCGCGCGCGCGATGGCATACACGGCGATCGGCGCGACCGCGAGCTTCAGAACGGCAATCGCCACGCTTTGTCGCCAGCCGGCGCGGATACCGTACTCGGACAGCCCCATGCCGAGCGCTACCAGCGACATCGGTATTGCGGCCTGGCTTATGAGCTGCACCGTTTCGGCGATCATGCCCGGCAGGGTCAGGCCGGTGAAGCCGAATGCGGTACCTGCCAGAATGCCGGCGACCACCGGATTGGTGACGACCGCGAGAGCAGTCCTGGCAATGCCACGCACGGACAGTTCACGATGGCGCGCCCATTCGACGGAGACCGTCACCAGCGTCCACAGCAGCAGCGAATTGAATACGATCACCAGCGACGCCGAGGGCATCGCTGCGTCTCCGAGCGTGACCTTGGTCAGCGGAACCCCGAGCAACACGAGATTGGCGAAGATGCCGCCGACCGCGAAGACCGATTGCGACGCGCCGTCCAACCGGAACAGCGTCGCCGCGATCACCCGTCCCAACACGAAAACGACGAGGCATCCGCCGAAATACGCGATCAGCAACCGTGCGTCGACGGCCGGCAGCCGCGAGAAATCGCTCATCAGGCGGAACAGGAAGGCGGGAATGGCGACCGAAAAGACGAAGCGTGTCAGTGCGTCCGAAGCCTCCTGCGGCCAGCGGCCCCAGTGCGAGAGCACGTAACCCAGCAGGACCAGCAGGAAGAGCGGCGCGGTCAGCGCCAGCAGATGCCAGAAGGCGTGCAAAGCGTGGTCAGCTCATCCCGGCGCGAACGCCTGGATCGCATCGGACGCTACGACGTGGAATCCCGTCAGGCTGCGCTTGGCAAAGTCCGCCATGGCGCGCGCGACCGCAAGGGCCGCGACGGGCCGGTACTTGCGCGGCACGAGCCATCGCGCAGGTTGCAGCAGCATCAGCGCGACACGCTCGCCAAAGCGGAATTCGGCGCGATCGCCCGCCAGCAGCGAAGGCCGGAACGCGATGGTCGCATGAAACCCGAGCGCTGCTGCGGCGGCCTCGAGCTCGCCTTTCACCTGACTGTAGAACACCGACGAATGCGCATCCGCGCCCATGGCCGAAACAAAGAGGAACTGCTGCGCGCCGCGCTCCAGCGTTCCGCGCGCGACGGCCAGCGGATAGTCGTAATCGACCTTGCGAAACGCCTCGCGCGAACCCGCGACACCGATGGTCGTGCCCAGGCAGCAATAGACGTCGTCCGCCGCGGGCCAGTCGACTGCGGCAAGCTGTGCGAAATCGATGAGATGGGGGCGCAGCCTCGGGTCGGTCCGCGCAAGCGGGCGCCTGACGAGCACGTGAACGACGCCGTTTTCCGGATCCGCCAGCAACACGTCCACCAGTTTCGATCCGACCAGCCCGGTCGCGCCGACCACGAAGGCGCTGCGGGACATTAGGGAGCCTCTGCATAAGTATTCGCGGTTGCGACGGGAGACTTTCGGGATGGGTTGCGCGAAGCGGGCCGAAGCGAATGGTGGGCCCCCTTCGCGAGGCTCGCGACAAAGCAGACCGCCCGAAAGGCACCGTCCCTCCGGGCTGCTGCCCAATGCGGCGTCTGCTTCGCCGTGCTCCTTGGCATCGTAGGATCAACTACGACCTGCGTCGCCTGTCTCGCATCCATCCGCATCGGGCCCAAGCAGCGCAATCGTGAATACTTATGCAGAGGCTCCCTAGCGACCCTTGGTGCTGGCCTTGGTCCGCGGTGCTACGTGTGGCACAGGCATGGCTTGGCGTTTCTTCGCGTCCTGTCCCGGCACCAGTGGCGCGCCATGCTTGCCTTTGGGAGTCGGAAAGTGAATGCCGCCCTTGGTTTTGGTCATGATGCGTAGCTCCTGTCGAGTCGTTTCGATTGCGCAGCTGTCGATTGCTTCAAATCAGTTCGCGCAGCGTGATGACGCGCTCCTGTCCGCTGGCGAGCTTCAATTTCACCTTGGTGCCTGACGCGGCCTTCAGGTCCTGCCGCAAGGTCGCCAGCGGCAGCGAGTTCCACGGCTTGCCGTCGATCGCGACGATGACGTTCCCCGGGGCCAGGCCTGCCTTGGCCGCCGGTCCGTCCTTGATCGTTTCGATGATCTCGTAACCGTTCGCGCGGCGTTCGATCCACATGCCGGAACGATCGAAAACATCCGGCTGGCCGTAGTTCGCGTTCCGTTCAAAATACAGCATCCCGTTCGCGTAGTCGAAGGTGACGTTGAACTGCCGCAGAATGCCGTATCCCACGCTACCGGCGACTTCGGCGTTGGCGGTGTCCGCCACTGACTGCGTCGACAATGCCACGACGGGCCTGTCCACCGCGACGGAGCCCAGCTTGAGGGCGCTGGCGCGGGCCAGCAACGAATGCATGTAACCGTCAGTACCGGCAGCGGACACGAACGACTGCGTGGCGCCGTAGCGTTTGACTAGGCCATTCCTTTCCACGAAAGGCGCGGTCAGCGCCAGTGCACCGCGGCTGCTGGTGTCGATGGCGAACGCACCCTTGAAGCCATCCACGCTGCCTTCGACGTGGGCGACATGTTCGCGGAGCTTGACCGGAACACCGACGCCGCCGCCGGAATAGGAAAACCTCGAGGGATCGTAGAACGTGGCGCGCGAGCGCTGGAAGTCGAGCTTGACGGGAAAGCGCTTGAACAGCTCGTATCCGATGACACCGCCAACGCCATCGACACCCTCGACCCTTGCCATGTATTCGGAGACGTCGATTGCGGCGAACAGCATGCCGTCGATGCCCACTCCGCCAAGGTCAAGGCGGTCGATTCGCGCGATGCCGACTTCCTGCTGGTTTTCACCGGCGCCGGCAACGCCGAAGTTCCCCTGTGGCTTGACGCCAAGTGCCGCCATGGCCTGTGGCGAGAGAATATTGCCGCGGTCCGAATCCAGCAGCATCCGGATCGGGCCCTTGCCGTTCAGCATGACGGTGACGAACAGGCGCCCGTCGCGGACTTCGAATGGCACCTCGACGGCGGCGCTACCATTGGCAAGCGAGAAGTCCGGTCTCGCGGCGGCCGGTTGCGCGAACCCGATCCCGGTCAGAGGCCAGTTGTAGTCGAGCTTGTCGACCGTGACGACTTCATCCTCGCGCGGGTCGCCGCGCGTCGCGCGCACGCGATAGGGGACCTTGACGCCTTCCACGTCGCGCAGGTCCATCAGATACTCCGTCCTAGTCTCCTGCGCCTCGCGCTCGACCAGTCGCTCGATCAGGTGGGTGTCGCTGTTGATCCAGAACTGGAACGCCCGGCCGCCCTCGGGGACGATGCGGATGACGTCGAACTGCGCACCTTCGTCGATGACGCGGTCGAGAAAGGAGATCTGGGCCGCCGCGCGGTCCGGGTACCAGAAGGCGAGCTTGTCGCGATAGGCCGCGTTGACGGCCAGTTCCCGTGCGGCATCGGTGGTTTCGATCCGCGACTGACCGGCGCCATCCTGCGACCAGGCGATTTTGCCGTCGTATCCGGCGGCGCCGGACACGGGGCCGATGTTGTACTTGATCAGAGAGCGACCCGTGCCGATGTCGGCCCAGCGTTCAGCCGCGCCGTTTACGCCGGCCGTGCTGATGCTGACCTTGCTGTGCTGCGTGCGCAACGCGTCCCACGACGAGCCGCCGCTCGCGGCCTTCGCCGCGGCGAGGATGGCGACGGGATCGGGGCGGGGTGTGGCCACATTTTGCGCTGTGGCCGGGCTTGCGCCAAGCGCGAGTGCAATGGCGAACCAGTAAAGGGCAGGACTGCGGGCGAGGACAAGGATCATGGGACTTTCGTTGATGAGCGAGCCGCGACGGGCCCCGGGACGACGCCAGAGGCGCCATTGTCCTACACGTGGCGCACGGACTCCAAACGGTCGATTCGGGCGAGTTGCGGGAAAAGGCGAAGCCCAAGCATCACGGCCAGTATCGTGCCGATGCCGCCGATCACGACCGAGGCCACCGTGCCCAGCCATGCGGCAGTGACGCCGGACTCGAATTCGCCCAATTGATTGGAAGTCCCGATGAACATGGCGTTCACTGCCGACACCCGCCCGCGCATTGCATCCGGCGTGCCAAGCTGGATCAACGACGCGCGAACGACGACGCTGATCATGTCGGAGGCGCCCAGCAGGACCAGCGCAGCGAACGACAGCGGAAACCAGCGCGAAACACCGAACACGATGGTCACCGCGCCGAAGACCGCCACGGCAGCAAACATCGTGCGACCTGCGTGCCGCTGCAGCGGATTGCGCGCCAGGTAGAGCGCCACCGCCAGCGCCCCGAGCGCGGGTGCGGAACGCAGAAACCCCAGTCCCCACGGACCGGTATGCAGGATGTCGCTGGCATAGATCGGGAGCAACGCCGTCACGCCTCCCAGCAGGACCGCGACCATGTCCAGCGTGATCGCGCCCAGCATGGCTTCGCGGCTGCGAATGAACGCCAGCCCCGCGAACACCGACTTGAGCGTGGCGGGTTCACGTGGACGCACGACTTGCTCGTAGCGGATACGGCTCGTCAGGATGTTGGCCGCGACGAACATCGCCGCGCAGGCGCCATAGGTCCACGCCGGCCCTGCGACGTACAACAGGCCCCCGATGGCCGGACCGATGACGATTGCCGTCTGCGTGGCCGTGGCGCTCGATGCCACCGCGCGTGGCAGGAGGCGCGTGGGTATCAGCAGCAGGCAGCATGGCCTGCAGCGACGGTGTCTCGAAGGCGCGCGCGCCGCCGATCACGAACACGAGCACAAAGATTGCGTACTCCGTGATCCAACCCATCGTGCTGCCCGCGGCCAGCAGCACTGCCACCAGCGCCTCGACCGCCTGGCAGATGCGCGCGATGCGCCGCCGGTCGTAGCGGTCCGCGACATGCCCGGCGAGCAGCAGCAACAGGACAGCCGGCAGGAACTGGACCAGTCCGATGAGACCCAGGTCGAACGCGCTACCGGTCAGCGCATAGACCTGCCAGCCGACCGCGACGGTCAGCATCTGGTACCCGATGATCGTGGCGACACGGGTGAACCAGAAATGGACGAAGGGACGGTGTCCCGACAGTTTTTCGGGGGCCGGTGCAGCGAACGGATTCAATCAGGAAATGGCGGGGGAGGCGAGACTTCAGCGTACCACGCGAATGCGCACTTGCCCGACGGTCACGCATTGCCCTGCGCGGATCTTGGCGGTCTTGCGCAACTCCTGCCGGCCATCGACGCTCACCGCGCCGGATGCGACCAGCGCCTTTCCCGCGCCGCCGCTGTCGGCGAGACCCGACAGCTTGAGCAGCTGGTGCAATTCGATGAAATCGCCGGTAGGCGTGAATTCGAGTTCCTGCATGGCGATGATCTAGACTCCACTCGTTGCGGCAAGTGCGCTGTTGCGTGTTTCGAGCGCTTCCCACCGGGCGTAGGCGGCGGCGAGTTCGCTTTCGCGCAAACCGAGCTGCTCCTGCAGCGCCTTGACCGCGGCCGCGCCTTCGCGATAGAGGGCGGAGTTCGCGAAGCGGTCGCGCAGGTCGTTGGCCGCCTTCTCCAGCGCCTCGATTTGTCCGGGAAGGGCGGCCAATTCGCGTTGCTCGTTGAAGTTGAGGCGTGCGTGCGGTCCGGGTTGGCCGGGCAGGCGCGGGCCGCACGGCCGCGGACGCCAATCGTGCGCGCCTCCTCGATCTGCGCGTTCCGGCGCGCGTGATACTCCGCCCAGTCGCTGAAGCCGCCGGCGATATTCGCGCAGTAGACCGTCGCCCTCGAACGCGATCGTCTGGGTGACGACGTTGTCCAGAAAGGCGCGGTCGTGGCTGACCAGGAACAGCGTGCCGCGATAGTCCTGCAGCAGGGCCTCGAGCAGTTCGAGCGTGTCGATGTCGAGGTCGTTGGTCGGTTCATCCAGCACCAGCACGTTGGCCGGCTGCGCGAACAGCCGCGCCAGCAGCAGGCGATTGCGCTCCCCGCCCGACAGCGACGAGACCGGCGAGCGCGCGCGTTCCGGCGGGAACAGGAAATCGCCCAGATAGGTGATCACGTGCATGCGCTTGCCGCCGATCTCCACGAATTCGGCGCCGGGGTTGATGGTGTCGATCAGCGTCGCCAACGGGTCGAGCTGTTCGCGCAACTGGTCGAAATATGCGACGCTCAAATTCGTGCCGCGGCGCACGGTGCCCCGGTCGGGCTCGACTTCCCCGAGGATCAGCTTGAGAAGCGTGCTCTTGCCCGCGCCGTTGGGACCGATGAGACCGATGCGGTCGCCGCGGATCACGCGCGTGGAAAAATCGCGAATCAGCGCGCCGTCGCCATAGTCCTTGCTGACGTCCACGAGTTCGGCCACCAATTGGCCCGAACGTTCGCCCGCGGCCAGTTGCAGGTTGACGCGACCCAGTCGCTCGCGCCGGGCGGCGCGTTCGCGCCGCAGCGCTTCGAGTCGCAGCACGCGGCCTTCGTTGCGCGTGCGGCGCGCTTCGACGCCTTGGCGGATCCAGGCCTCCTCCTGCGCCAGGAACTTGTCGGCCTTGGCGTTGACCACGGCTTCATCGTCCTGCTGGCGCTGCCTTGCGTTCCTGATAGGCGGCGAAGTTGCCCGGATAGGACGAGAGGCGCCCGCGGTCGAGTTCGACGATTCGAGTGGCCACCGTGTCGAGGAAGCGGCGGTCGTGGGTGACGCACACGACCGCGCCGTCGAAATTCTGCAGCAGTTGCTCGAGCCATGCGATCGCCGTGAAGTCGAGGTGATTGGTCGGCTCGTCCAGCAACAGCACGTCGGGCACGCCAACCAGCGCCTGCGCCAGCGCCACCCGCTTTTGCCAGCCTCCCGAGAGGTCGCCCACCCGCCGGTCGGGCGGCAGTTCGAGCCTTGACAGCACGGTGTCGACGCGATGCGACAACGCCCAGCCGCCGCTGTCGTCGAGCCGGCTTTGCAGCGAGGCCACGACGAGCAAGTCGGTCGGCATTGCCGCTGTCGTCCGCCAGGACGGCTATCGCGTGATGATAGTCCGTCAACAGCCGGCCTTCGGCTCCCAAACCCAGCGCCACGGTGTCGAAAACCGAATGGTCTGCGTTGAATTCCGGTTCCTGCACGACGCAAGCGATGCGCGTGCCGGGCGCCGTCCAGGATTCGCCGCCATCCAGCTCCGCGAGTCCGGCCAGAACGCGGAGCAGCGACGACTTGCCGGTGCCATTGCGGCCGATGAGTCCGACGCGTTCGCGTGCGTCGAGCTGAAAATCGGCGCCGTCGAGCAGAGGATGGTGCCCAAACGCAAGGCGGGCGCGCGAAAGCGTGATCAGGGGCATCGTGGGTTCGTGGATTGTGCGTCGTTGTCGGCATCCGCGCGGCGACAGCCTCACGCTGGGGCATGTGCCGGTATCCCGGTGCCGGCGGGCGCAGGGCGGCCTGCGTGCGGCGAGCGTGTCGAGCGCCGAGCTGACCGCGCGGTCCCACAACGGCACGGGTTCGACCACCAGCCTCGCCGTGCCGCTGCCCAATCGATAGGCCAGCTCCTCCGGCGAAAGCATCAAGGCGTGCGAGCGCGACCGGCTGGTGAAGATGTATTTCGCGCGCAACGGGCTGACCCAGTTCAAGCGGGCGTCGATCGCCCCCTCGTCGAGGTCGAAGCGGAGCCACGTGCCGACGACCATTTCGCCCACGTAGTCGTGCACGTTGACCGGTGGTGGCGACGGCATGGGGGCCTCGGCGGTCGCCTCGGCGGCATTCGCCTCGGGGGCGCTCGCAACCGCAACCTGAGCGGTTGCCGCCGGCCTGATCGCGGACATATGCAGTTGGTAGAGCGCATCGAAAAAAGCCTTCGAGCGCTCGGCCGGCGCTTGCAGCGACTTGCAGCCGGCACGCAAAGCGCCGATCAGCGAAGGGATCATTTTCGAAAGACGCGCCTTTTGCGCGGTGCGCTCCTTGGCGACGATGCTCCACAACGTTTCGTCGAGCGTGACGAGCGCGGCATTCCACTGCGGACTGTCGACGCCGTGTTCGCGGCGCAGCGTGGCCAGGTAGTCGGCCCAGATGGTCTCGATGAACGACCGCACCTCGAAGGGGACGTCGAGTCCGGCGAGCCTGTCGCGCAGGAGCTCGCGCACAACGGCGCGATCGGCTTCGTCCTCCTCCGCATGCAACGCATCGGCCACTTCGGTTGCCAGCGCCGCCGCCGACCTCTGACGCTCCTGCTCGGCAAACGCCACCAGTTCCCGGTCGGCATCGCGGAAGACGGCAACGTCGATTTCGAAATTCGCGCAGATCCGGTCGATGGCCTTCTGCGCCGCGGCTTCGAATGAGACGCGATACGCTTCGTCGTTCGCTGCGCCGACGGCGGCGTCGGCCAGATGATCGAGCAGCTGCCGCGCCGGGTGTTTCTTGTCGGCGAAGAATGCTCGATCGAGCAGCGCGGCCTTGACGATCGGCACCTGCAGACGGCCGAAGAGCGCGCGCGTGGACTCGGGAATGGTCGGGTCGCGAAAAATGTAATCGAACAGGAGCCCGATGACATCCACCGAGATGGCATCGGCCGGATTCGAGATCTGGGCGGCGACTGCCGCGCGGATGTGCGGAATCAGATTGAGCGGAACGATGGCGCCGGCTGCCGCGTCGCCTTCGGCCGGCGGCGGCGCCAGGCGCGCGATCGCGGTGCGAAGATCGACCTTCTGCCATTGCGCCAGCGTGGCGAACAGCGACGTGGACGTGCCGAGCGCCATCAGCGGATCGAGGCTCGGAAATTCGTTTGCGGAATTTGCCGGGTCGGCCGCCGCCGCAATGGCGCTGGAATTTTCGGCGAAGGACGTCGCGGAGGCGCCCGAAACACTCTTTGCGCCAAGCGCGGCGAGGGCCGTGAGGCCGGCGAGAATGTCGGCAGAAACCATTTGCGGCGGCACGCGCAGGTCCACTGCAGCCTGCGCGATCGTCCCCGGGGCGGGGCTGCGGTCGAAAGTCAATGCCGGAGGCGCGCCAGGTACTACCGCGAATTCCGGCACGACGATGTCACCGGGAATCGGCTGCTCTGCGGCGTGCAGCATTTGCGTGAACGTCGCCAGCAGGTCGCGGTCGTCGCTGGGGCGATGTTCGCTGCGTGCCCTTAACGTGGCCTTGATTTCCGGAAGGACACCGTGGTCTGCCAGCAACCGGTTGAGCGCGATGTAGAGACCGTTGAAGTTGGGCGTGAGGTCGATCAACAGGCGTTCCATCAACGGCCGCCACACGCGCGGAGCGGGATACACGGCGCGCGAGGTGGAACCCAGGGCATCGAGTATGTAAGGAGTCGCGAATGGATTATCGAGTTCGTGCGCCTTGCCTTCCGCAAGCAGCACGCCCACGCGCAGGTCCAGCGCCGCCAGTTCCCTTTGCGTGAAGTTGGCAAGTAGACGCGCCGCGTGAGTCAGCGCGGCCTGCTTTTCCTGGTCGAAAGGCGTGAGAACCCGGAGCGCGCCGACGGAGGCATCGGCGTCCGGGCGCAATCCTTTCCGGCGTTGGCCGGCCAGCCGACGCAGGAACAGGTCCCGCTGCGTCGTCGCGAATCGGGTGAGCCATTCCGCCCGTTTTTGCCGGAATGCCTCTATTTCTCCGTCCGGTACGTGACTGGTCGCCTCGAACAGGTCGTCCGTGGCGTCGATTGCCGCCGCCGTCAATTCCTGGAGTTTCGTAAGGAAGCGATCGAAGCCGACCCGCAGCAGCGCATGCGCCTCGCCTGGCCGCAGCATCGCGGGCGCCGCCGGATTCGTTGGCTGATTGCGCGACGTCGGAGAGGACGGGCGAGGACATGGCGCGACAATTCTACTGCCTGCGCCTTGCGCTTGGGATCCCGGAAAATTGGGCGTTGGCGGCAGGCCCAATGCCCTCCCGGCGAACCTCGGTGCGAGAGGGCGGCAAGGGACCGGCGCATGACACAGTTGCGCTGGCGGCGCAACATTGCCCTTCGGCCGCACCCTGTCGTACCCTTCAAGGAACCGCACCCGCGACATTGCCGCCAAACCAGTTGCGACCAAGCCATGAACGATCTGCCTGCCGCCATCATTACCGCAACGATCTGTGCCTATTGGTTCGGAGTCGGAATGATGATCGTCCGGGTGAAACGGCATTCCCGCGACATACCCATTCTGTCGCCGAAGCAGCCGTTGGAACGCTTCATGGGGGCGATCTTCGTCCCGGTGGTCGCTCTCTGGATCATCCTGCCATGGCTCGCCCAAACGGGAACCCGCCTACCGCTGGCGATACCGGCATTTGCGTCTCAGATGCCCGTCTACGGCGCATGCCGCTGGCTGGCCGCGATCGTCGCGGTGCTCTGCCTGATCGCTACGGCGCGATGCTGGGCGCGCATGGGCAAGGATTGGCGGATGGCGGTGGCCGTCGACGAGAAGACCAATCTCATCACCGACGGGCCGTTCCGCCGCATCCGCCACCCGATCTACGCCTTTCAGATACTGCTCATGATCTGTACCGTGGTCGTGGTGCCGACGCTGCCGATGGTAACGGTTGCATTGGCGCACATCGCGTTGATGAACGTGAAAGCGCGCAACGAGGAGCGACATCTGCTGCAAACGCAACCCGACGACTATTCCCGCTACGTGCAACGGACCGGAAGGTTCTTTCCCCGCATATCTTGACGGTAGTCAGTAGGAGCCCTTCTACCCGTTGCGACAATGCACGAAGGAGGATCCCGATCCGATTCCGGCAACGCCCTTCGATGTCACTCCCGCGCCGTGCGCTGCTCGGTTCGCTACTCTGCGCGCTGTTGACTTGCCTGTCGCCGGCGGTGCGTCGGCTGCGGACGATCCGCCATTGCAACCTGCACACGAGCTGGACGCTGCAGGCATCCGCAGCCTTCTCGCGCTCGATTGCCGGCACGTCGGTTCCGCCGACGTGGCCCGGCTGCTGGCGCCGGGTCCGGCACCGCGGATCATCCTGTTCCAGGGCAGCCTCGCCGTGGTGACCATGGAGCCGTTCGCCCACTTCCTGATCGCCATGGGTTATCCGGAGCAGCAGATCCGCGATCCCCGCGACGGCAGTTTGTCGCAGGGAAGTTTCGGCGACAGCCTCAAGTGGGCGGGAATGCTGGCGTGGTATTACGAATCCGAAGGCATGATGCCGATGCTGATCGGCCATAGCCAGGGCGGAATGATGGCGATCCGTATCCTGTACGAGTTGAACGGGGCTTTCCACGAGACCATTCCGGTCTGGAATCCGCTCGCGGGCGACGCCCTGGCGCGCACGACGATTCGCGATCCGCGCACCGGCGCCACGCGCCCGGTCAAGGGTCTCACCGTCGGCTATGCAACAGCCATGGCGACAGGCAAGCTGCCGCGAATATTTCTGGGTCAATGGGACATGATCGCGAAGTTGCGCAGGATTCCGGATACTGCCGAAGACTTCACCGGATTTTCGATACCCTGGGACCCCATTGCGGGAACGTTCGGCGACCCCGAGCCGTACGTGGCCATCGGTACGGCACGCGTGCGCAATGTCACCTTGCCTGCCGTCACCGGCCACATCCGCATCCCGGACACCCTGAACCTCGCGACCAACGAAGTCACGCGCAAGTGGATCGACTCCTGGTCGCCGGACGCCGCCGTGGCGCTGCCTGACGCGGCCGGGGTCGACACCACCAACCTGTTGCACGCTGCCGACATCTGGTACAGCGTGAAACAGCATTGGTGCCAATCGGCGCAGCAAGTGCTGCGGACTCCGGAAAGTCAATGATGCGGGGCACGCTGAACCTGTTCCAGGTGACCATGCTGCGCTGGCGCGAGTTGCATCCGTACAGCGCGGTGCATGCGGTCCATGTCGCCGCGCCCCTCGATGCCGTGCGTCTCGGCGCCGCGATCAGGGGCGAGCTCGAGGCACGCGGCCTCACCCACCTCACGCTGGACGCTGTGCGCGGCCGCTACGAATATGCCGGAGGCGAGGCACGCTTTGCGCTGCCGGTCCTGCCCGGCGGTGCGGATCCGCGGGGTGTCCTGCGCGCGGAAATCGAACGCCAGCTGAACAACCCGTTTCCCGCCGACGGGGCCATCGATCCCTTCCGATTTTTCGCGGTCGACGCGGGAGCGACGTTCGAGTTTGCCCTCGCTTACGATCATTTCGTCGCGGGCGGCGACTCGATCGCGCTGCTGCTCCAGGCGATCGTCGCCCGATATGCGGCCAATGGGAGCGCGCCGCCGCCGCAGGCTGTGCCCGGTCTATACCCGGACACGTTCCGGCGCCTGCTGTGGCGCCACGCGGGCGCGGTGCTGCGCGGTTTGCCGAGCCTGCCCCGTCTGGCATTGAATTGCCGGCACTCGCATCGCCCGCGATACCTGCGCTGGCCCGACCCGACCAACGGCTTCACGTCCGTGCGGCTTGGCCCATCCGAATTCGCCGCGGTACTGCGTACGGCGAAGGCGTGGAATGTGACGCTCAACGACCTGATCATCGCGGTCATGCTCCAGACACTCTCTCCGCTGGCCGAAAAGAGGCTGACGGCGCGGCGACGCGTCTACCTGGCCGCAGCGTCGATCATCAACATCCGCAACGACGTCGGGGCCGATGCGCGCGCGTGGTTTGGACAGTTCCTGAGTTCCTTCCGGGTCGCGCACCGGGTTCCTGAAGGAGTGGGGTTGCGTGAGCTGGCGCAGGACATCCATGTGCAGTCCGCGGAATGGAAAAGACGTCGGCTATACCTCCAGACGCTGGTCGTGATGTTCTACAGCGGCATCGTGTGGCGCTTCCTGGGTCTGGAACAAAGACAGCGCTTTCACGTCAAGAACTGGCCGGTCTGGGTCGGCGTCACCATGCTCAACGTCGATGCGCTTTGGCAGGAGGGCGGCGCGTACGGCCCAGCGCCCGCGTATGTGCGCGGCGTGTCGACCGGGCCCCTGGCGCCCATGGTGGTTGCCGTGACCACGGCCGGGGGCGCGCTGGAAGCCGGCATCTCCTACCGTACCGGGGCGTTCGAGGATGGGACGGTTGATAAGATAGCGGCCGACCTTCGACAATGCCTGACGACCTTGGGCCAGTCGGCAGGGGTGGGCACGGTAGAATAGCGGTTTTGCCTGTCCCGACCGGCCTGTTGCCGGATACAGGAACGGGCCGGACTTTCGAGACCTCCATCATGGCAGGCGCATTGACCGGCAAAGTGGCGCTCGTCAGCGGCGCGGCCCGCGGTATCGGGCGCGCAATTGCGTTGAAGCTCGCCCGCGAAGGTTGCGACGTTGCCGTCAACTATTACAACAGCGCCGACGAAGCGGAAGCGTTGTGCAAGGAGATGCGCGCGCTGGGCCGGCGTGCCTGCGCCATCGCCGGGAGCGTCGGCATTCCGGACAGCGTCGATGAGATCTTCACCGAATTCGGCAAGCATTTCGATCGGCTCGACATTCTGGTCAGCAATGCAGCCAGTGGTGTGCTCAAACCCACGGTCGACATGACACTGAAGCACTGGCGCTGGTGCATGGAGACCAACGCGCTGGCCCTGAATCTCCTTACGCAACGGGGCTTGCCGCTCATGCCTCCCGGCGCGCGCATCATTGCGTTGTCGAGCCTGGGTGCGCAGCGCGCGATGCCCGGCTACGGCTTCATCGGCGCGTCCAAGGCCGCGCTCGAGGCGCTGGTGCGCGCGCTGGCGCAGGAGTTGGGGCCTCGCGGCATCCGCGTGAATACAGTGAGCGCGGGCGTGGTCGACACCGACGCGCTGCAGTACTTTCCCAACCGCGAGGAATTGCTTGCCAATTTTTCGCAGCGCACGCCCGCGGGTCCGGTGCTGACCCCGCAGGATGTCGCGGGCGCCGTATTCCTCCTGTGCCTGCCCGAAGCCGGCATGATCAACGGCCACACGCTGGTCGTCGATGGCGGTTTCGCGATTTCGGGCTGATGCCGGGATGACGATGGACCCAGGTCTCTCGGGCAAAGTGGCGATCGTGACCGGCGGCAGCCGCGGCATCGGCCGTGCCATTGTCCTGTTGCTGGCCGGGGAAGGCGTCGACGTGACGTTTTTCTATCGCGACAACGCGGCGGCGGCGGCAGAGGTCGCTGCCGCGGGCACGGCGAGCGGGGGGAAGGTCGCCATGGAACAGGTGGACATCCGCGACTCCCGCGCGTGCGCAGCGGCGGTGGATCGCGTCGCCGAGCGCTGCGGCCGGATCGACATACTCGTCAACAACGCCGGGATGATTCGCGACAACCAACTGGCGGCGATGGACGACGACGACGTGCAAGTCGTGCTGGACACGAACGTCGGCGGGGTGTTCAACGTCGTGCGCGCGGTGGCGCCGCACATGATCGTGCAGCGCGGCGGCAAGATCATCAACCTGAGCTCGGTGGCAGGTGAGAAGGGCGGTCGCGGCCAGACCAACTACGCGGCAAGCAAAGGCGCGATCAACGCCTTCACCCGCTCGCTGGCCGTCGAACTCGCGCCGCGGAAGATCACGGTCAACGCGGTCGCGCCTGGCGTGATCGAAACGGAAATGTCGCAGGAAGTGCGCGAGCTGGCGGGCGATGCCGTCAAGGCGCGCATCCTGCTCAAGCGGTATGGCAAGCCCGAGGAAGTGGCCTACGCGGTATGGTTCCTGGCCTCGCGCTTTGCCGATTATGTCACCGGCCAGATCATCAATATCGATGGCGGCTTCAAAATGGAGTGAGGCAACGATGGCAAAAGAAATCACCAAGGACGAGATCAACGCGGTGTTCCCGACCGTGGCGGAAACGATGGCCGATGCGCTGGGTTGCGATGTCGCCGACATCAAGCTCGACGTGTCGCTGATCGAAGGGCTGGACGCCGAGTCGATCGACTTCCTCGACATGGTGTTCCGCCTGGAGCGTGCGTTCAAGATCAAGATTCCGCGCGGCAAGATCATCGACAACGCGCGCGGCAGCCTGACCGAAGCCGAGTTCGAGCAGAAGGGCGTACTGTCCGCGACCGGACTTTCGCAACTGCGCTCGTACCTGTCGGAAATCCCCGCCGAACGCTTCGCCGATCCGATGAAGGTCAAGGACATTCCGCGCCTGTTCACGCCGGAAACCTTTTGCAAGCTTGTAGTCCAGGCGCAGCACGAAGCCCGCGCGGCGGGCTGAAGGCGCGCGGAGCCCATGGCTGACCCAATCGACCATTTCGCCGCGTTTTCCTTTGTCGACCGCATCACGGAATTCACGCCAGGAACGAGCGCGCGCGGCATTTTTCACGTGCCAGCCGCGATTCGCGTGTTTCCGGCGTGCCTCGTCGCGGAAGCGGTCGGCCAGCTTGCAGCCTGGGTCTCGATGGAATATATCGGTTACCGTGGACGGCCGGTCGCCGCACTCGCCGGCGAGACACGCTTCCTGGGCGACGTGGCGCCGGGCGACGACATTCACCTTTCGGTTGTCATTGACGAAGTCGACGATGACGCCGTGTCCTATCGCGGCGAAGCCTCGGTGAACGGGAGGGCGGTGATCGAATTGAACGACTGCCTGGGCCCCATGCTGCCCGTGGCCGATTTCGACGCGCCTGAACTCTTGCAGCAGCGCTTTGCGTTGTTGCGGGGAGCAGGCGCGCCAGTCGATCGTTTCCATGGCGTTGCCGAACCTGCCGTCGAAACTGTCGAGCACATTCCGGGAAAATTGGTGCGGTCAACGCTGCACGTTCCCGCATCAACCCCATTCTTTGCCGACCATTTCCCGCGCCGCCCGGTGTTTCCGGCTACGCTCCTGCTCAATGCGCAGATCGCATTGGCCACGCAACTTGCGCGCGAGGCAAACGCCGGGCAGGAAGGGCCGGATCCTGTGCCGGTGCGCATGACCCACGTGAAGATGCGCGCATTCATCCTGCCGGGCCAGGAGGTCGATAGCCGTGCGGAATTCGCGGGCACGCAGGATGGCACGACGCGGATTTCCCTGAGCGCGCGCGACCGCAACGGCAAGACCATTGCCACGGCGCGGGTCGAGTTTCTCAAGCCAGCTCCCTGATGCCATGACCGCGCGCAAACGAGTTGCGATAACGGGGTTGGGGCTGGTGACACCCGTCGGCAACGACGTCGCCACGACGTGGGATGCGGTCCTCCATGGCAGAAGTGGCGGGGCACAGATCACCGTGTTCGACGCCAGCGGCTTTCCGGTGCACATCGCGGCGGAGGTGAAGGGTTTCGACGAAGTCGCGCAGATCGGAGACCGAAAGCTGCTCAAGCTCACCAATCGTTCCCATCGCTTTGCGCTCGCTGCCGCGGAACAGGCGCTGCGCGATGCCGGCATTCGCCCGACGGAAGCCGATGCGACGCGCTGGGGATGCACTCTTGGTGCAGGCATGATGGGCGTGGACTTCGCGGACCTCGCCGGGACGCAAACGCATTCGGCCGCGGACGGCGTCCTCCATTCGGACCTGCTGCTGACAGACGGTCCGGCCAACGACCCTGTGGCATTTTGCCGCAGCAACTGCGCAGCGGGTTTGTCGCTCATCACGCGCCGTCACGGCATACGTGGTTATGCGTCCGCGGTGCACACCGCCTGTGCATCCGGTGGCCAGGCGCTGGGCACCGCGATGAAATTGATCCGTCGCGGCGCAGTCGACCATGTTCTCGCCGGCGGGTTCGATTCGATGATCAGTCCTGTCGGCATCAGCGGCTTTTGCCTGCTGTCGGCGTTGTCGCCGGACAACGCCGCGCCGCAGCGCGCGAGCCGCCCGTTCGACGTGACGCGCAACGGCTTCCTGCTGGGGGAAGGCGCGGGATTCCTGGTGCTCGAGGAATGGCATGCGGCGCGCAAGCGCGGCGCACGCATCTACGCCGAGCTGGCGGGCGACGGCAATTCGCTGTCCAGTTATCGCATCACCGATTCGCCGCCGGACGGCGACGGTCCGATCCAGGCGATGCGGCAGGCCTTGTGGAGCGCGGGCGCAACACCTGCCGATATCGATTACCTGAACGCGCACGGCACGTCCACCGGCATGAACGATCGCAGCGAGAGCGCCGCGGTGAAAGCGGTCTTCGGCCCGCGCGTCGCGGCACTCTCGGTCAGCTCGACCAAGAGCACGATGGGACACCTGATCGCGGCGGCAGGTGCGGTCGAGGTCGCGATCTGCGCGCTGGCGATTCGCGACGGCATGATGCCGATCAACGCGAACCTGCGCGAAGTCGATCCCGACTGCGATCTCAATTTCGTGCGCGACACGCCGCGACGCCAGCGCGTGCGCATGACCATGTCCAATTCGTTCGGTTTCGGCGGTTCCAACAGCTGCATTGTGCTGCGCAATCCGGAAGAAACGGACGCCGCCGTGGAAAGCGAGTCGACGTGAGCGCGGCAGGGCCGTCCCGAGGACACCTGCACGAGCGGGGCGAAGCCCAGGCGCGCAGCGCGCGGCCGCGAGTGCGGGCGGTGGCCGAAACGGGATCGCTTCGGAGTTCCCGCGACCCAAAGGAGGCCGCACGGAATTACTCCCCCGCCGGGGGCAGCGCGGCGGCCTCATTTTCGGTGGCCGCAAGCGTGGGGGTCCGTTGAGCGCGCCGCGCATCGTGATCACGGCCACCGGTGCCGTGTGTTCGGGCGGCAAGAGCCCGGGCGACATCTTCGCCGCGGCGCGGGCCGGCACGTCGTCGATCGCACCGATTCAGCAATGGGACGCGGCGCTGTGGCCGACGCGGATGGCCGGCGAGGTCGCCAATTTCAACGCACGCGAAATGGTCGACGATCGCAAGCTGCACAAGCTGATCCGGCGCACGGACCTCTTCGGGCTTTATGCTGCCGGCCGCGCGATCGAAGCCGCAGGCCTGGTCTCACATCGCGAATCGCTGGCGGCCGATGCCGCCGCGACATTCAGCGACCGCACGGGCGTCTACGTCGGCTCGGGCAGCGGCAATTTCGAGAATCAGTACGATTATTTCCCGCTGCTGGCCACGGCCAACGGCAGCATGCCGGAATTCGGGCGGGAGCTGGCCAACACCGTGAATCCGATGTGGCTGCTGCGCTCGCTGCCCAACAACGTGCTCGGGCACATCGGCATCAAATACGGACTGAAAGGCAGCAACGCGTGCATTACCAGTCACAGCTGCAGCGGCTCGCTGGCGGTGATCGAGGGCATGGAGGCACTGCGCAATGGCGAAGCGGACCGCGTCGTTGCCGTGGGTCACGATGCGCCGATCGAGCCGCAGATGGTGCTGTACTACTATCGCCTCGGATTGATTGCGTCGCAGACGTTGCGCCCCTTCGACGTCACGCGTGACGGCAGCGTCTTCGGCGAAGGCGCGGGCGCGCTGGTGATGGAGCTGGAGGCGTCCGCCGCAGCGCGCAATGCGAAAGTGCTGGGTGAAGTGCTGGGTGGCGGCCAGGTCTCGGAGGCGACCGGCCTGCTCGCAATCCGCGACGACGGCGACGGGCTTGCGCGGGCCATCGCGGCCGCGCTGGACGATGCGAAGATCCATGCAGCCGATGTCGGGATGATCGTCGCGCATGGCAACGGCACGAGGCCGTCGGACGCGTCCGAAGCCGCTGCGATCCGGACCGTGTTCGGGGCAGACGTGCCGCCCGTGACCGCGTTCAAGTGGTCGTTCGGGCACCTGATCGCCGCAGCCGGAATTCTCGAGGCGACACTGGCGCTCGTGGCGCTGGCCGAGGGCGTCGTGCCTGGCGTGGCAACGCTCCGGGAACTCGATCCGGACTGTGCCGGCGTTTCGGTATCCACATCGCCGCAGGCACCGCGCAGCAAGATCGCATTGGTCCTGTGCCGGGGATTCGGCGGCACCGACGCGGCGCTGCTTGTGCGTGCCGCGTGAGATGTGCCAACTGAGGTGCCAACTGGGGTGCCAACGGAGGCCGGCGGGGCCATGACGGTTCCTGCAGGCGCCAGCCGTCGCTGCGGCATTGATACCGTGGAAATTTCGCGCATCGAGCGCCTGCTGCGGGAAACGCCGGCGGCCGATCTCGCCAGACTTTTTTCGCCGCAGGAGCTGATGGACAGCGGAGACGGTCCCGGCCGCTCGGCCAGTCTCGCGGCTCGTTTTGCGGCCAAGGAAGCCTGCCTGAAGCTCTTCCCGCGCGAAACGGCGCTAGGTCAGATCGAGGCCGCCGAATTCTCGGTGGCGCGCGACGACTATGGAGCGCCGAATCTGGTGTGCGGGTCGGCCGCCGCGGCGCTGCTCGCGCGCTATCGCATCAAGGCTATCGGTATTTCGCTTTCGCATGATCGCGGGAGCGCGTCGGCTGTAGCGGTGGCCGAACACGACGCAATCGCGGTGCCGTGGGCCGGCAAATTCCTGTTCCGGTTCCTGCCGATAAGGCGACAGGTGATGCTCGACAACCTTCGCCTCGTCTACGGCGAACGGATCGGCGAAGACGAGATCGTGCAGCTGGCACAGGCGCATTACGGGCATCTGTGGCGGCTGTTCGTGGAGTTCCTGAAGTTCCGCTGGCTGTCGCACGAACGGAAGATGGCCATGGTGCGCATCGAGAATGTCGACGCCTTTGCCAGCGCGCTGGGCCAGAACAAGGGCGTTCTCATTCTCACCGGCCACTTCGGCAACTGGGAAGTGTCGACCATCGCGGGCCTCAACCACTATCCGCAGATGCGCGGCAGGTTCCATTTCGTGCGGCGCGCGATCAAGCCCAAGTGGCTCGATGCGCTCGTCACACGGCGGTTCAACGAAGCCGGATTTGGTGTCTTCCCCAAGCGCGGCTCGCTCGATGCGATGCTTGATAGACTGGGTGCCGGGGACGCGATCGTGTTCCCCTTCGATCAGCATGCGCGCCCGCCGGATGGCATTGAGGTCGACTTTTTCGGCCACCCCGCGTGGACGTTCAAGAGCCTCGCGATCATCGCGCTTGCCACCGGCGCGCCGGTGCTGCCGGCGACCAGTTGGCGCGAACCCGACGGACACCATGTGCTGCGCTTCGAGGAGCCCATGTCGCCCATCGAATGCGAAAAGACGGGCGAGGCCATCCGCCTCAATACGCGTGCATACAACGCCGTTCTGGAAAGGGCCATCCTGCGGCGTCCCGAGCAGTGGTACTGGGTGCATCGGCGCTGGAAATCCGTGGCCCGCAAGCCGCGCAAGTCCGCGATGCCGTAACATGGCGACCATGCTCGACATGTTACTCAACTGGAAGGCGGCGATCCTCTACGCGTTCCTCGCCTCGGCCCTGTTCGTGCATTTCCGCGGTAGCGTCCGGATCCGGTTCTACCGTCAGATCACCGACCATTCGACGTTCATGGCGCCGTACAACGCGCTCATGTATTTCTTCTCCGCAGTGCCCAACCGGCCTTTCATCGACGTCGACCGCTTTCCCGATCTCAAACCGGTGACCGACAACTGGCAGATGCTCCGCGACGAAGCGTTGCAGCTGTTCGACGAGGGGTACATCCGGGGGACGGCGAAGTTCAACGATCTCGGATTCAACTCGTTCTTCCGGCGCGGCTGGAAGCGCTTCTACGTCAAGTGGTACGACCAGCCGTTGCCTTCGGCGCAGGCGTTGTGTCCCAGGACCGTGGCACTGGTCCAGTCCATCCCGGCGATCAACGGCGCGATGTTCGCGTTGCTGCCGCCAGGCGGCAAGCTGGGCAAGCATCGCGATCCCTTTGCAGGTTCGCTGCGCTACCACCTGGGCCTTTCGACGCCGAACTCGGAGGATTGCCACATCTTCGTCGATGGGCACCCCTACCACTGGCGCGACGGCGAGGCCGTGATGTTCGACGAAACGTTCCTCCACTGGGCCGAGAACAAGACCGACCAGATGCGCGTCATCTTCTTCTGCGACGTCGAAAGGCCGCTGACCAACCGGGTGATGACCCGCATCAACAAGTGGTACAAGAACACGTTCATCAGCGCGAGCCAGACGGAGAACATCGCCGGCGACCACGTCGGCTGGCTCAACCGCCTCTTCAGCCTGGTCTATTACCTGCGCGTTCCCGGCAAGGCGCTCAAGCACCGCTTCCGGGGGCTGTATTACGCGCTGAAGTGGCTCATTGTGATCGGATTGTTCTACTGGATATTCTTCACCTGAAAAGACCGTACGGGCATGGGCGAGTGGATTGAACTGACGGCAGCCGACGGCTTCCGGTTCTCGGCGTATCGTGCGAAGCCCGCGGGTTCACCGCGCGGCGCGCTCGTCGTCGCGCAGGAAATATTCGGCGTCAACAGCCATATCCGCAGCGTCTGCGACGGCTTTGCCGCCGACGGATATGAAGCTGTCGCACCGGCGCTCTTCGACCGCTATGAACGCGACGTGGACTTGGGCTATACGCCAGCGGACGTTGCCCGCGGCCGGGAATTGAAGGGGCTCGCGAAGACGGACGCGGCGCTGCTCGACCTGGCGGCTGCCCGTGACTGCGTGGCGAGCACTGGCAAGGTCGGCGTCATCGGCTATTGCTGGGGTGGATACCTGGCCTGGCTCGCCGCTGCGCGCCTCCCGGGCTTTGCGTGTGCCGTACCGTATTATGGTGGCGGCATGACCGATGCCATTGCGGAACAGCCGACCTGCCCGGTCATGGCGCACTTCGGCGAGCGCGACGCGAATATCCCCGCGGCCGGCGTGAAGGCGCTGGCTGCCGCACATCCGTCCGCGCGGGTGTTCCTCTATCCGGCCGATCACGGCTTCAATTGCGACCAGCGTGGCGCATTCGACGCCCCGGCGGCCAGGCTGGCGCGCGAGCGCACGCTTGCATTTCTGCGCCAGAACATCGGCTGATCGACCCGCAATGACCGGATTCGGGCGCGCGCTGGACCGGATCGTGGGAGGCGTCGTCCGCGCCGGTAGCATTCTGGTCCTCCCAGTCTGCCTGCTCCTGTTCCTGCAGTGGCCGCTGCGCGACGTCGTCCAGTCGTACTCGCGCGAGGCCAACGATCTCGCGCAGTGCCTGTTTGCGCTGTACGTGAGCGTTGCCATCACCAGTACCTCTCGCCGGAACGCGCACCTGGCCACCGATCTCGTGGCGCAGCGTTATTCGGAACGTACCCGTCGGGTGCTGGCCCGCGTGGGCGCATTGTTCGTTCTCGTGCCGTGGTCGCTGTTCATCCTGTACTCAGCGTGGCCGATGACGGTGCAGTCGGTCCGGCAGCTCGAAGCGTTTCCGGAGACCTTCAATCCCGGCTACTTCGTGCTCAAGATCGCATTGCTGCTGGCGGCCCTGCTGGTCCTGATCCAGGCGTTGCTGGATGCGTTCCGGGACCGCAGCCCACCCGGGACATGAGCGAGACCGCGGGCATCGGCATGCTGGTCACGGTGGCGCTGCTGCTCATCGTCACGGGACTGCCGGCATGGCTGATCCTGATCGGTGTGGCACTGCTGTTCGCGGCGGGCGGCATGGTTACCGGCGTGTTCGCGCTGCCGTTGCTCACCGCCATGCCCGCGCGCCTTCTGGGCTTGCTCGAGCAGGACATCCTGCAGGCACTGCCGCTCTATGTGCTGATGGGCGCGCTGCTCAACCACCTGCCGCTTGCCGAGACCCTCTTTCGCGCGGGAAACCGCGCATTGGCGAGGACGGGCGCAGGCCCGGCGCTTGCGGGGCTGGGGCTGGGCGTGCTGCTGGCGCCGATGAACGGGGCCGTCGGCGCCAGCGTGGCGATGCTCTCCCGCACCGTGCAGCCCCGGCTCGACGCGCACGGCATGCCAGCGGAGCGCAGCGCGGCGATCGTGTGCGTCGCCAGCACGATGGGCGTCGTGATCCCGCCATCGCTGGTGCTCATCCTGCTGGGCGATGCCATGATGCGCGCGCACACGGAAGCGACCAACCTGACCCACGAATCCGTGCGCGTCATCAACACCCAGGACGTGTTCCTCGGCGCGCTGGTGCCTGCGGCAATCCTGCTCGCGTTGTGCGCGCTGATCGCCTGGGGGACAAACCGCCGGCGTACGGCTGCGCACTTCGCCACGCCCGCTGCGTCGCCACCTGCGATCCGCGACTGGCTCACGGCGGGCGTGACCGTGCTCTTCATCGGGTGCCTGCTCGCGGGCGTGACGCTGGGGTACCTGTACGCCGTGGAGGCTGCGGCGTTCGGGGCGGTCGCGCTGTTCGGCTTCGGCGTTGCAACGCGCACGCTGACGCTGACGGGCTTGTCCGACGTGTTGCGCGACACCATGGCGGTCACCGGCGCGCTATTCGCGCTATTGGTGGCCGCCACCATGTTCACGCTCGTCGTGCGCGCATTCGGCACCGACCGCTGGGTAGCCGCGGCACTGGTTCGGCTTGGAATGGGGGAAGGCGGATCGCTGCTGGTCGTCATGGCGATCGTGGCTGCCTGCGCGCTGGTCCTGGACGCCTTCGAAATGATATTCGTGGTGATTCCACTGGCCATCCCGCCGCTGCTGACGCTGGTTCACGACGCGACGTGGGTCGCAGTGCTCACGTTGCTCATCCTGCAGGCGAGTTTCATGACGCCGCCATTCGGCTATGCGGTGTTGATGGTTCGCGCCAGCGTGCGCCGCGGTCTGTCACTGTCGGGCCTCGCGCGCGCACTGTTCCCGTACCTTGCGGCGCAGGTCATGGTCCTGGTGCTCGTGGTGGCGTGGCCCTCGCTGATCTGGAAGCGCAATCCCACCGCGATCACGAGTTACGGTACGGCGGACAATCCAGCGGGCGGGCCATCCGATGACGAAGCGCCGCCGATGATCGAGCGCCAGCTCTTGCCGATTCCGGTCGAGGAGTCCGGCAAGGACGGCAAGGAATGAGGTAGAGTTCAAGCCTTCGCCGTGCTTACGCCGGGAGTTGCCATGTCAGCAGTAGCCATGTGTCGCGTTGCCGCCGTTTTCCTGTTCGCCCTTTCCACCGCGGGTGTTCACGCCGAGGACTCGCGTCTCGACGAGGTCATCAAGCGCGGAGCGCTGCGGGTTTGCACGCCGGGCGACTACAAGCCGTTCAGCCTGGCGAAAGCGCGATGGGACGTTCGAGGGCATCGACGTGGACCTGGTGCAGGCGATGGCCAAGTCGCTGGGCGTTGAAGCCCGATTCGTCAAGACCAGCTGGCCCAAGCTGATGGACGACTTCGTCGAGAAATGCGACGTGGGTGTCGGCGGCATTTCCGTAACGCTCGATCGCCAGAAGCGCGCGTTCTTCACCACGGCGTACATGGTGAACGGCAAGGCGCCGATCACCAAATGCGAAAATGTGGCGAAGTTCCAGACGGTGGCCGACATCGACAAGCCCGGCGTGACCGTGATCGAGAACCCGGGCGGCAGCAACGAGCGCTTCGCGCGCGCGAATTTCAAGCAGGCGAAGATCGTGATCTTCAACGACAACACGACGATCTTCGACGAGATCCTCAAGGGCAACGCGGACGTGATGATCTCGGAATCGGTTGAAACCATTGTCCAGGCAAAGTTGCGACCCGGACTTTGTGCGGTCAATCCCGACAAACCGCTGCAGTACGGCGAAATGGCGTATCTCATTCCGCGTGGCGACCCGGTATTCAAGGCGTGGGTGGACCAGTGGTTCCACCTGGCCAAGGCGACGGGCGACTATGACCGCACCGTCGCCGTCTGGCTGAGATAGCCGGCGCTCCCCCGCCGCGAGTGACGCTCCCCCTGCTGCCGTTCGTCGCAAATCACTGGCGCAGCGCGCAGGCTTGCGGCGTAATGGGGCCCCGGTTGGCAGTAATTCCTGGCTCAGCTCGACCTATCCTGTGCGCAAGAACCGACCTCTGATCCGGCGCTGGCTTACGAGGCCGCTGCTGTTCTGCGCGGCCGTGCTGCTGTTGATCGAGGAATGGTTGTGGCGCGGCGCCGCCGAGTTCCTGCGCGAGCTTTTGCGCCTGCCCCCCGTCGCAAGATGCGCTGACTGGATTCGTCGCAGGACGCCCTATCAGGCGCTGGCGCTGTTCGTGCTGCCAGTACTGTCTTTGCTGCCGCTCAAGGGCGCGATCGTTCTGGCCTTCATGCATGGCCGTGCCCTGTTGGGCATCACCGTGCTCGTCCTGGAGAAACTGATCTTCTCCGCGGTATTTGCCGTGTTGTATCAACTGACCGCGCCGGCGATCACGCAAATCGGCTGGGTATTGCGCGTGCAGCACGCATTCCTGCGCATCCGGCGCACGCTGCATGCGTGGCTCGAGCATCAAGCCGCCTATCGCCAGGCGCGGGCGTGGTTGCGGCGGATTCGCCGTCCCCATTGGCTGCGCCGGCGCTTCAGCGCGGCCTACCGGATGCAGCGGCGCAGGACGTCCCGGTTCTGCTTCCGCCACTAGAATTTCAGCGCTTGCCGGTCCAAGCACGCTTGCATTGCCGCATTTGCAATCACCGGGCGGCGCGCGACGGGCTTCTCTCTAGCGCAGCCGCGCCTTCCGGTATTCGCTGCGGTGCAGACGCCGGTCCTCGCGCTCGAAGCGCCGCGCCTTGGCCGGAGAACCAAAAATCTGTGTGACCTTGGCGCCATTGCGCACCAGCGAGTAGCCGCCCTTGCGCAGCTCAAACGGGCGTGTGAGCAGGTCGAGATGGTCGAACCGCGTGGATTTCGCCTTGCGGAACGGTTCGAAGTACGACGGGTAGACAAAGTCGCTCATCGCGATGCCGTCGATCGCGAATTCTTCCTCTTCCACCGCGTCGCACATTTCATAGGCGTACAGCGATGCATCCGGTCCGTCGGCCCAGAGATTGATCGCCGGATCGACCATCATTTCCGCGAGTTCGTGGCACGCCGTCACGCTCACCTTCTGGCCGCTGGCCAGCGTGGTCTTGACGAATATTTTTGCGAGCGGAAGGTCGTTGTTCGTGAGGTCGTGATAACCGAGCGCGTTGGCCGCGTCCGCGTTGTCCAGAAAGATGAGGCACCATGCGCCCGCGAGCGGCCGGGTTGCCTTGACCAGCGTGGCCGGCGTTCCCCAGACGGGTACGAAGTGTTCGTCGAGAAATTTCTGCAGCGCGGGGACCAGCCGGTCGAAATCCACGCCAAGACCTACGGTCGCCTTGTTGATGCAGGCTACCTTGGGCACCTGGCCGCGGTCGAATGCGGCCATGACGATCTTGCGGCTCCGCGGGACGCGACGCATGGCGGAATTCCCGGCGTTACCCGCGGCCCACGAACGGCATCTTGGTCGCCATCACCGTCATGAACTGCACATTGGCATCCAGCGGCAGGCTGGCCATGTAGACGACCGAATTCGCGACGTGCGCAACATCCATCAGCGGCTCGATTGCAATCTGCCCATTGGCCTGTGGGACACCGGTCGCCATCCTGGCCGCCATCTCGGTTCCGGCATTGCCGATGTCGATCTGCCCGCACGCGATGTCGTATTTGCGTCCGTCGAGCGACGTCGACTTGGTGAGCCCGGTGATCGCGTGCTTGGTCGCCGTGTAGGGGGCGGAATTGGGTCGGGGCGCATGGGCGGAAATCGAGCCATTGTTGATGATCCGCCCGCCGCGCGGCGCTTGATCCTTCATCAGCTTGATGGCTTCCTGCGTGCAGAGAAATACACCGGTCAGGTTGATGTCGACCACATTCTTCCATTGCTCGAACGTCAGGTCTTCCAGGTTGATTGCCGGCGCGCCTACGCCTGCATTGTTGAACAGGACATCCAGCCGGCCAAACGCCGCCTTGGTCCGTGCGAACAGCGCACGCACCGATACCGGATTGGCGACGTCGGTCGCGACGACGAGCGCATTGGTCGCCGTGGCGCCGGCATCCTTGACCGCCTGTTCGAGCAGCTCCTGCCGCCGGCCCGCGAGGGCGACGCGGTATCCGGTCCTGAGGAAGGCCATGGCGACCGCCTTGCCGATGCCGCTGCCGGCGCCCGTGACGATGGCAACCTTGGTGGATTGAGTCATTGCGCTCCCTTCATGTTCGCCCGGCGTTTGCGGGGACTGCACAGTCTATCGTGGCAGTTGCGGTTCAGGCAGCGGCGCCGCCGTGCGTATGCGCGAATTGAAATATTCGTCGAGAAACAGCTGGCGCAGGAACGCCCGGAAAATCGGCTTGTTGATGTCGTTATGGCCGGGGATTATCTCTCCGCTCACCGTCAGGTTCCATAGCGGCATGTTGGGGTCCGAATTGCGGTAGCGTTCGGGCTCCCCGCCCAACGGGGTCAGCACCAGCCCGCCACAAAAGACGCGCGGCTCCGGCTTGCCGTCCGCATCGCGCGGCCACCGCTCGTTCACCAGGCGGGTTTTGAACGCCTGCGAACTGTTGAATTCCAGCTGTATGTTCGCGGCCATTTCCGCAGGGGTCGCAGGATCGGGATTCCAGCCGATGCACTCGGGTGTGCCGGTTGACGTCAGGGCCAGACGATGGGTGAGGTAAGCATCGATGTGTCCCGGCGTATTGCGGTTCGCGTTGCGCTCTTCCTTGGTGAGTTCAGATTCGAAGATCGTATTGAGCGTGCGCCCCAGCGGGAAGAGCTTGCCCGTTGCCGCATCCGCGTCGGAGGTGATGGCAACGAAGACGGGCGCCTGGTAGACGTCGTAGTTGCGGTTCCGCGCTGCCCGGTCGAGCGGCTGGAAGCGAGTGGCCTCGAACGCAGGATTGATCAATACGACCATGTCACCCAGGCGCTCAACCGGCGCGTTCTTGCCGTCGATGTCCTCGCCTGAAATGAAGCCATAGACAAGCGACTGCGAGACGGCGGCATAGAGCGCCAGACCGCCGAAGCTGTGCCCGATCATGTAGATGCGAACCGGCTGATCGTTGGGTAACGCGCGTTTCTTGACCGCGCCAACCTGGGTTCCGTTTGCGCGGCGCTGGAACGCTCGCAGCTGCGCCGAGAGTTCGCGTACCGACCCGACGGCAACGTGCTGCGCGACCGTTTTCCGGTCCCAGAACGTCGCCGAGATCCAAGGTTCGCCGATGTCCAGCGACTTGCCGCGCCAGCCGACGTAGATCCCGACGACACGATTACCGGACTGCGCGACGTCCTCGTATTGCGCGGCCTCGTTGAGGAAGTCCCTGAAATTGACGACATTGTCGTCGTCGAACGCCGCATTGTGTTTCCATCCGTGGACATAGACGAAGATCCGGACCGGATGTTCCTGCAGGGCCGCGTTCAACCGCTCCATGACCAGGCGCAACTGCTGCGAGGACTCGTCTTTCGGCGAATCGCCGCCGGCATTGGCCGCTACCGGATAGGTCCAGCCCTGATCGTCGAATTCGACGAAATGCAGGTCATAGGCGGCCGTGGTTTCCGTAATCGCCTGGCGGCAGTCCAACGGCAGGCCCGACATGCGGTCGGACGTGCAGGGCCGTGCTGGCACGGCGGCGCTTTTCCGGAAGGCTTCGTTCGGCGTGCAGGCGGTAAGCGTCGCTGCGACCAGCACGGAAAGGGTGAGCCAGATGCGCGCGCGCATGGGGCCTCCGTTACAAGTTGTGGACGACAGCTGTCGAGCATACGCGCGCGCTTCGCCCTCCGCACGCGAATATTCGTCAGTTTCCGTTCGGGTCAGCGCTCGAACTTGACCGAGAGCACGATCGACGTCTGGGTCCGTTCGATCCCCTCGATACGCCCGATCGCGTCGAGGATGCCGTCGATTTCCTCCGTGCTGCCGGCGTCGACGGTAACCTCGTAGTCGAAGACCCCGGACAGCGCGTACATGGCGCGGACATAAGGTGAAGCTTCGAGCTCCCGCACGACGCGTTCGGCCAGCTTGGCGTTGACGTTGATCAGCACATGCGCAGTGATTCGGTGGCGGGCGAACGCGTCGGTGACGCGCACCGTGTAGCCGTTGATGACACCGTCGCGCTCCAGACGATGAATGCGCTCCTGGACCGTGGTGCGCGCGACGCCGAGCTTGCGGGCCAGCGACGCGGTCGACTCCCGGGCATTGCGCCGGAGCAGCGCCAGCAAACGCTGCTGCTCCGCTGAGATCCGTCGTTTTGCCGAAATGGTTGCCATATCGTCGGAATTATACCGTCATTCCGCCAGTTCACAGCCTGTGATCTGGCGGACTCCTGGCCTAGAATTCCCGCCATCGATAATGACTATCCCCGGGAATCAGCACATGACGCGACTTATCCTCATGGGCGCCGGCAAGATCGGCGAGACGATCACGCACATCCTGCAAGCGTCCGGCGACTACACGCTCACCGTTGCGGATCAGGACCCGGCGCGTCTGGTGCCCATGGCCGCGCTCGGGGCGGCCACAGTGCGCTGTGAATTCGGTGACCCGGCAGCGTTGTGCGAACTGATCCGCGGCCATGAATTCGTCATCAGCGCCTGTCCGTTCCATCTGACCCCGGCGATTGCCGCCGCGGCCGTCGATGTCGGCGCGCATTACTTCGATCTCACCGAGGATGTCGCAAGCACACGGCGCGTCAAGGCGCTGGCGACGACGGCCAGGACTGCGCTCGTTCCCCAGTGCGGCCTGGCTCCGGGCTTCATATCCATCCTCGCCTATGCCATGACGCGCAAATTCGATTCGCTGCGCGACGTGCAGATGCGCGTCGGTGCGCTGCCGGTCTACCCGACCAATGCGCTCAAGTACAACCTGACCTGGAGCACCGACGGACTGATCAACGAGTACTGCAATCCCTGCGAGGCGATCATCGACAGCCGCGTGCACGAAACGCTGGCGCTGGAAGAGGTGGAGGCATTCTCGCTCGATGGCGTGGCGTACGAGGCGTTCAACACGTCCGGCGGCCTGGGCACGCTGTGCGAGACGCTGGACGGAAAGGTGGAGAACCTGAACTACAAGACGGTCCGCTATCCCGGCCACCGCGACATCGTGAAAATGCTGATCCGCGATCTCCGGCTCGGTCAGCGGCGCGAAATCCTGAAGGACGTCCTCGAGGAGTCGGTCCCGATGACGCATCAGGACGTCGTCCTGGTGTTCGTCACGGTCAGCGGCATGCGCGAAGGCCGCCTGACCCAGGAATCGTTTGCCAAGAAAATCTACAGCAAGACCGTCGGTGGCAAGTTGTACTCGGCGATTCAGGTGACCACGGCGGCGGGCATCTGCGCCATGGTGGACATGATGCGCGACGGGGCGCTGCCGACCAGGGGGTTCGTGCGGCAGGAAGACGCCGATCTCGAGCGCTTCCTGGCCAATCGGTTCGGACAGCATTACGGCTGACGAGCCCGACGGGCATGGCGCGTGCCCGGCAGCGGCGACGAGCGTTGAAGGGCAACTCGCTCCCATTCGACCGCGCCACGCTGTAGTCAACCATCCGGGCCGCTGGTCGGACGTCGTTGCGGCGTTGCGAGGCCGGATGTTACTATGACACTGGCATGATAAATGCGGTGTCGACCGGAGGGCGCGGCACAGCGCCGACGCGACCGGCAATCGCTGAAAGGGCCAATGGACTGCACGATTTGCGGCAAGCCGTCTTTGCCGGGAGCGATGTTATGCGCTCCATGCAAAGCCGCACTCAAGCGTGCCCGTTATATGACGGTGCAGGAAGACCTGCGGCCGCCGTCCGTCATCGACGTGAGGCGCCAGCGGCGACGCGCGCGTGCGCCAGTCGCGCTCGCGGAGGCGGCACGTCCAGCGCAAACTCCTCCCGCTCGGGCAATGCTGCTCAAACCGGGGCGTCGCATATTCATCGGAATTCTTGTCGTTGCCGCTGCATTGGGCGGAGCCGGTTATTTCACGCAGCGCGGACTTGGCGCCCGTTCCCACGACGGATCGTCGGCGGAGGCGCCGGCAGTCACTCCGGGAGTTCGCCAGGAAGTGGCCGCGAGCGCGGCAGCGTCGGGGAACGTCGAAGCCAATATTGTCTCGTCCGCGGTGGAGGCGGGTAAGTCTGTACCGATCGGCGCCACCGTTGTTTCCCAAACGTCACCAGTGGCCAAGTTGGCCGGGACCGCTGCCGCGAAGCGCACTGCGCCGACGAACCGCGCGACGTTTGCGACGGCCAACGGGGATCCTCCCGATGCCGTTGCCCCGCCGCCCGAGCCCGAAATAATTGCGGCAACCCCCGCGCCGCCGCCACCACGCCCGATTCCGGACCGCTGGCAGAACATGCACGATGCAATGGCGCAATGCGATCGCGAGGGGGTTGTCGGTGGCCTCATCTGTGGTCAACGCGTCCGGATCCAGTATTGCGACGGCTATTGGGGGAAGGTAGCGCAGTGCCAGGGTGCGGCCGCAACCTACGAACGCTAAACGAACATGCTGGAAGCGCTTCCGCGCAACTCGCCGTTCGTGAATCCAGGACAATGCGCGCGGCTATAGCACTGTTCGCGTGACCAGATACCCAGCGGTCGCCGAAATGGCCGTCACCGTGACGCCCCATGCCAGGTCGAGCACCGCGACTCCCATCGACCAGCCCTTCAATGTCGCGAGGTTGGTGAGATCGTAGGTGGCGTACGCGAAGAATCCGAACAGCGCGCCGTATAACAGCGCCTTCCCCCACTGCCCGGCATCCAGCGCCGGCAACACCGCGAAGGTCAGAATCCCGACGATATACAGACCATAGAACAAAGCGGCGACGGGCAGGTTCGGCTTTTCGAGCAGCAGGGTGCCGACCTGGGACTGGTAGTAGCCCTTGGCGACGAATCCCAGCCAGAGGAAATCCAGTCCGCAGAACACGACCAACGTGGCTGCATAGGCTACGGCAAAGCGGGGCATCGCGAATCTCCGTATTGGTTCAGCGAACCGTCGACCATGTTCGGCGTTGGCCGGAATGCCATGGCGATCCACATGTCGTAGCCCGCAAATGATCGATCGCCAATGTGCGTTTGTACATGTCATCCACCGCCCACCTTAACCAAGCGAGAGGCCAGCCCGTCGATATAGGCAGGAAACCGGTGAATGTCGTTGTGACCGGCGCCCTGCACGACGAGTAATTCGGCCCGCGAGCGCACGAGCGCCGTCAGTTGTTCGCTGTCGGCAAGCGGCGTCAGTTCGTCCTCCGTGCCGGCTACCAGCAGCACCGGACTCTTGACCGCGCCGATGATCGTGTCGGTGTGTAGCGGATATTTCATCAGGAATTCGGGCGCAAACGGGTAACTGCGCTTCCCGACCGCGACGAGGCTGGTGAATGGCGTCACCAGGACCAGCATCGCCGGGTCGACGTCGGCGGCCAGCCTGGTCGCGAGGGCAGTGCCCAGCGAACGGCCGAAGAAAACGACTGGCATGTTGCGATATCGCGGCGCGATTGCCTCCCACGCGGCGCGCACATCCGAGTGAAGCTGCGCCTCGCTTTCGATGCGGCCGGTGCTCTTGCCGTAGCCGCGATAATCGAAGATGAAGAGGTCGTAGTTGATTTGCCGGTAGAACTCGAGGCCCGTGGTCCAGCTGGACAGGTCGCCGCCGTTTCCATGCAGGTAGAAGATCAGTCCGCGCGGATCCGGTTGACGAAACAGCAGCGCGGAAAGTGAGCTTCCGGGCACCTCCACATGGATTTCCTCGAAACGCTGGTTGAACCGGAACTGATAATCCGCAGGTAGTTTCGTCGCGGGAAAGATCAGCTGCTCCTGGTTCGAATACAGCGTGGCCAGCAGACCGGCGTAGGCAAGCGATGCCAGCGTGGACACGATCCCGATGGCTACAAATCCCTTGCGTAGTAGTTTCGATGCCATGGGAACCTAGACGCCGGGCGGAAAGTGCGTTGACGGGAAGTCTGTTCGGATACGGCAACTGCCGCATGCCTGGATGCAGATTCTGCAACACTTCCGATCGCGCCGGGCGGCGTATCCCGCGCAGGGCGCGTGCCCCAATGGCCGCGCGGGGTTCCCCGGAACTGGTACCACAGCATTACACTTGACGTACGGGACCCCTCGGGCCCGAGAATTTCGCCGGATGGTGCTGCCGGCGCATCGGTCTCCTTCGGATGGAGTTGATCATGTCGATTCTTCGAAAGCTGTCCATGACCCTCTGCGTCTTCGCGATGGCAACGAATGCGCTCGCGGCGGAGCCCGTCTATTTCGACGTTGCGCGAGGATCGCACCCGCACGACGTCGCGGCGGCACCATCGCCCGGCGGGGCCGTCTATTACACGGCGCAGGCAACGGGAAAGCTCGGCATCCTGGACCCCAAGACCGGCAAGCACGAAGAAGTCGCGCTTGGGCCGCGCTCGGCGCCGCATGGGGTGATTGTCGGACCCGACGGCGCACCCTGGATCACCGATGGCGGCCAGAATGCGATAGTTCGGGTCGATCCAGTTACCAGGCAGGTGCGGAAGTTTCCGCTACCCGCAGACGCCGGTAACAGCAATCTCAACACGCTGACCTTCGACGCTCGCGGCCGCGTGTGGTTTACCGGCCAGAGCGGGATCTACGGCAAGCTTGATCCCGCCACCGGCGAGGTGAAAGTCTGGCGGGCGCCGCGCGGCAGCGGGCCGTACGGCATCGCGACCACGCCGTCCGGCGACGTCTACTACGCGTCGCTGGCCGGAAATCACATTGCGCGCATAGACACGGAATCCGGCGAGGCGACCGTGATTGAACCGCCGACGCCGAAACAGGGCGCGCGCCGCGTGTGGTCCGATTCGCGCGGCCGCATTTGGGTGAGTTATTGGAACACGGGGCAGGTCGGCCTGTATGATCCCGCGGCGCGCACGTGGCGCGAATGGAAGCTGCCGGGCGACGCGCGCGCGTATTCTGTCTGGGTCGACGAGCGCGACCGCGTCTGGCTGACCGACTGGAACGTCAACGCGATTGTCAGGTTCGATCCGGCGACCGAGAAATTCGAACGTTTCGAATCCAATCGTGGCAATGCCGCCGTGCGGCAGATGCTGGGACGGCCCGGTGAAGCGTGGGGAGCGGAATCCGGCACCGACCGGCTGGTGATGGTGCCGTCGCGCCCCTAAGTAGGGCCGCGTTGCGCGACGTGCCGAATGTGCAACATTCACCGACTGCGATACAACCTCGAGCAGACCACAGGAGCCAAAGTGACAGGACTTTCGTTGTACAGAGCAATTCCATTTGTCGTCGCCGCATTGATGGCGGCGGGCCTCGCATTTGGCCAGACGCCCGGCGGCGGTGGGGCCCGCGGATCGTCCCGCGGCGCCGACACCTCGCATGTTCCTCCTCCAAAGACACCGGCAGCTCCTGACGCCAACCTGCAATCGACGCTCCAATCTGCCGTCCAATACCGGCTCGAACTCCTCGAGGAGGACTTGCGGATTCGGCCGGAGCAGCAGAAAGCGTGGCTCAATTATCGCGACCGCGTGCTGAAGCTGGCGGAAGACGCTCAGCGCACGGCGCGCTCTGCCTTGGGGGGCGACCTGCCTGCCCCGCAGCGCCTGGACCGCCTTTCCGATATCGCGCGCGATCGCCTCACCGCGATCGAGGATATAGTGGATGCCGGAAAGCAGCTGTACGCGACGCTGACGCCGGGACAGCAAACTGTCGCGGATCGTCGCTTGGCCGTGCCTGTCATGGCGCTTGCCGGCGTCGAGCCCAATTCGGCGGCGGCGCGCGCCGGGCCGGCCGGGAAGGGTCCGTGATCAGGCCTTCGTTCGTCCGGTCGAACGATCCATTCCGTTTACGGCGGGCGGCCACGCGAGGAATCCGAAACGCAATGAAATCTTTTGTGCGTTTTCCCGACTAACCTCTCGAGACCGTGTCGCAACGACCTTTCCCAAGAAGGAGTAGTCCCATGTTCCACGCCGTCCCGCCCAGGGCCCGCAGACTTCTAGGCATCAGCCTTCTGGCTTTGGTTCAGGCCTGCGGTGCCGCCGAAAGCGCAGTGACGCTTCCTGCGCCCGCGTTGGATATTCCGGCCGCGGATGCCAAGGGCCCGCAGACGGCCGTTTTTGCCGGCGGCTGTTTCTGGGGCGTCGAAGCCGTGTTCCGGCATGTGAAGGGCGTATCCAGCGCCGTCTCCGGCTACGCCGGCGGCGCGGCCAATTCTGCCAACTACCAGATGGTCAGCAGCGGCACCACGGGCCACGCGGAATCCGTCAAGGTCACCTACGACCCGGCCCAGGTCTCGTACGGTCAATTGCTGAAGGTCTTCTTTTCCGTCGCGCACGATCCGACGCAACTGAACCGACAGGGCCCCGACACTGGCACGCAATATCGCTCGGCCATCTTCACGACCAGTGATGCGCAGAAGCGCATCGCGCAGGCCTATGTCGCGCAGCTCGACAAGGCGAAAATCTTCGGACGCGCAATCGTGACCGAAGTCGTTGTGTTACCGGCGTTCTATCCGGCGGAGGCCTATCACCAGAATTATCTGGCGCTGAATCCGACGCAGCCCTATATCGTGTTCAACGACCTGCCCAAGTTGGCCAACCTCAAGACACAGTTTCCGGACCTGTATTCCGGCAAGTAGCTGGCGGACGCGACCCCGGAGTCTGCGACGAAGACTTTCGGCGCGATCGGCCTCCAGTTGATAGAATGCGCTCTTTGGGGTGTACATATTGAGCGAAACAAGGCGAGCCTGCAGACGTTGTGGTGACATCGCACGCATCGGCGCGACCCATTGTGCCCGGTGCGGTGCACGCGCCTCGGCTGGCGCACCGTCTCCCGACGAGGGGCCCGCGTCGATCTTCCTCGACACCATCTATCTTCCCGGCGAATCAGCCGCCGATGCGCGGCAGACTTGCATCCGGCCGGCGCTTGCCGTGCTGTTTCGCGTGGCGGTAGGTCCTTCGGCGGATTATTACGCGCCGCGATTTCTGAGTTACGAGAAGGCGGGGCACGCTGCCCCTGGCTGGAACTGGCCGTCGTTCTGGATGCCCAGCGTGTGGGCGTTCTACCGCAAGCTGTGGGTCGCCGGGCTCGCGTTTGCGCTACTGCCCGTGGTCGGCGCGTTCGCGTTTGGCGCGCTTGCCACGTACATCGACAACGCGTCGGTACCCTGGTTGTTGGGCGCCGTGGTCGCCATCTGGTTGTTGCCCGGAATCATTCCGGCACTCGTTGCCAATTCCCTGCTCTATCGTCGCGTCCGGCGAATGGTGGCGCGCGCCGAGGCCAGCACAAGCAGCGCGGCCCAGGTGGTGACCCTCATTGCGCGGCGCAGTCCCACCTCGCTCGCGGCGGGCCTGCTGTTGGGCGGCGGTGCTCTCGTGCTGGCGGCAAATGTCGTTGCCCCCAGCGTGCGGGGGGCGTGGCTGGAACACGAAGTGCGCTCGAAAATCACCGCAGCGCTGGCAAGCGTCCAACCACTGCAGCAGCAGATCGAGGATAGCTGGAATCGGGTGCGCGCCATCCCGCTGAAGCTCGACGTGGATACGCTGCGCGTCAAGGCCGCGACCGTCTTCTTCGACGAAGTGAGCTTTCGTCCCGCCAACGGTCGTCTGCGCCTGGGACTAGGTTCATCAATTCCCGAGTTGTTCGGGCGGTCCATTCTGCTCGCGCCGGCGGTCGATCCGTCGCAGCGCATTCACTGGACGTGCATTCCGGTCGACATTCCCGCCAAATACCTGCCGAAGGAATGCACCAACGATTAGCCGCGCTCGGGCTGATCGTTCACCTGCGCCAGACGCTGGCAAGCCAAGGCTGCTGGTCGCGGGGAAGGCCAGCGGGCCGATAGTAGTGCGCAAGTTCCGAGAATCCCGCCGTGACCAGGTAGCGGCGCCAGGTCTCGAGGCTGTGATAGGTCCCGTACCGACCCTGATGCCAGCCTTCGTCGTCGTTGCCCCGCGGATTCGAGCTGAACAACACGCCTCGCGGTTTGAGTGTCGCCCGCAGCTCCAGCAGTACGCGCGGCAGCACACTCGCTGGTACATGGAACAGTGCCGCGTTGGCGAAAATGCCGTCGAAACGTTCCGCAGGGAGGTCCAGCTGCAGGAAATCCTGGTGCCAGACTTCGCTGCCTTGAGCGCGCGCCATGGAGACAAACGGTTCGGCGCCATCCAGTCCGACCGGCAAGTGGCCCAGGTCTGCAAAGGTCTTCAGATCGCGGCCCGGCCCGCAACCAAAGTCCAGGATCGCGAACGGTGGCCTGCCTTCGATGGCGTGCAGCAGCGCCGCGACGTTCTGGCTCACGTCGTGACCGCAAGTGCCTTCCCGGAACGCCGCAGCGCGCTGGCTGTAGTATTCCAGCGTGCCGCGCGAGAACTCGCCGGGATCCTGCGGGACAGACGTCATGGCGTGACGGTCACTCGACCACCCGGCCCCGCGTCGCCTTCACTTGGCCGCGCTTGACCTTGGTGTCGACGCGCCGGCGCTGCGAGCCGCGCGTAGGTTTGGTCGCCTTGCGTGACGGCTGCACCGTGGCTGCGGCATTGACCAATTCCTGCAATCGCGCTAACGCGTCTTCGCGATTCTTGTCCTGGCTGCGATACCTCTGCGCCTTGACGATGACCACACCGTCGGTGGTTATGCGCCAGTCCCGGCGCGCAACCAGCCGCGCCTTGACTGTTTCCGGCAGCGACGAAGCATGAATATCGAAGCGCAGATGCACGGCCGTCGCAACCTTGTTGACGTTCTGCCCGCCGGCGCCTTGCGCGCGGATGGCAGTCCACTCGATCTCTGCGGGATTTATGACGATCATGCGGTGGAGTTGTACGGGAATTTCGGGTCCGCGATGATTATCCGCCAACGTGACGTGCGCGGCGCGTCCGTGCGCGTTCAGGTGGGTGCCTGCGTCAAATCCGCTAAAATCGAACCTTTGCCCCCGACAACGAAAGGATCTGATGCGAGTCTTCAACTTCAGCGCCGGCCCCGCGGTGCTGCCCGAACCGGTGCTGAGCCAAGCGGCGGCGGAAATGCTCGACTGGCGCGGCAGCGGCATGTCGGTGATGGAAATGAGCCATCGCGGCAAGGAGTTCATAAGCATCGCCGACAAGGCCGAGGCTGACCTGCGCACGCTGCTCGCCATTCCTCCTGATTACAAAGTCCTGTTCCTTCAGGGCGGTGCAATCGGAGAAAACGCCATCGTCCCGATGAATTTGCTGCAAGGGCGCACGACCGCCGACTACGTCAACACCGGCGAGTGGTCGAAGAAATCGATCAAGGAGGCGAAGAAGTACTGCACGGTGCACATCGCGGCATCCGCCGAGGACAAGGATTTCACCTATGTTCCGGCCCAGAGCGCCTGGAAACTGAGCCCGGACCCGGCCTACGTGCATATCTGCACCAACGAGACCATCGCCGGCGTCGAATACCAATGGACGCCGGATACAGGAAATGTTCCTCTGGTGGCGGACATGTCCTCGCACATCCTGTCGCGGCCCATCGACATTGCGAAGTACGGTGTCATCTACGGCGGTGCCCAGAAGAACATGGGTCCGGCTGGGCTTACGCTGGTGATCGTCCGCACAGACCTGCTCGACCGCGCATTGCCGATTACGCCGTCGGCGTTCAACTGGAAAGAGCAGGCCGCGGCGGACTCGATGTTCAATACGCCGCCGACGTACGCCATCTACATCGCCGGGTTGGTGTTCGAATGGTTGCTGGCGCAGGGAGGGCTCGTGGCAATCGAACAGAAGAACATTGCCAAGTCCGCGCTGCTCTACGATTACCTTGACCAGACCTCCTTTTATCGCAGCGCAGTGCGCCGTGAGGACCGGTCGCGCATGAATGTCACCTTCCGCCTGGCGGACGAGGCGCAGGACGACGCGTTCCTCAAGGGTGCCGGGCAGCGCGGCATGGTGCAGTTGAAGGGCCACCGCGCCGTTGGCGGCATTCGCGCGTCCATCTATAACGCGATGCCGCTGGCTGGTGTAGTGGCACTGGTCGCGTACATGCGCGAATTTGAGCAGCACAATGGCTGACCCCTATCGCATCCTCACGCTCAACCAGATTTCAAGCCACGGCCTGCACCGCTTTCCTGCCGCACGCTATACGGTGGGCAAGGCGGTCGACAATCCGGATGCAATTCTGGTGCGCTCGCACGACATGCACGCGATGACCATTCCCGCGAGCGTGCGCGCGATCGGCCGGGCAGGCGCCGGGACCAATAACATTCCGGTGCCGGAGTTGTCCCGGCGCGGTGTGCCGGTGTTCAACGCTCCGGGTGCCAATGCGAATGCGGTCAGGGAACTGGTGCTCGCTGCGCTGCTGCTGGCGGCGCGCAACGTGATTCCTGCGTTGAGCTATGTCGGACGCCTCGACGCAGCGGCCCCGGACCTGGAAAAGCAGGTGGAGGAGGGCAAGAAGCAGTTTGCCGGGGTTGAGCTTCCGCACCGCACGCTCGGGATCATCGGCCTGGGCGCGATCGGCAGTCTGGTTGCCGATACTGCGATCAAGCTGGGTATGAAGGTGACGGGATTCGATCCGGAGATCACCGTGGATGCCGCCTGGCGCCTGCCCTCAAGCGTGCGCCGCGCCAACAGCATCGACGAATTGCTTAAGCAGGCGGACTTTGTCACGCTGCACGTGCCGCTGCTGGCGATGACGCGGAACCTGATCGATGAGAAACGGCTAGCGATCATGAAGCAGGGGGCCGTGCTTCTGAACTTCGCGCGTGACGCGCTGGTGGACGATGTCGCGGTCGTCGCCGCGTTGAAGGCGCGCCGACTCAAATACTACATGTGCGATTTTCCCGGCGCCACACTGCTGCATGTACCAGGCGTCGTTGCGCTGCCGCACCTGGGCGCGTCGACAGAGGAGGCCGAGGAGAACTGCGCGGTGATGGTCGTTGATCAGGTGCGCGAATACCTGGAGCATGGCGGAATCGTCAATGCCGTCAATTTCCCCAATGTGGAAATGCCCCGCGAATCGCCGCATCGCCTGGCCATTGCCAACGCCAATGTCCCGAACATGCTCGGACAGATCTCGACCGCCATGGCGCATTCCGGCCTCAATATCCACAACATGGTGAATAAATCCCGCGGCGAGATGGCGTACACGCTGGTCGATGTCGACAGCCCGATCCAGCCGGCCGCGATTAAGGCGATCTCGTCCATCGAGGGGGTGTTGTCGGTGCGCGCGATTCCGGTAGAGGACGGGAAATAGTCAATTCGACTTCAAAATGATGCGCATCACTTTCCTGTCGTACTCGGCCTCCGTCGCCGTCGTGATCTCCGCGCCGTTGGCGGCATAGACGCGGCCGCCGCTTTTCCGGCAGACATTGCGCTCGTACTGGCAGGGACTCATCTCCGGATCCTTCGCGCACAGCGCGCCGACCTTGGGCGAGAATTCGATTGCCGTCGTCTGGCGCACGCCGCCGGTTTCCGAGACGCAGACGTAGAGTGCGCCGGGCGAAACGACGATTGCGGATGCGGCCGCTTCCGGTGCCGGGACGGGTGCCATGGCCGGCTCCGGAATCGCCTTGCGCACCACCGCGGCGCCCGTGGTCTCGGCCCTTGGCGTCAAGGGAACGGGACGAGTCTCGACCGGCGCCGGAGAACACGCCGCCAGCAGGCCGGCCACGATCAATAGCGCGCAGGTCCGCAGCATAACAATGTCATTCCGATGTCATTCGGTTCGGTCCTTGATCTTCGCCGCGCCTTCGGTTTGCCACTGCATGTTCGCCGGCGTGTCGGCGCCGCCGCGCTTCAGCGGCCGGACATGATCGATCACGTAGCCCGGGCATGAGCCTCTCGACTTGCCCGTCGCCGGACACGGATGCGATCGCTTGAACTCGTTCCGTGCGCGCGGGTCGCGCGCGATTCGCCCGTGCGCGTTACGTGGCACACCGGCGGCGTAATTCGAGCGGTTGTGGGCCTGGTGCCCGCCCTCGCTGCGCTTGCCGCCACTCTTTCCCGAGGCACCATCCGCTGCCAGGGCCAGTGCGCAAACGACCAGCAGCAATCGTATTGAAGGCAAGTCTCCGCGGATTGTCAACGCTACAAGCCGAGCCACGCGATGGTCGACGCTTCAAGCTCCGGATTCGTCGCGACGAATCCCTTGTAACCGATGGCGTCCAGGGCATCGCGGCCAGGCTTGCTTTGTCCGGCGCCCAGCAACGCCGTGCGAATTCGATCCTGTTCGTCCGCCGGCATCGTATTCGCAACCAGCCATTGCTTGATCGGGACCGCGCGCGATTGCGCCAGGACCTTGCCCCCTTTGTCTGTCCACGACTTGACGACGGATTTGGCAGCCGTCGCGCCCGCCTGCGCGAAGCCGTTTTCGATGTAAAACGGTACGGCATCCTGATAGCGGGTCGAAATGACACGAATGCCGGCCGCGATGTCCTGCGCATTCTGCCCATCCGGTTTGGCGGTGATGATCGGCAATTTACTGGTGCGCAGCATCGCGCGCACCATCATGGCGGTGATCGAGTCCGGGTCGGGCGTCACCAGCGTATGGCCCTTGAGGTCATCCAGCGTCTTCAGGGGTCCGTTGGCGTTGGTCAGCAGCGAGACCGTGTAATCGGTGAAACCCGACGTCCACGCGACTGACTTGTAGCGCCCAGCCTTGATTTCCGCCATCGCTACGTGCGCCGGATGGATGAATACCAGATCGTATTCCTGCTTGGCCAACCCCGCGCGCACGTCGTTGTAGGCCGGGACGATGGCGATCCTCACCCGCCGCCCCGTGGCTTTGCCGACGTAATCCGCGATCTGCGTGAACTTGTCGCGGATTTCCTTTGGTGTGGCCTGATAGGTGACGCCTTCGGTCACGCCAAAGACAAGTTCCCGATCTTGTGCAGCAGTTCCCGTTGCCAGGATCGATGCCAGGATGATTGCGACTGCAAACCGGTGCTGCATAGATCTCCCCGTGTCTCGCGCGATCGTGCGCGCCCTTGATGTAGCGATTATAGGAAGCCCGGGCTTCGGGTTGCAATGAAGATGATCCGGAACGCCCGTCCGTCGTCACCGCAATGCCGCCTGTCGCGTTGGCACAGTGTATGCGTAATCGGTAGCAGCTGGGCCAGCAGCGCCAAAGCGGTCCGGCAGCCGAAGGAGTGCCCATGAGAATGCATAACAGTGACGACGTGTCCGGCCTTACCTCGGCCGGCTTTGTGTCCGAAGTGCAGGAATTTCGCACAACTGTCGGCGATTCCTCGCGGACGCTCGCTGAAAAAAGACGCGCGTTGGAACTCATCGTCGAACATGCCGCGACGCTCGACCCCTCGGATGCGGGATTCGCGAGCGCAGGCGTGGCGCTCAAGGAAGCACTGTGCTCGTGGCTTGATGCTCAGCCTGCCAGCGAGCATTGATCTGCGCGAATTGGCCGGCGGCGCTGCGCCTCGGCCGGTCTGCCGTTCGCTCAATAGCGCGTCATCGGCGCGACCGGCAGCGGCTGCGCCGACAGGCACGGACCGGCGACCACAAAGCTGTCCGACGACATCAGCGCTTTTTCGCCGTCGAGGTAGAGCGTGGTTTGCCCATTGCTGTATTTTTCCTGCGCCGCAGTGTCCACGCGCGCAAGAACTGTGGTCTTGCCATCGAACCAGACCGACGCAGATCGTCCGTCAGGTGCGCGCGAAACCTTAAGCGGCAAGTCATTCCGACAAACGTAGGCGATTTCCGCCGGCAGTACCGTCACCTGTGGCTGCACGGCCACGCAACCGTGCAGCGCGAACGCGGCAGCGAAGGCAGGGAGCCACCTTACCCGCGATGACGCGCTCCTATACACCGAAGGCGACTACCCGGATGCCGAACAATACCCGGTGAACTGTCATGACCGCCAGGGCGACCAACACGCCTCCGACGATGGCCATGATGTCGAACTTCAACGAGGGAACGAAGGGCTTCACCGCATGCCGGCTGATTGCCGATGCGAGGTCGAGTACGGCATAGGCCAGGAATGCCCCGAACAGCAGAGTCCCTCGCAGGTCGCCGTTGGCCAGCAGATGCACTGTCGCCCAGACAGCCAAGCCGACGAGCATGGGGTGCCCGAGCGCGTGGCGAAGGTAGCCGCGCATGTTGGCCGCTGCGAAAAGGATGAACGCCAGCGTGACTGCCATGGGAGCCATGGCGATGGCCGTGGCATTGGGCGCAAACATGCGCTCCGTTGCCGGCGCCTGCGCATAGCCTGCGACGATCAGCGCCAACCCGGCCGCCGAGGCCATCGAAAACAATGCCTTGTAGCGGCCGTCGCCCAAACGGGCGACCAGCCCGCGGCGCAGATTCGGGAACGCGGGCACGCAATGCATGCCGAGAAAAACGACGAGACCGGCGGCCAACAGCGACACGAGGTACTCCGGAAGGATTTGCAGGAACCCGCGACGCGTATTATCGCCGATTGCATGCGCGGCCGTCATTCCGGATGCAATCGGGGTTGGTACCCGCAGCCCTGGTTTGTGTGGCCGGCGTCGGCCGGGTATGGAACGGCAAAACGTTTTTGCACCTTCCCGAAGAGGAACGATCGCATGGACGCTAGCGCAGCGGTGGCGCATGCGCCAGGCGCCCGAATGCTGCCACAGCGGCTTGGGCGTGTCGGTGATCATCGGCGTCGCCGGCGCGGGACAACAGATACGGACACGGCCGTTCCAGCTCGTCTCCGGGCGAGTGTGGAAGGGCACCACGTTCGGCGGCGCGCGCGGGCGCACCGAAGTTCCACGAATCGTCGACTGGTACATGGACGGCAAGATCAACATCGACGACCTCATCACCCACCGGATGCCGCTCGAGCGCATCAACGACGGCTTCGACCTCATGCTGGCGGGTGAATCCATCCGGTCGGTCGTGATCTATTGATCCGGTCGGGTGGCGGGCGGGTCGCCGGTGCCGGCTATTTCGCCGCATTGGCTGCGGTATGATTTGTCGACCGTACCCGGCACATACTCCAGCAGGCGCTCGCGATGAAATACAAGGACTACTACGCAATACTCGGCGTCGACAAGAGTGCCAGTCCGGACGGCATCAAGAAGGCCTATCGCAAGCTTGCCCGCAAGTTTCATCCCGATGTCTCCAAGGAGCCGAACGCGGAGGAAAAATTCAAGGCGATGGCCGAAGCCTACGAAACGCTGAAGGACCCCGAGAAGCGCGCGGCGTACGACCAGCTGGGAAGCCATGCGCCGGGACAGGAATTCCGCCCGCCGCCGGACTGGGAACAGCACTTTGCACGTGGACAGTCATCCTTCGACGATGTCGATCTCGCCGACCTCTTTGCCGGGTTCGGCCGCGGCGAAGGATTCCGCCGTCGCGCCGATCCGAACAAGCCCGTCGCCGGCCGTGACTATGAGGCGGCGGTACGCCTGACCCTCGAACAGGCGTTCCATGGCACCGAGGTCCAGTTGGACTTGAGCGTTCCGGAATTCGATGAGAACGGTGTCGCGCATCGCGTGCCGCGTCTCGTGACCGTGCGTATTCCGCGCGGCGTAACGGACGGCCAGAAGCTCCGCGTGCCGGGCAAGGGGGGTCATGGTCTGCGCGGCGGCCGCACGGGCGACCTCTATCTCGACATTGCGGTGACACCCCACAAGCTGTTTCGGGCGGACGGCCGCGATCTGTTCGTGGATCTTCCGCTGGCGCCCTGGGAAGCAGTGCTCGGTGCCAGCATCGAGCTGCCGACGCCCGCCGGACCCGTGAAACTGAAGGTGCCGGCGGGGACGCGGGCAGGACAACAGTTGCGCCTGAGCGGACGCGGACTCGCCCGTCCCGACGGAGTCGCGGGGAACCTGTTTGCCATCGTGCAGATTGCCGTGCCCACCGTGCTGGACGATCCGCAGCGAGCGCTGTTCCGTCAACTTGCCGAATCGTCGACGTTCAATCCCCGGGCTCATTTCGAGCGGGAGGCCACTCATGAACCTTGAAATCGCGGAAGCGGTGTCGCTGGACGAGCGCGGCGTGCTGACGCTGGACCAGCTGGTCGAGCTTTCCGACCTTCCGGCGGAGGAATTGCGCGCCCTCGTGGACTATGGCGCGCTGGCGCCGGTCGATCCGGCGGCGGCGGCATGGACCTTCACTGCGTCCTATGTCGTCGTCGCGCGAACCGCCGGGCGCCTGCGCAGGGATTTCGAACTCGATGCGCACAGTCTGTCCGTCGTGCTGCGCTACGCGCAACGCGTCGAGGCACTGGAAGCGGAACTGCGGGCATTGCGCGCTCGTCTGGGCTAGGCGGGTGCGCCAGGCGGAGTCCGACGTGCGGAATCACATCGAGACCTAATTCTACCTGGCGGGGCCCACTTGCGCTCCGGCCGGGGTTTCAACCATTGTTGCGTTGGGCGTAGTTCCGGCAATGTTGCGCGCCGACATCCCTGCCACGACCTCATCCACGCGGAGATCGCTGCTGCCGCCCGTCCCGGTCAGGAACACGACCGTGGGGCATTTCGGGACGTCGCCAAACGTCAGGTGCTGTCCCCGTGCGCGCAACGCCTCGCGCTGGGGGTAGCCCGCGTTGCTCATGTCCAGCGGCGGGTAGGTGCTCTGGTAGATGATGTTGTCGCTGCGATCGTAGATGACATAGCAGATGATCGCATGCGCGGGGCCCGCAGCGGCAATGCACGACGCACCGACGAAAATCAGACCAAACAGTCCTGCTCTCATGATTGCCTCCTGATGGATGCCGCCTATCCTAGGCTCGCCGCGGCGCAAATTCAACCAGGCTTCGATTTTCGTTCCCGGGGGGTGGCGCTGGCGCGACCTTGGTCGGTGGGGTCGATTGCCGCGAGGATCGACGCACTGGCCGACGTTCCGACGCGATTGGCGCCGGCATCGAGCATTGCCTGCGCGTCGGCAAGCGTTCGAATCCCGCCCGACGCTTTGACGCCGACGCGCTGCCCGGCGACTTCGCGCAGCAGGGCAACATCGGCAATCGTTGCACCGCCGCCGGGGTGGAATCCCGTGGACGTCTTGAGGAATGCAGCGCCGGCATCGCAGGCGATTCGCGATGCAAGCTTCTTCTCGCTGAACGTAAGCGTCGCTGTTTCCAGGATGACCTTGACCGGGATTCCCGGGATTGCGCGGACCACCGCTTCGATCTCCGCTGCAACGAGGTTCGCGCGGCCGCTCCTGAGCAGACCGAAGTTCTGCACCATGTCGACTTCCCCGGCGCCTTCGGCGACCGCGATGGCCGCAGCCCGCACCTTCACTTCCATTGCGTCGCAGCCATGTGGGAAGCCGATGACCGTTACCACTGTGGCATCAGTGTCCGCAAGGGCAGCGCAGGCGAGCTTGATCCAGCTCGGCTGCACGCAGTAGAAGCCGATGTTCCAGGCAGCGACGACCTCCGCGCCCGCAAGGAGGTCGGCCTCGGTCGCCTCGGGTTTGAGCACCGAGTGGTCGAGCAGTCGGGCGAATTCAGTGCGTGTCACGGTAGCTTGCCCCCGCGCAATTGCGCAATGCGCGCGCTGAGATAGGCGTCGAGCTTTGCTGCGTCGACGAATTCGGGCGTGCTATCCGGCACGCCGACGTAGAAGACGAGCAGCGATGCGGTTCGGGATTTCGGCATTGGCCCGGGCGCGTAGAACAAGAATTCGGTGCGAGGAAACTCGGCAAAATGCGCGCGCGGCGTCCGCAGCTCCACGCCACCGGCGGAAGGCGTTGTTGCGAGCCTCTGCTGCCGGCGCTGGGTAAATGGATCGATGCCGGTGACGGCAATATCGGCGTATACGTCAGGATCGGTGACCACGCGGACCACGACCAGCGTCGCCTCCTCCGTCGCACCGCGTTGCACGCCCCATGCGAGCGCCACGCCCGGCACGGCAAACGCATCGGCGCTGCCGTGCAGTTCGCGCGTCGCCTCCGCGGCGAGCGCGGACGGCAGCAACGTCGCCACGAACACGCCGATGACGATCACACGGCGCGCGCGGATGTTCATGCTTTACCCGGCGGAAGTACGGTCAACGCGTCCTCCGCAAAGCGCAACGAAACCGTCGCGCCATCGCCGAGGATCTCGCCGGGACCGGCATTGTAGCGGACGGTCTGCAGTTGCTCACTGCCGCAGCGTAGCAAATACTCGACCTTTTCCCCGAGAAACATTCGCGCCTCGATCGTCGCCACGGGTCGTCCGCTCATCACGCCGGACAATTCGATGGCTTCGGGACGCACGACCAGTTGCACTGCGTTGCCCACGGCAAAACCCCTTGCTGGCCAATACACGTCGATCACTGTTCCGAGTGCGGCGATCTGCAGGCGGTCCGCTGCGACAGATTCAACCCGCCCGGCCACGAGATTGACGCGGCCGACGAACCGGGCCACGAACTCGGATGCGGGCCGGTGATACAGGTCCTCCGCGGTACCCTCCTGGACGATGGTGCCCAGGTTCATCACGGCGATCCGGTCGGAGACAGCCATCGCCTCTTCCTGGTCGTGCGTGACATAGATTGTTGTGATGGCGAGCCGGCGCTGCAGGTCCCGGATCTCCTGGCGCATCTGGACCCGCAGCTTGGCATCCAGATTCGACAGCGGTTCGTCGAAAAGCAGAACCCGGGGACGGATTACGATCGCGCGGGCGAGTGCCACACGCTGCTGCTCGCCGCCCGAGAGCTGACCCGAAAACTGATGCTCGTAACCCGCCAGACCCACCAGTGCGAGGACATCGCCCACGTTCCTGCGAACGATGTCGTCCGTCTCCCCGCGCACGCGCAGTCCGTAGGCGACGTTCTCGAACACGGACAAGTGCGGGAACAGCGCATAATTCTGGAACACGAAACCGATGTTGCGCTGGTTCGCCGGCAACTCGGTGACGTCCTGCGCGCCGAAGCGAATGCGACCGGCATCCGGCGTCTCGAAGCCGGCGACCATGCGCAGCGTGGTTGTCTTGCCGCAGCCGGAAGGTCCCAGCAGCGTCAGGAATTCGCCAGCGTGCACGTCGAGGTGCACGTCCCGCGCCGCGTAGATCTCCCCCTTCACGCGATGCGAAAAGCGCTTCGATACGCCGTCGATGCGGACGCCGATGGTCTCCGCGGCCATCGCTTCAGCCACCGAGCAGACTCGTCACCGGCACCGCGCCGGGCGCGTGGAACAGGCGCAGCACGCGGCCGACTAGGGCGATGACGACAAAGACGATCACGACCACCAGGACCGAAAAGGCCGCGGCGGGACCCAGCGATAGCTCGGTGATGTTTTCGAGGATCTTCACCGTGATGAGCGACCAGCTGATCGACACGAGAAAGATCGTCGCGCTGATTGCCGTCATCGAGCGGATGAACACGACGCCCAGTCCGGCAAAGAAGGCGGGCAGGATGAGCGGCAGCGTGATGCGGCGAAATGTCGTGCTGCTGCCCGCGCCCAGCCCCTGCGAAGCCTCTTCCAGACTCTTGTCGATCTGTTGCAGCTGAGCCACGGTCGCTCGGATGCCCGTGGGGCCGTAGCGGAAAACGTAGCAGGCGATGATGATCAGCGCCGTGCCGCTCAGCTCGATGGGCGGATCGTTGAACGCAATCAGGTAGGCGATGCCGACGATCGTCCCCGGTAATGCATAGTTGATCATCGAGACCAGTTCCATCGTGCGGCGACCGATGAACGCTTTCTTGGTGACGAGGTAACCCAACAGCACGCCGTAGAAGCCGCCCAGCGGCATTGCGAAGGCGGCGATGATCAGCGTGTCGAGAATCGCCTTCAGCCCGTCGGTGAAAATCACGCGGTAGTGCTGCAGCGTGAATGCGTGATTGGCGCCCAGGGCGACGACCATGGACGCGTAGAGAAGCAGCGCGTAGAAATACACGATGACCAGTGCGACGCAGGCGCAGGCGGCGAGCAAGGCAGTGCGAATGGCCGGCGCCATGCTGTCGAACGGCGCCTGTCCGGCGCCCTTTCCGGTGATCGTGACATAGAAGCGCCGGCTTACCCAATACCTCTGCAGCAGAAATACGGCCAATGCCGGAACGAGCAGCACGAAGGACAGCGCGGCACCACCGCGCAGGTCGAACAGGCCGGTGATCTGCAGGTAGGCCTGCGTCGGCAGGACCGGGAACTGGTTGCCGGCCAGGATCAGCGGCGTGGCGAAATCGGCAAGCGATGCGGCGAACAGCAGCAGGAACGCGTTGGCGAGCCCGGGAATGCACAGCGGCAGCGTCACGGTGCGGAAGACGCGCCAGCGCGATGCGCCCAGGCTCGATGCCATGCCCTCGATGTTGGAATCAATGGCCGTGAGGAGTGGCCGCAGCGTCAGGTATGCGATGGGAAAGTACGTCAGGACCTCGGAGGCCAGGGTGCTGGCCAGTCCATAGACAGTGACGCCCTTGAGTCCGAGCACGTGATAGGTGACGAGGCCGCGCGGACCGAAGGAAAAGATCATCGCGATCGCGGTCGTGAACGGTGGCGAGACCAGCGGCAGCAGCACTGCGGCGTCGATGGCCCAGAGCAGCGTGCGCGGCAGGCGGGCTCTCGTGGCGGTGAACGCGAACAGGAAACCCAGCGCAGTACCCCAGCTGCCGACCAGAAGGGCCAGCAGCAGGCTGTTCCAGAATGCGCGGATCTGGTGCTTGTCCGTCAATACCGCCACGATGCCGGTGGTCGTGAACGCGCCGTGGTCGGTGAGGATCCGCGCGAACAGCATCGTCAATGGATAGACGACGAACAGGGCCAGCAGCGCCCACAACGCCAACACCGCGATCAGCAGGGCCGGATCCCTGACGCCGGGCAATGCGGCCGACATGGCGCGGCCGGACACGTTGGCCACCCGCAATGCCTAGGGATTCAGCACTTCCGCGACCCACCGGTCGACGATGCGCTTGCGGTTGGCGCCTGCGTATTCCGCATCGATGGGAAAGATCTTCGCGCCCTTCAATACTTCGGCCAGGCTCGGTTCGATCTTCACGTCGGGGTGTGCCGGGACGAAGTTGACCTTGTACTTGGCGAACTGATTCTGCATTGCCGGCGAACTCGCCCAGTCGATCAATTTCTTTCCGAGTTCCGGATTCTTCGCGCCCTTGATGAGGGCTATGCCCTCGGCGGCAGTGCCGATGCCTTCCTTGGGGAAACTGAGCGAAACGTCGTAGCCCTTGGCCTTGGTGTCCAGCGCGTCGACGATGAAGAAGATGCCGCCACCCGCCTGGCCAAGGCCGACCGGCAGCGTGCCTCCGCCACCGCTCTTCGTGTACAGCTGCACGTTCGGCCGCAATTTCTTCATGTAGTCGAAGGCTTTGGTCTCGTCACGGCCGTTGACCTCGAGGATGGAAAAAATGCGCGTTACCGCAGTTCCTGAAGTGCGCGCGTCGGCCATCTGCAGCATGTTCCTGTAGGGCGGCGCCAGCAGGTCGTTCCAGGAAGCCGGCGCCTTGAGGCCGTTCTCCTTGAGGAATTTTTCGTTGGTCATGAACACGAGCGGATCGTCGGCGATGGCGACCCATTGCCCATCCGCCTGCTTGAAGCGCGCGGGCAGCACGGCAAAGGATGGTGGCTTGTATGACTCGAAAAGGCCTTCGTTGATGCCGGCGGCAAACGTCTCGACGGGACCGCCGAACAGCACGTCCACACGGGGGTTGTTCTTCTCCGCGATGACGCGGGCGAGCGCCTCGCCAGAGGAGAAGCGCACGAAGTTGACCTTGACGCCGGTGGCCTTCTCGAACTCCTCGAACATCGGACGCGCCCAGTTCTCGGGCCAGATCGAATAGACGTTCACCGTTTCCGCAGCCCTGGCCGGGATTGCGCCGACGAAGGACGCGGCTGCAAACGTCAGGACTGCAAGTACACGCGACCCGCGCCGCAGCCAATGTGGGGTGATGGTCATTGTCTCTCCCTGAAGTGTTCTTTTAGAGCGCACATTTTCCGACGTAACCTTCCGACACGCCGGATTCTCCCTGGGGTGGCGCGACTCCCAGCCCGTCGAAGAAGATCGTGATCTGGTTGCCGGTGCCCAGCTTGCTGTCCGCGCGGCGCCTTTCGTTGACGGCGCGGATGATGTTCCACTCGTCGTGCGCGCCGCGACTCACCGTTGCCGATGCCCGCAATCCGTAATACTTGCGAAACGCGGCCTTGGTCAACCCATTCTGTACGGCCTTGTCGAAGTCCGGATCGGATTTGACGCGCTTGTCGAAGTACGCATCGAGCTTCGCCATGTCGTTGTTGCCGTCGAACCCGAAATAGCGGGCGAATTCCTGCGGCCCCGCGAAATACGCGAAATCGAAATCGCCCAGCCCGTCCGGGCCTTCGAGCAGGCTCGCCCACATCAGCATGTAGTCGGCACCGGCACCCTTGGGCAGGTCGGCTTCCAGCGTGGTTGGATTCAGCACAAACACGAACTCGGCCCCAAGGCGCTTCTCGACCGCTGCCTTGGTGGCTTCCGCCACGTCCATGTTGACGTTGAAGTTGCCGCCGCCGGCCGAAGTGAGTGGCACGCTCAGATATCCGACGGCCTTCCCGGACTTGCGCTGTTCCGCGAGCATCTGCCGGAAGCGATCGACCTTGGCCTCAATCGTCGGCTTGAGATCCTCGTTCACGCAATAGCAGATTCCAACCTTCGTGCACTCCGTGATCTTTGCAGCATGCGCGGGGTCATGCCACGCGGTGGCTGCAGCGACGAGCGCGAAGGCCGCCGCCATGGCAAAAGAATGACCGCTGATCGGCATGGTGTAACGCCCCTTGTGGCATGGGTTGGAATGCACGCTGCGCGACGCCAGCGGCGCCGGGATTGCCGTAGAGTCCGTTGCAATCGGTCGCCAACGGTACGCGAGTCATGCGCGGGACGTCAATCGGGCGCTGCGCAGCCGGCGTCGGGCTCTTGACTTTCGTTCCGGCAAGGGTGCCCAATACCCGTATTGCGGTCGTCACCCAGAGGTCATCATGTCCATTCGTTCCCTGCGCTCGGTGGTCGAGGGGCGGGCTCCGGTTACCGTGGCGAAAACGGTCACCGTCATCGAAGCGGCGCGCACGATGAAAGAGCACAACGTCGGGGCGCTACTGGTCATGGACGGGCCGCAGCTGTGCGGAATCTTCACGGAGCGCGATGCGCTCTTTCGCGTGCTCGCGGAAGGCCGCGATCCCGGTGCAACGCGGTTGTCCCAGGTCATGACGCCGCAGCCGCAGACCATTCACCCCGACAAGCCGTTCCTGCATGCGCTGCGCATCATGCATGTCGGGCGATTCCGGCATCTGCCCGTCGTCGAAGACGGCCGGCCGCTTGGCATGGTCTCAGCAAGAGACGCCCTCGACGACGACTTGTACGAACTGCGCACCAATCTCTCGCAGCGTGAAGACATGCTGGAATAGCGGGAGTCTCGCCCGGATCGCTACATGATCCGGTTGAACCACAGCATGGAAAGCAACGCCGAAAGCAACGCCAGCACCGCCGCTGCTGCGGCGAACAGCGCCGTGATTTCGGTCTCCTTCTGCTCGAAGAAGATCCGCGTGTTGAGGTTCTGGTAGATCTTCTGCAGGTCGGCAGCCGTGCCCGCGTAAAAATATTCCGCGCGAGTCAGGTTGGCGATGGTCTTGAGCGATTCCTCGTCGAGCCGCACGCGCATCGACCAGCCTTCCGCGCCGATGATTTCGCCTCCGGACGTACCAATGCCGACCGTATAGACACGTACACCGCGGTCGGCGGCCATGCGAGCGGACTCTATCGGATCAGGCCCGGTGGTGGTCTGTCCGTCGGTGAGCAGGATGATCGCTGCGCCGGTATAGGAGCCGGGTGGAACCGGTTTTGGCGCGGGCTTGTCCGGCACCTTTGACGTGTCGAGCGCCGCACTGCGCTGGGTGCTTCCCCGCGGATTGGATGCGCGCAGATCGAATTCTACGTCCGGAAAAATCATCTTTAGCGAGACGAGGATGCCGCTGCCCACGGCCGTTCCGCGCTGCAGGTTGAAGCGCTCGATTGCAGCCAGGATGTCTTCGCGGCTGTGCGTCGGCGATTGCACCACCGAAGCGGTTGCGGCGAACGACACGACGCCGATCCGGGTGGTCTTCGGCTGTTCGGCGACAAAGGCGCGCGCCGCCTCCTGCGCCGCGGCGATGCGGCTGGGCTTGACATCCGTGGCCCGCATGCTGCCTGAGACATCCATCGCGAGGATCACTGTTTCGTGCTGCGACGGCAGGGTGACGACCGCCGTCGGTCGTGCAATCGCCATGAGCATCAGCGTGAGTGCCAACAGGAACAGCATCGGCGGCACGTGCCGTCTGAAGCGCTGGCCGGCGCCAAGGGATTCACGGATGAGGCTCAGGCTCGCAAAGCGCAAGGCGGTCTTTTTCTTCCGTCGCAGCAACAGGACGTAGGCGCCGGCCAGCACCGGCACGAGCACCAGCAACCAGAGCATTTCGGGCCAGGCGAACGACATCAGGCTGCGCCGAGGTGACCGGGCAGGCTGCCACCCGCCGCCATTCGACTGCGCCGCTTGCGCAGGTCGGAAAAGCGCAGGATCGCATCGACCAGATCGTCGTCGGTGGCAAGCTCGAGCGCATCCACGTTCGCCGAGCGAAAGGCCGCGCGCAACTCCGCCTCGCGTCTGTGCGCTGCCGCGGCAAAACGCTTCCGGAAACCGACGTCATGCGTGTCTACGAAAAGCTGCTCACCCGATTCGGCATCCTGGATGACCAGCAATCCGAGGTCGGGCAGGTCCATCTCCATCGGGTCGTACAGGCGAACGGCGACCACGTCATGGCGCTCCGCCAGGCGGGCGAGCGCCTCCGGCCATCCAGGCAGACTGATGAAATCGGAGACCACGAACAGGAGCGAGCGCCGCGGCGCCATTCGACCCGCGAATTCGAGGAGATCGCGCAGATTCGTCACGTTGTTGTCCATGGGCGCGGTGCGCGTCTGCATGCGGTGCAGGATGTGCAGGACCTGACGACGACCGCTGCGCGCCGGGATCACGGCGTCCACGCGGCTGCCATAGAAAAGTGCGCCGACCCGGTTGCCGTGCCGCGTGAGAATCCGGGCGAGCACGGCGACGAACTCGGTTGCGACCGCCAGTTTTCGCAACTGCCTTGAGCCGAAGTCCACGGAGGCGCTCAGATCCAGCAGGAACCATGCGGCAACTTCGCGTTCCTCGTTGAACTCGCGGACATAGGGTGTCTGCAGACGCGCGGTGACGTTCCAGTCGATGTGCCTCACGTCGTCGTGGTAGACATATTCGCGCAAATCCGCGAGGTCGAGCCCCTGTCCGCGAAACAGCGTGCGGTAGTCGCCGTGCAACACGCCGTCCAGCCGGCGCATCACAGTCCATTCCAGCCGCCGCAGGACGGCCTCAGGCGTCGATCCGGACATGGCTTTCGAGTGGTTTTTCGGGGCGCGGGACGTGTTGCAGAATGCGCAGGATCAATGCGTCGGCGGAAATCGAATCGGCCAGCGCTTCGTACGATAGCGACAGCCGGTGGCGCAGAACGTCGGGTGCCAGGTCCGATACGTCCTCGGGCAATGCAAACGCGCGTCCACGCAGGAATGCGAGTGCGCGCGCGGCCTCGATGAGATGGATGGAAGCGCGCGGACTTGCACCGTAGGTCACGTAGCGCGCGATGTCGGGGAGGCCGAAGCGCTCGGGATTGCGTGTGGCATTGGCAAGGCGCACCGCATAGCGCATCAATGACGGATCCACGTAGCCCGTACGGCATTCGCGCTGCAACGCGGCGAGTTCGTCGGTGGTGGCGACGGCGGCTACTTCCTGCGCCGCGCCGGTCACACGCTCGACGATCACGAACTCCTCGTCCTCGCTGGGGTAGCCCACCAGTACCTTCATCATGAACCGGTCCACCTGTGCCTCCGGCAGCGGATACGTGCCCTCGGTCTCGATCGGATTCTGCGTCGCCATGACCAGGAAGGGCTCGGGAACGCGATGCGTTTGCCCGGCGATCGTGACCTGGCATTCCTGCATGACTTCGAGCAACGCGCTTTGCACCTTGGCGGGTGCGCGGTTGATTTCATCGGCAAGGAGCAGGTTGGTGAACACCGGGCCGAGCGACGTGTTGAATTCGCCGGTCTTCTGGTTGTAGATGCGGGTTCCGACCAGGTCTGCCGGCACGAGATCCGGCGTGAACTGGATGCGTTTGAATGTGCCGTGGATGGTGCGCGCGAGCGTCTTGACCGTCAGCGTCTTGGCCAGACCCGGCACTCCTTCGACGAGCAGGTGGCCTTGTGCCAGTATCGCCACCATGACGCGCTCGAGAAAATGGTCCTGGCCGACCACAACCCGTTTCACTTCGTAGAGTATCCGCTCCATCAGCGGCGCCACGTCGCTGCGGCCGGTTGGCGAGTCGTTCATACCCTGGTTACCTCCGGTCTTCCGGCATCAGAAAGGCGACAGGCCGTAGGCCGCCGCCGCATTCTCGATCGGAACGGCGAAACCTATCCCAATGAATACATGCTGCTCGGTAGGATTGAGAATGGCGGTGACGATGCCCACGACTTCGCCATCTGCGGTCACCAGCGGGCCACCCGAATTGCCGGGATTGACCGCTGCGTCGAACTGGATGAGGTTGGTCAGTGATCGTCCGTTGCGTGAATGATATTCGCGCCGCAGACCCGACACCACACCCGCCGACACCGAAGGTCCAATGCCGAATGGATATCCGACCGCGATGACTTCATCGCCGACTGCCAGATCGGACGTCGAGCGAAGTGTCGCAGCGGGCAGATCATCCGGAATCCTGTTTGCCTTGAGCACCGCCAGGTCGTGTTCCGGCCGCACGCCGACGACGGTAGCGTCGGTCTCGAAACCATCGGCGAATTCCACCTGGATGCGGTCGGCACCCGCGACGACATGCAGGTTGGTCAGAATGATCCCGGAATCGACGATTACGACGCCGCTGCCAACGCCCTCCATGGCGCGCCCTTCCTCTTCCTTCGCATACCCGGTGCCATGGACACGAACGACGGAGCGGCGGACGGCCTCGAAAGCCTTCGCCGCATGGGATGGCAGCTGCACCGTTTCGAGCGTGTGCAGGACCGCCGCGTCGATGTCTTCCTGCGTGACCGGGCGCGGAGGACGGGTGAGGGCGGCGTGTCCCAGGACGATCGCCAGCGCGAGGAGCGCGCCGGCTGCCAGGAGCATGAGTCGCTCGTGGCGCGAGCAGAATCGCCTCCATCGGGCACGATGCAAAGACAGTTCGCCCGCCGAGGTGGCACTGTGGGGTTCGTCAGCCAGATCGGCCGGCGCAGCCACACCCGGTTCCCGGGCTTTTCGCGTCCGGTCCGAACTGCTGTAGAGCGAAACTCTTTTCATGTCCGTTTCACCCGCGACATCTGCCGATCCGGCGACAATGGCGGAACGGTAGCACGGGGCGGGGCGGGCGTGAATATTCCGGCGCCGGACGTCGGCGCGGGCCAGGGCGACGGAAGACCCGATCCAGCAAAAGGCAGGGCGGCCGTCGATTCCGATCCTATAATCCAGACTCTTTGGCGGAGGCACCATGAGCGACTTCAATGCACTGCATAACCGTGCCGTGTGGTTCGACATCCCGGTTGCAGACTTGGACCGCGCGGCGGCGTTTTACCGCGCAGTGCTCGACATCAAGGTCCAGAAGGAGCAATTCGACGACTTCTCATTCTGCGTCCTTGATCATCAGGGCGGCAACGGTGGTTGTCTCGTCCCGAATGCGAAGGAGATCAGCGCCAATGCAGGAATCCTGGTTTACATGAATGCCGAGGGACGCCTACGCGATGCCGTCGAACAAACGCGCCGGCAGGGTGGAACGGTGGTGGAGCCGATCCGCGGCATCGGCCCCCACGGATTCCGGGCGGTCGTTCTGGACAGCGAGGGCAACCGCATCGCGCTGCACTCGTCGATTGATGCCTGACCGCGCGTTCCGGGTGCCGCCGTCACCTTCAGGATATTGCAGGAGAGTAAAGGCATGGGCCAACCTTACACCGGCATCTACCCGATCGCCCCGACGCCCTTTACCGCGACGGGTGATCTCGACCTCGACGGGCAGCGGCGCGTCCTGGATTGCATGATCGACCAGGGCGTCGACGGAATCTGTGTCCTGGCCAATTATTCGGAGCAATTCCTGCTCTCCGACGACGAGCGCAGCACGCTGGTCGACCTTTGCCTGTCCCATGTCGGCGGTCGTGTTCCCGTCATCGTGACGTGCAGCCACTTCAGCACGCGGATAGCGGCCGACCGCGCGCGGAAGGCAGCATCAGGCGGTGCCGCCATGCTGATGCTGATGCCGCCCTATCATGGCGCCGGCCTCCGCGCGGACGAAAATGGAATCCTGCAGCACTTTGCGCGCGTTGCCGAAGCCACCCCCGTTCCGATCATGGTCCAGGATGCGCCGCTGAGCGGCGTCAGCCTGTCGGTGCCCTTTCTGGTCCGGCTTGCGCGCGAAGTCCCGTCGGTACGGTATTTCAAGATCGAGGTGCCGGGCGCCGCATCCAAGCTGCGCGGACTTGTCGAAGCGGGCGGGGACGCCATCGCGGGTCCTTTCGACGGCGAGGAGTCGATCACATTGATGGCCGACCTGGACGCAGGCGCGACGGGAACGATGCCGAGTGCTTTACTGCCCGACCTCATCAAGCCGGTGCTGGAACACCATCGCGCGGGCAGGCGCCGCGAGGCCGCCGCCGCCTATGCGCGCATCCTTCCGCTGATCAATTTCGAAAACCGGCAATGCGGATTGCGTGCAACGAAGACGGTGATGGCCGCAGGCGGCGTCATCAAGAGCGACGCGGTGCGCCATCCACTGGAAGCACTGCACCCGGCAGCGCGCGCGGGGCTGCTCGAGCTGGCGGGTGAACTGATGCCGCTTGCGCTACAGTGGGGAAGATAGTGAGCACGGAACGGCGGACAGCATGTTCGCTTCCGACCTTAATGTGCCTGACAGAAGCGTTGACCCGCGAAAGCCGCAGATGAAATTCCGAATGCTCCCCGGTACCCAGCTGAATGTTTCCGAGGTGTGCCTGGGCACGATGACCTGGGGCGAGCAGAACAGCGCAGCCGACGGCCACGCGCAGCTCGACTATGCAGTGGCGCAGGGCATCAACTTCATCGATACGGCTGAGATGTATCCGGTGCCACCCAATCGGGCCACGCAGGGACGCACCGAGACGATTCTGGGAACGTGGCTCGCGCGCCGCCCACGTGGCAATCTCGTCATCGCAACCAAGGTCGCCGGGCCGGGCCGCCGCGAATGGATACGCGGTGGCCGAACCGATCTGACGCGCGATGTCATTGCCGAGGCGGTCGACACGAGTCTTGCACGGCTGCGGATCGACCACATCGACATATTTCAGTTCCATTGGCCGCAACGGAACGTTCCGATGTTCGGCGCGACCGAATTCGACCCCGCGAAGGAAACGAAGGGGCCTCCGATCCGCGAGCAGGTCGAGGGCATGGCCGCCTTGATCCAAGCGGGCAAGATCCGCCACTACGGTCTCTCGAACGAGACGGCCTGGGGCGTGTGCGAATTTCGGCGGGCCGCAAGGGAATTGGGCGTTCCCGGCCCGGTCACGATCCAGAACAGCTACAGCTTGGTCTCGCGGAACGTCGACAACGATCTGGCTGAAGTGCTGTTCCGCGAACAGATGTCGCTGCTTGCCTACAGTCCGCTCGCTGCAGGAATGCTCTCCGGCAAGTACATGGGCGGGGCACAACCGCCGAATGCGCGCCTGACGCTGTTCGACGGCACGGGCCTGCGTTTTCGCAAGCCCATCGTGCACGCGGCTGTCGACGCCTATGCGGCGCTCGCCAAGCGGCGCGGCCTGACGCTCGTCCAACTGGCGCTGGGCTACGTGAGGAGCCGGTGGTTTCTGGGCGCGGCGATTGTCGGTGCCACGACGATGGCCCAGCTCGAAGAGGACATTGCCGCGGCACAAGTGCAACTCGATGCGGAGACACTGGCCGAAATTGCCGCGGTCCAGATCAGGTATCCCAATCCGGCGGGATAGTCCCGCGTTTCTCCGCCAATCCTGGCAATTCATGCGGAGGCTCTCTAGTTCGTTTCGCGACGGGCGGTGACCTGTATCGGGGGCAAACGATATAGCGGTGCGCCATTTACATAGGTCCCGGTGAATTCGCCGACCAGGTGCGTTGCAGCCGGCGACTCGGCCACCGCATGGCCGATCCGATTGTCGGCGATGAAGATCAGCGCTATTCCCACAGCGCCGGCCAAGCCAATGGCGATACCCTTGGCAAGGCGCATGAGCGGCCGGAGATTCGGAAATTCAATTATCATTTCGGCTGACATGACGTTTGCTCCTTCGGTTGGGTGACAGAAGGAAATGTAGGACTCGATCCGCAAAGGGACAATCGATTTGTTTTCCGATAATATGTGAGCAATATTGACATATCAGGAGTCGGAACATGGCCGTGCGACTTCCCCCGATGCAGGCACTGCGCGCATTCGAAGCGGCGGCGCGGGAGCGCAGCCTGACGCGTGCCGCCGAGTCCCTCAATGTGACGCACGGGGCGATCAGCCACCAGATCAAGTCGCTGGAATCGGACCTGGGCGTGCGCCTTGTGGAACGAAACGGCCGAGGGATTCGGCTGACCGATGACGGGGAGCGCTTCGCCAGCCGCGTCCGCGCTGCGTTCGCGGAACTCACGACCGCCGTGCACGAAATCACGGCGCGTATCAACCCGCGATTGCTGAAGGTGAGCGTCGTGCCTTCCTTCGCCGCCCGCTGGCTCCTGCCACGTATCCGTGATTTTCTCGCGGCTCATCCGGATGTCGATCTCGATGTGCGTTCCAACATGGCCAACATCGACTTCCAGCGCGATGACTCCGACGTTGCAATTCGCTACGGCCTTGGCGACTGGCCGGGCGTCGCGGCCGAGCATCTCATGGACGACTGGTTTTTTCCGGTGTGCAGCCCGAAGATCGCGAACGGGCATGTTCCGTCCCGTCCGGAAGATCTCGCCCGATACACGCTACTGCGATCCGACGACGAGCCGTGGAAACCGTGGTTTGACGCGGCGGGACTGGATTGGCCGGAGCCCATGCGCGGGCCAATCTTCAGCGATTTGTCGCACGGCCTGCAGGCCGCGATCGAAGGTCATGGCGTGGCGCTTGCCCGCAGTTCGCTGCTGGCCCATGACGTGCGCAACGGGATTCTGGTACGGCCGTTCGACATCGTGGCGCCGGCGCCGCGCAAGTTCTGGCTCGTCTACCCCCCGCGCACCGCAAAGACGGCCAAGCTCTCACTATTCCGGCAATGGCTGCATGACGAGATCGAGGCCGAGCGGCGGGCCGACGCAGAGGACGCCCGTCCCAAGGCTCCGCGGGGTGCTGCGGGCAAGGCCGGGCGGCGACCCGCCGGTCGTACGCGAGGATAGCCATGCGTGCACTCACTGACGAGAGTGCCCTCGACAATCCCGTTTGGTCGTGTCTGACCACGCGGCACGCGCACCTTGCGCAGGGTGACGTTCGCGCATTGCGCTATCCACTCGAGTACTCGCCGTTGAGCGGACTGCCCGCTGCCGCTCCGGACAACCTCGATGCACTGCAGGCGTTGGTTGGCATCGGCGATGCCGTCGCCGTGGCCGGCGCGCATGTGCCCGAATGGCCGGCGAACTGGGAGACGGTGCACCGGATCCGCCTGGTGCAAATGATCCGCCGCGAGACGGCGCCGCTGCCCGAAGGTGGCGTCGAGGTTGCAGTCCTTTCTGCTGCCCATGTCGGCGAAATGCTGGCCTTGGTGGAACTGACTCATCCGGGACCATTTCGCGATCGCACGATAGAACTGGGCACATATGTGGGCGTTCGTCAGCACGGACGGTTGGTGGCCATGGCCGGCGAACGGATGTGGATCGGCGATCACCGCGAAGTCAGCGCCGTCTGCACGCATCCGGAAGCGCAGGGGCGCGGTTTGGCGCGCGCGTTGATGGGAACGGTGATCAACCGGATGCTGCGCACCGGTCAAACCCCGTTTCTGCATGTCGAAAGCGCCAACGAGCGCGGCATCGCCATGTACCGGGGGCTGGGCTTCGTCCGGCGCGCAGAGTTTCCGCTTCTCTACGCCAGGAGGACGAAGTAGGCATCGCATCGCCTCATTATTTCGGCTTCCTGGCGACGTCGATATCCATGTACTTCCAAGTGAACCCGAACTGCGACGGGTAATAGCCGAGCAGCCAAGGCTGCGTGAAGGTGTTGCCTATCGGGTAGACCTGCATCGTCAACGGCACGAATGCGTTGACGATGTCGGACATTTTCCGGGCCAGCGCGGTGCGCTCCTTGATGTCCGGCGTGCGCAGGAACCGTTCATAGGCCCGGTCATAGTCCACGTTGCGAAAACGCGCCGGATTGGTGCTGTCCGGCGATTTTCCCCATAGTGTTGCCAGCGTGTCATAGCCTGAAGGATCGCCCGCGCGGAAGCCCAGGTTGAACATCATCAGCTGGCCGGCCTGACTTTGCTTCAACAGTTCGCTGAACGGCTTGGTGTTGACCGCCATCCTGAGCCCGATCGCCGACATGCTCTTGATCCACAACGCATCGGCCTCGCGGCTTTGGCTGTCCGGCGATGAACTCTGCACGAGGATGAGCGGCTTGCCGTCGGGCGCTTCGCGCATGCCGTCGCCATCGCGATCCTTGTAGCCGAAGCGGTCTAGCAGCGCGCGGGCGGCCGCCGGGTCGTAAATTGCCTTCTGCGCCAGCGACGCGTCGTGGCCGAACACGCCGGGCGGCAGGATCTGGTTGGCGGGCGTGGCCTGGCCGCCGTAGAACACCTTGATGAAGTCGTCGGTGTCGAAGCCCAATGCAATGGCGCGGCGCAGCGCGATGCGTTCCGGCGTGTTGCCACCGACAACGGGATCGTCCTGATTGAAGTAGGTGTAAATCAGCGCAGGAACGGGAAAACGGAAGTGAACGATGCCGCGCTGCGCGTACTCCGGCTTCAGCTTGCCGTTTGCGACCACGCGCGACAGGATGTTGCCGCCAAGCGCGACGTAGTCGAGATCGCCCTGGTCGAAAGCGAGCAGTTCCGGCACCTGCTCCTGGATGATCGAAATCTCGATCCTGGACAGCGCCGGCAGCCGGCGCCCCTTCATCGCCTGCACGAGCGCCTTCAACTTCGGGTCGTCGCTCTCGGGGAAGGCCAGCGACCGGTACCGCGGATTCGCGTCCAGCACTATGCGCGAGCCCCGGCGCCAATCGGCGAGGCGGAATGGGCCGGTACCGACCGGCTTCATCATGATTTCGCTGCCTGCCGCTTCGACGACTTCGCGCGCGACCGCAAAGCTGTTGCGGCCGGCCAGGCGATCGAGGACCGTGTAATCGACGTCGGTCAGCCGTAGCTGCAGCGTGTGGGCGTCGATGGCGCGCAGGCCTTCGATCGGTGCGTCATAGTCGAACTTGCCCGACTTCTTCGCGGCATCGACAATGGCGCGCGCGCCAACGATGAGCGTCGTGAAGGCGGGATCGCCGCCGTTGCGCAGGTTGGGGTCGATCGAGCGCTTGATCGAATAGACGTAGTCGGCCGCCTGCAACTCGCGCGCGACGCCCTTGAACACTGGGTCATCGGCAAACCGGATACCCTTTTGCAGGCGGATCGTCCATGTCTTTCCGGCGTCGGTGATTTCGGGCATCGCCGCGGCCGTGTTTGGAATCACCTTGGCGGGCGACGCCAGGTAGTCGTACTGGTACGGGCCTTCGAAGATCACGTTCACGACGCGGGCCGAATACAGATCGGAGATCTGATGGGGATCGAGGCCGGTGATATCCGGCAAAGCGATACGGAGTACCTTGGCGGCATCCGCGGCCATGGTGGGCAGCGAAATACAGGCGAACAGCACGGCGGCAGCCCAGCGTTTGCATGACGGCTTTGGCATCAGGAACAATTCCTCGAAAGGGCGATTGCGGCGCATGATGCGCGCCGAGTGGCGGACACTGTATCGGAACCCTGCGTCGACGCAAACGCCCTCGGGCGTCTGCGCGGCTGTCGCCCGCAACATCGACGACGGACACAGGGATGCCAGCCTGCTAAGCTTGCGGTCTGTTCCGGCCGACCCGCCGAAGAGCGGCCCGGCCCGCGATTGCCGTGGCGGACAGCGCAGGTCGGCATCTACGGAACCTGCGGAGGAGCATTGAAGGAGCAGACAGGATTTGCCGATGTCGACGGAAGCGGGCGAGCGGACGCCCTGGTCGACTATCTGGGACTTGTGGCACGGCACGTGGGGGAGTTCCGCCGCGAGGGCTATGACCTGCTGCGCCTGCGGCCCGGGAGTGCCGTCCTCGACGTCGGATGCGGCGCGGGCGAAGTCTGCGCGGAGCTGGCGGCACGGGTGGGCGCGCAGGGCCGGGTCGCCGGTGTCGATCTTTCGGCAGCGATGGTCGAGGCCGCGCGAAAGGTGGCCGCGGCGACCGGACATGCGGTGGAACTAGAAGTCGCGAGCGTATACGAGCTGCCCTTCGCGGATGGCGTGTTCGACGCCGTACGCGCCGAGCGAGTCTTTCAGCATCTCGACAAACCCGAGGCCGGACTGCGCGAGATGCTGCGCGTCGCGAGGCCTGGAGGACGGGTCATGGTCATCGACCCGGATCACGGCCAGGCCGGCCTTGCGCTCGATGACCCCGCGCATCGGCGCGTCTACGAAGCTCTGCAGCGCGCGATGACCCGCATGATCGTGAATCCGCATAGCGGCACGCGCCTGCGCGGCATGCTGGTGCGCGCCGGCCTCGTGGACATCGCGCAGTTGACCAAGTCGTTCGACTTCGGTTACCCCGCATTCATGCAGATGTTCTTTGTGGACGAGCGGCTCGCAGCTGCCACGGCGGCGGGCGAGATCACGGACGCGGAGGGCAGGAATTTCGTCGCTGCGCTCGAGGAACGTCACCGCGCGGGCATGTTCTTCAGCAGCGCCATCGGCTACACGGTTGTCGGCACGAAGGAGTAGGACCCAAGGGGAAGGCGCGCGAATCCGCGTTGCGTGCTCCGTTCACCAGTGGGGCAACGGTATGATGGTTACCTGACGTCAGGCAGAAAGGTGCCCGCTTGAATATCGACGAATTCATGCACGGCTACAAGACCGCCTGGGAGCAGCGCGACGAGCATCTGCTTTGCAAACTCTTCGCGCAGGACGGGACCTACCACAACACGCCGTTCGCCGTGCAGCGCGGACACGCGGAGATCGCGACGTACTGGCAGCGGGTCAAGCTGCAGGAGGACATCGAGGTCACCTATCAAGTTCTCGCCCGAATGCCCGCAGGCGGCGTGGCGCGTTGGCACGTGACCTACCAAGTGGCCTCGGAAGAGCTCTTCGCGATCTGGGCCCGGTCCACCGGAACGGGCGTGCCTGCACGCAAGACCGGCGACGCGTTGCCAAGGCTCGCGCTGGATGGAATCCTGGTTGCCGAGTTCAACGCCGCGGGCCTCTGCCAGGTTTGCCGGATCTGGTGGCACAGCATCGTGCAGGAAAAGCCAGGTTAAGCGCGATCAGGTTTGCGCGCGCATACGGTCGTCGGCGACAAAGTGGCGGCGCGCGAATTTCAGGAGTTCACCGTCGGTGGGGTGATCCACTGTTTCAACGCTCACGACGCGCGCAGCAAGCGCCGGCGCATGTGTCTGGAGGTGCTTGAACAACTCGAGTTTTGCGCTGGACGGGCCGACGATCAGGATTTCACCGGCATCCTTGATCGCGCCCGCGACCGCCTGGTAATACGAATGATTTTCGGGTGTCCTGCCCGGGCCGACCGCGCCATGCTTGTAATGCAGGTGTTCGTGCTTCGACTTCGGATGAACGATGCTGGCTTCGGCATCGTCGGGGTTGAACTGGATGACGTGCGCTTCCTTGTGATCGATCCAGACGACACAGTGATAATGGCTCATTGCGTTTCCGCTACCTTGCGAGGAGGAAGCTGCATTATACCGTCCGGCGAAGGCCGCGCCGGCCGCGGCCACCGCCTGGCCGGACGCGGATCCATGCACGCTGATCACGCCGCTTCTGCGTCGCCAGGGGACCGTTCGAGGAAAAAGGACACGCAGACGAAAATGCAGCAGGCGGTACGGGCGGCGCGTGAAGATGCAGCCATTATGTTTCGGGCTTACCGGGCCGGCGGTGGCAGTGCAGCCGGATAGGCTTTGAGCACCTGAAACCATTCCAGTGCCGTGCGCAGCGGCGTCGGGTCGACGTCGTGCGAGCCCGGAAAATATTCGATCCGGACGCGCGTGAATCCTGCGCGCTTGAGCTCGGCATGAACGGCGCGGTGATCGGCGGGTGTGGAGATTTGATCCTGCGCACCTGATTGCAGGAAGACCGGAATGTTCATGAATCTTGCGTCAAGGACGTGGAAATACTCGGCTGCGGCCACCAGCGTGTCCTCGTTGATTCCGGCGAGGTAGATTCCCATGACGGTGCGGCCCTGGCTCGCAAAGGCAGCCGCAAGCCAGCCCGCATACTTGGCGCCACTGGAGAAGCCGCCGAACGCGAGCGGCGCCTTTCTGGCACCGGGCCATTGCAGCTCCAGCGTAGCGAGCGCTGCCGTCGTGAGCGCCAGGCGCAAGGGGATATCGTCCTGCTCGACCGAAACTTGTTCGGAGGGATCTGCGGCCACCACAATCCATCCTGCCGCCAGCGCTGTCTCGGCATAGGCGCGGAGCAGGCGGCGGCTCGAATTGAATTGGGGATCGGAGGGCGCGCTGATGACCAGCACCGGCCAATCGTGGGCCATGTCGAGTTTCGCGGGAACCGCGATCGTGACCAGCGCGCGCTTGACCGGGGACACGTCGCCTTTTCCCGCACGTTGCCGAAGTTCCATGGGCAATTCGACATCGAATTCATTCAAGCCGCCGACGGTGAGCGCCGGAGCGGCGAGCGCGGCAGATACGGCGAACAGAGCCGGAAACAGCAAGAAAAACCGCCTCATCGATGTCCTTCAAGGGCAGCCAGCGCGGCCTCCAGGGCAGCGGGACCTTCCGCCGCGCGTGTGATGGTAGTGCGCAGGTCGCGCACCAGTCCGTCCTGCAACCCGTACACCCAGCCGTGGACTGCCAGCGCCTGCCCGCGATCCCACGCGTCGCACACGACGGTCGTCTGGCAGACATTGGCGACCTGCTCGATCACGTTGAGCTCGCACAGCCGGTCGACGCGCTGCGGCACTTCGGCAATTGCAGCCACCTGGCCGATGTGCTTTGCGTGGACATCCTGGACGTGGCGCAGCCAGTTGTCCGCGAGGCCCACCCGCTGGTTCTTCAGCGCGGCGGCAACGCCGCTGCAACCGTAATGGCCGCAGACGATGATGTGCTCGATCTGCAGCACGTCCACGGCGAATTGCATCACGGAGAGACAGTTCAGGTCACTGTGGACGACGACGTTGGCGATGTTGCGATGGACGAAGAGCTCGCCAGGGAGCAGCCCCACGATCTCGTTGGCAGGCACGCGGCTGTCTGCGCATCCGATCCACAGGTACCGGGGTTTCTGCTGACGTGAAAGTCCGGCGAAGAAGTCCGGAGAGGCGCTTCGAATGCGCTCGGACCACGCGCGGTTGTTTTCGAACAGGTGGGAGAGTGAGCGCATGAGGTAGGTGTCTGGCACATTCTACATGGCGACCACCTGCCGCAACTTGCCGCCCCGCCGCTCGGACTGCGGTTCCCCCGGTTCGAGGACCACGTTCACATTGGACAGCGCATGCCGGTCGAGGTAGGCGCGCAATGCACCTGTGGCCGCGGCGCCTGCGCGGACGCGATCCGCATCCATAAGCCGCAAGCCCAGACGGTCCGGCGCCGACTGCACGATCTGGAAGCGGTGCACGCACGCGGCATCCTCGACGACGGTGGTCAGTGCCAGCGGAACCAGATGTTCGAGCGTGCCGTCTCCCGTGCGAAGCTCGAGCACATCGTCGCTGCGTCCCTCGACCTGGATCGCCGGCAGCGGGCTGCCGCAGGCGCATCGCCCGACCCTTGCCCGCACACTGTCGCCAAGATCGTAGCGGATGATCGGCTGCACGGTATTGGCGAGATTCGTCAACAGCACCGTGTGCGACAGTTTGCCGGGAGGCGTGGGCCGATAGTGACGGTCGACGGGTTCCAGGATCACCCAGTCGACATCGACGTGCAGCCATCCTTCGCGGCACGCGTGGGCGATGGTCAGGCATTCGGATGCGCCGTACTCGTTTTGCAGCGGACAGCCGAACACACGCTCGATTTCGCTGCGCGCCGATGACGAAAGCCCTTCGCCGCCGGACCACAGCGCGGCCGGACGGATCGCGAGTCGTCCGGCCTCCTGCTCTTCGGCCAGCAGCGCCAGAACGGTCGGATAGCTCGACACGAACGCGGGCTGATACGCATTGAGTTCGCGCACGATGTCGGGCAAGGGCTGCGTCACGGCGAAGCTCTTCATGTCGAGCCACGGCTTGCCGTTGGCGAGTCGCCGCCACGACGCGATGCTGGCGAAATGATCGGTGTCCGCCGCGATCAGTGCCGCGCGTCCTCCCTGCGCAGCAGCCTGCTGCCAGTTGCAGCCGGCGAATCCAGGTGCCGCGAGCTGGGCTGTGACCAACGCGTCATAGGTGGCAAGCGCGCCTCGGTCCTGCACGTAGATCCCCGGTTCGCCGGTGCTGCCGGAACTCATCCAGACCAAGTACCGGCCGAGAAAGCGCACACCGATATGCGTGCGCTCGACCAAGAAGCCGTCGACGGCCTTCCGGCTGACGGCGGGATCGGTGCACCATTCGTCGAAGTCCGCCATCAATGCCTGCTTGGTGACGATCGGCAGTTCGGCCAATTGCAGCGGACCCTCGTGTAGATGCTTCCAGGCCTCACGGTAAAAGGGCGAGCGGGTGCGGGCGAATAGGGTCAGCGCGTCGAAGCGGGCGTGTCCCGCAGCTGCGATTGCCGCTGCGCCGAGCGAGCGTACCCACAATACCTGCGCTGCCAGCGCGGCGGCGCTCCATTGGTCGAACGCCGAGCGCAGCGGATCGGGAGTTCCAGCGTCGAATCCGACAGCCATGGTGCAGTCTAAGGAACCTCTGGGCAAGTGTCACGCGGTGTGCAGCGCGCCGCGGTCCCCGGTGCATGCTCGAACGGCGAAAGAAATCCCGGACATCGTGCCTATCACGGTCCCGCTTGACCCCCGTCAACACCACGCTTTCGGGTCGGCATAAAATCAACGTGCGCCCCGGCGTGCGGTCGCGAATCAGAGCGGAAGCCGCGGCGCAACGCCAGGATCGGCGTTCCCAAACCGCATCGCCGAACGCTGATTCCGTGGCATCCGATAGGAGCAGGAATCATGACAGTCACGAACAACCTCAGGACGTATGAACCGTTCGCGGACATGGTACGCGGCAGCCCGATGTTCGATTTGACGGGCTTGTTCGATCTCCCGCGCACGCGCTTCGGGTATGCGACCCCGCGCACCGAGCCCAGCATCAAGATGGATGTGACCGAAGATGCGAATGCGTATCGCGTCAAGGCGGAAATCCCCGGCGTGAAGAAGGAAGAGATCCATGTTTCCGTCGAGGGCAATACCGTTTCGATCAGCGCCGAGTTCGAGCGCAAGGAAGAAACCCGCAAGGACGAAACGCTGCTGTGCAGCGAGCTCTACCGGGGAAAGGTGGCGCGCAGCTTCACGGTGATGGCCGACGTCGACGAAAGCAAGGCCGAGGCGAAGTACGAGAACGGCATCCTCGAATTGATGCTGCCCAAGAAACTGGGTGCCGGAACCAAGGCACTCGAAATCAAGTAGGGCAGGGTGCCGGCATCATCTGTCCGGAGCCGTATGCGCAGATGACTGCGATGGCGACGCACGGGTCGTGGAGCAAATGAGCGGAGGCGGACCCGCGCTGTGGAACGCGGGTCCGCCGCTCGCTGCGGAGGGGGCTATGAAACACAATGCGCAAGTTGCGAATCCAATGGATGTTTATGGAATGTTGGGCATGCAGGCGCCGCCGTTCGATTTCGCTGAAAAGGCCTTTCGGGCTTGGCTCGAGGGAGCGCAGTCGATGCAGGCGGAGGCGACCGAATTCGTCAGTGCGCGGGCCGGCAAGGACCTGGCGGCACTGTCCGAATGGACTCGCTGCACGACGCCGACCGACGCGCTGGAAATGCAGGCGCGCTACGCCAGCGAGGCGATGTCCGATTATGTTACGGGCAGCCAGCGGATGCTCAATCTGCTGACTAGGGCCGTGGAGCGGGGTGCCGAGGCAGGGAAGTAGCAGGACAACGCAGCTGCGCAGACGCGTAGCCGCAACCGGCTGGGAGCGGAAGATGGACATGCGAGCCAAGGCTCATGGCGAAACGGGCCGGAGCGTGGTGGTACGACGAGCGGCGAGGAAGCCCGTGCGCAAGGCGCGCGGTGTCGCCAAGACTGCAATGATGAGCGTGCCGCAGCGATTGTCCGCTCCGGCGCTTGATCCGTCGTTCTTGCGCGATTCGTTCGCGTCCACGGCATTCGCGGAAACCATGGACCGCTCGCTCAATGCGGCTGTGGCACGTTACAGCACCGGGTTGTCACCGATGGCGCTGGTCGCCGCCTACTGGGACTGGGCGTCGCATCTGGCGTTTGCACCCGGCAAACGCATGCAACTCGCGGAGAAGGCGGTCAAGAAGACGCTGCGGCTTGGCAATTACGCGATGCGCAACGCCATGCGGATGGACGGCACGGAGCCGTGCATCGAGCCGCTGCCGCAGGACCGACGCTTCGTCAACGACGCCTGGCGCAAGCCACCCTGGAATGTGATCTATCAGTCGTTTCTGCTGTCGCAGCAGTGGTGGCACAACGCGACGACCGGAGTTCGCGGCGTCACCCGCCAGCATGAAAAGATGATCGCCTTCGGCGCACGCCAGTTCCTCGACATGGTTTCGCCGGCGAACTTCATCCAGACCAACCCGGAGGTCCTCGAACACACCGTGCGCGAGGGTGGCACGAACCTCCTGCGCGGAGCGTTGAACTGCATCGACGACTGGGACCGCGCGCTTGGGGGCAAACGACCTGTCGGCACCGATCAGTTCGAGGTCGGCCGCGACGTCGCGATCACGCCCGGCAACGTGGTCCTGCGCAATCGCCTGATCGAATTGATCCAGTATGCGCCTGCCACCACGATGGTGCGGCCGGAGCCCGTGCTGATCGTGCCGGCCTGGATCGAGAAATACTACATCCTGGACTTGAGCCCGGCCAATTCGCTGGTGAAATACCTGACGGAGCAGGGCCACACGGTGTTCATGATCTCGTGGAAGAATCCAGGTCCCGGAGATCGGGATCTCTCGCTCGAGGACTATCGGCGCTCGGGCGTGATGGCCGCGCTCGACGCGGTGACGGCGATTGTCCCCGATCGCAAGGTCCATGCGGTAGGGTATTGCATAGGCGGCACGATGCTGGCGATCGCGGCGGCGGCGATGGCGCGTGACGGCGATCTGCGCCTGGCCTCCACTTCGTTTTTCGCGGCGCAGACGGACTTCACGGAAGCCGGCGAGTTGATGCTCTTCATCGACGAGAGCCAGCTTGCGTTCCTCGAAGACGTGATGTGGGAGCAGGGCTTTCTCGACAGCCGCCAGATGGCTGGCGCCTTTCAGTTGCTGCGGTCCAATGATCTGGTGTGGTCGCGCGCGATGCGCACCTACCTGCTTGGCGAGCGCGAGCCGATGACCGACCTGATGGCGTGGAACGTCGACGCCACACGTATGCCCTATCGCATGCACACGGACTACCTGCGCAGCATGTTCCTCGACAACGATCTGGCGGAAGGAAGGTTCAAGGCCGGCGGACGACCCGTCGCGCTCAAGGACATCAGTACACCGTTGTTCGCCGTGGGCACCGAGCGCGATCACGTGGCGCCCTGGCACTCGGTCTACAAGTTCCACCTGCTGACGGATACGGAAGTGACATTCCTGTTGACCAGCGGCGGACACAACGCGGGAATCGTCTCCGAACCGGGGCATCCGGGACGGCGCTATCGGGTCACGACGAAAAAGCCCGATCATTCCTACGTCGACCCCGAAGTGTGGGCGGCGGACACGCCTGTGCGCGAAGGATCGTGGTGGCCGGAATGGACCGCATGGCTCGCACGGCATTCCGGCGCGCTTGTGCCGCCGCCGAAGATGGGCGCGGCCAGCGCGGGTTACGCGCCGATCGGCGCTGCGCCCGGAACCTACGTGCTGGAAGCCTGAACGCGCGGCCTGAACCCCCGCCGGCGACGTCGCGCACGCCCTGTTGGCTGCGCAATCGGCCCAGTTTTTCGCAGCGGGCTAACGCCGCTGAGGCGGTTGAGCGGCCGGTGACCCGGGAGACCTGTGGCGGGCGAGGTGCAAAGGCGTCCTCGAGCGTGGCACCTTGCGCACGAAATGATCTCGGGCAACGTGGTAGCTGGGGTCGAAGCCGAAGAAATTCTGTTTCATCCGCGCAAGTTCCTCGGCCCGATACACGTCCAGCGGTTTGCGCGCTTCGTCGGTGCGGCGGCACCTATTCTTTTCCTCCAGCAGGTGCGCGAACGCGGGATCTGCGGCGAGCGCATTTGCCCGGGCCGCGATCTGTGCGCGAAACGCCTCCGGCGTCGCTCCGAAGTGGCCATCGATGAGTCCGAGTTCCGCCGCCATCCGTGCGCCGATCGGCATCCGGCCCTGGGTTATGATTTGCGCGGCTTCGGCGCCGACGCGGCGCGGCAGCAGATAGGTCCAGTATTCGGAGCCGTAGAGATTGCCCATGCCCTTGTAGTGCGGGTTGAGGATCACGCCGTCGCGGGCGTAGACGCGATCGGCGGCAAGCGCCAGAAAGGCACCGCCGGCGCCGGCGTTGCCCTGCATGGCCGCGACCGTGATCTGGGCGCTGGCGACGATGATCTCCCGCACCAGATCGTCGATGGCGTTGATGTTGCGCCACGACTCCTCCGCCGGATGCGCCGACGCCTCGATCAGGTTGAGATGGATTCCGTTCGACCAGAAGTCCGGCCCGCCCATGAGCACGAGCACGCGCGTCGGCCGCGCCTTGGCGTTGCGGCACGCTTCGCGGAGCGCGTCGCACTGTGCCGGCCCCATGGCACCGTTGTAGAAGGGAAAGTGCAGATAGCCAACTGCGCCGACTTCCTCGTAGCGAATCGGCCGCCACGTGGGGTAGTCGACGACGGCGTCTGCAGCGAGCGGTACTTCCGGCACTCCCGCGATCCTCTCGCCCAGGACCATTGCCGCAGGGAGCTTGAAATTCGTATCGTCGCCGGCGCGCTTGAGATGCGTGATCCAGACGGCGCCGTCGGTGGTCGCGCGCAGAATGGCGCTGTCGCGGCGCGCGATCACTGCGCCGGGTTCGGCCTGCGGGTAACGCGCGCGAAGCTGTCCTTCGCGATGCGCGTCGAACAGGTACACACTCTCGCCCCCCATCTCGTCGAGTACGCCCGGAGAGCCATCAGCCGCGCGGATCTTGCGCAATACGGTCGCCGTATCGTCGGCTCGCCAGGCGATGGCGCGGTCGGACTGACGCATCAACGGCCGCAGCCGGCCCCGTGCGACCGGACGGGCGTCGGCCAGCGGCTGCGGTGCCTCCCCCCTGGCGATGCGCTCGAGCGTGACGCGCAGCGCGACAACCGCGGCCTCGGTGACTTCGTTGCGATAGAGACTGCCCTTGCTCGCCTCGCGCATCGGGAATTCCACGCTCGCCCAGATATCGCCGGCATCCATGTCCGCGTTCGCCTCGATTGCGGTGACCCCCCATGTGGATTCGCCGTCGATTATCGCCCAGTCCAGCGCCGATGGGCCGCGGTCGCCCTTGATCCCGGGATGGATCACGATGCAGCGGTGTTTGCGCCACACCGCATCGGGAATCCGGCGCTTCAGGAACGGAGCGACGATCAGTTCCGGCTGGGCCAGCTCGACGGCTTCCTGCGTCACGTTGTCGTTGATGTCGAATTCGATCGACACGTCGTGACCGGCGGCGCACAGCTCCGTATAGAGACGCTGCGCCAGGCTGTTGAACGCATGCGTGAGGAACAGGATGCGCATCAGCAGATTCGGGGAAGTTGCTCGCCGGTCAGCCAGTCGACGACGCGGCGGCCGCCGAAGCTCGTGTCCATCTGCACGAAATGGTGCGGATCGTCGATCACCTCGCCGATGATCGCCGCGTCCGCCCCCAATGGGTGCGCACGCATTGCGGCGAGCAGGCGGTCGGCGTCGCCAGCCGCGCATATGGCCACCAGCTTGCCTTCGTTGGCCACATAGAGCGGATCGAGTCCCAGGAACTCGCACGCCGCATTGACCTGTCCGTTCACCGGAATGCGCTTCTCCGCGATCACCATCCCGCGCCCGGATTGGCTGGCCAGCTCGTTCAGTGTCGTCGCCAGCCCGCCGCGAGTCGGATCGCGCAGGCAATGGATGCGCGGGACCGCGGCGATCATCGCTGCGACCAGTCCATGCAGCGCTGCGGTATCCGACCGGATGGTGGTCTCGAACTTGAGGTTCTCGCGCAGCGACATGATCGCCACGCCATGATCGCCCATTGTTCCGCTCACGAGAATCCGGTCGCCCGGGCGCGCGGCATCGCCGGAAATGGCGATGCCGGCGGGGATACTCCCCACGCCCGTCGTAGTGATGAACACGCCGTCGCCTTTGCCTCTTTCCACCACCTTGGTGTCGCCGGTGATGATGGGCACCTTCGCGTCGCGCGCGGCCGCAGCCATCGATTCGACGACACGCTTCAGGTCGGCCAGCGGAAAGCCCTCCTCGAGGATGAAGCCGGCGGACAGGAACAGCGGCACGGCCCCGGACATCGCGACATCGTTGATCGTCCCGTGCACGGAAAGGCAGCCGATGTCGCCGCCCGGAAAGAACAGCGGCGATACGACGTGGCTGTCGGTGGCCATCACCATGCGTCCCGCGCCGACTTCGAACGCGGCCTGGTCGTTGGCCTGGCGCAGCCACTCGTTGTCGAACGCGCGCATGAAGAGTTCATCGATCAGCTGCGCCATCGCACGACCGCCGCCGCCGTGCGTCATGTCGACGTGGCCGTGCTTGAAGTCCACCGGACGGATGTAGCCGCCTCGCGTGGCCGTCATGCCTCGGCCTCCTTGAGAATATTGCGCCAAGGCAAGCGCACGGTGTCGGCCTCCGTTGCCTTCGCGCGGCGACGCACCCTTCGCGGTCTCCTTGGATTAGAGTGGCGCGCCCGAGCGCCGCGCGTCGGTCGCCGACACTGCGCGCAGACGCGCCCTTCGGGCCTTGGCTTCGCCCTGCTCCCGCAGACGTACCCGTCTTCGTCCGCCATGCTCATGCGGCAACCGCCCCCACGCTTGCCGGCCGTGCCGCAACGACCGCGGCGTCCTTGAACCGCCCATACGTGTAGTGCGCGGCGCAGGCGCCTTCGGAGGACACCATGCAGGAGCCGATCGGGTTCTCGGGTGTGCACACCGTGCCGAACACCTTGCAGTCCGCCGGCCTCCTTACACCGCGCAGGATAGCGCCGCATTCGCATGCCTTGTTGTCGGGCACGGAGCGGTACACGATTCCGTACCGTTCTTCGGCATCGAACGCGGCATATTTGGTCTTGATCCGCAGGGCGCTGTATGGCACCTCGCCCAAGCCGCGCCATTCGAACGAGCGGCGCAGCTCGAATACTTCCGCCACCAGCGCCTTGGCCTTGGCGTTGCCGTCGCGCGTGACCGCCCTGGTGAACTCGTTCTCCACCTCCGCGCGCCCTTCGTTCAACTGACGCACGAGCATCAGGATCGCCTGCATCACATCGAGCGGCTCGAAACCCGCGATCACGACCGGACGCCGGTATTCCTCCGCGAAGTACTCGTAGGGCTGGCTGCCGATGACCGTGGACACGTGCGCGGGGCCGATGAAGCCATCCAGCGGCACCGTGGGGAACTCGCGCACGTCCCTGGATTCCAGGATGTTGCTGATGGCCGCGGGCGTCAGCACATGGTTGCAGAACACGCTGAAATTGGTGAGCGCGAGCGCCATCGCCTGCGTGATCGCCACTGCCGTCGGCGGCGTCGTGGTCTCGAAGCCAATGGCGAAAAAGACCACGTCCCGGTCAGCGTTCTCCTGCGCGATGCGGATGGCGTCGGCACTGGAGTAGATCATCCGGATGTCCGCGCCCTGTGCCTTTGCCTTCAGCAGCGACGATCCCTTCGAGGCGGGCACGCGCATGGTATCTGCATACGTGCACAGGATGAGACCGGGTCGCGCCGCGAGCGCAATGGCGTTGTCGATGCGGCCGATCGGCAGTACGCACACGGGGCAGCCGGGACCGTGAATCATGTTCACGTTGGGGGGCAGCAGGTCTTTCAGGCCGTACCGCGAAATCGCGTGCGTGTGCCCGCCGCAAAATTCCATCAGGTTGTAGCTGCGCTCAGGTCGGGCCTCGTTCGCGATCGCGGACGCGAGCCGACGCGCGAGGTCGCCGTCGCGGAACTCGTCGATGTATTTCACGCGGCTTCCTGTCCGCTCAGCCCGGCGTGGGCGAAGGTCTCGAGCGTGCGTTGCGCCTCGGCGGGATCGAGTTTGGCCAGCGCGTAGCCGACATGGACGATGACGTAGTCGCCAGGCGCCACGTCATCGACCAGTGCCAGCGAGATCCGCTTCTGCACGCCGCCGACGTCGACCAGCGCCATGCCAGGTTCCGGCAGGTCGACCACGCGGGCTGGGATGGCGAGGCACATGGTTCAGTGAACTCCGTTCGGGTCGCTCAGCGCAACCCACGCCTGCCCGAGGGCCAGGCCGCCGTCGTTCGGCGGCACCGCGTGGGCCTGGTACAGCGCGAGACCCCTTGACCCAAGCGCCGCGTGCAATCCGCGCGCGACGATTGCGTTGAGGAAGCAGCCGCCGCCGCCGGCGACCGTCGCGAGGTCCAGATCCTGCGCCGCTTGTGCCACCCAGGCGGCGAGCGCGTCGACGAGCGTCGCGTGGAACAGCGCCGCGCCGTGGCCGACGTCGCGCTCGTCGGCCAAGCGCATGACCAGTGCGGTCAGGTCGAGCTCGTTGTCGGCGTTGATGCCGTACAGCGACGGCTCGGCAGGAACCGGACCGTGACGCTCGGCCGCCCCTTCGAGCAACATCGCTGCCTGCCCTTCGAAACTCATGCGCCGCTGCACATCGAGGAGACCGGCCGCGGCGTCGAACCAGCGGCCCATGCTGCTCGTTTCCGGTGCGTTGAATCGCCGCACGAGCATGTCCCGGACGGCCGTTGCCGCAGCTTCATCGGCGTAGCGCCCCAGGATTTCGTTGTCGCGGCCGGCGAGTGAAAGTGCTGAGGCGCCCATGCGCCACGGCTCCCGTGCAGCGCGATCACCACCGGGCAGGCGCAGCGGCCGCAACCGCCCCAGCCGTTCGCAATGCGCGCCGTCGACATACAGCAGCTCGCCGCCCCAGGCGCCACCGTCCTGCCCCAAGCCCACGCCATCGAGCGCCAGTCCCAGCACGGGCCCCTGCAGCCGGTGCTCGGCGACGATCGCAGCGATGTGCGCATGATGATGCTGGACAGGCCGCGTCGGCACGCCCCACTGCGCGGCGAGACGAGCGGCGTGCCGCGTGCTGTAGAAGTCCGGGTGCAGATCGTGCGCGATGATCTGTGGCTCCACTTCCAGGATCGACGTGAGATGCGCCACCGCGGCGTCCAGCGCTTTGCACGTCGGCGCGTTGTCGAGGTCACCGATATGCTGCGAGACAAAGGCCTCGTCGCCACGCGTCACGCACACGGTGTTCTTGAAATACCCGCCGAGTGCCAGTACCGGCGGCCCTGCGGCCGGAAGCCTGATCGCGCGCGGCGTGTAGCCGCGGGCGCGGCGAACGAACTGGAACGACGCCGCGGCGGCGCCGGGAACGGCGCGCAGCACGCTGTCGTCGCAGCCGACGACGATGTCGCGGTTGTGCACGAGGTACCCGTCGGCGATTCCCGCCAGGCGTGCCACGGCCTCTTCGTTGCCGGTCACCAGCGGCTCGCCGCACGGATTGGCGCTCGTCATCACCAGCACCAGTTGCTGCGCGGTATCGAGCCATCCGGTTCCGTCCGGGCGCCCGGCGGCTTCGTGAAACAGCAGGTAGTGCACCGGCGTATAGGGGAGCATCACGCCCAGCCATGCAAGTCCGGGCGCAACGCCTTGGAGTTCGTCGTCGCATCGGCGGTGCTTGCGCAGCAGCACGATGCCTCGCTCGGGCGACTCCAGCGTCGCCTCCTCCATCGGCGTCGTCTGCGCCCATTGGCGCGCCGACGCGATGTTGGCGACCATCACCGCGAAGGGCTTTTCCTCGCGTGCCTTGCGCGCGCGCAGGGAGGCAACCGCTTCCGCATTGCGCGCGTCGCACGCCAGATGGAATCCGCCCAGGCCCTTCACGGCCACAATTTTTCCGCGGGCGATCCGCGCCCACGTTTCGGCTACCGGATCCACATCCACAACTCGCTGGCCGCTGGCATCCAGGAAATCGAGCGCAGGTCCGCATGCGGAACAGGCATTGGGCTCGGCGTGAAAGCGGCGGTCGAGTGGTGAACGGTACTCGTCGAGGCAGGGTCCGCACTGATTGAATGCTGCCATGCTGGTCATGCCACGGTCGTAGGGCAGGCGGTGCGTGATCGTATAGCGTGGCCCGCAGCCGGTGCAGTTGATGAACGCATGGCGGTAACGCCGGTTGCCCGGATCGAACAATTCGTCGAGACAGGCGGAGCAGATTGCGCTGTCGGGTCCGATGGCGGTCCCCGCGCGGCCGCCGCTGCTTTCCAGGATCGCGAAGCCGGTGCCAGGGTCCTCGGGCGCGCATTCGCACAGCGCGACGCTGTCGACGCGCGCACGCGCGGGTGCGTGTTCGCGCACGCTGCGGGTCAGCCGGGCAATGCCCGCGGCATCGCCCTGCACCTCGATGGTTACGCCCGCGGCATCGTTGCGCACCCACCCGTCCAATGCCAGTTCGCGCGCAAGGCGGTAGATGAAGGGCCGAAAACCGACACCCTGCACGATGCCGCGCACCTCGAGGCGCCGGCGGATGGAGTCCGGGTGCGGTGCGGTTGCCATGCGGATGCCAAGCGCCTCTCGTCAGGCCGCGTGATGGAAGGCTGCGAGCTGCGCTTCGAGTTCCGCCACGCGGCGGCGCAATGCGGCCAGATTCCTTTCGCGGGCGGCCTGTGTGGACGCAACACCGCGCTCGAGCCACGCAAGCCATGCGGCGAAGCCTTCGCCCGTGGTCGCCGACAGGCAGATCACTTCGAGAGTCGGGCGCATCCGCCGCGCGTAGGCGATGGCCGCGTCAACGTCGAATTGCACGTAGGGCAGCAGATCGATCTTGTTGATCAGCATCAGGTCGGCGGCGTGAAACATGTCGGGATACTTGAGCGGCTTGTCGCTGCCTTCGGTCACGGACAGGATGACGACCTTGTGCGCCTCGCCCAGGTCGAACGCCGCCGGGCAGACGAGGTTGCCGACGTTTTCGATCATGACCAGGCCACCTTCGGCCGGTTCGATTTGCGAGAATGCCTGACCGACCATGTGCGCATCGAGGTGGCAGCCCTTGCCTGTGTTGATCTGAATCGCCGCGGCGCCGGTGGCGCGGATGCGATCGGCGTCGAGCGAAGTCTGCTGGTCGCCCTCGATCACGCACACCGGCATGCGATCCTGCAGCGCTTCAATCGTGCGCACCAGCAGCGCCGTCTTGCCTGAGCCGGGACTCGAAACCAGATTCAGCGTGAAGTTGCCGCGATCGGCGAACGCCTGCCTGTTCTGTGCCGCATAGGCGTTGTTCCTGGCCAGGATGTCCTGCTCGACCCGGACGATTCGCCCGGCGGGAGTGCCAGCCTCGTGCGTTGCCCCGAGCGGGTCGGCGCCGTGGTGCACGTGGACGCTGCCGCCGCCGTGGACGTGACTGTGCCAGGTGCCGTCGGCGTGCGCATGGATGTGTACCGGCACCGGTGCATGACTCGGACGTCCGTGGCGCATCCGCCAATGCGTGTGCGCGGTGGCGGTTCCCGGCCCATGTTCATGCGCACCTCCCGTCACGGGAACGCCTTCGATTCTCGCATCGCCGTCGCTGCAGCCGCAGGTCGTGCACATTTGCATTTTCCTTTCCGTTCGAACGCATTGCCGCGTCCGCAGCGTCACGCAATCCCGATTTCCTTCACCCGCATTTCGTCGCCCTGCAGCACCTGCAACTGGTAGCTGCCGCAGCGAGGGCAGGCGTCGCCCAGTTTCGCAAGCGGAACCTGTACGCTGCATGGCATGCACCACGCCGCACCGGCCGTGCGCACGATATCGAGGGTCGCACCCTCCGCGACGCTGCCGCGGGTCACCGCATCGAAGCAAAAGGCCAACGCATCCGGTTCGACGTGCGCGAGTGCGCCTAACTCGACCCACACGGTGTGGACCCGCGCCGCCGCGCTGGCCCGAGCCGCATCCATGACGATGCGCAACACGCCCTCGGCCAACGCGACCTCATGCATGGCCCACCTCGACCCGGAAGGCGACACACGGGTCCAGCGCATGCACGGCCAGCCGCGCAGCACCGATCAAGTGCTGGTCGTCGTCCGCTTCGAGGCCTTCGAGTCCGTGCACCAGCGCGCCGTCGGGATGAAAATTCCATTCGGTCGGCGCGACAATCTGATAATCGACGACGCAATGCTCCTGCAGGCGCGCGCGATGGAGCAGCAGTCCGCGCGCCGTCTCGACTGCGGCGAGTCCTTCGCCCGTCCCGAGTGCGACGCTTTGGACTCGCCGCGGCACCGCGGTCTGCGGGTCGGGTCCCAGCAGTTCCCAGAGCAGCTGCACAAGTTCCGCCAGCCGTGCGACCAACCGCGTGACGACCGCATTGCCGAACTCGTGCTGCACGGCCCGAACCAGCGGATCCTCGCGCATGCGGGCGAGGCCGCCGGTTTCGACCGGTTCGCCTGCCCAGTTTGGTGCACGTGAAAATTCAGGCTCGTTGCGCAAAGCGGGCACGATGACGCGCAGCAGCGTATCGCTTTGCGACGGTGGCATCAGTGTGGTTGCGCTTCGGCCAAGTGCTGGCCAGTCAGTCAGCACGTGGCCGAGCAGGATCGCGGGAACGGTTTCGCGGCGGGCGCACCATGCCTGCAGCGCCTCGACTCCCGATAACTGCTGCCATGCGGCTGGAGGCATGCCGAAAATCGCCTGCGCCGCGATGGCGGACAAGGACACGCCAAGTTCGCGCATGGCCGTCGCGTCGTTCAGCCGCGGAGTGCCATCGGTCGCGCGCATCGACGACGCGATCTGAAAGCGCGCGGCGGTGACAGCAGTGGCGCACGGTGCGGTGCCCATGGTGTTCGGCCAGTCGATCAAGAGGTGCCAGAACGTGTCCTGCAGTGCCTCCAGCATCACTTCGCGCTCACGGCTCCCGAATTCGAATTCGCGGCCCGTCGCGCCGGCAGCGGCCAGCGCGGCCGCGGCGGCCGTCCCCTGGGCGCCGCCGCAGATGCTGAATAGCTTCGGCACGACGGCGGCGGCATCGACGGCCGTCTTCCCCGTCAGCACGCGTGCGGCAATCATCGGTCGCGATGAACGCACCGCGACCTGCCTCACGCGCCGGGCGTCGCAGGCAAGGCGCACGATCAGTTCACCTTCGAGTGCCATGGTCATTGGCGGCAAACCGGGCGCGCAGGAAATCGCGCTTCGATTGTGGGGCGTCCAGCCGAGCTTCCAGTCTTTCGAGCGGGCCCCTATCGGCGGCAGCAGGCTCTCCCGCGGAAGAGAGGTTCGCCGACGGCAGGTCCGGCTTCTCGGCATTGGCCACGTCGAACAGCGCTTCGCGCGCGAGTTCCGCAACCAGCCGCGCTGTTTCCTGGTCATCGAATTGAAGCAATGGCGAAAACAGCGAGCACATCTGATATTCGCCGGCAATGTCGTCCTGCGCGCCGATGAAATCATATGCGCCCGCCGGGAATGCGTAGCTCCGCTTTTCCCCTGGGATTAGCGATGCCCATACAGCGGCGTCCCGCGGCGCCAGGATCAGGTTCATGAACCAGGGCGTCACCAGCACGCCGAGCCAATGGCCCTGCCATGGCGCGAATCCGACCCCCTCTACAATGAGCGCCGGATTGACGAATGCAAGACCGTCCATGCGCGTCGCGGCCACGCGAAAGGCGTCCACCAACCGCGGCGACGGATCCGGCAGCAGGGTTTCGGGGTGCCCCGCGGCAGCGCCGGACGCAGCGGAAACACGGTCCGCCTGCGGCGAACCCGACGGCGAGCGACCCGCATTATTCATCGGTCAGCACGAGGAACTGGTCCTTCGTCGCCGAGCAATTCGGACAGGTCCAGTGTGCCGGCAGTTCGGAGAACGCCGTGCCGGCTGGGATCTGCCAGACAACCGGGTCGCCCTCGGCAGGGTCGTACACCTGCCAGCAGATCTTGCATTCCAGTCGCGCACCGGCCGGGAGCGTCTGGTCCAGCATTAGGCGTTCGGTCATCGGCATGCCGTCAACCCGCGGTCTCGTCGGCGCACGACTCGCTCATCCAGTCGACCAGCTCGGCCAGCCGTTCGCGGCTGTCGGCCAGGTCTTCGGCGGCGGCGAGCACCACCTCCGGCACGTCGACCACCTCGATCGTGTTGAGGATCAGCGTATTCATGTTGTTGAAGTACTGCACGCGCCAGACATCGGCCAGGCCCGTGGACGTCACGTGACAGTTGCCGAAACCGCGGGAGATCATCGCGACGGGACCAACCGGCAGTGCCTTTGCGAGCACCGTGTGATCTTCGGGGGTCATCGGAAACAGCGTCAGGTTGATCACGTGTGCGGGATCGCCACGCGTTCGCGTCGCCATCTGACTTCCGATCTCGGCCAACAGCGCCGGCGAATTCATCGCGCCTTCCGGCGGGTCGACGTCTTGCGGCGCGTTCCTTCCCGGGCCCTTCGCCATCGCCACAACGAAATCGGGCAGCATGCCGGCCTCCAGCCAGTCCTGTTCCAGCCGACCATTGCCGTCGAGCGCGCAGACTCGCCAGAGCCCGGTGAACACGCTCTCCTGTATCCGGAAATTGCGCTCGCCATCGATCTGGATCGATACCTCTCCCTCGCCCAGCATCTGATTGACGATCTCGAGCACCGAAGGCGATACGCTGGCCATGTCGAGGCGCGGGCCGCGCCGGGTCGCCACCGGATCCCAGTCCTCCATTTGCGCGAGAAAGGAGGCGAGAAGGTCGCGCGCTTCGACCAGCGCAGCTGCATCGGCGCGCTCCGGCGGTATCGGCATCCGGAACGTGTTCATGCCGCGCGGCATCTCGAGATATTGCAGCTCTTCGTCCTCGACGGGCTGCGAGCCCGACCCGACCATGCGTACGGGAAGCGGAAAGTCCTTCATGACGACTCCAATTGATTACGCGTGGCAGTTCCCGGCACCTTCGCCGCCGCCCTTGACCGCTATGCCCAGCGTGGGCGGGCGCGTCGGTGCGGCATCGAGAAGGTGGCCCACTTCGGCCAGGTATTCGTCCCAGTTGCGCAGTCCATCGACGGCACCGACGTATTTCCCGTCCGCCAGAATCACAAATGCCGGCCAGCGGCGAAAGCCGTAGTGCACTGCAATTTCGCGCGCCGCCTCGGGCAGCAGAACGCCGACTGCGAACCGGCCCGGGAACGCGCGGCACAGTTCGGGCACGATCACCGCGAGATCGAGCGTTTCCTTGTAGCGACCAGGATCCTCGATGAAGAGCAGCAGCGAGCGACCGGTGGCCTGTGTCCACGCGGCGAAATTGGCCTTCGTGACTTCCGCGAAGCCGTGCTTTCCGAACAGCTGCGCGATCAGCGGATATTCGGTCGCGGCGGCACCCGCCCCGAGCGGCATCGGAATCGTCATCGAATCGGGCCTTTGAGATGTTCGGGAAGCGTGGGCTCGCGGTCGACAAGATCCGCGAAGTGGACGTCGACATTGCCGTCGCCGGCCAGAACGGCTTCGAGCGCGTCGAGCGCCGCGTTGGTCTCGCGCGCCTCGATTGTGCTCATTACGCGCATTGCCGCGCCGCGAAAAGCGAGCACCCAGGTGCCGATCGACGGTTGGCCGACGAGCATCAGGTCGAGTGTTTCACGCTGGCCGCGGCCCTCGCAGAGCGCTCGGCCGTCTCCAGCTTCGAGGAGCCGCATGGGCACGCCGATGCACATGTCAGCGTCCGTCCGCGGCAAGAGGAGCAAGCAGGCGCGCGTCGCCGTCCCTGCGTGCGTCGGCGGCGGACGGGCGCCCTGATTCGTAGATGTCGAGTGCGAGCGACCCTGCGTGCAACGGTTCGACCGGCACACCGCTTGCGCGTGGCGTTCCCGCAAAGCCCCAGGTGGCCAGTTGCTCCGCCGCCAGGCGCACGGCCTCAGGCAGCCGTTCTCTGACCTCAGGTCGAAGGCTGCCGCCGAAATCGTTCAGCTCAACCGGCTGCACGCCGATCGCGACGATCGCATCGGGCGTGCGCCCGTTCATTTGGGCGAGCGCCAGAACGTCGTTGAAACTGGTCTGGTGGGGCGACAGCTTGGTGCGACCCCAGGCGGGCACGTCACCGTCGCGCAGGACGCGGAGCGTGCCGGGTGGCAGCCCGAAATCGATGGCGTCGAAGACGAGCACGCGGCGCGCGGAGGCCACGGGCTCGTAGAGCATCAGCCCGAGCGTGCCGCCGTCCTGCAGCGTGACGCCCGCGGGAAACTCGCAGGCGTCGTGCAACGCCTCGACCGCGCGCACGCCGAAGCCCTCATCGGCCCATAGCAGGTTGCCGATGCCGAGCACGAGTACCTCGCAACGCATTTCCACCGCCTCACCTGTTACTGCAATGGTTACAGGTGGAGGCTACAACGGCTGCGCCGCTGCGTATTGCGCTACGTCAAGCCGCTGTCGTGAAAACGGACAAAGACCGGACGGATTCGGTCACTTGCGGGTCAGCGAGCGAATCTGACGCACGGCCGCGTGCATGTCCCACGCCACCTGGAGGTGCATCCAGAACGCGGCGTCGTTGCCGAAGAACATGGCCAGCCGGACCGCCGTGTCCGGTGTAATGGCGCGGCGACCGTTGATGAGCTCGTTGACGCGGCGGCGTGATACGCCCAGCGCCTGCGCCAGATCGGTCTGGGTGATCGCGAGCGGCTTCAAGAACCGCGTGGCCAGGAACTCGCCGGGCAGCGGCGGCCGTCGCGACAGTGCAAGCGCCGCCGCAGGCCGCCTGCGTCCGGCGGGCCTGGGTCGGGGAGGGCGAGTCATCGTCAACACGTGCGACTTCCGGCGCCGATCAGGATTTCGGCTCGCCTTTCCACATGCGGATGCCGTTGGTCATCGTACCGATCACCGACTGGCCGCTCATGATGTCCTCGCGGAACACCATGTACATGTGGATGATCGCGAACAGCACGAGATACCACATCCCCAGGTGGTGCAGCGTGCGCACCATCTGCGGATCGCCGAACAGCACGAACACCCATCCCATCAGGTTCATCGGTGTGGCCCCCCAGCCCCACTGCTCGGCGTAGAGCGCCAAGCCGGTGACGATCATGAAAATGGTGCCAAGTGTGTACATAGCGAACATCGCGATCTGCGCAAGCGGATTGTGACCGACCCACAGATCGGACTCTTTCTTGAGGAAGAGGTAATAGCCCATCTGGCTGAACAGACCCTTCCACCAGCTGCCGTTCCACACCGGTGGAACGAAGATCGCCCGCGACGAATGATTGCCGACGAACGCCCAGTACACGCGGACCAGGAATGCGACCGCGAAGATCATTCCCGCAATGAAGTGGATGGTGCGGATGTAGCCGAACAGGTAGTGGAACGCGGCCTCGCCGCCGATCGACGGCAGCGGGCTGCCAATCAGGTAACCGGTGCCGGCCAGGACGAACATCGCGATCATCATCACCCAATGCCACAGGCGAACAGGCGCTTCATACACATAGACTGGTTCGAGCGGACCGGCCAGCACCTGTCCGGAGACGGGATTGATCTTCATAGCACTCTCCTGAACCGGTCAGCGCACCTTGACGGAAACGAGTTCTTCACCTTCGGGCGACATGACATGTGTCGCACAGGCAAGGCAGGGATCGAAGCTGTGAATGGTCCGCAAAATTTCCAGCGGCTGCGCGGGATTGACCATTGGCGTGTTCAACAGCGCCGCCTCGTAGGCGCCGATCTGCCCCTTGGCATCGCGCGGGCCGGCATTCCACGTGGTAGGCACCACGCATTGGTAGCTGTCGATCTTCGTGTTCTTGATCTTGACCCAATGCGCCAGCGCGCCACGAGGAGCCTCGCAGGGTGCAACACCCATCGCTTCCGCCGGCCACGTCGACGGCTCCCACTTCTCGACGTTCGCCGTCGCGAAGTCGCCGGCCTTGAGGTTGGTCATCAGCTGGTCGAAGAAATACTTCATCTTGTGCGCGGCCCACGACGCCTCAAGCCCGCGCGCGGCCGTGCGGCCGAGCGTGCTGAACAGCGCGGTGACCGGGACGTCGAGCGTCTTCAGAACCATCGTCACCTGCTCGGTGACTTCCTTGTTGCCGCGCGCGTACGCGACGACATACCGTGCGAGCGGCCCGACCTCGACCGGATTGCCCTTCCAGCGGGGCGACTTCACCCACGAATACTTCGCGCCCTCGTCGAGGTTCTCGATGTTGGTCCGGGTGCCCTTCGTCTTCGGACCGAGGACGAAGTTCGGGTCGGTCACGCCGTCGAACGGATGCAGCCCCTTGTTCTCGTCGCCCTGCTTGTACCAGGAGTGGGTGACCCATTCCTGCACCTGGTCGGGCGCCTTCAGGTCGACGTCGTACACCTTCTTCAGGTCGCCGCCCAGGATGACGCCGGAGGGGATCAACATGCTCGCGTTCGAGTAGTCGTTGGCGATGTCCGGGAATTCACCGTAGGACATGACGTTCTGCCCGGACAATCCTCCGCCGATCTTCGCCCAGTCCTTGTAGAAGCCGGCGATCGCCAGCAGGTCGGGAATGTAGACCTGGTCGATGAACTCGATCGTGCGGTTGATGATGTCGCTGATCATGTTGAGCTGCGTCATGTTGATCGCGCCGACCGCCCCGGTATTGTCGAGATTGATCGAGCACGGCATGCCGCCGACCAGCCAGTTCGGGTGCGGGTTCTTGCCGCCGAAGATCGTCTGGATCTTGACGATCTCCCTCTGGAAGTCCAGCGCCTCGAGGTAGTGCGTCACCGCCATCAGGTTGGCTTCCGGCGGCAACCGGTACGCCTTGCTGCCCCAGTAGCCGTTGGCGAAGATGCCGAGCTGGCCGCCTTCGACGAACTTCTTCAGCCGGTTCTGCACTTCACGGAAATATCCGGGCGAACTGTTTGGCCAATTTGAGATGCTCTGTGCGAGCTCCGATGTTTTTTTCGGATCGGCGGAGAGCGCGGATACGACGTCGACCCAGTCAAGCGCGTGCAGGTGATAGAAGTGCACGAGGTGATCCTGCGCATACAGCGTCGAATGCATCAGGTTGCGGATGACGTTCGCCTGCTTCGGGATCTTGATGCCGAGCGCGTCCTCGACCGAACGCACGGACGCAAGCGCGTGCACGCCGGTGCAGACACCGCAGATCCGCTCGACGAAGGCCCAGGCATCGCGTGGGTCGCGACCCTTGAGGATGACCTCCAGACCACGCCACATCGTGCCGGTGGACACCGCATTGCGGATCACGTTGTCCTTGTCGACATTGACCTCGATGCGCAGATGGCCCTCGATGCGGGTGATCGGATCAACGACGATGCGCTTGCCGCTGTCGTCAAGCGTGAAGCCCTGGGTTTGGATGGTCGCCATGATCACTTCTCCGTTTCGCTGACCTGGTCATTCCGGGTCTTGTTGCGTGCCTGCTTGATTGCGCTGACCGCGGCATGGACGGCGACTGCCGCGCCCGCCACTGCGACGGCCGTCAGGCCGATCCGGTCGGCGGTACCTTCGATGCCGAGTCCGCCCGGCGGCCTGATGGTCGTCAGGTGGTCATAGAAGGAGCCCTTGTCCCAGAATGCGTCCTCGGAACAGCCGATGCAGCCGTGGCCCGACTGGATCGGGAACGACGTGCCCTCGTTCCAGCGCACCGTCGAACACGCGTTGTAGGTGACCGGGCCCTTGCAGCCGACCTTGTACAGGCAGTAGCCCATGCGCGCGCCGGCGTCGTCGAAGCTCTCGACGAACTGGCCCGCGTCGAAATGCGGCCGGCGATAGCACTTGTCGTGGACACGCTGGCTGTAGAACATCTTCGGACGTCCCTGCGCATCCATGTCGGGCAGGCGGTCGAACGTCAGGATATAGGTCACGACGCCCGTCATGACCTCGGCGATCGGCGGGCAGCCCGGAACCCTGATGATTGGCTTGTCGGTGATCACCTTGTGCACGGGTGTGGCCTGGGTGGGGTTCGGCTTCGCGGCCTGCACGCAGCCCCACGATGCGCAGGAGCCCCACGAGATGATGGCCTTGGCGTCCTTCGCCACGCGCCGCAATTTTTCGACGAATGGCTTGCCGCCGGGGATGCAGTACACACCGTCGTCAGCGAGCGGCGGATTGCCTTCGACGGCGAGGATGTAGTTGCCCTTGTATTTTTCGATCGTCTTCTCGAGCTGCTCCTCGGCCTGGTGTCCGGCAGCTGCCATCAGCGTGTCGTCGTAGTCGAGCGAAATCATCGACAGCACGACGTCCTTCGCGAGCGGGTGCGCGGAGCGGATGAACGACTCGCTGCAGCACGTGCATTCGAGACCGTGCAGCCAGATCACCGGCGTGCGCGGCTTGGTCTGCATCGCCTGCGCAATCTGCTGCGCGCCGGCATCGCCCAACCCGAGCGATGCGGCCGTCAGGCTGCAGAACTTGAGAAAGCTGCGGCGCGAAATGCCCTGCCGGCGCATCAGGTCGTAATAGGTTTCGGTCATGGTCCACTCCCGGGAATGCGATTGCGCATCGACACAATCAGGCTGGCGAGCTGATCAAGCTCTTGGTCTGCAACTTGCATTTAGAACGCTTTGCCGATAGGGGTGCTTGATGAAGATCAAGGGAAGGCTGCGAACTTTCTGCATGCGGTGATGCATCTGGATTGTGTTACGGAGGTAGTTACACATGTGTCACCGCGAAATCAGGCGTCCATAGCGGGGACCGGCACGGCGGACGCCGCTCGCCGTGCTGCTGCCTGACCTAGATCAACGTGGCGCGCGCCGCCGCCGCGCAGCATGTGGCTTGATGGCGGACAAGCATCTTTGCGCCGCCGATACGAGAATGGGGAAGCTCTTCGTGGCGCCCGACAACCTCAAGCCCTTGCCTCACGATGCCGTCGAGGCCGCGATAACGCAGGTGCTGGAGGCCGAGGCGGATGCACGCGCCGCCGTGGTCGGCGCCCGCGGCGAGGCGACACAGATCGCAGAACAGGCGCGGGAGCAGGCACGGCGACTCGGCGTCCACACCGACCGCCGCATTCACCGCGTGCGTGCCGCATTTGCCGCGAAGCTCACGGCCGAGGTCGCGGCGCTGGAGGCGGAGGCGGCCGCGCTGGGGGCGGAACACGACCTCACGCCTGCGGAAGCAGCGCGAGTCGACATGGCGGTCGTGGCGCTGGCCCGCGAAATGACGGAGAGCGCGACGTGATCGAGGCCGGCAGCCTTGAATATGCGCATGCGCGTCTTGGTGCGCGCTTTGGCGAACGCCCCGACGAACTCGCGTGGCGGCGCATCGAGATGATTCGCGACATAGGCGCAATGCTCGATGCGGCGCGGGCGTCGCCAATTGGGGCATGGATCGGGGAGATTGGTCCCGACGCGGACGCGCATGCCGTCGAGCTTGCGCTGCGCGCCCATTTGCGCGAACGGGTGACGACGATCGCGACGTGGATGCCATCGGCGTGGCGCGCATCCATCGAATGGTGCGCGGTGTTGATTGACCTGCCGGTATTGCAGCATCTGGCGCGCGGCGGCGCGCCGCCGCGGTGGCTGCGCGATGACCCGCTCGCTGCCGCTCTGCGTGAAGGTGGATTTGCGCAAGGCGGTCCCATTCGCGGCGAGGCGGGGCCCGCGTCTCTTCTTGCCGCCGGTCGTGCGGATCCCGATCGCCTGGGTCGGCTGTGGCGCGCGGAATGGATCCGGCGTTTGCCGGTCCGCATCACAGCGGCGGCGCTGCTACCCGAACTGGTCCGCTTGCTGGCAGGGCATGCCGCCGCGTTCCGCGAACCGCTGCAAGTCGACGGCTGGGCATTGCGGCGCGCGTTGCACGCCCGGCTGACCCAACTGTTTCGCCGCGCGACGCTGGAGCCTGCGGCGGCGTTCATGTTTTTGGCGCTCTCCGCACTGGATTGCGAACGCCTGCGCAGCGAAATCCTGCGGCGCGTGGTCTTTCCGCGTCTGCCCCTCGCCCCATGATCCGCCCCAAACCCGCGCGCTGGTTCGAGCTGCTGGTCGCCCGCGACGACGCCACGCTGGCGCTCGAGGCGCTGGCCAGCACAGGCGCGGTCGAACTTGAAGCGCGGCCGACCGCCGTGTTGCCCGCCGCCTTGGCCGACATCCGGCCTCTGCTGCGGCAATACGTGGAGCTGTCGCTGCGCTACCATGGCTATTGGCCGAGCGATCACACCCGGGCATCGGCGTTCCCCGAACCTCCGGTGACGACGCTCGAACGCTCGCTCGCCCATATCCGCACGTGGGCGCAGGAGGCCGAGCCGGTGATCCAGCAGTTGCAGCGCGGCGAGTCCGAGCGCCAGGAACTCGCCCGCTGGCGTCACGTGCTCGACGCGATGGCAACGAGCAACGTCGACTTCGCTCAGACGGTCAACGCAGGTCCGCTGGTGCAGGTGCGGTTGTTCGTGTTCCCGCCGGACAGCGAGCCGGCCATTCCGCAGGGCCTTCTGGTCCGCCACTTCGTGGCGGATGGCTGGCTGTACGCGCTGGCGGTGGGCACCGTGGAAGAGTTGCAGCCGTTGGCGCAGCAGGTGGTCCTGCTGAAGGGGCAGGCGCACGCCATGCCGGCGTGGCTGCACACGGACATGGCGCGCAACGAGGCGTACGTTGTCGCACGGCTGGCCGTTCTTGGCAAAGAGGAGACGACACTGCGCGCGCAGCTTTCCGTGCTGGACGATCGCCATGAGCTGCGCACGGCGCTGGGCGACGCCGCGCGCCTGCAATGGGTGATGGAGAACGTGCGCGCGCTGGAAACCGGAGACCTGTTCTGCTGGATCACGGGCTGGACCAGCGAGATCGCCGGACATCGTTTGGCCACCGCACTCGATCGATCGGGCGCGCGCGCGATCCTCCATCATCCGCCGCCGCCGCCGGGTGCGGCGGCGCCTCTGCTGCTTGCGAACCCGTGGTGGGCACGCCCGTTCGAGATCTTCAGCCGCGCGCTGGGCATGCCGTCGCGCAACGAGGCCGACCCAAGCGCGCTGCTTGCGTTCGCGGTGCCGCTGATGTTCGGCTACATGTTTGCCGACGTCGGCCAGGGACTCGTGATCGCCGTCGGCGGGTTTGTCTTGCGGAAGCGCTGGCCGCTCGCGCGGCTGTTCATCGCCGGCGGCCTCAGCGCGGCCGTGTTCGGCGTGCTGTTCGGCAGCGTGTTCAGCCTGCACGCATTCCATCCGTTGTGGATTGCCCCGCTCGACGATCCGCTGACGATCCTGCTGGTTCCGCTGGTCGGGGGCGGCATGCTGCTGACGATCGGGCTGCTGCTCTATGCCGTCGAGGCCTACTGGCGCGGCGAGCTTGTTGCCTGGCTCGCGACCGACGCCGGGTTCATCGCCGTCTATGCGGGCCTGCTCTGCGGTCTGTTCTGGCGGCAAGGCTTCGCCCTCGCCGCATTCGGGGCCGGGTGGTTCTGTCTCGGCCACGCGTGGCAGGCACGCCAGTTCACCGCGGCATTGAGCGCGCTGGCCGAACTGGTGGAGCGAACGCTGCAGATCCTGATCAACACACTGTCGTTCGCGCGGGTCGGCGCATTCGCGCTGGCGCATGCCGGGCTGTCGTCGGCCATCGTCTCGCTGATGAGTGCCAGCAGCAGCACGGTTGTGCAAATATTGGTGCTCGTCCTGGGCAATGCGATCGTCATCGTCCTCGAGGGCCTGGTGGTCTCGATCCAGACGACGCGGCTCGTGCTGTTCGAATTCTTCACGCGGTTTCTCGCGGCGGAAGGCCGCGTCTTCCGTCCCTTGCCCGCTCCCCCTTCGACCCCGCAGGAGAAATAGATGAAAACGTCATTCAAGTTCACGGCAGTGCTCGTCGTGCTCGCGTTGGTAATGGGCGTCGGCGCGACTGCGCTGCTCGTCGCGGTGGGGCCGGCGCTCGCCGCAGGTCCCGCCACCCCGGGCGCCAGTGCCGGCAGCGAAGCCTGGAGCTTCGGACTCATCGCCGCCGCCGTTTCGACGGCACTTGCGGCATTGGGGGCGGGATTTGCGGTGGCCCGCGTAGGAACGGCAGCCATCGGGGCGCTCGCTGAAAAGCCGGAGCTGTTTGGCCGCCTGCTGATCTTCGTTGGACTTGCGGAGGGCATCGCGATCTACGGCCTCATCGTGTCCATCCTGATCCTCAACCGTCTCGCCTGATGCGCGCGCCGATCTATCTAGGCGACGAAGTCACTGCGGCTGGCTACCGGCTGGCAGGGGCGCAGGTGCGCGTGCCCGCGCCCGGCGAAGTCAACGCCGCATTCGAAGAGGCTCGTGCGCTTGCCCCGCTAATCCTCGTTTCCGCGGCAACCGCGACGCACATCGACCCAGCGCAACTGCGGGCGGCGCTGATGGCGTTGCAGCCGTTGGTCCTGATCGTCCCGGATGCGAGCAGGGAAGTCCCGCGCCCGGATCTGGCCGCGCGTCTGCGCGGGCAATTGGGCATGGAAGCATGACCCTCGAACGCCGCGCACAGGCGCTGCTCGCCCTGGTCGAAGGCGACCGGAACGCTCAACGCGCGGCCATCCTGGCCGAAGCGCGGGGCCGTGCGTCGGCGTTGCTCGCGCAGGCCCACGCGGACGCGCGCGAGCGCATGCGAGAGGCCTTTGCCGAGGAACGGAGGCTTGCGCGTGAGAGCGTGGCTGCGGCTCGGGCCAAACTTGCGACGCGACGCCGCCTGCACGAGCAGCATCGCACTGCAACGTTGCTCGCACTCGGCTGGCAGCGCCTGCCCGACGCACTGCGTGAGCGCTGGCATGAAACCGAACTGCGCGGCATCTGGGTCGATGCGATCCTGGCGGTCGCCTGCCGCGTGCTGCCCCACATGCAATGGCGCATCACGCATGGCCCGGACTGGCCGGTGGCCGAGCAACAGGCGATCAGCGCGCGCGTGACGCCGGATCTCGATGCGGCGCCGACGTTCGTTGCTGATGCCGGCATCCGTGCCGGATTGCGCGTCTCCGCGGGCGGCAACGTCGTCGATGGCACGCTTGCGGGCCTCGTCAATGATCGCATTGACGTCGGTGCGCAACTGCTGCGGCTTCTGGAGCAGAGCCTTCCGCAGGACCGCCCCAAGGAAGGCTCAGTCTGCCTCGCAGGGACCGCGCGGAGCGCAAGGGAGTTCCCCCCATGAGCCGCGCGTCGATTCGTTCGATCAGCGGACCTGTGCTGCATGCGACGGCCACAGGTCCGTTCAAATTGCGCGAAGCGGTCCAGGTCGGCCCGCAAGCGCTGTTGGGCGAGGTCGTGCGCCTGCACGACGATGACATCGTTGTCCAGGTCTACGAGGACACGACGGGATTGCGCCCCGGCGCCGTCGTCGTGGGCGAGGGATTGCCGCTCGCGATTCGCCTTGGCCCGGGTCTCCTCGGCAACATCTTCGACGGCCTGCTGCGGCCGCTGTCGGGTTCCGATTCCGCGTTCGTCGCGCCGGGCATGCGTCGCGCCGAGCCCGGCAGATTCGCGTTTGCGCCACGCATCGCGCCGGGCGAACTGTTGTTGCCGGGCGCCACTTACGGTGAAGCGACGGCCGCTGCGGGCCGCGCGCAGCGCTGCATCTGCCCCCCCGACGTCACCGGTGAGGTGACCACCATCGCACCTGCTGGCGACTATCCGGAAACCGCGACGATTTGCACGTTGCGAACGGGTGACGGACGCACGTTCGAGCTTGCCATGGGCCACGACTGGCCGGTGCGCACGCCACGCCCGGTTCTGCGGCGTCTGCCATCGACTGCACCATTGGTCACCGGACAGCGAATCATCGATTGCCTGTTTCCCGTCGCTCAGGGCGGCAAGGCCGCCGTCCCGGGCGGCTTCGGAACCGGCAAGACCGTGTTGCTGGAAGCACTGGCGAAGGGTTGCAACGCCGACGTCATCGTCTACCTGGGCTGCGGCGAGCGCGGCAACGAACTCGCCGGCGTGCTGGAGGAATTTCCGCTGCTCACCGACCCCAAGACCGGCCGCCCGCTTATGGAACGCACGGTAATCATCGCGAATACGTCGAACATGCCGGTCGCGGCGCGCGAGGCGTCGATCTATTGCGCCGTCACGGTGGCGGAGTACTTTCGCGACCAGGGCCTCGACGTCGCGCTGATGGCCGACTCGACCAGCCGCTGGGCAGAGGCACTGCGCGAGGTCTCGGGGCGCTTTGGAGAACTTCCCGGAGAGGGCGGTTACCCCGCGTATCTGTCGTCGCGGCTCGCGGACTTCTACGAGCGCGCCGCGATTGTCGATACACTCGGCGGCGACCGCGGGTCGGTCACGGTGATCGGCGCGATCAGTCCGCCATCCGGCGATTTTTCCGAACCGGTGACCAGCCACACCAAACGCTACGTCAAGGCCTTCTGGGCGCTCGACGTCAAGCGCGCGCAGGCGCGTTTCTATCCGGCAATCCATCCGCTGCAGTCGTATGCGGAGGACGCGCGCGAGTTCATGCCGTGGTGGGCCGCGAACGGCAACGGCGACTGGTGGAAGCTGCGCCGCCGCTTTCTCACGCTGCTCGACGAGCAGGCGCACCTCGAGCGCATGGCGCGGATCATTGGCAAGGACGCGCTGCCGGTTCGCCAGCAGTTGACGCTGTTCTGCGCGGACCTCATCAACGACGCGTTCCTGCGGCAGTCGGCATTCTCCGAGATCGACCGCGTCTGCAGCCCCCGCCGGCAGGCGTTGATGATGCGGCTCATCGGCAAGTTCGTGGAACTCGCTGAAGGTGCGGTTGCCACGGGTGTGCACCCGGAGCGGCTCGCGCATCTTCCATCGCTGCGCCCGCTGCAGCGGATGGGTGAGGAAATTCCCGACACGGCGTTGGCGCGCTTCGCGGCGCTCGAGGCGAATATCGACCGCGAGTTCGCCGAACTCATTCATGCCAGCGAGGCAGGCGATGCGACTCACGGTTGAAAGTGCGGCCACGCGGCTGGAAGGCCCGCTGCTGTTCCTGCGCCGCACACTCGATGTTGGCCTGTACGATGCGGTCGAAGTGCGTGGAGGCGATGGCCGCACTCGCTTGGGGCGTGTCGCGGCAATCGACGAGGCGTTCATGACCATAGAGGTGCTCGAATCGACGTCGGGCCTCGCATTGTCCGATACGGTCGTGCGCTTCTTCGGCGAGCCGCTCACGTTCGGCCTCGCACCATCGATCCTCGGCCGGGTATTCAACGGTGTCGGGCAGGTGATCGACGGCGGCCCGCCGATTGCGGCACGGCAGACGAACCGCATCGATGGCCTGCCGATCAATCCGGTCGCACGCGCGGGGCCGCGCGACTTCATCGAAACCGGCGTCACGACGCTGGACCTGATGAACAGTCTGGTGCGCGGCCAGAAGCTGCCGATCTTTTCCGGTGGCGGGTTGCCGCACGACCGGCTCGCCGTCGAGATTGCCCGCCATGCGCGGCTGCGCCAGGGACCGGGCAGCAGCGCCAATGATGACTTCGCCATCGTGTTCGCCGGCATCGGCGTGCCCTACGACAGCGCGGAATTCTTCCGCAAGAGTCTCGAGCAAAGCGGCGCGCTGGAACGCACCGCGCTGTTCCTCAACCTCGCCAGCGACTCGTCCACGCAGCGGCTGCTGACGCCGAGGTTTGCGCTGACTGCTGCGGAGTATCTGGCCTTCGTAGAGGGCAAGCATGTCCTTGCGATCCTGACCGACATGACCAACTATGCGGAGGCGCTGCGCGAAGTCTCGTCGTCGAAGGGCGAGATCCCGAGCCGCAAAGGGTTTCCGGGCTACATGTACTCGGATCTGGCAAGCCTGTTCGAGCGCGCCGGATGCATTCACGGTGCCAAGGGCACGCTGACGCAGTTGTCGATCCTGACCATGCCTGCCGACGACATCGGCCACCCGATTCCCGATCTTACCGGGTACATCACCGAGGGCCAGATCGTCCTCTCGCGCGATCTCGACCGACGCGCGATCTATCCGCCGATCGACGTACTGCCTTCGCTGTCCCGGCTGATGAAGGACGGCACCGGCGGCAAATACACGCACCCGGACCACCCGGCCTTGTCGAGCCAGCTCTACGCCGCCTATGCGCGCGCCGTGCAGGCACGCGTGCTGGCAAGCGTCGTCGGCGAGGAAGGGCTCGCGGCCACCGACCGGCAGTATCTGACGTTCGGTGCGGCATTCGAGGACAACCTCGTCAGCCAGGCGGAACCGCGCACGCTGGAACAAAGCATGGAGGTCGGCTGGCGCCTCCTGGCAGGCCTGCCGCTGACCGAGCTGACGCGACTGTCCGATGCGCAGATCGCCGCGCACCTTCAGTCCGAATCGTGAACAGCACCTTGCCATGAGCGAAGTCAGTCCCACCCGCGCCGTCGTGCTCGAATTGAAGGACGAGCAGCGGGCGATGCACGAGGGCTACGTCTTCCTCGACGAGAAATGCCTGCTGCTCGCCGGCGAAATCCTGCGCGAACTCGCACGCTACACCGAACTGGACCGCGCGTTGCTCGCTGCGCATCAAGGAGCGATCCAGGCGCTGCAGGCTGCGGTGGCGCGGCACGGATTGGAGGATCTGCAGGTCTATCCGGCGCTCGACCAGACGACCTCGGACCTGGCCCGGGAAACACGTTCGATCATGGGCGTGCGCCTGCAGGACGCCATGTGGCACAAGGCGGAAAATGCGCCACCTCCCTCCGTTGCGCCGTCGCCCGAAGCGGAAGCCTGCCGGCGGGCGTTTCTCGCATTGATTGCGGCGGCGGCCGGGCTGGCCGCCATCAGCGGAAATCTGGAGCGGCTCTCGTTCGAATACCGGCGCTCGGTGCGCCGCGCCCGGGCGCTGCAGGACGTCCTGTTGCCGGAACTCGATCAGTCGGTTTACCGGATCGAAACGCGCCTGGAAGAACTCGAGCAGGAAGATGCCATCTCGATGCGGCATCGTGTATAAATTGGCGCAACCAAACTCAGCGATTGAACCGCCACATGAAGTCATTTGACACCGTTGTGATCGGTGCGGGCATCTCCGGATTGTCGGCGGCCCATGGACTTGCGAAGCGTTCCCGCACTTGCGCGATTCTCGACGCGGGAACGCAGGCCGGCGGCGTGATCGGTACGCGGCGCCGGGACGGATTTCTCTATGAACTGGGGCCGAACAGCACGCTCGATACGACGCCGCTCATCAACGCGTTGCTGAAGGAGCTCGGCATCGCCAACGAACGCGTCGACGCGAGTGCCGTGGCGGCAACGCGCTATATCGTTCGCGGCGGAAAACTGGTCGCGCTGCCCGGCGGTCCCGGCGCGTTCTTCACGACGCCCGCGTTCACGCTCAAGGCCAAGCTGCGCCTGTTCGGGGAGCCGTTCATCGCCCGCTCGCCGGCCGGCGTCGACGAATCGATCGCGGCATTCGTGCGCCGCCGTCTGGGAACCGAGTTCCTGGACTATGCGATCGACCCTTTTGTCGCGGGAATCTATGCCGGCGATCCCGAACGCATTTCCGTGGGGGCGGCCTTCCCGAAGCTGCTCGCGCTGGAGCAGGCGCACGGCAGCCTGATCAGGGGCCAGATCGTGGGCGCCCGCGCACGCAGGAAGAACAAGGAAGTGGCGAAGAACGTGGCGGGAAGCTTCTCGTTCCGCGGCGGGATGCAGACCCTCACGGACGCGCTGGCGAATGCGCTTCCGCCGATCGAGTACGACACCTCCGTGCAGCGCGTTGCGCGCGACGGCGATGGCACGTTCACCGTCGAAGGCATGCGCAATGGCATGCCGGTCGTGCTGCGCGCCCGTTCGGTAGTGCTGGCAGCCCCAGCGTACACTGCGGCCGCCATGATCGAGGGCATGGCACCGGATGCCGCGGCCGCGCTGGCCAGCATCGAGTACGCGCCCATTGCGATCGTCGCCACTGCCTATCGGCGCAGCGACGTCGCGCATTCGCTCCAGGGCTTCGGCTTTCTCGTTCCGAAGCGCGAACAGCGCTCCATCCTGGGATGTCTGTTCTCGAGCAGCATGTTCGATGGGCGTGCGCCGGAGGGGAGTATTCTCCTGACGACGTTTGCCGGAGGCCGCCGCAACCCCGAAGTTGCTGCGGCGTCCGACGCCGACATCACTGCCTCGGTGCGCGCCGAACTCGCCGCATGCGTCGGTGCCCGTGGCGCGCCGCTGTGGCAGGAGGTCGTCCGCTGGCCGCGCGCGATTCCGCAGTACGATATCGGCCATCTGACTCGCCTGCGCCGGATCGAAGCTGCCGAGAACGCGGTGCCGGGACTCTTCTTCTGTGCGAACTATCGCGGTGGCGTGGCGGTCGGCGATCGCATCAAGTGCGGACACGCAATGGCGGAGCAGGTCGACGCATTCGTCGCCGCGCCCGGACCAGGCACTGCGCGCTAACCCGGAACGATGTCCGGCTCCGCCGCCGGCGCGCATTCGCCGAACCGGGGAGCGCTAGGCTAGTCGCCGCCAGCGGGTGCGCGCGCCTGGCGGGCGATCTGCTGGTGCAGCGCGAAGTAGCGTCCTTCCGGATGCTTGCCGAACAGCGGATCCTCGATGTGATCGATCGCGGCGTGGATCGCTGCCCAGTCATGGCTTGTGAGCAATTTGTCGGCGAGCGGCAGGATATCGCTTTCCTCGATACGCATGTGGTCGCGCAGTGTTCCAACGTAATCTCGCGCTGTCGTTTCGACGCCTTCGCGCGAAGAGATCGTATCGTTCAATATTTCGTCCAGCTGGCGGACCAGTTCCCGGCCGCTCCTGTGGAGATGCGCGTGCTGCGTCGCGAGCTCGTCGACTGTCGCTGCGACGCGCTGGTCGCGCTCCCTGATCTTGGCGAAGACCAGGTCTTCCTTCGGGTGATGCAGCACGTCGGAGTAATGCGTCATGTAGAACATGATGTTCAGCATCAGCTCGTAGTCCGGCGACTTGCCCCCGTGGAACAGCGAGAGCTGACCTTCAAGCAGATTGAGAAGCTTGGCGAAGTTGACGTGTTCTGCGTGCCACAGGGCAAGGGTATCGGGCATGAGGGTTTTCCCGGAAGTAAGTGGAGCACGTTGCGCCGTGCAACGGGCGTCTTTGCGGTAGATGCTACGGCAGGATGTCGGCTTCGAGAAGCGCGGGCGCGCCGAAACCATTGATCCTGGTCAGGAATGACGCGCAAACGACGCTGGCCGAGGCTGGCCAGGCAGGTCAAGGCGGGTTGCGCGTATCGAAGAAGAACTCCTGCATCATGAAGGCTTCGAGCTCGGTATTGTCCCGCGCGCGTGCGGACAGCGTGAGCTGACGTCCCAGGCGATGCGATTCCCACAGAAAGTTTTCGGATTCGTGTTCGCGGATGATCGCGATCATCCTGCGGACAACCGCGATCTGTATGTCGCTGTTGCCGCCCTTTCTGACCTCGATCACCTGCTTGCTGTTGCGGCTGATGTCCTTGTTCCAGCCATAGAAATAGAACTCCGCGTAGCTGAATTCCAGCGTCTTGATCTGGAACACGCCGCCGCCGTTCTTCGGTTCCTTGCCAAAGGCCGGACGACCGTTCATTCCGATGTTGGCCGCTATGATGCGCTTCTGGCGCTCGTTTTCGCCTTCGGCCGACGGCGCATTCGATGCGCTCTCCTGCGCTGCCGACGGCGATTCGCCGCGGGCGCGCCGCCTTGCCTCGATGTACTCGGCGAGATCGGTGGCGCCGGTTGTTTGCGGTGGTACCGGCGCCGGCTCCGGCGGGGCTGCGGGCAGGTCGGACGATTGCCTGGGCATGGACATGACCGGTGGCGGCGGCGGCGGGCGCGCCGCGGCCTTAGGCGGGGAGGCGTTGCGTGCGGGAGACTGCAGCGCGACCTGCGGCTCAGGCGGTGGCGGTGAGGATGGCAGGCTCCCCGGCGGACGTTGCGCCGGCGTCAGGTCCACGGCCAGTTGGCTGCCCGCTTCGCCTTGCGTCGCGTCCGACGGCGACAGCAGGCGCAGTTTAGGCAGGTACGTCCACAATGCCGCGGCGTGGACGAGCAGCGACACCACGAACGCGACCCGGATCGCGGATATTCTTACATCGTCGTGTCGCTTGGCCGGCGGGCTGCGCCAATGGCTCATCGGCTACTCAAAACGGACACGCGCGCCTGGACGGATGAAGATCGAGGCGGCAAGGGCGGTCATCGGCATGGTCTGTCGGAACGCCGTGGAAGGGGCGAATGCTACGTGAGAATATACACTTGGCAGTGGCTGCTCCACGAGGGATCGCGAACCTGTGCGCCCGCACGACCGAGGCAAGACGCGGAGAGTGCCAGTGCTTTCCCGGCAAGAAAAGTTGGATCGCCCGGCGCGTCCGAAGTTCGAATCGGAGGAGTTCTCCTCACAATGGCCGGCGTTCGGGGCGGAGTTGGCGGGAGACGGAAACAGCGGGACCCCGCAGGAACCGGCGAGGAAGCGCCGAAAGTGTGCGCGAGCCGGCCGGCGGAGTTACAAATATTTACCATGATTGTGTGGACCGGCATTCCGAAAGGCCCTGGCGAACGATACTGATGGCAGCGAACACCACGATTGCGAGAATTTCCCGCCCGGCACGGTGGCTGCTGGCGATACTGGCGTTGCTGTTGGCCGGTCCGCTGCTGACACTTGCGTTCGGACGAACATCGGTAAACGGCGATTGGCGTCATGCCACGCACCGTTCGACCGGCCAGGCCCCGGACCCGGCGACCCACCGCGAGGCGATCGTGCAGGTCTACGCGAGCCGCGCGTTCGGCTGGCGCGGCGCATTCGCCGATCACACCTGGCTCACGGCCAAGGCGCAGGACGCCGATCACTTCACACGCTTCGAGGTTATCGGCTGGAATAGCGGCGGCGGCCGGTCCGTCGTGTCGATATCCGGGCAGCGCGCGCCGGATGCGGAGTGGTTTGGGGCGGCGCCACGCTTGATCCGGGATGTTCGCGGTGCCGCGGCCGACGCTATCATCCACAAGCTGCCGCAAGCCATCGATGCTTATCCCTATGGCACCACGTACAGCGCCTGGCCCGGACCCAACAGCAACACGTTCCTGGCGCATCTGGGCCGGGAAATTGCCGAGTTGCGCGTGACGCTGCCATCCACGGCGATCGGCAAGGACTATCTTCCCATCGACCGGATCATCGCGGCGACGCCCAGCGGTACCGGCGTCCAACTGTCGCTGTTCGGGGTTCTGGGCGTCATTTTCGGACTGGATGAGGGGATCGAACTGAACGTCCTGGGCCTGGTGACGGGCATCGACATCCGCCAGCCTGCGCTCAAGCTGCCGGGCATTGGACGCGTGCCCGGTGACGGCTGACCGGCGGAGATCGATGATGATGTCACGGCTTGACTGCCAGCGGCTGGACGACGAAGACCCGCTCGCCACATTGCGCGAGCTGTTCGCATTGCCCGCCGGCGTGATCTACCTCGATGGAAACTCGCTGGGTGCGTTGCCGAAGGCCACGGCGGCACGCGTGCAACAGGTGGTGGGCGCCGAATGGGGCCTCGAGTTGATCCGGGGCTGGAATAAGGCCGGCTGGATCGACCTTGCGCAGAGCGTCGGCAACAAGATCGCCCGTTTGGTCGGCGCAGGCGACGGCGAACTGGTGGTGGCGGACTCCACGTCCGTGAACCTGTTCAAGGTCATGAGTGTCGCGCTGAACCTGGCTCGCGCCGATTCGCCGGACCGCGACATCATCCTGTCCGAGCGGCACAATTTTCCCACCGACCTGTACATCGCCGAGAGTCTCGCGCGCGAACGCGGGCTTGAATTGCGTCTGGTGGATGCCGGCGGGATCTCCGCGCAATTGACGGACCGCGTCGCGGTGCTGATGCTCACGCACGTGAACTATCGCGACGGTCGGATGCACGCCATGCCGCAGATGAATCGCGCGGCCCGTGCCGCCGGCGCGATGGTGGTCTGGGACCTCGCGCATTCCGCCGGCGTTCTGCCGGTTGACCTGAAGGGCAGCGGATCTCCGGACGAGGCCGCCGACTTTGCGGTGGGCTGCGGCTACAAGTATCTGAACGGTGGTCCGGGCGCGCCCGCGTTTGTCTGGGCGCATCCCAAGCACACTGCCCGGATGGACGCGCAGCAACTCGGGCAGCCGCTGTCGGGCTGGCTCGGCCACGCCGCGCCGTTCGAGTTCGCTGCCAATTATCGTCCGGGGGAAGGGATTGCGCGATTCATCTGCGGAACCCCGCCGATCCTTTCTCTTGCTGCCCTGGAATGCGGCGTCGACACGCTGCTTGCAGCCGAGGCGTTGGGGGGTCTTCCGGCATTGCGGCGCAAGTCGCTTGCGCTGACGGAACTCTTCATCCTGCTCGTCGACGCCCACTGCCACGACCAGGGTCTGATGCTGCGGACGCCGCGCGACCCGCGCATGCGCGGCAGTCAGGTGAGCTACGCACTTGCGGACGGCGCCTGCGCGATCATGCAGGCGCTGCTTGCGCGCAATGTGATCGGCGACTTTCGCGCGCCGGACGTCATTCGCTTCGGATTCGCGCCGCCGTATACGCGTTTCGTCGACGTGTGGGACGCCGTGGAACATCTGCAGCATGTGCTGGAAAGCGGCGAGTGGCGCGAAGCCCGATTCGGTGAGCGCGCGGCTGTGACCTGACCCAACGCACGCCACGCGTGAGACCGGCTTTCTTGTGCCGGATCAATGGGGCAGTTTCGATGGGCGGTGATAATGATCAGCCTGTGCGTGTTCCTCACCTCCAATGCCCCTTTCTCGCTGGTACAGGTCTCTGCAGGAACGATTGAACGTGAATCTCGGCCCATGGGCGAGACGGGCCTTTCTGGCCGCCATCGTTCTCGCGGCCGCAGTCTATTTTTTCCGCGATGCGGTGCTCGGTACACCGGTCGAGACGGTATCGGCCGAGCGGGGTGACATCGTCCAGACCGTCGTCGCGAGCGGACGCGTAATGACACCGCAACGGGTGTCGGTCGGCGCAGTGGTCACGGAACGAGTCGCGCGCATTCCTGTCGAGGAGGGCCAGAGCGTCAAGCGCGGCGACACGCTCGTCGTGCTCGACGATTCCGACGAACGCGCGGCGATCGCGCAAGCGCAGGCAGCAGTCGCCCAGGCCGAAGCGCGGATTCGGCAGATCCGCGAGGTCGGGCTGCCCGCTGCGGGGCAGGGTCTCGCCCAGGCCCAGGCCAACCTCGTACAGGCGCAGCAACAATTCGACCGGGCGCAAGACCTCAAGGCGAAAGGCTTTGTGAGCCAGTCGGCGCTGGACGACGCAAAGCGCAATCGCGACGTTGCGCAAAGCCAGCTCGAGTCGGCGCGGCTGCAGGTGGCGAGCAACCGGCCCACGGGCAGCGATTATCTCGTCGCGCAGACCGCGCTCGCACAGGCGCGCGCGGCGGTGGGAGCAGCGCAGGCACGGCTAGACCAGACGATCATCCATGCACCGGTCGACGGCACGCTGATCGGACGCAACGTCGAACCCGGCGACGTCGTGCAGCCGGGCAAGGAGCTGATGCTGTTGGCGCCGGCGGGCGAAACGCAGATCATCGTCGAGATCGACGAGAAGAACCTGTCGCAGCTGAAGCTAGGGCAGAAGGCCGTCGCATCGGCCGACGCCTACCCACAGCAGAGGTTCGACGCGGAGCTCTTCTACATTAACCCAGGCATCGATGCGCTGCGCGGCGCAGTCGAGGTCAAGCTCCGCGTCCCGGCCCCGCCCGGGTATCTGCGGCAGGACATGACCGCCTCCGTCGATATCGAAGTCGGGCAGCATCGGAACGTGGTGAACATTCCCTCCGGCGCGGTTTTCGACGCGGCGGGCCCACAGCCATGGGTGCTCGCGATCGAAGGCCATCATGCCGTGAAAAGGCCCGTGAAGCTCGGATTGAAAGGTGAAGGCCGGGTCGAAGTCGTGGCAGGTCTTGCCGCCGGTGACAACCTGGTCGCCGCTGCCGGTGCGGGCATCCTGCCGGGCAAGCGCGTACGTGCGGCGACGGCAGCGCGCAGTGGCTCGCGATGAATCCTTTTGCGCGATTCGAGACGATCGTCGCGTTCCGGTTCATGCGCGAAGGACTGACGCAATCGCTGTTGATCATCTTCGGTGTGGCGCTTGGGGCCGGTGTGATCATCTTCATGTCGGCACTGCTGGCAGGCATGCAGGCAAACATCGTGCGTCGGACGCTCAACTTCCAGGCACCGATCGAGATCCTGGCGCCCGACCAGGTTGCGCGCCAGCTGCACGAGGGTGGACCTGCGGGCGTGGCGGCGCAAATCCAGCCACGCTCGCAGCAGCTTCGCTCCGTTGATCAGTGGCAGAAGGTGCGTGCCGAGGTCGCGGCGGTTCCCGGGGTCATCGGCGTCACACCGGTCGTTTCCGGTCCGGGTTTTGCGCGGCGCGGCGAGGCGACCAAGTCGGTCACGATCACGGGAATCGACATCGAATCGTATTTCGACGTAATTGCATTGCCCGAGAAGATTGTCGCCGGCCGGCACGACGTGGGGCCGCTCGACATCATCATTGGGATCGAACTCGCCAAGGATCTCGGCACGACCGTCGGCGACAAGCTCTACCTGACGACCGCGAGTGGCGTGGCCTCCACGCTGACAGTGATCGGCATCTTTGACTTCGGCAACAAGGGTGTGAACGAGCGCAATGTCTACGTTTCGCTGCGCACCGCGCAGAGCCTGCTCGACTTGGTCGGTGGCGCATCGAGCATCGCGGTCAAAGTGCAGGACCCGTTCGCGGCGGAAACGATCGCGCAGACCATCCGGGGTGGCACCGATCTCGAGGTGGACAGCTGGATCAGGACCAACGCGCAATTCTTCAGCGCGATGGCGGCGCAGATTCTCGCGAACACGCTCATCCGGTTCTTTGTCGGGCTGACGGTCGCACTCGGGATCGCGAGCGTGCTGGTCGTTTCGGTTGTCCAGAAATCGAAGGAGATCGGCATCCTGCGGGCGATGGGAACGGCGCGCGCGCGGGTGCTGCGCGTGTTCCTGATCCAGGGCGGCTTCATGGGATTCACCGGGGCACTTGCCGGGGCACTGCTTGCATGGGGCTTCCTGATCCTGTGGCGCGGCGTCGCGAAGAACCCGGATGGCACGCCATTGTTCATCGTGGTCATCGAGCCGTCGCTGTTCGCGATCGCCTGCGTTGGCGCAACGCTCGTCGGCGTCCTCGCCGCGGCAGTACCGGCCCTGCGCGCGGCGCGGCTGGATCCGGCGGTGGCGATCCGTGGCTGAGATGCGCCCCCACGCTCACGATCGTTCGCTGCCCCCCGAGGTGGCGCAGGCCTCCCCTGGGGCAGCCCAGCCTCAAGCCGTATCGCGGGTCGCGACACTGTACTTGGACGGCGTGGCGAAGTCCTACGGCGTCGGCACGCCAGTCGAGGTCGAGGTCCTGCACGGCATCGATCTCACGCTGCAGCAGGGCGAATTCGCCGCATTGATCGGCCCTTCCGGATCGGGGAAGACCACGCTGCTCAACCTGATCGGCCTGCTCGACAAGCCTAACGGCGGGCGGTTGTACATTGCCGGCGAGGATGCGGGTGCACTCGACGAGATGGCGCAGACGAAGCTGCGCGGGCGCGCGATCGGTTTCATTTTCCAATATCACTATCTGCTGCCGGCGTTCACTGCGCTGGAGAATGTGATGATGCCGATGCTGGCGGCGCGGGGCGCGGTTGATGACGCAATGCGCGAAAGGGCCGCCGACCTTCTTGCGCGCGTTGGCCTCACTCCGTGGCGCGATCACAAGGCGTCGGATATCTCCGGCGGGCAGCAGCAGCGCGTTGCGATTGCCCGCGCGCTGGCGATGAACCCGCTTCTGGTGCTCGCCGACGAGCCGAGCGGCAACCTCGACACCGAAAACGCCGATGCGGTATTCGATCTGATGCGCGACGTCAACGCCACGAGCGGCACGACATTCCTGATCGTCACGCACGATCCGCGCCTCGCGCGCCGCTGCGACCGCATCATCGAGCTGGTCGACGGACACATCGTTTCCGACCAGCCCAACCGTGACGTCGTGCGGCGAGGATAGCGGGCTGCCGGAACCCGTGGATTGTCCTGGTCAGGGGAAGCGGCTGCTCCAGCCTATGCCGCTATAGTAGATGTTCCCTCCGCCGTACCAGCCGCCGTTCCACCACATGTCGATGGCGTTGCTCTGGACCTGATTCCAGTAGTTGTCATATTCCGCACTGATTCCACCGCTGCCGCCCAGCGTACGGCTGTAGCCGCCGTCGCCGGAGTCCTGCGCACTCCACCCGGTATTGGGCGCGCCGGTAAAGCGATCCGCGTTGCTCATGCCATAGCTTGCGGCTGCAACCGCCGAATCGTTGCTGTTGCGCGCGTTCACTTCCTGGTCGGCCCACGTCGTGTCGCCGGAGGCGGCGCTCCAGCCACTTGACGTGTTCTGCTGCCAGCCGCCGTTATCCTGACGATAGACGTTGCCACTCTGGTCGGCGTAATAGACGTTTGGCAGCGAATAGGGTTGCCATTGCGGGGTCCGGCCGGTTGCGCCATTGGCGGCCTGCGGACGTCCCGGGTTGGCCGCTATCGGACTGGGCGTCTGGTCGTAGCCGCGCGTCGAATTGCTGGCCCCGGCGTTGTACTGGGGACCTGCGCGGATCATCTGTTCCGGACCCGGTGTGTTGACGTTCGGGCTGCGCACGTTCGCGTTCGCTGCCGTGTTCCCGTGCCGGTAGACATTGGCGGCCGCGGTTCCGCAGCATGGGTAGCCGCCCCAATAGCCGGGGTTGAGGTAGGCGCCCGGCAAGTACGGCGCGGTCCAGGCAGGCGTGCCGAGGCCGACGGCAAACGCGAACGTATAGCCCACGTCGCGGTTGTGTACCGGCGTGGCGGCGACGCCGTAGGTGACCGGTGCCGGATACCAGACGTTGTCGGCCCATGACATGTACGTGTACCCGGTGCCATAGACCACCGTCCCAGACGGCGACACTGCGGTGCCCAGGTAGCCCGGCGTATAGCCCACGTGCACGGCGTCGGGCGTCACGTCATAGATGCGCACGTAGGTGGTGTAATAGAGAGGTGACGATGGCGGAAGCGCATAGATTGCCTCGGGTACCGATGTCGCAACCGCCCACGGCCCCGTCACCTGCGCCGCCGTGAACCACACACCGGCGCTGACGGCATAGAAGGAATTGGGGGCTACGCGGAAGATTGGGGCCGACGCATTGGACACGTACGTCAACGAGGTACCCGCGATCGGCGCGAACTGGGGCGCACCGTCGAATTTCGGCGCGAAGGTCGGCCCGTTCTTTCGCGGCACCGTGGCCGTCTGCGCAATCGAATTTTCGTTCAGTGCCTGCTTCGCCTGCGCTGTCCCGGCCACAGTCTGCAGTACGGCGCCGGCGAGCGACGTCGGCGGAATGTTCGCAAAATCAGGCGGCAGCGCATTACTTGCGACAAACGTCCATTGGCCATTCAAGTCTCCGCCGCGGAACCAGCGGCCGGCCAGCAGGACGAAGTAGTCCTTGCTGGCGGTGGCAACCAGCACGTCGCTCGTCGTGTTGGCCGCCCAAAGCAGGCTGGTGCCAATGATCGGCACGAAATCGGGCTGGCCATTGAACACGATGAGTTCCGTGGGGACCTGGCTCGTGTAAATCGTCGGGACGCGGTTTGCCAACGACGGCTTGGGATTGGCATTGGGACCGCCGTCGAGCATATCGACGAGATGGGTGGCGTTGGCCGCCTTGGCAATGGCAGTCAACCCTTTGGGGGGAATGAAGGGCAACCTCCACGGTCCCTGAATCGAATTGGCCATCAACCATCCGTCAAAGACGTGGATGTAGAAGTCCTTCTCCGCGATGCGCTGGAGAATCAGAGCCTTCGTATTGATGACGCGCCTGAACATCGAATTGTTCGGCAATGGCCGCAACACGGGCGTGCCGTCGATCGGCACCAGGATGGCCGGCGCTTGGCTGATGATCACCTTGGGCACGTTGTTCAACACGGCCGCGGCGGGTGCGGCGGTTCCGGCGAGCGCCGGCGATTGCTTGAGGCTGTCGAGCGAGATGCTGTGAACGCCTGCCGCGAAGCGCCTTTGCAGATCGGCGGCATAGGCCGCGCCACGGTCCGCCAGCGCGGGAAAATCGCTTTTCGTGATGCGCAGGTTCTCCAGCACGACCCTGCGTGTGGCCTTGTCGATTCGCGTGTGGGCGGTCGCGAACACGACGCCAAAGGTTTCGCGCTCGGCGCCGTCGGGCTTGATCGCCAGTGCGGACCGCAAGTCGATCTTGTTATCCACCCAACTATTGACCTGCGGCTGGTAGATGAGAATCGCCGCGTTGGAAAGCTTGACCTCGCGCGGCCAGACATCCGGCGCAGCGGGCGGAAAGGGCGTGGACGGAGGAGGAGCGGCGGCAATAGCCAGGCCGGTCACGAAAGCAAGGCAGGTCAGGGCGAGGTTGCGCGGGATGTGGTGGGTCATGAAGGTGGATTCTCGAATAGGAGGCAGGGCAGGCTTTGGCGGGCATTCCTGCCGCCGAAGACTAACATTTCGGCGCCACGCCTTGTGCGAACGCCGTCGGCGCCGTGATAATGCGCGTCGCCAATGACCATAGGATTCTGCTGCCATGACCGACGCTGTGGAAACAAAGCCTGCAACACCTGCGCCCAAGGAGCCTCAGGAGCGCATTGTCGTGACCGAGCACAGCCGAGTCATCGGCGGCAAGAAGTTCGAATACACGGCGACCTGCGGTACGGTCGTGTTGCGGGATTTCGACCATCAGGACGACAACAAGGATGGCAAGAGCCGCGGCGACAAATCGCGCGCCACCATCTTTTTCACCGCCTATACCTTGAAGGGAACCAAGAGTCCGGAACAGCGTCCGCTGACCTTCAGTTTCAATGGCGGACCCGGTTCGAGCAGCGTGTGGCTGCACCTGGGCATTCTCGGGCCGCAGCGCGTCGCCACCGACGACGAGGGTGCGACGCCGGAGCCTCCCTATAGTCTTGTCGACAACGAGTTCTCGCTGCTTCCTTCGAGCGACCTGGTGTTCATCGATCCGGTCGGCACCGGCTATTCGCGCGTGGCCGAAGGCGAGAAAGTGGCCGAATTCCACGAATACCAGCGTGACCTCGATGCGGTAGGCGAGTTCATCCGCCTCTACCTCACCCGCTATGGCCGCTGGGGCAGCCCGAAGTTCGTGATCGGCGAAAGCTACGGCACCACGCGCGCGAGCGGCCTGTCGCTGCACTTGCAGGAAAAGCACGACATCTTCCTGAACGGCGTGATGCTGGTCTCGCTCGCCGTCGACCTCCAGACATTGAGCTTCGACCACGGCAACGAGTTGCCCTACCCGCTGTTTCTGCCCACGTACGCGGCTACCGCTTGGTATCACAAGGCACTGTCGCCGGCGCTGCAGAAGAAACCGCTGGCGGAGGTCATCAAGGAGGCCGAGACCTTCGCCAACAATGTCTACAGCGTGGCGTTGCTGCAAGGATCGCGACTTTCCTCGAGCGAGCGCGCGCGGATCGCCGCCCAATTGGCGCGATTCACGGGCCTTAGTACCGAATACGTGCTGCGCTGCGACTTGCGGCCCGAGCCGTTCCGGTATTTCAAGGAGCTGCTGCGCCACCGGGGCCAGACGGTCGGCAGGCTCGACACGCGCTTTCTCGGGCATGACCGCGACGACGCGGGCGAGCACCCCGAGTCCGATCCCATGCTGGCGAACCTGATCGGCGCCTACGCGGCCGGCATCAACCGGCTGCTGAAGGACACGCTCAAGTACGAGGCCGACGCGCCGTACGTGGTGCACGCGCCGATCTGGGACAAGTGGAACTGGAAGGACTTTGCCAACAAGTACGTCAACGTCGGAGACACTCTGCGCCGCGCGATGCACGCCAACCCCCACATGCGCGTGTACGTCGCCAGCGGGTATTACGACCTCGGCACGCCGCATGCCGCCGGCGACTACACGTTGAGCCACCTGGGCCTGCGTCCGCATTTGCAGAAGAATGTGCACGTCAGCTACTTCGAGTCCGGGCACATGATGTACATCCACCGGCCGTCGCTTGCGCGGATGGCCGCGGAGCTGAAGGCGTTTGTGTCGCCGGTCGTTGCTCCGGCTTGAATCCGGGAACGTCGGGTGGCGCCCTGACGGAGGACGAGGTCAAGGCTTGTGTCAACTGCGGCGCGCAAGCGTCGGGCGCCTATTGCTCTGCCTGCGGGCAGGAGACCGACGTCCGCCTGCCGACGCTGCGGCAATTCATGCGCGACGCGACCGGCAGCCTGGTCGCCTTCGACGGGCGGCTGTGGCGCACGCTGCGAGTGCTCCTCACGAGACCCGGCTTCCTAACGCAGGAATATTTCCGCGGCCGCCGGAAGTACTACGTCCGCCCAGCGCGGCTCTATCTCGCGACGTCGCTGATCCTGTTCGCGGTGCTGCGGTTCACGACCGAGCCGATCAGGTTCGACGAGCGCACGGCGAAGGTGGACGACAAGGCAGGTACTGCGGTCGCGGCGGCAACGAATCCGCCCAGCGTTTCCGTGGCGGAGAGCGAGATTTCCTTTGGCGGCGATGTCAGGATCGGGATCGACCGCAATCTGAACTTTGTCGTCAAAGGGTCTCCGAACGTCGTGACGAACCAGCTGCGGGTCCGGCTCGATCACTTCAATCAGCTGGCGCCGCATGAAAAGGGCAAGCAGCTTTCGTCAGGACTCCTGCAGTACGGGCCGTACGCCATGTTCGTGCTGCTGCCGGTGTTCGCCTGGCTGCAGCAGCTCTCCTACCTGGGCCGCTTGCGGCCCTACCCCGGACGCCCGAAGCGTTACGTCGAGCACCTCGTCTACGCGACCCACCTGCACAGCGTCATGTTCCTGGCCGCGATAGTCGCGCTGCTGAGCCCCTGGTTGTGGCTGCGCTGGGTGATCCTCGCGTGGCTGGTTGTCTATGTCCTGCGCAGCAAACACGCGATCTATGGAGGATCGCGTTTGGGCGGACTCGCCCGGACCCTCTTCGTAGTCTTGGCGTACACGTTTTTCATGGCCTGCGCGCTGCTGGTGCTGATCTTTCCCGCGATTCTGCTGGTCTGAGCGCGGTGCTGAACGCGGGCTATCTTGCGGTGACTTCTCCGGTCTCCAAAGAGCGCAAACTGCAGCCGTAAGCGAGACTTTCCGAGACCAGCAGCGCAGCCATTTGTCGGCCGGTCCTGGTCAACACGCGTTCGATTTCCGCTGTGGCTTGCCCCGGATTCGCAAACCAGTCGTCGACGCTGCGAAACGATCGCAGCCTGCAGGTCGTCGTGGTGGAATGCAACACATTTCGGGTGTGCGCGTTAAGGGTCCGCCATTGCACAGCCATCTGATATTGCTGCTGACCGAACGCACAGCCCATCTCGAAAATGATCTTTTCGATCGCGATGATCGTTTCGGGCGACACGGTGGCCGAGTCATCGGTCCTTCCCTGGCCGCACTGGGCGCGCGGCCCATTCAGGTCGGCCTCCAAGGTGCGCTTGAGGACACCAGCATCCGCGGCGATGAGGAATCTTTCGAAATCCGCGTCGGCCGTTGGATGGTTCTGGCCAGCCGCCTGGCACACGCCGGCTTGGACGACGCCGACCAATGCGCCAATCGGAACGGTGACGAGCGCCTGCGGTCCGAGGCCGTACATGAGACCCCACAATGCGCCGCCTCCGGCGCCGGCCAGCCCTCCCGCTGGACCCGAGAGCACGTTGGCGTGGAAGACGGGTGAGCCGAAATTCTCTTCGACCGCGACACGACTAGCGTCCTTCCTGTCGTCGGGGGCGAGGAGCGGGTGACAGGCCGCCAAAATACCCGATATCACCGCTGCCGTAGCGAAAAGAACCCACGACTGCATGGCACGACACATACCATCTGCGCGCTCGCCAACGGCGCGCTCTCCGGTTGCTACGCTAGGCGCTCCCTTGGCCGATGTCTTTGTGCGGGATCAAGCATCCGCCACGCGTCAATGAAGAAGGGCCGAGCTTGAAGGCACGGCCCTTCGGCAGTCGCTCGTCTGGAGGGGGCCGACGACTGCGAAAACAATTGCTTTGGCGGGAAGTTCCCTAGCTTTGTACCTTGCGGGGGGCCTGAACCACGCGGATCCGGTCGACGTTCGCCGGACCTTCGCGCGTTGCCACCACGTCGACGGAAGGCAGGACGCGAATGGAGTCCACCGCCGCTGCGGCGGAGTAGCCGGGACCGGTCGCCGTGGCGAAGTCGCCCTGCGCGACGAGCAGCATGGGCCCGGCCACAAAAAGACCAAACGTCGCTGCCGTGAGGGTGCACGCGATCACACCAAGGGTGGTGCGGGGAGTGACAGGCTTGTAGCTGTTCATGGTTGTTCTCCTCGAAAATTTTCTGCTGGTGGCCATTGGATGCAGCGTCGGGTCATTCCGGATTCACCGGGTTTTCCGCAGCGGGTCCTTGCGGCTGGTACTGACGGGATGCATCCTAGGCGGGCACCGCGGCGGCCTCAAGGCGAACGCGACGAAATAAAGATGACGGGCGACGAAATGGCCCAGCGCGGGATGGAATGCGCGTCCGGGGGTCGGCACCCCGCAGATTTGGGGGAAGCGCGTGTGCGCCTAGTTCACTTCGCCGGCGCGGCCTGCGGATTGCGCAGCGTCAGCGGATAGGTGGCCAGGCTGCGCTGGCCGCCAATGCCAACTGCGCGCACCGAAAACAGATAGTCGTCCTTCGACATCGGCACGCTGGCGCGGGTGATGTTGCCGACGAACTCAGCCCCCTGCCAGAAGGGCGCCGTGGTCTCGCGCCACACGATTTCGTAGCCCGCGACATCGGACTCGGGATTGGCGCGCCACGACAGCGTCGTCTGGTTTTCCAGCCGCATGGTTTCGATGCGCACGCCCACGGGCGGAGACGGTGCCGACGCGAGCGACGCCAGCGCGGCGGCGTTCACCCGTGCGACCTGGGCCAGGTAGTCGAAGTCGACGAAAGCCGGCAAATCGCCGAATTGCACGCCGTCAACCGCGCGCACATCCTGATGCTGATGGCGGAAGTCCTCGTGCGCCTCGGTGAAGCGCACGGCCGTGAATCCTTGTGCCAGGAACGGAATGTGGTCGCCACCGCGAAGGTACCGGTCGCGTCGGTAGACGACCTTGACGGTCATTTCCGGCACGTAGCGATGCGCCGCGTCGCGGATGGTGCGCGCCAGCTCGCGCGCCGGCGAATCGTTCTCGCCGCCGGTCGCAAGGCGCTGCTGCCATTCCTCGGTGACCTCCTTGTCCGCCGGAACGCCTTCCGCAAACAGCCGCAGCGTAGTCGCATCGCGGCGGCCGGTCTCGTCGCGCGCATTGCCGACGATGTCGTTGGTGATCATCGCTTCGACATTCACGCCGCGGTCGTGCGCGCCACGGGCCCAGTGCGCGGCCCCAAGCAATCCCTGTTCCTCGCCGGCGACGGCCATGAACACCAGTGTGGCCGGAAAGCGGCTCTTCGCGAATACGCAGGCCAGTTCCATCGCGACCGCCGTGCCGGATGCGTCGTCATTGGCTCCCGGAGCGTCACACTCGGAATTCATCACATTGCCGCACATCGAGTCGTAGTGTCCGGAGACCACCAGCGTGCGCGCCTTGGCCTCCTTGTCCACACCCTCGAGCGTGGCGACGACGTTGACCAGCTGCACGGCCTTCGGAATGCGTGGCGTGGGTTCCTGCACGAATTCGTCGAACTCGACCTTGAGCCGCGCACCGGATTCGGCGGCGCAGCGGTCCAATGCGGCTTTGATCCAGCGGCGCGCCGCGCCTATGCCGCGCTTGGAGTCGTCCGCGGATGACAGTGAATGGCGGGTACCGAATCCGGCCAGCGTGCGGATGGTGGACTCGAGGCGCGCTGGCGACACGTCACGAACCAGGCGCGCAATTTCCGGATCGGATGCGGAAGGCGCTTCGGCGGCGACAGCGATTGTCACACTCGACATCAGTGCGCACGAGACGACAGCGAAGGCAAAGTGGTGACGCGCGTGACGATCCATGGGCATTGGGCTTTGCGGTTGGTTGAGGAGCAAGGTCAAACGATATGATGCAGCGCGTTGGACGCCCAATGCTACCCTTGCGTCGGCCAGACGCCACCGAACCCGATGCTGTCCAACCGCATGCTCTTCCCGATACTGCTCGTCCTGCTGCTGGCTGCCGCCTGTGCCGCCGCGCAGCCGACGACCTTCACCAGGGACACGGCGTCCATCGAATACGCGGGTTTTGACGGGAGCGTGGACATCTATCGCCCCGGCAGCGGGGTGTCCTCGGGCGTGGCGATCATCGCGCACGGCTTCACGCGCTCGCGCATCCGGCATCGTGATCTGGGCCGGGCGCTGGCGGAAGCCGGCGTGACTGCGGTGATCCCTGACCTTCCCAACGTCATGGACCTGTGGGGCAACGGCGACGCCATCGTCGATCTCGTGGATAAGCTGGAGGCGGGAACCTTCGGGGCGCTGCCGGCCGATCGATCGCACCTCGTCCTGATCGGCACGTCCGCCGGCGGGCTCGCCACCGTATTGGCGGCGGCGAAGATGCCCGGATTGGCTGGCTGGATCGGCCTCGATCCGGTCGACCGTACGGGGACGGGCAGCGAGGCCGCGGCGCAGCTCAAGGCGCCCGCGGTCGTCCTGCTGGGTGGCGCGTCGAGCTGCAATCTCTTCGGCAGCGGCCGCGACATTGCCCGGGCGTTGCCGAATCTGGTGCGAACCGAGGCGTGGAAAGATGCCTCCCATTGCGACTTCGAGGATCCGACGACAAACCTGTGCCGTGTCCTGTGCGGCAAATCGTCGTCACGGATGCAGGCGAGGATTCGAAGTGAAACCGTGCGAGCCACGATCGAGCTGCTGGCGATGGCCGCGGCCAGGGCGGAGACTGTGCCGTCTGTTGCCGCGCCGGAGGGTTCCGATGACGCGGGTCCGCCCGAGCTTGTGGGTCCGCCCGAGCTTGTGGGTCCCCCCGCGCCGGACGTTACGACGCCGCCTTGACGGTGTGCGGAAACAGGTGCCGGCGCGCATCGTCGTCCAGCTCGGTCTTGAACGAATGCCGGTCCTTCAATGCGGCGACCCGGGCCGCCGCGGGGCGGGCGTTGATTTCTTCCACCAACCGCAAGACGTTGGGAAATTGTGTCCAGGCGTAATCGCCCAGAATGAACGGAATCAGCCGTGCCCAGCCCCATACGGCCATGTCGACGATCGTGTACGTCGCGCCGAGCATGTAGCGTTGCAGCGCCAGCCGTTCGTCCAGGATTGCGTAATGCCGGTTAGCCTCGAACTGGTAGCGGTTGACTGCATAGGGGATCGGCTCCGGCGCGTGGTGCCGGAAATGCACGGCCTGCCCCGAGTAGGGTCCGACCCCGGTCGCGACGAACATCATCCAGGAATAGAGCTTGCCGCGGGCGCCAGGCGTGTGCTCCGGAAGGAACTGACCCGTCTTCTCGGCGAGATAGAGCAGGATGGCATTGCTGTCGAACACCGTGTCGTAGCCGTCGACGATCGCCGGCACCTTGCCGTTCGGGTTGATAGCCCGGTATTCCGGCGTGTGCTGTTCGCCCTTGCGGGTGTCGATCGGTTGCAACTCGTAGGCCAGGTTCGCTTCCTCGAGGAACAACGCGACCTTCATCGGGTTCGGGGCGAGGTTGTAGTAGAACTTGATCATGGAGGGTCTTTGCCGTTCGGCAATGGCGGCTAGCGTCCTGTCCCATTAATTCTCTCGATAGTTCGGGCGCTCATTTACCAAGATGCGCGGGCGCCATGCTGCGTTACTCGGCCTCGACGTAGCACGCGCTACGTAATCGGCCTCGCGCCTTGCCTGACCCCCGATTTCATCCGCTCCTTTATCTTCGGAACTAATGGGACAGGACACTAGCGTCCCTCGAGTTCCGCTTTGTACCGCTCCCGCGCCTCGTGCTCATTGCGCACGTCGCTGATCTCGCGCATCACGCCGCGGACGTCGACGGGCGCCGCGCTGGTGGCGAAGCGGCCGGTGAGGCCCGTGTCCGCGTGCAGCGCGCCTCGCTGGTACAACGCCCAGATTTCCTTGCCGTATTGCGTTGCGGCAAGTACCGGGGCGAACCGGCTGAAATAGGTGGTGATGTTGCCGGCGTCGCGTTGCAGCATCGCAGCGGCGTTGTTGTTCCCGGCGGCGTTGACCGCCTGCGGCAGATCGATGATCACCGGCCCCGTGCGGTCGACCAGCACGTTGTACTCCGAGAGATCGCCGTGGATGATGCCCGCACACAGCATGCGCACGATCTGCCGGATCAGCACTGCGTGGTATTCCAGTGCCAGAGCCTCGGGCAGCGCCAGATCGTTGAGACGCGGCGCGGCGTGGCCGTCGGCATCGGTCAACAACTCCATCAGCACCACGCCATGCATGAAACCGTAGGGCTTCGGCACCCGCACGCCGGCGGCGGCGAGCAGGTACAGCGTGTCGACTTCCACGCTCTGCCATGCCTCTTCCTGTGCCTGCCGTCCGAAGCGCGTGCCCTTGGCCATCGCGCGCGCCTCGCGGCTGTTCTTGGTTTTGCGTCCCTCCTGATACAGAGCAGCCTGCCGGAAACCACGCTTGTTGGCTTCCTTGTACACCTTCGCGCAGCGCAGTTCCTCGCCGCAGCGGACGACGTAAACGGTGGCTTCCTTGCCGCTCATCAACTGCCGGACCACCCCGTCGATCATGCCTTCGTGGACGAGTGCTTCGAGTCGCTTTGGAGTCTTCAACAGGTTTCCTCTGAATGCGCGGCGGCATTGTCTCATGGCCATCCGGACTCACCCGGCACCGGGTACCATGCGAGGACAATGTCACGGGAGTTCGGCAATGGACAGACGCAAGCTCGGCAGCACCGGATTCGACGTCGCACCGCTCGCGTTCGGCGGCAATGTGTTCGGATGGACCGCCGATGAACCCACATCATTCCGCCTGCTCGATGCGTTCGTCGCCGCCGGTTTCAATCTGATCGACACCGCCGATTCCTATTCGCGCTGGGCGCCCGGCCACCAGGGCGGTGAATCCGAAACGATCATCGGGCGCTGGATCGCGCAGCGCGGCCGGCACGACGACGTCGTCATTGCAACCAAGGTCGGCTCGGACATGGGCCTGGGCTACAAGTGCCTGCGTGCAGACTACATTGTCCAGGCGGCCGAGCAATCGCTGCGGCGCCTGCAGGTCGACGCGCTCGACCTCTACCAGTCGCATTGGGACGACGACAAGACGTCCTTCGACGAGACGCTCGAGGCCTACACGCGCCTGATGAAGCAAGGCAAGGTCAAGGCCATCGGTGCCTCGAATCTGACGGCGGAACGATTGGCACAGGCACTCGCCACCAGCAGGCAGCTTGGCTATCCGCGCTATGAAACATTGCAGCCGCATTACAACCTCTATGAGCGCGCGAGCTTCGAAGGCCCGCTCGAGGACCTGTGCGAGCGCGAGCATATCGGCGTCATCACCTACTTCTCGCTAGGGGCCGGGTTCCTGACCGGGAAGTACCGCACCGACGCGGATTTTGCCAAGAGCCCACGCGGTGCGGGGATGCAGAAGTTCATGAACCCGCGCGGCATGCGCATCCTGGCTGCGCTCGAAGGGGTCGCACAACGCTCCAACGCGACGATGGCGCAGGTTGCGCTGGCTTGGCTCATCCATCGTCCCAGCGTGACGGCGCCCATTGCCAGCGCCACGTCGGTCGCACAACTCGACGAGCTGATGGCGGCGGCGCGCCTGTCCCTCGATGCGGATGCGATTGATGCGCTGAACCAGGCCAGCGCATAAGGCGGCTGGCCATTGACTGCCGGTGCGCATGCATGCCAGACTTACCGAGCTTTTCATGTCACTTTGCGCGTTCGCTCCGCGACACGCCCATCCAACGTAAGCCACGGGAGGAGTCCAATGAATACCACTGCCCTTGCTCCCTTGTCGGCTGCCGCCTGACTTGATGGTTTGAAGTTCCCGCGCCGCTGTCCCGGCGCGCCGCCGACGTTTCCCCTCAAGGTCGCTCCGCGCGTTTGCGCCATGGAGCTCTTTGGTGCTTGCCGCACTCGGTGGGCACCGCGAGAAACGAAGGATCGGTTTTCATCATGGTCGAATTCGATTTCGAAATGCTGTCGTCGTTGGGTTTGACGCCTGCTTTGGCTCATCGCGCGGCAAGCCTTCCCATGCCGGAAGGCGTGGGCGTGAATTTGTTGCGCATCACGGAAGTCCACCGCGAGTCCGTGCGTCTGCACGACAGCGGATCGGAACGAAGCGCGCGCCCGCTGCCGCGGCTCGTGCGCGCCCTGACGGATGATGGCACCGCACTTGCGGTTGGCGACTGGGTACTGGCCGCCGATGATGAGCATCGCCAGACCTGGGTGCAGGAACGCGTGCCACCGTCGTCGCATATCGCCCGCCGCGATGGCGACGGGCGCCGGCACCCGGTAGTGAGCAATGTCGACACCGCGCTGCTGGTCATGGGCCTGGACGACGACTTCAACCCGCGGCGGCTGGAACGCTATATCGCGCTGGTCCATGGCGACGCCATCGTGCCCGTGGTCGTGTTGACCAAGCAGGACGTCGCGGCACCCACTGCCGACGCGCTGGATGCGCGGCTCGACGCATTGCGAGGGCGCATCCCGGGCCACGTCGACGTGATGGCCGTCAACGCCACGCACCCCAGCGCGGCGGAATCTCTCAGGTGCTACCTGGCGCGCGGACAAACGCTGGTGCTGCTCGGATCGTCGGGCGCCGGAAAATCCACGCTGACCAACACGCTGCTCGGGGCCGTCGTACAGAACACCGGCACGGTTCGCGAGCACGGCAGCAGGGGCAAGCACACCACGACGTCGCGCTCACTGCATCGCGTGCCCGGCGGTGCGTGCGTGATCGACACGCCTGGCCTTCGCACGTTGCGTCCTGACATCGATGAAACGACGCTTGCCGGCAGTTTCGCGGACGTCGAAGCGCTCGCCGGGCAGTGCCGGTTCCGCGATTGCAAGCATGCCGACGAGCCCGGTTGCGCGGTACGCGATGGCGTGGCTGCCGATCGCCTCCGCAATTACCACAAGCTGTTGCGCGAGGCCCGACGCGATACGCTCACGGCGCTCGACCGGCAGAAGCAGCTGGCCGAATGGAAAGTGCGGGGAAGGGCGACCAGAGAGCGGATGAAGATCAAGCGCGGAGAGTGCTGAAGCCTGTCCAGCAGACAATTCGGCGACGGGCGGACTCCTGCCCTTGCCGCGTGGCGATCACCGCGGCCGCCTCGCGGGCGGTTGCGCGATGATCTGGTTTTTGCGGCAGTGCCGGACGATCAGGCGTCGTACTTGAACGACAGCGAAACCCGCACGCGGTAGGCAACGACCTTGCCGCCTTCGATCTTCAGGTCGAGCTTGCTGACTTCGGCGATGCGCAAGTCGCGCAGCGATTTTGCTGCGAGCTCGACAGCGCTTTTCGCCGCGGCTTCCCAGGAAACAGTGCTGGTGCCGATGATCTCAGTGACGCGGTAAACGCCGGAATCGCCCTTTTTCTTGGCCATGTGTCGCTCCATTCGTGTGAGAGGCGCAGAACCGGTCCATTGGCCTCGGGAGAGCAATGATAGACGGGTTGTCGGGAAGGTTAAAGGATTGGCGAATTGTGCTGTCGAATTGGCCCCGATATGCCTTCGTGCACGGTAACCAGGCCTCGGAGCGAACCGGGTTGATCGCCGTCAATGGCGCCGGGAAATCTTTCCACGCCGCAAGCTTATCGCGTTAGTGTCAATGCACGACGACTCTCCCCATTCGCGAAATGACTCGAAATCCGCTGATCTGGATCGGGCTGGCCGGCGTGGCGCCGGACGACAATCCGCGTGCGCTTGCCTGGCAGAAGAAGTTGCACCCGTTCATGGTGGCGATCGCGCTGCTCTCGGTGCCCGCCTACATGCTGGACACTGCATTGCAGCATCCGGACTGGCATCGGATCGCGACGATTCTCGATGCCGTGATTCTGGCGGCGTTCGCGGCCGAGCTGGTCTGGATGTTGTGGGTGACGAGCTTTCCCGTTGTCTATCTGACCGAGAACTGGCTCAACGCAGTGATCGTTGTCGGTGCGGGTGCGGCGGTATTAGGCGCCGCCACCGAGTGGGTGGCTGTCGTGCGCGTGATGCGCGTCGCGATCTCCGGCCTGGTGATGATCCGGGCGCTGACGGGTTTCCGCGACCTGTTCACGCATCGCGGCGCACCCGCCCTGATCGGCATCGCCATTCTGATGATGCTCGGCGCTGGCGGCGTCTTCTACTGGCTCGATCCGGGGATCCACTCGTACTGGGACGGACTGTGGCTCGCGTTCACGACAGGCACCACCGTGGGATACGGCGATGTCGTGCCGTCTACCGGGGCGTCGCGGGTGTTCGCGGCGTTCATGGTCCTGATCGGCGTCTCGCTGATGACGCTTTTCACAGCCAATGTGGTCGCGTTCTTCATTGGCCGGGAAGAGACCGAACTTCGCCGCGACCTGCACCACGACATCGTCAGGCTTCGCGGCGAGGTTGCGGCGCTCCTGGGCGGCGAGGAGCTGCGGATCCATCGCGACCTGCACGAGGAGGTCCGCCTGTTGCGCGACGAGGTGCGGGCGCTGCGCGATGCGCTGGCCAAGGCATCCGACGCCTGACGGGCGCGATCCGCGATCGCGGGGAACTCCGTCCAACCGCGGACAGTTCACGGCAACGGGGTCCCTGGGTCGGAACCGGAATCGAATTCGGAAAGTATTGCCCCGGTCTGATCCACGTCAAACCAAACCACGGGCAATGCCGCTAAAAGGGAAGGCGATGCTCGACGGAGGACTTCCATGAACGATGTTCGACACGGCGTACCGCACGGGGTGCAACTGCTGCATGACCCGCTGCGCAACAAGGGTACCGCCTTTACCGAGAATGAACGCGACGCGCTCGGCCTGCGCGGGCTGCTCCCGCCGCATGTGCACACCCAGGACGAGCAGGCAGCGAGGGTGCTCGACAACCTGCGCAAGCTTGCCGATCCGCTGGAGAAATTCGTCGCGCTGAACGCGCTGCACGACCGCAACGAAGCGCTGTTCTTCCGCGTCGTGTGCGAAAACGTCGACGAAATCCAGCCGCTGATCTACACGCCGACCGTGGGCCTCGCCTGCCAGCGCTTCGGGCATATCTTCCAGCGTCCGCGCGGCATGTTCATCAGCATCAACGACCGTGGTCGGATCGCTGACGTCCTCGCCAACTGGCCGCTCAAAGCCGGCATCATCGTCGTCACCGACGGTGAACGTATTCTGGGTTTGGGCGACCAGGGCGCCAATGGCATGGGGATTCCGGTTGGAAAGCTGTCGCTCTATACCGCCTGCGCCGGCGTGCACCCGGCCATCTGCCTGCCGATCACGCTCGACATGGGCACCAACAACGAAACGCTGCTCAACGACCCTTACTACGTCGGCCTCCGCCGGCGGCGGGTGACGGGCGAGGCGTACGACGAACTGATCGAGGAATTCGTCACCGCTGCAGGCAAGGTGTTTCCGGGCGTGATCATTCAGTTCGAGGATTTCGCCAACCACAATGCGTTCCGCCTGCTGGAGAGATATCGCGACCGCATCTGCACTTTCAATGACGACATTCAGGGCACCGCAGCCGTTGCGGTGGCGGGCATCCTGTCCGCGTTGCGCATCAAGGGCAGTGCGCTGGCCGACGAGAAGCTGCTGTTCCTGGGCGCAGGCGAAGCCGCAACAGGGATCGCCGATCTGACCGTCGCTGCAATGGCCAACAAGGGCGTGGATCCCGCGGAGGCACGAAAGAAGATCTGGCTGGTCGATTCCAAGGGTCTCGTGGTCAAATCCCGCAAGGATCTCGCCGCGCAAAAACTGCCGTACGCGCACGACCATGCTCCCGTCGCCGATTTCCTCTCGGCGGTGAAGGCACTGAAGCCGACCGGAATCATCGGCGTTGCCGCGGTCGGTGGCACGTTCACGCGGGAGGTGCTGCGCGCAATGACCGACTGCAATGCGCGGCCGATCGTATTCGCGCTGTCCAATCCGACATCGAAGGCGGAATGCACGGCGGAGCAGGCCTATCAGTGGACAGACGGGCGCGCGTTGTTTGCCTGCGGCAGCCCGTTTGCGCCGGTTCCCGTGGGCGGCAAGACGATGGTGCCGCGGCAGGGCAACAACTCATACATCTTCCCGGGCGTCGGACTCGGCGCGATCGCATGCGGCGCCACACGCATCACGGAAGAGATGTTCCTCGCGGCGGCCAATGCATTGGCGGCGCAGGTCACGCCGGCGGACCTCGAGCAGGGCAGTCTCTTTCCGCCGTTGTCCAACATTCGCACGGTGTCCGCGCGCATCGCAGTGGCCGTCGCCGAAGTTGCCTACCAGCGCGGCCTGGCAGAAAAACCGCGGCCGGCCAATCTGCTCGAATTTATCGAGAAGCAGATGTACGATCCGCATTATTCGTCCCTCGCATAGGCTGTTCGCGACGCCAGCCAACGGCCTGCGGGTGTTGCCGTGTCCACACTTGTCATCGTTTCCCACCTGCACCTCGCGACGTCGCGCGCGCACCGGCACGTGCTCGGTGCGATCGCCGGAGTGCGCGGCGTCGCGGTTCGACACCTCGATGCGTTGTATCCCGACGGACGAATCGACGCCGCCATCGAACAGGCGGCCGTGCTGCCGGCCACGCGTATCGTGTTTCTGTTTCCATGCAACTGGTATTCGATGCCGCCAGTGCTGAAGGCGTGGCAGGACGAGGTGCTGACTGTCGGCTTCGACTACGGTCCCGGCGGCGCGCGGATGCGCGGCAAGCGACTGCAGATCGTGCTGACGGCCGGCGCCGCGCGAGACAGTTACTGCGCCGGGGGCCATAACCTGTTCGAGGTGACCGACCTGCTGAAGCCGCTCCTGGCCACCGTGCATTTCGTCGGCAAGGCGATGCTGCCGCCGCTCGTGCCGTATCACGTGTCCAACGTGCCCCGCATTCCCGCGCCCGCCGATATCGACGCGTGCGTGCACACGTTCGCGCTGCAATACCGCGACCTGCTGGCCGCGCCGGAGGCCGCCATGGCAGCCCTGCCGCGGTGAGTATTGCCGTGGCGATGCCGCCGCTATGGTTGCTGCAAACTGCAGTTGCCGCTGTCTGGCTGTACGAGGGCTTCTGGTGCAAGGTATTGGCCCGCAGCCGGCATGAGTTCCAGGTAGTCGAGCAGGTGCAGTTTCTGGCGACGTCGACGTCGCACGGGTTGCTGCGCGTCCTGGGTGTCGTCGAGACGGCGCTCGGCATCTGGGTGCTCAGCGGCTGGCAGCCGATCACAGCCGCCATCACGCAGACCGCGCTGCTGGCCGGACTCAACTCCGCCGGTATCTACTTTTCGCGGCAGCGCATTCCCGATCCGGCTGGCATGCTGGTGAAGAATGCGGCGTTCCTGGTGCTCGCCTGGGTAACGGCCAGCGTGGCGACAAGGACCGCCGTCGCATGAGCGCATCGACGCCCTGGGAGGCCGGCCGCTTCGACACCCGCGCCGGTCCCCGCAAAGTGCTGTTCGGACAGATGTACGAGGACGTCGGCATCGAACGCGCGGCGTTCGCGCCGGGCTCGCGGGTGTTCTGCATCGCCTCCGCCGGCGACACGGCGATGGCGCTGTCCGTTGCGCACCAGGTCACGGCGATCGACATCAATCCCGTGCAGCTCGACTACGCGCGGGCGCGGCTCGCCGGGGCGCCGGCGATCACAGGCACCGCCGAACGCGTGATGGGAGTGGGGCGTCGCGCGATGGCGCTGTTCGGCTGGCGCCGCGCGGTGCTCGAACGCTTTCTCGCGCTCGACGACATTGCGGTGCAGTCCGCCTTCTGGCGCGCGTACCTCGACACGCGCGGCTTTCGACTTGCCACCGATACCTTGTTGTCGGTGTCGGGACTGAAGGCCGTCTACGGGTCGCCGTTCCTCGCCATATTGCCTTCGCACTTCGGCCGGGTGATGCGCGGGCGCCTTGCACGCTGCTTTGGGGCGTTTCCCAACCGCGACAATCGCTACGCGCGGGCGCTGCTGCTGGGTGAAACGCCGCCGCCTTTTTCGTTCGAGCCGGGCCGCATCGCGGTGGTCAGCGGCGACGCCGCCGGTTATCTTGAACAATGTGCGCCGGCGTCATTCGACGCGTTTACGTTGTCGAACATCCTCGACGGTGCAGCGGCAGGTTACCGGAAGCGTCTGTTCGCCGCTGTGCGACGTGCGGCCGCACCGGACGCGAAAGTCGTGCTGCGCAGCTTCGCGGAACCGACACATGCGTCCTCGTATGACGCCGCGGTGCGCGACCGTTCGATCCTGTGGGGCGTGGTCGACGTGCGCCCCGCCAATGCCCTCGACGGCCAGGTTGGTGTACCGATCCCAATGATCGGATGAGCTGCTCTTCGCCAAGATCATCTGAAGTAGGTCCGGTTCGGCAGCGACGGCCCCATTCGAAAGCTGTCACTGGCCATGCATTCGGATTTACACTGGGGGTAGTGCAAAGACATGAGGGGGAGGGGATCGTGGCAAACAAGATCTGGCTCAAGAACTATCCTGCAGGCATACCTGGTGAGATCGACCCTGACCAGTTCCAGTCCATCCCGGACCTGATCGAAAAGATCTGTGCCAAGTTTGTGGACAAGCCGGCTTATCACAACCTGGGTCTCACCATCAGCTATACCGAGCTGGAGCAGCTGACGCGCAACTTTGCGGCCTTCCTGCAGGGGCTCGCCGGTATGGCCAAAGGCGATCGCGTCGCCATCATGTCGCCGAACCTGCTGCAATATCCGGTAGTGCTGTTCGGCATCCTCCGTGCAGGCATGACCGTGGTGAATGTCAATCCGCTGTACACGCCGCGTGAGCTTGAGCACCAGCTGAAGGACTCCGGTGCCAAGGCCATCTTCATACTCGAGAATTTCGCCAGCACCTTTCAGCAGGTGCGCAAGAACACGCCGGTCCAGCACGTGATCACCAGCCAGGTCGGCGACATGCTGCCGGCGCCGAAACGCCTGCTCGTCAATCTGGTCATCAAGAAGGTCAAGAAGATGGTGCCCGCGTGGCGCATCGACGACGCCATTTCGATCCGGGCGGCGCTCGCGCGTGGCGCGGCGGCGACTTTCCAGCCGGTGGATGTGGCGCGCGAGGACATCGCGTTCCTGCAATACACGGGCGGCACCACCGGCGTCTCCAAGGGCGCAATGCTCACCCATCGCAACATCCTGGCCAACCTGGAACAGACGGGCGCATGGATCTCGACCAGCTTCAAGGAAGGCATCGAGATCGCTATCGCGCCATTGCCGATGTACCACATCTTCTGTCTGACATCGACGCTGTCGTTCATGAAATGGGGCAGCCTGCTCGTGCTCATCACCAACCCGCGCGACATGCCGGCTTTCGTCAAGGAATTGGGGCACTGGAAGTGGAGTGTGATGACCGGTGTCAATACGCTGTTCAGCGGCCTGCTCAACACGCCCGGCTTCGACAAGCTCGACTTTTCCTCGATCAAGGTGGTGGTCGGCGGCGGCACCGCCGTGCAGAAGCCCGTCGCCGAACGTTGGCAGAAGATAACCGGACACTACATCACGGAGGCCTATGGCTTGACGGAGTCCTCGCCCGGTGCATCGTGCGTTCCGCTCAACTCACCCTGGAACGGCTCCATTGGTTTGCCGATGCCGTCGACCGAAATGTCGATTCGCGACGCGCTGTTCAATGAGTTGCCGCCCTGGACGGGCGACGGCGACGTCGAGAAATTCACCGGTGAGATCTGCATTCGCGGCCCGCAGGTGATGAAGGGTTACTGGAACAATCCGTCGGAAACCGCCAAGGTGATGCAGGACGGCTGGCTGAAGACGGGCGACGTCGGCCACATCGACGGCAATGGCTACTTCACGATCACCGACCGCAAGAAGGACATGATCCTGGTATCCGGTTTCAACGTGTATCCGAACGAGATCGAAAGCGTCGTGGCGGCGCATCCTGGCGTGCTCGAATGCGGGGTCGTGGGCGTGCCCGACGAAAAATCGGGTGAGGCGGTGAAAGTGGTCATCGTGCGCAAGGACCCCGAGCTCACCAAGGATGCCGTGATCGCGCATTGCAAGACCCAGCTCACCGGCTATAAGATGCCGCGCCACGTCGAATTCCGCGACACGCTGCCGAAGACGCCAATTGGAAAGGTCCTGCGCCGCGAACTGCGCGACGTGCCGAAGGCGTAACGGCCGGTAACAAACCGGAACCGGACTCCACAGGGTTACACTAAGGTACAGGCGCCCGCACGGGGCACGTTTTTGGAGCCGGTATGAAAAGATCGTCGTTATTCGCGTGGGGACTCGCCGCACTGCTGCTCGCCGGGTCGGCGTCGGCCCAAGTGACGCTCTACGAGTGGGAAGGGCTGCGTGGACAGGTGTTCACGGCCGACCGCCCGATCGCCGACCTTGCGCGCTACGGATTCAACGACCGCGCGTCGTCGATGGTTGTCCAGCGGGGCCAGTGGGAAGTCTGCGAACACCAGAACTACCAAGGCCAATGCACGATCGTGCGGCCGGGACAATATCCGTCGCTGGCGGCGATGGGCATGAACAACCGCATTTCGTCATTCCGCCGCGTCGACGGGAAGCCGGCCTATGCCTATGCGCCGCCGCCGCCCGTTCCGCCGCCGTATCCGTACTATCTCCAGCACGGCGAGACGCTGTACACGGCCAACGTAGTCGCCGTGCGGGCCGTCCTGGGACCGCCGGAACAGCGCTGCTGGGTCGAGCAGCAGCAGGTCGTCAAGGACAACGGTCCGAACGTCCCGGGGGCCATCATTGGCGGGGTGCTGGGCGGCGTGCTCGGACACCAGATCGGCAACGGCCGCGGCAACGACGTTGCGACGGCGGTTGGCGCGGTCGGCGGCGCGGCTGTCGGGGCCAACGTGAATCGCGGCGGCAGCCAGGTCGCGACGCAAAACGTCCAGCGATGTTCGGCGGTGCCTGGATCGGGGCAACCGCAGTACTGGGACGTGACCTATGTGTTCCGCGGCGTTCAGCATCGCGCGCAATTGAGCTTCGCACCGGGTGGAACGATCACCGTGAACGGAAATGGCGAGCCGCGAGTCTAGCCGGCATCGACCTGGAGGCTGTAGCGGTGCGAATTGCGGTGATGGGAACGGGTGGGGTGGGTGGCTATTTCGGCGCCCGGTTGGCGCTCGGCGGATGTGATGTGACGTTCATCGCGCGGGGTGCGCAGCTCGCTGCGCTGCGCCAGCGCGGGCTGCGTGTATTGAGCGCCGACGGTGACATGCACGTCGAACACGTCGCCGCGACGGACGACCCGCGCCAGGTCGCCCCGGTGGACCTCGTGCTGTTCGGCGTGAAGCTGTGGGATACGGAGGATGCCGCCCGGTTGATCATGCCGATGCTCGGTGCCAACACGGCTGTCGTCTCGTTCCAGAACGGCGTGTTGAAGGACGAAGTGCTGCGCCGCGTGCTTGGCGACAGGGCCGTGATCGGGGGCGTTTGCTACATCGCCGCGACGATTGCCGAGCCGGGCGTGATACGCCAAACGGGTGCGATGCAACGGCTGGTGTTCGGTGAACACGACGGTGTGGCTACCGCGCGCACCGCAGCCTTCCTGCTGGCCTGCCAGCGTGCGGGCATCAATGCCGAGATCAGCGCCGACATTCGCCGCGCGATCTGGGAAAAGTTCGTGTTCCTCGTGGGCTTGTCGGGCACGACGTCGGCGATCAGGATGCCGATCGGCCCGATTCGCGCGCATCCGCAAACGCGCGCACTGCTGCGGGACGCCATGCGCGAGGTCGTCGTAGTTGGCCGCTACCTAGGGGTGCCGCTGGCCGAGGACTTTGTCGACAACCGCCTGGCCTATTGCGACACGCTGCCGGCCGCGATGACCTCGTCGATGCACCAGGACCTCGAGCGCGGCAATCGGCTCGAAGTCGCTTGGCTGAGCGGCGATGTAGTGCGGCGCGGAGCGGCGGCAGGCGTTGCCACTCCGGTCAATCGGGTGCTGCACGACGTTGTCGTTCTGCACGCCAACGGCCGCGCGGCGGCGTGACCGCGACCAATCCCGACCTGCGCGCCTCAAGCCAGCAGAAAACGAGCGCCTTCGAGCCCGAACCGTGCCAGTCCGCTTACCAGCAGTGCAACGCCCACCGACAGCGACACCGAAAACAGCGCCTCGCGCCGGCCTATCGTCTTGAGCATTATTGCGAACGTCGAGATGCACGGCACGTAGAAGGTCAGGAACAGCAGGAAGGTCATCAGTTGCACCTGGTCCAGGTATTGCCCGACATCGAAGGTGCCGAGCGCCTGATACACCATCAGCAGCGACAACTCCTTGCGCAGCACACCGAACAGGATGGGCACGCCCAGCACCACCGGCAGCCCCAGCCACCACGAGGTGATGGGCGACAACAGCGCGTTGATGTAATGATCGGCGCCGACATGCGCAAGCAGTGCCAGCACGACGCTGCCGCCGACCAGCAATGGCGTGACGATGGTCAGGATGTCGCGCGTGCGCTCCCAGGTCTCCGCCAGCATCGGTCGCCAGCGCGGAAGCGCGTACGGCGGAATCTCCTGCACCTGTCCCGGACCGCCGCGCGGATATCGGCGCCGCAGGACCTGTCCGAGCACCGCGATCACTACCATGGTAAGCAGGAATATCAAGACCACGCCCGGACCACCCAGATACTTGCCGGCGAGAGCAAGAATGATCGCCGAGCGCGCCGAGCAGGGCACGAACGTCACCAGCAGCGAGGCCATCACGCGTTCGCGGCCGGTCGTCGTATTGCCGATGGCCGAAATCGCCGGCACGTTGCATCCCAGCCCGAGCAGGAACGGTACCGCGACGCCTCCGTGCAGGCCAATACGATGAAACGCGCGATCCACCGCGAAGGCGATGCGCGCCATGACGCCGGACTCCTCCAGCGCCACCAGCAACAGCACCAGCGGAATCATGTACGGCACCACGATGCCGATCAGTCCGATCAGGCCGTCGACGACGGCGCGTCCCACGACCCCTGCCGTGGACTCCGGTTGCCACCCCGACGTCCAGGTCACCAGCCGCGCGGAAGTCTCGCTGTCGATCCACCCGCTGACATAGAACACGACGAAGAGGACCGCGGCGAACACGGCTACGCTGCCCACGAAGCCCCAGCGCGAACTCAGGAACAATTGATCGAGCCAATAGCGCCAGCCGCGCCCTTCGTTCGGCGCGCCAAGCCGGGTCGCAGCCTCGAACAGCGTTGCTGCGCGGTGGTGGCGGTCGGCGTGCAATTCGTCCGTCAACGGGCGCGGCAGCGCCTGTCCGGCGATGGCGAGCAGCCGCTGCACCTCGGGTAGGTACCCGGGAAAGTGCTGCTTCATTTCGTCGAGGAAATACGGATCACCTTCCGCGATCTGCGTCACCAGCAATTGCGTCGGCACGCGGAACGCCTGCTGGATCTCGGCCGCGCTCAGCAGTGTCGCGAGCGGTCCGAGGGCGTCGGCGATGTGCCTGCTCGGCGGTTTGGCGACCGGACACACGCCTTCGCGCACAGCGTGCACGGCCGCGCGGAACAGCTCCGCGATGCCCTGTCCGACGAGCGCGGTGGTGGACACGACGGGCACCCCCAGCTGCGCGCTCAGTTCGCGGGCATTCACGTAGATTCCACGTTCCCCGGCTTCATCCATCTTGTTGAGCGCAATCACCACCGGACGTCCGAATTTCGCAAGCTTCAGCGTGAGTTCGAGGTGGTGTTCGAGCGCGGTGGCGTCCACCACCTGCACGATGACATCCGGTGGCGCAAAGGGCGCGGGCGGACCCTCCGGATCGTGCTGGGAAACCGGCGGACGCTCGTCGCCCCACAGCAGGTATTTGAGCGCTGCGCGGTCGTCCGACTCGAGGTGGTGCGGCGAGCGGATGCTCGGCAAATCGATCACGCGCGCCTCGTCCAGTCCGATCTGCACGGCGCATTCGTCGTACGCCCGGTGCGTCCCTGCGAGCGCGCCGGTTTGCACCGAAGTGCTGGCAACCGCTGCGAAAAACGTGCTCTTGCCGCTGTTGGGCAGGCCCACGAGCGCGATGCGCAGCCGCCGCTTGCCGCGGAACAGCGGCTCGTGGAGGGAGATCCTCGTGATATGTGGGGGCGCTTGCTTCATCGGGGCATCAGGGCCGTCGGTCCCGCGCCAGTGTACTTCAGGGGCACACTGGCTGCCGGGCGCGCCTCTCGGGGACAGTGCGACGGACAGCCATTGACAAGCGCCCTGCGATTGCCTTGGACGATCTGCGACCAGCCATTGGCCCCGCCGGACGTGCCGGTCAGGTCAATTCGTTGATCGCGCTCTGGATTGCTGCGGCGACGAGCTTGCGGTCGGCGTCGGCATCTCCCATCACGGAGTCCCACTGCAGCCGTACGTAGGCAGATCGGTGCTTGCTCTTCAGAACCAGCGTTTGCAGACCCCGTTGCTCGCCGAAAGCGAAGTCGGTGGCGTAGCCAATGAGGTCGTGCACGCCGGCCTCCCACATGCCGGTCTGGACCGCATCGATGATCGCCGCCATGCGTCGGTGAAATTCCCGAGGCACGTCAACGGTTAGCGAGTCGGTTTTGGTCATGGGTGAGACCTGCGGTCAAAGTTGAATCAGGGCCACGTAAAGGGTGGCCCATCGTCTCACGTCGGTTTCTTGGCGACCAGAAAATTCCCTTTCTGGTCAACGATCGAATCCACCGTCATGCTACTGCAATCAGATGAAACTCCGGCAAGCCGCCGGAGCGCCGCAAAATCGAGCAGCGCGAGGGATTTGCCCTGAACCTGGATGATGCACTCCCGTTGCAAGCGCGACAGCTGCCGGCTGACCGTTTCGAGCGTCAGACCGAGATAGCTGCCTAGATCCTTGCGGGTCATCTGCAGAACCAATTGGAAACGCGAATGTCCGAGACGTTCATGACGCTGCGAAAGGTCCAGCAGAAAGATCGCCATACGCTGTTCGGCGCGCGCCGTCCCCAGCGCCAGCATGTGCCTACGATTGCATGTGATCTCGTGCGCTAACGCGCGCATCAGATGGCGCTGACCGTATCCGGACTCCTGCGACCATTGCTGGCATTGCAGAAACGGCAGCACGAAAACCTCGGCATCCTCGAGCGCGACCACATCCGTCTGATGCAATCCGGTGCTGATTCCGTCGAGCCCGACTATGTCGCCCGCAATCTGGAAGCCGGTGACCTGGATCAGGCCATTCAGCGAAATTACGAAACTCTTGAGCGTGCCGCAATGCACGACATAGAGCGCCCGAAATGAATCGCCGGTGGAGCATAGGGTCTCGCCACTGCGTACGCTTCGGCGCGCACACGCGTGCCGTTGCAGAGGCACAGCTTCGGCCAATGCTGGCGAAGGGGCCAACGCGGTCCGGCTTCTGCATAGAAGGAGATTGGCAACTGTCACGGCCGCTTTTTCGTCGCGCAGGTTACGTGTGGCGCACTCGGCGTCCCCGCACTACGGTTCTCCCTTGCTTCGCAAACGTACAGATAAGCCACACTGAGGCATGTGGTCTGTGCGATAGCGAACACATGCCGGAAGAACCCTGCGCATTCAACCGGCCAGCGGCAACCGTTTTCTCGGGCGCAATGCGCAGTAGTCCCGAAATCCCCGAAAAAGCCCGCCCATTCCTTCGGCTGCCGCTCGATTTGTAGTCCACGATGCATTATGCACTACAGGATTGGTATCGAAATTGCATGCTGCGGGGCATGAATTCGACAATCCTGACCCTCGAACTGCAGCCAATCGATCCGCCCAAGGCCACGGCGCCCCTTCCGGAGATGCCAGCGGAGATTGAAATCGTCCCGTTGGGGACAAACAGGGCACCTCCATTGGCCCAGGTCGAAACTACCGACCGCTTCCTGCGGGAGGCGACGCATCAGTATGCGGAAGGTCATCTTGACCAGCCGCTTTGGGACCGCGCCTTCGCTCAGGCCAACGGCAACAAGGACGCTGCGGTCGATTCCTACCTGCATGCACGCGCGATCGCGCTGCGGTTGCTCGATCGTGAACGCCGCTCGGGAAAGCGCGCCGAGGTTGCGCATCCGGCCAACCGGGAAAAGGACGAGGCGACGGAATGGGAGACCCTTGCTGCCGACGACATCTGGCGCCGCCACCCTAACGCCAAATATCGCAACGCGATCATCGGCGGCGCGGTCCTGCTGTCCTTGGCGGTCGGCGGGTGGTTGTTCAATTCATACTGGAATGCGAAGCCGACGGCCGCGCCCGCCATGATCCGGACCGCGCCCGTCGACGCATCGCCCACAACCGGCGACCCGGCCGCGACCTCGGCTGCGAGCACCGCGATTCCCGGTGCCACGCCGATCCAGGCCGGGGCGACTGCGGAGCTCATGCTGAAGATTCAGGACCTGCGCGCCGCCGGAAACTCGAACGTACTGGTGTTCTATCTGGCTGAATGGACGCGCAAGGAACCCGCCAATCCGGCCGCGTGGGACCAACTCCGTGCCGGATACGTGACGCTCAAGCAATACGACGATGCCCTCGGCGCGGCCAAGAAGGCATTGGAACTGGCACCGGATGAACCGCGGATGTGGCGCAACGCCGGTGCGGCGCACGCCGACGTCGGCGATGCTGCCGCTGCGCTTCGTGCCTTCGAACAGGCGGTGGCACGCGATGAGCGCGACGTCGAAAGTCTCCGGCAAATCGGAAACCTGAACGCGCAATTGAACCAGTTCCCGGATGCGGGGCGCGCGTTCGACCGCGCGCTGGCGATCAACCCCGGCGATCCGATCGCGCTGTGCATGCGATCAGCCGTTGCGCAACTGGCGTCGGCGCCCAAGGACACCTATGCGATCGCCAGGCAGGTCAAGGTGATCGACGGCAAATGCCGGGGGTCTTAGCGAAGCCGGCGCGGGCAGCGCGATGACGCGCGCTCGCAACTGCCCGCACCCGCCATCGACGTCCTGGCCTGCCGATTGGCGCAGTTTGGCGAGCACGCCACGTGCACACAGCGTTCGCGCCATCGCTTCCGCTTTTTCCGTCGGTGTACGCTTGAACGCGTAGCCTACAATGGTGTTGTATGGGATCAGGTTCATGACTGCGTATTTGCCGGCGAGCAGCGCGACGATCCGTTCCAGTTCGTCGTCGCTGTCGTTGATCCCGTCGAGAAGCGTCCACTGATACTGGATCGGATAGCCGGTTGCGCGCGCGTACCCCTCGCCAAGGTCGACCAGTTCCTCAGGGTCAATGCGCGCGGCGCGAGGCAACAGTTCGGCGCGCCGTTGCGCGAATGTCGAGTGCAGCGACAACGCCAGCGCGGGCTTCACCGGTCCCTGCGGCAGGCGCTCGAACACGCGCCGGTCGCCGACGGTCGAGAAGACGAGGCTCTTGTGGCCGATCGCGCCCAGAGTGCCGAGCAACTCGATGGCGTCCATCACGTTGTCCAGGTTGTGCGCGGGCTCGCCCATCCCCATGAACACGACCTTCCTGACGACGCGCAGCGCGCGCGCAATGACTATCTGCGCGACGATCTCCGCGCTTCCCAACTGGCGTTCCAGGCCGTCGCGGCCGGTCATGCAGAACACGCATCCGACGGCGCAGCCTACCTGCGTGGATGCACACAGGCCGTGGGGCGGCAACAGCACACTCTCCACCGTCCTTCCATCGGACAATTCGACCAGCAGACGCGCCGAGCCGTCGCTGCCGGCGTGCTCTTCGTTCACGCGCGCGAGCGCGTCGAGTTCCGCTGCGATGGTCGGCAGCGCGAAGCGTAGCGACCGCGGAAGAAAGTCCTCCGGCGCGCGCGAGCCGCTGGCAAGAGGCAGCGCGTGCGTCCATGCGCGGAGAATGGCATCCTCGTGACATGGCTTGGCACCGGCGTTGCGCAGGCGTTGGCGAATCTGGACGATGCGCATGCGTGGAACCAGGTTGCGGAGTCAGGTCGCCGCTACCCGGCCTGGGGCATCGTCGTGTCTACCGCGTGACCTGGATGTCGCGGCCGTTCAGCGGCTGGACGGGGCGCGCGTTCATCGGGTAGTACTTCGCGAAGCGCGCAATCTCGTCGGATGAGACCGTCACGGGCGTCTTCAGAACGAACCACGTCACGTCCTCGCTGCACGGCGGTGTCGTCAGTGATCCGCTGAACGTGTAATAGCCCTTGTTCTTGGGGAGCAGGTCCGAGACGTTGATCATGACCGCGTCGACCGCGTTCTCCTTGTCCTTTTCCTTCGGCAGATTGTCCCAGAGCGATTTGACGAGCCGATTCTCGGTGCCGGTATCGAGCAGGATGGCTACGACGCCGTGCTTGCCGTCGGGCCCTTGGTGCACGAGGTGAACAACCATGTCATGGGCCTTGCCGTTGATCTTTTCCTCGCTGGGCTTGTGAAAGTGAAATTGCACCAACTCGTACTTCTTGCCGGCCACGCTGACGAAGCTGCCAGGCGAGTAGTTGACCTGGATCGTGTGTCCGTTGTCGATGATCTTGAGCGGCGCGGCCTTGTAGTCGAACAGCAGCGATGGCAGGTCGCCTTTGCGGGCACTGGCGTCGGGAATGTCGATCGGAGACTGAAGCTGGCCCAGCTTGCACTCCTCGAAGCTCGCTTCCATGCTGCCCCATTTGGCCGGGCCGGTCGCACCGCTATAGGACCAATGCGCCTTCTTGTCCGCGCCGTGGCAGCCGAGTGCGACGATGGACAGGACTGCGCCGATGACGACGGCGAAACGGTGTGCAACTGGATTGCTCATTACAAGACTCCTTTCTCTGGCAATGGGGGCAGCGAGTGTAGTCGCGTTCCCGGCGTTCGTGACGTGCCGGCAGGGCCGCTTGGAGCACGCATCGTACTACGCCCGCCGCTCGTGGATTCATTTCTCCAGCAGGTAGGCGCGGCTGTCTTCGAAGAAGTGCGGCCCTGCATCCGAGCGTACCGCGGTGCCCACGCCCGCCGCGGTGAGCACTTCGAGAAGAAGGGCGCTCGGCACGCCTCCGTCGATGATGTGCACCGAGCGTACGCCCTCGCGCACGGCGCGCAGCGCGGCGATCAGGCGCGGTTCCATGCCGCCGTGGACGACATGGTCGCGCAACAGCGCCTCCGCGGCGGTCGCAGTCAGGATGGGGGCGACCTTGCCGTCGCGGTCGAGAACACCGGATACGTTGGTCATCAGAACCAGCTTCTCGGCCTCGAGCGCGCGCGCAAGGCGTCCCGCCAGGAGGTCGGAATTGATATTGTATGACGAGCCGTCTGCCGCGACGCCGATGGGCATGATCACGGGAATGAAATCGCGCGAAAGGAGGAGTTCGATGAGCGCGGTGTCGATGCTCTCCACATCACCGACAAAGCCCAAGTCGGGCGCGTCGGGGTCTTCGGCCGGAGCTGCCATCGGGCGGGCGTGGATGAAGCGGCCATCCTGTCCGTTGAGCCCGACCGCGCGTCCGCCATGTCGATTGATGAGCGAGGTCAGTTCCTGGTTGAGCTCGCCCAACGCCATTTCGACGACGGTCAGCGTGCGCTCGTCGGTGATGCGCAGCCCGCGATAGCGTTTGCTCGTCAGACCCATCTGCTTCATGAGTTCGTCGATTCCCCAGCCGCCTCCGTGCACGACGATGGGCTTCATGCCGACGAGACGAAGCAGCGCCACGTCGCGGGCGAAGCCCTCCTTCAGCGCCGGATCGGCCATCGCGTGGCCGCCGAAGCGGATCACCAGTGTCTTGCCGTGAAACGCCCGCAGATAAGGGAGTGCTTCGGAGAGGATGCCGGCTTTCTGGGATGGATTCATGTCGATTGCGCCAGAATTCGAGTGAGCCGAATGGTACTCCGCCCGACGTCCGGTCCGATTTACGCGGCGACAGCGTGCTTTCCGCGACTGACATTGTCGCCATCGCCTTGGCGCAGGGTCCAGAACGACAGCGATGACAGCATTGTCAGAAATCCGACCGTGACCAGCGTACGGTGCAGCGCGATCGTCACGGCCATCTGGTCGGTTTGCGGCATGTTGCCCAGATACCAGCCGGCGACGAGGGAGCTGCAAGCGAGGCCGAAACTCAACGACAGCTGCTGGAGGGTGCTGGCGATCGAGGTGGCCATGCTCGACTCGGACGCTTCTATGTCCGCGTATGCCATCCCATTAATGCTGGAAAATTGCAGAGAGTTGAACAATCCCTGCGCCAGTCCAAGCAGCACGATCAGCGCCAATGGCGTCGCCGGCGTGACCAGCAGGTACGTGCAGATGGTCAAGCCCACGAGGACCGTGTTTACGATCAATACCTGGCGGAAGCCATAGCGGCGCAGTATCCTGGAGCTCAGGAATTTCATGCACATGGCCGCTGCTGCCGATGGCATCATGAGCAGCCCCGACTGCCAGGCCGGCAGCCCGAGGCCCAGCTGAAACAGCAGCGGTAGCAGAAACGGCAGTCCGCCGATGCCCAGGCGCGTGATGAATCCTCCGGCGACCGAAACTCGGAATGTGCGCACCTTGAACAGCGAAAGGCGGAGCAGAGGATAGGGGGTCTGGCGTGCATGCCAGGCGTAGGCTGCCAGCAGGCTCATCGACAGCACAAACAGCACGCCGGCCGAAGTGACGTCGATAGTGTGTTCACCGAAGATTTCCAGCAGCCAGGACAGCAACGCCGTTCCGGTGCCGAACAGAACGAGCCCGACCACATCGAGCCGGTGCGACTCGTCGCCGCGATAGTCGGGCATGTGGTGAACGATGATCCACAGCGCCACAACACCCATCGGCACGTTGACAAAGAAGATATCGCGCCAGGTAAACCAGTGCACGATCAATCCGCCGACGGTCGGTCCGAGCAGAGGTCCGATCAGCGCCGGAATGATGACGAAGTTCATCGCCACCAACAGTTCTGCCTTGGGAAACGTGCGGATGATTGCCAGGCGGCCCACCGGCGTCATCATCGCGGCGCCGAAACCCTGAAGGATGCGCGCGGCGACCAGCATCGGAACATCGATCGCCGTCCCGCAGAGAATCGACGCGACAGTAAACAGCGCGACCGCAGACGCAAACACACGGCGAGTCCCGTAGCGGTCAGCGATCCAACCGCTCACCGGAATGCCTACTGCCAGGCTCAGTATGTAACTGGTGACGACTGCCTTCAGGCTGAGCGGCGTCACGCCCAGACTCACCGCCATCGAAGGAATGGCCGTATTGACGATCGTTGAGTCGAGCTGCTCCATGAACAGCGCGGTTGCGACCACCCACGGCAAATAGCGCTTTACCGTCGACGGGTCGAGGTCGGTGGTCGTTGTCTTCGGTGACGGCATCGGATTGCCATTGTATGTTCAGACCGGCCTCCTGGCGTGCGCGCCTTGAACGGGTCGTCACTGCCTCCACAATCCGCTAACATGGGCATGGTTGCGTGGGCTGGGCCGCAATCATTGGCCGGGAGCGGATAATCAATGCGCCTTCTTTCGATTGATCGAATCCGCAGCGTGACGGTCGGCACCGCTTGGCTGGCGCTACTCACCGGTTGCACGGCGCCGTCGCTGCGTCCAGACCTCGCTGAACTTCAACGCCAGGTGGCCGACACGGAGCGGGCGTTCGCCAAGACGATGGCCGACCGCAGCTTCGCGGCATTCCAGACCTTCCTGTCCGCGGACACCATTTTTTTCAACGCGCCCAAAGCGCTGCGCGGCAAGCAGGCAGTGGCCGATGCGTGGAAGCCTTACTACGAAAAGCCGGATGCGCCATTCTCCTGGAAGCCGGAACAGGTCGAGGTGCTCGAATCGGGGACGCTGGCGTTGAGCACGGGGCCCGTGTTCGACCCCAAGGGCAAGAACATTGCAACCTACACGTCGATCTGGCGGATGGAAGCGCCCGGTGTGTGGCGCATCATCTTCGACAAGGGGAACGATGTTTGCGATTGTCCGAAGGCGCCTTAGGAACTCATTCTGGACGCGCCATGTCATTCCGGGCAGCGCAAGTGACGAAGAGTCTGCATTCCCAACCCGCGGAGCTACGATGAAAGCAACGATGTACTTCCGCGTACTGCCATTGGCCGCAATTGCCGCATTCGCCACCTGCGCGCCATCGGCCCTGGCTCAGAATGTCAAGATCACGTCGCTGGGCTCCCATGCCGGCGAGCTGTGCAATCGCGATCGCGCGATGATCTTCGAGGACCCTACCGGCGTGCGCATCCTCTACGACGCCGGCCAGACGGTGACCGGCGGCGAGGACCCGCGCCTGGGCACGCTGCACGTCGTGCTGTTGAGCCATGCGCACGGCGATCACATGGGGGACTTGAGGCTCAAGGCGCCGGAGGCGGGCACCTGCGACGCGCCGGACCTGCTCACCGCTGCTCCCAACTCGACGACGGCCGAGATCGCGGCCGCCAAGAATGCAGCCGTCGTCATGTCGATTCCGATGGCCGACTTCATTGCGAGGAAAATCGAGAACATCCGGACCAAGCCGACGCCAAACTGTCCGCAAACCGGCGGCGATCTGGTCGCGCCGTTCGCCGCACCCTGCATCGCGTCCGGGCATATCGGCGGCTCGCGAACGGTCAAGATGGCCAACGCGGCGAAGGCCGTCGAGATCACCATCGTGACGGCCGCGCATGAGAGTTCGGTGCCGCGAAGTCTGCTGACCGACCCGGAGAAGAAGAATCTCGAGGCGGACAACGTCAGCCTGACGCTCGGGCCCTCGACCGGGTACATCATCAAGTTCACCAACGGCCTCACCGTCTACCTGTCCGGCGACACCGGGCTGCACGCCGAAATGAAGACGCTGGTCAACGAGTTCTACAAGGCCAACCTCATGGTCCTGAACCTCGGCCCGAACGCCGTCACGTCGTATGCGGGCGCCTATGCGGCCAACGACCTCGTGCGTCCGGGAACGGTGGTCGCAACGCACGTCAACGAGGCGGCGACGTCGGGCGGAAAGGTGCGACCGGCGTCGCGCACGGCGGCGTTCATGGGCATGGTAAAGGGCCGACCGGTGTATCCGGCGTTGTCCGGCAAAACGATGGAGTTCGACGGCGATGCCAAGTGCGTGGCGGGGTGTTCGTAGTATTGATGGCGACTACTTGCCGCAGCTGAGTCCCGCCGCCGCGTCCTTGGTGGGCAGATACACGTCGAAGTCGAAATTGAACGTCGTCTTGTCGAGGCTGCCGGAAATCTTGCCCGAAAGCACGCCGCCGGGCTTGATGTCCCCGGCCATCTTCTCGACCTTGATATTCCTTGGCGCTTCGACCACGCGCTGTATGCCTGCCAACGGCGACCTGGCGTGATTCGTGTTGAGGTCGATCGACTTGACCGCCGTGGCGGACGCCGTGGCCTGGCCGCCTCCGGGACAGAACATGATCGTCACCATCGTGCGCGGCTTGCCGCCCTTCGAGTCTTCGGCGTGGGAAGAAATCTGGAAGTTCTCCGCTTCCTGCGGCGTGATGGGATCCTCGTTGAACCAGATCGCGACGCTGTGCTGGTCGCCGAACAATGAAGCGACACAGTTGGTCGCCGTGAACTTCTCGCCACCCATCGTTCCAGTCGCAGAACATCGGGTCTTCACCGGGGCTATGGCGATCGCCGTTGTGCCTGACGCCGGGCCTGATGCAGCGACGCTCATCGGCATGGGCTGCCCGACCGTCCACGCGTCGGCCAACGCGAGTCCGCTGCGCCTTTGGTCCGGCGTGAGCTGCTTCGCAATGTCATCGCGGTATTCCGCGTACTCCTTGTTGCCGCTGCGCGCGGCGATTGTGTAGTTGGCAAGGGCAAGGACCGCGTCCTTGGTCACGCCTTCGCCGTTTTCGTAGGCGACGCCCAGCTTGAACTGGGCGACGGTCATGCCTTGGGCCGCCGCCTTGCGCCACCAGGCGATCGCCTGCGCATTGTCCAGCTTCACACCCTGGCCCTTGGCGTACAACAGGCCGAGGTTGTACTGCGCCGTCGCATTGCCGAGCGGAGCCGCCTTCTGGAACCACGCGACGGCTTGCGTATTGTCCTGCGCAACGCCATCGCCGGTGGCATAGATGATTCCGAGCTCGGTTTGCGCGGCCGCATGGTTCTGGCCCGCAGACTTCTTGAACCAGGCGATGCCCTGCGCCTTGTCCTGCGGATATCCTTTGCCGAACTCGTACATCAACCCGATTCGATACTGGGCTTCGGCATCCCCGCGCTCCGCCAGCGGGCGCAATTCCTTTTCCGCAGTCCCGTAGTCATTCCTGCGCAGTGCATCGAGGCCTTCGTCAAGGCCGGCGACGGCCACGTTGCCGCACAACATTGCAACGACGGCGAGCACCGCAGAGTGCAATCTGACGGGCGATTCCATGCGGTCACCTATGCCGATCGAAAGCCATAGAGGCGTGCCGGATTGTCGACCAGGATCCGATTGCGCGTCGCCTCACCGGGCGCCCAATCGAGCAACAGGTCGAGCATTGCCGCATTTTTGGGAGGGGGATTCCGGCCCGGATGCGGCCAGTTGCTCGCCCACACGCAGCGCTCCGGATTGTGCCTGGCCAGCGCGCGGGCAAGGACACTGACGTCCTCGTAGCGCGGCGCGCCCGTCTTCGACGTTTCGTACGGCGCCGAGAGCTTCACCCAGCAACGGCCGGTGTCGAGGAGACGAAGCAGCGTCTGGAACACCGGATGCTCCGGTGCCACCGGCTCCATGAACTTGCCGTTGTGGTCGATGACGACGTCGGTGGGCAATTCGCGCAGCAGCGAGTCGTGTTGCGGCAGGTCACGACCGTCCAGCTGCACCTGCACATGCCAGTTCAACGGCGCGACGCGCGCGGCGATGGTGCGCACGTCGTCCCATGTCAGAAACGCGTTGGGCAACATGTAACAGCGCGCGCCGCGGATGCCGGCGGCGTGGAGCCTCGCTAGCTCAGCGTCGGTGACGTCTGGCGCTACTGTTGCCACACCTCGCGCCTGCGGACCGAGGGTCGCGATGGCATCCATCGCGCTGCTGTTGTCGAAGCCGTATGCGTTGGGCTGGACCACCACGACACGTTCGAGCCCGAGTTCGCGCTGGAGTTGCAGATAGTTGGTCGCAGGGGCATTCGGTGGTGGAACGGTCCATCTCGAGTCGACTGCGTAGCGACTGTCGTAAACGTGCATATGGCAGTCGCAGGAACCGGGCGGGGCGTTGAGGATGGGCGCGGCGTTCATGGGGGCCACAGTATCAAACTTTCCCTGCGCGGGGCCAGCACGCCGCCCGTCCGGACGATGCCCCTGAGGTCCAAGGCAGTCCAGGAACCTATTTCGTCCCGCCTGCCATCGATTCGTCGGAATGGGGCTCGACAGCGGGCGGGGGGCCGCTATGCTCGCGCCATCGCTCACCAAACCATACCAACCTGACCATGCCCCGTTTCTTCTTCTTCGTCCGCCTGACCTTTGCGTGGCTGTTCCTGCTCGTCTTCACGTTCATGATCTGGTCGACGTTCACTCGCCGCGGTATGGGCGGGATATTCCTCGCCTGGCTGGTCCTGATGTGCTTCGTCTATGCTTCCGCGGCGTCGCACATCCGGCGGGTGCGGCTGCTCCTCAACGGCGCCGTGACCTCGAGTGCGCTCGCCAACCGGCAGCGTCGGCAGATCGAAGTGCCCATGGAGTCGGGCCAGGCGTTCGACATTCTCGACGCGACGATCCGCGAGCTGCCCAACGTCGATCACGTGGAAAGCGTACGCGAAAGCCTGCAGATCCACGCCAAGGTCCGCCGTGTGTATCCGCTCGGCGCCACGGTTCCGCTGCTTCAGCGCATGCTCGGATGGTTCGGGACCGAGCACAACCAGGTGTACGCGATCATCACGCCGCACCCGGAAACGGGCACCGTGAACCTCGTTTGCGAACCCGAGAGCGGCGCGTGGCGCGACTGGTTCACCGTGGACAGTGGCACCAACCTCGAGAACGCGGAAGCGATCAGCCGCGCGATCTCGCGCCGCACGACCGAAGTGCGCCGCGGCGAGCAGGCGGCCACCAAGGAAACGGAGATCGAGAAGGAGCTGGCGGTGGCGAAGTTGCGTCTGCTGCACGCGCAGGTCGAGCCGCATTTCCTCTACAACACGTTGGGCAGCGCCAAGTACCTGATCCGCAGCGATCCCGAAGGGGCGGAGCGGATCATCGACAACCTGATCCTGTACTTGCGCCATTCGCTGCCGCGGCTCGACAATTCGCTGACCACGCTGGGCGAGGAACTGGAGCGCGTGCGCGCGTATCTCGAGATCATGCAGATCCGGATGGGTGCGCGCTTGAGGACGGAACTGAGCGTGCCGGACGCGCTCAAGTCCGTACCCTTTCCGACGATGATGCTGCAGACACTGGTCGAGAACGCGATCAAGCATGGACTGGAGCCCAAGTCGGGCGGTGGCATGATCTGGGTGCTGGCGGTCGATAAGGCAGGCCGCGTCGCCATCACCGTGGCGGACGACGGCAACGGTTTCGGTACGGAAACGACCGGCAGCGGTATCGGACTTCAGAATGTGCGCGAACGTCTGCATTTGGCGTATGGTGCGGACGCCACGTTCGACATTGCGGCCAACTTCCCGACCGGTGTTGCCGCCACCATCACGGTCCCGATGACTGGTCCGAAGAGGGTTCGCCATGACTAAGCCCGTCACCTGCGTGGTGGCCGAAGACGAGCAGCTCTTTCGCGAGGCGCTGCTGGCCCTGTTGCGCGATGAGTGGCCGGCGTTGCAGGTGTTGGCCGCATGCGAGGACGGCGGCGCCGCGCTGGAAGCCATCGGCGAGCACAAGCCCGACGTGGCGTTCCTCGACATTCGCATGCCGGGCCTGACCGGGCTGGAAGTGGCAGCGGCGACGGCCGAGGTCAGCCCGGCGACGCAGATCGTGTTCGTCACCGCCTACGATCAGTATGCGATCCAGGCCTTCGAGCGCGGCGCGGTCGACTATCTGCTGAAGCCCATCGCGCGCGAGCGCCTGGTCGGCACCATCGCGCGCGTGCAGGGGAGGGTGGGACTCACCGGCGAGCACGGCGCGACGCTGGCCGCGCTCATCAAGGAGCTAGGTGCAGCGTTGCCTGCCGCCAAGCCCGCCGAAGCGCCGCTGGTATGGCTGACCGCGAGCTCGGGCAAGGAGACGCGGCTCATCATGGTCGACGACGTCGCCTATTTCCAGTCCGACCACAAGTACACGACAGTCATGACGGCGCAGGGTGAATCGCTGCTGCGCACGCCGCTGCACGAGTTGCTGGCGAAGCTCGACGCGAACCACTTCAAGCAGATTCACCGCTCCACAATCGTCAACATGCGGATGGTGGCGGCGGTCGTGCGCGACGACAGTGGGCGCGGCACGATGCGGCTCAAGAACCGGCCGGAGACGCTGCCGGTGAGTCTGACTTTCATGCCGCTATTCAAAAATATGTAAGGCGGCCATTGGCCAACTCCAGAAGTACGCCGGCAGAAATTCTCACGTCGGGAACGGCCGGTCTCAGAGGCATAGCGGGCTTACGACGCCGCCGTGCAGGCTGCGACCAATCCTCCGAAGCGGACCTGCAACATTCTTGGCCGCCGGCGGCCGCCGAATGGCGGCGCGAACGTCCGCTTGTTGAAGAACCGAACTAGCGGTATCGACCCGTTGCTGCCTTTCGTGCCGCGGAGAAGCAGACGTTCGTACAATTCGCTTAGCAGTCAACAGCGGTCCGTCGACGCGTGAAATGCAACGCGAGGCGTAAGATCGCGGGACAAGGGTCCGTTGAAAGAGGGGACGCCGATGGATCGGCGAACGTTCATCTTTGGCGTTGCAGGTGGGCTTGTCGTCCTGTCGCTAGCTGCCGAAGCGCAGCAGACAAAGCTCTATCGAGTTGGGTACTTGACGGAAGGCTCGCCCCCGCCTCCGGGGCGCAAGCCTGTCCCCGGAGGCTTCCGCGCGACCCTTCGCGATCTTGGCTACATCGAGGGACAGAACCTGGTCCTCGAAGCCCGGGGAGCGGAGGGCAGGAACGAGCGATTGCCCGCACTGGCCGTCGACCTCGTTGAGTTGAAACCCGATGTCATCGTCGTCGATTCGACGCCTGCCGCGCTCGCGGCCAAACGTGCAACGGCAACGATTCCGATCGTGATGGTAGATGTCGCCAACCCCGTCGACTCCGGGCTGGTAGCGAGCCTTGCACGTCCCGGCGGAAACATCACGGGTGTGGCCGACGTCGGAATCGAAACGGCGGCGAAGCAGATCGATCTGTTGCGCGCGCTTGTTCCGGGTGCAACCCGCGTCGCCGTGCTGATGTCCGACAATCCCGTTCATCACCTGCAACTCAGAGGGATCGAGGAGGCCGCGAAGAGGGTCGGGCTCACGACGCTGCCGACAATGGTCAGGTCGTCCGAGGGACTCGAAGAAGCCTTTGCGTCGATGGCAAGACAGAAGGCCGGAGCGCTCATCTGGCTCGTCGGCGCTCCGATCATTGCCGAACAGCAGCGCGGCAAGCTCGTCGATCTCCCCGCGAAAGCAGGATTGCCGACGGTGTATGGTGACCGCCGGACAGTGGAAGCAGGCGGGCTTCTTGGCTTTGGTCCCGACCCTGTGCGTATGGGGAAGACGGCCGAAATCTACGTCGACAAGATTCTGAAGGGCGCCAAGCCAGCCGACCTGCCGGTACAGCAGCCGACGGAATTCGAGCTGGCGATCAACCTGAAGACGGCCAAGGCACTTGGGCTGACGATTCCGCAGTCGTTGCTTTTGCGCGCGGAAGTGATCGAATGATCGAGCCTCGATCAATGCGCCATCTTGGCGTACCGTTGGTTTAGTCCGAAGCTGGCCCCTTGCTTCGTGGGTCATCCGAGCAACCGGTTCGCGTCGAAAGCACGCTGAGCGACTGCCTTCGGTGTCGCGGGTGGGTGTCCGCAGTTGGCCGATTGCGGCGTGTCGCCAACGACCGCTAGCGACCCTCTCAGATCGTTCGGAGATCGTGAAACCGGACATCGAGGTGATGACCACTATGCCGGCATGCACATATCGGGGTGTTCTACTCTCGTCTCAGCCGAGTATTGACACACGCGTCGGAAGTGGCGATTGCGTTGCTTGAGCCAGAGAGCAATGGCGTAGCGTACCTCGTAGGGGTGTATTCTCGGAGAGCATCCAATACAGTCGCTGCCGTTGCGCGCCGAAGGCGTAACCCAATGATGGATCGTCGGACTTTCGTGTGCTTTGCTGCCGCGGGCTTCGTCGCTACGCCACTCGCTGTTCGCGGGCAGGCCGCTACGAAAATGCGTCGCGTTGGTTTCCTGTCATACGATGTTACCGCGGATCTAAAAGAGCTATTGGCCCCGCTCCGAGAGCGCGGCTGGATCGAAGGGAAGAACATCGTCGTCGAGCGCCGATTGACCGATCTGCTGCCGGCTGCCGCGCAAGAGCTTGTCCGCCTCAACGTGGAACTAATCATTGCCGACGGAACTGAAGCGACCCTGGCCGCGAAGAACGCCACGACGAGCATTCCCATCGTCATGCTGGGCGCAGGAGACCCGGTCGGCATGGGTATCGTTGAGAGCCTCGCCCGTCCCGGCGGAAATGTCACCGGATATTCGGGGGTTGCGCTTAATATCGGCGCCAAACGGGCAGCACTGGTCCACGAGCTGCTGCCCAAGGCGCAACGCGTCGCCCTGTTAACGGGGTGGATGGGCATAGGTCAGCTAATGATTGAGGCGTCGGAAGCAGCGTATCGGTCGCTCGGTGTGACGCCGGTGCTGATCCAACGCGCGGAAGATCTGAAGGGGCTTGAGCGCGTGCTGGCGGAGGCCGTCCGCCTGGGTGTTCAGGCCGTGGAAATGGATCCTGTCGATCTTCCGGCCGATGACGTTACCGCGATCATGACCATTGCGATGCGGTACCGATTACCCGTGATCGTTAATAGCAAGGACCTGCTCGCGGCCGGCGCGCTGATGTCCTTCTCAAGCGACCCAAACGACCAGCTTCGCCGCGTTGCGTTGATCATCGACAAGATCCTAAGGGGTGCCAAGCCCGCGGACATCCCGGTCGAGCAGCCAACGAGGTTCGAGCTCGGCATCAATCAAAAGGTCGCCAAGGCGCTTGGGATCGAGGTTCCGCAATCTTTGCTCGTGCGCGCCAACGAGGTAATTCGGTAACAGACCAAATGGCGAGCTCATCGAAAGCCCACGAGTGGCCGCTTCTGGCCGGTCAGCGCCGATCGACGCCGACGTTGCTAAGTCCGGTAAAGGAAGTTCAGCAGGCGCCGGAAGTGCGCAGTGCTACGCCCGCACGCGACCCACTCCAGCCGTTCGCATGGCCCGAAAGCAGCCCTTCAACGAATGGAGCCAAGCGGCATCGAACGATCTGTGCGGCGCTATTGAATCACCTCGTCCGCGCGAACGAGCAGCGACTGTGGGATCGTCAGGCCGAGCGCTCTGGCTGTTTTCATATTGACGGCCAGCTCGAACCGGGTAGGTCGCTCGATGGGGATCTCTCGCGGCTGCGCACCTTGCAAGACTTTTGCCATGACACCGGCTGCCTGCCGAAACATGCTTGAGAGGTGCGGCCCGTATGCCATCAACCCGCCGTCTTCGGCAAAATTGGGAAAGGGCATCATAGTCGGCATCCGGTATTTGAGTGCCAGCTCCGCGATCTCCTTCCGGGCTGAGTTGAACACAGGTGAGGACAGCGCCAAAAGCGCTCCCACCTTCTGCATTGCCGCCGATTCAACAGCACGCCTCAGTTCCGCTGGGCTCCGCGCCTCCAGTTGGATAATTTGCACTCGCATCGAGGCCCCCGCTGCCTCGGCAGCCCTCAAGACGGTGGGCCCCGTCGCCGGGTCCCAAAGGACGGCGGCCCGGGCTAATTTCGGGACTGCCTCCTTCACCTGCTGGATCCACTTACCACTCAGCTCGGGAAAATCGAGAAACAGCCCGGTGATGTTACCGCCGGGGCGCGCCAGGCTTGCGACGAAGCCCAATGCAATGGGATCAGATTCGAGATCAACCGCCACGATTGGAATTGAGGTGGTGGCTTTCGCGACGGCGCTCACGCCTGCTGAAGAAATAGCCAGAATTGCGTCAACTTTGGCGCGCACCAAATCGTTCGCAAGAGCAAGAATTTCCTCTGGTTTCCCGGCGCGCACTCGATATTCGATCGTCAGGTTAGTCCCCTCCGAGAATCGGAGTTCGCGCAGCGCGTGTCGGAATGGGTCGACGTTTTGTCGGAAGACCGCATCGTCGGGACCGGGTCGGAGTACCCCAATGCGCCACACCTTCCCCGTCTCCTGCGATTCGGCGGCAATCGGAGCGACCAGAAGAGCGGCTGCAGAGACCAGAAAACTTCGGCGTTGAACTTTGCCCATGACCCCCACCAGAGGAACCTGCCGCAAAGTCTACGCCTCAAGAGTACTCGCGGAAGGGATTCTGCCACCGGAAAGCCTTGACCGACCTTGCCTGCTGTAGCATGCGGCGAGGGTCCTCGGCTGGTGGCTTTGTGGAAACATCTTCGATGACCGCTCCTGGCCGTGTGGAGCCGGTTGCCGCGGTTGGGGAACGCGAACTATCGACCCGTTGCCGCCTTTCCCGCTGTGCGGAAGCAGACGTTCAGCAATCTTGCCGACCGCCATTTGCGGCCACACTCAAATTGAATGGGGAGAACGGCGTCAACCCCGACCCAGCGCCGCATCGGTCGTTTGGCCGAGATCCGCCAGCAATTCGTGCAGATGTGATCCCTTCCGACCCGGCGGGATTGCGCGATACTTCGCGTTGGGCGTCACGATGGTTCTACTCACCTTCTTGGATGGCTAAATATGCGCAGATTGGCCTGGGTCGCTTCGATACTTGCGCTGGCAGCTTGCTCGACGATTCACAGCCCCGAGGACAACCGTGTCGACTCCTTCGTGCAATCGGAGATGGGACGACAGAAGGTTCCCGGTTTGGCGGTTGTTGTCGTGAGCAAAGGCACCGTCGTGAAGTCGTCTGGCTACGGACTCGCAAATGTCGAGTTGAGCGTTCCGGTTGGACCTGCCACGGCGTTTCAATCCGGCTCTGTCGGCAAGCAGTTCACCGCCGTCGCAGTGATGCTTCAAGTCGAGGAGGGCAAGCTAGCGCTGGACGATCCATTGACGAGATTTTTTCCGGAGGCACCAGCAGCGTGGCAAGCCATCACGATCCGGCATTTGCTAACGCACACCTCTGGCATTCCAGACTATACGGAGGGGACTCTGGATTACCGGCGCGACTATTCAGATGAAGACCTCGCAAAGTTCGCGATTGGCCTCAAACTCGAATTCCCTGCGGGTGCCCGTTGGAATTACAGCAACACCGGGTACGTTCTGTTGGGTGTCATCGTCCACAAGATGTCAGGCCGTTTCTACGGAGACGTGCTGCGGGAGCGCGTCTTCGCTCCGCTCGGAATGAAGACCGCACGGGTCATAAGCGACGAAGACATCGTTCCCAATCGAGCAGCGGGCTATCACCTTGTTAGGGGGGAACTGAAGAACCAGGAATGGGTATCGCCCACGTTCAATTCGACCGCCGATGGCGCGCTCTATCTCACGGCGCTGGATGTCATCGCCTGGGACGCTGGAATTCGATCGGGAGCAACCTTGAAGCCAGCGAGCTGGTCTCAGGTCTTTCAGCCCGTAACATTGAACAGCGGCAGGCCGTATCCATATGGCTTTGGATGGTTCATAGACGACGTCGCGGGCCAGGTCCGGCAGTCGCACGATGGCACTTGGCAAGGGTTTGCGGCCTATATTGCCCGCTACCTCAGCGACGATCTGACGATCGCCGTTATGTGCAACTTGGCGGAATGTAACGCGGATCGCTTCGTCGACGGGATTGCCGATATCTACAATCCGAACCTGTCGCCGCCAACACCCGCACCCATCGCAGACCCGGAGCCACAAGTCAGCGAGCGCCTCGCTCTCTTGTTGGCCGCCACTTCGAATGGCAGCGTTACGCCAGCCGACTTTGCGTATGTGCGAGCTGGCTTCTTCCCGGACACAATAGCCAAGTATCGGCGGCGGTTGCAAGATATTGGACCTTTAACGCGGATTGAACTTCTCGAACGCCGTCAACTGGGCGACGACTGGACCTACACGTACAAAGCGAGCTACGGCACGAAGTCATTTGTTGTCCATCTTGGTCTTGCGCCCGATGGCAAGATTTCAGATTTCTCCGTATTGCCGGAATCCAAACCTTAGAGGGATAGCCATTGCACGCTGTGCAACGATTGACGCCCAAACCCTCGGTTGCACCGGATGCGCCTCCGGCGGCAGATGCTCAATCGTTGAGCGTCCGTCTCGGCGAGATGGCGCCCGTCGTATGGCTGCTATCTGCGGCTTTGCCGTAGGTCTGCAGTTGGCCGTTCTCGGAAGTCCGCGAACGGCTGCTGAATATGCTGGTGGTGGAGAGAGTTAGATTCGCCATATAACTGCCGGTCATGGCGTGGCCGTTTGATGTACGAGTCTGCTCTGTAGGGACCTTTCTGCAGTAGCCGGCGCTCATCAACAAGTCAGGCATCGAGACCAAGTGAATCGCGCAATCCGGGGCGATCACTGGAACTTATAGAACTGCTCATTCAGGTACTGCTCCACGTTCGCCCGGTCCGCGTCGCTCAGCTTCATGTGCGCACCCGCGCTGCATCCCGTCAACTGCTTGTCGAGTGCCGCCAGCGACTTGATCTTGTGGTCGGGCCGCGTGTGGACACTGGCGTTGTGGCATTGCACGCAATTTGCGTCGTAGAGCTTCTTGCCGGCGGCGCTGTCGGCGCCGTGCGCCGGCGGTGCCAACATGACGATAGGCAACAAGATCGGAAGTGCGCGTTTCATGATGACCTCACGGTATCGAAGGCTGGCTGTCAAATCATAGCGCGTTCGACTCGTCGATGTCCGCTTACCGGAAAAATGGATGGCAAGGCCGAGAGTCGGCTCATGGCCGATTGCAGACGACCGCATACGACGTTTACCGGCCGGTCGGTCTTTCCAAGGCCGAGACCGTCCGCATGCGGAACCGCAGAGGTGCCGCAGGCAAACAGCATCGCAGCGGCAACAGTGCATGCGATGGCTGCCCACGACCCACACGACCGAACCCCAGCAACTCAAGCCCGCATGATTGAAACGCTTCTCCGTCTCGGGCCACGGAGTCACCAATCGCTGTATGCGTACGCAAGCGTTGTCGTCACTCGCCTTTAGTCTGCATTGCGAGTGCTATTGCTTCGTCGAGCGACAAAGCACGCCCTTCCTGCCGAGCATGGTCGAATGCAGCGTCGTTGCCCAATGCAGCGCAGGCCGCGCCCACGCGTCGGTCGTAGCCGGCCTGTTCATTTGGCGCAAGCGGCGATCCGATCTCCTCCCGTAGTCGCTCCGCCGCGCCCCAGATGCGGGCGGCGCTGAGAAAGCTGCCGAGAGCAGCTACCGCTTCCGCCACTCCAACCAGCGAATAGGCAATCTGCCGTCTCTCGCCCAACTCGCGGCGGATCGCCAGGCTCTCCTTGTTCAGCGCATAGGCGGCGGAATAGTCGCCCTCCTCCAACGCGACACCCCCGAGGGCGTTCAACGAGGTGGCGATGCCACTCCGCTCACCCATTTCCCGCATGATCGCCAAGCTCTCCTCCAGCTGCGCCCTGGCTGCCGAATAGTCGCCCTGCTCAGTGGCGACAAGCGACAGGTTATTCAGCGAATTGGCAATGCCACTCCGGTCCCCCAGTTCCCGCACGATCGCCAAGCTCTCCTCGTACATTCTTCGGGCGGCGGGATGGTCGACCCGCGCGCTCGCCACGTTCGCCAGGTTGTTTAGTGAGGTTGCGATGCCACTCTGGTCGCCAAGTTTCCGCACGATCGCCAGGCTTTCCTCGTGCAGGGCACGGGCAGACGGATAGTCGCCCTGTTCAAAGGCCAAGTTTCCGAGGTTGTTCAGCGACCGAGCGATGTGTCCCTGATCTCCCAGTTCCCGTCTGATCGCCAAGCTCTCCTCATGCAGGGCCCGGGCCGATGGATAGTCCCCCTGATCCCAAGCCACAAGCCCTAGGTTATTCAGCGACCGGGCAATGCCACCTCGGTCCCCCAGTTCTCGCACGATCGCCAGGCTCTCCTCGTGCATCTGTCGGGCGGCGCGATAGTCGGCCTGAAACCAGGCCAGTGTGCCCGTCACATTGAGCACCTTGGCGCGCTCCGGCGTTCGCTCCTCGGCGCCCGCCTTATTCAGGACGCGCGCACACCACTGCCGCCCTTCCGAGAGATGCGTGCGCATTTCCCAGAACCTTCCCAGCGCGCCGCAAAGCCGAAGTCCTGTTTTCGGTCCCGCCCCCGCGTGGCTCCACTCCAGAGCAGATCGCAAGTTGTCGTGCTCCTCGTCCAGACACCGTAGCCACACTGCCTGATCCGCACCGGTCAGTTGCGGTTCTGCCTCCTCCGCCAAGGTTAGGAAGCATTTTCGATGCTGGTCACGAACTGCCTCGCCGCCTCCGCTCTCAAAGAGTATTTCTCGGGAATACTGCCGCACGGTTTCCAACAACCGGTAGCGAGAGTGCCCATCGTTCCGCTCCACGACCACCAAGCTCTTGTCGCAAAGCGAAGTCAGCAGATTGAGTACTTCCCGGGCCTCAACGCCTTCATACGCGCAGACCTGCTCTGCCGCTTCCAACATCCACCCGCCGGCAAATACCGATAGCCGCTGCAATAGCAGCTTCTCGGGTTCGTGCAGCAAGTCGTAGCTCCAGTCGATGAGCGAGCGCAGCGTTTGCTGACGCGGCAACGCTGTTCGCGAGCCCCCGGTCAACAAGCGAAAACGCTGGTCCAGCCTGCTGTTGATCTCTTCGGCGGATAGGGAGCGCACACGCGCCGCCGCCAACTCGATCGCCAGCGGAATCCCGTCCAGCCGATAACAAATGGAAGCGAGCGTGGAGGCGTTCTGGTCGGTCACTTGAAAGTTTGTCCGGGCTAACAAGGCACGGTCGGTGAACAATTGCACCGCCTCAAATGGTGCGATGGAGGCCGGCGTATGCAGCTGCTTCGGATCGGGCTGCGACAGTGACGGCACTCGATATGTCTGCTCGCCCCCAATGCCGAGAGCTTCCCGACTGCTCGCGAGAATTGCGATAGCCGGGCACTGACGCATTAGCAGGTCGACCAGCCGCGCGCAGCCGTCGAGCAGGTGCTCGCAGTTGTCGAGCAAGAGCAGGAGCCGCCTGTCGTTGAGGTGCTCGGTGAGCGTCTGGCTAATAGGCTTGCCCGGCACTTCCTTCAAGCCCAGCACCGTCGCCACCGTTTGTGGCACGAGACCAGGATCCACGAGCGGCGAGAGTTCCACCAACCAGACCCCGTCGGGGAAGCGCTCGAGGGAGTCGGCGGCAACCTGCAGGGCAAGACGCGTCTTGCCGCAGCCGCCCGAGCCGGTTAGGGTCAGCAGCCGAACCCTGGCCAGCAGCCGCTTCAAATCCGCCAACGCTTGCTCACGCCCGACGAAGCTCGTTACCTGCTGCGGGAGGTTGTTCGGTATGGCCTCCAGCGAACGCAACGCTGGAAATTGCTGCCGCAGATCGCGGTGCACGACTTGATAGACGTGCTCGGGGTTCGACATGTCCTTGAGGCGCACCATACCGAGATCGCGCAGGGATACCTCGGCTGGTAGGATTTGCCGCATGCCATCTACCACGGCCTGGGACAGCAACACCTGACCTCCATGGGCCGCGCTCATGATCCGCGCCGCACGGTTGACAGGACTACCGAAGTAATCGTTGTCGCGGCGCTCGACCACCCCCGCGTGCAATCCGCAACGCACGCGCAAGGCAACGCCATTGGTGACGGCCGGATCGGCGAGCGCCTGCTGCAGATCCACCGTCGCGGCGATCGCGTCCAGCGCATCGTCGAAGACGGCATGCATGCCGTCGCCGGTGGTCTTCACAACCGTGCCGCAGTGGCCCTCGACCGCCCTGCGCGCCAACGCGTCGTGGGCTGCCAGCGCTTGCGACATTCGGCCACCGTCCTGCTCCCACAACACCGTGCTGCCCTCGATGTCGGTGAACAGAATCGCGACCGCACCGGGGGGCAGGGAAGCCTTAGCGGGCAATGGCTCCGACATGGAAGGAGGCGTGGAGGTCAGCTCAAACGGGAGTGCCCCATTCTGCGGATCGCTACCGGTTTCCGCAACAATAGCCAGCACGCTCGGTCCAAGGTGTGGCAGCCAATCTCATTGCACCGGCCCCGTTGGTCGGTCGGCGCCTCGCGGATCGCTGCGGTCCCGACGTTACCGTTGAGTGGCCGCTTTAGAGGACGAGGCGCTATGACTGGTTGTGGCCGGGATGAAGTTACCCACGTTTGATGGACACCTCAAGGAGAGCAATACTTACTTGAGGAGGTGTTCGATGGAATACGCACCGCGCCGGAAATTGACTCGGGAATTCAAGCTTGAAGCGGTTCGGCAGGTGGCGTTGAGCGAGAAGCCCAAGGCCCAGCTGGCGCGGGAGCTGGGCGTACGCGTCGGCCAGCTGCGAACGTGGCGACTCGAGTTCGAGAAGGAGGCGGTGACCGGCATCGCCAAGCCTGATCGATCCGCGGTCGAGGATGTTGAGCAACTGCGGCGCGAGAACGCAAAGCTCAAGATGGAGATCGAGATTTTAAAAAAAGCGGCCATCTACTTCGCTCGGGAAGCGAAGTGAAGTACGCCTTTGTCGAGAACAATCGACGGCAGTACGGCGTGCCGGCCCTGTGCGAGGCGCTGCAGGTCTCGCGCAGCGGGTACTACGCTGCGCGGCACCGCGGTCCCAGTGAACGCCAGAAGCGCCGGGTTGACCTCACGGCTCGGATCAGGACGATCCACCAAGCCAGCCGCGAGTCGTACGGCGCTCCCAGGGTACATGTCGAGCTGCTGGCCCAGAAGGTGCCATGCTGCCGGAATACCGTGGCCAAGCTGATGCGCAGAGCGCAGATACTGCCCAAGGCGATCCGGCGGTTCCGCGTGACCACCGACTCCCGCAAGACCAAGGCATCGCCGAACCTGATCAACCGGGACTTCACGTCAGAACATCCCAACGACCTCTGGCTGAGCGACATCACGTACATCCCAACGCGCGAGGGCTGGCTGTACCTGGCTGCGGTTCTGGACGCGTACTCGAGAGCCTTGGTGGGTTGGGCGATGAGCCGTACTCTGGACACCAAGCTGGCGATGGACGCGTTGCACATGGCGATCGCGCATCGCGGCCCACCGGTAACGCTGCACTCCGATCAGGGGTCCACGTACGCCACCGGAAGCTACCGGGAAATCGTCAACCGCTATGGCATCAGGCAGAGCATGAGCCGTAAGGGAGACTGTTGGGATAATGCGCCTATGGAGAGCTTCTTCCATACGCTCAAGACCGAATTGGTCATGCACTGCGACTACAAGACCCGCGACGCTGCGCGGGTCAGCTTGTTCGATTACATGGAAGTGTTCTACAACCGGCAGCGACGGCACTCATCGATTAACTACCAGGCCCCGCTACCGTTCGAGGCCATGAAATCGCTTGGTAAGGTGTCCACCGTTCGTGGGTATGAACCGCCCCGGTTTCCGTGGAGGCTGTTGGGGTTAAGTTATGCCGCCATCGCAATGGGTTGACCAGCGAGTTGGCGGTAGTAGTTTGCCTCAGCTTCAGCAGGAGGAATGTATCCGATGGGTTCGAGTAGCCGATGGTTGTTGAACCAAGCTACCCATTCCAGCGTCGCAAACTCGACTGCCTCCTTGGTCTTCCAAGGCGCACGGCGATGAATCAACTCGGCCTTGTAGAGCCCATTGATGGTCTCTGCCAAGGCGTTGTCGTAGCTGTCGCCCTTGCTGCCCACCGACGGCTCGATGCCAGCTTCGGCCAAGCGCTCGCTGTAGCGGATCGACACGTATTGCGAACCCCTGTCCGAATGATGAATCAAGCTGCTGTCCCGCCCTGGCTGACGCGCCCAGAGCGCCTGTTCCAATGCGTCGAGCACGAAGTCCGTTCGCATCGAACTGCTGACCCGCCAGCCAACGATGCGCCGGGCGAACACATCGATCACGAAGGCCACGTACAGCCAGCCCTGCCAAGTCGACACATAGGTGAAATCCGAAACCCACAGCTGGTTCGGTCGCTCGGCCCGGAATTGTCGATGGACGTGATCCAACGGACAGGGCGCCTTGTTGTCACTGATCGTCGTGCGCACCACCTTGCCGCGCATCACGCCGCGCAGGCCTTGCCGCCGCATCAGCCGCTCGACGGTGCACCGCGCCACCGGCATGCCCTCGCGCGCCAGCTGACGCCAAACCTTGTCCGCGCCGTAGACCTGCATATTGGCCTGCCAGACGCGCTCGATCTGCGGCACCAGCTCGTCGTCGCGCTTGGACCGCGCCGGTCGCAACGAAGGGTCTCGCCGCTGCGCTGCGTATCGGCGGTATCCCGAAGGGGCAACCTGCAGCACTTTGCAGATCGGCTCGATCCCGTGGCTACCCCGGTGCGCGTCGATGAAATCTCTCATTACTTGAGTCGGCGGTCGAGCTCCGCCTGCGCGAAAAAAGCGCTCGCCAGCTTCAGAATCTCGTTGGCCCGGCGCAACTCCTTGACCTCCCGCTCCAACTCCTTGACGCGCTGCGTCTCGTTCGTGGTCACGCCTTCGCGCACCCCGGCATCGATCTCCTGCCGCTTGACCCATTCCAGCAAGGTCTGTGGCACGCAGCCGACCTTCGGGGCAATCGACTCCACCGCCGCCCATAGTGACGGGTACTCTCCGCGCTGCTCGTGCACCATGCGCACCGCGCGTTCACGCATCTCAGGTGAAAACTTCTTCGTCTTGTTCATGGCTCCATCTTCTCAGAGGTTGGAGCCTCCTCAAAATCCGGGGCGATTCAATGGCGAGGTTGCAGGAGTTCAACTCAGCTCCCCACTTATGTAGTGTTCGAGCTGTTGGATGATGAATTTCTGCTCGGAAATGGTGTCTTTGACTAGGTCTCCGATGGAGACAAGGCCAACCAACTTGCCATTGTCGATAACAAGCAGGTGGCGCATCCGGTTCTTGGTCATCAGCGCCATGCATTCCTCGCTCCTGTGGACGGGACTTACATACATGGCCTCTGAGGTCATGATGTCGCGTACCGGAGTATCCTTTGACGACCGCGCCATGAGGACGATCTTTCGCGCGTAGTCGCGTTCGGTAATGACGCCTACGATCTTCTCGCCCTCCATTACTACCAGCGCGCCGATGTTTTTTTCCGCCATCAGCTTGACGGCCTCGAACACCGATGCCGTGGGCGTAATCGTGTAGACAGTCGGGTCAGCCTTTGCCTTGAGAATGAGAGCCACGCTTTTCATGGGTTGTCCTTCGCGAGGTCCTGAAAAGAAATAATATGCTCGACCTGGTGTACCCGCAATTTCAAGTCTGCATCAACATGCCGATGACTGAATCGAGCTAACGCGCGTTACTGCTGCGTGCCAAGTTCGAGGCATCTCGCCCCCCGCGCCACGTACTTTGGACCAGACGCGTCGCACTCAGCTTGGCAACTCGATTGGCGCGACCTGTCGATACCCGCGGCGGAAACTTCCTAGGTTCAGTCGCTCGCGTATGTTCCCAGTTCGGCCAGGCGACCGGAGCGCCGGACCGCGGCAGCCGAATCAGGCGATCGCCTCACGAATAGCGCCGCTCGCCCAACCATTTGACGTCAGTTTGACAGCCATCAACACGCGTCGCGCGAAACGGCTCAATCTGTTGTGGTCTTATCCATCCATGATCATCCGTACGAGGCAATCATCGAGATTGCGGACGAGCGTGGGTGCGATCTCATTGTCATGGCGTCGCATTGCCGGAAGGGGTGCAGGCGGTTCGGCTCGGCAGCGAGACTCAGAAGGTATTGACGCACAGCCACGTACCAGCGCTGGTTTGCCGCCCGCAGTAGCGGCGCAGCACTACATTCGCCAGGGAGTGAGGCTGAGGAAGGAGGATCCATCATGGACTTATTCGTGGAACATGTGGATGTTTGGGCGTCGGGCATAGAAGACAAACCCGGTGGGCTCGCAGATATCTTAGGCGGCTTACGCGACGCAGGCGCAAACCTGCAATTCATTATTGCGCGGCGGGCGCCGGACGACACCGGTAAGGGAGTGGTGTTCGTCACGCCGCTGCAGGGTGACCGGGAAATCGCTGCAGCGGCGGAGGTGGGTTTCAACGTTACGCGTACCCTTCACTCCGTGCGAGCTATGGGCCGTGACCGGCCGGGCATTGCCGCGGAACTGACGCGCAAACTCGCTGACGCGGGCATCAACCTGCGCGGTTTTTCCGCCTCCGTGATTGGAACACAGTTCGTCGCCTACGCGGCGCTGGACTCGCTGCAAGATGCCAATCGGGTGATAGAAATTCTGAAGAATGCTTGAACATTCTCTGGCGTAGCAGTGGTCAACCACATGTCAGGGATCCACAACGTTACCGAGTGGTCTGTGGGAAAGGGCAAAGAAGGCATCTGGCTGCCAGCGCCCAACGCCATGTTCAATGTGCTGTTGCGTGTCTATGGTCCGGGCGAAGCCGAGCAATCCGGCCAATGGAAAGCACCGGCGGTGGATCGGATCAAGTAGACGTTGCTGCGCCGGCCGCGGCGATGTCGGGAGATTCCCCGGCAGAAATGCGAACGCGTGAATGGCCGCTTGCGTGGTTTTCAACGACCGGTTCGGAGCACTTTGACCGGCGGGTCAGGGTCGATACCGTGGCTTCGCGCGTGTAGAAAGCCGCCGGTCAGATGCAATTTCGCGTGTATTGCGAGTAGGCGGTCGCCGATGACCGCTCTCACCGATTTCTGCTTTTCCCGACGAGTCCAGCGAACGGCCGCTACTAAGGTACACCTGCCAGTCGCCAGGAAATTCCCCAACGGCAGGTGAGGGTCACATGCCGCCGCTTCTGATCGGCCAAGAGTGCAAGAGACGGCAGATTGCCTGCCCTTTGGGTGACGTCGAAACGCGCGAACCGGGAGATCTAGTCCCAGCTCAACGCCCCACCCGTCTGATACTCAATAACCCGCGTCTCGAAGAAGTTCTTCTCCTTCTTCAGGTCGATCATCTCCGCCATCCACGGAAACGGGTTGTCGGCCTTGTCGAACAACGCGTCCAGGCCGATCTGCTGGCACCTGCGATTGGCGATGAAGCGCAGGTACTCCTTGAACATCGGCGCGTTCAGTCCCAGCACGCCGCGCGGCATGGTGTCCTCGGCGTAGCGGTATTCGAGCTCGACGCCTTGCTTCATCAGCTCCGCGATTTCGTTCTTGAACTCGTTGGTCCAGAGGTGCGGGTTTTCCATCTTGATCGTGTTGATGAGGTCGATGCCGAAATTGCAGTGCATCGACTCGTCGCGCAGGATGTACTGGTACTGCTCGCTCGATCCGGTCATCTTGTTCTGCCGGCCCATCGCCAGGATCTGCACGAAGCCGACGTAGAAGAACAGGCCCTCCATGATGCAGGCGAAGACGATCAGGCTGCGCAGCAGCGCCTGGTCGGCTTCCGGCGTGCCGGTCTTGAACGCGGGGTCCGTCAGCACGTTGATGAACGGCATCAGGAACTCATCCTTGTCGCGGATCGACTTGATCTCGTGATACGCGTTGAAGATCTCGCCTTCATTCAACCCCAGGCTTTCCACGATGTACTGGTAGGCGTGCGTGTGGATTGCTTCCTCGAACGCCTGCCGCAGCAGGTACTGGCGGCACTCGGGCGCGGAGATATGGCGATACGTGCCGAGCACGATGTTGTTGGCGGCAAGCGAATCGGCGGTGACGAAGAAGCCCAGGTTGCGCTTGACGACCAGGCGCTCGTCGTCGGTCAGGCCGTTCGGGTTCTTCCACAGCTCGATGTCGCGCTGCATGTTCACTTCCTGCGGCATCCAGTGGTTCGCGCAGGCGGCCAGGTACTTGTCCCACGCCCAGCGGTACTTGAACGGGACCAGCTGGTTGACGTCGGCGGTGCCGTTGATGACGCGCTTGTCCTCGACGCGCACGCGGTGGAAGTTCTCCGGACCGGCTTCCTTCTCCGTGTCGATGTCGTGCACGGGTTCGCGCGAGAGGATGCCTCCCGTGACTTGGGCGCGGATGGTCTCCGGCGTGCGCGGGGACAGACCCGGCGCATTGGGGGTGGCGGCGAAATCGTCGTCAAAACTCAGCATGGTACGTCTCCTGATGCTCTTCTTGTATTGGGTCGAACGCGTTCAATTTCAGCCCTGCCGCATCTGATTCTTGAGGGGGCAGATCCCTGCGGCGCGCATTGCGCGCCACCGGAACCATCGCCGCAGGAGGGGTAGCAGGTTGCCGCTAGTTCATTGCCCTCAGTTCATGGCCTTGAGCCGCTCGTACAGGAACTCGGGTGCGAAATCGGCGCCGTCGAGCCATGCAATCGAGGCGAGCCCATAGTCGAGATAAAAGCGCGAAAACGTGTCGCGGTCGCGCAGCGGCGTGTGCTCGTCGCCGTAGAGTTCGTCCGCGAGATCCACCACGCCTTTGCGTCCATCGTTGAATTCCAGCCAGACCTTGTAATCATGAAGATAGCGCGCCTCTACAACATGCCGGGGTGCGTACTCATATCGGGCCAACTGGTACCTCTCTTTCGCGATGTGGACGGAGTCACTGCTACCTCAGTTTCTAAACTCAGTTTCGAAACACAGTTTCCAAACACCCACGCCGGGAAGCCCGGCCTCCGGAAAATGGGGCGCGCGGGTGTTATCGCGCGCCTCCGGAAATCAAAGTGCTGCTTCGGATCCGTGGGCACTGAGTGAACCTAGTCAGTTCTCACATCACCTGGCCGACACGTTCGTCGGCCCCTTCGGTACCGCTGCCCTCATTTCCGCCCTGTCGTGCATCGCGCCATCGCGGGCGCGTCCTGTCTGGGTGGTCGCGGGGTCATGCCTGTCCGGGCGCGCCGCGCAGCGCTTGTGCTGCCGCTGCTGCTGTCGCGCACTCCCGGTCACCGAATTCTGTTGGCTACTCCTTGCGGGCGGTATTGGCGCCCGAATTTTCCGGCTTGTTGCCGGCGGGTGGATCTTCCATTCGTGCCATCAATTCCTCGGCCGAACGCGTCAGATCCGGCGAATAGCGCGCCAGCAGTTGATTGACGGCGAGCTCGCGCGCCGACTTGTCCAGCGCGGGCGTCGGGCAGAGCGACACGAACAGTCCATGCACGGCTTGCTTATGCATCAACCAATGCACAAATCCGCCGTCATCCACCAGCAGTCGCCGATAGAAATTGGCACTTTCACCAAAGTAGATGGGTTCATATTGCGTTGCAAACCAGTTCCATTTGCGAATGTGAATCGCATAGAGACCGGGCTTCGCCGGCATCGGTCCCTTGAACATGAGTCTCGGTGCGCTGAACTCCCATTCGCCATATTTGATTGGAGGCAGCTTGCTGGCGACGTCCCGAAGCCGCAATTCAGTGAGATCAATCGCCGCCTGCTTTGGCCAGTTGATTTCCGAATCCGTCGTCATTGCCGCCATTCCCTCCGCGCACTGAATCAGTTCGGTTCGATCTCCCAGGGGGGCATCAACACCAGCTCATGGTTTGTCCGCGCCATGGCTACTGGCACGCCTCGCACGTCGGGTCGTCAATCAGGCAGGCCTTCGCGGTCGGATCGCCGGCGACAGTGGCCTTGGTCGAAGCGAGAGATCCTGCGGCCGCGCCCGTGTGCGCTCCGGAGGCCGAAACGGCATTCAATTCGCCGCCGCGTCCGGTCGACTTCTCGGCCGACGTCGCGGCCAGCGTGCGCAGGTAATACGTGGTCTTCAAGCCGCGCACCCACGCGAGCTTGTAGGTCTCGTCCAGCTTCTTGCCCGATGCGCCGGCCATGTAGATGTTGAGGCTCTGCGCCTGGTCGATCCACTTCTGGCGGCGCGCGCCGGCTTCGATGATCCACTTGGTGTCGACCTCGAACGCGGTGGCGTAGAGCTCGCGGAACTCGGCCGGCACGCGGTCGATCTTGGCCAGCGAGCCGTCGAAGTACTTGAGGTCGGCGACCATCACCTCGTCCCAAAGCCCCAGTTCCTTCAGGTCGCGCACCAGTTGTTCGTTGACGACGGTGAACTCGCCCGACAGGTTCGACTTGACGTAGATGTTCTGGTATTCGGGCTCGATCGAGGCCGCCACGCCGATGATGTTGGAAATGGTTGCTGTAGGCGCGATGGCGACGCAGTTGGAATTGCGCATCCCGTGTTCCCTTATGCGCGCACGCAACGGGGCCCAGTCCATGCCGGACGAATCGTCGACCTCGACGTAGCCGCCGCGCTCTTCCTTCAGCAGCTTCAGCGAATCCTGCGGAAGGATGCCGCGATCCCACAGGCTGCCCGGGTAGGACGAATAGCGGCCGCGCTCCTCCGCGAGTTCCGTCGACGCCCAGTACGCGTGGTAACAGACGGCTTCCATCGAGCGGTCGGCGAATTCGATCGCGGCGGGCGACGCGTACGGCGTGCGCGTCAGGTGCAGGCAATCCTGGAAGCCCATGATGCCCAGACCCACCGGACGGTGCTTCAGATTGGAATTGCGCGCCTTGGCTACCGCGTAGTAGTTGATGTCGATGACGTTGTCCAGCATCCGCATCGCAGTGGTGATCGTGCGTTTCAGTTTCTCCTGATCAAGCGTCCAACCCGTCTTGTCAACCGAGTCACTCTTGACCATGTGGGCGAGCATGTTCACCGAGCCCAGGTTGCAGACGGCGATTTCGGTTTCGCTGGTATTGAGGGTGATCTCGGTGCACAGGTTGGAGCTGTGCACGGTGCCGACGTGCGACTGCGGCGAGCGGACGTTGCAGGCATCCTTGAACGTGATCCACGGGTGTCCGGTCTCGAACAGCATCGAGAGCATCTTCCGCCACAGGTTGACGGCCGGCACCTTCTTGTGCAGTTTCAATTCGCCGCGCGCGACTTTTTCCTCGTAGCGCTTGTACGTTTCCTCGAACGCGTGGCCCCATTTGTCGTGCAGGTCCGGAGTATCCGACGGCGAGAACAGCGTCCAGTCGCCGCCTTCCATCACGCGCTTCATGAACAGGTCCGGAATCCAGTTCGCGGTATTCATGTCGTGCGTGCGGCGACGGTCGTCGCCGGTGTTCTTGCGCAGCTCGAGAAACTCCTCGATGTCCAGATGCCAGGACTCGAGGTACGTGCAGACCGCGCCCTTGCGTTTACCGCCCTGATTTACCGCTACCGCTGTGTCGTTCACCACCTTCAGGAACGGCACCACGCCCTGCGACTTGCCGTTGGTGCCTTTGATATGCGAGCCCATGGCGCGCACATTGGTCCAGTCGTTGCCCAATCCGCCCGCGAACTTGGAGAGAAGCGCATTTTCCTTGATCGCCTCGTAGATGCCGTCCAGGTCATCCGCGACCGTGGTGAGGTAGCACGAGGAAAGCTGCGAGCGATGCGTTCCCGAGTTGAAGAGCGTAGGCGTGGAACTCATGAAGTCGAACGTCGACAGCACGTTGTAGAACTCGATGGCGCGCGCTTCGCGATGGACTTCGTTCAACGCGAGGCCCATGGCCACGCGCATGAAGAAGCACTGCGGCAGCTCGAAGCGGCGTCCCGCATTGGCGTGCACGGCGTATTGGTCGACCAGGAAATAGCGGTCGTAAAGGGTTTGCAGGCCTAGGTAGCCGAATTGCGTGTCGCGCTCCGGTTTTAGCGCCGCGGCCAGCTTCTTCATGTCGTACTGGAGCAGGGCTTCGTTCAGCAGACCGATCTTCACGCCATGCTTCACGAAGCGCGGGAAGTATTCCGGGTATTTGGCCGCCATGTCATGTTGCGTAGCTTCCTCGCCCAGTGCTTCAAAGCGCAGCGCGTCGAGAAGCAGGCGTGCCGTCACATACGAGTAGGCCGGGTCCTTTTCGATCAGCGCGCGGGCAGACAGCACGACGCCCTTGCGCACTTCCTCGACGGCCACGCCGTCGTACAGATCCTTCAGCGTTGCCCTGAGGATGCGGTCCGGTTCGACTTCGGGGAGGCCTTCGCACGATTCCTTGATGAGGAGTATCAGGCGCTCCATGTCGAGTGGTTTTTTCACGCCGTTGTCTGTGACGTGCAGCGTGATTTCCGCGACCTTGCCCCTGGCCTGCGTCTTGGCGTGCGCGCGCTCCTGCGAGCGACGCTCGCGGTACAGCACGTAGGCGCGCGCGACTTCGTGCTCGCCGCCGCGCATCAGCTGCAGCTCGACCTGGTCCTGGATTTCCTCGATATGGATCGCGCCGCCTTCCGGCTTGCGCTTGACCAACGCCGCTACGACGCCATCGGTGAGCTTGGTAACCTCTTCGCGCACACGCGCCGAGGCCGCGCCCTGGCCGCCGTTGATGGCGAGGAAGGCCTTGGTCATGGCGATGGTGATCTTGGATGGCTCGAAGGCCACCACGGAGCCATTGCGGCGGATGACCTTGTACTGCGAAAAGCGAGGGTCCGAGCCGCTACTGACCGGACTGCCAGGTTCGCCCACAATCAAATCCCGCGGTGGTGCCGACGACGGGTTGTTCGATGGGGCGCTGGCGGTCTGCATAAATTGTTTCTCCTGTATGTTTCTTGTCGTTGTGTCTTGTTCGGAAGCGTTTTCGCGGGGGACGCCTCGTTGTCCCGCATTTGGCAAAAAACGCCCGTCCGGCACGGGATTCCGAGGGGTGGCGAGAATGCCGGCTGCGGCCTCACCCCGTAGCGCGGGGGTTGTCCGGAAGGCGCCATCGGAATCTGCTTCTAAATCAGAATCTACTATATCTTGTGTTCAAGTGGCTACTCAACACCAAGCATAGTGGGTCGAGTCTTTGGCTGCAAGGCTTTTTTATGCACAGAAGAAGGGTGCGAAAAGGACATGCGAAACAGCGCCATGCGGGTTGGCGGCTGGCGTATCCAAGGGGAATCCACCGGCTATCCACTGGTTTATCCCCAACGCGACAGCCGACGAACGGCAACGGCAACGTTGCAGATTTGCGACAGACGGCCGACGGCGTCCCGGGAATCAGGCGGGCGGCAACGCGAACAGCCGCGTCCCGGCGATCGCCACGAACCGGTCACCGGCGAGCGGCGCTGGCCGGGCAAGGCCAGTGAACGTGCCGAACGCGGGCAGGATGGCGCGCCGGTGGCCGAGCACGAAGCACGGCAGGCGCTCCGCTTGATCCGCAGGTCCGTGCACGGTAACGCCAGGGTGCACATGCCCGCACAACGCGTACCCCGAACGTGGCGCGACCGGTAGGTGGCACGCCAGGAAGGGCGCCATCGGATGCGGTTCGGCGACGACGGTCACGCCCCAGTCGGACGGAGGGTCGCCGGCACGATCGTCGTGGTTGCCGCGCACGAGGACAACGGCAAGCGCCGAATGCTGAGCCCGCCATTCGCGGAAAGCGTTGTCCAGCGCGCTCACTCTGCCCGCCGCGGCATGCAGGAAATCACCCAGCACGACGAGGCGCTGTGCCTTGGTCAGTTGCAGAACGACCGCGAGGCGCGTGAGGTCCGCCGCGGTGCTGCCGCGCGGCAACGGTACACCACCGGCGCGAAACGCCGCGGCCTTTCCGAGATGCACATCGGCCACGAACACGGTGCGCTCGCGAGGCCAATGCAGCGCACGTGCGGCGAGCAGTTCGACCCGTTCTCCGCCGAGTGCCGATGCGTACACACCGACGACTTCGGCAGTGGCGCCCGGAGTGCGGAGTTCGAAATCGGTACGGGATCGTGGCATGATGGACGTCACCGGATTCTAACCGCCCGGTACCGCCGCCCCGGGGCAACTTTCGCGTCGGCGCCTCAAGATACGGCCTGCCTCCACTTACGATGCCCCGTTTCGCCGCCAATCTCTCGTTCCTGTTCACGGAGGCGCCGTTCCTCGAACGGTTCGCGGAAGCCGCGCACGCGGGCTTTCGCGCGGTTGAATTCGCGTTCCCTTACGATTACCAGGCCAAGGAGCTCGCGACGCGGATTGCGGCGCAGAAGCTCGAGGTCGTGCTGTTCAATACGCCGCCCGGAAATTGGGAAGAGGGCGACCGGGGGCTGGCCTCGCTTCCCGGCCGCGAACACGACTTCGCGGCGAGTGTCGCCACGGCGCTGCGCTTCGCGCTGGCACTCAAATGCAGCCGACTGCACGTCATGGCGGGCGTGCTGCCGCATGACGCCGATGCCGACGAACGGGCCCGGCGAATGAGGCTCTTCGTGCGCAACCTGAAGTTTGCGTGCGAGGAGGCGGCGCTCCAGAACGTCACCATCCTGATCGAGCCGATCAATCCGCGCGACATGCCGAATTACCTGCTGACGACGCAGACGGAAGCCCACGCGATACGGGCGGAGGTAGGACTACCCAATCTGCACGTGCAAATGGACCTCTATCACGCGCAGATCGTCGAAGGCGACCTCACAGAGAAAATCCGGCGGTGGATTCAATACATCGGTCACTTCCAGATCGCTGGCGTGCCGGATCGCCACGAGCCGGATCAGGGAGAAATCAATTACGCGTGGATGTTCAAGCTGCTGGACGAGCTGAAATACGAAGGCTGGATCGGCTGCGAATATCGGCCCGCCCAAAGCACGACCGCCGGCCTGGGATGGATGTACAAGCTGATCGATCGCAGGCCGCAGGCGGCGGACGACTGACGCCTTCCCTATTGATTCACGTCGTCCCCGCGCCGGCCGGGACCTAGTGCGTTATGACGAACGTCGCTGGGTTCCCGCGCCGTTACCAAAATAAGCGGGAACGACGATACGGTCATAGGGCCACCTCCATAATGCTATCGTGTTATGGCGATGGAGTTGTCGGCGTCCGGCGCTGATTCGCGCTTGCTCGACCCCCACGCGCTGCGCGCGCGGGTCCCCTCTCGCCGCTCACCGCGCCACCTCCATGAAGCTGCAGGGGCATGACGGTTGCGCTGTCGGCGTCTGGCGCTGATTCGCGCTTGCTCGACCCCCACGCGCTGCGCGCGCGGGTCCCCTCTCGCCGCTCACAGCGCCACCTCCATGAAGCTGCAGGGGCATGACGGTTGCGCTGTCGGCGTCTGGCGCTGATTCGCGCTTGCTCGACCCCCACGCGCTGCGCGCGCGGGTCCCCTCTCGCCGCTCACAGCGCCACCTCCATGAAGCTGCAGGGGCATGACGGTTGCGCTGTCGGCGTCTGGCGCTGATTCGCGCTTGCTCGACCCCCACGCGCTGCGCGCGCGGGTCCCCTCTCGCCGCTCACAGCGCCACACTCATCCCGCCATCCATCACCAGCATCTGGCCGGTCATGTAATCGGATGCGCCGGACGCGAGAAACACCGCCAGACCCGCCAACTCATCGGGCTTGCCCCATCGTCCCGCCGGCGTGCGCTTGCACACCCACGCGTTGAATTCCGCGTTGTCGATCAGCGCGCGGTTCATCTCGGTCGCGAAATAGCCGGGGGCGATCGCATTCACCTGGATGCCCATCGGCGCCAACTCGACGGCCATGCCCCGCGTCAACTGCCGCACGCCTCCCTTGGCTGCCGTGTAGGGCACCACGGTCGGGCGGGCGAGTTCGCTCATCAGCGATGCAACATGGATAATCTTGCCACGCTTCTTCGCGATCATTCCCGCCAACACCGCCTGCGACATCACGAACGGCGCAGTGAGGTTGGTCGCGATGATTTCGTCCCACTCCCTCTGCGGGAAGTCGACGAGCGGGCCACGGCGCTGGATCCCGGCATTGTTGACCAGGATGTCGATTGCACCGTGCTTGGCAATCACTGCGTTTACCGCCGTCGCGATCGCGGCGCGGTCGGTGATGTCGAAAACCGCGATATCGGCCTTGAATCCCGCGTCGGCGAGCACCTTCGCTGCCTTGGCGAGCTCGTCCGGCTTGCGACCGTTCAGGATGACGGTCGCGCCCGCCTGCGCGAGCCCGCGCGCGATGCTGAAACCCAGGCCGCGATATGCCCCCGTGACAAGTGCCACGCGGCCCGAAAGGTCGAACAGTGGATTGGCCATGCGGTTCCCCGGATTACTGATAAAGGCGCATCGCGCCACCGGTCATCGTCGCCCCGCCAAGCATCGTCGACATGACCAGACTGGCCACGATGGCTCCCAGCACGATGCCGCAGAGCACGACGACGATCGTGTAAGGGACGGCCTTCTCCTGCGGGCAGTTCTTCATCACCGTGATGCCCAGGTAGAACGTATAGAGCGAATAGATGGCGGCGAGCAGGCTCAGGATGCCGCCAAGCGCGCCGAGCAGATGCAGGATGCCGGCAACCCACACGGCGGTATAGGAATACGCGCTGAGCTTGAGCGACTGCATGAAGTTCTTTTCTCCGCCGAAGGTCGGCGCCAGTGCATCCACGATCATCGCCATGACATACGTTACGCCGAGGGCGACGATGTAGGCGACGATTGCCCCGCTAATGCCCAATGACATCGAGTGGATCAGCAGCGCGAGCGGTCCGATTGCGGCCAGGATCAAGATGTAGCCGGTATAGAGTGACTGCGTCGTCTCCGCCTCCGCCGCGATCTTCGGCCATTCTTCCCTGGGGCTGAGCAGGATGCCTTTGACGCGATCGACGAGATTCATGGGGTCCCTTTGTGATTTTCAGTTTGGGTCGGGTTCGCTGGCGTGAAAGGCGCTGTCCGCAACCCGCGACGCGGCGCCAGTTTTCGTTGCGCAAGTTTAGGCGAATGCGGCGAATCTGTCTTGTCCGCCGGCGCCGTTCATATTCCACTAGCCGGATTCGGCCGCCAGTTCGAGCGCCGCGACCATGCGCGCGACGCGCGCCTCCAGCGCTTCGGTCGTCAGTTTTTCGCGGAACATTTCCACCATCAGCGGAAACGCAAAGGGCGTGGGCCGTACGGGTTGCAGCAGCAACGCACGGCTCCCGCGCAGGCGCGCGAGCGCAAGCCCCAAGCGTGGCGCATCGAGATGCCGCTCGAGCACTTCGCGCACGGCCTGCGCCAACAGCAGGTTGTCCGGATCGTATTGCGCGAATACGTCATAGAGAAGACCGCTGCCGGCCTGCAATTGCCGGGTCGACGACGGCTGTCCCGGATAACCCTGGAAGACAAGGCCCGCGACGCGCGCGAGTTCGCGGAACTGGCGACGTCCCATTTCGGCGGCGTTGAGACCGGCGAGGATATCGGCTTCGACATCCGGCGCGGCGAGCAGCCGGCCGAGTTCGCCTAGCGACAAGTCGACAGCGTCGGGCGACAGCAGTCCGAAGCCGTAGTCATTGACCGTCAGGCTGAACGTGCGCGGCACAGCGCGCGACAGCCGATACGAGAACAGCGTTGCCAGCCCCAGGTGCGCGAGCCGTCCTTCGAACGGATAGAAGAACAGGTAATGGCCGTCGCGCGTCGCGATGCGCTCGACCAGCCATTCTCGCTCGTCGGGCAACGCAGACCAGCGGCGTTGCAATTCGAGCAGCGGACGAACAAGGCGCAATTCGGGCGACCCGTAGATGCCGTGCCGCGCCTGCGCAATCAAGCCGCGCGTGCGGTCGGCCAGCAGCGTCGACAGCGCCAACTTGCCACCGGCCCAGCGCGGGACGATGGCTTGGCTCGACGTCGCCGGCTTGACCCACGCTGTCATTTCCTTGACGCGCACGAATTCCAGTACGCGCCCGGCGAACACGAAGCAGTCGCCGGGGCCAAGCCGTGCGATGAACGATTCCTCGACGTGGCCAAGCCGCTGGCCGTTGCGAAACTGCACGCTGATGCTCGCCTCGGACACGATCGTGCCGATCGACGCGCGATGCCGGCGCGCGATGGCCGCATCCGGGACATGCGCGACGCCATCGTCGCCGATCACGACGCGCCGGTATTCCGGATACGCGTTGAGGCTGGCGCCGCCATGGACGACGAAGTCCAGCGCCCACTGCCAGTGCGTGTCGGATAGATCCTCGTAGGCGTGCGTGCCGCGGATTTCGGCCAGAAATTCGGCCGGAACGAATCCGCCGCCAAGCGCGCCAGTGACCAGGTGCTGGACGAGTGCGTCGAGAGGATTGCGCAGCGGCGTGCGCGGCTCGAGGCGTCGTTCGTCGGCAGCCTCGCGCGCGGCGGCGGCTTCGACCAATTCCAGCGCCTGCGCAGGAACGATCGTCACCTTCGAAATGGCGCCAGGCTGATGGCCGCTGCGGCCGGCTCGTTGCAGCAATCGCGCGACACCCTTCGGCGAGCCGATCTGCAACACCTGGTCGACCGGTGTGAAGTCGACGCCAAGATCGAGGCTCGACGTGCACACGACGGCCTTCAGCTTGTTGCGGCGCAGCCCTTCCTCGACCCATTCGCGCACCTCGCGTTCGAGTGAGCCGTGATGCAGGGCAATGCGGCCCGCCCAATCCGGACGCGCGGCGAGGATCGCCTGGTACCAGATCTCCGTGGCCGAGCGGACGTTGGTGAAGACGAGCGTTGATTGTGCGCCGTCGATCGCGCGAATGACTTCCGGCAGCAGCTTCAGTCCAATGTGCCCGGCCCATGGGAAGCGTTCGACGGTCGGCGGATGGGCAGTGGCGATTTCTATGGTCTTGGCGTCCAGGCCCTTGACGATGAGTCCGCCGGCGGCGCGTATACCGGTCAGACAAACGAGCGCTTCGTCGAGATTGGCCAGCGTGGCCGACAGCCCCCACACGCGCAGCTCCGGACGGACGGAGCGCAGCCGCGCCAGCGCGAGTTCGACCTGCACGCCGCGCTTGCTCGACATGAGTTCATGCCACTCGTCGACGATGACGGCGGACAGATGCGCAAGGCGTTCGCGCCAGTCGGCGCGCGCCAGCAGCAGCGTGAGACTCTCGGGCGTGGTGACGAGCGCCGTGGGCAGCCGCTTGTTCTGGCGCGCGCGCGCAGAGGACGCGGTGTCGCCCGTGCGCACGTCGACCGTCCAGTGCGGCTGCAGCACACACGCCGCGCGCGCGAGCGCCAGGCCGGTGTCGGCGGCCAGCGCCCGCAATGGTGTGATCCAGAGCACGGTCAGCGGCGGCGGGGCGTCGACGGCGCCGTCGGGACCCAGCACCAGCGGTGGAATCCACGCGGCGTACGTCTTGCCCATGCCGGTGGGCGCGTGCAGCAGGCCGCTCCGACCGCCGGCGAATGCCGACCAGACTTCCTCCTGAAATGGAAACGGCGACCAGCCTTGCGTGGCGAACCATGCGCGGGCGGGTTCGAACGCGTCGGACGCGGGCCGCGGGGCCGCGGCCATCGGCGCATCGCCCAGCAGCGCTTCCGCGTTCACGTACGGGTCGCGGCCAGCGAGAACATCATCGGGATCTCGCCGAACTCGCGCGGCAGCTCCCAAAAGAACGCGTCGCGGCGCGTCATCCAGGGCAGCCCCTGCCAGCGCAGCCACGGATGTTCGTCGAAGGCCGTGATGGTGAGGCCGGCGCGCAAGAGCGAGCCGATGACATCCGCCAGCGTATGCAGGAACGAATGGCAGGTGACCTGTGTGCCCGAGTCGGGCGCGGCATAGCTGCCGGTCTCCTGCTCGATCAGCAGCGGCCGCGCGAAGTACGGATACATGAGCCGCATGCCGGCCGGCGGCTGCTGGTCGAAGAGCCACGACGTGGGGTGGCCCTCGAGGATGAAGAAGCGCCCGCCGGGTTTCAGGCATTGCGCGACCACCCGCGCCCAGCGCTCGAGGTCAGGCAGCCAGCCCAGCACGCCGACCGACGTGAACACGACGTCGAACTGGCGTTGCAAGCGCGCCGGCGCATCGTAGACGTCGCAGCAGACGAAGTCGGCGGGCAGCGCCAGTTCCGCGGCGAGTTCGCGGGCCTTGGCCACCGCCGATTCGACGAAATCCACGCCCGTGACCGTGGCGCCGTGGCGCGCCCACGACAGCGTGTCGAGGCCGAAGTGGCACTGCAGGTGCAGAAGCGTTTTGCCGGCGACGTCGCCGACGCCGGCCAGCGTGATGGGGCAGAGCGTCTCGCGGCCGTTGATGAAGCCGGGAACGTCGTAGCCGCCCGCGACGTGATGCGGCGTCCACGCTTCCCAGACGGCGTGATTGGCGGCGACGGCGGCACTGTTCGGGTCGTTTCGCATGATGAACTTTGGTGTCAACGCAGAATGCGGTTTCGGCAAATGCCGGATTGCCTAGGATAAATCAGGAGCGTACTGTCGTGGGGAACACCCGAGGCAATCGACCAGACTGGAAGACTCGCAAATGATCACGTGGCGCGCCATGTTCTCGGCGTCAGCGGGTATGTGCCTTGCGATGTCCTGCGGCATCGCTGCCGCCGAGGCGGCCAAATGCAAGCTCGCCAAGGTCGCGGAATGGCCGGTGCGCATCGAGCGCAACATGCTGCTTGTCGACGGCGCCATCGACGGGAAACCGGTTGATGTCATGCTCGACACCGGCGCGACGCGCACACTGATATTTCGTACTGCGGCGACGCGCATAGGGCTGGACGCGGCGGGGACCAGGAACTACCGCATGTTCGGCGTGGGTGGCGAGACCAGGATCGATTCCGCCATGGTCGATGAATTCAGGGTTGGCGATTTCGTACGCAAGAATTGGCGGATGTTCATCGCGGGTGAATGGAACTTTGGCGCAGACGTACTCCTTGGTGAAGACTTTCTGCAACATGTCGACATCGAATTCGACCTCGCCCACAACGCCGTCCGCCTGTTCGTGCCCGAGAATTGCGGCGGCATGGCATTGGCCTATTGGGCGAGCGACGGATTGGGCGAGGTTGAAATGGACGCGGTCCATGCCGGCAGCCCACAGATCACGCTGACCGTGAGGATCAACGGGCAGTCCCTCAGGGCGATACTGGATTCGGGTGCCAGCCTTTCGGTTCTGGGCAAATCGGAGGCCGCGCGTCTGGGCGTCACGCCGGAAACGCCGGGCGTCGTCGCCGCGGGCCGGAGTGCGGGTCTGGGCAGCAAGACAGTCGCATCCTGGATCGGCCCCTTTGCGAGTTTCGCCATCGGCAACGAGACCATCCGGAATACCGAGATCCGCTTCGCCGACCTGTTCAAGGACGCAAAATACTCGGTCATTGGCAGCCATATTCCGGCGAAGGTGGAAGGATTGCCGCAAATGCTTCTGGGCGTGGACTTCCTGCGATCGCATCGCGTGCTGATTGCGCACAGCCAGCGCATGATCTACTTCACCCATAACGGCGGACCGGTATTCCAGCAGACGCCAGCACCTGCCGCAAAGTGAAATCCGGCGGCGGAGCTGCCGCCTCAGCGTAAAGCCGCAAGTTCACGATTGGCCTGCCGCAGCATTCCGGTCAGGCCCAGCGCGAGGTTCTGCTGCATCCGGATCTTGATCGCCGGCGCCTCGCGGTCGAGTTGCACGAACGTATTTCGCGTGAGCACACGACATTCGACGGTGCCCAGAGCGGTGACATTGGCTGAGCGCGGCGAACGATCGAGGAAGGCAAGCTCGCCGAACGTCATGCCGGAAGTGAAGGCATCGAGGCGGGCGACACCGTCCTGCGTGGGGATGCTCACCATTGCCGCGCCATCCGTGATGACGAAGAGCTCGTCGGACGCCTGGCCGGCAGCGATGATCGTCTGTCCCTTTTGATAGGTCCGGCGGGCGAGCAGCGGTTCCAGAAAATCCAATTCGTCGGCGGACAGATTCGCGAACAACGCGCAATTCCCCAGTGAGACCTTGGCCTCCCATGCCCGGTCCGGAAAGCGTCGGGCGAGCAGCAGTTCTTCCCCTTGCTCCAGCGCAAAGTCGTCGTCGGCATAGAACGCCTCGCGGTCGACGCCGGCTTCGATCAACCGTTGCCACCAGGTACCCGCCTCGGTGAAGACGAGCGTCTTTCCGAGTTGCCGCAGTTCGGCACGGGTTCCCGCGAGCAGGCGCGCTGCCGCGGCATCGATTCCCTGGACAACCCTCAGATTGACTATGAAGTGTTCGGTATCCGTCGCCCGTGCCATGAGCTGACGCACGACAGGTTCTACCGATGAGAATTCCAGAGTGCCCTGCAGGTGATAGAGGCGAATGCGGTTCCCCACGCTTCGCAAATGTTCGGCGGCAATCGATGAACGACGCCGCTTCGAGGCCACGCTCCGTCTTGTCGTCGCCAGTCGCATCGTCGGCGCAGCGCGCTGGGCGACATCGAACAGATGCAGTTCGAGATCAGTTGCAAGCGCACGACATACGGCGATGCCGCGCACGCTGTTTCCCTGCGCATCGAGGCGCGGCGAAAACACCCCAATTCCGATTCGCCCTGGCTGCACGGCCAGAATCCCGCCACCGACGCCGCTCTTTGCCGGCAGTCCCGTGCGGTAGAGCCATTCACCCGAGAAGTCGTACATGCCACAAGTCGCCATCACGGAAAGGACGTTCTCCACATGTTCCATCGGAATGGCGCGAATCCCCGTGACTGGATTGACTCCGCCATTGGCGAGCGTCGCGCCGATGAGCGCGAGATCGCGGCAGGTGACGCGGATGGAACACTGTCGGAAATAGGATTCGAGCGTGGGCGTCGGATCGTCGGCGAGGATCGAGAAATTGCGCAGCATCCAGCCGATCGCCCGGTTGCGGTGCCCGGTCGCACTTTCGGATGCGTAAACCTGTTCGTCGACTTGTAGGGCACGGCCGGCATAGCGGGAGTACGTGTCGAGAATCCGTTCAGATTTTTGCGCCACCGTATCGCCGGCAATCATGCCGCACGCCGCAATTGCACCAGCATTGATCAGCGGGTTCAGCGGAGCACCGGTTTGGGGCTGGAGACTGATCGCGTTGAAGGCGTCGCCGGACGGCTCGACACCAATTCTTGCGAGCACGGCTTCCTCGCCGTTTTCCTCCAGCGCGAGCCCGTAAGTGAGCGGCTTGGAGATGGACTGGAGGGTGAATTGCTTGCCGGTGTCGCCTACCTCGTAGATGTAACCGTCGTGCGTGGCGATGCATATGCCGAACGAGTCGGCGTCGGCACGCGCGAGTTCCGGAATGTAATCGGCGACATTGCCTTGTGCGAGCGTGCGAAAGCGGGCATGGAGCGATTCGAGATAGTCCTGAATCGGTGAGGGGGGCACGGCAGCGCTCCGTACGTGAAAAGCGCACTTCGCATGCAATTTTGGTGCCGGCCGAATCCACGACAGGCAAAGCTGCAAGTAGTCCGACCTGGCCGTCCACCGCGCGGCGCGAGGCCGCGCGTGCGAGAACAAAGAGTCCCGAGGTGCTAAACGGCCAACTTGATCGCCACCGGCGCGGGTGCCGGCAGCGGCGAACGGAACTGTGCGAGCAGCATGGACTCGCGGGTCTTCGCCGTCGCCAAGTGCGCGCGCCGGACGTGGCCAAATCCGCGGATGTGCTCGGGCACCGAGGCCAAGTCCACCGCGGTCGCGTGGTTCCGCGGCGCGAGCTTGGCCACGATTTCCGCGACGACCGTTTCATATTCACCGATCAGCGCGCGTTCCATCCTGCGCTCCTCGGTGCGGCCGAAGAAATCGAAACTGGTGCCGCGGAATCGGCGCATCTTCGCCAGCACTCCAAACGCCTTCATCATCCACGGACCGTAGACGGATTTCTTCGGCACGCCCGTGATGGCGTCGGGCTTGTTGAAGACCGGAGGCGCTAGGTGGAACGTCAGCTTGTAGTTGCCTTCGAACTGCGCCGCGACGCGCTCCGCAAAATCCGATTCCGCGTAGAGGCGCGCCACTTCGTACTCGTCCTTGATAGCGAGCACCTTGAAGTAGTAGCGCGCAACCGCTTCGGTGAGCTCGGTTATGCCCGGCATCGCCTTGGTTTCCGCCTTGCGCACCTCGGCGACCAGGTCGGCATAGCGCTTTGCATACGCGGCGTCCTGATAGTCAGTTAGGAATGCGGCGCGGCGTTCGATCATTTCGTCGAGCGATTGCGACAGCCGCTGCGAATCCGGCTTGGCTTCTGCCGGCACTGCAGCCGTCGCCACCCGCGAAGGATCGACGGCGGCCAGCCGGCCCCAGTTGAAGCTCTGCTTGTTCGACTCTATCGCCTGACCGTTCAATTCGATGGCGCGCAGGATCGCCGCTTCACCCAGCGGAATGAGTCCGCGCTGGAACGCGTAACCCACCATGAACAGGTTGGTCGCGATCGAATCGCCCATGAGCCCCGTCGCGAGCCGGGTGGCATCGAGGAACTCGGCATCGCCGGGCGCGACCGCGTCCTTGATTTCCTGCTCCATCGAGCCGGTCGGGAAACGCAGGTCCGGTTCGCGCGTGAATTGCGCCGGCATGACGAGCGCCGTGTTGACTAACGCCTTGGTGACGCCCTTCTGCATCTTGGCCAGTGCTTCGTAGCCCACGCCCGTGAGGATGTCACAGGCGAGCACCAGCTTGGCCTCACCCGCTGCGATGCGCGTGGCGAACATCTGCTCCGGCCTGTCGCCGATCCGGACGTGCGACACCACGGCGCCATTCTTTTGCGCGAGGCCGGTCATGTCGAGCACGCTGCAGCCTTTGCCTTCGAGGTGCGCGGCCATGCCCAATAGCGCGCCAATGGTGACGACGCCGGTGCCACCGATGCCGGTCACGAGCACGCTGTACGGTTCCGCAGTCGAGGGCAACGTCGGTGCAGGCAGGCCGGGAAAATCGACCGCCGCGGCCCTTTTCGGGCGGCGCAATGTGCCGCCTTCGACCGTGATGAACGACGGACAGAAGCCCTTCACGCACGAGAAATCCTTGTTGCACGAGGACTGATCGATGGTGCGCTTGCGGCCGAATTCGGTTTCGACGGGTGCTATCGAAACGCAGTTGGACTGCACGCCGCAATCGCCACAGCCTTCGCATACCAGTTCGTTGATGATGACGCGCTTGGCCGGGTCCACGAGCTTGCCGCGCTTCCGGCGGCGGCGCTTTTCCGCGGCGCAGGTCTGGTCATACAGCAATACGGTGCAACCTGGGATGTCGCGCATTTCGCGCTGGACAGCGTCCAGCTCGTCGCGGTGATGGATGCGGATGTCGCCGGAAAAGTAATTGGCGGGGTATTTGTCGGGTTCGTCGCTGACGACGATGATGCGCTTCACGCCCTCGGCGGCGACCTGTTCGGCGATCTGCGCGGGTGAAATGGGACCGTCGACCGGCTGGCCACCCGTCATCGCGACCGCGTCGTTGTACAGGATCTTGTACGTGATGTTGACCTCCGCCGCGACCGCGGCGCGGATTGCGAGGATGCCGCTGTGGTAGTACGTGCCGTCGCCCAGATTGGCGAAGATGTGCTTCTCTTCCGTGAACGGCGCCTGGCCGATCCACGGCACACCTTCGCCGCCCATGTGCGTGTACTCGCTCGTGCTGCGGTCCATCCAGATTGCCATCACGTGGCAGCCGATGCCCGCCGTCGCGCGACTGCCCTCGGGGAGCCGGGTCGACGTGTTGTGCGGGCAGCCGGAGCAGAAATACGGCTGGCGTATGAGCGCGATATTGGGCTTGGCGAGAGCCGCTTCCTTGGCGTTGATCCAGTCCACGCGCGCGCGCAGTTCCTCCATCTTGCGCGGATTGAGTTGCAGGTGCTCGATGCGCTTGGCGATCACGCGGGCGATCATCGCCGGCGTTAGCTCGGCGGCAGCGGGTAGCAGCCAGTCGCCATGCGGTCGCACCCACTCGCCCTTTTCGTCGAACTTGCCGACCACGCGGGGACGCACGTCATCGCGCCAGTTGTAGAGTTGCTCCTTCAGCTGGTATTCGACGATTTGCCGCTTTTCCTCGACGACCAGAATTTCCTCGAGCCCTTCGGCGAAGTTGCGCACGCCTTCGGGCTCCAGCGGCCAGGGCATGGCGATCTTGAAGACGCGCAGGCCCATTTCCGCCGCGTCGGCTTCGGTGATTCCAAGGTCCACCAACGCCTGCCGTACGTCGGGGTAGCTCTTGCCCGACGTGGCGATGCCCAGTCGTGGTCTTGGGGAATCGATGACGATCCTGTTGAGCTGGTTCACGCGGCAGTAGTGCAGCGCCGCGTAAACCTTGTAATCCTGCATCCGCGCTTCGTTCTCGAGGAACGGATCAGGCCAGCGGATCGACAGGCCGGAAGGCGGCGTCGAAAAGTCATCCGGGATGATGATCCTCGTGCGCGCAGGATCGATGTACACGGACGACGAGCTTTCGACCGTGTCGGCGACGCACTTGAAGCCGACCCAGCAGCCCGAGAAACGCGACATGGCCCAGCCGTGCAGGCCGAGGTCGAGGATCTCCTGCACCGACGACGGGTAGAGCACGGGCATCATCGCCGCGGAGAACATGTGGTCGGACTGATGCGGCAGGGTGGAGGACTTCGCCGCGTGGTCGTCGCCGGCCAGCACCAGCACGCCGCCATGCCGGGATGTGCCCGCGAAGTTCGCGTGCTTGAACACGTCGCCGCAACGGTCCACGCCGGGACCCTTGCCGTACCACATCGCGAACACGCCATCGACCTTGGCACCTGGATGCAGATTCACCTGCTGCGAGCCCCAGATCGACGTCGCCGCGAGGTCCTCGTTCAGGCCCGGCTGAAATTTGATGTTCGCGCGGTCCAGGAATTTCTGCGCCTTCCACAACGACTGGTCGAGCGCGCCCAGCGGGGAACCGCGGTAGCCCGAAACAAAGCCGCCGGTATTGAGGCCGGCAAGCCTGTCGCGCTGGCTCTGCAGGATCAGGAGCCGGACGAACGCTTGCGCGCCCGTCAGGTAGACCCGACCGGAGTCGAGTTCATATTTGTCGTCGAGGGCGACTTCGCGCAGCGCGGGAGCAGGCAAGGACATTCGGGGACTCCGCAAAAATTGTGTTTTTGGGACGCGCGAAAGAACCGGTGGGTCTCGCGACGCACGCGAAACGGGGATTGTGTCCCCGTTGCGTCAGGGCGCGAATGATACGCGAACGACCCCGGAGCGTCCACGAAAGTCGGGCTAAAATCGCGGTCATGCTGTTCCTGGAGGTCCGGCCTGCCGCCGGACTTTTTTTGACCCGTGCGCCTTTGCGACATCCTTTTCTTGAAAGCCCTTGATGCCGACCGAACTATTGCCAGCAATCGAAATCGAAACCGGGCCGAAACCCGATGCCACCGTGATCTGGCTGCATGGCCTGGGGGACGACGGCAACGGCTGGTCGCAGGTCGTCGGCTCGCTGGGCCTGCCGCGCGGGAAAGCGGTGCGTTTCATCTTTCCGCATGCGCCGGTGATGCCGATAACCATCAACAATGGCATGGCCATGCGTGCGTGGTACGACCTCAACGGCGCCGATTTCAGTTCGCGCGCGGATCTGGAAGGCGTGCGCAGGTCGACCGGGCACGTCGAGGGACTGATAGCGCGGGAGATACAACGCGGCATCCTGCCGCGGCGAATTGTCCTCGCCGGATTCTCGCAGGGCGGAGCAATGGCGCTTTATGCGGGCCTTCGGCATCCCGAGCGGCTGGCCGGAATTGTTGCGTTATCCACCTACCTTATCGATGGGCCCGGCCTGGCTGCCGGTGCCGCGCCGGCGAACCGCGACATCCCGATCTTCATGGCGCACGGTACGCAGGATCCGATGATTCAGCTGACCTGGGCCGAACTGTCCCGCCGTACGCTGGTCGACGGGGGCTGGAATGTCGAATGGCACACCTATCCGATGGCCCATGCCGCGGTCCTGGAGGAGGTCGTTGCCTGCGGAAAATTTCTCGCTGCGGTGCTGGCCTGAGGCGTTCTGCTTCAATCCCCCGGTTCGCCTTCGTTGGTCCGCTTGCCGCGTTTGGAGATGACGCCGCGCCGACCCAGCGCATCGCGCAACAGGAACTCGACCTGCGCGTTTGCGCTGCGCAACTCGGCCCGCGCCAGGCGCTCTATCTCCGCCCACAGGGCCGGATCGATGCGCGACAGGAAGGCTTTCCTCCGCAATTGAAACGTGTGGGCATGGGCGGGTTCTCGCCGGAACTATGCTCCGCGGCGAAAGCGCAGGAGCAGCATTGCCATCCAGACCCCCAGCGCGACCACGAAGACCACCAGCAGCGTGTAGAACATCGCGGTGGGGAGCCGCGGCGGTTGCGTCGCATTGGCTTCGATCAGCAGCAGATGAATGGCCGTGATGAACACGACGACAAGCGAGCCTAGCCAGCACGCATGCGCTGCAAGAAAGCGCAACGTTGCCTCGCGCCGCGCCGGTTCGAGCCAAAATTCGCGATGCGGGATGTTGATCGCGTTGACTTTCCGGCGTGGCAGCACAGTCATTCCCAGCACGACCGCAATGGGCAGGACCACGGCGAAGGCGAGCATGAACAGCAGATAGGTATTGCGGCTCATCCAGCCGTTGGGGGCACCTCCGGCGCCGAAATGCGAGGCGATCTGCGCTGGAAGGTGATCGGTGGTGACGCCGATCAGGATCGTACTGATGATCAGCAGCAGAATGAACAGCGGGCGGGCGAGCTGGGTCATGGCGGCCTTGGTGGCGAGACGTCCTTGCAGGTCTATCAGGTGTACAGCGTGCCGGTGATGAGCGTCAGCTCGTCCGGGATCAACGACAGGATACTTGGCACCAAAACGCCCGATGCCGGATAGCCGTGGGCCAGCGCTTGCCACAGCAGCACCTCGCCCCTCGCCAACAGCACCAGTACGAATCCAACCGCGATAAAGCCGTGGCCGGTGGCCGTGCCGCGCTCGTCGTGGGACAGGCCACGGTGTTCATTAGCCGTTTCGTCGTGACTTCCGTGGAAGACAGCCAAGGCGCCGCAATGGGCCTTTTCGTCATCTATCAAAATGACATTTCTTGATGCTGGAAGTCACGTCCATGGGTCGGCGCGGATCGGGGACCATCCGGCAGTTTGAAACTTATCTAAAACATAGTCTTGCAATCCTATTCTAAATTAAAATATGAACCGCGACCGGGGCCGTTTGATTCGGTGCCGTCGCGCCATGGGATGGTCCGCGGCGGACCGCCCGGTCACGACTCCGGTTTGAATTTGAGCGCCGCGGAGTTGAGGCAATAGCGTTGGCCGGTGGGCTCAGGACCATCCGGAAAGACGTGCCCCAGATGCGCGTCGCAGGCCGCGCAGACCACTTCGGTCCGCCGCGCCAAGAACGAGGTGTCGTCCTCCTCCCGCACGTTTTCCCTTGCCACCGGCTTCCAGAACGACGGCCAGCCGCTGCCGGAATCGAACTTGGTATCGGAAGCGAAGAGCGGCGTGCCGCAGCACACGCAGTTGTACATGCCTTTGGCGTGGTTGTTCAGGTACTCGCCGGTAAACGCGCGTTCGGTGCCTTTCTTGCGTGCGACCTTGAACTGCTCGGGCGTCAGCTGCGCCTTCCATTCCGCTTCAGATTTCCCGACTTTGTCTGCCATGGGGCCACCTTTCATTTGCGCGGGGCGTTGACCATTGGCCGCCGCGCTGGAGCGTGCGCCGCTACGCTATAGTGTCGGCTTTGCCGCGAAGCCTTTTACACATGTCGTTAGAGACCGTTCCCGCCGAGTCGTTCCGCCGCGATGTTCGCATTATCGGCCTCGTCGGCGCCGCGCACGCATTCTCCCACTTCTTCCAGCTCGCGCTGGCGCCATTGTTCCCGCTGCTGCGGGTCGAATTCGACGTGTCGTGGACGGTGCTCGGGTTGCTGGTGGGTGTCTTCTATGCGGCAAGCGGCGTGACGCAATTCGCCGCCGGATTTGTCGTCGATCGCGCCGGTGCGCGCCCGGTGCTCATTTCCGGCCTGGCGATGCTGGCATGCGGCACCATCCTCGCGTCGCTGGCTCCCGGTGTCCACTGGATGTTTCCGATCGTCGCGTTGATGGGCGTGGGCAATGGCGTGTTCCATCCCGCCGACTTCGCGATTCTCAATGCCAATGTAGCGCCGCAGCGTCTGGGCTACGCCTATTCGACGCATGGCATTGGCGGCAACCTGGGCTACGCGCTGTCGCCGATCGTGAGCTTCTCCATCGCCTCGTTGTACGGCTGGCGCACAGCGCTCGCAACAATGGGCGTGATGGGATTGATCGCGCTCGGCATACTGGCGAGCCAACGCCGGCTCCTCACCTCCCACAGGTCAGCTGACGCGCATGCAAGCTCGCTGCGCAGTACGCTCCGGTTGTTCCTGCAACCAGCGATCGCCCTTTGCTTCTGCTATTTCGTCGCGCAGACCACGGCCTCGGTCGGCCTGCAGAATTTCCTGCCTTCGGCGCTCAACGCCGGATTCGCCGTGCCACTTGGGCTCGCCACGTCGGCGGTCACTGCCTATCTGCTGGGGAGCACCGCGGGCATTGCAGCTGGCGGCTATTTCGCGACCCGCACGGCGCGCCACGACCGGATCGCCGCGACGGGCCTGCTTGCCGGTGCCAGCCTGCTGGCGCTGGTGGCCGCGGCAGATGTACCAGTACCGATGATAATTCCGCTGTTCGTGGTCGTCGGCTTCGCGTTGGGAGCGACCGGCCCTTCGCGCGATCTGATCGTGCGCAATTCCACACCCAAAGGCGCATCGGGGCGCGTTTACGGTTTCGTGTATTCCGGTCTCGACCTGGGCGCCACGCTTGGCCCCATTTGGTTCGGTCTCATGCTCGATCGGGGCCTCTCCCGCCAGATGTTCTTCGTGGTCAGCATCCTGTTGGTCGTCGCCGTCGCCACTGTCCTGCAGGTACGCCGGACCAACACACTCTCGCAACCTGCATAGGAGCGCCCATGGATCTTGGAATTGCCGGCCGCCGTGCACTGGTCTGCGCGGCCAGCAAGGGACTGGGCCGCGGCTGCGCGGAGGCACTGGCACGGGAAGGCGTCGACGTGACGATTGTCGCGCGCACCGAAGCGGCTGTTCAGCGCGCTGCCGAGGAGATCGGCACGATGGCCGGCCGCAAGGTCGCGTGGCTGGCGTGCGACATAACTACCGTGGAAGGCCGTGCTGCTGCACTTGCTGTGTGTCCACAGCCCGACATCCTCGTGAACAACGCCGGCGGACCGCCGCCGGGCGATTTCCGCGACTGGGATCGCGATACCTGGCTGCGCGCCATCGATGCCAACATGCTCACGCCGATCGAACTCATCAGAGCCACCGTGGACGGCATGATCGAGCGCAAGTTTGGCCGAATCGTGAACATCACCTCGGCTGCAGTGAAGGCGCCCATCGATGTCCTCGGCCTTTCCAACGGCGCGCGCAGCGGGCTTACCGGATTCATTGCCGGACTCGCGCGCAAGGTCGCCACCCACAACGTCACCATCAACAACCTGTTGCCCGGCTATTTCGAAACCGACCGGCTGCGCGGCACGATGGCGGCGCGCGCGAAGAACACCGGCAAGACTGTCGAGGAGGTCAAGGCGCAGGCGCGCGGCGGAGTTCCGGCGGGACGATTCGGCAGCCCTGCGGAATTCGGCGAAGCCTGCGCGTTTCTGTGCAGCGTTCATGCTGGATATCTGGTGGGCCAGAACGTGCTCATCGACGGCGGCGCGTATCCGGGCACTTTCTGATTTTCCGTCTCCGATAGAACCTGATGATCGACCTTTACTACTGGCCCACGCCCAATGGCCACAAGATCACGATCTTTCTCGAGGAGGCGGGCCTACCGTATTCGATCAAGCCGATCAAGATTTCCCGTGGGGACCAGTTCGATCCCGAATTCCTCGCGATTTCGCCCAACAATCGCATTCCCGCAATCGTCGACCACGCACCGCCCGATGGTGGCGGTCCACTCGCGATGTTCGAATCCGGAGCCATCCTGCTCTACCTCGCGGGCAAGACCGGGAGGTTCTATCCTTCCGATTTGCGCGGCCGCTGCGAATCCGCGCAGTGGCTGTTCTGGCAGATGGGAGGCTTGGGGCCGATGGCGGGACAGAACCACCATTTCGCGTTGTACGCGCCGGAAAAATTGCCCTATGCGATCGAGCGTTACATCAAGGAAACCGGGAGGCTGTACGCGGTGCTGAACAAGCGTCTGGCGGACCGCGAGTACATCGCCGGCAAGTATGGAATCGCGGACATGGCGAGCTACCCGTGGATTTCACCCGAACGTCAGGGCCAGGACATCGAATTGTTTCCCTACCTCAAACGCTGGAAGGGTGCGATCAAGGAACGCCCGGCGGTGCAGCGCGCATACGAAATCGCGCAGAGCATCAATGCCAAGCCGACCGCCTACGACGAGGCGGCGCGCAGGATCCTCTTCGGGCAGGACCAGTCGACGGTAAGGTAAGGGCTCCGGTTTGGCCAATTTCCTGCCGCTCAAGCACTACATGTTCTACTGCCTCGATTGCTTTATCGAGCAGTACGGGCTGCATGGGCCCTTTCTGGAAATCGGATGCGGCCGGGGCGACGTCAGTGCCTACCTTGCCGGCAAGGGTTGGCAAGGAGCGGCGATCGACTTTTCCGACGCGGCGGTTGTGCAGGCGTCGACCAATTTGCGCGCATTCCCGCAGGTAACGGTCGAGAAGAAATCGCTCGATGAGGTCTGCGGCGCCTTCGACTGCATCATCATGTGGGATGTGCTCGAACACATGGAGGACGACGGAGGCGCGCTGCGCATGGTCGAGCGGCTGCTCCGGCCAGGCGGGCAACTGCTGCTTGCCGTTCCCAGCAATCCGCACGAGTGGCGCTGGGACGATGATTTCTACGGTCATTTCCGGCGGTATACGGTCGCGGACATGACGGAAAAATTGACGCAGGCGGGCATGCCGCCGCAGGTGTTCTGGGACTTCACGTATCCGTTGTTCTGGCTGATGCGGAGGATCTACACGCGAATCAAATCCGGAAATCCGATTGTTGCGGACCGGGAAGCGTCGACCAAGGCGAGTGCCACGGTCAATGCGTGGGATATGCCGCTGCTGTCGCGGCTGCTCGATCGGACCGCCGTCCTTTGGTACCCGATCCATCGACTCCAGTTCCGGCTGTTTCGCAACGCGACCGGTCGCGGGCACGAGTTCTTCGTGCTGGCGCGGAAGTCCGGCTAGCGCGGAAGCTGCTTCCACTCATCCGGGCGCACGCGCGCGACGACGCGGAAGCCCTCCAGCCCGCGCGGTTCGATCACCGCCGCTTCCCCTTCCGCCAGGTAAGCGCCGCCGGCCACCGCACGATAGGGATTGCCGTGGCTTGCGATCACGAGATTCGTGCCGAGGGGGGTGGGCCTGGCGAGGAGATCGCGCAGTTCTGCGTAACGTGCCGGCGATTCCGGTTGCGCTGGGCCACCGCGCACCGCGGGCGTGGCCAGGGCGCGGCCGAACATGAGCTGTGCGGTTTCCATCGTTCTGCAGTACGGACTGGCCAGCACGTCGCCGACCGGGATGGAAAGTTCGCGAAGCGCGGCGCCGATGGCCCGCGCCTCGGCGCGACCGTTCTCCGTGAGGTTGCGCTGCGTGGCGCATTCCTCGAATCCGGTCATCCTTTCGTCGCTCTGGCCGAAATCGGTCGCGGTGTGACGGAAGTAGATGATATAACCGCCACCGCGCAGCGCGGCCAACAGTGCGGGGCCCTGCAACTCGACGCGCGGTGGGCTCGTGTTCCCTGCTTGCGCGACGACGACGGACGCTTGCCCACCGAAGCCGGCCAGGAGTCCGAACAGGATTACGAGGCAACGGCTGCGAATTGATGCCATGGACGCGTTATCGGAAAACCCAGAGCCGGTACACAAGGTAGTTGCCGAACGTCATCAGCGCGGTCGTCGTGAACTGCGCCGGCCACAACGCCAGTCCGAGCTTCAGGAACGCCGCCAGCAGCAGCGTGTTCACCGCGAGCTGCAACGCAATCGCAACGACGAAACGGGCGCCAGCCGTGGTCATTCCGCGCGACGGCGCGAACACCCGCCAGTACGACAGTGCGAATTTGGTCAGGGCGCCCGCGCCAAATCCGAGGGCGCTCGCCGGTACGCCCGGCACGCCGGTTTGCACGAAACCATACATCACCGCGTAATGTGCGACTAATGCAATAGCGCCGGTGGCGACATGCAGCGAGAAGCTGTGCAACCAGTGCCGGATCCCGGTGCCCTGCGGGCGGCGGAGGAACTTGCGGATCGGCATTGCGTGCGGAGGCATCCGGGCCTGGCAGGCGCGTCACGCTGCGGGCCGGTCGCGGAGGTCGAACAGCCAGTGCCGATACAATCCGGTCCGGGCCAGGAACGCGAGCAGCGTGGTGCCGATTACGCCGAAGCCATAGCCCACGGAGCGTCGAAAACCGATCGAACTGGCCTCGGCGAAGTAGCGCGTCGGCACCGAAACCTCGCCAATTCCGTAGCGACCGACGATCGCCTGCGCGAGTATCTGATTGTCGAACACGAAATCGTCTGAATTGCGCTGCCACGGAAGCGCATCGAGGAGAGCGCGCGAATATGCGCGGTATCCAGTGTGATATTCGGAAAGGTGCGCGCCGAGCATGATGTTTTCGAACGCGGTGAGCAGCCGGTTGGCGAAGTACTTCCATATCGGCATGCCGCCGCGCAACGCGCCGCTGCCCAGGATGCGCGAGCCGATCACCATGTCGTAGATCCCTGAGGCAACCATGCCGGCCATGGCCGTCACCAGCCGCGGGTCATATTGGTAGTCGGGATGGACCATCACCACAATGTCGGCGGAACGCGCGAGCGCCTCCTTGTAGCAGGTCTTCTGGTTGGCGCCGTAGCCCATGTTGTGCGGATGCAGAATCACGTCAAGCCCGAGCGCCCGGGCAACCGCCACTGTGTCGTCATCGCTCGCGTCATCGACCACCACGACCTGGTCGACGATGTCGTGGGGCAGGTCCCGCCACGTCGCCTCCAGCGTGCGCCCCGCATGGTAAGCCGGCATGATCACTATGATGCGCTTACCGAGGAGCATGGGTCGCAGGACGATTCCGGTGCGAAACGGGAAATACGATGATATGTGAATCCTCGAACGCCGGCAGTCCGAATTTCGCGCGCAGCACGCTCTCGCACGATGTGGTGTCGGCGCCGATCGTTTCGCTGTGTCCGCCGACACTGAGGATGTAGGGCTTTTGCCATGCGACGAAATCGATGTCCTTCGCATCGAGATCGTCGTCGTCGGCCAGGTGCACCGCGTTGGCAAAGCGGTATCGGGGATCCCGGGGCATTTCCCCGCCGCGAGATCCGGCACACAGTCCAGTCAGATATCCCGGTACCACCGTTTGCCTGCTGAGGCGTTCCCAGCGCGGAGCATCCCAGTCGTAGCTCTCGAAATAGAACGGTGCGGCTGCAATGCGCACGCTGCCCGGCGACCGCCCGGCAAGACTTGCCCAGAATGGCGACAGCGGCATGGCCTCGAACTGCGGCAGGTAGGGATTCTGGTCGGGGCGGAAGTCGATGTAATTGACGAGATGTTGCGTCTGCGAATTCGGATGCCGCAACAACGGCGCAAGCGGAGATTGGAGCGCGAGCAAGCCGACGGGCAGCGTCAGGGTCAGCAGCGCGAGCGCACGGCGCGCGGCGCTCGGCGGGATGGCAATGAGTGCTGCAACGCGCACTGTACCCGCCGCGACGGCGAGCAGCAGCAGCGGAACGATGGGCAGCAGGTAGCGCGATACCGTAACCGGAAGGTGGCTCCACATGGGTCCGGTCGCCACGACGAGCAGAAGCGTGAGCACGATGCCGAGCGCGCCCGTCCGCGCCGCCGGCATGGCCCGCCAAACGATCGGGGCGCCATATGCGGCGAGCGAAATGCACGCCACGACGGCAACGGTCGACGGGGTACCAAGCCACGCGTACCAGACGCCGACCAGCGTTCGTGCGCCGGGAACATCGATGCCGCCCTTGGCGGCGAGTGACATGGGATGCGCAAGCAGTGGCGGAAGCACGACGGCGGCAGTCAGTGCACCCGTCGCGACGGCCAGGATGAGCCAGCGCAGCAAGGCTTCGCGTCGATCGGGGGGCGGGACCTGTCGCACCTTCGCCAATCCCCACAGCAACGGTGCCACGACGAATGGCCCGACCACCGGATGCAGCCACGTCGCCAATGCCGCGGCGAATGCATAGGTCGCGCCGGCGGTCAGCTGCCCGCGCGCCGCGCCGTGATATTTCTGGTACGCGCCATGCGCAACCCAGCCGAGCAGCAGGGTGATCGCGTAGGGCCGGGCCATGCGGGTAAAGATCACCAGCAGCGGCGATATGGCGAGCAGCAGCGCAAATACGGCGGCCGTAGGGCGTCCCAACCTCGCCGCGACATACAGCGGCAGCACGACCAGCGTCGCCAGGCCGCAGACGATCATGGGCATGCGCAACGTCAGTTCGGAAACCCCCCACCACTGCGCCTGGTACCAATCGAGAATGCCAAGCGGGATGCTGTAATCCGCATAGCCGAAATCGAAGAACATTTCACGCGGCATGCGCGCGATGAACTGGTGGACGGCGTGCCACTCGTCGTCGATCAGCACCTGTGTCGCGACCTGTTCGAGGCGCAGGCAAGTGCCGATGAGCACTGCTGCGCCCAGGACGCCAAGCCAGAAGCGGGAACGGGCGGGAAGCGGCAGCGCGGCGCCGGTCATGCGCGCGTCGGCGACGACGCGAAGACGGCGGATTCGGGCCCGGGGACGTCCGCTTCAGCCGCAATCTTGAGCGCATTCGGGGGCAGGGACAGCGCGCCGTTCACCGCCAATTCCGTGGCGCGCTCTAGGACGGCATCGACGTCGAAGGCGATGTCGCCGCCGGGCTCGGGCCGGCCTGTGGCGCGAACGGCCAGGAAGTCATGGATGCGCCGGTCCATGAGGTGCGTCGTTTCGACTTTGCCGAGCGCGTTGTAGATCGATTCGACGCGTCCGGGAAACCTCTTCTCCCAATCGCGCAACATCAGCGAGACCTGCTTGCGCTGCAGATTTTCCTGCGAGCCGCACAGCGTGCACGGAATGAGCGGGAACTGCATCACCTCGGCAAAACGCGCAAGGTCCCGTTCACGCACATACGCGAGCGGACGGATGACGACGTGCTTGCCGTTGTCGGAGACGAGCTTGGGTGGCATCGTCTTCATCTTTCCGCCGAAAAATAGATTGAGGAAGAAAGTAGCAAGCAGGTCGTCCCGGTGATGGCCCAGCGCGATCTTGGTGGCGCCTAGCTCGAAGGCGACGCGATACAGCACGCCCCGGCGCAGACGCGAACACAGCGAGCACATGGTGGCGCCCTCGGGAATCAGTCTCTTGACCACGCTGTACGTATCCTGCTCGGCAATGCGAAATGCAATGCCCCGCTCGGACAGGTAGCGCGGCAGCACATCGGCGGGAAAGCCGGGCTGCTTCTGGTCGAGGTTGACGGCAATGATCTCGAAGGCGACGGGCGCCTTGTCGCGCAGCGTGCGCAGGATTTCGAGCAGACCGTAGCTGTCCTTGCCGCCGGACAGGCAGACCATGACGCGGTCGCCTTCTTCGATCATGCCGTAATCGGCGATGGCCTGTCCGACCTGGCGGCGCAGGCGACGCTTGAGCTTGTTGGTCTCGAACTCGGCCTTGCGCGGATCGCGTGGACCGGCACGTTCGGTGGCCGCCGTTCCGGCAACTGGACCGGCAGTCTTGGCTTCGCGGGATTCATCCATCACCCGGATTTTACCCGGCTGCGTGGGTGGCACGCGCGCTGCGAATTTCAATTGCGCTGGAATTCGGCGTCGCCGCGGGCTGCGGTCCGGGCGCGCAGCGTGGAGGAATCGAAGTCCATTGTTTCAATTGAAGAAAGCGCCTGCCGGTCCGGCCAGTTTGGCGACCGGTGTTAGGATGCCGACGCAATGCCTGTGCCTTGGCGTGCCGCGCGCGATTGCTGGTCGCAAACGGATGCCGCAATCGGCCGGAATCATGAAAACATCGACCAATACCGACAGGAAACGATGAATCCACGCATTTCCAGCCATTTCGATGGCGGTGCCATTGCCGTGATCGACACCACTCGGATCGAGGACCTCCGGATTGCGTTGCGCCCGGATTCGCATGCCGATATCCGCCAGTGGTTCTACTTCCGACTGCAAGGGGCAGCCGGGCGCGCCGCGAGAATCCGCGTGACCAACGCGGGCCAGGCCACCTACACCGACGGGTGGCAAGGTTATTCGGCGGTCGCGTCCTACGATCGTGTTGCCTGGTTCCGCGTGCCGACGAAATTCGACGGCACCGAGATGGTGATCGAGCACGCGCCGCTGCACGACAGCGTCTATTTCGCCTATTTCGAGCCCTATTCGTGGGAGCGCCATCTTGCGTTGCTCGGACGTGTCGATGCGTCGCCGCAAGCCCGGGTCGGCGACCTCGGCACCACGGTGGAGGGCCGCGATCTGAACGTTGTCACCGTGGGCGCACCGGGAGACGGCAAGAAATCGCTTTGGATCATTGCCCGCCAGCATCCGGGCGAAACGATGGCCGAATGGTTTGTAGAGGGCATGCTGGAGCGCCTGATCGATGCAAGTGATCCTGTGGCGCGCGGGCTCGCCGCGCGCGCGGTATTGCACATCGTTCCGAACATGAATCCCGACGGCAGCGTGCGCGGCAACCTGCGCACCAACGCCGCCGGCGCCAATCTCAACCGGGAGTGGATGGCACCGTCGATGGAGCGCAGCCCTGAAGTCTTTCATGTTCGAGCGGCGATGCAGGCGTCCGGTGTCGACGGCTTTCTCGACGTCCACGGTGATGAGGGCCTGCCGTACGTGTTTTCCGACGGCAACGAGCGCCTGGCGAACTATTCGCCGCAGAATGGCGGCCCTGGAGCAGGGATTCAAGTCAGCATTTCAGTTTGCCAATCCGGATTTCCAGACCGTCCACGGCTACCATGCGGAAAAAGAAACCAAGAGCAACCTGACGATCGCTTCGAAGTGGGTGGGCCATACGTTCGGCGGACTGGCGCTGACGCTGGAGATGCCGTTCAAGGACAACGCGGACCGACCCGATCCGGTCCTGGGCTGGAACGGGGCGCGATCGCGCCGATTGGGAGCCGACGCGCTGACGGCACTACACGCGATGTTGCCGTCGCTGTGACGTTTCTGGCAGTCATCATCGCGCCGGCACCGTAAACTGCGGTTTGATGAAATCCGGGGGAAATGCCTTGCAGACGATCCTTGTTGCCAATCCCAAAGGGGGCTGCGGCAAGTCGACGCTGGCCACCAATATCGCCGGCTGGCTTGCGGCCAAGCGCCAGCGCGTCGCGCTCGGCGATACCGATCCGCAACGCTCCGCGAGCGACTGGCTGGCGCGTCGGCCGGCTCTGTTTCCGCCGATCGGCGGTTTCACCGGCGAAATTCGCAAGAAGGAACTGAAGGACGTCGCGCCGGCGTGGCTCGTCGTCGACAGCCCCGCGGGCCTGCATGGGGAGGCACTGCGCGACGCGGTTCGCCGCACCGACGTGCTGCTCGTGCCGGTGTCGCCCTCGACGTTCGACATGGGAGCAACGAAGCGTTTCCTGGAGGCAATCGCCGAACACAAGGCCGTCCGGGAAGGTGGCGTCGCCGTGGGCATCGTGGGCATGCGCGTCGATGCGCGCACGCGGTCAGCCGCCGAACTCGATGAATTCCTCGAAGGATTCGATTTTCCCGTTGTCACGCACCTGCGCGATACGCAGGTATATGTCTATTGCGCTCGCGACGGGTTTTCGGTGTTCGACCTCCCGCGCTCCCGCGGCGAGCAGGATTGGGAGCAGTGGAGGCCGCTCACCCGCTGGATTGCGCGGCAAGCGCCGGTACGCAAAGGGTAATCTTGGACTGCGACGCTTGCGGCCAAGTTGAATGAGGCCGCTGCGCTGCCCCCGGTGGGGGGAGCAATTCCGTACGGCCTCCTTGTGTTCGCGGCACCTTGGATGCAATTCCGTGTCGGCCGCCGCCCGCATTCGCGGACGCACTCTTCGAGCCTTGGCTCCACCCCGCTCGTGCAGGCGTCCTTGGGACGGTCCTGCGGTGCGCAGTGATGTACCCCCACGCTTGCGGCTGACGCCGCTGCGCTGCCCCCGGTGGGGAAGCTATTCGCGCCTTGGAACGGTCCTGCGGCGCTCATGTCGCGCCAGCGGCACCAAGACAAACGGCCGGCGCCCCGAGAGGCACCGGCCGTTGAAGTCATTGGAACGGCGTTACTTCTTTGCTGGTTCTGCGGTCGTAGCGGCAGCATCCTTCGCGGCCTGCACGGCGTCTCCGGCAGCGGCCTTGGACGCGTCGGCGGCGCCCTTGGCGGCTTCGGCGGTCTTGGCAGCGTCGGCGGCCTTGGCAGCAGCGTCCTTGGCGGCAGCGGCGGCTTGATCGGCCGACGCCTTGGCTGCGTCAGCAGCTTCCTTGGCCTTGTCGCCACATGCGGTCAGCGTGGTTGCAAGCGCCAGCGCGGCAAGCGCGGCAAACAGGCGTTTCTTCATTGATTCCCTCCGGGGGCGAGTATGGGTGGCGGCGGGCCGAAAAACCGCACCCGTCGAATGGCGATTTTACCGTAACTCGGGGGACGCTGTCGTCGTCAATTGCAGGCGCAAGGCACGTTCGGTGCCCTTGGCGTATCCCGAATGCGACGGTCGCGGCCATGGCCGGGCCAACGGCATCGGGCGCGGCTCGGCCAGTCATGGAAAGCTGCGCGCCATTCGGGCCCGCCGGCGTTCCTGCAGCGCCAGCATGAGTCCGCTGCCGACGATGATGGCCATGCCCACGGCGGACCAGCCATCGGGCAGCTGGTCGAAGATGACGTAGCCGAACAGCGTTGCCCAGATCATCTGCAGATAGGTGAATGGTGTGAGCAGCGACGCGGGAGCGATCAGGAACGCCGTGATGATCAGCCAGTGCGCCAGCCCGGCGAAGAGTCCCAGCAGGAACAGAGTCCGCCCTCGCGCCACGACAATGCTGCGCCGTCGAACCCCCACGGCAGCGCCAGCGTGAGGCCGATGGCGCCGATCAGCGCGCTGTAGAAGAGCGTCGTGTGCGCGCTGTCGCCGGGCAACTTGCGCGTAAGCAACTGATAGAACGCGTTGCACACAGCCGTTGTGATGAGCAGAAGTACTGCCGGTTGCAGCACCGTCGATCCGGGCCGAAGCAACACCAGGATGCCGACGAAGCCCGGTGATCGAGGCGATCCAGCGCGCGCGCGTTGGCCGCTCGCCCAGCACCGGCTGCGAGAACACGACGATGAAGATCGGGGCGAGAAAGGTGATGGCCGAACCCTCGGCGAGCGGCAGATAGCGCAAACCGGCAAAGAAACAGACGTGGCGACCAGCAGAAACCCCGAGCGGACGAGTTGCATCCGGAGGTTGCGCGTCCGCCAGAAGCCGGGCCCGGCCCGATGCCAGACGAACGGAGTCACGACCAGCATCTGTCCCAGCGTAGCGTGCCCAGACGACGAGGAACAGTGCGTGGTCGCGCACCAGGTATTTCGCCGTGGTGTCGAGTGCGGTGAGGCAAATGCCGCCCAGGAGAAAGAGCGGAAGCGCCTGGCGGAGAGGGTGGCTGGAGTGGGGCACAAAGGAAACGGGCCGGCCACCTCGAAGGGACCGGCCCGTAGGAGGTCGGGCAGGTGTTATGCCGCAGCCACCAGGTCCCGGAGGACAAACGGCAGGATCCCGCCACCGTTGTAATAGTCGACCTCGATCGGCGTGTCGATGCGGCAGAGGACGCTCGACGTTGCGCTTCGATCCATCCTTGCGCGTGATCACGAGCGTCAAGTCCTGCTGCGGCCGGATGTCTCTGGGCACCACGATGTCGACGGTTTCGTCGCCTTTGATTCCCAGCGATTGCGCCGTGTCGCCGCCCTTGAACTGCAGCGGCAGCACACCCATGCCGACCAGGTTGGAACGATGGATGCGTTCAAAGCTCTTGGCGATGACGGCCTTGACACCCAATAGTTGCGTGCCCTTGGCAGCCCAATCGCGGGAACTGCCGGTGCCGTATTCCTCGCCACCGAAGATCACCGTCGGCGTGCCTTGTGCGACGTATTTCATCGCCGCATCGTAAATGAACATTTTTTCATTCGACGGTTGGAACAGCGTCACGCCACCCTCTTCACGTGTGCCATCGGCGCGCGCCGGCACCATCAGGTTCTTGATGCGGACATTGGCGAAGGTGCCGCGCATCATGATCTCGTGATTGCCGCGGCGCGAGCCGTAGCTGTTGAAGTCTCCCTTCGCGACCTTGTTTGCCAGCAGCCACTTCCCGGCGGGCGAATCGGCCTTGATTGCGCCTGCGGGCGAGATATGGTCGGTGGTAATGGAGTCGCCGAACAGGCCCAGCACGCGCGCGCCTTTGATGTCGGTGGTCGGGGTCGCCTTCATCTGGAACCCGTCGAAGAATGGCGGCTTCGCGATGTAGGTCGACAATGGCCAGCCGTAGACCTGGCCCGTGGCGCCTTGAATCGTGCCCCACAACGGGTTCGCGGTCGCGAGACTGCCATAGAGCTTGCGAAACGTCGCGGGTTCGCGCGCGAACGGCAGCACCGCTGCGATTTCGTGCGACGTCGGCCACACGTCCTTCAGGAACACCGGTTTGCCGTCGCTTCCGATGCCCAGCGGTTCGGTCGTCAGGTCGCGCAAGACCGTTCCGGCAATTGCATATGCGACCACCAGCGGCGGCGACGCGAGGAAGTTGGCCTTGAGGTTCGGATGAATGCGTGCCTCGAAATTGCGGTTGCCAGAAAGCACGGCGGCGCAGATCAGGTCGTTGCCGACGATCGCGTCATTGAATTCGGGCGCGAGATCGCCCGCGTTGCCGATGCATGTCGTGCAGCCGTAGGCCGCGACGCCGAATCCCAGCTGCTCGAGATAGGGCAGCAGGCCGGCCTTGGTCAGGTAATCGGTCACGACGCGCGAACCGGGCGCCAGCGATGTCTTGATGTGACGCTTGACCGTCAGGCCGTGCTCGACGGCCTTCTTGGCCAGCAGGCCGGCCGCGAGAAGCACGCCCGGATTCGACGTGTTGGTACACGAGGTGATTGCCGCGATCAGGACGTCGCCGTTGCCGATCGACACGTGTGTGCCGTCGGGTTCGCCGACGCGATCGGGCGTGGGGCGGTTGTCGACCATTTCCACGAGATCGCGCGGCTGCCCGTTGCCGGGAAGCTGCATCGAGGCGTCGCTGATCGCGCCCGTGCCGACGGTAACCCGCGTCGTCACGATGCGCTTGGCCAAGTCCGCCTCGTTCTTGGCGAAGCCGTTCTCGCCGACGGGCTTGCTGAACAGTTCGGTGAATTTGGCCTTGAGGTTGCCGAGTTCGATGCGATCCTGCGGGCGTTTCGGACCCGCGACCGATGGCTTGATCGTGGTGAGGTCGAGTGTCACCACGTTCGTGTAATCGATCTCGCCGGCCCTTGGCACGCCAAAGAGTCCCTGCGCCTTGAAATAGGCGGTGAACGCATCGACCTCCGCTTCCGTGCGGCCGGTGGCGACCAGGTAGTCGACGGTCGCTTCGTCGACGGGGAAGAAGCCCATCGTCGCGCCGTATTCGGGCGCCATGTTGGCGATCGTCGCGCGGTCGGGCACGGCGAGCGAGGCCGTCCCTTCGCCGAAGAACTCGACGAACTTGCCGACGACCTTTTCGCGGCGCATGAGTTCGGTGACCGTCAACACGAGGTCAGTGGCGGTGATGCCCTCGTTCAATTTGCCCTTGAGCTCGACACCGACGACATCCGGCGTCAGGAAGTACACCGGCTGGCCGAGCATCCCGGCCTCGGCCTCGATGCCGCCGACGCCCCAGCCGACGACGCCGATGCCGTTGATCATTGTCGTGTGGCTGTCGGTGCCCACCAGCGTGTCCGGGTAATAGACGCCATCCTTGCTGTGCACGCCGCGGGCCAGATATTCGAGGTTGACCTGGTGCACGATGCCGATGCCCGGCGGCACGACACCGAACGTGTCGAACGCCTGCATGCCCCATTTCATGAATTCGTAGCGCTCGTTGTTCCGTTCGAATTCCAGCTTCATGTTGAGGTCGAGCGCGTCCTTGGTCCCGTAATGGTCGATCATCACCGAGTGATCGACGACCAGGTCCACCGGAACCAGCGGCTCGATGACCTTCGGGTTCTTTCCCATGTCGCGGGCGACATTGCGCATCGCGGCCAGGTCCGCAAGCAGCGGCACGCCGGTGAAATCCTGGAGCACGACCCGCGCGACGACGAACGGAATTTCGTCCGTCCGCGCGGCCTTCGGCGACCAGTTGGCGAGCTGCCGCACGTGTTCTTCGGTCACTTTCTTGCCATCGCAATTGCGCAGCACCGACTCGAGCACGATGCGGATGGAAACCGGCAGGCGCGAGACGCGGCCGATGCCGGCGGCCTCGAGCGCGCGTAACGAGTAGAACTTGCCGGTGCCGCGCGCAAGCTTGAATTCCTGGAGCGTTTGGTGGAGGTTGTGACTCATGGCGGGACCCTTTGGTAGTCGTGCTATTTCGCTTTTGCGGGGGGAACGACCAGCGGTTGATTCGCCAGCGCCTTCATGTTGAATTTCTGGCCGGTAGAGGTAACGACGTCTCCGGGCTGCAGGCCGTCGCGGCACGGACCGATGTTCCTGCCCTCGATGGTCGTGGTCGATTCCTTCATGCCCATGAAGGGCGGATCGTACCTTGCGCTGACCACGGTGCTGTATCCGGTGTCGCCCACGATCGTCATCACCGAGTGCGCAGTCATCGTGCCTTCTCCGATCTTGCACACCGAATCTCCGACGAATTTCCCGCCTTCGCGACGGAGTTCGGACTTGGTGCACATCTCGCGCCGCATACCCTCGCCCAGGGTCATCATCTGCTTCTGGACCGCGTCATCCGTGCACATCGTCATCTTGTTCTGAGGAGCGCCGGGATTCTTCGACGACGTGGTTGTCGTTTCCCACTGGCCGGCCTTGAGTTTCGGATAGTCCTGGGCAATCGCTGACGTGGCGAAGGCGACAGGGAGAACAACGGCGAGGAGAGCGGCAGGAAGGCGCATGGCAGTTCCTATCGGGCTAGGCGGAGTCAAATCACCATCGTGTCTACGAACTCGTGCACGGGCAGCTCGGACAACAGGTTCGCGTCCAGCGCAATGACAAGGATCGTCGAGCGCTGCTTTTCCGGAAATCGGCGCGCGAGATTGGTCTTGAACTTCTCGATCAGCACGGGAATGCCTTCCTTGCGCCGGCGCCGATGGCCAATCGGATACTCGACGACGATTTCCTTCGTCTTGGTGCCATCCTTGAACTTGACGGTGATGGCATTGGCAATCGAACGCTTCCCGGGGTCGTGGTAGTCCTTCGAGAATTGCCTGTCCTCGACGCATACCATCTTGTCGCGCAGCGCGTCGATGCGCGGGTCGCGCGCGATGCTGTCCTCGTAATCCGCGGCGGTCAGGCGGCCGTGGATCAGCGGCACTGCGACCATGTACTGAATGCAGTGGTCACGGTCGGCGGGATTGTCGAGCGGGCCCTTCTTGTCGATGATGCGAATCGCCGATTCGTGCGTGCGGATGGTGATCTTCTCGATGTCCGCCAGCCGGTCCTTCACCAGCAGGTGGAGCTGCATCGCGCATTCCACCGCCGTCTGGGCGTGGAACTCCGCCGGGAAGCTGATCTTGAACAGCACGTTTTCCATGACGTAGCTGCCATAGGGGCGCTGGAACTTGAATGCGTTGCCGCCAAACAGCACGTCGTAGAAACCCCAGGTCTTCGCCGTCAGCACCGACGGATAGCCCATTTCGCCCGTTCTGGCGATCAGCGCAAGGCGCACGGCGCGGGAGGTGGCGTCACCGGCTGCCCAGCTCTTGCGCGAGCCGGTATTGGGCGAATGGCGGTAGGTTCGCAGCGATTGACCATCGACCCAGGCGAGCGATACGGCGTTGACGATCTCGTCGCGCGTCAGGCCCAGCATCTGCGCGACGACAGCAGTAGAGGCGACCTTCACCAGCACGACGTGATCGAGGCCGGCCCGATTGAAACTGTTCTCGAGTGCGATGACGCCCTGAATTTCGTGCGCCTTGATCATGGCGGTGAGCACGTCCTTGACCTTCAGCGGCGCGCGGCCGGCCGCCACGTTGTTGCGCGAGAGCCAGTCGGCGACTGCAAGAATGCCCCCCAGGTTGTCGGACGGATGGCCCCATTCCGCGGCCAGCCACGTGTCGTTGAAATCGAGCCAGCGGATCATCGCGCCAATGTTGAACGCCGCCTGTACCGGGTCGAGCACGAACGATGTGCCGGGCACCCTGGCTCCGTAGGGGACGACGGTCCCGGGAACGATCGGCCCCATGAGCTTGGTGCACGCGGGGTAGGTCAGCGCTTCGAACCCGCAGCCCAGCGTGTCGAGCAGGCAGTACTGCGCGGTCGAATAGGCCTCCTTGCTGGTGATCTTGTACTTGGTGACGTAGTCGACGATGTCGACCAGCACCTTGTCGGGCTTGGGGCGAACGTTGCTTGTGTGTGCTGACATGGGAAAGGGCTCGGGACGGAGTGCGCCAGGCAATGCCGTCGACGCGTTGGGATTGGGCCGGAAGCGTCAGCTTTCGACGCAGTTGATCAGCAACGGCCGGTTGGGTTGCAATTGGCTGAGCGTGCCGCCATTGCCCTTGTTCCACCATTCGAGATTGGCCAAGGGGTTGATGTAGCGCGCGCCGGAACCGACGCGGGTGGGCGATAGTTCGACAGTACGGCCCTGCCAGCCGATCCGGACCGGTGCGCGGCGGGCATCGCCATGGGCCGGATAGCCGACCGCGAGGTATCGGCCGCCGTCGCAGCGATAGGTGACCACGAACGCCGTGTCGCCGCGCTCGGCGGCATCGGCCGTCGCCGCAAATGCGCAGGCGGCCAGCGCCGGTAGAAGTACCCGCTTCATTTGCGGTCCGCGAGCGGCACGAACTTCTGATCCTCGGGACCGGTGTAGTTGGCGCCGGGCCGGATGATCTTGCCGTCGATGCGCTGTTCGATCACATGCGCGGACCAGCCGGACGTTCGCGCAATCACGAACAACGGCGTGAACATGGCCGTGGGCACGCCCATCATGTGGTAGCTGACCGCCGAGAACCAGTCCAGGTTCGGGAACATCTTCTTCGCGTCCCACATGACGGCCTCGAGGCGCTCGGCGATGCGGTAGAGTTTCATGTTGCCTTCGGCCTCGGAGAGCCTGCGGGCGACGTCCTTGATGATGATATTGCGAGGATCGGCGATCGTGTACACCGGATGGCCGAAGCCGATGATCACCTGCTTGGCCTCGACGCGCTGCCGCACGTCGGCTTCCGCCTCTTCCGGTGTCACATAGCGGTTCTGCACGTCGTAGGCGAATTCGTTCGCGCCGCCATGCTTGGGGCCGCGCAGGGCGCCGATGGCACCGGTGATCGCCGAATACATGTCGGAACCCGTACCCGCGATCACGCGCGCCGCGAATGTCGATGCATTGAATTCGTGCTCGGCGTAAAGATTGAGCGACGCGTGCATGGCCTTGACCCAAAGCCCCGACGGCTTCTTTCCGTGCAGCAGGTGGAGGAAATGACCGCCGATCGAATCGTCGTCGGTCTCGACGTCGATACGTCGACCGTTGTGGCTCCAGTGATACCAGTACAGCAGCATCGAGCCGAACGACGCCATCAGCCGGTCGGCAATGTCGCGCGCTCCGGGAACATTGTGGTCGTCCCTTTCGGGGAGCGTGCAGCCCAGAACCGACGCGCCAGTGCGCATGACGTCCATCGGATGTGCGGCACCCGGCAGCGCTTCCAGCGCGGCCTTGACCGGCGCCGGCAGACCGCGCAAGGACTTCAACTTCGTCTTGTATCCCGCAAGTTCAGCCTTGTTGGGCAACTTGCCGTGAACGAGCAGGTAGGCGATCTCCTCGAATTCGCAGACGTCGGCGATGTCGAGGATGTCGTAGCCTCGGTAATGAAGGTCGTTGCCGGTTCGGCCGACGGAGCACAGTGCGGTATTGCCGGCCGTTATCCCGGAAAGCGCGACTGATTTCTTCGCCTTGGGGTCGGTGGAAGCGGGAACTTCATTCGTCATCATTGCACCTCATCGCGTTTTCGCGAACAGGTTGTCGAGCTTCTGCTCGTAGGTGTGATAACCAAGATAGTCGTACAGCTCTGCGCGCGTCTGCATCATGGGCACGACCGACTTCTGGCTGCCTTCCGCGCGAATCGTCTGGTAGACCTTGAGCGCCGCGGCGTTCATCGCGCGATACGCGGAACAGCAATAGAGCGCGATGTCGACGTTCGCCGAGCCCAGCTCGGCAGTCGTGAACAGCGGGGTGTGGCCGAACTCAGTGATGTTCGCGAGGATCGGCACTTTCACCGCGGCCCTGAACTGGCGATACATCGACAGGTCGGTCATGGCCTCTGGAAAGATCATGTCCGCGCCTGCTTCGACGTACGCGACAGCGCGTTCGATCGCCGCGGGCAGACCTTCGACGGCGAGCGCATCGGTACGCGCCATGATCACGAAGGACGCGTCGGTGCGGGCGTCGACGGCGGCCTTGACCCGGTCGACCATCTCCTGCGTGGATACCACTTCCTTGCCAGGGCGGTGGCCGCAGCGCTTGGCGCCGACCTGGTCCTCCAGGTGCACGGCGCCGGCACCTGCCTTGACCATCGCGCGTATCGTGCGCGCGATGTTGAACGCGCTGCCCCAACCGGTGTCGATGTCGACCAGGAGCGGCAACGTCGTCACGTCGGTGATCCGGCGGACATCGATGAGGACATCCTCCAGCGTGCTTATCCCCAAGTCCGGCATCCCGAGCGAATTGGCCGCCACGCCGCCGCCGGAAAGGTACAGCGCCTTGTAACCGGTGCGTTCGGCCATGCGCGCCGTGTATGCGTTGATTGCGCCGATCACCTGCAGCGGGTGCTCGGCGGCGACTGCCGTGCGGAATGCGGCGCCTGCGGAGTCAGTTGGCACTTGTCATGATCTCGTGGTTCAGGATCCGGATTTGCCGTGGCTATGCAGATCGACAGGAAGGATCACCCGAGCAGCGCCGCGACGCCCGCGCGTTCGTCCTCGAGTTCCTTCAGCGTCGCGTTCATCCTTTCCCGCGAGAAGTCGTCGATTGGCAGGTCCGCGACGCGCGTGTACTCGCCGCCGGCTGTTGTAACCGGCACGCCGTACATGACGTCCTGCGGAATGCCGTAGCTGCCGTCCGACGGTACGCCCATCGTGACCCACTTGCCATTGCTGCCCAGCATCCAGTCGCGCACGTGGTCGATCGCCGCGTTGGCCGCGGAGGCGGCCGACGACAGGCCGCGCGCTTCGATGATCGCCGCGCCGCGCTTGCCCACTTTGGGGAGGAATTCGTTGCGGTTCCAGTCTTCGTTGTTGACGAGCGACTTGACCGATTGGCCGGCGACGGTCGCGAAGCGATAGTCGGCGTACATTGTCGGCGAGTGGTTCCCCCAGACGATGAGCTTTTCGAAATCGCCTACCGGCTTGCCGGTCTTCGCCGCAAGTTGCGACAGTGCGCGATTGTGGTCGAGCCTCAGCATCGCGGTGAAATTCTTCTTGGGCAGCGATGGTGCGGATTTCATCGCGATGTAGGCATTGGTGTTGGCGGGGTTGCCCACCACCAGCACCTTGATGTTGCGCGACGCCACCGCATCGATCGCCTTGCCCTGCTCGATGAAGATCTTGGCGTTCTCCATCAGCAGATCCTTGCGTTCCATTCCGGGGCCGCGCGGTTTGGCGCCGACGAGCAGGGCGACGTCGGCGTCCTTGAAGGCCACCTTCGGATCGGCGGTGCCGACCATGCCTGCGAGCAGCGGAAAGGCGCAATCCTCGAGCTCCATCATTACGCCGCGCAACGCTGCCTGGGCCTTGTCCAGCGGCAGTTCCAGCATTTGCAGGATGACGGGCTGGTCGCGGCCCAGCATCTCGCCGGAGGCTATCCGAAACAGAATGGCGTAACCGATCTGACCGGCGGCGCCGGTGACTGCGACGCGGAGGGGTGTCTTCATGTCGAGGCTCCTGGATGCGAATTCCTGGGAATTGTTCGTGCTGCCGGCGGCTTGCCGATGCTGCGGTGCGAAAGAAAGCCGACCATCGGGTGCATCCGGCGCGCCGGAATGACGATCCCGCGGTGCACGATTCTAGGCGCCGGTCGGCAACCATGTCAAACAATTCTTATAACTGATATAAGATATAAGATAAGAGATAGACAAGACCACGGAGGGCCGACGATAATGTCCGGAGGGCATCTGCGCCGGCCGAGCAAGAGCCGGCAATCCGCGACCGCTGCGCTGCACAGCTGCCGTCCGATTCCGCGAAGGCTCCTACCATGTCGACAACCACCGCCGCGCCGTCGTTCCGGCCCCTTTACCTGCAGATCAAGGCGCTGCTGGAGCGGAGCCTCGAGATCCGCGAATGGGCCCCAGGCTCGGCGATCCCCTCGGAAATCGAACTGGCGGGGCGCTTCGGCGTGTCGCAGGGGACGGTGCGCAAGGCTATCGACGCCCTCGCGGCCGACAATCTCGTGGTGCGTCGCCAGGGGAAGGGCACGTTTGTCGCGACTCATACCGAGGAGCAGGCATCGAGCTTCCGGTTCCTGCGCATTTGCCACAACGACGGTCACTACGAGTATCCGGGGAGCCGGCTCATCGATCTGCGGCGGGGGAAAGCAGGCGCCGAGGTTGCCCGCCAACTCGATCTCAAGCAAGGCGACCCAGTCCTGATCCTGCGCCGGGTGCTGGAATGGGGCGGCGAGCCGGTCGTGCTGGACGAAATAACGCTTCCGGCGGCGCTGTTTCGGGGCCTGACGCGGGCCAGGTACGAGACGTACCACGGATCGATGTACGGCTTGTTCGAGACGCAATATGGAGTGCGGATGCTGAAAGCCCGCGAACACCTTTCCGCGATCCCCGCGGATGCGGCAAGCGCCAGTGTATTGGGCGTTGCGGTGGGCTCGCCGCTGCTCGCGGTCGATCGGGTTACGCTGACCTACGGCGATCGTCCGGTCGAAATGCGCCGCGGCCTGTGCAATACGCGCTCACACCACTATTTCAACGAGCTTTTCTGAAATCCTGCCTGTTTGCGTTGCTCACGCAGCGGCCACGAATGTGACGATGGCATGTCTGGCTTGCACAACGCGAGTTCTGGCGCCACCTTCACCGGTGAGGCTATAATTCGTTGCTGTGCACAAATAGTCGGCGGAAAGCGTCAAACAATGGCGGCGCAGCGTCTTTTTCCACCGCCAACCAGTTCGTTCCCGAGGGTATGAGATGGCCGCAGTCGACCGTCCCGTCTTGAAGCCGCGACCGGTTTACCTGAACCTGTTCGCGATCCGGATGCCGTTCCCGTCGGTCGTTTCGTTCCTGCATCGCGTTAGCGGTGCGCTGCTGTTCGTCATTGGCATTCCGCTCCTTCTATACACGGTGCAGCGCTCGCTCGCGTCGCCCGAGGCCTGGGCGCAAATGCGTGCCGCGCTCGAAACGCCTTTCGCCAAGCTGGTTGCCGTCGTGCTTGCCTGGGCCTTCATCCATCACCTGTTCGCCGGCATCCGGCACCTGCTGCTCGACGTGCACATCGGCGTGGAGCTGGAGGGAGCGCGCCGCTCCGCGGCGCTGGCCTTTGTGCTGGCCATCCTAGTGACCATGGCGATCGCGGTGCGCCTGTGGTGACGCCAAATCGCATCGTCGTCGGCGCCCACTATGGCTGGCGCGACTGGCTCGTGCAGCGCGTCACCGCCGTGATGATGGGTCTCTACACGATTCTCGTACTGGGCCTCCTGCTGTGGTTCGGCGGCCTCGATTTCGCCGCCTGGAAGGCCACTTTCGGCAACGAGGCATTTCGCATCGCCACGTTCGTGTTCATGGTGGCGCTGTTCTGGCACGCGTGGGTCGGCGTGCGCAACATCCTGATGGATTACGTCAAGCCGGCGGTCGTCCGGCTGGCTTTGCAGGTCCTGGTGATAGGCGCGCTGGTCGGCTATGCCGGATGGACCATTCAGGTCCTGTGGGGCGGACGGTGACGGCCCCCGCGCGGGTGGGTGCATGAGCGCCGCAGGGCCGTCCCAAGGCGCGAATGGCTCCCCCTTCGGGGGCAGCGCAGCGGCCTCATTTCTTCTGGCCGCAAGCGTGGGGGTCCAATGACCGCCCTGCCAGTCCAGAAATTCGATGCCGTCATCATTGGTGCCGGCGGCGCGGGCATGCGCGCCTCGCTGCAATTGGCCGAGGCCGGACTGCGCATCGCCGTGTTGTCCAAGGTCTTTCCCACGCGCTCGCACACGGTGGCGGCGCAAGGCGGCATCGGCGCCTCACTCGGCAACATGGCCGCGGACAACTGGCATTGGCACATGTACGACACGATCAAGGGCTCCGACTGGCTGGGCGACCAGGACGCGATCGAGTACATGTGCAAGATGGCGCCCCAGGTCGTCTACGAGCTGGAGCATTTCGGCATGCCGTTCGACCGCAACCCGGACGGCACGATCTACCAGCGCCCGTTCGGCGGGCACATGGCCAATTTCGGCGAGACGCCCGTTCAGCGCGCCTGTGCGGCGGCCGACCGGACCGGCCACGCCATGCTGCACACGCTCTACCAGCGCAACGTGCGCGCGAACACGCAGTTCTTCGTCGAATGGATGGCGCTGGACCTGATTCGCGACGGCGAGGGCGAAATCGTCGGCGTGGTTGCCTATGAAATGGAAACCGGCAACGTGATGATCCTGCAGGCGAAGGCGACGGTGCTGGCCACGGGCGGCGCCGGGAGGATCTTCGCCGCATCCACCAACGCGTTCATCAATACCGGCGATGGGCTCGGCATGGCCGCGCGCGCGGGCCTTCCGCTGGAGGACATGGAATTCTGGCAATTCCATCCGACGGGCGTCGCAGGTGCGGGCGTCCTGATCACGGAGGGCGTCCGGGGCGAAGGCGGCATCCTGCTCAACAGCGCCGGCGAGCGCTTCATGGAACGCTACGCGCCCAACGCGAAAGACCTGGCGTCGCGCGACGTCGTTTCCCGCGCGATGGACCAGGAGATCAAGGAAGGACGGGGCTGCGGTCCGGACAAGGATCACGTGCTCCTGAAGCTCGACCATCTGGGCCCCGACGTGATCCTGAAGCGGCTGCCGTCGATCCGCGAAATCGCCATCAAGTTCGCCAACGTCGATCCGATCAAGGAGCCGATTCCGGTGGTGCCGACCATTCACTATCAGATGGGCGGCGTCCCGACCAACGTTCACGGTCAGGTCGTGGCACCGAAGGGCGGGAATCCGAATGCGGTGGTCGGCGGCCTCTATGCCGTCGGCGAATGCGCGTGCGTGTCGGTTCACGGCGCCAACCGGCTCGGCACCAACTCGCTGCTCGACCTGCTCGTGTTCGGCCGAGCCTGCGGCAATTTCATCGTTGACCAGAACCTGCGGGCCCAGGGCCAGAGGCATCTGCCCGCCGATGCGGGCGACCTGTCGCAGTCGCGACTGGCGCGCATTGACAGCGCGACGTCCGGCGAATCGGTACCCGAGCTGGCGCAACAATTGCGCAAGTCGATGCAGATGCACTGCGGCGTCTATCGCAATCAGAAGCTGTTGAGCGAAGGAGTCGTCAAGGTGCTGGAACTCGAGCAGCGGATCGCACACACCGCGATCAAGGACCGGAGTCGGGTCTTCAACACGGCACGAGTTGAGGCGCTGGAGCTCGACAACCTGATCGAGACTGCCAAGGCCACCGTTGTCTCGGCAGAAGCACGGCAGGAGTCGCGGGGTGCGCAGGCGCGCAGCGACTATCCTGACCGGGACGATGCGAACTGGCTGAAGCATACGTTGTGGTATCGGGACGGGAACCGGCTCGATTACAAGCCGGTGAATCTGAAGCCGCTTTCGGTCGATGCGTTTCCGCCTAAGACGCGCAGCTATTGAATGGAATGGGACCCAGATTGCCTACCATGAAATCAAAATCGGGACGGCCGCGCCGGCCCGGTTCCACGAGAAGTCCTCCCCAATGAAATTCCGCGTTTACCGCTACAACCCCGAACAGGATTCGGCGCCGCGCTACCAGGAGTACGACGTCGCGCTGGAGCCCACGGACCGGATGCTGCTCGATGCGCTTATGCGATTGAAGCAGCAGGACGACACGCTGTCGTTCCGCAAGAGCTGCCGGGAAGGCGTATGCGGGTCGGACGCGATGAACATCAACGGCAAGAACGGCCTGGCCTGCATTACGAACCTGAACGATGTGAAGGAACCTGTCGAGTTGCGCCCGCTTCCGGGCCTTCCGGTGATCCGCGACCTGATCGTGGACATGAGCCAGTTCTTCAAGCAGTACCACTCGATCAAGCCGTACCTGGTCAACGACACACCGCCGCCGGAAAAGGAGCGCCTGCAGTCACCCGAGGACCGCGAGGAACTCGATGGACTGTACGAATGCATCCTCTGCGCCTGCTGTTCCACGGCGTGCCCGTCGTTCTGGTGGAATCCGGACAAGTTCGTTGGCCCGGCGGGATTGCTCGCCGCCTATCGCTTCATCGCGGACAGCCGCGACCAGGCCACCAGTCCGCGTCTCGACAATCTCGAGGACCCGTATCGGCTGTTCCGCTGCCACAGCATCATGAATTGCGTCGACGTTTGCCCCAAGAACCTCAACCCGACCAAGGCCATAGGCAAGATCAAGGACATCATGGTGAAACGCGCGGTCTGACTAGACGCTCCGGCAATGCTCGAACATGACCGTTTGAACCGCATCCGCTGGCGCAGCCGGCGCGGAATGCTTGAGAACGACCTGGTGCTGACGCGTTTCCTCGACGTGCGTGGGCCATTGCTGACCGAGGATGAGATCGCGATGCTCGATCGACTGCTGGACCTGGGCGACAACGAGTTGTGGGACCTTATCGCCGGCAGGCAGGAGCCGCTCGACGCTTCAGTAGTACCGCTCCTTGCGCAACTCCGCTCGGTATGAAACCGGTCGTGGTGGCGATGGATCGGCAGATTCCAATTACGCCCGGAACGCCGGACGGTTTTGCCCTCAGTTGATCGACATCAATTGATATCGGTTGATCTCGGTTAACTATAACCAATCTCATTCCACCAACGGCCGGGAGCTATAGAAATGACTGATCGCACCGCCACACTCAATTTCTCCGATGGATCACCTGCAGTCACGTTCCCGGTATTGCCGGGGACGGTCGGGCCGGACGTCATCGATATCCGCACACTGTACGGCAAGACCGGAAAATTCACTTTCGATCCGGGCTTCCTGTCGACGGCGTCGTGCAATTCGACGATCACGTACATCGATGGCGACAAGGGCGAACTCCTCTACCGCGGTTACCCGATCGAGGAACTGGCCACCCGCTGCGATTTCATGGAGGTCTGCCACCTGCTGCTGTACGGCGAGCTGCCGACTCCCGCCCAGAAGGCGGATTTCGTCGGCCGCGTCACCAAGCACACGATGGTCAACGAGCAGATGCAGTTCTTCATGCGGGGTTTCCGCCGGGACGCGCATCCGATGGCGGTGATGACGGGCCTGGTCGGTGCCTTGTCGGCGTTCTACCCCGATTCGATCAACCTGCACGACGCGAGCCAGCGCGACATCTCGGCGATCCGCCTGATCGCCAAGCTGCCGACGCTGGTTGCGATGGCGTACAAGTACACGGTCGGTCAGCCGTACATGTATCCGCGCAACGACCTGTCATATCCAGCCAACTTCATGCGCATGATGTTCGCGACACCGTGCGAGGACTTCAAGTCGAACGACGTGCTGGTTCGCGCAATGGACCGCATCTTCATCCTGCACGCGGACCACGAGCAGAACGCCTCGACATCGACGGTGCGCCTGTGCGCGTCCTCGGGCACCAATCCTTTCGCGGCCATCGCCGCCGGCGTGGCCTGCCTGTGGGGTCCGGCGCACGGCGGCGCCAATGAGGCCTGCCTCAACATGCTCTACGACATCCAGAAGCAGGGCGGCGTGGCGAAGATTGGCGACTTCATCACGAAGGTCAAGGACAAGAACTCGAATGTCAAGCTGATGGGATTCGGCCATCGCGTGTACAAGAACTACGACCCGCGCGCCAAGCTGATGCGCGAGACCTGCCACGAGGTGCTGACCGAGCTTGGCCTGCACGACGACCCGCTGTTCAAGCTCGCGATGTCGCTCGAGAAGATTGCGCTCGAGGACGATTACTTCGTCTCCCGCAAGCTCTACCCGAACGTCGACTACTATTCCGGGATCGTGCAGAAGGCGATTGGCATCCCGGTGCCGCTGTTCACCGCGATCTTCGCGCTGGCCCGCACCGTCGGCTGGATTGCGCAATTGAACGAGATGGTTGCCGATCCCGAGTACAAGATCGGCCGGCCGCGCCAACTATTTACGGGCGCCACGCGGCGAACGGTCACGCCCATCGCGCAGCGGAGCTGACCCGCTTTTCTGGTTTGCGAAGAGCGGGCCGCGCGGTTGCACTGGATGGGTTCCGCCCCCATCCTGGGATTGACTCGAGCCGTTCACGGAAGGTGATGCTATGGGCAGCATGAAGGAGTTCGAAGCGAGCAGCACCCTCTTCGGGTCGAACATCCCATTCATCGAGGAGTTGTACGAGCATTACCTGGCCGACGCAGACGCGGTGAGCCCGGAGTGGCGCGCCTATTTCGATGAACTGCGCGACGGCGCTGCCGATGTCGCGCATGCGCCGGTCATTGCCTCGTTTGTCGAGCTGACCAGGAACCGCAAGGTTGCCGGAGCGATGGTCGATGCCGCGACCATGCACAAGCAGGTGCTCGTCCTGCGGCTGATCAGCAAATTCCGAACGCTCGGAATGTTCTACGCCGATCTCGACCCGCTACAACGGCACGAGCCCCAGTACCTGCCCGACCTCGACTTGCGCACCTACGGCTTCACCGAGGCCGACCTGACGACCGAATTCGACGTCGGCTCCTTCAAGGCCGGTCCGGCGCGCATGCGGCTGGCCGACATAATCGCAGCGCTCAAGGAAACCTACACGCGCACGCTCGGCACCGAGTACATGTATATCTCGGACACCGCCACCAAGCGCTTCTTTCAACAGCGGCTGGAGCCGATCCGCGCGACGCCTGCCTACTCGCCGGATGAACGCCGCCACATTCTCGAGCGACTCACTGCGGCGGAGACGCTGGAACGCTACCTGCACACGAAATACGTCGGCCAGAAGCGCTTCTCGGGCGAGGGCGGCCTGACGATGATCCCGATGCTCGATCGTCTGATCGAAAAGGCCGGCGCGGCTGGCGTGCAGGAGATCGTGCTGGGGATGGCGCACCGCGGGCGCCTGAATGTTCTGGTCAATACTCTAGGCAAGATCCCGGCGGACCTGTTTTCCGAATTCGAAGGCAAGACAATGCAGGAACTGCCGGCTGGTGACGTCAAGTACCACCAGGGGTTTTCCTCCGACGTGTCCACGCCCGGTGGACCCGTGCACGTGACGCTCGCGTTCAACCCGTCGCATCTGGAGATCGTCAATCCCGTGGTCGAAGGCAGCGTGCGCGCGCGGCAGTTCCGTCGCGGGGACACGAAGGGCGACCAGGTCCTGCCGGTGCTGCTGCATGGCGACGCCGCGATTGCGGGGCAGGGCGTCAATCAGGAATGCCTGAACATGGCGCAGACCCGTGGTTTCTATACGGGCGGCACCATTCACATCGTCATCAACAACCAGATCGGGTTCACGACGTCCGATCCGCGCGACACGCGCGGCACGATCTACTGTACCGATATCGCGAAGATGGTCGAGGCGCCGATCCTCCATGTGAACGGCGACGATCCGGAGGCCTGCCTGCTGGCGGTCGAGATCGCGCTTGAATATCGGCAGCAGTTCCACAAGGATATCTTCATCGATCTCGTGTGCTTCCGGCGCCTGGGACACAACGAGGCGGACGAGCCGATGGTGACGCAGCCGTTGATGTACAAGAGGATCGCGCAGCACGAGGGAACGCGCAAGCTGTACGCGGACCGGTTGATCGCCGCTGGCATCGTCACTGCCGAGGAACCGGACGCCATGATCGCCACCTATCGTGCGGCAATGGATCGCGGTCAGCACACCAACAAGACGATTCTGTCGAACTACAAGCCGCCCTTCACCATCGACTGGAGTCCGTACAAGAACCGTCACTGGACGGATCAGGCGGCGACCGCCGTTCCGGTCAGGACATTGCGCGCGCTCACGCAGAAGCTGACCACGGTTCCCGAAGGCTTCAAGCTCCATTCACGCGTCGACAAGGTGATCGCCGACCGGCGCGCCATGGGCGAGGGCGAACTGCCGCTCGACTGGGGCATGGGCGAGTCACTGGCTTACGCGTCGCTGCTTGACGAAGGCCATGGTGTGCGCCTGTCCGGAGAAGACGTCGGTCGCGGCACGTTCTCGCACCGGCACGCGGTGCTGCACGACCAGAACCGGGAAAAATGGGATGACGGGACCTGGATTCCGCTGCAGCACGTAAGCCCCAGCCAGGCGACCTTCGAGATCATCGACTCCGTGCTGACCGAACAGGCGGTCGTGGGCTTCGAATACGGTTATTCGACGTCGGATCCGACGCGCTTGGTGATCTGGGAGGCACAGTTCGGCGACTTCGTGAACGGCGCGCAGGTGATCATCGACCAGTTCATCAGCGCCGGCGAAGTGAAGTGGGGCCGAATCTGCGGCCTCGTCATGCTTCTCCCCCACGGCTTCGAAGGCCAGGGACCGGAACACTCGTCAGCGCGTCCCGAACGCTTTCTCCAGCTGTGCGCACAGCACAACATGCAGGTCTGCATTCCAACCACGCCCGCGCAGATTTTCCACATGCTGCGGCGACAGGTGCTGCGCAAGTACAGGAAGCCGTTGATCGTGATGAGCCCGAAGAGCCTGCTCCGGCACAAGGAGGCCGTGTCGTCGCTCGAGGATCTCGCCAATGGCGGTTTCCAGAACGTGATCGGCGAGGTGGACAAGCTCTCCGCAAAGAATGTACGGCGCGTGCTCGCGTGCTCGGGCAAGGTGTATTACGAGCTGCTAGCGCATCGCCGGGAAATGAAGGTCGACGACATCGCGATCGTCAGGATCGAGCAGCAGTATCCGTTTCCGCATGCGGATTTCACGGCGGAGATCGCGAAGTATCCCAATGCGAAGGAAGTCGTCTGGGTGCAGGAAGAGCCGCAAAACCAGGGCGCCTGGTATCGGCTGCGCGCCTATCTCCGGGGCGACATCCGGGACCAGCAGGTGCTGGCCTACGCCGGGCGCGCGATATCGGCGTCCACTGCCGTGGGCTACAGCAGCAAACACAACGCAGAGCAGAAGCAACTGCTGGAAGACGCCTTCGCGGCCAAGCTGGATTCGGGCGAAATGGTCGTCGCTCACTAGTCTGGCGACTGCCTGCCAAATTCGGGAATCAATCCAATGCGTATCGAAGTGAAGGTCCCGCAACTGCCTGAGTCCGTGGCCGAAGCTACGCTGGTGAGCTGGCACAAGAAGCCCGGAGATGCGGTCAGGCGGGACGAGAACCTGATTGACGTCGAAACGGACAAGGTCGTGCTCGAGCTGCCGTCACCCGGAGACGGCGTGCTCGTCGAACTCGTGAAACCGGATGGGTCCACGGTGACGTCCAACGAGATCATTGCCGTGATCGATTCGGAAGGAAAGGCCGGCGCGTCCCTACCGGCGGCTACGAAGCCTACCGCTGCCCTGGCGCCCGCTCCGGTGGCCCAACCAGCGGCAGCGCCAGGCGCCAGCATCACGGCCCTGCCGGCGGCCCGCAAGATGATGGCGGACTCCGGGCTGGCGCCCGCGTCCGTCGAAGGCACCGGTCGCGGCGGCCGCATCACGAAGGGCGACGTGATCACCGCGGTGGAAGCCCGGTCTGGCGAGGCGGCGCGCGTTCTCGCTCCCGTGGCGAAGTCGCCCTCGATGCCGCCACTGCCCGCGCCCGGGACTTCCGGAGCGCGCCCTGAGCAGCGCGTGCCAATGTCGCGCCTGCGCCAGCGTGTCGCCGAACGCCTGCTGCAATCGCAATCGACGGCAGCGATCCTGACCACGTTCAACGAGGTCAACATGCAGCCGATCCTCGACTTGCGCAGCAAATACAAGGACCGGTTCGAGCGTGAGCATGGAGTCAAGCTGGGCTTCATGGGGTTCTTCGTGAAGGCGGCCGTGCACGCGCTGAAGAAATATCCGGCAGTCAACGCATCGATCGACGGCACCGACATCGTCTATCACGGCTATTTCGACATCGGCATCGCCGTGGGCAGTCCGCGCGGCCTCGTCGTGCCGATCCTGCGTGACGCCGACCAGATGTCGCTGGCCGAAATCGAGAAGCAGATCGCCGAGTACGGCAAGCGCGCCAGCGAAGGCAAATTGACCGTGCAGGAACTGACCGGCGGTACCTACACGATCAGCAATGGCGGCGTGTTCGGCTCGATGCTGTCCACGCCGATCATCAACCCGCCGCAGTCGGCGATCCTCGGCGTTCACGCGACGAAGGAACGCGCTGTGGTGGAAAACGGACAGGTGGTCGTGCGGCCGATCAACTACCTCGCACAGTCGTATGACCATCGGATCATCGACGGACGCGAAGCGGTGCTGTCCCTGGTGGCGATCAAGGAGGCGCTGGAAGATCCGGCGCGGTTGTTGCTCGACATCTGAAGGTCCTGAATGGCTGAACAATTCGACGTGGTCGTGATCGGCGCCGGCCCGGGCGGCTACATCGCCGCAATCCGCGCGGCGCAGCTTGGTTTCAAAACCGCCTGCATCGACGACTGGACGCGCGCGGATGGCAAGCCGGCGCCGGGAGGCACGTGCACGAATGTCGGCTGCATCCCGTCCAAGGCACTTCTGCAATCTTCGGAAAACTACGAACACGCCGGCCACGCGTTCGCGGACCATGGCATCGAGGTCAAGGGTCTGCGCGTGGACGTCCCGAAGATGCTCGCGCGCAAGGACCGTGTCGTTGCGCAAAACAACGACGGCATCCTTTACCTGTTCAAGAAGAACAAGGTTGCGTTTTTTCACGGCAAGGGTTCGTTTGCGGGGAAGGATGGCGACGCGTGGCAGGTCAACGTCGCCGGCGCCAAGGCGGCCCAGCTGGTCGCCAAACATGTGATCCTGGCTACCGGTTCGCGGCCGCGGCCCTTGCCCGGCGTGTCCATTGACAACGTCCGCGTGCTCGACAACGAGGGCGCGCTGGCGATTCAAGACGTGCCGAAAAAGCTCGGCGTCGTCGGTGCGGGCGTGATCGGCCTGGAGATGGGCAGCGTCTGGCGTCGCCTGGGTGCCTCGGTTACCGTGCTCGAAGCGCTGCCGGAGTTTCTCGGTGCGGTCGACAGCGCGATCGCCAAGGAGGCGCTCAAGCTCTTCACGAAGCAGGGCCTCGCCATTCACACCAGCGTGAAGATCACCGATGTAAAGGTCGGCAAGCAGGATGTCACCGTGAGGTACACCGACGCTGCGGGAAAGTCGCAAAACGCGGCCTTCGACCTGCTGATCGTCTCCATCGGGCGCATTCCCTACACTGGCGCACTGGACGCCGACAAGGTCGGCTTGCGGCTGGATGAACGCGGTTTCATCGAAGTGGACGGCGATTGCCGCACCAATCTGTCAAATGTCTGGGCGGTGGGCGACGTGGTGCGCGGGCCTATGCTCGCGCACAAGGCCGAGGAGGAGGGCGTAGCCGTTGCCGAGCGGATCGCGGGCGAGCACGGCCACGTGGACTTCAACACGGTACCGTGGGTCATCTATACGTCGCCGGAAATTGCCTGGGTGGGCCAGACCGAGCAGCAATTGAAAGGTGCCGGCGTCGACTACCGGTCCGGATCATTTCCGTTCCTGGCCAACGGCCGTGCCCGCGCGCTGGGGGACACCAGCGGGTTCGTGAAGATCCTGGCCGACCGCAGGACCGACCGCATCCTGGGCGTGCACATCATCGGACCCCAGGCCTCCGAGTTGATTTCCGAAGGTGTCGTGGCCATGGAGTTCGGCGCGTCGAGCGAGGATCTGGCCCGCATTTGCCATGCGCATCCGTCGCTGTCCGAGGCGACCAAGGAAGCGGCGCTGGCGGTAGACGGACGGACGCTGAATCTTTAGCATTGAAATTGCGACACCTGACAGAACGCGGACATCACCGCGCAGTGAGAGTGGAATCGGAGGCGCATTGAAGGGCATCAACATTGCAATGGCGGCCTTCGGACGGACGGCGGGTGTCGCCGCCGCGCGTATGGCATGAGCGGCGCGGGGCCGTCCCAAGCCGCACATTGCGCCCCCGTTGGGGGCAGCGCAGCCGCCTTGGCGGCAAGCGTGGGGGTACTAAGATGAGCGGCGCGGGGCCGTCCCAAGCCGCACATTGCGCCCCCGTTGGGGGCAGCGCAGCCGCCCTGGCGGCAAGCGTAGGGGTTCTTCGTTGAGCGGGGGGGTCGCCCTCCACCGGAATGCGCGCCCGACCGGGGCGCTCATCGACTTTCTCCAGCCCCTCCTCGCGCACCGCCGGACGACGCTGGATGCAGCGCAGGCGGTGGCGCTCGACCGGCTGCAACGACTTTCCGACGAACTCACGAAGTTTCGCGCGGCGCGGCAGTCGACGCTCACGCGCCTGTTCGCAGCACCGGACGTGCCGCGCGGGGTCTACCTGTGGGGCGGCGTCGGGCGCGGCAAGAGCTTCCTGATGGACAGTTTTTTCGCATCGGTGCCGATCCGCCGCAAGGTGCGGATTCACTTTCATGCGTTCATGCGCAATGTTCACGCGGACCTGCATACCCTCAAGAACGAGGTCGATCCGCTGGCGACAGTGGCCGCGCGCATCGCCAAGCGCTGGCGGCTCATCTGCTTCGACGAGTTTCATGTGTCGGATATCGCCGATGCGATGGTGCTGGGCCGACTCTTGTCCGCGTTGTTCGACGCCGGTGTCGTGTTCGTGATGACTTCCAACTATCCGCCGCAAGGTCTGTGGCCGAATGGTCTGCAGCGTGAACGCTTCCTTCCGGCCATACGCCTGATTGAAGAATGGCTCGACGTCCTCGAGGTCGACGCCGGTGTCGACTACCGCTTGCGTACGCTGGAACAGGTGCAGACATTCCACGTGCCGGCCGGGGCCATGGCCGATACCGCGCTGGAGCGTGCGTTCGACGCGATGTGCTCAGGGCCGGACGAGGATCCCGACCTGGTCATCGAGCGGCGCAAACTGGTCGCGCGCCGCCGGGCGGGAGGAGCGGTCTGGTTCGATTTCGCCACGCTGTGCGACGGACCTCGCTCACAGCGCGATTACCTCGAGCTTGCCCGCCGCTTCGCCGTCATGTTCGTCTCCGATATCCCGGTCATGTCGGCGCAGGATGGCGATCGCGCGCGGCGCTTCACGTGGCTCGTGGACATCCTGTACGATCATCGGGTCAAACTGCTCGCCTCGGCGGAAGGCCAGGCCGCAGACCTGTATGTCGCAGGACCCAATGCCCAGGAATTCCCCCGTACGGTAAGCCGCCTGGCCGAAATGCGCACGCGCGAATACATGGCATTGCCGCACATAGCCGGCGATGCGGCAACCACAGCTACTGCCTGATCTTTCCCCCCAATCAATGCCCCCAAGGAGACTCGCGTGCAAAAATTCAAAGCCTATCGCACATTCGAGGAAGACAAGGTCGTCTCGAGCCGGTTCGTGGAGATGACGATCGATGAACTCGACCCGGGCGAGGTGGTCATCAAGGCCAAGTACTCGACCATCAATTACAAGGACGCGCTGTCGCACAATGGCGCCGGCCGGATCATGCGCAAGTATCCGACCAATGCGGGAATCGACGTGGCCGGCACCGTCGAATCGTCCGCGGATCCGCGCTTCAAGGCGGGCGACAAGGTGATCGTCACCGGTTACGACATGGGGGTAGCCCACGACGGAGGCTATGCCGAACATGTGCGCGTGCCGGCAGACTGGGTGGTTAGGCGGCCGGAAAGCATGACCGCCTTCGATGCCATGACGCTCGGCACCGCGGGCTTCACCGCCGCGCTGGCGGTGCTGCTGATGGAACACAATGGGTTGACGCCGGCTGCCGGACCGGTCGCCGTCACGGGCGCCACGGGAGGGGTGGGGTCGGTCGCGATCGAAATTCTCCGCAAGAGCGGTTATCACGTGGTGGCGATCACGGCCAAGCCGGAGGAGGCCGCCTATCTGAAGGAAATCGGCGCGTCGGAAGTCCTGCTGCGGCAATCGCTCGATGTCGCGAATATCCGGCCGCTCGGCAAGGCCACGTGGGCGGGGGTCGTGGACAATCTGGGCGGCGACCTTCTCGCGGCACTGCTGTCCACGATGAAGATTGGCGGAACCGTGGCCGCGGTGGGGCTGGCGGCTGACATCAAGCTCAACACCACGGTCATGCCGTTCATCCTGCGCGGTGTGCGCCTGCTCGGCGTGGACAGCGCGAACTGCGACATGTCGATTCGGCAGAAGCTGTGGAACAAGCTGGCGGTCGAGTGGCGTCCGGACCGCGTCCACGATCTCGTGCGAACCATCGATTTCGACGACCTGCCGACCCACTTCGACCCCTATCTCAAGGGTCTGGTTCGCGGGCGGACGGTCGTGCGCATCGCGCCCGATTCGCACGGGGGATGATTTAGCGCAAGACCGGACCCCGGCGCCGGACTGCACAATCACATCCTGGTCCCCCGATGGGGTCCGAGCCAAGTTCGCGCGGGTCGAGCGGACGCACTGGAGAAAACAGACATGCGCACGTATCGGGAGTTTCATCGCCGGTCGCTGGACGACCGGGACGCGTTCTGGCGCGAGCAGGCGACGCTCGTCGATTGGCAGGCGCCGTTCACGTCGGTCCTCGACTACACGCGGCCGCCGTTTGCGAAATGGTTCGTCGGCGGACGCACCAACATCTGTCACAACGCGATTGACCGCCATCTCGCGACCCGCGGCGACCAGGCGGCGGTCATCTACATTTCGACCGAGACCAACGCGGAAGTGCGCTACACGTACCGCGAGCTGCACGCGGAAGTGAACCGGTGCGCCGCCGTGCTGCAAAGCCTGGGCGTGGGGCGAGGCGACCGGGTCCTGATCTACATGCCGATGATTCCCGAGGCGATGTTCGCGATGCTCGCCTGCGTTCGCATCGGTGCCATTCATTCGGTGGTTTTCGGCGGGTTCGCGGCAGCGAGCCTGGCGACCCGCATCGACGACGCGCGCCCGAAGGTGATGTTCACGTCCGATGCGGGCATGCGCGGCGGCAAGCCCGTGCCCTACAAGCACCTGGTGGACGACGCGATTCGGCTCGCCGCCTATCCGCCGACGTCCGTGGTGATCGTCGACCGCGGCCTCGACCGCGATTTCCCGCGCGTGTCCGGTCGCGACGTCGACTACGCGTCGCTGCGGGCGGCGCACATGGACGAAATCGTCCCCTGCGCGTGGCTCGAGTCGAGCGAGCCCTCCTATATCCTGTATACGTCCGGCACGACGGGCAAGCCCAAGGGCGTGCAGCGCGATACCGGCGGCTACGCCGTCGCACTGGCAGCCTCCATGCGACATATCTTCAATGTCGCTCCCGGCGAGACGATGTTCACGACCAGCGACATCGGCTGGGTCGTCGGCCACTCGTACATCATCTATGCGCCGCTCATCAACGGCTCGACGACGATCCTGTACGAGGGCCTGCCGATCCGTCCCGATCCGGCCATCTGGTGGAAGATCGTCGCGGAGGAAAAGGTCACGACGATGTTCAGTTCGCCCACCGCCATCCGGGTGCTGAAAAAACAGGATCCGGCGTTCATGAAGAAACACGATGTGTCGGCGCTGCGTTACCTGTTCCTGGCCGGCGAACCGCTGGATGAACCGACGGCGCGCTGGGCGTCCGACGCACTGGGCGGCGTGGCCATCGTCGACAACTACTGGCAGACGGAGTCCGGGTGGCCGATCCTGTCCGCGCAGCCGGGTATCGAAGACACGCCGCGCAAGTTCGGCAGCCCTTCGTTCCCGGTCTTCGGATACGACGTCCGGCTGTTGCACGAGGGCACGGGCGACGAGGTCGCCGCGGGCGAGAAGGGCGTACTGATGATCATGCCGCCGTTGCCGCCCGGCTGCATGACGACGGTATGGGGCGACGACGAGCGCTTCGTGAAAACATACTTCTCGACCTTTCCGAAAAAACTCGCGTACTCGACCTTCGATTGGGCGATGCACGACGGTGACGGTTATTACTTCGTTCTGGGTCGCACCGACGACGTGATCAACGTTGCCGGTCATCGCCTGGGCACGCGCGAAATCGAAGAGGCCATCCAGGCGCATTCCGGCATTGCCGAAGTGGCGGTCGTTGGCATGGCCGACGCGCTGAAAGGACAGGTACCGGTCGCCTTCGCCGTGGTGAAGGATCCGGCAAAGGTCGCCAATGCCGCCGGCATCGCGCAAATGCGCAAGGAAGTGATGGACACAGTCGATCGCGAACTGGGCGGCATAGCGCGCCCCGGCGCGGTGTATTTCGTGAGCCTCCTGCCGAAAACGCGTTCGGGCAAGCTGTTGCGGCGATCGCTTCAGGCGCTGGCCGAAGGGCGGGACCCCGGCGACCTGACGACCATCGAGGATCCGACGGCCCTGGAGCAGATCAAGGCCGCGCTTGCGGCAAAGAACGCATGAGGCGCGCTAATTCTCTCTGTCCCTGCGGCCGGTGTTCGATTGCCGTCGCGCACGGCCCTCAAGCCGTTGCGGCTTGGGGCCCACGCACCAGGCGCCCGGGAAGGGCTCCGGTCGGCAGTCCATTGCGATAGACGACGGTGCCACTGACGATCGTGGCCTTGTAGCCGTCCGCGCGTTGCACAAGGCGCCGCCCGCCGCTGGGCAGATCATTCGCCACCTCCGGTGCGTGCAGATGCAGCCGATCGAGGTCGAACAGGTTCAGGTCCGCCTTGTATCCGGGTGCAATGAGCCCTCGATCCTGCAGACCCACCGCCTGTGCCGTGTCGTGGCTCAGCCACTTCACCACCACCGGCAATGGCAGTCGCTCGCCGCGGGTGCGGTCACGCACCCAGTGCGTCAGCATGAACGTCGGATAACTGCCGTCGCAGATCGTCCCGCAATGGGCGCCGCCGTCGCCCAGTCCGAGCACGGAACCAGCGTGACGCATCATCCGCAGCGACGAGTCGAGGGAGCCGTGCTCGTAATTGCACAGAGTCACGTAGAGGTTGTTGTGTCCGTCGTGCTCGAGCATGAGGTCATAGGCCAACTCCAACGGCGTGACCCCGAGACACATTGCCCGCGCCGCGATGCTCTGCTCGAACGGCTGCTCGTAGTCAGGCGGGTCGCCTAGCAGGAACATGTGATCGAACTCGCGCGCCAGCCGTCCTAGCACAATGGTTGGATCGGGATCAGTCGATTCCGCAATGATGCGGGCGCGCGTCTCCGGCCGCTCGAGTTCGCGGATCTTCTCGGCGAAGGGCAACTGCGCCAATTTGACGTAGGACGCGCAGGTGTAAAACGTGTTCAGCGTCAGTTCGTGTCCGAGCATCACGCCGATTGCCCGGCTCAACACCTGAGCCTTGATCGGGAGTCCGGCGGCCGTGGCCTCGGCCGCCCAGTCGAGCACGTCGTGCCAGCGCAGCGTCATCGGGCCGTAGCTGCCCTCCAGCAGCGAGACGGACAACGGCCGGCCCGAGCGCTCTACCATCCGGCGCAGCAGGGCAAAGGTCTCTTCGGGGTCGCCGAAATCGGTGATCAGCTGCATGGCGCCTTTGCCTGTCGCCTTGAGGGCCAGAGCGAGTGCCATCAGCTCGTCCTCGGCCGCTTCGAAGCTCGGCGTGGATTTGCCGTCGGCGGAGCGATGGAAGAACGTGCGCGACGTCGAAAAGCCCATCGCGCCCGCCGCCATGGCCTCGCGCACGATGCCGGCCATCTGCTCCAGATCTGTCGGCGTGGCGGGCTCCCGGTCGGCTCCGCGCTGACCCATGACGTAGACGCGGATGGGGGCGTGCGGCACATAGGCGCAGATGTCCATGTCGTACCGTCGTGAGGCCAGGAAATCGAGATACTGAGGATATGTCTCCCAATTCCAGGGCAAGCCATCGACCAGCACCGGGTGGGGGATGTCTTCGACGCCTTCCATGAGGCCGATGAGCATCTCGTGCTGATCGGGTCGGCAGGGGGCGAACCCCACGCCGCAATTGCCCATCACCACGGTGGTCACGCCGTGACTTGACGATGGCACGAGCCGATCCGCCCAGGTGACCTGCCCGTCGTAGTGCGTATGGATGTCGACGAAGCCGGGCGTGACGGTCAAGCCTCTGGCGTCGAGCGCATCCTTGGCATGTGCCGTCACCCTGCCGACCGCGATGATCTTCCCCGCTTGGATGGCTATATCTGCCTTGAAGCGCTCGGCGCCCGTTCCGTCGACGACCCATCCACCGTGGACGACCAGATCGATTTCGCGCGCCATGGCTAGCCCCCCTGTTGCCGTGAGCTCACGCCGGTATCGGGATCGCAGGAGCGCCAGCTTCGACGGCTGTACCCAGGTCGCCCGGGCGTGACCGCGAAGCACCCAATTGCGCGTGTGCGTGACGAATCCTACTGCTGCCTGTTCCTGCCTGGCAATGTGTACGAAGCGGAGCGACCGCGTACAGTCGATCGCATCCGCCACGGACCTTCGGGCCGGCGCCGGGCAGGACATGAGCGATAATATGCAGTTGACGTTCATTCTTTCCCGCCCGTGTCCGCTTCGGCATTGTCACCTCCACCCGCTGCACCATCCCACGTTCCGCTGGCTTCCGTCACTCGCGGCGGCGTGGTCGAGAGCGTGCACGTTGGCTCCGTGGCCGTCGTTGATCGGCATGGGCGCCTCCTGTACGCCGCCGGTGACGCGCACGCGCTGACCTTCACGCGCAGCGCATTGAAGCCGCTGCAGGCACTCCCGTTCGTCGCCGGCGGCGGCATCGAGCGCTTCGGTTACACGCAGCCGCAGGTGGCGTTGCTGTGCGCGAGCCACTCCGGCGAACCTCGCCACGTCGACGCCGTCGCCGATATGCTGGCCCGTGCCGGAAATACCGCGGACGACCTGCAATGCGGCACCCACGCCCCCACGTATTTTGAACTGCGCGGCGAACCGCCCCCGCCACCGCCGTATTCGCCCCTGGCCCACAACTGTTCGGGCAAGCACAGCGGCATGCTCGCCTGGTGTGTTCAGTGCGGACAGGGCAAGTACGACTACCTGAACTTCGAGCATCCGCTGCAGCAGGCGATCCGTGACGCGGTTTCCCGGTTCACGGCGACACCGGAAGATCAGTTGGTGGCAGGCGTGGACGGTTGTTCCGCGCCCAACTACGCCGTTCCGCTATCCGGACTTGCGCTTGCGTTTGCGCGGCTCGCCACGGCGGAAGTCGATGCCGACTACGGTCGCGCGCCCAAGGTCCTCGCAGATGCCATGACCGCGCATCCGGAAATGGTCTCGGGCGAACGGCGCAACGATCTGGCATTGATGCAGGCAGGGCGCGGCGATTGGGTCACCAAGGTCGGCGCAGAAGGCGTCCAGGCCATCGGCATCCGCAGCCGCGGATGGGGAATCGCCATCAAGGTCGCGGACGGCAATGCGCGCGGCTTGCATCCGGCGACGATCGCTGTTCTGGAGCAGTTGGACCTGCTGGACGAGGCCGCCAAAAACGGTTTGGCCCATTGGAGCCACCCGCTGGTCAAGAACTACCGGCGCGTCGTTACGGGCGATATCCGCGCAACGGTTGTCTTGGACAAAGTCCCCCGATGAGCGTGTCCAAGGAATAACCATGACCATCTATGAACTAAACCTGTCTTCGGCAGTCTCTTACGGCAAGCGTGCACCGCGTGTTTGCCCGGTTGCCCCGCGCCGGCAGGACAACGTGTCCGGCTGCCGTAGCCGTCGCTGCGCGGGAAAACGACCAATGATTCAGGGACGTGCAGCACGTGGGTGATCGCGAAGTCGATCAGCAGCTGGTAGAGCGGGCGCAGAGGGGCGACAAGCGCGCGTTCGAGCTGCTGGTCATGAAATACCAGCGCAAGCTGGCGCGGCTCCTGTCGCGACTGGTGCGCGACCCGGCCGAGGTCGAGGACGTGGCGCAGGAAGCCTTCATCAAGGCCTACCGCGCGCTCCCGAGCTTCCGGGGCGACAGTGCGTTCTACACGTGGCTGTATCGCATTGCGATCAACACGGCGAAGAATTACCTGGTCGCGCTGGGCAGGCGGGCGCCGACGTCCACCTCGTTCGACAACGAGGAGGCCGAAGGATTTGAGGATGCGGAGCAGTTGCGGAACAGCTCGACGCCGGAAGACGAGCTGATCGGCAAGCAGATTGCGGCGACGGTGAACCGCGCGATGGATGCACTGCCCGAAGACCTGCGCAAGGCGATCACGCTGCGCGAGATCGAGGGCCTGAGTTATGAGGAAATTGCCAGCGTGATGAATTGCCCGATCGGTACCGTGCGCTCGCGGATCTTTCGCGCGCGCGAGGCGATCGCGACCGAACTGCGTCCGCAGCTTGGCACCGATGAAACCCGGAGATGGTGATGAACGAGAACATTTCCCGCCTGATGGACGGCGAGGTGGACGCGCAGGAATTCGAGAGGATTTGCGCGGAATTGAAGTCGCCCGCTGCCGTGGAAATGTGGATTTGCTACCACGTGATCGGCGATCAGTTGCGCGGTGCGCGCGGCGTATCGCCAGGATTGACGGCGCGCTTCTGCGCGGCGCTGGATGCCGAGCCCACGATTCTGGCTCCCGGTCCCCAACGCGGACGCACGGCGCAGGTGGCAACGGCAGCCTGGGCGGTCGCCGCCACGCTCGCAGCCGTGACCGTGGTCGGCTGGACCGCCTTTTCGATGGTCGACGCCCCGCCGACGGCGGTTGCCCGTGCGCGCGAGGCGGCCACTGTACGGGCGGCGCAAATCAAGCCGCTTGGGGACCTTTCCGCTGACTATCTGATTGCGCACCAGGAATATTCGCCGTCAACCGCGATCCAGGGCATGGGACCGTACGTTCGCGCCGTGGCCGTCACCGGCAATGAACCCCGTCCATGACCGGAAAGCGCGGATGAACTTGGAAGTGCAGTCCCTGCTCCGCGCGCGGCGGCCCGCCGGGAAATCCGCGGCGCGGTCGCTTCTCGCGGTTTCCTTGACTATGGCCGTGATCTTTGCGGCCGATGCGTCGGCCGAGGATGCCGCACGGTGGCTCGAACGTGCTGCGCAGGCCGCCAGGACGCTTAACTACGCAGGCACCATCGTTTACCAGCACAATGGCCATGTCGAGACGTCCCGGCTCGTGCACCTGTTCGATGGCGGGCAGGAACAGGAAAAGCTGGTGAGCCTCGACGGACCTGCACGCGAAGTGATTCGCAGCAGCGCGGAAGTGCGGTGCTACTTTCCCGACAACAAGATCATTCGGATCGAACCGCGGACATTCCGCAATGTGTTCCCGTCGCTTTCCACTGAGCAAGCGCGCAACCTGGCTCAGTATTACGAGGCACGCATGATCGTCAGCGAGCGGATCGCGGGGCACTGGACGCAGGTGATGACGTTCGAGCCCAAGGACGGACTCCGCTATGGCCACAAGTTCTGGGCCGACGCAAACACCGGTCTTCTGCTCAAGGCCCGCCTGGTCGACGATCGCGGCGAAGTCGTCGAGCAATTTGCCTTCACCGACGTGAACATCAACGAGAAGGTCGACCGTGACATGGTCAAGCCGTCGTGGGCCACGGCGCCGCCGGATTGGCAGATCAAGCAGGGTTCGTTCGGGGAAATGCTGCCGCGGGAAACGGGGTGGTCCGCCAGCCGACTTCCGGGTGGATTCCAGAAGATCATGGAAGGCTATCGGACGCTGCGCGGCAAGCGCGAACCGGTCGCGCACCTTGTCTATTCCGATGGACTGGTGGCGGTCAGCGTGTTCGTGGAACCGATCGCGCTGCCGGCCATCCCGACCGGGGTGTCGCAGCAGGGCGGGCTCACCGTCTACACAACAAAGCAGGACGACTATCTGATCACCGTGCTGGGCGAGGCGCCGCCCGCGGCCGTTCGCCAGATTGCCCAATCCGTAGCCAGGCGTTGACGTACTGGCAGCGCGGTTCTTTCAAAGTAAAATCCCGCATTGGCGCCGGCAATTCCCCGGCTAATGTTCATGCAACGAGCATCGTGAAAAGGAATTCCATGTCGAAGTATTCTTACCAGGGTGCTGGCCAGGTCGCCGGCGCTGCCGCGTTGATCGCCACGTTTGCATTCCTTGCGGCGTTTTCGCCGGCCATTTCCGCGCAAGGCAAGGCCGGACTGTTGCCCGATTTCACGGAGCTCTACGAAAGGAACGGTCCGGCGGTCGTTTCGATCGACGTCACGCAGAAGGCGCGGCGCGGTCGCGGCATGCCCGAACTCTCCGAAGACGATCCTTTCTACGAATTCTTCCGCCGTTTCGGGCAGGTCCCGCCGGGTCCGCGCGGCCAGCAGCGTGAACCGGAGGCGCAATCGGTCGGCTCCGGCTTCATCATCGGTGCCGACGGCTACGTCATCACCAATGCGCACGTGGTGGATGGCGCGGACGAGGTCACGGTCAAGCTGAGCGACAAGCGCGATTTCAAGGCCAAGGTCATCGGCGTGGACAAGCGCACCGACGTCGCGTTGCTGAAGATCGACGCCAGGGAACTGCCGAAAGTCACGATCGGCGATCCCGACAAGCTGAGAGTGGGTGAGTGGGTCGTCGCGATCGGCAAGCCTTTCGGTCTCGAGAACACGATGACCGCCGGCATCGTCAGCGCCAAGGGTCGCGACCTGCCGCAGGAAAACCTGGTTCCGTTCATCCAGACCGACGTCGCCATCAATCCGGGCAACTCGGGCGGTCCCCTGTTCAACATGCGCGGAGAGGTGGTTGGCATCAATTCGCTGATCTACTCGCGCACCGGCGGCTACATGGGTCTCGCATTCGCGATCCCGATCGACGTTGCGATGAACACTGTGAACCAGTTGAAGGACAAGGGTCGTGTCACGCGCGGCCGGATTGGCGTGCAGATCCAGCCGGTCACCAAGGAAGACGCCGATGCCTTTGGCCTTGGCGCGCCGCGGGGCGCGCTCGTCAACGGCGTCGAAAAGGATGCGCCGGCGGGGAAGGCCGGCATCGAGATCGGCGACATCATCGTCAAGGTGGACGGCCGGGACGTGAAGACCTCCAATGAACTGCCTCGGATCATCAGCGTGATCCGACCCGGCACGAAGATCAACCTGACCGTATGGCGCAAGGGCGCACAGAAGGATTTCGCGGTGACCGTCGCGGAAATGAAGGAAGAAGCCGTGGCCACGCCTGCGCGTGGCGGCCAGGTGCCGAAGGAAAAGGGCAAGCCGAACCGGATGGGACTGGTCCTGTCCGACCTGACCGACGAGCAAAAGAAGGAGGCCGAGGTCAAGGGCGGTGTGCTGGTCGAGGATGTCGCCGCCAACGTGCGCGGCAACATCCAGCCCGGCGACGTGATCCTGGCCATCGTCAACCGGGGACAGTCCACGGAAGCGAAGAGCGCGGCACAGGTGAACGACATGATCGCCAAGCTCGACCGTGGCACGTCCGTCACGCTGCAATTGAAGCGTGGTGAGCAGCAGTTCTTTTCCGCGCTGCGCGTGACCACCGGCGAGTAGCGCTGTCAGGCGCGGACCGGCGCGGGAGCGGGACGGCGATGTGGGGAGGAAAGCGGCTGACGTTCCTCACGCGCGCATATTGCCACCTGTGCGACACGATGCGCGATGCGCTGTTGCCGCTTGCCGTCGCGCACGGCGCGACGGTTGAGGAACTTGACGTCGACGCGGATCCGGCGCTGGAAGCGGCGTACGGCGAGCTGGTCCCGGTTCTGCTGCATGGCGACGTCGACGAGGGCATCGTGCTGTGTCACTACCATCTTGATCGCGCTCGAGTCATCGCTGCCCTGACAACGCGCTGATCGTCGGGGCGTCCCCGCGGGTGAACCTGCCCCGAACGCCGGGGAACTTGGACGCAAGGGCCGTTTTCCGATATAATTCAAGACTTTCCGATATCTCCTGCCGAGCCGGACCAACGTCGACAGGCTCCTGATCGGGGCACCTTCGGGTGCCCTTGCTGTTTCACCGCAGACTTGCAGCGTGCGCCTAATCCGCAATTTTTCGATCATCGCCCACATCGACCACGGGAAGTCGACGCTTGCCGACCGCTTCATCCAGCGCTGCGGCGGCCTCTCGGACCGCGAGATGAGCGAGCAGGTCCTCGATTCCATGGACCTCGAGCGTGAACGCGGCATCACGATCAAAGCCCAGACGGCCGCGTTGACCTATCTGGCCAGGGATGGCGAGACATATCGACTCAACCTGATCGACACGCCGGGACACGTCGATTTCGCCTATGAGGTCTCGCGTTCCCTGGCGGCGTGTGAGGGGGCGTTGCTGGTCGTCGATGCGTCGCAGGGCGTGGAAGCGCAGACCGTCGCCAACTGCTACACGGCCGTGGAGCAGGGCGTCACTGTCGTTCCGGTGCTCAACAAGATCGACCTACCGTCGGCGGATCCCGAGCGCGTCATCGACGAGATCGAGGACATCATCGGCATCGATGCCACCGATGCCGTGCGGGCGAGCGCCAAGAACGGCATCGGGATCGAGGACATTCTCGAGGCCGTGATCGCGAAGATTCCGCCGCCGACAGGCGACGCGGGCGCGCCGTTGCAGGCGTTGATCATCGACTCGTGGTTCGACAACTACGTCGGCGTGGTGATGCTGGTGCGCGTGATGCAGGGCGTGCTTCGCCCCAAGGACAAGCTTCTGCTGATGGCGGGCGGTTCGATCCACAATTGCGAGGAGGTCGGCGTATTTACCCCGAAGTCGGTCGCGCGCGATGAACTCTCGGCGGGCGAAGTCGGATTCATTATCGCCGGCATCAAGGAACTGAACGCCGCGAAGGTCGGCGATACGGTCACGCTCGCCAACCGCCGGGCGTCTGCGGCGCTGCCGGGATTCAAGGAAGTGAAGCCGCAGGTGTTCGCGGGCCTCTACCCGGTCGAGTCCAACCAGTACGAGGCGCTGCGCGATGCGCTCAACAAGCTGAAGCTGAACGACGCTTCGCTGCACTACGAACCGGAGGTCTCGCAGGCACTGGGGTTCGGCTTCCGCTGTGGCTTTCTCGGGCTCCTGCACATGGACATCGTGCAGGAGCGCCTCGAGCGCGAGTACGACATGGACCTGATCACGACCGCGCCGACAGTCGTATATCAGGTGCTGATGCGCGATGGCACCGTGCACGAGATCGAGAATCCGTCGAAGCTGCCCGACCTGTCCCGCGTCGAGGAGATTCGCGAGCCGATCATCACCGCGACCATCCTGATGCCGCAGGAATACGTCGGCCCGGTGTTGACGCTCTGCACGGAAAAGCGCGGCACGCAGAAGAACATGCAGTACCTCGGACGGCAGGTCATGCTCACCTATGAATTGCCGATGGCCGAGGTGGTGATGGATTTTTTCGACAAGCTGAAATCCGTATCGCGCGGCTACGCGTCGCTCGACTACGAGTTCAGGGAGTTCCGCGCCGCCGATGTGGTCAAGCTCGACATTCTGATCAACGGCGAGCGGGTGGATGCCCTGTCGGTGATGGTCCATCGTTCGGTCGCGATCTACCGCGGGCGCGAGGTAGCGTCGAAAATGCGCTCACTGATCCCGCGGCAGATGTTCGATGTCGCGGTGCAGGCGTCGATCGGCGCCAATATCATCGCCCGCGAGACGATCAAGGCGATGCGCAAGAACGTGCTCGCGAAATGCTATGGCGGCGATATTTCGCGCAAGAAGAAGCTGCTCGAGAAGCAGAAGGCCGGCAAGAAAAGGATGAAGGCGGTAGGCAACGTCGAGATTCCGCAGGAAGCGTTTCTGGCCATTCTGCAGGTAGGCGACAAGTGACTCCCCTGGGGCCCCGACGGAGATTCTGACGGGTAGGCGAATTCATGAGACGAACCGCGGAAACTAGGGGCCGAGTGGCGGTCATTTGGCGCCCGTCCCGTGCCACAATCCGCCGGCCCAAGGTCGGGCCGGCAACGACAACATTTCCGATACCACGATGAATTTTGCGCTGATCCTGTTCCTGTTGACCATCGCCACCGGCGTGTTGTGGCTGCTTGACATCGTCATTTTCAAGAAACGGCGGCAGACGGTGCTCACCACGGCGCTTGCGGCATTCGATGCCAAGAACCGCGATTCCCTTGTGGGGAACGAGGGCGCGGTGCGCGCGGAGCGGGCGAAGCTGGAAGTGACGTTGCTGCGTCAGCCTGCATGGGTCGAGTATGCGGCGAGTTTCTTCCCGGTGCTCCTGGTCGTGTTCACGCTGCGCTCGTTCGTGGCGGAGCCGTTCAAGATTCCGTCGTCGTCGATGCGCCCCACGCTCGAAGTCGGCGACTTCATCCTGGTCAATAAATTCATCTACGGGTTGCGACTACCGATTGTCGAAAGCAAGATCGTGCCCTTCTCCGACCCGAAGCGCGGCGACGTCGTTGTGTTCCGGTATCCGTTGAATCCGTCGCAGGACTTCATCAAGCGAGTCATCGGCGTGGGTGGCGACCTGGTCTCCTACCAGGACAAGAAGCTCACCGTAAACGGCAAGGCGTTGCCGCAGGTTCCCGACGGCACCTACAGTTACCTCGAGAACATGCACTTCGAGACGCTGGACCGGATGTTGGTGACGGCCGATAGCGGGGATGGACCTCGTTCGTTCACCATCGGCGTCAATCCCCGCGCGCCACCGGTCAACCCGCAGGCCGTCAGGCCGTTTCCGGGACGCGAGAATTGCGACTACAATGAGCGCGGTTTCACCTGCAAGGTGCCGGCCGGGCATTATCTAATGATGGGCGACAATCGCGACAACAGCGATGACAGCCGTTACTGGGGGTTCGTACCCGATGATCACATTCGCGGGAAGGCGTTTTTCATATGGTGGAACTGGGATGATCTGTCGAGTCTTGCGTTCAAACGCGTAGGCAGCGGCATACGCTGATGGAAGAGGAATATTGGACATGGATATGACGATGCCCGCGGGGCAACGCGGCCTGACAATGACCGGATTTCTGTTCGTGGGGGCTGTCGTTCTCGTCGCGGCGCTCCTCAGTTTCCGGGTGATTCCTGCATACATCGAATATTTTTCGGTGCAAAAGGCTCTGGAGGGCGCGCTCAACGACTCCAAGGACCTGACCAAGGCGGAAATCCGCAGGCTGGTCGACCGTCGCATCGGTGCCGACTACATCGATTCCATCAACTCAAATGACATCGAGGTCACCAAGAGCGGCAAGGTGACCACGGTGTCGGTCGCCTGGCAGAACAAACTGCACCTCGTGGGCAATGCCAGCCTGCTGCTGGAATTCGACGCCACCGCATCGCGGTAGCGGGATTCCACGGACCGGATGGTCGAACCGCTGCGCCTCAAACTGGACTACACGTTTCGCCAGCCTGATCTGCTGCGTCAGGCGCTGACGCATCGCAGCTTCGGCACGCCCCACAACGAACGCATGGAATTCGTCGGTGACGCGGTTCTCAACTGCGTCGTGGGCGCGGCGCTGTACGAGCGCTTTCCGCAGCTGCCCGAGGGTGATCTCTCGCGCGTGCGCGCGGGACTGGTCAATGGAGACACGCTGGCGCGCGTTGCGCGGCAGTTGGGACTCGGCCCGGAAATCCGCCTCGGGGAAGGTGAAATGAAGAATGGTGGCGCCGAGCGATCGTCAATCCTTGCCGATGCGCTCGAAGCCCTGTTCGGTGCCGTGTATCTCGATGGCGGGTTCGATGCCGCGCGCAACGTGATCGTCACGTGCTACTCAAGCGTTCTCCGCGATGTCGATCCGGGCGCATTGGGCAAGGATCCGAAGACGAGCCTGCAGGAGTGGCTGCAGGCGCGGCGGTGGCCGGTACCTGAGTACGTAGTCACGGCGACGAGCGGCGAGCCCCATGAACAATGGTTCACGGTGGAGTGCCGGATTCCCCGGTTGACCATCGTGGCATCCGGCGAAGGTTCCAATCGCCGGGCGGCCGAGCAGGCTGCCGCTGTGGCTGCAAGCGTGCTGGCCGTGGCTGCAGAGCGCAAGGGAGTCAGTCTTGGCAAATAAGTTGGCCAATGAGTTGGCCGATGAAGTGGCCAACAAGGTGGCCGATGAAACGGCCGCGTCGGGGGGGACGTTTCGCTGCGGACACGTGGCCATTGTCGGCCGGCCGAGTGTCGGCAAGTCGACGCTTCTCAATGCGCTGGTCGGGCAAAAGATCAGCATTACGTCGAAGAAACCGCAGACCACCCGCTACCGAATCACCGGCATCGCGACCGATGCGCATGCGCAAGCAGTGTTCGTCGATACGCCGGGCTTTCAGACCAAGCACCGCTCTCGCCTGAACGACCGGCTGAATCGCGCGGTGCGGGAAAGTCTGGCCGATGTCGATGCCGTGGTCCTGGTTCTCGACGCCATGCGCATCACACCCGCCGACCTTGCGGTGGTCGCGCTGCTGCCCCGGGGCGTGCCGGTCATCGCGGCGGTGAACAAGGTGGATACGTTGGCCGACAAGGCGGCCTTCATGGGGCGGCTCGCGGAAATCGCGCAGTTGCATCCGTTTGCGGCAATAGTCCCCGTGTCTGCCGAAAAGGGGACACAGCTCGCGGCGCTCAAATCCGAGATAAGCGCCGCGCTCCCCGTGTCCGATCGCCTGTATCCGGAGGACGACCTGACCGACCGCGACGAGCGCTTCCTCGCGGCGGAATTCATCCGCGAAAAGATTTTCCGGTTGCTGGGCGACGAAGTGCCCTATGCCACGACCGTTGCGATCGACAAGTTCGAGATGGAGGGCGCCTTGCGACGCATCCATGCCACCGTCTACGTCGACAAGGCCGGCCAGCGCGCAATCCTGCTGGGCGAGGGCGGGTCGCAGATGAAGGTGATCGCCACGCACGCTCGCTCGGACATGGAGAAACTCTTCGGTGGCCAGGTGTTCCTCGAGATCTGGGTGCGCGTGAAGAGCGGCTGGGCCGACACCGACGCCTCCCTCGCGCGGTTCGGTTACTGAAGTCGCAGGACGATGGCCGCACGCCAGCCCATGGAACGGCGAGACGGGGAGCCGGCGTTCGTCCTGCACACCTACGCCTATCGCGAAACCAGCCTGATCGTCGAAGCGTTCACCGCCGATTACGGCCGTGTGGCGATGGTGGCGCGCGGGGCCAAGCGGCCGCGCTCGGAGACGCGCGGCCTGCTGCAGGCATTCCAGCCGCTCACGCTGTCCTGGGCCGGCACAGGCGAACTCAAGACGATGCTCAAAGCGGAATGGGGCGGCGGGCTGCCGCTGCCGCGTGGCGCGGCACTGCTCTGCGGCTTCTATCTGAATGAGCTGTTGCTGAAGTTGCTGGCTCGCGAGGACCCTCACGCAGCGCTGTTTCGCGATTACCACGACGCGCTGGAGGCACTCTGCGCCAGCAACACCGCTGCGGATCAGGGCGCGGTGCTCCGGCGGTTCGAATTGCGCCTGCTGGCGGAACTGGGCTATGCGCTCCCGCTGACCCATGATGCCGATACCGGTGCCGCCATCGATCCTGCCGCGCGCTACCATTACCACTTCGGCCTCGGGCCGCGCGCGCTGGCCGCCAACGCCGTGCGCGAACCGGGCGCGCGCTACCCGCGCATCCGGGGGGCTACGCTGCTCGGCCTCGCGGCGAACGCAATGCCTGACGCCGAAACGGCGGCCGAAGCGAAGCATCTGATGCGCGAAGTCCTGGACCATTACCTCGAAGAGCGGCGCATTTTCAGCCGGCGGGTCGTGCAGGACCTGCAGGCAATCGACGAAGAAGGCTCGCAATGATCGAACTGGGCGTAAACATAGACCACATTGCGACCTTGCGGCAGGCGCGGCGTACCTACGAGCCTGATCCCGTGTGGGCTGCGGTCGAGGCGCACTTGGGCGGCGCTGACGGAATCACCGTACACCTGCGCGAGGATCGCCGACACATCCAGGACGAGGATGTGCGTCGCCTGCGCGAGCTGGTGCACATCAAGCTCAATCTCGAGATGGCGGCAACGGGCGAAATGCTCGACATCGCCTGCAAGTTGCGGCCGGAGATGGCGATGCTGGTTCCCGAGGGGCGGCACGAGATCACCACCGAAGGCGGACTCGACGTCGCGGGACAGGAGGCCAAGCTCAAATCAGCCGTGGCTCGGCTGGCGGACGCCGGCATCGTGACGTCGGTGTTCATCGACGCCCTGCCGGTCCAGATCGACGCGGCGGCGCGCATAGGGGCCAGAGTCTGTGAAATCCACACCGGCCCCTATGCGCACGCATTCCATGCCAAGGGCCGCGATCCCGAGGGACCGGCTGTAGTGGCCGAACTCGCGAAGATTCGCGAGGCAGGGGAGGCCGTGCTCGGTCACGGTATGCGCTTCAATGCGGGTCATGCGCTCAACTATTTCAATGTGCAACCGGTCGCGGCGCTGCCGGGCGTGCGCGAGCTGCACGTCGGCCACGCAATCGTTTCCCGCGCCGTCTTCGTGGGCCTGCGCGAAGCCGTGCGGCAGATGAAAACGCTGTTGCGCGAGGCGGCCGCGAACCACGACTCAGCAAAGTCTGCGCAATCGTGAGCGCAGTCCAGCTTGCGCGCGGACCCGTGGTTCTCGGCATCGAGGGCACGTCGCTCACTGCCGCCGACCAAATGCGATTGCTGCATCCTTGCACCGGTGGCGTGATCCTGTTCTCGCGCAATTTCGAATCCGGTGCGCAGCTCAAGGCGCTGACCGCATCGATTCGCTTGCTGCGCACGCCTGCGCTGCTGATCTGCGTCGACCACGAAGGCGGACGCGTGCAACGTTTCCGCGACGGGTTCACAGCTGTTCCAGCGATGCGCACGTTGGGTGAAATGTGGGACAAGGACGTCGCGCTGGCGGCCAGGGAAGCGCAGCGACTGGGACACCTGCTTGCGCGCGAATTGCGCGCGCACGGCGTCGATTTCAGTTTCACGCCCGTGCTCGACCTCGACTTCGGCGCCAGTGCGGTGATCGGCGACCGTGCGCTCCACGGCAACCCCAACGCGGTGGCGCATCTGGCATCGTGCCTGCGGCGCGGTCTCAACGCCGGTGGTTGCGCTGCAGTGGGAAAGCATTTCCCCGGACACGGGTTCATTGCCGCGGATTCGCACGTCGATCTGCCGGTGGACGAACGCACACTGGACGCGCTGGAAGCCGATGACCTCATTCCCTTCGCCGTGCTGGCGAAGGAGGGCATGGAGGCCGTCATGCCCGCCCATGTGATCTATCCCGCGATCGACGATGTTGCGGCAGGATTTTCGCGGATCTGGCTGCAGGACATCCTGCGCGGTCGCCTGCGCTTCGACGGTCTTATCTTTTCCGACGACCTCGGCATGGCCGGCGCGCATGCCGCGGGCGACATTGTTGCGCGCGCGGAGGCTGCCGCTGCCGCAGGCTGCGACATGGTGCTCGCCTGCAACGAACATACGGCTACTGACGAGCTCTTGTCCCGCTGGAAGCCGGCCGTACAGCCGGACCTGGCGCGCCGCGCGGCGCGGATGGAGGGAAAGTAGACTCTCGCGGCGCCTGCTTCTCTGGCGACGTGAAACTAAAACGCCGTCGGGACGACGGCGTTTTCGCATTTCGGTGTTCTGTTGCCCTTACCTTCCGTGTGGCCACTTGCCCCCGAACCGATGGGTCAGCTCCTCGGCTGCATGCGCGACGAGCGGGCCCAGTTGCCTGATGCGCTCGTCCGGAAGGCGCGACGAGGGTCCGGCGAGCGATATGGCCCCCAGCGTCTCCGCGTGCTCGTCATAGATTGGCGCGGCGACACAACGCGTGCCGAGCGCGTGTTCCTCATCGTCGAATGACCAACCCCTCTGCCGGATGACGCGCACGCTCGCCCACATCGTTTCGGGAGTGGTGATCGTGTTTCCGGTGATGCGCGGCAGCCCGCGGACCTTGAGTATGGCGTCGATCTGGTCGTCGGGCAGGGACGCGAACATGGCCTTGCCCACGCCGGAAGCGTGCAACGGTGCGCGGCTGCCCAACTTCACGATGGTGCGCATCATTTCTCGGCACTGGACCTGGTCGACGAAGACGGCTTCGGTCCCGTCGAGTATCGCCAGGTTGACCGTTTCCCCCGATTGATCCATCAGCCGTCGCATGTAGGGATGGCTTTGCGCGATGAAATCGCGGCTGGACAGGAAACTCGAGCCCACGGTAAAGGCCTGCAAGCCGACGTACCAGCGGCCCAATTCGCCGGCCTGGTACACGTAGCCCATTTTCTCAAGGGTTGCGAGCAGGCGGTGGACAGTCGACGGCGCCAGCTGCACGCGCTGCCCGATGTCCGTCAGCGTCAGGCCGCCTTCCGCCTTGGCGAGAGATTCGAGGATCGACAGGCCGCGCGTCAGACTCTGCACCTGAGCCGTGACGGCGCCGGCTTTGCCGGGCGCGTGTCCGCGCCTGGGTGCCGTGGCGGAAGGGCGATGCGTCATGGGGTTGCTGGCCGGATCAATGGCTCAGGATCTTGGACAGGAAATCACGCGTGCGCTCGCTCTTCGGGTTCGCGAAGAATTCCGCAGGCGTGTTCTGTTCGACGATCTGTCCCTGATCCATGAAAATCACGCGGTCGGCCACCGAGCGCGCAAAGCCCATCTCATGCGTCACGCATAGCATCGTGATGCCCATTCCGGCAAGCTCGATCATCACGTCGAGCACCTCCTTGATCATCTCGGGGTCCAGCGCCGAGGTCGGCTCGTCGAACAGCATGATCTTGGGTGTCATGCACAACGACCGCGCGATTGCCACGCGCTGTTGCTGGCCGCCGGAGAGCTGCAGCGGATATTTTCCGGCCTGCTCGGCAATGCGCACGCGCGCCAGTTGCGTCATGGCCCGCTCTTCGGCCTCCTCCTTCGGAACGCGGCCGACCCACATCGGCGCGAGCGTGAGATTCTCGAGGACGGTCAGGTGGGGAAACAGGTTGAACTGCTGAAACACCATGCCGACTTCTTTGCGCACGGCCTCGATGGCCTTGACGTCATCGGTGATTTCGACGCCGTCGACGGTGAGCCGGCCCTCCTGATATTCCTCCAGCGCGTTGACGCACCGGATCAGCGTCGATTTGCCCGAACCGGAAGGTCCGCAGATCACGATGCGCTCGCCCTTGGCCACGGCCAGGTCGATGTCGCGCAGCACGTGAAATTCGCCGTACCACTTGCTGACTTTTTCGAAGTTGATGATCGGTTCGCTCATGTCATGGTCAGCGCGCGTTGCCGACGCGCAGGTGCCGCTCGACCCACTGACTGTAGCGCGACATGGCGAAGCAGAACGTCCAGTATATGGCAGCGATGAAGAGGTATCCCTCCATGTAGAACTGCCGCCAATCGGCATCGCCTCCCAAAGCCAGCGCCAGGGAACCCGTGAGGTCGTAGAGACTGACGATGGTGACGAGCGAGGTGTCCTTGAATGTGCTGATGAAGCTGTTCATGATCGACGGCACGACCATGCGCAGTGCCTGGGGCAGAACGATCTTGCGTTGCGTCTGCCAATAGGAGAGACCCATCGCCGCCGCGGCTTCATGTTGCCCCTTCGGGATTGCCTGCAGCCCGCCGCGGACGACCTCGGCCAGATAGGCCGCGGCAAACAGCGTGATGCCTACCAGCACGCGCACCAGCACATCGACGGTGATTCCCGGCGGGATGAACAAGGGAAACATGAACGACGCCATGAACAGCACCGAGATGAGCGGCACACCCCGGATCAGCTCGACATAGACGATGCACAGCGTGCGGATCGCGGGCAGGTGCGAGCGGCGCCCCAGTGCCACCAGCACGGCAATGGGAAACGCCGCCGCGATGCTCAGCGTGGACAGCAGCATGGTGAGCGGCACGCCGCCCCAGCGCGCGGTCTCGACCGGCGTCAATCCCGCGACGCCGCCGCGCATCAGCGTGAAGAATACGACCAGCACTGCCAGCCATGCCACGACCAGCCAGCGGCTCCACAGCACGCGGGTGCAACTCGCGACCAGCATGACGAGCATGAGCAGCGTGGCGAGCAGCGGACGCCACTGCTCGTCGAAAGGATAGCGCCCGAACAGGATCAGCCGGTACTTCTCCGCAATGACTCCCCAGCAGGCGCCCGAATGATCGAGCGCGCGGCAGGCGGCATTGTCGGGTCGGGTGACGGAGCGCACAAAGGCCCAGTCGACGATTTCCGGCAGCCAACGCGTGATGAGCGCAACGACGATGATCGTCGCCAGTGTGTTTTTCCAGTCGGCAAAGAGGTTGGCGCGCAGCCACGCCAGCAGGCCGGCGCTGCGCACCGGCGGCGGCCGGGCGATCACCGGAGCGTGCAGGGCGGCGTCCACTTCAGCGTTCCTTGATCGCCGAGCGCGAGTTGTACCAGTTCATCAGAGCAGCCGTGACCAGCGACAGCGTCAGATACACCGCCATGATGACCGTGATGCACTCCACGGCGCGTCCGGTCTGATTCAGCGTCGTATTGGAGATCGACACCAGGTCCGGATAGCCCACCGCCACCGCGAGCGACGAATTCTTGGTCAGATTGAGGTATTGATTGGTCAGCGGCGGAATGATCACGCGCAGCGCCTGCGGCAGCAGTACGAGCTTCAACGCCTGTCCGCGCGACAGGCCAAGGGCGCCGGCGGCTTCGGTCTGTCCCCAGGGCACGGACTGAATGCCGGAACGCACGATCTCGGCGACGAACGATGCCGTGTAGATCGTGAGTCCGATGGTCACGGCGAGGAACTCGGGGGTCACGGCGCCTCCTCCCGACACATTGAGGTCATTGCGCACCGGAAGTTCGAGCGCCGTGGGGGCGCCGCCGGCCACCCATCCCAGCAGCGCGCCGACGGCAACGAAGACCAGTACCGGCCACAGCATCGGGCGGGCAACGCCGGTGCGTTCGAACGCCGCGCGGGCCCGCCTGCGATAGAACCACGCGGTCGCAATGCCCAGTGCCATGCCCGCGATCGTCACCAGATGCCCATGCTCCCATTCCGGAATCGGGAACGCCATCCCGCTCTTGCTCAGAAAAATTCCCGGCAACGGATTCAGCGCATCGGATACGGGGGGCAGCCACTCGTTCAGCACGAAATACCACATCAACAGCTGCAACAGGACGGGGATGTTCCGGAACAGCTCGACGTAAGCCGTGCACAGGTTGCGCACGAGAAAATTGCGCGACAAACGACCGATGCCGATCAACGTACCCAGAATCGTCGTGAGCACGATGCCCACCACGGCCGCGCGCAGCGTGTTGGCAAGACCGACGAGGAATGCCTTCCAGTAGGGATCGGCCGAGTCGAAGACGAAGATGCTCTCGCCTATGTCGAAACCCGCTGGCTGCGCGAAAAACCCGAAGCCGCTCTGGATCCCGCGCACGCGCATGTTTTCGAGCGTGTTGTGCGCGAGGAACCAGATGACGGTCGCGATCGCCGCCACCGCCAGCACCTGGTAGATCAGCCCGCGCGTCGCCCGGCTGCGCCAGGACCAGTCGCGTCTCTTGGCAGCCATTTGCCGCGGAGGGAGCAGTTAGCGAATCGGCGGCGCGTACTGGAGCCCGCCTTTGTTCCACAGGTTGTTGAGTCCGCGCGGCAGTTTCAGCGCCGATTGCGGGCCGACGTTGCGCTCGAAGATTTCACCATAGTTGCCGACGGACTTGATGGAACGATATGCCCATTCCTTGTCCAGGCCAAGAAGCTTGCCCGTATCCTCGGAGGTGCCGAGAATGCGCTGGATCGGTGGTTCAGTGCTGGTCTTCATCTGATCGACGTTCGCCTGCGTCAGTCCGTACTCCTCGGCCTCGAGCAGCGCGTAGATCGTCCACTTGACGATGGTGAACCACTCGTCGTCACCGCGCCGAACCATCGGCCCCAGCGGCTCCTTGGAGATCAACTCAGGCAGGATCACGTAGTCGTCGGGCTTCGTCGCTTCCTTGTTGCGGATCGACGCCAGGCCGGAGGCGTCCGTCGTGTAGGCCTGGCAGCGGCCGGCGAAGAACGCCTTGACACTGGCCTCGAAACCCTCGAAAACCACGGGCTTCATCTTGACATTGATCGACTTGAAATAGTCGGTCAGGTTCTTCTCGGTCGTCGTGCCGGACTGCACGCAGATCTCCGCATTCTTGAGCTGCTTGGCGCTGGTGATCTTCGATTTCTTCGCGACGATGAAACCCTGGCCGTCGTAATACGTCACGGCAGTCATGAACAGGCCAAGCGACGCGTCGCGGGTCAGCGTGAACGTCGTGTTGCGGGAAAGTATGTCCACTTCGCCTGACTGCAGCGCCGTGAAGCGCTGCTGCGCGTTGAGGGGGACCCATTTCACCTTTTTCGCGTCGCCCAGCACTGCGGCGGCGATGGCCTTGCAGATATCCACATCCAGGCCGATCCAGTTGCCCTGACTGTCTGCGGCGGAAAAGCCCGCGAGGCCGGTGTTCACTCCGCAGACGACCTGGTCGCGCTGCTTGATTGCGTCAAGCGTCTTGCCGGCGTGCGCGTTGGCGGCAAATGCGGCCCCGATGATGACAAGCGACGAAGCGGCGATAAACTGGAGATTGGATTTGCGCATGGAAATATCCTAAGTGGACGCGGATTGTGCCGGCATGGCTGGTGGTTGGATTTGCCGGGGGGTCTGCCGGACTGGATAATGACAAACCTTCCCGCGCAACACAAATCCTGTCGCATTGACAGCGGCGGCCCGCTCGCGATATTGATTGAACCGGGACTGGACGATGTGATGGCACGTCGCAGAGAATGACTTGTCGAGACTTCGAGGAGAAATCAATTGGCTGACCGGAAAGTCATCGCGGTATTGGGCGCCACTGGCGCGCAGGGTGGCGGCCTCGTGCGGGCGATTCAGGCCGACGCGGCTGCCGGGTTCATCGCGCGCGCGGTCACGCGTGACGTCAATAGCCCCAAGGCCAAGGCGTTGGCCGCGCTCGGCGCCGAGGTCGTAGCGGCGGACGTGGACGATGCGGCCAGCCTCGAACGTGCGTTCGCCGGTGCGCATGGCGCGTACTGCGTGACCTTCTTCTGGGACCATTTTTCGCCCGATCGCGAAAAGGCCGAAGTTCGCAATATGGCGGTGGCAGCCAAGGCCGCGAATCTACGCCATGTCATCTGGTCCACGTTGGAAGACACGCGCAAGTGGATCCCGCTCAGCGATAACCGCATGCCGACACTGATGGGCCAATACAAGGTTCCGCACTTCGATGCCAAGGGCGAATCCAATGCCCGCTTCACCGAAGCCGGCGTGCCGACGACGTTCCTGCTGACTAGTTTCTACTGGGAGAATTTCATCTATTTCGGGATGGGCCCGAAAAAGGGGCAGGACGGCAAACTGGCAATCACATTGCCGATGGCCGACAAGCCGCTGTCCGGGATCGCCGCCGGCGATATCGGCAAGTGCGCGTTCGGCATTTTCAAGGGAGGTGCTGTCCATATCGGCAAGACCGTCGCCATCGCCGGCGAGCATCTTACGGGCAAGCAAATGGCCGCGGGGTTTTCCCGCGCGCTGGGACAGGAGGTCGGCTATAACGCCGTCACTCCGGCGGCTTTTCGCGCCTTCGGGTTCCCGGGCGCCGAAGATCTCGGAAACATGTTCCAGTTCTACGTGGACTTCTCCGACTATTTCGTCGGCGCACGCGACATCGCGGTGGCGCGGTCATTGAACCCCGCGCTGCTGACTTTCGAGGCGTGGCTCGCGGCCAACAAGAACCTCATCCCCTTGGGCTGAACCCCGCTGTGGGCGGCGCTCAGGGAAGCTTGATGTGCGGCGTCACGGTGAATGCCGTCCCCGCGATATCGACGACGTAGCGAGCGGCGAGGATTCGCTCGTCGGACAGCGGCAGTTCGTCGGCACCGGCCCGCGCGTAGCCCATTGCAATGGCACGGCCGAACTTGCGGCTGTATCCCGCTGACGTCAGTTCCCCGACGTTTCGTCCATCCATCAGGATCGGCTCGCCGCCCCATGGGAACGCACGGGAATCGTCGAAGGCAAACATCACCAGGCGCTTGCGGATGCCGGTCCCGCGCTGCTTCGCGAGGGCGGCACTCCCGATGAACGGCGTGGCCTTGTCCATCTTCACCGCGTAGGCCAGTCCGGCCTCCCACGGGGACTCGTCCGGCGACAGTTCGGGTCCCCAGGCGCGCCGCCCGGCCTCGATGCGCAGCGCGTCGATCGTGTAGTAACCGGCATCCTTGAGTCCGAACGACTCGCCGGCGCTCCACAAGGCATCGTAAAGGGTGACGCACTGGTCGGTGGGCACGACCATCTCGTAGCCGGGGCCGCCAACGTAACTCATGCGCGCCGCGCGCACGCATGCGTAGCCGATGTCGATCTCGGCGGTCATTGAAAACGGCAACGCGGCTTTGGTGAGGTCATCGGGAGAAAGCCGGGCGAGCAGCGCCTCCGATTTGGGACCCATCAGTGAAATCACGGAAAAGGCGCTGGTGACGTCGACCAGAACAGCAAATTCGGAAGGATCGAGATGCCGCTCTATCCACGACGCATCGCGCGTGGCCTGCCCGGATCCGGTCAGGATGAAGAACGCATCTTCGCCCAAGCGGGTTATCGTCAGGTCGCTCTCGAATCCGCCGCGTTCGTTCAGCATCGCGGTGTAAACCATTCTGCCGACGGGAACGTCGAGTTCGTTGGCGCACAGCCGCTGCAGGGCGGCAAGCGAATCGCGACCCTTGAAGACAAACTTGGAAAAGGACGTCTGGTCGAAGACCACGACATCTTCGCGGCAGGCGCGTTGTTCGTCCAGAACGAAAGGCAGCCAGCCCGGCGTACCGAACGTGTACGGCGGTACTTCGGCGCCCGCCGGCAGAAAATAATTGGCGCGCTCCCAGTTGAGCTTGGTGCCGAACACGGCCCGCTTTGCGCGCAGCCGGTCGTACAGCGGCGAGCGGCGCAGCGGGCGGACCGTCTGCAGCTCCTCGCGAGGCCAGCGCATCGCATAGTGCAGGCCGAGCGACTCGACCGTGCGGTCGGCAAGGTGCTTGCGGTTCGCATGAAAGGGTGCGAATCGCCGGATATCCACATCCCAGAGGTCGAGTGGCGCTTCACCGCCGACGATCCATTCGGCGACCAGTCGGCCCGCGCCGCCGGCATTGGCAATCCCGGCGGAGTTGAAGCCTGCGCAGATGAAATAGCCCGCGACCTCCGGCACTTCGCCCAGGATGAAATTGCCGTCGCCGGTGAAACTTTCGGGACCGTTGAGCAGCATCTTGATTTCCGCGGTCTCGAGACACGGCGTGCGGTGAATCGCGTTTTCCATGAGGACCTGGAACTGATCCCAGTCCTCGGGAAGGAGCTGGAACTCGAAATTGTCCGGGATGCGTGGCGGATTCCACGGCTTGGCGACGGGCTCGAAGCCGCCCATCACGAGGCCGCCGACTTCCTCCTTGTAATAGATGAAACCATCCGGGTCGCGGATGACGGGGAGTGCAGGCGTCACGCCGGGAATGGCCCTGGTGACGATGTAGAAGTGCTCGGCGGAATACAACGGAACATTCACACCGGCCAGGCGGCCGAATTCGCGCGCCCACTGCCCACCGCAGTTGACGAGCGTTTCGCAGGAGATTTCGCCTTCGCTGCCAACGTCGCCGCCTTTCCAGACGATGCCGGTCACCCGTCCCCGGGCCGTGCGTACGCCGGTCACCTTTACGCCCTCGACTATCGTGGCACCGCGCTGGCGGGCGCCTTTGGCCAGCGACTGCGTGAGGTCCGTCGGATTGGCCTTGCCGTCGCCGGGGATCCAGACCGCGCCAGTGAGGTCGTCCGTGCGCAATATCGGCGCAATTGCCGCGGCCTCGATCGGTGAAATGTAATCAAACGCAATGCCAAAGCTCTTCGCCCGCGCCATTTGCCGTTTGATGAGTTGCATCCGCTCCGGCGTCTTCGCGACGTTGAGGCTGCCGCACTGTTTCCAGCCGGTGGCGAGCCCCGTTTCCTGCTCGAGGGTCGAGTAGAGCTCGATACCGTATTGGCTCATGCGCGTTGCGTTGCGGGTTGCCCGCGTCTGCCCGACCAGCCCGGCCGCGTGCCATGTGGTGCCGCAAGTCAGCTTGCCCTGTTCCAGCAGTACGATATCGGTGACGCCCATTTTGGCGAGATGGTAGGCCGTCGAGGCTCCGGCAATGCCGCCGCCGACGATGACGACCTGCGCGTGTTTGGGAAGGGTGGGCATGTGGGGTCAGGTCAATATTGCAAAGCAGAATGAGAGCAAGGTCTTGAACCACGAAGGACACGAAGCGCACGAAGGAAGGCGATGCTCGGCGTGGAAACTGTGCCATAAATCGTAGTCAATCATGCAATGCTGGTCCGTCAATTCAACGAACTTGTTCTTCTTCGTGTTCTTCGTGGTCTTCCTGGTTCAAGATTTCCGATTTCCCATTTCACAGCTTCAACGTCGCGACGCCTATGACCACCGTCGCGGCGCCGGCCAGACGCGCGAGGCCGAATCCTTCCTTCAGCCACAGCGCGCCAATGAGCGCTGCGAAGATCACGGAAGTCTCGCGCAACGCAGAAACTGCGGCAACCGGCGCGCGCGTCATCGCCCAGAGCACGATCGCATACGCGGCCACGCTGCAAAAGCCGCCCACGAGTCCGCGCCGCCATTGCTTCCGCAGGTATCCGAAGGCCGGTACGCCGCGGTGCCGGCGTATCCACGTCAGGAACACGGCACCCTCGATGAACGTGAGCCACAACACATAGCTGAGCGCATTGCCGGACGCGCGTGCGCCGGTGCCGTCGACCAGCGTATACACGGCGATGATCGCGGCATTGGCAAACGCCCAGTACGCCGCGGCCGGCGGATGATGTGCTCGCCGCGCAAAGGCAATGCTGATGATGCCGATCGAGATCAACAGGATGCCGACGATCACGTGCGTCTGGGGCAACTCGCGCAGGAACACGGCGCCGAGCAGGGTTACGATCAGCGGTGCGGTGCCTCGCATCAGCGGATACGCGAACGAAAGGTCGCCGGTCCGGTAGGCCTGCGCGAGCGTCAGGTAGTAACCGACGTGAATGAACGTGGATGCCGCAATGAACGGCCAGGCGCCGGTGTTCGGCAGCGGCACGAACGGGAGCGCAAGCAGCGAACACGCAGTCGATCCCGCCACGACCGTCGCGGTATCCAGCAACGGATCGCCGCCGCCCGCCGACTTGAGCAGCGCGTTCCAGCCGGCATGGAGCATTCCGGCGCCCAGGACCGCGAGAGTGACGCCTAAGGTGAGTTCCACTTGTGCTCAGGAGCAGGCGTGTGCCACGTCCATACGTCCGGCGGTTGTCAGGAGAACTGGGTGGAAGTGGACGCAGTTGCGGGGCGTAGCGCGGCCTCGAGCGTCGCGACAAAATGCGCGAGAGGCGGCGTGGTGGCGCCTTCCACCTTGGCCAGGTCGTCCCACAGCCGAAGACGGACGGCGTCCCCGGCATGCGCCTGTGCAATGAACGCCGTCGCTTGATCAGGCACAAAGACGCCGCCTTGCAGAACCAGGCTGCGCTTGGAATCGGCGGAAAGCGCGTCGAAATAGCCATCGCGCGTTGCGCACAGGTACCGCTTGGCGTCGACGTGCAGGCAGATGGGTGTCAACACATCGTCGGCGAACAGTGCGCGCAGGAACGGCAGCGCCGCATACTGGTGCAGATCGTCCACGCCGCGCATTGTCGGGGAGTCCCCCTGGTCGTTCAGCAGGTGGCCCAGGTCGTGCAGGAGCGCCGCGGCAACCAGGGCGGGAGTCGCGCCTTCGTCCTCGGCACGCGTGGCCGTCTGCAACGCGTGTTCGATCTGGTTGACGGGTTCCCCGTCGTAGGCACGGCCACCTTTGCGGGCGAACAGGACGCAGATATCGGAAATCGAGAGGGCCATTGAAAGGTCAAGCAGTCTTCGGTTTACGCTTCTGCCATCCGGATTCCTTGCGGAGCGCCTTCACCGTAAGCGGATCGTCGTCCGGCTGGGCAACAGGTGTGGGCTCCTTGAGGCGGGTTCGCGCCAGGACGCCTGCCTCTTCCAGGATCGGATAGGCAATCGAACAGATGTGGGAATTGATGCGCTTCAGGTCGGAAATGAGATCGAGGTGCAGCGACGAGGTTTCGATGCTTTCCACCGTATTGCCCGCGAGGCGGGTCAGGTGCGAGTCGGCATAGGCGCGCTCAAGGTCGCGGAACAACACTTTCTGCGCCAGCAATTCCTGCGCACTCTTCAAATCGCCATTCAGGAACACGCTCATGCCCAGGCGCAGATTGGCCACGAGGCGTGCGTGCAGGTCGCAGATTTCGGCTGTTCCTGCGTCGGAAAAATTGCGATGCTTCTCTATCTTCTTTTCCTCGAGGTCGATCAGCACACGCTCGATGATGTCGCCGACCTGCTCAAGATTGATCGTGAACGAAACGATATCCGCCCAGCGCCGTCCTTCCTTGTCGTCCAGGGCCTCCCGCGAAATCTGCGTCAGATAGAGTTTCACTGCCGTGTAGAGCTGGTCGACGATGTCGTCCTTCTGGCGCAGCCTGGCCGCCAGCGCGCGATCGTTCGTCTTCATGACGGTCAGCATGCCGTTCAGCATGTCTTCGACGACGTCGCCGATGCGCATCGCCTCGCGTGCGGCATTGGCGATGGCCAGCGTGGGTGTGCCGAGCGCGGAGGGGTCGAGATGGCGCGGGGTCGCAGGGTTGTCGGCCGCGGCCTTGGCCGGAAGCAGCCGTTCCGCAATCCGGGCGATCCTTTCGGTCCAGAAAATGAACAACAGTGCCAGCGCCACGTTGAAGCCCAGGTGGAACAGCACTACTTCGCGGGATTTGTCGAGTCCAAGGGCATCGATCCACACGTCGATACGGGCAACAAGCGGAATGGCGATGACGCAACCGATCAGCTTGAAGAGAAAATTGCCGAGCGTGACACGTCGTGCCTCCGGCGGCGAACTGGTCGTCGACAACATGCCCAGCAGGCCGCTGCCGAGGTTGGCGCCCAGGACCAGTCCGAGCGCGACGGGCAGCGCTATCACGTGCAGCGAAGCGAGCGTGGCGACAAGGAGGACGACCGCCAGGCTCGAGTAACAAAGCATCGTGAACAACGCGGCGACCAGCATGTCGAGCAGTACGTCGCCGGTCAACGACGCGAAAATCACCTTGACCCCGGCCGCTTGCACGAACGGCCTGGCGGCGACCGAGATCCATTGCAGCGCAAACATGATGAGGCCGAGTCCGATCAGGATGCGGCCGAAGCGACCAACCGTGGTCGCCTGCATTGCCAGGAACAGCGTCACGCCGACGAAGATCAGGAGCGGGGCCAGCCAGGAGAGGTCAAACGACAGGATCAGCGTGACGAACGACGTGCCGACATCGGCGCCCAGCATCACGGCAAGGGCGGGCGCGGTTCCGATGAGTCCCTGCCCAGCGAACGAGGCGACAATCAGCGCCGTGGCCGTGCTGCTCTGGATGAGGCCGGTGACCCCCAGTCCTGCCAGGAAGGCGGTGAAACGGTGGTTGATGCTCTTGCGCAGCACGCGGCGCAGATCGCCGCCGTAGAGCCGCAGGATGCCGGTGCGGACAATGTGCGTGCCCCAGACGAGAAGGGATACTCCGGCCAGCAGGTTCAGCAGTGTCTGCATGGATCAGAGGGGAGAGCCAATCTTGCGATGGGTTCGCGGGCTACCACGGCAGCGAATAGGTCTTGGTGTTGGTAAAGCTCTTCATCGCTTCCTGCACGCCTTCCTTGTAGCCCAGCCCCGAGTCCTTGATTCCGCCGAAGGGCGTGAGTTCGAGCCGGTAACCCGGGACTTCGCGCACATTGACCGTGCCGACATGCAATTCGGTCACGAGCCTGGTGATGTAGTCGAGGCGGTTCGTGCAGACCGCGGAGGACAGGCCGTACGCAGTGCCGTTGGCGATTCCGATGGCGTCGTCGATGTCACGGAAGCGAATGACCGGCGACACCGGACCGAAGGTTTCGGTCATCACGACGTTCATCTCCGGGCGCACATGGTCGAGCACCGTCGGCGAATAGAGCGCTCCCCGGCGAATGTTGCCCGCGAGCAGCCGCGCGCCTTGTGCCACGGCCTCGTCGACGCGCTGCTCGAAGCTTTGCGCTGCGGCCTCGTCGATCACGGTTCCCATGTCGAGCGTCGCGTCCATCGGGTCCCCGTAGGTCCAGGCCTTGGTCTTCGCCACCAGGCGCGCGACGAAATCGTCTGCGACTTCTTCATGCACGAGCATCCGCTTGACCGCCGTGCAGCGCTGGCCGGAATTCCTGTAGGAGCCCGCGGCCGCGAGGGTCGCCGCTTCCTCGATGTCGGCGTCCTCCATCACGATCAACGGATCGTTGCCGCCCAGCTCGAGCACCTGGCGCTTGTAGACGGCCTTCGCGGCGATGTACTTGCCCACGGCCACGCCGCCGGTGAAGGTGACCAGATCGATGTCGGGATTGGTGAGCATTTCGTCGGCGATTTCGCGGGGGTCGCCGGTGACCACGGAGAACATTTCCGCCGGCAATCCAGCCTCAAGCAAGATGTCTGCCAGCAGCAGTGCGGTCAGCGGCGTCCTTTCCGTCGGCTTCAGGACCATCCGGTTGTTCGTCGCGATCGCGGGTGCCACCTTGTGGGCAACCTGGTTCAGCGGATGGTTGAACGGCGTTATCGCGGATATCGCGCCTTGCAGCGGCTCGCGCAGCGTGTACACCTTGCGTCGCTTGCCGTGCGGGGTCAGGTCGCACGAGAATATCTGTCCGTCGTCCGACAGGGCGGCGTTGCCGGCGAAGGTAAAAACGTCGCAGGCGCGGCCCACCTCGTAGAGCGAATCCTTCTTGCCGATGCCGCTTTCGGCGGTAATGAGATCGGAAATGGCGTCGGCGCGATCGCGGATCAGGGCGGCTGTCCTGTTGAGAATTTCGGAGCGTTCGTAGCGGGTCAGCTTCGCGCGGTAACCGCGCGCGAGGGCAAACGCGCGTCGAATGTCATCGACGCTGGCCTTGGGCACCGTGCCGACCAGCGCGTTGGTGTACGGATTGCGGATTTCGATGACGCGGCTGCCGCCGACTTCCTTGCCCGCAATGCGCATCCTGGCGTTGATGACCGCGCCGCGTCTTCACTTCCGCAAGTTCGGCCATCATGTTCATCGCAGATGATTGAGCCCCAAGTCGAACGCATCGAAGTTGCGCCACCGCCGTCCTCCAGGATTGCCGGACTTGCGATTGGCGATCAGCGGCACGCGCTGCTCTGCCGTTCCTCCGTGGGAACGTAGCGGCGCGTCCAGACCCGAGAGGTCGTGCCGGTCATGGCTGGTGCCGATCACCGTGAGGCGCTCGGAGACGATGACCAGATCGCCGACGCGATCGGGCGGCAGCTCGAACCTGGCGCACGCCTGTTCGCGCGTGAATACGCTTTCGATCCCGGGCAGGGCAGCGATGTGCCGGATCGCGTGATCCCGCGTGGGTCCCTGGCCCAGGTAAACGGTGGCGTAGGAGCCAAGCGCACCATGGTGCACGACATACGGATCGGTGATCGGCAGGATCACACGCGTCGTGCCCTTGCCGTACCACTCGTCGAGGCGGTCCTGCAGGAAGATGATGTTGGGGCGCCCGAAGGCATCGGTCTTGGCGTTCATTCCGTGGTCGGCGGTCAGGACCACGGTGGCGCCCAGCGCGTCGAGTTGACCGAGATACCCGTCCATCATCGCGGTGAAATCGTTGGCCGCAGCGGTGCCGGGCGCGGCCTTGTGCTGCACGTAGTCGGTCGTGGACAGGTACATGACGTCGGGCCGCTCGCGTTTGAGCAGCGCCACGCCGGCGGCAAACACGAATTCGGAAAGTGCGGCGCTGTAGACCGGCGGTACAGCCATTCCCGTCAACGCGAGGGCGTCCGCGATGCCGTTGACTTCGAGCGTCACCTGGTCGGCCTTTTCGGACGAAAAGCAGATGCCCTTCAGCTTGTGGCCGAGCAGCGAGCGCAGCTTGTCCTTGGCCGTGACCACAGCCACCTTGGCGCCCGCATCCGCAAGTGCCGCGAGCAGCGTGCCGGCGCGCAGATACTTCGCGTCGTTCATCATGACTTCGGCTTGCGCATCCGGGTCCCAGAAATAGTTGCCGCAGATGCCATGCACGGACGGCGGGACGCCGGTCACGATCGACAGGTTGTTCGGGTTGGTGAACGACGGCACGACGCTGTCGGCGGTGAGACAGGTGCCGCGCTCCCGCAGCGACGCCAGGAACGGCGCGCGACCCGCGGTAATGGCCTGCGTGATGTAGTCCGGTTCGCAGCCGTCCACGCAGACGACAACGAGCGGACGATCCGGCCAACGGTAGGTGCGGCCGTTCACACTGACCGTGCGCGCGGCAGGCGGCGTCATGGTCGTCTCCGTGGCGTGGCGCGCGCAGGCTTGGGCGTCGTTGCCTGGGCATCGTGCGCGCGATGCATTCGTTCACGGCTGCCCATCACGTGGTCGTGGAGCGCGCGGCCGGCGGCAATCGCATGGCCGCCGGCGATCCTCTCGACGATGTCGTGGTGCTCTCGCGTCGAATTGGGCAGGGCGCCCTCCTGGGCCAGGCTTGCGCGGCGATAGAGGTGCAGTTCGTTGACCAGCCGTCGATATGTCGCGAGCAGCTTGGCGTTGCCGGCGAGTTCGACCAGGCGGTCGTGGAATTGCAGATTGGCGAGGTAGTACGCATCCAGTTCGTCCCGCGCGGCCGCCTTGTCCATGCGCTCCACCAGCGAACGCAGTTCACGGACCTCGGCCAGCGGTCGCCTTCTGTGCGACCCGCCGGCCCGCGAATTCGTCGAGGGCGGCCCGCAGTTCGTAGATTTCATCGGCTTCTTCCAGGCTGACCTGGCGAACGAAGACCCCGCGGTTCTTCTCGAGCCGTACCAGGCCGGATTCCTCGAGAGAGCGGAACGCTTCACGGACCGGACCGCGCGAAACGCCCAGCATCGCGGCAATGGCCGCTTCGTTGAGCTTGGCTCCGGCGTTGAGTTCGCCGGCCAGGATCCTCCGCTCCAGTTCCCGCTGCACCAGCATGGACAGCGAGTTGGTCTGGACGAGGGCGATGGCGCCGTCAGGAACGCTGTTTCGCTGGGGAAGGCGCGGCATGGGGGCGGCGACCGCGGACTGGGGGTCTTGGGATTTCAGCATGTTGCGATTAGACGTCTGAATGTGTAGATTGTCAACAATCTGCAATCGACCCCGTCCAGGCTTTCGACCCGATGGTGTGTGCCGATGACGTTGTCGTGGCAGGGGCATGCGGCGGCTCTTTGCCGGTCATTGCCCGCGCTGGCGCGCGCGCGTAGCATCGTCGCACGCCGATCCGTCATTCGCCGTTGGCGCAGGTAATGTCCGAAACGCGCCCTCTTGAAAGTCTTCCAACCTGTTTGCACAAGGAGCACATCGATGAAATTCCACCGAGGCATTCGCTGGCTGTCGTCCATCCTTGCCGCCGCCGCATTCGCCCTGCTCGCGAGCGGGCCGGCGTCCGCTCAGAAAACCCAGCTCCTCGTGTATACGGCACTGGAAACGGACCAGCTGAAAGCCTATGAAGAGGGTTTCTACAAAGCGGTGCCGGACGTGGAGTTGAAATGGGTCAGGGACTCGACAGGTGTCATTACCGCGAAATTGTTGGCCGAGAAGGCCAACCCGCAGGCTGACGTCGTGATGGGCCTGGCGGCGACGAGCCTGGTGCTGTTCGAGACCGAGGGCATGCTGCAGCCCTACGCGCCGTCCGGTCTGGCCGCGATTCAGCCGGCATACAAGGACAGCAAGAATCCACCGTACTGGTTCGGCATGGACGTATGGGGCGCGACCGTTTGTTTCAACACGGTGGAAGCCGCCAAGATGAACCTGCCCAAGCCCGAATCGTGGCAGGACCTGACCAAGCCCATCTACAAGGGCAAGATCGTGATGCCCAACCCGGCGTCGTCCGGAACCGGCTATCTCGACGTCACTTCCTGGCTGCAGATCTTCGGCGAGCAGGGAGGCTGGAAGTTCATGGACGGGCTGCACGAGAACATCGCGCAGTACACGCATTCGGGCAGCAAGCCCTGCGTACAGGCCGGCAACGGCGAATTCCCGATCGGCATTTCGTTCGAGTATCGCGCCAACACGATCAAGGCCAAGGGCGGTCCGATCGACCTGGTCTTTCCGAAGGAAGGTCTCGGCTGGGATCTCGAGGCTGTCGGCATCATGAAGTCGACCAAGAAACTCGACGCGGCGAAGAAATTTGCCGACTGGGCTTCGTCGCGGCCGGCGATGGAGCTGTACGCCAAGAACTATGCGATCGTCGCCATCCCCGGCGTGGCGCAGCCGTTGCCCAATCTTCCCGCGGACTACGAAAAGCGACTGGTCAAGAACGACTTTGCGTGGGCGGCCAACAATCGGGAAAAAATTCTCGCCGAATGGACCAAGCGTTATGACGTGAAGTCCGAGCCGAAGAAGTAGCCGCAAACTAGATCAGAGTCGTCCCCGCTCATTCTGATTACTGGGCTGGGACCCAGTGTTATTTGGCGAACGTCGCTGGATCCCCGTGCAGTTGCCAAAATGAGCGGGGATGACGATATTCAGGCTTCCGGGGACCGCGTGACCGACGACACCTACCTGCGGCTCGCGGGCATTGGCAAGAGCTTCGGCAAGTTCGAGGCGCTACAGGACATCGCGCTGGATGTCAGGCGCGGGGAACTGATGGTCTTCCTTGGTCCGTCGGGCTGCGGCAAAACGACGCTGCTGCGCATCATCGCCGGTCTCGAAACGCAGGACAGGGGAACGATTCAGCAGGGCGGCAAGGACATTTCGCGGTTGCCCCCGATCAAGCGCGACTACGGCATCGTCTTCCAGTCGTACGCGCTGTTTCCGAACCTCACCATCCACGCCAACGTGGCCTATGGACTCGTCAACCGTCGGCAGGCGCGAGGCGCGATCGCCACCCGCGTCGCGGAACTGTTGAATCTTGTCGGACTGCCGGATGCCGGCCCAAAGTACCCGGGGCAATTGTCCGGCGGCCAGCAGCAGCGGATCGCCCTTGCGCGCGCCCTCGCCACCGCGCCGGGATTGCTGCTGCTGGACGAACCATTGTCGGCGCTCGATGCGCTGGAACGCGTCCGGCTGCGCGGCGAAATACGCGCGCTGCAGCAGCGGCTGGGCGTGACCACGGTGATGGTCACGCATGACCAGGAGGAAGCGCTGTCGATGGCCGACCGCATCGTGGTCATGCGCCACGGCCGCATCGAACAGGTCGGAACGCCCCGTGAAGTCTACGAAGCGCCAACCACCCCGTTCGTCGCGGACTTCGTTGGCAAGATCAATGTAATTCCGGCGATGGCGGAAGGCAGTGGAAAATTCCGCGTCGGCACGGTTTCGCTGGCCGTCGCGCGTCCGGATATTGTGGCCGGCACCGCCGTGAAACTCTACCTGCGGCCGGAAGAGATCGCGCTCAATGCTCCTGGCGCCGTGAACGGCAACCAGCTCGGCGCACGGATCGCCAAAGTCGAATTCCTGGGGGCCTTCTGCATGGTCGGGCTGGCGCTCGATGCCACGGGCGTTCCCGCGCTGGTCGCCAATGTGCCGCGCCAGGAAGTCGACACGGGCAACCTGATGGCCGGGCAGGCGGTCACGGTAAGTCTTCCTCCCGACGCCCTGCGTGTGCTGGGTTAGGGAACATGAGCGTCGCCGGGCCGTCCCAAGACGCGAATTGCGCCACCTTTGGGGGCAGCGCAGCGGCGAAGTCCGCAAGCGTGGGGGTCCAATGAGCACTTCTGCCATCGCCGTCCCGGGTCCTTTCGTAAGTGCGACGACCCGCCAGCGCGTGCACTGGCACGACCGGTTGGCCCAAGTTCTATTGCTCGGTTGCTGCGCGCTGCTCGCGCTGTTCCTGCTGGGACCGATGGTGGCGATCCTGATCAAGAGCGTCCAGGACAAGTCGGGCGCATTCGTCGGGTTGCTCCAATTCCGCGAGTATTTCGCCACGCCGGCGCTGCAAAGCTCGATCTGGAACACGTTCTGGGTGGCAATCGTGGTGACCGGCATCACGATCCCGCTCGCGTTTGCCTACGCCTACGCGCTCACGCGCTCCTGCATGCGCGGGAAGATCATCTTCCGCGTGATCGCGTTGACGCCGATACTCGCGCCGTCGCTGATGGCTGCGATCTCGTTCATTCAATGGTTCGGCAACCAGGGCGCCATGAAATTCCTGCTCGGCGGAGCCTCGGTTTACGGCCCGCTGGGCATCATCCTCTCCGCCATCTACGCGACATTTCCACACGCGCTGATGATCATCCTCACGGCGCTCTTGCTGGCCGACGGACGACTGTACGAGGTGGCGGAATCGTTGCGTACGCCGACCTGGCGCAAATTCCTCACCATCACGATGCCCGGCGCGAAGTTCGGTTTGGTCAGCGCGACGATGGTCGTGTTCTCGTACACCGTCAGCGATTTCGGTATCCCGAAGGTGATCGGCGGCAACTTCAACGTGCTTGCGGTGGACATCTACAAGCAGGTGATCGGCCAGCAGAACTTCAACAAGGGCGCGGTCGTCAGCCTCATCCTGCTCTTCCCGGTACTGGTCGCATTCATCGTGGACTGGATCATGCAGGGACGGCTGCAGGCGCAATTCTCGGCGCGTGCCGTGCCCTATGCGCCGAAGCCGTCGCCGTGGTTCGACCGGACGATGTTCGCGTATTGCCTGGTGGTGGCGCTGCTGATCCTGGCCGTGCTCGGCATGGCGGTATACACATCGTTCATCAAATTCTGGCCCTACGACAAATCCTTAAGCCTCCGGCATTACCAGTTCGGGCTGATCGACGCCGGCGTCGTTGTGTCCTACTTCAACAGTCTCAAGCTGGCGCTGGCGGTCGCCGTGGGCGGCACGATCTTCATATTCGGCAGCGCTTATCTGCTCGAAAAGACGCGCGGCATGCCGGTGACCAAATCGGCCGTGCGACTGCTGGCGGCGATCCCGATGGGGGTTCCCGGCATGGTGCTGGGACTGGGTTATATCCTGTTCTTCAATGATCCCGCCAATCCTTTGAGTGGAATCTATGGCACGCTTACGATCCTGGTGCTGTCCACAGTCGTCCATTACTACACATCGAGCCACCTGACCGCGGTGACGGCGTTGAAGGCTCTCGACAACGAATTCGAGTCGGTTTCGGCATCGCTCAAGGTTCCGTTCTACAAGACGTTCTTCCGGGTCACGGTGCCCGTTTGCCTGCCCGCAATCCTCGATATTGGCCGGTACATGTTCGTCAACGCGATGGTGACCATATCCGCCGTGGTCTTTCTCTACTCGGCCGACACGCAGCTCGCCTCGGTGGCGATCCTGAACCTGGACGAGGCCGGGGAAATCGGCCCGGCCGCGGCAATGGCGACGCTGATCGTGGCCGCATCCACGGCCATCTGCCTGCTCTACGCCGTGCTGACGCGCTTCGTTGTCACGCGCACGCAGGCGTGGCGGATGCCGGTCGTGCTGTAAAAAATGTCATCGTCTATGGTCATTAGCTGAAGGAAACTACCCATGAGCCTGCATTCCCGCGATCCGATACTTCTCACTCCCGGCCCGCTTACCACGTCGTTGCCGACCAAGATGGCGATGCTGCGCGACTGGGGTTCATGGGATGCAGAGTTCAATCTCGTCACTGCACATGTCCGCAGCAAGCTCGTCGACATCGTTCACGGAAGGGAAACTCACACCTGCGTGCCGATGCAGGGCAGCGGAACATTCGCAATCGAGGCCGCGGTCAACACGCTCGTGCCGCGGACCGGTCATGTGCTGGTGCTCATCAATGGCGCCTACGGCAAGCGCTTTGCGAGACTGACCGAGATGATGGGCCGCCGCCTGTCGACGTTCGAATTCCCCGACGACGTGCCGGCCACGGCCGACGATGTTGAACGAATGCTCACGAAGGATCCGTCGATTACGCACGTGGGTCTGATCCACTGCGAGACATCGACCGGGATACTCAACCCGCTCGCCACGATCGCCGACGTCGTGGCCCGCCACGGCAGGGGTCTCATCGTCGACGCGATGAGTTCTTTCGCTGCGCTGCCGATCGACGCGCGCACGACACCATTCGACGCGCTGATTGCGGCTTCGGGGAAGTGCGTCGAAGGGCCGCCCGGCATGGGCTTCGTGCTGGTGCGCCATGGGCTGCTCGACCGCTGTGCGGGAAATTCGACATCGCTGGCACTGGATCTGGCCGACCAGTGGGCGTACATGGAGAAGACGACGCAATGGCGCTTCACGCCGCCGACGCATGTCGTCGTGGCACTCAATGCAGCGCTTGACCAGTACATCGCCGAGGGAGGGCAGACCGCACGACTGGCGCGCTATACGGCCAATTTCGAAACGCTCGTTGCGGGAATGCACGAACTGGGATTCAAGCCGTTCCTCGATGCCGAAATCCAGGCGCCAATCATCGTAACTTTCCATGCACCTGCCGACTCCCGGTATGACTTCAAGGAGTTCTACGACCGCGTGCGCGACAAGGGCTTCATCCTCTATCCGGGCAAGCTCACGCAAATGGAGACATTTCGCGTCGGGTGCATCGGCGCGATCGGTCCCGACGAGATGCGGCATGCGGTCAACGCCGTACGCGATACGCTGGCGGAGATGGGAATCAAGCACGTCGCTCCCGCTCACGCACGGCGCGCGGCCGCCTGAGCATGGAGCAACAGTTGCAGCCCGGTGCGGGCGGGCGATGTGGAAGCGATGGCGCCATGACGCAACAGGAAGTCGAGCACGACGAGGCTCGCGTCGGCGGTGACTTCGTCCGGCCCGCCGGACAACGCAATGAGCCGCGCCGCCTCGTTCATCGCAACGAGGCGATGTTCGATCGCCTCGCCATCCTGATTGGCGGGCACGAACTCCGCGGGCAGCCACAGGTCGTGGACGAAGATGGTCTCCGATTGCAGGCCGTCGGGCTGTTCGCGCCAGATGTGCAGGGCGCCTGCGGGCAGCGACTGCGAAGCCAGCGGGCGCGAGATGCCGGATTCCTCCCACGCTTCCTTGGCGAGCGTTTCGGCGAGGGTGGTTCCCGCGGCAATGCCGCCGCCGACGAGATTGTCGAGTTTGAGGGGGTCGATCGCCTTGTCCGCGCTGCGCCGCGCGAGCCACATCCGCGGTTCCTCGTGTCCACTCACGACGCCATTGATGTGCACGGCACAGGTATGCACGCCAAAGTAGCGCGCGGCAGCCCTTTCGAGCCGAAACCAGGGCGGCGCGCCGAATGTCGGCGCCGCCGCGTAGAGTTCGCTTCGCCATTTGGTGAGCGCACCTTCGGCGGCCAGCGCGGCCGCGACGTGTGCCATTGCGGCGCTGCGGGACGGCTCGTCGCGCAGCGCGGGAACGAAGGTTATGCCTTCCGAGTTGACCGCAAAGACGTCGGTGAACTTCTTGATGCGCGCTGCGCGAATGTCGTCGAGCCAGCCCACGGTGGCCGTGCCTACTTGCAATGGATGATAGAAGCGCGTCGGCGCGGCCAGCGCTCGACCGAGTCGCGCAAGAATCGCCGATGTGGTGTCGTTGCCGATCACCTGCCGGATTCTAGTCTGATTTGCCTCTGAACCTGCCGTGCCATGACCCACGACATCCTCGCGCTGTTCGACCTCGACCACACACTGCTGCCGCACGACAGCGACGAGCAGTGGGTGGATTTTCTCCTTGATCGGGGCAAGCTGGACCGCGTGGCCTACGAGGCAGCCAACCGTGAATTGGGCGAGCGATATCGGCGGGGCGAGGCCGGTGCCATCGAGTTCACCGAGTTCTACCTGTCGACGTTGAAACCATTCACGACAGAGGAGCTGGACGAGCTGCACCGCACGTTCATGCGCGAGCGGATCCTGCCATCGATCGCCCAGGCGGCGCGCAACCTCATCGCCAAGCATCGCAAGCTCGAGCACTTCATGATCCTCACGACGGCGACCAGCCGCTTTCTCACTGCACCCATTGCCCTGGAGCTGGGTTTTGAGCACCACATCGCGACCGAACCCGAGATCAAGCAGGGCCGATATACCGGCCGTGTCAAAGGTGTGCCCAACATGCAGGAAGGGAAAGTCGAGCGTCTGCTCGGCTGGCTGGCGGAGCGAAACCTGAAATTGTCCGACTTTCGTGAAAGCTGGTTCTACAGCGATTCGCAGAACGACCTGCCGCTGCTGTCGCACGTGACCCACCCGGTTGCGGTGAATGCCGACCCGGTGCTGGCGGCGCACGCGCGCCACAAGGGCTGGCCGCAGATCATGATCGGGTGATCGGCAGTCAGATCGCTACCACCGTCGAACAGATAAGAAAGGCCGGAGTCCCGTGGGGACCCCGGCCCAAACTGCTTGCACTGACTGAAGGCGCGTGACGCCAGAGTCGTCGTGCTAATGCGTCAGTGCGTAATTCACCGCCTCCAGCGCCATGACGATGCCAACGCCCGAATCGCGGTCCACACCCGCCGCGCGGATGTCGAGCGCCGTTGCCTTCATCGCCGTCAGGATCTGCGTATTGGTGTAACCAGGCCGGGCAGCCTTGACCAGCGCGGCGATCGCCGCCGCGTGCGGCGCCGCTGCGGATGTGCCGAAGAACGGAAGGAAGCCCGGAGTCTTGGACGAAGCACCGTCGGCAGCCGTGACATCAGGCTTGGCGAGCGTGGTGCCGCCATTGGTCGCGAACAGGAAGTTGCTGGGCGTAATGGCCGAACCGTCCGGATTGTAGAAGATCTTCCGCGGACCGTCGGAGCTGAAGGTTTCCGTCGGATTCGCGGCGCCGCCTACGAACGCCTTGGTACCTGTCTTGGCACTGTTCCAGTACGTGGCCGCCGTGCTGACGGTGTTGTTGCCGGCGTTGTGACCGGACGTGACACCAGTCGTAGCGATCGTCATCGGCGTGCCGAAGAAGTTGGCCACATGTAACGCGCGCACGGCAGCCGCGGGCTTCTTGGCGACGACGATCCGGCTATTGCTCGCAAAATTGCTCGGGTTGTAGCACTCCTCGAACGGATTCTGCGTGCCGGTCTGCAAGTCGGTGGAGGCGCAACTCACTGCCGTCCCGGCCGCATTGAGCACGAACAGGTCGTAGTCGTTGCTGGAGCCGCCCAGCGGGTCAGACCACTGCAGATCAACGGCTCCTTCCGCTCCCGCCATCCGATTGAATGCCTGGGAGCCGCTGAAGATGTGCAGCGTGTAGCCTGCGGGCAGCGGCGCAGCACTGGCGGGGCCAGGGTTGAAATCGCCTTCCCAGACGCTGGAGTTGTTATTCGTTAGGTTGCCGCCATTGCCGGCCGAGGACAAGTACAGGGCGCCGCTTGCCGTCACGTCATTCACGGCTTTGGCAATCGTCGAATCCTGGAAGACGCCCTCATCCGAATACGACACGTCGTCGACGATGATGTCGCAGCCATAGACGTCGCGCAGCGTCCGGATGTTGTTGGCGAAATTCTCCGGAGTGTCGTAGGCAGTGGCAAAGAACAGCTTCGCCCCCGGCGCCAGGTCGTGGACGATTTCCATCATCGCCGTGCCTTCGCTCGTGCCCGGATCGCCGCTCTGGCCCGGCACCACGACCGTGTCGGCAGGCAGATCGCCGCTGGCGATAAGTGCCGTAACTGCCGATGCATTGGCCGAATCCGACAGCACGCCCACCTTCACGCCGGTCCCGTTGAAATGCAGGTTGTTGACGACCAGGTTGGCCTTGTGGCTGATGTATCCTTGCGACGTCAGCGCGCCCACGTTGGATCTGACCAGCGCGGCCGGAACGATGCGTTGCACGTCCGCGTTGGCGGCCAGCGATTCGAGCGCTGTCAGCGGAACGGTGGCCTGAATCGACTGGTCCGGAACTGAGGCGTACCTCACCGTGCCTCCGAGCGCGGCAATCTGATTCAGCAGCGCATCCGATACGTTGCCCTTGATGGTCACTCTTGCCACGCCGGCAGCATTGGGCGCGACCGCATCCACTGCGCTTCCGTAAACGTCGGAGAGCCCGGCGATCGCCTGGCCGCGAGACGCCTGCAATGCGTACCACAGCTGCGAGCCAAGCTTCTGCTGCTCGCTGGTGCGCGCTTCCTTTTCCTGCAGCAGCGCGCTGATCTGGTCGACCGCGCCCTGGCTGATCGTCTCCTGCGCGTAAATCGACTGGCCGCAGAGAGCAGCCAGAACAATGGCCATGAAAAAGCGTACGGAACGCCGCCCGAGCATCTGCAATCCCATCGCGATCATTTGGAACTCCTTCAAGACATTGGAAACACGAACGGAGCGTTGCGGATGAACGACAGAAAACCCCGTGGTCGGGCCCGCTCCCGCTCGGGGGTAATTAGGTGGTACTGCGGCCTAATTGCGGCCCACGCTGCAGCAAACCGTCCCCTCCGTAGCACGGCAGTGCATCAGTGGACCGCATTGGATCGAGATCCTTATCGGGGGTTACGCATTGCCTCGCTGGGCCGCTGCACCCCGTCCATACCGTCGGCGGGCCGCTAGCAATGTCATGCCGCACACGAGCAGACACCAGGTAGTCGGTTCAGGCACCGTGGCCCGAGGATTGAGGTCGGTGTACTCTGTGTCGGAGAACGCTTCCACCAAGACGTCACCGGGCAGGTTGAGACCGCCGCTGGACGTTGTCTCGTTCAACAACAGAACTAGGTGATGCGGGCTTGACACGATGACCTGGAAGAACACGGGATTCGGGGACGGGAAATTGCCGCTGAAGCCGGTGTCGCCCAGCCAGGTCGCGCCCGGGTTGGCGGGGGAGTACGAGTCCACGTACCCCGACAGGAACGTGGTGGCGGCAGTACTGTCGAAACTGATTTGAATGAACTCACCGTAGTCGTAGCCCGCTTCCAGCGCGGTCAAATCCAGGTCGAGCGTTGTGTAATGGTAGGACGTAGTGGTATTGATCACCCCTGGGAACGCCTCTCCGCCCGACCAGTCCTGTGGAACGCCACCGCGGGAGAGCCTGCCGAGCTGGGTCGGATTGGCCGATGTCAGGGATATCGTATTCGTGTATATGACAGTGGCTTCGGCAAGACCGCACGTCAGGAACAGCGCCGCCATCCACGCCAGCGAACCACTTCCAATCTTGCGCAATGAGACCATTGATATCCCCGTCAAATGTTATGGCGAAGGCGGTGTGCCCCTATCGCTCCCCGTTGCCGCAATGCAGTCGATGACCACGCAGCCAGATGCCCAATAAACTGCAACCATTGGTATCGATCACATTGTGCACAACGGAAACGTCACCGACGCCAACCGCTTGCACGTTCCATGCCGACACTGCAAGTTATTGATCTTAGGGGTGGAAGTTCGTGGTGATTGCGGACCGTGTAAGAATATTCGACATTCGCGGCTACCGCCCGGAGACCCGCTCGGCCGCCTGCCGAGTTTGCTGCGATGAACAGTGAGCGCCAACGTGGCTGTTGCGCAGCGCCGGCGGAATCGGGCCAATGCGTCGATCTCGACGTCACCCGATTATCACGATGGGCATATTCATAGCCTTGGTATCTTCGGTCTTCATTGAAAGTGCTTGATGCCTTCAATATTCCGGGCTCTTGCGTTTGCTGCAATAGGAATGGGCTCGGTCGCTTGCGTTTCCGTGCGGGCAGTTGCCGCGGAGTCAGGCGTGAGCGGGGCCGTGACTGTCTCGCCGGCCCTGCCGGGTCCGCAACGTGAAGGGGAGTCGGGTGGCAAACCGCTCGCCGGCGCGGAAGTGCAGTTGCGCGGTGTGGGCGGCGCGATCGTCGCGCGTGGGAACGCCGATGCAAATGGAAAATTCCGCATTCTTGCGCCCGCCGGGCAATACGACCTCCGCATCGATACTCACCACACTCGCTATCGGCACTGCCAGGGCCGGAGCGTGCAGGTGGCGGATGGACAGATAGTAAGCGTCGACATCGCCTGCGATTCGGGCATGCGCTAATCGTGTATTGCGGTTCCTGCGGGGGAGTGGAAAAGATCAGGCCGCGAACGCGGCCTGATCTGTTAGCACCTTTGCGAGGACTCGTCAGCAAGGAGCGACCCTGCTTTCAGACTTGCCCAGTTTGCTAATGGCAACTATTGAACTTGAACGCGATGATTTGTGACGCCCAGTTAGCACCGCTCGAACTGTTCGTGTACTCCTGCGTGTACCAGAACGTGCAATCGTCCGCGGGATCGATCTGCATCGCGCTATAGTCGCCCCAGCGCCCGCTGCTGGAGGTTTGGTTGCCCGTGCCGACCGTCACTTCCAACTCGCCGCGCACGCGGCTCACGATGTCGGAGTTCAGTCGGCCCGCGATGCTGATGCTCGGCGATTTCGTGGCGCTCGAAACGCTGTAGCCAATGGCAATGTTTCCCTGCTTGTCCATTGTCGCACTGCCCATCCAGCGATTGAGGCCGTCGTTGGGTGTGATCGCGCCGTTCTGCCTGATCACCGGCGGATTGGCACCGGGGCCGCGGATCTCCATCCAGTTGATGCCCGCCACCGCCGAGCCGGGCGGATCGATGGATTGCGTTACGACCAGGCTTTCGATCCCGCCCCTGTTCCTGTATTTCAACGGATACATGGGACGCATACTCAGCGTGTCAAGCCGCCTGGTCGTGCCGGGCTGCGGTACACAGAGCCCACCACCGTCGCCACAGGAGCCCACGACATCCGGGATCGGCATCATGATATAGCTTCCGCTAGCGCCGCCGAGTCCGTCGGTCAGCGTGGAAGCGGCCGGCGTCACGAAATCCGCATGGAACTTCTGCAAATGCAGGCTATAGGGAGGGTTGTTCAGGCTGAACCAATCGCCCCCGACGAAGTAGTTCGGCGAGCCGGCCGGAGGCAGCGTGGTACCGTCGAAATCCGAGGGAAGCGACGCAAAAAAGGTCCCGTCAGTGCTGCTGCCCTGAGCAAAGCAGACCCCGCTCGCCCCGGCATTTCCTGCCAACATGGCGATCCGGTTGAAGGCGCAGTAGGTTGTATTGACATACGTCGATGCACCGGTGGCCGAGCTGAAGTTGAAGTTGTTGAACGTCATGTAATAGCCGTCGGGCCAGACGCCGATCTTGCCGTAATCCGGAAAACTGCCGAACGCGTACTCGTACAGCGTATAGGTCCCGGTGGCGTCGGGCGTCGTCGACACGGCGATGCATTGGCGATAGCTGCCCAACGCCGGGTACGAAGCACCGTTGGTGGCCGTTGCCAGAGTAAACGCAAACTGGCTCAACACCCATCGGTTCGCGATCCGGTCGTACGCGGCCAGCGGGTCGCCCTGATTGGAAATCTTGCAAACGCTGCCGGCCGGAAGTCCCGCCCAGATCTGGTTCCCGTTGATGTACCCAAGGACCCCGCCGATCAGCGGCGTGCCGTTCTTGTCCATCACCGACAGCCGGAGGTTCACCCACTGCACGATCTGTGTGGGACCCACTGCCATGTTGGTGTCGGGCGGAAGGAGGCCCTGATTCGTCCAGCTCGCGTTGAAACCGTTACCCAGCCCCGGGAAGTTTCTTGTCACCGTGACCGGAAGCGTGCCCAGCGTGGTCTGGAAGTACGTATGGGAATCCGGGGTGATGAGCGATGGGCTCATGGTGCCCAAGTCGGAGGTGAGCACATCCTTCTCCGGATCCTCCGCCTCGTACAACGGCAATCGCGGTTCGGTGTCGCCCTGCAAAGCCGAGAACGGGAAGCTCTCGGCCACAAAGAGTGGCGTAAATGTCACCGGCAGGACCACGATCGGTTCCGATGCAAACGCGGTCACCGCAAAACCAGCCGCCAATACAAAAATCGAAAGTCTGCGCATCTTTCTCCCCCCCCGAAGATTGATCATCCCGCCCGCCTTGCCTGGTAGCGACGCCGCGCAATCATAGCAGCCATGCCCACGCCAACAAGGACGATGGATGCAGGCTCAGGTGCCGGATTCACGCTCCGAGCTTCCAACTGGAATGCCAGTTCCGCAAAATTGCCTGTCCATCCCTGAGCAGGGATAGCCAAGTCGAAATTCTGACTGTTGCCCGTGTCACTGGACCACGCCCAATAGAACGTCGTGCTCGGTTGCGCATTGTTTGGACCGTTGTGCAGCACCAGCCAGTAATTCCCGGCCGCCAGAGTCACGCCGATTCCGAATTCATAACGAAACTCGGGGAGGCCCAAGGTTGTGTTGCCCGTGGCGACGCCCGTCGGCGTCGCGCGACCCCGAAGCACTGACCGCTCCTGGTGCGCCAGATGAGTCCTGGCGAATGCTCCACTCGATCGAGCCCGCGTAATCGGTCGCGTCTCCTTGCACGCTCCAGAAGCGAACCAGGTTCAAGAGGGTCGATGCGCCCAGCGTGAAATCATCCGCCTCGAGATATTCGTTCATCTCCGAACCGCCCGATTGATTGGGCAGCCCGTTGTCCACGACGATTGTGGCGCCAGCGGCACTGGCAAGGCCTGCAAAAAACGCGGTTACGAAGATCCGCGCAATCATGGCTCGCATTTGTGTCTCCCCTTATGTCCTGGCAACTGCCGAATGGCAAACAAATGGTGGGTATTTTCGAAATCGGTTTCTTGGCCACCGCATTAGGCATAGAGCGTCCCAGCAGCGGAATCTGGCTATACCCCGTGACTCCGTGTTGCGGGCGCTTTGCGACCGGTAGTCCGACCGCTCCCAATTACGTTTGACCAGCTAAGCAATACGCGGACCAAATGTACAGTACACTGATTCATATGCAATATTTTCTACGATGCAGTTCTGGACTTTATAAATCTGTAAACACCTCCGACACTCATCAACCTGTATTCGCTCGAAAGCACGCGTCGTCCAAGTCGGGGCTTTGCGCGGCATGCCAAAATGAAAGTGTGCGGCCATCCTGCGACTCGACACTTGACAACGGTTTCCTGATGCCCGCCCACATCATCGATGGCAAGGCCGTCGCCCAACGTGTCACCGATGAAGTTCGCGCCAAGGTTGCCGCCCACGTAGCGGCCGGAGGTGCGGCGCCCGGACTTGCGGTGGTGCTGGTCGGCGACAGCGCCGCATCGCAAGTCTATGTCCGCAATAAGCGCAAGACGACCGAGTCGGTCGGCATGCGTTCGTATGCGCACGACCTGCCCGCGACGACGAGCGAAGCCGAGTTGCTTGCTTTGGTCGACCGTCTCAATGCCGATCCCGCGGTCAACGGCATCCTGGTGCAGTTGCCGCTTCCGAAGCAAATCGATCCCGAAAAGGTCATCGAGCGCATCGATCCGAAAAAGGACGTCGACGGCTTCCATCCGTACAACATCGGCCGGCTGGTGCTGAAGATGCCGATGCTGCGTCCTTGCACGCCATACGGCTGCATGCGGCTCTTGCAGGAAACCGGGCGGGACCTGGTCGGCATGCATGCGGTGGTCATCGGCCAGTCGAATATTGTCGGGCGGCCAATGGCTCTGGAACTGCTGATGGCGCGCTGTACGGTGACGATCTGCCATTCCGCGACGCGCGACCTTCCGGGCATTGTGCGACAGGGCGACATCGTCGTCGCTGGCGTGGGTAAACCGAAATTTGTTGCCGGCGACTGGATCAAGCCGGGCGCCATCGTCATCGACGTCGGCGTCAACCGCATGCCCGATGGCAAGCTGTGTGGCGACGTCGACTTCGCTGCCGCCAAGGACATCGCTGGATGGATCACGCCCGTGCCGGGCGGCGTGGGCCCGATGACGATTGCGACACTGCTGGCAAATACGCTGCGTGCAGCGCAGTGGCAGGCAATGCGCTCCGCATGACCGAGGTCAGTACCCTACCGCCGCGGCCAGCGACTGCGTGAGCTTGGGGGCGGCAGCGCGAAGTTGCGCGTCTTCGGTGACGAGCTTGACGCCAAGGTCGCGGGCGACGACGAGATAACGGGCGTCGTAAGCCGAGACACGGAACTGCGCCGCCAGCGCCAGCGCTTCGTGATGATTCGCCGCGTGAAGGCCTGGCTCGACGACGCCTTGTGCCTGGGTCAGCGCAATGGACGCGTCCTTCATCGTCATTCCGCGGACGCGCATTGCCGTCGCAAGGACATTGGTGAATTCGACGAGGATCAGCGCTTCGGTATGCCAGTCCGCATCGTGTTGCAGCAATGCGCGAGCGCGTGGAGTCTGGTCGGCGTCGAACAGCAGTTGGGCCAGGATGTTGCAGTCAATCGCGATCATGGGCGTCGGTCGGCTGCGATCGCGACGGAGTCGACAATGGAACGCGCGGCATGCCGCGCAAAACTCACTCGCGTTCTGCAGTGACCCAAGCGAGGATGTCTTCGGTCGTCAAAGGACCGCCCTTCAACTTGACCGGGGGCGCAAGAATGGGTGCGAGACGCGGAACCGTGATTCCCGTCTCGAGCAAAGAAATGGCCTCTTGCGTCACGGAGCGCCGATTGCGTTCGGCTTGATCCCTGAGGCGCGCGTGAAGTTCGTCGGGCAGGTTCTTGATGACCAGTGTGCTCATCGGGGGAAGGCGCGGGTGTGGGTACGATAATCTAATTGTGCATAAAAAGGTACCATTATGCTAGCGTTTTGCTTCCAAACGACAAAAAAAGGGTGGCCGCTCCCGGAGGTTGTACGCCGTCGTTCACCCTTCGGCATTCCCGAAGCGTGAGGCGGATGCATCTCGGCGCAAAGTGATCTCGGAAAATTCGGATTGACGGCCATCGTTCCACAGGCCATTACGCGCCGCGCAGGTGCCAGGCCTTTGGCCGCGTAAACGTCTGGATGCCGTATGTCGACAGTGTCAGGCCGATCCCCGAATGCTTGACCCCTGACCACGGCAAGCGTGGACTGACCCGGTCGCAGCAGTTCCAGTAGACGCTGCCCGCGTTCACTTTGCTCAGGATCTTCTTCGCGCGCTTCTCGTTTGCTGTGTAAACGCCCGCCGTCAGGCCGTACTCGGTGTCGTTCATAAGGTCGATGGCGGCTTCGTCGTCCGCCACGGCCTGCAACCCGATGATTGGGCCAAAGGACTCGTCGCGCATCACGACCATCGAATGGTCGACGTCGGCGAGCACGGTGGGCGCGTACCAGTTGCCCTTGTCCTTTAGGACGTGGCCGCCGAGCAGCAGCTTTGCGCCCTTTCTCTTTGCATCCGCCACCTGCGCCTTCAGCACGGCCAGCTGGGGCTTGCGCGTGATGGCGCCGACATAGGTCGACTCGTCCAGCGGGTCGCCGATCTTGAAGCTCTTCACCTCGGCGACGAACGCGGCCACGAATGCGTCATAGATCTGTTCGTGGATGTAGATGCGCTCCACCGAACAGCACGACTGCCCGGTGTTGTAGAACGCACCGTCGGCCACGCCCGCAACAGCGGTCCTGATGTCCACGTCCTCGCAAATGTAGATTGGATCCTTGCCACCTAATTCCAGCTGCGTCTTGATCATGCGGCGGCCAGTACTTGCCGCGATCTTTGCGCCTGTGCCGTACGACCCGGTGAAGAACACGCCGTCCACCGGCTGCCGCAGCAGCGCGGCGCCCGTCGCACCGTCGCCGATCACGGCGATGAAGACATTGCGCGAAACGCCCGCCTCATGGAGCAGGTCGGCGATGTGCTGGCCGGTGAGCGTGGCGAATTCGGAAGGTTTGTAGAGGACGGCGTTGCCGGCCGCCAGCGCGGGCACGAACACGTTGCCGCCGACGAAATACGGATAGTTCCACGCGGAGATGTTGGCGATGACGCCGAGCGGCACGTGGGCAATCCGCTCCTCGAGTTTGCCCTGCGCGTCCGCGAACACGCGCTCATCGCGCAACGCGCGTTCCGTTTCGGAAAGGAAGAAATCGATGCGCGTGGTGAGCCCGCTCAACTCGTTGCGCGACTGGCGGATCGGCTTGCCGACCTCCGCGGTCAGTGTCCTGGCCAGAAGGTCCTGCCGCTCGATCAGCAACTCCCGGAACCTGGCGATGATCGCCAGACGCTTCTTGATCGGGACTGCAGCCCATTTCGGCTGCGCTGCGCGGGCCAGCTCGTACTTGGCGCGGACCGTTTTCAAATTGTCGGCGGCGACCTCGGCCAGGACGGCGCCGGTGGCGGGATTCATTATTTTCATGGGTGGGCTGACCTAGGGCCTGTTAATGCTATGGGCGCAAACGCGAACGGGTGGCATGGGGCGCCAATCGCGGCAGCCGACGAAACCAAGACTGGCGGTCTTGGCGAGGAGAGCAACAAAGTGTGGCGCCCCAGGACGCCCGTTCCCTTCGCGCAGTTTGGTCAAATGAGGCCGAAAACGCCCATCGCTGCGTTGCGAAGGCTCGCCGGGTACACCCCAACTCGCCTTCGCCTCCGCGCCTTGCGCTGAGCGTTTTCGGCCGTGCAACGCGTTTGTGTCCATAGCATTAACAGGCCCTATAGCGCGTAGGCGGCAGATTTGTGCCGCGTCGCAGTGGCGAGAAAGTCGTCGAGCAGCGGCGTGTCGTCGATGAATGTCGTATCGCCGGGCGGGTGGAATTCGGGGTGCCACTGTACGCCGAAGAGATAGGAATGGCCGCTCCAGCGCAGCGCTTCGACGATGTGATCAGGTTCGGACCAGGCCTCGACCATCAGGCCTGACCCCAGGTCCTTCACCGCCTGATGGTGCACGGAATTGGTCTTCACGAGCGCCGTGTGCGGATAAAGGGAGGCCAGTCCGGTCCCGGCGACGATGGAAGTTGCGTGGCAGTTCCGGTCGTAGATCGACTGCATCCGGTGCCGCAACGCGTCCGGCCGCTGCGTGGGAATGTCCTGGTACAGCGTGCCGCCCATCGCGACGTTGATCACCTGCGCCCCGCGGCACAATCCCAGCACCGGTTTGCCCAGCGCCACGAATGCGCGCAGCAGAGCGATTTCGTAGATGTCGCGAACGCGGTCGCCGTTCCACGCGGGCGAAAGCGCGGTCTCGCCGTAGGATTCGGGACAGACATCCGCTCCGCCCATCAGGACCAGCGCATCCAGCTCGCGTGCATAGTCATCCACCGTGACACCGCTGCTGGTGCGCCGCGTCGAGCCGTCGGGCGAGGGCACCATGAAGGCGAGGACGTCGCGCTGCATCAGCCAATGCGCGACATTCTGCTCGATGTACTGCAGCGTCTTCCCCGGGAAATAGGTGCGCGGCTGGTCGCTGTGCAGAAACGACGCGGAAATGCCGACTTTGAGCATCGAATGTTTGCCGGTCAGATGGCGGCCGCGAACAGGGCCTGGAAGTCCGCCGCCGTGCATTTGCGCGGGTTGGTCTGGTGGCAGATGTCAGCCGTCGCGACTTCCACCAAGTGCGGAATGTCTGCTTTCGTCACCGCGCGCGGCCCGCGATACTCGGACAATTTCGCGGGAATCGTCAACTCGGTCTTGAGCGTGGTCAACCAAACTATGAACGCAATGGCGCGGGCTTCCGTGGTTCCGTCCTCCGCACCGGGCACGCTCGCCGCGTGGGCCAGCTCTGCAAGCTTCGCTGTGGCCGCCGGCAGGTTGAAGCGCATCACGTGGTCGATCATGATGCCGTTGGCCAGGCCATGATGCAGGTCGGCCACCGTCGACAGCGCATGCGCGCACGAATGCACGGCGCCCAGGTCTTTCTGGAACGCAACCGCGCCCATCAGCGAACTCATCATCATGTCGGAGCGCGCGGCGAGGTCGCGGCCGTTCTTGACTGCCCGTGGCAGCGCCCGCGCGGCGATGCGCACGCCTTCCAGCGCTATGCCATCGCACATCGGATGGTAGGCGGCGGACAGGTACGACTCGACATTGTGCGTCAGCGCGTCCATGCCCGTCGCGGCTGTGATGGATGCGGGCAGATCGAGCGTCAATTCCGGATCGGCGAACACGGCCTTGGCCAGCAGCAATGGCGAGAAGATGATCTTCTTCACGTGCGTCCGTTCGTCCGAGACAACCGCTGAACGTCCGACTTCCGAACCGGTGCCCGCGGTGGTGGGCAAGGCGACGAACCAGGGAATGGGTTGCGTGATCGCGCGAGCCTGGGGATGGTCCCACGCGTATTCGAGGACGTCGCCGTCGTGGTGCGCCATCAACGCAATGGCCTTGGCGACGTCGAGTGCGGCTCCGCCGCCGACGCCGACGACCGCGTCCGCCTTGTGTGCCTTGTACGCCGTGGCGCCCGCCATCACCTGACTGCGCACCGGGTTGCCGAAGATTTCCGAAAAAACGGCAACGTCGAGACCCCGCAAGTCGGCAAGGAGCTTGCCCAACAGCGGCAACGCTGCAATCCCGCGGTCCGTGACCAGCAGCGGTCGCGCGATCTTCTGCGACTTGAGATGTTCGGCGACCAGCTTTCGCGCGCCGGGTCCGAAGTGGATGGTGGTCGGAAAGCTGAAGCGTTCGATGCTCATGGGCGTCTCACAGGAAGAGGATCATGTGTTCTTTGTCGTAATACACGCCATCGACCTTGATGGCACGGGGTTCCAGGCCGAAGGTGACGAATCCGGCGGCTTTGTACAATTTGGCGGCGGCCTGGTTCGATCGCGTCACCGTCAACACCAGCTGTTCCAGGCCGGCTTCGTTGCGCGCGTAGTCGATGGCCGCCTGCAGCAGCCCACGCGCCAGGCCGCGGCGGCGGAACTCTGGGGCGACGTACATCGCGACGATGTCGGCACTATGCCGGTTCTTGGCGCGCGGCTCGCGCATCAATCCCACGATTCCGCGTATCTCGCCGTCGGCGAACGCGCCCCAGAACACGTTGCCGTCCTGACCTGCGATGCGCTGTTCCGTGGCGCTGAGAGGCTTTTTCACATCCTCGTCGAAGCTTGACGTGAACGCCTCCGGGTGTTCCCGCAGCGCCCGCAGCCGCAGCACGCGAAATGCGGGCGCATCGGCGATGGTCAGGATCCGGACGGACATCCGCGCGCGCCCGTCAGATGATCTCGAAGTAGCGTTTCAATTCCCAGTCCGTGACTCCGTCCAGCCACTGCCGCCACTCCCATTCGCGCGTTGCGGCGAAATGATCGACGAAGTCGTCCCCGAGCCAGTCGCGCGCGATGTCGGACTTCTCGAAGATTCGCGTAGTCTCGATCAATGTGCGAGGCGCACGTGGTACGTTCTCCGCGCCCTGGTTGGTCCCGGTGATCGGCTTGGCATTGAGTTTCAACCCCTTCTCGACGCCATGAATGCCGGCAGCGATCACGGCGGCCATCGCGAGGTACGGGTTGATGTCGGCGCCGGGGCAGCGCGTCTCGAGACGCGTGGATTTGGGCGATCCGGGAATCACGCGAAAACTGGCCGTGCGATTGTCGACACCCCAGGTCGGCTTGACCGGCGCCCAGAAGCCATCGACCAGCCGCTTGTAGCTGTTGATCGTCGGCCAGAACATCGGCGCGAATTCCATCAGCACCGCAACCTGCCCGGCGAGATAGCTCTCGAACAGCTTGCTCATCCCGTGTTTTCCCTTGGGATCGTAGAAGCGGTTGGTCTTGCCGTCGGACAGCGACTGGTGAATGTGGCCGGAGCAGCCGGGGTAATGCTGGTTCCATTTCGCCATGAAGCTCGGCATGATGTCGAAGTGCGACGCGATTTCTTTCGCACCTGTCTTGAACAGGATCGCCCGGTCCGCCTGCTCCAGCGCTTCCGAGAACAGGATGGCCGCCTCGTACACGCCCGGGCCCGTTTCCGTGTGCAGGCCTTCGATCGGCACGCCGAACGCGCTCATTTCATTGAACAACGCTTCGAAAAAGGGCTGCGCCGCATTGGCACGCAACAGCGAATAGCCGAACATGCCGGAGGTGATCGGGTCCGGTGCGACGCCCTTTTTCTCGGCCCACGACTGCGGCGTCTCGGAAAAGTTGAACCACTCGAATTCCATGCCGCACATCGGCGTGAAGCCCAGTTTTTCCGCGCGCCGCAGCACGCGCTTCAACACCTGCCGCGGACAGAGCGGGAAGGGCGCCTCCTTGCCGTCCTTCTGCCACACGAACTCGCCCAGGAAAAAGGGAACGTTGTCGTCCCACGGCACGTGACGAAAAGTCCCGAGGTCGAGCCGGGCGAGCACATCGGGATAGCCCTTGTGCCAGCCGACGAGCTTGGTGTTGTCGTAGCAGACGTCCTGCGAATCCCAGCCGAACACCACGTCGCAGAATCCGAATCCGCCTTCGACGGAGGAGACGAACTTGTCCTTGTGCATGTATTTCCCGCGCAGGATCCCGTCGATGTCCGAACAGGCGACCTTGACGCGGTTACCGGGAGACTTGCGAACGGCGTCGATGACCTTGGCGGGCGTGACCGGCGTGGGCATGGGCTGCTCCTGTTGTTTTGGTGTGCCGCGGGCGCGCGTGGCTGGCAGCGATTCTAGCAGCCTGACCAGTAATCCATGGGCCGTGCCGCGCCGCCGCGAGATGGCATCATGACGCCAGCCCCGACGGTCCGCCGCCTCGCCAAATGACTTCCCGCGCATCCCTTGCCGCGCTCCACGCAGCCGTTGCCCTGTTCGGCTTCGCGGGACTGTTCGGCAAGTGGCTGGCGTGGGACCCGGTGGCCATCGTGTTCGGGCGGACCGTGGTCGCCGCAGGAGTCCTGGCGCTCGTAGTGTTCTGGCGGCCCGCCGAACGCGGCGGACCAAGCTCCGCACTTGCCGGAAACGGTCTGATACTCGCAGTGCATTGGGTGGCGTTTTTCGCGGCGATACAGGTGTCCACCGTGGCGATTGGCCTTCTGGGCTTCGCGGCGTTCCCGTTGTTCGTGATCATGCTCGAGCGATTGTTGCTCGGAAGACGCTGGAAGGCGCCGGAAGTGGCCACCGCCGTACTGGTCGTCGCGGGCCTCGGCATGCTTGTCCCCGCATTCAATGTGGCTGACCGCACGGTGCAGGGTCTCGCCTGGGGCGTGCTGTCCGGATTCACATTCGCGTGGCTGACCGTGCGCAATCGCGCATTGGGTGCCAGTCGCCGGCCCCTCGCGGTGGCGCTGTGGCAAAACGCGTTCGCGGCGCTGTGCCTCGCGCCCCTGGTTTTCCGCCCGGACGTGCAGTCCATCCTCCTTACGCCGGCGACGCTGGGCCTTATCCTGTTGCTGGGTGCAGTCTGCACCGCGCTCGCCCATACGCTGTTCATCGCGAGCCTGTCGCGGCTCTCTGCGCACACGGCAAGCGTGGTCACGGGCCTGGAATCGGTTTACGGGATCGCGCTGGCGGCGTTGTTGCTGCGCGAGATCCCCGACGTGCGTACGTGCCTTGGCGCGGTATTGCTCGTGGGCGCCGCGATAGCCGCATCGCAACGAGCTGCGAAGGCCTCAATACGGTGACGTCGATGGCGTCCGGTGGCGTGATTGGGTAGCATCGCGGCCTGAACCCATATTCTTCGAAAGCGGCATCATGAAATGCGGCAGGGTCGTATCGTGCGGACCTTCGGGCCCGCGGCGCAGCAGGGTCGCGAGGTGATCGTCCTGTTGATGGGTGTCAGCGGTTCCGGCAAGACCACGACCGGGCAGGCGCTGGCTCAGGCATCGGGTTGGCCGTTTTTCGATGGCGACGATCTGCATCCCGAGGCGAACGTGGCGAAGATGGCCGCCGGTCAGCCGCTGACCGATGCCGATCGCTGGCCATGGATCGACCGGATCGGCGAGGCAATGGAAAGGATTCTGGAGCGCGGCGAGAATGGCGTCTTTGCATGCTCGGCATTGAAAAAGGTGCACCGCGACCGGTTGCAACGCGCTGGCGACGTCCGCATTGTCTACATGAAGGGCGATTTCGAGACCATTGCGGCGCGTCTTGCTGCCCGCGCTCACCGCTTCATGCCGGCGTCGTTGCTGCCGTCGCAGTTCGCCGCGCTCGAAGAGCCCGAGGGCGCGTTGGTCGTCGACATTCGCGAAGCAGTTCCAACTCAGGTCGCGCACATCCGCGACGGCCTTGCCATCGACGCACCGGAGCAGTCATGAGCGACCAGCCGCGCAACAAGGCCACGCAAGTCGGCCATCTCGGACGAACGCCGCGAAAGTTCCTGGGCGCGGTGAACACGCCCATCTTTCGGGCGACGACGATGCTGTTTCCGACCGTGGCGGATCTGGATGCCGCGGTGCGCGGCGATTACGACGGAATCGGCTACGGATTGCACGGCCTGCCGACCGTTACCGACCTGCAGGCTGCCATCGCGACGCTGGAAGGCGGGCATGCGGCACTGGCCGTGCCTTCGGGATTGACCGCGACGACGCTACCCTTGCTGGCGCTGGCGAAGCCGGGCGACCACATCCTGGTTACCGACTCGGTCTACGGTCCTACCCGCCGGTTTTGCGAATTGCACATGAAGCGTCTGGGGGTCGAGGTAAGCTACTACGACCCGCTGCTGGGCGCCGACATTGCCCGCGAATTCCGTCCCAATACGCGGATCGTGTTCGTCGAGTCGCCCGGGTCGCTGACGTTCGATGTCCAGGACGTCCCGGCCATTGCCAATGTTGCTCATGCCCGCAATGCGCTGGTCATCATGGACAACTCTTGGGCGACCCCGCTTTACTTCCGTGCATTCGACTTCGGTGTCGATGTGTCCGTGCACGCGGCGACCAAATACATCGGCGGCCATTCCGACGTTCTGCTGGGACTCATCGTCTGCAGCGCCGCCACGTTTCCGGCGCTGCATCGACTGTGGACCGACATGGGCATCACCGCATCCAGCGACGACTGTTTCCTTGGCTTGCGCGGTTTGCGTACGCTGGCGATCCGCCTTGCACGCCATCAGGCCAGCGGCATCAGGGTGGCCGAGTGGCTGCGCACGCGGCCGGAGGTCACGGAGGTCATCCATCCCGCGTTGGCCGGCTCGCGGGGCCACGAATTATGGAAGCGCGATTTCGCGGGGGCCACGTCACTGTTCGGGATCGTCCTCCATCCGGTAGCCAAGGAGCGCATCGATGCCATGCTGGACGGCATGCGCCTCTTCGGCATGGGCTGGAGTTGGGGTGGCTATGAAAGCCTGATGATTCCCATCTACCCGGAACGCGTGCGCACGGCGTCGCGCTGGGAAGTGGGCGGGCCGTCGCTGCGCCTATACATCGGCCTCGAGGATCCGGACGATCTGATCGCGGATCTCACGGAAGGCTTCGCGCGCCTTGGTCGTTAGCGAGCCGCTGACCAAGCCCCACGCGGTTGCGTCAGACGTTGCTTAGGCTTCCTCGCCGAGATAGACGGCCTGCACGCGCGGATCGGCGCGAATCACGTCCGGCATGCCTTGCGCGATGATTCGGCCGCGGTCGAGCACGATCACACGATCCGCGAATCCGAACACTACGTCCATGTCGTGCTCGGTGAAAACCACCGCGATGCGGTCGCTCTTGGTGAGGGCCGACGCCAGGCGCATCAGCTTGCCGCGCGAATTCTGCGCCATGCCTGCCGTGGGTTCGTCCATCAGCAGCAGCTTGGGTTCGCCGGCAAGCGCCAGCGCCAGTTCGACGCGCTTGGCGTTGCCGTATGCAAGCGTTGCGCAGTGGGTATCCGCGAGTTCGAGACATCCCACACGTGCCAGCAACGCGTTTGCCTGTTCGTCGAATTCCGTCGGAGTTCCGGAAAACATCGCGCCGTGCTTCCCGGCATGGGCGAGAAGCGCAAGCACGACGTTTTCGCGTACCGTCATCGAGGCAAACGTGGCCGCCACCTGAAACGTTCGTCCGACGCCGCGCGCGGCAATGGCTTGGGGAGATCCCCCTTCGATGTGCTGGCCGGCGAGCACGATTTCGCCGGCATCCGGTTTGAGCTGACCGTTGACCAGATTGAAACACGTAGTCTTGCCGGCACCGTTGGGTCCGATCAGCGCGACCAGTTCTCCGGCTGCAACTTCGAACGTCACTCCATCGACGGCTTGCACGCCATCGAAGGCCTTGGCAAGGTCGGTTACCTGAAGGATGGATGAGTTCATCGGCGAGCTGCCATTTGCCGCAACCGATGGGCCGCGCCGCCGATGCCCGACGGAAAGACCAGCACAATGGCCAGGATTAGCAGCCCGAGCAGCGAGCGCCAGTATTCGGTGACGCGGGCCAGCGTATCCGCCAGCCACGTGAATGCGGCGGCACCGAGCAGCGGCCCGAACAACGCGTTGAGACCTCCCAGAAGCACCATGACAATGGCGTCGACGGAACGCGGGATAGCCAGCGACTCCGGGGAAATGCTGCCCTTCGAGAATGCGAACAGGGCGCCGGCCACTCCCGCGAACGCTCCGGCCAGCGCAAACGCCCGCCAGCGCACGCGCGCTACGTCGATCCCGAGCGCGGCGGCGCGCAGGGGCGAGTCGCGGACCCCTCGGAGCGCCATGCCGAATGGCGAGTGCGTGATGCGGACGAGGAGGAACGCAGACGTGGCGACGACCGCCAGCGCAAAGAAATAGAACGTGGTGCGATTGGCGAGCCAGGACGAAGGCCAGATGCCGACGAGGCCGTTCGAGCCGCCGGTGACGCTTTCCCACTGGAACGCTATCGACCAGACGATTTGCGCAAACGCGAGCGTCAGCATGGCGAGGTAGACGCCGGCCAGCCGCACGCAGAACCAGCCGAAGACGACGGCAGCGATTCCCGATATCAGCGGCGCAATCGCGATCGCCACCATCATTGGCCAGCCGGATCGAACCGCAAGTGCGGCTCCATACGCGCCGACGCCAAAATACGCGGCGTGGCCAAACGACGTCATCCCGCCGGTCGCCAGCAGGAACTGCAGGCTTGCCGCGAACAGCGCCGCGATCGCGATGTCGGCTGCCAGAACGGCTGCGTATTCGTCGCGCACGAAAGGTAATGCGGCCAGGCAGAGCAACACGAATGCGGCGACAAGTGCTGCACGCCGGCCGGGCGCCACCACCAGTGCGCGCTGTTCGGGGAGCGGCGTCGTCACCGGCACCGGCGGCGGAACCCCGAGTAGGCCTTGCGGTTTCAGCGCCAGCACGATGGCCATGATGACGAACTCGACGACGAGCGTGAGTTTCGGAAACGCGAAGGTCATGCCGAAGACGTCGACGTCACCCACAGCGATGCAGAACGTCTTGGTCACGCCGATCAGCGCCGCCGCCAGGAACGCGCCGGGAATCGATCCCAGTCCCCCGACTACGGTGACGACAAACGCGTCGGCGATGATCGACAAATCCATGCCCAGGTTGGCCGGTTCGCGCGGAATTTGCAGCGCGCCGGCCAATCCGGCCAGGAACGCGCCCAGCGCAAAGACGACCGTGAACAGGCGGGCCTGGTCGACGCCGAGTGCAGAAGTGAGCGCGCGGTTCTCCGCCGCCGCGCGGATCAGCATGCCGAACCGCGTGCGGGTCACAAGCAACGTCAATGCAACCAGCACCACGGGGCCTGCGACGATCAGGAACAGGTCGTATTGCGGAATCGCCCGGCCGAACAACTCGACGGTTCCCGCCATGCCGGACGCGCGCGGGCCAAGCAGGTCTTCGGCACCCCATAGGGCGAGTGCCGCGTCACGAATGACGAGAACGACGGCAAAGGTGGCCGTCAGCTGCATGAGCTCGGGCGCGTCGTACAGTCGTTTCAGCAGCAGGATTTCGAGCAGCGCGCCGATCATCGCCACGGCTAGCGCCGCGCCTAGCAGGCCGAGCCAGAACGCCAGCGGCCCACGACCTGCTACGCTGGAGATCGCATTTCCGAATGTGTACGCGCAATAGGCGCCCAACATGAACAGCGAGCCGTGCGCGAAATTGACCACGCGCGTGACGCCGAAGATCAGCGTCAGGCCGGCCGCGACCAGAAACAGCGCCGAGGCGGAAGCCAGGCCGTTGAGGAACTGAAGGAGGAAGGACGCGAAGGACAAGCTTGGGCAGCGCCAACGGCGGGATGCGTCGGCGCTGCCCGAATTCTAGCGGTTCATATCAATCTGCGGGACGCATCCGCCGCACATCGTCGTCGCTGGGCTGGTAGTCCTTGCCGTTGGCATAACGCCAGTCGACCATCACGCCCTTGCCGTCCTTGACCGCCGTGCGGCCGACGAATGCGCCCATGGTCGACTGGTGGTCCACGGCGCGAAACGTCACCGGACCAAACGGGGTCGAAAAGTTCAGGCCCTTCATGGCCGCGACGAGTTTTTCCGGGTCCGTCGATCCGGCCTTCCTGATGGCCGCCGCCGCCGCTATGACCGTGCTGTACCCGACCACCGAACCCAAACGCGGATAGTCATTGAATTTGGCTTGGTAGACGTCGCGGAAGCGCTTGTGTTCCGCCGTGTCGATCGTGTACCACGGATAGCCGGTGACGTACCAGCCTACGGGCGCTTCATCCTTCAACGGGTCGAGATATTCCGGTTCGCCTCCGAGCAGGTTGAATACCGGCCGATTCTTGAACAGGCCGCGCAATTCGCCCTCGCGCACGAATTTCGCCAGGTCAGCGCCGAACAGCGAGGAAAAGATGGCGTCCGGCTGCGCATCGATCATCGCCTGCACCACGGGGCCGGCATCGATCTTGCCCAACGGCACCGCGACCTCGATGAACTCCAGTCCACCGCTTTGCTGGACATTCAGCTGCTTCTTGAAAGCCGCGGTGGCCGATTGCCCATACTCGTAGTTGGGGTAGATGATCGCCCAGCGCTTCTTGCCGAGCTTGGCGGCTTCGGGCACGAGCATGGCCGTCTGCATGAACGTCGAAGCACGCAGACGGAATGTGTACTTGTTGCCGCTTTCCCAGACGATCTTGTCGGTCAGCGGTTCGGCGGCGAGAAACGGAATCTTGCGCTGCTTGGCGAAATCGGCGACGGCCAGGCCCACGTTCGACGGGAACGTGCCGATCAGCATGGCCACCTTTTCGCGGGAGGTCAGCTCTTCGGCCACGCGGACTGCGTCGCCCGGCGTGCCATTGTCGTCACGCGACACGATTTCCAGCGGGCGGCCGAGCACGCCGCCGGCGGCATTTACTTCAGCCAGCGCAAGTTCCATCCCCTTCTTGTACGGCTCCAGAAACGCGGGAAAGACCTTGTAGCTGTTCAACTCGCCGAGTTTGATGGCTTGCGCAAACGACGGTGCTGCCACCAGCAAAGCGACGGCGGCAACCACGATATGGCGGTACACGGTCATGCGGTTCTCCGATACGTAACGCAGTGGTTGGGGTGCCATGAACGCGCCGGGGGCTGCACGGGTTGACCACACGTTAGGCAGTTCGTCGCCGGCTGGCAAGTCCGGACACTCCCCGGAATGATAACCGCGTCCAAACGGGTCTATGCATATGTGACGTGCATAGACTGGCGGGCAACCCGGAACGGGTAAAATAGAGGGCTTTTGCGCTCTGCCTTGCCCCCTGACTAGTCCGGGCCTCCCGAATTACCCATGATCACGCTTGCACACGGACTCCGGTTCGACGACCTGTACACGGACGAAGGCGCCAGCCGCATCGACCGTATGTTCGTCGATCACATGCGTACGGCGGACGCGGCGCTGTGCGATCAGTTCGGCGCAGCGCGTCTCGCTCCGGATACGCTGGACTCGAAGGCGGAAGCGTCGCTGCTGATCGCTCTGGCTCCGCATCTGGAGGATTTTCTCGCGCAATTGTTCGGGATCGCACCGGAGGTCCAGGCGCTCGAGGCGACGCACCATGAGCTGGCGCCGCTGTTCGCCGTCAAGCGCCAGTTCGTCCAGCGCAAGGCAGCCAACGCCCACAAGTCCGACGAGGCCGCGACTTTCGATGGACCGGCGCTGCGAGCCGCGCTGGAGGAACGACTCGACGCGCGACTCGTCGGGCCCGCCGGGGAACTCGCGTTCGCCAAGGCAGTGACGGGGTGGATGCAGGATGAACCGGTTCACGCTGACGATCTCCAGCTGGCCGCCCGCTACGCGGCATGGTCGCTCCACACGCCTGCGGGACGCGCCGCCAGCAAGGGCGGCGTGTTGTTTCGCGCGCCGCGCAAGCTCGACTATATGAAACTGGTTCCGCTACAGGCGGTTTCCAGCAACGGCGTCATGGCGTGGAAGCTGCCGACGGATCACGCGCTGCGCCGGCGCGAAGGCTTCGCGCTGACCGATGCCGGGACGGACCTGGTCGGCGGGCTCGATCAGGCGCACTACTGCATCTGGTGCCACGAGCAGGGCAAGGATTCCTGCGCGCATGGCCTCCCGGAAAAGAAGCCGGTCGATGGCGACGTCCCGTTCAGGAAGTCTCCCTTCAATGTGACGCTTGCGGGTTGTCCGCTGGAGGAGCGCATCTCCGAGTTCAACAAGCTGCGCGCCGAAGGCTGGCCGCTGGGCGCGCTGGCGATGATGTGCATCGACAATCCGATGGTTGCGGCGACGGGCCACCGGATCTGCAACGACTGCATGAAATCCTGCATCTACCAGAAGCAGGACCCGGTCGACATCCCGCAATCGGAAACGCGCGTGCTGAAGGACGTGCTGGCGTTGCCGTGGGGCTTTGAAATCTACTCGCTGCTGACCCGCTGGAATCCGCTCAACCTGCGCCGCCCCGTTCCGCTCGCGCGCACCGGAAAGCGCGTGCTGATCGTCGGCATGGGTCCCGCCGGATTCACGCTGGCCCACCACCTGGTCAACGACGGACACACGGTAATCGCAATCGACGGACTCAAGATCGAACCGCTCTCTCCGGCGCTGTCAGGGATCACCATCGCCGGCGAGCGCGTGCCGTTCTCGCCGATACGCGACATCGCGACGCTGATCGAGCCGCTCGACGACCGCGTGATGGCCGGCTTCGGCGGTGTGGCGGAATACGGAATCACCGTCCGCTGGGACAAGAACTTCCTCAAGATGATCCGGCTGCTGCTGGAGCGGCGCGACCGCTTCGCTTTGTATGGTGGCGTGCGCTTCGGCGGCACGCTTGACGATTCCGGCGCATTTGCCATGGGCTTCGACCACATCGCCCTGGCCACCGGCGCGGGGAAGCCGACGGTGCTGGACTTGCCCAATGGCCTGGCCAACGGCGTGCGTACCGCGTCGGATTTCCTGATGGCATTGCAGCTGACCGGCGCGGCGAAGAAGGATTCGATTGCGAACATGCAGGTCAGGCTGCCGGTAGTCGTGGTCGGCGGTGGACTGACGGCGATCGACACCGCCACCGAGTCGCTCGCCTATTACCCGGTCCAGGTCGAGAAATTCCTGTCGCGGTATGAAGCGCTGTCGGCCGCTGGCGGCTCCGCGGCGGTGGAGGCCGACTGGACACGGCGGGATCGCGTCATCGCGCAGGAATTCCTTGCGCATGCGCGCGCGATTCGCGCGGAGCGCGCCGACGCGCAGCGCGATGGCCGCCCTGTCCGCATCGCCGAGCTGTTGCAAAGGTGGGGCGGGGTGACGGTGGCTTATCGCCGACGCCTGATCGACAGCCCCTCGTACACGCTGAACCACGAAGAGATCGAGAAGGCGCTGGAGGAGGGGATTTATTTTGCCGAAGGCCTGACGCCGCTGGCCATCGAAGTCGATGCCGATGGCGCGGCCACGGGCCTCAAGGTTTCGCTGCAGCACAACGATGGCGACGGCGTGTGGCACGAGGCCGGACATGCCGTCCTGCCCGCCCATACGATTCTGATTGCGGCAGGCACCCAGCCCAACACCGTGCTGGTGCGCGAGGACGCCGCGCATTTCCATCTGGATGGCAAGTACTTCCGTCTGCTGGACGAAGTGGGAAAGCCCGCGAAGCTTATCCGCGGTCTGGCCAAGCCCGAGCATCCCGCGGTCCTGACGGATATTCTGCCCGACGGTCGCGCGACGAGCTTCTTCGGCGACCTGCACCCGTCGTTTTCCGGCAACGTCGTCAAGGCGATGGCGAGCGCCAAACAGGGCTATCCCATCGTGTCGCGCATGCTCGCGAAGGTCGCGCCGGCATCCTCCTTGAGCGACGCCGAATTCTTTGCGCGCCTCGATCGATCGCTGCGCGCGTCGGTGGTGCGGGTCGAGCGGCTGACGCCCACGATTGTCGAAGTGGTGGTGCGCGCGCCGGCGGCGGCGGAGCGATTTCAGCCAGGGCAGTTTTATCGGCTGCAGAATTACGAATCACTGGCAGCCCAACGTGATGGCACGCGGTTGGTGATGGAAGGCCTGGCGCTAACAGGCGCCTGGGTCGACCGCGAGCAGGGACTGGTGTCGACCATCGTCCTGGAGATGGGTGGCTCGTCCGACCTTTGCGCGCAGTTGCGTCCAGGGGAGCCCGTCGTGCTGATGGGGCCGACCGGCGCACCCACGGAAATCGAGCCCGGCGAAACCGTCGTGCTCGCGGGAGGCGGCCTCGGCAACGCGGTGCTGTTCTCGATCGGGCAGGCGTTTCGCAACGCGGGGTCGAAGGTGCTGTACTTCGCCGGTTACAAGAAAATGCAGGACCGCTACAAAGTTTCAGAGATCGAGGCCGCGGCGGATGTCGTCGTGTGGTGCTGCGACGAGGCGCCGGGATTTTCCGCACAGCGATCGCAAGACCGCGCGTTTGTCGGCAACATCGTGCAGGCGATGCGCGCCTATGCTTCAGGCGAGATCGGCACGCAGGCGATCCATTTCGGCGCGTGCGACCGTATCATCGCCATCGGTTCGGACAAGATGATGGCGGCGGTCGGCGCCGCGCGCCATACCGTGCTTGCGCCGTATCTCAAGCCGGATCATCGCGCCATCGGGTCGATCAACTCGCCGATGCAATGCATGCTGAAGGAAATCTGCGCGCAGTGTCTGCAGCCGCAGCACGACCCCGTGACCGGCAAGGTGGCCTACGTGTTTTCCTGCTTCAACCAGGATCAGCCGCTCGATCTCGTCGACTTTCCCGGTCTGGACCTACGCTTGCAGCAGAACGCGCTGCAGGAGAAGCTTACTGCTCAGTGGATCCGGCGCGCAGTGGCGCAGGTCTGACGGGACGGCGGCATCGACACGTTGCCGCACGCGCAAGCCGAAACGTGCAATTGCTGCTATTGCGGACGCGTTGGCAACGAAGGCGCAGGGCGGCGGCCGTCCAGCAGGTGACGGACCGCGAGCACCGGATGGCGCCAGACCATGCGGGGACCCGCATAACGCATCACTGAGCGCACCTCCTTGCGCATTGCGACGCTGTAGCAGTGCACCGTGCAATTCGCGCAGGTCGGCTTGTCGTTTCCGAAGACACAGCGATCGAGCCTGCGCGTCGCGTAGACCAGCAGTGCCGCGCAGTTCTCGCACAGCGTCGCGTCGGCACCGTGCAGTTCGCGGCAATGGATCTTGATCATCGCGGACAGCGTCGCGAGCTCGCGCGCGAGACGCGGATGGCGGCCCGTGTCGTGCACGCGTCGTGTGGCGGCGGCCTGAGGCCTTTCTTCCGGAACTGGCATCATCGTGGGGGCATTCTGCCTCGGCGAGACAGCCCACTTTGTGATTTCGGTCAATAAGACGGTCGCATCCGCATTTCGATTAACGCGCTTGACGTCTGTCTTGGCGCAGGCGCTCCGGACTATGGCGATGACCGCGGCACGCAGGGGCCCGTTGGGTGCCAGCGGCTACGGTCTGTCGCGAGGGGCAGGGTGTCAGGTAATTTTACGTTTCCGACCAAGTGTGGGCGCAACTCATTGATTTCATGGATCGGCGCGATATTTGCTCATGAACGGTGCGTGGGAACAGCGACAAGTGCGCCGACTGTTTCCGGTAACTCAATTTTTGTTCAGGGGGAACAGTCATGCGTCGATCTATTGCGGTATTGGCACTATCGCTTGCCGCCGGGACGGCCATTGCGAATCCCACGTTCAATTTTCAGTATATTGCGGGCACGTCAGCGCAAGCTCAGGCGGGATTTCAGGCGGCGGCTGCCCGCTGGTCGTCGATATTCACCGACAACGTCACCATCAACCTGACGGTGGGCTTCGTACCATTGGGCACGGGCATCCTCGGCTCGACCGGTTCAGCGCAGACCGATTACACATACAGCGCGTTCAGGGCAGCGATGGCCGCCGACGCCACGTCAGCCAATGATGCCACGGCCGTCGCGCACCTCGCGGCGGGCAGCAACTTCGGCGTGCTCATCAATCGGACGTCGAACAATCCCAATGGTTCGGGAAGCGCAACGCCGTATCTCGATAATACCGGCGCCAACACCTCAACGATTCACATCTCCAACGCCGAAGCCAAGGCGCTTGGCCTTGCGACATTCTCCGGTGCGACGGTAAACAATTGCATCGGCCCGTGCGACGCCGTGGTTCGATTCAGCACCCTCTTCAATTTCGATTTCGATCCGACCAATGGCATCGACGCCAACGCGTACGACTTCATCGGTATCGCCGCCCATGAAATCGGCCATGCGCTCGGCTTTATCAGCGGCGTCGATGTCCTCGACGGCAACTCGCCGCCGTTCAACGGGCCGTTTTCGGACAACCAATTCACGTACGTGTCGGGCTTGGATATGTTCCGTTATTCAGCGGCGAGTACCGCGCAAGGCGTCACGGACTGGACGGCGGACACCCGAGACAAGTACTTTTCGCTCGATGGCGGGGCGACTGTCGGGCCGCTGTTCTCGACCGGTCTGAATTTCGGCGACGGACGGCAGGCCAGCCACTGGAAAGACAATCTGGGCATTGGCATCATGGATCCGACGGCTTCCCTTGGCGAGTTACTGCAGATTTCGGCCAATGACATCCGCGCATTCGACGTGATTGGCTGGAACCTGCAAGCGGCGGTGGTGCCGGAACCTGCCACACTTGTTCTTTTCGGAATTGCCTTGGCGGGACTCGGCGTAGCCAGAAAACGCCAGCTCGCCCAGCGCTGAACGACCTTCGAACCACAGCAAGTCCGACGCCCGCAGTCCCGCGGCCTGGCAGATGGCCGCGCGGATGCGGGAGTAGTTCGTGGAAGACCGCGGCGCCGCGTTGACCGCCCGCGAATCCATTTTCGAAACATCGGACTCAGTCCGCTAACGTCGCGCTGCAAACGCCTGCTCGATCGCGGCGCGCAGTTTCAGCCCGACAACGAAGCCCAGCGCGGCCGCGGAAGAGTTGACGTGCGACACGATCCCGTGTTCCCAGGCGTCGCCGGCCTCGCCGATGCGCGCGGAATTGTGGCTGTAGGCGACGCCGGGGATGTCATGTTCATCCAACATGGCGAGCGCCGCGATGCCGGCGCGATCCTTGCCGACGCCGGCGTCGTTCAGACAACAAAGCGCCAGCGGGAACAGAACGGCATATGTACCGGCGCTTCGACCGCCATGCGAGCCGCTGACCACGACATGTCCGGCGGCGTCCGCGTCCACCCAGGTGATTGAATCAAGCAGCAGCACGCGCTGGCCGCCAATCTGCGCTACCTGGACCTTGTCCATGGTGGGATTACGGATCAGGGAGATCGATGCGCTGGCCCGATTCCACATGTGCTGTGCACCGCACCTCGCTCAATAAAAACGAGGCCCGGATTTTTCCGGGCCCCATTCACTACTGCTGCATCGACGGTGCTACCAACCGATATCCTGCAGCAACCTGAAACGTCAGGTCCTGCGGCGGCATGACCGATTGCGTCAGGTCGGCATTGATTGCCGGTTCCATCAGCTGGTTGGGCAGTGCGCTGACGTCATAGTGCGACACGGAAGATCCACCGGCAAACGGGATCGGCGCGTACATCTTGATTTGGCCTGCCGCGTTGGCGCCCGCACGTAAGCTCAGATTGACGCCAAGCGTGGCCACCACAGCAGAGGCCGTGCGCGAGCGCGTTGCCAGCGCGGCCTTTAGCGCATTGCCATCCGGCAACGTGATACGCACCGACGGAATGGTGATGGTCGGGTCGGCACCGCCAAGTCCCGCTGGCGGCGAGCCCGCAGCGTTGTCGGCGATGATTACACCCACTGCTCCGGCGTTCTGCGCGTTCTTGACCTTTACAGTAAACCCGCAAACACCACGATCGATCAGCGCGATCCTGCCAGCCACTGCGGCGGTGTTCACCGCGTTGAACGGATCGCAACCATTGCCATTGGCCGCGATCTGGGTAATGACCGGCATCACCTGTTTCGTCAAGCCGGGACTGCTCAGCGCCGGGCCGAACGAGGCGGTTCCAACTTCATAATTTCCCGCGACGCTCGCCGGTGAGGACACCTGCAAGCAGCGGAGTGCCCAGCACGAGAACCTGCGGCACCGCAGCCGTGACAATCGGGCCGCTCCATACCAGCTTGTTCGGTGCTGATGGCCGACGCCGCGCGCTGCGCCGCGGTCGCCTGCTGCCAGGTGAGGCCCGTTCGCCGTATCGAGCAGGTACCAGTCCCAGATCGACGGAAATCCGCCTTGCTGCGCGCCGGTGCTTCCGTTTGTGAAGGTCTGGAAGCCGATCCCGTGGCCCATTTCGTGCAGCAATACCTCCACGAAGTTGATGGCCGTGCCCTGATTGCCATCGAGCCCGAGATAGAACGGCGTGCCGGTAAGACAGCCTGGCTGGCCGAGATTGACGTTGAAGTTGGCGTTGATGTCGGGAGCGTTCGGGGAATCCATGCTGACGCCTGCCAACTTGTTGGCCAGCGCTTGCGAATACCAGGTACCGGTCTTCGGGGCATTGGGGAAATCCCGGAAGATGTTGGTTGCACCGGCGGAACCCAGCGTCGCGCTCGTCGCCGTACATGAAAGTGCCGAGAACTGCGCATTGATGATGATCGGAACAGCGCTGGTCAGCGTCGCACCCCAGAGGTTGGCGGCGTACGAAAACGCGATCAGCCGCTGCTGGCCGAGCGTCGTACCGGTGTTGCCGCCGACCGGGGCAGCCGGCGTCGCATCGTTGAAGCCGACGCCCGCGGCGTTGATGTTGTTGATGATGATCGTAGCCGCTGCCGACGCGTGGCCGGTCGCCGTCGCCAAACCGACGGCCAGGGCCACCTGCGCGCATTTCAGCGCCACCCCGGCATGTGCAGACCTGGCAATCATTTCAATTCTCCTTGCATTGCCGCGCTCTTGCTTGCGGGGGCCTTCAAATTCAAGAGTTTCGTTGCCAGTTCGGGGCCAACGACGCAATACTCGTTCAATGCGCCGCCCTCGCGCTTTTGTACGACGGAAAAAACCATCTGCGACTCATCGAGCATGAGGCCGATTGCGCCGCTTTGCGTCACGAATTCCGTCGGCGGAGCATTCTGTTGCAGCATATAGGCAGCGAATTGTCCCTGCAGGCTCTCCAGCATCAGCTCTTCGGGCGAAGCCGGACGCAACGCGCCTGTCGCAGGGTCGATGTACGCCCGCAAGCCGCGCTGCGCCGGCGCTGCCGGCGCGGTGGTAGCGAGGTGCGGCGCGTTGACAACCCGCACGTTCGGAAACGTCATCACGCCGTTTTGATTGGATGTCGTCGGGGCCGTGTCCGCGGCGCCAGCGACGCTGGCTGCAAACAAGGCGACGATCATCGCGAGATACAGCGGGCTCTGGTTGCGCGCGCCGCAAACGTTCAGTCTGTCTTCCATTCAGATACCCCCCCGGCTGGTTTCATGGTGGATCGATCCTCGTGCCGGATCGAACCGTTGCGCGGCATTTCCAACGAACCGCGCAGGGCAACTATCATCTACCGCGCGTTGGCGCGGCGCAAGCGCCATCCCAGCAACGCCAGCCCGAGCGCAAGTACGGCGACCGTCGAGGGTTCGGGCACGGTGGAAAGTCGAACTGTGTCGATGCCGATGTAGTTGCCGTTGTTAAGTTGGTGTCGGGCACCACGTAGCGAAAGGCGATGCGGCCCTGAGGTGCTCGCGCCGACGCCGGACAGAACCGCGCTGAACTGCGTCCAGGTCTCGGGGAAACCTCCCACCGACAGTGTCGGATTGATGTCGTTGAGCAGGATCGTGAAATCGCCTACCGAGGCCGACGTCCCGCCCACATTCGTGCTTGCGCCGTTGGTCGACACGCGCACCTGCAGACGGTCGGGGAACTGCCGAGCTGGCTTCGGTTCGGGTGAAGAAGCTGAATATGTCGCCGTTGTGCAGCGTCACCGTCGGTGTGAACAACCAATCGCTGATGTCGCCACCGGCTTGGCCGCCGCGTTGAAGTTGGCCGCCGCGTAGGAATCCGCCGGGCCGGCCTGCGTCGAAAATACCGTGACGTTGCCCTGGAACCAATCGGTGGTTCCGAGCGGCGCGCTGTTGTTGGTCTTCGCCCAACCCGCCGGCAGGACCGTATTGAAACCTTCGTCAATCAACAGCGTCGCCTGCGCGGTCGAAAGCGTTCCACATACGAGCGCAATGGCCGCCATCCCCGTCCAAAATTTTTGCATTCTGTTCACGCCTGTCTCCCTTCGAATTGACGATTCGTGACGTCCCTGATGAACGTCTCTGTAGCGAACGCTGTGACGGCGACAGTCAAGCAAGAATCGCGCTATCATTTTTGTTTTGATTTTTCATATACTTACGGGAGCCCGGCTCGAATTGTATCGCGAAACTGTAAAAATTTTCGACGATAGCACTGTAGCCTCCACGTCGTCAGCCGTCGATCAGAAAGCTCCCCTTAGGGAACCGGGCCGCCTCCGTTTGCGCGGCAGACCGGCGCGCAATCGGAGGTTTGCCAACCTGGACTTTGCTAGCCGTGGCGACGGGATCTGAATCGGAGTTCGTTAGCTTAGCGTTTGGCGTGTGGCCGTGGGGTTGGCGACAACGCGATCGCACTTGGCGACGGTTGGTTGCGCGGCGCCAAGACGACACGCACCCAACCTATGCGCTGGCATATATCCCGGCAGCGATGAGCGACAAACAAGCTACGAGATGTGGCAACATGAATTGAGCGATAGGCTCCGAGAAACATGGCCGCGTTTTGAGGTCGAGCAGTAGATTTCGTTCAGCAGAAAATTGGAACGAGTCGCTGGTAAAGTACGCCCGTGTCGATTTAAGGCGGCAAACTGAGTGATGGCAGACCTGCCAGACGCGCGCATTGCGCTTCAGTTCGCCCCGTAACGCAAATTCCACAAATGCTCGGCATGTCCCGGCGGATCGTCCGCCGTAGTCATCGGCCCGACCGCGCCGCATTCCGAACAGACAACGCTGATTCGCTCGACGTTGTCGCCGTCCACAAGCAACAAGCCCCGCCGCAGCGGGGCCTGTGCTGGTGCTGAGTCAGTTAGGTTTTGCGTCGCGAAAAGCCAAGTCCGGCCAACGCAAGACCGAGCAAACTGAGAGTGGCGGGTTCCGGAACAACCGACGCGCGGAGGTCATATCCGATGACATCCATTGCGGTAATGTCGTACGCCGTTATGGCATGTGCCTGATTGGTCCCGGTAAACGCGTTGAACGGGTCCGAGGGATTGGATGCATCCCAGTCCTGTGGATCGCTGCCGTTGCCGTTGGGGAAGTTGTAGCCGTGGAGGTTTGTTGCACCATTATTGATGGAGAAATAGATGTTGTTGCCGTTGGTCAGACCACGAGCATTGTTCCCTGTATAGCGAAAGAGATCATAGATCAGGTAGTCGGGACCACAATTCTGCGCACCGCAGAAGTTGCCTCCCAGTCCCGGAATGCGCCCCATGATTTCGGAAATCTCGTGTTCCGCCACGCCAATAAAGTCGAAAGCACCAACGACGCCGCGATTGTTGGGGTCGAAGGTATAGGCGAGCGTGGAGTTGTACGTAAACGTGCCATCCAACCCGGGATCATTGGCCGCGAGCTGGCCCAAGGCTTTGGCCTGCGCAGTCGAATACAAGAAAAGGCCGCCGCCGGTTGGATCGGTCGTTGTGTTGACGCTGCCGCCCGCGCCGATGGATACCGCACCGTTGGCGCTCGAGTGCGCCGTCTGATCGGCGATCAATTGCGTACGCACTTGGGCGTAGGTTGCTGGGGTTGCGAACTGCAGTGCGGTCGAACTCCCGCCTAGACCGGTCGTTCCGGCCTGCACGGAGATATTGATCGTGATCGCATCGCTGAACAGGCTCTCGAATTCGGCCTTGGCAAACTTGAACGCGTTTTGCGCCGCAACACTGACACCGGCACCATATGTATCGTTGATGAACATGGCCTCAGCCGGGCCGCTCAATGCAAGCGATGCCATTCCAGCAAGCAGCACCGGCGCAACACCAACCCGCTTTGCCAAATTTGCAGCAAACGCATTCAGTGGTTGCAGAGTATTCAGCATGATCGGGCTCCGGTGTCGTATAAGGGCAATCTCGAAAACAACGGCTTTGAACCACTGAGCAAACCGTGTGCCGGAACGAATAACGGTCGCGTTATCAGTCGGTTAGGTGAATCGTCCAAAATCTCCGCGCAACGATTGTAATTTTTTCCGACAGGACGCTCGATGCCGTCGCCTTGCAACAATCTGGACTTCCCATGGAATCGCGAACAGGCCGCAACCTCAAACTGAGTCACGCTCAAACGTCTCGGGGCTAATCCGGCCGAGATCGCACGGGCGACGCGCAATGAAGAGTAGGGACAAGCCCCCTGGGAGCGAAAGACGCTCCCCGGACCTTAGGCTGGCGGCGAGGAAGTCCACCGGTGTCGTGTACCGCCGGAAAGGCGCGTTTACTGACGCCGTTCGCGCGGGCCAGTCGGTGTGAGGTGGCGAATTACGCCACTAACAAACAGGCGTCGCTAATTCCGTTGCAAAATTGCTGGGTCGGACCGAGGAGAGTTTGCTGAGTTTTTGATTGTATGGTGCCGGCGAAGAGAGTCGAACTCCCGACCTTCGCATTACGAATGCGCTGCTCTACCAACTGAGCTACGCCGGCGTTTGTTTCTTATGCGCCTCGGCCACATGCCGACGCGTGATTCACGAAGCCCAGCATTATAGTCGAGGACGGCACCTGCTGCCAATCGGTGTTTACGGACGGGGAACGTGCGGTGGCACAGTGATTCCGACCAGCGCGTCGAGGCCGTTCCACATGATCTGCACACCGATGCACAGCAGGATGAACGCGGACAGCCGAACCACGACGGCCGTGCCGGCGCCGCCCAGGAACTTCGACAGCCGTTCCGCATAGCGGTAGCAGAGATAGACCGACAGGCAGATGAGGACGACGCCCAGCAACGACGACACGGACGCGGTGAGGAACGTGCGCACCGTTTGCGGATGGTTGGCGCCGATCGTGATGGCGACCGAGATCGAGCCCGGTCCGACGGTCAGCGGAAGCGTCAGCGGGTAGAAAGCCTCGGTGGCGACCGCCTCGGCATCCTGCAGGCCCTCAGTACGCGACTTCTGCGAGACGTCCGCGCCGCGCAGCAGATCCCAGGCGACGGAGCAGACAACGAGTCCTCCGCCCAGCTGCACGATCGGAATCGACAGCCCGAAGAATTCGAGCACGTACGTGCCGATCAGCACCGACGCCATCAGCAGCACGAACGAATTCACGGTGATCTTGCGCGCGAGCACGGTGCGGGTCGCGTCGTCGGCATTGCGGGTCATGGCGAGGAACACCGGCGCGGCGCCGAGCGGGTTCACGATGGGCAGCAGCGCCGCGTAGACGAGGAATACGCCTTCGACGAAGTGCCGCAGATCGATGTTCACGGCAAGGTCTTCGGTGAAGGCATGACGTTCGAAGTCGCGACGGAGGGCAGCTCGGCATACAGCGCCCTGACACCGTTCCAAGCGATCTGCACGCCGATGCACAGCACGATGAACGCGGATAGCCGCAGCACGACCATCAACCTCGAGTGGCCGAGCCAGATCGCGACACGCTCGGCGTAGCGATAGGTCAGCCAGACGGTGGCTGATATGACTGCGACGCCGATGGTTGCGCCCAGGATCGCGATCAGGATCCTGGTGATGCTGGAAGCGTGGTTCGCGCCGATTGTGACCGCAACGGAAATGGCGCCGGGATCGACGGTCAGCGGCAGCGTAAGGGGATAGAACGCGCGGGAGATCGCGTTGACATCCTGCGGCGCGGCCGCGGGCGCCGTCGCAGGGGCCTCGTCGGTCAGCAGACGCCAGCCAAGCGAGCACAGGACCAGGCCGCCGGCGAATTGCACGACGGGCACCGACAATCCGAAGAGCCGCAGGACGAAATTGCCGAAGATCAGCGACCCCAGGAGCAGCACAAACGAATTGACAGCGACCAGCCCGGCAAGCGTGCTGCGCGTCTTGCTGTCGGCGCCGTGGGTCATGGCGAGGAACATCGGCGCGCTTCCGACCGGATTGACGATGGGAAGGATCGCGCCGACCACAACCAGAATGGCGCGAATCAATTGTTGCAGATCTTCGTCGAACATCGGGAGCGCGATTCGTTTGGGACGTCGGCAGCTGCAGCGTGCGCGTTACACTATCACACGGTTATGCGGCCCCCAGTGGCCAGCGTCGCCTGCCTTCAATCCTGTTCGATGCCCGCTACCCGTTCTCTGTTCGGATTCCACGCCATCACCGCGCGCCTGCGTCAGCGCGCGGATGCCGTGCATGACCTCTATGTGCTCGCGGGACGGCAGGATGCGCGCTTGCGCGATCTCGTCGCGCGGGCCGAAGCGGCGAACGTGGCAGTCCATCCGGTCGATGGCGCGCGGCTGGACGCGCTGGCCGGGCACGGCCAGCACCAGGGCGTGGTCGCAATCGTCGACGATGCATTACCGCACGTCACACTGGACGATGTCCTCGAGCCGGGCGAAGCGCCGCTGTTGCTACTCGTGCTTGACGGAGTGACCGATCCCCACAATCTGGGTGCCTGCCTGCGCAGCGCGGATGCTTTCGGGGCGCAGGCGGTGATCGTGCCCAAGGACCGCGCCGTCGGTGTCAACGCCACGGTGGCCAAGGCCGCCTGCGGGGCTGCCGATACGGTCCCGGTGGTTGCGGTGACCAACCTGTCCCGCGCGATGCGGGAAATGAAGGAGCGGGGCGTCTGGCTCCTGGGTGCCGATGCAGGCGGCGAGAGCCTGTTCACGGCTGAACTTGGCGGCCCGGTCGCGTGGGTGCTGGGCGCGGAAGGGCAGGGTCTGCGCCGCCTGACGCGCGAGTCCTGTGACCGCATCGTGGGCATTCCGCTGGTCGGCAGCGTGGAGAGCCTCAATGTCTCCGTCGCCGCGGGCATCTGCCTCTACGCTACGCAGGCCGCGCGCGCAGTCGTTGTGATCTAATACTCGTGCCCTACCGATGTGGTGCGAATGCTTCGTTTCCTGCTGACCCGGGTGTCCCTCGTCATTCCCACGTTCATCGGAATGACGCTGCTCGCATTCTTCCTGATCCGGCTGGTTCCAGGTGATCCGATCGAGACGCTCGCCGGTGAGCGCGGTATCGATCCCGCGCGCCACGAGATGCTGCGCAAGGAGTATGGCCTCGACCGGCCGATCATGGTCCAGTACGGCATCTATATCTCGCGGGTGCTGCACGGCGACCTTGGCAAGTCGATGATCACGCAGGCGCCGGTGCTGTCGGAATTCGGCGCGCTGTTTCCGGCCACGATCGAGCTCGCGCTGTGCGCGATCATTTTTGCGCTCGTCATCGGCATACCGGCGGGCATCATCGCCGCGGTCCGACGAAATTCGATCTTCGACCACGGCGTGATGGGCGTGTCGCTCACCGGCTATTCCATGCCGATCTTCTGGTGGGGGCTGCTCCTCATCCTCCTCTTCTCTGTGCAGCTCGGCTGGACGCCCGTCTCGGGACGCATCTCGGTGCAGTACTTCATCGAGCCGGTCACCGGGTTTCTCACGATCGACGCGCTGCTGTCCGGCGAGAAGGGCGCGTTCAAGTCGGCCGTGTCGCATTTGATCCTGCCCACGATCGTGCTCGGCACGCAGCCGCTCGCGATCATCGCGCGCATGACGCGCTCGGCGATGCTCGAGGTGCTCGGCGAGGATTACATCCGCACGGCCCGCGCTAAAGGCCTCTCCACGATCCGCGTGATCGCCCTGCACGCGCTGCGCAATGCGCTGATCCCGGTCGTCACCGTCATCGGGCTGCAGGTTGGCGTGCTGTTCACCGGCGCCATCCTCACCGAGACGATCTTCTCGTGGCCGGGTGTCGGAAAGTGGCTCATCGAGGCCATCAGCCGCCGCGATTACCCGGTCCTGCAGGGCGGCGTGCTGCTGCTCGGGCTCGTCGTGATGGCGGTGAACCTTCTTGTCGACGTCACGTATGGCGTGATCAATCCGCGCATCAGGAAGGCGGCATGAGCCCCGTGGCGCAGGTCGTCGCCGTCCCGGTCGTCGTCCGCGCGCCACCGGGCCCGCTGCGGGAGTTTTGGGGCTACTTCAGCGCGAATCACGGCGCGGTCGCGGGCCTGGTCTTCATCGTCTGTATTTTGCTGACGGCGGCGTTCGCGCCGTTCGTCGCGCCGCACGCGCCCGATCTTACCAACAACGCCGTGTTCCTGAAGCCGCCTGCGTGGCAGACGGGCGGGTCGTGGTCCTATCCGCTCGGCACGGACGCAATCGGACGCGACATCCTCTCTCGGCTCATCTACGGCGCGCGCCTGTCGCTGTTCATCGGCATCGCGGTGGTCGCGCTGGCGATCGTCGTGGGGATCGCCCTTGGCCTCATCGCGGGACTCTTCCGCGGGATCGTCGAGATCGGGATCATGCGGCTCATGGACGTGATTCTCACGCTCCCGAGCCTGCTGCTCGCCATCGTGATCGTTGCGATCCTGGGACCCGGCCTCATGAACGCGATGCTTGCCGTCACCGTCGTCGTGCTGCCGCACTACGTGCGCATCACGCGCGCGGCGGTGATCGGAGAATTATCCAAGGATTACGTGACCGCGGCGCGCAGCACCGGCGCGAGCCGCACGCGCCTCATGCTGCGGGAAGTGCTGCCCAACTGCGCCGCGCCGCTCATCGTCCAGGCGTCGCTCGGCGTATCGACGGCCATTCTCGACGCCGCCGCTCTCGGATTCCTGGGCTTGGGTGCGCAGCCACCGGCGTCCGAATGGGGCACGATGCTCGCGGACGCGCGCGAGTTCGTGCTGCGCGCGTGGTGGGTGGTGACGTTCCCCGGCATCGCGATCCTCGTCACCGTGCTTGCTTTCAATCTCTTTGGCGACGGCTTGCGCGACGCGCTGGACCCGAAGCTCAAGCGCTGATGAACGACCCCCACGCTCGCCTGACTTGCGTTCGGCGTCGCTGCCCCCCGAGGGGGCGGAGTCCGTCGCTCGGGGCGGCCCTTCGCGACGTGAACGACCCCCACGCTCGCCTGACTTGCGTTCGGCGTCGCTGCCCCCCGAGGGGGCGGAGTCCGTCGCTCGGGGCGGCCCTTCGCGACGTGAACGACCCCCACGCTCGCCTCACTTGCGTTCGGCGTCGCTGCCCCCCGAGGGGGCGGAGTCCGTCGCTCGGGGCGGCCCTTCGCGACGTGAACGACCCCCACGCTCGCCTCACTTGCGTTCGGCGTCGCTGCCCCCCGAGGGGGCGGAGTCCGTCGCTCGGGGCGGCCCTTCGCGACGTGAACGACCCCCACGCTCGCCTCACTTGCGTTCGGCGTCGCTGCCCCCCGAGGGGGCGGAGTCCGTCGCTCGGGGCGGCCCTTCGCGACTGACATGGCCCAACCGCTCCTCGAAATCGAAGACCTGCACGTCGACTTCCCGACGCAAGGCGGCGTGCTGCACGCCGTCGAGGGGGTTTCGCTGTCGCTCGACGAAGGCGATGTGCTCGGTATCGTGGGAGAGTCGGGCTCGGGCAAGAGCGTGACGATGCTCGCGGTGATGGGCCTCGTGGCGTTTCCCGGGCAGGTGCGCGCCAGGACGCTGCGCTTCGGGGGGCGCGATCTCCTGCACTTGTCCGAGCGCGCACGCCGCAAGGTTATCGGCGCCGACGTGGCTATGATCTTCCAGGAGCCGACGACGAGCCTGAACCCGTGCTTCACGATCGGTTTCCAGCTCGCGGAGACGCTGCGCCTGCACCTCAACCTTGATCGCAAGGCGGCGCGCAAGCGATCGATCGCGCTGCTCGATTCGGTCGGCATTCCGGCCGCGGAATCGCGCCTGTCCGACTTTCCTCATCAGCTCTCCGGCGGAATGAACCAGCGCGTCATGATCGCGATGGCGATCGCCTGCAATCCCAAGCTGCTCATCGCCGACGAGCCGACGACCGCGCTCGACGTCACAGTGCAGGCGCAGATCCTGGATTTGCTGCGCGGCCTGCAAAAGGACCTCGGCATGGCGCTCGTGCTCGTGACGCACAACATGGGCGTGGTCTCGGAGATGGCGCGGCGGGTTGCCGTGATGTACGCGGGACAGGTGCTGGAGGAACGCGCCGCCGACACGCTCTTTGCGGCGCCCCAGCATCCCTACACCGAGGCGCTGCTTGCATCGCTCCCCGAGCGGCACGCGGGTGGCGGGCGGCTCGCGACGATCCCCGGCGTAGTGCCCGGTCCCAACGACCGGCCCGCCGGATGCCTCTTCGCCCCGCGCTGCGCCTACGCAACGCCGAGGTGCGAGGAGCGCCCGGTCCTGCGGCAATGGCTGGACGGGCGCGTCCGTTGCCACTATCCCTTGGGCGAGCCCGGACGCGAGGAAGCCATCGCCCGCGATCGCGCCGGCGCGGTGGTCACGTCATGAGGGAAGGCAGCGCGCCCGTCGTCAGCGCACGCGGTCTGCGCCGCGTGTACGAGGTGCGCCGCGGATGGTTCCGCGAGCCCGCGCACCTCACCGCCGTGGGCGGCCTCTCGTTTTCGGTGGAAGCCGGACGCACGCTCGCCGTCGTCGGCGAATCGGGGTGCGGCAAGTCCACGCTCGCGCGCATGGTCGCGCTGATCGAAAAGCCTTCGGCCGGCGAGCTCGAGCTCGGGGGGCGCGATGCGGTGCACGCGCGCCCGGGCGCGCAGCGCGCCTTGCGCAAGACCGTGCAGATGGTGTTCCAGAACCCGTACGGATCGCTCAACCCGCGCAAGAAGATCGGCGCGATCCTGGAGGGGCCGCTCGCGATCAACACCACGCTGTCCGCCACGGCGCGCGCGGAGCGCGGGCGCACCATGCTCGCGAAGGTCGGATTGCGTCCCGAGCACTACGCCCGCTATCCGCACATGTTCTCCGGTGGCCAACGACAGCGCATCGCGATCGCGCGTGCGTTGATGCTTGAGCCCGCGCTAGTGGTCGCCGACGAGCCCGTCTCCGCGCTCGACGTGTCCGTGCAGGCGCAGGTGCTGAACCTCATGGCCGACCTGCAGCGCGACCTCAACGTCGCGTACCTCTTCATTTCGCACGATCTCGCGGTGGTGCGCTACCTTGCGCACGAGGTGCTGGTCATGTACCTAGGCCTCGTGATGGAGCAGGGACCCAAGGAGCGCATCTTCGCGCAGCCGCTGCATCCCTATACCCAGGCGCTGCTGGCAGCCACGCCGGCCTTGGGCGGCGAGCATAAGCAGCGTATCGTGCTGACAGGCGAGCTGCCGTCGCCGCTCGATCCACCCGCGGGGTGCGTCTTTTCCACCCGCTGCCCGCATGCGATCGACCGTTGCCGCAGCGAGCGCCCGCAAGCCCGCCCGCTCGATGGCCGCATGGTCGCCTGTCATTTGGCGGAGAATTTTATAAGATCCGGACCTGCCACCGATCCCGGTACACTGCTGCATTAGCCTATTTTCCAGGAGAGACTCCATGATGAATCGCCATTCGGCCCCGTTCCGCCCGCGCGCGGCCCGTATTGCCACCTTTGCGGCGATCGCGCTGCTCGCCGCCGGTGCGCAGGCCAAGACCCTCGTGTTCTGTTCCGAGGGTAGCCCCGAAAACTTCTACCCGGGTGTGAACACCACCGGCACGTCGTTCGACGCCAACAGCCAGATCTACAGCCGCGTCGTCGACTTCGACCGCGGGACGACCAAAGTCGTGCCGGGCCTCGCCGAGAAGTGGGACATCTCGCCGGACGGCCTCACGTACACGTTCACCCTGCGCAAAGGCGTGAAGTGGCACAACCACCGCGCGTGGAAGCCTTCACGCGACATGAACGCAGACGACATCATCTTCATGCTCGAGCGCCAGGGCAAGGAGGATAACCCGTACTTCAAGGTGACGAGCTCCAACCATTCGTACTACAACGACATGGGCATGGCGAAGCTCATCAAGTCGATCCAGAAGGTGGACGACTACACCGTGCGCATCACGCTCAACAAGCCCGAGGCGCCGTTCCTGTCGAATCTCGCGATGGAATACGCTGGCGTGCAGTCCAGGGAGTACGCCGACGCAATGATGAAGGCGGGCACGCCGGAGAAGATCGACCAGGAGCCGATCGGCACCGGACCGTTCTATCTGGTGCAGTACCAAAAGGACGCAGTGATCCGCTACAAGGCGTTCCCGCAGTTCTGGGGCGGCAAGGCGAAGATCGACGACCTCGTGTTCTCGATCACGCCGGACGCGTCAGTGCGCTGGGCGAAGCTGCAGAAGAACGAATGCCAGATCATGCCGTATCCGAACCCCGCGGACCTCGACGCTATCCGCAAGGACCCCAACGTCGTCGTGCTCGAGCAGCCGGGACTGAACATCGGCTTCCTCGCGTACAACACGACTAAGAAGCCGTTTGACGATGTCCGCGTGCGCAAGGCCATCAACATGGCCATCGACAAAAAGGCAATCATCGACGGCGTGTACCTGACCACCGGCGTGGCGGCAAAAAACCCGATCCCGCCGACGCAGTGGTCTTACAACGACGCGATCAAGGACGACCCGTTCGATCCGGCGGCGGCGAAGAAACTCCTCGCCGAAGCGGGCTACCCGAATGGCTTCGAAACCGATCTGTGGGCGATGCCGGTGCAGCGTCCGTACAACCCAAACGCGAAGCGCATCGCCGAATTGATGCAGGCAGACCTTGCAAAGATCGGCGTGAAGGCCGAGATCAAGAGCTACGAGTGGGGAGAATATCGCAAGCGCATGCAGGCCGGCGAGCACCAGGCGGGGATGCTCGGGTGGACCGGCGACAATGGCGACCCGGACAACTTCCTGGCCTCGCTGCTGGGCTGTGAATCCGCCAAGAGCAATGGCAGCAACGTCGCCAAGTTCTGCTATCAGCCTTACGAGGATCTGATCCAGAAAGCAAAGGTAGTGAGCAACCAAGCCGAGCGTCAGAAGCTCTATGAACAGGCGCAGGTGATTTTCAAGCAGCAGGCTCCGTGGTTCACGATTGCCCACGCAGTGCAGTTGAAGCCGGTGCGCAAGGAGGTGGTCGACTTCAAGCTGTCGCCGTTCGGCCGCCACACGTTCTACGGCGTCGACATCAAGGAGTGACGAAGGTGCGGGGCGGGCGCGTCGCGCCGCCCCACGTTGACGCGACGGGACCGCA
>CAWHII010000003.1:0-339203 GCA_963829415.1 uncultured beta proteobacterium | reverse complement strand
TCGCTACGCTTAACGACATTTCGTCCACGAAGCAGCGGAACCGCCGTACCGGCACCCTGTCTAGAGGCATGCAACCTGATGAATGAATCGGAACGCGAGCCATGGGCCATTCGCTTGTCTGCCCCGCGACGGCTTGCAATCGTCATTGCTGTCGGCATCGCCGTCTATTCCATCGGACCGACGGTCGTTCCCATTGCGAACCGCCTGCTGGTGACATGGATTGCAGCATCCCTGACCTACCTGGTACTGTATTGGCTGACGATCCTGTACGCGGACGCGGACCTGACTCGTCGGCGTGCGACCACGTACGATCAGGCCGCGTACGTCATCTTCCTGCTCGTAATGAATGGCATCCTGCGCCAGCATCGTCGCCATCGGCTTCGTGATGGGCACGTCACGCGACCTGCCGTTCTGGATCCGAAGCCCTGGCACCTCACGCTGGCCATCGCCGCGCTGGTGTCTTCCTGGATGCTGATCCAAACAGTATTCGCGTTCCACTATGCGCGCCGCTACTACGCCGCCGGCTCGGAAGGACGTCGGCCGGCCCCGCTTGATCTTCCCCGGCGGCGACGATCCCGCCTACGTCGATTTCGCGTATTACTCGTTCGTCCTGGGGATGACGTCACAGGTGGCGGACGTCGCGATCACGACGCGCAAGATGCGGCGCATGACACTCGCCCACGGCATCCTAGCGTTCGTGTTCAACATCGCCGTGCTCGCAATGAGCATCAACGTCATTGGCGGCGTCATTTGAACAGCGCGGGTCCGATCGATGAGCGACGGAGTTTGAAAGGGGTTGTCGATGAGGCATGGTGTCGGCGACGTGGCTCGCATCGTGGTGGTCGGCGGTGACGTCGCAGGTCCGCCGCTCGCGACCCGGCTGGATTCATCAAGGGTCAGGTTGCGCGGCTCAGTCATGCCCTGCTCTACCGACGGTATCAGCTGGCGCTTCACGGCACAGCGCGGGCCACACTGCTGTGGGCGGCCGAACGAATCAACCGCGCGCACTTTTCATCGCTGGCCAGCCCGCACCCATGAACGGACATTTCGCCGCCCCTCACTTCATGACCGGCGTGAGGCCCGTGCGATTATCTTCGCCGGAATCTCGGGCGGCACCGAGAAGACGCACTTGGTCGTAGAGGCGTCAGCGTCCGTGCCGCGGCCACCGGTGTATTGCAGGCCGAACGCGTCGAGCGCCTTTTCCGAGAACCTGGAAGTCCTCGAATTCTTCGCCTTGCGTCGCGACGTGTGACGCCTACTACTGCTCCAGCAATTCATCGAGTAACGAACGGGCCTGCTTCATCCGCACCTCCGCGATCGTCTGCCTTCAAGCGCTCGTATACCGCGGGCAGGCTCGCGAGCCATTCGATCAGCGGGCCGCCTGCCGCTTCATACCGTTGGTCGAAAGAACATGATTGAACGTGCGACTCGCCGGCCGCAGCGCCACATTCGGGACACGCTCTCGGCATCAAGCTCATGATAGTTCCTTCGAGCGCGCGCCGAGATACGTCGCCCGCAGCCGCAGCTTGAGCTCCTCGGCGTAGCGCACTTCTTCCGTGGTGGCGTAGACGGGGCGCGGACAGAGCAAACAATCCGACGCGTGCACGTTTGCCTGGCGTCGCGTCCGACCTTCGATCCACGGCTGGCCGGAGAAATCGAAGTTCCGGTATCGGCACCGCATCGGTTATCGCGGTGGTCGCGCCAATGAACCGATAGCCGCGCCGCGACACGGTTTCGATGAAGCGCGGCGCGCGCGGATCGTCGTCGAGCACCGTGCGCACCTCGCTGACGGCGGTCTTCAGCACCGAGTCGCTGTAGAACTGGTGGCCCCACACGTCGTCGAGCAATGTGTTCTTGGTGATGAGGGATCTGGGTTGCCGCGCCAGCGCGCACAGCAAACCAAACGGGCGCGGTGCAAGAGCGACCGCGTGGCCATCGCGCAGCAGAAGCGCGTTCGCTTCGTCTAGTTCGAAAGCGTCGAAGCGCACGCGCACCGGATTCGCAGTGGCTCGGGGTGCCCTGTTTGAGTTGGATACAACGCGATCTGCGCTGTGCGCAACGACATTCGCAGCATTCATTCGCAACCTCCGCAATGACGTTCGTGACGCTCGCACTATGGCGCTGGACCCCGCTTGGGCGCGACCCTCCGTCGGTGGCAAGTTGCGGCTCGATTGGCGTTGCATGGGACTGCTCGAGGAGCGTGCGGCGGGCACTGAAAGGACCACGCCCGAACCTCATTCGGGTGGTGTTTCGCGATGGTTGGCGCGGCCGGTGCGACCACGGATTTCGACGCGCCTCCAACCGAAGAGCCGCGCATCGATGGACCACGCGCCCGGCCCGAGCAGCGCAAGCGCTGCGGCGAGCGCGGCGAGAAGCACGTAGGCGCGTGCGTCAGCCGGGTCGGACCACGCGTGCATGGCCGCAGCGATCGCGGCGACCGTGCCAACGATGGGCGTCCACAGCCCGACAACCAGGAGCATGCCCATCGCCGCACAAATCACGTGCAAACCGACTAGCGACCATGGGGGCCCGGTCCACAGCGCCGCCACACCGTGGAGCAGCAGCGCACCACCGGCGGCCACGCGCATGAGCAGAAGCCCGGCCCCGGGTGCACCATGGGCGAACGTCGAGAAAAGTCTTCGCACGCGCCGAGTCTACAAACGGCCCGACGACGCAGAAAGCCTCGAAAGAGTGAAGGCGCATGCCCCTTTCGGTTCGACCCGAGCGGCCTGGTGGACCGAGGAGGCGCAACGCCAGCCTAGAATTGGATGATTCCACGCTTCAGCCCGATCATTGCGGCATGCGTGCGGTCCTTGGCCCCAAGCTTCGACAAGATGTTTCGCACCTGGCCCTTGACCGTCTCTTCGCTGAGCGCGAGGGTCCTGGCGATCTCCTTGTTCGCGTTGCCCTGCGCGATGAGCCGCAGGACGCGTATCTCCGCCGGCGTGAGCGCGTCGTCCGTGGCGTGCTCTGCCAGCTCGAACGACACTTCGGAGGCGAGCGCCTTGCGCCCGGCGTGCACCGCGCGGATGGTGTCGAGCAGCTCCTTGTGCAAGGCGTTCTTCAGCAGGTAGCCGCGAGCACCGGCCTGCATCGCGCGCAGCGCCTGCGCGTCGCCGGCATAGGTCGTGAGCACGATGATGCGCGCATCAGGAAACTCGCCTCGGATCGCGCCAATCGCGTCGAGCCCGCCCATCTCGGGCATCTGCAGATCCATGAGCGTGACGTCCGGACGGTGCGCGCGGAACTGCTGGATCGCCTCGCGTCCGTTCGCCGCTTCTGCGACGAGCGCCATGTCCGATTCCGCGGCGAGCAGCCCGGCGATGCCCTGGCGCACGATGGGGTGATCGTCGACACAGAGGATCTTGATGCGAGCCGAGTCTTCGTTCATGAATCGCTGATCTCGCTTTGCCCGAACACCTTCTGAGCAACCCACGATCGGGCCGATGAAGGGTTACTGTACGCGCGCGGCCCGGGAATGCTCAATTCCACCTCGGTTCCAGCATCCAGACCGCTCCAGACCGTGAGCTTACCGCCCGCGAGCTTCGCGCGCTCCCGCATCCCACCCAACCCGAAATGCCCTTCGCGTCCCTCCGCGCGCAACACTTCCGGGTCGATCCCCTTGCCGTCGTCGCGCACTCGCACCCGAAGCTGCCCCTCGTCGTAACGCAGTTCCACTTCAATCTGCTTCGCACCGGAGTGGCGCAAGGCGTTGCGCAGCGCCTCACCGGCGATGCGGAAGACTTCGTCGCGCACGATCGGATGCAGAGCCCGCGGCGTGCCCAGCACTTCAATGTGCAGCGATGCTTCAATGCCGTTCTCGCTCGCCAGCTCTTCGCCGAGCGCACGAATCGAATCGGCCAGATCGTTCATCTCGGTCGCCGAGGTCCTCAGTCCTTGCACCGCGTCGCGGCCCTCCGTGATCGCCTCGGCCGCCTGGTCGATGGCGCTCGCAAGGACCTGCTTCGATTCGGCCGGACGATCCGGCAGAAGGTTGGACGCGGTCTGGAACCGCAGCAGCAGCCCGTGGAAGCTCTGCAACAGCGTGTCGTGAAGGTCGCGCGCGATGCGCGTGCGCTCGGCAACCCGCGCGTCCAGCGTCATCTCGAACTGACGATGCAGCCGCCGGATGCGTAGTTGGTAACCCGCCCATGCCAGAAGCAAGAGCCCCATGGCGCAGAGAGCCCGAAACCAATTCGTCTGGTAGTACGCAGGCAGGATGGTGAATTCGGCCGTTGCTGTCTTGTCCGACCATTGCCCGCTGGCATCGCCGGCGCCGACCTGAAAGTGATAGGAGCCTGGCGCCAGATTGTGGAAACTCACTGGGGTGGACCGCGCGGCTTCGTGCCACTCGTCGTCCATTTCTTGAAGCCTGTAGCGAAATCGAATCGCCTCCGGATTCAGGAGGCTAACTGCGGCGTAGCTGATCTGGATGTTGGAGGTGCCCGCCGGGAATTCCGGGCGTTGATCCACTTCATAGACTTTGTCGTCAGCGGTCACCGACTGGATCGATACCGGAGGCGACGGGGTCCGGTTCGAAGCTCGGGTTGGATCGACCGACACGACACCGTTGTTCACGGCGAACCACAGCCGCCCGTCCGTGCCTTCGATTGCCGTGGGCAGGCGCCGTATCTGTGGCGGCAGGCCCGGGAGCCCGGCCCGCCTGTCGAAGCGCTCCACAGTGACTTGGTAAGAGGAGTCGCCGAGGCTCTTGAGGATCTCCTCCCGCCGTATGTGAACAATTCCGCCCAGGCCATTCAACCAAAGATCCCCATTGGCCGTCTCGACGATTCCGACGATTCCCCGCAGCGATTCGTCGCCAATCGCCCTGACGGTATGAAAGCGGCCGCGATCGAACTGCTGCAGGCCAAATTCGCCCCCGATCCATATTTCCGAGCCTCTGCCATGGATCGCCATGACGCTCCCGACCTCGAGGCCGTCCTTTGGACCGAAATTCCGTTCCTGGCCGCCTTCGAGCACCATCAGCTGACTCAGCTGACTCAGCTGACCCTTCCAGCAGCCGAACCATACGCGGTTCGCACGATCGGTGAACATGCTGAGGACGGCCGTCTCAGGACAGCTTTTCTTGGTGCCTTCGGGTCGCGGGTCGCGCCTTTCATATTTCGTCCATTCGCCATCCTTCAGGTGATGGAGTCCGTAGCCGCCGACCCAGAATCCTCCCGATCCATCGTGTGTCATCGTCGTGAAAAACTTCGCTCCCTCGGCCACCGCCTTCGGGAGCTCGACTTTCGCGAGGCGGCCATCGGCCATGCGCCACAGCCCCCCTTCGCCGCCGAACCACAAGGCCTTGTCTGGTGCCCGGTAGGCGAAGCTGGACACTCCCGGCATCGACCGTTGGAGATCGACCTTCCCCTCCGTGACCCGGTAGAGGGCGGAGGTTCCAACGCCATCTCCCGCACTGATCCACAGCACGCCCCCGTCGTCGGGCGCCAGCATGAACCACGGAGCCGGCGCCGCTGGCAATTGCAGCCGCACGAGGGGACTGTGCGAGAACCTGTGAACGGTGCCCGGGACACCCAACCACACGGTCCCTTCGCGATCGACCAGGCTCGCGTTGATCACCGGATTGATCGGAAGCACCTCCGAGTTCCCGGGCGAGACCTTGCTGATGGCTTCCTCGAGCGGCTCGGTCGCGGCACGGCGAAAAACCACGCTGTCCTTGGAAACGACCCAGATGGCATTCGCGCGGTCGATGATCTGAACCGAATCCTTTATCAGGATCGGATAGGCCGGAATCGGGGCTTCCATTTGCACGGTAGGAGGCAGTCCACTCCGGCTTCTCTCATGGGTCGTCAGGACGTTGCCGTCGGCATCCCGCGTAAACCCCAGGACGAAGAGATCGTCGGCAACTTTTCGAAATCGCCGGTCGCCCGGGGCGAGAAAATGGAGTTGCGTGGGGGCCTCCGGTCCCCGGTACCCCGTCAAGACCCACAGGATGCCATCCCGATCGAAACCGAGATGCGCGACAGGTCGATTGGGCACATTCCACTCCGCGCCGATGTGCTGCCACAAAGAGCCGTCGAATCGCCACAGGCCGCCGCCGCTGCCACTGGCGTTTGAACTCGCCCATGTGATTCCCTGCTTGTCCTGGGCGAATCCGGTAACGGTTGAGGTGGACACGTCGAAGCTCGTGACCTTGCCATTCTTCAGGAAGCTGAAGCCTCCGAAAACGTATCCGACCCACAGACCGTCGTTGGCCGCAAGCAATGCGGATATGTTTGTCGACCGGAGGGAGTCGCCGAAGGGTGAGCGGAAAAGCTCGAAGCGCACGCCGTCGTACCGGAACAGTCCCGCTGGAGAGCCCACCCACAGGTAACCATCGGACGTCTGCGCGAAAGCCGACGGCTCAGGAGCGCCATCCTTGAATGTAAGGCTTTCGTGAACGAGCTGCTGGACTTCGGGCGGTGCCGTTTGCGCCGCTGCCGATTGGCAGCTCAACACAGCAATCAGCACGATCACGATCAGCGACACGGCGGGGATGACATTAAGATGGTCGCGACATGAGTATGCCGCCATATGTCCGAGAACCCGACGAGGACTTCGATAATCGATTCTCGCCTCTTCGAAAGGGCGGTTCCTCAAGTCCTCTGCACCATCACTGGTCTGAAGGACCGGACCTAGCTGCCAACGCTTTGTTTATTTTGGCACGCCGCGTGGGTTTTGAGGGACAGGGCTTCAAGTCGACGGCGGGCATCCCGGCAGTTTAGCCCCCGGTGCAAGGATGACGACGCGATAGGCGCTAGCCGCGTCACAAACAACAAACCCCGCCGAAGCGGGGCCTGTGCTGGCGCGGAATTGGTTACTGCTTGCGGCGCGAGAAACCGAGTCCGGCGAGGCCAATACTAAGAAGGGCAAGACTGGCTGGTTCGGGGGCAGCGCGCCGCAGTTGGAATCCGTTCATCCCGTGGTCCAAGAGACTGGTGGCGCCGGTTTTGAACGTGATGACTTCGTTCGTCGCATCGGCAGTGAAGGTTCCAATGGCAAACTGTCCAAGCCCGCCGTCCGCAGCGCTTGTATTCGAGGTTAACGTTACACTGTTTGTCGCCGTCGCCACAGTCGTGAACACGAGGTTGGTTCCGGACGAGTCGAACCACCACTCAAACTCGTAGTGAGTGCCGACGGTGAGTCCGCTCATTGTTAGCGTAAACGGGTTGAAAAAAGCGCCTGCACTGGATGACAGCATTGTCTGGTAGCCGGCGGATAGGTTGGAAAAGGGTGGATTCGATGATCCGAGATCGTTGTCGGCTGCAAAGAAGTCTCCGGCAATAGCGAATGTAAAGTCGCCGGAAGTGGACGACGTGCCGCTTAGCGCAAACGCGGCAAAAGGTACCCCGTTGACGGTCGTGCTTCCCAAGCCCGGTCCGCCGTTGCTCGGTGCGCCAATGTTAAATGCGGCAACCAAGGTACCGTCGGTCGCCACGTCGGCGTCGCCAGAGATGTTGTGAGACGCGCCCCAAGAAATCGGGGCAGCGTCCGCCTGGACCACTACTCCGAGCAGCAAAGCCAGCGCTGCCAGAATCAACCGTGCAAGTCTTATGAACGCTGCTGCTCCCTCAACGATTCGCCTCATTTCTCGCCCCTTGAATCGATCGATTCAAACCCCTACGAGCGTTGCACTGATTGGGGTGCTATCAACCTACAGCTGGCTTGTATCAAGCACAATGTGAGCCACAAGTGTACGCTGATTCCAAAGATACTCCGCATGCCCTGGCGGATCGTCCGCAGTCGTCATTGGCCCGACGGCGCCGCATTCAGGACACACGACGCTGACACGCTCGACCTTGCCGCTGCCCATCACCACGAGCGTCGGCTTTTCGTGCGCGCAAAAGGGGCAGGGGCGAAGATCGATCATTCGCGTGCGCGTAGCCGGTCATCCGTTCGAGCGTCGGCCAGGAACGCGATGCGCTGCCAAACTAAACAGCTTGCATCGAAACTTCCGGCCGCCGCGAATATTGCGCAACGACACATAGCGCGTTCGCGCCTTAAGGCCGGGGATCGAAGCGAAATATTCGTCAAATACAGTGGAAGAAACAAGTGCCTTGTACGCTGGCTTTTTTTCTGCCACTTCGTTTACCGCGGCCTGAAGCCTGCATGCAATAGTGATGGGGCGCCCGACATGTTCTTTCTTCTGAAATACCATCGTGCTCGTAACGTTTCCCTCTTCGATGCCAAACGTTAGCCCTGTGGTCCCTGGCGGCGTACCGAGGTGCGGTAACAGACACTTCGCAAATTCGGCCATATAGAATATAGACAGTTCCCGAAGGAATGCTAGCAACCGAGGACCATCGGCTGTCGCTTTCGGGAAAAGCAGTATCCAACCATCGCCCGTAAATTTGTATGGTGTGAATTTGATCTTGTCCTGGGCGTCGGCAAGATGGTGTTTGAGCGCCGACACAAAGTCGAGAAATCTGTCGATTCTCCCTCTGAGCATAAGATCTTCGAACACGTCGGAGGACGAGCACATGTCAAAGGTAACAACGATGGTTTCGCCGTTGACCGCGAATCGTAGGAATTTCATTGGTCTAAAGGAGATGGGAACCGCCGATAGCCTACAGGATCGCTCGCAACATATGGAAAACTGGCCCGTGGGGTAGCTACCTAGTCGGCCGTACAGATCGAAATCGGCAGCGTCGTGCATGGCGCGATACACTCTTGCCCAAGGAATGGCAGCCCGACGCCGCGTCCTAGAAATGGCCTAGAAATCGCTGAAGCGAGTTCGAGACTGTGGGTCATATTGCACTATGAAACGGGCCCGTAGCTCAGTTGGTTAGAGCAGGGGACTCATAATCCCTTGGTCGCTGGTTCGAGTCCAGCCGGGCCCACCACATGCATGCCTGTCAACGTGATGGCGGTCACTCACCGTTCTCCCAGCTCGAAAGAAACCAGGATTCGCGGAGCATTCACGTTGTCCACAACCGAGGAACCCTAATGTCGCGTGTTCGCCCCGCAACGTTTGTTCATTTCGTCTATCGCACCCGCCGCTACGGGCAAATGCTGGCGTAGTACCAGGTGGTGTTCGACGCCAAGGTCCAGCATCAGAGTCCCGCACTGGCCTTTCTAGCCCATGACGACGAAGACCATCGGTTCGCGTTCGCCGATCTGGCAGTGCTGCAGCCGGGTGGCACGCAGATTGACAAGCAGGGCCTGATCGGTGTCGACCATGTCGCCTACACCTACGCGCCGCTGAATGACCTGTTCGACAACTACGCGCAGCTCAAGGCGAAAGGCATCACGCCTTACGGGTTCATCCACCACGGCATGATGGTGTCGATGTATTACGCCGACCGCGCCGGTAACCAGATGGAGTTTCAGGTCGATGCCTTCGACTCCAGCGTGGAAGCCAACGCCGTCATGTGCGGCCCGACCTACGCCGCCAACCCCATCGGCGTCGAATACGACCCCGAGGAGTGGCTGGCCCGAATGCGGGTCGGGGCACCGCCATCGGATTTCCTGGTGCGCCGCATCCACGAACCGATGTCGCCGATTCGGGGTGCAATGGAAGGTTAGTGCCGGCGTGTCCGGCGTTGACGCGTGCATTTGCGCATGCTGCGAATCAACCGAATAGAAAAAAAGACGCCGCACGGTTCGCGAGAATGGCGAACAGCACGGCGCGGAGGAAACTCGCGAACAAGACCAACGATCGCTTCGGGCGGCTCGCCAAACGTGCCCTTGCAAATTCGCCGGCTACCCCTTTCGAGAATCTTCATACACCCGGGTTACGGACTCCGCGACCGCGCCAGGGCGGGTTGCGCGACAATCGCTGTTTTCGCAGCCGCAGTCGGCAACGCCACGTCGCCGACATGGCCGTCGGCAGACATTGCCGTTGCCTCGAAAGGTGCAATGAACGACGTCGTGTCCATTGCCGGGAGTTCCGCTGGCGCCAAAGCCAAGCGGCCCACGGTTATCAAGACGGCCCCGAGCGCGCAGATCAGTGCGAACACTTTCATTACGGCCGGCAACTGGAGTTCTTCGTCACGCCGGCTATGCGAATTGTTCATGATTTTCTCCTGGAAGTTGCCTGCTCGATCTTTCGCCAGTCGGCGCGAGACCGGGAATTTCGATTGCGACAACACGGACTTCGACCGGTACGGGCCATTGCATTCAGGAGCTGGCCGTTGCCGATGACGTCGCCTCGCTGACCAGCGATGCTTTCACGACCGTTCCCTCTCATATGAGTAGTTGCAGGAGCCGCGGAATCAGTACCGGGGCTACCGTTGAAACAAGGACCGCGGCTACACCCATCGCGACACCGGAGACGGCCCCTTGAATCTCCCCTTCCATGGCCGCCTGTGCGGTGCCAATGCCCGTGGCCACGGTGCCGAAGGCCAACCCGCGGGCAACCGGGTCGTGCACTCCCGCGCGATCCAGCATCCAGGGTCCGAGCATTGCCCCCAGGATTCCGGTGGCAACGACCAAAGCCACGGTCAGAGCGGGATCGCCACCGATCAGCGGGGCGAGTTCCACGGCAATCGGCGCAGTGACGGACTTGATTCCGATGGACTGAACGACGATCGGTGCGAGCCCAAAGCCGGCAGCGAGAACTACCGCGGCAAAAAGCGTCGCCATTGCGCCGCACAGTAGTCCAGCGATTGCCGGCAGTGCGTACGTGATCACAATCTCGCGGTGCTTATACAGCGGTATGGCCAGCGCAGCCGTCGCGGGTCCCAATAGAGAAATCAATGGATCGGCGCCGCGACGGTAGGGAACGTAGTCCAGACCGGGCATGGCGAGAACGCTCATGATGCCGACCACCGCCAGAAATACCGGATTGGTCAGCGGCGAGCGAAAGCGTGCATGAACTGCGCTGCTCGCCCGGAAAGCAAGCAGGGTCAACGCGACACTAGCGACGGTCCAGACGAGTCTCAGCACGGGGCCTCCGTAGGGAATCAGTGGCATGGGTCTGCAAATGAATCACGAGCTGGGCGACACGCCCGGTTATGGCGAAGCCGATCGCCGCACTGCCGATCAGGGTTGCCAGGATGGCGATACCATGGGCAGCGAGCAGCTGACCCTGGGTCACGAATCCGACTGCAAGCGGAACGAAAAACAACGGCAGATTCCGCACCAGCAGCCCGGCTCCTTGTTCAACGAATCGGAGAGGAAGAGCGCCACACAACAGCGCAAGAAACGTGAATAGCAGCCCGGCGACGTTTCCCGGCAGTGGCAGATGGAAGATCGCGACGATTTCGTGGCCAACCCAGCTCATGAGCCAAAGCAGCGCAACCTGCGCAGCGATGCCGGCGAAGCGGCGAAACATGGATATGCTCCGAGCTTGGGCAGCTGCATGATTTGTTTTCACTGATGCTCCTGTGAAATGGTCTGGTTTGAACATCTTCGATTTGTCGCGCAATGCCGAGGTCTATCAGCGCGCAACGTCGTGACCTGCTCCGACCGGGTCGAGGGCTTGTTGCTGCACGATGGATTCGTCGGGCAGGTCCGGCGCGACCATGACGGTTCGCGCGGTTGTGTCGTCGGGCGTTGGGCGGCGTGCCTGCGTGGCCGTCTCTCTTGCGGCAGCCGCAGCCATCGCCGGCGCGAGCTCGTGTTGCGGCATGTGCAGTGCGAAGTAACCAGTGATGGCGATGGCAGCGACGGCCGGGATCCAAAGCATGCGCAGCTTGAAACGGCCGATCTCGGGGTGTTGCCGCGAAGTTCTATCAAGTTCCATGGTGTTCTCCGTTTGGCGGTGGGCAAGGGCACCGAACAATTCGGTGTCCTTGCTCACTCGTACGAAGACCCGCCCCGAATCCGGCCAGGCCGGTCACGGGAATATTCAGCATGTCCAGGGGTTGCAAGCTGAGTGGCGGTCCACTACGCAGCGACCAATCTTCATCGTGGGACGCAAGTGTCCGATGACTTCGCCGTCTTCCACTTTGCAAGTTGCGCCCACGGCATGCAGAAGCGTGCGCATGGGGTGATTTCATGCGAGGCGGGCAAGTACGCGATCCACCCCCACGGCGAGCGCGCAATCCGTGATTTCGGCAAACGGCAACGTGCCCAGCCCACGACGGCGCGTGGTTTCGTCGGTAATGAACGCGGCCTCCATGAAGCGTAGCCCGTCCGCTTCGCAGGTGAAGCCTTGAACGAGGGCCACGAGGTTCTCTTGCCGGTCAAATAGGCCGATGCAGATGTCCCGCTCGAAGTTGATCCGTGCGGCATAGGATCGAACGCCATCATCGTTCGCGACTCGGCAAAGCCGTATCTGCCAATCGCTGTCCGAAAGTCGGAGCAGGTGGTTCAATATTGCGGGAAGGTCGCTCGATGCGAGACGACGGGGGGTCGAAACACTTGCGCTCGCTGCCGAGTGCGCTGAAAGCGTGGGCACCGGAAGGTCGTGGAGTAGCGTACACAGCATGCCGGGCCTCCGGCACGAAGCGTTAATGCCCCTCGTGTCCGGACGTACGCAATGCTGTGGGCAAATCCGGCCACTCTGGTTTTGCGAACATTCTGCAAACCGCAAGGCCCGTGCGAAATGTCACTCGGTCGCTTGCCCCATCGCGTATCCCCGGGACGCCGAGCGCACGTGTAACGCGGCGAGAGCTCCGGAGAGTGAGACGAAGGAAGCCTAAGATCGGCGCAGTCTCTGCAGCGCGTCCCTTAGGTCTTGCAGCGGCTGCGTGAGCATGCGGCCCAGTGACGGGTTGGCGGCCACGATGTCCTGCGCCCGCGCCGCGGCCTCGCTCGCTCCGGCGCGATCGCCCAGCGACAGCAGGCAGCGACCGTGCATTGCCTCGGCCTGCGCCAGCCAAGGACTGATCCGGTCGTCAAACTCACGGCGCAACGCGAGTGCACGTTCGAGGGGGGCGCGGGCCGCGTTTGGCTGGTCGTCGGCCAGTAAGGCAATGCCCTGGACCAGCGCCGCATCGGCTTCCAGCCCCGGCTGCCGGCCGCGCACCGCGACCAACGCCATCGCGTTCACCGCCGCCAGCGCCGTCTGCAGGGCAACCGTGAGGTCACCGCGCTGCAAATGCGCAAGTGCAGCCAAGGTATCGCGCTCGACTTCGTCGGGGCGCGGCGGTGGACTTTCACTGTCAGGCCAAGGGGTGAAACGTTCCAGGCACCTTAGGGCCGCATCAGGCTTGCCTTCGGCGAGATCCAGCCTCGCCTCGTCGAGCACAAATCGATTGAAACGCCAGGGCAGCACTGCCCCTCCAGATGCGCGCAGCCAAATGTCGACTGCCTCCTTGATCATATCGCGGGCTTCCTGATATCGGCCAAGCGCAGTCCACAGCATCGCCTGAGTACGCAGCGTCGCGCCCAGCACGGGCGAGTTGGCGTAGTGCTCCCGGTAAACCGCCAACACACGCTCCCCAAGCGGCAAGCTGTCTGCAATGCGCCCTTCGGCCAGCAGGGTGCGCGAGACTTCCACCATCGCGATCGGCGTGTACAGCGTATCGTCGGGGCCCTTGACCCTTAGCATTGCGTCGAGGGCACCACGTTGCAGCTTCCGTGCCTGCTCGCGCTGCCCCAAGCTGTGGAGCAGCGTACCCCAGCGTGAGTGAACCACGATCACACCGGGAGAATCAGGACCCAGCGCTTTCGCGCCTTCTTCCGCCGCTTCGCGCGCGAGCGCAAGCGCTGCCTCGAACTGCTGCTGCTGGGCCAGTACATCCGCCAGCGAAAAGCGCGCCTGCATCAGGTCGAAATGAGATGTGCTGGGAAGCTTCATGAGTTCGTCGATGGCACTGCGAAACAGGCCTTGTGCGTTGGCGAGCTCGCCCGTCGCATTGCAGACACGCGCGCTCAGGATGAACGCCGTGGACAACATGTCGCCGTCGACGTTGGCCTGCGCACGTAGCACCGTGACTGCCTCGCCTGCATAGGCCTTGGCATGCGCAAGCGAAACGTTGGAATAGCGCTGAGTGAGCCGTGTAAGCAGTTCCCCGCGCAGCGGCGAGCTATGATCTCCCGCAGCATCGAGGATGCTCTTGGCTTCTTCCAGGGCCGGGAGAATCTGATCGCGATGCGCGGTGGCGTGCAGGGCTCCAGTCCACTTGATCAGAGCCTCGGCCAGGCGAACATCCCTGTTGCCAACCAATTGGCGAAGCAGATCCACCCGCTGGCGGTCGATAGACGCTGCCTGTTCTTCCAGCTCGAGTTCATAATACATCTCGCCCAACATCAACAGTGCCTCGGCGCGCCCCTCGGGTGAGTCCTTCAGCGATGTCGCCAGGCGCTCGGCACCGAGGTCGAGCAACTCGCGCGCAGTGGTTGCGCGCGCCTTGGCCGGGTCCTTCTGCCGACTGCTGTTGGCGCGGAAAATATCCACCATGAATCCTTGTACCGCCTGCGCGCGCTGCGATTCCTGCCCGGCCCTATGGGCGTTTGCCTCAGCGATGCGCGCCTGTTGGTTGGCGCGCTTTGCCTGCCAGAGCGCAGCGCCGAGTCCGAGCAACAAGACGAAGATCACAAGTGCAGTGGCTCCGAGGCCCAACGCAAGACCAAACGCGACGATGGTGACGGACGCGGCGGCAACGGGAATGCGGTGGCGCTGCAGCAAGCGGTTGGCACGATAAACAAGCGTGTCCGGCCGCGCAAATACGCGCCCGCCATCGAGGTGGCGGCGCCAGTCCTGCGCCAGCGCATCGACCGTCGGGTAGCGTTCCGCCGGACTCTTCTTCAGCGCCTTGTTCAGGATGGCATCAAGGTCGCCGGCGAGCTGCTTTTTGAGCGTCGGGTTGTCGGCGACCCCAGTTGCCACCACACTCGCCAGCGGCGCATCGCCATGGGCAATGGCCTCCTCAAGTTGCGCCGCACTCTGCCGCTTGAGTTTGTACGGTCGTGCACCGGCCAGCAGCTCGAATGCCACGACTGCCAGCGAATACACATCGCTTGGCGTGCCGATCGGCTCGCCGCGAATCTGCTCCGGACTGGCATAGTCCAGCGTCAACGCGCGGCCACCGACCTTGGTCAGCGCCGTCTCCTGCGTCGCTTCGCCCTCCACCAGCTTGGCGATACCGAAGTCGAGCAGGCGCACCTGGCCGTCGGCGGTTACCAGAATGTTGCCGGGTTTGAGATCGCGGTGAATCACCAGCCGGCTGTGGGCAAAGGCCACGGCATCCGCAACCTGCAGGAGCAGCTTTAAGCGGCCCGCGACCGGCAGCGCACGTTGCTTGCAGAACTCATCGATAGGAAGCCCTTCGACATACTCCAGCGCCATGTAGGGTCGGCCGTGCGGGTCGAGCCCGGCATCGTAGAGCCGCGCAATGTTCGGGTGCTCCAGGCTCGCCAGAATCTCGCGCTCGCGGGCAAAGCGCTCGGCCAATCCCGGCGCCCAGGTGACGTGCGGCAACTTCAACGCGACCTTGCGCTTCAACGTACCGTCGGCACGCTCGGCCTGCCACACCTCGCCCATGCCGCCATGGCCCAACGCGCGCAACAATCGGTACGGGCCGACGGTGTCACCAGGATGGACCGCTGTGGCGGAAGAGTCGCCGCCGCCCGGCAGCGTGAACGCCGGCCCGCGCTCGAGCAGGTCCGCGGTCTCCTGCGATGCTTGCCGCGCCAGCAGCTTGCGCAGCGTCGGCGCCAACACCAACGCCTCGCCATCGAGCCCCGCCAGCCACGCCTCGCGCGCCGCCTCGTCCAGGTCGAGGGCCTCGTCCAGCAATGTCGACAGGCGGGCTAGCGCATCGGGCGTCATCACAAGCTTCATACGTTGCCGCGCTCAAAAACCGGCCACAGCCTTCATTCGAGCGCGGCGGACAGCAGCAGTCGCGCCTTTTCCCAGTCGCGCCGCACGGTCCGCTCCGAAGTGCCGAGTGCCTCTGCGACTTCGGCCTCGGTCATCCCGCCGAAGTAGCGCATCTCGACCACCTGGGCCAAACGCGCGTCGGCCTTGGCGAGGACCTCGAGCGCATCGTGCACGCGAAGCACGTCGAGTTCCGGGGCTGCGACATTGGCGACGTCTGCTGCAATCTGCGTGTCCAGCACCAGCTTGTCGGCTTCTCCGCCGCGCCGCTCGGCCAGCCGCGCGCGGGCAAAATCGACGATTACCGACCGCATCACGCGTGCTGCATAGGCAAAGAAGTGATGCCGGTCCGACACCGGCAGCGCCTGCGCACCCACAAGTCGAATATAGGACTCGTGCAGCAGCGACGTCGTGTCGAGCAGCGTCATCGATTGATGCTGCCGCAGCTTGGAGCGGGCTAGCTTGTGCAATTCCGCGTAGAGGAGGCTGAACGCCTCGCCGGCGGCCCGCTGGTCGCCAAGTCGGGCGGCGGAAAGGAGTTCGGTGAGTTGCGGCATGGCCCCCTCACAACGAATGAACCCTTTGCAGGGCGGGTGTGGGCTAAGTTCTGGTGGCGGTCAACAGCAAGGAGAAGTAGCCAGAAGATCAAACCCGCGCCCCAAGGAAGGGAAGGTAACGCATTGTCGCCCGTGTTGTACATGCCACTCGAGTCGACCCAACGACCTTGCGCAAAGGTCGCTTTCCGGGCATGCCTTGCTCATAATCCGCTGGTCGCGGCTACGAGCCCAGGCAGGTCCGCCACACAGCGCGGCGCTGTCGAGGGCGCTTTAGGGGAACCCGCCAACCAAAATAGACTTTCCATTGCGATCACTGATACTCACCTACCACTCCCATCACATGGCCGGATCGGACTACGAGTCCAACGACCATGTGGCGCTGCGCGCCGATCTGCCGCGGCTCGGCGAGGCCGGCTATCACATCGTCTCGCTGGCGGAACTGGTCGACCGCCTTCGCGCGGAACAGTCCGGTCGAGCGATGCACGCGCAGGACACGCCATGCGTCGCGATCACCTTCGACGACGGCCCGGAGTACGACGCCGTGGACTACCTGCACCCGACACTGGGACCGCAACGCAGCTTTCTCGGGATATTGCAGGACTTCGCGCAATCTCCCGCAGGAAGAACCCAAACGGACATCTGCGCGACCAGCTTTGTGATCGCCAGTGGGGCGGCACGCAAGGTCATGGAGGATGTAACGAAGGCAGGCCCTTACCATCTTCATGCGGGAGCCATGAACGACACGTGGTGGTGCTTGGCGATCGATTCGGGTCTCCTGGCCATCGCCAATCACAGCTGGGACCATCTGCACCCGGCGCTCTCACGTGTCGCCCATTCCCGGCAGGCCAAGGCGGATTTCACGCAGGTGGACAACCACGACGACGCCGACGCGCAAATCCTGGCTGCGGCAAAGTTTATCGACGACCGCACCAACGGCAGGGCATCACCATTCTTCGCTTATCCGTTTGGGCAATACAACGAGTTTCTGGTCGAGAAATATTTCCCCGGCCATGCGTCGCGCATTGGCATCGAGGCGGCGGTAACCGTCGATGGCCGCCCCTTGCGCGCTTCCGACAGCCGCTGGACGCTGCCGCGGTTTTCCTGCGGGTACAACTGGACCTCGCCGGCCGAACTGCTGCAATTGCTCCGGTCCGCGTGACGGAGACTCCGCGCCGGCACCGGAAAGGTCAGAAGGAACCGATCGCGTTGATCTGGTCCTCGATCTCGCGTCGGCGCACTTCCGGCAGATCCCGAAACCATTTCACCTTCAGATATTGATGGCGCGTCACCTGGAACCCAAGGCGTTCGTTGACGAGCCACGCGGGATTGTTTGACGAGTGGCCGAACCAGGCATCGGCATCGTTGAGTTCCGCCATTGCGTGCTCGAGCAGGACCTGCACGATTCCGCCCCGTTGCTTGCACTCGCTCCAGTGCGCCGGCGGCAGACGTCGATAGAAGCTGCGCCGCGCGCACAGGCCGCCTTCCAGATAGACATCGCCAAAGCGGATGAAATTGACGAAGGCCACCGGCTCGATGTTCGTTTCCGACCACTTGTAGAAGGCCACGTACTGATGCCAACTGTCGTTAGGCGTGGCTATCGACAGTCCGGCGCTGGCCCGGGGCCTGGGAAATGGTTGCCCGAAGCCTTCGCGAAAAAGGTCGGTCGCGAAGAATGACGCGTCACGCATGCCAAGGACGAACGTCGATTCCGCAAAAGATCTTGTGGGAGCCATTTGCCGCCGCATTCTAAGCCTGTCGCCGGCAACGGCCAAATCAAGCGAGCTGCGGTAGACTTCGGTGGCAGGTGACGACCCACTGAAGCGACTGCTCTGACCCACACATCCCAATGTCCAGCCCGATGCTACGAGTGTACCGATTCTGTCTGGGCGACGGCAGCCTCACGCTCGCGGTATTCATACTTATCTTCTTCGTATTCGTGCTGTACCCGATGGTCGAAGTCGGCGTGGTCCGGCGCATATGGCTCGACGTGGCCTTTGCGGCGTTCCTCGCGATGGGCGCCGTATTCGTGTTCGAGCCACGGCCCTTGGTGCGCCTGTTCCTCGTCTTCCTGGGCGGCGCCGTCCTGGTCAGCGTGCTCGATCATTTCTTCGCAAGTTCGTGGCTTTCCTCCTTTCGTTCGCTGCTGTCCATGCTCGCCACGGCCCTACTTGGCGCATTGCTGCTGGCGCGCGTGATGCGCGACGGCCGGATGAATCTCAACCGCATCATGGGTGCGAACGGGTCTTACCTCTTGATCGGGATTGTCTTCACGCAGGCCTATCGGCTGCTGGCGGGATTCGTTCCCGGGGCATTCGCCATCGGCGGAACGCCTGCCGATTTCGACACGATCGGCCGGAAGCTATCCTATTTCAGCTTCATCACGCTGACCTCGATCGGCTACGGCGACATCACGCCGCTGCATCCCTACGCGCGTTCGCTCGCCACGATGGAAGCGCTTGCCGGCAACCTGTTCCTCACCGTACTGGTGGCACGGCTGGTCGGACAAGAAATCGACTGGAGACACGAACAGCGGGACCTGCGGCGGGAACATGCGACCAAGCCCGAGAGGACTGGATCAAGCTGAAGCGCTAGACTGCAAGCAGCGCGCGCACGTTGTCGTCGTCCATCGAGGCGCCCCGCCCTCGCGCCACCACCTCGCCGCGCGACATGACGACGTAATGGTCGGCGAGCGACTTGGCAAAATCGTAGTACTGCTCAACCAGCAGAATGGCCATCTCGCCACTCTGCGTAAGGTTGCGGATCACACGCTCGATGTCCTTGATGATCGACGGCTGGATGCCCTCGGTGGGCTCGTCCAGGATCAGCAGTTTCGGGCGCAGCGCGAGCGCGCGGCCGATCGCGAGTTGCTGCTGCTGACCGCCCGAGAGATCGCCGCCGCGTCGGTTCAACATGTCCTTCAGGACCGGGAACATTTCGTAGATGAATCCGGGAATGCCCACGCCCTGCTTCTGTGTGGCCAGCCCCATCTGCAGATTCTCGAGCACGGTTAGGCGAGGAAAAATTTCACGGCCCTGCGGCACATAGCCCAGGCCAAGACTCGCGCGCGCATAGGGCGGAAGTGTGGTGATAGTCGCGGTATCGAACCGGATGTCGCCGGAGCGCACGGGCACCATGCCCATCAGGCAGCGCAGCAACGTCGTCTTGCCCACTCCATTGCGACCGAGCAGCGTCGTGCATTTCCCTGCCGGAACTTCGAACGACACATTGCGCAGGATGTGGCTGCCGCCGTAGTACTGATTGATCTTGTCGACCTTCAGCATGTCAGTCCCTTGGGGGACAGCGAGCGGAGCGCGTGGGGGGGCTCGGTCGGTCCCGCCGGGCCGCCCCAAGGGACCGACTCCGCCCCCTCGGGGGGCAGCGAGCAATGCGAGCGTGGGGGCCCTTCAATCTCAGCGCCCCAGGAATACTTCGATCACCTGCTCGTTTTCCTGCACGCTTCGCATCGAACCTTCCGCCAGCACGCTTCCTTCATGCAGCACCGTGACGCGATCGGCGATTCTGGCGACGAAGTCCATGTCGTGCTCGACCACCACCAGCGTGTAGTCGCCGGCAAGGGTGAGGAACAGTTCGGCGCTACGCATCGTTTCATCGTCGGTCATTCCGGCCACCGGCTCGTCCAGCAGCAGGACCTGCGGTTCCTGCATCAGCAACATGCCGATTTCGAGCCACTGCTTCTGGCCGTGGGAAAGTAGCCCGGCCAGGCGCGAGGCCTCCGGCGCCAGCTGGATGGTTTCGAGGATGGTCAGGATACGGTCGCGCGCGGTGGAATCGAGTGCGGCCGCAAGCGTCGGCCACACGCGCTTGTCCGCCTTGCGCGCGAGTTCCAGATTCTCGAACACCGAATGCTGCTCGAACACGGTCGGCTTCTGGAATTTGCGGCCGATGCCGCGGCCGGCGATTTCAGGCTCGGTGAGTTTGGTGAGGTCGATCGTCTGGCCGAAATAGGCGGAGCCGCTGTCCGGGCGCGTCTTGCCGGTTATCACGTCCATCATCGTCGTCTTGCCGGCGCCGTTCGGGCCGATCACGCAGCGCAATTCTCCGGCGTCGACGACCAGCGACAGTTCGTTCAGCGCCTTGAAGCCGTCGAAGGAAACCGAAATGGAATCGAGGTAGAGGATTCCGCCGTGGCTCAAGTCGACGCCGGGCCGGAGGAGATGCCCGTCGCTGATGCCCGTGTCCTTGCTGCTGATCTGCGAATCAGGAATCGGACTGTTCTCGGGCAACGGGATGGAAGAAAAATGCATGTTCATCGTCCTTTCGACCAGAGTCCGGCAATGCCGCGCGGCAGGTAGAGGGTCACCAGGATGAACAGCAGGCCCAGCAAATACAGCCAGTATTCGGGGAACGCCTGGGTGAACCAGCTCTTGCCCAGATTCACCGCCGCGGCGCCGACGACGGGGCCGATCAGCGTCCCGCGCCCGCCCACGGCGGTCCAGATCGCGATTTCAATCGAATTGGCGGGCGACATTTCGCTTGGATTGATGATGCCGACCTGCGGCACGTAAAGCGCGCCCGCGATGCCGCAGATCACCGCCGACAATGTCCATACGAAGAGCTTGAAGTAGACGGGGTTGTAGCCGGAGAACATGACTCGGGTTTCGGCATCGCGAATGGCCGTCAGCACGCGACCCAGTTTGGACGAGACAATGGCGCGGCCGAGCAGCAGGAAGCCGATCAGCGCCGCGCCGGTGAGCATGAACAGCGCCATCCGCGTCTCGGGCGCCGTGATCGGAAAGCCGAGGATGCGCTTGAAATCGGTGAAGCCGTTGTTACCGCCGAACCCGGTGTCATTGCGAAAAAACAGCAGCATCGCCGCGTACGTCAATGCCTGCGTGATGATCGAGAAATACACACCCTTGATGCGCGAACGGAACGCGAAGAAGCCGAACACCAGCGCCAGCACCCCAGGCACCAGTACGACCAGCAGTGCGCAATACCAGAAGTGCTGGGTGAAACTCCAGTACCAGGGATAGGCCTTCCAGTCGAGGAACACCATGAAGTCCGGCAGGTTGCTCTTGTACACGCCGTCGAGACCGATCGAGCGCATCAGGTACATGCCCATCGCGTAGCCGCCCAGCGCGAAGAACAGTCCGTGACCGAGAGAGAGGATGCCGGTGTAGCCCCAGATCAGGTCCATCGCCAGCGCGACGATGGCGTAACACATGATCTTGCCCGCCAGCGTGACCGCGTATTCGGAAATGTGCAAAGGATTGCCCTCCGGCACCGCCAGATTGCCGATCGGCACGATGACGAAGATGACGAGCGCCGCCGCGCCAAGCACGCTCCACATCCGGCCGGACCAGAGGCGGGTCAGCGAAAAATTGGCGGCGGGCGCGGCGAGCGGCATGAATCCCAGCGCCATCTAGGGCCTGTTAACGCTATGAACGCAAACGTGAACGGATGGCATGGGGTGCCAATCGCGGCAGCCGACGAAGCAAAGACCGGCAGTCTTTGCGAGGAGAGCAACAAGGAGTGGCGCCCCATGCCGCCCGTTCCCTTCGGGTTGCTGCCGAAAACGCCCATCGCTGTGTTGCGAAGGCTCGCCGGGTGCCCGACCCACCTTCGCCTTCGCGCCTTGCGCTGGGCATTTTCGGCGGTGCAACGCGTTTGTGTTCATAGCGTTAACAGGCCCTTATTCAGGCTTCCACCGTTCGGCCCTTGAGCGCGAACAGACCCTGCGGGCGCTTCTGGATGAAGATGATGATGAACACGAGGATCATGATTTTGGCCAGCACCGCACCTTGCCATGCCTCGAGGAACTTGTTCATGACGCCCAGACCCAGCGCGGCGTAGACCGTTCCGGCCAATTGCCCTACGCCGCCCAGCACCACCACCATGAACGAGTCGACGATGTAGCTCTGACCGAGATCGGGGCCTACGTTACCGATCTGCGCCAGCGCGCAGCCGGCCAGTCCGGCAATACCCGACCCCAGGCCGAAGGCCATCATGTCGATCTTGGGCGTGCGCACGCCGAGTGCGCTCGCCATGGCACGGTTCTGCGTAACTGCACGCACATAGAGACCAAGCCTGGTACGCGTCAGCACCAGCCACACCGCAAGCAGCACGCTGCCCGCGAAGGCGATGATCACGACGCGGCTCCACGGCAGCACGACGTTGGTCATGATCTCGAAGCCGCCGGACATCCACGACGGATTCTCGACCTGCACGTTCTGTGCGCCGAAGATCGTGCGCACGCCTTGAATGAGGATGAGGCTCAAGCCCCACGTCGCGAGCAGCGTTTCGAGCGGGCGACCGTAGAGATGTCGGATCACGGTACGTTCCAGAACCACGCCGACTGCCGCGCTGATCACGAAGGCGGCAGGTACAGCCACCAGCGGATAGAAATCGAACATGCCCGGCGCATGCTGCCGGAACATGCTTTGCACGACGTAGGTCGCATAGGCGCCGATCATGATCAGTTCGCCGTGCGCCATGTTGATGACGCCCATGAGGCCGTAGGTGATCGCGAGCCCCAGCGCCGCCAGCAGCAGGATGGTCCCAAGTGATATGCCGGAAAAGATGCGCGCGGCGATGTCGCCCACCATCAGCCGCTTCTCGACTGCCGACAGCGAGCGCTGCGCTTCGGCGCGAATCTGCCCGTCCGGCTCGACGTACACGCCGCCCTTGCGCGCCAGAACCTGTTGCAGCAGCGTCTTGGTCGCGCCGATGTCGGATTCTCCGAGTGCGCGCACCGCGGCGAATCGTTTGGCGTTGTCGCCACTGCGCAGCTCGATCGACGCCTTGGTCAGGGACAACAAACCACGCACTTCCGCGTCGGACTCCTTCGCCAGCGCCGCATCGATCGCCGGAAGCGCGGCTTCCTCGGAATTGTTCTGCAGGTCTTTTGCGGCCGCCAGGCGAACGGCACGGTCTCCCGATGCGAGCTTCAGCGCGGCAATCGCCGTGGTCAGCTCCCGCCGCATCCGGTTGTTCACCACTACATCATCACGCGCCTCGGGGAGCGGCGCGACCACCTTGCCCGTGATTGCGTCGATGGCGGTCTCGCCCTTGACGACCAGGACGAGATCCTCGCCCGAGGTCTGCACCTCGCCGTCCAGCAGCGACTGAAGGAACGGCAGCGCCGCGCTGTCGCCACTGCCGACCAACGCGCCGATGGCCTGGATTTTCGCATCGCTTTCACCGAACGCCAGATCCTTTATCAACGGTGCCGGCAGGCTCCACGTGCAGGACGCCGACCACCACATGACGAGCCCCAGCACCCATTTCAGTTGCCGCACGCCGTTGCCCGTATTGCCCATTCGATTCCGCCCAGAGTGATTCCAAAAAAAACCGGCAGCGGGCAACGGCAGCGGTCGCGTAACCGTGTCTGTCGCTCCCGCGCCGGCGGGCTGTCCAACCCATTCCTGCAAAACGCTGAATGCAGATCCCTCGTCGCGTGTCGCTTCTCGGGATGGCCCCACGATCCGCGTTCGCGGATCATGCGGTCACTTCTTTTCCGGCGCGTCCTTCTTGCCCTTGTTCTCCGGAATGAACGGGCTCCACGGTTGGGCGCGGATCGTACCCTTGGTCTTCCACACGACCTTGAACTGGCCGTCGGCCTGGACCTCGCCGATGAACACGGGCTTCCACAGATGGTGGTTCGTTTCATCCATCTTCATGGTGTAGCCGTTCGGCGAGGCAAACGTCTGACCGGCCATGGCGGCAATGACCTTGTCGGGATCGGTGGACTTGGCCTTCTCGACCGCCTGCTTCCACATCATCATCCCGACGTAGGTGGCTTCCATCGGATCGTTGGTGATCGCCTTGTCCGCGCCCGGAAGTTTCATCTTCTTGGCGTAGGCGGCCCATTCCTTCTTCCACGCGTCGTTCACGGGATTCTTGAGGGACATGAAGTAATTCCAGGCCGCGAGATGGCCCACCAGCGGCTTGGTGTCGACGCCGCGCAGCTCTTCTTCACCGACGGAGAACGCCACCACCGGAATGTCGGTGGCCTTGAGACCGGCGTTGCCGAGTTCCTTGTAGAACGGCACGTTGGAGTCGCCGTTGATCGTGGACACCACCGCCGTCTTGCCACCCGCCGCAAACTTCTTGATGTCGGCCACGATCGTCTGGTAATCGCTGTGGCCGAACGGCGTGTACGTTTCCATGATGTCCTTGTCGTCGATTCCCTTGGAATGCAGGAACGAGCGCAGGATCTTGTTGGTCGTACGCGGATACACGTAGTCGGTACCGAGGAGAACGAAACGCTTGGCGCCGCCGCCTTCCTTGCTCAGCAGATATTCCACGGCGGGGATGGCCTGCTGGTTCGGTGCGGCGCCCGTGTAGAACACGTTCTTGGAGAGCTCTTCTCCTTCATACTGGACCGGGTAGAACAGGAGGCCATTGAGCTCCTCGAACACCGGGAGCACCGACTTGCGCGAAACCGAGGTCCAGCAGCCGAACACAACTGCCACCTTGTCCTGGGTCAGCAGCTGCCGGGCTTTTTCCGCGAACAGCGGCCAGTTCGACGCGGGATCGACCACTACCGCTTCGAGCTGCTTGCCCATGACGCCGCCCTTGGCATTGATTTCAGCGATAGTCATCAGCGCCATGTCCTTGAGCGCAGTCTCGCTGATCGCCATCGTGCCGGACAGCGAGTGGAGCACGCCCACCTTGATCGTGTCCGCTGCCAGCACCGGCGTCCCGAATGAGAGTCCAGCTGCGGCAGCCACCGCAATCACCGAGAGGCGCTGAATAAAAGTTCTGCGTTGCAATGACATGTCGTGTTTCCCCGCGTTGATGAATTGGATTGTGGGATTCAGTCCTGATGAAACTCGCCTGACACGCAAGCGCCATACGCGAATTCCACTGCCATGTTGCATTGCACGACGCATGCCAAGACCGGAGTAGTCGCCGGATCGCATTGATTTGATTTGCGAAATCTGCGTTTCAACGAAATGTGGGGCCCACTGGCGCGCCAACCAAGTGCAGGAAACAAACCCCATATTGGTGCGCGTTGAGTCAGTGCGCACCAAGTTGGTGACGACAGTCGCAAAACAGGAACTGAACGCAGGCGGTTTGAGGCCGATGCGTCATCCCGGACCGTATTCAGCGCCGGAACTTCGGAAGACATTCGGGCAGTACCGCTCCGTTTCGCCTACCCGGTTCGAAGATGGGCGATGTCGCCCAGCGCAGGGCAGGGCCTTGGGTCGCCACCGATTGGGCGGAATCAATCCCCATCGACCTCGTCGCCGTGGCCAAAGTCAATGGCTAGACGCCGAGCCGCGCTGCCAGTTCGACGGGCTGCGACGTCAATGCGTCCGAGCGGTCCTCGAGGACCACCCGCCCTTTTTCCAGGATGACCGCGCGATCGGTGTTGGCGAGAACGGTGCGGAAGTTGCGGTCGACGATAAGCGACGCAATGCCCGTGCCGCGAATGTCGCCGATGATCCGCCAGATCTCGCGCACGATCTGCGGTGCCAGGCCTTCGGTGGCTTCGTCCAGGATCAGCAGGTCGGGATTGGTCGAGAGCGCGCGGCCGATCGCGAGCATCTGCTGTTCGCCGCCCGAAAGCTGCTGCCCGCCATGGTCGAGCCGCTCCTTGAGCCGCGGAAATGTGGCGAGTATGCGTTCGAGCGGCCAATCGTTGCGGCCGGATATGCCCCGGCGCGCCGCGACGAGAAGATTCTCGCGAACGGAAAGATTGGGAAATATCCCCCGGCCCTCGGGCACGTAGGCCAGTCCCCACCGCGCGACGCGGTCAGGAGGCGCGCGGGTCGCGTCCTGTCCCCGGATCGTGATATGTCCACGCGAGGCGCGCAACAACCCCATGATTGTCCGGATCAGCGTCGTCTTGCCCATACCGTTGCGCCCGAGCAGGCCGATGGCCTCGCCTGCGCGCACCGACAGCGAAATGCCGCGCAGCACATGGCTCTCCCCATAATGAACATGCACGTCATGCGCGTCGACCATTGCTGGCCCGGTCGACATCGGCGCTGGATCAGACATGAATTTCGCCCAGGTAAGCCAGCTGCACTTCCGGATCGGCGCGCACGGCCGCCGGAACGTCGCTCGCGATCACCGCGCCGTTGACCATCACGGTGATGCGATCCGACACGCGGAACACTGCATCCATGTCGTGCTCGACCAGCAGGATCGCGCGGCCCTCCTTGAGACCCGCAAGCAAGCCAAGCATGCGCTCGGTTTCCTCCGCCCCCATGCCGGCGAGCGGCTCGTCCAACAGCAGCACGCGCGGTCGGGTGGCGACGCACATCGCGATCTCCAGCTGCCGCTTTTCACCGTGCGACAGCAGTCCGGCTGTCCGGTCCGCGAGCGCGGCCAGTCCCGTCCTGTCCAGCGCTTCGCGCGCCAATGTTGTGCTCAACGGGCATGCAGATGCTGCAGTCCACCAGTTCCATGGAATTTGGCGCGTGGCCTGCGCGGTGAGACGACAGTTCTCGAACACAGAAAAGCGCGGGAAGATCGTCGTGCGCTGATAGCTGCGGCCCAGTCCCGCATGCGCGCGCCTGGGTTGCGGCCAGTGCGTCACGTCACACCCCAGCAATTCGACGGAGCCCTGGGTGATGCGGATTTCCCCCGAGAGCACGTTGATCAGCGTCGACTTGCCCGCGCCGTTGGTGCCGATCACCGCATGGATTTCGCCTTCCGCGAGGTCGAGCGATACCCCCGAAACCGCCGTGAGCCCCCCGAAACGCCGCGTGACGCTTCGTGCGCGCAGAAGTGGCGCATTGCCGTCAGACACGGGCCACCTCCGAACTGTGGCGCGCGCGCCAAGTTCTCCATTGCGCCGGAATTCCAATCAGCCCGTTGGGCATGAACGCCACGCACAGGATGATCGTGCCACCGAGCAGCAACGGCCAGTGCTTCGCGAAGTTGCCGAACACCACGTCCCACTGGAAGAACAGTTGCAGCAACGCGAACGCGAAGGCACCCAGCACGGCGCCGGACAGGCGTCCCATGCCCCCCAGAATCAGCATCAACAACACGGCGCCGGACTCGTGCCACGAGAGCATTTCCGGATTGACGAATCCGTCCTTGACGGCGACCAGAAAACCGGCGAGACCGGCCAATGCACCGGCCATCGTAAATGCGGTCCACTTGTACGGGAACGTTGCAAAGCCCGCGGCACGCATCCGTTGTTCGTTGCTCTTGATTCCCGCCAGCACCCTTCCAAAGCGGCTGCGAAGCAGCAGCGCAAGAAACACGAACACCAGTACGAGGCACGCCAGCACGAAATAGTAGAAGACCACCGGCTTGCCCAGATCGGCAATGCGAGCGCCGAACAACGCCACTTCCGGCTTGAAGCTGAGATAGATGCCATCGGTACCGCCGCCCAATTTCGTGTCGTGAAACACGTAGTAAGCCATTTGCGCGAACGCGAGGGTCACCATGATGAAATATACGCCACGCGTCCTCAGCGACAACGCCCCGACGAAGATGGCGTACAGCGCCGAGCATGCGACGGCCGCCGGCAGGAGCCAGAACAGATTGGCAGCGCCGATCTTCGGCGACAGCAGCACCGTTGCATACGCCGCGATGCCGTAGAACGCCGCATGACCGAGGCTCACCAAGCCGGTTGCGCCGACCAGCAGTTCAAGCGACAGTGCGAAGATCGCGAGGATCATCACCTTGGACGTGAATTCGAGGTAGAAGCCGGTCGTCACCAGCGGAAAGGCGAGCAGGAAACCAACCACGACGAGTGGCAAGGACAGTCGGCGCGCGATGGCGTTCATGTTCTTGGGTCAGCCCTGTTTGAACAGGCCTTCGGGCTTCCACAGCAGGATCGCCGCCATCAACAGATAGACGGCGATTCCGGCGGCTTGCGGAAACAATACCTTGCCAAAGGTGTCGACAATGCCGACAAGCAGAGCGGCCAGGAATGCGCCACGCACGGAACCGATGCCGCCGATGACGACGACGACGAAGCAGATGATGAGCACCTGCGCGCCCATGCCCGGATAGACGGACGACACCGGCGCGGCGATCATGCCCGCCAGCACGGCGAGCGCGACGCCCGCGGCGAATACCACGCGGTAGAGAACCTTGATGTTGATGCCGAGCGACTGGACCATCTCGCGGTTCGAACTGCCGGCACGGACCATCATTCCCAGGCGTGTACGCGCAATCACGAAGTAAAGCACTGCCGCCACCGCCAGGCAGATGGCGGATATCGCGAGGCGGTAGACAGGATATTGCATGAGGTCGCCCAATTGCACGCTGCCATCGAGCCAGGCCGGGACCGGGACACCATGCACATCGTTGTCGACCAGGATGCTGCGCAACTCCTCGAAGACGAGGATGAGGCCATAGGTCATCAGCACCTGCTGCAGGTGGTCGCGCTCATACAGGTACGAAACGAACAGCCATTCGAGCAGGTATCCAAAGATCACCGCCAGCACGAGCCCCGCGAGCAGTGTTGCGAGGAAGTTGCCACCAAAGACCGGCGCGAGCGAGAACGCGAGGTACGCGCCGATCATGTAGAAGCTGCCATGCGCGAGGTTGATCACGCCCATGATGCCGAAGATGAGCGTCAGGCCGCTTGCAACCAGGAACAGCAGCAGTCCGTACTGCAGCGCGTTCAGGCACTGGACGAGAAAGGTGGCGAGGTCCATGCGTAGTCAGTCGGAGAGGCGCGTGCTGACAGGCTGTAGAAAACCTATGGTGTCATTCCGAGAAGCTACAGCGACAGGAATCCGCACTTCGCAACCGCATGCATTTCTGCAGCAGCAGATTCCTCGCTCCACTCGGAACGATACCTGGAACGACGGAGGACGGGTCCGACCTTACATCGTGCACCCGCGGCCCGGGTCGGCCAGCGCCTTGACCGCCACGCCGATCACCTTGTTTTCCCTGCCTTCGACACGACGTAAATAGATGTCCTGCACCGGGTCGTGGTTCTTGCCCAGCGTGAACATGCCGCGCGGACTGTCGATTTTCGCCGCGCCCATCGCCGCGTACAGATCCTTCGACTTCGCGATGTCGCCCTTCACTGCGGTCAGACCGATGCCGAGCAGCTGCGCGGCGTCATAGCCCTGGACCGCATAGACGTCGGGCGGCATCTTGTAGGCCGCGGTGTACGCGGCGCGAAACGTCTTGTCTTTGGGCACATTGAGGCTGTCGCCATAGTGCAGCGTGGTCAGCAGGCCTTGCGCGGCGTCGCCCTGCGCTTCAAGCGTGCCGTCGGTGAGGAAGCCCGCGCCGAGAAGCGGGATCGACTTGTTCAAGCCCGCGGCTGCATAGTCCTTGACGAACTTGACCGCGCCGCCGCCTGCGAAGAACGTGTACACGGCATCCGGTTTCGCGGCAGCGATTTCCGTCAGCAGTGCCTGGAACTCGACATTCGGGAACGGCAACGACAATTCCTTGATGACCTGTCCGCCGCCCTTCTCGAATCCTTCCTTGAAGCCGGCGACCGATTCGTCGCCAGCCGCGTATTTCCACGTGATCGTGATGACCTTCTTGTGACCCTTCTCGGCGGCGACGACACCCATCGCGTAGCCCGGCTGCCAGTTCGAGAACGACGAACGGAAGATGTTCGGCGCGCACATAGGACCCGTCACTGCCTGCGCACCGGCATTCGGTACCACCAGCAGCGTGCCGGTTTCCCTGGCGACCTTGGCCATGGCCATCGCGACACCGGAATGCACCGTGCCCACGACGACGTCGACATTGTCGCGTTTGATGAGCTTGTTGACGTTGTCCGCGGCCTTGGACGGCTCGGACTCGTCGTCGACCTTCACGTACTCTATCTCGCGACCGCCCAGCTTGCCACCCTGCTCGCTGACGTAGAGGCGGAACCCGTTTTCGATCGCGTTCCCCAGCGCTGCGTATGTGCCGGTATAGGGAAGCATGAAGCCGACCTTCAGCTTGCCGGGCGCTTGCGCTGAGGCGGGGAGCGCCGGCAAGGCCAGGGCCATCGCGGTCACAAACAGGGTCAACAAAGGGGTCTTGCGCATCTTCATCTCCTCGAAATTCGCAATATTGTTGTGTAGAGGGACCCTATCGGCTCGCCGGAGGTAGCCGCAATCGGGTCGCGTGACCCGAACCATACCGCAACGTGGGGGCGCTGCGAAGGACAGCCGCTTCCTGCAAGCCATCCGCCAGAAGCAATCAATCGCTGGTCTCCTTCGCGGAGCGCGCCTGCGCGCCATGTTGTTCCCGCAGGAACGCCACGATCGCCGCCGTCAATGCTGCGGGCTGGTCGCGATGCGGCGAATGCCCGCATGCCGGCAACATGAGCAACCGGGAGCGGGGTACGAGCCGCGCAATGGCGCCGACCTGCGCCATCGTTCCATATTCGTCGTCCTCGCCCTGCACGACCAGCAACGGACAGCGGATACGCGGCAGACAGTCCTCGATGTTCCAGGCACGAAAAGCGGGGTCGAGCCAGATGTCGTTCCAGCCATGAAACGCGGAGTCGGGATCGGCGTGGTACCGAGCGAGTCGTTGCCGCAGGTCGGTCACGGCGTACGCGTCGCGCGCCTGTTCGATGCTGGCCACGCTCACGTCCTCGACGAAAACATGGGGCGCGACCACCACCAGTCCGGCCACGCTGCCGGGATTCGCCGCGGCGTGGAGCAGCGCGATGGAGCCGCCATCGCTGTGCCCGAACAGCCACGGCGGATCCTCGATCCCGAGTGCTTCGAACAACGCCGGCAACACGAGTTCTGCCTGTGCATGCATGAATTCAACGGACCATTTCTCCGACGCCGGCCGTGGCGTCGAGCGTCCGTAGCCATAGCGTGAATACACCAGTCCGCGCGCCCCTGCGGCGGCGCACAGCGCCTGTGGATAATCCCTCCACATCGCAAGAGACCCCAGGCCTTCGTGCAGGAATACGATGATCGGCGCGTCATTGCGCTCGGCGCCGATCCACACATATTCGAGCCGCTGCGACCGGCCGTCGATGTCGAGATCGGCAAACGAGGGCTCCATGGAGACGCCAGGCGCGGTCAGGCCATCGCGGCTTCGCGCAATTTGAAGCGCTGGATCTTGCCCGTGGCAGTCTTTGGCAGCTCCGGCAGGAAACGGATCTCGCGCGGATACTTGAAAGGAGCAAGCTGGTCCTTGACGAACGCCTGCAGCGCCTGCGCCAACGCCGCGTCGCCGCTCGCGCCGGATTTCAGCACGACATACGCGAGCGTCCTGGTCAGTCCATCGTCACCGATCCTGCCGACGACCGCGGCCTCGAGCACGGCGTCGTGCCGCATCAACGCGGCTTCGACCTCGAAGGGCGACACGTACTGGCCGCTCACCTTGAGCATGTCGTCGCTGCGTCCTGCATAGGTGTAATAGCCATCGGTACCGCACATGTACTTGTCGCCGCTCTTCGTCCACTCGCCCTGGAACGTCGCGTGTGTGCGCTCGCGGTTGTCCCAGTACATCACGGCCGATGTGGGCCCGCGGATATAGAGATCGCCGATCGTATCGACGGCAACCGGCCTGCCATCTTCGCCGCGCAATTCGACATCGTATCCGGGAACAGGCTTGCCGGTCGTGCCGTAGCGGACTTCTCCGGGCAGGTTGGACAGGAAGATGTGCAGCATTTCGGTCGAACCGATCCCGTCCAGAATTTCGCAGCCAAAACGCGCCGCAAATCGTTCGCCGACCTCTCGTGGCAGCGCTTCCCCCGCGGATATGCACCGGCGCATTGCGACATCGTCGCGTTGCGGCAGATCGGGCGCGGACAGCATGGCCGCATAGAGCGTCGGCACGCCGCAGAAGATTGTCGGTTTGTATTCGACGAGACGCTTGAACACCGCTTGTGGCGTCCCCCGCTCGGCCATCAGGATCGTCGTTGCGCCGACGGCAAGCGGAAAAGTCAGCGCGTTGCCGAGGCCATAGGCAAAGAAGAGCTTGGCCGCGGAAAACACGACATCGTTCTCGCGAAGTCCGAGGACGGGTTTGCCATAGAGTTCGGCCGTCCAATGGAGGTTGGCATGCGTGTGCACCGTTCCCTTTGGCCGCCCCGTGGATCCGGACGAATAGAGCCAGAACGCCATCTCGTCGGCGGCGGTGTCTGCAGGTCGCGCCATCTCGCCCGCCGATCCTGACCATGCGTCAAAATCCAGTGCCGCTCCGGGCAAGGCAGCACCCGCGCGCGAAACGATGATGTGTTGCACATCGTGCCCGCCGCGGGCCATTGCCGACTGCAACGTGGGCAGCAACGCGCCGGACACCAACAGCGCCTGCGCGCGACTGTGCGCCAGCATGTATGCGTAATCGTCCGCCGTCAAAAGGGTGTTCACCGCAACGGGCACGATGCCCGCAAAAAGGGCTCCCAGAAACGCCACGGGAAAGTCGACAGTGTCCTGAAGGCAGAGCAGAACCCGCTCTTCGCGGCGAATGCCCAGCGCAAGGTAGGCCGCCGCTGCGGCGCGCACACGCCGATCCAGATCACGATACGAAAGCGTCCCGGCATCGTCGATGTACGCAGGCTTTTCCCCACGGACGGCGTTGCGCTCGAGGAGACTGTGGGCAAAATTGAACCGCTCCGGCGGCCGCGAGTCATGTGCGAACATTGCGTCCTCCCGCACCCGTCCCGGCGACTCGCGAGGCGGATGCCTGATCTTCTTGCCGGTTCAGCCCGGTCCATCCCTATTATGCTGGCGCCGATTACTCCGGATCGGTGTCGCCCTGCAAAGTTTGCGCTTCGTTATTGCCTCTGGTACTTTAATGCATGTCAATTCCAAATGGCAAGCATTAAAATGCACTTTCATCCTAACTCGGTGAGGGTAGATTGACCGGAGCCGTCCTCATCGACGACGCCAGGGACCCCTTTCTGATCGTCCTCGGGGAAAGAGTTCGGCTGATGCGCTCGCGCCGCGGCGTGACACGGAAGATCTTGGCGCGGGAGGCGGGGATCTCCGAACGTCACTTGGCGAATCTGGAATCCGGAACCGGCAACGCATCGGTCCTGCTCTTGCGGCAGCTGGCGCGCGCGTTGAATTGCTCGATGGCCGAACTCGTTGGCCAGGACGGCATCGCGTCGCCAGAGCTGGTCCTGATCCGGCAGCTGCTGCGCGGCCGCGACGAGAGGACGTTGCAGCGCGCGCGGTTGGCTCTTGCCGATCTGCTCGGCGCGGATGATGCGGATCCCACTCGTTCCGGACGGATCGCATTGATTGGACTGCGCGGTGCGGGTAAGTCCTCACTTGGCCGCATGCTGGCCGAAGACTTGGGGATTCCCTTTGTCGAACTGAACCGGGTCATCGAACAAATCGTTGGCTGCGACGTGCAGGAAATCCATTCCCTCTATGGCTCGGCAGCCTACCGCCGGTACGAGCAGCGGGCACTGGAGGAAACCATTGCAACCTATCCCAAGGCCGTCATTGCGACCGGCGGCGGTCTGGTTTCAGAAGCCGCAACCTTCGAATTGCTGCTGACGCATTGCTATACGGTCTGGTTGCGTGCCTCGCCTGATGAGCACATGCGTCGGGTGGTCGCGCAGGGCGATATGCGCCCCATGGCAGGCAGCCCCGAGGCGATGGACGACCTGAAGCGGATACTGGCCGGCCGCGAGGCATTTTATGCCAAAGCCGATCTCGCCTTCGACACCGGCAGCAAGTCGCTGGCGGATGCGTATCTCGGACTCCGCGCAAGCATGCTGCAACGTTTACCGCAGCAAACTTGAATTCGCGACAATTCGAATGCATTTCGATTCTTTACAGGTAGGCGAATATGCATTATTGTGCATTTTTTCCGTCCAGCCGTTGGCGAGTGAACACTTCGGAGGAGAACCATGTCCGATGACCTGATCGTCGACTACCGTACCGAGCCCTCGCGTTACAGGCATTGGAAGCTCGCCTTCGCCGGACCGGTGGCGACCCTCGCGCTCGACGTGGCGGAGGATGGCGGCGTGCGGGAAGGCTACAAGCTCAAACTCAACTCCTACGATCTCGGCGTGGACATCGAACTGCACGACGCCGTACAGCGCATCCGCTTCGAACATCCCGAGGTCCACTGCGTGGTCGTGACCAGCGCCCGGGAGCGGGTCTTCTGTTCCGGCGCCAACATCTTCATGCTCGGGCTTTCGAGCCATGCGTGGAAAGTGAACTTCTGCAAGTTCACCAACGAGACGCGCAACGGACTGGAGGACGCGAGCCGCCATTCCGGACTCAAGTTCATTGCCGCGGTGAACGGCGCATGCGCGGGCGGCGGCTATGAGCTGGCGCTCGCATGCGACGAAATATTCCTGGTCGATGACCGCTCGTCAAGCGTCGCGTTGCCCGAGGTCCCTCTGCTGGGTGTGCTGCCGGGGACGGGCGGTTTGACGCGCGTCACCGACAAGCGCCACGTGCGGCACGACCTGGCCGACATCTTCTGCACGTTGACCGAGGGCGTGCGGGGCCAGAAGGCCAAGGATTGGCGGCTGGTCGATGCCGTCGTCAAACCTGCTCAATTCGCTGGCGCCGTCAACGCGCGCGCGCGCGAGTTGGCGAAAGGCAGCGACCGTCCCGCGAACGGCAAAGGAGTCACCCTCACGCCGCTGCAACGCCACGTCGACGCCACGGGCTACCACTACGAGCACGTCGACGTGGCCATCGATCGTGCGGGACGCACGGCGACTTTCACGGTGCAGGGACCCGCCGCCGCGCAACCTGTCGACATCGCAGGCATCGAGGCCGCTGGCACAGCGTGGTGGCCGCTCGCAATGGCGCGTGAACTCGATGACGCGATCCTGTCGCTGCGCACGAATGAACCAGCCATCGGTACCTGGCTCCTGAAGACGCATGGCGATGCACAGTGCGCGCTGGCCGTCGATGCAACGTTGCAGCGATGGCGCGACCACTGGTTCGTCCGCGAAACGATCGGCTTGCTGCGCAGGACATTCGCACGTCTGGACGTCACGTCGCGCACGCTGTTTGCGCTGGTCGAACCCGGCTCGTGCTTTGCAGGCATGCTGCTGGAGTTGGCGCTGGCCGCGGATCGCTGCTACATGGCGAGCCTGCCCGATGACCGGGAGCGCGAGCCGCACATTGCGGTCACGGAAGCCAACTTCGGCATGTATCCGATGGTGAACGGACAGTCGCGCATCGGTCGCCGCTTCTACGAGGAGACCGGTCCGATCAATGCGGCCCGCGGCGCGATCGGCACGTGGCTGTCCCCCACCGAAGCGGAGCGGCTCGGGCTGGTGACCGCCGCTCCCGACGACCTCGACTGGGCTGACGAAATCCGCATGGCGCTGGAAGAGCGCGCGAGCATGTCCCCGGATGCGCTTACCGGCCTTGAGGCGAACTTGCGCTTTGGCGGCAAGGAAACGATGGAGACGCGCATCTTCGGCCGCCTGTCGGCGTGGCAGAACTGGATCTTCATCCGGCCCAACGCGGTCGGCGAAAAAGGTGCTCTCAAGGTCTACGGCAAAGGCGGCAAACCGCAGTTCGACCCGAACCGGGTTTGACCGAAAAAGTGAACCCCTGCTCTTGTCGGCGTTGGAGTCCGACGAATCGCCGGCTCATTAGGCAACTGAGCCGGACAATTCGTCGCTGAAATTTCGGGAAAGACCGGGCGAGGAATGGAGGAGTACGCATTATGAACAACATCAACTACAGCGAAATGATTCCCAACAACGTCGACCTGGCTTCCGACCGGACGCTGCAGCGCGCGCTCGAACAATGGCAGCCAAACTATCTCAAGTGGTGGTCGGACATGGGACCCGACGGCTCGCAGGATTTCGACGTCTACCTGCGCACGGCCGTAAGCGTGGAACCGGGAGGATGGGCGCATTTTGACCATGTGAAGATGCCCGACTACCGCTGGGGCATCTTTCTCGCGCCTGCCGATGCCGAGCGCAAAATCCACTTCGGCGAGCACATGGGCGAACCCGCGTGGCAGGACGTTCCCGGCGAACACCGCGCAAACCTTCGCCGCATCATCGTGACGCAGGGCGACACGGAGCCCGCATCGGTGGAACAGCAGCGCCATCTGGGCCTCACGTGCCCGTCGCAATACGACCTGCGCAACCTGTTCCAGGTCAACGTCGAAGAAGGTCGCCACCTGTGGGCAATGGTCTATCTGCTGCACCGCTACTTCGGACGCGACGGCAGGGAGGAAGCAGAAGAACTCCTGCTGCGCCGCTCCGGCGACACCGACAATCCGCGGATCCTCGGCGCCTTCAACGAAAAGACTCCCGATTGGCTTGCGTTCTACATGTTCACCTACTTCACCGACCGCGACGGCAAGTTCCAGCTATGCGCGCTGGCAGAGTCGAGCTTCGACCCACTGGCGCGCACGACGAAATTCATGCTGACGGAGGAAGCCCACCACATGTTCGTGGGCGAATCGGGTGTCGCCCGCGTCCTCCAGCGTACCTGCGAGGTGATGAAGCGGCTGGAGACTGATGACCCGGCGCGAATCCGGGCCGAAGGCGCGATCGATCTGCCGACGATCCAGCGCTATCTCAACTTCCACTTCTCCGTAACCGTCGATCTCTTCGGCGCCGACCAGTCGTCGAATGCCGCGACGTTCTACAATTCGGGATTGAAAGGGCGCTTCGAGGAAGGGAAACGCTCCGACGACCATCGGTTGCAGGGCGCGAATTACCGCATACTGGAAGTTGTCGACGGCCGCCTGGTGGAACGCGACGCCCCGATGCAAAACGCCTTGAACGAAGTGCTGCGCGACGACTACATAAGGGACTCCGTGAGCGGCATAGGCCGCTGGAACAAGGTGATGGAAAAGGCGGGCGTTTCATTCCGCCTCAAAGTTCCGCACAAGGCGTTCAACCGGAAGATCGGCACGCTCGCCAACACGCGAGTTTCCCCCGACGGTCGCGTCGTCGGCGCCGCGGAATGGGCCGCGCACGCACACGAGTGGCTCGCCACACCGGAGGATCGCGCGTTCGTCGCGTCGCTGATGGGCCGCGTCGTCGAACCTGGCAAGTTCGCGAACTGGATAGCGCCGCCGAACATGGGCATCAACAAGCAACCGGTCGAGTTCCAGTACGTCCGGTTCAACTAGCCTCTGCGCAATCCATGAACGCGGAAATCGCGGCGCTCGAGGTCATCCGCCAGCATCTTATCGACCCGGAGATCTGCATTCGCTGCAACACCTGCGAGGAAACGTGCCCGATCGATGCAATCACGCACGACTCGCGCAACTACGTGGTCGATGCCGCGATATGCGACGGGTGCAACGCGTGTATCTCTCCGTGTCCCACCGGCTCCATCGACAATTGGCGGCAGGTGCCGAGGAACAAGATCTACACGCTCGACGAACAATTCGGATGGGACGCGTTACCGGCGCAGGAAGCCCCGGACATCAGCGCAGCCCCGGAAATCCCGCAGGAGATTGCGCGCATCACGGCGGAAGCGAGTGCCGGCCAGGGCGGAGCCGCCGCGCCGCCGTGGTCTGCCGCGCATCCATACGTGAACCTGCATACCCTCGCACATCCCGCGTTTGCCACCGTGAGCGGAAATTTCGCGCTCACCGCACCGGGCGCCTCGAGCGACATCCGCCACATCGTGCTGGATTTCGGCGCAACGGCGTTCCCGGTGCTGGAAGGACAGACAGTCGGCATCGTCCCGCCCGGAACCGACGCGCACGGTCGCCCGCACCACGTCCGGCTGTATTCGGTCGCGAGCCCGCGCGACGGCGAGCGTCCGCGCTACAACAACGTCGCACTGACGGTCAAACGCGTTACCGTTGATCATGCGGGACACACAGTGAAGGGTGTCGCCTCGAACTACCTGTGCGACTCCGCCAAGGGCGATACCGTGACGGTCGTCGGGCCGTTCGGCACCAGTTTCCTCATGCCCAACCACCCGGGTTCCAGCCTGCTCATGATCTGCACAGGTACCGGCTCCGCACCGATGCGCGCGATGACCGAGCGCCGCCGCCGCCGGAGAGCGCAAAAGGAGGGCGGACAGTTGATGCTGTTCTTCGGCGCCCGCGCGGCGAACGAACTGCCCTATTTCGGACCACTTCTCAAGTTGCCGAAGGATTTCATCGACATCAACTTCGCCTTCTCCCGGGTTCCCGGCGAACCCAAGCTATATGTGCAGGATCTGATCCGGCGTCGCGGCGAAGCCGTAGCGCGATTGCTGCGCGATGACCAGTGCTACATCTACATCTGCGGACTGAAAGGAATGGAAGAAGGCGTCGCGGACGCGTTCAAGGAGATCTGCCGGCAGCACGGCATGGATTGGGGAGCGATGCTGCCGGAATTGCGCAGCAAGGGCCGCTACCACCTCGAAACCTACTGACTGCGGCGCCGCGCCTCACACCATGCAGTTTTCGGAATTTCATGCCGGACAGGTCATCCATTGCGGTCCCGCGAGCCTGACCGAGCAGCAGATCACGGACTTTGCGCGCGACTATGACCCGCAATGGTTCCATACCGATCCGCAGCGGGCCGCCGACAGCACATGGCAAGGACTCATTGCCAGCGGCTGGCAGACCTGCGGTGTCGCGATGCGCCTGGCATGCGATGAATTTCTCGCAGGGTCGGAGACATTCGGCTCGCCGGGACTCACGTACCTCAAGTGGGAAAATCCGGTGCGGCCGGACGACCAGTTGCGATTGCGGGTCGACGTGATCGAAGTCCGCGTGGCAAAGAGCAAGCCGGCGCTGGGCATCGTCCGCTGGCGCTGGCGGCTCTACAATCAGGACGAGCAGGCGGTGCTTGACCTCGAGGCGACAAACCTCTTCGATCTCGCGTCGGTACCGCGTTGATTCAAGCCCGGGATTTGAGAACCAGCGCCCGCGCATAGACCAGGTCGCGCTTGATGCCGGTGACCGCCGCCACGACCCGCGCAGCACGTGCCGGTGGCAGTTCGTCCAGCAACGCGACGAGCAGTCGTTCCGCGTCCGCGGACAAGAACTCGTCCACGTCGCGCGGCGCAGGTGGCCGCACATCGACGATCAGCACGAATTCGCCGCGCTCGCGATTGGAGTCCGCGGCAAACCATGCGTCGGCGTCTGCCAGTGTGATACGGGTAATCGTCTCGAACGCCTTGGTCAGTTCACGGCCGATCACCAGGACACGATCGGCGCCGAGAGCCGCGGTGAGGTCGGCTGCCGTGGCCCGCACGCGATGCGGCGCCTCGTAGATGACGATCGCGGCCGGCACCTCCGCGAACGCGGCGAGCCTCTCCCGGCGGGCTTTGGCTTTGAGCGGAAGGAATCCGAGGAATGCGAACGATTCCGCATCGAGACCGGCGGCCGAGACTGCGGCGGTCAACGCCGATGGTCCGGGCAACGGGATGACGGCGTGGCCCGCTTCGCGCACCGCGCGCACGACGCGTGCCCCCGGATCGCTGATAGCGGGCGTTCCCGCATCGCTGACCAGGGCCACGCTCTTGCCGGCTTCAAGCATCGCGAGCAGCGTTGCCACGCGTCCTGCCTCATTGTGCGCGTGCAGCGATATTGCCGGTGTCGTCAAACCATAACGCCTGAGCAGCGTGGCGGTCACGCGCGTATCCTCCGCGGCAATGACACTGGCGGTGGCCAGCACATCGAGCGCCCGCAGCGTCAGGTCCCGCAGATTCCCGAGCGGCGTCGCCACCACATATAATGTTCCCGGCAGCGCGCGAAACGCTTCGGCGACGTCATGTTGCGTGTGTTCGCGTTCCTGCGCCTTTCCGGATTCCCCGCCGGCAACCACCATCACGCTCGTCCCGTGCCCATGTTCGTGTCCTTGATCGCATTGCAGCCTGCCCGCGCGCTCGGCCTGTCCGTCCGGTGGCTCGCTGTCGCATCGCTGGCTGTGGCCGCCGCATTCTCCGCTGCGCAGACACCCGCTGCAAGCGACGACAAGGCAGAAGCTGTGGACACCGCCAAACCCGCTTCCTCGCCGCCGAAGCCAGCGGTTGATATCGCCGTCGTGTTGCCGCTGAATGTTGCTGCCTATGCCCGCGCGGCGGAAGCGGTAAGCGCGGGATTCGCCGCGGGCGCCGCGGGCGGTCGAACCACGTACGTGGTCATCCCGCATGCCGAAGACGGCGTGCTCGGCGCATTCGAGGCCGCGCGCCTGTCCGGAGCGCGGGTAATCGTCGGGCCGCTGGTCCGCGACGATCTCAAGGTCATCGCGCAGGCGAACCTCGAACTCCCTTGGACACTCGCGCTGAATCAGTTTGAGGACGCAGCCTCGGGACCGACCCGGCTGTTCACGTTCTCGCTCGCCGTCGAGAGCGATGCCCGCACGATTGCGCGGCGCATGCGGGACGCTGCCGCTCAGAACGTCGCGATTGTCGGCGGCGAATCGCCGCTGCTGAAGCGCTTCGCCGGCGCTTTCGCCACTGAATGGCTGTTGGGCGGCGGCAATGCGCCGAACAGCTTTCGCTTCGATCCCGCGCCCGAGGCGTTGACCGTGCTGAAGCGCGATATCTTAAAGAGGGCGCCCGACGCCGCCGTGCTCGCGGTCGACGGCAACAGCGCCCCGCTGGTCAAGCCGTTTCTGGGGACGGTTCCCGCCTATGCAAGCGGCCTCCTGTTCGACCAGATGTCGGCGGCCACGCTGCGCGACCTCGACGGACTCGCAATCGTGGAAATTCCCTGGTTGGTGACCCCCGGCGCGCCGGAATTCGCGAAGTACCCCCGGCGCGATTTCGGCAGCGCGTCGCTGGAGCGGCTGTACGCGCTCGGACTTGACGCGTTCCGCATAGCGGCAGGCGCTGCTGGACGGCCCGCCTGAACAATTCGCCCTGGAAGGAGCCACCGGCCGCGTCACGCTGGCAGAAGGAAGGCAATTCCTGCGCGAGGGGCGTCTGGCCATTTACCGCGCCGGCCAGCTCGTTCCGCTCGATGGCGGGCGCTGAACCAACGCGCGGGATGCCCATGCGGGCGGCTGCCGGCGCGCGCGCGGAACGCATGGCCGAGGAGTTCCTTGTGGCCCGGGGCCTTGCCATCGTCACGCGCAATTTCCGCACGCGACACGGTGAAATCGACTTGATCGCACGCGACGGCGCGACGCTGGTGTTCGTCGAGGTGCGACTGCGCCGGAGCCCATCCTTCGGCGGGGCGGGCGCGAGCATCACCGCAGCGAAGGGAGCGCGACTTGCCGCGGCCGCGAGAGGCTACCTTGCCACCCTCGGCAGCGAGCCCCCGTGCCGCTTCGATGCCGTGCTGCTCGACAGTCTCGAGTCGCCCAACATCGCGTGGGAGCGCGACATACTGTCCGATTGATGGGGCGAATCCGGTCATCCTGCTAAAATCCGCGCACGATGATCGACCACATGAAGCGCGTTCGCGACCATTTCGCGGAGAGCGCGCAGTTGAAACTGGAGGCCGCCGAGATTCTCGCGCCGGAGATATCGCGCGCCGCGAGCATCCTGACCGAGTGCCTGTTCGCCGACGGCAAGATCCTGGCCTGCGGCAACGGCGGTTCTGCCGCGGACGCGCAGCATTTCGCGACGGAATTGGTCGGCCGCTTCGAACGCGAGCGGCCCGAATTGCCGGCAATTTCCCTGGCCACCGACACGTCGCTGCTCACCGCGATAGCCAACGACTATTCGTTCGAACAGATCTTCGCGAAACAGGTGCGCGCTTTGGGAACCAAGGGCGACGTTCTGCTGGCGATTTCCACGTCGGGCAACTCGGCCAACGTGATGGCGGCGGTCGAGGCCGCCCACAAGCGCGAAATGCGCGTCATTGCCATGACCGGCAAGGGCGGCGGTCATATCGGTGAACTAATGACGCCCGGCGACGTCAATCTGTGTGTGCCGCATTCGCGGACCGCACGCATCCAGGAGGTTCACTTGCTGATGATCCATTGTCTGTGCGACGCCATCGACGCTACGCTGCTCGGAGACGAATCATGAACCGCGTACTTCTGCAGAGTGTCTTCGTGCTCACCGCTCTCGTCACGCTCGCGGGTTGCGTGCCGGTGCTGGTCGCCGGGGCGGCGGGTGGCGCGGTGATGGTGGCGACCGATCGCCGCAGCGCCGGTGCCCAGCTCGACGACGAATCGATCGAACTCAAGGTGGCCACTCAGGCCACCAACGAATTCGGCGATCGCATCCACCTCAACGCGACGAGCTACAACGGCTTTGTGCTGTTGACCGGGGAAGTGCCCGACCAGGGTATGTGGGCGAGCGTAGGCAATATGGTGAAGAACACGGAAAAAGTGCAGGGTGTCCACAACGAACTCGTCGTGGCCCCGCTATCCGATTACTCGTCGCGTTCCAACGACACCTACATCACCTCCAAGGTCAAGACGCGGATGATCGAGGCCAACAAGTTCCCGCCCAATGCGGTCAAGGTGGTCACGGAGCGAGGAGTGGTCTACCTGATGGGGATCGTTTCCAAGGAGGAAGGCGCCGCTGCGGCGGAGATCGCGGCAACGACAGCGGGTGTCGTGCGCGTGGTGAAGTTCTTCCAGTATCAAGCGACATAAGCTTGGCGATGTCCGACACCGACGGTCTGCCCGCACCCTGCTATCCGGCCAGAATCGCAACTGCCGCCGACGCACTTGCACGCATCGCGTGTCTGCCGCGTCCGGTGGTGTTCACCAATGGCGTATTCGACATCCTGCATCGCGGCCACGTCACCTATCTGGAACAGGCCCGTGGCCTCGGTGCTTCGCTGGTCGTTGCGGTCAATTCCGACGCATCGGTCCGACGACTGGGCAAGGGCGACGAACGTCCGCTCAACCCGCTCGACGATCGCATGGCCGTCCTGGCTGCACTTGCGGCCGTCGATCTTGTCGTCCCGTTCGACGGCGACACGCCGCGAGAGCTGATCATCGCGGCCATGCCTGACATCCTGGTCAAGGGCGGCGACTATACCGCGCAAACGACCGCGGGCGCGGCGGAAATCATCGCGCACGGCGGGCGCTTTGTCGCGATTCCGTTTGCCTTCGAGCGCTCCACGACCGCACTGGTCCGCCGCCTTCGCCGTTAGCGAGTCTCAGCTCGAATGGCGCGCGGTCCGCCCGCAGACACTGCTATACTTTTCGACTTCGACGAACCGACTTGCACAGGCAATCCTGCATGCTGCAGCATGACCGCGAAGTTGATGCCCGGGGGCTCAATTGCCCGCTGCCCATCCTGCGCACCAAGAAAGCGCTGAACGACATGGCCAGCGGACAGACGTTGCGTGTCGTCGCCACCGACCCTGGCAGCGTCCGGGATTTCCTTGCCTTTGCCAAACAGACCGGCAATGAACTCGTCGGACATGGGGAGCAGGACAGCGAGTACTGGTTCGTCCTGAAGCGGCGCTGAACGGCCGCTGCGCCTACCGCCGATAGCGGTTGAGAAAATCCGCAACGATGCCGCGCTGCGACTCGTCGATCGCGGCATCAAGCGTGCGGTCCGCGGGATCGTATTGCTTTGCCCGGCGGAATGCCGCGATCGCATCCTGATGGTAGCCCTGGGCCTGCAATGCCTGGCCCAGGCATCGGTACGATTCCGCATTGGCGAACTCGAGCTCGGTCCAGGCGCGGCATAGCTCCGCTGCGCGGCGCCAGTTCCCCGCGCGCAGCATTCGTGGCCCCTCGACGCTGACCACAGCGATCTTCGCGCGCCGCTCGGCGAACATGGTCGCCACGTTGACATCGATAGGCACGGACTCCGACGCCGGCGGCCTCTGCGCATCCGGAACGCCTGGCGTCGCGAGCATGGCCGACGGTGCCTTCGCGGAAGAACTTCCCGAGAGCGCGGTCGCCGGCGGCGGCCGTTTGCCGCTGATCGGGCCGCCACCGCCGGCAAAACCTGCGGAAAGTGTGCTGGCAGAAGGCCACGCGTCGGCAATTGTCGTGCGCGCCCACCCGATCGATTCGGCCATTGGCTGGTGCCACGCAACGCCGTATAGCCACAACATCGCGGCGAGGCCGCAGACTCCGGTCACCGTATTGAGCACGCCCGGAGGACCATGGGTCACGAGAACGTCCTGAGCGAAGTCCCAGTCCGTCTCCTGGTTCTGCGCAATCTTTTCGAAAGCGACGGCGATCAGTACGGGTGCCAGCAGCGGAAAGCCGCAGGCGATGCCTTCCCACCACACGCGAAATGACCGCCGCAGTGCGCGTTGGAGTTGCGCGCGCGTGTCCCGCCGTGCATACGCGTCCGAGATCGAGAATTGCAGGAAGACCCCGAAGAGCCATTTGCCGGGCGTCGTTCCGACCGAGGCGATGAGAAGTGCCTCGATCGGGACCCACGAACCGGTGATCAGGATCGGGGCAACGAGCGGGTGTCCGAGCCAGTAGGACAGGCTCTCCGATTCCAGTCCCAGCCCGCGCAATTCGGACAACAGCAGCGCCAGGACCAAGCCCCAGATCGCATAGTCGAACAGTCGCGCAACAAGCCGCTGCCAGGGCCGCGGTTCGCTCGTTCGCCCGGATTTCGCCCGCTCAAGTTCCGCCATACGCAGCTGGAAGATCCAGCTTGCGTCTTCCTGAGGCTGGTTCGTGCCCAGGAAAACGCTCTTCTCGCGCCGCCAATTCAGGATCGCAAGATCGGTCTGCGGGACAAGCACAGGCTGCGGCGCGCCGCCTTGCCTGCGCATGAACGCGATTCCATGTACGACGCCATAGATTATCGTCAGCGCCAGCAATGTGATCGTGAGCCAGACCAGAACCTGCTTCGCGACCAGGATGGTGTCCGCCGGCGTTACAAAGGCAATGGCCAAAGCGATGAACGTGCCGAACAGAGCGCACAGGCCGATGGTCACGACAGGGGATCGGCCGAACGACGCCACCTTTTCGGTCAGGCCCGGGTGATGATGGCTCAGCGCGGCGGCGGGCTCATCGGCATCGAGGCCGGTTTCGAGATCCTCATCCATCGCCTGCGGCGAAGTTCGCGGAGGCAGAACTTCGGCGAGATCGCCCACGTCGGTCTGCTCGCCCGCGGCGGCGACCGCATTGTTCACGACGTGCGCTATGCGTTGCTCGGTCGAACCTGAGGAAACCGCAAGTTCACCGTCGTATCGATGCCGACGATCCGGATCGGAAAGTATCCGGCTGGCATGATTGATGAAGCGCAGCGCCTCCTCCACGTTGCCCTGGCCATCGCGGGTCTTGGCGTAATACTTGCGGATCAGCCGGCGCAGCGACGCCCGCACATCCTCGTCGGAGGAAGTGGGAAGGATGCCCAGCGCTTCGTATAGCGTTGCCTTCATGCGTCGTGTGGCGTCCACACAATCGTTATGCCATTGGAATTTTGGGCGAAATGCCCCGACAAGGCAAGGTCGTAAATCAAGGCAAGCAATAATCAGGCCTCGGATCTCCATTTGCCCGTCATCGGCCTTCGGAATCAGAAACCATTGCCGCAATGCAAAACGGCCCCGAAGGGCCGCCTTGACGAGGTTTCGAGCGCGACGCGGTATGCGCCGGCGCGCGGCCGTTCATTCGGTCTTGGCAGCACCCTTGTGGGCGAGCTTCTCACGAATGCGCGCGGACTTGCCCGATCGATCGCGAAGATAATAGAGCTTGGCGCGTCGGACGTCGCCGCGGCGCTTCACTTCGATCGATGCCAGCATCGGCGAGTATGTCTGGAACGTGCGTTCCACGCCTTCACCACTCGAGATCTTGCGCACGGTAAACGATGAATTGAGGCCGCGATTGCGTTTGGCGATGACTACGCCCTCGTAGGCCTGGACGCGCTTGCGCTCGCCTTCGACCACGCTGACGTTGACTACCACCGTGTCGCCGGGGGCGAAAACGGGGATCGTCTTGCCCAAGCGGGCGATTTCTTCTTTTTCCAGTTGCTCGATGATGTTCATTGCGATTTCCTTCCTTTCCGGTTGGCCCCGGATTGCCCGGCGACCTTGGCACACAGCGCAGGGCCGAACCCTGATGTGCGCGGTTTGTCGCGACGCGGGTTCCCTATGCGATGGGGAGCGCACGCCAGCTTTTTCACTATCCCACTCTTTCGCTACTTCCCTTCCGCGAAGCGGTGCTCACGCTGGTACTCGGCGAGCAACGCCGCTTCTTCGTTGGTCAGCGTCCGGTCCACCAGCAAATCCGGTCGCCGCTCCCACGTCCTTCCCAGCGACTGCTTGAGTCTCCACCGGCGGATATCCGCATGGTGACCCGACATCAAAACGCCGGGGACCGCGACTCCATTCAGCACTTCCGGCCGAGTGTAGTGCGGGCAGTCAAGCAGCCCCGCGGCAAACGAATCCTGCTGTGCTGACTGCTCGTCATTCAACGCGCCGGGCAACTGGCGTGCGATTGCGTCGATCAACATCAGCGCGGGCAACTCCCCGCCGGACACAACAAAGTCGCCGATCGCAATTTCCTCGTCGGCTTCCCTCGCCAGCAGCCTTTCGTCGATCCCTTCATACCGCCCTGCAAGCAGGACGTATCCTGCATTCATTGCCAGCGCCAATGCCAGCACATGGTCGTGCGTGAGCGGTACGCCAGCGGGCGAAAGGTAGATGACCGAAGGTGCCGTCACACCCACCGCCAACTGCGCCGCCTTGGCTGCCGCAATGGCTCGGGAGAGCGGCTCGCCCAGCATCACCATTCCGGGACCGCCGCCATAGGGCCGGTCGTCCACGGTCTTGTGGTTGTCCGTCGTGAAATCGCGCGGATTCCACAACCCCAGATGCCACAGTCCACGTTCGCGCGCCCTGCCCGTCACTCCAAAGCCTGCCGCTTGCGCGACCATGTCCGGGAACAGCGTGACGACGTCGATGCGCACTGCCATTCCCGCAATTCAGTAATCGAGTTGCCAGTCGACGTCGATACGACCGGCGGCGACATCGACGCCATCCACATAGACCGCAACGAATGGAATCATCCGTTCGACCGCGGTCGCTGCATCCACGACGCAAAGCACCGGATGCGCGCCGAAATCCTGCACCGTCGACACTTTGCCAAGGCGCGCACCCTGGCGGTTCACTACCTCGAGTCCAACGAGATCGGAGTAGTAGATCTCGTTCCTTCCTGCAGCCGGCAACATGGTGCGCGGCACGGCGATATCGGCGCCTTTCAGCACGCCGGCGGCCTCGCGATCGCCAATCCCCGCCAATTGCGCGATCAGCGTGGCGCCGTGTTCGCGGGAGGCTTCAATTGCATATTCCCGCCACCCGACTTCTGCGTTGGTTGAACCTGCCCGCGGGCGAATCCACCATGCCGGGTAATCGAGCAGCGTTGCCCGGTCTTCAGTATATGCGTGGACTTTGACCCAGCCTTTGACGCCATAGGGGCCGATCACCCGCCCCATCACGGTGTAGTCGTGGGTGCTCAGCGCAGTCTCAGTGGAACCTCAGTTGAAACGAATTTGGAACTCGGTTGAAGCTCAAGCTGCGGCGGGGGCTGCCGAGGCTGCAGGCGAGCCGGCTACCGGAGCAACCTTGCGCGCCGAGTTCTTCACCAGGCCGGCCACCGTGTCGGAAAGCTTGGCGCCGCGCTCCAGCCAGAATGAAATGCGGTCGAAGGAAAGGCGCAGGCCTTCCTCGTTTGCGGTGGCGATCGGGTTGTAGAAACCGACGCGCTCGATGAAACGGCCGTCGCGACGGCTGCGCGAATCGGCCACGACCACGTTGTAGAAGGGGCGCTTCTTGGCGCCTCCGCGAGCCAATCTGATCACTACCATGTCGTTGCCTTACTGTTCTGGTTTGCGAGAAAAGTCGGAAATTATAAGCCGATTTAGGTGGTTAGCGCAAATTTCCGGCCTCTGCCCGCGTTCGACCATGGTCCGGGTTGCGCGCAAAAGTGGAATACCTGGACGGTCCACAAACCGATGTCCAAGTCCGGCGCGAATCGGCAACGCTGCACTTCGGCTGCGCCGTACCGACGCGCACACATAACCCATTGATCTCATTTGATAAATTTTGACCCCGGTTGCGTTTTCGGCTACCTCATCCCGGGCAGCATGCCTTTCATCCCGCGCAGCATCTTCTGCATGCCACCCTTGGACACCATCTTCATCATCTTCTGGGTCTGTTCGAACTGTTTGAGCAGCTGGTTGACCTCCTGCACGGACACCCCGGCGCCGGCGGCGATCCGGCGTTTGCGGGAAGCCTTGAGAAGTTCCGGCTTGGCGCGTTCCTGCGGTGTCATGGAATTGATGATGCCCTCGAGCCGGCCGATTCTGCGCTCGTCCACGGTCGCACTCTGGGCGGCCCGCGCCAGTTCCGCGGGGAGTTTGTCGATCATTCCGGCCAGTCCGCCCATCTTGCGCATCTGGCCAATCTGCGCCCTGAAATCGGAAAGGTCGAAGCCCTTGCCCGATTTGACTTTTTTCGCCAGCTTTTCCGCTTCGACCAGATCGACATTTTTCTGTGCATCCTCCAGCAGCGACAACACGTCGCCCATGCCGAGGATCCGCGACGCCATGCGCTCCGGGTGAAACACCTCGAGGCCGTCGATCTTTTCCGACACGCCGGCGAATTTGATCGGTGCGCCTGTGACATGGCGTACGGACAGGGCCGCGCCGCCACGCGAATCGCCGTCCAGCTTGGTCAGCACGACGCCGGTGAGCGGCAACGCATCGCGGAAGGCACGCGCCGTATTGACGGCATCCTGGCCCTGCATCGCATCGACGATGAACAGGGTCTCGATGGGCTTCACCGCCGCGTTCAGGCGGGTGATTTCGTTCATCATCGCCTCGTCGACGGCGAGCCGTCCCGCGGTATCGACGATCAGCACCTCGTGGTAGTGCTTGCGCGCCCAGTCGACCGCCGCCTCGGCAATGGCCACCGGTTGCTGGTCCGCGGTCGACGGGAAGAAGTCGACGCCGACCTGTGTGGCTAGCATCCGCAGCTGTTCGATGGCCGCCGGCCTGTAGACGTCGACTGATACGAGCAGGACTTTCTTCTTCTGCTCCTGGCGAATGAGCCGGGCGAGCTTGGCGGCCGTGGTGGTCTTGCCCGCGCCCTGCAATCCCGCGAGCAGGATCACCGCCGGCGGCGTAACAGCGAAGGACAGCGGTGCGGCCGCGCCGCCCATCAGCGCGGCGAGCTCGCGGTGAACCACGCCGATCAGCGCCTGGCCGGGCGTAAGCGAGCCGGCAACCTCGGCGCCGATGGCCTTCTCCCTGACTCCGTTGATGAATTCCCTGACCACCGGCAGCGCGACGTCTGCTTCGAGCAGCGCCAGACGCACCTCGCGCAACGCGTCCTGAATATTGTCGTCGGTGAGCCGCGCCTGCCCGCGCAACTCCTTTACGACGCGGGAAAACCGCTGGGTGAGATTGTCGAGCATGGGAAGTCCGGTAGTACGCTGGCGCCAGGAATCGGCGCAAGCATCGGGTAAACTGCGTTCTAGGTTGTGTTAATTAGTTGGGTTGCTCGGTTGCGTTACGCAGTTGCGCTACCTATTCGCACTCAGCCTGCTTGCAACCGTTGCCTGCCGACAGGAATTCACCTGGCATTGCGGCCTCAATACGTGATTTTACTGCACTTCGCCGTTGCCGCTCTGTACGCCGCCTCCGCGTGGGTGACCTGGCCGCGTGCGCACGTGGCCGCACCGGGTTATGCGCGTGCCTTGCTATTGCCTTTGGCGCTGGCACTGCATGCCTACGCCATCACCCGGGCAATCGCGACCCCCTCCGGCCTCGACCTGTCGTTCGCCAACGCCCTTTCGCTGGTCGCCGGGCTTGCTGTCCTGGTCGCCTGGGCTTCGGGGCTCCTGCGAACCCTGCCCGGCGTCGCCGCCGTCGTTCTGCCGGTCGCCGCGGTGTGCGCGTTGGGACCGGCTGGCGGCGAAAGCCCGCACCGGTTTGCCTACGCCGATGAGCCGTGGGCAACCGTACACATTGCCGTCGCGCTGCTCGCCTATGCGCTGTTCGTCGTCGCGGCACTGCAGGCGCTCGTGCTGATCGGACTCGAGGCGCGACTGCGCCGCGGTTTGCCCGCGGATTCGGACGGCCGCGCGCCGCCGCTGCTGATGCTCGAAAGCTTCATGTTCCGCCTGGTCGGCCTGGGCTTCGTGTTGCTGACCGCGACCTTGATCAGCGGTTTCCTGTTTTCCGAGGAGATTTTCGGACGCCCGTTGACGTTTACGCACAAGAACGTCTTTTCCGTGGCCGGGTGGCTGACCTTCGCAGTCCTGCTGTTCGCGCGTTGGCGATACGGATGGCGCGGGCGGCGCGCGTTGCATTGGATTCTTGCGGGAACCCTGCTGCTCGTTCTGGGCTACCTCGGCAGCAAATTCGTGGCCGAAGTGCTGCTGCGGCGCTGAGCTCGCACCCTGTCGCAGGCCTCCTTGGACGACACTCCACTATCCACGCTTGGCCTCGCACTGGCCGTGCTGCTTCTGCTTTCCGCGTTCTTTTCTCTGGCGGAGACGGCGATGATGGCGTCCAACCGGCACCGCCTCAAGCACCGCGCGCAGCGCGGCGAGCATGGTTCCAGGCTGGCCCAGGCGCTGCTCGGTCAAATGGACAAGTTGCTGGGCGTCATCCTGCTTGGCAATACCCTGGTGGCCGCGGCCGCAGCCACCATCACTGCAGTCATCACCAAGCGCCTCTTCGGCGAGGGCGAGCTTGCCCTGGCCATGGGCACGGTTGCCATTTCCTTTGCCATTCTGGTGTTCTCGGAAATCACGCCGAAGGTGATCGGGGCGGCCCATGCCGATCGCATTGCGCCGCTGGTGAGCTTCGCGTTGTCGCCCTTGCTCAAGGCAGCGACCCCGATCGTCTGGTTCGTCAATCTGTTCGTCCAGGGCCTGCTGAAACTCATGCGGATCCGGCCCGCGAGCGACACCGGCGGCCAGCTGACCCAGGAGGAGCTGCGCTCATTGGTACTCGAAGGAAGCCAGTATTTCCGCGGCAAGCACCGCACCATGCTGGCCAACCTGATGGATCTCGAGGCGATCACCGTCGACGACGTGATGACGCCACGCAATCGCATCCACGCGCTGGACCTCGCGGAAAAGCCGGCGCTCCTGCGCCAGCAGCTGGCGACGTCCTACCACTCGCGCGTGCCGGTTTACGAGGAGACGCTCGACAACATCGTCGGGGTGCTACCGCTCAAGTCGGTGGTCCACCTGCAACAACAGTCGGGCGAAGTCGACGCCGATCGTCTGCGGCCACTCGTGCGTCCACCGTATTTCATTCCTGCCGGTACGCCGCTGCTCACGCAACTGACGCAGTTCCAGAATGATCGCCAGCGCCTCGGACTGGTCGTCGACGAATACGGCGAGCTGCAGGGCCTGGTCACGATCGAGGACATCGTCGAGGAGATCATCGGCGAGTTCACCACCCAGGCGCCGGGTGGCGCGGAGACCTATCGCCGTGAAGTTGACGGTAGCGTGGTCGTAGCCGGCATGGCCCAGCTGCGGACGCTGAACCGCCGGCTGGGGACGCAATTCCCGCTGGATGGCCCGAAAACAATGAATGGCCTCATCATCGAACATTTGGGTGACATTCCGGAGGCCGGGGTCGCCTTCCGGCTGGACGGACAGCAGGTCGAGGTCCTGCAAACTCAGGATCGTGCCGTGAAGGTGGTCAGGCTGCTCGCCCCGGTTGGCCGCGCCGCCCCGCCTTTACAAACGCCGGTCGAGCGGGCATCATCGTCAGATTAAGTTTTATGCGAATGGAATAGCCTGCCGCCGGGCCCGCCCGGCATGGCCCTTGCTTTCGTAGTGCTCAAGTACTGACGCCAACCCTCGACTGGACAGCCCGCCGCCTACCATGGCCACGCACGCCGCCACCCGCACCATCAGCGGACTCGCGCGCGCCCTCGCACAGCAGGGCGTAATGTCCGAGCATGAAGCACAAACACTGCAGACGCAGGCGCAGTCCACCGGCGCGTCCTTTGTCGAGACCGTTCTTTTGGGAAAGCGGCTGACCCCGGTCCAGCTCGCGGTGTTCGCGTCCCGCACCTTCGGCAATCCGTTGCTCGACCTGGCTTCCTTCGATCTGAGCCAGATCCAGAAGGAGCTGGTCGATCTCAAGATGGCGCAGTCGCGCCGCGTGCTGCCCCTCTACAAGCGCAACAACAAGCTGTTCGTCGCGATCTCCGACCCGGCCAATCTGCAGGTCCTGGACGAAGTCCGGTTCAAGACCAACCTCGTCCCGGAACCGATCGTCGTCGAGGACGACAAGCTCGTGGCGGCAATCGCCAAGCTTTCGGAGGCGAGCGGAGCCAACTTCAACAAGGATGTGCGCGACCTCGAAGAAATGGAGGTCGGTCTCGACGGCGACACGCCGCAGGCCTTCGCTGACGAGGATTCCTCGGACATCGACGATGCCCCGGTCGTCAAGTACATCCAGAAGCTGCTGCTCGACGGGATCAGTCAGGGCGCATCAGATATCCACTTCGAACCCTACGAGAAATTTTTCCGCGTCCGTTACCGGGTCGACGGCATTCTGTCGGAAATTGCGCAGCCACCGCTCGCGATCAAGGACAAGGTCGCGTCGCGCATCAAGGTGATCAGCCGCCTCGACATTTCGGAGAAGCGAGTGCCGCAGGACGGCCGGATGAAGCTCGTCCTGAGCAAGAACAGAGCGATCGATTTCCGGGTATCCACGCTGCCGACGCTGTACGGCGAAAAGATCGTGATGCGGATCCTCGATTCGGCCGGGGTCAAGCTTGGCATCGAAGCGCTGGGATACGAACCCGAGCAGCAGCAGCATCTGCTGAACGCGATCGGCCGTCCCTACGGCATGATCCTCGTGACGGGTCCGACCGGCAGCGGAAAGACGGTTTCGCTGTACACCTGCCTCAACATCCTGAATCAACCCGGCGTCAATATCTCGACGGCGGAGGATCCGGCGGAAATTCAGCTGGCCGGCATCAACCAGGTCAACGTCAACGACAAGGCGGGCCTGACGTTCGCGGTCGCGCTGAAATCGTTCCTGCGGCAGGATCCGGACATCATCATGGTCGGAGAAATCCGGGATCTCGAGACGGCTGACATCGCGATCAAGGCGGCGCAGACCGGCCACCTCGTGATGTCCACGCTGCATACCAATGATGCGCCGACGACGCTGACCCGCATGCTCAACATGGGCGTGGCGCCGTTCAACATCGCGTCGTCGGTAATCCTGATCACGGCGCAGCGGCTGGGGCGAAAGTTGTGCCCCAGTTGCAAGAAGCCCGAAGACATTCCGCCCGAGGCGCTGCAGCGCGCGGGCTTTCGCGACGACGACCTGGACGGCTCCTGGCAACCGTACGGTCCCGTCGGCTGCGAACATTGCAAGGACACAGGTTACAAGGGCCGGGTCGGCGTCTACCAGGTGATGCCGATCACGGACGAACTGCGCCAGATCATCATGCGCGCAGGCAATGCGATAGAAATTGCCGATCAGGCGCGCAAGGAGGGCGTGAAGGACCTGCGCCAGGCGGGACTGGTCAAGGTCAAGGCCGGAATCACGTCCCTCGAAGAAATCGAGGCGATCACCAACGAGTGACGGGTAGCCCCGGCATGCGAGGACAATCATGGCAACCGTAACCGCACAGGCACGCCGCGACGTCAAGGAATTCACGTACCTCTGGGAGGGCGTGGATCGCAACAACCGCCAGGTGCGCGGAGAATCGCGCGCACCCTCCGAAACCGTGGTCACCAGCAACCTGCGGCGCCAAGGCGTGCGGGTCATCAAGATCAAGAGGCAGAGCTTCCGCGGCGGCCGCAGCGTCGGCGAAAAGGACATCACGTTCTTCACGCGCCAGTTGGCCACGATGCTGAAGGCCGGTGTGCCCTTGCTGCAGTCGTTCGAGATCATCGCCCGGGGCCACAGCAACCCGCGCTTTTCGCGCCTGATGATGGACATCAAGGCAAAGATCGAGACGGGCTCGTCGATGTCACAGGCGTTTCGCCAGCATCCCAAGCACTTCGACGCGCTTTATTGCAACCTGGTGGCCGCAGGTGAAACGTCGGGCATGCTGGACGCGATCCTCGACCGTATCGCGACCTACAAGGAAAAGATTCTGGCGATCAAGGGCAAGATCAAGTCCGCCCTGTTCTATCCGATTTCCGTGGTTACCGTGGCCATTGTCGTCGTCTGGGTCATCATGGTCTGGGTGGTACCGTCGTTCAAGAAGGTGTTTTCCAGTTTCGGCGCGGACCTGCCCGCGCCGACGCTGATTGTGATGGCGATTTCGGAGTTTGTCGTCAAGTGGTGGTGGCTGGGAGCAATCGTCGTCGCTGCGATCGTTGTCGGATTCCTGTTCATGCTGAAGCGCTCCGCGGCGTTTCGTTTGGGATTCGATCGCGCGATACTCCGGGTCCCGGTCATCGGCCCGATCCTGCGCAAGGCCACGATCGCGCGCTGGACGCGCACGTTGCAGACGATGTTCGCCGCAGGCGTGCCGCTGGTCGAGTCGCTGGATGCCGTGGCCGGGGCGGCAGGCAATGCCGTCTATGCGGCAGGGACCAAGAGAATCCAGACTGAAGTGAGCACCGGCACGAGCCTGACCAATGCCATGGGCAACACCAACCTCTTCCCGACGATGGTCCTGCAGATGACCCAGATCGGCGAAGAATCGGGATCGCTCGACAACATGCTGGGCAAGATTGCCGAATACTTCGAGCGGGAAGTCGACGACGCCGTTGCGGCACTGTCGAGCCTCCTCGAGCCGATCATCATCGTGTTCCTTGGCGTCGTGATCGGCGGCCTGGTGGTGGCGATGTACCTGCCCATCTTCAAGCTCGGTTCCGTCATCTAGGTCCTGAGCCGGTCATCGCGCACCGATGACGTCCCTCTTCCTCGATCCGGCGGCGGCGCCGTATTTCGCTGCCGCCATCGGTCTTTGCGTCGGCAGTTTCCTGAATGTCGTCATTCATCGCCTGCCGCAGATGCTCGAACGGAGCTGGCAGGGCGAATGCGCCGAATTGCGCGGCGAGACTGCGCCGGAGCTGCCGCGCTACAACATCGTTGTTCCGCGCTCGAAATGTCCGTCCTGCGGGCACGGCATCACCGCACTCGAAAACATTCCCGTCGCCTCGTGGCTCGCCCTGCGCGGTAAATGCTCGGCCTGCGGCGCAAGAATTTCCGCGCGGTATCCGCTCGTCGAAATTCTCGGCGGCGTGCTGGCAGCCTGTGCCATCTGGCGGTTCGGTCCTACCTGGCAGGGTCTGGCGGCCTGCGGTTTCCTGTGGACACTGCTGGCACTCACCTTTATCGACTTCGATACGCAGCTGCTGCCCGACGACGTCACGCTGCCGCTGCTCTGGGCGGGTTTGGCGGTCAACCTTCCCGGTCTGTTCACGACCGCGCACAACGGTAGAGACGGTTTTCCGCCCGGTCTTTTCGTTTCGCTCGACCAAGCCGTAATCGGCGCAATCGCCGGCTACCTCGCGCTATGGACCGTGTACTGGCTGTTCAAGCTCATCCGGGGCAAGGAAGGCATGGGGTATGGCGACTTCAAGCTGCTGGCAGCACTAGGGGCCTGGCTGGGTTGGCATATGATCATCCCGATCATCCTGATGTCCTCCGTCGTCGGAGCCGCCATCGGCATTGCACTGGTCGTATTCAAAGGGCGCGACCACAACATCCCGCTGGCCTACGGTCCGTATCTGGCCATCGCCGGCGCGATCACGCTGTTCTTCGGCCAAACGCTCCTCCGCACTTTCGTTCCGTGATGAACTCGCCGCTCGTGGTCGGACTCACCGGCGGCATCGGCAGCGGCAAGTCGGAAGTCGCGCGTGCTTTTGCGGAACGCGGTGTCGAGGTCGCGGACGCCGACATTGCCGCCCATGCCGTGAGCGCGCGGGGAACGGCGGGCTTCGCGGCGGTAATCGCGGAATTCGGGCCGGAAGCTCTGAACGCCGGCGGCGAGCTTGACCGGACGTGGCTGCGTCGCCGGGTATTCGCGGACGCCGGCGCGCGCGCGCGCCTCGAGTCCATTCTCCATCCGCTGATTCACGCCTTTCTCGACCGGACCCTGTCGGCGTGGCACGGTCCCTATGGGCTGCTGGCCGTGCCGCTGCTCCTCGAGCGCGGCGGACTGCTGTCCCGCGTCACCCGCATCCTGGTCGTCGATTGTCCCGAGGAGGAACAGGTGCGACGCGCGGCCAGCCGGAGCGGACTTGCGGCCAAGGAGGTCCGCGCGGTCATGGCCACGCAGTTGTCCCGAGCGGCGCGCCTGGCACGGGCCGATGACGTCATCGACAACAGCGGTACGATAGCGGACATTGCGCCCCAGGTCGCGCGGCTGGACGCGCTCTACCGCCAGCTTGCGGCGCACCGTCGGACCACGTCCCATGCCAACGCCTGAACACGCGCCACGTTGCTCGCAGAATGACCAAGTGAATTCCCTAGCGCCACGCTCCTAAGTGATCCGTTACGAACACCCGCTGAACGAACGTGTCCGCACGCTGATGCGGCTGGAAGATCTGTTTGCGCGCGTAGGTCACTTCGCGGCGCAGGATGCGGCCGCCGATCACCATTCGGCGTTGCTGGCCCTGTTCGAAATAACCGACGTCGCCGCGCGTGCCGACCTCAAGACAGATATTCTGCAGGAGCTCGAACGTCAGAAGCAGGTCCTGGCGCCTCTCAGGGACAATCCGCAGATCGAACAGGTTGCGCTGGAGGAACTGCTCGCGCAGATCGACCACGTGAATGCACAAATGCTCGCGCAGACGGGTCGCGTCGGTTCCCACCTGCGCGACAATGAATGGCTGATGGCGATCAAGCAACGCACGGCCATTCCCGGTGGAGTCTGCGAGTTCGACCTTCCGGCCTATCACTGGTGGCTGAACCAGGACCCCGGCCCGCGGCGCAACGACCTGGCCGGCTGGATCGAACCGTTCGCCTCGATTCGCGCGGGTTCGGCCATTGTCCTGAAGCTGCTGCGAGACAACGGCCGCGAAACTCGGCACACCGCCTATCGAGGCGTGTTTCAGTTGATGCTGACGACGACCAAGGTGGCACAACTGCTGCGGCTCACCGTGGCCCACGATCTCGCGTGTGTTCCCGAGATCAGCGCCAATAAATACGCGCTCAACATCCGTTTTCTGGGAGTCACCGGGATGGACCGCGGCGCCGTGTTCGACCAAGACGTCGAGTTCGACCTGATGTTCTGCAATCTTTGACGTAGACTTCGACAGTCCACGACCGTCCGCCCCTCCCCTCGCATTCCCTATGAGAGTCGCTGCGCGAAGACTTGGGCAGGCACTTTGGCGGCGCACAAGCCTACCTGACTTGCGCTAACTGCCATCGTCCCTGCCGCGCAATTCGTTTCGTGCGCGCCGAGCTACGCTGCCAGCGCTGCATTGGCGCGATCTACCGCACCCAAAACATGAGCGCCAAGGATCGAGCGCTACACCGGTTACCTCGGTGGGGACGTGGAATCGCTTCAGCGTCTGCAGGAATGCCCCCATGTCTTTGAGCGCCTGAATCGACGCCGGATCGACAGCGTTCGCGGCTGGTTGGGCCGGGGCGGCCGGTGCGGTCTGGGCATGCAGGCTGGGTGCCGCAAGAGACATCGCCATCAGGCTGAGCACCAGAATCTTTCGTACCATCGGTTTTTCTCCTGCGTTGACATAACATTCCCCGCACATTGCGGGCAGCGCCATGTCGTCGCCACGATGCCAACCGTACCGGATCAGAACTTTCTAATCTGACGCTATTGCCATGACGTCGTGTTGACTCATGTCACGAGTTATCCGGCCCGGCAGGTCAAAAATGACCATGTGCGTGGGGATGGATTCAAATTATCGCCTTGCCAAGTTTGTTGACAGGGTCATCTGAGAAAAGCAGAATTGACCTTGCCGCCCGGCAATCATGGCGTGGCTGGGTTTGTTCTGGAGATGGACGACGGTGCGGATAGACAACAGCAGGGGACGAAAATGATGCGCAAAATTTCACTTGGTACGATGGCCGCAGCGGCGGTGCTGGTCATGGCCGCGCCGCAATTCGCGCAGGCGCAAAGCACGCCTCCGAGCAAGCCGGTGGGGTGCAATCTTGCGTGGTGTCCCATCCAGGTCGAGGTCATAAAGAACTCGTCCGGCGCCGAGGCGCTGAGAGTCTCGTTCGACGAAATCCGGATGGCGCCGAAGTATTCCGGCGCGACGCTCACGTGGAAGCTCGTGGGCAGCCCCGATTACGAGTTTCGCGCCGGCAGCGTCACCGCGAAGGGCTCCAATGCGCCGTGGGCGGTCACACAGTTTCCCCTGCGGCTTGTTTCCGCCAATGAGTACGCGTACGACGACATCAACAACAGCGGCATGACCTACGGCTACGAAGTTCGCGTCTACAAGAAGGGCTCACCGGCCGGTTCGACGCCGCTCGTCTCGAACGGAACCGTCGTCAACGCCAACTGACCTTGCTTCGTTTGCCGCCCACACTCGCGGACGGCATTCCGGATTGCCGCAGCGCGTCGATTCGGCGGGAGCCTCTGCGGAAGTTGGCATGCACTTCGTGATCGCACGGCGTGGGGCGAGATTGACTTGTGTCGGAAATTTGTGGCCATTCAGCCGGTGAGTTGAGACTCGATCCCACTTTTTTGGGCAGCGAACACGGCCGGGGCTGGTAGCCCAAGACACTGTGCGGTCGCCGGTGGTTGTAGAACTGACGCCAGGTCTCGATCAGTGCCATCGCTTCGCGCAGATCGCGGGACCACACCCTAGTCGGGCACTGTTCGCGCAGCCAACGCATGACGGCGGCGGCGGTGAACTCCGCGTCGTTGTCCGCGCGGATGAACTGCGGCTTGCCGTACAGGCGCATCAGTCGCCCGAGGATGAGGATGACATCGCGCGACGTAAGCGTACGTGCACCTGGCCCGTCAGCCTACCATCGTCAGTCCGACCAGTCGCGAGACTTGTGTTGGCGCAGGTTGCCAATCTGCACCAAGCGGTCGTAGGTTTTCAGCGTGGATCGGATAATGTTGGGCCGACTCGGCCTTAAGGCGTAACATATTCAACGCTCGAAGCGTTCCCCCGACGACGTGTCCCACGGGGAATTGCCAGCCATGCGGACGCACCGCTGGAGCATCGGGATGCCAGGGGAACCGCCTTGCAAACAAGAGGAGAAGAGCAATGAGATCGATTGCAACATGGCTGTCCGAAGTCATTGTGATGGTTGCGTTGGGGCTGACCTTTGCCGGCGCTCCGTTGGCGCAGACGACGTCAAAAAGTGAACTGCGCAATTTCGAGGTGATTTCCGTCGATGGGAACTTCCTCGTCTTCCGCGATCAAAACGGCACCAACGCACTCAATGTGCCCGACGATTTCCAGTTCACGGTCGATGGCAAGAAAGTGCCGGTATCAGCGCTGAAGGCGGGAATGAAAGGCACGGCGGTCGTCACGACCACGACCACGGTCATTCCGGTCTACGTCACCGAATTTCGCGAAGCGGTCGTGTTGCAGGCGGGGCCGGGGTCGATAATCGTTCGTGACAAGGACGGTGTGCGGAAGCGGTATTCGCAGGACCAGTTGGACAAGCGGGGTATCCAGATTCTCAAGGACGGGCGCGTGATGCGCATCGGCGAAGTGAAGGAGGGCGACGTGCTTACGGCGACGATCGTCTCGCAGATTGCGCCGGTGGTGGTGACGGAGAAGGAAGTGCTGGCAGCGCTCGACAAGGCCGCGCCAACTCCTGCCAAGGCCGCACCGGATGCGCCCGCCGCGCAACCAACCCCGGCTGCCACCCCGGCTGCAACCACACCTGCGCCCCGACTGCCGCCCCGACTACCGCCCCGGCTGCCACTCCCCCCGCACCGAGTGCCGCGCCACCAACCGAAGCATCTGGCATGGGGGCAACCTGGTACGTGATCATCGGAGTGTTTGTCCTGATCGCGCTGTTCCTGTTCATGCGCCGGAAAAAATCGACGTGAACTGAAGTAGGACGGCTGGACCGCGACGGCCCCGCGACGGGGCCGTCGCGCTGACGCTACCGCCGGCGGAGGTGATCAACTCCCCATGACCGGGGGTGGATGCTTCCCGCGAGACGCCACGCGCGAGAGCCAACCCGCGAGCACGGCTCAGAACCGGTACACAGCTGCCCCGAGGATCGATTTGCGGGCGCCGACTCCCCCTTCGAGGAGGACATAGCCGTCCTTGCCGAACTCGAACAGGCCGCCGAGAAGCGTGTTCCACGGTTTTTGCGGCGACTGGAGCACGATGAATTGAAGGTCGGTATTGGCAACGCTGCCCGCGACCTCTTGCTGGATGTTCTGATGCATCGCCCCGGCCCAGACCGCCGCGCCCATGGTGTTGCCGACGGTGCCGTGCAGACCCACCCTGGCCGAGAAGACCGTCGCAATCGGCTTCGTGTCGGCGATCACCGACTCGTTTTCGAATGTCAGCTTCGTCTGGGTGCGGTTCCAGTCGATCACCCCGATAGCCGTCAGGTCGTGCCAGTCGCTGACCTTGCCACCCCCTTGCAGGGTTATGCCTGCGCCGTAGGTCGGGCCACTGAACTTGGCATTGAGCTGCAGTACCTGAGGCTCGATGATGCCGAGGATGGGATCTTCGGGGATCTGGATGAGTCCCTTGGTGGTTCCCGTCGTATATCCGCCGAGGACGTAGACGTCCAGGAACGGGAAGACCAGCACGTCGAACTTCGCCGAGACGTTTTGCTGGGACGTATCGACCGTATTGATCTGCAGAAAATTCTTGACCGACACCGGGGGGCCATTGCGTGCCAGCTGCAGGTCCTGAATGTTCACCGGCTGCCGGGCCGAGTAGCCAGTGATCCCGATTCCAAACGGATATGGAATCTGATAGCCCTTGGCCTCCGCTTCCACGCCCCATATCGGCAGTCCCGACCAATGCGGCTGCGGAGGCGCGGCGGCGTCAGCATGTGCGCCGCCGGAAAGGATGGAAAGCGCGAACGCGACGCTCGCGATGAGCAGGGACCGCGGGATCGAACAGGATATTGCCATCATCGGGTTCCTCCCCGGTCCGTGCCGCCTGATCTAAACGTTCCAAGCGGCGAACGATCGCAATGCCAAAGGTTGCCCGAAGCCATAGTACCTTTTCTGCTGGTTGCGCAGTCAGGACGACCCGCGTCGGTAACCCCTGCAATTACACTGGGGGCCGATTACAACCGTTTACAACCGGACGATAACGTTGAAAGGCTTGTTCAGCGAAGCGCGAAATCGCCGGCGCCAGAATTTGCTGCGACTTGTACTGTTTCACCTCCTTTCCCTTGGGCAATCGTCAGGAGCTATTGCCCAGGCGATCTCCGCACCGCCGCAAGGCGCCGAGATCGTTTCCGACGCGACTCGGCTCGACGCCAAGTGCGAGGGGAGCGCGCGATTCTTCGATCCCGAAGACGGTCAGTTCGACCTGAGCTACTTTCTCGAAGACCCCAGCGGCTTTCTACCGATCCCCATCGTGGTGACCGAACCCGCGATCGGCTATGGCGGCGGCGGCGCAGGCATGTTCCTCCGGCCGCGCCGGGAAGCGGGCGACGAAGGCTGGGCGCGGCCCGACATATCCGCCGTGGGTGCGTTCGGTACGCAGAACGCCACATGGGGTGCGTTCGCCGGCGATTCCAGCCGGTGGCTCGACGGCCGCCTGCGCACGCTCGTCGGTGCCGGCACAGGACAGCTCAATCTCGACTTCTACGGACTCGGGAGCGGGCCGTCTTCGCTCAACCAGGGTGTGCGCTACTCGCTGCAATTCAGCGGAGCCGTCGCGCAGGCGAACTGGCAACTCGCGCCCAAGTCGCCGTGGTCCGCCGGCGTGCGCTACGTCTACGCCGACGTGGACCCGAAGCCACGCGAGTACGCCGCCTTGCCGGGCTTGGCCGACCAGGTCCGGGTGAAGATCTCGGCGCCCACGGCCGTCCTTGAATTCGATACGCGCGACAACGTGTTCACGCCGACCCGCGGATTCTATGCCGAGACTTCATGGCTCGCGTCGCGCGAGGCGCTGGGCGCCAGTGTCGACTTCGAGCGCTTCGAACAGGTGCTCATCGGCTGGCACCCGCTTCCCCATGACGTGACGTTGGGAGCGCGGGGAGTCTACGCGTGGTCATCGGACGGCACGCCCTTCTTCCTCCGGCCGTTCGTGCAGCTGCGCGGCGTGCCTGCGGCGCGTTACCAAGGTGACCAGGCGGCTTCGGTCGAGTTCGAGGCGCGCTGGCAGTTCATGGGCCGTTGGAGCGTCGTCGCCTTCGGTGGCGCCGGCACCACTCGAACCGACCGGCAGACCTTCGTCGCCACCCAGAACGTCGGCAGCGGAGGGCTGGGCTTCCGCTACAGGCTGGCAAGCAAGTTCGGAATGGACGCCGGCATCGACGTCGCGCACAGCCCCGGGACCACCGCGCTGTATTTCGTCGTGGGCAATGCCTGGTTCCGCCCTTGATACGCGACTACGGCGCGCCGAGCAGCAGGTAGAGGCTCCAGTTGCCGGCTCCGCCGTAGCCGAGACCCAGGTACGCCGGCCCGAGGAACGTATCCGCGCCGAGGAAGGCCGATCCGGACCACAGCGTTCCCGGCGACCGCGAGTTGTCGAAGCGATTGGCGATGTAGCCGACTTCCCCCGATCCGCCGAAGTAAAGCCCTGACCCCAAGATGTCCGGCAGCGAATACATCCGGTGGTAATACATCAGGCGGCCAAATGCATAATCGCGGCCGGAGAATTCGTTGATGCGGTAGCCCGACAGCCGCAGGGGTCCGCCGAGCGTGAAGGACTCGTAGGCCGGCATGTCCGACCCGAGCGCCGTGCCGCCGCTGACGGCGACGTTGAGCACGTTGTCTCCCCAGCTGCGGATGCCGCGCGCGGTGCCTTCGAGACGCTGATAGCTAAGCGCCGAACCGAACGACGTCATTGCGGCGTAGGCCGTCCCGGTGAATCCGTAACCGTCGGACGGGAACCAGGCGGTGTTGGTTTGGTCGACGAAGAGCGCCGCGCGGAGTCCCGCGGTCGTCTGGCGCACCGTAGGCAGGACTGGCGAGCCCGTGTCGACCCTCGCGAAGACCTTCGACCAGACGGCACCGGCACGCAGCTGGCCCCATGTGCCCAAATTGGTGCCGACGTCGACGCCGGCCTCTCCGGAACTGATCAGGTAATTGGCGACCTTGTCCTGTTCCACGAACGCGCCGCGCGTCTGCTGTCCGATCAGTGCGTTGGGCGCGATGAACCAGTGGCCCTCCTCGTTGAGCGGCTGGTAGAACTCGGTGAACACGTGCGTGTTCTGGCCGATCTGCGCCTCGGTCGTCCATTCGCCTCCCAGCCGGTTGAGCCACGTCTTCCGGTACTGGACAAGTGCGTTGAACTGGTTGTCGCCCTGGAAATCGCTGGCGAGTCCGAGACCGAAGCGCAGGTAATCGGAGCCCCACGCCTTCTCCTTCGGCGCGATGACCATCGCGCGAGGGCCGAGATCCCCGCCGACGATCCGGTAGTCGATGCTCTCGTAGTCACGGGTACCGAAGATGCGGCTCAGGTCGGCGCCGATCTTCGCCTCGGAGAGCGGCTCGCCGGGTCGGCTCTCGACCAGCTGGCGCACGACTGCCGGATTCGTCTTGTCCAATCCCTCGACGCGGATTTCGTCGACGATGCCGAGGGCCTTCGCCTCGGCTACCTGGCTTGCCCGTACCGCCGCATACTGCTCCGGCGAAAGGCTGTAGCGCCTGAGCTTGTCGGCGAGCGCGCGCGTCGCCTCCTCGCCGATGCGGATGGCGTCCTTCGAGCGGTCGAACTTCACCGTGGAAACGTCGCCCAGGTCCGGTGCGATCAGCACGTCCTTGTCCGTGAGGCTCTTGAGCTGGTCGTCAACCGTCTGCTTGCCGAGAAAGTTGAGAAGCTGGGTCACGACCGAGTACGCCGAGGTGATCTCGCTGCGCGTCAACGGGGGCGTCGAGATGTTGACGGCGATGATCACGTCGGCGCAGAGCTTGCGCGCCTGGTCGATCGGCAGATTGTCGGCGATGGCGCCGTCGACGAGCAGCCGCCCGTCGATCTCGACCGGCGACATCGCCCCCGGCACCGACATGCTCGCGCGCATCGCCTGCGCCAGGCTGCCGCTGGCAAGCACGACTTCCTGGCCCGTCTCGATGTCGGTGGCTATCGCGCGAAACGGTACCGGAAGCTGCTGGAAGTCGGTGATGCCGAATGCGGGAGCCACCATGGAGCGGAATTCCGACTCGATCGCGATCCCGGCTAGGACACCCTTGGGCAGCGCCAACCCGCCATCCTTGATGCCATATTCGGGCGCGAACAGCGTCTTGTAATCGTCGATCTTGCGGCGGACCGCGATTTCTCCGCGCGGGGGCTTGTCCCGGAAGATCTCCTCCCAGTTGGCCTCGAGGACGAGCTTCTCCATCTCTGCAGGCGTCCGGCCCGCCGCGAACGTTGCCCCAACGATCGCGCCCATGCTGGTTCCCGTCACGCATGAGATCGGCACGCGCAATTCGTCGAGAACCTTGAGCACGCCCACGTGCGCAATGCCACGTGCCCCGCCGCCCGACAGCGCGAGGCCGACGCGGGGACCCATCGAGCGCGGCGCGACCGGTGCCGTTTGCGCCTGCAGCCGGGGACAATGAGTTGCCAGAATCGTAAGCACCGTCGCAACCGAGAGGGCCCGGCTGGCGATTCTCGAGCGGGCATTCATGGATTCAGCCTCCGTCGGGTCGAACTTTTCCATCGCGGGGGTTCATGAGGTTCAGTCCATCCTTGCTCAGTGTCAATGCCCGGGGGCACGAAGAATGTGTGCTCTGTCGCAGCGACTCCACCATTCGGCCGGTGGCATCGAGTGCGTAACGTAGGCGGCTGGATCGCACCCGATCTCGTTGAGCTTGAAAAGCGCTTTCTGTTCGACGAGCTTGCCCTTGTTTCATGTTATTGCACGCCCTGCGATTGTCGTAGGGGTATCCATGTACGGCTCCACTGTTGAGGGAAAGGGGCGTCATGTTGATCCCCCCGACGGGCGCTTGTCGACTCTTTGCAGTCTCTCGCGCGTTCGAGAAGCCGACACTCCCGGACTTCGCTGAACGGACATGGGCAGTCATTCAATCACGTTGCGTTACGCGAAGGTAGCGGTCAACATGCGGGGCATCTGCGCATAGGGGAAACCATGAAGCGCCTGCTGCGATGGATCGGCGTAGGCTTGGGAAGTGTAGCCGGATTGGCGAGCGTGGCGCATACCGTCGTGTACGTTCTCTCCGAGCGCGCGCTGCAATACACTTACGCGGTTCCCGAAGTCGCAACATCGATTCCGACAGATCCCGCTTCGATCGTCGAGGGACGGCGGCTTGCCACCGTTCGCGGCTGCTTTGGCGGTTGCCACGGCAAGCGGGCCGAGGGAACTGTCATGTTTGATCCGCCAATGATCGGGCGCGTCGTCGCGCCCAATCTCACCGCCGCCGTCCGCAAGTACGGCGATGCCGAACTCGCCGCCATCATCAGGAATGGTGCGCGCCCGGGGGCGCAGTTTGGTCGTGATGCCGGCGCAAGCGTACGTGTTGCTGACTGGCGATGACTTGCGCCGGATCATCGCGTTTCTGAGGTCGCTGCCAGTGGTCGAGGGGGCCGGGTCCGCGTGTCTCGCTGGGGCCACTCGGGCGCATCGGGGTTGCCAGCCGCCAAATCAAGCCGGTGGCGGAGCTCATCGCTGAAACGATCCCGCCACCCGAGGCGACGAGCGAAAATGCTGCGCGCGGCCGATACCTCGCGCGCACTACTTGCGCCGCGTGCCATGGGACAAGTCTGGGCCGCGATTCCAATCCCGATTGCACCAGTCCAAGTCTGCGTGGTGGAATCGTTCGGCGGGTATCTCGTAGTCTAGTGCTCTTCTTGGGCGCTCATTCAGTCTTCCTGCCACTGCGTCGAGCCTGGCTTGTGAGTAGCCCGACAGGTCGGTTCCCTTTGGGAGATCCTGTCTCATCATCGAGATTCCGCGCGTCGCTAGTCGAACGCCCGCGTGTCGTCGGATATCTTCGCGCGCACCTGCAGCACGGGCGCCGATCGACGCACCTATGAAATCCTGCGCAGCGACTTTCGTTTCTGACCCTGCGAGTCACGACATCGCGCGGCAACATCATCGTCCGCTGATAGTGACTCGATACGACAATGACCAGACTACGCGTCATGGAACCACGAGTCACTTGTATTGCAACCCCCGATCCCGCGCTGACGCGATTTGTGACTGCGTCGACAGAAGAAGTTCAACTTGCGCAGGAGTTGCGTCGCCAAATTGAGCATCGGTAACCGGCTCGTTCCAATTTTCCCGCTCCGTATCGGTGCGTAGACCTCAACCGGGACTCGCGGAGCGCTTGCGCGAGGATCCGCCCAGTCCTTGGGGATCGGGTATCCGGGCAAGCACGCGGTCTTCAAGAAATGGATAGTGGCTCTCAATCGCCCGGTCCAGCAGGTCGAGTTCCTCCTTCAACACAGCGCGGCGACGTTCCGGCAAGGTGCGCCGGAGATCCTCGAGCATCGCGCGCATCCGACGGGCGACCTGGAGGTTGTCGGCACCGCACGCGCGAATCTCCCTGCAAGCGACATGAACGTAGTCTTCCCAGTTCGGCGTCCGGAAGATCACGCGCGGCTGGCCGTTTTGGTCCGGAATGATCTCGCCACGCAACTGGCGCCTAGCCACGACACGCAGAAGGCGCTGCACCTGGTCGAGCGCTAGAACGGCAGTCGTCGGATCATTGATCGCCGGCGAGAGCGCTTTTAGCGCGATGTCGACGATGATCCGGAACGCGAACATCGGGTCCTGCTCGAGCGTTCGTTCGCGTCCGAGGGCGACCGTCGACCGCAGCATGCGATCGTGGATCGCCGTCGCATTGCCGTACAGGACGAACAACGGCTCCTCCACCGCGACAAAATCCCCGATCTGGGGTACGAACTCGATCATGCCGTCGTGCTGCTTGGCCAGGGCCACCAGTGTCGCCAGGTCGACGGCAAGCACGACTTCCGACGTGCCAATGTGCTCGACCTCCCGCTCACGAGCAGGGGGCGGTCCGAGTGGCGCAGCGGCCTCCGGCGTCAGCGCCGCCGCCGGCTCCGGATAGACGGACTTGATCATCACCACGCCCTCGTCGCCGATCCGCGTGAGGACGCTGACGGGCCGCAGCAGGCGTGCCGTGTAGTCGATCAGGAACAGGAAATCGGCAATGCACGCGACGCCGAGAATCCCGGTGAGGAACACGCCGACCTCGTCCACCGACGTTCCCTGCCGATTGAGCGCGGTGACTGCGAAGACTAGCGTGAAGACAGACAGGCCAACGCTGTACCGGACGACGTTGTCGCGCAGCAGTGTCGTGGCGATGATCCGCGGCGTGAGCTGCCCACCGGCGACCTGGATTGCCACCAGCAGCGACCCAAACGTGAACACGAGGAACGACAGCGTCAGCGTGATGACGGTCTGGTACAGCGACTGTGCGCCGGAAGGCTCGAACCCGACCAGGCGCCAGTGCAGCCAGCTGTCGAGCCCGCGCAGCATGGGCGCCAGAATCTGAACAAGAACGATGGCGATAATCGGGACGGTCCACAGTGCGGACTTGAGATAGCTAGTCGCGCGGTAGATGCGGCCCCAGGTCAGCTTGCTCCCGACGAAGTCGCATAGGCGCTGCCACCGCGTGGCCGCTGGTGCAACCGGTGCAGCTGCCGGTCGTTCGTCGTTCGGCATCATCCCGCAATCTCCCTTGTTGTCGGCGCTCTTCTGTCGGATCTGTCTCAAGTCTCTGCGCCATCCATCGCCATGTCGATATTATTCGACGATGCTGTAGTCGGGGGATCGGGGTCCCGGCCACGGCTAGCTCAGAACCGCAGCCACCTGTAGCGCCTTCCCTCGCGACGATCCCCGGCACAGCGTCAACGTCATGGACGTCCGGTGATTTGCCCAGCCATGGCCCCACGAAAAGACTTGTCCGAAGGCACTCTCGATGGGCGCGCAATGGCCCAAGTTGTCGGTCGGGGCGTCCACGCTCAGCGGGCACGGACACAAGAGTCCGCTACCACTTCCCTTCGTCCTGCTGGGCCAGGTCTATACAGTATCGCAACGCACGACTAGACTAGACTTGAATTTGCTGGTGACTTCGCCCAAGTCTGTATGACGCATTACAGCATTGCCCGGTACTGCCGAGTCGCGCAGGCGGATGATTATGCGAGCAGGTGCACTTCGTCGCAGTGGCGGCTGGTGAATCAACCGGCCAACTGAATGGGAGGGAGCATGAATCGTCGCATAATGATCGTCGCAATGGCTTTTGCGCTGGTCGCGCCCGGCATCGTGCTCGGCGCCGACAAGGCAAAGGAACAGGCGGAGGTGCTCAAGGCAGGGCAGGATGCGCTTGCCGCGGTCTACAAGTTGCAGCCGTCCGCACGCAGCGCGGTCCAGTCCGCTACCGGTTACGCCGCCTTCAGTAACTTCGGCATGAAGATCCTCGTCGCCGGCGGTGGTTCGGGCAAGGGCATCGCGGTCAACAACAAGACCAAGGCCACGACGTACATGAAGATGGCCGAAGTGCAGGCCGGCCTGGGCTTCGGGGCCAAGAAATTCCAGGTGGTTTGGGTGTTTGAGACCGAGGCGGCGCTGAACAACTTCGTCAACTCCGGCTGGGAATTCGGCGCGCAGGCGACCGCAGCGGCAAAAAGCGGCGACAAGGGTGCCGCCTACCAGGGGGCCGTTTCGGTTGCGCCAGGTGTATGGCTCTACCAGGTCACTGATAAGGGCCTCGCCCTCGAGCTCACCGCCAAGGGGACCAAGTACTACAAGGACAATGATCTGAATTGAGACGCGCTTAGCATGCCGACGCCATCGAGCGCCCTGGTGGGCCGTCCGAAGCATGATGGTGTTTTTTTGCTTCGCATTTGCGCTCTGGGTCTTCTCGAGAAAGGAGTGATTCATGACCAAGCAACGCATCAAGACCGCGGGCGAAAAGGTCGCAAAGGCCGCCAAGCATGCGGGGAAGAAGATCGGTGAAGCTGCAATCAATGTTGGCGATCTCAACGACGATGGCAAAGTCGATCACGAAGATGCGCGGATCGCCGCTGCGAAGGCCAAGGTCTTCGCATCGAAGGCGGCAGATGGCGCCGGGACATTGATGAAGAAAGCCGGGAAGCACGACATCGTCAAGGACGCGGCAGCGGGCGCCGGCATTGGCGCTCTGGCGGCAATGCCTTTGCCGGTAATCGGCCCTGCCGTAGGAGCTGCTGTCGGCGCAATTGCCGGGGTCGTCAAGCACAGGAGATCCCAGTCCAAGTCCACCCCGGAGGGCAATCCAAAGCCCCGGAAGTTCTCTGCCGCCGCGGTCGCGTCGAAGCGTCCCAGGAAGGGGTCAACTTCATCCGCCGCCGAAAGCACCTCGGCACGCCCCCGAACACGGGGCAAGTCGGGTGCCGATCAGGGGTAGCGCATCCAATTAACGTCAGGGATTCTGCCTGCCGGGGTCGGGACCGCCAACCAGTCCAGTCATTGCGATGGATGGCGTTTTTCCTCTCCGTACGGAAATCCGCCATGGGAGCCGCGTATGAGTTTGCACGACAGGATTGATTCCGAATTGGGGCAACCCGCCACGTCCGGGCTGCTGGACGTGCTCATTCGTGCCGGCCTCATCCTGGCACTGGTCATGCTTTGCTACCAGGTCTTCGCACCATTCCTGACCCTGATGGTCTGGGCCCTGATTCTGGCCGTCGCGCTCTACCCGATGCACCAGTACCTTGCGGACAAGCTGGGCGGAAAGCAAGGGGTTGCGGCGACGATCCTGACTCTCCTCGGCATCGCGCTGATCATCGTGCCGACCGCCGTGCTGATGAGCTCGCTGGGCGATTCGGTGCAGCAATTGATCGTCGACGTGCAGGAGAACGCGCTCGAGATCCCGGCCCCGCCCGACGCCGTCGCGACATGGCCCGTGGTCGGCGAAAAGCTGCATGCATTCTGGTCGGCGGCGGCCACCGACCTGCCGGCACTGATCCACAGCCTGCAGCCGAAAATCGGTGACCTCGCGAAGACTGCACTCGGCTTCGTCGCCGGTATCGGCATTGGGCTGCTCCAGTTCCTCGCCGCATTCATCATCGCCGGCATCATCATGGCCTTCGGCCAAGCCGGTGCCCGCAGCAGCGTTGCCATCTTCCAGCGCATCACTGGCGACGCGCACGGCACGGAATTCGCCACGTTGGCGACGGCCACCATCCGCGCCGTCGCCGAGGGTGTCATCGGCGTCGCCTTCATTCAGGCGATCCTCGTCGGCATCTGTCTGTTGATCGCCGGCATACCGTGGGCGGGCGCGCTGGCGTTGATCGTCCTGGTTCTCGGAATAGCACAGGTGCCTGCGCTGCTTGTCACCCTTCCGGCCATCGGCTACATCTGGTGGCGTGGCGATTACGGGACCTTTGCTGCGATCATCTACACCGTGATCCTCTTCGTCTCCGGAATGGCCGACAACGTTCTCAAGCCCTTGATGCTCGGTCGCGGTGTCGAGGCGCCAATGCCGATCATCCTGCTCGGCGCACTGGGTGGCATGGCGGCCAAGGGGATTCTTGGGATGTTCGTCGGTGCCACGCTGCTTGCGCTGGGTTACCAGATATTCATGGGCTGGGTGGCCGCCCGCGGCAAGGCGGAGGCGGCCGGGCAGGAGCAGAAGGAGCCGACGTAATCCCGACGTTCGGGAGTCAACACGCTCTAGACCGACTCGGCCAGGAGAGAAGACGGTGAAGCGATTTTTCGTCATCGCGGCCGCGGTGCTTTGCGGCTTGGCGGCATGGGTGCCGGAGCATGCCACTGCCCTGACTCCGGACTACTGGAAACTGTCGGATTCGTGGCGGTTCGGGGCAGCCATTTAGGGCGACTTTCCCAACGTCCGGATCAAGCAGACATTTCCGGACGACTGCGCATTCTCCGCCTGCGGCGGCTCAACGCCGGAGGCCACCGCGAAGGCGGCATACCGTGCGAGCCACAGATCACAATTGCCAGCCCCCTGCGGGAAGCTGAAGTGGGCGACCGCGAAAGGTGCTCCGGGCTTCAGGCGACGCCGGACCTCTCTGAGCGTGCGCTGGCGCTCCTCGCGCTCAACGAAGTGCAACGTCAGAATGCGTGTCGCGGCATCGAACGGACCTTCCGGCGCGCTGATGAGCCCGTGGTGCAATCGTGTGCGGGAGACGAGGGACCCGAGGGTCACCCGTGCGAGGTTCATCATCTCGGCGGATGGTCCGGCGCGCGCTCCGCGATAAGACGGGCAAAGGGCAGGTATCCGGGGAGTGACTCACCTGCTGGCCGAACTCTTCCATCATGTCGTCGAACTTTTCTTGCGTCAGGCAAAGGCGGCTAAAATTGGGGTTGCCTCCATTATCTCGCCCCACCGTTGGCCCCACGCGATGCGTGTTGTCCAATGTAAATCATTTAATATCAATAGCTTAATTATTTTGTCAACGCTGATTTTCTCCAATCTCTGACTGCAACCGTCAGCGGGGCAACCGTTGCCAACAGGCAAGTGACCAAACCATGCTGGGAAGCATCCTCAAAGACCTGATTCGGTCGGGCAAGCCCCCATCGGCGCCGAAATTCGGCCGTCGTCGCGTACTCAATGTCGGCGGTGGCAGCAAGTCAGCTCGAATCCCCGGCCATTATGACGATTGGGAACAGGTGTTGCTCGATATCGACCGGCGAGGAAGTCCGGACATTGTGTGCGACGCCCGAGAGCTTGGGTCGTTGCCGGCAAGTCATTTCGACGCAGTATTTTGCTCGCACAATCTCGAGCACTATTATCCGCACGACGGCGCCAGGGTACTGAAGGGATTCCTTCACGTACTCAAGGCGGACGGGTTTGCCGAAATCAAGGTCCCCGACATTCAGGCGGTAATGAAACGAGCCGTGCATGCGGGCATGGACGTCGGGGATGTGCTCTACGACTCCGCATCGGGACCCATCACTGCGCACGACGTCCTGTATGGATTCGGAAAGGAAATAGAGCAGTCGGGACAGGATTACTACGCGCACAAGACGGGCTTCACGCCAAAGTCACTGCATCAAGCCTTGGAGCGCGCGGGCTTTGCCACCATATTCATATTCGAAGCACCGGAGGTCTACGAAGCCAAGGCGCTTGCATTCAAATCCGAGCCGACCGCCGAGCAGCGACGCTTGCTGAATCTCGCAGCGACCTAGTCGCCGCGCTGCCTCCAACTTCCAGCCAGGACACGCCTCGCGACATGCCGTTTGATCGTTTAGCCATCGACTTAGTGGATCGCTGACCCCTGTCCGCGGAAAAGCCTCGTATCGTCGCGTGCCCGCACTGCGGATTGCAGGTCGTTTGGACCGCTGCCGCAACGTGGCGGCCGTTCTGTTCGGAACGCTGCCGGATGATCGATCAGGGCGCCTGGGCCAGCGAGTCCTATCGCCTGCCCGCAGTAGACCCTCCGGACGATTTCGACCCGCTGCCGCCTCCCGACGACGCCTAAGTCTCGGGCCACGCCGCGCTGCGCATCGCCACACCCTGCGCACCGTGTTCGACAGCGTTGTCGACGTCCTCGGCGCGAAGTCCGCCCAGCGCGTAAACCGGCAGGCGCGCGCCCGCGACCGTCGCCGCGAATTGATCCCATCCCAGCGGCAGAACCTCCGGATGCGTGGGCGTTACCGCAACCGGGCCGAGAACGGCAAAATCCAGATCGAGTTCACCCGCACACGCCAGTTCATCGCACGTGTGGCACGATGCCGCGGCGATCATGCCGGTCGGTCGCTGCGCTGCCTGCGCAAGCGCCGCAGAGGTCCAATGCACACCGTCGCAACCCAGGCGCCGCGCGTCGTCGGCAGTTCCATTCAGCAAGACCTTGGCACCAAAGCGACGCGCGAGCGGCACGAGCAGCTGCGCCAGGGCATCGCGGCGTGCGAGCGGCCAGTCCTTCTCCCGCAACTGGATCAATCTGAGTCCGCGCGCAAGTGCGCGCTCGGCGCGCACAAGGAAAACCTCTTCGCCCACGTCGTCCGCGCACGAAATGCCGTAGACGGGGGGCAGCGCGAGCGCCGCGAGAATCCGGGTGTTGGCCGGCAGCAATGGCGCGACGGTGTAGCGCCCCGGCGCCTGCCACGCGAAAGCTTGCCCGTCGTGTCCGACAAGTTCACCGTCCCACGAGAACACGCGAAAGAAATGCAGCTCGACGTGTGCGTGCGGATAGACGAATTGCTGGATGAACCACGGCGAGGCACGGCGGACCACGATGCCCAGTTCTTCACGCAATTCGCGGGTCAGCGCCTCCGCTGGCGTTTCGCCGGGCTCCAGCTTGCCGCCGGGAAATTCCCAATACCCCGCATAGGGCTTGCCCGCAGGACGCTGCGCGAGAAGCACTGCACCATCGGCGCGCAGCAGAACAGCAGCGGCGACGCGAACGACGTCGCCCTTCACCGTTTGGCCGGCAGCGGGTGATCGCCGGCGAAATTCTTCGCGAACTGCCACGCCACGCGGCCGCTGCGGGAACCGCGACCAAGTGCCCATTGCAGCGCTTCCTGCGTGCGCACATGTGCGTCGCGCGCGCTCCCCGGTGCCTTGACGCCGAAATGGGCGAGCCAGCCGGTGACCGCGGCGAGGTAATCATCCTGGCCGAACGGATAGAACGAGATCCACAGTCCGAACCGCTCCGACAAGGAAATTTTTTCCTCGACCGTTTCGCCGGGATGAACTTCCTCGCCGACATGTTTGGTCTCGAGGTTCTCGCTGAAATATTCCGGCAGCATGTGGCGGCGATTCGACGTCGCGTAGATGAGCAGGTTGGCGGAGCCGCCGGCGATGGAACCGTCGAGCATCACCTTCAAGGCGCGGTAGCCTGAGTCGCCGGCATCGAAGGTCAGGTCGTCGCAGAAAATGATGAAACGCTCGGGACGGCCCTCGACGCGGTCTGCGATGTCGGGCAAGTCGGTCAGATCGCCCTTTTCGACCTCGATGAGACGCAAGCCGCGTGCCGCATACTTCGCCAGCATGGCCTTGACCAACGAGGATTTCCCGGTCCCGCGCGAGCCCGTCAGCAGCACGTTGTTGGCGGGAAGCCCGGCGACAAAATGCCGGGTGTTGCGGTCGATGGCGTGCTTCTGCTCGTCGATCGCCACCAGTTCGTCGAGTCGGATGGCGTGCGGTCTTGCAACGCCCTGCAGGTAGCTGCGCCCACCGTGCTTGCGCCAGCGTGCAGCGGTGAATCTTCTCCAGTCCGGATCAGGGACTGCCGGCGGCAACAGCGCCTCGACGCGCTCCAGCACCTTTTCGGCCCGCGCTATCAGGAGGGCAAGATCCTTTTCCATCGGGCCGTCAGGAACGATAATCCGCATTGATGGAAACGTAGTCGTGCGAAAAATCGCACGTCCACACGGTGGCCGCGGCCGTTCCACGCCCGAGGTCCACGCGAACCCCGATCTCCTCCTGCTTCATCACGCGCTGGCCATCTTCCTCGCGGTAACTCGCGGCTCGGCCGCCCCGGTCGACGACCAGCACGTCGTCGAGCCAGAACGAGATACCGGTCGGGTCGACGTCGGCCGCCGCCGCGTTGCCGATCGCACACACGATGCGCCCGAGGTTGGGATCCGACGCGAAGAACGCAGTCTTGACCAGCGGCGAATGCGCGATACCGAAAGCGATGCGCCTGCATTCGGCCGCCGACCGGCCGCCCTCGACCCTGATCGCGATGAACTTGGTCGCGCCTTCTCCATCGCGGACGATGGCCTGTGCCAGCGTGACCGCGACCTCATCGATCGCCGCGCGGATGGACGCAAGGCGCGGGTCGCCCGGGTCGGTGATAGGCGCAATGGCGGCTTTGGCCGTGGCCGCGATCACGAAACTGTCATTGGTGGACGTATCGCCGTCGACGGTCGCACCGTTGAACGACACGTCGGCGACCTCGCGCGCGATCGGCGCCAGCAGCGCCGCCGCAATGGGCGCATCGGTGGCGAGGAAGGACAGCATCGTCGCCATGTCGGGATGGATCATGCCCGCGCCCTTCGCGATTCCCGTTACCGTAACCGGCACGCCGCCGACATCGATGCGGCGCGAGGCGGCCTTGGGCACGGTGTCGGTCGTCATGATGGCCTTGGCGGCAGCAAACCAGCCGTTCGCGCGGGTCGCGGCGCGCGCGGCCGGCAATCCCTTGACGATCTTTTCCGTTGGCAGCGGCTCCATGATCACGCCGGTGGAAAATGGCAGGACTTCCTCCGGGGCGCAGTCGATGAGGCGCGCCACCGCGACGCATACGGCACGGGCATCGGCAAGTCCGCGTGCGCCGGTGCCCGCATTGGCGTTGCCGGCGTTGACGATCAACGCACGAAAATCGCTGCCCGTTGCGTGCTGCCGCGCCAGGTGCTCACGACAAACGATGACCGGGGCGGCGCAGAACCGATTCTGGGTGAAGACGCCCGCCGCTACGGTGCCGCGGTCGCACAGCACGAGCAGGACATCGTCACGCGCCCAGTTCTTGATCGAAGCTGCGGTCGCACCCAGCGCAATCCCCGCGATGGGCAGCAGCGATTCGGCAGTGGGTGGCGTGTAGTTGACGGACATCGCGATCATTCGGCGAAATGCCAAAGGGCTGCGGAATTCTACCGCAGCCGAAAGCGTTGCCGAGCGAATCAGCTCGTCAGATCCGGCCGTGGCAGTGCTTGTATTTCTTGCCGGAGCCGCATGGACACAGGTCGTTGCGGCCGACCTTTTCACCGGCACGCGTAAACGGTGGCGGCGGTGCCAGCGCGACGTCGCCGTCGGATGCCGGAGCCGCGAGCGCTTCATCGTAGCCCGCGTGCTGGTATTGCACATTGGACACGGGTGCCGCCTCCTCGACCGCCGGCAGATCCTGTTCGGAGCGAACGGTGACAGTCAGGACAACCTTCACCACGTCCTGCTTGATCCGGTCGAGCATGTCGGAGAAGAGTTCGAAGGCCTCGCGCTTGTATTCCTGCTTGGGGTTCTTTTGAGCGTAGCCGCGCAGGTGAATGCCCTGCCGCAGGTGGTCGAGAGCGGCCAGATGGTCACGCCAATGATGGTCGAGAGTCTGCAGCATCAGGCTGCGCTCGAACTGCCGCATGAGTTCGGGCCCCACGAGGGTTTCGCGTTCGCGCCACGCCGCCTCGGCCTGGTCGACGATCCGCTCGCGCATCATTTCGTCGGTGAGTTCGGAATTTTCCTTCATCCACTCGGCGACCGGTGCGTCGATCTGATATTCGCCGGCGAGCACACCGGTGAGAGCCGATATGTCCCACTGCTCCTCGACCGATTCCGGCGGCACGTGGAGCTTGACCGTATCCTCCACCTGACCACGCACCATGTTGCGGATCGTGTCGGCGATGTCCTCGCCTTCGAGCAGTTCGTTGCGCTGCTGGTAGATCACGCGGCGCTGGTCGTTGGCCACGTCGTCGTACTCCAGCAGCTGCTTGCGGATGTCGAAATTGCGCGACTCCACGCGGTTCTGCGCCTTGGCAATCGACCGATTGACGATCGGATGCTCGATGGGCTCGCCATCGGGCATCTTCAGTTTTTGCATGATGGTGCCCAGCCGTTCGCCGCCGAAAATGCGCAGCAGCGGATCCTCGAGCGACAGATAGAAGCGCGAACTTCCAGGATCACCCTGCCGGCCCGCGCGTCCGCGCAGCTGGTTGTCGATCCGGCGCGATTCGTGACGCTCGGTGCCGATGATGTGCAGCCCGCCCGCCTTGACCACGCTGACGTGGCGGACCTGCCAATCGGCGCGCATCTTTTCGATCCGGCTGTCCTTCTCCGCCGGCAACAGCGTTTCGTCGTCACGCACCTTGAGGACGAGCGGCTCCAGCGTGCCGCCAAGCACGATATCGGTGCCGCGGCCGGCCATGTTCGTGGCGATGGTGACCGCGCCGGTCGTGCCGGCCTGCGCAATGATCTCGGCCTCCCGCGCGTGCTGCTTCGCATTCAGTACCTGATGCGGGAGTTTTTCCTTGTCGAGGAACCCCGACAGCAGTTCCGAGTTCTCGATCGAAGTCGTTCCGACCAGCACCGGCTGGCCGCGTGCGTGGCAGTCCTTGATGTCCGCGGTGATCGCATCGACCTTTTCCTGGAACGTACGGAAGACCTGGTCGTTCTCGTCCTTGCGCACCATCGGCTGGTGCGTCGGAATGACCACTGTTTCCAAGTGATATATCTGCTGGAACTCGAACGCTTCGGTGTCGGCCGTGCCGGTCATGCCGGCCAGCTTCCCGTACATGCGGAAATAGTTCTGGAACGTGATCGAAGCCAGCGTCTGGTTCTCGCGCTGGATGTTGACACCTTCCTTGGCCTCGACCGCCTGGTGCAGGCCGTCGGACCAGCGGCGCCCGGACATGAGGCGCCCCGTGAATTCATCGACGATCACGACCTCGCCGTTCTGCACGACGTAATGCTGGTCGCGGTGGAACAGCGAATGCGCGCGCAGCGCCGCGTAGAGATGGTGCACGAGGGAAATGTTGTGCGCGTCATACAGGCTGGAACCCGAAGGGATCAGCCCGGCCTGGGACAGGATCGCCTCGGTGTGTTCGTGGCCCACCTCGGACAGCAGCACGGTGTGGGCCTTCTCGTCCACCCAGAAATCGCCCGACCCGCCATCCTCGGCCTGGCGCGTCAGCTTGGGCACCAGCTCGTTCAGCCGGTAGTACATGTCGATGTTGTCGTCAGCCTGGCCCGAGATGATCAGCGGCGTGCGTGCCTCGTCGATCAGGATCGAGTCGACTTCGTCGACGATCGCATAGTTGAGTCCGCGCTGCACGCGCTCCGTGGTCGCGAACACCATGTTGTCGCGCAGATAATCGAAGCCGAACTCGTTGTTGGTGCCGTACGTGATGTCGGCGCTGTACGCGACCTGCTTGTCCGCATGATTCATCTGCGACAGGTTGACGCCGACGGTCAGGTCCAGGAACTTGTAGATCCGGCCCATCCAGTCGGCATCGCGCTGCGCCAGGTAGTCATTGACCGTGACTATATGGACACCCTTGCCGCTCAGCGCATTGAGGTAGGCCGGCAGCGTGGCGACGAGCGTCTTGCCCTCACCTGTGCGCATTTCGGAAATCTTGCCGTTGTGCAACGCCATGCCGCCCATCAGCTGCACGTCGAAATGGCGCATCGTAAGGGCGCGCTTGCCGGCCTCGCGAACCACGGCAAAGGCCTCCGGCAGCACAGCGTCCACTTCTTCGCCGTTGCCAACGCGCACCTTGAGCTCGACGGTCTTGCCCCGCAACGCCTCGTCGGAAAGCGCCACCATCGCGGGTTCCAGCGCGTTGATTTCGCGGACCACCTGTCCGTATTGCTTGAGCAGGCGCTCGTTACGGCTGCCGAATATGCGGGTGAGGATGTTCGAGATCATTTGGGATGGGAAACCGGCTCAATTGGCACATGTGTCGCCGGACGGGACAAATAACAAGGGGTGAGAACCGCCTCACCCCTGTCTTGCGACGTACGGAATCGCGAATCGTGAGTGGATCAGCCTGGCGCCTGCAGGAACCGGGCGGGGTTTTGCGGCGTGCCATTCAGACGAACCTCGAAATGCAGATGGGGTCCTGTCGACCGGCCCGTCGTGCCGACCACCGCGATGCGTTGGCCGGCCACGACCAGATCGCCTTCCTTGACCAGCAACTGGGACGCGTGGGCGTAGCGCGAAACCAGACCGTTTCCGTGATCGATCTCGAGCATTTTACCATACTGGGGATGCCACTCGGCGAACGCGACCTTGCCGCTGGCAGCGGCAACAATGGGTGTCCCGGTTTCGGCGGGAAAATCGATGCCATCGTGCATCGATTGCTGGCCGGTAAAGGGGTCGATCCGGTAGCCGAAGTTCGACGAGTACCAGCCATCGCTGATCGGATACTTTGTGGGGAGGAACTTGCGGTTGGCCGAGTCCTGAACGAGCAACGCCTCCAGCACCGACAACTGGTCGGAGCGTTGATCGACCTGCCGCGCCAGTTTTTCCACGAGATCGGAGAACTCCTGCACAGACAGATCGCGCGACGGCAGCGACGACACCGCGCCTCCGCGCCCGGGGGCGGCACCCGCCGGCAACGAGGGCAGCTCCTGCGGTTTGAGGCCGGCCGTCTTTGCCAGCCGCTCGCCAAGGCCATCGAGGCGCAATACCCGCGCCTGCAAGTCGCCAAGCCGCATCGCCATGGCGTTGAGGTGGCCCTGCACGCGTTCCTGAACACGAGCGGCTTCCTCGCGCTGGTCGGCCAGGACGAACGCCTGGAGCAACGGATGCTGTACTGCCGCCGCCCATTTCAAGGTGGCGAAATTGAACATGAACGTGAACACGAGAAAAAACATGAGCAACGAAAAGCTACCCGCGGCCCAATGCCGCCAGTCCAACGTGATCGTGCGAGCTCGCGCCGTAGCGCCGGTCACCAGGATGATATTCAAATCGCGTACCCTCCTTCTTTGCGCGGCGCTCCAAGTGCGGAACCGCTGCTCACCTTGCTCTTATTAGGCGGTAGCCCGACCCTTGGCCATGCCCACACCCACGTCCCCGCAGCCCCTCGCCCGGATCCTGGCCGCCGACGCCAACATCGCGGCGTGGCACACCCGAGCCCGTGCCGAAGCAGAACTGACGTCCGCCGTTCGCCGGCACCTTCCTCGCACCCTTGCCGATCGGGTGCGTGTGGCCGAAGTCGCCAATGCGACTCTTACACTGGCCACCAGCACAGGGACGCTCGCGGCGGTCATACGACAGCGCTTGCCTACTATTCTTGGGGGGCTGCAACGGGAAGGGTGTAACTTTACTGAAATCCGGGTGCGCGTGCAAGTTCGCGGCGAAGCGCAGGAATCCGCGAAATCATTGAAAATTCACAGAAAAAAAGCAGATCCCGCCCCGCTGCGACGCTTGGCGGAAAGCCTTCCCGACGGACCGCTCAAGACCGCCGTCCTCAGACTCGCGCGACGGATATGAATTTCAAATGGCCAACAGCATCCGGTCGAAGGCGTAGAACACCAGGATGCCCGCGAGCAGGTAGATGGTGTATTTGACGACCTGCCCTATGAAGCGCAGGTACCGGCGGTCTTTCTTGAACAGGTAGAGGATCGCCGCAACGACGATCGTCGCGAGCGCCAGGAACAGCAGGAACCGGACCAGAATCATGCCGGCTGGATGGCCCAATCCTGGAATGCCGTCGGCACTGTGGCTTCGTCCTTGAAGGTGACGATTTCGAACGCGTCCGGACGCGCCAGAAGCGTGCGCGCAAGAAGATTGTTCAGGCCGTGACCCGACTTGTAGGCCGTGTATTGGCCGATCAGCGGATGGCCCAGCATGTAGATGTCGCCGATTGCGTCCAGCACCTTGTGCCGCACGAATTCGTTGTCGTAGCGCAGGCCCTCGCTGTTCAGCACCTTGAATTCATCCAGCACGATGGCGTTTTGCAGGCTCCCACCCAGTCCCAGTCCGGCGGCGCGCATCGCCTCGACGTCCTGCATGAAGCCGAACGTGCGCGCACGCGCCACTTCCTTGGCGTAGGAGTTTTCCGCGAAGTCGACCACCACCTGCCGGTTCTCGGAGCCGAACACCGGATGCGGAAAGTCGATCGTGAAATCTAGCTTGAATCCGTTGAACGGCTCGAAACGCGCCCACTTGTCGCCGTCGGCGACCTCCACGGTGGACAGAACCCGGACATAGCGCTTGCCGGCGGACTGCTCCTCGATTCCCGCCGATTGCAGCAGAAAAACAAAGGGCGCCGCACTGCCGTCCATGATCGGGATTTCCGGTCCGGACACGTCGACGAACAGGTTGTCGATGCCGACGCCCGCCAAGGCCGACATCAGGTGCTCGACCGTCGATATGCTGACACCCCCTTGCTTCAGCGTGGACGACAACCGCGTATCGCCGACATTCGCCGCCAGCGCCGGGATGGCGACCGGCTGCGGCAGGTCGGTACGATTGAACACGATACCGGTGTCCGCGGGCGCAGGGCGCAGGCCCAAATCGACGCGGGCGCCGGTGTGCACGCCCACGCCCGTGGTCTTGATCGCGGATTTCAGCGTTCGCTGTTTCAGCATCGGGTCAGCCGGTTGCTTATCTGGCACTCACATGGCTCCAAGTTGCCCCCTATTGGCACCTCGTTGGATCCAGATGTCCGAGAATATCGCTATCGTTCAATAGCTTAGCTTTCAATTATATCACCTCTGCCGCCCTGCGGGAAGTTGGACTCGAAGTGACGGGAAGACGATGTAACGACCGCGACGCGACCGCGCGCACGTCCTCGCCTCCAGACCTGCTTACCTCTCCACTGGTTCAGTCGGCCTGCTTCCGCAGGAAAGCCGGAATGTCCGACGCATCGAAGGGCGAAGAGGCACCCGCGCCCGGTGCGCTGCGGCCTTTCCGGATCACCGCCGGCGCCTCCAGACGATCGTAGTCTATCGTCTCGACCATCTGCGCACCCAGCTGCACGCCGATGCCGTCAGTTCCCGTGCGCGCGACGACTTCATTGTTGATGACCATCGTGGGCGCGCGTTTCGCCACCGCGGCCGCGCCCCCCAATCCGGTCGCGATCATCGTGACGCGCAAATCGTCGCCCATCGCATCGTCGATCACCGTGCCCACGATCACCATTGCGTCCTCCGCCGTGAACTCCTTGATCGTGTTCATCACCGCGTAGTACTCCCGCATCTTGAGGCCGGTGGACGCCGTGACGTTGACGAGCACGCCGCGCGCACCGGCAAGATTGACGTCCTCGAGCAATGGGCTCTTGACCGCCTGCTCGGCCGCAACGCGTCCGCGATCCTCGCCGCCGGCGGTCGCCGAACCCATCATTGCCATGCCGACCTCACCCATCACGGTGCGCACGTCGGCAAAGTCGACGTTGACGAGGCCAGGGTTGTTGATGACCTCGGCAATGCCGGAAACGGCACCGTGCAGCACGTCATTGGCTGCCGCGTAGGCCGCAAGCAGAACGACTTCCTCACCCAGGACGTCGATCAGCTTGTCGTTCGGGATGATGATAAGTGAATCCACTTTCTTCTGGAGTTCGTCGATCCCGGCCTGCGCGACTTTCTGCCGTTTGCCTTCGAACTTGAACGGGCGCGTCACCACGGCAACGGTCAGGATGCCCAGACTCTTCGCGATATCCGCTATGACGGGCGCCGCGCCGGTACCCGTGCCGCCACCCATCCCCGCGGTGATGAACAGCATGTCCGCCCCTGTGATCATTTCGGCGATGCGGTCGCGGTCCTCCATCGCGGCATCACGGCCGATTTCCGGCTTCGCACCCGCACCCAGGCCCCGCGTCAGCGTGGACCCGAGTTGCAGCTGCATGCGCGCGGTGGAGCGCTTGAGCGCCTGCGCGTCGGTGTTGGCGCAGATGAACTCCACGCCCGACAGGCCACGCTCGATCATGTGTTCAACGGCGTTGCCGCCGCAGCCGCCGACGCCGATAACCTTGATGATCGCGCCGTCCTGCGGCGACTGGTCGATGATTTCAAACATGGTGTGCTCCTTTTTTCCTGTCAAATGAAACTGCGAACGGTTGCGATTGCGTGAGTTGCTGTTCTACTTGCTCTTTCCGTCATGAATCGTCTGGCTTAGTTGGCAAATGAGCCAGCGATTCATGCGTAACTCCCTCCGGAAAAAAGTAGGGGTCCACTTTTTTCCGACGTATCAAAAATTCGCCTTGAACCACAGCTTCATCCTTTCGGCGACCCCGCCAATGCCCGCCACCTGCGCGCGCGCCACTTCGCCGCGAACGAACTGGTCGCGGCCCTCCAGCAACAACCCGACCGCGGTCGCGTAGCGCGGACTCCGCACGACGTCCGCGAGCCCGCCCATGTACAACGGCGTGCCGACCCGCACCGGCATGTGAAAAACCTCCTCGCCCAACTCGGTGATCCCCTGCAATTGCGCCGATCCGCCGGTGATCACGACGCCGGATGAGATCATTTCCTCGAAGCCGCTTCGGCGAACCTCCGATTGCACGAACTGGAAGAGTTCCTCGATGCGGGGCTCGATGACTTCGGCCAGCATCGGGCGCGACAGCTTGCGCGGGCCCCGTTCGCCCACGCCGGGCACTTCGATGATTTCGTTCGCGTCGGCCAACTGCCGCAGCGCGCAGCCGTAGCGGATCTTCAGTTCCTCGGCCTCCTTGGTCGGCGTGCGCAGCGTCATCGCGATGTCGTTGGTCACCTGGTCGCCCGCGATCGGGATGACCGCGGTGTGGCGTATCGCGCCACCGGCATAGACGGCGATGTCCGACGTGCCGCCGCCGACGTCGATCAGGCAGACGCCGAGGTCCTTCTCGTCCTCGGACAGCACCGCCCGCGCGGAGGCAAGCGGCTGCAGCACCACGTCGAGTACCTCGAGTCCGCAGCGGCGAATGCACTTGGTGACGTTCTCGACGGCGGAGACCGCACCGGTGACGATGTGCACGTCGACCTCCAGGCGCACGCCGCTCATGCCGAGCGGCTCGCGCACATCTTCCTGACCGTCGATCGTGAATCCCTGCGGCACGATGTGCAGGATCTGCTGGTCATTGGGGATCGGGATTGCCTTAGCCGTTTCCACCACCCGGTCGATGTCGGCCTGCGTGACTTCCTTCTCCTTGATCGCGACCATGCCGTGCGACGTGTAGCAGCGGATGTGGCTGCCCGCGATGCCCGTGTATACCGACTTGATCTGGCAGTCGGCCATCAGCTCGGCTTCCTCGAGCACGCGCTGGATCGACGCCATCGTCGCCTCGATGTTGACTACCACGCCCTTCTTCAATCCGCGCGACGGTTGTGTGCCCATGCCGATCACGTTGAGTTCGCCCTCCGGCGTGACCTCGGCGACGATCGCCACGATCTTCGACGTGCCGATGTCGAGGCCCACCACGAGGTTCTTGTTGTCCTTCACCATGCGTTTTCCCTTGGTCTCTTAAGCGGCCGGCTTGACCGTCTTTTCCCGGAATTTCGGCACGCGCGCAGCGAATCCGTTCCGGTACCGCAGGTCGACGTAGTCCACGTGCGTGCCCGCCCTCGCCAATGTCCCGAGCGTCCGCGGCTGCGCGGCGACGAAACGCGCAAGACGTGCATCCGCGTCATCGCGGCCGAGTTCGAGGGTCAACGGTCCCTGCGGACCCGCCGCCTCGATATGCCAGCTCCCCCGCGCCGACAGGCGAAGCGTCCGCACGGTCAGAGCGAGCGGCGAAAGGCGCGCGGACCATGCGCGGTACTGCGCAGACATTTCTGCCGCTCGGCCCTCGGGTCCCTGGAACTGCGGCAGGTCGTCCTTCCAGTCGGCGTCGAACACTTCGCCGAGCGGATTCACGAGTGCCGCTTCGTTCCAGCGCGCAAAGGGCGAGTGCTCCTCCACTTCGACTTCGAGGCGATGGGGCCATTGCCTGCGCAGAGCGACATTGCGCACCCAGGGAACCTGCGCGAGCGCCTGACGCGCGCGATCGAGGTCCATCGTGAAGAACGTGCCCGAAAGCTCCTCGCGGACCACGGCCTCGAGGTGGGTGGCGCTCGCGCGCTCCAGTCTATTGATCACCACGACCTCTCTCCACGCAAAGGCAGGTTGGCGCACAACCCAAGCGGCGCCCGCCCACAGCAGAGAGGCCGCGACAAGCACACCCAGCGTGGCGGCGATCCCATTCATCTGCTTCGCGTCATCCCACATGGGCGCCCTTCAGTATTTCCACACACAACTCCGGATAGGACATTCCCGCCTGTTTCGCCGCCATCGGCACCAGGCTGTGGGCGGTCATGCCAGGCGACGTGTTGACTTCGAGAAACGAGAACGTGCCGTCGTCGCGCAGGATGAGATCGAGGCGACCCCAGCCGCTGCAGCCGACGATGTCGAACGCCTTCATCGCCATCGCGCGGATTTCCTGTTCCTTCGCTTCGGTCAGCCCGGCCGGACAGTGGTACTTCGTCTCGTCGGAGAAGTACTTTGCGTGATAGTCGTATTTGCCCTGCGGCGCTTCGATCCGGATCAGCGGCAGCGCGCGCCCGTTCACGATCGACGCCGTGAGTTCCGAGCCGGTGACGAATTCCTCGACCAATACGAGTCCGTCATGGCTGGCCGCCTCCGCATAGGCGAGCGCCATTTCGTCGTGGTCAATGCTCGCGACCTTGGTTATGGCAATGCTCGAGCCTTCGCGAGCCGGTTTCACGATCAACGGCAGTCCCAGTTCGGCGACGACACGCATCCAGTCGGTGTGCGCATTGACAACGCGATATTTGGGAGTCGGAATGCCGCTGGCGAGCCAGACCAGTTTGGTGCGCCACTTGTCCATGGCCAGAGCGGACGCCATCACGCCGCTGCCGGTGTATGGAATTCCCAGCGTCTCCAGCGCGCCCTGCACCGTGCCGTCCTCGCCAAAGCGCCCATGCAACGCGATGAACACGCGCGCAAAGCCGTCGCGCTTCAGTTCGTAGAGGTCGCGCAGGGCAGGGTCGAAGGGATGCGCGTCCACACCCTTCTCGCGCAGTGCCGCGAGGACGCCGGTGCCCGACATCAGCGACACCTCGCGCTCCGCGGACGGACCGCCCAGCAACACTGCGACCTTGCCGAAGTCGGTCATCGCTGCTTATCCCCAACGATCCGCACTTCCTGTTCCAGTTCCACGCCCGTCTTGGCACGCACCGTATCGCGCACCAGCGTGATCAGCGCCTCGATGTCGGCGGCCTTCGCGTATCCGTGCGGATTCACGATGAAATTGGCGTGCTTCTCCGAAACACGCGTCCCGCCGATGGCGTGGCCCTTCAGCCCGCACGCCTCGATCAGGCGCGCGGCATGATCGTTCGGCGGATTGCGGAACACGCTGCCGGCATTGGGCAGGTCCAACGGCTGCGCCAGGATTCGCCGCGCCAGCAGTTCCCTGATGCGGTCCCGTGCCGCATCCGCGTCGCCCGGAGGAAAGCGGAACCACGCCGCCGTGAACAGCTCCGCGGCCTCATATTCCTTGGCCGCAGACGTGGGGGGGTCATTTCGCGCCGCCGGGCCGCCCCTAGGCGCGAATAACTCCCCCTTCGGGGGCAGCGCAGCGGCTTCGCTTTCTTTGGCCGCAAGCGTGGGGGCTCTTTTGACGCTGCGATAGCCGATCACATAGTCGGCGGGCGTGCGCACTTCGAAGGTCCCATCGCGGCGCAGCACTTCGACGCGAACCACGTAGCGCCACGTTTCGCCGCCGTAGCAACCCGCATTCATCGCAAGCGCACCGCCCACCGTGCCAGGAATGCCGGCCAGGAATTCCGCTTCGGCACACCCATGATTTGCGGCGAAGCGCGCAAGCTTCGGGCACGCAAGGCCGGCATCGGCGTAGATGAGCCCATCCGCGACCGCCACCGCCGCACCGGGGTTGTGCATGACCACGACGGTGCCGCGAATTCCGCCGTCGCGGACCAGCGTGTTGCTGCCGAGGCCAATGGCCAGCAGCGGCTCGTCCGCAGGCAGCTGCGCGACGAATCGCGCGAGATCGTCGCGGTCGGCTGGCGTATAAAGGGTGTCAGCCGCTCCTCCCGCGCGCCAGCTCGTGTACTTCGCCAGCGATGCGTTGTGCGCGAGTCCACCGCGCAGGCCCTCGAGATGGGGCGACCCTGTCTTCATGTTGCCTCCACCAGCTGGTGTGCGGTGCCGCCAATCGAACCCGCGCCCATCGTCAGCACGATGTCTCCATCCCGGGCGATGCCACGCAGCGTCGCCGGCAGGTCCACGATGTCTTCGACGAAGATCGGCTCGACCCTGCCCGCCACGCGCAGCGCGCGGGCCATCGCGCGACCGTCGGCAGCCACGATTGGCGACTCGCCCGCTGGATAGACTTCGGCCAGCACCACCACGTCGGCCAGCGACAGCACGCGCACGAAATCCTCGAACAGGTCACGTGTGCGCGTGTAACGGTGCGGCTGGAACGCAAGCACCAGCCGGCGGCCAGGAAAGCTGGCGCGCGCGGCAGCCAGCGTGACCTCCATCTCGACCGGGTGGTGTCCATAGTCGTCGATCAGCGTGTATGCGCCGCCGCCGCTCAGACGCACTTCGCCGTAGCGCTGGAACCTACGCCCGACGCCCTTGAAATCCGCGAGGGCCGTCGCGATCGCCGCATCGGCAACGCCGGTTTCGCGGCCGACCGCGATCGCCGCCAGCGCGTTCTGGACGTTATGCTCGCCGGCCAACGCGAGTTCGATGGACAGGTCCTGATGGCCCTTGGCGCGCGCGACGAAGCGCATGCGGCCACCCAGGTTGACCACCGCGGTGGCCTGCAGATCGGCATCACTGGTGAGCCCATACGTCACGAGGGGCTTGGTGATCTCCGGCAGGATCTCGCGCAAATTGGCATCGTCCATGCACACGACTGCGACTCCATAGAACGGCAGCCGCTGGAGGAAATCGACGAACGCACGCTTGAGCCTCCCGAAGTCGTGGCCGTAGGTCTCCATGTGATCGGCATCGATGTTCGTCACGACCGCCAGCACCGGCGACAGGTAGAGGAATGAGGCATCGGATTCGTCGGCCTCGGCGACGAGAAATTCCCCCTTGCCCAGCCTCGCGTTCGCATCCGCGGACAGCAGTCGGCCGCCGATCACGAACGTGGGGTCGAGGCCGCCCTCCGCCAGGACCGAAGCGATGAGACTCGTGGTCGTGGTCTTGCCATGCGTACCTGCGACGGCGATCCCCTGCTTCAGGCGCATGAGTTCGGCGAGCATCAGTGCCCGCGGCACGACCGGCACGCCGTGCTCGCGCGCTGCGACGACCTCGGGATTGTCCGCTGCGACCGCGGTCGACACGACCACGACATCGGCATTGGCGACGTTGGCCTCCGCATGGCCAATCGCAATCGACGCGCCCAGCCGCTCCAACCGCCGCGTGATCGCGCTCGAAGCCAGGTCCGAACCCGTGACCTGATAGCCTTGGGTCACGAGCACTTCGGCGATGCCGCTCATGCCGGCGCCGCCTATGCCGACGAAGTGGACGCGCTTGACCTTGTGCTTCATCTGCGTGCCAGTTCCGCACAGATCGCCGCGACACGTTCGGCCGCGTCACGCTTGCCGAGTGCATGGGCCGCCTCCGCCATGGCGCGCGCGCGCGGCCGGTCAAGCAGCCGCAGCATGCCGGCGAGCCGGTCTGCCGTGAGCGCATCCTGCGGCTCTTTCCACGCGGCACCGGCATCGACCAGGAACTGCGCGTTCGCGCTCTGTTCGTCGGCGATCGCGCCCGGCAGCGGCACGACCACTGCACCCAGGCCCACGGCCGCCAATTCCGCAACGGTCAGCCCGCCACCGCGGCAGATCACGAAATCGGCCCATGCGTAACGCGCGGCCATGTCGTCGATGAATGCAACGCATTCGCCATCGACCTGGAATCGCGCATAGGCTTCACGCAGATCCGCAATGTGTTTTTCGCCAGCCTGGTGCACGACCAGCGGTCGCTCCGCAGGCGCAAGCTTTGCAATAGCTGCGGGAACGAGATCGTTCAGCCCCTTCGCGCCCAGGCTGCCGCCCACGACCAGGAGGCGGAGCGGGCCGCTGCGTCCGGAAAAACGCGCAGCCGGCGAAGGCAGCACGCACACGGAGTCGCGCAGCGGATTGCCGACCCAAAGGACACGTCTTGCATGGGCACCTTTGAGCGCCTGCGGAAACCCGAGCAGGATCCGGTCCGCGCCGTACGCAAGCACGCGGGTGGCGAGCCCGGCCACCGCATTCGCATCGTGCAGCACCAGCGGCTTGCCCGCCGCGGCGCCCATGAGACCGCCCGGAAACGACGCGAATCCGCCGAGCCCGAGCACGACATCGGGCTTCCGGCGACCGATTATTCTGCGCGCGTCGAGACATGCGCCGAGCAACGCAAACGGGCCGAACAACAGCGTTCGCAATCCCTTGCCGCGCACGCCGCGAAACGAAACGCCTTCGAAGTCGACGCCATGTTGCGGCACGAGTTTAGCCTCGATGCCTTCGCGCGTTCCGAGCCAGAATACGCGGGCACCTCGGGTGGCGAGCTTTCCGGCCACCGCAAGGCCGGGAAATACGTGTCCGCCCGTTCCGCCGGTGGTGATCATCACGGTGGTCAATGGACCCCCAACGTTTGCGTCCGACGCCACGGCGCTCATGTTCATGCGGTGATTCATACAGTGAATCCACGCAGGAGGCGCCGATTCTCGTAGTCGATCCGCATCAGGATCGCGAGGGCGATGCAATTGGCCACAATGCCGCTCCCGCCGAAGGACAGGAGCGGCAGCGTCAGGCCCTTGGTCGGCAGTACCCCTACGTTCACGCCGATGTTGATGAAGGCCTGCACGCCGATCCACACGCCGATGCCCTGCGCGGCGAGCGCCGCAAACGACCGCTCGAGGCGCGCCGCCTGCCGCCCGATCGCATACGCCCGATACAGCAGCCAGATGAACAGACCGATGACGAGCGCAACGCCCGCGAATCCCAGCTCCTCGGCCACCACCGCGAGCAGGAAGTCCGTGTGAGCCTCGGGCAGAAACAGGAGCTTCTCCACCGAGGACCCCAGTCCGACCCCGAACCACTCGCCGCGGCCGAACGCGATGAGCGAATGCGACAACTGGTAACCCTTGCCCAGCGGATCGGACCATGGGTCGAGAAATGCGGTCAGTCGCTGCAACCGGTAGGGTGCAGCGATCAGGATCGCGCCGAGCGCCACCGGAAGCAGCAACGCAAGTCCCATGAACAGCCGCCAGTCGAGGCCGCCCAGGAACAGTATGCCGAAGGCAATGGCCACGATCACGACGAAGGCACCGAAATCCGGCTCCATCAGGAGCAGTCCACCAACGCAGACCATGACCGCGAACAGCGGCAGGAAACCGCGGATCAAAGTCTGCTTCAGCGGCTGCTCGGCGTTCAGAAAGGGCGCGCGCCGCACGGCATAGCTGGCCGCATAGAGAACGACGACCAGTTTCATGAACTCGGAGGGCTGCACATTCACGACGAAGAACGACAACCACCGGCGGGAGCCATTGACCGACTTGCCGATACCGGGGATCAGCACCAGAACCAGCAGCGCGCCGCCGGCGATGAAGAGCCAGGGTGCCAGGCGTTGCCACGTTTTCACCGGCACCTGGGACGCGACGGCGGCGGCGAGCAGGCCCACCGCGAGAAAAATGCCGTGCCGCATGAGGAAATACCACGCGCGATTGCCGGTATGCGCGGACACTTCGGACATGGCGATCGACGCCGAATAGACCATCACGAGTCCGAACGCGAGCAGCAGCAAAGCTGTCCATGCCAGCGACGCATCGTAGACGAGCATCGCGCGCGTGCCGCGGGTCGCAACGCCGCCACCGAAAGGCGCGGCCGCCACCTGCCGGATCGATGCTGTGAGCGTCACCCGGTTACGCATGCGCGGGTTCCCTGGCCGTGACCAGCGCGGCGAAGCGCTCACCCCGCTCGACGTAACTGCGAAACTGGTCGAGGCTCGCGCAGGCCGGCGACAGCAGCACGGCGTCGCCCGGCTGCGCGAGTGCGAACGCGCGAGCAACGGCAGCTTCGAGCGTGCGCAGGCTCTCCACGGCTACGCGCGTTCCCGCAAGCGCCTGCGCGAGTACGGGAGCATCGCGACCGATCAGCAGCACGGCTCGGCAATGCGCGTCGACCGCCGATTTGAGCGGGCGAAAATCCTGCCCCTTCCCGTCGCCACCGCAGATGAGCACCGCCGGCCGGCCGATGCCGTCGAGTGCGGCCTGCGTGGCCACGACTGTCGTTGCCTTGGAATCGTTGATGAAGAGTACGCCCCGGCTTTCCGCGACCCGCTCCATCCGGTGGGGCAGGCCGCGAAACGACCGCACTGCGTCGAGCACATGGCGATCGATGCGCGCGACCGTCGACACCAGCGCCAATGCTGCCAGCGCGTTCAGCGCGTTGTGCCGCCCGACCAGCGTAAGCGAGTCCGCGGGAAGGAGCAGCTCGCCTCCGCGCGCAAGCCACGTTGTGCCATGGAATTCGACCAGGCCCCACTCGCCTTCGGCCAGCGGAACGGATGCGCCAAAGCTCTCGACCGTGCGGCCGTCGATGCGCATTGCCAGCGAGCGCGGATCGTCGCGATTGACCACCTGCACGCCGCCCCCGGCGAAAATGCGCGCCTTGGCGGCGGCGTACTCGTCCATCCCCTCATAGCGATCGAGGTGATTGTCCGTGACATTCAGCACAGCCGCCGCGACGGGCGTCAGCGACTTCGTCGTTTCCAGCTGGAAGCTCGACAGTTCCAGCACGAACACGTCGGGCCAGGGCTGGCCGGCCTCGAAGGCCGCAATGACATCGAGCACGGCATCGCCGATGTTGCCGGCGACCACGGTCGTCAGCCCCGCCGCGCGGCACAGCGCGCCTGCCAGCGCCGTCACGGTCGACTTTCCATTCGAGCCGGTGATCGCCAGCACCTTCTGCCCCGGTGGCAGTCCTTTCGCGAACAGTTCGATGTCGCCCGCCAACTCGACGCCCCGCGCCGCGGCGGCGGCAATCGCCGCCTGCCCTTGCGCCACGCCGGGACTAATGGCGATGAGGTCCGCGCCTGCAAGCGTATCCGCGGTGAACGGACCGGTCGTGAGCGGTACGCCGGGTCGCAGCGTGGCGAGTTCCGCGACATGCGGCGGCGCCGCGCGGGTGTCGGCGACGCGCACTTTCGCGCCATGACCCGACAGGTAACGCGCGAGCGACAGTCCCGTGACCCCTGAGCCCAGCACGACGACGTTGCGGTCCGCGTAATCCATTAATGCCCGCCTGGCCACCCGAAGGGCATTGAGCACCCCCTCAGGGGGCAGCGAACGCAGTGAGCGTGGGGGCTGTTCATCCTAGCGCAGCTTCAACGTCGACAGCCCGAACAATACGAGCAGCATCGTGATAATCCAGAAACGGACAACCACCTGGTTTTCCTTCCAGCCCTTCAATTCGTAGTGATGGTGAAGCGGCGCCATCCGGAACACGCGCTTGCCGGTGAGCTTGAAGGAGGCGACCTGCACGATCACCGACAGTGTTTCGACGACGAACACGCCGCCCATGATGAACAGCACGATCTCCTGCCGGACGATGACGGCGATCGTGCCGAGCGCGGCACCGAGCGCCAGCGCACCCACATCGCCCATGAAGACGTCGGCCGGATATGCGTTGAACCATAGGAAGCCCAAACCCGCGCCGGCGATCGCGCCGCAGATGACGGTGAGTTCCCCGGCGCCGGAAATGTGGGGCACGAACAGGTAGCCTGCGAAGTCCGCGCGGCTGGTCACGTACGCGAAGATTCCCAGCGCCGCCCCGACCATCACCGTCGGCATGATCGCGAGTCCGTCGAGCCCGTCCGTCAGGTTGACCGCATTGCTGGTGCCCACGATCACGCAGAAGGTGAGGGCGATGAATCCCCAGACGCCCAGCGGATAGGACACCGTCTTGAAGAACGGCACGATGAGGTTGGCCTTGGGGCTAAGATCGATGTTGAAGCCGCTGCCCACCCATGCGGAAAGGAGCCTGATGAACTGCGCGTTGTCGGGTGCCGAAACGGAAAAGGCAAGGTAGACCGCGGCGACGAAGCCGATCAGCGATTGCCAGAGGAACTTGGTGCGCGCCGACAGACCCTTCGGATTCCGGTGCACGACCTTGCGCCAGTCGTCTACCCAGCCGATGGCACCGAAGCCCACGGTCACGAGCAGGACGACCCAGACAAAGCGGTTGGTCAGATTGCCCCAGAGCAACGTCGTAATGACGATTGATACCAGGATCAGCGCGCCACCCATCGTCGGAGTGCCGGCCTTGACGAGGTGGGTCTGCGGGCCGTCATCGCGTACCGACTGACCGATCTTCATACGGGAAAGCCACGCGATCATCCGCGGTCCGACCATGAAGGAAATGATCAGCGCGGTCATCGTCGCCAGCACCGCGCGCAGCGTGATGTAGCCGAACACGTTGAACGCGCGGGCGTACTGTTCCAGTCGTTCGGCGAGAATTACGAGCATCAGTGCGCCTCCCGCGACGCCTGTCCCGTGAGCGCCGCCACGACACGCTCCATCCGCATCGACCGCGAACCTTTGACCAGCAATGTCACGCCGGCGGTGGCCGCGTGCTGCACGCGGAGCGCGAGGTCGTCGACTGTTGCGACGTGCTCGGCGCCGTCACCAAAGGCGGCGACGCTTTCCCGCGAGAGCAGGCCGGTCGCGAAGAGCCGCTCGACACCTCGCTCCTTCGCATACGCACCGATTTCCTGATGGAATGCCGGACCCTGCACGCCCACTTCGCCCATGTCGCCCAAAACCAGCCACTTGGCACCGGGCGCATGGGCAAGCACGTCGATGGCTGCGCGCACGGAATCCGGATTCGCGTTGTACGTGTCGTCGATGACCAGCGCGCCGGAAACCGCGTGCAATGCCGACAGGCGGCCGGCCACGGGGCGAAACGCCGTCAGGCCGCGCACGATGGCATCCAGAGGCAAGCGCGCCGCGAGCGCGCCAGCGGTCGCCGCCAGCGCATTGCTGGCCATGTGCCGCCCCGGAACATGCAATTCGACGCGGGCGTTGCCGGCGTAGGTCCGCAACTCGATATCGCTGCCGCCCGCGCGCAGCGTGCAGCGCGCCGAGACATCCGCCCAGTCGTGGAAGCCGAAATCCACCACTGCCGCACCGGCAGCGCGCGCGGCCGCCCGCCAGATATCCGCATGCGCGTCGCCGGCGTTGATGACGGCGGTTCCGCGCGGGCGCAATGCCAGGATCGCGTCCGCGTGCTCGGCGGCGACCTCTTTCACGCTGGCCATGAACTCCTGGTGCTCGCGCTGCGCATTGTTGACGATCGCGATCGTCGGTTGCGCGATCGCGCCCAATTCGCGCGTTTCACCGCGATGGTTCATTCCCAGTTCAACCACGCCCGCGCGATGCGTCTCGCGCATGCGAAGCAAGGTCAGCGGCAACCCGATGGCGTTGTTGAGATTGCCCTGCGTGACCAGCACGCCCGCGTCGCCGAAGTGGGCGCGGAAGATCGCCGCGGTCATTTCCTTCACGGTCGTCTTGCCGTTGCTGCCCACGACGACCGCCAGCGCGATGTCGAACTTCGCGCGCCAGTAGGCCGCCAGACGGCCGAGCGCGGCAAGCGGATCGGGTACCGCAATCAGGTCCCCGTGCATCGCCAGCGCACGATCGGATGCGACCATTGCCGCACTGGCGCCTTGCGCCAGCGCTGCGGCAACGAACTCGTGCCCGTCGAAGCGTTCGCCCTTCAACGCAACGAAGAGATCGCCGGATTCGAGCGCGCGGCTGTCCGTGACGACGCGCCGGAACGCGACGTTCTCGCCGATCAGCTGTCCATCCACAGCCCGCGCGGCGGTTGCCGTATCCATCATGCGGTGGTCCACGACGACAATGCGGCGGCGGCCAGGGCAGCGTCCGAAAATGGCGTGCGCACGCCGTCGCGCTCCTGATAGGTCTCGTGACCCTTGCCGGCGACGAGAACGACATCTCCCATCCTGGCGGTATCGATTGCGTTGCGGATCGCAGCAGCGCGGTCGATCTCGATCGTCCAGCGGCGGTTGCCTTCGTCGCGCACGCCGCGCGCGATCGCGTTGGCGATGGCCGATGGGTCTTCGCTGCGCGGGTTGTCGCTGGTCACGATGACGCGATCGGCAAAGCGCGCCGCGATATGGCCCATTTCCGGTCGCTTGCCTGCATCGCGGTCGCCTCCGCAGCCGAATACGCAGATCAATTCACCCGGGGCAGTAACCGCGGGCCGCAGCGCCGTCAGCACCTTCTCCAGGGCGTCTGGCGTATGCGCATAATCGACGACGACCAGCGGTCCGTCGGTACCACCCAGACGTTGCATGCGCCCGGGCGGCGGCTGCAGGCGCGTGATTGCCGCTGCCGCGGCATCGAGCGGAATGTCGCTGGCCAGCAGGACGCCGAGCACGCCCAGCAGGTTCTGCGCATTGAATGTGCCGACCATCATCGATGCGAAGTCGGCCTTGCCCCACGGCGTGTTCACCGACAACGCAATACCATTGCCCGTCATCCGGATCTCCGTCGCTGCGATGTCAGCGGACGCGAGACCGTAAGTCAGAAGTCGCGTGCCGCGCGTACGCGCGGCGTCGATCAGGCTCTGGCCAAACGGGTCGTCGGCGTTGATGACCACCGTGCGCAGTCCCGGCCAGGAAAAGAGTCTTGCCTTGGCCTGCCCATACGCCGCCATCGTGTGGTGATAATCGAGATGGTCGCGGGTGAGATTGGTGAATAGTGCAATGTCGAACTTGATGCCGCTGACGCGACCCTGATCGAGGCCATGCGAGGACACTTCCATGGCCACGGTTCTCGCACCGGCCGCCTTGAATTGGCGCAACAACTCGTGCAGCGCGGGAGCGTCCGGCGTGGTGTGGGTTGCCGGCGCGAGCCCGCCGATCAAGCCGTTGCCCAGCGTGCCCAGGAGACCCGCGCGGCGGCCGCACGCATCGAACGCGTGGCCGATCCAGTGCGCGCAGGACGTCTTGCCGTTGGTGCCGGTGACGCCGATCATCCACAAGTCCCTCGACGGGCTGCCGTAGATGAAATCGGCAATGGCGCCCAGACGCTGTTGCAGACCTTCGACGGGCAGATGCGGGACCTGCCAGCCGCGATCCCAGGCGAATCCTGCCGACTCCCACAGCACGGCAGTGGCCCCACGCGCAATCGCGTCCGGCACGAACTTGCGACCGTCGGCATGCGTGCCCGGATACGCGGCAAAAGCCACGCCCGGTTCGACACGGCGGCTGTCGGCGGTGATGCGACGCGGAGATACGTGCAGTTTCGCGAGCAGCGCAGGCACATCGGCAATGTGGGAGGCAATGGCCATCGCGCTGTCCGTCAGGTTTCCTCGCGAATCTCGCTGCCTTCCGGCGGCAGGATCACGTTGTTGAGCGGCGCATCGGTCGGCACGCCCAGCATGCGCAATGCGGACCCGGTGACGCTCGAAAACACCGGCGCGGCGACGATGCCGCCGTAATACTGTCCGGCGGAGGGTTCGTCGAGCATCACGGCCACCACCAGGCGCGGATTCGATACCGGCGCGAAGCCGACGAACGACGCGACATACTTATTGCCGTAACCGCGCCCTTCGACCTTGTGCGCCGTGCCGGTCTTGCCCGCGACCCGATAGCCCGGAACCTGCGCACGCGGTGCAGTTCCCCCAGGCGATGTCACCAGCTCGAGCATATGCCGTACCGCGCGCGCCGTTTCGGGATGCAGCACCGGTCGGCCCGCGACGAAACCGTCGGTCTTGAACAACGTTGCGGATTTCACTTCGCCATCGGTGGCGAACATCGTGTAGGCGCGCGCCAGTTGCACCAGGTTCACCGAGATGCCGTGGCCGTAAGCCATCGTTGCCTGTTCGATCGGACGCCAGGACTTGGCAGGACGCAGCCGTCCGGACACTTCGCCGGGAAAGCCGGTCTTGGGAAGCGTTCCGAAACCTGCGCTCGAGAACATTTCCCACAGCGTCGCCGACGGCAGGCTGAGCGCAATCTTGGCCGCGCCCACATTGGATGATTTCTGGATGACCTGTTCGACGGTGAGCGCGCCTTCCGGATGCGAGTCGTGAATCGTCGCCGACCCGATCGTCAGCGTTCCCGGCGCGGTCTCGATCACAGTGTCCGGACGCACGCGGCCGGCTTCGAGCGCCGCCGCAATCGTGAACGGCTTCATCGTCGAACCCGGTTCGAATGTGTCGGTCAGCGCCCTGTTGCGCATCATCGAAGGCGAGACCTTGTTGCGGCTGTTGGGGTTGTAGGTGGGCCAGTTGGCCATGGCCAGGATCTCACCGGTTTTCACGTCGAGGATGACGAGGCCACCCGCCTTCGCCTTGTTGAGGTCGATGGCGGCCTTCAATTCACGGAAGGCCAGGTATTGCAGACGCGCGTCGATGGCCAATGACAAGTCGTGGCCGGCCTGCGGGGCGCGGATGGCGGCAACGTCCTCCACCGCTTCGCTGCGGCGGTTTATGATCACGCGGCGGCTGCCCGGAATGCCGGAAAGCCACGCCTGCTGCGCGAGCTCGATTCCTTCCTGGCCAACGTCGTGATCGCCGGTGAAGCCGACGATCTGCGCAGTAACCTCGCCACCGGGATAAAAGCGCCGATACTCGTTCTGGTCGTGCAGCCCGGGAATGCGCAACGCCATGGCGCGCTCGGCGATTTCGGGGGCGACCTGCTTCGCGATGAACGCAAAATCCTCGCTGGCGTCGAGCCTCGTGTTTATCTTCCGCGGCGTCGTTTCGAGAATTGCGGCGAGTGCCGCGATCTGCTCGGGAGTCGCGTCGAACTTGTCGGGAAATGCCCACAGCGACTTGACCGGCGTGGACAACGCGAGCGCCTCCCCTGCGCGGTCGACGATGCGGCCGCGATGCGCCGGAACCTCGAGCTCGCGGGAATGCCGGGCCGTGCCCTGTCCCTGCAGAAACTCGTTGTCGAACCACTGCAGGTAAAGCGAGCGCGCAAGCAGCACCATGAACAGGAGCGCGAGCGCGCCAAACACCAGCGGCGACCGGAATCGCGGCAGCACCAGCGGCACCGCTTCGCGGCTGCGCGTCGTTCGTCCCGTCAGCGCCACGCCCGCGCCGGTCATGAACGACCCCCACGCTCACGGCGTTCGTTGCCCCCAATGGGGGCCCCATCCCGTCCGGTCTCCTTGCACGCACGAGAACTCCAAAGCACTCCCTTGTCGGCCACCGCCAGCACTCGCGGACGCGCGCTGCGCGCCTGGGCCGTGCCCCGCTCGTGCGGACGTCCTCGGGACGGCCCTTCGGCGCAGGAACGATCCCCACGCTCACGACGTTGGCCGGTGCTCATTGCGCGGTCCCCTTCGCTTCCGGCAACGCAACGACATCGGTACGCGCGGCCGAAGGCATTTGCATCTTCAACTGTTCGCGCGCGATCTTCTCGACCCTCGCCGGCATGCCCCACGTCGATTGTTCGAGCTGCAGCTGTCCGTATTCCGTTTCCAGCGCGCGGCCAGCCGCCTGTTCGTGCTCGAGCGCGACGAAGAGGCGGCGTGACTGATGCCGCGACGTCACCAGCGACAGCGCGCATGCGACCAGAATTGCCAGCAGGGCGACGTTTACGCGGATCACGCCATCTCCTCCACGTAGCCGCGCGGCCAATCGGCAGGCAGTGCGTGGGACGTTCGCGTGGCGATGCGCAGCACTGCGCTGCGCGAGCGCGGATTGCGCGCAATTTCCGCGGCTGACGGTTTCACGGGGCGCCCGATGAGCGCGAGCGGCGCGCCCGGCAACGCATCGGTGCGGATCGCCAGGCGCGCAAGCGTGGGATCCCCCGCGTAGGGCCGCGATGCGCGGGCGAGAAAACGCTTGACGATGCGATCCTCGAGCGAATGGAAGCTGATCACGGCCATCCGTGCACCGTCGGCCAGCGCCGACACGATGACGGGAAGGGCCAGCGTGACTTCGGAAAGTTCGCGGTTCACGAAAATCCGAAGAGCCTGGAACGTCCGCGTTGCCGGATCCTGACGCCAATCACCCCGCGTCCGCGCGCCGATGGCTTGCGCCACGAGTGCCGCCAGTTGCCGGGTGCCTTGGATGGGTTCGTGCGCGCGTGCCGCCGCAACTGCTCTTGCAATCGATGGAGCAGACCGTTCTTCACCATAGTCGCGCAATACCTCCGTCAGTTCGCGCACTGTGGCGCGGGCGAGGAAATCGGCAGCGGATTCGCCTCGCGACGGATCCATGCGCATATCGAGCGGACCGTCGTGGCGAAAGGAAAAGCCGCGTGTCGCGTCATCGATCTGCGGCGAGGAAATCCCGAGATCGAGCAGCACGCCGTCGACCTTGGGGAGCGCAAGTCCGGCCAGGACCTCCCCCAGTTCCGAAAACCAGGCGCGGCGAAAAACGAATCGGGCATCAGCGCGGCCAAGCACTTCTGCGGCGGTTTCGGCCGCAGGATCGCGGTCGATGCCGACGAGGCTTCCCGAGGGCGCGAGCTTTGCAAGGATCGCGCGCGCGTGGCCACCGCGGCCGAAGGTCGCGTCGACGTAGACGCCCGCGGGCTTGATCGCCAGCGCCGCCACGGCTTCGTCGAGCAGGACGGGGACATGGATTCCATCGGTCACGAATGCTCTACAGCGTGAAGCCGTCGAGTTCCGACGGCAGGCCGTCGGCGGGGAACGCAATGGTCTGCGCCGTCTGCGCCTGCCACATTGCTTCGTCCCACAGTTCGAACTTGTGGCCTTGCCCGACCAGCACGACATGCTTTTCGAGACTTGCGTAACGGCGCAGAGCGGGCGGCACGAGGATACGACCCGCGGTATCGACGTCGACGTCATCGGCGTAGCCGACCAGCAGCCGCTGCAGGCTGCGGATCTTGTCGTTGAACGACGAGAGCGACATGAGGCGCGCCTGGATGGGCTCCCAGGCGGCGAGCGGGTAGAGCAGCAGGCAGCGCGAGGGATCGGCGGTCAGCACCAGGCGGCCCGCCCCTTGCCCATTCGTCGCGAGCGCATCGCGGTGCTTCGCGGGGATTGCCAGCCGGCCCTTGGCGTCCAATGCCTGTTGCGTGACACCGCGAAACACCGGCAGACCGGCACCCCCGTTTCCAGTCATTTCCGCCGAATCGACCGCATTGCCCGCCACCGTCGCTCTCCTCTTTGTCGGCCCGGGGTTTGGCGCTCATCAACACTGCGCCGGCGAGACTGCTTGCGACTCGCGTTTTACCCACTTTGACCCACTTTTTACCACCCGACACCACTATACGTTGGAATATTGGCAAGGGTCAACGGTTTTTCGGTTTCCGAACAATGACTTAGCATCACGAAAGCAACAAAACAGTTTTCTTAAAAAAAATAGATACTTAGCAATGTTTTCGCAAGTAATTTACTAACATTACCCGACGCTTTCCCCCACTTTTGAACGTTCGTTCGAGCGGTTGTGTGCGACAACCGAATCCCGACCAAAAATGCGGCAGTTTTCCAGCCCTTTGGGGCGAAGACCTTTGTCGGACAACTTGATGCCGCCGGCATGGCACGATGTAGAGTTTTGCCGGCAATCGCGCGCGCGGCGGCACTTGTTCCTCGCTCCCTTGCGTCCAAATTCGTTTACAAACCGTTACAGCGAGGAGGTCAACGTGCGCCGCACCGCCGCGTTGTTTCGACGATGCGCCGCGATTCCAGCCGCCGCGGCCGTTGTGCAGCACGCGAAAATGGACCAATGCCAGCGCCCGCCGCCGTGGCCGCGCAGTTTGCACATGCGTTGCCCACGCGCCACCGAACAAGGAGGAAGCGATGTCACATGCACTTCGCACCCATCGCACGAAACGGCGCACATCTGTTGACTCATGCTTGCGCCAACACATGAGTCGCACCGCACTGGCGTTGGCAGGTTTGCTTTGCGGCATGGGCGCCGCGTCGGCGGGCGAGCCGACAGCGATGGCGATCGAGTACTACAACGCTTCACTCAATCACTACTTCATGACGGCGAATCCGGTGGAGACCGCGATTCTCGACGCCAACATCGACATCCCCGGCTGGCAGCGCACCGGTGTCGAGTTCGGCGCATACGCGTCGGCCGACGACAATACCGGCGCGTTGCCGGTATGCCGCTTCTTCGGCACACCCGGACTCGGTCCAAACTCGCATTTCTATACGGCGGACGCGAGCGAATGCGCGCTCACCAAACAGAATCCGGATTGGATTTTCGAAACGATCGCCTTCTACATTCCCGTGCCTGCGGTGTTGGGCACCGGTACCTGCACCGGCGCCACCCAGCCGGTGTATCGAAGTTTCTACCCGGGCAAGGTCAAGAGCGAATCGAACCACCGTTTCCTGCCTGATCTCACGATGCACGAAAGGATGGCTGGCGCCTCGCTGCTCGAGGGCGTCGTGATGTGTTCGCCGCTGTCTTCGCGGCAGGTCGACGCCGACGTCGCGCGTCTGCTCGACCAGGCCACGTTCGGGCCCAATGAGGCGCTGGCCGCGCATGTCAAGGCCGTTGGCATCAATGGTTACCTGAGCGAGCAGTTCGCGGCATCGGTGACGCAATATCCGGTGATCCAGTACGTGCCGGCGGGCCAGCAGGCAACGTTCTGCCCGACCGATCCGGACCCCACCTGCGGTCGCGACTATTACTCGCTGTTCCTGGTGCAGAACGCCTTTTTCAGGAACGCGCTCGCGGGCGGCGATCAGCTGCGCCAGCGCATCGCCTTCGCACTGTCGCAGATCATGGTGACGTCGGGCCTCGACATCAACGAGGCCTATGGCATGGCGCAGTACCAGCAGATATTCGTCGATTCCGCTTTCGGCAACTTCGAGAACATCCTCAATCGCGTGACGCTCTCCTCGGTCATGGGCGACTACCTCAACATGGTCAACAACGACAAGCCCGCAGGCGAGGTCAATCCCAACGAAAATTATGCGCGGGAACTGCTGCAGCTGTTCTCGATTGGCGTCTGGGAGCTGAACCAGGATGGCACGCAGCTCAAGGATGTCTACGGCAACGCCATCCCCTCGTACGACCAGGACGTCATCGAAGGCTTTGCCCATGTGTTCACCGGCTGGACCTATCCGCTGTTGCCTGGCGTCCCGCAACGCACGCACAATCCGAAGAATTTCCTGGGCAACATGGTGGGTGTGCAAGCCAACCACGACACCGGGCCCAAGTCGCCGCTGCTGAACGGAACCTCACTGCCGGCCGGACAGGCGATGAGCGCCGATCTGACGCTGGCCATCCGCAACGTTTTCTTCCATCCGAATGTCGGCCCGTTCATCGGCCGGCAACTGATCCAGAAGCTGGTTACCGGCGATCCGACGGCGCAGTATGTCGCCCGCGTGGCCACTGTCTTCAACGACAACGGCCAGGGCGTGCGCGGTGACATGAAGGCTGTGGTTGCCGCGGTCCTTACCGATCCCGAGGCCCGCGGTCCGGTCAAGCTCGACCCGGATTACGGCAAGCTGCGCGAACCCGTCTTGTACATGACGGGACTTGCGCGCGCAGTCAATGCGAAGTCGGACGGCGTCTATTTCGGCCAGCAGAGCGGCACGCTCGGACAGTCGCTGTTCTATCCGGCGTCGGTATTCAACTACTACCCGCCGAACTATGTCGTGCCCGGTACCTCGGCAATCGGACCGGAATTCGCCATCCAGAACTCGAGCACTGCCATCAATCGCTACAACTTTGCCAACACGCTCGTGTTCGGAACCATCGCGCCGATCTCCACGCTTCCGGGCGCCATCGGCACGCAGCCCGACTGGTCCGCTCTGGCTGCGGTGGCGGGCGACGCGAATGCGCTTCTCGACAAGCTGTCGACGCTGCTCCTGCACGGTGCGATGAGCGCGGCGACACGCGCAGCAATACTTCCGGCGATCAACGCGGTGCCGGATTCTGTGACCCGGGCTCGAACGGCGTTCTATCTCGTCGCAACCTCGTCGCAATTCCAGGTGGAGCGCTGACATGAAGACCGGACAATCCCTTTCCCGCCGCGCATTCCTGCGGCAAGCGGCGGCGCTGTCGTCGGCGGGACTCGCGTCACGGCTGGACTTCATCGGCGCAATCGGCGCAGCCAACGCCCAGACCGCCGCCGATTACAAGGCGCTGGTGTGCGTCTTCATGTTCGGCGGCAACGACGGCAACAACACCGTGGTTCCACTGGATAACGCCGGGTACGCGCAATACGCCGTGGCCCGTCCTGCCACGTCGGGCATTCAGCTCGCGCAAGCATCTCTGCTGCCCATCCAGCCAACCAACACGGGAATACCGCTTGGACTGCATCCCGCGCTCGCGCAGGTGCGGACACTGTTCAATCAGAACAAGGCTGCGGTCCTGGCCAATGTGGGTACGCTGCTTGCACCCACATCGCAGGCCCAATACAACGCCGGGCAACGGCCGCTGTCGCTGTATTCGCATTCGGACCAGCAGGCGCAGTGGCAAAGCTCGATTTCCAACAATGCCGCCGGCACGGGCTGGGGTGGGCGTCTGGCCGATGCGGTGGCTTCCTATAACGCAGGCACCGGCTTTCCGGTGGTCACTTCGCTCGACGGTACCGTGCTGTTCACCACCGGCACGACCAGCGTTCCGCTGACCATTCCGGTCACGGGCTCCTTTGCCCTTGCGGGCTACAGCGGCACCGCTGCGGCCAATGCGCGGCTGGCGGCGCTCACGCAGTTGCAGGTATCGGACAAGGGCAACACCTTCGCCGCAGGCGCCAACGCGATCGGCACGCAGGCCCTGCAGCTGTCCGCGACCGTCAATCCGATCCTGGCCAACACCAGTTCGACCATCGCACCTCTGTTCGCCAGTCTTTCCACCAACACGTCGAAGCAGCTCTACCAGGTCGCGAAAATGATCGAGGCGCGCGCGTCCACCGGGGCAAGACGACAGATTTTTTTCGTGCAACTGGGCAGTTTCGATACCCACAACGACCAGATCAACCGGCAGCAGAATCTGTTCGCGGAACTGGATCCGGCGCTGAAGGCTTTCTACGATGCAACCGTAGCGCTGGGCGTCGGCAGTCAGGTCACGACCTTCACGCTGTCCGATTTCGGCCGCACGCTGCAACCGGCCTCCGGCGGTGGGACCGACCACGCCTGGGGCAGTCACCATTTCATCATCGGCGACGCAGTCAACGGCGGCAGGATGTACGGGCAATATCCGCAGCTCGTCCTCGGTGGACCGAGCGATGCCGAGAAGGAAGGACGCTGGATCCCGACGACAGCCGTCGACCAGTATGGAGCGACGCTCGCGAAATGGTTCGGCGTGGCACCAAGCCAACTCCCGGCGGTGTTCCCCAATCTCGCCCATTTTGCGACGAGCGACCTGGGATTCCTCTGATCAGGCAGTTATTCAGCCTGGATTGTCGACAGGGTAATGGCCGGCGTGAGACGATGGCGCGGTCCAATTTCGATCAACGTCCATGTCCATCCGTCATTTCGCTGTCACGTGCGCGCTGTGCGCTTTCGCCTCCGCGCCGGTCGCAGCGCAGGGACTGCCGCCCGGAACGACCACGACCAGCGCGTCGTTGTCCGCCCTCTTCCTGTTCGATACGGATTTCGACAGCGGAGGAAGCTTCAGTTGGGGCGGTGCGCGCGCAGCCGGCGGCATGCTGCGCCAGTTCACGCCTCAGATCGCGGCGGGCGTGTCGATCAGTTACGAGTACCAGGCCTGGACTTTTACCGATCCCGTGTCGTTTGGCGGAGTCGCACCATGGAAGAACATCAACCGTCCGCGACTGTCCGGAACGATTCTCTACACGCCCGTGCAGGACTGGATCATCGGCTTCATTCCTTCGGTGGGGTGGTCGTACGAGAACGGTGCGTCGATGGGCGATGCCCTCGAGTATGGTGCCGTCGTAACCGTGGCGAAGGTGATTTCCCCCGCTTTGACGCTGGGAGTGGGTGCCGCGGTCTTCCACCAGATCTACGAGACCAAGGTCTTTCCGTTCCCGGTGATCAACTGGCAGATCGACGATCACTGGAAATTGACGAATCCATTCGAGGCGGGACCCGCAGGTGGTGCCGGCCTCGAACTGAACTACGGCATCAACGATCAATGGGAAATTGGCGCCGGGGGGTCCTATCGATCGTATGTGTTTCGTCTGAGCCAGGACGGACCGGTAGGCAATGGCATCGGGCAGAACAATTTCGTCCCCGTGTTCTTGCGCGTTTCGTACCACGCCGACAAGCAGACCCAGGTCGATTTTTATGCCGCGGCATTGACGGGCGGCAAGCTTACGGTGAAGAATGAGTCAGGCAACGACCTTTCGAACGATTCGTACAAGACCGCCCCGGCATTGGGCCTGACCTTGCAGACCCGATTCTGAGTCACGCGACACCTGAGGAGGCACCATGGCCATTCGCGCCCGTCGCACCCTGTCCTTAGCCGGCATGCTGGCCGCAGTGTCCGTGCTTTCGGCCTGCGCCACGACTTATGACAGCGCAGGCAACACGTATTATTCCGTCTGGCCGTTCGTTGGCTCACGGAATCCGGACCTGCAACTCAATTACCCTGTGCAGGATCCGCAATCGCTGCAGCTCGGGCCGGATCGGAATCCGTTCTACTGGATGTACCCTCAGCCGCCGATCGACCCCAGGGTGACGTCGCCCTATTCGCAGGCGCCGGCGGACCCCGAGGCTCGCTTGGCCGCGGTCGGTGATAATGCAGCCTGTGCAGAAAATTGCGAAGCGAAGGAAACCGGCGCGCCTCTGCCTTTGCGCGCTGACGCTGGCGACGACCGCCGTATCGCTGCCCGCTGACGCCCAGTCGCCAGCACCCGAGCCCACGGTCGCGGCCACGCCGCACGCCGACGCCGCGATCCGCTATCGCGTCAAGGTCGTCGCCCCGAGTGCAATCGAAAGTACGATAAGCGCATCCGTCGACCTGGTTCGCTGGCAGGATTTCGCGGACATGACCGAGGAGTTGCTGGACCGCCTCGCGCGCGAAGCGGTGCCCCAGGCGCGTGAGGCCGCCGCGACGCAGGGCTATTTCTCGGCCTCGGTCGATCTGGTCATCGATCGCAGTACGCAACCCGCGGCCATTACCTTGACCGTCATTGCGGGCGCGCCCTCGCTCGTCACCAGCGCAACGGTCGGCGTGCTGGGTCCGGCGCAGCTCGATGTGCCGACCGGCACCGATGCAATCGCCAGAATCAGGCGCGACTGGGGATTGCCCGTGGGGGATGTTTTCCGCCAGTCCGCATGGACGGCGGCCAAGGACAAAGCGGTGGCGAGTCTCGCTGCGAGTCCCTACGCCGCGGCCAGACTCGTCGCCAGCGAAGCGAAGATCGACCCGGAAGCGAACAGCGCGGACCTCTCGGTCGAGATCTTCAGCGGACCCGCGTTTCGTTTCGGCGACCTCGAGGTACGCGGCCTCGACCGCTATTCAGCCGAACTCGTGAAGTCCTTTTCGACGATCCGGCCGGGCGACCTGTACGGCGAGCGCCCGCTCGACGAATTCATCCGGCGCCTGCTTGCCTCGGGCTATTTCGCAAGCGTGCAGGCGTCAATAGTCCCCGAGCCCGAGAATGCGGAGCATGCCACTGTCACGCTGTCCGTGATCGAAGCGCCTACGAAGCGCTTCGAGTTCGGCCTGGGCTACTCGACGGACACGCAGTGGAAGGCGAGTGGAAATTACAGCGACGTCAACATCGACGGCCACGGACTGCAATTCCACGCGGACGCGCGGGTGGAAACAAAGCTGACGTCAGGCAGCATCCGCTTTGTGCTGCCGCCTGTGCCGGGCGGCTGGCTGGACGCGTTCACGGCCGGCCTCGAGCGCACCGACATCGAAAACCTGGTGACCCAGACGGCGGCAGTGGCGTGGCGAAGGCGCTCCATCGACGAAAGGAGCACGCCGGCTTTCGGCGCGGGCTACTACGTCGATCGGCAGCAGCCGACGGGCAGTCCGACAGAGGACTCGCATGCGCTCTACGTCGATGGCGAGTACACGTGGCGTCGCGTCGACAATCTGCTCACGCCGGAACGCGGTTACATGGCCACCGTGCAAGTGGGCGCCGGCGTGCCCGGTGCATCGTCGCGCTCGTTCGGGCGGCTGATCGGCAAGGTGGCGGCGTGGTGGCCGCTCGATCGCAACACCAGCCTGTTCGCGCGCGCGGACGCCGGCGCCGTGCTTGCTGATTCGCGCGACGGAATCCCGTCAAATTTTCTGTTCCGCACCGGCGGTGACACGACAGTGCGCGGTTACGCCTTCGACAGTCTCGGCGTGCCGCTGGGCGAGGCCATCGTTGGTGGCCGCTATTACACCGCAGCGAGTGTCGAAATCACGCGCTGGATCGGCGAGAACTGGGGGCTGGCCACATTTGTCGATGCCGGCAATGCGGTCGACTCGCTGCACGACCTTCACCTGGCTCTTGGCTATGGCGTGGGCGGGCGCTTCCGCACGCCCATCGGCCCGTTCCGCGTCGACATCGCGTACGGACAGGATTCCGGCAGCGTGCGCGTGCATTTCTCGGTCGGACTTTCGTTCTGAGTCGGCGATGACGCGCGATCCGGACCCTAGCCGCCCCGAGCGTCCCTTTGCGCGCGTGGCGCTGGTTGCGCCGCGGCAGTTGGGTCGGCGTCGTACTGATAGTCGCGCTCGCGTCCGGGATCGCGTGGCTCTCCACGCAATCGGCATTGGAGTTGGCCATTGCCCGTGCCGTTGCCGCGAGCGACGGGCGGCTGACCGTCGAGGGCGCCACCGGCTCGCTGCTGTCGACGGTGCGTGTCGCGCGGATCGGATGGCGCGGCGACGACGTCGCGGTGGAAGCCGACGAGCTTGCGCTGACCTGGAGCGTCGTTGGCCTGTTCACCCGCCATGTCAATGTGAGTGGACTGGGCGCGCATCGGCTGGCGATCACGATGAAGGGATCCGATGCGCCGCTGGCGCTCCCCGTGGATCTCTCCTTGCCGCTGGAGGTGACCATTTCCAACGTCGGCGTCGAGCGACTCGAATGGCGCATCGGCGCGCGCGCGGGAACGATCACCGGCGTCGTGTTCGACTACACAGGTGGCGCGCGCACGCACACGGTGCACAAGATGCGCTTCGTCACCGATGTCGGCACTTTGGCCGGCGACGCCGAACTGGCCGCCATTGCGCCCTTTGCACTGAAAGCGGCGCTTAATTTCAACGGTGACGGCGCATGGCGCGACACGCGCGCCGACGTCGCGGCCACGGGGACTCTGGCGCACTTTGCGGTGAGCGCGACCGGCACGTCCCGCGACGCCGCCATCGCCGCCAACGCAACGCTGGAGCCATTTGCGCCCGAGCTGCTGGCCGGCGCACGGATCGACGCGCGGGACGTCAACATCGCACTTTTCGGCCCGACGCTTCCCGCAACGCGACTGACGATCACCGTCGATGCCAAACCCACGGCGAATGGCTTCGCCGGGACGATGGTCGCCGCCAACGCCGACTTCGGCGCACTCGATGCGGGACGCGTCCCGCTGGCATCGATCAATTCGCGCTTTCGTTGGGATGGCCGCGAGCTTGCACTGGACGACATCGACGCACGCCTGGCTGGCGACGCGCAGGTCACCGGCCACGCGACCCTGGCCGGCGACAGCGCCGCCAGCCGCTGGCAATTGAGCGTGCGCAACCTCGATCTGCAACGGATGCATTCCACGCTGGTCGCCACGCGCCTGTCCGGATCGTTGAATGCGGACGTCGCCAAGGCCACGCAATCCGTGCGCGCAGACCTGGCGCAGGCCGATCTGTCGCTCAGTTTCGCCGCCACGATTGTCGGCCGGCGCGTCGACATCGAGCGCTTTCGCGGCCGAGCCGGGACGGGGGAAATCGTCGGCCGTGGCCGGATCACAGCCGATGGGGAGCGCGCGTTCGACGTCACGGCGGAGGCGACGCAATTTGATCCGTCGCGCTTCGGCGCTTTTCCCGCCGGCAGCCTGACCGGCACCCTGATTGCGCACGGCCGACTTGCGCCGACGTGGCTCGTGGATGCGGAAGTCGCGCTCGCACACGGCAGTCAACTTGCGGGCCTTGGGGTCAGCGGCAAACTGCAGGCGGAGGTTGCGGCCAAGACCATGCGCGACGTCGCGGTCAAGATCGGCGTTGCGTCGGCGACATTGGCGGTGACCGGCGCCACGGGCACGCCAGGCGACAAGCTCACCGTTGCAGCCGACGCACCAAAGATAGAGGAACTGCGCAGCTTGCTCGTCAAGTATCTTGGTGTCCCGGTCCCCGAATCGATTGCGGGGGCAGTCCATGTTCGCGGCACGTTTACGAGCGAGCCTGGCGGCAATGGACTGGACCTCGCCGTTCATGGCAACGCCTTGCAGTGGGGAAGGCTGGGCAGCGTCGGAACGATCGACGCCAAAGCGACGATCGCCGCCGGCGGCCTGACGATCGACCCGGCCGCCAACGCCACACGCGCGCTGGGACTTACGCTGGCGGCAACCAGGATAAGCATTCCCCAAGGCGAATACGCGATGCTGGCGGCCGATGCCACCGGCACGCTGGCGCACCACATCGCGAATATTGCGCTGGCCGGGGAAGGCGCCGACGGTCACGCCCGCTTTACCGGCGGATTCCGGGAACTCGGCACGCCGGCATTTTCGTGGGCGGGTTCCCTCGACGCTCTCGACAATCGCGGCGCATTGGCCATGCAATTGGAGGCGCCGGCGGTGATCGAGTGGGCGCGCGACCACCTGCATATCGGTTCGGCGCGATTGCGGGTCGCGGAAGGCCGCGCCGACCTGGACGACTTGCGCTGGGACTCGGGCAAACTCGAAACGCGCGGCGCGCTCAGTGGCATTCCGCTGGCTGCCTTGCTGCGCGCCGCGGGTGTGCGCTCGCCACTGACATCTACGCTGGTGATCGCCGGCGACTGGTCGGTCGCGGCGACGCCACAACTCAATGGCGTCATCCATGTGCGACGCGAACACGGCGATCTGTTCGGAACCGAAAGCCTGTCCGCCGCGCCCGACGGCCTCGCCTTGGGCATCACGGTGCTCGAGGCGCAAGCGCGCTTCCAGGACGACAGCGTTGCGGCCACGGCTACGCTTCGCTCGCAACGCGCCGGCAACGCCGATGCCACCATGAACATCAAGGCGGCCGACAACACGCCCGGGCGGATCGCATTCGACGCACCGCTGGCCGCCACGCTGATCGCGGACCTGCCGTCGTTGCGGCCGCTGCAGCCGTGGCTCGGCACGCTGGCGGTCATCGACGGTCGCGCGCACGTCGACCTCACAGCGTCGGGTAGTCTGGCCCACACCGTGCTCGAGGGCGCGCTCACTGCGGATGCCATGCGCCTGGACATTCCGCAATACGGCGTGCACTGGCAGGACGGTCGCCTGCGCGGGAAATTCGCCAACAACACGCTGGTCTTGGAAGACCTGTCGTTCGCCGGAGGCGACGGCCGCTTCACTGCGCACGGGACGCTGGCGCGCGCGCCACGCGCGGGAAGCACCGACGTCGCTCCAGAAGCAAGCGTGACCTGGACGGCGGAAAAATTCCGCGCCACCAATCGTCCGGACCTTCAGCTGACCGTCGGCGGCAACGGCGTCATGGCCTTCGAGAAGGGCAAGGTCGCGGTGCGCGGCAATCTGGACATTGCCCAGGGGCGGATTCAGTACGAGCCGACCAGCGTCGGCCAGCTCTCCAGCGATGTCGTCATCGTCGGGCGGCCTCGCGGTGCGGAAAATGCGACGGCAGCGCTCGATGTGCCGCTGCTGCTCGACCTGGACATCGGCCTGGGCGACGACCTGCGCTTCGAAGGCGAAGGGCTCGACACCGAACTCGCAGGCCGGCTGCGCCTCACCACCGCGGCCAACGGCACGCTCAACGCCCGTGGCACGGTCCGCGCGGTCAACGGAACCTATTTTGTCTTCGGTCAGCGGTTGGTGATCGACCGCGGCCAGCTCATCTTCGACGGGCCTGTCGACAATCCCGCCATCGACGTGACCGCCCTGCGCAGGAATCTCGCAGTCGAGGCCGGCGTGGAGGTAACCGGAACCGTTCGCGTGCCACGCGTGCGGCTCGTTTCCAATCCGCCTGTTCCCGACGGGGAAAAACTGTCGTGGCTCATGACCGGACAGGGGCTCGATCGCGCGTCGCGCGCGGATCTGGCGGCGCTGGGTACCGCATCGGCGTCGCTGTTGGCAAGGGGACAAAGACCTCTCACCACGACCATTGCGAACTCACTCGGATTGGACGACATCTCGCTGCGCGAGCGGGTCAGCACGGTCACGTCGGGAACGTCGAGCCAGGTCGTCGCCTTCGGCAAGCGCATCAACGACCGGCTGACGCTGGTCTATGAGCAGGGCCTGACCGTGGCCAACAATGCGTTGCGCATCGAATATGCGCTGACGCGATCGCTGACGCTGCGCGCGGAAGCCGGCATCGTCTCGAGCCTCGGCCTGTATTTCCGGCGCAGCTATGACTGACCGGCGCGACTTCATGCCGCCCGGGCACGACCGCGTTCCGCCGCCGCGGGCACGCCGCATGTCGTCAATTGCCGAAACTGCGTTCTGACCAAACAGACAGTGTCGGCGTTGATCTGCATCATCGGCAATTGGATGCAGACCGAGTCCCGTTCTCCGCCAACCAGAATTGGGACCGATTGCGCAGCCCCATAGACAATAGCGGCCATTCAATGATCGTGAGATACCCGCGGCAGTCGGCCAACAGCAGCCGTAGCGCCTCGTGCTCCATTACGGTCATTCGAGTCTCAGTCGACCCACAGTAGTCGATCCAGCGTAGACTTCCCGGCGTCTTTCTGGAAAGGGAAGCATGGGCGTTGTTCAGCGCAGGAGCTTTCTGATCGCCGTCGGGGCGCTTCTTGCCGCACCGCTCGCCGCCGACGCCCAGCAGGCGGCCAAGGTCGCTCGAATTGGCTACCTGTCGCCCAACCTGGCCTCTAGCCCCCGCCTGCGCGACGCCTTCCTCCAAGGACTGCGTGACCTCGGTTACGTCGAGGGCCGCAACGTCGTGATTGAATACCGAGATGCCGAGGGGAAGCTCGAGCGGCTCCCCGCTCTTGCGGCCGAACTGGTTGCGCTCAAGGTTGATGTCATCTTCGTGGGCGGAGGCACACGCGTCACCCTGGCGGCCATGCAGGCGACCAAGACTATCCCCATCGTCTTCACTGGTGTTGGTGATCCGGTTGAGAGCGGGCTCGTCACCAGCCTCGCGCGGCCGGGCGGCAATGTCACGGGGTTGTCCAGCCTCGGCCCGGAGCTAGTCGGCAAGCGTCTGGAACTGCTCAAGCAGGCCGTTCCGGGGGTCGATCGGGTCGCTGTCCTCTGGCTGCCAGGTGCCCTCGGCGAACGCACGGACAAGGACATGCTGACGGGAGCAGAGGTCGCGGCACGGGCGCTGGGAATGCGGCTTCAATTCGTTGAAGCGCGAGGTCCGGACGAATTCGCCAGGGCCTTCTCGGACATGAGCAGCGCGCGCGCGGGTGCTCTGACTGTGCTGCCAAGCAACAGGTTCCTCAGAGAGCATAGACGCCTCGTGGACCTGGCGGCCAAGAACCGGCTGCCGGCAGTGTACACATCGAGGGAGTTTGTCGATGCCGGGGGCCTTATGTCCTATGGAGCGAACGTGCCTGATTTGTTTCGGCGCGCCGCGACCTATGTGGACAAGATTCTCAAGGGGGCCAAGCCAGGCGACCTGCCCGTCGAGCAGCCGACCAAGTTCGAGCTGGTGATCAACCTGAAAACCGCGAAGGCACTGGGCCTCACGATCCCCCAAGCGGCGCTGGCGCATGCGGACGAGGTGATTCAGTAGTTGAACGTCGCCAGTTCATCGCGATTGAACGTCCGGTTCTTGTAAGCGCTACGGCTGGTCAGGGTCGATAGCGCCCACCCACAACCCACAGAGCAATGACCGCTTTATGCGTGGCTGAAGACACAATCCAAGCGGGCAGCGTCCATCTGGTCTGGTTCCGAGCAGGACACTTCAATTCTTCGCGGGCGCGACCTGTTCCTTGAGTTTCGCCGCGGTTGCCCGGGCGTCCTGCGTAAGCTTGTACGAGACGTAATACTTGAAGATGTTCCGCACGTAAGTGGTGGTCTCGATCCCTATCCTTTCTGCCGTTACCACCTCGACATTGTTGAACCACTTGTCCTGGTCGAGGCCGCGCTTCTGCGCTTCCGTCCGCATCTTTGCGATATTTCCCGGGCCCGCGTTGTAACTTGCGAATGCGAACAGCGTGCGATTCTGCTCATCGAACTTTGCATCGTTGAAATACTGGGTCATCAACTGATCCATGTACTTCGCGCCACCATGGATGTTCGATTCCGTCACGCTGATGTCCCCCACCTTGAGGGACTGACCGGTCGCCGGCATCAGCTGCATCACTCCAACCGCACCGACCCGGCTTTTCTTGTTCTGATCGAGCGTCGACTCCTGGTAACCCTGTGCGGCGAGCATCAGCGGGTCGAAGTTGTACTGCTGGCCATATTTTTCGAACATGGCAACGACCTGCTGGAAGCGCTGGTAGTCCGCCGCGCTGGCTGGATTGTTCAGGGTCTTGATGTTCTTCATGTACTGCTGCTGCCGGTAGGGCACGACACCCGCCGTCTTCACCCAGCTCGCATAGAAATCGTTCAGCGCCGCGGCCAGCTGCGGACTGTTCTTGCGGATCGCCCAGCCCTTCTTGGTGGGTTCGCGCAGGACGACGTCCTGGTGCAGCTTGAGCTTCGGCAGCACCTGCGACCACAGCCTCGCCTTCCAGTCGTCGACGACCATTGCCTGCAGCAGCCCAGCATTCAGCATCTCCAGCATGTCCTCGTCCTCGAGCGCATCGGGCACGAGGACGAGATTGACCGGCGCCTTGCCCGCCTTCTTCAGACGGTCGTTCAGTGCCGTCAGGCTAGCGTAGTAGCTCGACGCCTTGCGCACGTGGACGGTCTTGCCCGAAAGGTCGTCCAGTGACGCGATTGCCGGCGACGCCGGCCCGGTGACCAGGATCTCGATGTTGACGATCTTCTCGTCCGGCGCGACGAAGTCGACGACTTTCTGGCGCTCCTCGGTGACGGTCAGGTTGCCGATGGCGATGTCGGCTACTCCGTCGTTGAGGTCGGTGAGCAGCTTGTCGCGCGTCGCGGCAACGATGTAGATGGTCAGCGGCCGCTTGCCGAGCTGCTTTGCGTATTTCTGGTTGACCCAGCGCTCGAAATCGCGGACCAGTTCGGCGCCCAATCCCCGCTCGCGGCCTTTGTCAATGAAATACAGCGACCGGCTGTAGGGCGCATAGACGCGGATCGTCCGCCGCTCGAGCATCTTGTCGAAATCTCCGGTGAACGGCTTGGTCGCGATGTTGAGGTGGCGCGACATTTCGGCTCCGGCTGCAGCCTTGGATGGCGGCGTCGCAGCCTTCGGGGCCGGCGCCGGCTGCGCGTGTGTGCCGCTCGCGATGACAACGCAGAATGAAAATTGCACCAGGAACGAAATCGCTCGCAACATCGAAATTCCTCCGCGAACTGGCTGAACAGCGCCAAAAGAAAAGCAGGGTGCCACAGGCCCGCGAAGCGCCTGCAAGGAAGACTCACTCGAAGAGAACACTCACACCAATGCCTTGGCGAGTTTGAGCAACAGATCCTTCAACGGAACCTGCAGTGCCGCAACGACGATGAACGGAAGCGCGATGGGCAAGAGCACCTTCATGATCGCGCCTTTGCCGATCGGCACGCCCCGCATCTTCTTGACCGCGTCGTACATCGCGTTGGCGTCCGCGACGGGCCCGATCTCCGGCGCGTCGAGGAGAGGCGTGTCGGGAACCGTTTCGCGCAGAATCCAGCGCCGGTGAACCAGTCGCCCCTGCTCGCCGACGAGTGCCGCGTACGCAGGAATTGCGCGGGCGCGCGCCGCGATCAGCGCGGGAGCGAGCGCCAGCAGCGGCAGCAGCGCAAGCAGCGTCCACAGAATTACGAACGCAGCCGCCGGGAACCTTGAACGACTGCAGCGTTGCGGCGTGAAACTCGATGTCGTGCGCCCAGCGGGACGCGATAACGGCGGTCGTGGCAAAGGTCACCATGGCAAACGCGCCGGGCACCTTCTCGACGAACGCGATTCCGCCGGTGCGATCAGGGTGGGTCGGAACGAGTGCCAAGCCGAGCCTGCCGACCTTCCAGAACCACCATGAAACCAGCAGCATGCGCCACAGCCAGCCCAGCAGCAGCGCGAGAAAGATGGGCCGCACGACATAGGAAAACCACAGTCCGCCGAATCCGAGACTGCCGTCCGCGCCGACCGCCCACGACATCGTGTCGTCGCGCACCGCGGGTTGGTCGACCACGGACCACGCGACGGCAGCGCCGAATACGAAGACCCACGGCAGCGACGCGTCGCGAAGGCGGCGGACCGCGGCGATGGCCGAATCGAAGCGGTCGCGAAGCTCGGGGCTCACGGCACCGCTCGACCGGAACTGGCCGACGATGTGCTGCGCAGCGTCATGCAGGGAGGCTTCCGCCAGGATGAACAGCGGAATCGCCAGCAGGCAGCGCACGTGAACGCCGAAGTGCTGGAGCAGCGGCTCGCCCGCGTCGGCCGTCAGGAATCGGCCGGCGACGAAAGACCACGCCGCGATGGGCAGCCACGTCAGAAGTGCGAAGAACACCGCGCGACGCCCGGCGCCTATGCCATTCGCCGGCACGAGGTGCAGACGGCGGAACCACCGCAGCGGAAGCTCGTTGTCGACTGGGGAGAACTCGACTTCGGCCATACCGGATCCCTTCGGACCACGGCATTGCGATCATCGGGAAAAAAGTCCGGGCCGCCGGCCGGGAGGTTGCGGCCGGCGGCCCCAGGACGACTCCAGGCATCCCGATCAAACGAACGGTCGAGCCGTTCGATCACGCCGCGGGTCGTGCGCCCGCGTTCACGTGGTCGTTCGCCGCTCGCCACGAGGCGAATCCGTGCGCCTGCCGGCTCTCGCAGCGTCACTTCGCCGGCGCCACCTTGGTCCAGCTCCCGTCAGGGTTGTAGGCGCCCATCGCCCGCGCTGCCGCGTCGGTGCCCGCGCCGAGGTCCTTCTGGTACACGACGCCGTCCTGGTTGACGATGAACGTCATCACGCCGGTGTCGTCGTACTTTGCGGGCCACGCCACCAGCGCGTAGCCTTCGGTCATGCGGCCGTTCTTCATGTAGCTGCGCGCGCCGCCCGGCGCGTCCTTGCCTTGCGCCGTCGAGGATCTTGTAGACATACCCGTGGTACGGCTGGCCGACCTTGGCGTCCGCGAACTCCGCGCCGAGCGGACTCTCCGGTTCGCCCGGCAGCGACGCCCAGTACAGGCCGTCACGCTTGCCGGGCGACGACAGCCCCTGCTTCGCGTACTCCAGCGTCCCGTCGCCGTTCCAGTCGCGCGCGTGGTATTCCTTCTGCGCGTCGGTGTAGGCGAGCGCCACCTGGATCGCCGCGAGCTCGTTGCGGCCGATGCGGCGCACGCGCATTTCCTCGGGAGCCGCCTTGACGTCGAACCGCCATCCCGCCGCCGTCTTCACAATCGGAATCGGCATCGTCCAGCCGTTCTTGCCGGCGCCGAGGTAAGCCTTGTCGGCGCCCGACCGCACGATCGTCGTGTCCCCTCGACCACGCTTCGAGGAAGTTCGTCACGTCCTCGGGATCGTAATTGCTGGCCGGGATGTAATTGCGGTAGTCAGGCCCGACCACCGCCTTGATGGCATCGTTGTCGTGCCGCGCGATGCCGTCGACCAGCGCGTCGGCGGCCGCCTCGGGCGTCGGGTAGGCGTTCTGCGCGAACGCCGCCGGGGCCAGGGCGACCGATCCAGCCATGGCGGCGACACTCAGAATGTGCTTGATGTTTTTCATGTTCATGTGCTCCGTATCAACCCTTGCGTCCGCCGCCACCGGACGGCCGCCGCCGCCGCCACCTCCACCACCGCCGCCCGCCGCCACCGCCGCCGCCACCACCCCGCTGGGACGACTCGCGCCGCCACCTGCGGACGGCCGGCTGCCGCCGCCACTACTCGCGGATGGCCGGACTGGCACCGCCGGAACGATCCGCGGCCTTCTGGCTCGCAGCGCCACGGTCGACCTGCTGCTTCGCCTGCGGGCTGTTCGCACCCTTGAGCGCGTTGTCGCGGCTTGCCGATTGCGCATGCTGCCGTGCCGCGTCGCGATCGGCGCTCTGCGCCTTGTCGCGCGCCGCCGACTTGTCCGCACCCTGCGCCTTGTCGCGTGCCGCCGACTTGTCCGCGCCCTGTGCCTTGTCGCGCGCCGCCGACTTGTCCGCGCCTTGCGCCTTGTCGCGCGCCGCCGACTTGTCGGCAATACCGCGGTCCTGCATCGACTGCGACGCGCGTTCGCGGCTGGCGTCGCGGCTTGCGTCCTTGCCGCGATACTGGTCGCGATTGCCGGCCTGGTACTTGTTGTCGAGGTTCTTTCGCGTCGCGTCGCCGCCGCGGTACGGCGTGGTGCCGCGATGCGCGGTATCGTGATTCCACGACGTCCGACTGCTGTTGACGTCGAGCCGCCGATTCACGTTGATGTTGTTGTAGCGATTGACGTTGATGTCGACGCTGCTGTGTCCCCATCCCCAGTGGCAGCCGCCCCACAGCGCGTTGTTGACGCCGATGGCCACACCCCAGGCGATGCCGGTGGCAATGGTCCGCGACCACCAGTAGCCCGGCGGCGGCGGATAGTAGTACGGCGGATACGCCGCGTACGGCCACGGCCCGTAGACGACCGTCGGGTTGTACGCAGGAACGTAGACGACAGACGGCTGCGCCGGCGCGATCACGATCATCTGCGGCGGAGGCGCCGCCTGCTGCACGACCACGGTCTGCGGCGCCGCCGGCGGGCGCCGCTTCGGGCGCCTGCGTCGAGACCGTGATCTGCTCGTTCGACTTCAGATTCCCGGCCTGCTGCGCCTTTCCGCGAAGCCGCTGCACCGAGTCCATCACGTCATCGGGCTGCGCCAGGAACGCGTCGCCCATGTTCTTCACCCAGTCGGGCTTCTCGCCCAGCGTGATCACGACCTCCGGAAACGCCACCATCGACGCCACCGACGGATCCCAGTTCTCGCTCTCGACCGCCTTGACCGCGTCGTCGCCTTTGGCGTCCGGGTGCGCCTTCGACCACGCCGACGCCTTGGCGAACTCGTCGGGATAGGTCGTCGCCATCAGCAACTGCGACAGCAGCGAATCCGGATAAAGCGCGATCTGCGCCGTCATCTGGTCCAACTGCTCGTTGGTGAACGGTTTCGCGTCCTGCGCCTGCACCTGGGCCGACATTGCAAACAGGAACAGCACGACCAGCAACCCCCGGAATGACCTCGACGCCACGGCAATCCATTTCATCATTCTTCTCCCTCCCATACCATCGATCTTGTTGCCTGCCTGCCACTCTGCGCCGCGGGTCCGCAGGAGCGAAGTGAACTTCGTTATTGCATCGGCGCAACGACGACGTACTGCACGGAGGTGCCGACGTACTGAGGCTGGTACCAGGTGCCGCCGCAATTGTTGTAGCCGATGCCGTTGACTACTACCGTCTGGCATTGCGGCGGCAGCGAATAGACCATCGAACCGATCACCGCCGACGTGATGGCGGCGGTTGCACCAATCGCCATGCCCGTCGCGACCGGGTGATGATGGTCGTCCCAGTCGTTGTCCCAGCCGCCACGGTGATCGACGTCGACGTCGATGTCCACGTTGCGGTCCCGGTTCGACGTTGACGTTTGTGTTCTTGTTGACGTTGGTGTTGCGGTTGATGTTGGTGTCGCGATTGACGTTGGTATTGCGATTGACGTTCGTGTCGCGGTTGGCGTTCCCGGTCGCGCCGCGCGCGTTGGGACCGGAGTCCCGATTGGCGCCACTGCTCACATTGTTGCGCGCGCCACCGCCACCCTTGACGTCGCGGGCGTCGGCGGGCACGGATACTGTAAGGCCGATCGCAACGGCAACGGCAGCGACCGCGCCGGCAGGGAGAATTCGATTCGTTTTCATGATATTTGTCCTGTCTTGGCCTAAGGAGTGGTTCACTTGGCCGCTTCTTTGACGGCAATCCTGGTCGCGCCCTTCGGAGGAACGAAGGTGAACGCCGCGGCCTCGGGTGCCGAACCGGCCTTCCAGGTGAGAATCGAGCGGCGCACCGGCTGGGCGGGGTCGCCGTCCGTGCCGGTGACGACCAGCTTGCGCGGTAACGGTGCCTTGCCGCGCTCGATGCAGACCTGCCAGTCGACGCCCGGCTGGCGGATTGCCAGCTGGTCGCACAACACGCCGCCGATCATCTGCGGTCCGACGTAGATGGCCTCGGTGATCGACTTGGTGTCGAACTTGTCGGTGCCCATCAGGAAGAGGTCGGCAAGCGGTATTTCGAGGCCGTACTTCTTGGCCGCGACGTCCACGGTTTGAGCGATCGTGGCGGGCGCGGGGAACGAGCCGTAGTAGCCGAGTTTTTCCCCGAAGATCGTGACGGTCTTGCCATCGAAGTAGACCTTCCGACTGCGCTCGGCGGAGGTCGTGTAGACCCGCAGCTTGTCGGGCATGCGCGCGGCGATCTCGATCGCGAGCGCGTTCTCGACCTTCTGTCCGGAGTCGAGCACCTCTTCCACGGTGACATCGGCGTTGACGGTGAAGGCCTTCAGCGAGCGCAGGTACGCCCCCATCGCGTTGAGTCGCTCGACGGCCTTCGCATTGACGACCGCGGCCGGTGCGGGAGCGGGTGCCGCTGAAGGCGCTGCCGCCTGTTGTGCCCATGCAGCGCCATTGACGGCGAGCATGACGCCGGCAGCCAATGCCGCGCCAGCCAGCCGGGCCGATCGTCCGGTCGTTGCAAATTTTTCAAGTCTCTGATTCATGAATCCCTCTCCTTTTGATGCTGTCTGGGTGTGTCGCGTTGTGTCACTTGAAGCGAATTGCGGTGAATTCCCCGGTCTGAATCCCAATCCGGTCATTGGAGCTTGACGGCGACTTTGCTCGATCTTGCCGTCGAACCTGAACGGCCGGCGGTCGAAGTAGTCGAGCGACACCGGCGAGCCGAGTCCACGCCGACGTCGAAGGTTTCGCTCGCCGAGAACGCCGCCGGGCACCGTGCGCTTCACCGTCGTGCGCGCCACTTCCTGGCCGTCGACCTTCAGCACCACGTCGGCCGGCGACAGCGGCTGGGCGCTCGCCAGCGTGGTCGTGACCTCGATGCGGTGCTTGCCGGCCGGAATCTTTCGCGGCTGAACGGGCGATGTAGCGCTCGATGATCATCATGTTGTACTCGTAGACGAGCTGGCCCTTGTCCATGTACAGCGTCAGACCGCCGCCCGCGCCGCCCAGCGCGTAGAGCACGCCGGACGCGTTGTCGCCGATTTCGGCATCGATGGTCACGGTGTTGTTCTCGCGGCCCATGCCCGGCGCCGTGAATTCCGGCATCCGCGTGGTCGTCGCGTCGAACTGCCAGCTCGTGTAGGGCGTCTTGATGCGGTCCTCGGGATGCAGCCGCAGCCAGATGCCGGCGCCCAGCGGATAGACCTGGTTGGCCTCGCGCCTGCGCATCGAAAGTCTTCTGCAGCTGCGCGAGACGCTTCGGGTCCTTCGCCGCGAGATCGTCGGCCTCCGAGAAGTCCTTGCGTGATGTTGTAGAGCTCCCACCTGTCCTTGGCCGAATCCCATTCGGCGAGGCCCGGCGCGCCCGGCAGCCACGGCACCAGCGGGCCGAACGTGGCCGCGACCCAGCCGTCCTGGTAGATGCGCGCGGCTGCCGTTGTTGTCGAAATACTGCACGTGCTTGCGCGTCGGCGCCTTCGCGTCGGCGAACGTGTAGGCGAGGCTCACGCCGTCGATCGGGTCCTGCACGAAGCCGTCGACGACCTTCGGCGGCTTGATGCCGAGGATCTCGTAGATCGTCGGCACGATGTCGTTGACGTGGTGGAACTGCGCGCGCGGCGTGTCGTCGGGCTTGATGCCCTTCGGCCACGAGATGACCATCGGGTTGCGCGTGCCGCCGAAGTGCGAGGCGATCAGCTTCGTGTACTGGAACGGCGTGTTGCCGGCCCACGCCCAGCCGGCGTGGTACATGCTGTCGGTCTTGGGGGCGCCGAGCGCGTCGAGTCCGCCGATCTTCTCCAGCGCCGCGAGCTGCTGCTCGACCGTGTTCGGGATGCCGTTCTGCGCCAGCAGCTCGCTGATCGTGCCGTTCTGGCCTTCGGCGCTGGCGCCGTTGTCGCCGAAGATGTAGATGACGATCGTGTTGTCGCGGATGCCCAGACGCGTCGAGCTCGTCGATCGACCCTGCCGGCCTGCACGTCGACGTGCTCGACGAAGCCGGCGAAGATTTCCATCAGCCGCCGCTGGAACGGGCGCTGCGCCTCGGGAATGCTGTCCCACGACGCCATGTTGTCGGCGCGCGGCGTGAGCTTCGTGTCGGCCGGAATCCAGCCCATCTGCTTCTGGCGCGCGAACACGCGCTCGCGGTAGGCATCCCAGCCGTCGTCGAACTTGCCCTTGTACTTGTCGGCCCATTCCTTGAAGATCTGGTGCGGGCCGTGTCCGGCGCCCGGCGCCCAGTACAGGAAGAACGGCTTGTCCGGCGCGAACGCCTGGTGCCGGCGCAGCCAGTCGATGCCGTGCTGCGCCAGATCCTCGCTCAGGTGGTACTTCTCGTCGTGCGGCGGCTCGATCTGGTTGGTGTTCTCGACCAGCCGCGGCTCCCACTGCGACGTCTCGCCGGCGAGGAAGCCGTAGAAATAGTCGAAGCCGTGCCCGGTCGGCCAGCGGTCGAACGGTCCCATCGCCGTGGTCTGGTCGGCCGGCGTGTTGTGCCACTTGCCGATCGCCGCGGTGTTGTAGCCGTAGTCCCGCAGCACCTCGGCCATCGTCGCCGAGGTCTTCGGGATCACGCCGGTGTAGCCGTCCCAGTCGACCGCGCGCTCGGCGATCGTGCCGTTGCCGACGCGCTGGTGGTTGCGCCCGGTCAGCAGCGCGGCGCGCGTCGGCGAGCAGATCGACGTCGTGTGGAACGTGTTGTAGCTGATGCCCTGCGCCGGCGAGCTTCGATCAGCGTCGGCGTGTTGACCTCGCCGCCGAACGTCGACGCCTGGCCGAAGCCGACGTCGTCGAGCAGGATGATGAGCACGTTCGGCGCGCCGGGCTTCAGGTGCTGCGGCTGCGCGCGGCGCTTGTGGACCGAATCCTGCAGGCGCGGCGCGGCCTTGCTCGCCGACGGCACCGGCGGGAACGGCAGCACCGAGCCGTCGCCCGGCGTGGCCGTCGTCGTGGCGGCATGGACGGCACGGCGGCGCCTGCGCCCACGCACAGCAGCAGGGCGACGCTCAGTTGCGACAGTCGGTTCTCACGGCATTCGATTCGCCTCGGCACTGTCGGCTGCAGTGGTCACTTCTTCAGATACGCGATCTTCGTCGTGCCGATGGTGCCGTTGAACGCGAACGGCGCCTGGTCGTAGTAGTCGAGCGACACCGGCGAATCGAGATCGATGCCGATGTCGAAGGTCGCGTTCGACGTGAAGTGGAGCGACATGGCCGCCGGCACCTGGCCCTGGCCCACCACCTCGCCATTCACCTTCAGCGTGACGTCCATCGGACCGCCGATCGTGTCGACCAGCTTCGATTCGACCTCGATCTTCGCCTTGCCCGCCGGCAGCTTGGCCTTGGACCTGATCTTGGTGCGCTGCACCTCGAACAGGTTGAACTCGTAGTTCAGGAAGCCGTCCTTCACGTAGCAGGTGACGCCGCCGGAAAAGCCGGCCAGCGCGTAGAGCACGCCGTTGGCGTTCGGCGGGCACGTCCACGTCCATGGTGACGAGGCTGCTGTTCTTGCCGAGCTTGGGCGCCGCCGATTCCGGCATCCGGGTCATCGGGCCGTCGAAGGTCCATTCGGTCAGCGACGAGGCCGGCGCATCCTCCGGATGGAACATCGCCGTGGACCACAGGCCGCCGCCGATGGGAAGGTTCTTGTTCTTCGTCGATTCGACGAGGAAGAGCGCCTTCATCTCCTCGAGCTTCTGCGGATTGGACGGCGGCGAGATCGTTCGCCTGGCTCCAGTCCTTGTCGATGTTGTAGAGCTCCCACTTGTCCGTCAGCGGCGACCATTCCTTGATGCCTTTCGGCATTCCGCCGACCCACGGCTCGCGCGGGCCCGGGGCGCTGGCGAACCAGCCGTCGTGGTAGATGCCGCGGCTGGCCATGATGTCGAAGAACTGGGTCTTTCGCGTTCCCTTGCGCCTTGGCATCGGCGAACGCGTAGACCATGCTGACGCCGGCGATCGGATCCTGCTCGAAGCCGTTGACGACCCGGGGCGGCGTGATCTTCGTCAGTTCGTAGATCGTCGGCACGATGTCGATCACGTGGTGGAACTGCGGCCGCGCCGCAGGATCCGCCTTGATGCGCTTCGGCCAGGCGACGGCCATCGGCTGGCGGGTGCCGCCGAAGTAGGCGCCCATCAGCTTGGTGCCCTGGTAGGGCGTGCTGCCCGCCCAGGCCCATCCGGCGTGGTACATGTTGTCGGTCTTCGGGCCGCCGAGCGCGTCGAGGCCGCCGAGTTCCTTCAACGCCTCGATGTGCTGCGAGATCTTGGTCGGAATGCCGTTCTGCGCCAGCTGCTCGCTGATGGTGCCGTTCAGGCCCTCCGACGACGAGCCGTTGTCGCCCCAGATGTAGAAGATCAGCGTGTTGTCGAGCTTGCCTTCGCCGCTCGATCTCGTCGATGACCCGGCCGGCGTTGTAGTCGGCGTGCTCGGTGAAGCCGGCGAAGACTTCCATCAGGCGGCGCTGGAACGGCTTCTCGGCCTCGGGGATCGAATCCCACGAAGCCATGGACGCGGGGCGCGGCGTGAGCTGCGCGTCCTGCGGAATCCAGCCCTTGGCCTTGGCGCGCGCGAAGGTGCGCTCGCGATACTTGTCCCAGCCGTCGTCGAACTTGCCCTTGTACTTGTCGGCCCACTCCTTCATGACCTGGTGCGGGCCGTGCGATGCGCCCGGCGCCCAGTACATGAAGAACGGCTTGTCCGGTGCGTAGGCCTTCTGTTCGCGGAGCCACTGGATCGCGTCCGTCGGCGATGTCGTCGGTGAGGTGGTAGCCCTTGGGCTTCTCTTCGGTGACCGGCGTGGTGTTGCGCGTCAGCGTCGGCTCGTACTGCGAGGCCTCGCCGGCGAGGAAGCCGTAGAAGTACTCGAAGCCATAGCCGGTCGGCCAATAGTCGAACGGCCCCTTGGAGGTGATCTGCTCTTCGGGCGTGTTGTGCCACTTGCCCCAGGCGCCGGTGTTGTAGCCGTAGTCCTTGAGCACTTCGGCGACGGTCGCCGACGACTTCGGGATGATCCCGCTGAAGCCGTCGAAGTCGTTGGCGATCGCCGCGATCTGGCCATTGCCGACGAAGGTGTGATTGCGCCCGGTGAGCAGCGAGGCGCGCGTCGGCGAGCACATGGCGGTGGAGTGGAAGCGGTTGAAGGAGATCCCCATCTTCGCCACGCGATCGAGCGTCGGCGTGTTGATCTCGCCGCCATAGGTCGACGGCGTGCCCGGCCCGACGTCGTCCATCAGGATGATCAGGATGTTCGGCGCGCCGTCGGCGAGGTGCTTCGGCTCGACGCGCTTCTTGTAGGTGGAAGTCCTCCATCGTCAGCCCCGCCGTGGAGGCGGACGGCGTGGGCGGGAACGGCAGGATTTCCTGCGCCGACGCCGCCGTCGCGAACACCATGCCGAACATGGCGCTGCAGAGGGATCGAATCGCGTTGGACTTCATGGACGATGCCCTTGTCGATGCGTGTACTGTTCGCTGGCGATCTGTCGTTCAACGTCGCGCCGTTCATTTCATCCCGAACACGGTCACGTCGGCCTTGCCCTTGAGGAAGCCCTTGGTGTCGTACCAGAAGTCGATCCTGCGCACGCTGCGCTTGCCGATGCCGCGCAGGTCGATCGCGCGGCTTTCCCCGCCCTGCGGGATGTTCTGCCGGACGTCGATCTTGTCCGGCTGGCCGTTGTCGTAGGTGACGACCATGTGCTGCATGTTGAGCGGAGCGTCGGTCACCTTGAACTTGATCTTGCGGAAGTTATCGAACGGCCCCTTGCACGATGATCGAGTCGTGATCCGCCGCGTGATCGGCGTGCGTCTGCCCGATCAGGCGCCATTCGCCGGCCGCGCCGGCATTCGGCTGGACGACCTGTTGCGCGAGCGCGACAGGCGGGGAAGTGCCCAGGCGCGATGGCACGCGAGAACGCCATGACGGCGAACGGAGTGCGGGTACGTTGCATTGATGTGGCTCTTCCTGGATTTGATTCGCGGTGAACGAAATGGCGCCCGGGCATCAGAACTTGTAGACCATCTTGACCCAGATGTAGTCGCCGTTGAGCCGGTTCTTGGTGTCCAGTTCCGGCAGCCACTTGAGTTCCAGCAGCAGCTTCGACTCGCCGACCGGCTGGATGTAGCCCAGCACCGGCCCGATGCCGGCCGTCCGTCCCTTGAAGCAGCCGAGCGTCGCGCCGGATCCGCTGTCGCAGGTGACCTGCTGGAAGTACCACGCCTCGGCGCCGACGTTGGCGAATCCGGAGCCGAGCGGAAAGATCTGCTGCACCGACGCGTCGACGTGCAGGATGTCGCCGCTCTTGTAGCTCGTGGCGTTGTTCTCGGTGTTCATCGCGTAGCCGAGATGCGCGGCCGCGTTGAAGCCCGACTTGGCGTTGCTGTACGCCACGCCGCCGATCGGATCGAAGGTCCAGTAGTTGAGGCCCGTGTTGCCGAGCCGGCCGACCTCGTAGCTGCCCGTCGGCGCGTACACCGGCATCAGGAAGTCGTACTGCCAGTCGTCGGACTTCCAGCCGAGCATCACCGGCACCACCGTAAGGTCGCCGATGCCGGACACGCTGCTTTCGATATCTCGTGCCGCCCAGCGCCGCGGAGTATCCCGGAGATCGAGAGCCACGTGTAGGGCAGGAACGCGGCGACGGAGTAATGGGCGCCACCGAGCACCGTCTGCTCGAGGCCGTAGCCGCCGCCGAGCGACGAGCGTATTGGCATCCGCGTTCAGGTTGGCGACGATGCCGGCCGCCGTGGGGACCGTCGCCGAGGCGTCGCCGTGGTAGTTGACGTACATCGGCTTGAAGAACCATCCGGGCGACGTCGGCGGCAGGTCCATCAGCGTGGCGTTGGCGCCCGGCATGATGTGCGACGTGCCGCCTTCGCCGGCGATGGCGAGCTGTGGTGCAGCGACAAAGGCGGCGAGCAACGCGGCGGCCAGCCACGATGGGCGTGGAACACCTCAACTCGATTTGGTTAGCTCTAGCATGCTGCGGATACTCCCGGTGGAATCAGGTCACCGCTTATTCGTTGCCTTGGCGACGTCAGCCAGGAGCGCTGCCGATTTCGGACTCGTCGCGGTCCTGCGAATCACGATGTCCGGCGGCAGCACGTTGCTCCGGCCGTAATAGGCGTCGTTCCAGGGGATGTTGGTGTTCACGACCGTGCCGTCGAGGTTGAGGCCACCGTACAGGCCCTTCGCTCGCGTGAACGTGATCAGGTCCGCCACCACGTTCGACTTCGCCCCGGCGCCGACCGGTCCCGCCGCGATGCTCGCGTCGCCCCCCATCTTGAACGAGGTCGCTAGCAGGGAATTCAATCCCTTGTCCGTCATCACGACGATGATCGCCTCGGAGACTTCGACCCCTGCCTGAAAGCCGACGCTGGCCGTCCCGAGATCGTAGAAAGCAGGTCCCGCCCATGTGCGTCCGTCCCTGGCGACGAGAACGGCTCGTCCTCCCGATCCGCCGAAGATGAAGCCGGCCTTCACGATCTGCGGAGCGATCATGACCGCCTTTGCGCGGCTGAGGTTCTCCTGGATCCACGTCTGGTCGGGGTCGCGCATAAAGTTGCTGAGCGTGGTCTGCGCGTCGGATACGAGCTTCTCCGGCTCGGCCGGGGAAACCGCCTTCGTGGCGCATCCGGCAAGCGCTACTGCGACCAGCATGCCCAACGCGGCACGGCGTGAAATGCTCGGCAGGCTGTTTTCTGTCTTCATCGTGACTCCGGCAACAACAGCACGATGCCGAGACGGATCGTCCATTTCGGATTGCCGTAATCGTCCTTGAAGTCGTAGTCGACCTCGACATTCGGGCGCCATTTGTGGCCGGCGAATCCCACCACCTGCCCGTAGTTCACACCCAGGTTGAGCGATGCCCAGCGCGACTTCTCTGTGTCATAGACGAGCGCGCTGTTGCCGAGCGACAGCGAACGGCCCTCGCCCAACTGGTAACTGAAAATCGGCTGCAGATTGATGAGGCCGACGTGCGCGCTGCCCTTGCCCGCAAACGAGAAAAAGGTCTGCGCGAACAGGCCCCAGTTGACTTGCTTGTCGGACGAATTGACGAACCCGACCGCAGGACCCGCCGTCCACTTGTCGGTGGTCAGTCCGTCCTGGCCGGTCGGCAGCGTGCCCGAGACGCCGATTCCCCAGCGTCCCCAAGGCGCGCCAAATACGACGAGGTCGAAGATCGTGGTGTCGGCGAAACCCGTCGCGCCCGAACGCGACGTTGTGACGTAGGGCTGCGTAATGCGGAATATGTGGTTCGTGTCACCGAGCGCGAACGGGATCGCAGCCCGGAACACGACCTGATTGAGCGTGCCGCCGGTGCCATGAAAATCCGCGGTGTACCAGTCGTTCAGCTGAAAGGACATCAGCGACGCGGTCGGGTCGGTCGCCTGCGCCGCCAGCTCGTCGACTCCGGAGTCCTGCTGGGCCCATGCCGGACCCCATGACGCCAACCCAATCGCGCCCACGACCAATGCGGAACGCAGGGACGAGGCAGGACGTGACCGGTGTGCCAAAGCAGGACGCATAGGACCCATCGTAGGAATGCCGCGCCGGGCACGTAGCCGCAGCGCGCAAGGAGCGCAGGCGTGGCAGGAATTGCCGCGTACGCTACAAGTCGGCGACTCTACGAGCTTGCATGCGCGCCCGCGATGTTGTGCGCGCAGATTCCCATGCACCCGGCGCATACCGGCTATCGATGGGAGTCATATCGCCGTCGATCCGGAACGACGACACGGAAGGCCCGACATTCGGAGTCGCGGGCAGGCATCCTGCCGGTCAGAACTGGTAGCCGAGGTTCGCCTGGGCCGTGCTGCGGTCGCGAAGGTTGTTGTAGGTGCCGCCCCACGTCGGCTGCCACGCGATCTCGGCGGTCCAGCCACTGGCGAAATTAGCGCGCAGCGACGCGATCGCGAACATGCGGCCCTTCAGGATTCCGCCGTCGCCGGACCAGCCTGAGACGTCTTGGCCGAAGTACACGGACGGGATCAGGTCGACGCCGCTCGTGACGTTGGCATAGAGAAGCCCGGCGCGCAGGCGGTAGCCGAACGCGTTGCGCGACACGAATCCGTCGAACGAACACTGCGTGGGTGCCTGCGGCGCGGGGCACACTCCATTCACCGGACCCTGGCCGAACACGTCCGAACGTCCGAAGCGTGTGACCGCGGGATCGGGCAGGTCGGGCACGCCCTTGTAGACAAGTTCGGCGAGCCAGGTGAACCCGCTCGCGCCGAGCGCGTCGGGAATCGTTCCCGTTGCGCCCAGCTGCAATTGCACCGCGTCGTGGCGCTCCCACGCGTGGAAGAGCCCACCGGGTGCAACCGCATCGACTTGCGCGCGCAGCGGCGTCGGCGCCGTCAACGACGTGAATGCCGCGACGAGATCGGCGGCGTTGTACTGCAGCGGCTGGTTCGGCCGATAGGTAACTTCGCCGAACAGCGCGACGCCGCGCAATCGGGTATCGAACGTGGCCCCGAATATCCGGATGTCCTCGGGATACTCGGTCAGGTATTGGGGATTGAGGTCGCCCGGGTCGCCCGGCACGAAAGGTGCGCCCGTACGCAGCGATTTGATCGCGCTGTAGAAGCTCGAGCGCGAATGGTACTGCGCTGCATAGAGACCGAACTCAGTCGCCCATGCGTCGACCCTGTGCATGAGTGCGAGACCGCCCTGCCCCGCGTTGGACGGGGACGGCGTTCCCACCCGCTTGATGTAATTGCCGGTCGCAAGCGAAACGCGATCCGAATTCTGCCCGAGCATGACCTTGTCGCAGCCCTCGGACACGAAGTCCTGCATCGCAAAAAAGGTGCCGCATTCGTTCGGCGCATTGCGCTGGAAGTGGATTTGCCAGAACGCCTCGACGCGCGTAGCGACCGACAAACCGACGCGCGCAAATACTGCCGGGAAAGCGATGCGCGTTTCCTGGTCTGGCAATGCCCCAGGACGCAGAGTTGCGGGCAGGTCGAGCGGATTGAGGTCACGCAGCCCGCCGAACACGACGCGCCCGTTGCCCCAGTCGAGCTTCTGGTAGCCGACCTTCCAGTCGATCGGCGAATCGGCCAATCGATTGTGTCCGTAGCCGAAGAAATTGTCCCCGACGATGCCGCCGAAATTCGAGCGGGGCAGCGCGCCGGCATCGCTCAGTGGCGCGCCGGACTCGAATCCATTGGGGACGTTGCCCCAAGGATGACTTGCCTGTGCCGAAGCATAGTCGTACCAGGCCTTGCCGCTCGCCACGACGCCGTAGTCACGCCACTTGTAGTCCAGCGACAGATAACCCTTGACCACGGACGCGACCGTGTCGCCCCGATTGAAATTCAGATTGCCGTCATCCTGGTTCTTGCCGGTGCTTGGGGTGATCGCGTTGCCCTGGATTCCGACCAGCGAACTGTTGACGTCGGGCAGCAGTTGCGCATCCTGGCTGACGGTACGGATCGCGGTGCCGACGAATACCGAGCCGCTGATGGCAAGCGTACCGTCACCGACCTCGTAGTTCGCTGCGTGGGCGGCCCGCATCAGGACGACCAGAGCGGCCGCCGCGAGCTTCCAACGGAGCCGATCACCGAACTGAATGAACATTCGCCTGCCCCCGGGGTACGGCCTCGCCGCCCTCCCTGGGGTCGCGCGCGCGCATTGTGGGCAATCGCCGACCATGGTTCAATGCCCAGAACGTCTAATTGTATAATCTGCACGCATGTCTCTGCTCAACCGCGAACTCGATTACTTCCTCACGATTTGCGAAACGCGCAACCTCGCGCGGGCGGCAGAGGCGATGGACGTCAGCCAGCCGGCGCTGACGCGGAGCCTCCAGCGTCTGGAAGCGCGCTTTGGCACCCAGTTGTTCGTGCGCGCTCCTCGCGGCGTCGAGCTGACGCCGATCGGGGCCGCACTGCGGGCTCGCGTCGAAAAGGCGCGGATGGCGCTGGATGACGCCGAAACCGAGATCGCGCAGCTCTCTGCAGGCAAGGTCGGAAAGGTTCGGATCGGCGCCGGACCCCTGTGGGCCCACCTGGTCAGCCGGTCCCTCTTCCCGCGCTTCACGATCGAACGCCCGGCCGCGCAGGTCCAGTTCCACGTCGCCTTCAACACCGAATTGTTCGTGCTCGTCGAAAGCGGAAAACTCGATTTCGCCGTTTGCGGCCTGCTCGACGTGCCGCCGTCCAACCTCGCATTTCAGGAATTGCTCGGCACCGGAATGGTCGTGATCGTGCGCGTCGGACATCCGCTGAGCACCATGAAGCACCCTACCATCCGCGACGTCGCCAGATTCCGCGGAGCAGCCCCGGGAAGCGGGATGCGTGCGCGGCAGATCGCGGAAGAGCGATTCGCGACGCTCGGCATCCGCAACGTGCCCTATGGCATAGAAACCAATTCCTGGGAGGTCATGCTCGATGCCGTCGCGACGACGGACATGTACAGCCTGGCGCCGCGACATGCGGCGCTATGGCATGGCTGGTCATCGCGTCTGGTCGCCGTCGACATTCCTGAGCTCGACATCAGCCAGCGAATCGGCGTGGTCACCCGTACCGACGCGTACCTATCGCCGCTCGCCGCCAGGGCGATCGAGTTGATCGAGCAGAGTCTAGGAGAAGTCGCGCACGAATTAATTGCGCCGCCGACACGGACCAAGCGGTCGCCGGCTCGATCCGCAATCACGTAGCCAGCACACCGCATCAGCGCAACCCACGTGCCGACGAATTCGCAAGCGCGACGCGCGCTGCCCGCGTGGATCGCCTACGACGTCGGGGCGCATGGGTACACGCTACTGATTTCCGGTGTTGCGTACCCGATCTATTTTGCGTCGTACGTTGCCGCCGGCCGATCGAACACGGATCTGCTTTGGGCGATCGCCCTCGGACTGCCACTGCTCGCGGCCGGCATTCTCGGCCCTTGGCTTGGCGCGCTGGCCGATTCGACCGGAAGCAGGCGCGCGCTGCTCGCTGCAATGACCGTCGCATCCAGCGTAGCGACAGCGCTGCTCGTCACCGTCAGCGCCGGCGATGTCGCGCGGGGCATCGTGCTGTTTGCGTTCGCGCACGTCACCCACCTTCTCGCACTGAGTCTGTACAACTCCTTCCTGCCGCTGATCGCGGCGCCAGATCGCTTCGCGCGCATTTCAGGACTGGCATGGGGCCTCTCCTACCTGGGCAGCATCGCGTGTTATTTCCTGACCCTGCCGTTCACCCGCGGTGGCCTTGGGCCGGCCAATGCCGCGAATTTCACCGGCGCCTTCGCCGTCGCTGCCGTGTTCCTTGCCTTGATCGGATTGCCGGCGGTCCTATTCCTGCCGGCAGCCGCACCCAATCTGGCGGCTCGCGATGGCGCGGGGCCCTACCGCCGCATCCTGGCGACGTTCCGCGAGTGGCGCCGCGACCGCAACGTGCCCAAGTTCCTGCTCGCCTATTACCTGGTGAACGATGGCATCGTCACCGCGACGTTCTTCACGGCGCTGACGTTTCGCAAATCCTACGGGATGGAAGTCCAGGAGATCCTGGCTCTGACGCTGGTGCTGCAATTCGTCGCCATACCCGCCACCATCTTTTTCGGTTGGCTCGGCGGTCGTTGGTCGCAGCGTGGCGCGACGAATCTCGCTCTCGTCCTGTGGATCGCGGTGCTCATCCTCATGGCGATCGCCGAGGGCCGCAACGGGGCCATTGCCGTCACGGTAGCGCTGGGGCTGGTGCTCGGCTCGACGCAGAGCCTGTTCCGCAGCATGTTCGCGGTACTCGTCCCGGTCGATCGCGCGTCGGAATACTTCGGCTTTCACACGCTGATGGGGCGGACCTCGGCCGCGTTCGGGCCGCTCGCGTTCGGAATCGTGAGTGCGGTGACCGGGAGTCAGCGCATGGCGATGGCATCGCTCGCGCTGTTCTTCATCACCGGGGGCGCGATGCTGGCGTTGGTGCGACTTCCGCAGCGGTAGATCGCGTGCTGGCTCGCTGATGGCCGCGGGCCGACGCAGTTCATCTTGTGCAGATAAATTGGCGCGCCCGACAGGATTCGAACCTGTGACCCTTGGCTTCGGAAACCAATACTCTATCCAACTGAGCTACGGGCGCGTGAAATGTGTTGCGACGTACACCTGCCATTTTACGGCCCGGGCAGGCATAGCGTCCACCGCAGTTACTCCATGCACGCATGGACCGGTATAATGTCCGGTTACTGCCGGCGACCGCGCCGGTGACCGCTCCTGGCGCCATGGTGCGCGCCAAAGGGCCCCATTACTGACCGAGCGCGCCCATGACCGAAGAGCATTCTTCCCCGATCAAGACACCCCGGCAGCTCATCATTGTCGTGCTGCTCGCCTTCGCCGTTCCGATCGCCCTGGCCGCGCTCGTTTCGCAACTCGTGACCAGCGGCGAAAAGGGAATGCACGAGGACGACAGCAAGGTACTCGCACGCATCCAGGCAGTGGGCAATGTGGTGCTGGCCGAAGCGAGCGGGCCCAAAGGCATGCTCACCGGCCAGCAAGTCTATGGACAGGTTTGCAAGACCTGCCATGAAGCCGGCCTGGCTGGCGCACCGAAATTCGGCGACAAGGCCGCGTGGAGCGCGCGCATCGCACAGGGCGAAGCCATGGTGAGCCAGCACGCAATCGCGGGTTACCAGGGTAAGGCCGGCGTGATGCCGGCCAAGGGCGGCAACGCGGACCTGACCGACAACGAAGTCCGGCGTGCCGTGGCGTACATGGCCAACAATGCAGGGGCAAGCTGGACGGAGCCCGCCGCGCCGGTTGCCATCGTCGGCTCCTCCGAGCGCACCGGCGAACAAGTCGTGGCTGAAACCTGCGGCAGGTGCCATCAGACCGGCGAAGGCGGCGCGCCGAAGATCGGCGACCGCGCCGCGTGGGTCAAGCGCGCGAAGAACGGCTATGCCCGCGTGCTGCAATCGGCGCTCAAGGGCCATGCGGGAATGCCAGCGCGCGGAGGTCTTGCAGAATTGTCCGACGTCGAAGTCAAACGCGCGCTGGATTACATGATTGCGTTCGGCAGCGCCACCCCGGCGACTGCGGCGGCGACTCCGGTTGCGGCTGCACCGGCGGCGGCCGCAGCGGAAAAGCCCGACGGCAAGAAAATCTTCGACGCCAACTGCACCGCCTGTCATGGTGCCGGCATCGCGGGGGCACCCAAGTTCGGCGACAAGGCCGCGTGGGCACCACGCATCGCGCAGGGCGTCAACGTCTTGTACGCGCACGCTGTTGGCGGCTTCCAGGGCAAGGGCGGCGTGATGCCGCCCAAGGGTGGCAACGTCTCGCTGCCGGATGCGGACGTCAAGGCGGCCGTCGACTACATGGTTGCAGCCGGCAAGTAGGCGTCAGCGCGCCAGCATCGCCTTCAGCGACTTCAATCGTTCGCTGCCGGTCGCTTTCTCATTCGCCGCCTCTTCCGGGGGCAACGGCACGTCGGCGAAGCGCAGATCCTCCTGCGCCAATTCGCCGATGAAGCGTGACGGCGTGCACGACATCATCTCGCCGGCGCGTTTGCGCCGACGGCAATACGACAGGTGCAGCGACTGTTGCGCCCGCGTGATACCGACATACATCAGCCGGCGCTCCTCGTCGATCGTGCCGGCTTCCACCGCTTCGCGATGGGGCAGCAGGCCCTCCTCCAGGCCGACCAGAAACACGTGCGGGAACTCGAGCCCCTTGGCTGCGTGCAGCGTCGACAGGTGCACGGCATCCGCGCCCTCGCCATCCTTGCCTTCGAGCATCGTGATCAGCGCCACCAGCTGGGTGAGCTCCAGCAGGTTGCGCTCATCGCTCTCCCCTTTGCGCGACAGCCAGTCGATGAGATCGCGCACGCTTTGCGTCCTCTCGTTCGCCTCCCGCTTGTCCAGCGTGGACACCAGCCATTCCTCGTAACCCGTCGCGGCATAGAGCTCATTGAGCAGCCGCCCCGCGGGTTCGCGTTCCGCCCGTGACCGCAGGTTGTTGATCAGCGCGCAGAATTGCGCAAGCGTCTCGTTCTGTCTGACCGGAATTGTGGCAGCCGACTCAGGTGCGTAAACAGCGGCGAACAGGCTCTCGTGGCGCGCGGACGCGATATCGCCCAATCGTGCCAACGTCGCCTGGCCGATGCCGCGCTTGGGGACGGTGATCGCGCGCACGAAGGCCGGATCGTCGTCGTCGTTCGCGATCAGGCGCAGGTAGGCGACGAAGTCCTTGACCTCGGCCTTGTCGAACAGCGACTGCCCGCCCGATACGTCGTACGGCATGTTCTGCCCGCGCAGCGCCGTCTCGAATACACGTGCCTGGTGGTTGCCGCGGTAGAGAATGGCGAAATCCGAGAATTTCGCGCGCAACTCGAATTTGAGCGCGGACAACCGCCGCACCACCGCTTCCGCCTCGGCTTCGTCATCGGCCGCCGGCACCACGCGAATCGTCTCGCCCGCTCCTCGCTCGCTCCACAGCCTCTTGTCGAAGAGCTTCGGATTATTGGCAATCAGCGCATTGGCCGCGCGCAGGATGCGCACCGTCGAGCGATAGTTCTGCTCCAGTTTGACGACTTTGAGATCAGGATAGTCGCGCGGCAGGCATTCGAGGTTGGCCACCGTGGCGCCGCGCCAGCCGTAGATGGCCTGGTCGTCGTCGCCCACGGCTGTGAATGGCGTGCTGCCTCCGACCAACGCGCGCAACAGCCGATACTGGGCGGGATTCGTGTCCTGGTATTCGTCGACGAGAACGTGTGCGCAACGAGCCTGCCAGCGCGCGCGCACGTCAGCGTCGCGCTCGAGCAGTTCCACCACGCGTACGATCAGGTCGTCGAAATCCACGGCCTGGTACGCCGCCAGCGCTTCGCCGTAGTTGGCATAAGCGCGCGCGGCGATGGTCTCGTCGTCGTCCTTTGCCTCCTTCAGCGCTGTTGCCGGCGAAACCAGCGCATTCTTCCACGCGCTGATCTTCCACTGCGCCGAGCGCGTACGGCCACGGTCTGACGTCGCGATGAGCTCGGCGACAACGGATTCGAGATCCGAAGGGTCGAAGATCGAGAAGCCGGGTTTCAATCCCGCCGCCTTCGCCTCGATGCGCAGGATCTTGAGACCCAGCGCGTGGAAGGTGGCAACGACGACCTTTGCCGCCTCGCCTGCCTTGCCCTGCGCCTTCAGCAGCGACTGCGCCCGTTCCCGCATTTCGCGCGCAGCCTTGTTGGTGAATGTGATGGCGACGATTTGGGACGAGTCGACGCCGCGCTCGATCAGGTGCGCGATCTTGGCGGTGATGACGCGCGTCTTGCCGCTGCCCGCGCCAGCCAGCACAAGCAGCGGACCGTCGACGTGGCGAACGGCTTCGCGCTGGGGAGAATTCAGGATAAAGGACAAACGTGCTGACTAAGTTGGCAACTAAGGTGCTGACTGAGGGGTTTGCTAGAATGAATGCGCGACGATTCTAACAGTTGCCGTTGCGCGTTCGAAAGGCTTGACGCGCTCGCTTTATCTCCGCACGAAATTCGAAGACGACAATGGCGCTCTACGCAATCGGCGACATCCAGGGCTGCCACGCCGAGTTCTGCCAGCTGCTGGATCTCATCGCGTTTTCGCCGGCCTCCGATCGCCTGTGGTTGGTCGGCGACCTCGTGAATCGCGGCCCGGAATCGCTCGCGGTCCTGCGCGAGGTAAGGAAGTTGGGCGACGCCGCAACCACTGTGCTCGGCAATCACGACTTCCATCTGCTGACCGTTGCCGCGGGCCATCGCAGGCCGCACCGCAGCGACACGCTCGACGCCATCCTCGAGGCCCCCGACCGCGATGAGCTGATCGGCTGGCTGGCGGCAAAACCGCTGGTGGTGGTCGAAGGAGAGCGACTGCTGGTGCACGCGGGACTGCTGCCGCAATGGACGCCCGCGACCGCGCTGATGCTCTCGCGCGAAGTGCAACTGATGTTGGCCGGCGACCGCGCGCAGGAATTCCTTGGCGTGCTCTACGGCGACGAACCGCGGCAATGGTCGGAGGAACTGGCCGGGTACGATCGGCTTCGCGTCGCGGTCAACGCCTGCACGCGGTTGCGCTTCTGCACGGCGGACGGCACGATGGATTTCAAGGAAAAGCGCGGCGCGGGTCACACCCCAGACGGTTTCCTTCCGTGGTTCGCGCAGCCTGACCGGCTGAGCGCGCGGATGACCGTGGTGTGCGGGCACTGGTCGACGCTTGACCTCATGCTCGCCCCGAACGTGCTGATGCTCGATTCGGGTTGCCTTTGGGGCGGGACGCTTACCGGGATCCGCTTCCCGGATCGGCGGGTGATGCAGGTCCCTTCGCGTCATCCGGTGCAGCCAAAACCGTTCGGATAAGGCTCTCGGCATCGCGCGCCAGCTGGCGCCGGTGACCGGCGCGCGCTGGCAGCGCCGCAGTCGCAATCAGTTCCACGGTCAGCGCCCGCACGCCGCAGACCTGCCAGAACGATTCGGCAAAGCTCGTCTCGCCGACATAGGCGGGCGCCACCGACAGCGTGCCGTCCGGCGCGCGGTAGCGAATCGCCACCGGCTGCACATGGCCCTCCGCCTCCACGATTGGCTGGAGCAGTGAACTCTTGAACGGCAGCATGTCGATTCCGTCCGTGGTCGTGCCTTCGGGAAAGATCGCCACCACTTCGCCGCTCGCGAGGACCAGCGCGACATGGTTGTTGACCCGGCGCGTGTCCCCGCGCTTGGTGCGTTCGATGAACAACGTTCCCGCGCCGCGGATCATCGCGCCCACGATCGGCCAGCGCGCTACCTCGGACTTCGCGACAAAGTGCACGGGGTGCACCGAATTCAGCACGAAGATGTCGAGCCATGAAATGTGATTGGCAACGATCAATACGTTGCCGCCCCGCGCGGCGATATCCCCGTGCAGGCGGGCCTCGACGGCCAGGATGCGCAGCAGGCGACGGCTCCAGCGCTTGACCAGCGCCCGCTTGCGCGCCGGCGAGACCAGCGGAAAGACGAACAAAGTCGTCGCCACGCCCGCGCTGACATGCACGCATGTCCGCACATAGCGGTACAGGCGGAGCGGAGTTGAATTGGCGTTGGCGTGTCGTGGCATCCAGGGCCTGTTAGCGCCACATTCGCTTGAGCGGCGCGACTCTTGGGGCTGCAGGGTTAGGCGCGCGCGAGGCCGCGTGGCTCACATCACGCATCGAGCAAGCAACGACACCATGCGGCCCCAAGGCCCGCGCCCCGGAGGGTGATCCTCCAGAACCGGCGCACTCTTTGTTGCCAATGCTCGCCGGGGGACCTGCCCCGACTTCGCTTGTCGCCTCGATTGCGCCGGTTCTGGAGGTCACGCTCATGCGAATGTGGCGCCAACAGGCCCTATATGAAAAAGCCGCGCGATCGGCGCGGCCTTGCAGCTGCTGGCACCCCCCGGCGAATCGGTTCAGAACACGTGGCTGCCAAAGGTACTGAAGTATAACGCTCCCACCGTCTCACGGTTGACGACGTGGTTTTGTCCCCCACGCGAGGCGATCTTGAGCGATCCCATCACGGACGCGAGTCCGCCGGTTCTCTCCCAATCCCAGCCCCGGCTCATTCCAAACAGGATTCCCGCGCGGTAAGCGTCGCCGCATCCGGTCGGGTCGAGCACCGCGGTTGGCTTGGCCGCAGGCACGGCGTAGGTGACGCCTCCCGCGTGGATGACCGAGCCATCCGCGCCCAGGGTCACGATCAACGCTTCCACACGCTCGGCGAGCGCCGCAAACGACAAACCCGTGCGCTCGGTCAGCAACTGCCCCTCGTAGTCGTTCACCGCGACGCAGTGCGCCTTGTCGATCATCGCGAGCAACTCCGGACCGCTGAACAGGGGCATGGCCTGTCCCGGATCGAACATGAACGGAATGCCCGCCTGCGCGAACTGTTCGGCATGGGCGCTCATTCCCTCCTTGCCGTCGGGCGCGACGATGCCAAGGGCAATGTCCTCGACGTCGTCGACGCGATTCTGGTGGGAGAAGTTCATCGCGCCCGGATGGAAAGCGGTGATCTGGTTGTCATCGAGGTCGGTGATGATGAATGCCTGCGCCGTGTATGCGCCGGGCACATGGCGGACCGCGTCGCCAGCTACGCCGAGGGCCGCGAGACGCTCGAGATAGTCGTCGCCGTCGTCACCGATGGTCGCCATGACGACCGGCTCGCCGCCGATGCCCAGCAGGTTGTAGGCGATGTTGCCGGCGCAGCCGCCCCATTCGCGGCGCATTTCCCCGATCTGGAAGGACACCGACAGCACGCGCAATTGCTCGGGCAGAATGTGTCGCGCGAAGCGGTCGGGGAACACCATGATGGTGTCGTAGGCCAGTGAACCGCAGACGAGCGTGCGCATAGTTGAATGGGAGGGCGGCAAGAAAGTGAAAGAAGTGACGAAGTGTAGCCGTTCCGCCAATGCAGCGGGTCTGCTTCCTTACCATTTCACTTCTTCACGTCTGCGCCTCAGTGCACACGTTCGGGACTCAGGCAGCAGTTTCCCGCCCCGTGTCGCGCACGACGAATTGCTGGCGCCGCGAGACCGGCAGCGTCTCCGGCACCCCGGCAAGCAGGACTTCCCAATGCGCGTCGCCGTCGTCGTTCACGCGGCGCTCGAAGCCGCGTATGTGGTCACGCGCGGCAAGGCAGTTGCGATGGACGCGCACGAAACGCGTTCCGAATTCCGACTCGAGCTTGGTCAGCGATTCCTCGAGCAGGTACTCGCGTTGCGAAGTCCGAATCGTGATGTACTTGAGTTCGGCCTTGAGATAGACAACGTCCTCCACCGGTACCAGCACGACCCGCGAGCGCTCGGTCACCGACAGGAAACGGCGCGCCATCGCGGGCAATTGCGCCAGCTTCTCGGCACTCACCGGCCGCAGGCGCGGGACTTTCTGCAGCGCGCTCATTAGCCGCTGCACGCGGATCGGCTTCATCAGGTAGTCGACCGCGTTGACTTCGAACGCATGCACCGCGTGTTCGTGGAAGGCCGTGGTGAAAATCACGACCGGTGGATGCGCCAGCTTGAGCAAGTGTCGGGCGAGCTCGACGCCATCCATGTCCGGCATGTGGATGTCGGTCAGCACCAGATCCGCCGGCGCGCTCTGCAGCAGTTCCAGCGCCTCGCGGCCGTGCTGGGCTTCGCCGATGACCAGCAGCGGCAGCGCCGAGGCGCAGTCGTCCAGCAAATCACGCAGCCGCCGGCGTGCCGGCGCTTCGTCATCCACAATCAGCACGCGCAACGGTGCCTCAGCCACGGGCGGCCTCCGAAATGGCGATGCGCGCATTTGCGTCGCGGGAACGGTCGTTGTCCTGACCCGGCAGCGGGCCGGTGACGGTCGGGACCCCCGTTGCCGAGTTGGCCGCCTCCGTGCGGTAGGGGATGCGGATATGAACCTCGTAGGAATCCTTGGCGACCCGTGACTCGAGGCTCGCCTCGGCATCGAAATGCAGAGCCAGCCGCTCGCGCACGTTATTCAGCGCCATCTTGTTTCCGGAATGGTGATTGCCGCCCGTTGCGCGGTACGGATTCTTCAGGATCGCATGGACCACGCCGCGCGACAGGAAGAGGTTGATCGAGACCGTTCCGGGCACGCTCAACGGTTCGATGCCGTGGTAAACGGCGTTCTCGAGCAGCGGCTGCAGCATGAGCGGCGGCACCAGTGCATCGGCGGGCATGCTCTTGACGTTCCAATCGACGGTCAACCGATCGCCCAGGCGCAACTGCTCGAGTTCCAGGTACTGGCGGCATAGCTCGATCTCGTCCTCCAACGGCGTCAGTTCGCGGTTGTCGCGCATCAGTACGCGGAACAGGTCGGCCATGTCTTCCAGCGCGATCTCCGCCCGCCGCGGGTCGCTTCTCACCAGGGACAAGACCGCGTTGATGCTGTTGAACAGGAAGTGGGGCCGAATGCGTGCCTGCAAGGCCTGCAGCCTGGCTTCCGTGATGGCCGGAGACAGCGCACGCGCGCGTAAGCGGAAGTAGAACAGTAGGATGCCGACGGCTATCAGGCCGAACAGGATCCAGCGGAGCAGTGTGCCGTCGGGTAGCGAGGCACGCGTATCCATTGCCGCGAAAACGACTCGACCGGCGAGAATTGTCACCAACGCAATCAGGCCGGCGCCGGCGCGGAATGGCAGCCGCGTGAGCCAGGGAGACGCGGCCCACAACACCGCGAGGACGAGCAGCAGGTACGGCTCGACGACGCCGGTCGACTCGACCCACACGGCAAACACCGCGGAAAGCTGCTGGGCTCGCGCGAACGCGACCACGACGGCCCCGAGGTTTACCGCCACCAGGATGCGCAGGACCGTCCCCAGATTGCGGAAGTCCGGCAACGCGGGTTGGTTAGGATTTTGTCTTATAATTGCTGCCATACAGGACCTGCCATGCAAGCATTGTGCCCGCGGGCATAGGCCGCTCCGGCCGGCGTTCTCTGACCCACCCGTTTCTGGCCCCTTTCCTGGCACGGTGGCCGGCCAACGGTACAAGCGGACCGTAAGTCCCCGGCAATCATTGTCGGCATGCCGTGCGGCCGACGCAAGGCCTTCTCCATGTCCGCCGCCAAAGCGCCCCCCCCGACCCTGCCCCCCCGTTCCGCACCCGAGGGTACCGGCGGGTGGTCGGGGCGGTTCAGCGAGCCCGTGGCGGAACGGGTGAAACGATTTACCGCCTCGGTCGACTTCGACCAACGGCTGGCCGACGTCGACATCACCGGATCGCTCGCCCACGCACGGATGCTGGCGTCCACCGGGATCATTTCGGCGAGTGACCTGGGTCAAATCGAACAGGGCATGGCACAGATTCGCGTGGAGATCGCGCGCGGGGAATTCGCCTGGTCGCGCGACCTCGAGGACGTCCACCTCAACATCGAAAGGCGCCTGACCGATCTCGTGGGCGACGCCGGCAAGCGGCTGCATACCGGACGCTCGCGCAACGACCAGGTGGCGACCGACTTGCGCCTCTGGCTCCGGGGCGCGCTCGACGCCCTCGCCCTGCAACTTGTTTCGCTGCGCCGCGCCTTGCTTGGCCTGGCCGAAGTTCACGCGGACACGATCATGCCCGGATTCACCCACATGCAGGTCGCGCAGCCGGTCACTTTCGGCCACCATTTGATGGCCTATGACGCGATGTTCGCGCGCGACGGCGAGCGTCTGACCGACTGCCGGAGACGGTTAAATCGACTGCCGCTGGGCGCAGCGGCCCTCGCCGGCACGTCGTTTCCGATCGATCGCGAACGGGTGGCGAAGGAACTCGGCTTCGAAGGCCTGTGCGGGAATTCGCTCGACGCCGTGGCGGACCGCGATTTCGCCATCGAGTTCGAGGCAGCGGCCGCGCTGGCGATGGTGCACCTGTCGCGCTTATGCGAGGAACTCGTGCTCTGGTCGAGTCCGCGGTTCGCCTTTGTGCAGCTCGCCGACCGGTTCTGCACCGGCAGCTCGATCATGCCGCAGAAGAAGAATCCCGATGTGCCCGAACTCGTTCGCGGAAAGACAGGGCGCGTGATCGGACACCTGGTGTCGCTGCTGGTGCTGATGAAGGGCCAGCCGCTGACCTACAACAAGGACAATCAGGAAGACAAGGAACCACTGTTCGACACCGTCGACACGCTCGAAGATTCGCTGGCCATCATGGCCGATCTCGTGGGCAGCGGCATCCGCGTCGACGCCTTGCGCATGCGGGCCGCGGCGCGCGAAGGCTTTGCCACCGCCACCGACCTGGCGGATTACCTGGTGCGCCGCGGATTGCCCTTCCGCGACGCGCACGAAGCGGTCGCGCGCGCCGTGCGTCACGCTGAAGACAAAGGATGCGACCTGGCCGACCTCCCGCTGGCCGACCTGCGCTCGTTCTCGCCGCTGATCAACGATGATATATACGCCGTGCTCACGCTCGAGGGCTCGGTCGGCAGCCGCAATCATCCTGGGGGCACTGCCCCTGCGCAGGTGCGTGCGGCCATCGCGCTGGCGCGGAAGACGCTCGCCGGTGGATGAATGCCGTCTCCGCAATGAACGCTGATGTGCTCGGTTATCTCGCGGGCGCGCTGACCACCATCGCGTTCGTGCCGCAGGTCGTGCGCATCGTCCGGACGCGCTCCGCGCGCGACATTTCCTGGGGCATGTTTGCCATTCTCAGTATCGGCGTTGCCCTGTGGCTCTGGTATGGCATTCGGCTGGCATCGCTGCCGCTGATCGTCGCCAACGGCGTGACGCTGGCACTGGTGCTCGCGATATGTGTCCTCAAATTGCGTTACGGATCCCGCGTCACTGGGCGTCGTCAGGGCGGGACGATACGAACGAAGGAGCAGCAATGAAACTAGCATTTCTCGGGCTGGGCGTCATGGGCTACCCGATGGCGGGCCACCTGTCCCGCGCAGGCCACCAGGTCACGGTGTTCAACCGCACTGCTACTAAGGCTGCAAAGTGGGCGGAGACGTTTGGCGGAAAAATCGGGTCCACGCCAGCCGCGGCTGCCCGGGGTGCCGAAATCGTTCTGATGTGCGTGGGGAACGACGACGACGTCCGATCAGTGATCACCGGCGCGAACGGCGCGCTGGAGGGGATGGCCGCCGGCACGATTCTGGTCGATCACACGACCGCGTCGGCACAGATAGCGCGGGAAATGCATGCGGCGGCCGGAGCCAAGGGGGTCGCGTTTCTCGATGCCCCGGTCTCGGGTGGACAGGCCGGCGCCGAAAACGGCAAGCTCACCATCATGGTCGGCGGCGAGGCGGCGTCCTTCGCCAAGGCCGAGCGTGTGCTGGCCACATATGCCCGCGCAGTGACGCTGATGGGCGCTTCGGGCAGCGGTCAACTGACCAAAATGGTCAACCAGATCTGCATCGCGGGCCTGGTTCAGGCGTTGTCCGAGGGAATCAATTTTGCCGCCCGGGCCGGCCTCGACCCGGCACTGGTGCTCGACGTGATCAGCAAAGGCGCCGCGCAATCCTGGCAAATGGAGAATCGCGGCAAGACGATGATCGCCGACCAGTTCGATTTCGGCTTTGCGGTGGACTTGATGCGCAAGGATCTCGCCATTTGTCTGGCCGAGGCCCGCGCGAATGGCGCAGCGCTCCCCGGCACCGCGCTGGTCGATCAGTTCTACGCGCGAGTGCAGGCGAAAGGGGGTAGCCGGTGGGACACGTCGTCGCTCATCCGCTTGCTCAGGGATGCGGGATGACGTCGAGGAGTGCGCTGTGGTTTTGGTTGCGCGGGGCCGTGACGGCTTGCGCGATGGCAGCGGCACTTGGTGTGTCGGCGGGCGAAGTGACGCTCAAGGCAGCATGGCTGCGTCCGGCGGCGGCCGGGATGGGCGAGGCGCAGGCCTACGTAGACATCGTCAGCGAAACTGACCTCGAACTGGTCGGCGCATCGACGCCGTTCGCGAAGAAGGTCGAACTGGTGCTGGTGGCGATGACCAACGACTCGCTCGAACAAAAGGTGGTGGCGACCTTGCCGGTTCCCGCTGGCAAGACGACCCGCCTGGCCTACCGGGGCAGCCACTTGCGCCTGGTCGAGATCACGAAGAGTTTTGGGAATGGCAATTCGGTGCCGTTGACGCTCGCCTTCAAGTCCGCGGATGGCAAGGACGTGAGCGCCACGGTCGACGCCCAGGTGCGCGGACTGCTGCACCCGCAACAGATGCCCGCGCTGGTGACGAAGGATCCTGAGTCCACGTCGAGGGCATCGGCTCCCGCGGAAGCAAACTGAGGCCGGGTACTACGCGTCGGGAACGTGGTCCCCTTCGGTGATCGCGATTTCGTAGGTGATCTCTGCGGTTCGACCGAGCATGATCGTCGCCGAGCAGTATTTGTCCTTCGACAGCTGCACTGCGCGTTCGACTTGCCTTGCGTCCAGGCCATGGCCGGCAACGGCGTAGTTCAGATGGATCCGCGTGAAGACCCTGGGCTCCTCCGGTGCCCGCTCTGCTTCGGCGGTCACCACGCAATCGGTCACCGGCTGCCGCCCCTTTTTCAGGATCAGCACGACATCGAAGGCCGTACACGCGGCAGCGCCGGTCAGCACCATTTCCATCGGACGCATGCCGAGATTGCGGCCGCCATGCTCCGGCGCGCCATCGATCACCACGGCATGGCCGCTGCCGGTTTCCCCGACAAAACTCATGCCTTCCACCCATTTGATCCTGGTTCTCATGATTGCCCCAATTTGGCGCAAAGGCCGGCGGTTCATTGGCGCCTGTCGCCAGTTCTTGTCTGACGGCACGCAAAAGACACATCTGTTCATGCTGCACCGCACCTAGAATGTTGCGTTGTGCGTTGCAATATGCGAGCATTTAACTGTCTGTGGCTCCGCCTTACTCCTCCTGAGGCACCACAGACGCATTCCTCCATTCTCCTCCTATGGTGGAATCCTAAAGGCGCGGTCTAAACCACCGCGCCTCTTTTTGTCCATCGCCTGCATTGCACTGCCGCATCCCCGGCCCGCGCTTGCGCCGATCGATGATTTGGATGGAGCCGTGCAGAAACCTCGCCCGACGGGCCACCGCGCTGCGCGGGACCCGATTGCAGGGCTGCGAGACCGAAATGGCTCGCCTTGACGCCGGAAGCCCCTGAATAGTAAACTAGCAGACTTTGCTGAATGAGCCCCCCAGAGACTTTTAGATGAAGACTTTCTCCGCCAAACCCTCGGACATCACACGGGAATGGTTCGTCGTCGACGGGACCGACCAGGTACTGGGCCGACTGGCGAGCCAGATCGCGCTTCGCCTGCGCGGCAAGCACAAGCCCATTTACACGCCGCACATGGATACGGGTGACTACATCGTCGTCACCAACGTGGACAAGCTGCGCGTAACCGGCAACAAGGCGGAAGACAAGCTCTACCATCGACATACAGGATACCCGGGCGGCATCCGGACCGTGAACTTCGGCCAGATGCAGGAGCGCTTCCCCGGCCGCGCGCTCGAAAAGGCCGTGAAGGGCATGCTGCCCAAGGGTCCGCTCGGATACGCGATGCTGAAGAAACTCAAGTGCTATTCGGGTCCTGCGCATCCGCACTCGGCCCAGCAACCCAAGACCTTTGATCCGGTGAAGAAAATCGGGAAAGCAGAAGCGAAGTCATGATCGGCAACTACTACTACGGCACGGGCCGCCGCAAGACGTCGGTGGCGCGCGTGTTCATCAAGACGGGCACCGGCAAGTTCATCGTGAACGAAAAGCCGGTTGACGAGTTCTTCACGCGCGAGACGGGCCGCATGGTGGTCCGGCAGCCGCTGGCGCTGACCAACCACGCGACCACGTTCGACATCATGGTCAACGTGAACGGCGGCGGTGAATCGGGGCAGGCGGGCGCGGTGCGCCACGGCATCACGCGCGCGTTGATCGACTACGACGCGCAACTGAAGCCCACGCTGTCGAAGGCCGGTCTCGTCACGCGCGACGCGCGCGAAGTGGAACGCAAGAAGGTCGGTCTCCACAAGGCACGCAAGCGCAAGCAGTTCTCGAAGCGCTAGGCAGGCTTCCGCTTACCCCGCAAAGGCCGCCTCCAGGGTGGCCTTTGTGCTTCCGGGGAACGGAATTGTTTTATGCCATCGTCATGGCATCGGGGGATCCGATGCTAGAATTCGAAACAAACAGCCGGATCCATTTGTGAGGTACAGGATGGTCAAGATCGGCATTGTCGGCGGCACAGGATACACGGGGGTCGAGCTTCTGCGCTTGCTGGCGTCGCACGTGGAGGCCGACGTTCGCGCCATTACCTCCCGCGGCGAAGCGGGCACTCGCGTCGTCGACATGTTTCCGAGCCTGCGCGGACACTTCGATGGGCTGCGATTCACGGCGCCCGATGCAACCGACCTGACGTCCTGCGACGTGGTTTTCTTCGCCACACCCCATGGAGTCGCGATGGCGCAGGCGCGCGGGCTGGTGGACGCTGGCGTGAAAATCATCGACCTCGCTGCGGATTTCCGGATCCGTGACGTCGCAGTGTTCGAGAAGTGGTACAAGATTCCGCACACGTGTCCTGATCTCCTCGCCGAATCGGTCTACGGGCTGCCCGAGTTCCACCGCGAAGAGATCCGCCGCGCGCGCATCGTCGGCAATCCGGGCTGCTATCCGACGTCGATGCAGCTGGGCTTCATGCCGCTCATCGAGGCAGGCATTGTCGACACCGAACACCTGATTGCGGATTGCAAGTCCGGCGCCTCCGGCGCGGGCCGCAAGGCCGAGGTCGGCCTGCTGCTGGCGGAGGCTTCCGACAATTTCCGCGCGTACAACGTCGGCGGCCACCGCCACCATCCCGAGACGGTGCAGGAACTCGCGGCGCGCAGCAAGACACCGCTCAAGCTCGTGTTCACGCCGCACCTGCTGCCGATGATTCGCGGCATCCATGCGACGCTGTACGCGCGGCTGACCCGCACCGACGTCGACCTGCAGGCGTTGTTCGAGACGCGCTACGCAGGCGAGCCCTTCGTCGACGTGATGCCCCCTGGTTCCGCGCCCGACACCCGGAGCGTGCGCGCATCCAACGTCGCGCGCATTGCCGTTCATCGTCCGGGCGACGCAGACATGGTCACCGTGCTGGTCGTCGAAGACAACCTCGTCAAGGGCGCCGCGGGCCAGGCGGTCCAGAACATGAACCTGATGTTCGGTCTGCCCGAGACTTCCGGATTGACGGCCGCGCCGGTCGTGCCCTAGGAGTCCGTCGGAAGTGGCAACGCCCATCTGGTGGCGCAACGTGCGCCGGAGCTTCGGCATCTCCGCGCCGCGCATGGCCGTGCGCACGCACCTGCCATGGTGGGGACGCGGCGCGATCATGGTCACCCTCGTCGGCATCATCGCCGGAATGTGGTGGTGGGGATTCGACTTCGGCCAGATCTTCGGTGGCTTCAATCGCAAGGAGACCGAATCGAGGCTGGTTGCGCTGGAAACCGAGTCGAAAAAGTTGCGGGTCGAGGCCGTCGAACTCCGCGCGAGGAACTCGACGCTGGAAAGCGAACTCGCCATGGCCCGCGGTTCGCAGGAAACGCAGCAGAAGCAGTGGATCGAGCTGTCCGGCGAGAACGCGCAGCTGAAGGAAGAACTCGCATTTCTGCAAAAGCTCGTGTCCGATTCGAGCAAGCAGGTCGGCCTGCAGCTGCAACGACTGGCCGTGGAGCGGGATACCGACGAAATGTGGCACTACAATCTGCTCGTGGTCCGCGGCGGCAGCCCAAAGGACGAATTCGAGGGCAGCATCGTCCTCCAGGTCACACTGGCGCCAATGCCCGGCGCGCCCGCCGCGGCGCGTGGCGTGATCCTGACGCTGCCCGAAGACCAGCCGGAGGCCAAGTCGGCGCTCGCCCTCAAATTCAAGTATTATCAGCGGGTTGAAGGAAGATTCCGCGTCCCCCCGGGGATGCGCGTTACGGCGGTAACGGCGCGCGCATTCGAATCCGGGCAGGGCAGCGCAAGGGCCACTCGGACCCTGCAGCTTTAGATTCGCGAAGGAGCCCCCATGTTCGAACGCAAGAAACACGCGCCGCCGCAAAAACGCATCGATTGCCTCATCGGCGCCGGGACCGTAGTTCGAGGCGACGTGATCTTTACCGGCGGACTGCGCATTGACGGACAGGTGCTTGGCAATGTGACCACGCACAACGGCGAGTCCGGTACGCTGGTGGTGAGCGAGCAAGCCCGCGTCGATGGCGAGGTCACCGTTTCGCACGTGGTCGTGAACGGCGCCGTGAACGGCCCGGTGACGGCCAACGATTTCCTGGAATTGCAGTCCAAGGCCAAGATCGTCGGCGACGTCGAGTACCGGACGCTCGAGATGCACCTCGGCGCGGTAATCCAGGGACGCTTGAACCATGTTGAACCCGGCACCGCGAGCGTAGTCGAATTGAAGCGGGTGTCGGCCGATTAGGGCTGCGCCCTGCCCGTCTCGCCCGGTCTTGGCGAGGGCAGAATTGTTGGTAAAAGCACCAGGAACACTTTGCGAGTAGAATGAGGTCCACTGCGTTTGCGCCGTCCGCGCCACAGGAGCCAATGATGAATGCGATGAACGAGATGCCCGCCCCGCTGGTCTTCACCGACTCCGCCGCCACCAAGGTGAAGGCGCTGATCGAAGAGGAAGGCAATCCGGACCTGAAGCTGCGCGTATTCGTGTCTGGCGGCGGATGTTCGGGCTTCCAGTACGGCTTCACCTTCGACGAAGTCACCAACGAAGACGACACCGCATTGGTGAAGGACGGCGTGACGCTGCTCATCGACCCGATGAGCTACCAGTATCTGGTGGGTGCCGAGATCGACTACCAGGACGGTCTCGAGGGCGCGCAGTTCGTCATCAAGAATCCGAACGCCACGACGACCTGCGGGTGCGGCTCCAGTTTCTCGGCCTGACGCAAACGCAGCAACGAATCACCCGAACGGGGGCCCTCATGTGGTCCCCGTTGCGCATTCTGGGGATTGTCAGGTCAGCATCCGGCGCGAGATCGTTCGCTTGCGCGAACCCGAGCGACCGTGCTCGCAATATGCTGCTGGCCGCGACTCTCCCCGCGAGTCAAGTTGCGCTTGTCGAGGCGGATATGCGCGGGTCCGCGAAGTCGCCCGGTTCGCAAGGAACGGCGGCGGGACAAGTCGGCGCAACGTCGGGCTATCCGGATCCTGCGACGGCCCGTGCGCGCCTGCCTGCCTTCCTGAACTGCAAAGTCGCGCGCGCTTCATCGCCAGGTCCCGCAAATCGCGCGACGCGTATCCGGTCGGCAGTCGGCGTGCCGTCGAACGCCAACCACTGATGATTGTCCCAGTCGTAGAGCTTGCACCGCCACGTCGTATCGAGGAACCAGTTCAGGCCCAATCTGCTGACGACGGCGGCGGGGCCAAGACGTGCATCGAGGAGCGTCTGCGCGCGAAACGCGTGGTAGCACGGTATCTTGGGATGAAGGTGATGAACGGGATGAGAAAATACGTCATGGTAGAACCAGCCCATCAATCGCGGCACCACAAGATGCACGGAAAGTAACTCGGTACGGCCTTCGGCATTGCGATCGACGGCACCGTTGAACCAGGGAATTCTGGGGTCGGTGTGCTGAACGTAAAGAGCGAAGCCGTCGTGGATCTCGAATACCAGCAACGGTAACGCCCAGCCGAGCAGGAGGGCGCCCGCCGAGGACAGATTCACCGCATAGCGCGGCGCAGCCATCAGCAGCGCAACGAGCGCCGCCCCATAGACGGCGAGCAGCGCGGTGTTCCACCACGCAGCACGGCGCAGCGGCAGTGGGAAACAGGCCGGCGGGTAGATCTTCGTCGACCAGTGTCGCTCGACCAAATAGTAGACGCCCCAGCTCACCACCGTAGGCGCGCGATAGAACCGCTCGAGCGCGCGACGCCATGCCGGCAGCGCGTCGTATTCCCGCTTGCTGAATGGCTTCCACGCGTCCGACTTGGTATCGTTCGTGAAGGGATGATGAAGTGCGTGGTGTTCGTAAATCCACAACCGGCAGTTGTAGAAGATTGGCGTGAACAGGATGGTCGCCAACAACCGATTGAGCCGCCGGCCATTGACGATGTTCTCGTGTGCCGCATTGTGAGCCAGCGAGAAGATCCGGGCCAAGACCATGCCGGCGAACAGGCCGCAGCCGATCTTGGCCCAAAGTGGCGAGAGGAACAGCACGCCAGCCATTGCGCCGGCATACAGGGCAATGTCCCCAGCGAACAACGTCAGACCCAATGCGGTGTCGGACCGGGCGAAGACATTGACCTCGCGTATGAGGTCACGACGTTTCGGAATTGACGGGCCTGGATTCGACATCGCGCTGGCACCAACCGGCTGTTGTTCAGGCGGCGGGCGGACTCCGCCGCCATCGCGCCTAGCGAGAAGCTCTATGCTAGCATCACTACGGCCGGAAGTAATCGGGGTTCATTCCCTCTGCAATCTGGCCGCGTCACTCGCGAGAATCGCGCATGACTCGAATCGAGGCCATTGACTTGACGCAGAGGGTCGCCGAACAATCTTTGCAGTTCACGACCTCCGACCACGTATTGCTGCAAGGTCGGTGGTTCGTCGCGTCCGACGCAAATCCGGCACCGTCCGTGGTCGCCGTGATTGCCTGTGGTGCAGGAATACCGGCCAGGTTCTACCGTCGCCTTGCAAGATACTTGGCGGCCTGCGGCGTCGCGGTTCTGACGTTCGACTATCGCGGGATTGGCGAATCGCGGGAGGGAAACCTGCGAAATTTGACGGCCGGCATGGACGATTGGGCGACGCTCGACTTTGGCGCGGCGCTGGCGGAGGCGCACGCAACCTATCCCCAGCTTCGGCTTGCGGCCGTCGCCCACAGTGTGGGAACGCTTTACGTCGGGGCGGCCCCCGATGCCGCGCGCCTTTCCCGGTTGGTCTTTCTCGGCCCGCACACAGGCTATTGGCGCGACTATCGGCCAAGGTGGCGCTGGTTGATGTATCTGGTCTGGCACGCCTTCATGCCGGCTGTGACCAAAGCGGTTGGTTACTTCCCTGGCAGTGCGCTTCGCTTGGGCGAAGATCTGCCAGCACAGGTCGCCTATGACTGGTCGGGACGCCGACAGCCCGAAATAGCGGGGACCCCTGAAGATGCGCGCAGATTCGGCCCCGGTTTGGCGCGCTATGGCGCAATGCACGCCGACACGCTTGCGATGTCGATCAGCGATGACGCGTTCGCGCCCCCCGATGCCGCCCGGCGACTCCTCTCGAATTACCCGAATCTACGGGTGGTCCACGAAACGATTACACCGGCGAGCCTGGGTTGCCGTCGCTTGGGTCACTTCGGGTTCCTGCGCCGGCCCGAGGGCGAGTTCTTCTGGCGCCGCACGGCCGACTGGCTGATCGCGCGGGACAATTCGGCCGTTGGCTCGCCGAGGGCAATGACCGCGGTCGATGCGGCCAATACGGCTGCCTTCGTGCCGGACAAGTAACCACGATCCTCGACGGCTCGCGTTTGTCGCCATTGGTTTGCGCTTCTTCCTTGGGTCAACGGCCCCGGTACGCACAGGCGCTTCCCGGATGGCTCCGGTTTGCACGGTATGGCAATTCCGATATTCTGCACCGAAGGAGGCGCCATGGACCTGACCACACTCGAGCGACTGCCGCTGTGGATCGGCGGCAAGGCGGTTGCCGGCCAGACGACGCGTTTCGGCGAGGTCACCAATCCGGCGACGGGCGAAGTGATTCGTCATGTGCCGTTTGCCACCGCCGCCGACGTCGATGCGGCAGTCGAAGCAGCGGCCGCAGCGCTCCCGATCTGGCGTGCATTTCCGCCGCTGCGTCGCGCGCGAATCCTGATGCGCTTCCGCGAGCTGATGGAATCGCAGCGCAAGGACCTGGCGAAGGTAATCACGCAGGAACACGGCAAGACGCTTGCCGATGCCGAAGGCGAGGTCACCCGCGGTATCGAAGTGATCGAATTCGCCACGGGCATTCCGCATCTGCTGAAAGGCGAATTCAGCGAAAACGTCGGTACGGAGGTCGACAGCTTTTCGCTGCGCCAGCCGGTCGGCGTATGCGCGGGCATCACGCCTTTCAATTTTCCCGCAATGGTGCCGCTGTGGATGTTCCCTGTCGCAATTGCGTGCGGCAACACCTTCGTGCTGAAGCCGTCCGAGCGCGATCCATCATTGTCGATACGGATGGCGCAACTGCTCAAAGAGGCCGGACTGCCGGACGGCGTGTTCAACGTCGTCCACGGCGACAAGGAAGCCGTCGACGCGCTGCTCGCGCATCCTGCGGTCAAGGCGATTTCGTTCGTCGGCTCGACACCCATTGCCAGATACATCTACGAAACCGGAGCGCGCCAGGCTAAGCGCGTGCAGGCGCTGGGTGGTGCCAAGAATCATGCGGTGGTGCTGCCCGACGCGGATCTGGATTTCGCGACGGAGGCGATCATCGGCGCCGGCTATGGCTCCGCGGGCGAGCGCTGCATGGCGATCTCGGTGATTGTCGCCGTGGGAGACGCGGCCGACCCGCTGGTCGAGCGCTTGGCCGAACGCGCCCGCCGGATCAGCGTGGGCCCCGGCAACGCCCCCAACATTGAAATGGGACCGGTCATCACCCGCGCCGCGCGCGACCGCATCGTCGGCTGCATCGATCGCGGAATCGAAGAAGGGGCGGCGCTGGTCGTCGACGGCCGCAACGTGCACATTCCCGACTTCGCTGCCGGGTTCTTTGTCGGGCCCACGCTGTTCGATCGCGTCACGCAGGAGATGACGATTTATCGCGACGAGATCTTCGGACCTGTGCTGTCGGTCGTCCGCGTCGCTTCACTGACCGATGCCATCGCGGTGATCAACGACAATCCCTACGCCAATGGCACGGCAATATTCACACGCTCCGGTCACGCCGCGCGCCGCTTCCAGCAGGACGCCGAGGTCGGCATGGTGGGCGTCAACGTGCCGATTCCGGTGCCGATGGCATTCTTTTCCTTCGGCGGCTGGCGCGCCTCGCTGTTCGGGGACCTGAACGTTCATGGCATGGACGGCATGCGCTTCTATACGCGGCTCAAGACACTCACGTCCCGCTGGCCCGATGACGGAAGCACAGCGCAGGGATTCCACATGCCGATGATGGGGTGAGGCTGCGGCGACCGTACCGTTCGCGCTCAAAACGGCAGCGGCAAACCGCCCTACCGGCAAACACGTCTACTGATCGAAGCGCTGGCCCGCGCGCCGCTGTTTGCGCTGAGAGTTCGGCAGAATTCCGCGGGCAACGAAGATCTGGCGAATCGTCGCCGCATGGACGGATTGGTAGAGCTGCCGGTCCGCCGTGAGCAAGGCATTGGCGGCGTCTTCGAACCGTGCACGGCGATTGACCAGGAAGTGGTGCGCGATCACCAGGCGGTCGGCGACGGGTCGTCCCACGGCCGCGCGCAGCTGCCACAACGACGCGGACCAGATCTCTCCGTTGTCATGCTCGTCGGCGGTGAGGTCCTTCGGATATTTCTTGTTGCTGTCGAGGCGCCGCAGCGCGGGCGGCTCCTCGGCACTGTAGAAAGTCGCATCCCAGTTGCCGATGGTCGGACGCATCGCCGCGGGCTTGACCTCCGCGAAAAAACTGGCCGCGAAGTAGTCGCCGAAGCCTTCGCCCATTGCCATCGCCTCATCGACCTCGCCCCAACCCGGTACTTGCGCATCCTGGATGGCGTGACCGTATTCGTGGAGAATGATCTCCGCGTCCTCGGCATCGTCGACACCCCCGGTGCCGAATCCGAGCGTCTTCGTTCCAGGACTGTACGCAGAGTTGTCGTCGCGCTCCGCCGCGACATTCACGCTGATCGGATGATCGAGCACTCCCGCGAAGCCGAGCGCTTGCAGGTACCGCTGCGCGCGGTCGATGTGGAAATAGACCATCACCTCCTTGAAACCACGCTTCCCCCGCCGATAGAGGAACTTGCGCGTGGTTGAACGAACGCGGTTTCGAGTGAGCGCCGTGGTCACGTACGGACCGTCGAGAAGCGCGCCGGGCGCCACGTCGGGCAAGTCGACGTCGACATAGGCATTGGCGGGAATCTTCGAGCGATCGGTTAGCGAAGTGTCGTTGAGCACGACCACGGGATTGGGATCGAACACGCGTCCGCGCGCAGGCTTGTGCTTCAGCATGTTGCAACGGGTGAGCACCTCGCCGGAATGCGCGTCCAGATAGAGCTTCCATTCCGCCTGCGGCTTGGTGGTGTGGATGACGATCTTCCACGCGAGCCGCGGCTTGCTCTTCTGCGTGCCGTACATGAGTTCCGCGTGCAGAACCTGGCGGGTTCCGCCGCGCGTGATGGGCGCCGCGACAAATGCCTTGGCCAATGCCTGCGCCTTCGTGAGCGGTCGCGTGCCTGGTGCCACGCGCGCGCGCGCGTCGCGGTCGCCTTCGTTCAGCAGCCGCTCGGGAATCAGGTCGTTTTGCACGTTGAACACGTGGCCGGCGGCATCGATGTCGACGCGAAGCCATGCGCCCGAGATCGGCATTCCCGCGTGACGTTGCTGAAACAGAACATGGCTGCCGAGCAGCGTCTGTTTGACCCTATCGAACCGGACTTGAGAATGGTCGGGCGACAAGCCTAGGCGCGGCGCGACCTGCTTGACGAACGCCTCGGCGATCCGACGCGGCGCCGCGCGAGACGGTTTGGTTTCAAGATCGAAGAGGCGCCTCGGAACGCCGCGCGCCTCACTCATTTCGGCCATGCCGCGAACGCCCTTGATTCCGGACAATTTCCTGGTTGTGCGCACTTGCTGCGGCATGCCGCCTCCTACTCGCAGTTCCCCCGCTCGTCCCGGGCATGCGGATCAGCGCGGATAGATCGCGCCCAGAATACGCGTCCCCTGGGCGCCCGTCACGGCCGGAAGGTTCGCCGGCCGGCCGGCGAGCGCTTCCCGTGCCAGCCAGGCAAATGCCAGCGCCTCGACGTGTTCCACCGCAATGCCGCGATCGCCCGTGGTCGCAACGGTGCGCGGAGCAAGTTCCATTGCAAGCATTCGCAACAGCGTGGCGTTGTTCGCGCCGCCGCCACAGATCAGCAGCTCGGTCGCGCCGACGGCGTGCGTGCGAACGGCATCCGCAATCGTTCGCGCGGTGAGCGCCGCAAGGGTGGCCTGGGCGTCCTCGTGCCGACCCCGCCAATCCGTGCGGGCGAGCACTCCGTCCAGCCAGTGGGCATTGAAGAGATCACGGCCCGTGCTTTTGGGCGGCGCGGCCGCGAAGTAAGGCTCGGCGAGCAAGGCCGCAAGCAATGTCGGGTCGGCGCGACCCTGGGCCGCCCATGCACCGTTCCTGTCGAAGGGCATTGCGCGATGACGCGCCGACCATAAGTCCATCAGGACGTTGCCGGGCCCGGTGTCGAAGCCGCTGACCGCTCCGCGCGGTGGCAGGTCGGTGATGTTGGCGATGCCGCCGATGTTCACGATTGCGCGATGAATGAACGGATTCGCGAACAGCGCCGCGTGGAACGCCGGCACGAGCGGCGCGCCTTGCCCGCCGGCCGCGATGTCGCGACTTCTGAAATCCGCCACGACCGTGACATAGGCACGCTCGGCGACCCGCGCCGGATTGTTGATCTGCAGCGTCCAGCCCTGCGCCGGCCGGTGCCGGACGGTTTGACCATGGACGCCAGCCGCCACCAGATCGTGCGGCGCCACGCCGGACGCCTCGCAGGCATCCTTGATCGCCATCGCGTAGAAATCGGCCAGGACATTGGCCGCGCGCGCCGTGCGCGCAATTTCGTCCGCACCTGAAACCTGCAACGCCAGCAATTCATCGCGCAGCTTGGTGGGAAACGTCACGTGCGTCGCGCCCAGCGTGGCAACGAATGCGCCGGGCTTCACCGCGAATTCCGCGACCACGGCATCGACGCCGTCCAGGCTCGTGCCGGACATCACGCCGGCGAAAAGCTCGCGGCTAGCCGGCATCGGCGAACGCGTGCGCTAAAATCGGGGGTTTGCGTGCGGCCAAGAGTGGAAGCCCTTCAGGTGAAAGCCACTTGCACCGGGTGCCGCGATTCTAACAAACGGCCGGCCTGCGGCTTGCACAGGCCAGCGCACCGGTACCGCAATGCCCACCGATATCGAACACCAGATTGCGATCTTCAAGCGCGGCGCGGACGAGCTCCTGGTCGAGGCCGAAGTCGCCGCCAAACTGAAACGAGGGACGCCGCTGCGCATCAAGCTCGGTCTCGACCCGACCGCGCCCGACATCCACATCGGGCATACGGTAGTGCTGAACAAGATGCGCCAGATGCAGGACCTGGGCCACCAGGTGATCTTTCTGATCGGCGACTTCACGTCGATGATCGGCGACCCCTCCGGCCGCAATGCGACGCGCCCTCCTCTCACCCATGAGCAGATCGTGGCGAACGCGCAGACCTACCACGCGCAGGCGTCGAAGGTGCTCGATCCGGCAAAGACCGAGATCCGCTACAACTCCGAATGGAGCGAACCGCTGGGCGCTGCCGGAATGGTCAAGCTCGCCGCGCGCTACACCGTGGCGCGCATGCTCGAGCGCGACGATTTCGCCAGGCGCTTCAAGAGCAACCAACCGATCGCCGTCCACGAGTTCCTGTACCCGCTGATGCAGGGCTACGACTCGGTCGCGCTCAAGTCCGACATCGAACTGGGCGGCACCGACCAGAAATTCAACTTGCTGGTCGGGCGGGAGCTGCAGCGGAACTACGGTCAGGAGCCGCAGTGCATCCTGACGATGCCGCTGCTCGAGGGGCTGGACGGCGTGGAGAAGATGTCCAAGTCGAAGGGCAACTATGTCGGCATCACCGATCCGCCGGCGGACATGTTCGGCAAGCTGATGTCGATCTCCGACGACCTCATGTGGCGCTACTACGAATTGCTCTCGTTCCGTCCATTGGGCGAGATCGAGACGCTGAAGCGCGAATGCTCGGCGGGCCGTAACCCGCGCGATGCCAAGGTCATGCTCGCAAGGGAAATCGTCGCGCGCTTCCATTCGTCCGCGGCGGCGGATGTGGCGCTGGCGGAATTCGAATCGCGCTTCAAGGATGGCGCGATGCCGGACGACATGCCCGAGATCACGCTCGCGACGGCAGGCGCCGGACTCCCCATCGCGCAACTTGCAAAGCAGGCGGGCGTCGTCGAGTCGACGTCCGAAGCGCTGCGCCTGATCGCGCAGCGCGGGTTGAGGGTCGACGGTGACGTGGTCGGTGACAAGGGCCTCGTCATCGAAGCAGGTGTAACCGTCGTGGTACAGGCCGGCAAGCGCAAATTCGCGCGCGTGACGCTGACCTGAGCCAGACTTTCTCAGGCGTTGCTCAGGACATTCCCGGATTGCCCTGCATGCCTTCGATGACGGGCAGGTTCAGGGTTCGCGGTGCGATTGTCTTCCTGGTGCGCAGATAGCGCGCGCACACGTCCCAGATCGCCTCGCCGCCGACGGCCCTCGCCTCTTCCGAGACGGGCGCCCAGCCGGCCACTTTGTACTTCTTTTGCGCATCGAGCGGCTTGCCGGCAAGCTCCATACGGGTGATCCGCTTGCCCATGCTTGCCTTCGGGTCGATCGTGTACTTGAGGCCACCGACCCGCACCATGTCGCCGCCCTGCTGGTAATACGGGTCCGGATTGAACAGGTTGTCGGCGACGTCCTCCAGAATTGTCTTGATCGTATCGCCGGAAAATTCGTTGACCGTCACATACGGGTACGTGACGGCCGTCTGGTCCATCAGGTGCTCCATCCGGATCGCCTGGCCCGGCAATAGCGTCGTGCCCCAGCGGAATCCCGGAGAGAAGGCGATCTCCGCGTTCTTCTCGGCGAGCAGCGCCTCCAGGATCAGCTGGTCGGACGTGCCGTTGAAACTGCCACGGCGGTACAGGAGCCCTTCCGTCGTGGCGAGCGTCTCGTCGAGTTTCGCCAAATACGGCGCGCGGACATCGCGAATCAACGCATCCATCGCCGGATCCGGCCGCAGCAGCGCGCTGAACACCGGCAGCAGCCGATAGCGGAAATCGGCGACCTTGCCAGCCTTCACGTCGAAATCGAGGACGGCCAGGAATTTGGCGTTGCTGCCGGCATTGGTGACAATGGTCTTCCCGCTGCGGTTGGCGACGAGCGTGGGTTGCGGCACGCCGTCGTGCGTGTGTCCGCCGAGGATCGCGTCGATTCCGCTCACGCGGGACGCCAACTTCAGGTCCACGTCCATCCCGTTGTGCGACAGCAGCACGACCGCCTGTGCGCCCTTGGCGCGCGCCTCGTCCACGACCTGCTGCATTTCCTCTTCACGGATTCCGAAAGTCCACTCCGGTACGAAATAGCGCGGATTGGCGATCGGGGTGTAGGGGAACGCCTGGCCGATGATCGCAACCGGCACGCCGTTGATCGTCCGCATGACGTAGGACTTGAACACGGGGTCACCGAAGTCGGCCGTCTTCACGTTCTGCGCGACGAAGTCGATCTTCCCCGCAAAGTCCTTTTCCACGATTTCCTTGACGCGGTCGGCGCCGTACGTGAACTCCCAGTGGCCCGTCGCGACATCCACACCCAGCAGCTTCTGCGCATCGACCATGTCCTGCCCCCTGGTCCACAGCGAAGTCGCCGAACCCTGCCATGTGTCGCCGCCGTCGAGCAGCAACGCGCCCGGGCGCGCCGCCTTCAGCATCTTCACCAGCGTGGCGAGATGCGCGAACCCGCCCACCTGGCCAAACGCCTGCGCGGCCTTCGTGAAATCGAGATAGGTGAAGGCGTGCGCGTCGCGCGTGCCCGGCGCGATCCCGAAGTGTTTGAGCAGGCGCTCGCCGACCAAGTGCGGCGGTTTGCCTGAAGCACTGCCCACGCCGAGGTTGACGTTGGGTTCGCGGAAGTAGACCGGAAGCAGTTGCGCGTGACAGTCGGTGAAGTGCAGCAGGCTCACGTTGCCGAACGGAGCAATGTCGTACATCGCCGAGGCTGCGTTGCCTTGCGCAAGCACATGGCGCGCCGAAAGCGGAAAACCGGCGGCGGCGCCGGCGGCGGCGCCGGCGGCGAGCACATTCAGGAATTCGCGGCGGTTCATGGGCAATAGCCGGGCGGGTTTCGAATCAGGATCGCGCAAAGCGGGCTAGCGCGCGCACGTCTTCGAGGAACATCTCGTTCGCCTCCTTGAACACGATGCGCCCGTCGCGGTCGACGACGTATAGCTCCGGCAGTCCCGTGCGGGGCCCGAACCACTTTTCGCTCTGCCGCGTCGCCATCGCCGCGGGAAAGGTATATCGGTGTTCGATCATGTAGGCGCGTGCTTTGGCGGGCTCGCGGTCGATGGAAAAGGTCAGGAAATCGAGGCCGCGCCCTCGCTGCGCCTCATAGAGTTGCTGCAGCAGCGGATTCTGCTGAGCGCAGAACGGACACCACGACGCCCAGATCTCGACCACGACGACCCGTCCGGTAAGCGCGGACGCGGGAAGCGTGCGGCCGTCCAGAAGCGTGACATCCCTCCACTTGACGCGATCGCCCGTCGTGGCGGCGAGCGCAGGCGTGAACGTCGCGCCGCCAATTGCTGCGGCGAGAATCTGCAGGGATTCGCGGCGGTTCATGCGCCAGGCGCCATGCCGGCCGTTGACCTGAACATCGCCGTCACTTGTTGACCGGAGACTCCGGATCGGTCAGCAGCGCGACCAGGTCCCTGATCTGTTGCTCGGAGAGGATCTGGCTGTGCCCGAAGCGCGGCATGTTGGAGCATGCGGAATAGGCATCGGCGTTCCAGATCTTGCCGTACGCGTACTTGCGCGTCTCGTCGTTGTTACCGCGCAACCTGCCGAAGTTCAGCAGCGACGGACCAATGGTCCCGTATGAGACTTCCTGAGGCGTAAGCTGGTGGCACGCGTAGCAATTGCCACCCACCGGACCCTTCGGGTCGTCGGAGAATTGCTTGCCGCGGCCTTCCTGCGCGACACGTTCGCCGTTCTTCCAGTCGCCCAGCCATTTGCCATCGGCGGGCCACTTGATCGACGCCAGATTCAGCTTCTCGATCATCTCGGCGACGTCCTTTGGCAGGGGCTTGTTTGCATACAGCGTGCACAAACGCTGCGTCTCATCCTGGTCCAGCCGGTCGAGGCCCGCCTGGCCGTTGGCCTTGAACGAGTCCTTGAGCACCGCCGCGGCACGCCTCGAAACCTCCAGATCGGTTGGCGCCGTCGCGCAGCCAACCACCGCGGCCGCGAACGCCACCGCGCACGCCCATAGCAGAATGTTATTACGCATCACGTTCCTTCTTTAACGTTTGATCGCGGGCGCGTCGAACGGGGCGCCGTTGGCGTTGCGGGCCAGATACATCGTGAGGGCAATCGATGCATCCGACGTGAAGATGAGCTCCGGGAAGCGTTGCTGCCGGAAGCAGTCGTACAACCGCCATTGGAACGTTCGCAATTCTCCCTGCGAAACACGATAGGCAGGCCACGTCGTATAGGCCTTCTGCGCTCCTGCCAACGTCATGAGATTGGGCAAGTCCTGCAGTCGGATCCGCTTGCCGTCCTCGGCGTGGCAGGTCGCGCAGGAGAAATCGTGCGAGCCGCCGCGAAATACGAACATTTTCGCGCCCAGGGCGAAGGCTTCCTTCTCCTTCGGGTGATCGAGCGCAACGTTCATCTTCACGCCGCGCGATTGCGATGTGACATACGCGACCAGTGCTTCGATGTCCGATTTTTGACCTGGCCCGCCAAAAGGATTCTTCTTCGCGTCGGCATCGGCGTAGTCCTGCTGCGTCACCATGCAGTAGACGAGCCGCGTCTCCAGATCCATCACCCGGTCGGCATCGGCGAAATACTTCGGCAGCTGTGCATACGCACCCTTGACGACTCCGGGCCCTTGCCCCAGGTCACAGGTCGCGAAGGAAACATTTTTCGGGCCCCGCGGCGACTTCCACATGTCCTCGCCACGCGCTTCCCAGAGTTCCGCCGGATTGCCGTCCTGCAGCGCCGCACGATATTTTGCGATTTCGTCGACCGCGGACGACTGCGCGAAAGCTGCGGTCGCGGCAGCGCCGACGATGGCAATGGCTGCGGCAACCCCCGCTAGACGGGTCATGACTGGCATCGATCCCTCCTTGAAATACTGCTCCCGGCGTGATCCGGCCGGCCCGGTCCAGCGGGACATCGTCGCCGCGCCATTCGCAACTTGTGCCGCGAAGCGCGCAGACGCGATAGTCTTCTAGTGTCCTGTCCCATTAGTTCCGAAGATAAAGGAGCGGATGAAATCGGGTGTCAGGCAAGGCGCGAGGCCGACTACGTAGCCCGTGCTACGTTGAGGCCGAGTAACGCAGCATGGCACCCGATTTCGCCGCGAACTATCGAGTGAATTAATGGGACAGGACACTAGGAAATGGTGGCCTCGTCGGTGCGCTTGTCGCCCCGGTTGTCGGTCCACGTGATCTGGACCTTCTCGCCCTTGGCGCCGCCCTTGAACTTGAACGACAGGAACGGGTTTTTCGCCACCGCCGGGCCCCACTGCGCCGACAGCACCGTCTTGCCGTTGTAGGTCGCGGTCACGCTCTGAATGAACCACGCCGGGACGGTCTTTCCCTGCGCGTCCTTGCGCTGCCCGGTTTCCATCTCGTGGTTCATCAGCACCTTCACCTCGGTCGAATCGCCGACGACGTTGGCGCGTATTCTCATTGGATCTGCCATGATTTCCCCTGGGGTCGAGGCTGCTTTGGCGCCATCAGCCGCCGCAACCGCCGAGCGTGACCTTGATTTCCTTCGCCGCGTAGTAGTACTTGCCGTCCGCCTTGACCACCGCGTAGACGTTGGAACTCTGCCCCATCTTCACGCGCGTGGAGATGGACGGTTCCGTGCCGGGCGGAATGTCGAACACCGCGGTGAGCGTGTTCGGATTCTTCTCGATCAGGATCGCGATCGACTGGGTATTCGGAATGGTGCTGGCGATGCCGATCGGCACGACTGCGCCGTTTTCCGCGATGTCGGGCGTCTGAACAAACGCGATGCCCTTGCTCGGGACCGGCGTGCCGCCACCCAGCGCCTTCATCGTGTCGTCCATCGACTTCGTATCGAACGCCGCGGCGTTCCATGCGTCGGCAGCCAGCACCGTTTCCGGGTGCAGCCAGCCCGCCGCCGCGAGCATGGTCAGCAGCGTCATGCCGCCTCCGGTTTGCAACAGACTCCTGCGTCGTGGGTTCATGTCCGTTCTCCGGCGATTGTGAAAAGTTGATTCATTCTAGACTGTTTGCCCCGGGCCCCGCGAGCGGCATGGCATCATTTCGCACCGGCCAGGATCCATTGCACCAGCGCGCGCGCATCGGCGTCCTGCAACTGCGTTTGCGCCGGCATCGGCACGGAACCCCAGCTGCCGCCGCCTCCCGACCTGACCTTGGCGACCAGCCTTGGCTCCGCAGCGCCGTCCCCGGCATATTTTTCGGCAATTTCCCGGAACGCGGGGCCGACGATCCTTTCGGTGACACCGTGACAGGTGGTGCACGCGGAGGCGCGCGCCGTGTCCAGGCCGGACCTCGGCAACGCCGTTGTCGGCGCGGCAGCGAGCGCGCGTGATTGTTCGGCGACGTTGCCGTGCTGGTCGCGCGCATAGTCGGGCAACTCGGATGTCATGCGAATTTCCGCTGCGCAGTTCTTCATGCACGCGACGTTGCGGGTGTCGGGCCTGCCGTCGCGGCGCATGAATCCGTGCGCGGTGGTCATGCCGTCGCGGTTGGGCATCTTCACGAGCGGCAGCGAGTACTGGTCGAGCACGGCGTCGGCGGGGAGGATGTCGTTCAGGTTCAGCACGTACGCCGTGAGCGCATAGACCTCGTCCGGCGTGAGCGTTTTGGGCGCAGCGAAAGGCATGGCGCGATTGATGTAGTCCCAGAGCGTCGTGGCGTAATTGAGCTTGCTGCCGGTAGTTCGCACCGGCTGGTCCGAGCCAAGCGTTCCCACACCGCCGGCGATCTGCAGATAGCTGTTCGACTCGCCGAACGTCCCGTGGCAGCTTGCGCACTTGTCGTCATAGACATTCTGGCCCGCGGCCACGGAACCACGCCCGCTGGGCAAACCCTTGCCATCCGGCCGCACGTCGATATCCCAGCCCGCGATCTCCACGGGCGTGGCCGGCTGGCCGAAGCCATACTGCTGCGCCGCGGTCGCACTGGCGATCGGCGCGCAGGCGATCATCGCGGTGCATCCGATGCGCAGGAGATCACGCCACCTGGACATTGCTCACATTTCCGGAGGAGTCGACACGCCAGGTCTGGATCGCGTTGTTGTGATAGATCGAGCGCGTGCCGCGCACCTCACGCAGCTGTCGGAGCATCGGTTGCACGTAGCCGGTGTTGTCGATGACGCGCGATTGCAGCAAGGCAGGCCCGCCGTTCCACGTCCAATCGATGCGAAAGCGGGTAAGTGCTTTTGTCAGTACCTGTTCCTGCAATCTCGCGGTGCGCCAATTTCTGCCACCGTCGGTGGACACGTCGACGCGCGCGATCTTGCCGCGCCCGGACCACGCGAGACCCGTGATTTCGTGGTAACCACGGTCGAGAAGAACCTGCCCCCCGGACGGCGAGGTAATCACGCTCTTCGCCTCCTGAATCCACGTGTACTGGCGGTGTACTCCGCCGGGCATCATGTCGATGTAGTGGAGCGCTTCTTCGCGCGTGTTCCATGGCTGGTCTCCCACCTCGATCCGGCGCAGCCACTTGACGCTCGACACACCCTGCACGCCCGGTACGAGCAGGCGCAGCGGAAAACCCTGTTCCGGCCGCAACATCTCGCCGTTCTGGCCGTAGCACACCAACACGTCGTCCAGCGCCATGGCGAGCGGCACCGTGCGCGTCAGCCCCGCGCCGTCCGCGCCTTCGGCCAGCACGAAGCGCGCACGCTTCGTGTCAATGCCGGCTTCGTCGAGCAGAGTCGACAGCGGCACGCCGGTCCACTCGCTGCACGAGAGCATCCCGTGGGAATACTGCACCGTGGGCACCGCGACGTTTGCCCATTCCATGCCGGTATTCGCGCCGCACTCGATGAAATGGACGCGCGAAACCGAAGGAAAGCGCATCACGTCATCCATCGTATAGATGCGCGGATTGCGCACAAACCCGTGGATCATCAGGCGGTGCAGGCCCGGGTCGATGTTCGGTACGCCTGCGTGATGACGCTCGAAATGCAGGCCCGACGGAGTGATGATGCCGAAGAGATTCTGCAGAGGCGTGAACGCGACCGAGGAAAACGGCGTGCGCGTAAGGCCCGGACTTTCGCGGCGCGTGACGTTGGCTACGAAAGGCGATGGAACGCCATAGGGCGACGCCAGGATCGGCGCGCCGAGCGACTTGCTCCAATCGGGAACATTGGGTGGCAGACTCGATGAATCCTCGGCGGCGACAGCGCGCGGTGCCGCACCCGCAGCCAATGCGGCACTGCCTGCCATGGCCACCGTCGCGACAGCACCGCGCAGGAACCCGCGTCGCGCCTCGTCCGCCGGCGGCGTCAGCTGATGTTCCGGGGCCGCACGAATGCGACCGGGCATGGACCTCGAACCCGACAAGTTGCTCCTCCTCCCGCCCCGCCGCTACCGCGCCAACGATCTTTCGTCAGTGGTTCGCGGCGAATTCCAGCAGGTCCTTCTTCAGTGGCTGCCGTGCGTCGATGCGACCTGCGATCTGCACGCACACATTGCGGCAGATCTCGACGAACTCCGGATCATTGACGCGGTAGTAAACGGTGGTGCCTTCGCGGCGGCGGCTCACGACGCCGGCCTCGCGCATCAATGCCAGGTGCCGCGAGACATTGGTCTGCGCTACGCCCGTCTCGGCAACGATATTCGTGACCGAGCGTTCCTCGCGACAGATCGTGTGCAGGATCTTCAGGCGCGTCGGCTCGGCAAGCAGGCCGAAATAGCGCGCAACCGCGGCGAACATGTCGTCGAGCTCGTCGCCCGGGTCAACCGTCGCCGGCCCGGGTTGCTTTGCTTTGCCGCGGATTGGTTTCATCTGTATATGAGTATATATGCATATTATCCGCGGCGTCAAGCACGCCGCCTGCGCCGTAACGCGGGTCTAATGTATAACCGCGCTGGTCAGGAACCGCACGGTTGAACCGCTCTTGAGGCGAAACACGCCTTCGCCCAGCAGTACGGCGTCGTCGATTTCGCCGCGCGTCAGATCGACTTCCGTGTCGCCACGTCGCGCTTCGAGCACGACGTCGTCGGCAGAGGTGAATTCGTCGGGCACGCGCAGATAGCCTGTCTGGAACATGATGCCGTCGATCACCACGAAATCGGCGTCGTTCATCATGTCAGTCAGTTTGCTTTCCGTCAGTTTCATGATGTTCCGGTCCTTCCAATGGCAATGGGGCCGGCTCAACCGAAGCCTTCGCCCGTTGCTTCCCATATGGAGGTGGTACTCCCCGGTTCAAGCGTTCCGCAGACAACCATGGAGCGCCTTGCCCGCGGCAAGGGGCAGGCTCAAGTCACCAGCGCGCGCACGAAATTGGGAAATGCGAGCGCCGCGCGGTGCATATCGCCGTTGTAATACTGGAGGTTGCCGATGCCGCGCTGTGCGATGCGGCGGTCGATGTCGAGTATGGACATGCCCCTGGGGTCCAGACTGGCCGAACAACACGCCATCATCCACATGCCGCCGTAGAGTGGCACGGACGTGAGGTAGGGCGCGACGATGGCGAAGACGCTGCGGAGGTTTGCGAGCGTCTCGCGCACGCGTTCGGGGTGGGCAATCGGACTTGCGACATGCAGAGTCATTGCCCCGGTGGGGCTCAAACGCGCCGCGCAGGCGCGATAGAACTCCTGCGTATAGAGCGCCGCGGACGGGCCGCCGGCGTCGGTCAGGTCGAGCACGATGAGGTCGAACTTGTCCGTCGCATTGCGCACAAACGCAAAGCCGTCCTCGATCTTCAGCGTCAGCCTTGGATCGTCGAACGCGCCGCGATGGACGCTCTGCAGGTACTTGCGCGAGATATCGACGACGGCAAGGTCGATTTCGCAAAGCGTCACCGATTTGATCGATGGGTGCTTCAGCAGTTCTTCGGCGGACCCGCCGTCGCCGCCGCCCACGATCAGCGCGCTGATCGGCTGCGGGTGGGTGATCGCCGGCAGGTGGACCAGGTTCTCGTGATAGAAGAATTCGTCCCCTTCCGACGTCATGAAATGGCCGTCGAGGCGGAACAACTTGCCGAACTGCGCGGTCTCGTGCACTTCGATCGCCTGGTGCGGCGACCTGAATTTTTCGAATTGCCGCGACGACTTCAGGAAGAACGCCCAGTCGTCGGTCAGGTATTCAGTCATCGCGCCTGGCGCGATGTCGCGGACGGGGGGAGGCGACCCGCCGTCCCCGCGCTCAGGCATCCTTGCCACCGCGGTGAATCGCCTGGAAGCGCGTGCGGCGCGGCTTCAGCGCCGCCTCCAGCGCACGAAAGACGTGCTCGGCCTTGGCCGTGTTGTCGGTCAGAAGATTGCACACGTAGACGTCCACCGTGACAAAGCCGGCCTCGGGCCACGTGTGAATCGCGATGTGGGATTCGGCCAGCAGCACCGTGCCGGTCACGCCCTGGGGTTCGAATTGGTAGAAGCTGTCACCGACCACGGTCAGCCCGGAGTCCCGGGCGGCGTTGATGCACAGCAAACGCAGCGCCGCGGCCTGCGTGAACTCCGGTGTGTCCGCAGGGCAGTCGTACCATTCGCCTAACAGATGGATTCCGTCCATTAGTCGTCCCCTCTAGGAGCCCGTCGCGCAATTTGCACTTTGGTGCTGCGCGCGATGCAACCCAGGCCGGCGCTCAAGTACACCCTTTATACGTACCTCGCCTGATGCAAACCGGCGTATTTTTTCACCGAACGTAAACGCATGATTATTGCACAATTGTCGAGCTAAAGCGATAATTTCGGGTTGTATCAAACGAGCGCAGTCTTCACCTGGCCGGCGCGCGGCGCATTGCTGTTCCACTTCTTTCGAAAGTCGAAAAATGACGGTCACGGCCAGCGCCGCGCGCGCCTCCGACAAGCAGCTTGCCGACGCAATCCGCGCCCTTGCGATGGACGCGGTGGAAGCCGCCAAGTCCGGTCATCCCGGCATGCCGATGGGCATGGCGGAAATCGCCGTCGCGCTGTGGGGCCGGCATCTGCGCCACAATCCCGCCAATCCGCATTGGTCGAATCGCGACCGCTTCGTGCTGTCCAACGGACACGGTTCGATGTTGCAGTACGCGCTTCTGCACCTCGCCGGTTACGAGTTGCCGATGTCCGAGCTTCGCAACTTCCGGCAGCTCCATTCGAAGACACCCGGCCATCCCGAGGTTGGCGTCACACCTGGCGTGGAAACCACCACGGGTCCGCTCGGGCAGGGACTGGCCAATGCGATCGGCATGGCGCTCGCTGAAAAATTGCTGGCCGCGCAGTACAACCGACCGGGGCACGCGATCGTCGATCACCACACGTACGTCTTTCTGGGTGACGGCTGCCTGATGGAAGGCATTTCGCACGAGGCCTGCTCGCTTGCCGGAACGTGGCGTCTGGGCAAGCTGATCGCCCTCTACGACGACAATGGAATATCGATCGACGGCCACGTCGAAGGATGGTTCACGGACGACACACCGCGGCGCTTCGAGGCCTATGGCTGGCACGTGATCGCAAAGGTCGACGGACACGATGTGGCCGCGGTCGACGCCGCCATCGCGGCCGCGAAGGCCGTCCCCGACAGGCCGACCTTGATCTGCTGCAAGACGATCATCGGCAAGGGCGCGCCGACGAAGGCCGGCACCGAAGCAGCCCATGGCGCGGCACTTGGGGAAAAGGAAATTGCGGGAACTCGCGCTGCGTTGGGTTGGCCCCATCCGCCGTTCGAGATTCCGGCCGAAATATATGCGGCGTGGAGCGCGCGCGAACGCGGCGCATTGCAGGAGCAGAACTGGGACATGAAGTTCGAGGCCTACCGCATTGCGCATCCCACGCTGGCTGCGGAATTCACGCGGCGGATGAGCGGGGCATTGCCAACCGATTTTGCCGCAGTTGCCGACGCTTTCGTCGCCGCGCAGTCCGCAAAGGGCGAAACGATCGCCACGCGCAAGGCGTCGCAGCAGGCCATCGAGGCGCTGGCGCCGCGGCTGCCGGAACTGATCGGCGGTTCGGCCGATCTCACCGGGTCGGTATTCACCAACTGGTCGGGCTCGGTGCCGGTCGCAGCCTCGACGCCGGGAAACTACGTGAACTACGGCGTGCGCGAATTCGCAATGAGCGCCATTGCCAACGGGCTCGCGTTGCATGGCGGCTTCATTCCCTACGTCGGCACGTTCCTCACCTTCTCGGACTATTCGCGCAACGCGCTGCGCATGGCCGCGCTGATGAGGCTTCGCTCGATTTTCGTTTTCACCCACGATTCGATCGGCCTGGGCGAAGACGGACCCACGCACCAATCGGTCGAGCATGCAGCAAGCCTGCGCCTCATTCCCGGCATGGACCTGTGGCGGCCCTGCGACACGGTGGAGGCCGCAGCAGCGTGGTGCCACGCGCTCATGCGGCAACACGGCCCGACCTGTCTCTTGTTCACGCGGCAGAACGTTTCGTTCATGGCGCGCAATCCGGAAGCGATTGTGGCCATCGGGCGGGGTGGATACGTGCTCGCTGATTACGGCGCGGCAAACGCCGGGAAGCGCGCCGTCGTCATCGCCACGGGATCCGAAGTCGGATTGGCAATGAGTGCCCGCGACGTTCTCGCCAAGGAAGGCATTTCCGTGCGGGTCGTTTCGATGCCGTGTACGAACCTGTTCGACCGGCAGGATGCGGTCTACCGCGCGTCGGTGTTGCCGCGCGACGTTCCGCGCATCGCTGTGGAAGCCGGGGTCACCGACGGCTGGCGAAAATACGTTGGCGCAGTCGACGATCCCAAAGCGGGCGTCGTCGGCATCGACACGTTCGGCGAATCGGCGCCAGCGGGTGCGCTGTTCAAGTACTTCGGATTCACCGTCGAGAACGTCGTTGCCGCGATCCGGCGCGTTTTGTAGCCAGGAAGATCCCGAACCACGAAGGACACGAAGAGCACGAAGACTGCAAAGGTCCAGGATTGTTGGAACAACTCCCAATGGCTTTCTTCGTGTACTTCCTGCCCTTCGTGGTTCAGGCATTTGACGTGAATTTTCCATGATCGATATCATCATCCGACCCGCCACTCCCGCCGACGCAGCGGCCATCGCGGAGGTGCGCGTCAACGCCTGGCGCACGACCTACAAGGGAATGATTCCCGATGCGTACCTCGCCGCGATGAAGATCGAGGACAGCGCAGCGCTCTGGGAGAAGATTCTGACTGCCGGCCCCAATGCGACCAGCGTATTCGTTGCGGCGAATGCAGCCGGCATCGTCGGGTTCGCGGCAGGCAACATGCTGGCCGAACCAAAACACGGCCTCAATGCCGAATTGTCTGCGGTGTACCTGGTCAATGCGGCGCAACGCGTCGGGATCGGACAGCGCCTCGTCGCCACCGTTGCGGCCGCGCAACGCGCACATGGCGCCCACGGCCTCATCGTCTGGGTCATCGCCGGCAACAAGGCTGCGCGCGCGTTCTATGAAAAATTGGGCGCCGAATTGCTGATCGAACAGCCATTCACCTGGGACGGCATGGACCTGGTCGAAGCCGGCTACGGCTGGCGCGACCTCAATTCGCTTGCGGCAGCCGTCGATCTGCCCGGCGTGCTGCACTGATTCCCAACGATAACTTCCGGAGAGCACGATGACCATCAAAGTCGCCATCAACGGTTACGGCCGCATCGGCCGCAACATCCTTCGCGCCCATTACGAAGGAGGCAAGAAGCACGACATCGCGATAGTCGCCATCAACGACCTCGGAAGCCCGGAGACCAATGCGCACCTGACGCGCTATGACACGGCGCATGGCAAGTTTCCCGGCAAGGTCGATGTCGACGGCGACGCGATGGTCGTCAACGGGGACCGGATCAAGGTCTTTGCGCAACGCGACCCGGCGACGCTGCCATGGGCGGCGCTGGGCGTGGACGTGGTCCACGAATGCACCGGATTCTTCACGACCAAGGAAAAGGCCGGCGCGCATCTCAAAGGCGGTGCGAAGAAAGTCATCATCAGCGCACCCGGCGGCAAGGATGTGGACGCGACGATTGTCTACGGCGTGAACCACGGCGTGCTGAAGGCCACCGACACGGTCATTTCGAATGCGTCGTGCACCACCAATTGCCTCGCGCCGCTGGTCAAGCCGCTGCACGACAAGATCGGCCTGGTCAGCGGCCTGATGACGACGGTGCACTCCTACACCAACGACCAGGTGCTGACCGACGTGTATCACGAGGATCTGCGCCGCGCACGTTCGGCGACAATGAGCATGATCCCGACCAAGACCGGCGCTGCCGCTGCGGTCGGCCTGGTGTTGCCGGAGTTGAACGGCAGGCTCGACGGCTACGCCATACGTGTCCCCACGATCAACGTGTCGCTGGTGGACCTGTCGTTCATCTCCGCGCGCGACACGACCGTCGACGAGGTCAACGCGATCATGAAGGCCGCGTCGGAGTCCGGGCCGCTCAAAGGCATTCTCAACTACAACAAGGCGCCGCTGGTCTCGATCGACTTCAACCATGATCCGGCGTCGTCCACGTTCGATGCCACGCTGACCAAGGTGTCGGGCCGGCTGGTCAAGGTCTCGAGCTGGTACGACAACGAGTGGGGCTTTTCCAACCGGATGCTCGACACCACCGTCGCGCTGATGAACGCGAAGTGAACCCGGCGCAGGTCATCATCCGCAGAATCGTGCTGGCCGACATCGAGGGCTATCGCGCGTGCGTTGGCGCGGTGATGAAGGAACGCCGGTATCTCGCCTTCCTGGAACCCTTTTCCCTTGCCGAAACGGCGTCGTTCGTCGCCGGGAACATCGACAAGGGCAATCCCCATTTGGTCGCGGAGGACGCCGGCCGCATCGTCGGCTGGTGCGACGTATCGCGCGACAGCGTCCCGACCTACGCCCATGAAGGCATGCTGGGCATGGGCGTGCTGGAGGACTATCGGGGCTGCGGCGTGGGCGAGCGGCTGATCCGGGCAGCACTCGATCTCGCAGCGGGTGCAGGGTTCGAACGCGTCGCTCTGTCTGTCTACGCGAGCAATACCGGTGCGGCAGCGCTCTACCGCAAGGTCGGTTTCGTCCACGAGGGCACGCGCGTTCGCGGCAGGAAGCTCGATGGCGTATACGACGACGTCCACATGATGGCGTTTTTCACGAATCCGGGAAACGTTTCGCCATGAATCCCTTTACCGCACATCCTGCCACCGTCGGCGAGACCTATGGGCAGCATCTTCGCTTTGCCTTCCGTTTCGGTGCGAAGATGACCGCCGGCGGTCTTGCCGCGCTGGTCCATTCGATACTGCCCTTCTGTTTCGTGACGACGGCTTCGCGCATCAACGACGAGCTGGTGGCAATGCGCGCCGCATCGCGTGGCCGAACGGTGCGCGTCGTCGATGTCGAAACCATGCAACCGCTCGACTATCACATCTGATCTGATCGCCATGACCATCAAACGCCTCTCCGACATCGACGTGCGCGGCAAGCGCGTGTTCATCCGCGCGGACCTCAACGTGCCGCAGGATGAAGGCGGCAAGATCACCGACGACACGCGGATTCGCGCCTCCGTGCCGGCGATCCGCGACGCACTGGCGCGCGGCGCCGCAGTCATGGTCACGTCCCACCTGGGCAGGCCGACCGAGGGGCAGTGGACGCCCGCCGAGTCTCTCGCGCCCATCGGCAAGCGGCTGTCGGAACTGCTTGGCATCGAAGTCCCGCTTGTCCGCGATTGGTTCGATGGCGGCGCATGGCACAGCGCGCTCAGGCCCGGACAGGTCGTCCTGCTGGAAAATTGCCGGATGAACAAGGGCGAGAAGAAGAACGTCGACGAGCTGGCGCAACGGATGGCGAAACTCTGCGACATCTACGTCAACGATGCCTTCGGCACTGCACATCGGGCCGAGGCGACGACGCATGGTCTCGCCAGGTTCGCGCCTGTCGCATGTGCGGGACCGTTGCTTGCAGCGGAACTCGACGCGCTGGGCAAGGCGCTGGCGCACCCGAAGCGGCCGTTGGTGGCGATCGTCGCCGGGTCCAAGGTCTCGACCAAGCTCACCATCCTGCGCGCGCTGGCTGCGAAGGTTGACTGCCTGATCGTCGGCGGCGGCATCGCCAACACTTTTGTTCTCGCCGCCGGTGGCAAGATCGGCAAATCGCTCGCTGAACCGGATTTGGTCGGCGAAGCCAAGGCGATCCTCGATGAGTTTCCGGGCAAGGTGCCGGTGCCCGTCGATGCCGTTGTCGCGCAGGAATTCTCCGCGACGGCAAAGGCGGAGCTCAAGGCGATCGAGAACGTCCTCCCCGACGATCTCATTCTCGACATCGGTCCAACCACCGTCGCCGCATTGTTGACGGTGATCGCGCAGGCGGGAACCATCGTCTGGAACGGGCCGATGGGCGTATTCGAGTTCGATGCGTTCGCAGGCGGCACCAAAGCCATTGGCGAAGCTATCGCAGCATCGTCCGCATTTTCGATTGCCGGCGGCGGCGATACGCTCGCGGCCATCGCCAAATACGGTCTCGAAAAGAAAATCGGCTACATTTCGACCGGCGGCGGCGCCTTCCTCGAATTTCTGGAAGGAAAGACGCTGCCGGCGGTGGCGATCCTGGAGGCGCGGGCGACGGCCTGACCCTTCGTCATCTGGCGACTCATTTGGCCAGAAACGCGCGGATCGCCTCGCCCTGCTTCGCTACATTGAAGACGCCTTCGAGATGGCCGCCGTCGCCCTCGATGATCGCCACTTCCGCGACGCCGCCCTGTGCGCGATATTTTTCCGCGGCGCGCTGCGACAGTTCCGGCGGAAAGACTCCATCGGACGCTGCCGGGACGAACAGGATCTTCGCCTTGATTTTCTTCACGTCGTCGCCCAGGTTGTACAGCTGGTTGGCCTTGGCGGTGTAGATCATCGAATTCGCGTCGACCGACTTGGCGCGCGTGGCACCGGCCTTGTTCAGCGTGTCCTCGATGGCGAAGCGGTTGTCCATTGCAGCCGCCGGGTCCTTCACCGGGTCCGCCCACTTGTAGCCGAACGTTTTCTCGGCCCAACCGAACGCGCGGGTCGATATGGTGACGATCTTGAGTCCCTGCGCCAGCCCGTCGAGCGGCTCCTCGCGGCCGTAGTAGTCGCCGTTGTTCCACTTCGGGTCGAGCTTGATCGGCAGGATCCATTCGTCGACCAGCTCGATCACATACGGATGGATGTCGAAGCCGGGACCGATCACGTGTACCACCCGCAGGACGAAATCGGGATATTCCGCCGCCCATTGCATCGCCTGGATCGAACCGCCCGATGCGCCGGCGGCCGCCTGCAGCTTCTTGACACCCAGTGAATCGAGCAGCGCCTTGTGCACGCGCACGGAGTCCGAATAGGTCACGACGGGAAACGACATGCCCCAGGGCTTCCCAGTATCGGGATTGATCGTCGCCGGACCGGTGGTCGTGGTGTTCGGGTCCCTGGTATTGAGGTTCACCAGCGTGTCTGCGCTGACGACGAAATACTTGTCGGTGTCGATCGGTCGCCCGGAACCGATGATCGGATCCCAATAGCCGAATGCCGCATCGGAGTCCTTGTACTTTCCGGCAGCGTGCGAATTGCTGCTGAAGAAATGCGGGATGAAGATCGCGTTGTCGCCGGCCGAATTGAGCTTGCCGTACGTCTCGTACCCGACCTTGACCTCCTTGATCGTCTTGCCGCCGACCGTTGTGTATGTCGGCAGCGTGAAGATCCTCTTCTCGACCGGGCCGTCGTAGGCCGAGACGAATCCGCCATACAAGAACGTCATGCCCGCAATCGGCAACAGTATGAATTGTGTCATGCGCATGCATTGACTCCTCGGGTTGGGCCACGAACCGGCCAAGACCCGGCCAGTTCATCGCAGGGACACATTCTAACGGCACATTGAACCACGGCGATTTCCGACCCGCGACGATTGCGCGTAACATTGCGCGCGAGCAGGCTACCAACAAGAGGGTTTCCCCGTGCCACGCAACACGAAGATCGTTGCCACGCTGGGTCCGGCGTGCAGCAACCCGGCGGTACTGCAACGGATGCTGGCGGCCGGTGTGGATGTCGTCCGCCTCAATTTCTCGCACGGCCATGCGTCCGACCACGTCGAGAACGCGCGGCGCGTTCGCGAGTGCGCGAAGCGCCTGGGCCGCGAAGTCGCGGTCATGGCCGACCTGCAGGGGCCGAAGATTCGCATCGGGAAATTCGCCGAGAGCAAAGTCCGCCTCGAACCCGGCCAGGCGTTCATCCTCGACGCAGAGTGCGAACAGGGTGACGCCACTCGCGTCGGTCTCGACTACAAGGAATTGCCGCAGGACGTCGCGGCCGGCGCGGTCCTGCTGCTGGACGACGGCCTCATCCGCCTCAATGTCGAGTCCGTGGACGGTCCTCGCATCATCACGCGCGTCATCCTCGGCGGGACGCTCTCCAACAACAAGGGAATCAACCGGCTGGGTGGAGGCCTGACTTCCCCTGCGCTGACCTCCAAGGACATGGACGACGTCAAGACCGCGGCCATGCTGGAAGCCGACTACCTCGCTGTATCGTTTCCCAAGACCAAGGAGGACATGTACATGGCGCGGCAGCTGCTGCGCGCCGCCGGCGGCCGCGCGCTGCTGATCGCCAAGATCGAGCGTGCGGAGGCCATCACCTTCCTGGAGGAGATCATCGACGCGTCGGACGGCATCATGGTCGCCCGGGGCGATCTTGCGGTCGAGGTCGGCAACGCCGCAGTGCCCGGACTGCAGAAGCGGATGATCCGCATCGCGCGCGAGCGCAACAAGCTCACGATCACCGCGACGCAGATGATGGAGTCGATGATCCACGCGCCGGTGCCGACGCGCGCCGAGGTGTCCGACGTGGCCAATGCAGTGCTCGACGGAACGGACGCCGTCATGCTGTCCGCCGAGACCGCGGCCGGCAAGTACCCGGTAGAAACCGTGGAGGCCATGGCGCAGATCTGCGCCGAAGCGGAAAAGTCCGACACGGTGCAGCTCGACCGTGATTTCCTCAACAGGACGTTCACCCGCGTCGACCAGTCGATCGCGATGGCCACGCTGTTCACAGCCTTCCACCTCAAGGTCAAGGCGATTGCCTCGCTGACGGACACGGGTTCCACCGCATTGTGGATGTCCCGGCACAATTGCGGGTGCCCGATCTACGCGCTGACGCCCAAGGTCGAGACGCAGCGCAAGATGGCCCTCTATCGCAACGTCCGGCCGCTCTACCTGGAGCAGACCGCAGACCGCGACACCGTGCTGCTCGCCGCCGAGGACCTCCTGGTCGCCAAGGGCCAGGTCAAGCCAGGCGATGTGATTGTGCTTACTATAGGCGAGCCCATGGGCAAGTCCGGGGGCACCAATACGATGAAGATCGTGAAGGTCGGCGAACATCGGGCGTGACGAAATCGATGTTTCCCTGCTGCTTCTCGCTCCATCGTAGCCTGCCTCCCGTTTGAACGCCTGACGTGAACACCTCCCCAGCGCCCACCATTGTTTCCGGATACAAACTCGCGTTGCGGGCGCATGTGCCATTTGCCGCCATGTCCGATGCGGAGATAGAGCGCGTGGTCCGGGCGTCGCGCCTTTGCTATTTCTCTCCGGGCGAGACGATTCTTTCGCCCGCGTCGGAGCGGCCGACGCATTGCTACATCATCAAGCAGGGCACGGTGCGCGGCGAACGTCCTCGCACCACGGCCGCTGCCGGCGACGCGGTGGCATTGTGGGAACTTGCCGCCGGCGACATGTTCCCGCTCGGCGCATTGCTGGCGAATCGCGGTGTAACGTCGGTCTACCGCGCGACCTGCGATACGTTTTGCCTGGCATTTCCGGCTGGCGAGTTCGACGCGTTGATCGCGGGTTCGCGGGCATTCGGGGATTTCTGCACGCGCCGGCTCGCGCATCTACTCGACCTGTCGCGCGCCAGTCTGCAGGCGGAATACGCGGCAAACGTCACGGCGCAGCAAGGAATGGACACGTCTTTGACCGACCTCCTGCGTCTGGAACCGGTCACCGTCTCACCGGACGCGACGATCGGCTCGGCACTGGAGACAATGGAAACCCAGCGCATCGGGTCGGTGCCGGTCGTCGATGCGCAGGGAAGTCCACTCGGCATCTTCACCCGTCAGGACGTCATTGGCCGTATAGTTTTGCCACAACGGAACCTCGCCACGGCGGTCGGCGACGTAATGAGCGCACCGGCAATCATGCTGCCGGCCGTCGCGACGGCGGGCGATGCAGCACTCCTAATGGCACAGCGGGGCATCCGCCATATCATCGTCACCGATAGTGGAGGGCGTATCGCTGGCGTGGTGTCCGAGCGCGACCTCTTCGGGTTGCATCGCCTGTCGGTACGCGAGATTTCGTCGGCGCTGCGTCGCGCCAGGGATCCGTCCGCTCTTCAGCAGTGCGCCGCGGACATCCGCGGGCTCTCCCACGCGCTGGTCGCACAGGGCGTCGCAAGTGGACCTCTGACCCGGATGATTTCCAGCCTGAACGACCAATTGACGCTGCGCGCGCTCGAATTCACCGCAGCCGATTTCGATTTGTCGGACCTGGGCGTCTGCTGGCTCGGCATGGGTTCGGAGGGCCGGGGCGAGCAGACGATAGCCACCGATCAGGACAACGGCATCATCTTCGTGGCCAATGATTCGACTCAATCGAACGCGAGCACCCGCGAGCGCCTTCTGCCAATCGCCCGCGCGATCAACGAAGCGTTGGATCGCTGCGGGTACCCGCTGTGCAAGGGCGACGTGATGGCCATGAATCCGCAATGGTGCCTTTCGCTGCCCGAGTGGTCCGCAGACTTCGCGCAATGGATCGACCGTGGCGATCCGGACAGCCTGCTCGCTGCGAACATTTTCTTCGACTTCCGTTCGCTGTGGGGATGCGCCGAACTTGCGCAAATGCTGCGGGACGACATCGCGATCCGGGCAAAGGCCAATCGGCGGTTCTTGAAGCAGATGAGCGACAACGCGTTGCGCAATCGTCCGCCGCTGTCCTGGCGTGGCGAGCTGAAGACTGCCGAGGATGCGAGCGGCGCGGAAGGCATCGACCTCAAGATCTCCGGCAGCATGCCGCTCACCGACGGAGCGCGCATTTTCGCATTGGCCACAGGCGTTGTCGCGACCGGTACCATCGAGCGCCTGCAGCAGGCAGGCAACCGAATGGGCATCGCAGAGGGCGACATTCGCAGCTGGTGTGACGCGTTCGGCTACCTGCAGCTGCTGCGGTTGCGCACCCAGCATCGGCGCGCTGCGGGGAACCTCCCCCCGTCCGCCAATCCCAATCTCCTGCCGCTCGCCAGCGTGTCCGATCTCGATCGGCGCATCCTTAAGGAGGCATTGCGGCAGGTGCGCAAACTGCAGCAGCGCCTCGAAGTGGATTATCCGTGATGTTCGCCCGATGGATGCGCGAGTGGATGCATCCCGATGCGAAGACGGCGCGCGCTGTGGACGAACGATGGGTCGTCCTCGACACGGAGACGAGCGGGCTCGATCCAGTCAACGACCGCCTGCTCGCAATCGGCGCCGTGAGCGTCGACGGTGCGGGGATTCGTCTTGACGACAGTTTCGAGGTCGTGTTGCGCTCCGAGGCAGCCGGTGACAACGACAATGTCGACATCCACGGCATCGGCCACGACGCGCAGAGTTCGGGCATCCTGGCGCCGGAGGCCCTTGATGCATTCTACTCGTTTGTTGCGGACGCGCCCTGCGCGGGCTTTCACTGCGGATTCGACCAGGTTGCGCTGGCGCAATGTGCGCGGACCGCCGGCGTGCCGTTGCCATTGCCGCGCTGGCTCGACCTGGCGCAGCTGGCGGCGGCCCTGGTCCCGGAAAGCCACCGTCGCGGCAAACGCAGCCTTGACGACTGGCTCACCGTTTTCGACATCGATGTCGTTGCTCGACACAATGCGGCGGGCGATGCCCTGGCAACCGCCGAGTTGCTGCTGCGCCTGCGCGCGCTCGCTGCAGCGCAACGGATTTCCGGCTTCGCCGGTCTCGTCCGGTTATCGCAGCAGCACCGCTGGCTGGGAAGCTCCAACGACTGAAGCTCGCGGCGCCGCTCTGGGACGTCCGGCGCCTGTGCGCGCGTTGCCCGGAAATTCTTGCATATTCCGTTGACCGGGCGTGGCGCATCCGTGCCGGCGTCCGAGGAGAACATAGATGGCAGGGAGGAACAGGGCGGTTCTGATGGCGCTCGTCACCGCAGTCGCGTTGACAGCGAGCGGTGGCGGCCATCAGAGTGGCATTTTCCAGGGCTATGTGAACGACGCCACCGAGGAATGGATCGCAAACAAGATCGGCAAGCCGGACCGGATCGGTACCAGCGACCCGAACGCGCCGCGCTGAGTCTACAACAAGAAGACTTTCGGCGCCGACAACCAGAACAAGGCGGACGAGAAGACCGTGGTTGTGCTCCGGAAGATCCAAAGTCGGGCAAATTCATCGGGTCCGAATTCCAGTTCATCCGAATTCTCAATCCTTGACCCAAAGAAGAAGGCCCGCATCGCTGCGGGCCTTCTGCCTTTCCGGATTCGCCGGAACAAACTACGGCTCAGGCTCCAAGAGACTTGACCGTGTCTCCCGTTAGATTCGGATACCGGACATGCTCGACTAATTCCTGCACCTCGCGATTCGGCGCCGGCGTCAGCAGGCTGACAATGATGATCACGACGAACCCGAGAGGCACGCCCCACAGCCCGGCCGAGATGGCCTGGATGCCCCACCAGATGTGGTCGGCGATCGGACTGGTCACGCCGAACACGCCGCGCAACCACGGCTGGGTCGTCGCCATGTAGTAGAACGTGATGCCCAATCCGGCGAGCATGCCCAACGTGGCCCCCCACTTGTTGGCGCGTTTCCAGAAGATACCCAGCGTCAGCGCGGGGAAGAATGCCGCCGCCGCGAGGGAAAACGCCGCCGATACAAGGAAAAGGATGTCCGCCGGTTTCTGTGACGCCACCCAGGCGGCGACCAACGCCACGACCAGCAGCAGGACCTTGGAAATGGTCACGCGGCGCGCCGTGGACGCATTCGGATCGAGCATCTTGTAGTAGAAGTCGTGCGACAGCGCGTTGGCAATCGTCAGCAGCAATCCGTCCGCGGTCGATAGCGCCGCGGCCAGACCGCCTGCCGCCACCAATCCCGATATCACATAGGGAAGACCGGCGATCTCGGGTGTGGCCAGCACGATGATGTCGCCGCCGATCGCGATCTCAGCCAGCTGCACGATGCCGTCCTTGTTGACGTCGACGATCGACAACAGTCCTGGATCCACCTTTTGCCATGAGGCCACCCACTGCGGCAACTTGGCGAACTCCGAGCCGACCAGAAACGTGTAGACGTCGAACTTGGCGAGCACGGCCAGGGCCGGCGCGGTGAAGTAGAGCAGGAAGATGAAGAACAGCGACCAGAACACCGACTCGCGGGCCTGGCGCACCGAAGGTGTCGTGTAATACCGCATCAGGATATGCGGCAATGCGGCCGTACCCACCATCAGGCAAAAGACGAGAGCGAGGAAATTTCGCCGCGACACATCGCGCGCCGCGTCATCCTTGCCTGGGAATGCCTCGGCGTGCCGGATGGGCGGTGCTGCCCGCGCGGCCAGCGCCGCCTCCCTGGTCCAGAGCGACTTGGCGGCATTGACGTCCACCGGAAAGCCTCCCAGGATTTTCACCGCTGCATCGAGCACCTCGGGCGCGGCGTTTTCCGCCTTCGCCTTGTCCACTGCGGCTACGGCCGCCGCCTTGCCTTCGGCGTAGGCCTTGTCGACATCCTTCAGCTTCGCAGCCGCCGCGGCGGCCCTGTCTTTGAAGATGTCGCGGACCTGAATCTCCTTCGGATCCTTGATCAGGTCGGCCTCACGGGCGGTGACTTTTTCCAGCACCTTGCCGTAAACGGCTTGCGGCACCGGAACGCCTGTGATCTTCACCGACAGCCAGACGACCGGAATCATGTAGGCGACGATCAGGATGATGTACTGGGCCACCTGCGTCCATGTCACCGCGCGCATGCCCCCCAGGAACGAACAGACAAGAATTCCGCCGAGCCCGAGGAACACCCCGATTTCGAACGTTACGCCGGTGAGGCGCGTTGTGATCAGACCCACGCCGTAGATTTGCGCCACGACATAGGTGAACGAGCAAAGAATCGCCGCGCAGATGCCGACAAAGCGCGGGATGTTCCCGCCATATCGCGCCCCGAGAAAATCGGGGATCGTGAACTGGCCGAATTTGCGCAGGTAGGGCGCGAGAAACAGCGCCACCAGGCAATAGCCGCCGGTCCACCCCAGGATGAACGCCAGGCCGTTGAAGCCCAGCAGGTAGAGCGACCCCGCCATGCCGATGAACGATGCCGCGGACATCCAGTCGGCACCCGTCGCCATGCCGTTGAACAGCGCGGGCACCCGGCGGCCGGCCACATAGTACTCGGCGGCATCCGACGTCCGGCTCATCACGCCGATGCCGGCGTAGAGGCCCACGGTGGCGAACAGGAAGATATAGCCGATCCAGACTCTGGGCAGCCCCATTTGCTCGGCGATCGCCAAGGCAATTACAAACAGGATGAAACCGCCCGTGTACCAGGTGTACACCTTCTTGAGCTGGGATTTGAATGCCTTGTTGGAGCCGGCGCTGAACACGCCCCCCGTGCCGGTCGCTGGCGTAGCCATCAGTCGTCCTCCCCTTCATGCACATCGTAGACGCGGTCCAGGTTGTTCATGTAGCGCGCGTAATACCAGATGATCACCACATAAATGATCAGCGATCCCTGCGCGGACATGTAGAACGCCAGTGGCCAGCCGAAGAAATTGATCTGGTTCAACTCGCGGGCGTAGAAACCCATGACGAACGTCACCACAAACCAGACGAAAAGCAGGACGGCGGTGATACGGAGATTCTTGCTCCAGTATTCGTGCTGCTGCTGGGTCAACTGCATGAGAGGCTCCTCCTTGATGGCAACGGCTGTTGCCGAACTTCCCGAAAATCCGCCGGTCGCAACGCTCTTGTCGGGTCCTGACCGTACTGGCCGTTTCTACGCGACGGCTAAAGTGCCCGGAGTATAAACAGCTTTTTTCCGATGCAACAAGCCCATTGGAGCGATCCGGGCCGTATTTCAGACAGTTTTGTGGTAAACAGTGCCGAAGTCAGAGCCGGGGAGGCGCGACCAGGCCTGTCTCGCGCGCAAGCTGCGCCGCCACCTTCGGCTCGAATGTCGCCAAGTGGTCGATTATCGCCTGCGTCTTCTCCGACTTGCCCCGATCGAACTGCACCCGGGCAAGCTGGTACCAGCCATACGGGCTCATCGGTTGCAGCTTGGTGTTCATTTCGAGCGGCTTGACCGCCTCGTCCCTGCGTTTCAAACCGATCAGCGAAAGCGCCTTGCCGTACAGCGCGCGATCGTGCTTGGGATTGAGCGCGATCGCGCGGTCGAACGCGGCGATGGCCGCTTCCGGGTCGTTCAATTCCTGGAGGAGGAAACCGCGGTCGAAGTGGGCTTCGGCCCAGTCGGGCGCCAGCGCAACCACCCGATCGAAGCGGGCCAGCGCCTCCCGCTTGCGGCCGGCTTGCGCGAGTTCGAAGCCGACGCTAGCCATTACTTTCGGGTCGTCGGGCTGCAATGTCAGCGCGAGTTCATAGTATTTGAGCGCTGTTTCCGTGCGATTGAATCGTTGACACCATTTGCCGAGTTCGATCCAGCACCGGCGTTTCAGCGCGCTCACGAAGCGGTTCTCGGAATCTCGAACGCGAGCCACAGGAAGATCGATGCCAGGCCGCAGAACGTGGCGAACGGAATCAGGCGGTCCGCGAAGATGCGTGGCGTGATGAGACGGAAGAGCTTCACGAACGGCGACGGAACGATCCGGAGAATCTGGTAGAAGACATTCCTTTCGCGGTTCTCGCCGGCCAGGACGTACAGAATCCCCTGTCCGATCAGTCCCATCATCGCTATGGAAACCACCAACTGAATCATGCCAAGGAACTGCCGCATCGCTTCGCCATCCTTCGGGAATGCCGCGAAAGCCGAATCATAGCGCGCCTTGCTGATGGCGCCTGCGCATCCGGCCGCGCCGCGGATACCTCCCCGACCGCCGGGTACATGCTGCGGGAATATACTGCGTTGGTGGAAGCGCTTCGCCGCATATTTCGCATCGTGTTCCAACCCCGGGACGAATGGGGCCGCATCGCGCACGAGGACACCGCGTTCGGAGTCCTGATCCGGCGATATATTCTGCCGCTGTCGTTGCTGGCGCCCGTCGCCACGGTGGTCGGCATGACACTGTTCGATGCCAAGTGGGACGCGCGTCACGGGTACCGGGTTCCGGCGCAGGAGATCCTGGCCGCGGGCGCCACGACACTGTTCGCATCGATTCTGTCGGTGTTCGCGCTCGCGGGCATTTTCGTGCTGATCGCGCCGATGTACGACAGTTCGCGCAATTACCGGGACGCGCTCAAAGTGGCAACGTTCGGTGCGGTGCCGGTGATGCTTGCCGGTGCCACGCTGTTGCTGCCGGTCATGGCGATCATCGGCGTCGTGGCCCTCGTGCATTCGCTGTTCCTGTTCTGGCTCGGCGCCAGCGAGGTGCTGCACGTGCGCCGCGGCGAACAGGCCGAATTCGTGGGCATTTCGATGCTGCTGCTGTCCGTTGCGTCCACGATCGCCGGCGCCGCCGCCAGCGGCATGGGGCTGTTCTGATTCGTGTAAAATTTTTATTCTCTGCACCCTCGCACATTCAAGGAGTCTCCGATGGCACTCGTGTCCATGCGTCAATTGCTCGATCATGCGGCCGATCATGGGTACGGTTTGCCCGCCTTCAACGTCAATAATCTGGAACAGGTGCAGGCGATCATGGCCGCCGCCGCGGAAACCGGCAGCCCGGTGATCATGCAGGCCTCCGCCGGCGCGCGAAAATACGCGGGCGAGATCTTCCTGCGTCACCTGATCGAGGCAGCCGTCGAGAGCTACCCCAATATCCCGGTGGTAATGCACCAGGACCATGGCCAATCGCCCGCGGTATGCCAGTCCGCGATGAATCTCGGATTTTCCTCGGTGATGATGGATGGATCGCTCAAGGAAGACGGAAAATCCATCGCCGACTATGCGTACAACGTCGACGTCACGAAGAAGGTCGTCGCGATGGCGCACGCGATCGGCGTTACCGTCGAAGGTGAACTCGGCTGCCTGGGCTCGCTCGAAACGATGAAGGGCGACAAGGAGGATGGTCACGGCGCCGAAGCCACGATGACGCGCGAGATGCTGCTGACCGACCCGGACGAAGCCGCCGACTTCGTGCAGTCCACGCAGCTCGACGCGCTGGCCATCGCGATCGGCACGTCGCACGGCGCCTACAAGTTCACACGCAAGCCCACCGGCGACATTCTCGCGATCGACCGCATCAAGGCGATCCACGCGCGCATCCCGAACACGCATCTCGTAATGCATGGCAGCTCGTCGGTGCCGCAGAATCTCCTGGCGGACATCCGCGCCTATGGCGGCGACATGAAGGAAACCTATGGTGTCCCGGTCGAGGAGATCCAGGAGGGCATCAAGCACGGCGTGCGGAAGATCAACATCGATACCGATATCCGGCTGGCCATGACTGCGGCAATTCGCAAATACCTGCACGAAAATCCCGCGAAGTTCGATCCGCGCGACTACCTGAAGCCGGCCATGCTGGCAGCGAAGGCCATTTGCGTGGAACGTTACCAACAGTTCGGCTGCGCCGGCATGGCGGGAAAGATCAAGCCCATTCCGCTCGCGGCAATCGCGACGAAATACAGGTCGGGCGAGTTGGCGCAGGTCGTCCGCTGATCCTTAGGCGGTCGCCGCGTGGTGACCGCAACAATTCCCCGAGGATCGCGATGGTGCCGAATCTGCCGGAGTGGAAGCGCATTCACCGAGTCTTCCAGCGCGGGCTAACCCTCGTCGAATACGTGGGCCTGGTCGTCATCGGGTTCGCAACCACCTTTGCGATGGGCGAGGAAATCGTCGGGATGGTCCGCGCGGGGCGGGTCACGCTGGCCGATCTGCTGCTGATGTTCCTGTACCTCGAGGTCCTGGCGATGATCGGGCAGTACTTCAACTCGGGTCAGCTTCCCGTGCGGTTTCCGCTGTACATCGCGATGGTCGCGATGGCGCGCTACATCATCCTTGACATCAAGGACCTGACCGAGCTGCGCATGCTCGCCGTGTCGGCGGCCATTCTGCTGTTGACGATCGCGGTGCTGGTGATCCGCTACGGGCATACGCGGTTCCCGTACCGCGAAGGTGAGGAAAAGATCACTCACGGCGACCAAGCGCCAGGGGGCCGCTGACGCCCAGCTCGTCCTCCGCTGCTATCCTCCTGCCACGAACATCGCGACGACCGCGGCGGCCATCGTCCAGGTCGCCAGCCAGCCCAGCGCCTTCAGGCGGCGGGTCACGGTGAAGGCTCCCATCACCCTCGGGTCGTCGGCCAGCAGCATCATGACGACCATGATCGGCACGGCGATGACCCCGTTGATCACCGCGCTCCAGAACAGCGCCTTGATCGGGTCGATCGGCGTGAAATCGAGCAGGACGCCACCCAGCGTGGCCAATGCGATGATGCCGTAGAACTCGCGCGCCTCGAGCAGCTTCAGGTCCAGTCCGCTCTTCCATTCAAAGGCCTCCGCGACCGCATATGCGGCCGAACCGGCGAGCACCGGGACGGCGAGCATCCCGGTGCCGATGATCCCCAGGCTGAACAGCAGAAAGGCTGCATCGCCTGCGAGCGGCCGCAGCGCCTCCGCGGCCTGCGCCGACGTCGCGATGTCGGTGATCCCATTCCTGTGCAGCGTCGCCGCGCAGCTGATTATGATGAACAGCGCGATCAGGTTGGAGAATCCCATCCCGAAATACGTATCGATCTTGATCCGGTGCAGGTGCCGACGCGCGTCCGCAGGATCGAGCAACAGTGCCGTGGCGACCGGATCCGCGTTGAGCTCCTCGACTTCCTGCGCCGCCTGCCAGAAGAACAGGTAGGGGCTGATTGTCGTGCCGAATACCGCAACAATGACCGTCAGCGCCTGCGCGTTGAGCGTGACCCTGGGCCAAAGCAGTCCCTTGACGACCTCCCGCCACGGGACGGCAATCATGAACACCACGGCAACGTACGCGAGCAGCGCCAGCGTCAGCCATTTCAGGTAACGGACGTAGACCTGGTAGCGCAGAAATACCTGCAGGCCGAGGCATAGGACGCCGAAGACAATGGCATAGACGAGCATTGGGCCACCGGCTACCAGCCGCAGCGCTTCGCCCATTGCAGCAATGTCCGCCGCGATGTTGATCGTGTTCGCGACGACGAGCATGGCCACGATGGCGTACAGCACCGGTCGCGGAAAGTGGCGGCGGATGATGGACGCGAGACCGTGTCCGGTGACGCGCCCCATGCGCGCACTCACCATCTGGATGCCGACCATCAGCGGATAGGTCAGCACGAGCGTCCAGGCTAGCTGGTATCCGAACTGGGCGCCGGCCTGCGAGTACGTCGCAATACCCGATGGATCATCGTCCGCCGCACCCGTGATGAGCCCGGGGCCCAACTGCTTCAGCCAGCGGTTCGTCTTCCCGATCATGACACTTCCTTTGCCCGACATTCCAATGCAAGTCGCGCATTGTCCCGCAATTGCATCCGGAAATGAAAAACGGAAACGCCCCGTTACCTTTCGGCATACAGGGCGCTTACACGGCGCGCATGGGCACCCGCGCCAGTTGCGGATTGACTGCAGCATGCGTTCGGAGTGCAGATCGACTTACTTGTTGTCGCGCAACTACCGGAAGCCTATGCCCACCGATCATGAAGCCAACGATGATCGGATACCACAGGCCGCAACAATCGGTGTCGGAATTGCTGAGCGTTGCAGCTCGATCGCAATATTCAGGCAAATTCGAACGGTCTTACCGGCATTCGGACGATGCGAGAGCCTGCAGGATGTCGCCGTTCTTCGTGTCCTGCACAAACGCCACGACCTCGGGCGCCGAACCGGCATCCGTCGGCAGCTTCTGCGTCAACGCCGCCGTGCCGGAGCCAGCGGCGTCAACCGGATATGGACCATGCAGCGAACGCACGACGTGGTCATGGCGAAGCTTTGCTCCGCGGTTTTCTCCGGCAGCGACCTCCGTGACGTGTCCGCTGTCCTTATAGGCGATCCACAGCACGGCACTCGTCCGCAATGCCGGGTCCGGAATGGTGGCGGTGACGCGGAGCTGCAGCGCATTTGTCCCCGGCGTGACGTCGAGTGCGATGGCGGCCCGAGGTGGGCGGCGCTCGGCCGTCGCCAACGCGTCGGCAACCTGGCCGCGATTCCACCCCGGCACATCGTGGCCCTGGACGACGACCTGTGGTGTATAGACGAACGTGGCACCACTGGCGCTCATTTCGCCGTATTGCCGTTGCGTGAACTGCGCCGAGGCAAAGCGATCGCGCCACCCCAGCCTGTCCCAATAGTCGACGTGATACGCCAATGCCAGCGCGGGCTGTCCCGCCACTGCGGCCGGTAACCGGGGAGGAAACTGAGCCGACAGCCAGCGGTCGGCCGGAGGACAACTGTCGCAGCCCTCGGACGTGAACAATTCGACCAGCGGGAGGGTACGCGGTCCGCTGACGACGTGGCAGGTCGCGGGCGCAGCCGCCGATGTTGACGCAGCCCATGCCAGTCCGGCCGCAAAGATAGCGCCAGCTATAACCGGCGGACGGCGAAAATTTCGCGTGCCTCTCATCAGCATTCGTCGCTCCCGTGCAGCGGCCACTTACAGTTCCACCGTGCTAGCATGATCCCGGCACGGATGCGGACGTCGCCGCGTTCAATTGTGACAAAACCTGCCGGGAGGAATGCAATGGGAATCATGGGCATCGTCTGGATGATCGTGGTCGGATTCGTGGTCGGCCTTCTCGCGCGCTTCTTCTACCCTGGCGCCGTTGCGCTTGGATTCTGGATGACCACGCTGCTGGGCATCGGCGGCTCGCTGGTCGGCGGAGTGATCGGCAGCCTTCTATTCAGGAAGCCGGACGGCCAGTTCCATCCCGCCGGAATCGTCTTGTCGATCGTCGGCGCGTTGATCCTGCTCTGGGCCTACCTCAATTTCATGAAGTGAATCCGGGGCCGAATACCAGCCTCTCGGGAGACTCCCCAGGTGTCGTTCCGGAAGGCGGTCACGCCATCGGCGACGAGCCCGGTTCATTCGCCGTGGCCTCGAGTTCGCGCAGCAATGTCGTTTCCATTTCCGCGAGCGACACCCTTGATGCGTGGGTCCCGATGGTCATTGCCGCGACGACCCTGCCCACGTGGTCGCGGACCGGAACGGCAATCGAGCGCAGTCCGCACTCCAGCTCCTGATCCACGATTGCGTAGCCCGCGCGCCGGATTCCATCCAGTTCGCGCCAAACCTTGTGCGGCGTCGGAATCGTGCGGGCGTATGACGGCGATGCCGCGCGCCAGGGAGGTCATGAAATTTGGGTCGCCGGTCCATGCGTCGATGCGTTCCGCCGCGGTAATGGAGCGTTCGGTGCGCGCGGTTTCGCCGCCACCGGAAACCGTTGCCGGTCGCTTGCCACCTGCGGACGCGTTTGCGCGGGAACCGGGCTTGACGATCAGGGATTCGGGGACGGATTGCATATCGAGTGGGTCCCCAGAATGCGTGACAACAGCGAAAATAATAACTTATGGGCGATTAGCGCACAATATTTCGATAGCCGCCCTTGACGGCCTTTTGGCCCGAGTCTAGCCTACCGTTCGTTGATCGCACAAATAAGCGGCAATCGAACACGACCACAACCGCGCGAGCGACTTTGGACGGCAGCGGCCAAGGGTTGGACGACATCGGCTGCAGGCGGCGAACGATGGCGGCAACAGTGGGCTGCGGGCCTGGCATTGCGAGTTCAAACAAGTATTCAATGGAGGAATCATCATGAATCGACCCATCCGGACGCTAGCCGCTGCTTTGGCGCTGATCGTTCCTTTTGCCGTTGCCGCGCAATCCGGCCCAATCAAGATCGTCGATATCGTCGAATTGTCAGGCGGCGGCGCCACGGCCGGCACCAACTTCGACAACGGCGTCAAATTGGCGGTCAAGGAAATCAACGTCGGCGGCGGCATCCTTGGCCGCAAGATCGACCTGCAATCACTGGACACGCAGACCAACCCGGGCGTTGCGAAGGCGCTGTCGCAGAAAGCGGTCGATGACGGCGCCTATGTCGTGATGGGCCCGGTGTTTTCCGGCTCAATCATCGTCAGCATGGCGGAAACCAAGAAAGCCGAAGTCACCAACTTCACTGGCGGCGAGGCGGCCAACATCACGCAGCAGGGCAACCCGTACATCTTCCGCACGTCGTTCACGCAGTCCACGGCCATGCCGAAGCTGGTGCGCTACATCAAGGACACGCTGAAGGCCAAGTCGGTCGCGATCATCTACGGCAACAACGATTTCGGCAAGGGTGGCCGCGACGTGATGATCAAGGCGCTGGACGCGCAGGGCATCAAGGTGGCGGCGGACATCTCCACCGATCCGGGGCAGGTCGATTTTTCCGGCGCCGTGCTGAAGGCGAAGCAGTCCAACGCGGACGCGCTGTTCGTCTACACCAACGAGGAAGAGTCGGCGCGCGCGCTGCGCGAGCTGAAGAAGCAGGGCTACGACAAGCCGATCGTCGGCGAGACCACGCTGACGGGGCAGAAGGTGATCGAACTGGCTGGCGACGCCGCCAACGGCGTCATCGCGCACGTCGGGCTCACCGTCGACGCGCCGCAGCCGGCGATCAGGGCCTTCGACGACAAGTTCCAGAAGGAATACAAGTACAAGAGCGACCACAACGGCATGAAGGGCTACAGCGCCATGTACGTCGTCAAGGCCCTGACCGAGAAGAACGGCAAGGTCGATTCCAAGCTGCTCGCCAAGTCGCTGCACGGTGCCAAGATCTCCGCGAAGGAGAACCCGGGAGTGCTGCTCGACGTGACGTTCGACGACAATGGCGACCTCGACCGCGAGAGCTTCCTGGTCAAGGTCGTCAACGGCAAGCAGGTCGTAACCGACACACTGCCGCCTGCATCGGCGAAGTAGACCCACCACCGCATCGACACGGCACGGACCGTGCCCGGCGCCCCTGCATAGAGGGGCGTTCGGGTGGCCCGTCGGCCACGAAGGGGGCCCGTGATGGGTGACTTCATCCAGCTCGTCTTTTCCGGCACGGCGACCGGCGCGATTTACGCGCTTGCGGCGCTGGGCTTCACGCTGCTGTGGCAGGCGGCGGGCGTCATCAATTTCGCGCAGGGCGAATTCGTGATGCTCCCCGCCTTCGGCATGCTGTTCTTCATGGCGATGGGCGCGCCGATGTGGCTCGCGTTCCTGCTGACTTGCGTGATGTCGATGCTGATCCTCGGTTACGGCTTCAAGCGCGTCATCGTGGATCCGCTGATCAAGCATGGCGTGATTCCCCTGGTGATCGCCACCCTGGGTGTTTCGATCGCAGTCAAGTCGATGGTGCGCGCGGGTTATAGCGCCGAGGCGCATCCGTTCCCGAGCCCGTTCCCCGACGGCCAGTTCGCGCTTGCCGGAATCAACATTTCGTATGCGGACGTCGGCACGCTGGTCATGGCCGGCCTGATCGTCTTTTTCCTGCAGGGCTTCCTCAACAAGACGGTCACCGGCCGTGCGATGCAGGCAGTCGCGCAGAACACCGATGCAGCCAAGGTGCTCGGCATCGACGTCAAGCGCATGGTCCTCTACGTATTCCTGATCAACGCGGTGCTCGCAGTGGTCGCGGCACTGTTGGTGACGCCCACCTATCTGGCCAAATTCGACATGGGTGACTCGATCGGACAGAAGGCATTCTTTGCAGCGATCATCGGCGGTTTCAACCAGACACGCGGCGCGCTGCTGGGCGGCGTGCTCATCGGCATTCTCGAAAACGTCGTCGGCTTCTATGTCTCTCCGGCGTACAAGGAGGGCGTGGCGCTGGTCCTCTTTCTCGCGGTGATCCTGTTCCGGCCCGAAGGACTGCTGGGCAAGACCGAGGAGCGCAAAGTATGAACACCAGGCGCAAATCCCTGTTGTTGGCCGCCGGTCTGGTGATCATCGCCATCGCCGCCGCCTTCGCGAAGCGCAGTGACGTCTACCTGCTCACGCTGACCTGCGTCTACCTGATGGCCACGTTCGGCCTGAACCTCACGGTCGGCTACGCGGGACAGATGTCGCTGGGTCAGGCGGCGTTCTTCGGTATCGGCGCCTACCACGCAGCGATCCTCCTCAAGATGGGCTGGCCGATCTTCATCGTGCTGCCGATCGCCGGCGTAGCCTGCTTCGCCATCGGTCTGATTCTGGGCTTCCCGGCACTGCGCGTTCAGCACCACTACCTCGCGTTCGCCACGCTCGGCTTCAACGTCCTCGTGTTTCTGGTGATGCGCAACGAGGAGAAAATCACCGGCGGCACGTTCGGGATCTCCGGCATTCCTCGCCCGAGCGTCTTCGGCATTTCGACCGATGGCCACCTCGCGTTCTTCTATTTCACCTTCGTCTCGCTGATCGTGCTCGCCTCGCTTCTATGGTGGCTGCTACGGTCCCCGTGGGGCCGGGCCTTTGCGGCCCTTCGCGACAATCCGATCCGCGCCGAAAGCCTCGGTGTCAACATCACGGCCTACACGCTTCTGGCCTTTGCCATCGGTGCCGCGTGCGCCGGCATCGGCGGCGTCTATTACGCATCGCTGGTGGAATTCATCGAGCCGGGGCCGTTCCACTTCTCGACGTCGCTCATGATGTTGCTCGCCGTCATCGTCGGCGGTTCGGGGCGCTTCATGGGACCGGTAGTCGGCACGATCATCATCATCCTGCTGCCGGAATTGCTGCGATCGTCCAGCGTGGAATGGCTGAAGTTCATGCAGAAGTGGTATCTGGCGTTCTTCGGCATCGCCGTCATCGCACTTATGATCTGGCTGCCCGGCGGCATCCTCTCGTTCGGCGACCGCTTCAAGGCCAAGGGAGCCGCGAAATGAGCGCCGCCGGGCCGTCCCGAGGACGTCCGTACGAGCGGGGCGAAGCCCAGGCGCGCAGCGCGCGTCCGCGAGTGCGGATGGCGGCCGACGCGGAATTGTTGCGGAGTTCTCGTGAGCGCACGGAGGCCGCACGGAATTGCTCCCCCTCCGGGGGCAGCGCAGCGCCTCAGTTGTCTTGGCCGCAAGCGTGGGGGTTACGTTTGAGCGCCGCCGGGCCGTCCCGAGGACGTCCGTACGAGCGGGGCAAAGCCCAGGCGCGCAGCGCGCGTCCGCGAGTGCGGATGGCGGCCGACGCGGAATTGTTGCGGAGTTCTCGTGAGCGCACGGAGGCCGCACGGAAATGCTCCCCCTCCGGGGGCAGCACAGCGGCCTCAGTTGCCTTGGCCGCAAGCGTGGGGGTCCTATGACTGCCTTTCTCCAGGTCAAGGACGTGCGCAAGGCATATGGGGCGATCAAGGCAGTCGACGGCGTCAGCTTCGACGTCGGTCCCGGCGAAATCGTCGGCGTGATCGGTCCCAATGGTTCCGGCAAGACCACGCTGTTCAACAGCATCCTGGGGCAGATCAAGCCGACATCCGGCAGCGTCGCGTTTTGCGACGAGGACATCACCGGCAAGTCGCCGCTGGAATTGTCCCGCCGCGGCGTAGGACGGACATTTCAGACGCTGCAGGTATTCGTCAAACTGTCGGTCCGCGACAACCTTATTGCGGCGGCTCAGGAATTCAAGGGCACACTGCTTTCGCGCCTGCTGGCCAAGCCTGATGCGGGGCTGGGCGAACACGCGGACAAGATGATCGAGCTGTTTCGCCTCCAGCACGTCGCCGACCTGCCGGCCGGCAGCCTTTCGTACGGGCAGCAGAAGCTGATCGACATCGCGATGGCGTTCATGCCGGCGCCGCGGCTGGTTTTGCTCGATGAGCCGTGCGCCGGTGTCAACCCCAGCCTGGTCGACCAGTTGCGTGAACTGCTGGTCGAGCTGAACAAGGTGCAGGGCGGCAGTTTCGTCGTGATCGAACACAACATGGACTTCATCATGAAGCTCTGCCCGCACGTCATCTGCATGGTCGAAGGCAAGGTGCTCTCGGAAGGACCGCCGGCTACCGTCCAGTCGAACCCGCAGGTGCTCGAAGCGTATTTGGGTAACTGAGTTGGCAACTGAGCCGGAGGCGATCGTGACCACCAACAAGATCATCGAATTCGACCGTGTCGTTGCCGGGTATTCGCCGAGCCTGACAATCCTGAACGAAACCACGCTGGACGCGCGTCGCGGCGAGATCACGCTTCTGATCGGGCCCAACGGCGCCGGCAAGTCGACGGTCCTGAAGACATTGTTCGGCATGCTGGTACCGCGTTCCGGAGAGGTTCGCTTCGAAGGCAACCGCATCAACGGCAAGTCGCAGCGCGAACTGCTTGCCGACGGCATCGTATTCGTTCCGCAGGGCCGGAACCTGTTCGGGTCGCTGTCGGTGCGGCACAACCTGGAATTGGGTGGCATCACCCTTCCGCGCGGTGAATTGGGCGGCCGCATCGAGGAGGTCCTGACGCGCTTTCCGCGCATCCGGGAGCGTCTCGACAATCAGGCCTCGACCATGTCGGGTGGCGAGCAGAAACAGCTCGAAGTCGGCCGCGCATTGTTGTTGCGTCCACGCGTGATTCTGATCGACGAACCGTCGATCGGATTGTCGCCAAAGCTGGTGCAGGAAGTGATGGCATTGCTGCGCGGACTGGCTGATGGCGGCACGACCGTCCTGATGGTCGAGCAGAACGTCCGTACCGCGCTCAAGTACTCGAACCGTGCATTGGTACTCGAGATGGGCCGTCTGGCGCTCGACCGCCCGGCGAGCGAGTTGCTGAAGGATCCCGACCTCAACCGGCTGTTCCTCGGCGGGCACGCGCAAAAGAAGAGCGCCTGAGCGCGCCGCAGATTCGCGCATGATCGACAAGACCGTTCCCACGCCGGCCGCAGCCGTCGCCGGAATCCACGACGGCGCCACCGTCATGATCGGCGGCTTCGGCGCGGCGGGCATGCCGTCGGAGCTGATCACCGCACTCATCAATCAGGGCGCGCGCGAGCTCACCATCGTCAACAACAATGCGGGCAACGCCGACATCGGCGTCGCGGCGCTGCTCAAGACGAAGCGCGTGCGCAAGATCATCTGCTCGTTTCCGCGGCAGACGGACTCCTATGTTTTCGACGCCCTGTTCCGCGCCGGCGAAATCGAGCTGGAGCTGGTGCCGCAGGGCAACCTGGCCGAGCGGATCCGCGCCGCGGGTGCGGGCATCGGCGCGTTCTTCACGCCGACCGGCTACGGAACGCTGCTGGCTGAGGGCAAGGAAACGCGCGTCATCGACGGCCGCAGCCACGTCCTCGAGTATCCAATCCACGCCGATTACGCGCTGATCAGGGCCGATCGTGGCGACCGGTGGGGCAACTTGACATACCGAAAGACCGCGCGCAACTTCGGGCCGATCATGGCCAGCGCGGCCAAGTGCACGATCGTCCAGGTACGCGAAGTGGTCCCCCTGGGCGGCCTCGATCCGGAACACATCATCACACCGGGGATATTCGTCCACCGCGTGGTCGCGATCGATACGCCCGCCGTGCAGTCGCAGCCCCAAGCCGCCGCGTAATTGAACACCGTGAACCGCTACAGCCCCGACCAGGTCGCCGCCCGCGTCGCCCGCGACATTCCCGAAGGGGCATACGTAAACCTCGGGATCGGTCTCCCCACGCTGGTCGCCAACCACCTGCCGAAGGACCGCGACATCTTCCTGCACAGCGAAAACGGCCTGCTCGGGATGGGTCCGGCACCGCCACCGGGAGAGGAGGACGCCGATCTCATCAACGCGGGCAAGCAGCCGGTGACGCTGCTCACAGGCGGCGCGTATTTCCATCAAGCGGACTCCTTTGCGATGATGCGCGGCGGGCACCTCGATTTCTGCGTGCTGGGCGCATTCCAGGTGTCCGCGGACGGGAACCTCGCGAACTGGCACACTGGCGCGCCGGACGCGATTCCCGCCGTGGGCGGAGCGATGGACCTGGCGATCGGCGCCAAGAAGGTATTCGTGATGATGGACCATATGACCACGAGCGGAGAAAGCAAGATCGTCGCAAAATGCACGTACCCGCTGACCAGCATCGCGTGTGTCGACCGGATCTACACCGACCTCGCGGTGATCGACGTCACGGTGCAGGGCCTGCGCGTGCTGGAAATGGTCGATGGACTGACGCTTGCAGAACTTGTGAAACTGACCGGCGTGCCGCTCGCGATGGCATGATTCGAAGACCAACGTCAACGAGATAACGTCGCAGGCGGCCACGGTCGCCAGGAAACCTCAGGAAGCCCCATGCACAACGCGTTCATTTGCGATGCCATCCGAACTCCCATTGGCCGCTACGGCGGCGCCCTCGCCCATGTCCGCACGGACGACCTCGGCGCCATCCCGTTGCGCGCGCTGATCGAGCGCAACGCCAAGGTCGACTGGTCCGCGGTGGATGACGTAATCTACGGCTGCGCCAACCAGGCCGGCGAAGACAACCGCAACGTCGGTCGAATGGCGCTGCTGCTGGCCGGCCTGCCGGTCGAGGTCCCGGGCACGACGGTCAATCGCCTCTGCGGATCGAGCATGGATGCCATTGCGATGGCCGCGCGGGCGATCAAGAGCGGTGAGACATCGCTGATGATTGCCGGCGGCGTGGAGAGCATGTCGCGCGCGCCGTTCGTCATGGGCAAGGCCGACAGCGCATTCTCGCGCGCCGCGAAGGTCGAGGATACGACGATCGGCTGGCGCTTCGTCAACCCGCTCATAAAAGTGAAGTACGGCATAGATTCGATGCCCGAAACCGCCGAGAACGTGGCCACGGATTTCAAGATATCGCGCGCCGACCAGGATGCATTTGCATGGAGAAGCCAGCAACGCGCCGCCGCCGCCATTGCCGCCGGTCGCCTTTCCGATGAGATTGTTCCGGTCACGCTCCCCGCAAGAAAGGGTGATCCGGTCGTCGTGAGCCGCGACGAGCATCCACGCGAAACGACAGTGGAATCGCTCGCCAAGCTGAAAGGTATCGTGCGCCCCGACGGCACGGTCACTGCGGGCAATGCCTCCGGCGTCAACGACGGCGCCTGCGCGGTGCTGCTTGCATCCGAGGACGCCATTGTCCGCCACGGACTGACGCCGAAGGCGCGCGTCGTTGCAGCAGCAGTGGCAGGCGTCGCGCCGCGCATCATGGGCTTCGGTCCTGCGCCGGCCTCGCGCAAGGTGCTCGCCAAGGCGGGACTTTCGCTCGCGGATATCGATGTCATCGAATTGAACGAGGCCTTTGCGGCGCAGGCGCTGGCCGTCACCCGCGACCTGGGCCTTCCCGATGACGCGGCACACGTCAATCCGAATGGCGGCGCCATTGCGCTCGGCCATCCGCTCGGCGCCAGCGGCGCTCGACTGGTGACCACGGCGCTCTATCAATTGCATCGTACCGGCGGACGCTATGCGCTGTGCACGATGTGCATCGGTGTCGGCCAGGGTATCGCCATCATCATCGAACGCGTCTAGCCCGAACACCGCGGCACAGGGAATACATTGCACATGCGCACACAAGTCGGCATCGTCGGCGCGGGTCCCGCGGGGCTCCTGCTTTCCCACCTGCTGCATCGAGAGGGCATCGAGTCGGTAGTCGTCGAGTCCCGCAGCCGCGACTACGTCGAGCATCGCGTGCGGGCGGGCGTGCTCGAGCAGGGCGCGGTGGACCTGCTGGTGCAATCGGGCGTCGGCGAACGGCTGCGCCGCGAAGGCCTGCTGCATCACGGTATCGAATTGCGCTTTGGCGGCCGCGGCCATCGCATCGATCTGACAGAATTGACGGGCGGCCGGGCGATCACGGTCTACGGCCAGCAGGAAGTGGTGAAGGATCTCATTCGCGCGCGACTCGATGCCGGCGGCCAGGTGCTGTTCGATGTCTCCGACGTCAGCGTGCATGCCCTCGAATCGACAAATCCGCGCATCCGCTTTCGGCGCGAAGACGCCGACTTCGAAATGCAATGCGACGTAATCGCCGGCTGCGATGGCTTCCACGGCATCTGCCGTCAATCCGTGCCAGGCGGCGTGCTTAAGGCGTTCGAACGCAGTTACCCCTTTGCCTGGCTCGGTATCCTCGCGGAAGCGGCGCCGTCGCGCGAAGAGTTGATCTATGCGTACCACGAGCGCGGCTTTGCGCTCTTTTCGATGCGCTCGCCGTCGATCACGCGCCTGTACCTGCAGGTCGCGCCCGACGAGGACATCGACCAATGGTCCGACGACCGGGTCTGGAAAGAACTGCACACGCGCCTCGAGACGGATGACGGCTGGAAACTCAACGAAGGACCCGTGCTGGAGAAGGGCATCACCGGCATGCGCAGCTTTGTCACCGAACCGATGCAGCATGGCCGGTTGTTCCTGGCTGGAGACTCTGCGCACATCGTTCCGCCTACCGGCGCCAAGGGCATGAATCTCGCCGTGGCCGATGTCCACGTCCTTTCCCGCGCGCTGATCGCGTTGTTCAAGTCTCGCCGCGAAGACCTGCTTGCCGCGTATTCGCAGACCAGCTTGAAGCGCGTCTGGCGCGCCGAGCATTTTTCCTGGTGGATGACCTCGATGCTCCACCGCTTCCCCGGTGACGACGCGTTCGGGCATCAGTTGCAGCGCTCGCAACTCGATTATGTCGTCGGCTCGCGGGCGGCGGCGACGTCGCTTGCCGAGAATTACGTCGGATTACCTCTCGACTGACCGATTTCGCTCCTGTCGAATTGCCTGCCCGAATCCCGGCGGTGGGGGTTCCGCGGAAGCACTAGAATCCGCTTCATGTCGAGCCTCCCTGCCCCTGCGACGATGTACCGCGCGCTGCTTCGCCACGACCCGACGTACGAAGGCGTGTTCTGGCTCGGCGTACGCACGACGGGCATCTTCTGCCGGCCGACGTGCCGCGCTCGCACGCCGAAGCGAGAGAATGTCGAGTTCTTCGGCGCCCCATCCGAGGCGCTTCATGCCGGCTATCGCCCTTGCATGAAATGCCGACCCCTGGACCACGGCCGCAAGCCGCCTGAGCTGGTGGCCCGGCTGCTGGTCGCGGTGGAGCGCGATCCGCTGCGGCGATATCGCGACGCCGAACTCGCCGAACTCGGCATCGACGCGTCGACCGCGCGACGCCAGTTCAAACGCTATTGCGGCATGACATTCCAGGCCTATCACCGCGCGCGGCGCATGGGACTCGCACTCGCCGACATCAGGAAAGGAAAAACCGTGATCGATTCGCAACTGGACCAGGGCTTCGAATCGGGCAGCGGATTCCGCGAGGCCTTCACCCGCATCGTCGGGACCGCGCCGTCGCGCGCCCGTGACGTCACGGTGCTGCACGCCAGATGGCTCGAGACTCCGCTGGGTTCGATGCTCGCCCTGGCCGACGACCGTGGACTGCATCTTCTCGATTTCGTCGACCGGCGCGGTCTGGAACGTGCGCTCGAGGTCCTGCAAAAGCGGCTGAACGCGCGCATTCTGCCGGGCGAACATCCGGTGCTGGCGCAAATCGCGCGCGAACTGGCCGAGTACTTCGACGGCACGCGGCTGCAATTCAATACGCCGGTCGTGCTGACCGGCTCGGCGTTCCAGGCGACGGTATGGCGGGCGCTGCAGGCAATCCCGGCCGGCGCGACGAATTCCTACGGCGAACTGGCTGCGAAGATCGGAAAGCCCGCGGCGGTGCGCGCCGTGGGCCGCGCCAACGGCGACAACCGGCTCTCGATCATCGTGCCCTGCCACCGCGTGATTGGCGCCGGTGGCGCGTTGACCGGGTATGGTGGTGGCCTATGGCGCAAGCAGAAGCTGCTCGATCACGAACGGGACGCCGCGGCGAAGACCTGATGTCGGCGCGCTCGCTCCTCCTGCTGATCGTGTTAGCTGCATTGTGGGGGGGCTCCTTCGTGTTCACCCGCTATGTCGTTCCGGTGCTGGGGCCGTTTCCGCTCACCTTTGCGCGCGTCGCGCTCGCGGCGCTGGCGCTGTTGATGTTCGCGGCGGCACAGCACGCCTTGCCCGACCTTCGAACGCATTGGCGCGGGCTCGCGGTGGTTGGCCTTGTGAATTCAGCGCTGCCCTTCGCGCTGTTTGCCTTCGGCGCGCAGTTCCTGACCGCGTCGACTTGCGCAATCCTCAATGCCACGGCCCCGTTTTTTGTCGCCCTGGCTGCAGCGTTCTGGCTGGGCGAGCCACTCAACGCGCGCAAGACAACCGGTATGGTGATGGGCCTGGCAGGTGTGGTGGTGCTCGTCGGCTGGAGCCCGGAGCCGATCACCTCCACCATGGTCATCGCGATCGCCGCGTGCCTCGCTGCCTCTGTCTGCTACGCGCTGGGTGGCGTGTACACCAAGCGGCGGATGCAGCGCGCGTCGAGCTTGACCCTTGCCTGCGGCAGTCAGCTTGCCGCCGCGATCATTCTATTGCCCGTCCTGCCAGCGAGCGTTGTACCGGGGCCGGCCACCGCCTGGGTCGCCGTGTGCGTGGTCGTGCTCGCCGTCGCATGCACGGCGCTGGCCTACCTGATCTATTTCCGGCTGATCGCGGATGTCGGACCGTCGCGCGCACTTACGGTGACGTTCCTGATTCCCCTTTTCGGCGTGCTTTGGGGGCGGCTCTTCCTGGGCGAGGCGATCACCGCGAACATGCTGGCGGGTGGTGTATTAATCGTGGCCGGCACCCGGCTGGCGCTTAGGCGCAATGCGCCTTCCGCGAGCGCGCCGGCAGCGGCACACGGTGGATCCTAGGGAGCCTCTGCATAAGTATTCGCGGTTGCGACGGGAGCCTTTCGGGATGGGATGCGCGAAGCGGGCCGAAGCGAATGGTAGGCCCCCTTCGCGAGGCTCGCGACAAAGCAGACCGCCCGAAAGGCCCCGTCCCTCCGGGCTGCTGCCCAATGCGGCGTCTGCTTCGCCGTGCTCCTTGGCATCGTAGGTTCAACTACGACCGGCGTCGCCCGTCTCGCGTCCATCCGCATTGGGCCCAAGCAGCGCGATCGTGAATACTTATGCAGAGGCTCCCTAGACGAGGTCCCCGGCGGGTCCCAAGATCTGCTCGCGCAGTTCGCGATAGCGCGGGAGTTGCGGCGGATAGACGCACAGGTATTTCACCTGCGCGGCCTGCAGGCAGCGCTGTTTGATCACTTCGAGTTTCTGGTCCCGCGGATTGATGACCTGATCGGGCTCTTTGGCGTCGACGATCGCGACGATCGTCATGTCGCGGTCGCACACCACGAAGCCGACGTGCTGGTTGGCGATCTTGCGAAAGGCGCGCAGTCGCTCCATGCCCTGCGGCCCGATCTTGACCTGCAGCACATCGGCCAGGCGGATCCGCGCGAATATCTCGTGCCGCGGAAAGGCCGCCTTGAGCAGCAGGTAGACCACGCTTTCGGCACGGGTGAGGAAGCGCGGCCGCAACAGATACAGGCCAGGCAGTTCGGCCGAGGACAGCAGCCGCGTCGTTTCACCTTCGGTCCACTGGGCGACCGTGTTGGGTGAATCCACGCCGCTGGGCGAGGCACCACCGGTGGCGCGATTGCGGCGTACGAGGCCATAGATGATCGCTACCGCAAATGCGGCCATCGCCAATGCAAACAGAACTCCCTGCGTCATTGAACCGTCGTCCCTTACCCGGTCAATCTGCCAATGGCATCGTGACCGCGGCAAATGCGTAGTTGTATTGCAAGTTTACCCGTTAACGCTTTGTAGTCTATAGCATTTTGCGCAACGCAAGGCATCCGGCGGCCGTACCGGCGGGAACGCGTGACCTTGGCGGCAACGGGCTGACGCCAGCGTTCGGCAGAAGAGGTTCCAGCACAACGGCGCCCACAAACGGCGATTGCGGGGACAACAATCCGTCTCGGACACGAGTCCACATGGGGAATTGCTCAATCTACCCACCATTCCCACCACGCGCGTGATGCGGTCCAGATCGCCCGAGATCGGCCAAGACCGGTAATACACGGGCTCAGGCTGGCAGGGGTAGTATCGCCGGATTGCCATCCGTCGACTGGGCAATTCAGTGATAGACCGGCGAACCTTCCTTTGCACCTTGGCGGCGGCCCTCCTTGCTGTACCGTTTGCCGTTGCGGCGCAGCTCGTTGGAAGAACGGCGCGGCTCGGCTATCTAACGGATCGCCCGGGTGCGTCTGAATTCGACGACGCGTTCCTTCGGGGAATGCGCGAACTGGGCTACGTCGACGGCAAGAACGTGATCATCGAGTATCGCTGGGCGGGCGGTGACGCAGGCAGGCTGCCGGCGCTGGCGGCCGAACTGGTCGCCGCGAAGGTCGACATCATTGTTACGTCGGGCATTCCGGCGGCGAACGCCGCGAAGAGCGCGACCGCGACGGTTCCGATTGTCATGGCGACAAGCGGAGATGCCGTTGCCGACGGGTTGGTCGCGAGTCTCATGCGTCCCGGCGGAAACGTCACCGGGCTCTCTCTTTTCACGAGGGAATTGAGCCGGAAGCGCCTGGAAATCTTCAAGGAAGCTGTACCTGGTCTCGAGCGTGTTGGGGCGATGTTCAATGCGCAGAATCCTGCGACGATGCCGCAGTTCCGCGAAACGGCGACCGCGGGCGACACGCTTGGCCTCAAGCTGATGCCGTTCGATATCCGGTTCCCCGAGGGAATCGAGCCGGCATTTGCCGAGGCTGTGCGCCAGAAGATACAGGGCGTCCTCATCATTTCGGACTCGGAAACGATTGCCCACCGGACGCAGCTCGGCTCGGCTGCGCTCAAAGCACACCTGCCGACGATGTTCGCCAACAAGGCGTACCTTCAGGGCGGCGGACTGATGAGCTACGGGCCAGACATCGTAGCGATGTTCCATCGCGCCGCGTATTACGTTGACAAGATACTCAAGGGCGCCAAGCCCGCCGACCTGCCCGTGGAACAGCCGACCAAAATCGAACTGGTGATTAACCTCAAAGCCGCCAAGGAGCTTGGCCTCACCATGCCGCAGTCGGTATTGCTGCGCGCGGACGAGGTGATTCAGTGATGGATCGGCGAAGGTTCGTCGGCATCGTGGGAAGTGGCTTGCTTGTCTGCACCCACATTGCGGGCGCGCAGCAAACGGGTAAAGTCTGGCGCGTCGGATTCCTTGCGGGCGGCGTTCGTCCGCCGGACGGCAGCGTCCCGGCGCCACTGCGCGAGGAGCTTCAAGCGCTTGGCTATGCCGAGGGCAAGGACATTACGTACGAAGGCCGCTGGTCCGAAGGACGGAACGAGCGACTTCCAGGACTCGCTGCCGAGTTGCTTTCGCGCAACGTAGATCTGATCGTCGCCTTCGGAGGTCCTGCGGCTGAGGCTGCGAAACAAACGTCCTCCACCACTCCGATCATCGTCCTCAGCGCGGGCGACGTGGTGGAAACCGGGCTTGTCGCGAGTCTAGCAAGGCCGGGCGGTAACGTGACCGGGGTCAACGATCCTGCAGCTGTGCTGAGTGCCAAGCGCCTTGAGATTTTGAAGGAGTTGGTGCCGGTCGCAAAGCGAGTCGCGGTGCTATGGAATGCAGGAAACTACGCCATGACGTTGCGCTATCGGGAGATCGAGAAGGCGGCGCAAGTGCTGGGCATGAGCATTGACCCGCTCGGTGTGCGCGAACCCGATGACTTCGACGTTGCATTGGCAGCCATGACTCGCGCGCGCCCCGACGCATTGATGATGGTGACCGACGCGCTCACAAACCTGAACCGGCAACGAGTTCTCGACTACGTTAGTGCGCGCCAAATTCCTGCCATGTACGAGTTCGGCTATGTGGTCCACGCAGGAGGATTGATATCGTACGGCAGCGATCAGAGCGAATCCTTCAAGCTCGCCGCCGATTATGTCGTCAAGGTCCTCAAAGGAGCGAAGCCGGGCGAACTGCCGGTGGAGCAACCGAACCGGTACTTCCTGGTCATCAACCTCAAAACCGCGAAGAGGCTTGGCCTTGGCATCCCGCAGTCATTGCTGCTTCGCGCGGATGAGGTACTTCAGTGATTAGCATTCAATGCGAGGTCACCACGCAAGCGGGCCCGCGCTGACCTCATTTAACGTCGATCGGCTTCGTTCGTTGAACGTCCGCTTTGCCGGCGTGCGCGTGGCGGCTTTGGGTCGTTATGGACTTCCCCTGGTTTCGTGAGCAGCCCGGAGCCGTCCCCCCGCGATCGAACGTTGTACCGGGACTGGGTGGCCGAGAGCCGACCCCCTTTCAGAACCGGATGAACAACCTATTGAAACATCACATTTAGCCATGAAAGGTGCTTGTGGATTCGGGTCCCCAAGGTGGTGCCCGCTTCGCGGCTGGTCCTCTGCAAGGTGGTGCCCATTCACCCGGTCGTGCGGAGCAGGACACCCCTTCGACCTCGGCGGAAACGGGGGATTGCTTCCGGTGACGGAATCAATCCGCTGCGTGAACGCCTGATCTACCTATACCGTTCGCTTTCTCTGCATTGATGGTTCACTCGAGGAATGTGTGAACGAACACCGAATCCGCCAGATTTTTGAGGTCAGTGTCCTGCTGAAAGGGGCTCATGCGCTGATCGAGTGCATTGGCGGCCTTGTGTTGGCCTTCGTCAGCACACGCGCCATCACAAGTCTGGTCAATTCGCTCACCCAGGATGAGCTGATCGAACATCCGAATGACTTTGTTGCAGCATATTTCTTAGGTCTAGCGCAGAATTTTACCGTCAGTGACGAGCACTTCTATGCTTTCTACCTCCTCAGCCACGGCATTATTAAGCTATTCCTCGTCATTGGCCTGCTCAAGCGCAAGTTCTGGGCCTATCCTGTTTCTCTTGTCGTCCTTAGCCTCTTCATCGTCTACCAACTGTACCGATTCTCGTACACGCACGGCTTCGGCCTTGTCGTGTTGACGGTTTTCGATGTCGTGGTGATGGTTTTGATCTGGCACGAATACCGCCTAGTCCGCCGCCATCTTCCATCGCGGTAAGGCACCTCTACGGCGAAGCGGTCCCGGGTACTACCTAGCCAAGAACACGGTTCCCATTGAAGGGCGTGAAGTGCGACGGACTAGGTACTGAGAACCAGCTTACGCAACAGAGGCGCGAGTATCGACGTCGGTAATTCGCGCGCAATTCCTACTTGAGCGTCTTTCGGCGCTGTCGGATGACCATCTCCACATTGAGTACTATTGGGTGTCCCATTTGCTGCGAGAAGGTCTGCATGCTGCCAGACGCAGCCGGGGCTGTTCCGCTTGCTTTCCGCGTATGGGCAATACAAGCTCGGTAGTCCCGCGAACGACCACTGACAAGGAATAGTCGCAATGAAAAGCACCCAATCAGGTTTTCCGGCGACACTCGAGATCGACTACCCGGACCGGAATCTCAATCGGCTCACGACCTTTTTGCGGTTGTTCACCATCGTTCCCATTTTCGTGGTCCTCGCTCTGCTGACGAGGGCAACCGTTCAGGCCCATTCTGCGAATTACGTGGTCGGGTCGGGGGGCATTGTGTTTCTGGCAACCGTACTGATGTTGCTATTCCGCCAGAAGTACCCGCGGTGGTGGTTCGACTGGAATCTGGCATTGACGAGGTTCGGCACCCGCGTCGTTGTGTACCTGGCCCTGTTACGCGACGAGTATCCATCGACGGACGAGGATCAATCCGTGCACATCCAAATCAACTACCCCGATGCGAAGCAAGAGTTGAATCGGTGGCTGCCGCTCGTCAAGTGGCTCCTCGCGATTCCACACTACATCGTCCTGTGTTTCCTCGGCATCGCGGCGGTTGTTTGCGTTGTCATCGCGTGGTTCGCGATCCTGATTACCGGTCGCTACCCGCGCTCGCTGTTCGACTTTGTCGTCGGAGTGCTTCGATGGCACCTCCGGGTTGTAGCCTATGCTTTCCTCCTGGCGACTGATCGCTATCCGCCGTTCAGCACCCGAAGCTGATTGGGATGCAATACGAGGAAATGCTGTGGCTCGTCGCCAGTGCGAGAAATGGCAACATGCAAGTTGCCGCAATCGCGAAGACCGAATTGCAACTCCAACCCGCACCTCGCCCTTCGTTCCGAGCGTTTGCTCGCCGGCCCAACTCCAGCTTAGAACTGCCTGCTAGACGGGGGGTACTTACGCGCGGTCTCCGACCGGACCGACCCGGGCATAACATCGCGCAATACCGCCCGCAAAAACAAAGCCCGGCGCGAGGCCGGGCTTTGCACTGCGTATTGCGAAGGCAAACGACAATTACATGTCCATGTCGCCCATGCCGCCCATGCCACCCATGCCGCCACCACCCATGCCACCGCCACCACCCTTTTCGTCCTTTGGCAGTTCGGCCACCATGGCTTCGGTCGTCAACAGCAGCGACGCCACCGATGCAGCGTTTTGCAGCGCGAAACGGGTGACCTTGGTCGGATCGACCACGCCCATCTCCACCAGGTCACCGTAGTCGCCGGTCTGGGCGTTGAAGCCGAAGTTACCCTTGCCTTCGACGACCTTGTTGACGACGACCGACGGCTCGTCTCCCGCATTGGCGACGATCTGCCGCAGCGGCTCTTCGAGCGCGCGCAGCACGATCTTGATGCCGGCATCCTGATCGTGATTGTCGCCCTTCAGCCCTTTGAGGTTGGCGCGGGCGCGCAGGTAAGCCACGCCGCCACCGGCGACGATGCCTTCCTCGACGGCTGCACGGGTCGCGTGCAGTGCGTCTTCCACGCGGGCCTTCTTCTCCTTCATTTCAACTTCCGTCGCGGCACCGACCTTGATCACCGCAACACCGCCAGCCAGCTTGGCCACGCGTTCCTGGAGCTTTTCCTTGTCGTAGTCGCTCGTCGCGTCCTCGACCTGCTTGCGGATGTTTTTCACGCGCGCTTCGATCGCGGCCTTTTCGCCGTGACCGTCGATGATCGTCGTGTCTTCCTTGCCCACTTCGATCTTCTTCGCGCGACCGAGATCCTTCAGCGTCGCGTTCTCGAGCTTGAGACCCAGTTCCTCGGCGATCACCGTCCCACCGGTCAGGATGGCGATGTCTTCGAGCATGGCCTTGCGGCGATCGCCAAAACCCGGCGCCTTGACGGCGGTGGTCTTGAGGATGCCGCGGATGTTGTTGACGACCAGAGTGGCCAGCGCCTCGCCATCGACGTCCTCGGCGATGATCAGCAGTGGCTTGCCAGCCTTGGCTACCTGCTCAAGCAGCGGCAGCAGGTCGCGGATGTTGCTGATCTTCTTGTCGTGCAGCAGGACGTACGGGTCTTCCAGCAACGAGACCTGCTTGTCCGGATTGTTGATGAAATACGGCGAGATGTAGCCACGGTCGAACTGCATGCCCTCGACCAGGTCCAGCTCGTTTTCGAGGCCTTTGCCGTCCTCGACGGTGATCACGCCTTCCTTGCCGACCTTGTCCATCGCCTCGGCAATCGTCTTGCCGATCGACGTGTCGGCGTTGGCCGAAATGGAGCCGACCTGCGCGATTTCCTTGCTGGTCGTGCACGGCTTGCTGATCTTCTTCAGTTCCGCGACAACAGCGATGACCGCCTTGTCGATGCCGCGCTTGAGATCCATCGGGTTCATGCCGGCGGCAACGAACTTGAAGCCTTCGTTGCAGATCGACTGCGCCAGCACCGTAGCCGTCGTCGTGCCGTCACCGGCGACGTCGGAGGTCTTGGATGCGACTTCCTTCACCATCTGTGCGCCCATGTTCTCGAAGCGATCCTTCAGTTCGATTTCCTTGGCGACCGACACACCGTCCTTGGTGATCGTCGGCGCGCCGAAGCTGCGTTCGAGCACGACATTGCGACCCTTGGGGCCGAGCGTTACCTTGACCGCGTTGGCCAGCACATTCACGCCGACCATCATCTTGTTGCGCACGCCTTCGCCGAAGCGGACGTCTTTTGCTGCCATGATTTATTTCTCCTAGTGCTTTGTTCGGGTGGACGTTCAGCCGACGATGCCGATGATGTCGTCTTCGCGCATGTGAAGCAGATCGGCGTTGTCCATCTTGAATTCCTGGCCTGAGTACTTGCCAAAGAGGACCTTGTCGCCGGGCTTGACGCCCATGGGTTGAAGCTTGCCGTGCTCGTCGGTCTTGCCGGGACCTACTGCCACGACTTCACCCATCGAGGGCTTTTCCGCAGCGGTGTCCGGGATGACGATGCCGCCGGCCGATTTACGCTCTTCCTCAAGGCGCTTGACGATCACACGATCGTGCAGGGGACGCAGTTTCATGGTTAGCACTCACTCCTGAATATTTCGATTGAAATTTCAGCGACTTAGGTTGCCTTAGGTTGCCTTAGGTTGCCTTAGGTGACCTCAGGTTGCCTCAGGTTGCCTCAGGTTACTCAAGGTCGCTGTGGCCGGGTTGGCGAGGTGCGAACGCACGGGCGAACCCGTGACCGGCACCTTCACTTCGCGGACTGTCCGAACCGCGTTGTTAGCACTCAACGGCTTCGAGTGCTAATAATAGGGCATTCATCGGGCCAATTCAACCCCCATGTCTCCGAATTCGCGCCTAGCCGTTCAGGGACTGTAGACAACCGCTGGTAAGCCCGCCAACAACGACGGCCGACATCGCGCTAACTTGCCGGTGTAATCAATCGGGGACGTCGCGCATGCTCCAGCCCGCCCATGTCGGACACTTGGCACTCCTGCGGTCACTGATCCGCCAAGGGGCGGCGGACGGCAGCTTCGATCGCGATCTCGCATCCGACTCCGCTGCCGCCGAGGAATTCTTCGCGAAACTGAAGCGCGCGTTGGTCACCGGCTATTTCGTCGAGGACGTCGGCAGCGGCAAACTCGCCACCGTCGCCGTTCCGGGCTATGTGTTCTGGCCGGACGACCGCAACAGCGGCATGCCCCCGGTCGGCTTCGGGCTGTTTCGCTCCATCGACGGCACGGGCTACGAACTCTGGCTCGCGGGACTCGACCTCGCCGTGCGCGGCGGAGGCCAGGGCCGCGCGTTGCTGGCTTCGCTGTTCGCGACGCCTCCCGGTCAGAAGACCTACATCGTCCGCGTGCACCGCGACTCGCGCCATGTAAAGGCGCTGCAAGGCCTGCTGAACGAATTCGGCTTCACCGCCATCGGCGACACGGCGCAGCTGCGCTGGTTCGTGCACAAGGACGCCCCGGAAGCGCTCGCGTCGGGCGTGCAACGTGCCGTCGACGCGCGACTCGCGCTAAACTGATCGGCTTAGCCACTCCTGCAGGAGAGCGGCCCGGGTTGCGGCCGTGTTCCCTCGTATGTCCGCGTCCCGCGACAATGCACACAACGTACAGGGCGGCGCGCTTGCGCCCTGCGGCAATGCGCCGGTTACCGGATTTTTCCGCAACGGCTGCTGCGACACCGGGCCCGACGACACCGGCATGCATACCGTCTGCGCGGTGATGACGGCCGAATTCCTGGCATTTTCGAAGTTCTCTGGAAATGACCTGTCCACACCGCAACCGGAATCCGGTTTTCCGGGCCTGTCCCCGGGGGATCGCTGGTGCCTTTGCGTCGGACGTTGGCGCGAGGCGCTGGCCGCCGGTGTGGCGCCGCCGGTGATCCTCGCGGCGACCCATGAGGAAACGCTGGCGGTGGTTCTGCTCGAGGACCTCGAACGGCATGCGGCAATCTAGAAATATCGCATTGGCAACCGGCTAGTGGCGTGTAACAGCCGAAGCGAGAGTGAGCGGCAGCGTTTTGACGCCGCGATTCGCGTAGAGGTTCAGTTGGCAAGTGAGGCGACAACACGCAGCAAGGGTAGGTCCCCTTGCCAGTGTTGGCAACGCTGCCATCGGCGTGAAGCGCAAGTCAGACACTCGCGATTTGGCTGTTACAGGCCACTAGTGGATTCCGTGCCAGGTTGACTCCCGAAACAGCAAACGACCAAGGCGACACACATGGCCTCACCGTTCACTCCTCAGCCGCAGGCAAGCGCGCAAGTCATTACCGACGCACCGATCAAGTCGCGTGTCGCTGCAGCGGGTGCCGGCGCGACCTGGTGGACCGAAGGGTGGCGTATATTCCGGTCACATTTCGGAACGTGGATCGGCATCGTGTTCGCCTATTTCGTCGTTTCGCTGCTGCTGAACGCGGTGCCCCACATCGGCGGCGTTGCGCAGTGGCTGCTGACGCCGGTCTTCATCGGCGGCATCATGTTAGGTTGCGACGCGCCGCAGCGAGGACAGCCGTTGCGGCTCTCGCACCTCTTCGATGGCTTCAAGGGGCCTTATTTCATTCCCTTGTTGCTGGTCGGCGTGTTCAACCTGGCACTGTGCCTGCTGGCCGTCGTCGTCGGAGGCGCCGTCCTTGTCGCAGGAATCGGCATGTCGGGGTTGTTGAATTTCGCCAACCTCGCAACCGATCCATGGCAGTTGTGGCGTACGCTCGGGCTCACGTATTTTTCGCTCATCGCCCTGGCCGCGACGGCACTCACCGTGATCGCCATGGCCAACTGGTTTGCGCCCGCGCTGATCGTGCTGCGCAATGCGAAGCCCCTCGGCGCCATGCTGGCGAGCCTTCGCGCCTGCCTGCGTAATTGGCTGCCATTCCTCGTCTACAGCGTCATCGGGATCGTCATCGCCATTGCCGTGATGGCCGCATTCGCGGTGCTTGCCGGAATGGTCGGTTTCGAGGCGATCATGGCCATCATCGACGGCAACGGGGACGGGGGGGCCTTCACTTCCGGCACTGGAGTACTCGGCGCGATCCTCGCGGCCATCGCCGTGGTAGTCGCGGCGGTGATATTCGGCTCGACGTACGCGAGCTATCGCGACACGCTCGCGGCAGACGATTCCATGCCGGGCGAACACCCGTAACCCGCCCTCGTCAGTGCGCCCTCAGTGGGCTTGATCCCAGTTGGTGCCTGCACCGACGTCGACCACCAGCGGCACGCGCAGCGACGCCACGCCCGTCATGAGGCCGGGCAAATCGCGCTCGACCCGCGCGACTTCGCTTGCCGGCACTTCGAGCACCAGTTCGTCGTGGACCTGCAACAGGAGCTTCGCTGCGAGCCTCTCGCGATCGAGCCAACCCTGTACGGCGATCATCGCGAGCTTGATGAGATCCGCCGCCGTCCCCTGCATCGGCGCATTGATCGCCGCGCGTTCGGCGCCGGCCCGGCGCGGCCCGCCCGCGGCCTTGATGTCCGGCAACCACAGTCTGCGACCGAACACGGTTTCGACGTAGCCCTGCCCGCGCGCGAGCTCCCGCGTGCGTTGCATGTATTCCGCGACGCCGGGATAGCGTGCGAAGTACTTGTCGATGAACTGTTGCGCAGCGCCTCGCTCGATGCCCAGTTGCTGCGCCAGGCCGAACGCGCCCATCCCGTAGATCAAGCCGAAGTTGACGGCCTTGATGTACCGCCGCTGGTCGGTGGTCACGTCGGCGGGTTTGACGCCGAAAATCTCGCCGGCCGTCGCGCGATGAATGTCCTGGCCCTCATGAAAGGCCTTGAGCAACGCGGGATCCTGGGACAGGTGCGCCATGATCCGCAATTCGATCTGCGAATAATCGGCGGAAACGAGGACATGTCCCGGCGGTGCGATGAAGGCCTCGCGAATGCGGCGGCCCTCGGCCGTGCGCACCGGGATGTTCTGCAGATTGGGGTCGCTCGACGCGAGCCGGCCGGTGACGGCCGTGGCCTGCGAGAACGTCGTGTGCACCCGACCCGTGCGCGCATTCACCATCTGCGGCAGCTTGTCGGTGTACGTCGACTTCAGTTTCGAAACCGAACGATGCTCGAGCAGGACCTTCGGCAACGGATAGTCGGCCGCGAGTTCCTGCAGCACTTCCTCGTCCGTGGACGGTTGTCCGGTCGCCGTCTTCTTGACCACGGGCAGATTCATCCGCTGGAACAGGATCTCTCCCAGCTGCTTCGGCGAACCCAGATTGAACGGCTGTCCCGCGAGCTGGTGCGCCTCATGCTCCAGCGCCATCACGCGTTCGCCAAGCTCGCGGCTCTGCTGGGCCAGGAGCTTGGAATCGATGAGGATGCCGTTGCGCTCCATGCGGAACAGCACGTCGCGCACCGGCATTTCGATTTGCGCGTAGACGTAATCGAGTCTCGCGTCGGCCGCGACCACCGGATACAGTGCGCGATGAAGGCGCAGCGTTATGTCGGCATCTTCGGCTGCATATTCGGTCGCGCGGTCGAGCGCTACCTGCTCGAAGGGAATGCGCTTGGCGCCCTTGCCGGTCACGTCGTCGTAGCTGATCGTGGTGACGTTCAGATGCCGCCACGCAAGATTGTCCATGTCGTGCGGCTTGTGCGATTCGAGCACGTAGGACTCGAGCAGCGTGTCGTGCACCACGCCGTTCAGCGCAAGGCCGTCGTTGGCAAACGCGTGCTGGTCGTATTTGATGTTCTGTCCCAGCTTCCTCCTGGCAGGATCGGCCAGCCACGGCGCCAGCCGGCGCAGCGTGGCATCGCGGTCGAGCTGATCCGGTGCGCCCGCGTATCGGTGCCCGAGCGGGATGTAGCACGCATTTCCCGGCGTGACCGCAAGCGAAACGCCGACGATGCGCGCCTGCATCGGGTCGAGGCTCGTCGTTTCGGTGTCAACGGCAACGAGGTCCGCCGCGTCGATGACCGCGAGCCAGCGCGCGAGCGCAGGCTCGTCGCACACCATCTCGTAGTGCTTGTCCGCTGGGGCCTCTGCCGCAACGATGGCGGAAATGTCGGACGCTTCCGTATCCCAGCGCCTGCCCGCGGTGTCGTTCTCGGCGCGGTGCGAGATGATATCGGCGGCGTCGGGAGCGCTCGCGGCCCCCTGGTCCAGATCGCGCAGCCAGCTCTTGAACTCGAAGCGCTCGTACATCCGCTTTAGCGCGGTCAGATCGCGCGGGCCGATCGCCAGGTCCGCCGGTGCCAGCGGCAATGCGCAATCGGTCTTGACGGTGAGCAATTTGCGGCCCTGCGGCAGCCAGTCGAGCGTCGCGCGCAGGTTCTCACCGACCACGCCCGGAATCTCGGCCGCATGCGCAAGGATGTTTTCGAGCGACCCATATTGCGCAAGCCACTTCGCAGCGGTCTTGGGACCGACCTTCGCCACGCCAGGAACGTTGTCGACGGTGTCACCGGTCAACGTCAGCATGTCCAGCACCTGATCGGCGCGCACGTTGAACTTGGCGAGGACGCCCGCTTCATCGAGCGTCTCATTGCTCATCGTGTTGACGCAGGTGACACCGGGCTTCACGAGTTGCGCCAGGTCCTTGTCACCGGTCGATATTAGCGTGTCGATGCCCGCGGCCGAAGCCTGCGTGGCCAGCGTCCCGATCACGTCGTCGGCCTCGACACCATCGATCATCAACAGCGGCCAGCCGTTGGCGCGAACGAGTTCATGCAATGGCTCGATCTGCGCGACCAGATCCTCCGGCATTGGCGGCCGGTTCGCCTTGTATTGCGGATACCAGTCGTCGCGAAAGGTCATGCCGGGCGCGTCGAACACGACGGCAAAATAATCCGGCTTGCCGTCCTCGGCCATTCGGCGCAACATCGCCAGCACACCGCGCAGCGCGCCGGTCGGCTCGCCCTTCGAGGTGCGCAGATCGGGCAGCGCGTGGAATGCGCGATACAGGTACGAAGACCCGTCAACCAGCACGAGCGTAGGCATGCGTCAGACCCACAAGATTCCGGAACTCATCGATCCGCAGGCACTCAACACGACCAATGGTCAGGAAGCGTGGCGGTTGATGGGGATTATGGCAGAGTTCGCCATCGCGACGGAGCGCCTGCGCGGCATCCGGCCCGCGGTCAGCATGTTCGGCAGCGCGCGCATCAAGCCCGGACATGCGTATTACGAAAAGACGCAGCGCATCGCGCGGCTCCTCTCTGACGCCGGCTTTTCCGTGATTTCCGGTGGCGGCCCGGGGCTCATGGAGGCCGCCAACAAGGGCGCGCACGGAGGCCGCTCGCCGGCAATCGGCCTCAACATCATGCTGCCTTTCGAACAGAGCGGCAACGATTACCAGGACGTGTCGATCGACTTCCGTTATTTCTTTGCGCGCAAGATGATGTTCGTGCGCTTTGCGTCGGCCTATGTGATCCTGCCCGGTGGATTCGGGACGCTCGATGAACTGGGCGAGGTACTGACGCTCGTGCAGACCGGCAAGACCCGGAAGATTCCGATCATCCTGGTCGGCGGTGATTTCTGGCGCGGCCTCATCGACTGGATGCGCGACAAGCTCGTCGGCGAGGGCATGATCAATGGCGAGGACATGGATCTCGTGCAATTCATCGAAGAGCCGGAGGCCATCGTCGAGGCGATCTTCAAGTTCTACGAGGGTCGCGGTTTTGCGCCGACTCGCGCCGAGCGCGAAAAGATGCTCAACCTCTGACGCGCGTTGTCTGCGGCCAGCACCGGCCACGGAACTTGCAGGGAGGAACCTTCGACACGCCGCGTTTGGTAGAATCGGCTTTTCTCCGCCTTCTCCAGATGAATCCATTGCGCTTCGCGTGCATGTTCACCGCCGCCGTCTTCGCTGGCGGCGTGCTCGCGCAGACGCCCGCCATGCCGCCGCCCATGCCGGCCAACATTGCGCCGCCGGCGCTTCCCGTGGTTGCCGAGCCGTCTCCACAGGCCAACGTGCCGGCGTCGCCTCTCGAGGAATACCGTGGAGGAACGGACGAGGAGCCGCAGGTCACGATCATTCGCAAGGACACCGAAACCGTGGAGGAAGTCCGCGTCGGTGGCGTGCTGCGCTACGTTCGCGTGACTCCGCGGATCGGCCGGCCCTACTACCTCGTTCCCACCAGCAATGGCCAGAATCTCACTCGGCAGGACTCGCTGGGTTCGGGCCTCAGCGTACCGATGTGGCTGTTGTTTTCCTGGTGATCTGATTCCGGCCCAAGAAGATTCCGGCGCGCTGTATGTCCGCGCGCGCCGGCCCGACCCATGTCCGTCTACACGCCCGTAACCGCCGAAGACCTCGATGCGTGGCTCACCCGTTATGCGGTGGGAGGCGTCGCCGAAATGCAGCCGATCGCGTCCGGCATCGAGAACACGAACTATTTCGTGACCACCGTGAAGGGCCGATACGTTCTGACGTTGTACGAGCGCCTGCCGACCGTCGAGTTGCCGTTCTACCTCAACTTGATGGCGCACCTCGCGAAAGCGGGTGTCGAGGTTCCGGCACCGGAACCCGATCGGACCGGCGCCTTGTTTTCGCTGTTGAATGGCAAGCCGGCAAGTCTGGTCACGCGCATCGATGGTTTCCCGATAGTGGTTCCCTCGCCGCAGCATTGCCGGGCGGTCGGTGCGGCGCTGGCGCGGCTGCACGTGGCGTCGATGACGTATCGCGCGCGGCTTTCCAATCGCCGCGGCCCGGCATGGTGGCGGCAGGCAGCGCGTGCGGTGAAGCCCTTCCTGTCTGCGGAACAGGTCGCGCTGCTCGATGCAGAGCTCAAATTCCAGACCGGCTTTGGTCGCGTCAAGCTGCCCAAAGGCGCCATTCACGGCGACCTCTTCTGCGACAACGTGCTGTTTGACGACGGGCGGGTTACGGGAATCATCGACTTCGGCTTCGCAGCGACCGACTTCTTCGCCTACGATCTGGCGATCACCGTCAACGATTGGTGCGTGGATGATGCCGGTGGCCAGGCGGTCGACGCCGAACGGGCGGAGGCCCTGGTCACTTCATACGATGCGGTCCGGCCGCTGACCGCCGACGAGCGCGCCGCATGGCCTGCACTGCTGCGCGCGGCGGGATTGCGCTTCTGGCTGTCCAGGTTGTACGACCTGCACCTGCCGCGTCCCGGCGAGCTGACGCACGCACACGATCCGCAGCATTTCGAGCATGTACTGCGCGACCGGGTCGCGCATCCCGCGCACCTTCCGGAACAAATCCGGTGAACGACGATCCGCGGGAATTTGTCTTCACGCGCTACGAGGCGAGGCATGGAATCGCATGGCTGAAGCAGGCCTACGCGCTGTTCAGCCGGAAGCGTCTCCCCTGGATCATGCTGCTGCTCACGTACTACATCCTGCTGAAGCTGCTGCTTTATGTGCCTTACGTCGGACCATACGCCATAAGCATCCTCAAGCCCGTGTTCGCCGTCGGTCTGCTTGCCGCGGCGTGGACACAGGAGCGTGGCGGCACGCCGCAGCTCAATCAGCTGTTCCAGGGATTTCGGGCCAATCTGGGTTCGCTTCTGCCCATCGGCATATTTTTCGTCGTGGGTGTCACCGCGGCGGTCTTTGCCTCGTCACTGGTAGACAACGGGAAATTGCTCGACCTCCTGTCCAACGCGGGAGGCACGATGACCGAAGAGGACTTCACGGCGGCACTTGCCGATGGCGCGCTCCAGGCGGGCATGCTGTTTTCGGCGTTACTGACACTCCCCATCCTGATTGCGACGTGGTGGGCGCCTGCGCTCGTCGTATTCCAGAACGCCGGCGCGGGCACGGCACTGGCGGTGAGTTTTCGCGCGGCGATTGCGAACTTCCGGCCGTTGGCGATATACGCGCTCGGCGTGTTTTTTTATGGCGCGGTCTTGCCTGGACTCTTCAGCGGCGTGCTGATATTGCTTTTGCAGGAACCGGGCCTGCAAATCGCCAAGGTGCTGCTATTGCCCTATGGAATCTTTCTCGCCGCGACGCTGCACATTTCCGACTATGTGAGCTATCGCGACGTATTTCACGCAGGGGAAACGCTCGCGCCGTTGGCGGGACAGGGGTCCGACCCGCAGGGCTGATGCGTCGAAGGCCGCTGGTATTCGTGCGACCGATTGGGAAAAGCCGGTGAATCTGCGAAAGCCGCCTGCGCTGGGTCCACCAAAACAGACGGATCACACCTCCGAGGCCGTCGACACCAGATGTCGATGAAATTTACATATCCGTTGAACGTTTGCCAGGCGTTTCGCGGAAGTCCATGAAATATTGAGTTTCTTCAAAGTGGCGCGAGAATTGCGTGCTTCCAATCCGATAGTCGCCAGCCGATCGAATCTTCGCACTCTTCTACCGGGGGCCAAATGAAACGCGTTTCCGCCATCGCCGTTTGTTCACTGATGCTCCTCCTGGGAGCCACCCAAGCTGCTGCAAACATCATCGTTTACCACGTTGGCCTGTCGGGATCGCAATCGGTTCCGGTCAATGTCACGACGGCTTTCGGCAGCGCAACGGTAACCGTCGACGACATTCTTAACACGGTCGCGGTCGCTCTTACGTTTACCGGACTTATCGGCGGTAACGCGAGTGCGGCGCACATTCATTGCTGCGTGGCGACTAACGCCAATGGACCGGTCGTCATTCCGTTCACGGGCTTTCCGAGCACAACCAGCGGAACCTATTCCAATACGTTCACGGGCGTCAGCGCCGCCAATATCGCTGGCATCGAGGCTGGATTGGCGTACATCAACATTCATAACGCAGTTTTCCCGGGCGGCGAAATCCGAGGAAACATCCTGGCGACGGCCGTGCCCGAACCCGCATCGCTAAGCCTTGTCGGACTCGCTGCACTGGCATTGTTTGGGTCACGTCGCAGTCGTGCAAGGCGATCGCGTGCGGACGAAGTCCCTAAGAGTGAAGGAAACGGCTGACGGTCTGCAGACGCAGATCAGTTTCTTCGGGGGCGCAAGTTTGCCACCGAGCCTCACCCAGGCGCCGTTCGGAACCCCTTCAAATCCGCGGAATCGCGGTCGACCCTAATTAACGTCGCGCAGAAGTGCTTGTTCGTACCGCAATCGTTCGGCCCGGCCTTTGCCATGCCATCACACTCTTCCATCCCGGTGGCGGCTGGCGTGTGGTTCGCAGGAACGATAGAGGCAGCGCCCATTGCCAGCAAGCCCGCAATGGCTGCTCGAATCGTGCTTGCTCCGGCATTCATCCAGTTCTCTGATTTCGGACGGTTGATGTCGGAACTGGTGTCCATCCCTGCGACTTACAATATGGTTCCAGCGAGCTTCGCTCGCTGACCGTCCACTTTTGGGGATGTGACCATTTGGAGAGGGTCGATAGTGGCCATTCGCGACGGCATGTGGCACCCCTGACACAGGCATTGCTCCGATCGCCACAACCGTGGCTTCTGACTGTGCCTGGTGCTGTTCGCGGGAGTGACTGCCGCCGTTGGCATTGGTCAACCGTGCACTATGCAGGTTCGAGCTTTGCGTATTCGAGTGCCAGCCACTTCACGCCCGTATCGCGAAAATTTACCTGAACCCGGGCGTCCGGGCCGCGTCCTTCGGCATCGATGATGACGCCCAGTCCGAACTTGGCGTGCTGGACGCTTTGTCCGATGCGCCACGCCGGCGCGGCGGGAGTTGCCTGTGGCGCACGGGTGACGCGGCCCCATTCGGCGTCGTCGACATCGATCGCCTTGCGGCGGTACGGCGACAGCCACTGCACGAGGTCCGGCGGAAGTTCGGTCAGGAAGCGTGACGGAATGTTGTAGCGGGTCTGCCCGTGCAGCATCCGGCTCTGCGCCTGCGTGACGTAGAGACGCCGCCGCGCGCGCGTGATCGCGACGTACATCAAGCGGCGCTCCTCTTCCAGGCCATCGGCCTCGGACAGGCTGTTCTCGTGCGGGAACAGGCCCTCCTCCAATCCGGTCACGAAAACCGTGTGGAACTCGAGACCCTTGGCCGCGTGCACCGTCATCAATTGGAGCGCCGGGCGGCCGTCGGCGGCCTGTGTGTCGCCGGCTTCGAGCGCCGCGTGGGTGAGGAATGCGGTCAGCGGATCGGTCGCGCCCTCCCCCATCCCTACTTCGGGTGATTTGGCGTCGACGTCGACACGATCGGTGAGCATCGGCGCGTCGACGGCCAGCTCGGCTTCGCGCACGAACGCATCCGCCGCCGTCACCAGTTCCAGCAGGTTCTCGACGCGATCCTGCCCGTCCTTCTCGGCCTTGTAGTGCGTGAGCAGGCCGGACTTCTCGATGACGTGCTCGACGGCTTCCTGCAGCGGCAGTGCCTTCGTCTCCCCGCGCAGTGTGTCGATCAGCTTGACGAACGCGCCGAGCGACGAACCCGCCTTGCCCGTCATCGCTCCTGACGCCGCAGCCTGCCACAGCGACGTCGCCTGCATGCGAGCGGCGTCCTGCAGCTGTTCCAGCGTCCGGGCGCCGATGCCTCGCGGCGGAAAATTGACGACGCGCAGGAACGCACCATCGTCGGCAGGCGCGGCGATGAGACGCAGATAGGCCAGCGCGTGCTTGACCTCGGCGCGCTCGAAATAGCGCATGCCGCCGTACACGCGATAAGGGATGCCGGCGCCGAACAGAGCGTGTTCGAGCACCCGCGACTGCGCGTTGGAGCGATACAGCAGCGCCACTTCGTCGTGCGCCACGCCATCATCGCTGATGCCTTTCACCACGTCGACGATGAATGCGGCCTCGTCCTGGTCGGACGCCGCCGAAAACGCGCGGACCGGCTCGCCCTTGCCTTCGCTGGTCCACAGGTTCTTGCCCAGTCGCGCCTGGTTGTGCCGGATCAGCGCATTGGCGGCGTCGAGGATGTGGCCGTGCGAGCGGTAGTTCTGTTCGAGCTTGATCAGCTTGACTGGCTGCTCAGGCGTGCCGAAGTCGCGCTCGAACTGTTGCATGTTGGCAACCTTCGCGCCGCGGAACGCGTAGATTGACTGGTCGTCGTCGCCCACCGCGAACACCGCCGTGTGCGGCCCCGCCAGCATGCGCAGCCACTTGTACTGCAGCGCGTTGGTGTCCTGGAATTCGTCGACGAGCAGATGCGAAAATCGCCGCCGGTAGTGCTCGCGCAATCCCTCATGGCCGGCGAGAAGCTCGTAGCTGCGCAGCAGCAGTTCGGCAAAATCGACCACGCCCTCGCGCTGGCACATCGCATCGTACAGCGCGTAATGCTCGACCTGCCGGCGCGACAATTCATCGGTCGCCTCGACCATGTTCGGCCGCAGACCTTCGTCCTTGGCGCCCGCTATGAACCACTGCAACTGCTTCGGCGGATAGCGATCGTCGTCCAGGTTGTGTGCGCGATACATGCGCTTGATCAGCGACAGCTGGTCTTGCGTGTCCAGGATCTGGAACAGCTGCGGCAGGTTGGCGTCGCGATGATGCGCGCGCAGCATCCTGTTGCACAGGCCGTGGAACGTGCCCACCCACATGCCGCGAGTGTTCACGGGCGTGAGCGCCGACAGGCGGATCAGCATCTGCTTCGCCGCCTTGTTGGTAAACGTGACGGCGAGGATCGACAGCGGGCCAGCCTGGCCGGTGGCCAGCAGCCATGCGATGCGCGTCGTGAGCACGCGCGTCTTGCCGCTGCCCGCACCGGCCAGGATCAGCGCGGAGGCGTGCGGCAGCGTGACAGCCGCAAGCTGTTCGGGATTGAGATTTTCGAGGAGTGGCGACGCCATCGGAGTCAGTCAGCAAGGATCGGTCGGCAAAGGTTCAGCAGCAGGGGTCGATGATAGCTGACCGCGCGCTATAATCGCGCGCACCCGCCAAACGCGCTTTCCGGCCCAGAACCATGCCCCGCATCCCCGACGCCACGCCTGCAGTGAACTCCGCCACGATGCGCGCGTTCGTGCATTGGATGCGCGCCGCGGCGCCTTACGTGCATGCGTTTCGCGGCAAGACTTTCGTCATCGCATTCGGCGGCGAGGTGGTCGCGGACGAGGAGTTCCTGGGCGTCGTGCACGATCTCAACCTGCTGCACAGCCTGGGCATCCGACTCGTGGTCGCGCACGGTTGCCGCCCGCAGGTCGAGGCGATCCTCGAACAGCAGGATATCGAGAACCGCTACGCGCATGGCGTCCGCGTGACCGACCCCGACTCCATGGACTGCGTTCTCGAGGCTGCCGGGCAGGTTCGCGCGCGGATCGAGGCGCTGCTTTCGCTGGGGCTCGCCAATTCGCCGATGGCCGGCGCGCGCAATCGCGTGTCGAGCGGCAACTATCTCACCGCCAAGCCCATGGGCATCGTCGACGGCGTGGACATGCAGTTGAGCGGCGAGGTCCGCCGCATCGACACCGAGGCCATTCAGCAGCGATTGGACGACGGCGACATCGTGCTGATTTCGCCGATAGGCTATTCCCCGACGGGCGAAATCTTCAACCTTACCGTCGAGGAAGTTGCAACGCAGGTAGCAGTGCGCGTGGAAGCAACCAAGCTCATCTTCCTCATGGACTCCGACGGCGTTCGCAACGGCCGTCGCCAATTGCTCACCGATCTTTCAACTTCCGACGCCCTGGCGCTGCTCGCGAAAGGCGCCAAGCTGACCGCCGACGTGCGGCACTACCTGCCCGCGGCCATTCGCGCCTGCGACAACGGTGTCAAGCGGGCGCACCTGGTCAGCCGCCATCACGACGGCGCGCTGCTGCTCGAACTCTTCACCCGCGACGGCGTGGGCACGATGATTGCCGCGACGGCGCTGGCGCACATCCGCAGCGCGACGATCGACGATGTCGGCGGAATTCTCGGGATCATCGAGCCGCTGGAAGAACAGGGAGTCCTGGTGCGCCGGTCGCGGGAGCGCCTCGAAAGCGAAATCGAGCGCTTCCTCGTCGCCGAATACGACGGCCACATCATCGGCTGCGCGGCACTCTACGCATTCCCGGAAGACAAGCTGGGCGAACTCGCCGCGCTCGCGGTGCAGCCGGACTTCCGCCGCGAAGGCTATGGCGAAGCGCTGTTGCACGAAATCGAGGCGCGCGCACGCAAGCTGAAGCTCTCCGAGCTCTTCGTGCTCACCACCAAGACGGCGCACTGGTTTCTCGAACGCGGCTTCCGCGTCGCGCAAGTCGCCGACCTGCCGCGCCAGAAACAGGCGCTCTACAACTACCAGCGCAAGTCGCTGGTCTATCGCAAGTCAATCTAGGACGATTCACCCATGGCAAGAACCGTCAATTGCGTCAAACTCGGCAAGGAAGCAGAAGGCCTGGACCTTCCTCCCTATCCTGGCGAACTCGGCAAGCGCATTTACGAGAATGTGTCCAAGGAAGCGTGGCAGGCGTGGCTCAAGCACCAGACGATGCTGGTGAACGAGAATCGCCTGAGCCTCGCGGATGTGCGCGCGCGCAAGTGGCTTGCCGAACAGATGGAGAAGCACTTCTTCGGCGGCGGCGCGGACATGCCGCAGGGTTACGTTCCGCCCTCGGCGTGACACTTCCCACCGGCAACGTCACTTTCCTGTTCACCGACATCGAAGGCAGCACGCGTCTGTGGGAAGCGGACCGTGCCGCGATGGCGCGGGTTGTCGCCCGCCATGATGCGATGTTGCGCACGACGATTGAGCGCCACGGCGGACAGGTGTTCAAGACCGTCGGCGACGGCTTCTGCGCCGCGTTCGACACGGCGGACGGCGCGCTCGTTGCAGCCGCGGCGATCCAGGGGGCAGTAGCCGCTGAGAATTGGCGTGCGCCGGCCCCCTTGCGGGTGCGCTGCGCGCTACACACGGGCCTGGCCGAACAGCGCGACAACGACTACTTCGGACCGACGCTCAATCGCCTCGCGCGCCTGCTCACGCACGCCAAGGGTGGTGAAACGCTGCTGACAGCCGCTACATTCGAGATCGTCCGCGATTTCCTGCCTTCGGACATCGATGTGGAGGAGCGTGGCGAGCAGGCGCTCAAGGACCTCGCCAGACCCGAACAGATTTACCGCATTGTCGACCGCCAATCCCCCGCGAGGCCTGCGCCCTTGAACCGGGAAAATCCGTCGATTGCGGTGCTGCCCTTCGTCAACCTGAGCGGCGACGAGGAGAACGAGCATTTCGCGGACGGGCTCACCGAAGAACTGCTGAATGTTCTCGCCCGGAGCGGCAATCTGAAGGTCACGTCACGCACGTCGGCCTTCAGCTTCAAGGGAAGCAATGTCGACCTGCCGACGATCGGGCGCAAGCTCTCCGTCAGAACGGTACTCGAAGGCAGCGTGCGCAAGACAGCGAACCGCGTGCGAATCACCGCGCAGTTGGTCGACGTCGAGTCCGACTCACACCGCTGGTCGGAAACCTACGATCGCGAGCTCCAGGACATCTTCGCGCTGCAGGACGAGATCGCCGGCACGGTGGCCGCCAAACTCGAAGTCTCGCTCGGCGTCAGCCGCCAACAGGAAAGGCAGGCGAGCGGCACGACCAATCTTGCGGCGTACGATCACTTTCTGCGCGGACGCACATTGCAATGGCAACGCGGGCGCGCGGTCATCCAGGCGTATGAACACTTCCGCCTGGCCGCCACGCTCGACCCGCACTACGCAGACGCGCTGGCCTGGATGGCGGACTCCTGCCGGCTGATAGGGCTCTACGGAATTCACAGTCCGCTGGAAATGCTGCCCTATGCGAAGGCCGCCGCAACGCGCGCGCTCGGCCTGGCACCCGAACTGGCCGACGGGCACGCAACACTCGCCATCGTTTCGCTGTTCCTCGATCGCGATGTCAGCACCGCATTCGCCCACTGGCGTCGGGCCATCGCGATCGAGCCTGGCAACGTTCGAGCGCGCTGCGAATTTGCGCTGTGGGGGCTATCCGCGGTGGCGGGCGACTACGAGGAAGCGATCCGGCAGACGGCAAGCGCGCTCGCAAGCGATCCGCTCAATGTCTGGGCCTGGGGAATGCATGCGACCGTAGTCGGCATAGCAGGTCGCAGCGAAGAATCGCTCGCCGCTGCGCAACACGGGATGGCGCTGGCGCCGGGTTCATTCTCGGCGCAGTGGAGTTCTCTCGAATCCCTGCAGCAAGCAGGTCGCTACAAGGAAGTGCTGGAGCGGAAGGACGAGGCGCTTGCAATCTCCATGAGGCACCCATGGGTTCTGGAGACTATCGCCTGCGCCAACGCCGAACTCGGAGACAAACCGCAGGCTCGACGCATCTACGACGAGCTGATCACGCGCGCGGAGATCGAGTACGTGCAGCCCTCGACTTTGGCCGGCGCCGCCGCGTCGGCGGGGCTCGATGCCGAGGCGATCACATGGGCCGAGCTCGCCGTGACGCAATACGATCCGATGTTCATCGCAACCAGCGTTCTGCCGCGCTGGAAGGCGTTGCGCCGCCTCCCGGCCTATGCGCCCGTCTATGCGAAGCAGGGTTTCGCAACGAGTCGGGGCAACGCGTGATCCGGGATTTCACTACCCCGGCCGGGTTCGTCGGTCAGCGTCAAACATGGCCACGGGAAGATATGCAATTCCATTGGAAAAATGACATGGCAGTGCTGTTCTTGACCGAATGCGCGACCCGCGGGCATCTCGTCCGCAAGCACCCGCGCCCGCCGGCCCATGCAACTCCCATCCCGGCAATTTGGGTATTGTCGAAGCAGATGCGCTCGCCGAACTGCTGCCGGTCGACGGCGACCCAATCGCTGACCTCAACCTGCTTGCCGATCCGCAGAAGAATTTTCTTGTGCTCATGAAAGACGGGAAAATCCACAAGAACCTGCTGCGCTGATCCAGCGCATGCCTGCGTCGGATCTCGCCTGCGGGATGTCAATGATGTTGTGGCAGATCACGTGGGACGCGAAAATTGCTCGGCTACGGCTTGACGCAGGCCCGGAGGCCGAGTGAGATAATGTTGTTGCGCATCGGCTGCTTCGCCCCATTTCCCATGTCCAACCCGTCTTCTGCCAAGTCGACTCCTGCTGTCGCGAAAGCGCGCGACGTGCTGCCACAGGAGGGGCAGATGACGCGCCTGGTGCTCGAACTCGTCCGGCCGTATCACCGATGGCTGGCAATCGTGTTCGTCGCGATGCTGGTGGAGATCGCGATGAGCCTCGCGGCACCTTGGCCGCTGAAGCTCGTCCTCGACGACGCGCTCGGCAACCACAAGCTGCCGCAATGGCTGGCCTGGGCGCACGACTTCGGCTTCAGCCGCAACACGGCCGGGGTCGCGCTGTTCGCCGGATTGGCGACGCTGGTCATCGCCATTGTCGCCGCGATCGCGACTTACATCGACAACTATTACACGACCAGCGTTGGCCAATGGGTGGCCAGCGATCTGCGCATCCGCATCTACGAACACCTGCACCGTCTCTCGCTCCGTTTCTACGACACTGCGAAGACAGGGACGCTAATGTCCACCATCACCAGCGATGTGTCGACAGTCCAGAGCTTTGCCTCGTCGTCGACGCTCGGCATCATCGTCGACCTCGTGACCATCGTCTTCATGCTCGGCCTGATGATCTGGCTCGACTGGGACTTCACGCTTATTGCCGTGGGCGTCACGCCCTTCCTGCTGATGTTCGTCATGCGCTTCAAGAAGGCGGTCAAGGAAGTGACGCGGATCGTGCGCGTCAAGCAAAGCGAAGTGGTCGCGGTGGTCCAGGAGGGCCTGGGTTCGGTCCGCGCAGTGAAGGCTTTCGGGCGGCAGGATCTCGAAGTGGCGCACATGGAGGCGGCAAGCCATGCGACCATCGAGGCGGCACTCAAAGCGCGACAGGTCAAATCGCTGTTGTCGCCGGTGGTTAGCGTCGTGGTCGCGCTCTGCACCGGCATCGTGCTCTGGAAAGGCACGGCGCTGATCGTTGCCGGCACGATGACGGCGGGAGCGCTGACGGTATACCTCGCCTACCTGACAAAGTTCTTCAAGCCGGTGAAGGACCTCGCGAGCATGACCAGCGCCATCGCGCAAACGACGGTCGCGCTGGAGCGCATCCAGAAGATCCTTTCGGCTGACGACATCATCACCGAGCGCGGGGACGCCTCCGATCCGGGACGGGTCAAGGGTGCGATTACCCTCGAGCACGTCGCGTTCAGCTATGGCGAGGATGCTCCTGTCCTTCGCGATGTGTCGTTCAGCATCGCGCCGGGGCAGGTGGTGGGCATCGTCGGCCCGACGGGATCGGGCAAGTCCACGGTCCTGAGCCTCATTCCCCGTTTCTACGATCCGACCGCCGGCCGCGTGCTCCTCGACGGCACCGATGTCACCACCTTCAAGCTGGCGGCGCTGCGCGCGCAGGTCGGCTTCGTGCTGCAGGAAACGGTGCTGTTTCGCGGGACGATCCACGAGAACATCGCGTATGGTCGACCCGGCGCGAGCGACGAGGAAGTCATCGCGGCCGCGAAACTCGCCAATGCCGACGAATTCATCAGCCGCATGCCACACGGCTACGATTCGGTGGTCGGTGAGCGCGGCGACACGCTGTCGGGCGGTCAGCGGCAACGCATCGGCATCGCCCGGGCCGTGATCCGCAACAGTCCGATCATGATCCTCGACGAACCGACGGCGGCACTCGACACCGAATCCGAGCGCCTGGTCATCGAGGGGCTGCAGCGGCTGATGAAGGGCCGCACCGTCATCATGATCGCGCACCGCCTGAGCACCATCCGCGACGCCGACAAGATCATCGTGCTGAAGGACGGCGTCGTGGCCGAGGAAGGTACCAACGACGAACTGATCGCCCGTGGCGGAGTCTACGCCGAGCTGCACCGCATCCAGTACGAAACTGCGCCGGCACAGTCCGAGGGCGCGAGCTGAACGGCTCCTAGGGTAGCCGCACCCGCTCTCCCCTCCGATCCACGTCCACAGAGTTCACGCCATGTCGCACACGCTGATCGAGAAGCGAATTGGGGCGGCGCGTGGCTTCGACCGCGTGCTCACTGTGTTGGAGCGTGGCGCTGCCTCGTGGCAGTGGTGCGGGACGTGCCGTTGGTCAGGGCGCAGGCGCGCCTTCGATCGAGCGCAGGAAGCTCCTGAACTGCGGCGATTCGCGCAGCAGCGTTCCCGCAACGGCGCGCAGGCGGTCGATGGTCTCGGCCGGAAGCGTGAGCGACGTGGGAAGGCTGTGGAAGAACTCACGCTCAGTGAGATCGGCGATGCCGTCGAAGTCGAGCACGATGGGAAAGAATTCCGTCACCAGAGGTGGCTTGGCCGCCTCAACGAGCCGCGCTTCGGTGGCGCGCACTTCGCCTTCCAACTTCCAGCGCTCGATCATCGACTGCATCAGGACGAGTGAGTCCATCGAATAGCGATCGATCGGCACGCTCGACGCCTGCAGGATCGAGTCGAAGAGGTCCGGGCCCGTGCGCGAGCGCCCCCAATTCGGCGTCGACGACGACATTGAATTGACCACGATGACGGCAACGCGCCTTATGTGGCCCAAACCGAGCCGTCCGCGGACGTTTTTCTGCGTTTGGATCGCATCCAGCAAGTCCATGATCGAACGCAATCCGAGGTTGTCCGAGATGCCCCCGTCGACTAAGTGCAGCCAGGGCAGGTTGGCGCTGTCCTCCAGCGCGAGCAACTGGTTCACGCGTTGCCGCAAGGCCAAAGAATTCGCGGCACCTGCGCTTTCCATCTGCTGGATCCAGGTCGGCGATCGTATTCCGCAGGTCCCGCCCCAGTTGCGCAGCGTGACCGGCGCGAACGCCACTGGAACTGCAGACGACGCTGTCGCGGCCTCGGATAGCCGGATTCGCGAAAGGTCAGCGCAGATCAGGTCGAAGGTCCCCTGCATGAACGTGAATCGCGACCCCGTCGTGAACTCGGTCGCCGACGCGACCACCAGTGGCCCGGGCTTGGCGGCGAGGTCGGCGTAGGTTGCGCCGTCGAACAGGATCTGGTCGTAGTAGCTCGCCGCGAGGTCCGAACGGGTGAAGCTGCCTAACAGCAGCGATGGCCAGTTGAGCGGATTCAGCAGGTCGTCGATCAGTCCCCGTTGCACGTCGCGCTTGAGGAACCGCGGCTCGAACACCTCGAACAGCTGCTCTCCGTAGAGCGCATAGCCGAGCGCGGTAAACGTGCCGCCGGAGACGCTCGAGATCCCGTCGAGCTGGTCGAGCATCCGCGCGCTGTGACCGCCGACGACGATCGGCGTGCGGCGAAGCTCCTCGAGCACGCCGTACGAAAACGCCGCCGCCCGCGTACCCCCGCCAGAGAAGGCGACGAGCAACAGCGTGTCAGGATCCTTGCGGACATCTCGATCGAGCGCGAGTTTGACCCGATAGCCGGCCACAGGATCGACTTGCGCGAGACGCACCTCCTGCGGGAGCGTTGCGCACCCGGCAGCCAGGAGCAGCACGAGGCAGGCGGTCACACGGAAGACCGCCGCTTGACGGGCGCAAGGCGGTCGCAAGCAAGGGCGGCCTGCGGCCGTCCGTTGTCCTACGCACTTCACGATCCACGACGAATCGTCGCCCAGCCCATTAACTTGACTGCTTCGGCGTCCGGATGGTTGCGGCATTGGCGATGCGTCCCAACAATCCGGATGTAGATGAGCCGCACCGCAACGCCGGCCATGGCGGCGGTGGCGAACGTCGCGTAGTCCCAGAAGTCGAGTTCGAAGCCCAGCATCAGTTGCCCCTTTGCGATCGCTTGGCGGCGTCAGGCCGCAACCTTGGCGATTGCGTCGCCTTCCGTAGTCGATGGGAGCATGCGCGGCGCGAAGCGCTGCGTCAGCACCGGACCCAGAATGGCCGTGACCAGCACCATGATCAGCACACCATTGAGCATCCTGCTGTCGAGCAGCGGCTGGCCCGCGGCATTCAACGTTTTGTACGCAACGAGCGTTGCCGCAAGCGTCGCCGCGACCTGCGGCAGCGTCAGCGACCACACAGTCTGGCGTGCTGCGAGCGAATAGCCGAACGCGCGGCCGCAGCCCTCCGCCGCGAGCCACTTGCCGAGGAACAGCGCGCCGATGATCCCCGCCGCGAGGACGGCATCGTCCGCAAGGCTGCGGACCAGCGCGAATGGGTCGATCAGGAAGCCAGTCACTACGAAGAAGACCGGAATGAACATCGTGTTGGCAATGAATTGCAGCTTGCTCTTGGCCGGCTTGTCTTTCACCGCCACATTGACCGCCAGACCGGCCAGAAACGCGCCGACAATGCCGGGCAGATTGATGTACTGCGCGAGCAGCGCCGCCGCCGCGAGCATGCCCAGCATCAGGATGAAATAGGTCTCCTCGTCGCTTTCCACTCTCTTCAGTAGATAGGCACCGCCGCGGCCCAGCCCGAGCAGCACGAGCGGGACGAACACCACGATTTCGATGACCTGGATCGCGAATCCCGATGCCGAAAAGCCGCTCACGTAAAGGGGTACGCAAATCGCGAATACGAGCAGCGACAACGTGTCCGACATCATCGTGGCGCCATAGGTGACGACAATGGGCTCGAGGTGGCTCAGGCCCAGCTTCCTGACGATGGACGATCCGAGCAGCGTGTGCGACGCGAGCAGCGATCCGACGACGATCGACGGCACCAGGCCATAGCCCAGCCAGTGGGCGGCCAGTGCCCCCAGAAATAGCGGGATCGAGGTCGTGGCAAGGCCGAATGCGATGGACCGGAATATCTTTTCACGAAACAGCGGCAGATTGATTTCCAGACCCGCGAAGAACATCAGCAGCAGCATGCCGAGCTCCGAGAAGAACTCGGCAACCGGGTGCTCGCGGGGAAAGACATCGAGCATATGCGGACCCAGCAGCACGCCGCTCAGCAACAGCCCCACCGCCTCCGGCAATCGTATGCGGCGTGACAAGCGCGGCACGACCACGATCAGCGCCATCAGGATGGCGAACCGCGCCAGCACAGGAAGAATTTCAAGGGCCTTCTGGACGACTTCGATGATCGACACGACCACGGGCCCTTATCGAATCACTTCGGGAACATCAGCTATACCTGTGCGCGAATCTGCCAGTTGGCACCGTAATCTGGCCGCACGACGTTGTAGTACGCCGACAGCTGCGTGTTCACCGGCAGCTTGCCGAGGTGGAAGATCTTGCCTACGCCACCGCCGACAGGGACCGTCCACTGCTGGCTGCTGTCCGCCTTCCAGTCAACGGTCAGGATCGGGGCGCTGGTAAGGTAAAAACCGCCTTCAAAGTTGTAATTGACGAACGGCTGGATCAGACCGTTGTTGTATGAGCCCCCCTGCTTGTCGCTGGTCAGCGACCAGATGTTGTTGACCAGCGCGCCGTAGACCCACGGGCTGCCGTGGTCGAGATGCAGCACGACGACCGAGGGTCCCAGGCCCCAGTTCTTGTTGCCGAGTTCCGCCGTGCTATTGGTCGGGATCTGCACGACGGGACCCGCGCCCCAGATCCATTCACCGGGATTGGCCGGCGACAGGAACGCAGTGAGTACAACGTCGCCGATGCCGTTGGTGCTGCCAATGTCGGGGCTCGACGCGGGCATCGATATCACGGGCAGGATGGTGCGCGTGATGATGTTCCAGTCCTTGTCGACCGAGATCGGGATCACCGGCTGGATGTTGAGGATGTTCTGCGTCCCCTTCTCCGGCCCGAAGTTCAGGTTGGTGTTGTTCTGGAACGGCACGCTGATCAGGTTGCCGACCGGGTTCTGCGCGAGCTTCGCCAGTTCCTCGGCACTCATTTCGGCGTGTGCGGGGGCGATTGCGAACAGCGCCGCGGCCAGCGTGGCGGTCGTCAGCCATCGTTTGTCGAGTTGGGTCATCATCATTCGCTCCGTGTACTTGGGGAATCGCGGTCACCGGACCGCGCGCGCAACATCGTTCGGGCGGTAGTGACAACGCCACCATCGGAACGCCATATGCGCCAATTCTACTTCGACGCGGGTCCGTTTTCGATGCCACAGCGTCTTTCGCGTTCTGCACGGCGGCAGGAACTGGCGCCGGCGCCCCATTCCTCGCGTTCTGGATTGCCACGTCTCAAGCCGGAACATTGCTGACCACGCAGTCGTCCGCCACCAACTCCGGCGTGTGCAATGCGACGCGATGTTCGACTCAATGCGACATCAGCACCGGAACGGTCATCGACTGGAGCATGAGGCGCGTCACGCCGCCCAGCACGCGTTCGGCAAGCCGGGCACGGCTGTAGGCCCCCATCACGATCAGGTCCGTCGACAGGTCGGCTGCCCTCGACAGCAGCAGATTGCCGACGTCGATGTCCTCCGCCACTTCGGGGCGAACCTTGGCGACGATGTCGTGCCGCGCCAGATAGGCGGCTATACCGGCGTCGGACTGAGACTGGCGGATGGAGTCATCCTTCGGCGCGGATATCGACATCACGACGACCTTGCTTGCGCGCTTGAGAAACGGCAGCGCGTCGCTTACCGCGCGGGCCGATTCGCGGGTTTCCTTCCAGGCGATGAGCACGTTTTGCCCTACGACCGGGAAGTCGCCAAAATGCGGCACGATCAACAGTGGCCGCCCGGCGCCCATCAGCATTCCGTACACGAGGTCGCTGGCGAATCCGGCGTTCGCATCTTCCGACAGCGACTGCCCGACGATCGCGATGTCGGCGTAGCACGTATGCAGGACGGCCGCGTCGATCGCCGGGCCGGCCGGCGCACTCCAGGACGTGGCCGTCAGTTGCTCCGCGGCCGCGCCGGCGTAAAAGCGCTTTTCGGCGCGCAGCTGCGCATCGCCGGTATCGCGTAGCCGATTCTCTACCACGGAATCCGGCAGCATCGCCGACTTGAACGGTGTCATTTCGCGCGTCGAGGTGACATAGACACCCTGCAGGGAAGCGCCATACATCCGCGCCAGCCGGGACGCCACCTTGATACGCGCATCGCTCTGATCGCTGTCGTCGACCTGGACGAGAAAGGAACGGTAGCCCATGAAATCCTCACTGATTGACCTTGGCTCATTCTGCTCCCGAGCCTACGTGCCCAGTTTGACGCCGATCATGCCGGACGCGCCGCGGGGCAAGGGATCGGTAGCGAAATGAAATTGGCCGATCTCTGCCCCTCGGCGGGAACCAGGCACCGGACTCGTCCGGTTTGGGGGACGAGACACTACGACCAACCGTGGCCGACTCCTGCCGAAGTTGCATCCCGTTAGGTCGAAGCGTGTTGGCGTAGACTAGCCCGCATTGGGCAGCGCCAATTTCGCCGCCAATCACGTCCAGCTTTCATTGAGGATGACCTCATTCAAGGAGAGCCACATGCGATCCATGACAATTGGAGGATTCTTGGTTTGCGCGGCGGCACTCGCCGCCTCCGCCGCCGGACAAATCCCGCCAGCTGCGCCGGCAACTGCGCGAGCGGTAGTCGCCTCAACGAAGTTGCCGACCGCCGGAGATACTCCGGTTCACTTCAAGGCCGTGAGTGTCACCATTCCCTCGGGGAAAAGCAGCAGCGTCTCTCCGAACAATGGAATCCTTTACCAGCTCTCGGGATCGACTGAGGTTTCGATCGGTGGAGAAGTCAAGACAATGAGCCCAGGTGAAGGCTTGTTTATCGCCAGCGGTAGCTCCGCAATGCTGAAGGCCGGAAGCGCTGGACCTTCGACATTCCTGCACTTCCTGCTCACCCCCACCGCAGATCTCGACAAACCGCTGGAATCGCCGCCCGCTGTCGTGGAAGAGCTCTATCGAACCGTAGAACCTCTTCCCGCGCTGAAGCCCAACCGTTATGACTTGAACTTGACGCGGATTGCCTTTCCGGCACAGATGCCGTCCAACTCGCCGCACCATCGATCAGGCGCGGCGCTCTACTACATCATCTCTGGAACGGGCGCAAACACGGTCGGCGGAAAGATAGAGGGCAGGACCCCCGGTTCTTTGATCTACGAGCCATTCGGTCTAGTGCACCAGTGGGGAAACCCGGGTTCCGAGCCGTTGATTTTTTTGGTGTTCAACATCAATCCGGACGGCATGGCTGCCGTCCTTCCTGGTGCGCCCGCAAACAATCAGTAGTGCGCAAGTACGCGCGATCCTTTCGAAAGACTGCGATGCAGGTGCCGCGCATAGATTGGGATGCAGCAGGGTCCAGGGATCGGGCCCATTACCGCCTTCGGCCCAACGCGGTCAGTTACGCCCGGCCGCCTCCTGGAAGGCAAATGATCCTGGTCACCATCGCGCCAGCATGGGTTCGGATATGGACAACTGATGTCCTATTGCTTCGCAGATACGGAACCGTCGGTGGGATTCTGGACAACCCTTAGGGCCGTCGCTTCTGCTGCCGGCGTGAACGGTTCGATGCCAATCGCCTCGTAGATCTCTGCGGGGTAGTAGGCCACACCGTCCTTCAGGACCAGCGCAATATGCCGGATGTCGGAGATGTCTTGTGTCGGATCGCCGTCGACCAGGAGCAGGTCGGCGCGCTTGCCAGGACTGACGGAGCCCAGCTGGTCGAGCAGGTGCGCGTACTTGGCGCCATTCCAGGTGGCGATGCGCAGCGCTTCGGCAGGCGGAATGCCAGCCTTGACGTATAACTCCAGCTCACGGTGCAGGATGAAGCCAGCTATGTCATCCGTGCCCGCAACCAGCGGCACGCCGGCCTTGTAGAGGCGGCCGACCATTTCGACCATCTTGGCGTACGACGTCCGGTAGCGATCGACGTTGGCCGGAGTGACATCCATTGAGTTCTTGTAGAGGCCGCGTTGAAACACCGGTGGGAAGTGATCGATGATGCCGGCGTAGCGGGGATCCACCTCGCCTTGCAGTTGCGTGAACAATGCCTCAAAGGTTGCGAGCGTAGTGTCGTGCACGGTGCCGTGCGCCTGCATCAAGGCGATGAAATCCTGCACTTCCTTGGAATCCAGGTTGAGCGCGTGGGCGTTATCCGCGATTAGATAAAAACGTGCCAGCGTGCGCGTATCATCGCCCGGCTTGACGAAGAAGTTGAGCATCAGCTGATTGATGTGTGTCAGCTCATCATAGCCATCGCGGATCGCCTCCTCCGCGCGCATGAAAGCGGGTACATGACCGCCTACGAGCATTCCGCGGCTGTGCGCGTAGGCGGCGGTTTCCTTGACCCATTCCGGCTTGAAGGAATTGTAGATCTTGATTTGGAAATAGCCGCGTTGGGCATACCAGTCAACGGCATCCTTGGCCTCCTGCAGATTGTCGACGAGGATGCCATTGCTGGCAGAGTATGGGCTCTTGCCCTCGATGAATCCGAGAGGCACGATTCGCGCACCTAGCGTCTCGCCGGCGTCGATGCGTCCCCTCAAGTCGGCCAAAGTGGCATTGTTATTGCCCATGTCGCGGCCGGTTGTGACACCGCCTGCGATCTGCAGCACCGCATTCCATTTGTCATCGTGATCGTGCATGTCGAAAAGGGCGGGCATAAGCACGCGTCCCTTGGCATCGATCTGCGTCGCGGCGTCTCGTGCATTTGATCCGGTAGCAAAGATCGCGGCGATGTGGCCGCCGTTGACATAAACGTCGTGCTGACCAGGCAGCATCCGGGCGTGCTCGGAGTCGAATACGCGCGCATTGCGGATCACGATCGGGCCAGGCAAACGATGGGTTAGGCGCTGCGCGAGTGTCCCGAGAAACTTGTATTCGGCCTCTTTCTGTAGTGTCTCCAACGTGTCGCCCTGGGACTCCCAACCGGATTCCATGCCTCGAAATATGCCCGGAAAGATAGAGGCGAACAGCTTGAGCTGCGGCTTCTCGCTCATCCATACATAGGTGGGCGTGATGTCCAGACCGGTGATGGCGTAGAGCGCGACCGTGCGCTGCACTCCGTTGCTGGTCACGCTCGCTTCCCGCAGCCGTTCCAGATTGACCGTGCCTTTAGGAAGCGCCGGCAGCTTGTGGTCCGACGCCTGAGTCAACGCGCGCACCATCAGCGCCTGGGGTTCAAGCGACTGATCCAGCGGTATATAAAGCGTTGCGCCCACTGGCTTGGCCATCCCATGGTCGGCAAGGGACTTCCATTGAGCACCGGCGTCGCTGCGCTCATAGCTCTCATCGACCGGCGCACCGAATGTTGACTTTCCGCTTACCCGGTGTGTCAACGGAGTACCGTCCGCAGCGAGCGTGATTTCCTCGTGAAAATCCGGTCCTCGCCCGTTCTCCCGGTAGCTAAAATCCACAGAGATGCGCCCGTCGTCGGCGACGGTGGTGGTCTGAGTGCCGGCCGGCCGGCCAAACCATAGAATCGAATAGCGGGTGGTCTTTGCCGATACAGATGGCGAGTCAGCCGCAAGCACGCACCATGGCGCAAGTAGAAGAGCCGCCATGATGAATCCGGCCACATCCCGAGGTATGCATTTGCTCATACGATCTCCCTATCACTGCTAATGCTGACGCCGCTGAAAAGTCTGCGCTCGCGCTCGCGCCAACGCAAATAGCGGGTTGTTACCCGCCAAAGCCCCCTGGGGCATCGGTACACAAATGGCCGTTATGGGGGTTGTTGGGATGAGCCAAAACGACCGGGCGACCCAAGCATAGCGAACGTCCGTCTGCCGGCATCCAATCGCACGCGCCGACCGACCGCTCGTGGCCGATCTTCAACCATCCGCTGCAACTCCAGCTACCGGGGCCAAGGGTGCCTGCGCGGCAGCCCAGGCTTGGATCGGCGCGCCGAACGTGGAATGTGAGGCCGTAGCGCGTATGCGACTCGCTCCTGAGTTCCATGTCCACCGGATGAACGTGTCTCCGGCAAAGTGCTCCGTGTGTAGGTATGTCGCGCACCACACGGCTGGCCCCCTAAACCTTGGGTTCCTCCGACCAACCAGAGCTTGTGCACGCACATGGGAGAGTACTCCCTAAGTGCGCTGGCGTACCGACTCAGCCGGGCAGATCGCGTAAATGCTTAAATTGGAAAACGTATTACGTCGACCCGATGCGCGTTCGGGGACTGCGAGACGACCGCCTCCTACGAAGTGACGTAATGACGTTGCGCAAGAGGTCTGGTCGCGGCGGCCGGTTCACTGAACTGAGGAAATCATGCAACTCTTGTTGATCCTGGGTATTGTCTTCGCTATTGGTGCGGTCACCTTTGCTCTGCAAAACAATGGTCCAGTGACTGTAGCGTTTGCCTCCTGGCACTACGACAGCTCGCTGGCAGTGGTGCTGTTAGTGGCGCTCGGCCTGGGTGCGCTGATCGCCGGGCTGGTATCGACCCCGAGCGTGATCAAGGGACAATGGGCTGGTGCGCGACTTCGGCGTCAAGTCGCAATCCTGGAGGACGAGAAGGCATCGCTCGAACGCCGCATACACGAACTCGAAGCAGCGATGCCACGGGATTCCACTATACCTGTGCCGGTAGCGGAAGAAGCCCCGCCCTACGTCGGATTGAAGGCGCTAATGATGGCCCACGAAGACAGGAAGCCGGACTGATGCCACATGCCGTCGATACGCGGGCAGCTGCACTTGCCCCGGATGCGTGCGAACGAACAATGTGGCGCATTCACGCCAGGACAAGTTCGCCCAATCCCGCCCGGCATAGTTCTTCATCCAGCATGGTCCGCACTGTTTCGGCGCACTCCATTCGCATGGCACGGTAGAGCACTCGTTTCGCGCGCTGGCTTGAGAAGCTCCTGATCACCCACTTGATCCGCAGCACCGCGGACGCACTCATACTGAACGTTCCCAAGCCCATGCCGAGGAGGAGGATCGCCGAGCCGGGATCGGCTGCCATCTCGCCGCAAACGCTCGCCGGCTTGCCGCAGCGCCGAGCATCACGGATAACGCCGTTCAGGGCTCTGATGACTGCGGGGTCCAGATGATTGTACAAGCGCGCGACATTGGGATTGTTCCTGTCCACTGCAAGAAGGTATTGGGTGAGGTCGTTGGTGCCAATCGAGAAGAAGTCCACATAACGGGAAAGCGCGGGAATGGAATGCAACGCCGAAGGCACCTCCACCATGGCGCCGATTGACGGTGCAGGGCACTCGTAACCTTCCTCGCCGAGCTCGCGGCACGCCCGGTCGACCGCCTGCCGGGCCGCCTTGATCTCGTCTATCTGCCCGATCATGGGAAACATGATGCGCAGATTGTTCAATCCAACGTTCGCGCGCAGCATCGCCCGAAGCTGAGGCAGGAAGATGTCGGGGCGGTCCAGGGTAAGGCGGATGCCACGCCATCCCAGAAACGGGTTCTCTTCCGTAATAGGGAAATAGGACAGAGGCTTGTCGCCCCCTATATCGAGCGTTCGCATGGTTACCGGTTTGGGTGCGAACGCCTGGAGAACCTTGCGATAGATCTCGTACTGCTCCTCCTCCATCGGAAAAGTCTGGCGTGTCATGAACGGGAACTCGGAGCGATAAAGCCCGACCTCGTCAACGTCGAGGTTTGCGGCGACATCAATGTCGGTCAGCAGTCCGACGTTCAATCCCAGTCCAACGTGAACATGATCGGTCGTCGTCGCCTCGAGATCGCGCAAAACGGCAAGCTTTGCTGAAAGCTGTCCTTCGTGCTGGACCAATCGTCGATACTCCTGGATCACAGCGGGCAAAGGGTCGATAAAGACGCGTCCACGATACCCATCGACAATGATCGGATGACCGTCGAGGGCTCTGACATCGCGCTGGCCGAGACCCATCACTGCCGGAATTCCGAGGCCGCGGGCGACAACCGCCGTGTGTGACACGACGGACCCGCGCAAGCAGACGATGCCTCTGAGCTGTCCGTGGGGCACATCTGCGACGCGGGCGAGACTGACCTCGTCACCGAGAAGGACCGCGTCGCTCGGATACTGCCTTGCCACGGTGACATCGGACCAAAGGCGGAAGAGGATGCGACGACCGATCGCCCGGATGTCCTCGGCGCGTGCCCGCAGGTAGGCGTCCTCTGCCTGATCGAACGCCTTGGCGTGCTCGGCAATCGCTTCCCTGAGCGCCCCGGGTGCCCAGTTTCCGCCGCGAATTCTTGCGACAACCTCGTCGACCAGATCATCCTGTCCGAGGATCAGAATGTATGCATCGAATATCGCGCGAGTCTCATCAGACAGCCGACCCTCCATGCGATCCGCGCTGGCGCGCAGCTCCCGCTGTGTTTCCTGCACCGCCCGCCTGAAGCCTGCTTCTTCCTGCGCTATATCGTCGGGGGCGCGGTCGGCCACGGCGTCAAGATCCGCCAGCGGGGAGGGAAGGACAATATTGCCGATCGTCACCCCGGGGGCTCCCGGCAACCCCTGAATCAATCCAATAGGTCCGGACGGGCCATGCTCAAGGGGTGGGATGGCGCTGCCAAGGGCCGCATAGCTCAGCGTCGCTGCAAGTTGTGCGCCGATCGTAACCAGGAAGGCAACCTCGTCCTTGGCGAAAACGCGCTGCGTTATTTGCTGCACGACGAGTACGCCCATGGACTGGCGGAAATGCACGAGCGGTACCGCCAGAAAACCGGAAAACCGCTGTTCTCCCGTTTCCGGGAAATAGCGGAAGCTGGGGTGTTTAGCCGCATTCGCGAGATTCACTGGCTCTTGGCGCGTTGCGACCAATCCGACGATCCCTTCGCCGGCAGCCATCCGAACTTTCCCAACCGAACTCGGGTTCAATCCTTCCGTCGCCATCAGGACGTATTGTGGCGCGGTGGGGTCGCGGACATAAACGGAACATACGTCCGTGTTCATGGCCGCCTTGACCCGATGCACGACGATCTCCAATGCCTCGTGCAAGTCAGCCGCCGCGTTCACGCGTTGAACGATTTCCTGAAGCGTTACTAGCATGAGTTAAGAGAGGTCTGAGAAAGTGATCATTTTAAACGCTAGCGACGTCAATGAACGCGAGTGCGCGGAAGCAATGTGCGCGACAGGCGCGTTTTCGGTCGCCGAGCGTGTTCCCGGCCGAAATTTGACATTCGCGATGGCCTGAGATCGACCCTGACAGTCGGTCGCGTTGCCGAATAGCGGATGCTCGCCTGATGGGAGTGTCGGGCCCAAGCATCTCTGTTCAGCCACTTTCATATAGGGCATTGAGAGAATCGCTCACCGCGCCGGGGTTTTGTTCGACAGCGCACAGACTCGGCCGACTCCCTGATATAGGTTCTTCGTGTGGTTGGTCCGGATAAGATGGTGCCAAGACGAATTGAGGGAATTGTCCTACGCATTTGCGACTCAATGGCGACCCAGTGAGGAATGCCCAGGGGTGACGCCTCAGGGTACCCAGTCCTACAATACGCCGTGCCGGCCGGTTACCGGTAAACGTTATCAGGAGCAAGTCATGACAAATTCTGCAATTGATGTTGACCAGGTGCTGAAGAACTTGGCGAGCCAGTCTATGAAGCAAGGTAGCAACGTGCGCTCCGCAGTGCGGAACCTGACCCTCAAGGCACTGCAACAACGTGAGCTCACGCTGGACCAGATTGGAAAGGTCCTCCGAAGTGTCACCGAAGGGGTGACCCTTGGCGTGGCCGGACGCGAGATCAAGGTCGAGAAGACGCTGTTGGATACGGTAGCTGGCATGGACGACGCGTTGCTCAAGGCGGTCCAGGCGAGCAACGTCGCCCTTCACAGGCTAACCGGTGAGGGTTACGACTACAAAGACTCCAACCTGAAGCAGGCCCTCGATGAACTGGAAAAACTCGAGGACGAATTCCTCCAGAGCATTGCGCAGGCGACGGACACTGCCAGCGAGAAAATCAAAGCGCCGTGGGGCCGCGTGCTGGAGAAAACCAAGCGGTCCGGCACCGCCACGGGCACTCAAGTGGCGTCAACCATTCGGGACTACGCACAGCGGGCACAGAAGGCAATGCGCGAGCAGCGCGAGACGGGGTTCAAGACGGCGCATCTGCTCACCCAGAACTTCGCGATCCTGGCAAGCGGCATATTGATTGGAATGTCCGAAGGGTTGGGGGCCAAACCTGCCGCCGCAAAGAGAAAGACGAAATCGGCAACAGGCCGCAAGATCGCGAAGACCGCCAAGAGAGCGACTGCCAAGTCGGCCAAGCGCGCCACGCCAACGACCGCGAAGCGCTCCAAGACTGCGAAGCATGCCAAGAAGACGGCAGCACGCAAATCCAGATAGGTCAAAGGGCCGGTCCGCGGCGAGGATGGATTGCTTGCAAGCAGCACTCGGTCAGCTCGCCGCCGGTCCCAATTGGACCCAATGTCAACGTTGGAGCCGGTGCACAAGCAGCGGCGACATGCTCTCTGTCAGTCGGCGTCGCGCATGCAGGCGAACGACGATGTACGGTGCGCCTGCGCCGACGCTAAGCACGCTCCATCACACGAGTCCGGGCCAGGAACAATTCAAGGATTGCCCGTGGAACGACTCGAGGTCCTCTGTATCGGGCAATTGCCGCTGTCACATTGCGGACCTCGCCATCGCTTGGCGGCCGCGAATGCGTCTTCAGATAGTAATAAGTGAAATCTAGCACTGCATGGCCGTCCTCCATATCAACCAGTTGTTCTGGCGGAGACGGCCGACAGCTCGCTTGCTTCGTTTCATGCCAGCGAGACTTGTCCAGCATCTTGGGCATTTGTTGCCCTCCGTTTCACTTGCTGCACGCCACACACCATCGAAACCGTGAAGCTACGTGAATATCGCCAATGCTAGCTGCCATCACCCATGGGCTTCGGTGCCAGCGCTCGGTCGATGTTCTGTACTTGCGTGAGCGCCTGCTGCAGCCACTAGGGTTCGGTGTTGATGACCACACATTGCGCGGCGAACCGCAGGTACGCGGCGGGGCAACGACGCCATGGCAATTTGCGCAATGCCAATCACTCCAGTTGACTGGGTCCGTTCTGCTACGCCCTCAAGCGGTGCTGGACGAATCCGGCAACCAACGAGTCGACAGATACCGCGGAGAGTAGCTGGGCAGGCCGGACGCTGTCTGTTCGGTGCCGCACATAACCTTCGGACGCTGACGCAGCGAAAGCGTTCGCGCCGCGGGCGAGGCGATGCCACCATGGCTGACTACGCAGAAATTGACCGACCGGATCGCTGCTGCTCGACGCTGCTGCTCGAGAATGTCATTGATGACGCTTGAGGGCGCGAAGTCTAGAATGCCTAAACAACTTCATTGCGCAAGACCACCAAACGATCGGGCGTCCCTGCGCCCAGATCAAAGCCCACACGTCCGCAGTAGCGCCGGAACACCATGAACGAGAAAACAACCACCGTACTTCTCATTGAGGACGATCCCGCTGATGCAAGATTGATTCAAGAGGCGCTCTCCGAAGAGATAGACAGTCCGTTCCGTGTTGAGTGGGTTACGCTGCTCTCGGCCGGTCTCGAACGCTTGACCAAGGAAGGAGTTGACGTGGTCATGCTTGATCTGTCGCTGCCAGACGTTCAGGGCATCGAGGCGGTGGAGAAAATATGCCTGGCTGCGCCAGATCTTCTCGTTTTGGTGCTGAGCGGCTTGACGGATGAGGAAGTGGCTCGGCAGGCTGTGCAGCGCGGCGCGTATGATTACTTCTCCAAGGGCCGCGTCGACGCCCACTGGCTCCCGCGGGCCTTACGCTATGTCATTGCCCGCAAGGCGGCATTGGATGCGCTGGCGGTCAGTGAAGCCCGCTTCCGGGCGATAAGCGATGCCTCCCCGCTGGGAATTCTGGTTACCGACAAACAGGGCAGCTGCCTGTACACGAACGCCGCATATCACAGAATTTCGGGACTGAGCTTTGAAGCGGCGCTAGGCATGAACTGGAAGGTCGCCATCCACTCGGACGATCGCGAGCGGGTATTTTCCGAGTGGCAAGATGCAGCCCAGAACCAGAAGCCATTTCAGACCGAGTTTCGCTTCTTGCGGGAAGACCAAAGCGTGGTATGGACGCGCGTCAACGCAGCCGCCATGCGTCACGGAACGAAACTGTACGGCTATGTGCAAACGGTGGAGGACGTCACCGAGCGCAAGTCGGAGGATGCTCTATTGCAGGACGCGCAAGAGAGTTTGTTCGAGGAGAAGGAGCGTGCCCAGGTCACGCTCAATTCCATCGGCGACGGCGTACTCACGACGGATCCACTTGGGAACATCACCTATCTCAATCGGGTCGCCGAGGAAATGACAGGCTGGCCGTGGCAGGACGCGGCGGGCCGCCCGCTCGCCGAGGTATTTGCTGTCATCGACGGTGCAACTCGCCAACCCGTTCGCAACCTGGCGAAGCTGGCGGTGCAGCAAGACGCGATCGTGAGCCTGGACATCCATAGTGTGCTTGTCCGGCGCGACGGGTACGAGGCCGGGATCGAAGATTCGGCGGCCCCCATCCACGACCGGCACGGCCGGGTCATTGGGGCGGTGTTGGTTTTCCACGATGTCAGCGACTCGCGGGCCACGGCGCTCAAAATGTCGCACCAGGCCCAGCACGATTTTCTCACCAGTCTGCCGAACCGGCTGTTGCTCACAGACCGGCTCACTCAGGCGATTGCACTGAGTCGCCGTCACGGCAAGAAAGTCGTCCTGCTGTTTCTTGATTTGGATCTATTCAAGCGCGTGAACGACTCCCTGGGCCATGTGACTGGCGACAAACTGCTGCAGTCGGTGGCGCAACGCTTGACGGCATGCGTTCGCACTTCGGACACCGTGTGCCGTCTGGGTGGCGACGAGTTCGTGGTACTGCTTTCGGAAATCGAGCATGTGGACGCGGCGGCCAATTGCGCGGACAAGCTGCTTGCTGCGGTGGCGGTACCGCACGTCATCGGTGGGCACGAGGTCCATGTCACCATGAGCATTGGCATCAGCGTCTGCCCGGATGACGGCAGGGATGCAGAAGCCATGCTGAAGAATGCGGACATGGCGATGTACCACGCGAAGAAAATGGGGCGTAATAACTACCAATTCTTCACGCAAACCTGAACGCCCCGGCCGCTGTGCAGCGGGGGTCGTCCTAGCGCGCCCCGCCAGCACTTTCCAACGAAACCGGGCCAATCGGAAAGACTGGTTACGGGCAAATTGAACGGCGCCCCTGCCCGTCTTCACTTTGGCGATCTCTGCCCCTCAGCAGGATCCACGCACCGGACTCATCCTGTATTGCCTTGTTACTGGCTGGTAGACTCGTTTCCATGACCACGCCTCCAATCAGTCGCTATCCCGTCCCGAAATTCGAAGACATGCCCGGAGGACGTTCGGACACGAATGCTCGAAGCGCAGGAGAAGGCGGGATTCGTCCCTAATGTTGTTCTGACATTGGCACACCGTCCCGACGAATTCCGCGCGTTCCTAACCTGTTGCAATGAATGTCTGTGATTGACCCCGCTGGTTCCGGGCCTGCGTAGCCCCGAGAATACTGAGTAGCCCCGGGCGACTGCGTGTCGCTCGTGCATCGAGACCATTTGTGATTCGGGTTGATGTCGAAAGCCCGCGTGCGACCCACGGCTGCCGGTCGGCCCTCCCAAAACGGACGCCCGTCATGCGGTGGCGAAGAGGTGCACGAAAGCCGCGAACAATCCGGAACGTTCGATTACTGAATCACCTCGTCTGCGCGCAGGAGCATGTCTTTCGGAATGGTGACTCCGAGCGCCTTCGCGGTCTTCAAGTTGATCACCAGCTCGAACTTGGTCGTCTGCTCGACAGGAAGATCCGCGGGCTTGGCGCCCTTCAGGATTTTGTCGACGTATGTCGCCGCGTGGCGGTAGTTTGCGGCGAGGTTGGCGCCATAGCTAAGCAACCCGCCCGCGACCACGTGCTCGCGCAACGCATGGGCCACCGGCAGCCGGGTCGTCTGCATCAGCTCCTGCAGCTTGGCGCGCTCGGTAAAGTACATCGCGTCCGTGACCACCACGACGGCCTGCGATCGTTGGTGAACGATCTCTCCGACGGCAGCGTCGAGTTGCGCGGGCGTGTTGGCGACAATGCGCAGCGCAACGAGGCCCAGCGCCGCACAAGCGCTCTGAGCGACGGCCCAGAACACGGGATGCACGGGATTCGTTTCGTTCAACACGATGGCGACGCGCCGGGCACTGGGCGCAACCTCATGCAGGACCCCAATCAGCTTGCCCAGCACCTCATCGTACAGGTTGGCAATGCCAGTAATGTTGCCACCTGGCTTGGCCAGGCTTGTGACAAACCCGTTGCCCACCGGATCGGCAACGTTCGCCATGACAATCGGCATTTTCTTCGTCGCCCGCTGAAGTGCGCGCGCGCCCGGTACGTTTCCGACCACGATCACGTCGACTTTCTGTCCGACCAGTTCGCGGGCCAGGGAGTCCAAACGGCTCGCGTCGCCGCTGGCGTAAACGATTCGATACTCGACGTTCTTCCCATCCAGCCAGCCGAGATCATGCATGCCCTGCCTGAAGGCCGCGTCGAGATTGGCGACAGTGGCTTCCGATCCCAGCGACAGCCACCCGACACGACGGATGGTCGCGGCAGGCTGTCCGCGGCTAAGCCGATGCGCAACGAGTAGGCCGATGCCGCCTGCCAGCAGAACACTTCGCCTCGTGATCAACGCATCGCCTCGTAGGAGGAACTCCGGCATCGTACGTCTTGCCCTTTTGCACTCGAAAATAATCGAATGCAGCGCGTTCTGACAGGCCGTAAGCTTGTGGGGCCGCTGCAGAACGCATTTTCACACAGCCTCGGCTCCGGCTCGAGGAAGTCTAGGACGCGCCTTTCTTCCCGGCGCCCGCACTGCTCTTCTTCGCGTCTTGCCTGCCAAGCTCCTCCTTGGTCAGCTTGACCTTTTTCACTTTTTCCGTCTCGAGCTTTTCTTTCTTCACTTTTTCCTTCTTCACTCTTACTTTCTTCACTGCCGGCCCCGCCAATGCCTGCTTCGCCAGCCGTTTGGCCTGCTTGGCTGCGCCATCGAGAAGTTTCTTGGTTTTTTGGTGCTGCCGTCTGGCTTTCAGCATTGACGCGTGACTCATATTGACCTCCGATGGGCGAGATTGAATCCGACTTTAGTTTGACCCGATTTTGCGTTCTTGGCTAACTGACCGCATCAAGCCCCGGAAATGGCCCATGCGCGGGCATCCGCCATTGCGATAATTCCATTGGCTTCGGTTTGTCCGCGTCCGAGCAAGTTGTGCTGGGACGCTCACCGTCCGCTTGTGGCCGATGTCCGTCGGTCATGGGGCAGTCACGTGTCGCCCTCGTCCTGGATTGGTCTGTTCCTGGCTGGTAGACTCATTCGCATGACTGCGCCTCTCATCAGCCGCTACCCGGTCCCGAAACTCGAAGACCTGCCCGAGGACATCCGGGCACGGATACTGGAAGTACAAGAGAAGGCGGGATTCGTACCCAACGTCTTCGTCACGCTGGCGCACCGGCCTGCCGAGTTCCGCGCGTTCTTCGCGTACCACGACGCGCTGATGGAGCGGGACAGCGGGCTTACCAAGGCCGAGCGCGAGATGATCGTCGTCGCGACCTCCGGCGCCAACGACTGCCATTACTGCATCGTCGCGCACGGCGCGATCCTGCGCATCTATGCGAAGAACCCGCTGGTTGCCGACCAGGTCGCGGCGAACTACCGCAAGGCGGACATCACGCCGCGGCAGAAGGCGATGCTGGCCTTTGCCCTCAAGGTTTCGCTTCGAAGCAGCGAACTCGTCGACGAGGACTACGCGACCGTGCGCTCGCACGGATTTTCGGACGAGGACGTCTGGGATATCGGCGCGATCGCCGCGTTCTTCGCGATGTCGAATCGAATCGCGAATCTCATCAGCATGCGGCCCAACGACGAGTTCCACCTGCTAGGCCGAGTGCCGAGGAGCAAATAGCAGCGGCGAATTGAAGATGCAAGGGCGATCGCAGCCGCCCCTTCGCTTGCGCCATGCCCGATTGCTGTTACCGCACTACGCAACGCCCCACAGCTTGAACCACGCGAGCATGCGCTTCCAGCCGTCCTCGGCATCCTGCTTGCGATACTCATCGGGGCGGAAATCCGCGTTGAAACCGTGTCCGGCCTCCGCATAGACGACGAACTCGGACTTGCTGCCGCTGCCCTTCAACGCGTCGCGCATCCTGTCGACGTCGGCCAGCGGAATGCCGTCATCCTTCGCGCCGTAGAGGCCCAGCACTGGCGCCTTGAGCTTCTTGGCCATGTCCAACGGATGTTTCGGCATGGCGTCGCTTTTCCTGCCGGCCAGTGTTCCGTACCACGCCACGCCGGCCCGCAGCTTCGGATTATGCGCGGCGTACATCCATGTCGTGCGGCCACCGCGGCAGAACCCGGTGATGCCAAGCTTGTCGACATCAGCCTTGCCGCTCGCCTTGGCAAAGGCCACGGTGGCATCGAAGTCCGCCATCATTTCGGTATCGGTCTTGCTGTTGACGATCGGGATGATCTCGGCGATGTTGGCAATTTTGGCGACATCAGCCTTGCGCGCGTACACGTCCGGCGTGATCGCATAGTACCCGGCCTTGGCCAGGCGCCGGACAACGTCCTTCATGTACGGATTCAGTCCGAACACTTCCGGGGCCACGAGGATCACTGGGAACGGGCCGCCGGTCGCGGGCATGGCGTAGTAGCCTGGAATGGTGCCGTCCGCGACCTTGATCGTCACGTCGCCTGCCGCAAGTCCGACGGTGTCGGTGACAACTTGCTGCGCCGATGTTCCCGACGCTGCAAGCGCCGCACTGGCGCCCAGCGCCGTGGCCAGAAAATCGCGGCGGTCGAAGGCGCGCTCGGGTTGCAGCATGCCTGCGATGTCCTGATCGAGCTCAAGTTTCATTGCATCCTCATTTCGTCATGTTGCCGTAGTGTCAGGTTTCGTGAACGACCTGGCCGCCGACCAATGTGAAGCGCACCTTGCCCGGTACCTCAAGCCCCAGGAAGGGCGTGTTCTTGCCCTGACTCTTCAAGGCCCGACGCTCGACCGTCCAATAGTGTTCCGGATCGAATACGCAGATGTCAGCGGCGCCGCCGATGCGGAGTTCACCCGCCGCGACGCCAAGCAGCTTTGCTGGCTCGCAGGTGATCTTTGCGAGCGCCGCAGGCAGCGCCACCTTCTCCTCCGCGGCCCATTTGAGTGTCAGCGGCAGCAGGAGTTCCAGCCCGGTGGCGCCCGGCTCCGCCTCGCCGAACGGAACCTGCTTTCCATCATCGTCGACGGGCGCATGATCGGAACAGATGAGGTCGATCGTGCCGTCGGCCACGCCGGTGCGTAGCGCAGCGCGATCGCGCACGGTGCGCAAAGGCGGCACCAGATGCGCGTTCGAGTCGAACCAGCCGATATCGACGTCGCACAGGTGCAGGTGGTGTATCGCGACGTCGCAGGTTACGGGCAAGCCCTCCTTCTTCGCGGCGCGCACTATCGCCACGCTATCGGCGGTCGACAAACGGCACAGGTGTACGCGAACGCCGGTCTCGCGCACCAGCGCCACGATGGTCGTCAGCGCGATCGTTTCGGCAGCGGCCGGGACGCCGGGGAGACCGAGCCGGGTGGCCACCTCGCCGTCGTGCGCAACACCCCCCTTCCCCAGGTGTGAATCGTTGGGACGAAGCCAGACGCGATGGCCGAACGTGGACGCATACTGCATTGCGCGCAGCAGCACCTGTGTGTCGACCAGCGGCATGTCGGCTTGCGAAAACGCCACGCATCCGGCCTCGGCGAGTTCGCCCATCTCGGTCAGCTTGGTACCCTGCAATTGGACCGTGAGTGCGCCGATCGGATAAACGTGCGCCTGGTTCAACAGGCGCGCGCGGTGCTTGAGCATTTCGACCAGGCCGGGTTCGTCGAGCGGCGGGTCGGTGTCCGGCGGGCACGCGAGACTGGTCACGCCACCTGCAATGGCCGCCTCCATTTCCGATTCGAGTGTTGCCTTGTATTCGAATCCCGGCTCGCGCAGGCGCGCCGAAACGTCGATGAGGCCAGGGGCGACGACCAGGCTCTTGGCATCGATCACGCGGCTCGCGTGCCAGCCGTCCGGCGCCTTCCCGATCGCGGCAATCTTTCCGGCTGCGACATACAGCGACGCCACGCGATCGATTCCCTGCGCGGGGTCGATGATCCTCCCATTCCTGATCTCGATCTTCATGTCAATTCAAATCCTGAATCACGAAGGGCACGAAGAGCACGAAGTAGGCGAAAATTGCCTGAAGTTCGAATTGCGCAGCTTTTGCCAAATTCGCGTCTCCCGAACCGGATGTCGCCAACTCCGATCAACACGTTCTTCCTTCGTGTCCTTCGTGCCCTTCGTGGTTCAAGACTTCCTCTTTTCCCCACACAACTCAATTACCCGCGATGATGCTCATCACCGCCATCCGCACCGCGATGCCGAATGTGACCTGCGGCAGGATGACAGCACGGTCGCCGTCCGCCACCGCCGAATCGATTTCGACGCCGCGGTTCATCGGTCCCGGATGCATCACGATGACGTCGGGCTTGGCCAGCGCCAGCTTGTCGGGCGTCAGGCCGTAATGCTTGAAGTACTCGCCGGCAGACGGGAGCAGCGCGCCATTCATCCGTTCGCTCTGCAGCCGCAGCATCACGACCACGTCGCAGCCCTTGAGCCCCTCGCGCATGTCGTGGAACACGCGCACGCCGAGCGCTTCGACCTTGCCCGGAAGCAACGTCTTCGGCCCGATCACCCGCACCTCGGGCGTGCCCAATGTGGTGAGCCCGTGTATCAGCGAGCGCGCGACGCGCGAATGCAGGACGTCGCCCACGATGGCGACGGTCAGGTTGTGGAACTCCTTCTTGTAATGGCGGATCGTGTAGAGGTCGAGCAGTCCCTGCGTCGGATGCGAATGGCGGCCGTCTCCGGCATTGACGACATGCACATGGCTGCGGCCATGGGCATTGAGATGCGCAGCGATGAGGTGCGGCGCGCCGGATTGCGCATGGCGGACCACGAAGATGTCCGCGTCCATCGCGACCAGGTTGTCGACGGTATCGAGCAGTGTTTCGCCCTTGCTCGCGGACGACACGCCGATGTTGAGGTTGATGACGTCGGCCGACAAGCGCTTGGCCGCGATCTCGAACGTCGTGCGCGTGCGCGTCGAATTTTCGAAGAACAGATTGAACACCGCCTTGCCGCGCAGCAGCGGGATCTTCTTCACTTCGCGCTCGGCGATTCCCACGAACGGCGTCGCGGTGTCGAGAATATTGGTGATTACCGGCGCCGGCAACCCTTCAAGCGTGAGCAGGTGCGTGAGTTCGCCGTTGGCGTTGAGCTGTGGATTGCGCACGAGGTCAGGCATCCGCAACGTTCTCGACGCCGAAGCGCAGGTGCTCGCCGTCCTTCGCCAGCACGATCGACAGGTTGCGCGCAACCGCGAGTCGCGCGCCGCAGTATGTCGCTTCGACAGGCAATTCGCGCCCGCCGCGATCCACCAGAACGGCGAGCTCGACGCGCGCGGGGCGGCCGTAGTCGAAGAGCTCGTTGATCGCGGCGCGCACGCTGCGGCCGGTGTAGAGCACGTCGTCGACCAGGATGATCGTCGCGCCATCGACGTCGAACGGCAATTGGCTGCGCTTTGCACCTGCCTTCAATCCCGTGCGTGCGTAGTCGTCGCGATAGAACGAAACGTCGATGTAGCCGACCGGATGTTCGCCGGGAATCATCTGCGCGAGCCGGTCCGCGATCCATGCTCCGCCGGAATAGATGCCGACGAAGGCGGCGTCGAACGCGACCGCCGGACGCATGCGCTCGGCGAGGGCGGTCAACGTGGCTTCGGCGTCAGGGACTTGGGTTGACTGGGGCATCAGGCGTGTCTGGCTCATCGAACCAGCTCTGCAGAATGAGTTGCGCCGCGACCGAATCGCGAACCGCCCGGCCCTTGCGGCCCGTTGTTCCCGCATCGTTCAGGACCGACTGCGCGGCTTCGGTCGTCCAGCGTTCGTCCACCAGGGCCACCGGCAGGCGGAAACGACCTTCGAGTTGCCGCGCGAAACGCTGCGCGCGATGCGTCATGTCGTGTTCCGCGCCATCCGCGTGGGTCGGCAACCCGACCACCAGCGTTCCCGGCTGCCATTCCGCGACCAGCGCGGCGATCGCCGCGAAGCGCTCGTCGTTGCGCTCGTACTCGATGGTCACCAGTGGATGCGCCGTTCGCGTCAGCGTATTGCCCATCGCGACGCCGATGCGCCGCGTGCCGAAATCGAACGCGAGCACCGTCGCGTCGGTGGAGGTGGCGGCCACGCGTCACGCGTGCCCGACGTCCTCGGACAGTTGCGCGAGATCGATGCCGAGCAACTGCATCGCCGCCGGCAGCCGCCGCTCGGGGGGAACGTCGAACAGGACGTCGGCGTTCGCTTCCACGGTGAGCCATGCATTTTGCGCGAGCTCGCTCTCGAGCTGCCCCGCCTCCCAGCCAGCGTATCCCAGCGAGACGAACACGTCCGACGGGCCGTCGCCGCGGCCGACGGCCTCGAGGACATCCTTGGATGTGGTGAGACCCATGTCGTCGCCGATGGCGAGAGTGGATTGCCAGTTGCCCAGCGGACGGTGCAGGACGAAACCGCGATCGAGTTGCACGGGGCCGCCGAAATGGACCAGCGTTTCCCGGAGTGCTCGGTCAGCCAGGGGGACGTTGATCTGCTCGAACAGCGCCGACAGCTTCATGTCGATCGGCCTGTTGACGACGATCCCGAGCGCACCGTCCTTGTTGTGCTCGCACACATAGGTCAGCGTGTGCGCAAAATTCGGATCCGCCATGGCCGGCATGGCGATGAGGAAATGATGCGTGAGGTTGATCGGCTCGGTCATCAACGTGTAATTGTAATCCGAAGGGGGGTAGGCGACAATCAAAACACGCCCGGCCGCCGGATTTCCGAGCCGCATGGCGGCACCAAATGTCTTTCCGGCCGGATCTTCCTTCTTGCCACTGCCCTTTCGAGCCATGACCCTCCCGACCTCAACGCTGCGCCGGGTTGCGCGCGTTCTGCTGGCATCGACGCTCGCTTTCGCCTTGCCGGCAGGTGCGAAACTGACCGTCATGCACGGCTACGCCGACTACACGAGCGCGCTGTTGTGGGTCATGGCAGACACGGCGGGACCCATCGCGATCAGCTGGCAGCCGGATGGACAGTCTCCGGAACGCCAACTCACGCTGGACGCCTCCGCTGCATCGGGAAACGTTGTCCTCGCACGGTTGACCGGATTGGCGCCCGGCAAGGCAATCCCGTATCGGGTCACCGGCGACGGCGACAGCCGCGCCGGAACGCTGACGTCCCAGCCGTTCTGGTCCAAGGCCGCTGACGCACGGAACTTGGCCATCGCGTTCGGTTCCTGTTTCTTCCTGGCGGATTCCGATCCGATATGGGGTGGCCAGGAATACGGCGGGGGCTTCGGGATCTTCGATGCCATCGCCGCGATGAAGCCCGACCTCATGCTCTGGATGGGCGATAACCTCTACTTCCAGACGCCCGACGAATTCGATCCCGCTGCGATGGCCCTGCGCTACCAGCGGCAGCGCACGTTCCGGCCCTTGCAGAAGCTCCTGACCGCAGCACCCCATCTGGCGATCTGGGACGACCATGACTACGGTCCGAACAACGCCAACATGTCGTACGTCATGAAGGGCGAGTCATTGCAGCTCTTCCGGCGCTACTGGGCCAATCCAGGCTACGGGCTGCCGGACGTGCCGGGCATATTCGGGCGTGCGCGATGGGGCGACGTCGACCTGTTCCTGCTGGACGACCGCTGGTATCGCTCCGCCAACGATGCGCTCGACGGACCCGACAAGACGATGTTCGGCACGCTGCAGCTCGCGTGGCTTCGCAATGCGCTCATTCACTCGCAGGCGCCGATCAAGCTCGTCGTCAACGGCAGCCAGATGTGGAATCGCGCCAATCGCTTCGAAGGCTGGAATCACTTCGCAACCGAACAGCGGGCGTTCGCGGACTGGCTGCTCGCGCAGAAGATCGACGGCGTCGTGTTCCTGTCCGGCGACCGCCATTTCAGCGAGTTGCTGAAGATCAACCGCCTCGGCACCTATCCGCTCTACGAATTCACGTCGAGTCCGCTCACGTCGCGTCCCTGGGCCAATCCCGACGCCGCCGAGCAGCAGAACGTCGACGTGGTGCCGGGCACGCTGATCGGCCGGCGGCAGTTCGGAATGATACGGGTGACCGGTCCGGGCGGCGATCGCGTGCTGGCGCTGGAGAGCTACGACGCGACGGGCAAACTTCTCTGGCGCAATGAAATTCGCGCCCGCGACCTGCGCTCCCCGAAATCAGCCGGCAGTCCGTGACCGCCGTGCGTTACGACAGCGCGCTGGTGTGGTTCCGGCGCGACCTGCGCGATTTCGACCACGCGGCGCTCTACCATGCACTGAAAACGGCGCGATCAGTCCACTGCGCGTTCATATTCGACCGCGAAATTCTCGACGTGCTGCCGCACCCGGAGGACCGGCGCGTCGAATTCATCCGGGACTCCGTGGCTGAACTCGCCGCGAACCTTGCCGCCCGCGGAGGCGCGCTGGTTGTCCGGCATGCCATCGCCCGCGATGCGATTCCGCAACTCGCCGCGGAACTCGGCGTCGCGGCCGTGTTCGCCAACCACGACTACGAACCCGCGGCACGCGACCGTGACGCAGATGTGGCGCAAAGACTCTCCAAGCGTGACGTCGCGTTCCACACCACGAAGGACCACGTCATTTTCGAGCGTGACGAAGTGCTGTCCCAGGCAGGCAAGCCGTTCTCGGTGTTCACGCCATACAGGAACGCATGGCTCAGGACGCTGACGCCGTTTCACGTCAAGGCCTACCCGGTGGACGTGTACGCGAGCGCGCTCGCCCGGCCCGTGCGCGGCATCGCCACGGATATTCCCACGCTCGAGGCAATGGGCTTTCGTCGCACCAACCTCACCGAGCTGGGTGTCATCCCCGGCATGACCGGTGGCGCCTCGTTGTTCGCGGATTTCAGGAAGCGCATCGATCGGTATCGCGAGACGCGCGATTTTCCGGCGCGCAAGGGCCCTTCGTACCTGTCGGTCCACGTGCGCTTTGGCACCGTATCGATCCGCGAGCTGGCCGCGCACGCGCATTTGCGGGCGCTGGAACCACGAGGCGACGGCGCGGCCACGTGGCTGTCGGAACTCATCTGGCGCGATTTCTACGCGCAGATCCTCTGGCACCATCCCCGCGTGACCACCACCGCGTTCAAGGCCGAATACGCCGGCCTCCACTTTCCCGGGGACCCGACGAATCTTGCCGCATGGTGCGACGGCCGGACCGGCTACCCGATCGTCGACGCCGCAATGCGGCAGCTGAACACGACCGGTTACATGCACAACCGTCTGCGCATGATCGTCGCGTCGTTCCTGGTCAAGGATCTGCTTGTCGACTGGCGCTTGGGGGCGAGGTATTTTGCCGACCGGCTGATCGATTTCGACCTGGCATCCAACAACGGCGGCTGGCAGTGGGCGGCGTCGACGGGCTGCGACGCGCAGCCCTACTTCCGGATCTTCAATCCCGTCGCGCAGTCCGAGAAATTCGACGCCGACGGGCATTTCATCCGGCGCTACGTGCCGGAACTCGCGCGCCTCGACGCTAAGTCAATTCACGCGCCCTGGCTGCTGCCGCCCGCGCTCCAGCAGTCGAACGGCGTGGTGATCGGCCGCGACTATCCGGCGCCGATCGTCGATCACGCCGCGGCACGGGCAGCGGCTCTGGCGTTGTTCGGGCAGGCGCGACGTTCGTCCTGACGCTAGAACCTACCTCAAAATCCCGGCGAGCGGCCCGAGAGCGCGAAGGCCCGCGGCGAGCCCCGAGATAGTACATAGAAGTACAGCGAGGGGCGAGCGAGGACACGACAAAGCTATCGGGCCGTGCAGCCATTTTTGGGATAGGTTCTAATCCTCTTCGTGCCGCCGGTGCTTGGCGTATTCGGTGGCGAGCTGGTTCTGGAGCAACGGCGGTGCCTGCTCGTAATGCGACAGCGCCATCGACCACGCGCCCTGCCCGCCCGTCATCGATTTCAGTCGCGCGGCGTAGCCGTCGAGTTCGGCGAGCGGCGCCAGCCCGTTGACCGCCAGCGCACCGGCCTGCATGGTCTTCGTGCCCGTCACCTGGCCGCGCCGCTGCGACAGGTCGCCGGTCACATCACCCATGTTTCCCGCGGGACAACTGATCTCGACACCGACGATCGGTTCGAGCACGATGGGCCGCGCCTTGGTGATGGCGTCGAGAAAGGCCTTGCGCCCGGCGGAAATGAACGCCACCTCCTTCGAGTCGACCGCGTGGAACTTGCCGTCGTAAACGTTCACCCGGACGTCGTGCATGGGGAAGCCCGCAAGCGGCCCCGAAGTCAGCACCTGCTCGACACCTTTTTGCACGGCGGGGATCAGCGACGTCGGAATCGCGCCGCCTTTCACCGTGTTGACGAACTCGAAACCGGCGCCGCGCGGCAGCGGCTCGATGCGCAGATAGACCTCGCCGAATTGACCCGCGCCGCCCGTCTGCTTCTTGTGCCGGGCATGGCCTTCGGCGGGCGCGGTGATGGTTTCGCGATAGGGAATGCGCGGGGGGCGCGTCGTGACCTCGAGCTTGAACTGACTGGCCATGCGCTCGAGCACCGAGCGCAGGTGCAGTTCCCCCAATCCCCACAACACGGTCTCGTTGAGAATCGTGTCGTGCGCAACGGAGAGTGTCGGGTCTTCCGCCGTCATCCGGTTCAGCACCTCGGAGATTCGCTGTTCGTCGCCGCGGCGCTTGGGCTCGATCGCGATGCCGTGCATCGGCGTCGGGAATTCGAGCGGCTTCATGTGGATGTGGTCTTCCTCGTGCGAGTCGTGCAGGACGCAGTCGAATTCGATCTCATCGACCTTGGCCACGGCGGCAATGTCGCCGGGCACCGCGCAATCGACCTCGACGTTCTTGCCTCCCTGCAACATGAACAAGTGGCCGATCTTGAACGGCTTGCGCGCTTCGCCGACAAAGAGCTGCGTATCCCGCGTGACCGTTCCCTGATGCACGCGGAAAATTCCCAGCTTGCCCACGAACGGGTCCATCACGACCTTGAACACATGCGCGAGCACGTGTTGCGCCGGATCGGGTGTCGAGTGAAAATCGATCGCCGTTTCGCCTTCGCCCTTGGTGAAGAGCGGCGGGTTGCCTTCGGTCGGATTGGGCAGCAGCTTCTCGAAGATCCGCAGCAGTTCGGGTATGCCGGCGCCGGTACGCGCCGACACGAAGCACACCGGCACCAGATGGCCTTCGCGCAGCGCTTTCTCGAACGGTGCGTGCAACTGGTCGGCCGAGATTTCGCCCTGTTCCAGATAGAGCGACATCAGCTCTTCGTCAACCTCGACGACCTGGTCGACGAGCGCGCGATGCGCGTCCGCGACCGAGGAAAAGTCCGACTCGCCCGAAGGATTGAAAAAGCAATCGACGACGCGCTTGCCGCCGCCTGCCGGCAGGTTGATCGGCAGGCACTCCTTCCCGTACGCCGCCTGGATGCTCGCCAGAAGACCAGGCAGGTCCACGTTGTCGGCGTCGATCTTGTTGATGATGACGAGGCGACACAATTGTCGCTTGGCTGCCCAGTCCATCATCCGCGACGTGATCATTTCGAGGCCGGATTGCGCGTTGACGACAACCGCCGCAGTTTCCACGGCGTCGAGCGCGCCGATCGACTGGCCGATGAAATCCGGAAATCCGGGCGTGTCGATGAGATGGACGCGCGTGCCGTTGGTTTCGAAATGCAGCAGCGACGACCGCAGCGAATGCTGGTAGGACTTCTCCAATGGGTCGAAATCGCTGGCCGACGTGCCGCGCTCGACGCTGCCGCCAGCGGGCAGCGCGCCAGCCTTGACCAGCAGCGCTTCGGTAAGCGTGGTTTTTCCCGACGCGCCGTGACCTACCAAAGCAATGGTGCGGATGTTGCCCGTGGCGATGTTCGCCATGCTCGTTCTCCCGTTGTCCAGTCGATCAATTTACCGCGTTATCGCCGGCTCGGGTTGATGCGGCGCAACAGGGCCATGCGCGCGTGCCCTTGCCGACTCGCGCCTATTGCACGGGCCGCGCTTCGCCCAGATCCCAGAACAACCCCGTCATCATGGCCAGGCCCTCGCGGGCAACGGACGCCAGCAGGTGCTCATTCGGCGCGTGCTGCGAACACGCGGGATAAGAATGCGGGATCCAGACGGTCGGCAGGCCGAGGACGTCCGCAAAACAATCATTCGGAAGCGATCCACCGAGGTTGGGCAGGATCGCAGGCGGCGCGCCGGTGGTTGCCGCAATCGACGCCGCAACGCGCCGCACCCACGGATCTTCCGGATCGAGGCGCGTCGCGTGCATCAATTCCATTTTTGCCGGCGTCACGCTGACGTTCGCGAAGCCGTGCTGGTCGAGATGCGAACGAAGCGCGGGGATGAATCCGGCGTGATCGCAGCCGACCACGAACCGGAGCTGGAGATGGGCCGTCGCGCGCGGAGGGATGGCGTTGACCGGATGCTCGGGATTGCCCGTCCTGAACGCGAGAACTTCCAGACTGTTCCACGCGAAGACCCGCTCCGCCGGTGTGAGTCCGGGCTCGCCCCAGGCGCGGTCGATCTGCGGACCCGCAGGTTCGCCCGGTTCGATTTCGGCGAGCGCGCGGCGAACCGAGTCGGGTATTGGCGGCGGTCGCAAGCCCTCGACCAGAATCCGGCCGCGCGCGTCGACGAGCGAGGCGATTGCGCTGGCCATAATCGTGCCGGGATTGGCGAGCAGGCCGCCCCAATTGCCGGAGTGATGGCCACCTTCACGCAGGTCGACGGCGAGGTCGAAGTTGAACGCGCCGCGCGAACCCAGGAACAGCGTCGGCCGCGCGGCGACGAGACGTGGCCCGTCGGAGGCAATGAACACGTCGGCGGCCAGACCTTCGCGTTCTCGCTCGCACACCGCGCGAAGGCCCGGCGATCCGGTTTCCTCGCCGGTCTCCATCAGCCATTTCACGTTGAAGCCCAGGCGGCCACGCGCGGCAATGACCTGGCCCAGCGCGGCGAGGTTGATGCTGTGCTGACCCTTGTTGTCCGCGGTGCCACGCCCATACCAGCGATCGCCGTCCACGGTCAGGGCCCAGGGCGAGGTCCCCGCGCGCCATTGCGCATCGTAGCCAAGCACGACGTCGCCGTGGCCGTACATGAGGACCGTAGGGAGCGCATCGTCTTCGTGACGGTCGGCAAGCAGGAATGGGCCGGCACCGGCGACCGAATTGTCGACGATACGAAACCGGAATCCCTGCGCGGCGAGCGACGGGCCGATTTCATCCGTGAGGTAGCGGCGCAGATCGGGGAGGGCGTCCTCGCGCGGGCTATCGGTGTGGTACGCCACCCGCCGCCGCAAGTCTGCGAGCAGATGGCCGTCATCGAACCAGCGTTGTGCGGCGGCTATGGCGTCTTGCCGGGTCGACATGCCGCGATGTTACAGCAACCGATGTTGTCGAGATGAGCGATGCGGGCAGTCGCGACGGACGACGCCGACCTATCCCCGGCAGGAACGCTACAGCGACGCAGTGATGCCGGTCATTTCGCGCAGGTGGTGCAGCAGTTCATCTTCCTGGAAGGGCTTGCCCAGATACAGGTCCACGCCCAGTTCCGCGGCGCGGCTGCGGTGCTTTTCCGCGGTACGCGACGTGATCATGATGATCGGAATATTCGCGAACTTGGGGTCGCCCTTGATCGTCTTGGCGAATTCGAATCCGTCCATCCGTGGCATTTCGATGTCGAGGAGTATGACGTCGGGGATCTGCTCGCCGAGAATCTGCAGAGCATCGACGCCGTCCTTGGCCGAGGTCACGGCGAAGCCTTCGCGCTGCAGCAGGCGGCTCGTGATCTTGCGCACCGTCAGCGAATCGTCAACGATCATCACCAGCGGTTGGGTCGACACCGCAGCGATCGGCGCGCGCGGGTGGTCACCGATCGAGCGTTCGTCGTGGTCCGGATCGAATTTCGGGACGTCGGCGCGCCCGGCCAACTGCACCGGGTTGATGATGAGCACGATCTCGCCTGTCCCCAGCACGGTGGCGCCCGAGATTCCGGATACGCGCGCCAGTTGCGGGCCGATGTTCTTCACGACGACTTCCTGCGTCCCGACCATTTCGTCGACATGGATGGCCGCGTAGGACTGGCCGCTGCGCAGGAGCAGCACCGAGTTGTAGCGCACCGTTTCCGGGTTATGCACGGTATCGCCGAGCAGTCGCGGCAGGTAATGAAACGGGTACACGCGTCCCTGCCATTCGACCTTGCGCTGTACGTAAAGATCAAGCAGTGCCTGACTCTTGATCTGCTGGACCTGCTCGACCATGGGTGCCGGCAGAGCCCACAGCCGGCCGCCGGCGCGAATGAGTACCGCTTGCGCCACGGCCAGCGTCAGCGGCATCGTCAGCGTGAACCGGGTGCCCTTGCCCAGCGTCGTCGCCACTTCGACCCGGCCGCCCAGTGCGCCAACTTCGGCGCGCACGACATCCATGCCGATGCCCCGGCCGGAAATCTGGGTGACTTTCGACGCGGTCGAGAAGCCCGGCTGGAACAGGAATTCGACGAGTTGCGCATCGGTGGGCTCGGTGCCCGCGGCGAACAGGCCCAGCGAGCGGGCGCGCTCGCGCGCGCTCGCGAAATCCACGCCGGCGCCGTCATCGGCGAGATCGATCACGACTTCGTTTCCGACCTGGCGCACCGTCAGCGAAATTTCTCCGGTCTCGAGCTTGCCTGACTTGATGCGCGCGTCGCGCGTTTCAATGCCGTGGTCCAGCGCGTTGCGCAGCAGATGTTCCAGAGGACCGACGAGTTTTTCCAGCACCGAACGGTCGAGCTCCACCTTGGCGCCGTGAATCTCGAGGTTGGCGCGCTTGTCCAGCTCTTTCGCGGTCGCGCGCAGGATCCGGTACAGGCGCTCGGACAGGCTGCCGAACGGCACCGTGCGAATGGAAAACAGACGCTGCTGCACGTCGCGCGACAACCTCGCCTGCGCAAGCAGAGCGGCGTCGGCATCGTCAAGATTCTTGAGCAGCGAATGCTGCACGGTGGACACGTCGTTGATGCCCTCGGCCAGCGACCGCGTCAGCTCCTGGAAGCGCGTATACCGATCGAATTCCAGCGGATCGAAGTCGCCCGGCTGTTCCTGCATCAGCGACATCTGCGACTGAATCTGCGATTCAGCCTGGATTTCGATTTCGCGCATCTGCGCCCGCAGGCGAATCACGCTGGTGGTCAGTTCGAGCAGGTTCGACTTCAGGGAACGCAGCTCGCCTTCGACCCGCGCACGGGCGATGGCGACTTCGCCCGCCTCGTTCACGAGCCGGTCGATGATGTCGGCGCGGACCCGTAACTGCGCGCGCGTGCCCGTTTCAAGCTCGGGGACCGCCTCGGCGTGCGTCGGCGCCACGGGCGTCGGCGCAACGAATGCCGCAACCGGGGACGAAACCAGCGACGAAACTGAGGGCGCGACCGATGGCGCAACGCGGGAGCCGGCCGTCGACCCAATTGTCGATCCGGCCGCGGGCGCCAGCGGCACGACTACCGGGTGTTGCGCGACGGGCGGCGCGGGCGCAGCGCCTGCGTCAGGCGAAGCAAGCACGGTGCTCACGACCGGCTCCTCGTCCGCGACCTCGGCCACCCACGGCAGACGCGTATTGGTCTCGCCGCCGCGCAGACGGTCGAGCACGAAGGCGATGCGATCGAGTGAAGTTTCCAGCGCCTCGAAGAGCTCGGGCGTCGCACCGGACGGGACGTCGCCCAACGCCAGGTCCGATTCCATGAGATGAGTCAATTGCCCCAGCCGCATCGCACCGGCCATGCGCGCGCTGCCCTTGAGCGTGTGCAATGTGCGGCGCAGCTCGGTCACCGGCCTACCGTCATGCGGATTGCGCCGCCACGCGCGCAGTTCCTCGCCCGCCTGCGGGAACAGTTCTGCCGCTTCGTCGAGAAAAATTGGCAGGACCTGGTCGTCCACGTCGTCGCGGATCGTCGCCAGGGGGTCGTCCTGCGCCACGGGCAAGAATATTTCGTCATGGTGCATTGCCGGCACCGCGGTTTCGGAGTCGCCATCGCGGTCACCCGCATGAACGCTCGCATGCGCACCAACGTGGGCGGCATCAGCGGCCGACGTTGGTGTCACTTCCTCCTGGCGGGCCGCGACTGCGGCCGCAGCCTCTGCGTCCTGCGCATGGGTTGCTGTTTCCTGTCGCAACTCGTCCAGGTCCGCCTGAATCAGGTTCGCTTCCGTCTGGTCGCCTGCGGAGAATGCCTCGCGAGCCTCCACCCGATGCACGAATTGGGTGAGCCCCGCGACGGCACGCGCCAGCACCGGCTGCGCGTTGCTCGGCAGCGGCGCGCCACGTTCCGCAAGTGCCAGCAACGCCTGTTCGAGCGACCTCGCCGTTGCGGCCACCATTGGAAAGCCACCCGTGCGGTGGATGCCGCACAGCGTGTGACCGGCGCGGATCATTTCGGCAGAAGGCACCGTCCGCGGATCGAACTGCAACACGGACAACTCATTTTCCAGCGTGGCGAGGTGTTGTCGTGCCTCGTCGCACAGGATCTTCCAGAGCGTTGTCGACAGGCTCACATTGCCGATCGTGGTTTCCTCCGCCTCGGGCGGCAGCTCAGGCGGCAGCGCCGGCCCAGTTGCCAACTCGGGCGCGAGCTCAGGTGCAAACTCAGGTGCCAACTCAGGTGCCAACTCAGGTGCCAGCATAGGCGCCTCAACTTCCGCGGGCGTCTTTTCCGCGACCAGCTTCAGCACGGTTGCCGAGGGCAATCCCGAGTCCGGCAATTCCACATGCGGCAAGTCCACCGGCGGCAAGCCCATCACTTCGATGGTTTCCACGCTGGGTTCCTGCTCCACTTCGTCCGTCGCGATGATTGGCGACTTCCGCGCGTCACCTGCGCCCAACTCCGGCAACTCGATGATGTCCGGCGGTGGCGTCGGGACCGGAGCCGGGATCGGCGCCTGGGATTTGTGCAATTCGAATACGTTGGATTGCACAGGAATGGCGACCGCAGGGGCGGGCGTGGAGGCTGCCGGCATCCCGGAGTCGAGGGCCGCAATCGCGGCATGCAATGCCTGCGGGTCGGCGGTCACGCGACCCGTCCGGGTCAGCGCGTCGACCCAATCACGGAAACTGTGCTCGGCCACACCGATCATCGTCAGCACCGCTGGCGTCACCGGGCTCTCTTCCTCGATCAGACGGTTGCACACGGTTTCAGTATCGAACGCGAATTCGCCCAATTGCGTGAGGCCGACCATGCGGCCGCTGCCCTTCAGCGTATGAAAACCGCGGCGCACGGTACGGAGCGCTTCGCGGTCGCCGGGATTGCTGGTGAGCAAGCCATGACTCTGCGCGACCGAATCGAGCACTTCCGCTGCTTCCAAAAGGTAGATTTCGAGGAGTTCGCGGTCGAGTTCGTTCGCGTCGGTCGCCAGAAGGCGCTGCGTCTCTTCGGAAATTTCGGGTGCCGGCGCCGTGGTCTCGGCCATGGCGCCTACGGCCGCCGCGAGACTGGCTGCCTCGCCGCTCGCAAGCTGCTGCAGCGCGGCTCCGGCCTGGGCGACGAGCCCGCTGTCGCCGATCAATTCCGCGTCGTCGCGCAATCCGGTCAGCTTCTTCGTCAGACTTTCGCGTGCCGCCGAATTCGCGGGAGCGCTGTCGACTTCGCGGACGAGATCGGGAAGCGCAGCGCGCAGTTCGGCAACGGCGGCTTCGACCGAGTCGACGTCCTCCTGTTTCGGCGCCGGGGCCTCGCCCAGACGTTTCGCAATGAACGGAGCGATCAACCGATCACGGTCGGGACGCTGCTGCTCGACCGCTTCAATGTAGAAACCCAGTCCAGACAACGATTCGGCGAGCAGCTCCAGGTCTTCATTGCTGACTGGCGCCTGCGGATCGGAGTAGCTCTCGATCTGCTGCTGACACAACTGGAGCAGCCGGTCGGCATCGTCGAGTCCAAGGATGCGCAACGCGCCGCGTATCTGCTGGCTGTCCTTGCCCAAGGTCGCGAGGTCGGCCCGCTTCGTGTTATCGCGGAAGAACGCGTCCAGCACCTGTTCCATGTGGCGCAGATTCGCCTGGATCTCGCGGCCGACCTGCGCCAGCAGCACGCGTTCCTGCGCGCGCTTGCTCATTTCGTCCAGCATCGGCGCGCCGGACGCGGCCGTCGGACGGCCCGCCCGAGCGGCATCGAGGCGCGACAGCATTGCATCGACCTGCTTCGGGAAATCGGCCGAGAGACTCGAGTAGTTCTCGAACGCGGATTCGGCCAGCAGCAGCGCCGTCGCGTATTCCATGGCAACCGATTCCGAAACGCCGGACACGGGCATCCTGTCGATGCGCTCGACCAGCGCCGCGGTGAGCTTCATCAATGCGCCGTTGTGGATCTCCGCGGCCTTCGCATGCACCGACGCCAGCGTCTGCTTCAGCTTGGGTAGGTTCTCGGCGCGGCCCGAGGCGGCCTTCAGCCACGAATCCTTGGCACCCGCCAGCTGCTCGCGCGCTTCGCGGAGCAACGGCTGAAGGCGCACGACGTCGGCGGAGAAGACCTCCGCGGAGGGAATGAGACCGGACAGCTTGAACGCGCGCTGAACCGCCTGCACCTGCGGCGCCACCGGTGCGCAGATCGCCACGAAATACAGAACTTCGCGCCGCAGCCGGTCGGCAACCTTGCCGCTGCCTTCGGAGACGCGGCGAATCTGCAGGTCGACCCGCGCACACAGCTGCTTCACGCCGAAGCCGCGGTCCAGGCCGTTCTCGACGACGCCCTCGAGCATTGCCCCGACTGTCCACCAGAATGCGCGCAGGTTGCCTTGGGCCGTGATGTCCTCGATGCCGACCACGGCATCGCGCATCGTCGCCGCACCCCCGTCGTCCCCGCGCAGCCAGGCGAGCATGCCGCGCTGATAGAGACGGCGCTGCTTGACCATGTGCGACGGGATCCGATTCGGCGCAATTGTTTCGCGCGGCGCGATTCGGGGTGCACGTGGTGACAAGTCCGGATAGAACAAATCCGTCGGCGCGGCCGCCTTCGCCCCGCGCGAAATCTGCATCGCTTCGTACTCCGGATAGAGCTTGAGCGGAACCGGCGGCGCGCCGTTGACCAGTTCGTCAAGAAATATCCGCAATTTCTGACACGCGCGATCGACAACGGCACACGCGGCCCGCGCCTCCGCAGCAGGCAGCTCCTCCATCCGCGTCAACTGGCGCTCCAGTTCGTCGGTGAAGGCGACGACGGCGTCCAACCCCACCATCTGGATTGCACCGGCGGCCTGGTGCACATGCGCCCGCGCATGCTTGAGCGCCGTGGGATCCGCCGGATTCACATTGAACGCGGCGACCGTTTCCAGCCCGCGCGTCAGCGCCTGGTCGATTTCTCCCTGCACCCAGGACAGAGGGCCTACGTCGAATTCCGGAGTGGGATCGTTCGCCACGGGATGTCAGTCTTCTCGCTGAAACAGCAGATGGATGGGAAGGGGCAGGAATTGAATTGGCAAGTAGCGGATTAGCAAGATCCGGGCCGTCATCCACCGGCCGTCAAATGGTAAGCCACAAGAAAGCCGGAAGACACTGGAGTCTGCTCCCATGGAATCTTGCTCGTGCCCCGCAGGAGTCGCGATCGCGTCAGACCTTGAAGCCAGCCACCGACGAGCGCAGCTCCGCGGCCAGCTTGGTCAGCTGCCCGATGGACACGTTGGTCTGCTTGGTGCCTTCGGTCGTCTCTTCCGTGATCTTGAGGATGCCCTGCATGCCGCGCGTAACGTCGGTGACGGATGCCGACTGCATTTGCGTCTGCGCCGAGATCCGCGAAATCAGGTCCGCCAGATCGCGCGACACCTTCTGGATTTCGGTGAGCGCCTGGCCTGCCGCGTCGGAGAGCTTGGTTCCTTCCACCACACCGAACGTCGACTTCTCCATGGCCGCCACCGCATCCTGCGTGTCCGCCTGAATGGTCTTGACGATCGCCTCGATCTGCTTCGTCGCCTCGCCTGAACGCTCGGCCAGGCGCTGCACTTCCTCCGCGACCACCGTGAACCCGCGGCCGGCTTCGCCGGCTGAGGCCGCCTGAATGGCGGCGTTCAACGCAAGCACGTTCGTCTGCTCGGTGATGTCCGAGATCAGTTCCACGATTTCACCGATCTCCATTGACGATTCGCCGAGGCGCTTGATCCGCTTCGACGTGTCCTGGATCTGCGTCCGGATCTCGTTCATGCCCGAGATCTGGTTCTGCACGACCTGGCCTCCCTTCTCGGCGGCGGCCAGCGATTGCTGGGCAACGCGTGCGGATTGATTGGCGGTCTGTGAAACTTCGTTGATGGACTCGGCCATCTGCAGCACCGACGCAGAGGCTTGCTGGATTTCCTTGTTCTGCCGCTGCGAAGCCTCGTAGAGCCGGTTGGAGATCGCCTGGGTTTCCTGCGTGGCTTTGGTCACCTGGTCCGTCGCCGAGTTGATGCCGCGCACCAGCGTACGCAACTCTTCGATCGTGAAATTGATCGAGTCCGCGATGGCGCCCGTGACGTCTTCGGTCACCGACGCCTGCACGGTGAGATCGCCGTCCGCCAGGTTGCCCATCTCGTTCAGCAGCCGCAGGATGGCCTCCTGGTTCCGCTTGTTCTCGCCTTCGCTCTCGGAAGCGCGCACGCGCGCGTCGTCCAGGAACACCTTGCCCAGCAGCACCAGACAGGCCAGCGCGAGCAGCGCGAAGGTAATGGCTGCGCCCAGGAGCAACAGGTGCAACGGGCTCACTCCTTCGAATTCGCCTGCCAGCTGCGTGGTCTCGTTCAGCAAGGGCTCGGATTCGGTATTGATGCCGCGCGCCGCCTGCTTGGCGACCACCAGCCGCGGCATGTTCGCCAGAATCGCGTTGACGCCGCCTTCATAGGCCGTGAACCGCTTGGCCAGTTCCGTCAATGTGGCGCGCGCGTCGTCCCCGCGCACCGGCGCCAGTCGCAGCGGCTCGCTGCCTTTCAGGAGGCCGTTCAGGACCTCGCGAAACGTGCCGGAGTCCTTGCCGAGCAGGAAGGCGACTTCCGGGTCGATTTCGTCCGAGGACGCGAGGGAGTTGGCGTTCTTGGCGATTCGCTGCGACAGCACCGCAAGCTGATTCGCATATTCGATTTCGCGCAATGAGCCGCCGGTCTGCCCTATCTGCTGCGAAGCCTGCTGTGCCAATTCCAGCACGGCGCTATTGCCAGAATTGAGCGTCTCGAGGCCTTTGGCCAGCGTGGTCAGGCTCGTCTCGTTCGAGAGCAGCCGGTCCGACGCGACGTTCACGCGTTCCCAGCGGGATTTTATGTCCCCCAGCATTTTGACCGCCGCCTCGTCACGCACGACATCTAGGTTCACTCCGCGCGCGGCGCCCCCGGTCAGCAGTGCCTGCAGGTCGGCGTTGAAGCGCTCACGGCTATCCTTGACCGCCGGGAAGGCACTGGCCTGGCCCTGTGCCGCCAACGCACTGCCACGCGCCAGACGCTGCGAAAGCATCTGCATTTCCGTCGCCGTTGCCATCGCCGCGCCCGACTGCGTAGTCTGGCGGCTGTCCAGATAGACCATGAGGGCCGCAAGCGCAAGAAAGAGCACGAGAAGCAAACCCAGCACCTGAAATTGTTTGGTGACCGGCAGGCTGCCGATTCCCCAGACCCGTTTCGGTATCGCGGTGTCGGCGTTGGCCGACCGCAACTGATCCATGATGGACACGGATGCCAGCGGGTCGTAACCCTGCTGCGCAGTCTGGTTCATTTTTACCTGCGTGGTCGGCATGTCAATGTCCATGTCCGCTGGCATTTTCCGTTCGTTGCCGAACAGGTTGGGCAGTTTCAGCGCCATTGTTTTCTCCTAGAGGCGGGCATTGAACCGCGCGCCCCTCAAATGCCTACCTGCAAAAATGCCGGATCGCTCGCGAGCTTCGCGAGATCGATTTCCTGCCAAGCGTTGCCGTCGCCATCCATCCAGCGTTGCGCATACCAGGCGGGCGCATCGTGCGGCGGAGCCGCTGGCGCCAATTCCACGATGTTGCGCAGTCCCAGGACTTGCTGGACGATGATTCCGGCATTCATTTCGCCGACGCGCGGGCCAAAGAGCACCAGCCGACTATGTCCGCCACCGGGGCCGGGGTCGCGGCCCAGGAAAGCGGAAAAATCGATGACGGAAAACAGGTTGCCGCGAATGTTGGCAACCCCCAGGTACCATGGCCGGGTCAGCGGCACCGGCACCACATTCGGCAAGGTCGTAACCTCGCCCGCGTCGGCCAGCCGGACCAGCCATCGTTCGCCGCCGCTGGCAAGCCCCAGCCGCGACGATTCCACTTGCGCGGTAGTCTTGGTCGCCAGACGGGCCGCGAGTTCCTGCTGGAACGTGCGGAGATCGAGTTTTGCGGTGCGGGCCATGGCTGTAGCGTCAGTCCCGAAGGGCCGCCCGAGGGACTGACAACGCCCCCTCGGGGGGCAGCGAGCGCAGCGAGCGTGGGGGCTGTTTCATATCCCTCGGGGCGGCCCTTCGGGATTGCGGGATTCGGCTGGTTTCCATGTTCAACCGATCGCAGCGATTTTGGCCAGCAGCTCGTCGCGGTTGACGGGTTTCACGATGTAGTCACGCGCTCCCTGACGCATCCCCCAGATCTTGTCGGTCTCCTGGCTCTTCGATGTGCACAGAATGATGGGGATTGCCCGCGTGTCAGGGTCGCGACTGATCGCGCGCGTGGCCTGGAAGCCGTTCAGTCCCGGCATGACGACGTCCATGAGTATCAGGTCCGGCTTGAGCGATTTCGCCTTGAGGATCGCGTCTTCGCCGTTGTCGCTCGCCACGACTTCGTATCCGGCCTTCGTCAGCATGTCGTTCAGCACATGCCGCTCCGTCGGCGAATCGTCGACGATGAGAATTTTTCTAATGGCCATGGCTCCTACCTTGTTCTTAGCCCCAGCAATTTCACGCGCCGGTTCCGGCGCGCGCGAGTCGATGGCCGCCATCATGCCGCCGCGCGATTGACGTGCGCCGCGACCGCCTTGAGGAGGCTCTCTTTGGTAAACGGCTTGGTCAGATATTGGTCCGAACCGACCATGCGGCCGCGTGCCCGGTCGAACAGGCCATCCTTCGAGGAGAGCATGATCACCGGCGTATGCTGGAACTTGCCGTTCTTCTTGATAAGCGCGCAGGTCTGGTAACCGTCCAGCCTCGGCATCATGATGTCGACAAAGACGAGGTCAGGCTGGTGATCGGCAATCTTGGCCAGGGCGTCAAATCCATCCTCGGCCAGGATTACCGTACAGCCCGCCTGCAGCAGGAAAATCTCGGCGCTGCGGCGAATGGTGTTCGAATCGTCGATCACCATCACCTTTGCGCCCTGCAACGGATTCGGCTCCGCCAATTATTTCACCTTGCTCCATGCGGCCACGTTGCGACGGCGCCCGGTGGCCCTCGCACTTGTCGTGTTCAAGTTTGCCACGGTCCAAGCGAACTGACTAGAGCATAAAGCTTGCCGGAATCGGCCCGCGACGGCGAATTCGCTCAAAATGCAACATGGCGGCAAATTTCGGGACACTGTCCTGCCGCTCCGCGGCAGGGTCTGCCGTCGTGCGGCCAATCTGCCCGGTGCCTTCACCGGCCCAGGAACATCCTGTAGGCTGGATTGTTCGTTTCATCCACGCAGGTATAGCCCAAACGGTCGAGAAAGCGCCGAAAATCGGCCTTGTCGGCCGGAGGTACCTGCATCCCGACCAAGACCCTGCCGTAGTCCGCGCCGTGGTTGCGGTAATGGAACAGGCTGATGTTCCAGCCGGCGCTCATGCTGTTCAGGAAGCGCATCAGCGCGCCCGGCCGCTCGGGAAACTCGAAGCGATAGAGTATTTCGTTCGTAGCCGTCGGCGCGTGGCCACCGACCAGATGCCGCACGTGCAACTTTGCCATTTCATTGTCGGTGAGGTCGAAAGCCTCGATCTTCTGCCGGTGGAATGCCGCGAGCAATTCGCGTGTCTCGTGCCGGCTGGCCACTTCCACGCCGACGAAGATGTGCGCCGTCTTCGCATCCGCAAAGCGATAATTGAATTCGGTCACGCTGCGTTTGCCCAGCAATGCGCAAAACTCGCGGAAACTGCCTGGCCGCTCGGGGATGCTCACCGCGAAAATTGCCTCGCGCGCCTCGCCTAACTCGGCGCGTTCCGCGACGAAGCGCAGCCGGTCGAAGTTCATGTTCGCACCGCCTGCGATGGCGACCAGCGTGCGGCCGCGGTGCCGCTCGCACCACGCCTTCATGCCCGCAACAGCGAGCGCCCCGGCCGGCTCCAGGATCGAACGCGTGTCCTCGAAGACATCCTTGATCGCCGCGCAGATGGCGTCCGTATCGACGCACACCATTTCGTCGACGTATTGCCTTGCAAGCCGGAAGGTCTCCTTCCCCACCTGCTTGACCGCTACCCCATCCGCAAAGAGGCCGACGTGCGCAAGCGTCACCCGGCGGCCTGCCGCAAGCGAGCGCGTCATCGCGTCGGAATCGACCGGTTCGACGCCGATGATCCTGATCTCGGGGCGCACGCGTTTCACGTACGCCGCGATGCCCGAAATGAGGCCACCACCGCCCACGGCGACGAATATCGCGTCGATCGGTCCCTGGCATTGCTGCAGGATTTCCATGCCGACGGTGCCTTGGCCCGCGATCACGTCGGGGTCGTCGTACGGATGGACGAAAGTCGCCCCCGAGGATTGTTGCAGCGCCAGCGCGCGTTCGTAGGCGTCAGAGTAGGAGTCGCCGTGGAGCACGACCTTCGCCCCTCGCGCCTCCACCGCGGCAATCTTGATGTGCGGCGTCGTCACCGGCATGACGATGGTCGCGCGGCAGCCCAATTTCTGCGCGGCGAGGGCAACACCTTGCGCATGGTTGCCCGCCGAGGCCGCGATCACGCCCTTCGCGCGTTGTGCGGGTGTCAGGTGCGCCATCTTGTTGTAGGCGCCGCGCACCTTGAACGAAAACACCGGCTGCTGGTCTTCGCGCTTGAGCAATACGCGATTGTGCAGCCGTTGCGACAGTGTCGGCGCCAGGTCGAGCGACGTCTCGATCGCGACGTCGTAGACCTTGGCGGTCAGGATCTTCTGCAGATAGTCGATGGGCATGGCGCGAGCATGGAAGAACCAAAAGCACAACTCTGCGAGCCTAGCAGGAAAGGCGTGTTCCCGGAAACGCGCTGAATTGCTGCCACACGGATAGCGGCAGGCATCCTGCGCTTTCTGCTAGGCTTCGCGGCATTCGCTCCCGCAATCTCGAGCCCCATGCCGAACTTGACCGACGTTCCTCGCAAGGCCCCCGCCGCACCTGCGACGCTCGCCGTCGTGGACTTGGGTTCGAACAGTTTCCGGCTCGAGGTCGGCCGCGTGGAAGGCGACCAGATCTTCCGCCTCGACACATGGCGCGAAACGATTCGCTTCGGCGCGGGCATGGACGACAAGGGGCGCCTGACCACTGCGGCGCGCCACGCCGCACTGGCCTGTCTCACGCGTTTTCGTGAGCGGCTTTCCGGGTTGCATCCGTCCGCCGTACGCGCGGTCGCCACCAACACCTTCCGCGTGGCGAAGAACGCCGCGACCTTCCTGCCGCAAGCGGAGGCCGCGCTCGGCTTTCCGATCGACGTCATTGCAGGCCACGAGGAGGCGCGCCTTATCTACCTCGGGGTCGCCCACGTGCTGCCACCGTCCGTAGCACCTCGCCTGGTGATCGACATCGGCGGCGGCTCGACCGAATTCATCATCGGCAGCGGCCTGACCCCGGAGCGCCTCGAGTCCCTGAAACTGGGCTGCGTCAACATCTCGCAGCGCTTCTTCCCGGGTGGCGTGCTGCGTGCCGACGCGTTCGTGGCAGCCGAGACGCACGCGCGCGCGGAAATCGAGGCGATTGCACGGGAATTCGGCCGCGAGCACTGGACCGAGGCCTATGCGTCGTCGGGAACGGCATTGGCGCTCGCTGCGATATTGGAGGAAAACGGCCTTTCCGCAGGCGGGATCACGCCGGACGGACTCGCGCGATTGCGCAAGCGCATGGTCGGCGCCGGCCACATGGCGCGCCTCACGCTCGACGGCGTCAAGCCCGAGCGCGCGCCGGTGTTGCCGGGCGGCTTCGCGATCATGTCCGCCGCGATGGCGGAATTGTCGGTTCCACGCCTGAATCCGGTCGGCGGAGCGCTGCGGCTGGGCGTGCTCCATGACCTTCTCGGCCGCACCGGTCAGCGCGACAGCCGCGTGGTTACGGTCGAGCGTTTTCTGGAGCGCTACCACGTGGACCGCCCGCACGCCGCGCGCGTCTCTGCGATGGCACGCGCGCTGTATATGAAATCGGCGCCGCAACCGGACAACGCGGTCGCACAACGCGTGGAATGGGCGGGCCTGCTGCACGAGATCGGCTACACCGTCTCCCACATCGGCTACCACAAGCACGGCGCGTACATCCTCGAAAACGCCGACATGCCGGGCTTTTCGGCACAGGAACAGCGGCAGCTTGCGGTGCTCGTTCACGGCTGCCGAGGCGGGCTGTCGAAAATGGAACCCATGCTCCACCGCGCCGACACGATTGCGCAGGTGCTGGCGCTACGGCTCGCCGTGCTGTTCCATCATGCCCGTCGCGCGATCGACTCCCCGCGCGTCGCGCTCAAGTCGGGCCGGATCATTCACTTCGGCGTTTCGGCCAGGTGGTTGCAGCGACATCCGCTGACGTCGCATCTGCTCGCCAAGGAACGCGAGGAATGGGTCGCGCTCGGCGTAAGGTGGCGATCGCCAGGAAGATAACCGGACCGTCCGCGTGGAACGGAGGGTCAGACGAAATCCGGTGCCACCACCACCTTCAGCACGACCGCGGCGCCACCGTCCTTGGCGCGATTGGACAGCCACCACACCGCACCCTTGCGCACCGACCAATAGGCCTCTTCGCCGGATAGCAGGAATGAAGCGACGGCGCCGAGCGTGGGCTGATGACCGACGATCAGCACCGGCTCGCGCGAATCGGGCCAGTTCGCGGCCGCAAGCACCGCGCCCACCGCGGCGCCAGGCGCCAATTCCGGAACTGTCCTGAATTTTCTTTGCAGTGCGACCGCGGTCTGCTGCGCGCGATCGGCCGGGGACACCAGCACGCGGCAGGTGTCCGGCAAGTGCGAGTCGAGCCACTGCGCCATCCGGTCGGCCTGCTTCAAACCCTTCGACGTCAGCCGTCGCCCGAGATCCGGCTCTCCGGGTTCCGCTTCGCAGTGGCGCCAGAGAATCAGATCCATCATTGCTCGCTGTCGGGTGCATGCATCTTGGCGAGCAGGATGCCCTGCGCGGACCGTGCACGCGCGCCGCGCCGACGTTTCACTTTCGCCCATCGGCCATCCGCGTGCAGTTCCCACGCGTCGACGTTGTCGGCGAGATAGGCGCGCAGTCCCTCATCGACCACCCGTTTGCGGAGGATCGGATCACGTACCGGGAACGCGACCTCCACCCGGCGGAACAGGTTGCGGCCCATCCAGTCGGCCGACGCGAGCCAGACGTCGGCATCGCCGTCGTTGGCGAAATACCAGACGCGGTGATGTTCGAGGAAGCGCCCGAGGATCGAGCGCACGCGGATGTTCTCCGACATCCCGGGCACACCCGGTCGCAGCGCGCAGGCGCCGCGGACGATCAGATCTATCTTCACTCCGGCATTTGACGCCGCGTAGAGAGCGCGGATCACGCCCTCCTCCACCAGTGCGTTCATCTTGGCCACGATCTGCGCGGGCTTGCCGTCCTTCGCGTTGCGGGTCTCGCGCCGAATCAGTTCCAGCACACGACGGTGCATCGTGAAGGGTGCCAGCAGCAGCCGTTTCATTCGCGCAGCTTTGGCGAGGCTCGTGATGTGCAGGAAAACCTCGTTCACGTCGGCGCAGATTTCCGCGTCGGCCGTGAGCAGGCCGAAGTCCGTGTAAAGACGGGTCGTGCGCGGATGATAGTTCCCCGTTCCTAGATGCGCGTAGGGGACAAGGCGCGACACGCCCCGCAGATCGCTTTCGCGACGGATGAGCAGCGAGAGCTTCGCGTGAGTCTTCAAGCCGAACACCCCGTAGACAACCTGCGCGCCGGCGCGTTCCAGTCGCTCGGCCCAGTTGATGTTCGCCTCTTCGTCGAAGCGGGCCATCAGCTCGACCACGACGGTCACCTCCTTGCCCCGCCGCGCCGCCTCGATCAGCGCTTCCATCAGCACCGAGTTCACTCCAGTGCGATAGACGGTCTGCTTGATCGCAACGACGTTCGGGTCGTCCGCGGCGCAGCGGATGAATTCGACCACTGGCTCGAACGATTGGTAAGGATGGTGCAGCAGAATGTCCTGTTGCCGGATCGCGGTCAGGATGTCCGGCGCATCAAGCAGTCGATCCGGCAAGCCCGGCACGAAGGGCTCGAATTTCAATTCGTCGATATCGACGTGGTCGATCAGCGATGACAGGCGCGCGACGTTGACTGGCCCGTCGCACCGGTACAAATCGGCCTCCGTGAGGTCGAACTGCTGCAACAGGAACTGGGCGATCGGTGGGGGACACGCTTCCGCGACCTCGAGGCGCACCGCCAACCCGAATTGCCGTTCCGGCAACTCGCCTTTCAATGCCTGGCGGAGGTTCTTGACTTCCTCTTCGTCGATCCAGAGGTCCGCGTCGCGGGTTACCCGGAATTGCGAGTAATTGACAACTTCGCGGCCGGGGAAGAGCTCGTGCAGGTGAGCATGCATCACCGAGGACAGCATCACGAAGTCGTTGTCGCCGCCAGTGACGTCGCGCGGCAATTTGATGATCCGCGGCAGCACACGCGGCGCCTTGACGATCGCGATGCCGGAGTCGCGGCCGAACGCATCGTGCCCGGTGAGCTGGATCACGAAATTGAGGCTCTTGTTGACGACCTGCGGGAATGGATGTGCGGGGTCGAGCCCGATCGGCGTCAGCAGTGGCCGGACCTCGCGCTCAAAATAAGTCGCCACCCATGCCTTCTCCGCGACGGTGAATTCCGTCCGGCGAACCAGGCGAACGCCGGCCTGGTCGAGCGCCGGGAGCACCTGCTCGTTGAGAACCCGATACTGGTCGGCCATCAGCGCACGAGCGTCATTACCCAGCTGTGCGAAAAGTTCGCGCGTATCCTGCAGCGTCATCCCGGACGGCGGGACCTTCGCGCGCAACTGCTCCTTGACGCCGGCGATGCGAATTTCGAAAAATTCATCCAGGTTGCTGCCGACGATGCATAGGTAGCGCAGGCGCTCGAGCAGCGGAACCGTCGGACTTTCCGCGAGCGCCAGCACCCGCCGGTTGAATTCGAGCAGCGACAGTTCCCGGTTTATCGGTGGGGGGACAGGCATGCTGATGATGTCGGAGAGGGCCGCCAGCACGGCCGCTCCGGTCGGATCGGATTGCGGTAGCGGCGATGTTGTGGAATGTTCCATCAGGGTCGCAGGAGAACGTTGCAACGCGGTGACAACTACGGGTCTGCCTGAAGCGGCGGCGGCGCGGTGGCGAGCCACATGCATCGGCCCTTCGTTTCACGGTCGAGCACTTCGAGGTAGGCCTGATGCGCCTGCAGCTCGTCAGGCGACGGCACGGTGACCGCCAGCAGGGGCCGCGGCGCAGCCAAGTCGTTTCGGCTCGCGGTCACTGCCAGCGAAGGTCCCGCTCCCATATCGATGGTGAGGGATTCCTGCCCGCGCGTCATTGCCAGATAGACTTCGGCCAACAACTGTGCATCCAGCAGTGCGCCATGCAATGTGCGGTGCGCATTGGACACACCGAAGCGCTCGCACAAGGCATCGAGATTGTTGCGCTTGCCGGGAAACGCTTCGCGAGCGAGCGCCAAAGTGTCGATCAGTCCTCCATACAAATCCGCGCAGGCTTGAAGCTTGGAGTTCCCGAGCTCACGGTCCAGGAACCCGATGTCGAACGGCGCATTGTGGATGATCCACGTCGCGCCACGCGCGAAATCGATGAACTCGGGCGCTACATCCGCGAATTTCGGCTTTCCTTTCAAGTTCTCCCATGTCATGCCGTGAACTTCCGAAGCCGCGGCATCGATCTCGCGCTCGGGATCGACGTAGACTTGGAGGTTGCGGCCGGTCGGGCGCCGGTCGACCATTTCCACCGCCGCCAGTTCGATGATCCGATGGCCGAGCTTGGGGTCGAGGCCCGTGGTTTCCGTGTCGAGGATGATTTGGCGCATGCCGCAATTCTACGCGGGGTGAGCCTATGACGAATCTTTGCCGATTTGCTTTGCGCGAGTTTGCTGCATCGCACAAACAGGCGCCGGTTACTTTCCGCGAAAGTTGAGGGTCGGTGGGGAATCATCCCGACGACCCTCCAACGAGCCCGTTGGCCGCCCCGGACTAGCGCCGGTACTTCTGGATAGTGGACTGAATCTCCTGAATCGCGTGCTCGATCTCGTCGTCGGTCAGGTCACGCTGCGTGCCCGTACGGTCCGTAAGCGTAAGCGTCCGGTCGATCTGAGTTTCGAATTCGCCCAGGCCCAGCGTTTCGGTGATCGTAGTCGATGGCTCGTCCATCAGCGTCTCCGGGCCCCAGCGAACGACGATCGCAGACAGGTTGTCGCCGTCCGGGCCGCCGCGCTTCTCGCCTTCACGCATCATCTGCGGCGCGGTCTTGAGAATTGGCGTGGAGGTCAGCCACGTTGCCATCTCCTTCTGGTCGAGCACGGCCCACAGGCCATCGGTGCACAGGACGATCACGTCGCCGTTGCGCAGCGGCGTGCGCCGCGACAGGTCGATTACCGGATCAACAAGTCCACCCAGGCAGCTGAAAATCTTGTTGCGATCGGGGTGGTCGATGACTTCGTCCACGCCGATGATGCCTTGGTCGACCAGGTACTGCACCTTGGAATGGTCCTTGGTGGAACCGATCAGGCCGCCCTGCCGGAACAGGTAGAGCCGCGAGTCACCGACATGCGCCCAGTAGGCATGGCCCGCCTGGACGATGCAGCACACGCAGGTCGTGCGCGGCGTTTCGAGCATCGAGAACTGGTTGGCGTAGGACCCCAACGCGGCATGCGCGCGCAGCATCGTGTCTTGCAGGAACTTGAGCGGATTCTTGAGGACCGGCTTCGCTTCCTGCTGGAAGCGTTCGATGAACAGTCGCACGGCGATCTGGGCGGCGATCTCTCCGCCCGCGTGCCCCCCCATGCCATCCGCGATCACCAACATAAGCGTGTCGCGACTGTAGGTATACGCGAGCCGGTCCTGATTGACCTTGCGCGAACCCTTGCGGGAATCCTGGAAAATCGTGAAGCGCATGCGGCGGGCAGGCTGGGGTTACGCGCCGATTTGCGAGAACAGCATCTTCTTGAGATTACCCATTAAAGTGAGCTTGCGCTTTGCCTGCGGTATGTCGCGAATCGCCTTTTGCAACGCAAAGACGCTTTGCGGACGTTCGAGCGGGTCGAGACGCAGGCACCAGTCGATGACCTCGAGAATGTTTTCGGAGTACTGCCCTGCCCAGATCTTCTTGGCAGACACCAGGTGATCTTCCTGCACCCGCGCATCCGCCGCCTGCGGCGCGAACGCTGCGAGACATGCGAACATCGAGGCCCCGACACCGTACACGTCCGTCCAGGGACCAAGGCGGTCAGGTTCCCGATATTGCTCCGGGGCGGCGAATCCCGGCGTGTACATCGGCGCAAGCTTGGGACGTCCGCTGGTCAGTGTCTGCCGCGCGGCGCCGAAGTCGAGCAGGACCGGAGTGCCATCGGTACGCAGGTAGATGTTGGCGGGCTTGATGTCGAGGTGCAGCAGTTTATGCGTGTGCACCTCTCGCAGACCGTTCAGCAGGTGCATGAACACATGCCGCACCAGCCGCTCGGACATCTGGTCCTGGCGCATCTGGATCTGCTGCTGCAGCGTGCGACCGCGTTCATAGCGCATCACCATGTACACGGTCTCGTTGGCGCGGAAGAAGTTCAACACGCGCACGACGTTCGGGTGGTTGATCTTGGCAAGCGCGCGCCCTTCCTCGAAAAAACACTTCATTCCATACCGGAAAGAGGTGAGGTTCTCGGCCGAACTGGCACGAACGATATCGCCTTCCGTACGCAGGACCAGCGAAGACGGCAGGTATTCCTTGATGGCCACTGGCGCGCCGGTCTCGTCGAACGCGCGATAAACGATCGAAAAGCCGCCACGGCTGATCTGCCGGTCGATCCGGTAGTTCAGCAGCTGGTAGCCTCCGACAAGGGCTTGGTTGGTGACGGCCATCAGTTCATTTTCGCAAGATCAGGGCATTTCGCATTGAATCGCTCGACCGGCGATCGGGACGATCAGTCGAGTTCCGATCACAAACAGGCGCAAATCGCATGCCAGCCGTCATCACCTCGGCTTGCGCCGAGCCCGGTTAGCGCTTACATTCTCGGCAACCCGGCAGCCAAAGTAAAGGAATCGTGTTCGCGAGCCGTATAAAAGCTTGCAAATGCGACTCCAAAGTGGAAAAAGTGGTCATAAAGTCGCCGGAACCTGACGTTGCGCGGCGGGCGAAGGTTGGCGACATTCGCGGCGCTTGGTACCCGGCAGACATCGCCTTCTGGCCTGGCAACGCACACGTGAAACCCCGTCCGACAGGCTCCTAGGAATTCCCCAATGATCCTCAGCATGACCGGCTTCGCAGCGGAGGCCGCCGAATTGCCCGGCCTGTCCCTTACCATCGAATTGCGGTCGGTCAATCACCGTTTTCTCGATGTCACGGTGAAACTGCCGGACGAATTTCGTCACCTCGAGCCCGTATTGCGCGAGCGACTCTCTGGCGAGCTGAAGCGCGGAAAGGTGGAATGCCGCGTGGCGGTGAACCGAACCACTCCCGGCGCCACGACACTCGCTGTGGACGCAGCACGGGTGGAACAATTGGCAAACGCGGCCATGCTGGTCCAGCGCACGATTCCCTCCGCCGCACCCCTTTCGGTCAACGAGATCCTGCGCTGGCCCGGCGTCATGGCCGAACCATCGATTCCCCCCGACGAACTCACCGCAAAGGTCACGGCACTTGTCGACCAGGCCTTGACCGACCTGGCGGCGTCGCGGCGGCGGGAAGGCGCCAAGGTGCAGGCCGTCCTTGCGGCCAGTTGCGACGGCATCGAGGCCCAGGTCGTGCGCGTGACGCCGCGCATCCCGGCAATCCACGCCGCGTTCAACGAGAAGCTCGCGCTGCGGCTCCGTGAGGCCGGACTCGACCCGAACGAAGATCGCCTGAAACAGGAATTCGCCGTGTTCGCCACCAAGATCGATGTCGCCGAGGAGCTGTCGCGACTGACTACCCACGTGGCCGAGGTCAGGCGGGTGCTCGCTGCCGGAGGAAGTGCCGGCAAGCGTCTGGATTTTCTTGCGCAGGAATTGCACCGCGAGGCAAACACGCTCGGCAGCAAATCCGTGGACGCAGAGGTTTCCCAGGCAGCGCTGGAACTCAAGGTGTTGATCGAGCAGATGCGCGAACAGGTACAAAATGTCGAATGAGGGAGGCGTGCGAGCGAATGCGAGCAAGGGCCGCAGGCCGCGTCGCCGAACGATTGAGCTCGGCCGACACGTCAAGTTCCTGCCATGCGCGACCGCCCCAAGAGGCCGAGGTGTGAGCGCGTGACCTCCCCTACCGCAATCGTCACCAAAGCACCACCCGCTTCCGGCTGCCTCTTTGTCCTTGCGGCGCCGTCAGGCGGCGGCAAGACGAGCCTCGTCCGCTCATTGCTCGAACGCGAGCCGGGGATCCGCCTCTCGGTGTCCTATACGACGCGAGCGCCCCGTCCGGGCGAACAGGAGGGCATCCACTATCACTTCGTCGACGAGGCCGCATTCATGGCGCTCAAGGGCCGAGGGGAGTTCCTCGAACACGCGCATGTACACGGCCATTGGTATGCGACGTCGGCGACCTGGCTCAGGCAGGAGGTGCAGCACGGCCACGATGTCCTGCTTGAAATCGACTGGCAGGGCGCGGAGCAGGTGCGCAAGCTGATGCCCGACGCCGTCCACATCTTTATCCTGCCGCCGTCGCTGGCATCGCTGAAGGAGCGCCTCGAAAAGAGGGGCCAGGACTCGCCCCAAGTCATCGTGCGACGCCTGGAAGCTGCCCGCGAGGAGATGCGGCACTGCGGCGAATTCGATTATGTTATTATGAATCAGGACTTTGCGAGGGCTGTCGACGACCTTTCCGCGATCGTCCGTGCGGCGCGTCTGACTGCCCCGCGGCAGCAGGTGCGGCACGCAACGCTCATCAATCAGCTACTGAGCCGTTAGCTCAAGACATCCATCCACCGAGGTATACCATGGCCCGCATCACCATTGAAGATTGTCTAGCTCGCATTCCAAACCGTTTCGAGCTGACCCTCGCGGCCACCAATCGCGCCCGCCAGATCACGTCGGGATCCCCGCCGATGGTCGAGGCCGACCGCGACAAGCCAACGGTAATCGCGCTGCGCGAAATGGCGGCAGGCAAGTTCGGCATTGAAATGCTGGCCAAGACGGCGCCGATCATTCCGCCGCAGCTCTGACCAAAAGACGGAGCGGGCCATCCCGTACGCTGATCGCGTCGCCCCTTCGTTGTTCTTTGCGACATGGATCGACGGGCTTTGCCCGCGATCCATGAGTGTCAAGTTCGGCCGAAAGTAGGTTTCCACTTTCGGCCGCCGAATTATGTCCGAGATCGCCGAGTTCACTCGACACCTGGGCCATTACCTGCCGGCGCCCGACGTCGCGCTCGTTTCGCGCGCGTTCGAATTCTCCGAATCCGCCCATCGCGGCCAGTTTCGCAAGTCGGGCGAGCCGTACATCACGCATCCACTGGCGGTCGCCAGCATCCTCTCGCAGTGGCGCCTCGACGCGCAGGGGCTCGCCGCCGCCTTGCTGCACGATGTGATGGAAGACACGTCCGTCACCAAGGGTGAACTGGAAAAGAGATTCGGCAAACCCGTCGCCGACATGGTCGATGGCGTGTCCAAGCTCGACCAGATCGAGTTCGATTCGCGCGAGGAAGCGCAGGCGGAGAGTTTCCGCAAGATGCTGCTCGCGATGGCGCGTGACGTGCGCGTCATCCTGATCAAGCTCGCCGACCGGCTGCATAACATGCGCACGCTGGATGCGATGGCGCAGTCGCACAAGAAGCGCATTGCGAAGGAAACGCTCGATATCTACGCGCCGATCGCCAATCGCCTCGGCCTGAACGCGTTGTTCCTCGAGCTCCAGGACCTTTGCTTCAAGCACCTCTTCCCGTTGCGCTACCGGATCCTCGCCAAGGCGATCAAGGCCGCGCGCGGCAACCGGCGCGAGGTCATGAACCGGTTGCTGGACGTGATCAGGGAGGGTTTTGCCAAGTCCGAACTCGTCGCCGTCGTCACCGGCCGCGAGAAGACCATCTTCTCCGTGTACAAGAAGATGCGCGAGAAGCATTACACGTTCTCGCAAGTGTTCGACATCTACGGCGTGCGCGTGCTCGTTCCCGACAAGACAACGTGCTACGCCGCGCTGGGCGTGCTGCACGAGCTGTACAAGCCGATCCCGGGCAAGTTCAAGGACTACATCGCCATCCCCAAGGCGAATGGCTACCAGTCGCTGCATTCGACGCTGTTCGGTCCGTTCGGCACGCCGCTCGAAGTGCAGATCCGGACCAATGACATGCACCGCATCGCGGAGGCGGGCGTCGCGGCGCACTGGCTCTACAAGGCCGGCGGCGAACTCGATCTGGCCGAAGCGCAGAAGGAGACGTCGCGCTGGCTGCAAAGCCTGCTCGAAATCCAGTCGGAATCGGGCGACTCCAAGGAGTTCCTGGAGCACATCAAGGGCGACCTGTTTCCCGACGAGATCTATGTTTTCACGCCCAAGGGCAAGATCATGGCGCTGCCGCGCGGTGCGACACCCGTGGACTTCGCATATGGTGTGCACACCGACATCGGTCATCACTGCGTCGCCGCGCGCATCAATTACGAACTGCTGCCGCTGCGCACCGAACTCAAGAATGGCGACCACATCGAGATCCTCACCTCGCCCACCGCGCGCCCGAATCCGTCGTGGCTGTCGTTTGTCTCGACCGGCAAGGCCCGCTCGCGCATCCGCCACTACCTTAAAGGGCTGCAGCAGAAGGAGTCCGCCGCGCTGGGCGAACGGCTGCTCAACCAGGCGCTGGCAACGCTCAAGGTCGAGCCCGAATCGATTACCTGGGACCGCTGGGAAGCGATCGCCAAGGAATACGGCACCAAGACCCACATCGAGATCCTGGCCGATATCGGACTGGGCAAGCGCCTGTCATTCGTCGTCGCGCAAGCGCTGACCAAGACCTCGGCCAGGGCCGACGATCCGCAGGCCACGGCCAACGCCAGGCTCGGATCGCTGACGTTGCGCGGCGTCGAGGGCGTCGCAATCCAGTATGCCAAGTGCTGCCGCCCGGTTCCCGGCGACGCGATCGTCGGCCAGTTCCGCCGCGGCCAGGGCCTGCTCGTCCACAGCCGCGATTGCGTGACGCTCAAGAAGCAGCGCGTGGATGCCGCCGAGCTGGTGGACGTCGAATGGGCGCCCGACGTCGAGGGCACATTCGAAACCGGCCTGCGCCTGCTCGTTGCGGATCGGCGCGGCCTGCTCGCGGAGCTCGCCACCGCCATCGCCAACGCCGAAGCGAACATCAACGCGGTATCGATGGAGCGGCCCGACGGCGGCAACGAGCTGGCCATGTTCTTTGCCGTGCAGGTGCGCGATCGCGGCCATCTGGCGCAGGTAATGCGTTCCTTGCGCCGAGTTCCCGAGGTCAGGCGCGTGCAGCGCACGCGGACCTGACGCAAACTGCCGGCGCCCCGTCGCTCCGAGTGCACGCGGCTAACGAACGCGGCGGGCGCCTATCTCGAGGGATTCGGTGGAGCGCGCGCCGACGCGGACTTCGTATTTCGTGTCACCGAGCGACCAAGGCAGCGGCAGGTTGTCCGGAACCACGCTGATCGTGTGCGAGCCGACGGCCACGAACGGGAATTCGAAGCGGCCCGATTCGTCGGTCCGCGTCGAGAATCGGCCATTGAGCAGAATCGTCACGTTGGATGCCCCCGGCTCCCCGGCGTCACGCTGGCCGTTGTCGTTGAGATCGAGATAAAGCGTCCCGACAATGCCGCCCGCCGCGCTGCCGGGCCTTCCCCCGATCGGGACAGACAGGCTTCCTGCACGCTCCTCGTAGCGCAGCGAAAGAAACAAGGCACGACTGCGCTGGGTAGGGAGCGCGTTGATCACCGCGATCGGCGAGTCCACCATGAACAACTTCGATGTGTCGTCGCGATTGTCATAGAAGGTGCCTGCGATCGACCATTGCGCGGACAGTCGCCAGTTCAGGTTGACATTGCCGTAGACGCCGCTTGCCGTTCCGCCACGGGAGAACACGTTGTACTGCAGATTAGCATCGACCGACAGGTTGTTCGTGATATCGCCGCCACCCAGCACGCCGATTCCCAGCCGGCGTATGGTCGATCCCGGAAGCGTCAAATCCCCGAGGCTCGCGCTGCCCGTCGCATCACGCGTCGCGGTGAGCGAGGTCGACAGCCGGCTGCCGACCGGCATGTTCCAGGTATGGTCCAGCGTGATTTGTTCCGCCCGGTTACTCGGCACGTTGTTGTTGCTTGCGGCGCCGAACTGAAGCCGGCTCGAACCCTGCGACCAATTGAGGTCCCCGTAGACTGAAGCCGATGAGGCGTTCCGGCCGCTGCTGCTGAGATAGCTGCCGTTGCCACCGACGCCCATCCGCGCGTTCAATTGATAGCGGCCATTGAGCGTGAGAAACGTGCCGTCGTTGCCGCGCCCGGAAACGGAATACACGCGATCGACACCACCGTCCATCTGCCAGCGCAGACTCTGATAGGCGATTCGGTAATATGCGCCTTCGACGTCGTTGTTGATCGGCAGGTAGCCCCAGGCGAGCCCCGGCTCCAGTCGGAAGATGCCGTAGTGGTGGATCGCGCGGTCCCACACCGTCATGCCGTCGAACCAGACGCCATTCGCGCGGACCGACTGACCGAGGCTGGTGGCATCGCTCGCCAGCACATTCGCCTGTAACCGGGTTGTCGCACCGCTCCACGCCAACGACGCGAACGCAGCGCGAGAGTCGATCGTGCCGCCATTCACCGCGTACGGCGAGTCGACGCCATGTGCCTCGACCAACTGGATGCCTGCCTGCCACCGCGGCGCAAACGCCCATTGCGCACCTGCGGTGGCGAGGCTGCCATGCAGCGATTGGAAGCCGGACAGGCGGAAACCGTCGAAATTTCCGGGTTCCCCGGCACTGGCCTGCAATTGCACGTCGCCGTCGTGAATCCACTCCGTCGTCGCTCCGAGCGCGGGAAACGTCGGCAGATAGAACCGGTATTGGCTTCGCGTGAGATCGATGCCCAGTGTCGTGACGACACCGAGGCTGTTGTTCGCGCGCCAATTGCCGTCAAAGGCCAGGTCGCGCTGCACGATCGTGGCGATGAACGAGCCGGGCCGGGCACGGGCGGTCGCGTCGATCGACAGCGCGCCATATTGCGGGGTATCCAGAAACGCGGAGAATCGGGCACCGTTTTCCCGCGTGATCTGGCCTTGCTGATCAAAATAGCTGGTGACGCCCTCGATGCGCCAGAAACGCGGCCAGCCGTCGGCGTTGTACGATGCGCCGCCATCCGCTGCGCTGTCAGGGGCAAGCGCACCGCCCTCGATCAGACGATCTTCGTACGCAGGCGCAGGGGACGGTGTGCCGTTACCCGCAGGCGGGGGAGGCTGCGCCGCTGCGAGAGGCCAGGCAAGTAGGCCGGCCGCTAGTACGAGCGCGGTGGCCGGCCGCCATTTCATGGTGTGAAGAGGGAATCGAACGGCGTGGACTTGCCGCTCCATTCGAGCGTGCCGCGGATCGCGATCGGGAACGCCACCGCCGTCCGCGAATCGCCTTCGCCTGCCACGTTGAGGGCGATTTCGCGGGTCTCGCCCGGAAGAATGGGCAACCCAGCAGGCGTGAACTCGATCCGGCGACCACTGGCGTCTGTCCCTTCGAGAAATCCCTCCAGCCGACCGTGTGCGTTTCCAGTGTTGCGCACGTGGAGAATCGGGACTTGCCGACCTTCGCGCTCGGCGACGGCGGTACGAACGACAGCGAGCTGCGGCGCGGCATCGCCAAGCGTCACATACACGATCACCGCGATCCGGCCATTCACGGGAATACTGATGTTGTTGCCGGCCTGGACCACTTCTCCCCCACCCTCGAGCACGAGAGCGAAGCTGCATTCGCCGGAGGCACCGGGCGGCGGCGTGATCTCGAAGCGGTAGCGATAGCGACCGCCGGCCGCTACCGTTATTTCCTTCCTCTCGATTGCCACCCACGGCCGGCAGCTGCTGTCGGCGAGCGCGTCGGATAGTTGCACGATGGCGTTCGCACCAAGCGTCCAGTCGGATGTGCGCAATCGATAGGTGGCCGCGCGGGCGTCCGCGTTCGTGATCTCGACAACCTGTCGCTGCGTCTCTCCGGGCTTGCCGCTGAGCTCGAAGCGCGGCGGCGACACCATTGCCGCAAATCCCTGGGCGAAGACAGCGGAGGGAAGGCATGTCGACGCAGCCAGCAGCAAGGCAGCTGCGCGCGGGATCAGTCGCTTGGTTCGATTGCGTTCAGTCGACATCGATTTCGAAATGGAATTGAAGGCGTTGGGTCGCGACGACGCGGCGGCCGTCGGCGATGACGCGCACCGTGAAGTTGTCCTCGAGGAAATTGGTGCGGACCGGCCCGGCGTACACGAGCGTCCGCTCACCGGATTGCAGCTTGCCGGGAAGCATGCGCCCTTGCGTCCCCCATTCCACGTTGACCACACCGACGGGTTGCTGCGGCAGCGCGAGATAGATGCGACCGTTGCGATTGAGCCAGGGCTGCAGATTGAGGCGGATCGTGACCGTCGCGCCACCCTCGATGTCGTTGCTCATACGCCGGCCGCCGCTCATTCCATCGCGCCACCGCGTGCTGACATTCGTCTCGAAGGGAATCGAACTGCTATCGTCAACGACGTAGGTCGCCGCGCCCGACGCCCCAGAAAGGACGAGCGCGAACAGCGCGCAACACCACGAAAGTCCGCACGGTCTCGAGGGAAGGTTCATGGCAGGACCAACGTGTAATTGACCGTTCCCTTGTAATTGCCGGCGGGAACCACTGCCGTGTTGGCATAGGAAAACGTGAAACAGTTCTCAACCCAGGTCCCCGCGGCGATCGTGCGCAGCACTAGCGTGCCGCCGTTGAACGTCCCGGCCGGAATGTCGGCTGCAGCATTGCCGTTGGCAGTGCTGGTCCAGCTGATCTGCGAGAACGGGATGGCATCGCCCGCGGCCGTCAACAGCGACGCCGGCGAAATGACCGACAGTACGGCGCCCCCCGTTCCCGTCGGCGTCCGTACCCAACCCCCTACGTATACCTGTGCAGGCGGATTGCACACCAGAAAGCCGTCGTAGAAACTCGCGGCCTGTGTGCTGTCGCTCGTCATCGCCTGGGCGGTTCCCGTACCGACGACATTCGGCGTCAGCGGAGTCTGCAAACTCACGGTGTTGACAAAGGCATTGTTGAGCGGCGTTCCTCCGCTCGCGTAGGTACCGCTGTACGAGCCCAGGCCGACCTGGAGAAAGGCGGCCTTGGGTCCGGCAGCGATGGTGAGCACCCATGCCTCCACAGCGCCTGCGACAAGCAGCGCTGTCGCGATGGCTAGAGCCCGCACGATATTCGGCAATGGGAACGGTACGGCTGCGGTAGCCGGATTTGTGTTCATGCTCGGGTCAGCTTTGGCGAATAGACAGCAGGATATCCGCTATCTGTACAGGAAACGAGGTGCCGGGCGCAGCGGCCCGACACCTCGCGTTGGATCTGCCCTTAGCGCAGGATCAGGGCATCGCGATCTGATAGGTCACCTGGCCCTTGTTGGCCACCGTGGCGCCATAGGTGCCGGGCGCCGGAACGGTCGTGTTCTTGTAGGAAAACGTCCACTTGGCGGCCTGGTTGATCACCTTGTTCACCGGCGTCAGCGAAACCGTGGTCGCCGCGCCGTCGGCAAACGGCGCGAGCAACGTACCCGGATGCGCAAGCGTTGCCGCCGCCGCCGGCACCACGACGAGCGCCGCAGGGGCGGCGACCGAGATTTGGCTCCACGAGATCGTGTCGGTGCCGTTGCTCATCGCGCCGGTCGTCGTCGCCGAGAGATTGACGGCAGCCGTGAAGTGATTGCCGAGCACGCGGGCCGTGACCGAGCCGGCGAGCAGATCGCCGCCGGTTCCCGCCTGCACCGCACCCGTGCCGATCGCAGACACGTTGGACGTCATGTCGAACAGGATGGTGTCGATGGTCGCGTTGTTCGCGTAGGGCGTTCCCGTGCCGACCTGCAGGTACAGGAACGTTGGAATGACAATCGAGAAGTTGAGACGGGCCGACGCAGTCCCGGCCGCGGTCAGATAGGACGATTCGGCACGCGCATTGCCGGCGGAAAGCGCGATACCGGCCGCAAGCACGCCGGCGGCAAGCCAGGTCAGGCCGGGCTTGCGATTTATCGTCGAAACAACCTTAAGTCGTACGAGGTTCATTGATTATCCTTAATGGCTGAAGCGACGTGTCGGGCGCAGTGGCCCGACACCTCGCGTTGGATCTGACTTTAGCGCAGGATCAGGGCATCGCGATCTGATAGGTCACCTGGCCCTTGTTGGCCACCGTGGCGCCATAGGTGCCGGGCGCCGGAACGGTCGTGTTCTTGTACGAAAACGTCCACTTGGCGGCCTGGTTGATCACCTTGTTCACCGGCGTCAGCGAAACCGTGGTCGCCGCGCCGTCGGCAAACGGCGCCGCCAGCGATCCCGGATGCGCAAGCGTTGCCGGCGCCGCCGGCACCACGACAATTGCCGTAGGGGCGGCGACCGAGATCTCACTCCAGGAAATTGTATCGGTGCCGTTGCTCATCGCGCCGGTCGTCGTCGCCGAGAGATTGACGGCAGCCGTGAAGTGATTGCCGAGCACGCGGGCCGTGACCGAGCCGGCGAGCAGATCGCCGCCGGTTCCTGCCTGCACCGCACCCGTGCCAATCGCGGACACGTTGGACGTCATGTCGAACAGGATGGTGTCGATGGTCGCGTTGTTCGTGTAGGGCGTTCCCGTGCCGACCTGCAGGTACAGGAACGTTGGAATGACAATCGAGAAGTTGAGACGGGCCGACGCAGTCCCGGCCGCGGTCAGATAGGACGATTCGGCACGTGCATTGCCGGCGGAAAGCGCGATTCCGGCCGCAAGCGCGCCGGCGGCGAGCCAGGTCGGGCCGGGGCGGCGGTGCATCGCCGAAGCGACTGGACGTTGCGCAAAGTTCATGGCAGTTCCTAAAGGTTGGGGGTTGAACTTGAATTTCAGTCCGGATAACGGAGTTGTGCGCACCGAGTGAGCAACCCTCATGCCATATTATGTTAGTGATTTATAATCAATGTGTTACGCAACCGCCGAAATGCCATCGTCCAGCATTCAGGTCGCAATTTCCGCGCAAAAGGATCGATTGCCGTCACAACCGGGCGGCTGAAGCCTGCCGGCGCAACGACAAAGGGGAGATGTGCCTAACCGGATTCCGCGATACTCACCACGACGCCTCGCGCTCCGCCGTCGCGCTGATCTTGTGAATCGTCAGGTCGGCGCCGTGGTACTCCTCCTCCGGATCGAGGCGCAGCCCGATAGTGGCCTTCAGGACGCCGTAGACGACCGCGCTCCCGGCGACCGCAATGAGGATGCCAAGGCCCGTCCCCATGAGTTGCGATGAAAGCGCGACGCCGCCAATGCCCCCCATGGCTTTCGCGCCGAAGATCCCGGCGGCGATCCCGCCCCATGTCCCGCAGATCCCGTGCAGCGGCCACACGCCAAGCACATCATCGATCTTCCAGCGGTTCTGCGTCTGCATGAACATGAACACGAACAGCCCGCCGGCGACCACACCGGTCAGGAGCGCGCCCAACGGATGCATGACGTCGGAGCCGGCGCAAATCGCGACAAGCCCCGCCAGCGGCCCATTGTGGACGAAGCCGGGGTCGTTCTTGCCTGCGACGAATGCGGCGAGCGTGCCGCCCGCCATGGCAAGGAGCGAGTTCATCGCGACCAGACCGGAGATCTTGTCGATCGTCTGTGCCGACATCACGTTGAAGCCGAACCAGCCCACCGACAGCACCCACGCACCCAGCGCGAGGAACGGAATCGACGACGGCGGATGCGCGGCGATGCCGCCCTCCTTCAGGTAGCGGCCGCGGCGCGCGCCCAGCATCAGCACGGCGACCAGACCAACCCAGCCTCCGAACGCGTGCACGACGACGCTGCCGGCAAAGTCGTGAAATTCCTCTCCAAACGAAGCCTTGAGCCATGCCTGGATGCCGAAGTGCTGATTCCATGCAATCCCCTCGAAGAACGGATACAGGAAACCGACGAGGACGAACGTCGCCAGCAATTGCGGATTGAATTTCGCGCGCTCGGCGATGCCCCCGGACACGATCGCCGGAATGGCGGCGGCGAAGGTCAGCAGAAAGAAGAACTTGACGAGTTCGTAACCGTTCTTCAGCGCCAGCGTTTCGGCGCTGGTGAAGAATGTGACGCCATAGGCCACGGCATATCCGACGAAGAAATAGGCGATGGTCGACACGGCAAAGTCGACGAGGATCTTGACCAGCGCGTTGACCTGGTTCTTCTTGCGCACCGTGCCCAGTTCGAGGAAGGCGAATCCTGCGTGCATGGCCAACACCATGACCGCGCCCAGCAGGATGAACAGAGTGTCGTTGGCGCTCTTCAATGACTCCATTGCGCTCCCCTTCCGATTTGGCCGCGTACGGTGGCCGCGGTGGCCGCGCTGCACGCGGGCAGATTCTTTGCAATTCAGCAAAAGGGCCGCTCGGCGGCGGCCCTATTGTTGTTGCGGCGGTATTTTGGTTGAGCGTCAGGCGGTCTGCGGCGTGAGCACCTTTTGCAATTCACCCGACGAATACATCTCGCGGACAATGTCGCAGCCGCCGATGAACTCGCCGTCGACGTACAACTGCGGGATGGTCGGCCAGTTCGCGAACTCCTTGATCCCTTGCCGGATCTCCGGGTCGGCCAGCACGTCGACCGAAAAATATTCGTCCACGCCACAGCGCTTGAGGATCTCGGCAACGGTCGCCGAGAAGCCGCATTGCGGGAACTGGGGCGTTCCCTTCATGTAAAGGACTACCCGATTCTTCGTTACCTGGTCGCGGAGGGTTTCCTGGACGTTGCTCATGGCATGGGCTCGTTGTTGGGCAATGGAAGGCGCATTTTACGCCACCTGGACGGGCGAGGAGTTGCCCGGCCCGCGGAGGCCGGGCGGAACCTCACTACGCGGTCGCCTTGCGCACGGCCCGCTTGACCGCGCGCTCGACGGCGCCTTCGGCCTTGCGGACCCTGCCGACGGCATTTTTCACCATCGACTTGAGGGACTTGCCGACGGACGATTTCGCCGCAGTCTTCCTGGCGGTGGACTTTTTCGCGCCTCTCTTCACCGCGGACTTCTTCGCCGCGGGTCTCTTGGCCGCCGGCCGTTTTGCCGCAGTCCGTTTCACCGCGGGTTTCTTCGCAGCCGTCTTCTTCGCCGCGGGCTTCTTGGCGGCCGGTTTCTTTTTCCCGGACTTCTTAGCAGCCGCCTCAATTTCCGCTTTGCTCTTGCGCCTCATGTCCATCGCGTGTGCACGCGAATATTGCTGGATGTCCTTGAACTTGCCGGATGCATCGCGAACGGCGTAGAGCTTCTTGCCCTTCGAGCTGTACAAAACGGTACGCCTGCTCTTTCCTGCCATGGGTTCTCCTTTTTTGTTCCAACCTAAGATGACGCAACGACCGCGTGAAGTTCGCGAACGCTCCGTCCGTGCGCATATTCCTACGCCCGCGCGCACTTGTCGATAGCCGGGTCCGGATCGACAAACGTCGGACCCGATCCCTGGGACCTTTGCGTCGCTTACTCCTTGACGGCGCCGGTCAGTCCGGAAACGTAGTACTCGACGAAGAACGAGTAGAGGATGGCCACCGGCAACGAGCCGAACAGCGCACCGGCCATCAGCGCGCCCCAGTGGTAGACGTCGCCTTCAACAAGTTCGGTCACAACACCCACCGGCACAGTCTTCACCTCCGACGACGATATGAAGGTCAACGCGTAAATGAACTCGTTCCATGACAGCGTGAACGCAAATATCCCCGCCGATATGAGTCCGGGTATGGCAAGGGGCAGGATGATCCGTACGAGGATTTGCAGACGGCTCGCGCCATCGATCAGCGCGCACTCCTCGAGTTCATACGGGATCGACTTGAAGTAGCCCATCAATAGCCACGTGCAGAAGGGGATCAGGAACGTCGGATAGGTGAGGATGAGTGCCAGACGCGTGTCGAAGAGTTGTAGTTTGTAGACGATCGCCGCCAGCGGAATGAACAGGATCGACGGAGGGACGAGATAGGCCAGAAAAATGCCCATCCCGACATACCGCGATCCACGGAAGCGCAAGCGCTCGATCGAGTACGCCGCGAGCACGCTTGCAAAAATGGAAATGAACGTCGCCACCACGGTGACCAGAACCGTGTTCCATAGCCAGTCGGGATAGGCCGTATCGAACAGGAGCTTCTTCACGTGCGCGAGCGTGGGATTGCGGATCCAGAACGGATTGCCCTCGCGCGACAGCAACTCGTCGTCCGGCTTGAACGCGGTGATCGCCATCCAGTAGAACGGGAACAGCAGCACGATCAGGAACGCTGCTATTGGCGCATAGATCGTGACGATGCGCCGCGGCACCGATACGAGATAGGTCATCCCCCCCGAATCGACAACCTCGGGCGCGCCCTCCGTCGGCCTGGCGGCGCTCATTTGTCGGACCCACCCTGTTGCCAGGCTCGGCGCTGCAGGCCAAAGTAGGAAAATAGGATCGCTGCCAATAGGAACGGGACCATCGCCGTCGCGATAGCCGCGCCCTCGCCCAGATTGCCGCCGGGAATCGCGCGCTGGAACGAAAGCGTCGCCATCAGGTGCGTCGAGTTGAGTGGCCCGCCACGCGTCAGCACGTAAATCAACTGGAAATCGGTGAAAGTGAAAAGCACCGAAAACGTCATCACCACCGCGATGATGGGGGTCAACAGCGGCAACGTGACGAAGCGGAATTGCTGCCATTCGGTCGCCCCGTCGAGGCTAGCCGCTTCGTAGTACGACGGCGAGATGGTCTGCAATCCGGCAAGCAGCGTGATTGCCACGAATGGCACGCCGCGCCAGATATTGGCGGCGATCGTCGCGAAACGCGCGTGCCAGGGCTGCCCGAGGAAGTCTATGTACTCGTGGATCAGGCCCATCCTGAGGAGCGCCCAGCTGATGATCGAGAACTGCGAATCGTAAATCCACCAGAACGCGATTGCCGAAAGCGCAGTCGGCACGATGAACGGCAACAGCACAACGGCACGCAACGCCGCCTTGAACGGTACGTGTTTGTTGAGCAGCAGCGCGAGCCAGAGCCCGAGGACGAACTTGATCACGCTCGCGACGACCGTGTAGAACACCGTGTTGAACAGCGCGAGACGCGTCACGTCGTCGCCCCACAGGAATTCGAAATTCTCGGCACCGATCCACTCGCCGGGTCGGCCGATCTTGGCATCAGTGAAGCCGAGCCACGTTCCCAGGCCAAGCGGATAAGTGAGGAACACCAGCAACAGTCCTGCCGCGGGCACCATGAAGATGAACCCGAGCGTCGTGCGATTGTCGAGCGCGCGGGAGAGCGCGGATTGCCGGGCAGCCAACTCAGTCTTCCGATTCAACAGCGGAACACAATGATCTCATTCTCAACAATTCAAAAATCGCAGCCGCGGATGCGCGGATTGAACGTCGCAATACGACGGTCCAATCCGCGCAGGTATTGCGTTGCGCGTATCCGTTCAATTAACAGAATGCGTGGACCGCAACGTCATACCTTGTAATAGCGCTCTGCCCGCTTTTGGGCCCGTTCCGCGGCTTCCTTCGGCGTCTTGGAGCCGGATGCAGCCTCGGCGACCATGTTGACGATGATGAAGTCCGCCAACGCGCCCGCCGACGCATAACCCATCTTGCCTGCATTGCCCGACGGAATCATGTTCTCCATCGAGTTGCGGTACGGCGTGTGCTTCGGGTCGACCGTCCAGATCGGGTTCTTCTGGTAGTACTTGAGCGCAGGCGTCACGTAGCCGATGCTGGCCTGCACCCACGGGTCCATCTGCTCGGCCTCCATCATGAAGCGCAGGTACTCCTTCGCCGCCTTGGGATATTTCGTGTACTTGAAGATCAACTGGTTGAAGAACAGCTGAAATTCGGTCGGCTTGCCCGCCGGGCCGATCGGCATGTTGGCGTGGTTGATGTCCGCCGCCATCTCCTTGACCTTGGGATCCTGGGAATTCTTTGCCGCGTAATAGATCGAGATGCCGTTGTTCGTACAGAAAAGCTGCCCGTCAAGGAACGCCTTGTTGTTGTTCGGGTCGAGCCACGACAGTGTTCCGGGAATGAACGTCGCGTAGAGTTCCTTCGCGTACTCGAGTGCCTTCAGCGTTTCCGGGCTGTCGATGACGACCCTGTTGTCCGTGTCGACGAGCTTGCCGCCGAACGCCCAGACCAGCCACTGGCACCACGTATTGCCGTCGCCCGTTGCATTGCCAAGCGCCATACCTGCGGGCGTACCCTTTTCCTTCAGCGCCTTGCACAGCTTGAGGAAGCCATCGGTATCCTTCGGGAAGCTGTCGAAGCCGGCCGCCTTGATGGCGCTCTCACGGTAGACCATGCACACGCCGGCCACACCGAGCGGCACGCCGATCCATTTCTTGCCGTCGGGCCGGAGGTATGGATCGCATACGGGATACCAACCGCCGTACTTGGCGCCAAGATAGGCACAGACATCCGAGACGTCGACCAGTTTTTCGGGGAAGAGATTGGCGTCGTCGTTGGTCGACAGGATGATGTCCGGGCCGGCGCCAGTATTGGCCGCCACCGCCGCTTTCGGTCGCACGTCCTCCCAGCCTTCGCTGTCGACGCGCACTTCGATGCCGTACTTGTCCTGGAATGCCTTGACGTTGACCATGTAACGATCGATGTCGCCCTGGACGAACCGGCTCCATCGCAATACACGCAGCTTGGCACCCTTCTCGGGCGCGTTGTTCCACTGCGCGTTTGCGTCTTTGACCCAGATGAACGGGCCGGCGGCGGCACCCGCGGCGACCGCCGCGGTCGATTTCAGGAATTTGCGGCGTTTGAATTCGGTCATACACTCCTCCGTGGGTTGTGGGCCTGGTTTTTCTTGCTGCCCGGTTTGAAATTCATGCGGCGAGCCGGACTCCGCTTGCCGCGTCGAACAAGTGTGCGCGCCCCAGGTCGGGCGTGAGCGCGATGCGGTCACCGGGCCGGCAATCGACCCTATCGCGCACCATCGCATTGACTTCCTGGCCGTTGAAACGGCAATAGAGCTGCGTGTCGGCGCCGGTGGGCTCGACCACGACCACCTCCGCCGGCAAGCCGCCGATGCCCACGAGCGCGCAGTGCTCCGGACGGATGCCGTACATCACCGGCTGGCCGTCCGCAGCGTGGGCGCCGGAGGGCATGGGCAGCGTCGCACCGTCCGCGAACACGACGTGCGGCGCCGCGGCGCCCGGTCGCGCCGTGCCGGCGATGATATTCATTGCCGGCGAGCCGATGAAGCCCGCGACGAACAGGTTGGCGGGCCGGTCGTAGAGGTCCAGCGGGCCGCCCGTCTGCTCGACCAGGCCATCCTTCATCACGACGATCTTGTCGGCCATGGTCATGGCCTCGATCTGGTCGTGAGTGACGTAGATCGACGTGGTCTTCAGGCGCTGGTGCAGCTCCTTGATCTCGGTGCGCATCTGCACGCGCAGCTTCGCGTCCAGGTTCGAGAGCGGCTCGTCGAACAGGAACACCTGTGGATCGCGAACGATCGCGCGGCCCATCGCAACGCGTTGCCGCTGGCCGCCGGAAAGTTGCCGCGGATAACGGTCGAGGTAGGGAACAAGACCAAGGATGTCGGCGGCCTTCTTCACATGCGCATCGATGACGGCCTTCGGTTGCTTCGCAAGCGTCAGCGCGAATGACATGTTGTCGCGCACGGTCATATGCGGGTACAGCGCGTAGTTCTGGAACACCATCGCGATGTCGCGTTCCTTAGGCGCCATGCGGTTGACGACCTTGTCCCCGATCGAGACTTCGCCGTGGGTGATTTCCTCCAGCCCGGCGATCATCCGCAGCAGCGTGGATTTGCCGCAGCCGGACGGACCCACGAGCACGCAGAACTCCCCGTCGGCAATCGCGACATCGACGCCACGGATCACATGGGTCGAACCGAACCACTTCTGGACGCCGGTGATATTAACCGCCGCCATGGCGTTCCTCCTTGCCCATCTTGTGATTTGCCGCGCGCCTTGGGCGATTCGCGCGGCATGGTATTCCGGTCAGGCGCAGGTCAGGGACCGCGTGTCCCGCGAGTCACGACATATTCCGGCTTGCCGGTCGCAAGCCATGTGATGATGTTCTGCGCCGCCTTGCGCCGCAACTCCTTTTCCGCTTCGATCGAGTAGAACGCGGCGTGTGGCGTGAAAATGGCGCGTGGGTGCCGAAGCAGCGGCGAGTCCCGCGGCACAGGTTCCTCCGGCAGGACATCCAGCCCGGCGCCCGCAAGCGTGCCGTCTTCAAGGGCCGCGACCAGATCGGGAAGGCTGACCACTGCACCGCGGGACGTATTGACGAAGTAGGTCCCCCGCTTGACCGTGCCGAAGAAGTCCGCGCCCACCATGCCACGCGTCTCATTGGTGAGCGGTGTGTGCAGCGAGACGACATCGGCCTGGCGCGCGACGTCGGCGAGTGTTGCCGTGCGCTCGACGTAGGCCGGGAAATCGCCGTCGATGATATGCGGGTCATAGGCCACAACACGCTTGAACACGTTGCGCGAAATGTGCGCCATGCGCTTGCCGATGCGGCCCAGGCCCACGATGCCCAGCACCAGCTCGGAGGGACGACGCATCGTTCCCGGCGACATGAAGTGCCATTGGCCGGCGTGGATGTGGGAGTCGTAGGCAACTATGTTGCGGATCGACGCCAAGGCGAGCGCCAGCGCATGCGTGGCGACTTCACCGACGCCATAGTCTGGCGAATTGGCGACCCAGACGCCCGCCTTTTCGCACGCTTCCGTGTCCACGGTATCGTAGCCGGCGCCGATCCGGCTGACGATGCCCAGTTTCGTGAGCGCAGCCACGACCTTGGCGCCGATCGGCGCGTACTGGAGCAGGATGCCGCAGCATCCCTGTCCGGCCGCAATGACCTGTTCTTCAGTCCTGCACTGGGCCGTGACGATTTCTACTCCGACCGGGTCGAACAGGGCACGTTCGAGGTCAATTTCCGGATAATCGTTGTCGGCGTAAAGGATTTTCGGCATCGGCGCGAGCGGAGGGCGGCGTGAAACGGACGGCGCCCGCAAGCGTAAGGGTGGCGTCCCGGCTGGTCAAGTGGCCTGACCGGTTGGTGCAGCGCACCAGATCGTTCGCGGCAGCATGGACGAGGCCGGCAACGGATCGACGCCTATAATCACCCCGCTCCCAACCCTTCCGACCGGCCCAATGCCCCGCCTTCTCCCGACAACTATTGCCGGCAGTCTCCCGAAACCCGCCTGGTTGGCGGAGCCCCTGGCGCTTTGGGCGCCCTGGAACCTGGAAGGCGACGCACTCGCGCAGGGAAAGCGCGACGCCGTGCGGCTCGCCCTCTTCGACCAGGAGCACGCGGGCATCGACATCGTGACGGATGGTGAACAGACCCGGCGCCATTTCGTCACCACGTTCATCGAGGGTCTCGACGGCGTGGATTTCGCCAACAAGAAGACCGTGCGCATCCGCAACCGGTACGACGCCGACGTGCCGATGGTGGTGGGACCCGTATCGCGACGGCATCCGATTTATGTCGATGACGCCCGCTTTCTCCGCGGCGAAACAGACCGCAAGGTGAAGTACACGCTGCCCGGTCCGATGACGATGGTCGACACTCTTTACGACAGCCACTACAAGAGCCGCCAGAAGCTGGCATGGGCGTTTGCGGAAATCCTGAACGAGGAGGCGCGCGCGATAGCGGCCACCGGTGTCGACGTGATCCAGTTCGACGAGCCGGCGTTCAACGTCTACTTCGACGAGGTGCGCGACTGGGGCGTTGCCGCGCTCGAACGGGCCGCGCAGGGACTCAGCTGCAAGACAGCCGTGCATATCTGCTACGGTTACGGCATCAAGGCCAACAACGACTGGAAGAAATCGCTGGGTTCGGAGTGGCGGCAGTACGAGCAGACGTTTCCGCTGCTCGCGCGGTCGCATATCGCCCAGGTCTCACTCGAATGCGCCAATTCGCATGTCCCAATCGACCTGATCGACCTCCTCGCGGGAAAGGATGTACTGGTGGGTGCGATCGACGTCGCCAGCGATCGAGTGGAAACTCCAGGGGACGTCGCCGCAACCATTCGTTCCGCCTTGAAATTCGTGCCCGCCGAGCGGCTGTTCCCCTGCACCAACTGCGGGATGGTACCGCTGTCCCGGGATATCGCCCGCGCCAAGCTGCGGGCGCTGGCCGCCGGCGCAGCGCTGGTTCGCGGCGAGTTGGGCGGCTGACCGGCGGCCGGTACCGCGCTTGACCGGCGCTTCGTGGCCCTTCCCGGTGCTTGAGGGGGGGTATTTCCAAACCGGAATTTTTGGCGTACACTCCCAAAGGTGTTTTGTTTCAAGTACTAAAGCACGTCTTTACGCGGTCTTCACCAGTCGCGGTACTCGTACTTTTCTGTCCTTGAGAATGAAACATGGGGCGGGCATCCGCCCGCCGATTATTTTTCTTAAGGAATTACAGAAATGGCAACAGGTACCGTGAAATGGTTCAATGACGCGAAGGGTTTCGGCTTTATTACTCCTGATGGCGGTGGCGAAGATCTCTTCGCGCACTTTTCCGCGATCAACATGCCGGGATTCAAGACGTTGAAGGAAGGCCAGAAGGTTTCCTTCGAAGTCACGCAGGGTCCGAAGGGCAAGCAAGCCAGCAACATCCAGGCTGCCTGAAGCGACCAGCGTTCGCACGATGCAAGAAGGCCGGGTTCGCCCGGCCTTTTTCTTGGTTGTCAGTGGTCTTCATGCGCAGCAGACGTCCCGTTCGGAGAATTCTTACGCTCAAGCGGGCTGTTGTCGGCCGCCATTCAGCACCCCGGATAGAACCTGCGCAATGCGTTTGTTGCAGCAATGCATCACTCCCCCCCAATTTGCGGGAATATCCTTGATAATCAATGATGTCGCTGTTACCATCTCCAGCAACTGCCAGCTGTGGCGACGCGCGTATGGTGCCGGTCGCCTCACCGCAAGATTGCAGAAACTATAAGGCGTTCAACCGCCGATAGGGCTGCACGAGACCCAAGCGTCCGATTGCGGGCCAATTGACAGGCATTTGGGAGGCCCCTGTTGCGCAACGCGCCCGTTGACACGTACGCGGGCGAACGTCGCGAGACGAATGCCGCCCTGCAGCACGCACCGGATTGCGCCGGCGTGGCGCGCCGCGGTGCGAACCTCGCGCGAAGCGTCCTGCTCGCAGCCGCCGTTCTCACTCCCGGCATCGCATTCGCCGCGATCGGTGTCAACAAGACGTTCAACGCGACCAATGTCTCCGCGGGGCAGTCGTCGACGCTGACGGTCATCCTGATCAACAACAACCCGGCGACAGCCACCGTGGCAAGTTTCACGGACAACCTGCCCGGCACAGTGGTCGTCGCCACGCCGGCGAATGCATCCAACACCTGCGGCGGCGCCGTCACGGCGACCCCGGGATCCGGCAGTTTTTCGTTCTCCGGAGGGACGATTCCGGCGGCCGCGGGTCTTGTGGCCGGGCAATGCACGGTGCAGGTCGATGTCCAATCGCCGTCATCGGGCGTGTTCATCAATACGATCCCTGCGAACGCAGTCACGTCGTCGCAAGGCTCCAACGCGCAGAACGCTTCTGCAACGCTGACGGTCGCCGCATTGCGGCCGGTAACCGGCGTCAAGGCGTTTGCACCCGCCAACCTGCACGGCGGCGGTACGCCTTCCACGGTGACACTGACATTGACCAACCCCAATGGTGTCGCGCTGACGGCGGCGGCATTCACCGATTCGTTGCCGGTGGCGTCGCTGGCCGTCGCGCCGACGCCCAATGCATCCACGACCTGTGGTCCCGGGACGGTCTCGACCACCGCGAGCAGCGCCAGCCTGGCGGGCGGCACGATCCCCGCAAACGGAAGCTGCCTCGTCAAGTTCGACATCGTCGCCGTCAATCCCAATATCTACGTCGATGGCAATGTGACGAATTCCATCCTCGTCAACGCGCTGACGACGGCGCAGGGCGTTTCCAACACGGCGTTCTCGGCCACCGTTCGCCTGCAGACCGGCGCGCGCGTCGAGAAGTCGTTTGTCCCGGCGACGATCACGACCGGCGGAACCGCCGCACTGACGGTGACGGTGCGCAACTTCAATTCAACTCCGCAGAGCGGCATCGCGTTCACCGATACGTTGCCGGGGACGATGCGGGTCGCCGCGCCGGTCACCACGTCGACCACCTGCACGTCGCTGGCATTCACCCCGGTGCCCCTCGCGGGCGACGCTTTTTTCACAGTCAGCGGGGGTGCGCAACTTGGGGCGCCGGCCGGGGTTGCCAACACCAGTTGCACGGTGACGATCAATGTCACCGCGACCAACGCGGGCGTCAATCCTGTAACGCTGACCAATACGATTCCCGTTGGCAATTTCGCCGGCGTGGCGTTCTCCTCCGCCGGCGCCGGCCTCATCGTCAATGCGGTGACCAGCGTTGGCGGTAGCAAGGTCTTCCTGCCCGCGGCGATACTGCAGGGACAGACCAGCACGGCGACGATAACGCTGACGAACTCGGCGGCGGTAGTGGCGACGATCACGTCGTTCACGGATGCATTGACGACGATGGGGGCGAATCCACAGTTCACGGCCGGGGGGGCGCCGACGACAACTTGTGGAGGCGCGGTTTCCTCGTCCGGCCCGCCGTTGAACACGATCACGCTCGGCGCCGGCAATTCGATTCCCGCGGGCGGCAGTTGCACGATCACTGCGCCGGTCCAGGCGTCCGCCATTGCCACCACCGGCGCACGCACGAACACCATTGCGCAGGGCGCGCTGGTGACGAGCCAAGGCAGAACGCAAACCACCATCACCGGCGCATTGACGGTGAACCCGGTGCTGTCCGTCGCGAAGGCATTCGCGCCGGCCACGGTCGCCGCGGGTGCCGACACCCGACTGACGATCACGCTGACACGCGCGGCGGGCGCGTCAAGCCTGTCCGGACTCGCATTCACCGACACGCTTCCGGCCCTCCATGTCGTGTCGACGACGCCCAATCTCGTGAACAATTGCAACGGTACCGTCACCGCGGTAGGTGGCACCATCGTCCTCGCCGGAGGCTCGCTTATCGGCGGCCCCGCGGCCTCGTCGTGCACGATTCTGGTCAACATCACCACGCCGGCGGGCGCGGCCGCGGCGACTAACACAATCGCGGCCGGCGCGGTCACCTCGACCGAAGGCTTCATCAATCCGGCGGCGGCGAGCGCGACGATCACCCGCGTCATCACCAACGTCACGCTGAACAAGTCATTCAGTCCTGCAACAGTCCTGGTCGGTGGGGTATCCACGCTGACGATCAACATCCTCAACACCAATGCGAACGCGCTCGCGCTTTCCGCAACTTCCCTCGTCGACTCGCTTCCCATCGGGATGGCCGTTGCCGCGGCACCGTTGCCTGTCAATACCTGCGGCGGCGCGCTTACGGCGGTGGCGGGAGCAGCAAGCATCACGCTCACTGGCGGAACCCTCGCGGCAAACGCGACTTGCAGCATCCAGGTCCACGTGGTTGCGAACGCGAGCGGCAACCTGATCAACACGCTCGGCGCAAGCACCTTTAGTTCCGCGCAAGGTGTGACCAATCCGCTCGCCGCCTCGGCGACGCTTTCGGCTACGGGCAGCGCCGATCTGGCGGTCACGAAGACAGATGGCGTGGCCATTGTGGTACCTGGCACGACGACCACCTACACGATATTCGTGAAGAACAACGGCCCGAACAATGTTGCGGGCGCCGGCGTGGTCGATACCCCGCCTGCGGGCATGACTTTCACGAGCTGGACATGCGTTGCATCAGCCGGATCGACATGCAATCCGGGCGGCAGCGGTCCGATCAACGAGCTCGTAACCGTTCTCAATGGTGGAACCGCGACATTCACAGTAACAGCGGCGATCTCGCCTGCGGCGACCGGCACGATAACCAACACAGCCACGGTCGTCGTGCCGGGCACGGTCATCGACACTGTACCGGGAAACAACTCGGCGTCGGATATTGATACGCTGACACCGCGGGCCGACCTCGCGATCACCAAAGCGGGAACGGCAAGTGTGAATGCGCTGGGAGCGATCACCTACACACTGACGATTTCCAACGCCGGGCCGAGCTCGGCCAACGGTGCGACCTTCAGTGACAATGTACCGGCAGGAGTCACCGGGGTCGCGGCGAGTTGCGGTAGTCCGCTGGGTGGCGCCGTGTGTCCGGGCGCCGTCAGCGTGGCCGGCAATCTGGTCAGTGGCGCGATTCCCACATTGCCCGCAGGTGGCAGCGTGGTGATCACCATCACCGGCACCGCGCCGGCGAGCGGAACGCTGACCAACAGCGCAACCGTGACCGCACCGGTCGGGACCACCGATCCGAATCTGCCGAACAACACCAGCGGTACGGTGACCACCACGGTCAATCCGGTCGCCGACCTGGCGATCGTGAAGAGTGGCCCGGCAACCATCAATGCTGCCGGAGCGATCACCTACACACTGACGATTTCCAACGCCGGGCCGAGCTCGGCCAACGGTGCGACCTTCAGTGACAATGTACCGGCAGGAGTCACCGGGGTCGCGGCGAGTTGCGGTAGTCCGCTGGGTGGCGCCGTGTGTCCGGGCGCCGTCAGCGTGGCCGGCAATCTGGTCAGTGGCGCGATTCCCACATTGCCCGCAGGTGGCAGCGTGGCGATCACCATTACCGGCACCGCGCCGGCGAGCGGAACGCTGACCAACAGCGCAACCGTGACCGCACCGGTCGGGACCACCGATCCGAATCTGCCGAACAACACCAGCGGTACGGTGACCACCACGGTCAATCCGGTCGCCGACCTGGCGATCGTGAAGAGTGGCCCGGCAACCATCAATGCTGCCGGAGCGATCACCTACACACTGACGATTTCCAACGCCGGGCCGAGCTCGGCCAACGGTGCGACCTTCAGTGACAATGTACCGGCAGGAGTCACCGGGGTCGCGGCGAGTTGCGGTAGTCCGCTGGGTGGCGCCGTGTGTCCGGGCGCCGTCAGCGTGGCCGGCAATCTGGTCAGTGGCGCGATTCCCACATTGCCCGCAGGTGGCAGCGTGGTGATCACCATCACCGGCACCGCGCCGGCGAGCGGAACGCTGACCAACAGCGCAACCGTGACCGCACCGGTCGGGACCACCGATCCGAATCTGCCGAACAACACCAGCGGTACGGTGACCACCACGGTCAATCCGGTCGCCGATTTGTCCGTGACCAAGACCGACGGTGTGGGCAACGTCAACGCCGGCGGTTCGACGATGTACACGATCGTCGTGAGCAATGCCGGCCCCTCTATTGCCGACGGGTCGATCTTCAAGGACCCGGCGGTTGCCAATTTGACCGTCACCGGCGTGACCTGCGGTAACGCATCCGGCGGCGCAGCATGTCCGACCGTTCCCAGCATGACTGTCGCGCTGATGCAGGGCGCGGGCATCATCGTGCCGACGTTGCCGGCAGGAGGCAGCGTCGCGTTCACCGTCAATGCCAGCGTTTCCAGTTTCGCCACCGGCAGCATCACCAACATCGCGACGATCACGGCACCTGCCGGCGTGACCGATCCTACACCGGTCAACAACACCGCGACGGACATCGATGCCATCACACTGGCGGCCGACCTGGCTGTCACAAAGACCGACGGCGTGACCAGCGTGGTTCCCGGCAACGCCACCACCTACACGATCGTGGTTACCAACAACGGACCGAGCGCCGTCGTGGGCGCCAATGTCGTCGACGTGATGCCCGCAGGAATCGCCAGCGCCACCTTCACCGCGATCGGCAGCGGCGGCGCCTCCGGATTTACCGCAAGCGGCAGCGGTGACATCAACGACACTGTTGATCTTCCGGTGGGTGCCACGGTGACGTACACGGTGCTCGCCAATGTCGCGTCGAGCGCGACCGGGACCTTGACCAACACTGCGACCGTCGCCGTTCCGGCGGGAGTGACCGATCCGGTTTCCGGCAACAACAGTTCGATCGACACAGATACGCTGGCGCCGCAGGTGACGCTCGTCGTGGCCAAGACCGACGGCAGCTTTACCTACACTCCAGGCGGAGCCGCGACTTACTCGATCACCGTCACCAACACCGGACTCAGCGACGCGGCGGACGTGACCGTCACCGATCCGCTTCCTACGGGTCTGACGCTCACCGCCAATGTTTCCTGCACCGCGGCCGGCAGCGCAAGCTGCGGACTGGTCATCGGCAGCGTTGGCGGCACCAGTTTCGGCACGTCCGGCGCCAAGATCGGCGCCGGCCTGGGCAATTCGCTGGCCTTCACCGTGCCGGTCGCTTTTGCCGCAGGGATGATCACCGATCCGCTGCAGAACACGGCGACTGCGACCGACCTGGCGTCGGGCGCTACCGCTGCAGATACGGATAGCGACAGCCTGGCGCCCCAGGTGACTCTGGCGGTAGCGAAGACTGACGGCAGCTCAACCTACACGCCGGGAGGCACGGCAATCTATACGGTCACGATCACTCACGGCGGGTTGTCGGACGCCACGAATATCACGGTCACGGATCCATTGCCCCTGGGCGTGGCGCTCACCGCCAACGCGTCCTGCGTCGCAATCGGTGTCGCAAGTTGCGGGTCGGTGACCGGCACCACGGGACAGTCGCAGTTCGGCGCGACGGGCGCGAAGATTGCGGCAGGCACAGGCAATACGCTGGTGTTCACGGCGCCGGTTGCCTTTGCGACGGGACTGGCCACCAATCCTCTCGACAATACCGCCACCGCGGTAGATCAGCTCTCCGGCGCGATCGGCGCAGGGACGGACAGCGACGCGCGATCAGCATTCGTAACATTGGCCGTGACCAAAGACGACGGCAGCCCTACTTACACGCCAGGCGGCGCAGCCACCTACGTGGTGACGATCGCGAATACCGGCGCAACCGATGCTCTCAATGTCTCGGTCGACGATACGTTGCCGACGGGCGTCCTGCTTCGCGGCCCGGTTACGTGCGCGGTCACCGGCAGCGCCAATTGCGGCACGGTGACGGGAAGCGCCGGGCAGGCGAGCTTTGCGGCCACCGGCGCGCGAGTCAGTGCGGGCGCGGTCAATTCGATCACGTTCACCGTCCCGGTTTCGTATGCATCGAATCTCGCGGATAACCCGCTCATCAACACTGTGACCGCCATCGACCTGGCGTCGAATGCAACCGGCAGCGCTGTCGACAGCAATACACTGGCGGCACAGGCAGATCTTTCGATCACCAAGACCGACGGCGTGACCGGCGCATTGCCGGGCGGTACCACCACCTACAGCATCGTCGTCACTAACAGCGGGCCGAGCAACGTGGTCGGTGCAACGGTAAGCGACGTCCTGCCTGCGGCGGTAACCAGCGCTACCTTCACTGCGGTCGGCAGCGGCGGCGCCACGGGCTTCACCGCCAGTGGCAGCGGCAACATCAACGACACAGTCAATCTGCCGGTCGGCGGCTCGATCACCTATACGGTCGTCGCAAGCATCAGTGGCAGCGCAAGCGGCAGCCTGTCGAACACGGCAACGGTCACCGCACCTGCCAGCGTCACTGAAATCAATCCGGCGAACAATTCGGCTACCGACACGGACACGCTGACCGCGCAGGCCGATCTCACCATCACCAAGACGGACGGCGTCACGAGCGTCGCGCAGGGCGGGACCACGACCTACACGATCGTCGTCACCAACAGTGGTCCGAGCGCGGTGGCGGGCGCAACGGTCGTCGATACGATGCCCGCCGCTATCGTCAGCGATACGTTCACTGCAACAGGCAGCGGCGGCGCCTCGGGTTTCACCGCCAGCGGCAGCGGCAACATCAACGACACCGTCAATCTGTCTGCGGGCAGCGCGATCACATATACGGTGATCGCCAACCTCAACCCGAGCGCGCTTGGCGCCTTGGTCAACACGGCCACAGTGACGGCACCGGGTGGCGTGGTGGATCCGAACCCGGGCAACAACAGCGCCACGGACACCGACACCATCGCGTCCACGCCGACGGCCGATCTCGCCATCACCAAGACCGACGGCAGTGCGACCTATACGCCGGGCAGCACGGTGACGTACACCATCGTGGCCAGCAATGCCGGACCTACGGGCGTGACCGGCGCGACCGTCGTCGACGCAGTGCCCGCCGCCATAACCGGCGCGACCTGGACCTGCGTCGGAGCCGGCGGCGGCACTTGTCCGCCGTCGGGGTCGGGGAACATCAACGCCAGCGTCAATTTGCCGGCCGGCGCCAGCATCACCTTCACGCTGACCGGAAGCGTCTCGCCCAGCGCAACCGGCAATCTGGTCAATACCGCCACGGTGAGCGCACCGGGCGGCGTGGTGGATCCGAACCCGGGCAACAACAGCGCCACGGACACCGACACCATCGCGTCCACGCCGACGGCCGATCTCGCCATCACCAAGACCGACGGCAGTGCGACCTATACGCCGGGCAGCACGGTGACGTACACCATCGTGGCCAGCAATGCCGGACCTACGGGCGTGACCGGCGCGACCGTCGTCGACGCAGTGCCCGCCGCCATAACCGGCGCGACCTGGACCTGCGTCGGAGCCGGCGGCGGCACTTGTCCGCCGTCGGGGTCGGGGAACATCAACGCCAGCGTCAATTTGCCGGCCGGCGCCAGCATCACCTTCACGCTGACCGGAAGCGTCTCGCCCAGCGCAACCGGCAATCTGGTCAATACCGCCACGGTGAGCGCACCGGGCGGCGTGGTGGATCCGAACCCGGGCAACAACAGCGCCACGGACACCGACACCATCGCGTCCACGCCGACGGCCGATCTCGCCATCACCAAGACCGACGGCAGTGCGACCTATACGCCGGGCAGCACGGTGACGTACACCATCGTGGCCAGCAATGCCGGACCTACGGGCGTGACCGGCGCGACCGTCGTCGACGCAGTGCCCGCCGCCATAACCGGCGCGACCTGGACCTGCGTCGGAGCCGGCGGCGGCACTTGTCCGCCGTCGGGGTCGGGGAACATCAACGCCAGCGTCAATTTGCCGGCCGGCGCCAGCATCACCTTCACGCTGACCGGAAGCGTCTCGCCCAGCGCAACCGGCAATCTGGTCAATACCGCCACGGTGAGCGCACCGGGCGGCGTGGTGGATCCGAACCCGGGCAACAACAGCGCCACGGACACCGACACCATCGCGTCCACGCCGACGGCCGACCTCGCCATCACCAAGACCGACGGTAGCGCGACCTATACGCCGGGCAGCACGGGAACCTACACGATCACGGTAACCAACAACGGTCCATCAAATGCCAACAGCGTAAGCGTAACGGACAGCTTGCCGGCAGGGGTAACGCTTGCGGGAAATGCCACGTGCACGGCAACCGGCACGGCCACATGCGGAACCTTGACGGGAAGCGCCGGAGGTACCACCTTCACGACAACCGGCGCAACGCTAGTGGCCGGTGCCGGCAATCGCCTCGTGTACACGCTTCCCGTTCAGTTCGCCGGCAGCATGACAACCGATCCGCTGGTCAACACGGCGACCGCGAACGATCCTGCGTCGGCAACCGTGGCAACCGCGTCGGACAGCAATGGCATCCTGCCGAGACCGACGAATCCCATCCCGGTCGAAAACCGCTGGGCATTGTCGCTGCTGGCGTTGCTCATTCTGCTTGGCTCCTGGCGACAGGCGCAGCGAGGGGTGTCGCGCCGGTGAATTGTGCAAGCCCGCGCGCCGACCCCGCTGCGACGTCCCTGACCGTACAATTGGCGGGAATCGAACGAGGAATTTCCGGGGGCTGCAATGAGCGTAAAGGACCTGCTTGATCTGGGCGGAAAGGTGGCGGTCGTCACCGGAGGTTCACGAGGCATCGGCTTGCAGATGGCCGAAGCGCTGGGCGAGATGGGCGCCCGCGTAGCGATCACCGCGCGAAAGCAGGATGAACTGGACGAGGCGCGTGCGCATCTCGAAGGCATGGACATCGAATGCCTGCGCGTTGCGGGAGACCTGGCGCAATTCGCCACGATCCCGGGCATGGTCGACGCCGTGCTCAAGCCCTGGGGCCAGATCGACATTCTGGTCAACAATGCCGGCTGCAACTGGGCCGCGCCCGCCGCCGATTACCCGAACGATGGCTGGCGCAAAGTGATGAACCTCAACATCGACGCCGCATTCTTCCTGTCGCGCGAGATCGGCCGGCGCGCGATGATCCCGCGGCAAAGCGGCAAGATCGTGAACATCGCGTCGATAGCCGGGCTCTTCGGCAATCCGCCGGGCTGGGAAATGGAAACGATTGCCTACAACACGAGCAAGGGCGCGCTGGTGCAGTTGACGCGCGCGCTTGCAGCCGAGTGGGGCAGGCACAACATCAACGTCAACGCGATCTGCCCCGGTTTCTTTCCCTCGAAGATGACCCGTGCCACGCTCGACCGGATCACGGCCAGCGTGCTCGACCTGACGCCGCTGAAAAGGCTCGGCGGCGACGAGGACCTCAAAGGCAGCGTCGTGTATCTCGCGTCCGAGGCATCGCGGCACGTGACCGGCCAGGTGATCGCCGTCGACGGCGGCTGCACGATCGTGTGAAATGGAAGTGGCAGCCAATCCCGGATCGACGCTCATTGCTCCGGCGCATCCTGTCGATGCCGGCGCGCTTGCGGTCTGGATGCGTGCCCATGTCGACGACGCGATCGGCGACCTCGATGTCGAGCAGTATCAGGGAGGCCAATCCAACCCCACCTACCGCGTGACGGCCGGCGATCGCCGTTACGTCCTGCGCCGGAAACCACCGGGCAAGCTCTTGCCCTCCGCGCACGCGGTCGACCGCGAATACCGGGTGATGTCGGCGCTCGCAGGGACCGGCGTGCCGGTCGCCAAAATGCACGCGCTGTGCGAGGACCAAGGAGTGATCGGCACCGCGTTCTATGTGATGGAATACGTCGAGGGCCGTATTCTCTGGGATCCAACGCTTCCCGACATGACGCCGGCGCAACGCGCGGCGCATTACGACGAACTCAATCGCGTCATCGCCACGTTGCATCAGGTCGACCCTGTCGCCCTCGGCCTTGGTGATTTCGGCCGGACCGGCAACTACATCGAGCGGCAGGTGGCGCGCTGGTCGAAGCAGTATCAGGCAGCAGGCGCCGATCGCATCGACGCGATGGACCGGCTGATCGAATGGCTTCCCTCGCACATACCCGAAGGCGACGAAACGAGCGTTGTCCATGGCGACTACCGCCTCGACAATGTCATCTTCCATCCGACCGAACCGCGCATACTGGCGGTGCTCGACTGGGAATTGTCCACGCTCGGCCATCCGCTGTCGGACTTCGCCTATCAGGTCATGGCGTGGCGGTTGGCACCGCAGGAATTCCGCGGGCTGAAAGGCGCGGATCTCGATGCGCTCGGCATTCCCGATGAGGCTGAATATGTTGCCGCTTATTGCCGCCGGACCGGGCGCACCGGACTCCCGAATTGGGAGTTCTATCTCATCTTCAACATGTTCCGCATCGCCGCGATCCTCCACGGCGTGCTTTCCCGTGCGTTGCAAGGCAACGCCGCAAGCTCCGACGCCGTCGCCATGGGCAGCCGCGCGCGACCTGTGGCCGATGTTGCATGGAACATGGTGCGGGGAGTTTGACGTCGCACCTCATGCACCCGTGGGAATTCAGCGAAATCGACATGGGTAAACGAATGACGCACGCCTTGGACCCTTTCCGCGCTCGTGTCGCTCGCGCCATCGCCATGGTTGCCGGGAAGCTACAGGACTCGAGAATGTTTCAACGTACATGGATTGAATTCGCTAAACGAACACTCGCGCTCGGCGCGCTGCCGGGCCTGCTTGCGCTGGTACCTACCTCAGCCGATGCGCAACGGGCCGCGGCTTTCCATGAACGCGTGAAGCAGTATGTCGTTCACGACGCGCCGACGATACGCATCGACGACGTCCGCGTCGTAGACGGAACGGGGGCAGCGGCCAGGATTTCGCAGTCGATTCTGGTCCGCGACGGGCTGATCGTTGCGATCGGACCCACCGATCAGGTGCGGAACGAGGCCGCAAACGTCGTGATCGACGGCAAGGGCCGTACCGTCATGCCCGGACTGGTGATGATGCACGAACATCTGCTCTTTCTCGACCCGCTGGCCGATGCGCCGTCTTACCTGTCGGAACCGCTGGCTTCGCCGAAGGCCTACCTCGCCTGGGGCGCGACGACGATCCGCACGGCCGGCACATTCAACGGCAGCGACGATATTCAGGTCGCACGGATGATCCGCGAGGGCAAGTTCGTCGGCCCGGACATCAACGTGACCGCGCCGTTTCTCGAAGGCAACGGTAGCTTCGCCTACCAGATGGTGCCGATCGTCGATCCGGCGCGCGCGCGGCAGATCGTGAATTTCTGGGCCGACGCTGGCGCCACGTCGTTCAAGATCTACATGAACCTGTCGCGGGAAGTGCTCGCAGCCGCCATCGACGAGGCGCACAAGCGCGGCCTGCAAGTCACCGGGCATCTGTGTTCCATAACGTTTCACGAAGCCGCCGCCGCTGGCATCGACGGCCTGGAGCACGGCTTGGTCGTCGCCACGGACTTCGTGGTGGACAAGAAGGCGGACCGTTGCCCAGCAGGGAGTGCGGCTGGAGACGCCCTCCTCGCGCTGAAAGCGGACGGGCCAGAAATCGACGAACTGATATCGACGCTGGTTCGGCGCAAGGTGGCGGTGACGTCGACGCTCGCCGTATTCGCGGCCGGCATCGTGAACTGGTTCCCTGCGACCGACGATCTTGCGATGCTGAACGAGCAGTCGCAACTGTGGGCGTGGCAACGCATGACGGCCATCAACCGCGCACCGGAACGACGCGAACGCGGCGCGCGGCTGCTTCAGGCCGAAATGCAGTTCGAGAAGGCGTTCGTCGCCGCCGGCGGCACGCTGCTGGTCGGCACGGACCCGACGGGCTGGGGCGGGACGCTGCCAGGCCCCGGCAATCACGCTGCGATCAGGCTGCTGGTCGAGGCTGGCTTCGCGCCGCTCGAAGCCATACGCATCGCGACCTACGCAGGCGCGAAATTTCAAGGCATCGACAATCGCGTCGGGACGCTTGCTGTCGGCAAGCAGGCCGACCTCCTGCTCATCGATGGAAAGCCTGACGAGGACATCAAGGAAATCGGCCACATCGACCTGGTGTTCAAGAACGGAATTGCATTCGATCCGAAGCGGCTGAAGGACAGTCTTCGGGGCAAGATCGGCAGATAAGTAGAATTCGCCGTGGCCGGAATCGCCGGTCAGCCTATTACATTTGGAGACCTCACGTGGACTTCGACTATTCCGGCAAGGTGCGAGACCTGCAAGCGCGGCTGACGCGTTTCATGATTGACAACGTCTATCCTGCCGAGCCGGTGTTCGCCGCCGAAGTGCTCGCGAATCGCCTAGCCGGCAACGCGTGGATCCCGACGAAGATCATCGAGACATTGAAGGCGAAGGCACGCGACGCCGGATTGTGGAACCTGTTCCTGCCCGAGTCCGCACTCGGCGCGGGGCTCACCAATCTCGAATACGCACCGCTGTGCGAGATCATGGGCCGGTCGTGGATCGCGCCGGAGGTCTTCAACTGCAACGCGCCGGACACCGGCAACATGGAAGTGCTGGTGCGCTACGGGACGGCGGAGCAGAAGAAGCAATGGCTGGAACCGCTGCTGGCGGGCGAGATACGCTCGGCGTTCGCGATGACCGAGCCGGATGTGGCCAGCAGCGATGCGACCAACATCGAGGCGTCGATTCGGCGCGACGGCGACCATTATGCGATCAACGGGCGCAAGTGGTGGACCACCGGCGGCCCCGATCCGCGTTGCAAGATCATGATCTTCATGGGCAAGACGGACGCCGCGAATCCCGACCGCCACAGGCAGCAGTCGATGATCCTGATTCCCGTCGACACGCCGGGAGTGAAGCTTCTCCGCGTCCTGCCCGTGTTCGGTTACGACGACGCGCCGCATGGCCACGGCGAATTCGATTTCGACAACGTGCGCGTTCCGGCGAGCAACATTCTCCTTGGCGAGGGGCGCGGCTTCGAAATCGCGCAGGGCCGCCTTGGACCAGGACGCATTCACCATTGCATGCGCCTCATCGGGCAGGCAGAACGTTCGCTCGATTACATGTGCCGTCGCGCTGTCAGCCGCGTCGCGTTCGGACGCGCGATCGCCGACCAGACCGTCACGCAGGAGCGCATCGCCAACGCGCGCATCGCCATCGACCAGGCGCGCCTGCTCGTGCTGCACGCGGCGTGGAAAATGGACGTCGCCGGCAACAAGGCGGCGAAGAAGGAGATCGCGATGATCAAGGTCGCCGCGCCCGTCATGGCGTGCCAGGTGATCGATTGGGCGATGCAGGTGCACGGCGCCGCTGGCGTCAGCGACGACTTTCCGCTGGCGTTCTTCTACGCGCAGGCCCGCACGCTGCGCTTCGCCGACGGTCCGGACGAAGTGCACCGCAACCAGATCGCGAAGATCGAGTTGATGGAACATCGCGCTGAACATCGGCCACCGAAATGACGGAGGGCAGGAACCGCGTCCGTCGCTGACGGCCGTTCAGCGTTTCGGCTTGTACCAGTACTTGTCGGTGAATTCGGTGGGCTTGCGATTCATCAGGTGGCGCAGTCCCTCGGCTATCAAGGCAAAGTAATGCCAGTCGCCGAATTCGTCGAACTTGCGTGTCGAGACGATGACTTTCGCGCTCGTGACGCGTTTGAGCCGCTGGCCGCGCGCCTTTCCGAGCCGCTTCAATGCCAGCAGGAAGGCGACGTCCTCGGCCACCAGGCGGCTTTCATCGTAGCCGCCGATTTCCTCGAAGTCCCGCCTGCGCATGAACACGACGCCGGTGTCCATGCCGGTAAGCAACGCGATCGGGACCAGCGCCAGATACACCAGCGCAATGCCCAATGACCGTCGTTCGAGTCTGGCGCCGGTAGCTCCTCCCACCACGCGGCCCGTTGCCAGTGCCTTGTCGATTTCGATGAACGTCCGTGGATGAACCTGGGTATCGGCATCGACGAATGCAAGTAGTTCGCCGCGAGCGGCGCGCGCGCCGGCATTGCGGACGGCGGCAATGACGCGTTCTTCCACCCGCGCGACATGGCATCCGCGAGCAGCAGCTATCGCTGCCGTGCCGTCCGTCGACACGTTGTCCGCGACGATCACTTCGATCGCGCCTTCATGCCCATAGGCTGCCCGCGCGACGTCGACGGAATCGAGCAGGCGCCCCAGCAACCGCTCTTCGTTGTAGGCGGGAATGACGACTGAATAGCGCGGCGCCATCCGCGGATTGTGCTCGCTGTGCAGGGAATCCGCTGCTCAGCCCTGGGCTGCGGTGAGTTCGGCGTCCCGGGCCTTTACCCGCGCCACCGAAGGACGCGCGTTCCAGCGATCGATGTAGGACTGGATTACTGGCATCGCCGGTACCAGTTTGAATCCCGTGGTCCAGGTCAGCGCCGTTCCCCAGAGCACGTCGGCCGCAGTGAATCGCTCACCCAGCAGCCACGGTCCCGACGCGAGCTGATCGGTCAACGTCTTGAGCGTCGTGTCGTAGTCGCCGTAGGGTGACATGCCTCGCGGCGCTTGCTCGCGTTTGAGTGCGCGATCGATCAATGCAGGTTCGAAACAGGACCCGTAAAACACCATCCAGCGCAGGTAGGGGCCGCGCAGCGGATCGCTGATCGCAGGCGCCAGTCCTGCCTCCGGGTAGAGGTCAGCTAGGTACAGGAAAATGGCCACCTGTTCCGTAACCAGCGCGTCTCCATGCTTGACGGCAGGGACCTTGCCCATGGGATTGATGGCGAGATACGCGGGCGCCAGCTGTTCCGATGCCTTGATGTTCACGACCTGCAAGTCGAAGTCGGCGCCAAGCTCCTCCAACAGCGTCAAAACGCCTGAGGACCGCGAGTTGGGGGCGTGGAACAGGGTGACTTTCTGTTTGACTGCCATGTTGTTTTCTTCCTGGAGCAATTATGAATTCGGCATTCCGCGGCTTCAGCCCAGGCTGCGCAATTCGCGCAGCGCCACGGAAAGCATCGCCGCATCGGGCACCGGCACCGCCCGCAGTTCCGAGAGAAGTTGCGCAGCCCGCTCGAGCGCCCGGCGATTGGCATCCTGCCATGCCGCAACCACTTTCGCCGGTGATGCGCCGTCAGCGCCGCCGTTGGCGAGCACGGCGCCCGTGAGCGCGCGCTGCAGTCCCGACAGATCGTCCTGCATGGCGCTCTTCGCAAGCAGTTCCCAATGCTTGTCCCCCGGCAGCGCCGCAATCTGCTCGCGCAACCAAGACAATCCCAGCTTGTTGGCGAGGTCGAAGTAGACCGCCGCCGCCCGTTCGACCGGCCGCTTCGCACTGGCCGCGACCTCCGCGATGTCGAGCGTTGCGTACAGCGTGTCGAACGTCACCACGCGCACGGCCAGATCCTGCGGCACGCCCTGCGCAACATAGCGCGCCACCGCGGCATCGACGCGCGATCGCTCGCCGGGGTCGAGGAGCTTCGGCAGGCGCTCGGACAATTCGGCCACGCGGGGCGCAAAATTGGCAATCGTCGCCCCCATGTCGTCGGCGAGTCGCCGCGAGCGCAGGAACCACGTGGTGCCGCGCTCGAGCTGGGCGCTGGTGTCGATCAGCATCGTCGACTGCACGGCATCGTCGACGCTGTTGTCCAGCGCCTCGATCGCCATCCACAACGGCACCAATCCAAAGACTTCACGACTCAGCAGGTAGGCGCGGACGATTTCGTGGGGACGCGCGCCAGTCGTTTCGCCCAGCCGGTGGACGAATGTGCTGCCCACGCGATTCACCATGCTGTTGGTCACGTGCGTGGCGATAATCTCGCGCTTCAGCGGATGCCGCGTCATGTACGCGGCGTAGGTCTTCTCCAGCGCGGTTGGAAAATACCGGACCAGTGCCGTCGCCACCCAGGGATCATCGGGCAATGCGGATGCCAGCAGCTCGTCGTAGAGCCAGATCTTGCTGTACGCGAGCATCACCGCGTGCTCGGGACTCGTGAGGCCGAGACCCTTCGTGCGCCGTTCGGCGATTTCCTCGTCGGAGGGCAGGAACTCAATGACGCGATTCAGCCTGCCGCGCTTTTCCAGGAACTGCATGAAGCGCGCCTGCGCATCGAGCAGCGATGGCGCGATCCGTCCGGTGACGGAAAGCACCTGCGTCTGGAAGATGTTGTCGCGCAGGACGAGCCCCGCCACGTCGTCGGTCATTTCGGCGAGCTGGGCATTGCGCTGTCTTTCCGTGAGTTCGCCCTCGTCGATCGCCATGCCGAGCAGGATCTTGATGTTCACTTCGTGATCGGACGTGTCGACGCCGGCGGAGTTGTCGATCGCATCGGTATTGATGCGCCCGCCGCCGGTGGCGTATTCGACACGCCCCAACTGCGTGCAACCCAGGTTGCCGCCCTCCACAAAGACCTTGCACCGCAACTCGATGCCGTTCACGCGCAGCGCATCGCCGGCGCGGTCGCCGACCTGCGCATGCGTTTCTCCCGTGGCCTTTACGTACGTTCCGATACCCCCGTTGTAGATGAGGTCCACCGGCGCCTTGAGGATGGCGTTGACCAGTTCCATCGGCGTCAACATATCCTGCGATATCGCGAGCGCCGCCTTGACCTCCGGCGTGAGCGGAATCGACTTCGCGCCACGCGAATGGATGCCGCCGCCTTTCGAAATCACCTTGGCATCGTAGTCGGCCCAGGTCGAACGTGGCAGCTTGAACAGCCGCTCGCGCTCCTTGAAGCTCGTCTCCGGATTGGGGTTGGGGTCGAGGACGATGTGCCGATGGTCGAACGCGGCGACGAGCTTGATGTGACGCGACAGCAGCATGCCGTTGCCGAATACGTCACCGGACATGTCGCCGATGCCGGCCACGGTGAAGTCGGTGGTCTGCGTGTCCGTGCCCATTTCGCGGAAGTGGCGCTTGACCGATTCCCACGCGCCGCGCGCCGTGATGCCCATCGCCTTGTGGTCGTATCCGACCGAACCGCCGGACGCGAACGCATCGCCCAGCCAGAACCCGTATTCCTTGCTGACGGCGTTGGCGAAGTCGGAAAATGTCGCCGTTCCCTTATCGGCCGCCACCACGAGATACGGGTCGTCGGGATCGTGGCGCTTGACCTGCGGCGGTGGAACTATCTTGTCGCCGACCCGGTTGTCGGTCAGGTCGAGCAGGCCGCGCAGATAATCCTGGTAGCAGGCGATGCCTTCCTTCATGAAGGCCTCGCGGTCGGTGGCCGCAGGCGCGCGCTTCAATACGAAACCTCCCTTCGATCCCACTGGGACGATCACCGTGTTCTTCACCATCTGCGCCTTGGCGAGCCCCAGCACCTCGGTGCGGAAGTCCTCCGGACGGTCGGACCAGCGCAGCCCTCCGCGCGCGACCTTTCCGCCGCGCAAGTGAACGCCTTCGAAGCGCGTCGAGTAGACGAAGATCTCGAACATCGGCTTGGGTTCCGGCAATCCCGGGACCTTGGCAGGGTCGAACTTGAACGACAAGAAGCTGCGGCGGTTAGCCTTGGCATCGCGCCGCCAGAAGTTCGTGCGATTGGTCGCGAGCATCAGTGCCAGGTATTGCCGCAGCACACGGTCTTCGGACAGATTGTCCACGCGTTCCAGCATCGTCTCGATCCCGCGCTGCTGTTCCGCCGCGCGCGAACCGGCGCCAGCGCCCTGCGCGGGGTCGAAGCGCGTATTGAACAACGCCACGAGCGCGGAGGCGATATCCGCATGCGCCGCCAGCGTGCCCTCGATGAAGGTCTGTGACAGCGAAAAGCCGATCTGGCGCATGTATTTCGCATAGGCGCGCAGCACGACGATTTCGTCGGCCGGCATGCGCGCGGCGACGACCAGCCGGTTGAAGTCGTCGCTCTCGACCTCGCCGCGGAATATGCGGCCGAAGGCGTCCTCGAAGACCTGATGCAACGTGTCCACCTCGACTTCGGTGTCGGCACCCGCCGCCATCATGCCGAAGTCGTGAATCCAGATCGGTCCGCTCTCCTGCGGCGTCACGCGATGAGGATGCTCGTCGAGCACCTTCAATCCCATGTGCTCCAGCATCGGCAGGCTGTCGGACAAGGTCACCGGCGCGCCAAGATGGAAAATTTTGAATCGCAGCGTGCCGGGCGAGGCTTCGAGCGGCCTGTACAGGGACATGCCAAGCGGTTGCGCTTCGCTCAATTTCGCCATCATTTCGATGTCCGGCACCGCGGAACGTGCCGCAATTTCTTCGCGATACCCTGCCGGAAAGGCGTTGCCGTATTCGCGAAGCAGCTCGTTGCCGCGCGCCTCGCCCGAGGACTCCAGCAACGCACCTTTCAGGTCGTCGTCCCAGCGCCGCGCAGAGACCGCAAGCTGCGCCTCCAGCACGCGCACGTCGAATTCGGGAATCTTGCCGGGCGTCGTGCGCACGGTGATCTGGATACGCGCCAGCATGGATTCGGACAGGTGAACATTGAACTCCGAGCTGCTGCCGTTGAAGGCCTCGGTAAGGATGGCCTGCCATTTCCGCCGCAACTCGGTCGTGAAATTCTCGCGCGGAGCGTAGATGAGGCACGACAGGAAACGCTCGAAGGGATCGCGGCGGACAAACAGCCGGAAACGCTGGCGCTCACCCAGGTGGAGGATCGCCATCGAGGTCTGCAGCAATTCGTCTTCGCTGATCTGGAACAGCTCGTCGCGCGGATAGTTCGCGAGAATGTTGATCAGCGCCTTGCCGGCATGGCTGCCCGGCGCCACACCCGCGCGCGCGACCACGTTGGCCGTCTTGCGCCGGAGCAGCGGTATGTCCGCCGGATTGGCGCTGTAGGCCGTCGACGTGTAGAGACCGAGAAAGCGGTCTTCCCCGGTCACGCTGCCCGCGGCGTCGAAGCGCTTGACTGCGATGTAGTCGAGATAACCCGGGCGATGCACTGTGGAGCGCGCAGTGGATTTTGTGATGACCAGAAGCTCCGGCCGTCGCGCGTACGCGCGAACCTCGGGCGGCAACGCGGCAAAGCTCGCCGAGACATCCTTGCTCGCGCCTTCGTGCAGAAGTCCCAGACTCGAACCGGGCACGATCTTCAACGCGTCCTGGCCTCCGACCGTTACCAGTTCGAGGCGTCGATACCCAAGGAGCGTCAGGTGGTTTTCGGCGAGCCAACGCAGAAAGGCGAGCCCCTCCTCAAGTTGCTCCGGAGGGATCGGTGGTGGCCGTTGTTCGATTTCCGCGACCACCGCCAGCACCTTGTCCTGCATGTTCTTCCAGTCCGCAACTGCCAGCCGGACATCGCCAAGGACACGCGTCACATCCGCGGCAAGCGTTTCATGCCGCGCAAAATCCGTAACGCGGTCGACTTCGACGTGGATGAACGATTCGCGCCGAGCCGTCGCCGCACCCGCCGTGCCCAATCCCTGCAATGTGCCGTCGCCATCGCGATTCACCAGGATCAGAGGATGGATGATGAGGTGCAGTGTCAGGCCGTGCCGGTTGACCTCCATCGTCACCGAGTCGACCAGGAACGGCATGTCGTCGTTGACGATTTCGATGATCGTGTGCGTGGATTGCCAGCCGTGCTCCTCGATCGTAGGATTGAACACGCGCACCCGCACCCGGCCCGGTTCGCGCTTGCGCGCAAAATTCCAGTGCGACAACACCGCGCCATAGAGATCCGCTGAGCGCCGCTCCGCGAGGTCCTCCGGATCGACCTGTCCGAAATAGCGCTCAACGACCGCCTCCAGCGTCTCGCGCTGTTCCGGCGCGACCTTGGCGCGAACGAGCGCAATGACCTCGGCCAGGCTTTCCGCCCGGCGGTCCTGTTCGACCGGTTTCGACTTCATCTCTTGGGCTCCTTGCAGCTATCCGGTGGGGCGCATGCGATAACCGACTGCGGGGCGCTATTATGTCGCGATTCGATGACCGGGACGAGTCAACCGGGATGGTGCAGCGCGCAATCCGAGGACATCCATGATCCGCGATCCCGAAGTTCTCGTGGCGCTGTGCGACACGCTCGCGCGCTTCGTCCGCGAACGGCTGATCCCCAATGAAGTGATTGTTGCGGAAACGGACGAGATTCCACCGGCCATCGTCGATGAAATGAAGGCGCTGGGCCTGTTCGGGTTGTCGATACCCGAGGAATTCGGCGGTCTCGGTCTCACGATGGAGGAGGAGGTCGAAGTCGCCTTCGAGATCGGAAAAACCTCACCGGCATTCCGATCCCTGTTCGGTACCAACAACGGCATCGGCTCGCAGGGCATCATCCAGGATGGTACCGCGGAACAGAAGGCCCGGTGGCTGCCCAAGCTCGCCTCGGGTGAACTCGTCGCATCCTTCGCGCTCACCGAACCGGGTTCCGGATCCGATGCCGCGTCACTCATCACGACCGCGAAACGGCAGGGCGACCACTACCTGCTCAATGGGACCAAGCGCTACATCACCAACGCGCCCGAGGCCGGCATCTTTACCGTCATGGCGCGCACGGATTCGCAGGACAAGAGCGCGCGCGGCATTTCGGCGTTCATCGTCGAGTGCGACACACCGGGCCTGACGCTGGGAAAGCTCGACAGAAAAATGGGGCAGCGCGGCGCACACACCTGCGATGTCATATTCGAGGATTGCCGCGTGCCGTCGCTGAACTTGATCGGTGGCCGGGAAGGCGTTGGATTCCGGACCGCAATGAAGGTCCTGGACAAAGGCCGGCTGCACATCGCTGCCGTGTGCGTCGCCGCAGCGGAACGGATGCTGGATGATGCACTCGCCTACGCAATGGAACGCAAACAGTTCGGGCGACCGATCGCCGAGTTCCAGCTGGTGCAGGCGATGCTTGCCGACAGCAGGACCGAAATCTACGCCGCGCGTTCGATGGTGGTCGATGCCGCGCGCCGCCGCGACGAAGGCCGCGACGTGGGAACCGAGGCCGCGTGCGCGAAACTGTTCGCCTCCGAAATGTGCGGCCGCGTTGCCGACCGCGCCGTGCAGATCCACGGCGGCGCAGGCTATGTGAGCGATCATGCGATCGAACGTTTCTACCGGGATGTGCGCCTGTTCCGGATCTACGAAGGCACCAGCCAGATTCAACAGCTGGTCATCGCGCGCAACATGATCCGGGACGCGAAGAAATGACAGCTTCCAATGGCGCCGATGACGCCGCACTCGCTGATATCCCGCGCCTGCTCGCGGCGTTGCCGCCGCGCATCGACGACATCGTGACGCAGCAGGCCGCGCGCATGCCGAACGGCGAGGCGCTGCGCGAAAGCGAACGCGCCTGGACCTATGCCGATCTCGCCGCGTCGACTGCCGCGGTCGCGCAACGGCTGGTGGATGCAGGTGTGCTCCAAGGCGATCGCGTGCTGGTCGTCGGCGAGAACTGTGCTGCATTGGTCGCACTGCTCTTTGGCATCGCACGCCTCGACGCGTGGCCGGTGGTCGTGAACGCGCGCTTGTCCGCGCGCGAAATCGACGCCATTTGCGACCACTGCCGGCCCCGCCGCGCCATCTACCTGGTCAATGCTTCAGCCGAGGCCGCCGCACACGCGGCGCGACACGGCGCTACCAGCCCGTTCAGCGTCGATGCGATGGGTGATCTGCTGATCGGGCCACGGAATCTGCAATGTCCCGCGGAACCACTGGCCGACGACCCCACAGTCCGTGTAGGCGCGCTGATCTACACGACGGGAACAACAGGCGCCCCCAAAGGCGTGATGCTGACGCACCGCAATCTGCTGTTCATCGCCAAGGTGTCGAGCACGCTGCGCAAGCTCGGCCCCGGCGATCGCGTCTACGGCGTGCTGCCGATATCGCATGTCTACGGGCTCGCGTCGGTTTGCCTCGGCACGCTGTTCGCAGGCGCCTGTCTGCAACTGGAACCACGTTATTCGCCAAAAGCATTCGCACACGCTTTGGCCCATTTCGGAATCACCGTGGCGCAGGGCGTGCCGACGATGTACGTACGGCTGCTTGAATACCTGGAAGCAGGCGGGCAGCGATTCACGGCGCCGCAGCTGCGATTCATCTACGCGGGTGGTTCGCCGCTCGATCCGGCGCTCAAGGGCCACATCGAGCGACTTACCGGACTCACGCTGCACAACGGATACGGTCTTACGGAGGCGGCGCCAACGGTAACGCAGACGCGGCTCGACTCGCCGCGCAGCGATTGCTCGGTAGGCATGGCGTTGCCCGGCGTCGAATTGCGTGTCGTCGACGCGCTCGGACGCGACGTGTCGCCTGGCGAGGCCGGAGAACTCTGGGTGCGCGGACCCAACGTGATGCACGGCTATTATCGGAACACGGAATTGACCGCGCAGGTGATCAGCGCGGATGGATGGCTCAACACCGGCGACATGGCGCGACTGGCGGAAGACGGCGCGCTGTTCATCGTCGGCCGCACCAAGGAAATGATCATCCGTTCGGGTTTCAACGTCTATCCGGCGGAAATCGAGGCCGTATTGAACGCGCATCCCGCCGTCACTCTTTCGGCGGTCGTCGGCCGCGCGGTCGCGGGCAACGAGGAGGTCGTGGCGTTCGTCGAATTGGCGCCGGGCTCGCAGGCGAGCGCCCTGGAACTCGCACAATTCGCCGAACATCGGCTGGCGCCCTACAAGCGGCCGGCGGAAATCGTCATACTGCCGGCATTGCCGGCATCGGCCACCGGAAAAATACTCAAGCAACGGTTGCGGATGATGGCGGAAGCACGCGTGCCGGTCATCACCGTGCCGTAGAAAATTAAAAGGAGGAGAGATTCATGAATCAGCAAACGGTTTTGCGGCTGTCGCTGCTCGCATTTGTCGGCTGGACGTTGGCGGCCGCGAATGTCGCACTGGCGGAGGAATTCGTGGTCGGCGTGGAAGTGCCGCTTTCAGGATCGCTGGCCCGCGTCGGTACAGGCATGAGCGAAGGCATCAGCGTGGCGGCGGAAGTCTTCAATCGCAAGAATGGCAAGCACAAGATCAAGCTGATCACCGTCGACGACGAATCGTCACCGGCCAAGGCAGTGGCAGCGGTCGAAAAGCTGGCGTCGCAGGGTGTCATCGCCATCGACGGCGGCTACGGGTCCAGCAACATCGGTCCGGCATCGGATGCGGCGAACAAGGCAGGGCTGGTCTACATTACGTCGGGCGGTGTCGACGAGGCGCTGACGCAGCGCGGCCTGAAGACGTTTTTCCGGATCAACAACACGGCCGGTTATTCGAAGGCGATGCTGGGCCTGCTGTCCGACATGGGGGCCAAGAACGTCTCGATCGTCTACCTTACCAAGGAAGCGACGGCCGATCTGGCCAAGGACGTGGAAAAAGCGCTTGTTGCCAAGGGTGTCAAGGTGACGATGCACGCCTTCGATCCGGCGATCACGGACTTCAAGCCGATCATCAACAAGATCAAGCTTCAGGACAAGCCCGACGTGATCGCGATGTCGGGCTACGAGAACGACTACGTCGGCATCCTGCGTGCGGCGAAGGTGTTGAAGCCCGACGTCAAGGCCATGGTGGGCGTGTGGTCGCTCGCCACGTCCAAGATGCAGGACGACTTTCCGGATCTGATGTCAAACGTGTACGGGACGGCCCTGCTGCCCTTCCCTGCGGAATTCACCACGCCCGACGGCAGGGACTTCGCCGAAGCCTACAAGAAGCTCTACAGCAAGGAGCCGGACTATCTGGGGCAATTCGGTTATGTCCAGTCGCAACTGCTGTTCGATGCGATCGTGCGCGCGTATGACGCCGGCACGCTCAAGTCCGGCGGAATCGCCACCGAACTGCGCAAGTCGGACAAGGACACGCTGATCGGCCGCGTCCAGTTCGACGACAAGGGCGACAACCCCAATTTCTCGCACCGGATGGGCCAGCATCAGGGCAAGCAGGTCGTCGTCGTCTGGCCCAAGGACTACGCCAACGGCAAGATGCTGTTCCCTGGCGTGCCGTGGTGACCTGGAGCGCGGCCGCGATTCGCGCGCGATGACCGAACTCGTCCTGCAGGCGCTTTGGTCGGGCGTCCTGACCGGCAGTTCCTACGCGCTCATCGCGCTGGGACTCGCGTTGATCTTCGGGACAATGAACGTCATCAATCTCGCACACGGCGAACTGGTCCTGCTCGCCGCGTACGTCGCCTACACCTGCGAATCGGTGTTTGGCACGAGTCCGCTGCTGGCGATTCCGGCCGCCATTGTCATTGTCTGCGCCGCGATGGCGCTCACTTACCTGCTGGTCAACCAGATCCGCCGTAATCGCGAACTCAATTCGCTGCTGCTCACCTACGGCATCGGCGTCATGCTGACCAATGGCATGCTGCTCCTGTGGAAGGCCGACATCCGCTCCACCAAATCGGCCTGGATGCAGGACGCCGTCGTGCTGGGACCGTTCTACAGCATGCGCAGTGAGCTGCTGTTTCTTGTCGTGAGCCTCGCGCTGATCGCGGGACTGTGGTGGTGGCTCACGCGAACCTGGGCCGGGCGCGCAGTGCGCGCCGTCGCATCGAACCGCGATGCCGCCAAGCTGATGGGGATCGATCCGCACCGTGTCGAACTCGTATCGTTCCTGGTCGCCGGGTTGCTCGCCGCCTTTGCCGGAGCCGCGCTTTTCAGCGTGGGCGTTATCCAGCCGGGGCTCGGGCTAAGCCTGACGGTCAAGGCGTTCATCATCACGGTACTGGCCGGCATGGGTTCCGTACCCGGCGTCCTGGTCGGTGCGCTGCTGCTCGGCCTGACGGAATCGCTGACGACGACGTTCTTCAGTTCTGCATTGCAGGAATTGGCGGGCATGGTGCTGTTCCTGTTCGTGCTGTTCGTGCTGCCGAATGGCCTGTTCGGCTCGCGCTGGCGCCGCGTCCAATAACGTGAAAGTTCGTGGCATCAGCCTCTGGGTGGTGCTGGCGATCGCATCCTACGTACTCGTCCCGTGGGCGTTTGCCGGCAATCTCTACCTGATGAGCATGATTGTCGCGGCGCTGACCATCGGCGGCATCGCACTTGCGTGGGCGCTGCTGGGGAATCTGGGCGGACTCGTGAGCTTCGGCCACGCCGCGTTCTTCGGCGTCGGTTCCTATGCGTCCGCGCTGCTGGTAATGAAAGCCGGCTGGCCGATCGGAATTTCGTTGCTTGCTGGCGGCGTCTGCGCTGCACTTGCTGCGGTGCTGATCCTGCCGGCGTTGCGCCTGCGCGGACCGTACTTCGCACTTGCAGTGCTCGCCTATGCGCACATTTTCCGCATCGTCGCCACCGAATGGAAAGGCCTCACCAATGGCGCCGGCGGCATCGGCAACATTCCACGTTTTCCGGTCGTGTTCGGATACGACTTCGCAAGCAAGACGGGAGCCTACTGGATTGTCCTGACGCTCGTCCTCACCTTTGCGCTGATCTACCGACAGATACGCGATAGCCACGCTGGCATGGCCTTGAGCGCAATGCACGACAGCGAGGACGCCACGCGTGCCGTCGGCGTCAACAGCACGTTCCTCAAGGCCCTGATGCTGTTCCTGTCCGCATTCATGACCGGCATGATGGGCGCCTTCAACGCGCACTACATCAATTTTCTCGACCCGGATTACGCCTTTTCCGGCCTCTGGACAATGCTGCCCATCGTCGCCGCGATCTTCGGCGGCTATCGTACGATCACCGGACCCCTGATCGGCGCCGTTGTCGTCTACCTGCTGGACCAACTCGTGTTCAAGGCGTTCATGCCGATCGGCCACCAGATCGTGCTGGGGGCGCTACTGGGCACCATGATCCTGTGCGCACCCGAAGGCCTGCTTTCCATGTTCGCGAAACGCGTGGCGCGGGCCGGGCGAAAGCCCGTCCCCGCCACGTCCGGCGATGCTTGAGCTGCGCGACATTGGCGTACGTTTCGGCGGCTTGCAGGCGCTCGACAGCGTTGCACTTTCCGTCGCCGCGGGCGAGATCGTCGGGCTGGTCGGACCCAACGGCGCGGGCAAGACTACGTTGTTCAACGTGATCTCCGGTACAGTCCGGCCGCAGCGCGGCAGCGTGCATTTCGACGGTGTCGCCGTGGCACGCATGCCGGCGTACGCGCGGGCACGGCACGGAATCGGGCGTACGTTCCAGATCCCGCAACCGATGCATACGCTGACCGTGATGGAAAACCTGACGGTCGCCCAGCGATATGGGACCGGCAACGTGGATCGCCGTGTCGTTGCCGAGATCCTGGATCTGGTCCAGCTTGCCGACTGTGCATCACGCGACGCGGCGACGGAACTCTCGCTGACCGAACTCAAGGCGCTCGAAGTCGCCAAGGCACTGGCCACGCAACCCCGGATATTGCTGCTGGATGAAGTGTTGGCTGGACTGGAAGCCATCGGCAAGCGCAAATTCACGCAGCTGCTCGCCGACATCCATGCACGATTCAGGCTGGCGATCCTGATCATCGAGCACGACATCGAAACGATCTGCACGCTGTGCCCGCGCGTGGCCGTGCTCAATTTCGGCCAATTGATCGCCGACGGCACGCCCGAATTCGTGTTCAGCCAGCCCGATGTCGTCGCCAGTTATACGGGCGCAGTCAGTCATGCTTGAGGTCCGCGCCATCCGTGCAGGCTACGGCGCGATCAACGTGCTGTGGGATGTCGACCTCCGATTCGAAACCGGCAAGCTCACGACGATCATTGGTCAGAACGGTGCCGGCAAGACCACGCTGCTACGCGCGATCATGGGCCAGATTCCTGTCACTCAAGGCGAAATCGTGCTGCATGGAAATCGTCTCGACGGAACGGATACCTGGCGCATGTCCGACCTTGGCATTTCACTCATCCCCGAGGGGCGCATGATTTTCCGCGACATGAGCGTTGCGGAGAATCTGCTGCTCGGCGCATACCCGGCCCGCGCGCAGACTGGCGTTGCGGGTCGCGTCGATCGCGCGTATGCCATGTTCCCGCGTTTGTCGGAGCGACGGACACAGCTCGCGGGTTCGCTATCCGGCGGAGAAGCGCAAATGCTCGCCATGGCACGCGGATTGATGTCCGATCCGAAGCTGCTGCTGATCGACGAGCCATCCCTGGGTCTCGCGCCGATCGTGGTGCAGGAGATATTTGAATTGCTTGCGCGCCTCAAGGCCGACGGCAGAACCATCGTGCTGGTGGAGCAGAACACCCAGCGCGCCGTGCAGGTCGCCGACCAGGTCTACCTGATGCAGGGCGGCCGCGTCGTTCTCGCGCAGGCTGCGGCCGACGTGAACCTCGACGCACTCCACGACCGGTACTTCGCGCGCTGAAGCCGTAAGCGCCGCAGTTTCGAGTGGCCGGCCACTAAATGAATTGGTGGCCAAGGGCGGAATTGAACCACCGACACACGGATTTTCAGTCCGCTGCTCTACCAACTGAGCTACTTGGCCAAGTCGGCAATTATATCAAATACGCAGATTTCCCCCTAAGCCCCGGAAACGCCGGTCTTGGCGAGTCCACGCACCAGCCGCGTTTACACGTTCCTTTCGCCTTCGATGCGCCCTTGTGCGGCAGCTTGACGCTTGAATCCTTCTCCTGCTTTCCGCCAAACCGGATGCCGGAGTAGCGGCAATCTGCGCCCATTTACAGATTCTCTACGGCCGACGCACAAACCTTGACGAGTTAATTGCTCGAGCGCGGGTAACTTACTTCCATATCGGACACAAGAGGAGCAACACATGTACACGTACTACGATTGGCGTTTGGTTCGCGAACTACTGATCTTGCTGGTGTTCTGCCTATTCGTCGTCTACGCGGTACTGGCCGGCGCGTGGCAAGACCGGAAGGCTAGGCAGAGGGTAGCGCGCATTGCGCAGCAGGACCAACCGCTGCCGGTAACGACGAAGTTGGCACGTAACCCCGATGGTCATGCCGCCGAAGCGCAGCCGGCCCGGTGGGAAGAAATGTCCGTTCCCGGCTCGGCGCGGGGAGCTGCATGACTCCGCTTCGGCGCCACGCGATCCCAACGCGCGGCACGGCGTAACGACGGCAACACGCGGTCAACTCACGCCGCTGGCGGTGGCGAGCGTAAAAAGTTCTTCCTGCGGCATCTGCATTTCCCCACAACCAGGGATTCGGCAATGAACATGACGCTGGGCCTTCGCCCCTCGGTCGTAGCTGCGGCGTGTACCGCGTTGTTAGCGAGCTCCACCCTTGCACAGACCACGCCGCCTGCGCCGGCAACTGCACCTGCCGCCGCGCCGGCCCCCACACCCCAACCGGACTGGGCCTTCACCGGAAACATCGGCCTGTTCAGCCAATACGTGTTCCGCGGGGTGTCACAGACCAACGAGAAACCTGCCGTCCAAGGCGGCTTCGACTTCGGCCACAAGAGCGGCTTCTATGTCGGTACCTGGGCGTCGAACATCAGCTGGATCGGTGATGCCTACATTCCGCCATCGGGCGAGCCGGGCGTCTCGTCGAGTCTCGAATGGGACTTCTACGGCGGCTACAAAGGCAGCCTGCCGGCCGATTTCGGGTATGACCTGGGCGCCCTCTACTACTGGTACCCGGGCAAGTATCCCAGCGGCTGGACGACCGATAACACCACGGAACTCTACGCCGCGCTGACCTGGAAATTCCTGTCGCTCAAATACAGCTACAGCGCCAACAACAATACGTTCGGCGTTCCGGACTCCCGTGGCTCGGGCTATATCGACTTCACCGCGTCCTACGACGTGATCGACAAGGTCAACGACGTGTTCGGCAGAGTCACGCTGTTAGGACACGTCGGGCGCCAGGTCTACCGCGGCAACGGCAGCCTGAGCTACACCGACTGGAAGGTGGGCGTCGCAACGGAAGTCTACGGCCTTACCGTCGGCATTTTCGGCACGGGCACCAACGCGCAGGACGCTCCCTACACCAACATCTACGGCAAGAACATCGCCGGCAACCAGTTCGTTGGCTACATCCAAAAGACCTTCTGATTCACGACCCGCCCGGCGCGTAACGCCGCGGAACCGGGCGTAAGCGCACTCTTGCGCTTCTTCGACCCGCCACAAATTTATACCGCCTTTACAGAGGGAGGCATTGATCATTCGCAATTTTTTTGCACCGAAGTGCAGGATGATGTTCTTACCGGATGATTTTGGAGTTCCATCATGATGGATATCATCTTTGTCGCAGCAATAGTCGCCTTTTTCGCGCTCTCCGTGGGCTTGGTGCGGTTCTGTGCCGGTCTCCTTTCCGGTGGAGGTCGGCCATGAACTGGGTCTATTGGCTGAGCGGATTCGCCACGCTGCTGATCTTCGTCTATCTGATCGTCGCACTGTTCAAGCCGGAGCTCTTCGAATGAATACCTGGGGCTGGTTGCAACTCGTGCTGTATACGGTCGTCCTGTTGCTTCTCGCGAAGCCGCTGGGCGCCTACATGGCCGCAGTGTACGAAGGGCGTGCCGTCCGCGCACAGCGCATCGGCGGCTGGCTCGAACGTCTGACCTATCGCGGCGCAGGGGTCGACCCGGAGCGCGACATGAACTGGATCGACTACGCGCTGGCGATGCTCTGGTTCAACCTGCTGGGCGGGCTCGCGGTCTATGCGTTGCAGCGCTTCCAGCTGTTGCTGCCGCTCAATCCGCAGGCGATGGCGGCGGTCAGTCCGGATTCGGCATTCAATACGGCGACGAGCTTCATCACCAATACGAACTGGCAAGGCTACGGCGGCGAAAGCACGATGAGCTATCTGACGCAGATGCTGGGCCTCGGCGTCCAGAATTTCGTTTCGGCCGCGTCAGGCATGGCAGTGCTTGTGGCACTGATTCGCGGGTTCGCCCGCAAGCAGGTTTCCGGCATCGGCAATTTCTGGTTCGACCTCGTGCGCTCGACGGTCTACATCCTGCTCCCGCTCGCGTTCGTATTGGCATTGGTGCTGGTGAGCCAGGGCGTCGTGCAGACGTTCGACAAGTACGCAACCGTCATGCTGGTCCAGCCCGTGACCTACGACAATCCGAAAAATGGCCCGGACGGCCAGCCACTCAAGGACGACAAGGGCAATCCGGTCACCGAGAAAGCGACCGCCACCGAGCAGACGATCCCGCTCGGACCCGCCGCATCGCAGATCGCCATCAAGCAGCTCGGCACCAACGGTGGCGGCTTCTTCAACGTCAATTCGGCGCATCCGTTCGAGAATCCGAACCCGTTGACGAATTTCCTGGAAATGTTGGCGATATTGCTGATTCCGGCAGCGCTTTGCTACACGTTCGGCAAGATGATCGGAGACACCCGGCAGGGCTGGGCCATATTGGCGACGATGACAATCGTGTTCGTCGCGCTGCTGGCCACTACCTACGCGCTGGAGACGCCGGGCAACCCCGTGCTCACCAAGCTCGGCGTCGACCAAATCGCGAGCGCGACGAATATCGGCGGCAACATGGAAGGCAAGGAAACGCGCTTCGGTGTGGCGAATTCGGTATTGTGGGCCGTCGCCACGACGTCCGCATCTAACGGATCGGTGAACTCGATGCACGATTCGTTCATGCCGCTCGCCGGAATGATTCCGATGTGGCTGATTCAGTTGGGCGAGGTCATCTTCGGCGGTGTCGGTTCCGGGCTCTACGGAATGATCATGTTTGCGCTGGTGGCGGTGTTCATTGCCGGGCTGATGATCGGCCGCACGCCGGAATACCTCGGCAAGAAAATCGGCGCCTTCGAGATCAAGATGGCGTCGATCGCGATCCTGCTGCCGCCGCTGCTCGTCCTCTGCGGAACGGCGATCGCGGTCATGGTGGACGCCGGAAAGGCCGGGGTCGCCAATCCGGCCGAGCACGGCTTCTCGGAGATCCTGTACGCGTTCTCGTCTGCCAGCAACAACAACGGCAGCGCCTTTGCGGGCCTGTCCGCCAACACGCCGTTCTACAACACCGCCCTGGGCATCTGCATGCTCTTCGCGCGCTACTGGCTCGCGATTCCGGTTCTGGCGCTGGCCGGCGCGCTCGCGGCCGCCAAGCGCGTGCCTGCGTCCGGCGGCACGTTGCCCACGCATACGCCGCTGTTTATTGTAATTCTGATCGGCACTGTCATCACCGTCGGCGCACTGACGTTTGTGCCCGCCCTGGCGCTCGGACCGGTCATAGAGCATCTGTTGCTGTTCGCCGGCCAGTGACGAACTCTCTCGAACTGAAGGCATAGACAATCATGGCAACTCTGGCAGCCCAGCAAAGCGCGCTCTCATGGTTTTTCAACCGGAAGCTGATGAGCGGTGCATTGGTCGACAGCTTCCGCAGGATGACGCCGCGCTATCAATGGCGCAATCCGGTGATGTTCGTCGTCTACATCGGCAGCATCCTGACCACGATCCTGTGGATTCAGGCACTTGTCGGCAAAGGCGAGGCTCCCGCCGGTTTCATTCTGGCCGTCACTCTGTGGCTGTGGGCCACGCTGTTGTTCGCCAATTTCGCCGAGGCGATCGCCGAAGGCCGCAGCAAGGCGCAGGCCGCGTCGCTGAAAAGCGCGCGCAAGGACACGGTCGCCAAGAAGCTTCTCCGGGCCCAGTACGGCGCGCCGTCCACACCAACACCTTCCATACAACTGCGTAAGGGCGATCTGGTGTTCGTCGAGCAGGGTGACCTGGTACCCGGCGATGGCGAAGTCGTCGTGGGCGCGGCATCGATCAACGAAAGCGCGGTCACTGGCGAAAGCGCGCCGGTGATTCGCGCGGCGGACAGCGATTTCAACACGGTGACCGGAGGTACGGTCGTTCTGTCGGACTGGATCATTGTCCGCATCAGCGTCAATCCCGGCGAGGCCTTCCTCGACCGGATGATCGGCATGGTCGAGGGTGCCAAGCGGCAGAAAACGCCGAACGAGATCGCGCTGATGATCCTGCTCGTCGCGATGACGCTGGTGTTCCTGCTCGCGACGGTGACGCTGCTGCCCTATTCCATTTACAGCGTCGAGGTCGCCAAGGCGGGCACACCGGTGTCCATCACCGTGCTGGTGGCGCTGTTGGTGTGTCTCATCCCGACGACGATCGGCGGCCTGCTGTCCGCGATCGGTGTCGCCGGCATGGGCCGGATGATGCGGGCCAATGTAATCGCCACGTCCGGGCGCGCGGTCGAAGCCGCCGGTGACTGTGATGTGCTGCTGCTCGACAAGACCGGCACGATCACTTTCGGCAATCGCCAGGCATCGGCGCTGCATCCGATCGCCGGTGTCACGCAGCAGCAACTTGCCGAGGCGACGATGCTGGCATCGCTCGGCGACGAGACGCCTGAGGGCAAGAGCATCGTTGCGTTGACCAAGCGTGCTTTCGGCATCGTCCCGCCGCCGCTCGAGCCCGGCCAGTTCACGATCATCCCGTTTTCGGCTCAATCACGGATGAGCGGCGTCACCTATCGCGGCCGCGAGTTGCGCAAGGGCGCGCTCGACGCCGTCCGGGACTGGGTCGTGCCGCAGGGCGGCACCGTCAACGCCGAGGTCGTCGCGCGCGTCGAGGAGGTCGCCCGCCGGGGCGCGACGCCGCTGATCGTCGCCGAAGGCCGGCACGTGCTGGGCGTCATCGAACTGAAGGACATCGTCAAGACGCAAATCAAGGAGCGCTTCGCCGAGCTGCGTCGGATGGGCATCAAGACCATCATGATCACCGGCGACAACAAGCTCACGGCCGCATCGATCGCCGCAGAGGCGGGTGTCGACGACTTTCTGGCCGAAGTCACGCCGGAAGCCAAGCTCAAGCTGATCCGCCAAATCCAGGCCGAAGGCAAGCTGGTCGCGATGACCGGGGACGGCACCAACGACGCCCCTGCGCTCGCGCAGGCGGATGTCGCGGTCGTGATGAACAGCGGCACGCAGGCCGCGAAGGAGGCCGGCAACATGGTCGACCTCGACTCGAACCCGACCAAACTGATCGAGATCGTCGAGATCGGCAAGCAGTTGCTGATGACGCGAGGCGCGCTGACGACGTTTTCCATTGCCAATGACGTGGCCAAGTATTTCGCCATCATTCCCGCCGCCTTCGCCAGCACCTATCCGGCGCTGGACGCACTCAACGTCATGCATCTCGCCACGCCGCAAAGCGCCATCCTGTCCGCGGTCATCTTCAATGCGCTGATCATTCCGGCGCTGATTCCCTTGGCGCTTCGTGGCGTGAAATTTCGCGCGGTTGGCGCAGCGCAGGTGTTGCGCACGAACATGCTTGTCTACGGCGTCGGCGGAATCCTGCTGCCGTTCGTCGGCATCAAGGTCATCGATGTATTGCTCGTCGCTTTGCACCTCACCTGAACTTTCGGAGAACCACGATGTTCGCTTCCTTCCTCCCGTCGCTGCGCATGTTGGTCGTGTTGACCGTCTTGACCGGCGTGGTCTATCCGCTTGCCACCTGGGGCGTTGCCCAATTGGCGTTCCCGGGCGCCGCCAACGGCAGCCTGATCGAACAGAACGGCAAAGCGGTGGGATCGGCGCTGATCGGGCAGCCATTCGATGATCCGAAATATTTCTGGAGCCGGCCGTCGGCGACGTCCCCGCAACCGTACAACGGCGCCTCGTCGTCCGGCTCCAACCAGGGGCCGCGCAATCCGGCGCTTGCCGATGCCGTGAAGGATCGGATCAAGGCGCTGCGCGACGCCGATCCAGGCAATGGTGCCGCGGTGCCCGCCGATCTCGTCACCGCCTCGGGCAGCGGGCTCGATCCGGAGATCAGCATGGCTGCCGCCGAATATCAGCTGGCGCGGGTCGCCAAGGCGCGCGGCATGTCGGCTGATTCGGTGCGTGGACTCGTCAGTCAGTACACGAGAGGCCGCACTTTCGGGCTTCTGGGCGAGTCCCGTGTCAATGTCGTCCTGCTGAACCTCGCCCTCGACGGCGCCGGGAAGTAGCGTATCGCCGTCGGTGGCGGCTCGAGTCGGCAACGGGTAGGCTGCGGTTCCATGGTCATGCTGATAGCCGATAGCCGATGACAGACGTCCGGCCCGACCCGGATCAGCTCCTTGCCGAAGTCAAGGCGCAGGAGGCTTCCGCACAACGCGGCCGCCTCCGGATATTCTTCGGCGCGTCCGCCGGGGTCGGCAAGACCTACGCGATGCTCACGGCCGCGCGTCAGCTTCGCCATGAAGGCAAGGATGTTGTCGTGGGACTTCTCGAGACCCATGGGCGCAAGGAAACCGAGGCGCTGCTGCAAGGTCTCGAGATCCTGCCCCGCGCGAAAATCGCCTATCAGGACCGCACGCTCGACGAATTCGATCTCGACGCGGCGTTAGCGCGACGCCCGGCATTGATCCTGGTCGACGAACTTGCGCACACGAACGTGCCCGGTTCGCGCCATCCAAAACGTTGGCAGGACATCGATGAACTGTTGGCGACCGGCATCGACGTGTTCACGACGCTCAACGTCCAGCATATCGAGAGCCTGAACGACGTCGTGGGCGGCATCACCGGCATCAACGTCTGGGAAACGGTGCCGGACTACTTCTTCGACCAGGCCGACGAAGTCGTGCTGGTGGATGTCTCGGCCGACGACCTGCTTGCGCGCCTTGCCGCCGGCAAGGTGTATCTGCCCGAGCAGATCGAACGGGCCGCCAGCAATTTCTTCCGCAAGGGCAACCTGATGGCACTGCGCGAGCTCGCGCTGCGCCGCACGGCCGACCGCGTGGAGGATGACGTCCAGGCCTACCGCTCCGACAAGTCGATCGAGCGTGTCTGGAAGACGGAAGACTCCCTGTTGTGCTGCATCGGGCCCGGGCCCGGTGGCGACGACGTGGTGCGGAGCGCGGCGCGCCTCGCCGCGCAGCTCGGCGTCAAGTGGACGGCGGCCTACGTCGAGACCCGGGCGTTGCAACGCCTGCCAGCGCGGGAGCGCGAGCGGATTCTGCGGACCGTCAAGCTAGCCCAGGAGTTCGGCGCCGCGACCGCCATTCTTGCAGGCGGCGACGCGGCGGCGGAAGCCGTCGAATACGCCCGCACGCACAACTGCTCGAAGCTGGTGGTCGGACGCAAGCGCGGCGCATCGAAATGGCCGTGGGCTCGCGGGACGGCGCACCGAATCGGGGAGCTGGCGCCCGATATCGACCTGATCGAAGTCGGACGCAGCACGGCGCAGCCCATGCCGTCGCGCGTGCCGGAGGGCGATGCGGAGACCGACCCGCGGCGCGGCGCCAAGCGGCTGCGCTACCTGTGGGCGATGTTGGCTTGCCTGGGTACGACGCTTGGCGCCACGTTGCTTCTGCCCTACTTCGATCTCGCGAACATCGTCATGCTGTTCCTGCTTACGGTTGTGCTTATCGCGGTCAGGTGGGGACGCGGTCCCGCGGTGGTGGCGGCGTTCGTCAGCGTGGCGACCTTCGACTTCTTCTTCGTCCCTCCGCGTTTTTCGTTCGCGGTGACTGACTTCCAGTATCTGCTTACGTTTGCCGTCATGCTCGCCGTCGCCTTGATCATTGGCCAGTTGACCGCGGGACTGCGATATCAGGCTCGCGTGGCGTCCTACCGCGAGGAGCGCGCCCGCGCGCTTTACGAGTTCGCGCGCGACATGTCGAGTCTGCTGCTGACAGAGGACGTCGTCGAGGCGGCGACAAAGATCATCGCGAATACGTTTCGCGCCAAGGTCGCCATTCTCGTACCCGACGACCAGGACCGGGTTCAGGTCTCTGCCGGCAGCGGGCAGGGACTTGCGATCGACGTCGGCGCGGCACAGTGGGCCTACGACAAGTCACTGCCAGCGGGTGCCGGCACGGACACTCTCGCCGGAAACGAATACCTGTACCTGCCACTTCGGGCGCCGATGCGCACGCGCGGAGTTCTGGTGATCAAACCCGCCGATCCGCGCCTCCTTCTGGTGCCCGAACAACGACGGCATCTCGACACATTCGCGGCGTTGACCGCCATTGCGCTTGAACGTGTGCATTACGTGGAAGTCGCGCAGCAGGCGCTCATCCACATGGAGTCCGAGCGTCTGCGCAACTCGCTGCTGTCGGCCCTTTCGCACGATCTGCGGACGCCGCTGGCCGCGCTCGTCGGTCTGGCGGAATCGCTGGCGTTGGCCAAGCCGCCTCTGCCCACGGAGCAGATGGAATCCGCGCGTGCCATCGCGGACGAGGCGCGTCGGATGGGCGCATTAGTCAACAACCTGCTCGAGATGGCGCGCATCGAAAGCGGCGAGGTCAAGTTGCGCCGGCAATGGCAACCGTTCGAGGAAGTCGTCGGCAGCGCGCTCAAGGCAGCGCAGCCGGCGCTTGCAGACCATCGCATCGAACTTCGCCTCGCGCGCGACCTGCCGCTGGTCGAGTTCGACGCGACATTGATCGAGCGGGTGCTCTACAACCTGATCGAGAATGCATGCAAATACACTCCGTCAGGGACGATCGTTACGTTGTCGGCTGAAGTGTCCGCCGGCAACCTGGCGGTAAGCGTCAGCGACACCGGTCCGGGCATACCGAAGGGGCAGGAGGAGTCCATTTTCGAAAAATTCACGCGGGGCACGCGTGAGTCATCCACGCCCGGCGTCGGCCTGGGACTTGCGATCAGCCGGGCCATCATCGAAGCGCATCACGGCAGGATCACGGCACAAAACGATCCAAATGGCGGCGCGCGATTCACGTTCACCTTGCCATTGGGCTCGCCGCCCGAAACGCCCGAGGAAATCCCGGTCGCCGGGGCTCGGTAGTTCAGGTTACGTCATCCGGCCGTCGCGCCGCCGGAACGTTCTATATTCCCTGTTTACACCCGACGAGCAGGTCTCGACTACATCTTTGCGATCGCGGCGGTAATCTCATCGACATCACGTTATATTGGAAGGAATACCATGAACCTGGTGTCCACGATGTGCCAGCCGCGCAATGATCTTCCGCGTGGCCAGGATGGATCGACAGGACGGCCAACCGGACGGCTGTGCCCGCCGGACATCGCGATTGACGTCGATGTTCCGGATCGTCGCCGCGCACTCGAAACGGCGGCGGCGCTCATCGGCCGTGCCAACGGGCTCGATTCCGCGCCTATCTTTCGTGCGCTCTGGCGCCGTGAGCAGGTGGGATCGACTGCGTTGGGGCAAGGAGTGGCAATCCCGCACGCTCGCATCCCCGGTATCGCTCGGCCGCTGACGCTGTTCATGCGCAGCCGGCTCGCCATGGAGTTTGACGCGCCGGACGGCAGGCTCGTTTCCAACTTCCTGTTCATCATGGTGCCGGAGGGCGGTGACGCCGAAGCCCACCTGCAACTGCTCGCGTCAGTCGCGGAAATGTTTTCGGATCGCGCCTTTCGCGCACGCCTGGACGCTGCCTCGACCACCGCAGAAGTCGCCGCTACGTTCGCCGAATGGGAAGACCAGCGTCCGGCTTGATCATCCTGCTGGTCGCGCACACGGGGACGCCTCGAAAGGCTTCATTAAGAGTTCGCAGATTCGTGGGTAACCGCTATCATCGGGGAACCCACCATGAGCGAACCCGCCCCCGTCGCGCTGTTGATCGAAGACGAACGCCAGATCCGGCGCTTCGTCCGAATGGCGCTCGAAACGGAAGGCTGGCACATCGTCGAGGCGGACACGATCAAGCAAGGGCTGATTGACGCGGGAACGCGCAAGCCCGACGTCGTGATTCTCGATCTTGGCTTGCCCGACGGCAACGGCATCGATTTCATTCGCGATTTCCGCGGCTGGTCCCCGGTTCCCATCATCGTGCTGTCGGCGCGCACAAGTGAAACCGACAAGATCGCAGCGCTCGATGCCGGCGCCGACGACTACCTCACCAAGCCATTCGGCGTCGGCGAACTTCTTGCGCGGGTCCGGGCGACGCGCCGGCGCAGCGCGGGCGCCGCAAGCGAGGACGCCGCGCCATTTCGCTTCGGCGACGTCGAAGTCGATCTGGCGCGGCGCACGGTACGCAAGGGCGACGCCCCATTGCACCTCACACCCATCGAGTTCCGATTGCTGACCCTGATGATCACCAACGTCGGACGGGTGCTGACGCATCGCCAGATCCTCCGCGAAGTGTGGGGCCCCGCCTACGTGGAGCACGAGCATTACGTTCGCGTGCACATGGGGCATTTGCGCCAGAAGCTCGAGGACGATCCGGCGCAACCACGGCACCTGATCACCGAGACGGCGGTCGGTTACCGGCTGGTCGTCTGATCCGGAGAAGGGTCGCCGCGCAGCAGTGCGCGACCCTTGGCGCTGACCGAAACGGTGCGGCTGCCGGACTCATAGTCGATCAGCCCGTCTTCGCAGGCGTCTTCCCAGATGGTCAGGCGTGGACAACTGGTGCGCCACGCTTCCATGACCTCCGCGTAGTGCCGTGGGTGGTCGTCAAGCCACTCGAGCAGTTGCAGCGTCAATGCCACAGTCGGGTTACTCATGCTGCGGCGCCTTTCCATACGTCGTCGCTGATGTGGACGACGCCTTCAAGCAACGGCCGTGCGGTGCGCACGATGCCGGCGCGCTCGAACACGGGCACAGCGGACCCCGCGACCGCGCGTGTCGACATCCGCGTCTCCAGCAAGCCCGCCGGATGTTCGATGACGACGACACCCGGACCGTCGCTTGAATTTTCATTGCCGTGGCGAGCCACAGCGTGCGCCACCGTGCCCGGAATGTTGACCGCGGCGCCCAGGCACAATGCGCCGGTCACCGCGAATGCCGAGTGGCAATTCCAGGGAACGAAGTAGCGTCCCGCGATATTGCCCAAGTCCTGCGGTGGCGCCACCAACGCGAATTTCGGCAGCACCTTGCCGGCCACGTCGCCCATGCCCATCCGCAGCGCGGCGCTGCGGCGCAACACCTCGATACGTGCGATGAGTTCGAGGTCGCTGTCGTAGTCGCGCTTCGTCTCGTGGCCGGTCTTGCCCAGATCGGCCGCGCGCACGAACACCAGCGGCGAGGACATGTCGACGCACGAAACTTCGACGCCGTCGATGACATCCACCGGCTGCCCCGTCGGCAACAACTTGCCGGTCTTGGCGCCGGCGGCATCGAGGAAGTTGAGCACGATGGGCGCGCCGGTGCCCGGCACACCGTCGATCTTCGCGTCGCCGGCGTAGGTGACGATGCCGCCGGGCGTTTGCACGACGGCCTCGATGATCTTGTTCGTGTTGACGTTGTAGATGCGGATCGTCGTGGTCGGGTCGCCGGCGGCGACCAATCCGCGCTCGATCGCGAATGGACCCACGCCCGCCAGCATGTTGCCGCAGTTGGGTGTCGTGTCGACGCCGCCCTTGCCGATGGCGATCTGCGCGAACAGGTAATCGACATCGACGCCGTCGCTTGCCGAACGCCCGACTATGGCCGCCTTGCTGGTCAGCGAATCGCCGCCGCCGATGCCATCGATCTGCCGCACGTCCGGCGACCCCATCACGGCCAGCAGCACCTGGTCGCGCGTCTCCTCATCTGCGGGCAAGTCCTGCGCGAGGAAGTACGGGCCCTTCGAGGTCCCGCCGCGCATCAGCAGGCAGCGGATGTTCGTCAGCATGGCGGGGGGCGATCAGGTGTCGGTGGCAGCGGCGTCTGTCATCAGGCACCGCGACTCGCCAGCACGCGGTCGACCATCACGCCGGCCTGGCCCAGGTAATGCGCGGGATCGCACAGTTCCGCCAACGCCGCGCGATCGAGATGGCGGCTGATCTCCTTGTTCTCGGCCAGCAGGTCGAGGAGCGGCCGATTGTGCTTGATCGCCTCGCGGCAGATGTCGTACACGAGGTCGTGCGCGTATTCGCGGCCAAGAGCGCGCCCGAGTCCCATCATCACGGCCTCGGACATGACGAGGCCGTTGGTGATGTCGATGTTGTCGCGCATCTTCGCGGCGTCGACCTCCAGTCCTTCGAGCACATAGCGCGTCTGCTTCAATGCGCCGGCGATCAGGCAGAAAGTCTCGGGCAGGCTGATCCACTCGATTTCCCACGGCCCCGTCGACCGCTCGTGGTCGGCGATCATCGCGTCCATCAACGCCGCCGCGTGCTGGCGGCAGACGGACACGGCCGCGTGGATGTAGCAGGACGAGATCGGATTGCGCTTCTGCGGCATCGTACTGCTCGAGCCGCGGCCATGCGCGAAGGGCTCGTACACTTCCGCGACTTCGGTTTGCATCATCAGCTTCACGTCCATGGAGATCTTGCCGAGCGTGCCGCCGACCAGTCCGATGAAGCATCCGACCTCCGCGATGCAGTCGCGGACCGTGTGCCACGCGATGGCCGGCTGTCCCAGTCCCAGCTCGGTCATCAACCCCGCCTGCGTCTCCATCGCCTTGGCTTCGAGCGATGCCAGCGTGCCGCACGCGCCGCCGAACTCGCCGACCAGCACGCGCGGCTTCAATTGCGCGAGCCGCTCGCGGTGCCGCTCCACCGCCGCCAGGATGGTCGCCATCTTGTAGCCGAAGGTGACGGGAATCGCCTGTTGCAGGTTGCTGCGGCCGACCACCGGCGTATCGCGATACTTGCGCGCCAGCACGGCCAGGGCCTCCGCGATCGCGTCGAGATCGGCCCCGATCAGCGCTAATCCCTCGCGGATCTGCAGCACCGTCGCGGTGTCGGTGATGTCCTGTGTCGTCGCGCCCCAGTGGCAATATTCGCCGAGCTTGTCGCGGCACAGCGCGTTCAGTTGCGACACGACGCCCAGGATCGGGTAGCCGATGCGCTCGGTCTGCTGGCGCAGCTTCTCCATGTCGATCTTGCCGATGTCGCAATTGCGCACGATCTCCTCGACCGCTTCCTTGGGAATTACGCCGAGGCGGCCCTGCACGATAGCCAGCGCGCGCTCCACGTCGACGTACTTGGCCGTGCGATTTTCGTCGGACCACACCTGGCGCATGGCGTCCGTGCTGAAGATGTTGCGGAAGATGCTGGAGTCGATGATGGTGGCGGCCATGGCGGTTCTCGTTTCTGTTTGGAGGTGAATTGGGATGACTGGAAAGGGATTGGGATCCGGCGCTCAACCACTCGCCGCGCGATCGAGGATGGCCTGGGCCCTGAGCAGTACCGGCCGGTCCACCATCTTGCCGTCGACTTGCACCGCGCCTTGCGCGCCCGCGGATGCGGCCAGCACGCGCCGCGCCCAGTCGATCTCGCCGGCCGTCGGCAACAATGCCTTGTGGATTGCCGCAACCTGCCGCGGATGGATGCACAGCTTGGCACCGAAGCCCAGTGCGCGGGCAAATGCCAGGTCGGCCAGCAGCTTCTGTTCGTTGTCGAGCGTCGCGGTGACGCCGGCGATGGGTGTCGCGATGCCGGCGCAGCGCGAAGCGAGCGCGATGCGCGAGCCGGCATGGATCAGGCCGCGCTCATCGCCGGAGAGGTCCAGGTCGACGCCGTAGTCGAGTGTCCCGAAGGCAAGCCGCTGCACGCCGTTCGCGGCGGCGACGGCATCGACATCCTGCACGCCGCGCGCGGTCTCGATCAGCGGCAGCACGCGGCCGCCGCAAGGAAGCGCCGACACGACAACGGCAACTTGCGCGGCGGACTCGACCTTGGGCAGCATTGCGAATGCGACGCCTGCTTGCGAAAGCAATTCCAAGTCGGCGGCAAACCCCACCGAGGCGGCATCGTTGATGCGGACGACGATGCGCGACGCCAGATCCCGGTGCGACGCGATCCACTTGCACACCTCGACGCGCGCGCGGTCCTTGTCGGCCGGGGCCACCGCATCCTCGAGATCCAGGATCACAGAGTCGGCGCCGGAGGCGACCGCCTTGTCGAAGCGCTCCGGCCGGTCGCCCGGGACGAACAGGTAGGTAACGGGCAGTTTCATCGCGTCGATCGGTGGACAATGCAGGCGGGCGTCGCCATGCGCATCACACCGCCTTCTCGGCGCGCAGCGCCGCGATGCGCTCGTCGGCATAACCGAGCGACTTGAGTATCGCGTCCGTATGCGCGCCCAGCGCGGGTACCGGATCGATGCGCGGCTCGCCCTCCTCCCACGATCCGGGCGGCAGCAGCGCCGGCACGCGGCCGACCGACGTGTCGACTTCACGCCAACGGTTGCGCGCGCGCAATTGCGGATGCTCCCAGACATCCTGCATCGTATTGACGTGCGCGTTGGCGATCTGCGCATCGTCGAGGCGTTCGTCGACCTGCGCGGCGGTCAGCGTGGAAAACACCTTGACGATGATGGCGCGCAATTCGACGCGCGCGGCACTGCGCCTGGAATTGGTCGAAAAGCGCTCCTCGCCGGCCAGCGCCGGCTGGCGCAGCACCTTTTCGCAGAATGCCGCCCATTCGCGTTCGTTCTGCAGGCCCAGCATGACCACCTTGCCGTCGCCTGCGGGAAACGGACCGTACGGATAGATGGTGGCGTGACTGGCTCCTGTGCGCGCCGGCGGCGCCGCGCCGTCCATCGCGTAGTACAGCGGGTAGTTCATCCACTCGACCAGCGATTCCAGCATCGAGATGTCGAGGTGCTGGCCGCGCCCGGTCTGCTGCCGGTGCATAAGCGCGGCGAGGATACTGGAATACGCGTACATGCCGGCGGCGATGTCGGCGATCGACGGCCCTGCCTTCGACGGCTCCTCCTCGGTGCCGGTGATCGACACCAGGCCCGACTCGCTCTGGATCAGCAGGTCGTAGGCCTTCTTGTCGCGATAGGGACCGTCGTTGCCGTAGCCGGAGATGTCGCACACGATGATCGTGGGCTTGGCGGGCGAGAACGCCTCCCACGACACGCCAAGCCGCGCCGCCGCGCCGGGCGCCAGATTCTGCACGACGACGTCGGCCTCCTCGTGGATCAGGCGCTTCAGGATCGCCTGCGCCTCCGGATGCTTGACGTCGAGCGTCAGGCTTTCCTTCGAGCGGTTGGTCCACACGAAATGCGACGCGAGACCGCGCACGCGCTCGTCGTAGCCGCGCGCGAAATCGCCGACGCCGGGTCGCTCGACCTTGATCACGCGCGCGCCGAGATCGGCGAGCTGTCGCGTCGCGAACGGCGCGGCGATGGCGTGTTCGAGAGTGACGACGGTGATGCCGTCGAGTGGTCGCATCGTTTCTTCCTCATCGTCCTCACTTGATCACCGCCGTGGCGTCCATCGTCAGCCAGCCTTCGTGATCCTTGACCCACAGCTTGAACGTCTTGCCGTCGGGCTGCGGCTCGCCGCAGACGAAGAACTGGTGGATGTCGAACACCGGGCGCACGGCCCGGAATTCGTAGCGCGCCACCACCGCGTCGGGTCTTTCGTGGCGCAGCAGGTCGAGCAACAGCGTGGCGAGCATCGGACCGTGCACGATGAGGCCCGGATAGCCTTCGACTTCCGTCACGTAGCGGCGGTCGTAGTGAATGCGATGGCCGTTGAACGTCAGCGCGGAGTAGCGGAAGAGCAGCACGTCGTCGGGAATCCACTTGCGCTCCCACGTCGAGCTCGCGGGCGCGGCGGGCGGCGGCGCGACGTCGTCCGGCTTGGCGGCCTCGCGATACACGATGTCGTGGAATTCGGTGAGCGCGACGTCCGTCTCGTCGTCCCGACGGATCTCGTGGCGGACCTTCACGAACACCAGCGGCCCCGTCCGTCCGCTCTTTTCCGTGACGTCGTCGATCGTCGACGTGCGCGTCAGCGTGTCGCCGACGCGCAGCGGCGGGTGGAACTCGAACTGGCTGCCGGCCCACATGCGGCGCGGCAGCGGGACCGGCGGCAGGAACCCGCCGCGCTTGGCATGGCCGTCGGGTCCGATCTCCGACTGCCGGTGCAGCGGCAGGAAGTAGAGCCAGTGCCACAGCGCGGGCAGCGGCGTGCCTGCGGGCGGCCGCGCGGGATCGCGATCGAATGTAGCCGACAGCGCCGCATACGGCGTCGCCGTCGCGATGTCGGTGACCTTCTCCGAGCGGCCGATCCAATCGGTGAGGTTCATGAGAGTTGCTCCGGTTTTGCGCGACGATGGGGCATGCGGTCGCGGACGAACGCCGTGCCGGTGAAGAGCGGCCGCGCCGTGGTGACCACGCTCGCGCTTGCGATGCGGGGAGGCCTCCGTCGTCGCGCCCGGCGAGATCGCAGCGGACCTCCATCTTCCCACCCGGGATGCTCGATGACACGATGCGCGAGATCCGCCCCGCCGGCATTCGCGATTTCGGAAGCGATGCTGTCGCGCACGTTGCACGCGGCGAGAACGCACGCGGCCCCCGTCAGCGCATGCGTCGCATGGCAGGTGGTCGGGGCGAGATAGCGCGAGGCGAGGCTGCCGCCGTTGCGCGGCGGCGCGAGCATGCACGACCTTCGGCAGCACGCTGCCGGCGACGTCGCCCATGCCCATGGCTGCGGCGGCCGCGACGCCGCAAGCGCTCCACGCGATCGAGGAAGCCGCGGTCGGCATCGAGCTCCTGCTTCGTTTCATGGCCGCTCTTGCCGACGATCCGCCGCGATCATCACGACGGGATTGGCGAAGTCGACGCAGGAGACGCGACGCCGTCGATCACGTCCACCGCGTGACCGGTGGGCAACAGGCGCCCCGTCTGCCGCCGGCCGGATCGAGGAAGCGCAGCAGATCGGTGCTGCGGTGCCGGGGACGCCGTCCAGCTCGTAATCCCCCTGATAGGTGACGCGGCCGGCGGGCGTCTGCACTTCGGCTTCGAACACCTTGCCGGTGTTGAGGTCGAGGATGCGCACGGTCGTGACCGGGTCTTGCGCCTCGACGAGGCCGCGCTCGATCGCGAACGGCGCGACGCCGGAGAGCATGTTGCCGCTCGTCGGGCGTGATGTCCACCAGGTCGCGGCCGACCGAGACCTGCGCGAACAGATAGTCGATGTCGATGCCCGGCCGCCACGACGCGCGACGATCATCACCTTGCTGGTCTGGTCGTCGCCGCCGCCCAGGCCGTCGATCTGGCGAATGTCGGGCGACCCCATCGCGGCCAGCAGCACGCGATCGCGCTCGGCCGTGTGCCACGGCAGATCGGAGGCGAGGAAGTACAGGCCCTTGGAGGACCCGCCGCGCATCAGCACGCACGGAATCCTGGGCATCATGGCGCAGCGTCCTTTCCGGAGGTCCGGGACGATTCCTGCCGCGATTGTCGGTGTCGCGTGTTGCTTGTGAAATGCAATAAAGCGTACGATTGATGCTGATCTGGCATTTATTCCAGGAGGGCACGACGTGAAAATCGACTTCGACGGCATTCAGGCCTTCGTCCTGGTGGCCGAGCTGGGCGGCTTCAGCCGCGCCGCGGACCACCTCCATCTCACCCAGACGGCGCTCACGCGGCGCATCCAGAAGCTCGAGGCGTATCTTGCGGTCCGGCTCCTCGACCGGACCACGCGCTCCGTCCAGCTGACGGCGGTCGGACGCGATTTCCTGCCGCAGGCACGCCGCCTCGTGGACGAGATGACGTCCGCCGTCGAGCGCCTGAAGGACATGTCGCGGCTCGGCACCGGCAACGTCGCCATCGCGAGCATTCCCACCATGGCGCATCACACGCTTCCCGAAGTGATTCGCACGTACATCAAGGAGCATCCGGGCAACCGCATCCGCATCATCGAGTCGAATGCGTCGGATGTCGCCCGCGCGGTTCTCTTCGACCAGGCGGAGTTCGGCATCACGATCCAGCTCGAGCGTCACGCCGATCTCGTCGAGGAGCCGGTGATGCGCGAGCCCTTCATGTTCTTCTGCCTGGACGAGCACCCGCTGAGCAATCGAAAGTCCGTGACCTGGAGCGAGCTCGGGGAGGCCGACCTCATCCTCGTGAGCGGATTGTCCGGCAACCGCGCGCTGCTCGACTACCAGCTCGCCAAAGCGCTTGAGCCTGCGTGGCACCTACGAAGTCGAGCACTTGTCGACGGCGATCGGCCTGGTGGCCGCGGGAGTCGGCACGGCGATCCTGCCGTTCTCGACGATCCAGGAGGGCACCTACCCGCGTGTGCGCCGGATCCCGCTCGTGAGCCCCGTGATCGCGCGAACGCTCGTGCTCATCCGCCGGAAGAACGCGACGCTTTCGCCGGCTGCACAGATCTTTCACGACATCCTGTCGCAGCAGTTGCGACTGGCCGCGCGCGCCGGCGCCAAGGGCCGCTCGAGGACGTCGCACTGACGGACGGCGTGACGTCACCGCAGGCAATTACCGTTTGTGAAACAAATAGATGGCGGGCCATCGGCACAGCGGATGCCCGCCATCGAAAAGCGCGATTGGATATCCCGCCGGGAGCGCCTTATGTTGTCCGTGCAGGCACCCTGCCGTTTCGGGTGCATCACGCGATGACGCCCTTCCGGGCATGAGGAGTTCCAGATGCAAAGCGCCACCCTTTCGATGCCTTCGGTTGCCCGAATCACGCGCCAACCCTCGCGCGCCGCACCAGGATGGCCGCTCGCCCACCTTGGCGCATGGCTCGTGACCGGTTACGTCGGCGCCTGCCTGGTCGCAATCAGCGCGCTGCAATGGCGCAACGGCGATGCCGACATTGACCATGCGCCGGCGCTCGCCATCATCGGCGTTGCAGCGACCGCGCTTGCGTGGCAACGTGCCCACCGCTCATCGCCGCGATCGAACCTATCCGCCCATTCCAAGCAGTTTCGGCAGCCACAACGACAACGGCGGCCAGTACGTGACCAGCACGAGAAAGCCCAGCATCGTCAGCAGCCATGGCGTCACCGCGACCGTGAGTTCGGTGATGCCCATCTTGGCGATACCCGACGCAACGTACAGGTTGAGGCCCACCGGCGGGTGGCACATGCCGACCTCCATGTTCACCACCATGATGATGCCAAAGTGGATCGGATCGATGCCGAGCTTGATCGCGATGGGAAACAGGATCGGCGCCAGAATCAGCAGGATGGACGACGGCTCCATGAAGTTGCCGGCCGCCAGCAGCAGCACGTTGGCCACAAGCAGAAACGTGATCAGGCCCAGGCCCTGGTTGAGCATCCACGCGGCCATCTGCTGCGGATGTTCTCGTTGGTCA
>CAWHII010000002.1:0-1474616 GCA_963829415.1 uncultured beta proteobacterium | reverse complement strand
AGCCTGAAGCGCGATCTCGACTTACTCCTCGGGCTCGCGAGTGTGCGGAATCCCGAGGAGCGGATGAGGCCGCTCGCCGAACCCTGAGCGCCGTCCGAGCAGCGGGACCACGGACGAGACGACACGGAAGGAGAGTGAGGCCATGTTCGAGCTCATGCCTGGTTTTCCGGAAGATGTTCTTGCGGTCCGCGGAAAAGGACGCGTGAGTGCGGAGAACTATCGCGACACCCTGATCCCCGAGGCACTGCGCCGCATCAAACAACATAAATCGCTGCGTTTGCTGTGCTTTCTGGGGCCGGAGTTCGAGGGCATGACGCCCGGCGCCGTCTGGGCGGACACCAAGCTTGGCTTGGCGCACTGGGGCGACTTTGGCCGTATGGCTGTCGTCACGGATGTGGAATGGATTACCAACGCAGTGCGCCTGTTCGCCCCGCTGTTTCATCATCCAGTACGCGCCTTCTCCACCGCCGAATTCGATGCCGCGCGGGGCTGGATATTGCAAACCGGCGTCTAGATGGGCCGTACCGCGCCGGTCAGCGAGCCGCAGGCCAGCGCAGCGGGACCAAGTAGTGCTTTCAGCGCGCAAGGGGTGGTGAGAATTGCGCAAATGGCGCTCGGCCTGGTTCGGCGAGTGCGGCCTGCCGCCCGCAATCGCTCGACCAGCAAGTCGACAAAGGTGCGCACTTTTGCAGATGCCTGCCTCCCCTCGAGGTGAATAACGTGGATCGGTAGTGGCGGTGGCTCGTACGTCGCGAGAATGCGCTTCAGTTTGCCCGTGACCAAATGCGCGGCAAGCTGATAAGACATCAGCCGGGTGACCCCGAAGCCCAGGAGCGCAGCGTGAATCGCTGCATCATTGCTTGTCACGGTGAGGCGAGGCCGAACCTTGGTGGTAGCGTGCTGCTTGCCGGCGCCGAAGCGCCACTCGATGGATGGCGACACCGGGCTTGCCGCGACGATGGTGTGTTGCGCCAGTTCCCCCGGCTCGCGCGGCTCGCCATGCTTCTTCAGGTAGCGCGGGGACGCGCATACGACACGCCGCACAAAGCCGGCCGGGATCGCCCGCATCGTCGAGTCGGGGAGGTCACCGATTCGCACGCCAACGTCGAGACCTTCCTCCAGCAAATTGACGACCCGATCGAGAAACAGTGCGGACACGGAAGCGTCCGGGTATCGATTCAGGAAGTCGACGATGCCGGGCATGACGTAGAGATTTCCAAACAGGACCGGAGCCGTCACGGCGAGTTGCCCGCGCGGGGTCGCATGAACACCTGCCACCGCCTCGTCGGCCTCGTCGGCCTCCGCGAGGATGCGCCGGGAGCTTTCAAGATAACGCATGCCGGCATCGGTCGCGCGGACGTAGCGGGTGGTTCGATTGAGCAGTTTCACGCCGAGGCGATCTTCCAATGTCGCGATGGCCCGGGTCACCGCCGGCGGCGACAAGCCTAGCCGGCGCGCGCCGCCCGCGAAACCCTGCTCCTCGGCGACCGCGACAAAGACATTCATCAGATGGAATCGATCCATGTCAGTATTCCTATTATCGGAATAATAAATTGTCTTATACGGACATTCTTCTTCCTTGAGGAATTCTGCAAGATGCGTCTTGTCCGCGGCGCATTCCGCCTCGCGATTTAACCCAGACTCTCCTGGAGAACCGCCATGCCCCGAATCAGCATTCCTACGCTCGACCAATCCCCGGCTGCTACTCGCCCCCTGCTCGACGCCGTCAAGAAGCAACTGGGGGTCGTTCCCAACCTGATGAAAGTCGTCGGCAACAGCCCGGCCGCCCTGGGCGGCTATCTTGCGCTCAGTGGTGCGCTGGCCAAGGGTGCCCTTGGCGCGAAGACCGGGGAGCGTATCGCGCTCGCCATCGCCGAGGTCAACGCCTGCAGCTACTGCCTCGCAGCCCACAGCTACCTCGGAAAGAACGTCGCAAAGCTGGATGACGCGGAAATCGCCGCCAGCCGGAGTGGTACCTCGAACGACCCCAAGGCGGATGCAGCGGTGCGCTTTGCCGTCAGCGTAGCTCTGGAACGCGGGCATGTTTCCGATGCCGCCGTGCGCGCCGTGAAGAACGCCGGCTACAGTGACGCGGAAGTCATGGAAATCGTGGTTCACGTAGCGCTCAATACGCTGACCAACTACGTGAACGAAGTCGCGCAAACCGAGATCGACTTCCCCGCGGTGGACCAGAAGCGTGCCGCCTGAGTCGTCGACGCGCGAGTAACGCGACAGTGCCGGTGGCCTTCGCCGCCGGCGCCTCATCAACAACGGAAGTCATCCGACAACATGTCCAAGAGCGCGCGCATTACCAGCGACATTGCTTTCACGCCAACCATCAAGGCCATCCAGGCGCGAAAAGGCTCGCGGTCCGCGTACGCGCGGATGGAAGGACGCGAGGGCTGGAACACGACGATCACACCGGAACTCGCCGAGTTCATCGTCGCCCAGACCAGCGTATTCCTTGGAACTGCAAATGCCGCCGGCCAGCCCTACATCCAGCACCGTGGCGGGCCGCCCGGCTTCCTGCGGGTACTCGACGAGCGGACCATCGCCTTTGCGGACCTTCACGGCAACCGGCAATTCATTACGCAGGGCAATCTCGCCGAAAATCCGAAGGCCCATCTGTTCCTGATCGACTACGCCAATCGGCAGCGCATCAAGCTCTGGGGGGAGGCGCGCATCGTCGAAGACGACGCGGCGCTGCTGGCCGACCTGGTACCAAAGGATGGCAAGTCTCGCGGCGAGCAGATCCTCGAGTTCCGGGTGCTCGCGTGGGATGCCAACTGCCCGAAACACATTCCGCAGCGCTTCGACGCGGCGGACATCGCGCGAGAGATCGAACAGCGAGACCGGCGCATCGCCGACCTCGAAGCGGAAGTCGCCCGGCTGTCGAACGCCCGAGTACAGCAGGTGGCTACGTAGGGAACCCACGCGCCGCCGCAGGTTCTGGGGCTATCCGCGCCGTTTCCGGCTCGCCCAGCGCCATCGATACGCCGTCGAAGGCGATGGTCTGGACGCTGGGTCAGTCCGGCAACAGGAGCGGCGGCAGTTCGGCCAATGTACGGATTTCGGCATCAGGCGAGCCCGGTAGGCGTTCCCGCCGCTGACCGTAGCGGTTGCACCATACAACACGCATTCCGAACGCCGAGGCGGCCCAGGCGTCCCACCCGTTTGACGACTGGAATGCGATCTGTGCCGGCGCCACGCCGAGTCGGTCAACGGCGCGTTGATAGACCTTGGGGTGAGGCTTGAATACGCCGACCTCTTCGACCGAGATGACCGCATCGATGAGTGATCCGATGTGCGCACCGTCAACCGCCGCCGCAAGCATGCTCGGCGAACCGTTGGACAGAATAGCAGTGGCGATGCCGGCGCCTTTCAGGCGACGCAGCACCGCGGTCACCTCGGGAAACGTTTCGAGCGTGAGGTAAAGTTCCAGCAGCCGTCCCCGCAGCCCGGGCGTCTCAATGCCCAGCGTTTCCAGCGCGAAATCGAGGGCATCGCCCGTGACTTCCCAGAAGTCGGCGTGGCGGCCTGAAAGCCCGCGGAGCCAAGTGTATTGCAACTGCTTGTCGCGCCACAGAGCGGTCAGTCGCGCTGTGTGCTCGCTCGGCACCTCCTCGCATCGCGCTGCGGCGGACGCGAAGTCGAACAGAGTTCCGTACGCGTCGAACACGCATGCACGAATGCCTTGCAGGCTGGCCGGGGAAGGGCTCATTTGCTTGCCGCGCGTGCCTTGAACATTCGATACACGCCGCTCAGTACCAGCGACCCGACACCGATGCCGACGCCGAACAGGACGATCGAACTCATATGGTCGCGGATGATCGGGACGTTGCCGAAGTAATAGCCACCTACGACGAGCGTCAGGACCCATATCGCCGCGCCGGCCACCACCGCCGAAATGAATCGCGCGAAGGTCATTGCCGCCACGCCGCCGACGAACGGCGCAAATGTCCGCACCACCGCGATGAACGGCGACATCAGGAACGTAAGTCCGCCGTGATCTTCGTAGAAGGCGTGCGTCCTGAGCAGCGCGGTCTTGTCCAGCCACCGATAATCGTGCGTGAACACCTGCTGGCCCACGGCACGGCCGCTCCAATAGCTCAACACACTTCCGGCAACGGTGGCCGCGACCAGCACCGGCGTGACGATCCAGATGCTGATGGCGCCGGTCGCACAGAAAGCGCCGCACAAGAACAACAATGGATCGCCGGGCAGGAAGAACATCGGGACGACGCCGATCTCGACAACAATGATCGTGAACAGGATGACGTAGATCGCCGTACCGTGCTGCGCGATCGCGCTGCCCAGGTGCCGATCAAAGTGCAGCACGACCTGCAGTAGTTGCATGAGGTCCATCGCGTCTTCGCCCCGGTATGGTTCCGGAATTCTAGACCTGTGCCGCCGAATCTGTTCAGGAGGCGGTGGTCCCGCCGGGCCGGTCGCGACCACCGAACGCGATGTTCGCTGAATCGCCTGTCGGTGAGGGGCCAGCCGACCGCGGTCCAGTCCCGGGTTACACGAGCGGGAGTTCCGAGGGTTTGCGCAACAAGGGGCCGACTCGCGTCGACCCCTGAACGCAATCTGCCCTCTGCGCGGATCAGTTCTCGTCCATTCCGCCCGGCGGGGACATGATGGCCACACCGTTGGCGTTTGGTACGCCCAGGTTGATTGCGACGCCCCCGGACAATTCACCGAATTCGTTCACCGCGAACTGTGACAGGTGGGACGCTCCGGCAATGTGATCGATGACGCCTAGTACATCGCCGTCTGCATCGAGATCCGCAGCGCCTCCGCCTGTCGGGAGGGTTGCGGCTACCAGGCCGTCCACGAAGACGTTATTCCCGGTGCCGACAAGGCGACTGATGGTGTGGCTGGCGGCATTCGCGGTGAACACGTACTTTTCCATCCGCGTCCACCAGCACGGAGCAGCCCGGCCAGCTGCAATCACCGAGGAAAACGCGCCGTCCCGGAACAATCCGTCCTGGTTCGAATGCGCCAGCGTAATAACGGCGGTTCCATCAGGATAGACAGAGGAACCAAACCGCGTGAGCGGTCCGGCAGGCGCGGAAACCGCCGTGGGGGCCGCACCGGTGATCGCGCCGTTGTCGAGCGCTACCACGTCAACAGTTCCCGGTACGGGATCGGTCTTCAGGGTCACGAGCAGCGTTTCCTCATCAACTACCCCGACTTGTGCCGTACTGCCACTTGGCGGGGTTCCTCCGCCAACCAACAGGAGCCCGACTGTGCCGTCCATCGGTCCCACGCTGTTTCCCCGAAGGACGAAGGAATCCACCGTCGTGGCCCCGGCAACGTACATGTGGCCGTTGCCGAAATCGACGCTCACTGGCGCACTCGTGGTAGTCACGAGGCGGTCGAATTTCAGGAGGTCGCCGTCGCGTCTGTAGATCGCGACGGTGTTGGAGCCGTTGTTGACAGCCGTGAATACCTTCTCGTTGAACTGTCGGACACCGCGGGCGTTTCCAGCGACTCCGCCGGCCCCGTTGGTCGACAGGGTCTGGAGCAGGGCGAGCGACGACGCATCGTAGACTTTGATTTGGTTGGATGCCGGATCATTGGTCATCGTCACGGCCAAGGTTAGAGGCTCATGCTTTGGCGGTGGCAACTCTGAACGCAGCACTAAGACTCCTTCGACGGGCGCCTCGGCGCCTGTCTTTCATTCCGGGTGAACCGTGATTGTTCCGTGCACGTCCGCGAATGACCGCTTCCATTCACGAGCAATGTCGGCAACGGGTCGATGACAGACACTCACGCAACGGCAAGCGAAGGCGGGAAGTGGTAAGAATGGTGGTAAGGGCGCTATTGAACTGACCTGATTGGTGTGTAGCCCGGAGAATATGTATAGTTCGATTCTCGCCACCTCCACCAATCCATGCAAAGGGCCGCGCGAGCGGCCTTTTGTATTTTGGGTGGAGCGGCGCCAATCGCCGAGCCGCGAGTTCGACGGAGGCATCCGACCGATGGGAGGATTTCGCGGAGGCAACGCGAAGTCCGAGCAAGTAATCGCCACCTCCACCAAACCAAAGGATAGCGGCCCCGAGCGGGGCCGTTTTTTTCACCCGATCAAAAAACGCCGTTTGCCCCCTGCTGCGGGCGGCAACCGATAAAATCACCGGTTTTACGGAGAATTGGACATGCGCGTTGCTATGACCCCATCGCGAATTGTCGCCGGCGATGCACAGCCAGGTGTCTCGGCGCGGTTCCGCATGTTCGCACTGACAATGCTGTTGCTGCCCGTGCTCGCACTCGCGCAGGCCGGCGGGGCGCCGAAGGGCAACCCGCGCCTGGCGAGCCTGAACATTGAAATCTGGCCGGAGTACGACCGCCCGGCCGCGCTCGTGATCCTGAGGGGTGCGCTGGCGGAAGGCGTGAAGTTGCCAGCCGCGGTCACGCTGCGATTGCCTGCGGCTTCCGGCGGCCCAGCGGCAGTAGCCTACTCGGCCACGGCGGACGGCAACCTGCTCAACCTGAAGCATGAGCGCGCGACCGCGGGCGAATTCGTCACGGTGAAGTTCGAGACGCCGGAACGGTTCTTCCACGTCGAGTTCTACGAGCCGATCGCGACCGACGTCCCTGCACGCACCTTCCGCTATGTGTGGCCGGGCGATTCCGCGGTCGAGCGCGTAACGGTGATAGTTCAGGAACCCGCGTCGGCGACCGAAATTTCGGTGGAGCCGAAGCTAGATGGCTCCTCCAAGGGGCAGGATGGTTTGCAATACCGCGTCGCCGAATTGGGCGCGCTGGAGGCGGGCAAGTCGCTGCCGATTACGCTGCGCTATACGAAGGCCGGCACGCGACCCACGGCCGAGAACCTTAAACCGAAAGCAAGCGAATTGCCTGCACCGGCGACAGCGGCACCGTCGGCGAATTTGCCTGCGCCCGTCGCCGTAGCCGCAAGCGGCGGACTGCCGGATTGGGCGCTGCCGCTGGCGGCCTTCGCGATATTCGGCCTGCTGGGCGCCGTGCTTGTCCTGTGGTTGTGGCGGCGCGAGTCGCGGTCCGCGACGGCGACCGGCGCTAACTGCGCGAAATGCGGCGCGGCGCAGGCACCTGGCAACCGCTTTTGCGCCAAGTGTGGCGCCAAGATGGCCTAGGACCCGTTGCCCCGGCACGCCGCAATTGGCGCGCCCGGATTCGACTACTGCGCGCGATCCAGCCCGCGGATGACGTCCGCAATATCCTGGCTCATCCGGGCAAGGGCGCGACTGTGCGCGGCGGCCAGCGCGTCATAGCCGGCGGTTCCGGTAGGCTCGCGAACCGTGGTGCGTCCCGGTTGCGACTTTCCGTCCTTGGTCCGCCGCACGACCCAGACCGCATTCAGCGTCGCGGCATCGCCCGGCGCCGAATCGAAGCTCTGCACTTCGATCGCCACCCGGTAGTCGGCATCCAGGTTAAGCGACTGCTGGAACTGCGAGACGCGCGGCGTTCCAAGCAGCGTCACGAGGTTCTCGGCCACCACGCGCGAAATATTGCTCTGCAACGGCGACGCCCAGCGATTGAACTCGTCCAGCGACACCGAGTTGGCGCCAGTGCTGATCACGATCTGCGGCAGGTCGACGATGGCGGGAATCGACACGGGGCCGACGACCACGGTCATGTTCGACGCGGTTGCCGCCGGCGTCGCAGCCGACGCCGGCGCGCGACTCAGCGTATATAAGCGCGATGCTGGAGTCGAACATCCGGCCGCAAGGACAACCATGGCGCACAGCCCGCTCAAGGTGGCAATCAGACGCATCAGGGCTTCTCCTCTGTCTTGCCCCGAATCAGCATTTCGGGGTGACGTTCGAGATAGTCGACCAGGATGCGCACCGAGCGCGCCGCACGCGTGACCTCCTGCAGTGTGTCGCGCAGGTCCTGGGGCGCCGGGGAATCCTTGCCGAACAGTGTCGCGTCCGTATTCTTGAGAACGCGATCGGCGGAGCTCATCGCGCGGCGCATTTCCTCGAGCGTCCTGGTTCCCTCCGGCACCAGCTGCGCGTCGACATTCTTTACCAGCTTGTCCGCGTCCTTCAGCGTCTGGTTGAGCGACGCGAGCGCATCCCTGACTTCCGTGCCGATCGCGTTCAACGGCATGTTGTCGACCTTGGTGAGGATGCTGGAAAGCTTGGCCTCGATGTTGGCGAAGCCGCCCGCGACGACGGGCAGTTCCAGCGGATCACGGCTCCAGTCCAGTTTTGGCTTCGGCGCATCCGGAAAATATTCGAATGCCACGTACAACTCTCCGGTGAGATAGCTGCCGGTCTTGAGCTGCCCTCGCAGCCCGCGCTCTTCCACGTTCTGGCGCAGCAGGCTGAGACGCGCTTCCTTGCTGTAGGTCGTCAATTCCTTGCCGTTGGTGACCTGCTGCTTGGCGGTCATGCGCCCGACGACCTGGTCGGGGAAGAACGTGACCAGGACGCGTGGGCGGAAAGTGTGCTTCGCGGCGTCGTAATGCAGGCCGACCTCTGCGACTTCGCCGACACGCAGGCCATAGAGCGTCACCGGTGCGCCGACCGAAAGTCCGCGCACCGACTCGTTGAAATAGAGCACGAAGCGTCGTTCGATGGGGTCGGGCTGCTTCATCGCAATGGCGCGGTTGCGATAGAGCGGGAACGCAGTATTCGCGGCGGCTGGCGCGGCAGGGGGAAGATAATCCGGCGAGTCGAATGCCATGCCTCCCGCGACCAGCGCCGCGAGCGATTCGGTGCGAACGTCCACGCCGTCCGCGCCGACCGAAATATCGATGCCACTCGCATTCCAGAAGCGCGTCTCGGCAGTGACGTACCTGTCGTAGGGCGAGTCCACGAATATCGTGATCTCGACGGACTTGCCTTCGGCGACCAGGTTGTAGGCCGCCACCTGGCCGACCAATATGCCGCGGTAGTAGACCGGATCGCCGACACCCAGCGAACCCAGATTGCGGGCCTTGAGCACGAATCGCCGGCCCGGCTGATCCAGGACGGTCGGCGGCTCGTCGAGTCCGGTGAACGCAGATTGTTCCTCGAGCGACTTGCCGGCCTGAAAGCCGATGTAGTTGCCGGAGAGGAGCGTGTTGAGCCCCGAGATGCCTTCCAGGGAGATGCGTGGCTGGACGACCCAGAATTTCGCATCCTCGACCATCAGGCCGGCCGAGTGCTTGGCGATCTTGGCCTTCACTACCACCTTGGAGAAATCCTCGGAGAGTTCCACGGCAGTCACCAGGCCGATCCGCACGTCCTTGTACTTGATGAATGTCTTGCCCGCCTCGATGCCTCCGGCGGATTTCAATGTGATGGTGATGACCGGACCCTCGCTCCGCGCGCGCTGAATGGCAAGTCCGATGGCCACGACTGCGGCAAGCACGGGGATGATCCATATGACCGAGAACCGCAGGCGCTTCCTGCGCACGACGGTCGCTTCCGGAACGTTGTCGAGTTGCGGTTCGTCAGCCATGGCGGTTTGGATGCGGATAGGCGGAATCCCAGATCAGGCGGGGGTCGAAGGTCTCGGCCGCGAGCATCGTCAGCACTACCACGGCAGCGAAGAAGAGGACGCCGGCGCCCGGTGCCACCGACATCAGCGGCTGCAGCTGCACCATCGCGACGGTGAACGTGACGACAAACACGTCGAGCATCGACCACCGGCCTATGATCTCCACCAGGCGGTACAGTCGCGTGCGCTCGTGATTGCTGGTGACCGAGCCGCGCTGCACCGTCACCAGCAGATAGCCGAGGGCGATCAGCTTGCCAATTGGAATCATCACGCTGGCGATCAGCACGATAAGCGCCAGCGGCCACGAGCCCGAGGCATAGAGAAACTCCACGCCTTGGAGGATCGTGTCGGCCTCCGAGGTACCCAGTCTCGAGGTGTTCATCACGGGCAGGAGGTTGGCCGGAACATAGCAGATTGCCGCGGCGATGATCAGCGCCCAGGTCTTCTGGATGGAGCCGTGATGACGGAATTCGAGCTCTTCGCCACAGCGGCGGCAATAGGCTGGCTGGCCCGGGCCTGCCGGGCGCGACAGCATCTGGCATGCCTCGCATGACATGAGCCCGGCTTGCGCGGCCGTCGCCGCCGTGGCGGTCATATCGCCCGGTCCCCGGCCAGGTTTCCGGCGATCGTGCCCGCGGACGTTTCATCGTCATCCCATTCCAGCCGCTGCCAGAGTTCGCGGATATCGAAGGTGACCACGATTGCCGGGAAAAGCACGATCAGCGCACCAACCGCATACATCCCGATGCCGGCGTGCACGGTGGCCAGCTGGGCGATCTTGATCAGCGCAACAAGTATGCCGAGCATCATCACCTCGAGCATCGACCACGTCTCGAAATGGTGTACCCAGCGCAACATCGCGCCGACCCAGAGCGGAACGGGGGTGCGCCGCGCGCCGAGCAGCAGCGTCAGCATGAACGCAATGTAGCCGCCGGGGGCGATCACCGCGCAGAATGCGACCAGGATCCCGGTAAGCTGCTGGCCCTCCCTGAACATTTCCAATGCACCACCCACGACGGTCGTGCTTGCGCTTCGTCCGACGGCCGAAAGATCCATCAAGGGCGAGGTATTGGCGATGACGAACACGATCGCCGCCGTGATAGCGAGCGCAAGGGGCAGGTCGCGCGATCCACCCGGCTTTCTGGCGATCACACAGCCGCACCGGGTACAGCACGCCTTGTCCCCCGGCGGAATAGGTGGAATGCGCTGCAAGAGGTCGCAATCGGGACAGGCCACCGGCGATGACAACGAGTAATCACTCAACACCGAACTCCATTCGACCGGCAATGATTACTGAACCCGGCGGGTCATTTCCCCGACGATCGCAGTGAACTGCTCTCCGACTTCGTGCTCGACGAATTTTTTCGACATGACGGCACCGGCCAGCACGCTGGGAACGATTTCGAGGTGGTAGATGATTCGCGTGCCCTTCCCCTCGGGCTCGAGCATTATCGTTGATTCGACGCGACGCATGCTGCCTTTGATCTGGGCGGTCTTGAGGTTGGCGGGCGGATTCAGCTCGATCCTGCGCTCCGTGACATAGGGAAAGCTCGCCGCGCCGTATTTCGCTACACCGCGCTGTTCGACGGTGACGACCGAGTCCTCGCGCTTCACCACCTTGCTTTCCGCGACATTGGGCACCCACCCCTGCAGTTTGTCGAAATCCGTCAGCACGTCCCACGCCACGGACTGCGGAGCGGGTGCTACGAACACTGCATTCACGATATAGGCATCGCCTTCGAAGGCGACGTCCAGCTTGCGTATGGGCGACTCGGCGGCCATGGATGCGTTTCCGGCCAGCGCGAGCAGCGCGACGAACACGCAACTCCAGCCATGGCGAATCACCGACCGCGTTAACGATTGCCGCAAAGGCATCATGTCGACTCGCTAGTGGTTGAATGGAAGAAGTCCGGCCCGGAAATGCTAGCTCGAGCCGGCCAGTTGGCGCTGAGGTCTCGCAAGCTGGGCCGCGCAACGATGTTCGCGATGCTGCTGTCCGCCGGATTCTTCCCGAAATGCGTGCGGATGGCAAATCCGGCGGCGCGAGGTCCCGACGCGCAACATTCCCGAGCACCTGTCCGGATTGATCCGCGGAGTGCCGTGGCGCATCGGACAGCAGGTCAACGACCGATCATCGGAGTACACTACCGTACATTTATACGGTCATGCCATGCGGTTCAGCGTCCTCCGCCTTCGTCATCGCGGGCGGCCACTGCCAAAGCGTGAATGGGCCAACCGGACCCCGGTGGTCGGGGAATTGCGGGTGGAGCAGCTCTATGACGAGGACTTGCTGCGCCATATCCGCATTGCGCGGCTCGTGAGCCTGGCGCGCGTCACAGGTCCTGAGGAGCTTCCGACGCTTTACGATCCGATGCTGATCGCTATGAGTCCGCAGGCGTTCACACTTGCGGGTTTCGAGCGGATCGAGGGCGCGGACTACGCGCAGTCATGGCTGGTCACCGCCGGCGCGTGGCCGTGAAGCGGCCCCTGCGTCGGTCATGTTCAAGCAGCGAATTGGCGGTAACCGGGCACAGCAATGCGGTTAGAATGAAATTTCCGCGGACAAGGGGCAAGTCCCAGAATTAACGAAACGAGATTGGCCAAACAAACGGAACCGAACTCCACGGGAGTGGGGGAAATTGCGATGACGAACACCAATCACCAGTTCCGCCTCGCGGCGCGTCCGGTGGGCAGCCCCAAGGCCAGTGACTGGAAATTCAACGAGGAGCCGGTACGCGATCCAGTCGACGGCGAGGTCCTGGTCAGGATTCTTTACATATCGCTCGACCCCGCCATGCGCGGCTGGATGAACGACAGCAAGTCGTACATCGCGCCGGTGGGCATCGGTGAAGTGATGCGGGCAGGAGCCGTGGGTCGCGTGACCTCGTCTAAGAATCCGAAGTTCGCCGTCGGCGATTCGGTGCTCGGCATGTTGGGTGTGCAGGAATATGCGCTGTCCGATGGCACAGGCTTGACGCGCATCGACCCGGGAATAGCGCCGATCCCGGTTTTCCTGAGTGTGTTGGGAATGCCCGGCATGACTGCCTATTTCGGACTGCTGGAAATCGGCAAGCCGCAGCCCGGCGAGACGGTCGTCGTATCGGGCGCGGCAGGCGCCGTGGGTGCCGTGGTCGGGCAGATTGCGAAGATCAAGGGCTGTCGTGTCGTCGGCATTGCCGGTGGAGCAGCCAAATGTGAATACCTCTGCAACGTGCTGGGATTCGACGCCGCGATCGATTACAAGTCCGAGGATGTCAAGGCGGGGCTCGGGCGGGCTTGCCCAAAGGGAATCGACGTTTTCTTCGACAATGTCGGCGGCGACATCCTCGACGCGGCGTTGTCGCGGCTGGCACTCCACGCACGCGTGGTCATCTGCGGCGGCATTTCGCAGTACAACAGTACGGGGCCGGTGAAGGGGCCGGCAAACTACCTGTCGCTGCTCGTCAATCGCGCCAGCATGACCGGCATGGTCGTCTTCGATTATGCGAGCAGGTATCGTGACGCGGGACGTGAATTGGCGGGCTGGATGGCGTCCGGTCGCCTCAAATCGCGGGAGCACATCGTTGCGGGCATCGAGAAATTTCCAGATGCATTGCTGATGCTGTTCAAGGGCGAGAACATGGGCAAGCTGCTGCTGAAAGTTTCCGCCGACTGACCGCGCACCGGGATCCGCAAGCCAACGAAGCGCGATACGCCACACCGACGCTGAAGCTCGCAATTCTGCGATTTCGCGCGGAATATTCCCCCACGCACCGGCGTTTTCTTCCCGCGGCGGTCAGGGATAACGGCGAGCATGATCGACGAAGCCGCCGATTGCTGGCGTATTGGCAGGGATCGGGCGTTAGGCGCAAAATATGCGGTCGGCCGCCGGCAATTCGGGCCCGTCAGGATCTTCCACGCACAGGAACACAATGAATACGAGGTCCAGCAAGTCGCCGTTTCGCGGAATCGCGGTCGTTTCGGCGGCCGCGGCGCTCCTGATCGGATGCGCCACACCGCCGCCTGCGACCGATCCGGCGGCAGGGTCCGCTGCCGGTCGACCCGCCTCCAGCGTGGCACCGTCGCCCGTTCCGGCGCCGGCGCCGGTGCCGGAACTCACGCCGGCACAAGCCAAGTCCCAGGCGCAGCGCCTCGCGCTCGATGCCGTCGAACAGCTGCAGAATGGCGATGAGTCCGCGGCGCGGGCCACGCTCGACAAGGCGATCGCGCTCGATTCGACCAACGACCTTGCCCGGAAGCTGCAGGATCAGATCAAGGCGGATGCGCAAAAGGAATTGGGACCGGTGTTCTTCCGCTATACGGTGCAGCGCGACGATTCGCTGTCCAAGCTTGCGCAGCAGTACCTGGGCGACCGTTTCCGCTTTTACATCCTCGCCAAGTACAACGACATGGCAAACCCGAACAAGCTTTCCGCGGGGCAGGTGATCAGGATTCCGGGACGCGCGCCGGCTGCACCGCCCGCAGCCATCGCCCCGCCTGCGGATGCCGTTGCCAAACCGGCCGAACCCGAGGCGAAACCGCGCGACGATGTCGCCGACCTGCTGCAGAAAGGCAAGGAACTGGAGACGAGCGGCAATCTCGAAGGCGCCTATGCGGCTTACAGCGATGCGGCAAGGAAGACGCCAGTGAATGCCGAAGCCGTGCGCCGACGCGACGCTAGCAAGACGGTGCTGGTGCGAAGCCTCGATCGCGAGGGCACGCAGGCGTTCCAGAGGCAGAATCTCGATCTCGCGATCACCAAGTGGGATCGCATCCTCGAACTCGATCCGAACAACCAGAAGGCCAAGCTCGAACGCGAGCGATGTCTGGAACTGAAGAAGAAGATGGCCGACAAATTCGGCGGCGGCGCGCCAAGCGCGGCACCGAAGTAGCGGGAATTACTTCGCCGGCGCGATGTGCTTCAGCTTTTCCTGCGCTGCGCGCGCGTCGCGCAGGCGGGTCGAGGCCCTGAGGTTCTGCGGGTCGTAGCGCAAGCTCGTTTCCCACTGCAGAATCGCAAGCGCCACGTCGGTCCGGTACGCGCGTTCGCCGCTGCTGTAATACTCGTCGGAAAGCGCCCTGCGCAACGCCTGCATCTGCGCGGTCCACTCGGGCGTGGTCTCTCCGCGAAGCGCGACCGCCTGTTCGTAGAGCAGGTAAGCCTGTTCGCGGGAGCCCTTGCTTTGCAGTTCGCGCGCCCGATCGGCCACGGCGGCACCGATTTTCTGCCGGGTGGCGCGGTTCCCCGGGTTTGCATCGACATATGCCCGCAACTCGCGCAGGCCACCGTTCACGTCGCCAGCGCGCAACATCTCCAGAGGCTGCTCGACGTCGTACAGCGTGCCCGTTTCTGCTGCGCCCGATTTCAAGGCCGCGGTATCGACGGGGCGCAGCTTCTGCGCGCGGTCCCCTTGAATCCGGGAAATGCGCTGGCGATCGATTTCACGCAATGCCTTTGCGGCCTCGTCATTGGCCGGGTCAAGCGCCAGCACGCGCAGCATGGCCTGCGTGCCGCGTTCGTTGTCGCCGCTCTTCAGCGCTGCGTTGCCGGCCTGCAGCTGTTCGCGCACGCCTTGCCGGATCGCAGCCTTCGCCGAATCCAGTTCACGGCGGTACCTCGGCTCGTCGGGCGCCAGCAGGACTACCAGATGCCATTGCATGGCCGCCGCAGCGAGGTCGCCAGATTCCCGGGCCTGCTCTGCCAGGTGCCGATGCCGGGAAATGGCCAGCCCGCGGGCGTCTTCTGAGGTACCGGCGCGAGGAACGTCGAGCGCTGGATTGGTGACGACAGGCTCCTGCGCGCACGCGCCGAGCAATGCCACAAAGGCGAGCGCCATCGCATGGCGCAACCGAATCGGGATGCTCAACGCTGAGATACCTGCGCAAACGTGGCGAGCTTCGACTTGAATACGTCGATGCCGTCGCCGCCGAAGATCATGCTCCGGCGCAGCATGAATGGATAGGCGAAGAAGCCGTTGCCGCCGGGGGTGACCGTCACACCCACACGCACCCCTTGGCGCTTGAGGAGGTCCACTACCGTTTCGTTGACGTCTCCATAGGGATACGCGTAGGAGAGGCTCGGCACGGCAAGACGATCCTGGATCAGGCGAATCGGCGTGTCGATCTCCGCGCGCAACCGGTCGCGGTACCTGGCCTCCGTTTCACCGGCCATGCGCATCGTGAGGTTGGCGTGCGTCTTCGAATGGGGCTGAATGTTCACCAGCCCCGATGCTTCCAACTCCTTCATCTGGGGCCAGGTCAGCGCGTCGGGCGCGCCTACAAAATCGCTGTAGAGAAACACCGTCGCGTGGAAGCCGTATTTGCGCAGTACCGGGAACGCGACTTCATAGGTGGACCGGTAACCGTCGTCGATCGTCAGTACAACCGATTTGCGCGGAACTGGTTCGCCGCGCTCCAGGAACCCGGTGAGGCGCGCGAGCGGGATCACGTGGTAGCCGTTTCGCGCGAGATAATCCATCTGCGCTTCGAACGCCGCCGGCGACACCGCAAGCTGGCTCGACCGGGATCCGAAGCGGTGGTAGCAAAGTATCGGTATGGTCTGGAATCCGTTTGCATACACGCCGGTTGGATTGACGGCTTTGAGCGGGATAACGACTGTCTGCCCGGGCCGCACTTCGTCGATGTTGTTGAACTCGCTGATCCACCAGCGCTTGCTGCGATCGTTCAGGAAGCGCTGCGCGAGCGTGCCCAGATCATCCCCGGGCGCGGCAACGACGATCGCGAAGGATTCGTCGCGCGCGAGCACCCCGACTTCCTGCGGCGCGATCGCGGCCTCGGGTGCTTGCGGAGTGCGCTGCGGCACGTCCGCGCAGCCGGCCAGCACCATTGCCGCAACGATCGCTGCACCGAACGTGGCCGCGCGCATGGATCAGCCGTGCTTGGTAGGCTGGGAGTCGGCCGTTGGCGCAGCCGCTGCGTCGGGCGGCTTCGCAGCGGGCGCGTCGCCCGTGTGCGGGGGGTCGTGGCGCGCCTCGAGTGCCGCGGCGGTGCGGTCGAATTCGGCGTAGAGCTCGCCCAGTTCGTCGCGGCGCTTGTCGCTGATGCGATAGTCGTAACGGCCGTTCGCGAGCTCGTCGAGCGAATTGCGCAGAACGCGTATCGGGCCCGACAGCCCGCGCGCGAGCAGGTACGTGCCGCCGCCTACTGCCGCAATCGTCACCAGCGTCAGGATCGCGAGCATGGCCAGCATGAAGTTGGCGACTTTGGACAACGGCGCCTCGTAAATGCCCAGATGCACCTGCCCTATCTCCTTGCCCTGGAACAGGATGGGCGTCCCGAAGTCCAGCACGTCGCGCCCATCGGTGAGACGGTGGCTCTGCACCTTGACGTCCGCATTGGCAGGCACCAGCAGCTTGGCTTCCAATGGAACGTACTTCTGGGTGACCTGCGCTGCCTGGTTGCTGCCGCGGACCACGCCCTGGTGGTCGACGATCGTAATGGAATTGAAATCCTGCCTGCCCAATGTCTCCTGGATGAATACGTCGAGCGCGGTCCAGTCCTCGTCGAGCAGCGGCACGGCGCTTTGCGTCGCGATGAACTTGGCGAGCGAGCCGCCATAGTCCTGCACCTGGTCCATCATCGCCTGGTACTGGCGCTGGTACAGGATGGTAGCGGTAATGGTCATGGTGACGGCGACCAGCGCAGCCATCATCAGCGCCCAGCGGATTCCCAGCGGGATGCGGCCCGTTCCCTTCTTGCTTTCCTCCTCGTTCAGTTCACGCGCCACACCGATTAGGGCGAGCGCCAATTCCTCGCCCGTCTGGAAGCGCTTTTCCGGCTGCTTCTTCAGCGCCCGCTCGACGATACGGCGCAGCGTGAGCGGAATGTCGGGGCGCAGGCTCTGCACGGGAGGCGCTTCGCTCTTGGCAATCTTGTAGGCAACGCTGATCACCGAATCGCCCTCGAACGGAAGCGCGTTGGTCAACAGCTTGTACATGACGACGCCGACCGAGAACAGGTCCGAGCGCGAATCGACCTTCTGCCCCATCACCTGCTCGGGCGACATGTAGTTCGGCGTGCCGAGCACATCGCCCATCTGCGTCTGCTGGTTCTGCTCTCCGCCTTCGGGATCGTCGATGCGGCAGATGCCGAAGTCCGCGACCTTCACCGTATGGGTCTCGTTGATCAGCATGATGTTGCCGGGCTTGATGTCGCGGTGGATGATGCCCTTGCGATGCGCGTAATCGAGAGCGCGGGAGAGCTGGATCCCGATCTCGACGATTTCCTTCACCGACAGCTCCTTTTCGGTGCGCAATATTTCGCCGAGGGTCATCCCGTCGATCAGCTCCATCGCGATATACGGATGTTTGCCGTCGACGCCGACGTCGAAGATCGTGACGATGTTCGGATGCGAAAGCACGCCGGCCGCCCGGGCCTCGCGCAGGAAGCGCAACCGGTATTGATCGTCCTCGGCAAGTTGCGATTTCAGCAGCTTGACCGCGAGAGTTCGATCGATCTCCGGGTCGTAGGCCTTGTAGACGCGTGCCATCGCGCCTTCGCCAACGATTTCGCGGATTTCGTATCGTCCCAGCTTTTCCATCGAGTCAAACTCCTTCGATGCTCGCTGCCGCCCCAAAACCGTGCGGCGCTTGCGGTGAACATACCGTGGCACCGGTGGCCACGCAAGCCCGGGCTATGCTCCTGTACTATACTTTGTAATTTCCCGTCACGCGCCGGCATGGAATCCGCTCCCCGCAAACTCGCCATACTTTTTGCCGATATCGCGGGCAGCACCAAGCTCTACGAGACGCTGGGTGACGCGGAGGCGCTGGCGACCATCGGTCGTTGCCTCGAGATCATGAAGGCGGTCTGCGACGAGCACGGCGGTCGCATCGTGAAGACGATCGGCGACGAGGCCATGGCGGTGTTTCCACTGCCCGCCAACGCCGCCTACGCCGCGATCTCGATGCATACGCAGATCTCGGGGCTGCGCACAGCCTCGGGTTCGCCGCTGGCGATCCATGCCGGGTTCCATTTCGGTCCGGTCATCGACGACAACGCCGACGTCTACGGCGACGCCGTCAACGTCGCTGCGCGCCTGACCTCCCTGGCGAAGGCCGGGCAGACCCTCGTTTCAGCGGAGACCGTCGAACTGCTTTCGCCGGCGCTGCGCGCGCGCACGCGCGACCAGGACGCGCACACGGTGCGCGGCAAGCAGAACGACATCCACACCTTCGAGCTGATCTGGCAGGAATCCGAGGAAGAGCTGACCACGATGTCGACGCGCCCCGCGATACTGCCGGTGGGCCTCAAGCTGACGCATGGTGCGCGCGAACTCGATCTCGACCAGAATTCCGCGCCGATCACGCTCGGCCGCGATGCGCAGAACGACGTCGTCGTCATGGACCGGAAGGCCTCGCGCCTCCATGCGCGCATCGAACGCCGACGCGACAAGTTCGTGATCGTAGACGTGAGTTCGAACGGCACGTTTTGCACCGTGAACGGCGAACCCGAGATCATGCTGCGGCGGGAGGAGCTCATCCTTCGCGGCAGTGGACGCTTGAGCTTCGGGCATCCCTTTGGAGACGATGCGGCCGGGGCGGTCGAGTATGTCTGCCTGGAACCAGGTCAGGATGCCCGGTAGCTTCGTTCCTGCGTCAGCGCTCGCTCCAGTACCCGCACGACATGCAGCGCCTCGCGCGGGCCCGTCAGGCGAACTCCGTCCTCGATCTGATGGCGGCAACTCGTTCCGTCGGCGACGATGAGCGTGTCCGCGGGTGCGGCCCGCACCGCCGGCAGCAGCGAGAGTTCGGCCATCCGCATCGAAATGTCATAGTGCACCGCCTCGAAGCCGAAGCTTCCGGCCATGCCGCAGCAGCTTGATTCGATCAGGTCGACCGCGAGACCCGGAACCAGCCTCAGCACCGTGAGCGCCGGCGATACCGCGTCGAACGCCTTCTGGTGGCAATGTCCGTGGAGGAGGGCGCGCTTCTGCGGCAACGGCGATAGCGGCAGCCGCAGTCGTCCGGCGCCGTGCTCGCGGGCAAGGAACTCTTCGCTCAGGAACGTGCTGTCGGCCAGGCGCCGTGCGGCTTCGCCCAGACCCAACACAAGGAATTCATCGCGCAGCGTCAGCAGGCAGGACGGCTCGAGGCCGACGATCGCCGCGCCGCGCGTGACGTGCGGCGCCATGGCTGCGACCACGCGGCGTGCTTCGTTCCTCGCTTCGTCCACCAGGCCCGCCGCCAGGTAGGTTCGGCCGCAACACAAGGGCCGACCGGGTTCCGCGTCGTCGGCGCGGGCGCGCGCGACATGCACGCGATACCCGCCGGCGCGCAGCACGGCAAAGGCGGCGCGCGCATTTTCGGGCTCGAAATAGTTGGTGAAGGTGTCGACGAAGAGAACGACGTCCGCCTGGTCATCAACGCCAGCCGTGGTGGCGTCATGCCGAAGAAACGTATCGCGGCGCCAGCGGGGCAGCGATCGGCGCGCGGAGAGCCCAAGCCACCTCTCGCCCAGCGACTTGGCGCCCGGCAGGAATTCGCGCAGATTGGCAAGCATCGGCATTGCGGCTGCCCGTGGCGCCCAGCGCGGCAGGTGAGCGATCATGCGTTCGCGCAACGAAAGACCATGCGCATGCTGCCAGTGATGCATGAACTCGATCTTCATCTTCGCCATGTCCACGCCGGTCGGGCAGTCGCGCCGGCATCCCTTGCAGCTCACGCACAGGTCGAGCGCCGCGCGAACTGGCTCGGAGGCGAGCACCGGCCCCAGCTGGCCTGAGAGTGCCAGCCGCAGCGTGTTGGCGCGTCCGCGCGTCAGATGCTCTTCGTCGCGGGTTACGCGAAAACTCGGACACATCGTTCCCGCATCGAATTTACGGCAATGACCGTTGTTGTTGCACATCTCGACGGCCTTGCCGAAGCCACGCGCCGGATCGCCGCCGGTACCAGGCGCGGACACGGTCTCCGTCACGGGATCGTTGTGCACATCCCAACCCGACCAATCGAGCGCCGTTGCGATGGGCAGACTTCGGTAACCGGGAGGAAAGCGGAACAGCGACGCGTCGTCCATGCGTGAAGGACGTACTATCTTGCCGGGATTCATGAGACCTGCCGGGTCGAACAGATCCTTGATTTCCTCGAACGCGCGCGTGAGTCTCGGGCCGAACTGCCATGCCACCCACTCGCTGCGCACCAGCCCGTCGCCATGCTCGCCGGAGAATGCACCCTTGTATTCGCGCACCATGGCGCTCGCTTCTTCGGCAATCGCGCGCATCTTGACCGCGCCATCGCGGCGCATGTCGAGAATCGGCCGGACGTGCAACGTGCCGACCGAAGCGTGGGCATACCACGTGCCCCGGGTGCCGTGCTTGCGGAAAATTTCCGTGAGGCGATCGACGTAGTCCGGCAGATGCTGGAGCGGCACCGCGCAGTCCTCGATGAACGAAACCGGCTTGCCGTCGCCACGCAGGCTCATCATGATGTTGAGGCCGGCCTTGCGCACCTCCCACAGGGCCTTCTGCGCATTGGCATCCGTCATCCGCACGACGGCATCCGGCATGCCCAGGTCGCCCATCAGCGCCACAAGATCCTCCAACCTGCGCTGCGAGTCAGTTGCGTCGCCGCCCGTGAATTCGACCAGCAGAATGGCCTCCGGCTCGCCAATCAAGGCGCCCTCGATCACGGTCCGGAATGCCGGATTGCCGCGGGCGAGATCGATCATGGTCCGGTCGACCAGCTCGACCGCCGACGGCCCGAGTTCGACGATATGGCGCGCGCATTCCATTGCCCGGTAGAGCGTGGGAAAGTTGACGACGCCGAGTGTCCGGTGCGCAGGCAGCGGGCGCAGCTTCAACGTGAGCTGGCGTGTCCAGGCGAGCGTGCCTTCGCTGCCCACGAGCAAATGCGCGAAATTCACGCTGCCATCGGCGGTATATGGGCGCACGCTTTGCGGATGGAAGACATCGATGTTGTAGCCGCCGACCCTGCGCAGCACCGTCGGCACACGGCGTTCGATTTCGTCGCGCTCGCGTTCCCCGATCGCGCGCAACCGGTCGAGCAATCCGCGCAGCGGCGCTGCCGCCGATTGCATCTCCGCAACGGGACCGAAGCGCGCCTGCGTGCCATCGGAGAGCAATGCATCGATGGCATGGACGTTGTGCACCATGTTGCCATAGGCGATCGAGCGCGAACCACACGAATTGTTGCCCGCCATGCCGCCCAGCGTGGCCTGCGCGGAAGTGCTGACGTCGACCGGAAACCAGAGGTCGTGCGGCCTCAGCCATGCGTTGAGCTGATCGAGCACGACTCCCGGCTCGACCGTGACCGTCATCGCCTCCTTGTCCATCGCGACGATGCGATTCAGATGCCTGGTGTGATCGATCACGAGCGCCGCGCCAACCGTCTGCCCGCACTGCGAACTGCCTGCGCCTCGCGGTAAAACGGGTACGCGCAATTCGCGGCAGACGGCGAGCGCCGCCCGGACGTCGTCGTCACTGGCAGGGATCAGCACGCCGATGGGGTCGACCTGATAGATGGACGCGTCGGTGGCGTACCGGCCGCGCGAGGCGGGATCGAACAGGACCATGCCGGCGACGGCGCGGCGCAGGCGAGCGGCGAGATCGCCGTTTCCGCGGCTCGGGTGGAACAGCAGGGGCTGCGGAGTCGGCGCGTTCAAGGGGGAGCGCTGCAAGGTGAGGCCCAGAGCGGCGAATTCACGTGCGTCACTCGCAAGCGCGAACTCGCTGCATTGGGTACCATGCTATTTTGTCGGCCGGATTCGCGCGAAGCAAGCCCTTTTCCGCTGCGCTGACCATCGAGGCACCCCATGCTCAAGCTCGACAACCATCCTTCCGGCCGCCATTTCCTGCAGATTCCCGGGCCGACCAACGTGCCTGACCGCATTCTGCGGGCGATCGACCATCCGACGATCGACCACCGCGGGCCCGAATTCGCCGTCCTCGCCAAGGCGGTCATCGCCGGAATGAAGAAGGTGTTCCGGACGGAGTCCGACGTAGTCATTTATCCGTCCTCCGGCACCGGTGCGTGGGAAGCGGCGCTCGTCAACACGCTGTCACCGGGTGATCGCGTGGTGATGGCCGAGACGGGTCACTTTGCGACGCTCTGGAAACGTCTCGCCGAGCGCCTTGGACTGGAAGTGGATTTCCTGCCCGGCGACTGGCGGCGCGGCGCATCCGCTGCGCAGATCGAGTCCCATCTGCGCGCCGACGCCGGACACGCGATCAAGGCGGTGTGCGTCGTGCACAATGAAACTTCGACCGGTGTCACGAGCAGCGTGGCGGACGTCCGCGCGGCCATCGATCGCGCAACGCATCCGGCGCTGCTCATGGTCGACACAATCTCCTCGCTGGTTTCGATGGACTACCGCCATGACGAATGGCGAGTCGACGTGTCCGTTGCGGGTTCGCAGAAGGGGCTGATGCTGCCGGCGGGGCTGTCGTTCAACGCGATCAGCGCCAAGGCGCTTGCGGCGGCGAAGACGTCGCGCCTGCCGCGTTCCTATTGGGATTGGGGTGACCAGCTGGCGATCAGCGCGACTGGCTATTTTCCCTATACGCCGGCGACCAACCTTCTCTACGGCCTGCACGAGGCGCTGGACATGATCCTGTCCGAAGGCCTGGATCAGATAGTCGCGCGCCACGAGCGGCTGGCCGAAGCCACGCGACGCGCGGTGCGGGCGTGGGGTTTGGAAATTCTTTGCGCAAACCCCGCCGAATACAGCGCCTCGCTGACCACGGTGATGATGCCGGAGGGACACAGTGCCGACGCACTCCGGAAGATAGCGCTCGACCGTTTCAACCTGTCGCTCGGCCAAGGGTTGGGCAAGTTGTCCGGAAAGGTCTTTCGCATCGGACATCTCGGCTACTTCAACGACCTGATGCTCTGCGGCACGCTTGCAGGCGTCGAAATGGGTCTCGAACTGGCCGCCGTTCCCCATCGCAAGGGCGGTATCCAGGCAGCGATGGATTATCTGGCGCAGACCGTCGCGGGCGGGCTGGCGCGGGCAGCTTGAGTCCTGGGTCAAAAGGAGATTGAAAATGACATCGCAGCAACGGTTCTTCCCATGCGCCAAACTCGGCCGGCGGCAGATGCTCAAAGTCGCGGCGCTGTGCTGCGGTGTTCTTCTTGCCTCCACGGCGAACGCGCAAATCGAGATCAAGCTGGGCCACGTCGGCGAGCCGGGGTCGCTGTTCCAGACCAGCGCGGACGAATTCGCGAAGCGTGCCAACGCCAAGCTCGCCGGCAAGGCGAAGGTCGTCACGTTCGGCTCCAGTCAACTGGGCGGCGACAAGGAAATGATCCAGAAGCTGAAACTCGGCACGCTCGACATGGCGCTGCCATCAACTGTCATGAGTTCCGAAGTCGATCTCTTTGGCATCTTCGAGATGCCGTACATCGTCAAGGATCGTGCGCACATGGCGCGGATCGAAAAGGAAATCTTCTGGCCCAGGCTCGAGCCGGAAGCGGAAAAGAAAGGCCTGACGGTGCTGGCGGTCTGGGAGAACGGCATCCGGCACATCACCAACAGCAAGCGTCCGATCAAGGTGCCTGCTGATCTGAAGGGCATAAAGCTGCGCGTGCCGGAAGGCAAGTGGCGGGTCAAGATGTTCCAGGCGTACGGCGCCAACCCGAGCCCGATGAAATTTTCCGAACTATTCACCGCCTTGCAGACGGGCGTGATGGATGGCGAGGAGAATCCGTTCACGCAAATTTACTCCGCGAAGCTGCAGGAAGTGCAGAAGTATCTGTCGCTCTCCGGGCACGTCTATACGCCGGCCTACCTGACCGTTGGGACCAAGCGCTGGAACGAGCTGCCGCCCGATGTGCGAAAGGTGCTGGAAGAAACCGCGAAGGAGACCCAGGCCTACGTCTACCAGTCGGCTGCGAAAGACGACCTGGACTTGCTGGGCAAGCTGAAAGCTGCCGGCATGCAGGTCAACGATGTCGACCAGGAGGCGTTCGTTGCCGCGAGCAAACCCATCTACGAGGAATTCGGCAAGGAAGTGCCCGGCGCCAAGGAGCTGATCGACCGCGCTGTGTCGTTGCGGCAATAAACGGGAGCGGGAGATCGTGACGGCAATGCGGCCCGCGACGTCGATGCAGATCGCGCTGGCGCTTGCGCGGTTCCGGGAAGGATACGGCCGGTTGCTCGAATGGGTGGTGTCCGCGTTGATGATTCTGCTTGCCATCGAAGTGGTGGCCGGCGTGATCTTCCGAGCTGCCGGCCACTCGCTGATCTGGTACGACGAGCTCGCGTCGGTGCTGCTTGCGTGGCTCACGTTCTATGGCGCGGCGCTCGCTTCGGTCAAGCGCGCGCATATCGGCTGTCCCGAAGTGGTCGAGAAGATGCCCTGGGCGGCACGCCGGATGACGAGCATCGTTGCCCAGGTGCTGGTGATCGCATTCTTCCTGCTGCTGGCCGCCGTGGGTTTGTGGGTGCTGCCGGTGCTCGCGACCGACCACATGGTGAGCCTGCCCGCGATCCCGATCAGCGTGGTGCAGTCGGTGATTCCGATCGCGGCATTACTCATTGTCGTCGCCGAATGCACGCACCTCGTCGATCTCCTGATTGCGCGCGCGCCACCGCCGAAAGCGGGTGAAATCCCACTGGCGGAAGGATTGCATTGACACGTCGAGATGCTCCGCAATGAGCGCCACCGAGGCAAGCGTGGGGGTCCAATGAGCATCATGCTGCTGCTGTTCGCGGCGGTCCTGGCGCTGGTGCTGATCAACGTGCCCATTGCCGTGTCCCTCGGCATCGTGGCCGTTGTCGCGATGGTGGCGAGCCACGGCGTCAATATCCTGCCGAACCTCGCGATCGTCACTTACAACGGCGCGACCAATTTTCCGCTGCTGGCGATCCCGCTGTTTATCCTGGCCGGCGCGATCATGAATGCGTCGGGGATTTCGAACCGGCTGATCGCGTTCGCGTCGTCGCTGTTCGGCTGGATCCGCGGCGGGCTGGCACACGTGACCATCGGCGCGTCGATGTTCTTCGCCGAAATCTCGGGCTCGGCAGTGGCCGACGTCGCCGCGCTAGGGTCGATCCTGATTCCGGGAATGAAGGCGAAGGGATATCCGGCGCCGCTGGCAGCGGCGGTGGTGTCGTCGGCGGCCACGCTCGCGGTGATCATCCCGCCGTCCATTCCGATGATCCTTTATGCGGTGATGGCCGAGACGTCGGTCGTGCAGTTGTTCGTTGCCGGCATCGTTCCGGGCATCCTTGGCGGCTTCGCGCTGATGGCGATGGCGTATCGATTTGCGATCAAATACAACCTGCCGCGCGAGGAAGCCTTCGCGCTCAGGCGGGTTGCGCAGACGGCGCGCGAGGCGCTGTGGGCTTTCCTCCTGCCAATCATCATTCTCGGCGGTATCTTCGGTGGCGTGGTCACGGCCACCGAGGGCGCGGCGCTGGCGGTGATCGCGGCGCTGTTCGTGGGCCTGGTCATCTATCGCGAACTCGACCTCAAGGAGTTGCGCCGCGCGATCATCGAAGGCGGCGTGCAAACGGCCGTCGTCATGCTGCTGGTGGCCACGAGTTCGCTCCTCGGCACCTACCTTACCGAAGTGCAGGCGCCGCAACAGCTCGCCCGCGCGGTCTCGGAAATGACTCAGAACAAGTGGGTGGTGCTGGCGCTGCTCAATGTGCTCTTCCTGTTTCTGGGCATGTTCCTGCATTCGGCGGCCGCGATCATTCTGGTCGTCCCGGTCGTGATGCCGCTCGTGAGGTCTGTCGGCATCGATCCCGTGCATTTCGGGCTGATCGTCACGATCAACCTGGGCATCGGCCAGCAGACGCCGCCGGTGGCAAGCGTGCTGATGGTCGCCAGTTCCATTGCCAAGGTGTCGATCTGGGAGGTGACGCGGGTGAACGTGTGGTTCATCGGCGTGCTGCTCGCCATCCTTCTGCTCGTGACCTACGTCCCGGCGACCGGTCTCGGGCTGGTCAATTTCTTTTATCGGTGACGGAAGGCGCACGATGACCGAACTCATTGCACTCGAGCGGAGCGGAGCCGTCGCGACGGTCGTGCTCAACCGTCCCGAAAAGCTCAACGCGCTCACCAAATCCATGTGGCGGTTGCTGGGCGAGACGATCGACAGGCTGTCGGCCGACGACACGCTGCGCTGCGTCATCGTGCGCGGTGCTGGCGAGAAGGCGTTTTCGCCCGGCAACGACATCGCGGAGTTCGCGACCGAGCGGGCGAACAAGGCGCAGGCAATCGATTACGGGAAGGTCATGCACGCGACGGCGCGCGCGCTTGCCCACTGCCGCCATCCGCTGGTCGCGCAGATCCACGGCATCTGCGTCGGCGGCGGGCTCGAGATTGCAGCCTTGTGCGATTTGCGAATTTGCGGTGCATCGAGTCGTTTCGGTGCGCCGATCAAGAATCTCGGTCTCGTGATGGCCTATCCGGAAATGGCGCCGCTGGTCCGGCTCGCGGGGGCGGACGTCGCGCTCGAGATCCTGCTCGAAGGGCGGATCTTCGACGCCAACGAAGCGAAGGAGAAGCGCCTGGTCACCCGAATTGTGTCCGACGACCAGGTTGCGGCCGAGGCGTGGGCAACGGCGCAACGCGTCGCAGACGGTGCGCCGCTGGTCGCGCGCTGGCACAAGCGGTTCGCGCGCCGGTTGGCCGATGCGCGGCCACTCACGGCCGACGAGCACGACGAGTGCTTTGCCTGCTTCGATACCGAAGATTTTCGCATCGGTTATGCGGCGTTCCTGGCCAAGCAGAAGCCGATGTTCGTCGGACGATGAGCGCGCCGGGCGAAGCCAAGGGCCGCAGGCCGCGTCGGTGTGCTCATCGTGGGGCGGCCGATGCGCCGAACGTGGTGCGACGCAATCCACTCCAGGAGGCCGCATGAGCGCGCCGGGCGAAGCCAAGGGCCGTAGGCCGCGTCGGTGTGTTCATCGTGGGGCGGCCGACGCGCCAAACGTCGTGCGGCACGATCCACTCGAGGAGGCCGCATGAGCGCGGACGCCGCGAACGCGCGACCGCATGGCGGCCCGCTGGCCGGGATGCGCGTACTGGAATTGGCGCAGATCATGGCCGGACCGACGTGCGGGATGATGCTCGCCGACATGGGCGCGGACGTCGTCAAAGTGGAAAAACTGCCCGGCGGAGACGACTCGCGCGGTTATCGCGAGCCCCGCGTCAACGGCGTGTCGGCCCCGTTCCTGATCCTCAATCGCAACAAACGCGGCATCGCGCTCAACCTGAAGCACGCGCAGGGCCGCGAGATCCTGCTGCGGATGGTGCGCGATGCCGATGTGCTGACTGAAAACTACCGGCGCGGCACACTGGAAAAGCTGGGATTGGGCTATGACGTTCTGACACGCGAGAATCCGGGACTCATCTACTGCGCGGTTTCCGGCTACGGACGCGACGGACCTTATGCCGACAAGGGCGGCTTCGACCTCATAGCGCAAGGATTCGCCGGCCTGATGTCGGTCACCGGCGAGCCTGGCGGGCCGCCCGTGAAGACCGGCAATTCGGTAGCCGACATCAACGCGGGTATCCTGGCGACCGTCGGCATCCTTGCCGCCTACGCGCACAAGCAGAAGACGGGCGAAGGCCAGGTCGTCGACACGTCGCTGCTGGAGGCGGCGCTGCAACAGACGTACTGGCAGGCGGCCATCTACTTCGCCACCGGGGAATCGCCGGGACCCACCGGTTCCGCGCATCTGCTCACGGCACCGTACCAGGCATTTCGCGCCAGCGACGGCTGGATCAATATCGGCGGCGCAAATCAGGCCAACTGGGAGCGCATCGCCGAGGTGCTGGGTCACCCCGAGTGGTGCTTCGACCCGCGCTTCGGCACCAATTCCGCGCGCATGGCGAATCGCGAAACCCTGGCAGCATTGATGAATGCGGTGCTTGCGACGCGAACCAAGGGCGAGTGGGTAAGCGCATTCGATGCGGCCGGCGTGCCCGTCGGACCCGTGCACACGATCGGCGAGGCGCTCACACATCCGCAGACTCTGGCACGGAACATGGTGGTCGATCTCGTGCACCGCCAAGCCGGACCGACCAAGGCACTCGGGTGTCCCGTGCATTTTTCCGCAACACCCACCGCGATTACGCGCGCGGCGCCGCTGCTGGGCGAACACACCCGCGAAGTGTTGCGTGAGTACGGCTATGCCGATGCCGACATCGACGGCTTTGTCGTCGCGGGCGTTGTCGAAACCCCGGTCAGCTACTGAATTTCGTGCGCGAAGCCGCGCTGTAAAGCACGCCTACTCAAGCCGAATCTCACCGTCGAATTTGACGTTCAGCTTGAGGCCGGCGATGTCCAGGGTGACCCGGGCCGGAAACGCTTCGGTACCCGCAACCGCGCCGCTGGCGACGGCCCTGGCGACGGCCTGCTCGATTTCACGCTGTGAATTGACGCCGACCATTTTCAGGAACTTGCGGATGCTCAAGTTGAATGTCTCTTCGTTCATGGGTGTCTCCAATGGTGATGATTTCGCCGGCCCTCTCCGCCGGTGTATGTTACGGCAATGACGTGGATAAGATCAGGGACAGGCCACGAATTCGCGAGGGGCTTGAGGGTATCGCGAACTTCACCAACGGGTTCCGCCGCCGTTTCCGGAGGCGTGGCATCGTTGGATCTTCATTCGTCGACAAGGTGATTCCCTGATGGACCGGCGGGCATTCATCGGCACTCTGGCAGGCAGCCTCGCTGTTGCACCACTCACGTCGCTCGCGCAGCCCAAAACCCGCACGGCCCGCATCGGGTTTCTCGCCGCAGATATGGCGTCCACCCGTGTTCAGCAAGCTTTTTTGCAAGGCATGCGCGAGCTTGGACTGGTCGAAGGCCGGGATTTTGTCGTCGACTGGCGGTTCGCGGAAGGGAAGTACGAGCGCCTGCCGGGCCTGGCGGCGGAACTCGTGCGGCTGAGCGTCGATGTCATCGTCGCGGTCACAACGCTGTGCGTCGAGGCCGTGCACCGGGCAACGACGACAATCCCCATCGTGATGGTCGGGGTGCCCGACCCGATCGGCGAAGGTTTCGCGACCAGCCTTTCCCGGCCCGGCGGCAACATCACGGGCCTGTCCAACATCGTGACCGAGGTCAGCAGCAAGCATCTCGAGCTGCTGATCGCCGCGGTTCCCAAGTTGGCAACGGTCGCCGTGCTGATCAATTCGGCCAATCCCAGCGATGCGCTGATCCTGGAGCAGATTCAGGGCGCCGCCTATACGCGCCGCATCAAGGTGCTGCCGATCGAGGCCAGCACCACGGGCCAGATCGAGTCAGGCTTTGCCGCGATCACGCGCGGCCGCGCACAGGCTTTGATCGTGGCAGCGGACCCGTATTTCGACGTGCAGAAGGAACTCATCATCAAGCTTGCGGTAGGCAACCGGCTGCCGACGATATTTTCCAACCGGGAAATGACGGAAGCCGGCGGCTTGATGAGCTACGGCCAGGACCTGGCGCTGCACTACGAGCGGGCCGCGACCTACGTCGAGAAAATTCTGAAGGGAGCGAAGCCCGGCAGTCTCCCCATCGAACAGCCCACGGTGCTGGAATTCGTCATCAATCGCAAGACTGCCCGGATGCTGGGACTGGCCGTTCCGCGCGAACTGGAATTGCGCGCCGACCGTGTAATCGAATGACGGCGCGCGGTCTTCGCCCGCACGCGCCAGTCATGGCTTGATCTGGCCCCGGATCTCGCCGCTGCGGTAGGCCTCGCTGTGAATGTTGAAATAGAGTTTGCCTGCCTTGAAACTCTCGTATTGCGGTTCCGTGAGCCGCGTGCCGGGAGGCAACGACCACTGGTTGTCCGCCGTCCTGATCAGCGGAATCACGATCAGTCCATTGGAGCCCGCAGCGGCTTCGTGAATGTGGGCGACGGTGGCCGCCATCCCGGTGATCGTCACGCTGCCGGCCACGGTTCGGTCGGCGTTGACCGTGATGGTGCCGGTTCCCGAGGCCGAGGTCGTCACCGGCGGAATTTCCTGATTGCCGCTCAGCGCCACCCTGACTTCCTGGCTTGAAGCGCAATTGGCATAGGTGATGAGCAAGACAGCGAACACGTTCATCGCAACCCGCCGCGCATGCTGCGCCTTCCATGGCATTGAATTCATGAATCTGCCTCCGTTGATTCCGCTCGTCTCGTTCGTGCTGGCGGCGGACCCTCGACCCTGGTCCTGCGGGGCAGCGGGCTTGCAGATCATACCGCCGCGCTGAATTTCCCGCCCTGATAGTCCTGCACCGCCTGAACCAGCTCGTCGCGCGTGTTCATCACGAACGGTCCGTGTTGCGCGATCGGCTCGCCCAGCGGCATGCCAGCAATCAGCAATGCGCGCGCTGGTTCCAGTGCGCGCAATGCCACGCCGTTGCTGTCAGCGGAATTCTTCAAGATCGCCATCCGTTGCGCAGGCACACGCGTCCCCGCGATCTCAAGCGCCCCGCGGTAGACATAAACGAAAGCATTGAAATTGGGCGGCAGCGCGTGGGTAAATTCCGCGCCCGAGTCGAGATGCAGGTCGAGATAGAGCGGCTGGGTAACTTCGCGCTGCATTGCGCCGGAAACGCCATGACTCTCGCCGGCGATCGCGCGCGCTGTCGCACCATTCGGCGTCGTGAACTCCGGGATCTCGGCGCTTTGAATGTCGCGATACCAGGGAGCGCGCATCTTGTCCTTCGAGCGCAGGTTCAGCCAGAGCTGAAAGCCTTCCATGCGTCCGTCGGCCTGCTCCGGCAGTTCCGAATGGACGATGCCGCTGCCGGCGGTCATCCACTGCACGCCGCCGTTCTGCAGCAGGCCTTCGTGGCCAAAGCTGTCGCGATGACGCATCCGCCCCGCGATCATGTACGTCACGGTTTCGAAACCGCGATGCGGGTGGTCGGGAAAGCCGCCGATGTAGTCGTCGGGATTGTCGGTACCGAAGGCATCGAGCATCAGGAATGGGTCGAGCCGGCGCTGAAACTGCTGCGTGAGCACGCGCGTAAGCTTGACGCCCGCGCCGTCGGACGTGACCTGTCCGATCACGAGTTGCTCGACCGCGCGTGGCTTCGTGACGGTTTCCGATTGCGGAGGGTTCGTGATCGTCTTGGTCATGTCCTGCTCCTTCAATGTATCAACGGGACACCTGAATTGCGGTTCAGGCCGCCACCAATTCCTCGATTTGTGATTGCGCTGACGCAAGTGCATTTTGCTCGGCCTCCGGTCCCATCGCCAAACCTTCTGCATACACGAATTGCACGTCGGTCATCCCCAGGAAGCCGAAGATCGTTTTCAGGTAAGGCACTTGGGTATCGCTCGGCGTATTGCGATACAGGCCTCCGCGCGTCAGCGCCACGTAGACCTTCTTGCCCTTGAGCAGTCCTTCGGGTCCGTTGGCGGTGTAGCGAAACGTTACCTGGGCCCGCGATATGGCGTCGATCCAGTTCTTGAGCTGAGCCGGCACGCCGAAGTTGTACATCGGGACACCCAACACCAACACATCTGCGGCCTGAACCTCGACAATCAAGACATCGTCCAGCGCTATGCGCTCCCTGTGCTGGGGCGTGCGTTGGTCGGCCGGCATGAACAGCGCTTGCAGCGTGGACTCGTCAAGGTGCGGGTGGGGCGTGCGCGATAGGTCGCGCAGTGTAAGCGCAGCCCCCGGATTGTCGGCGCGGATGCGCTCGACCAACGCATTCGCCAGCGTCGTGGAATGGGAGCCCTCGGTACGGGCGCTTGAGTTGATTTGCAGGATGTTCATGGGCACTCCTTCGATTGACGTTGATGATGGAGTCACTATAATTGTCCTGATTACGACATGTAAGACATTAGAATGGTTAACATTGTTGCTGTGGTGGGATAATATGGCGCCTATGGACCTTGAACCCAACGACCTTCTGCTGTTCGCCCGAGTTGCCGACGAGGGCAGTTTCAGCCGCGCGGCCGAACGCCTCGGGTTGCCCAAGTCCACCGTGTCGCGCCGCCTGGCGGCGCTGGAGGCCCGGTTAGGCGAACGGCTGCTGTTGCGAACCACGCGCAAACTCTCGGTGACCGACTTCGGCCACAGCGTGCTGGAACATGCCCATCAGGTCGTGGCCGAAGTCGAGGCCGCGACGCAACTCGCCCAGCACCGGCAGATGCAGCCGAGTGGACGTTTGCGGGTGTCGATGCCGGGGGACCTGGCCACGGTCGTGATGGGATCCCTGCTTGCAGATTTCATAGCCAAATTCCCGGCCATTTCACTCGAAGTAGACCTCTCGCCCCGGCGCGTGGACCTGATCGGCGAAAACTTCGACGTCGCCATCCGCATGGGCGATTTGCCGGACGACGCGTCGCTCGCGGCTCGTCGGCTGGCCGTATTTTCTGCAAGCCTGTACGCGGCTCCCGGCTACCTGGCCCGGCGCGGAGTTCCGTCCGAGCCCGAAGCGCTGATGGAACACGAGGCGCTGCGCTTGCTGATGCGCAATGGCGAGCCCATGCGCTGGGTGCTGAGCCGCGGCGAGCAGATTTGGGAAGGCGCCCCCCCATGCCGCGCCACCGCCAATTCGCCGGAACTGCTGATCCGCCTTGCCCGCGCGGCGGCTGGCATCACAGTTGTGAGTGACCACTTCGTCGAGCCTTATATCCGGAGTGGCGAACTGGTCCCTGTCCTTGCCGACTGGCGCGTGCCACCCACCGCTGCCTGGGCGGTATTCCCTGGCCGGCGCCTCATGCCTGCGCGCACGCGCGCATTTCTCGATGCCCTGCAGGCGGAATTTTCGGGGCCGAGATGTCAAGCCGAACAGGCAAAGATCGAGGCCACCCAGCGGGAAGCGCGGGCGCGGGGAATGGGAAGTGCGGGGTTGATCACTCCGGCTTGATCCCGATCGCCCGTACCATGTCGTCGAAACGCAGGACATCCTGGTTCACGGTGGTCGTCTTCGCTTCCGGCGAGCCGCCGTTGGGCGCCAGGCCCGCGCGCGGTGATGGTCGCCATGGTCAATTCCGACGTCGCGGTGAACAACGACAATCCGATGACCGTCATCAGCAAGACGCTCGCGGCTGTAGTCACGCCCGACCACGTGCCGGATTGAGTACCTTCCCTACATTCCCGATTCGCCGTACAAGCCAAGGCGTCGCCGAGAGGTGTTCACAATGACTTTTCTCATGCAGGCCGCCGTCTTTCTCGCCACCGCAGTGGTTGTCGTACCGCTGTTCCGCCGCCTCAAACTGGGCGCGGTGCTGGGCTATCTGGCTGCGGGCGCGATCATCGGCCCCTGGGGTCTGGGAGTCGTGCCCCACGCGGAAGCGACGTTGAATTTCGCGGAATTGGGCGTAGTCCTGCTGCTGTTCCTGGTCGGACTCGAACTCGAGCCCTCGCGGCTTTGGGCATTGCGTCAACCGGTGTTCGGACTGGGCGGCGCGCAAGTGTTGGTCACGGGCGCCGTGCTGACCGGCATTGCGCAGTGGCAGGGACTGAGCTGGCAGTCGGCGACGGTGGTCGGCTTCGGGCTCGCGATGTCGTCCACGGCCATTGTGCTGGCTTGGCTCTCCGAGCGTGGCGAATTGAGCAGTCCGAGCGGTCGCGGCGCGTTCGCCATCCTGCTCTTTCAGGACCTCGCGGTGATTCCGCTCATTGCGCTGCTGCCGCTGCTGGCGCCGGAAAGGATGGGCGCGGCAAACGCCTGGGTGCTCGCGGCCAAAGGCGTCGCGGCCATCGTGCTCGTCATCGTCGTCAGCCGCGTGCTGGTGCGCCCGTTGTTGAAGATCGTTGCGCGCTTCGGCGGGCGGGAAATCTTCACCGGCGCTGCGCTGCTGGTCGTGCTCGCCGCGGCGCTGCTGATGGAAGAGATCAGCTTGTCGATGTCGCTCGGCGCATTTCTGGCCGGCGTGCTGCTGGCCGATTCCGAGTTCCGACACGAACTCGAGGCCAACGTCGAGCCGTTCAAGGGGTTGTTGCTCGGACTGTTCTTCATGGCCGTCGGGATGAGCGCCAATCTTGCGTACTTGGTCGGGCATCCGTTCTCGGTGCTGGGCGTGGCGATCGGCCTGATGCTGCTCAAGGCCACGCTGCTCTGGGCGATCACGGGCGCGACCGGCACAGGCAACGAGGACGCGCAGCGAATCGCGGTGCTGCTGGCGCAAGGCGGCGAATTCGCGTTCGTGCTGTTCACGGCCGCTCAGACCACCGGAATCCTGGTTGGCGAGACCGCGCAATTCCTCGTGCTCGTCGTGACGATTTCCATGCTGCTGGCTCCGCTCTCCTTCGTCGTTCATGAGCGGTTGCTGGAACGCTGGCTCGAACGCAGGAAACCCCCGGAGTTCGATCTCATCGACGGCCCGGGCAATCCGGTGATCATCGCCGGCTACGGGCGCTATGGCCAGATCGTGTCGCGCGTGCTGCGCATGGCCGGCATCCCTTTCACTGCGCTGGAAGTGAGCTACCAGCAGGTCGACTTCGTGCGCAAATTCGGCAACAAGGTCTACTACGGCGATGCCTCCCGGCTGGAATTGCTCGAATCAGCCAGGACGCGTGACGCCAAGCTGTTTGTGCTGGCCATCGACGATGTCGAGGCGTCGGTCAGGACGGCGGCACTTGTGCGCAAGCATTTTCCCGATCTGCCGATATTGGCGCGAGCGCGCAATAGAGTCCATTACTATCGTTTGCGCGACCTCGACATCGACGCCATCGAACGCGAGACTTTGCTGTCGAGTCTCGAGACCGCAAGGCAGGCGCTGGAGCAGTTGGGACTCGACCACGCGCAGGCGGCGCGCGCCGTGGATCTCTTCCGCGAACACGATGCGCGCCAGCTCGACGCGCAATACGCGGTGCGTCAGGACGAGGAGCAGCTGATCCAGACCGCCGCACAGGCGGCTGCCCAGTTGCAGGAGCTGTTCGAGTCGGATGTGAAGACGGGCGCGAATACCATTTCCATGGCCGGAGCTACGGTACCGGAGACTCGGCACTGACCTCGCGCAGCGTAGCGGTCAGGCGGTCGACGACGATGCGCTCGCAGACGACGAAGAGCACAAAGAAGAGGATGCTGAAGAAGGCCGTGCCGAGTATCTCGACCAACTGCCGCAGCGCACCGTCTTCGATCACTTGCGCCCCGTACGTCCGGAACAGATCGATGTTGGCCTTGAGCACCACGTAGAGGTTGATGGAAGTGATGCCGGACAAAAGGAAGAACGCGCCCATCAGCACGAACGTCAGCAACACGTGCCGCCTGAGAAATTCGATGAAACGGCGCAGCAAAGGCATATTCCCGGTCCCCGCGCGGCAATTCTGTGCAATGGCGTCAGTTTACGAGACCTGATGTACAAAGGCCATGTTGTCCGAAGCGGCACCACGGGACCGAAGTTCATCCGTGGAATCGCTTCAGCGCGAACGCGCCGAGATCAAGTTGGCTCGCGCCATCGATCACGACCTGCGACAGCGCCTCGCCGATTGCCGCGGAGTGCTTGAAGCCATGCCCGGAGCAGGGCGACGCGACGATCACGCGATCCGCGCCGGGAAGCGCGTCGATCACAAAACCGAAGTCCGGCGTGACCGTGTAGAGGCACGCGGCGGCCTTCACGCACTTGCTGCTCACTCCCGACAGGCAGGGCTCGACGTATTCCGCGAAGATCGCCCGGGTTTCCTCCTCGGACACCTGCCGGTCGACTGCGTCGGGTGTGGTCGCCGAATCGTATTGCTCCGTGGCGACTTTCAATCCGCCTTTTGCGCCGTCGACCGCGGGAAATCCGTAGAGCCCTTGCCGTCTTCGTTGCAGTTCCCAGATGAACACCGGGAAGTTTTCCGGAAGGAACGGCGTCACCGGACCTTCGATGTCGAACCAGCACAGCACCTGCCGGTAGACGGTGAGGTGCCGCGTGAACGCAGGGCCGACGAATTCCGGCAGCCACGGACCGGCTGCGACGATCAACCGGGCGGCTGAATACGTGTCGCGGTCGGTGGTGACCGTGACGCCGCCGTCGTTGGCGTCGAACGCCAATGCGCGCTCATCGCGGTGCAATGTCGCACCTTGCTGCTCGGCCATGCGCAGTTGCACGCGAACGCATTCCTCGGGGCGCACGAATCCGGCGCCGGGCTCGAAGTAGCCCGATTCGTCGTCCGCAACCCTGAATTGGGGAAATCTCCGGCGGATTTGCTCCGCGTCCCATAGTTCATGAGGAATGTCATACAGTTGCGCCGCGGCGACCGTGTTCGCGAAAAAATGGTCGCCGTGGCTGCGTGAGGTCTTCGCCTTGCTGGACAGCACGAGGCCGCCGTTGGCCGTGAGGAGCGTGCTGCCGGTCTCGCGCTCGAGCTCGCGCCAGATCTGGTGGGACCGCATGGCGAGCGGCGAATATTGCGTGCCTTCTCCTATGCCCAGACGGGTGATGCGGGTGTCGCCGTGCGTCGAGCCGTGCGCGTGCGGCGGCGAATAGCGGTCGATGCCAAGGACGCGGTTGCCCTTCTTCGCCAGCTGGTATGTAGTGGCGCTGCCCATCGCGCCCAGGCCCAGCACGATGGTTTCGAATCGTTTCATCTGCGACCGCGACTTCAGACGTTGAGGCTGGCCGGGGAAAGGTAGCGTTGCAGGAACGCATCGAAAGGCAATGTGTCGGCGACCTCGATGTCGTGCTGCCGTGCGAGCGACTGTTCCGCCAGTTGCGCGAACCGGGCGGCGACGTCAGCGGAAAATGGCAGTTTCAGCAGCGCTTCGCGATGCGCCAACGACTGCGCAAGCACGAAGTGCACGTACGTGTTGCCGTGATCGCGCGCCATCGCCTCGAGCACGCGGGCCGAGGGTGTCGTGGCGGGGTCCTTCAACGCCTCGACGGCCGAGACCAGTGCCTTGCGGTACGCGCCTGTGCCATTGGCATCATCAAGCGCCGCGGCAATGGGCGCGCATTCGGCGAGGACCTGGGCGCCCCATTCGACCAACGTCACCTCGTTTGAGCCATGAGTGAGCTTGAGGCCCGGTTCGCGACCGCGCGCGGCCACGAGCTGCTTGTTGTGCACGATGGCGTCGAGTTCGTCAGGCGTGTCGGGGGGGCTGTCGCGCAGCAGGCAGTTGAGCAGATACATGTCGAGAAAGTGCAGCGTGCTCGCCGTGATGCCGATCGGACAGAACGGATCGAGGTCCATCAGGCGGACCTCGACGTACTCGACGCCGCGCTCGCGCAATGCGTGCAGCGGGCGCTCGCCCGGTCGGATCACGCGCTTGGGACGGATCGTGCCGTAGAACTCGTTCTCGATCTGCAGCATGCTGGTGGCGAGCTGGCGATAGTCGTCGCCGGTCCGGACGCCGATATCCTCGTAGGGTCGGTAGGGACGGGTTAGCGCATCCTGCAGCGACGCTGCGTAGCTTTCGAGGCTGTTGTAGCTGACCTTGAGCGACGACTGCGCGTCGCTCTGGTAACCCAGGCGTCCCATGCGCAGCGAAGTCGCATGGGGCAGGAAGCGGGTGCCCTCGTTGAGTCGCTGCAATTCGTGCGGACGACCGGCGACAAAACTCGAGCACACTGCGGGGGAGGCGCCGAACAGATAGAGCAGTAGCCACGAATGCCGCCGGAAATTGCGGATCAGTGCGAAGTACGCTGCGTTCGATTCCGGGTCAGGCAGCGAAAAATTGTAGTGAATGCCGGAGATCGTCTGCATGCGCCGGCCATAGCGATACGAAAGGCCGGTCCGATACACGCGCTTCGCGCGGCCTACATTGGACGTTCCGTAGTGACCGAGCGGAATGGAGCTGTCTGTGGGCAGGCCGCACGGCATGCTCGCGCACCAGAGCAATTCGTCGCCGATCGCGCGGTAGACCACCTGGTGAATTTCGGTCAACTCGTTGAGACAGGCGTCCGCATTCGCGTGCACGCCGGTGATGAGCTCGAGCTGGGATTCGCTGAAGTCCGTGGTGATGCGCGGGTGGGTGAGCGCCGAGCCCAGCGCAACCGGATGCGGCGTGGAGGCCAGCTTCCCGTCCGGCCTCACGCGGAGACTTTCCTTCTCGATGCCGCGGCACAGGCCCTGCAGTGTTCCCGGAGGCAGTGAATTCAGGCGTTGCTCAAAGGACATGGCACACTCTACCGGGGATGCAGGCAGAACCCCCGACGACGCGTTGGTCGCGAAGGCTTGCGATTGCGTGAACGATTGCAGGGACGCGCATTGTATAACGGGCCAATTGTTCTGAATCGACCGTGACGCACAAGCGCACTGGACATAGCTCGTCGCACGCATGAAAATCCTTCCGATTTCCCGGTGGCGCCCCATTCCAACTAGTGGCAGACTCGACGCGCCATGAATGACCTTCCCAGCGGAACCGTCACGTTCCTCTTCACGGACATCGAGGGATCGACGCGCCTCATCCAGCAGCATCCGGAGGCAATGAAAGGTGCGCTCGCTCGCCACAATGCACTGCTGCAGGGCGCGATAGGCGTCCATCACGGTCATGTGTTTCAGATCCTCGGCGACGGATTTTGCACGGCGTTCGAGGACGCCGGCGATGCGCTGGCCGCCGCGCTCGATGCCCAGCACGCGTTGCACCGGGAAAGCTGGGGCGACGTTGGCGCAGTGCGGGTGCGAATGGGGCTGCACACCGGGATCGTCGAAGCGCACGGCGGAGAATATGCGTCGTCGCTGACGCTTGCCCGCACGCAACGCGTGATGGCGGCCGGACATGGCGGGCAGACCTTGCTCTCGTCGGGTGTGGCCGATCGCATACGCGAAGCCCTGCCTGACGGCACGACGCTGCGCGACCTCGGGCGCCACAAGCTGCGCGGACTCGCTGAAGCGGAGAACATCTACCAGCTCGTGGCCGCGGACCTGCCCTCTGTGTTCCCTCCGTTGCGGGTCGAGGATGTCACCGCCTCTCCATCCGCGCCGCTTTCGCAGCTGGTGCGTGGCCAACTCGTCGGTCGCGGGCATGAGTCCGCAGCAATTGCGGCAGCACTGGGCGAACGCGCAGCAGGCGAGCGGGCAACTGGTGCTGCTTTCAGGCGAGCCGGGAGTGGGCAAGACGCGGCTGGCGCAGGACCTTGTTGCGCACGCGCAGAAAAGCGGCGCAACCCTGTTGCGGGGCGGATGTTACGAGTACGAGGCAACCACGCCCTATCTGCCCTTTGTCGAGGCGTTTCGCGAGTGGGCGCACCGCCAAGGCCCGGAGGAGTTGCGTCGCGCGCTCGGCGCAACCGCCACGGAAATCGCCAAGTTCGCCCCCGAAATCGAGTTGAAGCTGGGCGCGCTCCAGCCCAACCCGCCGCTTGCCCCGAGTGAAGACCGGATGCGCCTGTTCGACAATGCCGCGCGCTTCCTGCAGTCGCTGGCGGCCGCGCGCGGCCTGCTCGTCTTCGTCGACGACGTGCACTGGGCCGACCAGGGCACGCTGTCGTTGCTGCATTACCTGTTGCGCCACCTGCGCAACGACCGCGTGCTCTTTCTTGTCGCATACCGCGAAATCGAACTGGACCGCGCGCATCCGCTCGCATCCGCGCTGGTCGAATGGAACCGCGAACGCCTCGGGACACGCATCGCGCTCGGACGGCTCACCCGCGCCGACACGGGAACATTGCTGGCCACGCTATTCGGGGTCAAGAACATCTCGGACGATCTGGTCTCGGCGCTCTATCACGAGACCGAAGGCAATCCGTTCTTCATCGAGGAGGTCATCAAGTCGCTGATCGAGCAGGGTCAGATCTATCGCGACGGCGATGGCTGGAGCCGCAAGGAAACGCACGAGCTGGCCATTCCGCAGAGCGTGAAAGAAGCGATTGGACGGCGGCTGAATCGCCTGACCGAGGCAACCGTGGACGCGTTGCGGTCGGCCGCCGCGCTCGGCAAGGTCTTTGCCTTCCGGGAATTGGCCGCGGTTTCGACGGCCGGCGAGGACGCGCTGCTCGACGCGCTGGACGAGGCTACCGCCGCGCAGCTGATCCGGGCGAACAGCGGCGGCCCGGGCGCCTCGTCGTCCGGCAGCGAAGACAGCTTCGTGTTCACGCACGACAAGATCCGGGAAGTGCTGTACGAGGAGTTGAACCCGATTCGCCGCCGTCGTCTTCATCAGCGCATCGGCGAGTCCCTGGAGACGCTCCACGGCGCGCAGGTGCGGGACGGCGAGGTGACGGGGGTGGGCGCGGACGAACACGCGCAGGACCTGGCACATCACTTCATGCAGGCCGGGGACCTGCCGCGGTCGCTTGCGTACGCGCGCCGCGCGGCGCGCAACGCCACGCGCGTATTTGCGCTCGATGAGGCGCTGAAGTTCCTCGAGCAGGCGCGGGAGTCTGCCGAGGCGCTGCATCGCGAAGATGATGTCGCGCGGATCGACGAGGAGCAGGGTGACGTGCATGAAGCGCGCGGGATGTCCGGTCCGGCGGTGGCGGCCTTCGAGCGAGCCCTGTCCCGAACGAATGCACTTCCGGCGCGTGCCGCGCTCAACGCGAGGATCGGCTCGGTATATTGCCAGATCGGCGACGTTCGCGGGCGCGCCTATCTCGATGCCGCGCTCCGGGATCTCGACCCATCCACGCAGACGATCGAGCTGGCGCTGGCAACGGCGTTCATCGGCCGCTACTGCCATTACCGCACTGAACACCGGAAGGCGATCGAATACCTGGAGCGGGCACGGCAACTGGCTGAGCCGCTCGGCGATTCGTCGGAGCTGGCGCAGATCTACCTGCTTTTGGCCGGCGCCCACCAGCACCTGCTGCAATACACGGAGAGCGACCACTGGTCGCGGGAGGTCATCGCGCTGGGGACGCGTACGAATGCGCTGCAGGAAATCGCAGGCGGACATGAATTCCTCGCCGAGAACGCGGCACAGCGTGGACATTGGGACACTGCGCTGGAACATGCCGAGCAGGACCGGTCATTCGGACGGAAATGCGGATCACTCGCCAGGGTGGCATGGGCGGATTTTTCCTCTATCCTGGGACTTTACGGCAAGGGCGAACTGATCGCGGCGCGGACGATGGCGCAGGCATTGCTGGAGCTATGCGATCAGATCGGCGAAGGTCGCCTCGCCACCTGGTGCGAGCCTATGCTCGCGATCATCGAAGCGGACCTGGGCGAAGACGACGCGGCGCGGGCTCATGCGGAGCACGGATGGGCACGCGCGCAGGAACTGGGGCAGCTCGTGCTGTCCGGGTGCGCATTGCATGGAGCGGGTTATGCGGCGCTGCAACGGAACGACGTCGGTGACGCCCTGAAGTGGTACGAGCTTTATGTCCCGCTGGTGCGCGACACCGAGAACGGCGTGGTGCGCAACTTCGTCATGGGCAGCGCGGCAGAGGCGTTCCTGCTCGCCCTTCGAATGGACGAGGCGGCGACACTGGTGCAGCAGGCAATCGAAATCGCAACTGCCAGTGCGCCGCACTATCTCGGGATCGCAAAGCGCGTCCAGGGCCAATTGATGCTGGCGCGGGGAAGGCCACATGACGCGTCGCAGTCGTTCGACGCCGCAATCGAACTTTTCCGGAAGACCGGCAGCCGGCTCGAATTCAATCGCGCCATGCTTCATCGCGCGTCGCTGCAACTTTCGCACGGGGACGCGGCACAGCAGGCGACAGCGCGCACCGACGCCGCCCATGCGCGAGACGCGTTTGTCGACATGGGTGCGGCCCACGATCGCGAGCGTGCGGCGCAATTGCTCGCTCGATGATCGCATCAGCTCACACGAAACCATCCACCTGAAGGACGAACGACGATGGCCAATGGCGGCAAACCGGACCAGGCGAAGCTTGACCGTGTCGTGACTGATGCGCGCCGCGCGTCAGAGCAGCGCGCGTCGGGTTATCGCGAGCAGGCGCTCAAGATCTATCCGTGGATCTGCGGACGCTGCGCACGTGAATTCGACCGGAGCAATGTTGTGCAGCTCACAGTGCACCACCGTGATCACAACCACGACAACAACCCTCCGGATGGCAGCAATTGGGAACTGCTGTGCGTTTACTGCCACGACAACGAGCATTCACGCCAGCTCGAAGCGGCGCAGGCGCATGGGGCATCCGGTGGCGCCACGGAGTCGCGTGCGACGCACCAGCCGTTTGCCGAACTCAAAGCCCTGCTCAAGGGCAAGACTTAGGGCCCGTTCACACTATGGACACAAACGCGTTGCACGGCCGAAAACGCTCAGCGCAAAGGCGCGAAGGCGAAGGCGGGTCGGGTACCCGGCGAGCCTTTGCAACGCAGCGATGGGCGTTTTCGGCAGCAACCCGAAGGGAACGGATGCCTTGGGGCGCCACTCTTTGTTGCTCTCCTTGCCAAGACCGCGAGTCTTGACCTCGTCGGCTGCCGCGATTGGCACCCCAGGGCACCCCGTTCGCGTATGCGCCCATAGTGTGAACAGGCCCTAGCTCGCGCGATTGCCTATCAACGCGAGAAATTCCTCCCGGGTTGCGGTGGACTCGCGGAACTGGCCCACGACCGAGGAAGTCACCATCACCGAGTTCTGCTTCTCCACGCCGCGCATCATCATGCACAGGTGCTGAGCTTCGATCATGACGCCCACGCCCCTGGCGTCGATCGTATCCATGATCGCCTGCGAGATCTGCTCGGTCAGTCGCTCCTGCAGCTGCAACCTCCGCGCGTACATGTCCACCAGCCGGGCGAGCTTGCTGACGCCGAACACGCGGCCATTGGGAATGTAACCGATGTGGCAGCGGCCGAAGAACGGCAGCATGTGATGCTCGCACAGGCTGTAGACCTCGATGTTCTTCACGATGACCATGCTGTTGGTCTCCTGCGTGAAGATGGCGTCGTTGATGAGCCTGTGGATATCGGTCCGGGCACCGGACGTGAGAAAGGCGTACGCTTGCGCCACGCGGTGTGGCGTGCGCAGCAGGCCCTCGCGATCCGGATCTTCTCCGATCTCGACCAGCAGCTCTCGGATCAGCCCTTCGATCTTTGCCTTGTTCGGTTCCATGTCCCTCGTCCTTCCGTACGCTTGCCGCAACGGTGCGGCGGTCGGTTTCACCACGGCAATTTACATCCGATCTTCACGAGCGGCCCGCCGACTCGGCCTGCTCCTGCGCGCTGATGCCAATCAGTCGCGAGACGCGAATGGGCAGATCCGGTCGCTGCAAACCCAGGACCCGGTCCTGCAGCTTGCGATCGGCCATCGTCATCCGCGTCCGCAGCCGCACGTATTCCGCCCAGGAGTTGATGATATAGCGCTCCACGAAGTGGTCGTCCTCGGCCACGTCGCGAAACACGCGCCAGCTCGTGGCCCCATTGCGCCGCCGGGTCGGCTCCACAGCATGGATGGCACGAAGAAACTCGTCGCGGCGTTCCGGGGCGATCTGGTATTCGATCTGGATCAATACCGGGCCGTCGTCGGGCAGCGGCTCGACGGCGATCGCCAGGTCCGGCAACTGCACGGCGGGCGTGACGTCCGCCTCGTTGCCCATCGCGACCTGGACGCGGCGATTGAGCACGTTGAGCAGGAACATGATCGCTGCCGACGTGGCGAGTGCCGCGCGCGTACCGCCCGCCGAGGCCAGTGCCCCCCAGAGCACACTGCCCAGCGCGAGGCTCGCCTGGACCGCGACCAGATTCATGGCGACGGCCCGCGCGCGCACCCACGCAGGTGCCGCGCTTTGGGTTCCCGCCGAAAGGCTCGCGAGGACACAGACCCACGCCATGCCGGCGAAGCAGGCACCCGCCAGTGCGATGACGGTGATGTCGGTCGCGGCGATGAGCAGTGTTGCGACCGTCCACAGTAGCACGCCCGAGGTGACCACCGCGTTCAGCGTGCGCCTTTGCAGCTGGCGCGGTATCGACAGCGCGCCGACGACCGCGCCGATACCGAAACTCGCGGATAGCAGCCCGTAGCCGCCGGCGCCGAGCCCGAGTTGGTCGCGCGCGATCACGGGCAGCAGCGCCCAGAGCGAACTCGCGCACACGCAGAAGCTCAGGTTGCGAATGATCAGCGACCGCATCGGGCGCGAATGGCGTGCGTAACGCAGACCGCTCTGCACTCCGGAGAACAACGTCTCCGGGACGCCCGGAAGCGCGAGTTCGCGGGGCTTCCAGCTGCGCACCGCGACGATCATCAGGATGAAAAACAGTGCGCTTGCGATCAGCGCGCTCCCCGTGCCGAGCCAGGCGGCGACGGCGCCGGCGAGTGCCGGCCCGACCGCACGCGCCACGTTGAAGGCCACGGCGCCGAGGGCGACGGCACGCGGCAGTTCGGCGCGGCCGACGAAGCCGTTGATGCTTGCCTGCTGTGCCGGCATGTAGAACGTGAAGCACGCGCCGATCAGAAAAGTCAGCGCCAGCAGTGTCGCGGGGCCGGTCAGTCCGGCGAGCGTGGCGGTGCCCAGCGTCAACGTGGCTGCGAGCAGCATTATCTGCGTGACGAGGATGATCCTGCGCCGGTCGACGATGTCCGCGAGCGAGCCGGCCACGAGGCCGAACAGTAGCGACGGAGCCGTACTCGCAGTCTGCACCAGCGCCACCATGAGCGCCGACGGGGTGAGCGTCGCCATCAGCCACGCGGCGACGGTCGCCTGCATCGTGTAGCCGAGCGCGGCGCCGATCGAACCAACGTAGAACAGGCGAAACGGGGCGTGCCGCAGCGGCGACGACTCGAGCATCTGCGACAGGAGCGAGGCTGCGGACCGGATCACGCCCGCAGTCTAGCAGTCTGGTGCCGGACCCGTTGCGCGCCGCTTGCACCTTTGGCATTGCCAAAACGAGATGTCGAAAGCCAGGCGCAGGTCCGACCCGCTTGCCATCCTCTTGCAGTCGCCTCATCATGAGCCGAACCCGTCACCATCACGTTGCGAACGTCCATGGAAATTCAGGACCAGGTCGACTACGTTTCCGGCAAGACGCGCGTATTCGGCATCGTCGGACATCCGATCGAGCAGGTGCGCTCGCCGGAAATGTTCACGGCGGAATTTCGTCGTCGTGGACAGGACGCGATCCTCGTGCCGCTGCACGTATTGCCAGAGGATTTCGACGCGGCCTTGCCGTCACTGCTTCGCGTGCAGAACTTGGGCGGCCTCGTATTCACGATCCCGTACAAGGTGCGGGCGTGCGCATTCGCCGAGACGATGGGCGAGCAGGGGCGGGTCGTGGGCGCGATCAATGCGCTGGCCAGAGGCGGGAATGGCCGCTGGCGCGCCGACATTTTCGATGGGCTGGGCTGCGTCGAGGCGTTTCGGCGAAGGGATATCCCGTTCGCAGCCAAGCGCGTGATGCTCCTTGGCGCCGGTGGCGCGGGGTCTGCCATCGCCGTCGCAATCGGATACGAGCGGCCTGCCTCATTGCGCATTTTCGATGTCGATGCCGAACGCGCGGCGGCGCTTGGCAACAAGGTCGCGTACGCCAATCCCGGTCTCGACGTGCAGACGGGAGCCCGGACGACGGAGGACGTGGACATCCTTCTCAACGCCTCGCCGGTCGGCATGCTGGGCGATGCGCGGCTGCCGATCGAAATCGCAACGCTTGCGCGAGAAATGGTCGTCTTCGATGCCATCGTGAAGCCCGAGCGCACGCCGCTGCTCACGCTTGCCGAAAAGTGCGGCTGCACGACGGTTTACGGGCGCGAGATGATGCGCGGCCAGATCTCCCGGATGGTCGATTTTTTTCTCTCGGGAATCTGATCCCGCGCCGATTCCACGATCGATTTGCGTGAAGACAATGGAGGAAGAACCATGCGTGAATATGTGCTGATGACCATCGCGGCTTTCGCAGGCTTGCTCGGAGCCACTGCGCAGGCCCAGACGCCGGCTCCGGCGCCCACCCCCGTGTCGGACTCCATACCGTTCGATATTCCCTTCGGCATGTCGATCACGATCGAACGCGCGAAGAAAGTGGCGGAAGCGGCGATAGCAGAGGCGAAAAGACGCAACTGGAAAATGGCGGTTGCCATCGTCAACCCATCAGGTGACCTCGTCTATTTCGAAAAGCTCGACGATACACAGCTCGCGGCAAGTGAAATTGCACCGGCCAAGGCGAAATCGGCGGCGCTCTATCGCCGGCCGACGAAGGTGTTCATGGACCTGCTCGAATCAGGCCACACCTATGTGCTGACGCTCAAAGGCATGAATGGCGCGGAAGGCGGCATACCGCTCGTCGAAAATGGCAAACTGATCGGAGCAATTGGCGCCGCCGGCGGCGCCGCAGTACAGGATGGCTTGATCGCCAAGGCGGGTGCCGACACGCTGAAGTGAGGACGCGGCTGTTCTGCCTACATCTTCAGAATATCGATCGTAGGCGCCCGCAACATGCGCAGCATGCGGATTGCCGTCTCTCGCCCGGAATAGTAGCGGGGCACGCGCAGCGTTTCCGCAAAGCCGATCGCGCGGTAGAACGCATAGGCGCCGGCATTGCGCGCGCGCAGTTCCACATGGATGGACGCCATGCCCGCGGTCGCGGCCGATTCGACGAGCCAGTGGACCAAGCGCCTCGCGATTCCACGGCGTTGGAGAGTGGGGTGCACCGCCAGGAGCACGAGGTGCGCGCGCTCGTCTCCAAATTTCATGATCGCGAAACCGGCGACCGCTTCGCCGCCGCGGGCGACGAGGGTCACTGTTTCCGGGTCGTCGATAAGATGCCGCACGGACAGTGCCCGATAGCGCCAGCCGAGGCCGGACTCGATCAGGTCGCGCGACATCGAGGCGAGCAACGCGGCGTCGCTTCGCGCGGCGAACTGCAGGGTGATGTCTTGCGTGCTCATTGGGTCATTCTGCCACGATGTCCATCGGTACGGCGCGGCGCCGCCAGCGTCGGTCATGTCGCGCCGGACGTGGCGCGCCGGTACGCCGTCCCCAGTCAACTTGGGAGATAATCGCCGCAGGAGGATTGCCGCCGCCCGATGACTGGCCGACGGACGACAGCCGCGCGATGACCAGCGATGCAGGGATGACCCCGGGCCGGGATCTGGCGGGGAGTGTGGCATTGATCACGGGCGGCGGTCGCAACATCGGCCGGGCGATCGCGTTGTCGCTGGCCGCCGGCGGCGCCAGCGTGATGGTCAATGTCGATCGCTCGCGCAGTGACGCAGCGGAGACCGTCCGCCAGGTCGAAGCGAACGGTGGACAGGCGGCAAGTTTCATCGCGGATGTGACGGATTCTGAGGCGGTTTCGACCATGGTGGCGGCGACCGTCGAACGCTTCGGCCGCATCGATTTGCTGGTCAACAACGCAGCGCTGCGCACCGAGCAGGCATTTGCCGGGATGCCCATCGCCGATTGGCGGCGCATCCTTTCGGTCATCCTCGACGGCGCGTTCCTGTGCTCGCAGGCCTGCCTGCCGCATCTTGTTCTCCACGGACGTGGCGCCATCGTGAATATTGGCGGCGAGACCGGTCATCGGGGAGCTGCCGGGCGCGCGCATGTCGTTACGGCGAAGGCGGGCCTGGCGGGGCTGACCAAGGCGCTTGCGCTCGAACTCGCGCCGCAACGGATTACCGTCAATTGTGTGGTGCCCGGGCGTATCGACACGGCGAGGGAAATGGCGGGAGTCGTCGCGGTGCCGGCGCATCGGCCGGCCGGTCCACCGCTTGGACGGATGGGTGCGCCGGAGGAAGTGGCGGCGATGGTGAGGATGCTGTGTGGTCCGGACGCGCGTTATGTCACTGGACAGGCGATTCATGTCAACGGAGGCGGATGGATGCCATGAAATTCGATCACGCTCGAGATTGCGAACAGGCAACGACCGCTGGGCCGATGCCGGAACCGGGAAAGCGCGATTTCCTGCGGATGCTTACCGCTGCCGCGGTGGTGGCGCTCGTCCCGCCGGCGTTTGGCCAGAGCGGCTACCCGAACAAGACCATCAAGATCGTTGCGCCGGTGCAGCCCGGCGGCGGCGTCGATCTCGTCGCGCGTACGATTGCCGACCGGTTGGGCAGGGTGCTCGGTCAATCGATCATTGTCGACAACCAGAGCGGCGGCGGTGGCGTTGTCGGGTCGATGGCGACGGTGCGCGCGGCGCCCGATGGCTACACGTTGATGGTCGGCTACGTCGGCACCCACGGGACCAATCCGGCGGTGCGCAAGTTGCCGTACGACGCAGTGAAGGATTTCACGCCGATCGCCATGATCGGCGGCACGCCGAACATCCTGGTCGTGCCGCCGTCGGTTCCGGTCAATTCGCTGAAGGAATTCGTCGCCTACGTCAAAGCCAATCCCGGCAAGCTTTCCTACGGCTCATCGGGCCCCGGAACGCTCACGCATCTGGCGATGGAGCAGCTCAAGGTCGCGGCCGATCTCGACATCGTGCATGTCCCGTATCGCGGTATCGGCCCGGCCATCACCGACATCCTGGGCGGCCAGACGCAGGCGCTGTTTCCCGGACTTGCCGCGGCACTGCCGCACATCAAGGCGGGCAAGATGAGGCCGCTGGCCGTCACCGGCACCCGCCGCCATCCGCTGCTCCCGGACGTGCCGACTTTCGAAGAGTCGGGTTACAAGGGATTCGACGGCGTGCAGTGGTACGGCATCGTCGGGCCGGCCGGCATGGCGGCGCCGATCGTCGGGAAGTTGAACGAGGAAATCAACAAGCTGCTCGCGAGTCCGGACCTGCGCGAGCGGTTGTCGGGTGAGGCGCTCGAACCGATGCCGATGACGCCCGAGCAGTTCGGCCAGTACATGCGCGACGACATCGCCAAGTGGTCGAAGCTTGCGCAAGACCGCAACATCCGGATCAGCGATTGACGCGGCAGCTATCTGTAGCGCAATTTGTCGACATGGAGATCCGATGGCGCACAACACCAAGGTAGTGGCCGATGCCAACGCGCCACCAATCACCGGGACCCTTGCCGGCTTCGTCGCCAAACACCCATCCCGAGGCTGGGATGCGGGCGTCGAAAGGGAGGCGCACCGGACCGTGCTGAACTGGGTCGGCTGCGCCATCGGTGCATCGGATCACCCGACGGTCCGGGCTGCGCTGGCTGCGGTGCAGGAGCTGGCGCCGAGCGCCCAGGCGTCAATCCTGGGTCGTCGCGAACGTGTCGACATGGGCGGCGCGGCGCTGCTGAACGGCATCACTTCGCACACTTTCGACTACGACGACACGCACCTCAAGACCATCATTCATCCGGCCGGACCGGTTGCGTCGGCGGCCTTCGCACTCGCCGAGCACCGCGGAGCCACCGGACGGCAATTGGTCGATGCGATCGTGCTCGGCATCGACGTGTCCTGTCGCGTCGGCAACATGATCTACCCCGACCATTACGATCGTGGCTGGCACATTACCGGTTCTACCGGGATGCTCGGCGCCGCCGCTGCGTGTTCGAGGCTGCTGGCTCTCGATCCGGCAACGACGGCGATGGCGCTCGGGATTGCGGCTTCGCAGCCGATCGGCGTGCGCGAACAGTTCGGATCGATGACCAAGTCGTTTCATGTTGGCGGCGCCGCGCGCGCAGGCCTGATGTCGGCCTTGATGGCGCAACACGGTTACACGTCGTCCATGCGCGCGCTCGAGGCGCCGCGCGGTCTTGTGCAGACATTTTCGACCAAGTGCGACTGGAACGAGATCACCGACGAACTCGGCAAACGTTTCGAGATTTCATTCAATACCTACAAGCCGTTCGCTTGTGGAATCGTGATTCATCCCGCAATCGACGGCTGCGTGCAGCTGCGCAATGTGCATGGTTTGCGCGCCGCAGAAATCGAGCATGTCGACCTCAAGGTGCACTCGCTGGTACTCGAGCTGACCGGAAAGAAGACGCCGCACACAGGGCTCGAGTCCAAGTTCAGCGTTTACCACGCCTGCGCCGCTGGCATTCTCTTCGGAGAGGCGGGCGAGGCGGAATTCTCCGACGCCATTGTCGCCCGGGACGACGTGGTCGCCTTGCGTGACCGCGTCCGGGCAAGTGCGGACGATGGAATCGATGAGGCGTCGGCCGACGTCGTCGTGACCTGCAAGGATGGCCGCAGGCTTCACGTGCTGGTCGAACACGCGATAGGCAGCTTGCAGCGGCCCATGACCGACGCCGATCTCGCGCGCAAGTTTCACGGTCTGGTCGATCCGGTCCTCGGTGCCGGAAGCGCGGATCGCCTGATCGAACAATGCGCGACGCTGGCCGGAGCAGCGGATCTGCGCGCTCTGACCGCGATGGCGCGAAAGTGAAGCCGGACGCCGCCGATTTCTATTCCCGCCTGCCGATCTTCGAGGCATTCGCGAACATCATGGACCCGGCGCGCTATCAGCCGCTGCCGGACGATTGGCTGATCGGACTGACCGACGTCGTGGGTTCCACGCAAGCCATCGCAGACGGTCACTACAAGGCCGTTAACACCGCTGGCGCGTCGGTCATCGCTGCGGTCACCAATGCGTTGAACGGCCGGGCATTTCCATTTGTATTTGGCGGCGACGGCGCGAGCTTCGCCGTCCCGGGCAGTGACCGGGATATGGCGCGTGCCACGCTTGCCGCGACTGCGGCGTGGACGCGCGACGATCTCGGTCTCGATCTTCGCGCCGCGCTCGTCCCCGTTTCTGCGGTGAAGGGGCAGGGGCTGAACGTGCGCGTGGCGCGGTTCGCGCCGTCGAAAAACGTTGCGTTCGCGATGTTCATGGGCGGCGGCCTTGCCTGGGCCGAACGCGCGATGAAGGCCGGCCAATTTGCCGTGCCCGCCGCTCCGCCGGGAACGCGACCCGACCTGAGCGGATTGTCATGTCGATGGAATGACATTCCGGCAACGCGCGGACTGATCCTGTCGCTGGTCGTGACACCGGTCACGCATGGCGATCCCGCGTTCCGCACGTTGGTCGAAGACCTCTTGGCCGAGCTGAAAACCAGTCCCGAAGTGGCGCGTCCGGTGCCGGAAGGCGCGCCCGACGTCTCCTGGCCGTCACCGGGACTGGACCTGGAAGCGTACGCATCGCGTAAGCGTGGAGAGTCCTTCTACTTGCGCCGAATGATACTGTTGCTGCGCACGTTGATCGCCTACTTTGTCATGAATTGGGGAATCCGGCTCGGTGCTTTCGACCCCGCGATCTATCGGCGGGTTGTCGTCGAGAATTCGGACTTCCGCAAATACGACGACAACCTGCGCATGACGCTGGACTGCACGCCCGCGCTTGCCGACCGGATCGAGGAGCGACTCACGTCAGCCCGCGCTGCGGGCATTGCCAAATTCGGCCTGCATCGTCAGCCGTCAGCCATCATGACCTGCATCGTGCCGTCGATCACGGAAAACGATCACGTCCACTTCGTCGATGGCGCTGCGGGCGGATATGCGCTGGCGGCGAGAATGCTGAAGCAGGGCGGATGAGTCGGACCGTCAGGCTATGGCGCGGCGCCCGGCGGCGCAATTGATGCACCTTCGATACGATTGCGCGCAAGCGCATCCGCGACGAAACCCGACGCCTTCATTTCCTCGACAAACGCGTCGAGATATTTCGCGCCCGCGTTGCGACCGCGCGGTACCGCCATCGCCTGGTTGATCACCATGAACCTGCCCCCGAGGACGCGCACGCCGGAGACGCGTCGGGCGTCGGCTTCGAGTTGCTGCTTCACTCCGGCGGCGACATCCAGGTTCTGCGCGACCAGCATGTCCGTCACGGCGGGCGAGGTGGGAGCGCGGACGATCGTCGCCAGCTTCAATTCGCGCGAAAGAAAGAGGTCATAGGCGCTGCCCGCGCCGACGACGACACGGACACCTGCGCGATCGACCTCCGCGTTGCTGCGGATCGCTGAACGCTGCGGCACAAGGTAGGCGCCTTCGATCACGACGTAGGGCGCGGTGAAACGGAGGTCGGATGCGCGCGCCGGGTCGACCGCAAGAAAGGCGACGTCCCACGCCCCCGTCTTCTGGGCGGCGACAACGTTGCCCGCGGACTCAAAGGTGACCAGCTCGACCGGTATCCGCAATCGCCGTCCAAGTTCGCGCGAAAGGTCGACGGAAACGCCGCGCGGCTCGCCCGATGCCGGATCCTTGACTGCGAGGATCGGGTTGCCGAAGTTGATCGCTGCGCGCAACCTGGCCGCAGGTGCGAGATCCGCTACGACGTCGGCAGGCGCGTTGGGCGTCGTTGCGCAGGCTCCGACGAACGCAAGCAGGAAAAACGTGGCAACGGCTCGCAGCATCTCCGGATCACTCCTGCAGCGCGCGCCACACGCGCTCGGACGTAAGCGGCATCTGCAGCGCCAAAGCGCGCTCGCCCCTGCCCGCGCGCGCGAGCGCATCGACCACCGCGTTGACCACGGCCGGCGTCGCGCCAATGGTGCCGAGTTCGCCGACACCCTTCACGCCCATCGCATTGTTCAGGCACGGCGTGGACTCGTCCATTGTCATGCTGAAATGGCGGATCATCCCGGCGCGGGGCAGCGCGTAGTCCTGGAAGCTGGCGGTGAGCGCCTGGCCGGACTCGCGGTCATACACGAATTCCTCGCACAGGGCCTGACCGATGCCCTGCGCCGCGCCGCCCTCGAGTTGACCGATGACGATCATCGGATTGACGACACGGCCGACATCGTTGACCGACCAATAGGCCGCGACTTCAACCGCACCGGTGTCCGGATCGATTTCGACTTCGCAGATGTGACAGCCATTCGGCCAGGTCGCACCGGCGACGGAACTCGTGGAGTCGAGCACGATCCGCTCCTGTGGCTGCCGGCGCGCGAGATCGAAGAGGCCGATGCTCCGGTCGGTGCCGCCGATCCGGAAGACGCCGTCGTGGTACTCGATGTCGCCGACCGCAACCTCGAGCTCGAACGCAGCCAATTCCTGCGCGCTCTTGACCGTGCGTTCTGCCGCAACGCGCACCGCCGATCCGCCCACGAAGAGCGAACGCGAACCTGCGCTGCCGAATCCGGTGCCACGGTCGGTATCGCCCTGCACGATCCTGATCTTCTCGATCGGCACGCCGAAGATGTCGACGGCGATTTGCGCGAACGTGGTGGCCAGGCCCTGGCCCATCGCCTGCAGAGCCGAAAATATCTCGATGTCGCCCTGACCGGAAACCGTGACCGTGACACGCTCCTCGAAGATGTCGACGCCGGTCCATTCGAGAAAGGCAGCCATGCCGCGTCCACGCAGGCGCCCGCGCCGTGTCGCATCGGCACACCGCGCGTCGAAGCCACGCCAATCGGCCAGCACGGTCGCCTGATCCATCACGGACGCGAACTTGCCGCTGTCGTAGGTCTTGTCCATCGGATTGGTATAAGGCATCTGTTCCGGACGGATCATGTTTCGCCGGCGCAGGTCCGTCGCGTCGATGCCCGTCTTGCGCGCGGCGGCGTCCATCAGGCGTTCGATGATGTAGATGGCCTCCGGCCGGCCCGCGCCACGATAGGCGCCGGTCGGCGACGTGTGGGTCAGCACGGCCTTGATCCAGATGTCGATGGTGCCGATGTCGTAGATGCTGGTGGACACCCATGGGCCGATCAGCAGCGGAATGGCGACGCCGCCCGGCGTGGCATAGGCGCCGACGTTGGCCAGCGAAGCGATGCGCAGCGCGAGAATGCGTCCGTTCGCGTCGAGGGCCAATTCGGCCTTGCTGCGCACGTCGCGTCCGTGCGACGCGGCCAGAAATTCCTCCATCCTCTCGGCGCACCACTTGAGTGGCCGCCCAAATTCGCGCGCGCAATGGGCGAGCACGACGTCCTCGGGATAGAGCCCCGTCTTCATCCCGAAGCCGCCGCCGACATCGCCGACCTGGACGCGCACCTTGTCGTTGGGGATGCCGAGCACTTCGGCGCACAGCGTGTCGCGCAATCCGGTCGGCGTCTGGTTGGAAACGCGCAGCGTAATGCGGTCGGTTGCAGCGTCGTAACTTGCGAGAATGGCGCGGGGTTCGATCGGGCTGGGCGCCAGGCGCTGATTGACAAGGTCGAGTGCGACGACGTGAGCGGCCTTGGCAAATGCGGCCTGCGTGGCGGCGGCATCGCCGTGCCGCGCTTCACAGGCGACGTTGCCGGATGCCTCTGGCCACACCAATGGCGCACCGGGCGCGATCGCGCCTGCAGCGTCCACCACGCAGGGCAGCGCGTCGTAGCGAATGTCCACGGCTTCCAGCGCGTCGCGCGCTTGCGCAATGTCCTGCGCAATGACGGCGGCGACGGCCTCGCCCACGAAACGGACGGTGCCGACGGCAAGCGCATGACGCGGCGCGGATGCCGTGGGCGAGCCGTCGCCACGCTTGAAGTCGGCCGACAGCGGCAATGGCCTGACGCCGGCGCGGACGAGGTCGTCACCCGTCACGATGGCGATGACGCCGGGCATTGCTGCAGCGGCTGTCGTGTCGATGGCGGCGATTCGCGCGTGCGGATGCGGAGAGCGCAGAAAGCAGACGCAGGCCTGGGCCGGCAGCGTGGCGTCGTCGGCAAAATAGCCAGCGCCTTTCAGCAAATTCTCGTCTTCGACGCGGCGGACGGACTTGCCGCTGCCGAAACGCGCGTATTGCGATTCCGTCGTCATGTTTCCACCTGTCCTTGTTCGTCTAACGGTTGTTCTGAGCCATGAAACGCGCAAGCACGCGATCCCCGCTGCGCAATTCGAGCGTGTCGCCGATTACCTTGTAGTTCGTCGTCATCTTCAGCGCCGATACGAAATCGTTTTCCTGATGCATCAGTTCTTCCGCACACGCCATCATCGTTGTCCCCGAGGGAATGATCGTCAGGGTGTCCGCGCCTGTTTCATACGTGCCCAGCAGGCGATTGCAACCGCCTGACCCGGATAGCCGATGGTCGCCGGAATGCAGCGTAAAGCTCGCCTCCCGCGCGGTCGGCATGGCGATGGCCGGCGTGTTACCTAGCGCGACCAGCTTCCAGAACGTGCCTTCCAGCGAGGCGGCAGGTTTGGCGCCAGGTCCCGCCGCGGCGGCGGTTGGCAGGATCATGTACACCTCGATCGCCGCCTCGTTGCCGGCGCCGCGCGTGAGCACCGGATACATCGTGGCGGACGAGAAGAGAAGCCTGCCGCTCACGTTTATGGAAGCGCGGACGGAATAACTGTGTGACGGATCGATCGCAGCCGGATCGTATTCGATGCGGAACGGAATCGGCACTTGCGCGCCATGGGTCGGAATCGTCGTCTGCGCGATGGTTCGCGCCGCCGCATCGGCGCGTGTCGTGTCCTGCAACCGTACCTCGACCACCGCATCGGGAGGGAGTGCCACGCGTTGCCGATACGTTACCGTACCGACGATGGCGCCGGGAGCCGGACCTTGCGCCACGACAGGGTCGACGCCCAGTGCCCCGACGACAAGGGCAAGCAGCAGAAATCGATTCATGTGGGGGCTTTCATCGAATGCGGACCGAGGACCAGCGGATGCGGCACGTTTGCAGGCTCAAGGTGCAGTGCATTATATGCGTGCCGCGATCATCCCGCGCTCGGCTAGTGTACTGAGTCAGAAGTTCCGAAGATGAAGGAGCGGATGAAATCGGCCGTCAGGCGAGGCGCGAGGCCGAGAGCGTACCTCGTGGTACGGTGAGGCCGAACAACAAAGCATGGCGGCCGCGCATTGTGGCAAGTGAGCGCCGCGAACTATCGAGTGAATTTCTGACTCAGTACACTAGAATTCTCCAATGAAGACTCCAGGCGCAGCCACCCTGCGGCAACGCTGCTGGTGGTGCGGCGACGATAAGCTCTACATCGCCTACCATGACCATGAGTGGGGATTTCCCGTTGTCGACGATCGACGCCTGTTCGAGAAAGTCTGCCTCGAAGGGTTCCAGGCCGGTTTGAGCTGGCTCACGATCCTGCGCAAGCGGGAAGGTTTTCGCGCGGCTTTCGCGAATTTCGAGTTCGAGCGCGTCGCACACTTTGGGACGCGGGATGTTGACCGGCTTGTGGGCAATGCGGCCATCGTCCGACATCGCGGCAAGATCGAATCGACGATCAACAATGCACGGCGGGCGCAGGAGCTCGCCCTGGAATTCGGCTCGCTCGCCGCCTATTTCTGGCGCTGGGAGCCGGCGCCCGCTGCGCGCCCAGCAACAATCACCCGCGAGGTCCTGGCATCGATGCCGACCTCGCCTGAATCCATCGCAATGTCGAAGGACCTGAAAAAGCGCGGCTGGTCGTTCGTGGGCCCGACCACGATCTATGCATTCATGCAGGCGATGGGCCTGGTCAATGACCACATCGATACCTGCGGCGTGCACCGCGAAGTCGCACGCGAGCGCGCGAAGTTCAAGCCGCCGCGCTGACCGCGGCCTGCTTCCGGCGGAAGCCGCAACATCGGGTTACAACTGCCGGTCTTCCCGCGCCCGCCGCCGGGCGTTCATGGCAGGGTACCGGGCGCGGACTGCGCGCCGCGGCCGACCCACAGCCCATTGACCGGGAGATCACCATGAATCGTCGCAAGCTCGCTTCCGCGGCCGTCGCCGCGCTGTTCATCAGCGCCTCGGCGCTCCCGGCGTTTGCGCAGTCAGCAGATGCCCCCAGGACCACAAGCCACAGCGTGCACCGCCAGCACGGCGCAGATGGCGCGGTCGATGCGACGCGCACGGGCCCGAAGGGCGGGGTCACCAATGTCGCTCGCGCCAAGGGTGCCGATGGGCTCACCGACAAGACCGTCACCTACCCGAATGGCAAGGTCGCGACGACCGATCGCTATCGCGGTGCTGATGGACTCGTCGACAAAATGGTGACCGGTCCCAAAGGAGGTGTCACGACCCAAGACCGCAGTCGCGGTGCGGACGGCGCTATTGACTCGACGATCACCCATCCGAAGGGCGGCGTGACGACGGTGGACCGCACCAGGAATGCCGACGGCACGACCGACAAGGTGGTGACGACGATTCGCCCGTAATTGGAACGTCGCAGCGGAAAAAAAGGGCACCGCGCGGTGCCCAGTCTTTCCCAAGCGGGACGAAAGGTCAGTGGGATCGAAGTCTTGCCCCGATCCCGCGCTGAACGACTACACGCGGCGCTTGTATTCGCCGGTGCGCGTGTCGATTTCGATCTTGTCGCCGGTGGTCACGAACAGCGGCACCTGCACTTCGTAGCCGTTTGCGAGCTTTGCAGGCTTCATGACCTTGCCCGACGTGTCGCCCTTGACCGCGGGCTCCGTGTACATCACTTCGCGGTCCACCGAATTCGGAAGCTCCACCGATATCGCCCGACCCTCGTAGAACGTGAGTTCACAGGCGAGTCCTTCGGCGAGATAATTGAGCGCGTCGCCCAGGTTGTCCTTCTCGACGTCGAACTGGTTGAATTCGTTGTCCATGAACACGTACATCGGGTCCGCGAAATACGAATAGGTCACCTGCTTCTTCTCGAGCTGCACGGTATCGAACTTGTCGTCGGCCCGGTACACGGTCTCCGTGCCGCTGCCGGAAAGCAGGTTCTTGAGCTTCATCTTGACCACCGAGGCGTTGCGGCCGGACTTCGTGAATTCGGCCTTCTGCACGACCATCGGATCCTTGCCGACCATGATCACATTGCCGGCGCGAACTTCCTGAGCGAGTTTCATAGCGATTCCTGCGTGTTTGTTGCGGTGGAGTGCCTGCCACAAGGGCTTTCCGGTGCCGACCGCGTATGGGAGTGTGGGTTTTAGTAGCCCGAATCCGAGAAACCCTTAATTATAAACGATTTTCACAAAACGTGACCAGCCCTTTGGCGAGATCGGTCTGCCGAGCCAGCGCGGCCGCCCGGACCCGAGCATGCGCTTTCAGTGCCGGCAAGGCCGCGCGGAAGGAAGGCCACGCTGCGGCCGTCGCCTGGGGATGCCCGGAATTCCACGCCTGCCAGAACGCGCGCCGGGCGTGCAGTGCCCTGGGGTCCAGTCCGGTTTCGAATCGGTTCAGCAACGCATCGAGCTTGAGCAGATGCACGTCTTCGGCCTGTGGGTAGATGTGCCAAACCAGCGGATGCGCCGCCATCAGCGCGCGCACCAGCGAATCCTCGCCTCGCACGAAGTTCAGGTCGCACGCCCACAACCGGCGATCGAACGCGTCCTGGTCCACGAAACTCGCGACCGCAACCGCAAGACGGCCACGCACGGCGGGTTTTCCCGGATGCGGCACGGCGCCGGCGGTCCAGCGGTCGAGTTCCGCCTGCGCAACACCTTCAGGGACGATACAGATGATCTGCTCGTCGCCTTCGGACCACGCGTCGAGCAGCGCCGGCAACGCCTTGTTGGCATAGCAGAAAAGTGAAATGGTCAGCGCGGACGCCGCCGGTTTGACGCCGATGGAGCGCCACAGCGCTTCGCGCGCGTTGCCGTCGTGCTGGAAGGCGTCGCGCGCCACCGACAGCCCGAACTCGCGCAACAGGCCTCCGGTATTGGCGGTGAATCCCGGAAAGTAGAACCAGCAAGTGAGCGGCAGGCGCGGATGCGGGGACGGCAATGCGTGGGCGCTTTCCACCCAGGCTTCCGCGGACAGGTATTCGAGGTTGATCCAAACCGGTGGACGGGGCCGTTCGGCCATGGCGTCGCGATACGCATCGGGCAGGCCGCAGCCGAAGGCCTCGATGACGACATCGGGTTCCAGGAACGTGGCAGGGTGCACGGCACTGTAATGCCGCACGCGAACGGAGCGCGCGATCTGGTCGTCGCGCTGCGGATCGAGCGCGGGTTCGATCCGTGCGAGGGTCGCGACGTTGTCGATCCACAGCGTGACCGCGAGGCCGTGTTCAGCAGCGAGCTGCCGCGCAAGACGCCAGCAGACGCCGCCGTCGCCGTAGTTGTCGACGACGCGGCAGAGGATGTCCCAGCGCAGTGATGGGGGCATGATCAGGTTCCGGTGGTCGGGATCGATCCGGGCAATTGTCCTGTGAGGGTCGGGCGGGTTTCCAATGCAGACCCAATGCGGTTCACATTATGGCAAGCGCAGCGCGGCGGGCATAATCACAGTTCATCTCCGAATTGACAAGCGCAAATCATGGCCGACGAATTCCAGATTGACGTGATCTCCGACGTGGTTTGCCCTTGGTGCTATATCGGCCAGCGCCGGCTGGCAGAGGCGCTGTCGCACTTGCCCGATGACGACACGGCGCGCCGTGCGCCTATCCGCTGGCATCCGTTTCAGTTGAATCCCGAACTTCCGCCCGACGGTGTACCGCGCAAGACCTATCTGGAGGACAAGTTCGGCGGACCCGAACGCGCGGCGCAAGTTTACGCGCGCGTATCCGCGGCTGGCGCCACGGTGGGAATTTCCTTCGCCTTCGATCGCATCGAGCGCCAGCCCAACACGCGTGACGCGCATCGCCTGATTGCCTGGGCGCAAGCGCAAGGCGATGCCAGCGATCTGGTCGAGCGACTCTTTCGCGCGTACTTCATCGAAGGGCGCGCAATCGGCGATCACGAGGTGTTGGTGGCTATCGCCGGGGAAGCGGGATTCGATTCCGCCGCGGCGCGAGCACTGCTCGATTCTGCCGACGGGGTCGATGCGATTGCCTTGATGGATCGGCGCGCGCGGGAAATCGGCGTGCAGGGCGTGCCGTTCTTCATTTTCAATCAGCACATTGCCGTATCGGGCGCGCAGGAACCCGGCGTGCTGATGGACGCGATCGCCCAGGCGCGCGTCGGTTAACGCGGAATCAGGCTGGCACCGCGGTCCGGCGTGCGGCAAACGCGTTCCAGCCCAGTATCGCGAAAACGACCGCGAGCCCGACCACGTCCGGCCAGAACTGATTAAACACCAGCACCAGGCCCGCGGACGACAGCGCGATCTTGGCGAAACGCGACAGCGGCGCGCGGAAGTAGCCGATGTAGGCCGCCGACAATGCGATGATGCCGACCACGCCGCAGAGCGCCGCGGACAGGAACGCGCTCCACGTGAAGCCGATGAACAGGAGCGCTGGCGTGTACACGAACATGAAGGGCACCAGCGCCTTGCCCATCGACAGGCGGAACGCCGTCAGGCCCGTGCGCATCGGCTCCGAACCGGCGATCCCCGCTGCGGCATACGCGGCCAGCGCCACCGGCGGAGTCACATCCGCAAGCACGCCGTAGTAGAAGACAAAGAAGTGCGTCGCGAGCAGCGGCACGCCGAGAAGTGCCAGCGCCGGCGCGGCGATCGACGCCAGGATGATGTATGTCGGCGTCGTCGGGATGCCGGTGCCCATCATGATGCAGGCGATGGCGACGAAAATCAGCCCGAAGAAAACCTGTCCGCTCGTCGCGGTGAACAGGTTGAACGGATCGATCGCGCGAAACATGTCGGCGGCCGATGCCGCCAGCTCGACCACCGCACCCGAGAATTTGAATCCGAGTCCGGACAGCGTCAGCGTGCCGAGGATGAGGCCGACGCAGGCGCATGCCGCGCCGATCGCGAGCGCATACTTGGCGCCCTCCGAAAGTCCGGCAATCAGTGGCTTCCACGTCAGCGTCTGGCCGTGGAGCCGATGGTTGCCGAAGTGGCGCGCGATCAGCGGAATGTACGAGCACACGAAGCACAGCACGATGCCCCAGAACGCCGACAGGAAAGGCGTGAAGTCGAGCATCAACATCGTGACCAGCGCTACCAGCGGAAAGACCAGATGCCAACTGGACGCGATCACCTGCGAGAGTTTCGGGATCAAGTCCCGTTCCACGCCTTTCAACTTCAGTCGCCTGGCCTCGAAGTGCACCATCATCAGGCACGCCAGATAATGGAACAGCGCGGGAACGATGGCGATGATCACCAGTTCCTTGTACGGCACGCCGAGCAGCTCGGCCATCACGAACGCCGACGCCCCCATTACCGGCGGCGTGACCTGGCCGCCGCACGACGCCGAGGCTTCAACTGCGCCGGCGAAGCGCGGGCTGAAGCCGTACTTCTTCATCATTGGAATCGTCAGCGACCCTGTGGTCACGGCGTTTGCGACGGCGGAGCCGGAAATCATGCCGAACAGCCCCGACGACACGACGCAGACTTTGGCCGGGCCTCCGGAATAGCGGCCGGCGACGATGGTAGCGAGTTCCATGAAGAGCCGGCCCAATCCGGTCATCTGCGCAAGGATGCCGAACAGCACGAAGTGGAAGACGTAGGTTGCCACCACGCCCACCGCGATGCCGTAGATGCCTTCCGTGCCGACATAGATGTGGTTGACGACCCGTACGACGCTGTATCCGCGATGCGCGAGCACGCCAGGCATGTACCGGCCGAGCAACGCGTAGAGCAGGCACAGCATGCCGATGGCCGGCAACAGCGGACCCATGGTGCGGCGCGACGCCTCCATGACCATGATGATCGCAAGCACGCCCATCATGTAATCCTGCGCAATGGGCGACCCGACCCGCGTGATGAAGACGTCGTCGAAGAATGCGATCAGGTAGAGCGAGACCGCGGCGGCGAACAGCGAGAGCGGCCAGTCGATCCACGACGGCTTGTCGTCGTAGCCGCCGAACTGCTTCACCGGGAGAGTGATCGTGGCCAGGAATGCGACCAGCCCGAGAAAAGCCCATCCCTGCTGCAGTTCGCCGTTGGCCGACAGTCGCGCTACCAGATCCCAGGCGAGGTACACATAGAAGGCTGCGAACGACAGCGCCCAACCCCAATCCTTGGCGATGCCGGACGTGCTCCACGCCGGGCGCGATCGCGGGAACACGAGAAAGATGAGACCCAGGACCAGCGCCAGGTGAAATGCGCGGTGCTTGATCTCGACTAGCAGCCCGAAGCCCGCCGTATAGATATGGAAGCTCGACAGGACGACCGCGATCGTCGTCACCAGCATGCCGACGGGACCCACGAGCTTGCGGAAATTCGACTCGTGGTCGAACTGGCGGATCAGCTTGGCCTGCTGCTCGGCCGAGACGGCCTCGATCTGGTCGGTCAGCGTGCCGCCGTGCGGTGCGGGAGATGGGGCGGTCATCGCATGACGGTCCGGTGGCGCCGGTTCAGCGGCCCGCGCAGGTACCCGGGATGGCGCCGAGTGCCAGCGCGCGATTGCCCCACTGCGCGAGGTCAACCGAGCGCGTCCCCGCGACAAGGCGCGGCGATTGATCCAGGTGCACCTGCATCACGATTGCCGGGAAGTGGCGGTCCATCGTCACGATGAAGCGACCGTCGCTGTGCGTGAACGTCCCGCCCACGTCCGCTTCCGTCGGCAATCCCGGTCCGTGCTGCTCGAAGCGCATCTCGGTCTCGACGATTTCACGTCCGGTGACGTAGTACCGCTCCGTGACCGGCGTGCGCGTGACCGAATGCACATAGCTGATCGTGAAGTCCGTCGGGTCCTGCGACAACGAGACATCCGTGAGCGGGAGGCCGTCGGGATAACTCGTCAACGCGAGGCAGGCGCCATGTGCCCGCGCAGGAACCAGAAATGCCGCCGCGAGAACTCCCGCCAGGACTATGCGGACGTGATCCAACGGGTCACTTGATCAGGCCCTTTTCGCGGTAGTACTTCTCGGCACCCGGGTGCAGCGGGATGGAGACCGACTGCAGCGCGGTCTTGAGCGAGATTTCCTTGCCCTTCGGATGGACCTGGCCGAGGGTCTCGGTGTTCTCGTACAGCGCCTTGGTCACCTCGTAGGCCATCGCGTCCGTCACGCCGTCGTGCGTCGCCCAGATCGCCATCACGGCCAATGTGTCCACTGGCGCTGTTTGGCCCTTGTACGTGTTGGGCGCCAGCTGGATGTTCGCGTAGTACGGCTGCTTCTTGCGCATGGCTTCGATCTCGGGTCCCGCCAGTGGAACAATTCGAATCTCACGCGCGTTGGCCAGATCGACGATCGACGACGTGGGCGCGCCCGCGGTGATGAGCGATGCGGTCAGGTTGCCGTCCTTGATCTTGTCGACCGACTGCGCGAACGACGACAGATCCTCGCCGATGTCCTTGCGCGTCATGCCGTAGGTTTCGAGCAGGTCGCCCAGCAGTTGCCATTGGCCGGATCCCGGCGAGCCGGAGGACACGGACTTGCCTTTCAGATCCTTGAATCCCTTGACGTTGGCCGAAGCGAGCGTGACGAGTTGCACCTGCTCCGGGTACAGCGCGCCCAGCGCGCGCAGGTTTTTGAGCGGTTTGCCGTCGAACTGGCCGGTGCCCTTGTACGCGGAGTCGAGGATATCCGCGGCGACGAACGCGCTTTCAATGTCCTTGCGGCCAAGCAATTGGGCATTGGCAACGGATGCACCGGCCGTTTCCGCGGTCGCCGAGAGCTTCTTGCCGCTGATCGTCACCTTGTTGGAAATGAGCTGTGCCAGCATCCCGCCCAGCGGGTAGTACGTGCCGCCAGTGCCCCCTGTGGCGATGCCGAAGAACACGCGCTCCTGGGCGAAGGAAGCGGACGACAGCGCGATGGCCGCAACGAGCGCAGTCGAGGCGGCAAAGCGGAAGCAGGACGAGCGGTGACGAAACGCCATGATCAGGATCTCCGGTTGGTCGGTGCTGTGCGGGCAGGATACGCGCGCAGTATGCCCAAAACCTGCGACCAGCGCCAAACGGGTCCCGGTCGCCGGCTCCTCAAGAGACGGCGCCGGTGCCGTAGCGGCCCTTTAGCAAACGCCCGCCCGAGAACCGCGCCAGTGAATATGGATCGAGCGCGAAATCCGGTGCGAGGCCGAGCGCGTGCTGTGCGACGATCCGGCCGACAATCGGCGACAGCTTGAAGCCATGTCCGGAAAAACCGTACGCGACGTGCAGGCCGTCGATGCCCGGCAAGGCACCCAGCACGGGATTCCAGTCGGGAGTGACGTCATAAACCCCGGTCCATGACGACGCGAGCCCGGCAGTCGCAAAGACGGGCATGCGATGCGCAACCTGCTCGCCGATTTCAGCCACGTAATCCAGCGGGACATCCGCCTGTTCGGTATCCGGCGTGGCGATGCCCTCGCCGTCATTGCCGTCGCCGACCAGCAGTTGCCGGCCGCCATAGCTGCGCATGTAGAGTTTGCCGGGCGACGCCAGGTCCTTGAGCACGGGCAACTCGCGTGTATAGGGTGCCGGAGCTTCGAGCGTGAACACCGCGTGCCGAGAAAGCGTCAGCGGCAATGCGATGCCGGTCCACGCCGCCACTTCCTGCGACCAGATGTTCTGTGCGCTGATCACGAGTCCTGCGCCGATTGCGCCGCGGGAGGTTTCCACACCGATCACGCGACCGTTCGGGTCCCGCGAAAGCCCGGTGACCGTGATGCCTTCGCGTAGCGTTGCGCCAAGCTTGCGCGCCGCACGGGCGAATGCACTCAATGTAAGGTAGGCGTCCGCATAGCCGGCCTCGGGTTCCCAGCCGATCGCCGCGATGTCGTCGAACTGCACGAGCGGGTGGATGCGACGCGCTTCATCCGCTGCGATCTCGCGTGCATCGACTCCGAGGCCGCGTTCCACCGCGAGCGTTTCGCGCAGCGCCGCGGCGCGCGGTCCGTCGCCGGCCACCAGCATGAGCCCGCAGCGGTTGTAGCCGGACTCGGCTTCCGCGTCCGCAAGGTAGGCCGGGAAGTCGTTGAAGATCGCGATGGCCGCCTTGGCCAACGCGACATTTTCCGGCACCGTGTAGTGCGTACGCAGGATGCACGACGACTGGGCCGTGGTGCCGCCCCCCAGTTGTCCGCGTTCCAGAAGCAGCACACTGCGGCAGCCGAACCGGGCCAGGTGGTACGCAATCGAAACGCCGATCACGCCGCCGCCGATGACCACGATGTCGAATTTTTCCATTGCCTGGCGTTCGACGGCGGGCGAGGTCAGTCGCCACGCATGAGCAAGCGTGCGAACGAGCGATGCCGTTCGACGATCGGCGGCAGGTCGATCGTCGTCAGGTGTCCATCCCGGACCACTACGCGGCCGTGGATGATCGACAGATCGACGCGCGCCGGGGCGCACAACACCAGCGCCGCCAGGGGGTCGTGTTCGCTTCCCGCGAAGCCCGGGTCGCCCAAATCGAAGGCGACGACGTCCGCCGCCATGCCGGGGGCGAGGTGCCCGATATCGTCGCGCCCGAGCACTCTCGCGCCACCGCGCGTGGCGAGTTCGAGTGCCTCGCGCGCCGTCAGCGCGGCGACGCCGAAGCCGACGCGTTGCAACAGCAGCGCCTGGCGAGCCTCGGCCAGCAGGTGCGACGAATCATTCGATGCCGAGCCATCGACGCCCAGTCCGACAGGTATACCGGCGTCGAGCATGGCGCGCACTGGCGCGATTCCCGCGCCCAGACGCATGTTCGACGACGGGCAATGCGCGACACCTGTGCCGGTCCGCGCGAACAGACCGATGCCGTGCGCATCGAGCTTGACGCAGTGCGCGTGCCAGACGCGCGGTCCGGTAAAGCCCAGCTGTTCCGCGTATTCGGCCGGCGAGCAGCCGAATTTCTCGCGCGACCAGGCAACGTCGTCATCGTTCTCGGCGAGATGCGTGTGCAGGCCAACGCCATAGGCTTGCGCAAGTGCTGCCGTCTCGCGCATCAGGTCGCGCGAAACCGAAAAGGGCGAACACGGCGCCGCGGCCACGCGTAGCATCGCAAAGCGGCGCGGGTCATGGCAGCCCTCGATCAGGCGGCGCGTGTCATGCAGGATCGCATCCTCGTTTTCCACCAGCGCATCGGGCGGCAGGCCGCCCTTGGTTTCGCCCACGCTCATCGCGCCCCGGCAGGCGTGAAAGCGCAAGCCGATCGCGCGTGCTGCGTCGATTGTGTCGTCGAGCCGGCCGCCATTGGGAAACAGGTACAGGTGATCGCTGGCGGTTGTGCAGCCGGAGAGCATCAACTCTGCCATCGCGACGGTCGCCGAGACGTTGAGCATTTCCGGTGTGATGCGCTCCCACAGAGGATAGAGCGCACGCAGCCACGCGAAGAGGTCGGCGTCCTGAGCCGCAGGGACCGCACGAGTGAGCGTCTGGAAGAAGTGATGATGCGTGTTGACGAGACCCGGCAGCAGGACCTTGTCGCGGCAGTCGATGACCTCATCGGCCGCGGCCGGCAACTCGTCAGGAAGGCCCACGGCGACAATGGTATGGCCGCGGATGTAGACGCCGCCGCCCACAATTTCGCGGCGGACATCGTCCATGGTGGCGACAAGCGTGGCATTCCTGAGGAGCAGCGTCCGGCCTGTACCCATGCCGGCAATTTACCCGATTCCAGGGCGCGCAGAGCCGGTAGAATGCGCCATTGCCTGAAATTCCGACCATCGTGACCATGAATTTCGCCCGCGTCTCGCTGCTGCCGATATTTGTCATCCTGCTGTTGCTGGCAGGTTGCGCCAGCCGCCCGGTCAATCCGCCCATTGCCGAAGTGAATCGGGACAGCGGTTACCGGTTTGCCACTCGACAGCTCTACGACGACGACAAGGAAAACCTCGTCATCCTCGCCTTTTCCGGCGGTGGTACGCGCGCCGCCGCCTTCTCCTATGGCGTGCTCGAGGAGTTGCGGCGTACGCAGATGGTGACGCGCAAAGGAAAAAAAGTGCGGCTGCTGGACGAGGTCGACGTGATTACCGGCGTGTCCGGCGGCAGTTTCACCGCGCTCGCCTACGGACTGTACGGAGACAAACTGTTCGACGATTACGAACGGCGTTTTCTGAAGCGCAATGTCCAAGGTGAACTGCTGACACGGTTCTTGAGCCCGGAAAACTGGAGCGCGCTGTGGTCGAACGGCTGGGGCCGGTCGGAAATGGCGGCCCAGATGTACGACGAGATCCTGTTCAACGGCGCGACTTTCGGCGACCTCGACCGCGGGGATGGTCCGCTCATCATGGCCACCGCCACCGACATTTCCACGGGGTCGCGGTTCACGTTCGTGCAATCCGAGTTCGACCTGATCTGCTCCAATCTCGATGCCGTGCCGCTGTCGCGAGCCGCGGCGTCATCGTCGGCGGTGCCACTGGTGCTATCGCCGGTCACGTTCAACAACTACGGCGGCACCTGCAAGTACAAGTGGCCGAGCTGGGCGCAAGTACTGCTGGATCCCGCGAAGAAGGCGCGTCCGGCCGGCCGCTCGCTGCAGCGGCTGAAGGAGCTGGAAAACCTGCAGGATGGCGCGAATCGGCCCTATCTCCACCTCGTCGACGGCGGCATTTCGGATAACCTTGGCATGCGCGGCGTGCTCGAGTCGATGGAGGAACTTGAGGCGGTGCGGGGGATGCGCAAGCAAACGCGGCTGGACGACGTGCGGCGCATGGTCGTGATCATCGTCAACTCGCTGTCGGTCCCCAGGACGAACTGGGATCAAAGTGAAAGGCCGCCCAGCGACGTGGCCATCCTGCTCAAGGCTACCGGCGTGCCCATCGACCGCAACTCCTATGAGGCGGTCGAACTGCTGAAGGACATCGTTGCGCGGTGGAAGATCTTGCGGCAGGTACGCGAGACCAAAGGATTCAACATCGGCGCCACCGGCAACCTGAAGGAACTCGTTGACGTCCCGGACGTCGAGATCTATCCGATCGACGTATCCTTTCCGGCGCTCGACGACAAGGAGGAGTTTGAATATCTCAACAATCTGCCGACTTCGTTCGTGCTGAGCGACGAGGCAGTCGACCGTCTGCGCGGAGCGGCCGGAAAGATCATTCTCAACTCGCCCGAATTCCAGCGGCTGCTGAAGGACACCGGCGCAACGGTTTCCTCGCCGACGGGGGCTGCGGTGCCGGTGGCGAAGTAGGCGAACTCCGTCCCGAGCCACTATCCATCCCGAACCGTGAACGCGCCCCACGACGCCCTGCCGCTGAAGTCGAACGCCGAACTCGACCGGCTGTTCGCGCTGCAACGCGCCGCGTTCGCGCGCGAACGTTATCCGACATTTGCCGTGCGCCGCGATCGCCTCGCACGGCTTAAGTCGCTGGTCACGGAGAACGAGGCACGCTTCGCCGCCGCGGTGGACCGCGATTTCGGCGATCGCTCCGAACACGAGACGCGTCTGGCCGAGCTCTACATCGTCGCCGCGGAAATTGCCGACGCGCAGGCCAGCCTCGGGCGCTGGATGCGGAGCACGCGCGTTGCGACGCCGCTCCACCTGTTGCCGGGACGGGCGCACATCGAACGGCAGCCGCTCGGTGTGGCGGGCATCATCAGCCCGTGGAATTATCCGGTGCAGTTGGCGCTGGCGCCGGCGCTCGGGGCACTGGCCGCCGGAAACCGCGTCCTGCTGAAACCTTCTGAATTGACGCCCGCGACGTCCGATCTGCTGCGCGAACTCGTCGCGGCGCGCTTCGCGGAAGACGAATTCGCCGTCGTGCTTGGCGACGCGGAAGTTGGACAGGCGTTCTCGCGTCTGCCGTTCGATCATCTGTTCTTCACCGGGTCCACGGCGGTGGGGAGGCACGTCGCGCGCGCGGCGGCGGAGAACCTTACGCCGGTCACGCTGGAATTGGGCGGAAAATCGCCGGCGCTGTTCGCCCCCGATGCCGATCTTGCGCTCTGCGCACCGCGACTCATGGCGGGCAAGCTGCTCAATGCCGGGCAGACGTGCATCGCGCCCGACTACGCCCTCGTGCCGGGAAATCGCGTCGATGCGTTCGTCGCAATGGCGACGGCGGCGGCGGCGAAGCTCTATCCATCCTGCGCGAGCAATCCCGACTATACGGCGATCATCAACGAGCGGCACTACCAGAGGTTGACCGCGTTGATCGACGACGCCCGCGCGAAGGGCGCGACGATCATCACGCTCAATCCCGGCAACGAGGCAACGGACCTCGCGTCACGCAAGCTCCTGCCCACCCTCATTCTGGGGGTGGACGACACGATGGCCGTGATGCGCGAGGAAGTCTTCGGCCCACTGTTGCCGATCGAGACCTACGCGACGCTCGATGATGCCGTCGCGAAGATCAATGGCCGCCCCCATCCGCTCGCGTTCTACTATTTTGGGCGTGGTGGGAAGCAGTGCGACAAGGTGCTGCGGCATACACTTGCCGGCGGCGTGACGGTGAACGACACGTTGTGGCATTTTGCGCACAAGAACCTGCCGTTCGGCGGCGTGGGCGCGTCGGGGACCGGTGCGTACCACGGCGAGGCGAGTTTCCTCACGTTCACGCACTGCAAGCCGGTGTTCGTGCAGCCGAGGTTCGCAGCGGCGAAGCTGCTCTATCCGCCGTACGGCAAGCTGTTCGAGAACGTGCTGGGTCTGCTGGGCCGGCTCAACGGCTGAAAGCGCGCCGCACCACGCCGCGCCGTCAAATCAGGCGACGCCGGCGCCGATGTGTTCTCCGCGTTCGTGCACGACGTTCGCGCGCCCGACCAGCAGCGGGTCGACGATGCCGATGCGCTCCGGATCCTTCGCCCTGTAGGGAAAAGAGTGGAGCAGGTAGCGGAGCGCATTGAGTCGCGCGCGCTTCTTGCAGTTGGACTTGATCACCGTCCAAGGCGCGTCGGCTGTGTCAGTGCTGAAGAACATCGCTTCCTTCGCTTTCGTGTAGTCATTCCACTTGTCGAGCGAGGCCTTGTCGATCGGCGACAGCTTCCATTGCTTGAGCGGGTGCGCTTCGCGTTCCTTGAAGCGGCGCCGCTGTTCCTCGCGGCTGACCGAGAACCAGAATTTGACGAGATGGATGCCGCTGTGCACGAGGTTGCGCTCGAACTCCGGTGCTTGCCGCATGAATTCGCGGTACTCGTGATCCGAGCAGAATTCCATGACGCGCTCGACCCCTGCGCGGTTGTACCAGGAACGGTCGAACAGCACGATCTCGCCGCGTGTAGGCAGGTGCCGGACGTAACGCTGGAAATACCACTGGCCGCGTTCTTCTTCGGTGGGCTTTTCCAGCGCCACAACGCGCGCGCCTCGAGGATTCAGATGCTCCATGAACCGCTTGATCGTGCCCCCCTTGCCGGCGGCGTCGCGGCCCTCGAACAGCACGATGACCTTCTGTCCCGACTCACGTACCCACGCCTGCAGCTTCAGCAGTTCCACCTGCAGCCGGTACTTTTGGCGCTCGTAGCTCTTTCGCGGCAAGAGGTATTTGTACGGGTAGCCGCCGGTGCGCCAGTCGGGAGAAAGCTCGTCCTCGGATTCGCCGTCGACGTCGCGCGAACGCACCTGCTGCTTCCTGAGAAGCGCCTTCGCCAATTCCTTCGCGTCGCCGGGGGAACGGCCGGCCAGGATGTCCTGCAGCGCGTTGGTCTCGGCCTCCGTTGCCGAGGCGATGTTCTCGCCGACGGCGCTGCGCTCGACGGCGGCGGGCCCGCTGGTGGGACCGGTGTCGCCGGTGGTCACGCGGCGCCGGCGCGGAGCCGACTTCGCCGCGCGCGTAGCACCTTTCGCGGGAATCGCAGTTCGATTTGACTTGGTCGCTGGCATGATTCTCGTCTTCTCCACAAACCACGGAAGCTAGGGGCGCGGCTGGAATTATTTGGACGAAGGCAATTTCCCGACCACGCCTTCGACGTAATAGTCCATCTTCGACAATTCGGAGTCCGTCATGGTCTTGCCGGCGGCCAGTACTTCCTTGCCGTCGTTGGTCTTCATCGGGCCGGTGAACGGGTTGAGCGTGCCGGCCGCAATCTCGCCTTCTGCCTTCTTCACCATCGCGACGACATCCGGCGGCACGACCTTGTTGAACGGCGCCAGCTTGATCATGCCGTCCTTGATGCCGCCCCAGACATTGTCCTGCTGCCACTTGCCATCGACGACCGACTGCGCAACCTTGGTGTAGTAGTCGCCCCAGTGGTGCGTCACCGCGGTGAGCTGCGCATTCGGGCCGTATTTCGACATGTCCGAGTGGTAGGCAATGGCGTAGACCTTCTTCGCCTCGGCGGTTTGCACGGCAGCGGTCGAGTCCGTGTGGTGAGTCAGCACGTCGGCGCCCTGCGACACCAGTGTATTGCTGGCCTCGCTCTCGCGACCGGGGTCGAACCACGAGTTGACCCAGATGACCTTCACTTCGGCTTTCGGATTGACGCTGCGCATGCCGCGCGCGAACGCGTTGATGCCCATGACCACTTCGGGAATCGGGAACGCTGCAACGTAGCCCGCCACGCCGGTTTTGGTCATCTTGCCGGCGACGATGCCGGCCAGGTAACGGCCTTCGTAGAAACGCGCGTTGTAGATGCCGACGTTCTTCGCCGTCTTGTAGCCGGTCGCGTGTTCGAAATTGACTTTCGGAAAGGTCGTGGCGACTTTCAGCGTCGGATTCATGTAACCGAACGACGTCGTGAAGATCAGGTTGTGACCGGATTGCGCGAGGTCGCGGATCACCCGTTCGGCGTCAGCACCTTCCGGCACGTTCTCGATGTACTTGGTGGTGACCTTGCCGCCGAGAGCCTTTTCCATTTCCTTGCGGCCGGTGTCGTGCTGAAACGTCCATCCGGCGTCACCGATCGGGCTCACGTAGACGAAGCCGATCTTGAGCGGCTCCTTGGGTTGCGCGGCTGCGGGTGCTGCCAGCGTGACGGCGCAAGCGGCCATCGCGAGGAGCGAAAGACTACGGGCCAGGCGGATCATCAGGGTCTCCTAGGGGCGGGAAGGGCGCGGCGGTTTGGGACGACCCCGGCCAACACGCGATTCTATACAAATCGGAGCGGGCTCGCGCCGCGCCAGTATCACAATGGCCGTCGCAGCTTCGCCCGACTCAATGCGGGCGCAACGATTCCGAAAGATTCATCAGATTTTGTGGATGCACCCGGATGAGGCCGCCCCGTGGGGCGTCGATGTCCGCGATGAGCATGAACGTGATCGACACGACCAGCGGCAGGACCAGAAGCAGCAATTTTTCTGCTTTGAAGTTGCGCGCGCCGTAGCCGATCAGCACGTTGCAGCAGATCGCCATCGTAACCATCAGGCCCCATGCCGAGCTCGGAATCCGGTTCCACCAGGCAGCCTGCGTGTAGCCCTGGGAGTTCAGCACATCGTTCATTCCGGCGACGGCGAGCGCAGACAGCGGAGTCGGCTGTGCGACCGCGGGCACCTGGACCGCCGACCACATTTCGCCCTGCAATTTCGAGGTGCGAATGACAATCTGTCGGTACTCTTCCAGATCGCGGGTTGTGTAGAACGAGATCCTCTGCTCGAGATAATCCTTCAGCAGACCTTTCACCTTGGCCGCATCGGCGGCCGGCAGCAGGTCGGCCCGCAGGTATTCCGTCCCGATCGCGTTAGCCTCTTCCTCTTCGAGATTCTTGCGCTGATCGTAGCGGGTGATCGCCATCGAAAAGCTGAAACCCAGGATCAGTCCGAGCAGCGTCAGCGTGGCGGCCTGGATCACGCCGAAATCCTCGCGCGCGCCTTCCTCGAGCTTTCGGCGTTGGAACAGCGTCGCACCCGCCAACGCTGACAGAAACAGCGTCACGAACGAGACGACGAAAAAAATCACCGGATAGTTAGTCAAATTGTACATTTGCAGGACTTTCGGTCCGGGGCCGGACAATCCCCGATTCTATCCATTTCCGTCGGCGATCAGTGCTCGTTCGCCAAGCGCAGCCGGTAAAGGCGGGCGTCGCCGAATTTCTTGGGGAGCTTCATCGTGCCGATGTAGTCGCAGGTGAAGCGGTCCTGGTCCTCGGCGACGAGCGACGCCGCGAATTCCTCGGTCACGAAGATGTGCCGCGGCTGGACGACGGGTTCCACGCGCGCCGTGCGGTTGACATGGGTCCCGTAAAACGTGAATCGCGCGGTGACCGGGTCGAAGATGCGAAAGATCGGACCGGTGTGCAGCGCGATCCGCACGCCTGTTTCCGCGGTCAGTCCCAGGGTTGGCCAGTCGATCTCGCCGATCGCATGCCGCAGGCGAACGGCGAAATCCGCGGCGTGGCTCGGCAGGTCGAACACTAGGAAGAGGCCGTCGCCGTGCGTGTTCGCGTGGACTTCCTGATGTTCCAAGGAGTCGAGGATTCGCTTGCACGTTCCCAGGAACATTTCCGCGAAATCCGGCGCGTACTGCTCGGGCATCCGGGAAAAGCCGCTGATGTCGGCGAAGAGCAGGCTTTTGAGACTTCGCTTTCTCGCGGGCTGTGGGGACTCAGGCGGTGCCGATCCGCTGGCCGCGGCAACGGCAGCCGGATTCGCGGATGTGCCGCTGCGCAGCGCCGCAACGTCGATGTTCTCGATTCGCCCGCCCTTCTTGAGCCAATGGCGCGCCGTTGCCGCCGTGCCGCCGACGGATTCGGCCGCGCCGCGCTCGAGGACGGTGAGCATCAATGGCTGCGCCGAGAGCTCCATGGCGCGCAGGTACGCCATGCCCTGAATCAGGTTCGCGGCATGTTCGAACAGCACGTCGTCGCCAAGAAAACCTTCCTCCGTCGCGAGGACGACGCGCGTCGCCCTTGCCATGGCGCGGTCGAAGCGATCGATCCATTGCTCTCCGGCGAAGCCGACACTGGACTTGACGAATTCCGCTGGCGGGAACGGCAGCACGATTTGAGTCTGCATGCCGGCATCCTGCATTGCCTCGAGAAACAGGATATCGGCGCCGCACGCCGCCTGTGCGTATCCGATCGACGGCCCGAGCGTCGCGATTCTTTCGCGCAGTGCCGCCGCCACCTGCTCTTCGATGCGAGCGGGGAATCGTGGCGAGGCGCGCGACGGATGGTCGATCATGTGCCCCGAAAATGCGATCACGTGCGGGGCGGGCAGCAACGCCGCCAACTCCGTCGCGGCGCTCGACCCGATCAGCAGCAGTTGCCGGCGCATGGAGGCGATGTCGCCGAACCGGTTGCCCGCCAAACGATAGGCTTCGGCGTAGCGGGCGCGTGCCTCGTCCTGGCGGCCGAGCAGCAGCAGCGCTTCGCCCGACGTTGCGTGCTGCCAGTGATCGCTCGCGGTTCCCGGTTCCGCGAGCGCCTGTTGCGCGAGGCGCGTCGCAGCCGATGAATCGCCTGCGAGCATTGCCATCGTGGCCGCGTTGACGGCAGGGTAGACGGCGCCGCTCAGGGCGAATGCGCGTTCGTAGCTGTCGATGGACTTGCGGGCGAACTCGCTCGCGGCTGCGCTGGTTCTGTCGCGCGTTGCCGCAAATCGCTCCTTGGCGATCCTGCCGGCGAGGCTCCACACTTCGACGGCCAGCGGGCGATTGCCCAGCGATTCGCGGTCGATTTCCGCCAGCCACTTTTCCGCTTCACCGACCGCGCCCATACGGGCCGAGACCAGCGCGCCAAGGTACCGGATTTCGGCGGAGCTGGCGTCGTCGACGATTGCGGCGCGGGCCAGGTCGAGCGCCTGCGCGTTGAGGCCGGCGTTGAGCGCCGCACGAATCTCGGATGCAATTTCGCTCAACGTCTAGTCTCCGCGCGTCCTCGAAGGTCCCGGATGCGCGCCTATGCGTTTCGCGAGGGGGAGACGCACCAACAGTCTGCCGGTTCCGCCTATTTGCCGCGGCCTTTCTGCTCCAGCGCAATGTCGCCGCGAATCAACGACGTGCTTCTGAGCTGCCGCATCTCCTGCGGCAGATGGTCGATGAGCGCCGCGGCCTCGGTCAGCTGCGCGGCCGGATCGCCCAGTCCGGCGACGGCGGCGACATAGAGTGCGGTCGCGAGCTCCAGGCGCTGGCTTGGGTCGTCGCTGGTTGAGCGGGGACAATTCGCGCTCGAATTTCAGCGCCGGTGCGATGAGTCGCTGTGCCTCGGCCTGCCGGTTCAGGCGACTCAGCATCAGCGCCGCGAATGCCTCGTCGATTGCCTCTTCGCGCTTTTCGCCGGGTCTTCTGGCGGGAACCTTCTTGCGTATGTCCAGAACCTGCGCCATGTGGCTTTCTGCCGCTGCATAGTCCTTCAGCCGGTACGCGGCCTGGGCCATCTCGCTGTGCGCCCACCGCAAATAAGTGTACTTGTTGCGCTGCTGTTGCTCGTCGGTAGGCTTCAGCTGGTCGAACTTGGACAGCGCCGAGGCGCCGAGTTCGAGCGCGCGCTGATCGTCGCCCAGGGCTCTCGCAACGCCCATGCGCCAGGCTTCAGTTTCCGCTACTTGCAATGCGCTCAAGTAACTTCCGGCACGCCGCTGGGCGAGCAGCCAGTCTTCCAACTGTCGATTCACGGCGAGGGCGGCTTCGGCCTCTTTCCTGTTGCCGCGGTCGGCTTCCAACATCGCCAGGCGACCCGCTGACGTCGAGAGATTCCAGCGCATCATGGCGCTGGGCGGGGCGCTGGCGTCCAGGGCCAGTCCCGAACGCAGATTCGCTACAGCTTCCGTGTTTCTGCCCATCGACTGCAGGGTGTCGTTCCGGTTGAGGTGTCCGACGCCCAGGTTGCTCCAGGAAATCGTGTTGCCCGGATCCAGCCGGACGAATTCGCGCCACGCCTGCAAGGTCTTGTCCGACATCGCGAGCGATTCTGCGAGTCGCATCTCGTCGTTGAGCAGGCGGACGAGTGGCGAGGTGATCAGCGCTTGTGCGCGCAATGCCTGCATGTGTCCGGGACGCTTTTCCAGCACTTGTGCCGCCACGCCCAGGCCTTCCTTACCGATGCGCTTCGCTTCGTCGCCGCGGCCCAGATCGATCAGCGACTGGACCTGCCAGGACGACGCCTCTGCATAGGCCGCCGCGGAGGCCAGATCGGTCATCTGCAGGTCGTCAATGCTGCGGATCACCTTGCGCGTCTCTTCGAGCGTCGCGACGGCGGCCTCGTTTTGGTCATTGTTGAGCTGCAGGTAGCCGTAATAGTTGAGGACTTCGCCGTAGGCCCGGCGTACGGAGATGGTCGGATTGGGTGCCGTCGCCAGCGGTTTGAGCACCTCCACAGCCCGGGCGCTGATGGGCAGCGCCTTGCCTCCGAGGTCGGCACTGGACGTCAGCCGCGCCTGGGTGGAGAGTCCCAGCGCGAGCCCAATGGCAGTGGTTTCCGACAGGTCGCCCTGCTCGCGCATCTTCCCCAGCACCTGCACCGCCTCGTCAATGGCCTTGGTGCCCTCGTCGAGGCGGGCCTGGGAGCGCAGCACGGCGCCATAACGTACCAGCGCCAATGCGCGGTTGCGTTCTGTTTGCGCATTGCGCAGTGCCGGCGGCAGCGCGTTGTAATAGTCCAGCGCGCGCTTGGCGAGCGCGCCGACAATGTCGAGCCGGCCGACCGGCGCCAATTCCTGGTAGAAATCGTCGAGTAGGTAAACGACGAGTTTCTCGGATTCGCCGCGCGCCTGTTCGGCCATCAGGCGCGTCTGTTCGGACTTTGCCTCGGCTTCCTGCGCTCGCTTCATGCTGAAAAACCCGAAGACCGCGCTGCCCAACGCTGCGACAGCGAGTACTGCGCACACTGTCGCGATCTGCCGGGCGCGGACCAGCGCCTTGCGCGTGGCGAGTTCGCGTTCCCTTTGCGCAGCGAGCTTGCGTTCGGCCTCAGCGCGCGCCTCGCGTTCGAGGCGCACGTCGCGACTCGCGCGGACGACGCCGGTGAGCACATCGTGGGTCAGCTCGACGCGGCGCACGTCGAGACGTTCCTCGATGCGCAGCAGCCGCCGGTTGACCAGCGTGGCGAGCGAATCGGCAGGCGCACCGGCCGCCGCGAGGCCCTTCTGCACGCGTTCCTCGGCCAGGCTCTCGCGATGGCCGGATTCGGTGAGCAGGTTGTCCTCGATGAACTGGCGTACGCCGGCCGGCTGGTCGGCCAGCGCGCGCTCGTAGAATTCCGTGAGGATGTTGTCGCGCGAGCCCGCCAGCAGGTCCGCGGAAATCTCGCTGCGTTTCTGCGCGATGCGCGCGTTGTTGAGTTCGCGGCAGATCAGGGAAAGCAACGCGGGCTCGACTTCGGCGTTGACGAGTTCCGCGCCACCCGCGACGAATCGGACAATGGAACCCGCGACCTCCTCGGAAACCAGTTTTCCGCCCGGCTTGATTACAGCGCTCGATGCCTGCGCCCCGGTCATGCGGGCCAGCCGCATCCGGTTCTGGGAGATCGAGGGCATCGTGCCCTTGAGTCCCTCCAGATGGGCGAGATAATCTTCGCGCAATGCGATGAGGATCCGATAGTCGCTGCGGGTGAAGTCGAAGCCCTCGACCGCGGACTCGTCCGCATCCATCTTCGCTTCGAGCGCCTTCGGCGCGCGATTCTCGACCAGGTCGGACAGGTCCTCGATGAACTGTGCCGCGCGCTTGCGGCCGAAGTCGTCGCTCTGCGCCAGCGTGAACAGCTCCTCGAACTGGTCGAAGATCAGCAGCGGGATGAGCGTCTTTCCGGACGCGTCGCGCAGCACGTCGTCGCGGTGGTGCAGGAATTCCCACAGGGACTCGCCTGAAACCGCGGTGCCCGGCTGCGTCCATGCGCCGGCGGACTGCGTGGCGCGGAAAATCGCCTGCTTGATCTGCTCGGTGGGTACCGGTGAATCGGGCGAATAGTCGATGCGCACGTAAACCGGGCAATAACCTTCGGGCCGCAGTCGCGGGACGATGCCCGCGCGCAGGATCGACGTCTTGCCCAGGCCCGATTGTCCGAACAGGATCGTGAGCTGCTTGCGCTGCACGCGGCGGCACAGTTCGGCCACCTCCTCCTCGCGGCCGTAGAAGTAGCCGCGAGTCTCCTCGGTGTAGGAGGCCAGGCCCAGCCAAGGGTGCAGCGCGTCGACGAAGAGAAGCGTGTCGTCGGTGCCGGACGCTTTCGTAGCGTCGTTCATGCGTGGCGCGATGACAGAAGGTCGCGGATGCGCTGCGCGAACTCGGGCGAGACTTCGCCGCCCGGCAGTTTGGTGAAGTGAACCGACCGGAATTTGTCCGGCACCTGGGCTTCGCCGCCGTTGGTGTCGTCGATGCAGACGGGCAGGATGAACAGCGCGCCGTCGGCGATGTTGCGCGTGCGGTCGATCGCGTAGCTCCATTCGCGGCGGAAGAAACCCTCCAGCCGACGCTGCGTCGTCGCCGAGACTACCGGAATGAAAAACGAACAACGTGCGATGTTGCGCTGAATCTTGCGGTCATAGTCGTCGCCGCCTTCCAGACGATCGAGGTCGAACCAGGTCTTGATGCCTGCCGCGTCGAACCCGGCCTTGAGCTTCTGCACGGCGGGCAGGTCTTCGCGCGCGTAGCTGATGAACACCGCGTTGTCCGGCATTTCGTGTTCGGGCGGCAGAAAGCGCTGTGGCGCCGCGTGCAGCGGAATGACTTCTCCCGGTTTGCTGCGAATCAGCCAGCGGCGATGCAGTTCGGCGACGAAATTCTCGGCGCCGCTGTAGATGCGGGTGCGCACGCTGACCTGCTGCAGGAATGCCATCAGGCGTCCATCCTTGCCGGAATGGTTGTCGGCCAGCACCTCGCCCACGTCACGCGGATCCGAGAGGCGCCGCCGCTTGGCCATGCGCAGGAACAGGCGTGCAAGCCAGTTGGTGAAACTGCTGCCGATGAAGAGCAGGTGGTTGTGTTCGAGTTCGTGGAAGAGCTTCTCGGGTGTCAGGTGCTCGCTTTGCAGCGCGCAGATGAACTCCAGCGTGTCCTCGTCGGAAATGACATAGGTCGGGGACGCGGAAAGCCGCCCGAGCAGGTGATAGACGACCGGGCGCTGGAAGTGTTCACGCTCTGAGCCCAGGTCGGCCACGCGATTGGGCGCGTAGGCGATGACTTCGGTGGATTGCGCGCCGCCGAAGCGCTCGGCATTGATTGCCTGCTCCAGCAGCGGATCGAAGGTGGTGGTGACGAACAGGTTGAAGTCGGTGATCTGTGCGAGTCGGCGCAGCGCCAGCGGAGGCGCGAAATTCGCGTCGCGCAGGATGCTGCGCAGGCGCGTGTACGCTTCTTCCCGCCGGCCCCGCGACGAAAGGAACCAGCAGACGACGTCGTTGAGCGTGTAGGGCTGCGGGAGTTGCGCGGTGTCGACGGAAAGCTTGGCGGCGAGCTTTTCGGCGATCCAGTCGTAGAGCAGGCGGGGACCGGTCTCGGTCTCGACGGTCAGAAGTTCGGGGCCGAGGATGGGGATGACCCGGCGCTCCTCGATGAAATTGAGCAGGTCGTCCCACGCGTCGTCATCGAGCGTCGACAGCGGCGGGTGCATCGGCAGCAGGTTGCTCACGCGACGGATTCTTTCAATGTGACGCGCTGTTTTGGTACGGAGATCCGGGCGGCCATTGCGCCATGCAGCCCGAAGGCAGTGTCGACGATTCCGGAACCTTGGTCAATATTGCGCGACGCGCGGCGCTTGGGCACTGCTAGGAATCCGGATGGAAGGGCTTGCCGAGGGAGGCGGGCGCATTGAGGCGGATGGCGGCGGCATCGCGCGAAATGACCGCCAGCACGACGATGGTGGCGAGGTAGGGCAGCATCGACAGATATTGCGACGGGATGTCCACGCCCATCCCCTGCGCCTGGAACTGCGCCAGCGTGACGCCGCCGAACAGGTACGCGCCGGCCAGTATTCGCCACGGCTTCCAGGTGGCGAACACGACCAGCGCCAGGGCGATCCAGCCGCGCCCTGCGGTCATGCCTTCGACCCATAGCGGTGTATACGCGACCGCCATGTACGCGCCGCCCAAACCTGCACAGGCGCCGCCGAACATCACGGCCAGGTACCGGATGCGCGCTACCGGATAGCCGATTGCGTGCGCCGATTGCGGGGACTCGCCCACTGCGCGGACCACGAGTCCGGCGCGTGTACGGTACAGAAACCACTGGATCGCCACGAACAGCAGAAGCGACAGGTAGACAAGCGGGTTGTGGCCGAACAGCAGCTTTCCAACCACCGGCAGCTCCGTCAGCACCGGTATCGTCAACGGCGTGATCGGCACAATGACCACGCTGACATAGTTGAGGCCGACGAACGCCGACAGGCCCACACCGAACAGCGACAGCGCGAGGCCGCTCGCCACCTGGTTCGCCATCAGCGACAGCGTGAGCACGCCGAAGATGAGCGACAACGCGGCGCCTGCCGCCATGCCCACGGCCACGGCCAGCCATGGCGACTGGGTGGTGGCCGCGACGATGAACGACGTGACCGCGCCGACGAGCATCATGCCTTCGACGCCCAGGTTGAGGACGCCGGATTTTTCGGTGACCAATTCTCCCAATGCCGCGAAGACGAGCGGTGTGCCGGCGGCGAGCGTGAGTACGATCAGCTGCGCGGCATGGTCCATCAATGAGGATCCATCAGACGGGCACCGTGCGTTTTATTTTTCGCGCAATGCGGAGGCGGTAATGGATGAAGACGTCGGCCGCGAGCAGGAAGAACAGCAGCGTGCCCTGGAACAGGCCGGTGACGGCGGACGGCAGCGCCAGGTTGATCTGCGCCGATTCGCCGCCCAGATAAAGCAGCGACATGAGCAGGCTGGCCAACACGATGCCCAGCGGATGCAGGCGACCGACGAACGCGACAATGATGGCGGCAAAGCCGTAACCGGGCGACACCGATGGCAGCAACTGACCGATCGGACCGGCCACTTCGCTGACACCAGCTAACCCTGCGCACGCGCCGCCGATCAGCATGCCGAACCACACGGTGCGGCGCGCGGAAATGCCCGCGTAATTGGCCGCCGCCGGGGCCAGTCCCGCGACGCGCATCTGGAATCCCGTCAGGCTCTTGCGCATGAAGACCCATGCCGCGGCGACGACGGCCAGGGCCAGCAACAGCGCGACATTGAGCCGCGTCTCCGGCAACAGCGTGGGCAGGAGCGCCGCCTCGGCGAACATCTTCGATTGCGGAAAATTGAATCCTTCCGGGATCGCGCCACGCGCCGTGCACGAGCAGCGACAGCGTCAGCGTCGCGACGTAGACCAGCATCAGCGACGTCAGGATTTCGTTGGCGTTGAAACGGGTGCGCAAGTAAGCGGGGATGGCCGCCCACAACATCCCGCCGATCACACCGGCGACCAGCATCATCGGCAACACGAGCGGCGACGTCGATTCCTGGAACAAGAGCGCGATGCCGCCGCCAAAGAATCGCGCCCATCGTGAGCTGGCCCTCGGCGCCGATGTTCCAGACGTTGGCGCGATAGCCGGCCGCGAGTCCGACGGCAATCAGCATCAGCGGCGTGGCCTTGAGCAGAAGTTCACCGACGCCATACAGCGTGGTCACCGGCTTCACGAAGAACGCGTGGAAAGCGAGCCACGGATCCTTGCCCATGCGGTGAACAGGATGAAGCCGACGACGAGCGTCGCCGCCGCGGCCAGCAGCGGGCGACAGCAAGCCGGCCAAGCGGGAAGGCTCGGGGCGCGCTTCGAGTTTAAGCATCGAATGCGCTAGCCGAACGATCCGGACATCAGCAATCCGATTTCCTCGGCATTGGTCTCGCGCACGGGCTTGACGTCGGACAGGCGCCCCTGCGCGATTACGGCGAGGCTGTCGCAGATCTCGAACAGCTCGTCCAGTTCCTCGGAGACGACGAGGATGGCGACGCCAGCGTCGCGCAGGTCGAGCAGCGCCTGCCGAATCTGCGCAGCGGCGCCGACGTCCACGCCCCACGTCGGCTGCGCCGCGATCATCACTTTGGGCTTCTGCCGGATCTCGCGGCCGACGATGAATTTCTGCAGGTTGCCGCCGGAGAGGCTGCGCGCCGCTGCATCGGCGCCGCCGGCCTTGACGCCAAACGCCTTGATCGTGTCGGTACGCATAGGTACGTACGTTGCCTCCGCACGAATGAAGCCATGCGATGACCAGCCCCTCCCGATGTGCGGTCAGCAATGCGTTGTCCGCAAGCGACATCTCCGGCACGGCGCCGCGACCCAGTCGCTCTTCCGGCACGAAGGCGAAGCCCAGCGCGCGCCGCTGCGCGGCGTCGAGTTTGCCGGCCGCCGTGCCGAGGATCGTCACCGTCGTCGCATCGGCGAGTATTCGTTCGCCGGAAAGGGCCGCCATCAGTTCGTTCTGGCCGTTGCCGGACACTCCGGCGATACCCACGATCTCGCCGGCGCGCACGCGGAGATTGATCCTGGCAAGCGACGTCCCGAACGGATCATCCGCCGGCAACGTCAGGTCCGGACACAACCAGTGCTGCGTCGCCCGCGTGCGCTTCGCGATGCCGCGGATGGGGAAGGTCGCTGCCGATCATCATGCGCGCGAGTGAAGAAGAGGATTCACTGGCGCGGATCGCACTCGCCCGTGACCTGGCCCGACCGCAACACCGTCGCCTTGTGGCAGAGCGCGCGGATTTCGTCGAGCTTGTGGCTGATGTAGAGAATGCTGCAACCTTCCGCGGCCAGTCGACGCAGCGTCTCGAAGAGCTTGTCGACCGCCTGCGGCGTCAGCACCGACGTCGGCTCGTCCATGATGAGCAGACGCGGGTCCTGCAGCAGGCAGCGCACGATCTCGACCCGCTGACGCTCGCCGACGGACATGGTGTGGACATGACGATGCGGGTCGAGCGGCAGGCCGTACTTGACCGAGACGTCGCGAATGCGCGCCGGCAGGTCGGCGCCGGCGCGACCGGCTTCGAGCGCCAACGCGATGTTCTCGCCGACGGTCAGGGTCTCGAACAGCGAGAAATGCTGGAACACCATGCCGATTCCCAACCGTCGTGCTCGCGCCGGATTGGCAATCGCCACTTCCTTGCCTTCCCAGTGGATCGTTCCGGCATCGGGCTTGACGACGCCGTAGATGATCTTCATCAATGTGGACTTGCCGGCGCCGTTCTCGCCCAGCACCGCGTGAATTTCCCCGGGCAGCACGCGCAGGTCGATGCCCGGTTGGCGACCACCGACGGATAGATCTTGGTGATGCCGGCCAGCTTCAGCCGCGGCATGGAATCGGCAACGGTGTCGGGCGAACCCGCGGAGGTCATGCAGGCCGCCTGCGAGACGTCGGCAGCGATCCCGATAGGACTGCCGCCTCGCGCGCGGCGACCATTTCCGCGGCGACGGCGACGGCGATGGCGCCAGGTTCCTTGCCGCGAATCGCGATGCCGCTGCGCATGCCGATAGGGCAGACGACGCGCGCAAGTTCGGAAGGCGGCATTCCGCGTGCGGCGAGCCGCCGTTCGAGCTGGGCGCGTTTCGCCCGCGAGCCGATAAGACCGAGATAGCGCCAATCATCCCGCGCAAGCGCAGCCTCGACGAGCGCGAAATCAAGCGCGTGGCTGTGGGTAAGTCACGACAACGAATGCGCCGAGCGGCGCATGTCGCGATTTCCTCGTCCGGCGCGTCGGTGAGCACGATCTGTGCGTTGGCCGGAATCGTTGCGGGGAAGTCTGCCTCGCGCCCGTCGATCCAGCGCACCTGCGCGGGCAGCGCGCCCAGCACCGTTACCAGTGCGCGGCCGACGTGGCCGTTGCCGAAGATCAGTACCGGGAATGCATCGGGCCGCATCACGTTTACCAGCAACGTCGTGGCGTCCCCGGCTGGCGAGCCCATGACTCCCGCGCCGGTTTCTCCCGCCGCAAGTCGCGCGCGCGCCGATGGCAATGGCCGCGGATTCCAGCTTGCCGTCCGCCAGCGAACCACATGCATCGTCCAGCGTGACCAGAAGCTTCGACGGTGTGTCGTGCGCGCCGCCCACGCGGGTGACCAGCGCGAAAGGCGTGGATGTGCGAACACAGTCGACGGCAGTGTCAAGCCATGCATGCGGACCCGCTTCGACAGTGGCAAATGCCAGCGTCGCCACGCCGCCGCAACATTGCCCCAGGCGCGCCGCCAGAGGAAAGCGGACGATCCAGGTGGACGTGTGTGTCTCGGCATTGGCCAGTGCATCGCGGGCGATCCGGAGTGCTTCGAACTCGAGATGTCCACCGCCGATGGTCCCGTGCAGGCCGTTCTGCGTGACGACCATGGTCGCTCCGGCTTCACGCGGCGTCGAGCCCGTGGCGTGCGCGACGGTGACGATCACCGCGCGCCGACCCTGGGCCAACTCGTGCGCGAGATCGATGACCCACTTCGTCATGTGACCCCTATCGTCATGCCCGGCTCCGAATATCGTCGACGGCAGCGAGGATGCGCTCATCGGTGGCCGGCGCATCCATCCGGGGAGAGTGTCGATAGTCCGTCACGCTGGCGATCGCATCCCGCAGCGCGTGGAATGCCGACAGCGCAAGCATGAACGGCGGCTCGCCGACGGCCTTCGAGCGATGAATGGTGTCCTCGCGATTGGCCTCGTTGTAGAAATCGATGCGGAAATGCGACGGGACATCGCGCGACGTCGGAATCTTGTACGTCGAAGGCGCATGTGTCTGGAGTTCTCCCCGATCGTTCCACCACAGCTCTTCCATCGCCAGCCAGCCCCAGCCTTGGATGAAGCCGCCCTCGATCTGCCCGCGGTCGATGGCCGGATTCAGCGAATTGCCGACGTCGTGGAGGATGTCCACGGCAAGCATCCGATGCTCGCCGGTAAGCAGGTCGATCGCCACTTCGGTCACCGCAGCGCCGTAGGAGAAGTAGAAGAACGGGCGCCCGGACAGCGTCTTGCGGTCGTAGTGGATCTTCGGTGTCGCATAGAAACCGGTGGCCGACAGTTGAATGCGCGCGAAGTACGCCATGCGCGCGAGTTCGGCAAATGGCAGGGAATGCCGGCCCGCGTGGACAATGCCGTCCGTGAACGCAACGATTTCGGCGTCGCAATCGAATTTGCGCGCGGCGAAGGCAGCGAGGCGCAGCCGAAGTTCGCGCGCGGCATTGCGCGCAGCCATGCCGTTGATGTCGCTGCCGGAGGAGGCGGCGGTGGGCGACGCATTGGGCACCTTGCTCGTGTCGGCGGCCGAGACCCGGATCGCCGCCATCGGGACGCCCAGTTCCTGCGCGACGACCTGCGCCACCTTGGTGAACAGACCCTGGCCCATTTCCGTGCCGCCATGGTTGAGGAGCAGCGTGCCGTCGCTGTAGAGATGCAGCAGCGCGCCCGCTTGATTGTAATGCGTGGCGGTGAACGATATGCCGAACTTGACCGGAGTCAGTGCCAGCCCGCGCTTGATCACCGGACTGGCGCGGTTCCACGCCGCGATTTCACGGCGCCGTACACGGTACCGCGACGTGGTCTCGAGTTGAGTGACGAGTTCGGGCGCAATGTTGTCCTCGATTACCATGCCGTAGGGGGCGACGTTGTCCGAGACCTTGCCGTAGAAATTCGCGTGGCGCACGTCGAGCGGATCGCGGCCGAGTGCGCGCGCGACTTCGTCGATCACCATTTCGATTGGAAACATGCCTTGCGGACCGCCGAAACCGCGGAACGCAGTGTCGGAAACCGTATTTGTTTTGCACCGGTACGAATGCAGCGCGACATCGGGCAGCCAGTAGGCGTTGTCCGAGTGGAAGACCGCGCGATCGTTGATCGGTCCCGACAGGTCCGCCGAAAAGCCGCAGCGCGAGGCGAGCGTGAGGTCGAGACCGAGAATGCGGCCGTGGTCATCGAAGCCCACCTGCCAGGCGTACTGAAACGCGTGCCGCTTGCCCGTCGAGCGCATGTCGTCGTCGCGGTCGAGGCGCAGCTTGACCGCGCGGCCGTTGCGCCGCGCAAGAATGGCGGCGACGCACGCGAACAGCGACATCTGCGTTTCCTTGCCGCCGAAGCCTCCGCCCATGCGCCGGCATTCGACCACCACATCGTGCGCGCTGACGCCAAGCGTGCGCGCGACCATCTGCTGCACTTCGCCAGGGTGCTGCGTGGACGTGTAGATCTGCATGCCGCCGCGTTCGCGCGGCACGGCGAGCGCGATCTGGCCTTCGAGGTAGAAGTGGTCCTGGCCGCCGGAGCGCCCGGACCCCTGCAGCCGATGGGGCGCGGCCTTGATCGCAGCCGCGGCGTCACCGCGCGTCACGTGCACCGGCGGCAGGACCCAGGATTCCGCCGCAAGCGCATCGTCGATTGTGAGGATGGGCGGCAAAGGCTCGATATCGAAACGTGCGAGCAGCGCGGCACGGCGGGCAGCATTCACGCTGGTCGCGGCCACGGCGAACACCGGTTGTCCGACGAATTGCACGAGGTCTGCGGCGAAGACTGGATCGTCGTGCTGGATTGGGCCGACGTCGTTTTCGCCGGGAATGTCGGCAGCGGTGACGACGTCGACCACACCCGGCGCTGTGCGCACCGCCGCCAGGTCGAGAGCCTTGAGGCGACCATGCGCAACGGGACTCACGCCCAACGCGACGTGCAGCGTGCCGCGCGGTTCCGGCAGGTCGTCGGTGTAATCTGCCGCGCCGGATACATGCAGCGCTGCGGAGTCGTGAGGCACGCCGGTTCCGACGACATTCGAACCCGCGTCCGCGCCACGATCGACGGTGTCGTGCGGAGGATGCGCGGCGTTCATCCGATTACTCCACCAAGGAGACCCGCGCGTCATCGATGCGCGTGGCGATGGACACCCCCGATGTTTCCAGGTGGAAGCGGCGCATCAGGTTGGCGAGCACCCGGCGCCGATAGGTAGCGGAAGCGCGCATGTCATCGATAGGCGTGAATTCGGTTTCCAGACTGTTCGCGGCCGCTTCGGCCGTCACATCATCCCATCCACGGCCGACAAGCAACGCCTCCGTAGCCGTTGCGCGGCTCGGAATGGGCGCGACGCCGCCGCAGCCCAAGCGTGCCGAGGCGATGCGCCCATTCGCAACCGTCAACGCGAAACACGCAAAGACCGCCGAAATGTCCTGGTCGTGGCGCTTGCCGATCTTGTAGGCGCGCAGCAGCAATCCGCCCTCGCGACGCGGGACTCGGATCGCAGCGACGAATTCTCCCGGCGCCAGCGCCGTTTTCTGGTATGCGAGATAGAAATCCTGGAGCGGCAAATCGCGCGTCGCCTGGTTCTTCTGCAATACCACCGTGGTGCCGAGCGCGATCAGTGCGGGCATCGAGTCTCCGATCGGCGACCCGTTGGCGACGTTGCCACCCAGCGTGCCGCTGTTGCGGATCGGCACGGAGGCAAAACGCAGCCATGCCTCGCGCAGCTCCGGCCATTCGCGATCGAGCGCGGCGAATGCATTCTCGAGCGTCGCGGCTGCGCCGATCTCCAGCGCGTCGTGGTCTTCGCGAATCGCCTTCAGGTCGTCGCAATCGCCGATGTACACGATGTCGCCGAGATCGCGGTGTTGCTTGGTGATCCACAGGCCGACGTCGGTCGCGCCGGCGACGATGCGGGCGGCCGGATGTGCAGCGCAGATCGCGGCCAGCGAATCCCGGGAGCGAGGGGCGAACCAGGTCCGACCGTCTGTCTCATATTCCAGCCCGACTGCGCCGTTGATGGCGCCGAGTTGTATGGCGATCCTCTCTTCGTCGACGCTGGCCCGTCGGCTGCCGTCCGCGGCGATGCCGGGACCGCGCCAGCCGACCGGTGCATTGCCGTTGGCGTCGAGGTCGTACATGCGCTCGGCGGCGGCCACAATGGGTCGATAGCCAGTGCAGCGACAGAGGTTACCCGACAGCGCGTCGTCGACGGCCGCTCGAGTCGGCCGGTACGCATTCTTGTAGAGGCCGAACAGACTCATCGCGAAACCGGGCGTGCAGAAGCCACACTGCGAGCCGTGGCATTCGACCAGCGCCTGTTGCACCGGGTGCGGCGTCCCCTCTGCCGATTGCAGGCTCTCGACGGTGTAGACGGCCTTGCCGGCGACGGAAGGCAGCAGCCGGATGCATGCGTTGACGGGTTTCCACGTGAGGCCGCTTGCGCCATCGGGTTCCGCCAGGACGACCGTGCACGCGCCGCAGTCGCCCTCGGCACAACCTTCCTTGGTGCCGGTGAGGCGGCGCTCGTCGCGCAGGTATTCGAGCAGCGTCGTCTGCGCGGGTGCCGTCGTGACTTCGACGATGTCGCCGTTCAACAGAAAACGCAGCGAACTTCTCGGCATGGCAAGCCCTCGACGCACGAAATGCCTGCCCATTCTGCCAGCAACCTCGACCTAGCGGGTTGTCGAAAAAGGCTGCCGCAAATGGATTTGCCTTCGTGGCGCACCCAGCAGGAGCCATTAGCCCGCGATGGACTGTCCACCGTTCGTGGGTAACATCAAGAACGGCCACGACCAGCCCTACAGGGATGTTACCAATAGCGGTCGTTGGATGGCACAATCGACCCACAGTAGTCCATCAAGCGTAGACTTCCCGGCGGTCTTTATGGGAAAGGAAAACCATGAGCCGTGTCCCGCGCCGGGACTTCCTGATCGCCGTCGGAGCAATTCTTGCCGCACCGCTCGCCGCTGAGGCACAGCAAGCGGCCCGCCTGCCACGCATTGGTATCCTGTCCCCGTTGAAAGCGGGCACCGGCACGGAGGTCCTGCGCGAGGGCTTGCGGGAACTGGGCTATGTCGAGGGTCGCACCGCTGTCATCGAGTGGCGATGGTGGGAAGGGAATCCTGAGAGGCTACGCGAAGCGGTCGCGGAATTCGTGCGACTCAATCTCGATGTCATCGTCGTCGGTGGTTCCGAGGCGACCAAGGCCTTGAAGGACGCGACCCGGTCGATCCCGATCGTGTTCAGCGGGCCCAGCTATCCGGTCGAGGAAGGACTGGTCGCGAGTTTCGCGCGGCCGGGCGGCAACGTCACGGGGATCACCCTGGCGCAATCCGACCACGTGGCGAAGCTACTTCAACTGTTGCTGGATGTCGTCCCGGCACTTGCCGACGTCGGCGTCATCTGGAGCCCGTCCAATCCTGGATCTGCGCTTCTCTTCAGGGAAACGGAAGCGGCGGCCCGCGGCCTGAAGCTGAAGGTTCTGCCGGTGCCCATGGCCAGCCTTGCGGACGTCGAACCTGCCTTGGCGGCGATAGCACGGGCCCGTCCAGGGGCGCTCGTCGTGCTCCCGTCCGTGATCACCAATACCAGCGCAAAGCGCATCGGCGACCTGGCGATCCGGCAGCGGATTCCGTCAATAACTACGCATAAAGCATTGATGGAACTCGGCCTGCTCATGTCCTACGGCGCGGATCCCAGGGATATCCAACGACGCATCCCCAGCTACGTTGATCGTATTCTCAAGGGTGCCAAGCCTTCCGATATGCCGGTCGAGCGGCCGACCAAGTTCGAGCTCGCCATCAACATGAGGGCCGCAAGGGCGATCGGCCTGACGATTCCTCAGGCGCTACTCCTGCGCGCGGATGATCTGATTCAGTAGCTGACCGTCTGCTTTCGAAGACGGCGAATGGCGGGAGAGGGTCGGATGCGGTCGTAGCAATCGGTCGGCCGACGACAGTACGCCAAGTTGCGCTGAACCACACTTTCATCCTTATGCAGCGGAACGCATCAGCAAGATATATTCGCCAGAAACGGCAAAGGGCCCCACGCGGGGCCCTCTGCCGTTGCGTGGCAATCGCAGATCAACTACTTCTTGGTGGCCTTGGTCACCTGGGCCAGCAGCGCGTCCGCCTGCTTGTTGTGCACGGTCATGCGGATCAGGATGTCCGGCGGGAGCACGTCCTTGCCGAAGTACGCCTTGTTCCAGTCATTGGCCAGCGCAATGACGGTGCCGTCGAGATTGAGGCCACCGTAGACGCCCTTGGCGCGGCTGAAAGTGACCAGGTCGGCAACGACGTCCGACTTGGCGCCCGCACCCACGGGACCTGCAGCGACGCTGGCGTCTCCGCCCGCCTTGACCGAACTGGACAACAGCGAATTGAGCGCCTTTTCCGTCATGACCAGCGTGACGTTTTCCGAAACCGAAACGCCGGCCTGGAAGCCGACGCTCGCCGTGGCCATCGTGTAGAACGCCGGACCGGCCCACTTGCCCGAGGTCGCGTCACGCGCAAGCAGCACCGCGCGTCCGCCCGAACCACCGAAAATGAAACCCGCCTTGGCGATCTGGGGGGCGATCAAGACCGCCTTTGCGCGGCCGATATTGTTCTGCAGCCAAGTCATGTCCGGATCGCGCAGGAAATTCGACAGGGTCTTGCTGGAATCATTGACGAGCTTCTGTTGCTCGGTCTGTGCTTGCACCGGAGCCGCCAGGAACGCGGCCGAAGCCAGCGCCACGAAGGCGGCGGCGGTCATGCGTTTGAATGCTTGGTTCATGAATTTCTCCTCTACATAGGCGGCGCGTGCGCCGCGGGGTCAGTCGCAAATCTGCGCCTGTGACTTAAGCAGGAATTCGATTCCTGTTCAACGGTTGTCCTGGTTACTCCGGGATCGCACTGGGCAGGTACATGGCGGCACGCCGCGGGGTATGCCGAAGGACGCCCATCGAGCAGCGGCGCCAATGGACCAGAGTGCTGCCGGGAACATCGCATTTTACACCAGGCGTACCCATGCGAGCCACAGGGAGAGTACGCACATTCTGCGTGCTAGACTTTGTTCCGAAAACTCAATTTTCGCCGACCCTTGTCAATCGTCAACCATTTGCTTCGATATTTCCTGTGCGCCATCGCGGCCTCGGGAATTGCCGGTATTGCCGCCGCGGCGTCGCCGACGCTGGACCGGATCAAGGCGACCGGCGCCGTGACTTTCGCCTATCGCGACGGCGCGGCCCCCTTTTCCTTCAAGGCACGCAACGGGCGGCCGCAGGGCTATTCCGTCGAGTTGTGCGAAAGGGTGGCGGCGGCCATCGGCAAGGCGCTGTCCATCCCGGCGCTGAAAGTCGAATGGCGGCCGGTCGATGCGGCAAGCCGACTCGACGCGGTGACTTCGGGCCAGGCCGATGCCGAGTGCGGCACGACGACGATCACGCTGGCCAGAATGGAACGCGTCGATTTTTCGGTGCCCATTTTCGTCGATGGTGGCAGCGTGCTGGTGCGGGAAAAGGACCACTTGGCGCGGCTCACCGACCTCAAGGGCAAGAAGATCGCCGTCATCCCCGGCACTACCACCGAACCCGCGCTGCAGCGAGCGCTCAAGATCATCGAAGTGACCGCGGAATTCGTGCCCGTCAAGTCGAGCGCGGAGGGTGCGACACTGCTGCTTGCGGGCAAGGCGGATGCCTACGCGTCCGACCGCGTGGTGCTGGCGGGAATCAAGCTCGCGCAGGGGAACGACGACCTCGAACTCATCAACCAGGATTTCTCGTTCGAGCCCTATGCGCTGGTAGTTCGCCGCGACGATCCGGATTTCCGCCTGGCGGTCAATCGCGCGATTGTTGGCCTTTATAAATCCGGCGAAATCGACGCCGTGTACGTGAAGTGGCTGGCGCCGCTCGGTCGGCCCGGGCCACTGCTCAATGCCATGTTCTACCTCAATTCACTCCCAGACTGATGGTCCGCGCAGTCATCGTTGCGATAGTCGCCGTTGCCTTGGGGTTTGCGCTTCCTGCATGGGCGCAGGGCGCGCCGGGCGCTGCGGATTGCGGCAATTGCGGCACGGTGCAGTCGATCACTCCGGTGAATGTGCGGCAGCAATGGACACCGTTAGGCTCGATGCCCGAGGCCGGCGCCGTCGGTGGAGGGCCGACCGGGCAGCCGGGAAGCGCGACCATGCTTTCGATTGGTCCGGGCTTCAGCAATCGTGGCATGGTCGTGGTCGGCGCTGCCGGCGGCGCGGCCTATGCGCAGAAGCCCAACGAATACCAGCGGCAACGGTGGGATGTCACCGTCAAGATGGACCGCGGACCGCCGCGCGTCGTCAATCTTTCCTACGAGCCGTTCGTCCAGGAAGGCGATCGCGTTCGCGTCTTCGGCAACCAGCTCGAGCTTCTCAACCCCTGATTCCGCCTGGCAGGTCATGACCACCGCGGTCCTGGCGATATCCGACGCTTCCGACGGCGAACGCGTGCTTGCCTTGTCCGGCCGCCTGGATTCGGAATCGGTAACCAGATTGTGGGAGTCGGTGCGCCGCGCAGTGGCCGACGCGCCGACGAAGCGCGTCGTCGTCGACGCGAGTGGCGTCGACTACTGCGACGGCGCCGGAATCGCGCTCTTCGTCGAACTCCTGCGCAGGCACCAGGACCCACCTGTCGAAATTGCCAACCTGAAGCCCGCGTTCCAGGTCCTGCTCAAGCAATTCGACCCCAAAATTCTCGAGCATGATCTCGACCCCGAGCCGCCGCGCGGACCGGCGATCGAGGAACTCGGGCGCGCCGCCTATTCGGTCTGGCGCGACATCCGCACGCAGGTCACGTTCGTGGGGGAAACCACGGCGGCGCTCGTGCATGCCGTCCGCGACCCCGCGTCGGTGCGCTGGCGCGATGTATGGAGAATCTGCGAACAGGTCGGCGCCGATGCGCTGCCCATCGTCGCGCTGATCTCGTTCCTGCTCGGCATGATCCTGGCGTTCCAGTCGGCCGTGCCGATGAAGCGGTTCGGCGCCGAGATCTTCGTGGCCGACCTCATCGGACTGTCGATGCTGCGCGAACTTGGGCCATTGATGACCGCGATCCTCCTCGCGGGCCGCTCGGGCGCCGCGTTCGCCGCGGAAATCGGCACGATGCGCGTCAATCAGGAGGTCGACGCGCTGACGACCATGGGACTCGATCCGGTTCGCTTCCTCGTGACGCCGCGGATCATCGCCGCGGTGCTGATGACGCCGCTGCTGACGCTCTTCGCGAACCTAGTCGGACTGATCGGCGGCGCGATCACGATGCGTTCGTTCTCCATCCCGGTCGTCACGTTCCTGAAGGAAGTGGACTCCGCCGTCACGATGACGGACTTCTTGGCGGGCTTCGTCAAGTCGTTCGTGTTTGCGATCCTCGTTGCCGGAATCGGATGCCTGCGCGGATTGCAGACGGGGGCGGGAGCGTCGGCGGTCGGCGATTCCGCGACCAAGGCAGTGGTCTCGGGCATCATCCTGCTTGTGGTCGTCGACGGAATTTTCGCGGTCGTGTATTACATGTTGAATATATGAGCGCCGCCGGCCGACCCGAGGACGCCTGCACGAGCGGGGCGAAGCCAAGGCGCGCAGCGCGCGTCCGCGAGTGCTGGCGGCGGCCGACAGGGGATTGCTTGGGAGGTCCCGCGAGCTCAAGGAGGCCGCACGGAATCGCTCCCCCTTGGGGGCAGCGAACGAAGTGCGCGTGGGGGTCCCGTGAACAACGATAACGGTGCGATCATCCGGGTGCTCGCCATGGACGCCGGTTACGAAGGTTTTCCGGCGATACTGGAAGGCGTCAACTTCGACGTTGCCCGCGGCCAGGTGTTTGGCATCCTCGGCGGATCGGGTTGCGGCAAGAGCACGCTGTTGAAGCACATGATCGGTCTCATCCCGCCGCTTGCGGGACAGGCGTGGATCGATGGCACGGACATCGTGACCGCCGATGGTCCCGACCTGCTCGCGATCCGCCGGAAGTTCGGCGTGATGTACCAGTCCGGCGCGCTGTTCGGTTCGATGACGCTGCTCGAGAACACGCGGCTGCCGCTCGAGGTCTGGACCGACCTGCCCGACGACGCGATCGACCTCATTGCGCGAATGAAACTCGAGCTGGTCGGTCTCGAGGGTTTCACAGGACACATGCCAGCCGAGCTATCCGGTGGCATGCAGAAGCGTGCCGGCATCGCCCGCGCGATGGCGCTCGATCCGTCGATCCTGTTTCTCGACGAACCATCGTCGGGGCTCGACCCGATCACCGCGGCGTCCCTCGATGCGACCATCCGCCGGCTCTCCGAGAGTCTCGGCGTGACGTTCGTCATCGTCACCCACGACCTGGGCAGCGCCTTCGTCGCGATGGACCGCGTGATCCTGCTCGATCGCCGTGCCAAAGGTATCATTGCCGAGGGCGATCCACGCAAGCTGCGGGATGAGAGCGACGACACCCGCGTGCGCGCTTTCTTCCGCCGTGAAGCCGAACCCGTAGCAGCGTGAAAGCCGGCCGATGAGCCTCAAAGCCAACTACTTCAAGCTCGGCCTGTTCGTGATCGGCGCGATCATCGCGGGCGTCATCCTGCTAGTCGTGATCGGTTCGGGTCGCTGGTTCCAGCCCAAGCTCACGATCGAGACGTATTTCAACGAATCGGTGCAGGGCCTGGACATCGGCTCGAAACTCAAATACCGCGGCGTGGTCGTCGGCGAGGTCACGAGGATCGGCTTCACGTACAACAGGTACCAGCAGGACAAGCCGATGTCGCAACGCGCGCGCTTCGTCCTCGTGGAAGCCCAGATCGAACCCAAGCTGCTCGGAGGCCGCGCGGCAACGGGCGACCTCACCGACGAAAACAGTGCGAAGCTGGAAGTCGAAAAGGGCCTCCGGATACGCCTGGCACCCCTGGGAATCACCGGCACGAATTTCCTCGAACTCGACTACATGGACCCGCCGCCGCCGCTGCTGCAGTTCGACTGGAAGCCTGACAACGTCTACATTCCCAGCGGACCTTCGACGGTATTGACGTTTGTCAACGCGGCGCAGGAACTCTTCGACCGACTGCACAAGTGGGACATCGAGGGGACACTGACCAATCTCAACAAATTGCTGGTGACCACCAACACACGCATCGACGCCATCGACACCAAAGCGCTTTCCCAGCGCAGCGTACGCGTACTCGACAAGGTCGAAAGCACGCTCGACAGCATCGCGGCCAAGAAGCTGTCGGACGAGGGCGTCGCACTGCTGACCGAAATGCGTGCGTCCAACGCCGAGCTCAAGAAGATGCTGACCAATCCGTCGTTGCAGAAACTGCCGGACGACGCCGGGGCCGCGATGGCCCGGGTCAAGGACCTGGTCACGGACCCGAATCTCGCCAGGGCGCTTGCCAATCTCGAGCGCACGATGACCCGGCTCGACCGCATCCTTGGCGGAGGCGAGGCGGACCTTGCGTCGTCGATCGAAAATCTGCGCCAGATCACCGACAACCTGCGCGACCTGACCGAGGAGACCAAGCGCTATCCGGCGAACCTCTTCTTCGGTGCGCCGCCGCCTCCGCTGGAGCGCAAGCCATGAATTCCGATCGACCCACCATCGAACGCAACATCGGAGGCAACATCGGAGGCAACATCGAGCCCAACTCGGGCCGCAGAGCGGCGCTGATCCTGGCGCTGTCGGCAGCGGTGTTCGCGGCGGGTTGCGGATTGACCCGGCCCGCCCTGGTCAAGCAGACCTACCTGCTCGATCCCAAGCTTCCTGCGCCGGCCACGAAAATGCAGGCAGGCACGCTGCGCATGGGCACCGTCAATGTCGCGGCACCGTTTCGCGGCCGCTCGTTCGTCGTGCGCGATTCGGAATTCATGTTTGCTTCCGACTTCTATCACGAATTTTTCGTGGCGCCAGGCGTCATGATCGCGGATGTGACAGCGCAGGCACTCGTCCGCGGGAAAGTCTTCACCGTCGTCACGCGGCCCGGCGTCGTGGTTGACGCGGACTGGGTCCTCGATGGCTTTGTTGGCGCGTTGCATGCCGATGCGCGCGATGCCGCCAAGCCGGCGGCGGTATTGGAAATCACGTATTTCCTGTCGCGCGACGACGGCGGCGCGAGCGCGCCGGTGTGGTCGCGAGCCTACGCAAAGCGCATCGCGTTCGCCACCTCGAGCACGGATGCGTACGTAACCGCGCTCAATTCGGCGCTGTCCGATATCCTCGCGGAGCTGGCGCGGGACCTGACCGCAGCCGAGCTGCCCGCACACTAGAACAGCGGCGGCGGTCCGGTTCCGAGTTCGTTGGTCGGCGTAGGCGCGGTGCCCGTCGTGAGCGTGTCCGCCGCGGTGACCCAGCCTCCACCCATCGCTTTGTACGTATTGGCGGCCGACGAGAATACCGACGCGCGTACGGCGGCAAGCGTCAGCTCGGCCGGGAACAATGTCTGTTCGGCCTGCAGCACTGTCGAGTACGCCGTGTACCCGCCGTCGTACTGCATCTTCGCCAGGCGCGCGTAATCCTTGAGCGCCGCGACCAGGCGCTCCTGCGCCGCGAGCTGGTCCTTGAGCTTCTGGTTGGCGATCAACGCGTTATCGACATCGGCAAACGCGTTCTGGATCGAGAACTGGTAATTGAGCAGGGCCGCCTGTTGTGCGGCTTCGGACTGCGCCACCTGGCCGCTGACCGCCCCGAAGGTGAAGATGGGTCCGAGGGCCTGACCCGCGTAGTTCCAGACGCGCGCCGGTCCCTTGAACAGGTTCGACAGGTCCGTGCTCGAACTGCCGAGCGCACCGGTGAGGGAGATCGTCGGAAAATAGAGCGCCTTCGCCGCGCCGATCTGGGCGTTGGCCGCGATTAACGTTTCTTCGGCCTGCATGAGGTCGGGCCGACGTTCGAGCAACTCTGAAGGGACGCCCGCGGGCACCGATGGCAGCGCGAGATCGTAGATCGACTTGCCGCGGGGGATGGAGCCGGGGTTGCGGCCGAGCAGGACCGACAGCGCATTCTCGGTCTGCGCGATCTGCGACTCGATCTGGGGAATCTGCGCCGCGGCGGTCTCGTACTGCGACTGTGCCTGCGCGACGGTCATCTGCGAGGTCTGTCCGTACTTGAACTGCAGCTGGTACAGCTTCACCGACTCGTCGTACGTGCCGAGCGTGCTCTTGGCAATCGCGAGCTGCTCGTCCAAACCGCGCAGCGTGAGGTAGTCCACTGCGACCGTGCTGACCAGCGTCAGGATCACGCCGCGGCGGGCCTCGTCGGTGGCGAGCATGTTCGCCCGCGCCGACTCGGAGAGGCGCCGGATGCGCCCCCACAGGTCGATTTCCCAGCTCGCCGTGAGCAGCGCCTGGTACGCCGATTGCGGATTCGGATAGTTCGGAACCACCGCGACGACACCGGTGTTGGGAACCTTTGCCCGTTCCGCGTTGGCCGCGTAGCCGACCTGCGGGAACAGCGCCGAACGCGTCTGGGTGATCACGGCCAACGACTGCTCGACGTTGGCGGCGGCTATCTTGACGTTCAGGTTGTTGGCGAGCGCGGTGTCGATCAGCTGGTCGAGCACGGGATCGCCGAACTGCTTCCACCACGCGGTGTTGGCCGTTTCCGCTACCGTGGCGGGCTCGAAGCGGAAGGCGGCGGGCGCATCGACCTTCGGGCGTGAATAATCGGGCCCCAGAGCGCAGCCGGCGAGCAACGCGGCAGAAGCAATGGCCGTGATGAAGGTAGTGTTCATCCTAGTGGCCGTCCTGGGGCGCGTGAGGCACGGGAACGATGCCATCGTCACCGACCGCAGCGTTCGGTGCAGTTTTCGGCGCGTCCCTTTCCTTGCCTTCCGCGAACTGATCGAACAGATAGAAGAGAAGTGGTACGTAGAGCATCGCGAGCGTGGTCTCGCCAAGCATGCCGCCGATAATCCCGGTGCCGATCGAGTGCCGCGCGTTCGCGCCGGCACCCAGGGCGAGTGCCAACGGCAGGCAGCCCATCGCGAACGCCAGCGAGGTCATGATGATCGGACGCAGCCGCTGCTCGCCCGCCAGGACGGTTGCTTCCATGATCGACTTGCCCTGATGCCGGAATTCGACGGCGGCGGAAACGCGCAGCACGGCGTTCTTCGCGCCGAGTCCGATCAGCACCAGCAGGCCGATCTGGAAATAGACGTCGTTCTCCAGCCCCCGCGCCCAGTTGGTCACCAGTGCGCCGAGGATGCCGAACGGCACGGCGGACATCACTGCTCCCGGCAGTGTCCACGACTCGTATTGCGCGGCGAGCACTAGGAACACGATGATGAGGCCGAAGACGAACGCGATCATCGACGTGCCGCCGGATTTCTTCTCCTCGAATGCGAGGCCGGACCAGGCAAACGTGTAGCCCGACGGCAGCACATCCTTCGCCGTCGCTTCCATCGCGGCGATAGCATCGCCCGAGCTGTATCCCGGCGCCGGATTGCCGTTGATCTTCGCCGCGGGAAAACCGTTGAAATGCGGCAAAAGGTCCGGACCCGCGACCCATTGCGTCGTGACCAATGCCGACAGCGGCACCATATGGCCGTCCTTCGAGCGCGTGTACAGACGCGTCAGGTCCTCGGGACTCTGCCGGTACTTGGCATCCGACTGGACGATCACCCACCAGACGCGACTGAACTGGTTGAACTGGCTGGCGGTCAGCGAGCCGAACTGCGCCTGGATCGCGCTGTAGACGTCCTCCACCTGGACGCCGAGCAGCGTGGCCTTGTCGCGATCGACTATCGCACGCAACTGCTGCGTGTTGGCGCGGAACGTGGAGTACAGGCTCGCGAGCTCGGGGTTGGTCCGCGCTTTCTTCAGGAAATCCTGCGTAACCTGATCGAGCTGCGAAGGATCGCCGGCTCCCGTGTCCTGGATCCAGAATTCGAAGCCGCCGGTCGTGCCGATGCCGGGAATGGGCGGCGGCGCGATCGGGACGACAATCGCCCCCTCGATGCCCTGGGCCTCGCGGTTGAGCCTCATGAGCACCGCCCGCGCATTCTGTGCGCGCGCGGCCTCGGTCGACGCGTAGCGTTCCTTGAAATCGGTGAGGGTAACGAAGAACGTGCCGGCATTGGTCTTGAAGCCGCTGTCGAGCAGGCTGTAGCCGGTGATCATCGAGCGCGTCGCCACGCCGGGAATCTTCGCGAAGATCGCGTCGACCTTCTCGGCCACCGCCTGCGTGCGGTCGATGCTCGCAGCCTCCGGCATGATGATCGCCGCCATCACGTAGCCCTGGTCCTCGTTCGGAACGAAACTCGTCGGCAGCACGGTGAACAGGTGATAGATGGCGTAAAGAAACACGGCGAAAAGCACCAGCGCGATCACCGCGCGCTTGATCACGAACTCGACGGCGTGCCCGAAGCCGCGGGTCACGGCGTCGACCTGGCGGTTGAACCACGCGAAGAACCCGCGCTGTGGTGGAGGGTTGTGCTTCAACATGACCGCGCACATCGCCGGGGTCAGCGTCAGCGCGAGGAATCCGGATACCGCCACCGAAATCACGATCGTGACCGCGAACTGCTTGTACAGCTGGCCCGTGGTGCCGGGCAGGAACGCCGCCGGGACGAACACCGAAGCCATCACCAGCACAACGGCGACGAGCGAGCCCGAGATCTCCCGCATCGACTTGATCGTGGCTTCTTTCGGCGCAAGATGATGCTCGTGCATGTTGCGCTCGACATTCTCGACGACGACGATCGCATCGTCGACGACCATGCCGATCGCGAGCACCAGGCCGAACAGCGTGATCAGGTTGATCGAGAATCCCAGCGCGAGCATGCCCGCGAATGTCGCGATCAACGAGACCATGATCGCGATGGTGCAGATGATCGTCGTGCGGAAGCTCTGCAGGAACAGATAGACGACCAGCACGACCAGCGCGACTGCCTCGAGCAGTGTGTGAAGCACCTCCTCGATGGACAGCTTGACGAAGTCATTGGTGTCGAGCGAGACGACGTAGTCCATGCCCTCCGGGAAACGAGACTTCATTTCCTCCAGTGTCTTGCGGACCCCCGCCGACACCTTGAGTCCGTTGGCGCCGGGCTGCAGGTATACGGCGATGAAGGTGGTCGGCGTGCCGTTGAGTTTGGAGTCGACGATGTACTGGCGCAGGCCGACCTCGGCGCGCGCGACGTCGCCCACCCGCACGATCGCGCTGCCGTCCTGGCTCGCGCGGAGGATGATCTGCTCGTACTGCCGCGGGTCGGTGAATGGCGCCTGCGTGACTACGGGAAAGGTCAGCTCGACCGGGCCGGCGGTCGGCTGCTGTCCGATCTGCCCGGCGCCGAACAGCGCGTTCTGCGCCTTGATGGCATTGATGATGTCGGTGGTCGTGATGCCGAGCGAGGCCATCCGGTCCGGATTCATCCAGATCCGCATTGCCTGGTCAGGTACGCCCATGATCTGCGCCTGGCCCGCGCCCTGCACGCGTTTCAGCGCGTCGAGGACGTAGACATTCGCGTAATTGGCGATGTAGTCGGAGCTATAGCGGTCGCCCTTCCCGAATACGCCGATCAGCATCATGATCGACGACGATTTCTTCTGTACCGAGACGCCTTGCTGCGTCACCGCGGTCGGCAGCTGCGGCAGCGCGAGGTTGACCCGGTTCTGCACCTGCACCTGCGCGATGTCCGGATCGGTCTCGAGCGCGAAATAGATGGTCAGCGTGAGCTGGCCGGTTGCCGAACTGGTCGACGACATGTACAGCATGTTGTCGACGCCGTTGATCTGCGCCTCGATGGGTGCGGCGACGGAGTCCGCCAAAGTCTTCGAATCGGCGCCCGGGTAAGTTGCGGAGACGGTGACCTGCACCGGCGTGATCGTCGGGTACTGCTGGACCGGCAGCACGTACATCGCGACGAGGCCGGCCAGGCAGATAATGATGGCGACGACTGCGGCAAAGATCGGTCGCTCGATGAAAAAGCGCGAGAACATGAGCGTGAGCGCCTATTTCCCGACTGCGAGTTCGACACGGCGGGCCTGCTCGTCGCTGCCGCTGCCGGTGACGTCCCGCGGCGGCTTCAGGTGAACGCGATCGGCAGGAATCCCCTCGGCGAGCAGTACGTCGCGCACGGCCTCTGCGCGCCGCTTGGCGAGCTCGACGTTGGCGGCGTGATTGCCTGTGCGGTCAGCGAATCCGGTCACGTCGATCGGATTGGGGCCGACCTTCATCGCCGGCGCGAATCCCTTGAGCAGCCGGAGGGCCTCGGCGTCGAGCGCGGCCTTGCCCGTCGCGAATTTTACGATCAGCGATGCGCCGGGCGGCGCCGAAATCGGCGCTGCTTCGACCTTCATCACGAACGGCGTCACCTTGACCGGCGCGTCGGGTGCCAGTCGCATTGCGCCGTCGACGACGACCTGATCGCCCGCCGCGAGCCCTTGCGAGATGAACCACGAATCGCCGTACCAGTCACCGACGACCACGGGCCGCAGTTCGGCCTTCCCGTCCTTGTTCACGACCCAGACGAAGTGACCTTTGGCTCCCTGCTGCACCGCGCGCTGCGGGACGAGGATCGCGTTCGGCCGGATCGCGCCATGAAGTCGCGTGCGCACGTACTGGTTCGGGCGCAGCACTCCTTTCGGGTTGTCCACCGATGCGCGGATCAGGAACGTTCCCGTCTGCGAGTTATACGATGGATCCGCGAAGGTGATCCTGCCCTTGTACGGGAACGTGGTGCCATCGACGAGCTCGATCTCCACGACGAACTGATTGCCGTCCGGCATCCTAATCAGCCCCTTCTGCACCTGACCACGGATGCGCTCCATTTCATTTTCGGAGACGCTGAAGTTGATCCACATCGGCGTCAGCACTGAAACGGTCGTCAGCTGGCTGTTCTGCGGATTGACGTAGGTGCCGTCGGCGACCGCCGCGAAGCTGCTGACGCCGTCGACCGGCGAGGTGATCGTCGTGTAGGAAAGGTCGAGCTGGGCCGATTCGAGTTGCGCCTTCGACTGCGAGACCGCGGCGGCCGACTGCTCGTATTGTCCCTGCGCGTCGTCCAGGTCCTTCTGCGATAGCGCGTTCTGCTGGGCAAGCGGCTTGGTCCGGGCCAGATTGGCCTTGGCGACTTCCTCTGCAGCCTGATTTCGCTGCAGCGCGGCGGCCGCGGCGTCGACCTGCGCCTGGAACGGCTTTGGGTCCATCCTGAACAGTACCTGGCCGGCCTTGACCACGGAGCCTTCGGTGTAGACGCGCTTGTCGAGAAATCCGGAAACCCGCGCCGCGATATTGACGGCCTGCGAGCTCTGCGTCTGCGCGACAAACACCGTGCTGACCGGTACGTCGCGTGTCACGACTGTCAATGCGCTCACTTCGGTTGGTGGCCGCACCGCGTCCTTCTTTTCCTCCTTGCCACAGCCGGGTAGCAGGACGAGCGATGCGAGCAGCGCGCCGATGAGCGCCCGCCGAGCGGGTGCGCGAACAAACGGTCCATCCGCAGTGTTCATCGGCGGATACTCCAGACGAAAAGGGGAGGGAGAAGGCATTGCCAGCGGCGACCGGCGAGCAATGCCACGGTAGCAGATATTTGTACCGCATCGCACCGAATTTGTCGATTCGTCGCGGAGGCCCGCCGGCGCCTGCCCGCTCGTGTTATCGTCAACATTCGCATGCGCCGTGACCGGTCCGCCGCGCGGAGCGCGCCCATGACGACTCGCGGGCCGCCCTTCGAAGCCGAATCCCGGACGGCGCATTCCAAAACGCTCGATGCTCATCCCCTTTCAATGGATCGGCGTGTTCGCGACACTGACGGTGTTCGCCGTCATGTTCGCGATCGGGTTGATGCTCGGGCGCGAACAGATCAAGGCGGCGCTGGAGCGACGCGTCGTGCTCGCTGCCGTGTCCTTCGCGGTTGTCGTGCCGGTGCCGGCGCTTGCCGTGCTGGCGGTCTACGCGTTTGGGTTGAAGGGGCCGGTCGCGGTCGGCATCGTCCTCATGGCGATTTCGCCGGGTGCGCCGGTCGCGCTGAGGCGCGCGCTGGATGCCGGCGGCAGCCGCGAGTTCGCGCCTGCGTTGCACCTGGCGATCGTGATGCTGGCGGTGCTGACAGTGCCTGCGACCATCGTGATCCTGGACTGGATCTTCGCCGCCGATTTCACGGTCACGCCGTTCCACATCGGCCGCCAGGTCTTCTTTGCCCAGTTCCTCCCGCTGGCATTGGGCGCGGGACTACGCGCAGTTCGCCCGGCCATCGCGGCAAGATTGGAGAGATCGCTGGGACGGGTTGGCAATTTCCTGCTGCTGGCACTGGGAATCCTGGTGCTCGTCGACATGCCGCCGATCATCGCCGCAGTGGGTTGGACGCCGACGATTGCGGGCGTGGCACTGACCCTGGGCGCGCTCGCGGTCGGCGCGGCGTTTGCCTGGCGCGATTCCCAAGTGCGACCCGCCGCTGCCATCGCGGCGGCGATGCGCAACCCTGGGCTGGCGCTCGTGATCGCGACCGTCAACCGCGCGCCGCCGGATGTGACGGCGGCGGTGATCGGCTATGCGCTCGGACTGGGCGTGACGATCATCGCATTCCTGCAGTGGTGCAAGCGGCGCTAGGGCGACAGACTGGATTGGCGCCACGCTACGCCGGAATCGGATCAGTGCTTGGCCGCACTGGTCTCGCGGTGGCGTTCATCATGCGCATCTGCGCCCTGCACGTCGGTAGCATCCGCCTCGTTCACCCAGGACTGGAGCAGCTTGTAGGTCACCGCAAGGACGACCGGGCCGACGAAGATGCCCAGCAGTCCGAACGACAGCAGCCCGCCGATCACGCCGGAAAAAATCAGCAGTAACGGCAGGTCGGCGCCTTTCTTGATCAGGTACGGACGCAGGAAGTTGTCGAGCGTCCCGACGAAGCCCGACCAGATGAGCAGCACGGTTCCCCACACATTGTCGCCGGACCAATACAACCAGATCACGGCCGGCACCAGCACCACCAGCGGACCGACCTGGGCGAGACAGAACATGAGCATCGCCACGGTAAGAACACCGGCGAACGGCACACCCGCCACCGCGAGTCCCACGCCGCCCAGCAGTGATTGCACGAGCGCCGTCACGACGACGCCGAGCGCGACGCCGCGGATCGCCTGGCCGGCGAGTTTGATGGATTGCTCGCCGCGCGCGCCCGCGAGCCGGTGACCGAATCGGCGCACGCCGGTCGCGGCAGATTCTCCATGGGCATACAGGACGGCCGTGATGACGATGGTCAGCGCGATTTGGACGACCAGCATACCGACGGTACCGGCCTCGGCCGCCATCCATTGCAGGAACTTGACGACATAGGGCTGCAGCTTCGCCATGAGGGCGCTCCACCCTTCGCTCGCCGCGTTTCGCCACGCGTCCGCAATCTTGGAACCCACCACGGGAATGCCGTCGATGAACCCCGGTGGCGGCGGGATCGTCACCTCGTGCAGCGACTTGGTCCAGTTTCCGACCTCATCGGAGTATTCGGCGAGCGTGCTGATCGCGACCCAGAAGGGCAGGACGAACACCAGCAGCATGGCAATGGTCATCACGACGATGGCGAGCGTGCGATGGCCTCCCAGCCTGCGTTGCAGCAATAGCAGTACCGGCCAGGTGGCGACGACGATCATCGTCGCCCAGATCAGCGCGACCAGAAACGGCCGCATTATCCAAAACGACGCTGCAATGAGCGCACCGATTGACAGCACGGCCAGCATGGGGCGGGTGACTTCGCGTGGCATGATCGGATCTCGAAAAATGGATGGGAGACGCAGCCGGGTACGCCGGAGTATTCTGGGCTTGGCGGTTCCGGTCAATGACTATATGGCAGAGGTGACCCATAGGGCGGGCCAGCGCACCGTTCATGGATCAATTTGCCACGGCTTCGAGGGAGAACGACAATGGATTCCGGCTTCGCAGACCTCGACATCACGTTGCGCGACGGACGCGCTGTGCACGTTCGTGCAATGCGCCCGGCGGACGAGGCAGAACTCGTGCAGGCATTCAGCCGGATGAGCGAGGATGCCCGCTACATGCGCTTCATGCGCTTTGTTCGCGAGCCCAACCTCGAGCGCGTGCGGAAGGCGCTGGCCTCGTTCCCCGAGGGCGGGATCGGAATCGTGGCGACGGTCCCGGCGGCCGACGGAATCGACATTGTGGGAAGCGCCACCTATCTCGTCGGGAATGACCCCAAAATCTGCGAGTTCGCCATCAGCGTCGCCTCCGAGTTCGGCGGCGTGGGACTTGCGAGCAAGCTCCTGGCAGCGTTGATCAATGCGGCAAAGGCGCGCGGTTTGACGGAGATGGAAGGCTTCGTGCTGGCGATGAACCAGCCGATGCTGCGCCTCGCCCGCCGCCTCGGGTTCAGTATTGCGGCCGACCCTGAGGATGGTGCCGTTCGCATCTGTCGCCTGCGCCTCGCGGATTCCTAGGAGACTGCCCTGGTCTGCAGCGACTGGTAGCGTTCGATCGCTGCACGCGCGTTGAACAGCATCCGCTCGCGGCCGAGTCGCTCGTCCAGCCCGGCGCGGCGCACTACCTCGAGGACGCTGGGGTTCAGCCCCACCAGCCACACCACGGTGCCGCTATCCGACATGCGTTGCTCGCCCTCCATCAGCATCTGCAATGCCGAGTATTCGATATCCGGCACCCGGCTCATGTCCACCGCGAGCACGCGCGGCTTGTGCTGCGCGACCAGCGCGTCAATCTGTTCCGCCACATACTGCGCGTTGACGAAGAACAGGCGCCCCTCCGGCCGCACGATCAGCAGGCCCTCGAACGTCTCGTCGTCGATGTGTGCCGGCGACAGCGGTCGCAGCACGTCGGCCCCGCGCTTGCGGCCGATGACGGACACGCGCGGCTGTGCGGTCTGGCTGGCGAGGCCGATCATGGACACGATGATCGCCACCACGATCCCCTTGAGCGTACCGAACACCAGTACCCCGACACATGCGATCAGCGCCCAGCGAAATTCCATCGTGCGCACGCTGCGGATGGCACGAAACTCTGCCGGCTGGATCAGCCCGACCGAGTAGACGATGACGACTGCGGCCAGCGTCGCGTGTGGCATCAGTCCCAGCAACGGCGCCAGCAACAGCATCGTCGCCAGCGCGGCGCCCGCGGTCACCAATGACGACTTCTGCGACAATCCGCCGGCCGATCGCACGACGGCCGTCTGCGACGTGCCGCCGCCTGCCGGCATGGCGCCGAACAGTGCGCCTCCCAGATTGGCCGCTCCGGTGGCGACCAGTTCGCGGTTGGGGTTGATCGGAGGTTCGCCCGGCCGGGCAAAGGCGCGGCCCGCGGCAATCGTCTCGGTGAAACTCATCAGAGCGATCCCCAGCGCGCCCGGTACCAATTGCTCGATCAGCGCAAGATCCGGCAACGTGAGCGACGGGAAGCCCTGCGGGATCAGGCCAACGATCGAAACTCCCGCGGCCTTCAGACCGAAGAACCACGATGCGGCAATGCTGCCCCCAACGGCGACCAGAGGAGCCGGCGAATGCGGCCACAGCCGTTCCATTCCGATCAGCACCGCAAACGTCGCGACGGCGATCGCCAGAGTGATCAATGAGGTCTCGGGAACATGGTGCGCGATGCTGAGGACGTCCTGAAAGAACCCCTGTTTCGTAATGTGGATGCCCAGGAGCTTCGGCAACTGGTCCAGCACGATCACCAGGCCGATACCAGCCTTGAAGCCCGTCAGCACCGGCGTGGAAATGAAGTTCGCCACGAACCCCAGCTTCAGGAGCCTCGCCAGTAGCAGCATTGCGCCGACCAGCGCGGCCAGTGTGGCCGTCGCGGTGACGAGCTTGGCCGGGTCGCCGTCCGGGACTGCCAGGCCGAGCTGCGTGCCGGCCAGGATCGCCAGCGTGGTGGTAGAGCTGACGCTCAGCACCCTTGACGAGCCGAGCAGCGCGTATATCGCCATCGGGATGAACGCGGTGTAGAGCCCCACTGCGACCGGCAGTCCCGCCACCGTCGCGTAGGCCATCGCCTTGGGCAAAACGACCGCCGCGGCAGTGAGGCCGGCGACCACGTCGAAGCGCAACGTTGCGGTGCCTGGCTCGCTTGCCGTCGTGGCTACAGGAGGCTGGTTCACGCGTTTTGTCCTTGTGCCATGCAAGACCAATTGCGGTCATGTTCCCCGGCGAACGGCGGGACCATGCTTGATTCTATCTCCTGTGGTCGTCTCTAGGGATTCGTCACGTTCGCGTGTCGTGTTGCACGTCCGCGCAGCGGCCGTCAGAATGCACGAACGATGGGGGATAGCAATGAATGAGATGAATCACACTGAGCAAGCCGTCCGCGAACCGGTGCTGAATCCCGTAGACAGGGTATCGGAAATGCTCTTCGGTCTGTTCATGGCGCTCACCTTCACGGGCGCGGTCTCCGTTGCGGACCAGGGCGACGCGCAGATCCGCACGATGTTCATCGCGGCGCTGGGCTGCAACCTTGCCTGGGGCTTGGTCGACGCGGTCATGTACCTGGTGCGCACCGTCACCGATCGTGGCAGGTTGCTCACGCTGATCCGGTCCGTACAAGGTGCCCCGGACGCGGAAACCGGGCGCAGGCTCATCGAACGGTCGCTGTCGCGGGTCGCGGCGGGTCTTGTTTCGTCGGCCGAGATCGAGGCGATGCGCGGGCGAATCGTCGCGCTGATCTCGCTGCCGGCGCGACCGAAACTGAATCGGAGCGACCTGATCGCTGCGCTGGCGATATTTCTGATCGTCGTCGCGGCCACCTTTCCCGTCGTGCTGCCGTTCGCGATGTTCGAGGATGTCGGGACGGCGAAGAACGTATCCCGGGCCGTCGCACTTGTCATGCTGTTTCTTGGCGGACTCGCGCTCGGGCGTTACGCTGGCTACGGCAGCTGGAAAGTCGGATTCCTGATGGCAGGGCTGGGCACCGCACTCGTGGTCGCGATCAACGCGCTCGGCGGATGAAGGCCGCGCTGCGGGGCATCGCCGTGCTGGCGGCCGCAATGGCCACGACGGCACATGCCGGCGAGGAGGACGGCAGCGTGCGTCCCGCCGTCCCCGCCGAGAAAACCTCGTGGGAGTTCGCGCTCACCGCGTATCCGACCGTCGTTCGAGGTGGCGAGAACTACACGTCGGCCATCGCGACAGCCGACCGCGGTCCGCTGCACCTCGAGGCACGGTACAACTACGAGTCGATCGGCGCGCGCTCGACTTTTGTCGGCTGGAATTTTTCCGGCGGGGAGGAGGTCACCTGGGAGTTGACGCCTCTGCTCGGCGGCGCTTGGGGCACGACACAAGCGTTCATACCTGCGCTCGAGGCAAGCGTGGCGTGGAAGCAATTCGACATTTACGTCGAGGCTGAGTATGTCCGCGCAAGCAGCGAGCGGACCGACAGCTACGTCTACGCCTGGAGCGAGTTGGGATTCCGGCCGGTCGAATGGCTTCGCGTCGGGATTGCCGGCCAGCGCACCAGAACCTACGGCAACGAACGTGACATTCAACGCGGGCCATTCGCACAGGTGACCTGGGATCGCGTCACGATCGGCGGCTACTGGTTCAATCCGGGGTCGAACGAACAGGTCTTTGTCGGATTGATCGGCGTGACGTTCTGAGCGCCTCCCGCCCCGGCGACTTGCGGTGGCGGAAATGCAGTGCGCGCAGGAAAGGGCAATACACGGAGACCGTTGGCGCAATTGAAAGGATTCACCGCAAGTTGCCTTGATTTGGCGCAACGTCGACAAGCGAGGTCGCGCGCAAATTATCGAATGATCCAGCATCGCAGGACTGCCATGCGTCCGATTCGATCCTTGATACGTAGCATGGCGGTCGTTGTTTCCTGCATGGTAGCGTGCGTCGTATCGCCGGCGCGCGCGCAGGATATCGAGCCGCGCGCGTATTCGAACGCACCGGTCGGCGTCAATTTTCTCATCGCGGCCTACGCCTACACGCGAGGCGGGTTGTCGTTCGATTCCGCGGTGCCGATCACCAACGCGCACCTCAATACGTCGAACGCCGTGCTGGCGTACGCGACGGTGCTTGACCTGTGGGGGAAGTCGGCCAAGTTCGACGCGATCGTGCCGTACACCTGGCTGTCCGGCACGGCTGACTACCAGGGTCAACCGGTGGAGCGGACCGTCGCTGGCTTCGCCAATCCGGCGTTCCGGCTATCGATCAATTTCTATGGGGCACCGGCGCTCACGCTGAAGGAATTTGCCGATTGGGAGCAGGATCTGATCATCGGAGCCAGCCTGCGGGTGATTCCGCCCTGGGGTCAGTACGACGCCAGCAAGCTCATCAACATCGGCACCAACCGCTGGTCATTCAAACCGGAGATCGGAATGTCGAAGGCCGTTGGACCGTGGACACTGGAACTCCAGGCGGCGGCCACGTTCTTTACCGAGAACGACGATTTCTTCGGCGGCAATACACGTTCGCAAGAACCGCTCTATTCGCTGCAGGGACATCTGATCTACGGCTTTCGCTCTGGTATCTGGGCGTCGTTCGACGCCACGTACTTCGCCGGCGGCCGCACGACGGTCAATGGCGTGCTCAATTACGACCTTCAGCAAAACTGGCGTCTCGGCGGAACGTTGGCGCTCCCGGTGAACCGGGCGAATTCGCTCAAGTTCTACGCCAGCAGCGGCGTGTCGGCGCGCACCGGCAACAACTACGACCTGATCGGCGTCGCGTGGCAATACCGTTGGGGCGGTGGATTGTGATGCGCGAACGCCGGATTGCGTGGCTCTCGTCGACGTGTTCCCTGAAGGTGGTTCCTGCACAAAAGGTATACTTGGGCGTCGGGATTGTCGAACAGAATGAAGTCGAGTCCCGTCTCGGCCAGGAGTCCGGCCGGATCCGTGCCTTGGCTACCGAATACTGCCGGCAACAATTACGAGCCGCCACATCGCGCCTGCACAACACCATCCCATGAAATGACGGAGTCAATGATGAGCACCAAATCGAAATTCGCAATCACTTTGATCGCAACAGCGCTGGCCACGACCGCATTCGCGCAGCAGCCCGCCCCAACGGGAGGCATTGCCGCGTCGAGCGAGCCGGGCAAGGCGGCCATTGTCGGCGCGGTGGAAATATCCGCCCAGGTCGTCGCCATCGACAAGGCGGCGCGCACGGTGACGCTGAAAGGACCGAAGGGCAACGTCGTCGACATCGTCGCGGGAGAACAGGTCAAGAACTTCGACCAGATCAAGGTCGGAGACCTCGTCGTTGCGCGCTATGCCCAGGCGCTCACGCTTGAACTACGGAAGACCAGAGCCGCTGGTGGCGAAGCTGTCGTGCGTGAGGAAGCCGCGAAGGCGAAGCTGGGCGAGAAGCCCGCCGTCGCCGGCGCGCGGACGGTGACCCTGCTGGCCGACGTCGTCGCAGTCGATCCGAAAGCCAGCACGATCACGCTCAAGGGGCCCAAGGGCAACGAAGTGGTGCTGAATGTGCAGAACCCGGAGCAGTTCAAGGTGGTCAAGAAGGGCGACCAGGTCGAGGTGACGTACACCGAGGCGCTCGCGCTTTCCGTCGAACCGGCGCCGGCGAAGAAATAGCCTCGGTTGATGACCGCGGGCACGCACCGAAAAGCGGAAGGATTCGATCATGGAGACGCTGCAAAGCGGAACTAGATCGAGTCCCGCCGAAACATCCTGATCGCGTGCGCGGGATCTAACGTGGTCGGGGGCCCCACAATGAGTCTATCCTGCCAGGGGGCAATCACCGCAGCCGGCGGCGTTCGCGAAACCGCGCGCCGCGTCCCTCGATGGCCGCGGGTACACTGTCATATGACGCATCGGGTAGTCCATGGTTGGTCGACACGATGCGCAGAACTCATTCAGGAATCGGAGCGCGCAATATGAAGAGTCTTCGTACCTTCGCATCCGCGGATCGCGGCAGCCTGTCACGCTGGCTTGCACCGCTGGCGGGGATCGTCATGCTCGCCTTCGCGATGAACACGGTCGCGCAGGCGCCGGCGGCGCCGGGTGGCGCAGCGCCGCCGCAGTCCTCGGAGGCTCTCGATAAGCTCGTTGGACCGATTGCGCTCTATCCGGACGATCTGGTCGCGATCATCCTGCCGGCCTCCACCAATCCATTGCAGCTCGTGCAGGCGGATCGCTACCTCGACAAGCGGAAGGGCGATCCCAAGTTGCCCGTCGACGACAAGTGGGACGACGCGGTGAAGTCGCTGCTCAATTATCCGGAAGTCGTGAAGATGATGAGCGCCGACCTCGACTGGACGAGCGCGCTGGGCGAAGCGGTCGTCGCCGATTCGGGCGCGGTGCTGGAAGCCGTTCAGGTTTTTCGGCGCCAGGCGCAGGCCGCCGGCAATTTGAAGTCCGACGGCAAGCAGGTCGTGCAGGTGGAAAAAGAGATCATCACCATCGTCCCGGCCGATCCGCAGGTGATCTACGTGCCGCAATACAATCCGTCGACTGTGGTCGTCTACGGGACGGCGCCGTACTGGGGCTACTACCCGACGCCCTATCCGTCGTACTACTACCCGTATGCGCCAGGCGCCGCGCTCGCCGCAGGAGTGATCTGGGGCGCGGCGATCGGCGCGGCCTGGAACGGCGGCCACTATGTTTCGCACTATGGCGGGGACGCCAACATCAATATCAACCGCAACACCAACATCAACACCGGCAACATCAATCGCGGCGGCGGCGCGAGCACGCTGCCGGCGGGTGGTGGCACCGCATGGAAGTCCAACAAGCAGCCCGGCCAGGTCAGCAGTTCGGTCGGCAAGACGGCGTCATCCGCGCGCGTGGGCGATGCGCGTGCGGGCGGAGGAGGCGCTGCGTCGGCAGGCGGTGGCGGAGCACGTGCGTCGGCGCAACCGGCCGGTGGCGGAATGGGCGCCGGCGCGAGTGCGCGCGGTTCAGCCTCGGCCAGCGCGTCGCCGCGCGACAACTACGGCGGAGGCGCCAGTCGTGGCGGCGGGGGCGGCGACGCCTTCGGCGGGTATGGTTCCGGACGGCAGACGCAGATGGACAGTTCGCGCGGCGCCTCGAGCCGCAGTTCGATGTCCGGCGGCGGTGCTTCACGTTCGATGCCGAGTGGCGGCGGTGGCGGCGGTGGCGGCGGTGGCCGCGGCGGCGGTGGTGGCGGGCGCGGCGGCGGAGGCGGGCGTCGTTGACGGCCGGAGCATTTCCATGCACCCATTCCCCTCAATCGACAGCAAGGCAACACCCATGAACATCACATTGCTTTGGTCCTATCTGCGCCGGCTTGCGCTGGCGCTCTTGGTGGCCGTTCCGCTCGCTGCGGCCGCGGCCTCGCAGGAAACGTTCGCGACGCCCGAAGCGGCGGTCGATGCGCTGATGGCCGCGCTCAAGGCCGACAGCGACCCCGCGATGGTCGCGATCTTCGGCGAACAGCACAAGGACCTTGTCTTCACTTCCGATCGCGCGGCGTCTAGCGCAACCCGAGCGAAGATCCTCGCAGCCATGCAGACGCTGCGCGTGCTACAGGCGCCGAGCGCGGACCGCCGCGTGCTGGTGATCGGCGACGAGGCCTGGCCGATGCCCATTCCCATCGTGCGCGCTGGCGATCGCTGGCGCTTTGCCACCGAGGAAGGCGCTGAAGAGATCGTCAATCGCCGTATCGGCGGCAACGAACGCAACGCCATCTACGTGCTGCGCGCGTACATCGATGCGCAGCGTGCGTACGCCGCGCTCGATCGCGACGGCGACGGCGTGCTCCAGTACGCGCAGAAGCTGGCCAGCGCACCGGGCAAGCACGACGGGTTGTATTGGCCCGCCGATGCCGCGAAGGGCGAAGAGGTAAGCCCGATCGGTCCCCTGATCGCGGAAAGCGCCGCCTACCTCAAGGGTCACACGGCGGGCGACGCGTACCGTGGCTATCACTTCAGGATCCTGACGCGCCAGGGCAAGGATGCCCCGGGCGGCGCCTACAGCTACGTGATCAATGGCCGGATGATCGCCGGCTTCGCGATGGTTGCGTACCCCGCCGAATACGGCAAGGACGGCGTGATGACGTTCATCGTGAGCCACAACGGCAAGGTCTACGAAAAGAATCTCGGCAAGGATTCCACCGCCATTGCCGCGAAGTTGACGACCTTCAACCCGGACGCCGGATGGAAGGAAGTCGCACGCTGATTCCATGAACTTCCCCTGCGGAAGGAAATCCGTCACAGCCCGCTGCTGTGGCTGCTGGCCTTCGTGCCGGGGGTGTTTGCAGCCGTGACGCTCGTGCCCGCCGCTTGCAGCGTCGTCGAGGTCGCAAAGGGGCAACGCGGATGAGGCCCACGCGTTGGTGCGTCGTGACGGTGCTGGTATTCGCTGCGCATGCGGCAGCCGCCGATTTCGGAACCAGAGGCGGGCCGGAACCTGCCAACATTGACGAGATTGCGGATGTCCTGCGCCAGGACCCGTACGACCTGGAGCTGCTGATCAGTTACGGCACCTCCAAGGGCGGCTCGGCGGGCCACTTGGCGCTGGCAATCCGCGACCTGGTGTCCAGCGATGACATGGTCTACTCGGCCAACTTCTACGCCGATCGGACACCCAAGCACGAAAAGGGCTTCTACACCGACGACCTGATGGTCAGGATTCCGAAGAAGGAGTACCTGTTCAGGACGACCTCGTCTCTCGGCGACAACGCCGCGTTCGGCCTCGACTTCGGCGAGATCTACAAGCGATCGGTCGTCGGTGTACGCGTCTACGGTGTACCGGCGATGGAGAAGGAGACGCTGGCCGCCTACTTCCGGCGCATCAACGACGATTACCACAACCGGGCCAGGGACACCGAGTACCACAAGGGCGAGGTGCGATACGACTACCTGCGCCTCAACTGCGCCAAGACCATCGGCGCCGGATTTAAATACGGCGCCGGGTATCGTGACCTCGACGTGACGAGCGCCAAGCTTCTGTCGAGACGGAAGGTGGTCGCAGCTGCCAACGCCAACATACCCACCGAGATGGCGATGAAGCTCATCGAGGAATGGAACCGGCGCGGATATCGTTTGGACGTGGTGTGGTACAGGAAGTACAACGGCTCGACCTACGTGGACCCGCATGAAGACGAAAAGGTGGCGTTCAAGGACTTGCCGAACCGGTTTCCGTCCGTGCTGTCCCGCGACTTCCGAAAGGAGCAGGATCGCTACGAGGACCCCGACAATCTCTTCGCCATGTACGTTTTGTACAACCTGGCCAAGTACAGTGTACAGGTGGACGACCAGACGAAGCTGCTCGAGATCGGGAAGAGCAAGCACCCGATGCCCTACCCGGAGGCCGCCCTACTCGCCGCAAAGAGCGCGCAAACCGACAGCGAGAACTTTCGCCGGCGCTTGGGGTCTCCTTCCAGTGGGAGGGTGATCGGGGAGCCGATGGAGGAAACGCGGATCGAGGATCCCGACGTCCAGCGCAGCGACGAAGCCGCGCCAGTTCGTTGATCTCGCGCAAGTGGCTCAGCCTCCGCTACCCGGGTTTGTTGGGCAAAGGGACCAAAATACCAACTGTTGCCGCCACCTAGGCGGGTGGAAAGTCCTGCCGAGGGTGCCGACAGGTGGTTCTCATTTACTGCAAGGACAGGTGCATCCATGGACGCATCCAAACAAATCGCAAGAAGCTACGACATATCTGCCAAGGTCGCGCAGCTCTATCAGAAAAGGACGAAGCTCGCACAGGACCACTTCAGCGGGCGGCTCTCCAAGGCCTACGCCGACTGCGCGACGGGACTCGTGGAGAACCCCGTCGCGCCCACGGACGCCTGGTCGCACTGGTACCAGTACGCCACCGATTTCGCGCAGCGCTCGATCCTGTTCTGGGACACGTTGCGCCAGCGCGGCAACAACTTCGTCGAGCACAATCGCGAGGGATTGACGCCGGTACTGCACTTTGACTACGAAACGATCGTCGACGGACGCGAGCTCGCCCGGCCGGTCAACTACGCGCTGGTGCGCATCGTCCCGCCGGAGAGTGTGAAGGTCGATCCAAAACTGCGACCCTATGTGATCATCGATCCGCGCGCCGGTCACGGCCCGGGCATCGGCGGCTTCAAGGACGACTCGCAGGTCGGCGTTGCGCTGCGAGCGGGACACCCGGTCTACTTCGTGATCTTTTTCCGCGACCCCGAGCCCGGCCAGACGTTGCTCGACGTCTGCGATGCCGAGCAACAGTTCGTGAAGAAAGTGCGCGCGCTGCATCCCGCGAGCGCGAAGCCGGTGATCGTCGGCAATTGCCAAGGGGGCTGGGCGGCGATGATGCTCGCCGCGGCAGATCCGGAGGATACTGGCCCCATCGTGATCAACGGCGCGCCGATGTCGTACTGGGGCGGCGCATTCCAGGAGGGCGCCGGCGACAACCCGATGCGCTACGCCGGCGGCATGCTGGGCGGCACCTGGCTGTCGTCGTACGCGGCAGACAAGGGCGACGGCATCTTCGACGGCGCCTATCTGGTCGAGAATTTCGAGAACCTCAATCCGGCCAATACGTTCTGGGACAAGTATTACAACCTGTTCTCGAATGTCGACACCGAGCCCCCGCGCTTTCTCGAATTCGAGCGCTGGTGGGGCGGCTTCTACCTGATGAACCGCGAGGAGATCGAGTGGATCACCCGCAACCTCTTCGTCGGAAACAAGCTGTGGTCCGGCACCAAGGCGACGGGGGGCAAGTCGTTCGACCTGCGTGACATCAAGGCGCCGATCGTCCTGTTCGCGTCGATGGGCGACAACATCACGCCACCGCAACAGGCGTTCAACTGGGTCGCTGACGTCTACGGCTCGACCGACGAAATCAAGGCGCGAGGGCAGGTGATCGTGGGGCTCCTGCACCAGGATATTGGCCATCTCGGCATCTTCGTTTCCGGCAAGGTGGCCAAGAAGGAGCACGCGCAGATCGTCGAAGTGCTGAAGTCGATCGAAATGCTGCCGCCGGGTCTTTACGGCATGCAAATTCACGAAGTCAAGGGGCGTGACGGCAAGGTCGAGTACGAAGTCGACTTCCATGAACGCCGGCTCGAGGACATTGCCAAGCAGTTGAACCGCCTCGAGCGCGCCGACGAAAAGCCGTTCGAGGCCGTCGCCGCCATGTCGGAATTCAACCAGCGTGCGTACGAACTTTTCGCGCAGCCGTTCGTCCAGTCGATGAGCAACGAGGTCAGCGCGAAGCTGTCGCGGCAGTTCCATCCGCTGCGCTTCCAGCGCTGGGCGTTCTCGGACTTGAACCCATGGCTCGCGTGGCTCGGTCCCGCGGCGCAGGCGGTCAAGGCCCAGCGCCAGCCGGCCACTGCCGACAATCCCAACAGCAAGCTCGAGAAGATGGTGTCCGAGGGCATCAGTGCGTCGCTCGACTACTATCGCGAGATTCGCGACGCGAACAGCGAGGCCGCGTTCTTCCAGACCTACGGCAGCGTGTTCTCGCTCTACCTTGCCGACAAGCACGAGGCGTTGGAGCACGCAGCGGAAAGCGCGGCCGGGCCGCTTGAGCTGCCGTTTGTCAAGGAGGCGCTGGCGTCGATCGCGGAAGGCGGCTTTGCGGAAGCACTCGCGCGCGTCGGCTCGCTGCTCGCGCGGCGAGGTGCGCCGCTGCCGCTGGCGCGGCTTGCGGTGAAGCAGGAGCTCGCCACCGAATACCAGGACCTTCTGCCGGACCTTGCGCCCGACGAATGGCGGCGCATCCGCGGCGAGCAGGACATCATCGTCCGGTACGAGCCCGAGAAGGCGGTCGCGGCACTGCCCAAGTTGCTTTCGAAGCACGGCGATCGCGAGCGGCTGATCACGCTGGTTCGCCGGCTGCTCGCGGACGAACGCATGCGGCGTTTCGAGCCGACGACCGAGCAGCTCGCAATGATCGAGAACATAGGCGAGACGCTCGACGTGGAGCCGGTACGGGCCCGCGCACGTGCGCGAAAAGCAGCAACCAAGCCGGTGGCCAAACGCCGCAAGCGCGCCTGAATCCGGCGAATGGCAACGGAGATGCGCATGGAACGCAAACACGAGAAGTATCAGCGTCTGATCGACACCTGCAAGACGCTTCCGCCAACGCCAACGGCCGTCGCGCATCCCTGCGACGAGAGCTCGCTGCGCGGCGCCGTGGATGCCGCGAAGCTCGGCCTGATCGCGCCGATTCTGGTCGGTCCGCGCGCGCGGATCGAGGCGATCGCGAAGGAACACAGCATCGACATCGCGGGTTTGCCGATCGTCGACACGCCGCACAGCCAGGCCTCGGCCGACAAGGCGGTGGAACTGGTCCGCGAGGGTAAGGCCGAGGCGCTGATGAAAGGCAGCCTGCATACCGACGAGCTGATGGGCGCGGTCGTCAAGCGCGACACCGGGCTGCGTACTGCGCGCCGGGTCAGTCATTGCTTCGTCATGGATGTGCCGAGCTATCCCGAAACGCTGATCGTCACGGATGCGGCAGTCAACATCGCGCCGACGATGGAGGACAAGGTCCACATCATCCAGAATGCGATCGATCTGGCGCACGCGATGCGTTTTCCCGAAGTGCGAGTGGCTATTCTGTCGGCGATGGAGACCGTCAATCCGAAGATTCCCTCCACGGTCGAGGCCGGAGCGTTGTGCAAGATGGCCGATCGCGGCCAGATCACCGGCGCGATCCTCGACGGGCCGCTGGCGCTCGACAACGCGATCAGCCTGGAGTCGGTCGCGATCAAGAAGATCGACTCGCCGGTCGCCGGCCGCGCCAACGTGCTGGTGGTTCCCGACCTCGAGGCCGGCAACATGCTGGCGAAGAGCCTGTCGTTCCTGGCCGGCGCCGATGCCGCCGGCATTGTGCTGGGAGCGAAGGTGCCCATCATCCTCACGAGCCGCGCCGATTCGGTGATGACCCGGCTTGCATCGTGTGCGGTCGCTGCGCTGGTAGCGAGTGTGCGGCGCGAGAAGGCTGGCAAGGCAGTTGCCTGACATGACGAACGTCATCGCTGTCCTCAACGCAGGCTCGTCGAGCCTCAAGTTTTCGGTGTTCGCCGAGCGCAATGGAGATCTCGAGCTGATCGCGCGCGGACAGGCCGAGGGGCTGCATACGTCGCCCCGGTTCGTCGCCAAGGATGGTGCAGGAACGCTGCTTGGCGAGAAATCGTGGGGTGAAGGGGTCAAACTCGGCCACGAGGGTGCGCTGGATCACCTGGTGGCATTCCTGCGCGCCGACTTTGCCGAGCATCGACTTGTCGGAATAGGCCACCGCGTGGTGCACGGTGGAGCGGAGTACACGCAACCGGTACGGGTGGACGCGAAGGTCCTCGCAGCGCTCGAGAAATACATTCCACTCGCGCCGCTGCACCAGCCGCACAACCTTGCGCCGATCAGGGGTCTCCTCGAACGCTCGCCGCAATTGCCCCAGGTGGCGTGCTTCGACACGTCGTTTCACAGCGGTGCGCCGGCGGTTTCAAAGGCGTTCGCGCTGCCGAAATCGATCACCGATCGGGGCGTTCGCCGCTATGGTTTTCACGGTCTCTCCTACGAATACATTTCGCACGTGCTGCCGCAGTTCGACGAGCGCGCGGCGCGCGGCAGGACCGTGGTCCTCCACCTCGGCAATGGTTCGAGCATGTGTGCGATGTCCGGTGGCCGCAGCATGGCCAGCACGATGGGCTTCACCGCAGCGGACGGTCTGCCGATGGGCACGCGCTGCGGCAATCTCGATCCGGGCGTGATTCTCTACCTGATGGACGAGCTGCAGATGGACGCGCGCGCCATCGAGAAGCTGATCTACCAGCAGTCTGGCTTGCTCGGCATGTCGGGCATTTCCAGCGACATGCGCACACTGGAGGCGAGCGCCGCGCCGGAGGCGAAGGCTGCGGTCGACGTTTTCGTCTACCGGATCGGCCGCGAGCTGGGCTCGCTGGCGGCCGCGCTGGGCGGCCTCGATGCGATCGTTTTCACGGCGGGCATCGGCGAGAACAGCCGCTCGCTGCGTGCGCGCGTCTGTCGCGACGCGGCATGGCTCGGCGTCGATCTCGACGCGGCGGCCAACGAGCGCAACGGGCCGTGCATCAGCACCGCGGGTAGCCGCGTCTCCGCTTGGGTGATCCCGACCAACGAGGAACTGATGATTGCGCGGCATACGCAGCAATTGCTGATGGGAGAACGACGATGAAACTCTGGATCGCAAACATTGCGCCGGGGACGACCGACGACGAAATCAGGGCGCTCGTCAAGAAATACGGAACCGGACTCGAATGCATCAGCATTCAACGCGAAGAGGGCGACGGGTCGCGGCCGGCTGCGGGGATCGAGTGTTCGGGTACGAGAATTGCACTCGGCAACCTCAGCCTGCGCCTCAACGGCATGTACTGGAAGGGGCGCCCGCTGACTTCCACGACATCGATCTCGACTTGAAGCGGCCCACGGCCGATCCCACACCACGCAGGGCGCCGTACCGGGCATCACCGAAGGAGAGACGCAAATGACGATGGAAATTCCGCGCCCGGTGCTCAAGGGACGCAAGGCGCTGGTTGTCGGCGTCGCCAACGAGCATTCGATAGCCTATGGCTGCGCGAAGGCGTTCCGCGAACTCGGTGCGGACGTTGCCATCACGTATTTGAACGAAAAGGCGCGACCCTTCGTCGAACCGCACGCTAGGGCACTGGAGGCGCCCATCTTCCTGCCCCTTGACGTGAGCGTGGGCGGCCAGCTCGAGGCGGTATTCGACGCGATCGCCAGTCAGTGGGGCCAGCTCGACATCCTCGTCCACTCGATCGCCTTTGCGCCGAAGGAGGACCTGCAGGGCGGCCTGCTCAATTGTTCGGCCGGAGGCTTCGCGAAGGCGATGGACGTGTCGTGCCACTCGTTCGTGCGGATGGCGCGGCTCGCCGCACCGCTGATGACCAACGGCGGGACCATGTTCGCGATGAGCTATCATGGCGCCAGCAAGGTGATTCCGACGTACAGTGTCATGGGCCCCGTGAAGGCTGCGCTCGAAGCGTGCTGCCGGTACCTCGCGTACGAATTGGGTGGCAAGGGCATTCGCGTCCATGCGATATCGCCCGGCCCGCTGAAGACGCGTGCCGCGTCGGGTCTCAAGGACTTCGACCTGTTGCTCACCGAGGTCGAGCAGCGGGCGCCGATCGGCGAATTGGTCGATATCATGGATGTGGGCTTCACCTGCGCGTATCTTGCGACACCTTATGCGCGGCGTCTGTCCGGCGAAACGCTGTACGTCGATGGCGGCGTCAACATCATGGCGTAACCGCACCGGCATGGCGAGGCATGGGCCACGCGCCGAGTGTCGTCGAAAAATGTGAGGGCAGCAGGATGGAGAAGTTCAGGTTCACCGACATTGCGCCGGGCAGGTTGAGTCTGCGCCCTGACGGCATGCGCCGGAAGACTTGTGCGCCGAGCCCCGCGTCCGGCGCTGCCGCAGTGGCACTCGCCATGGCCGCCCTGGTTTTTCCGCCGAGCGCGCATGCATCGTTCCTCCCGCCCGAGTTGATGGACACGATGGCGACGTACATCGCGTGGTTCGTCGTCATCGTCGTTCCCATCGGCGCCATCGTGCTGTTCTGGATGGTGCATGTGCTGCCGGAGAAGATCGCGCACAAGCGCCACCACCCTCAGCGGGATGCCATCCATACGCTGTGCCTTCTGTCGCTGGTGTTCGGCGGCTTGCTCTGGCCGATCGCCTGGCTGTGGGCTTACACGAAGCCGGTCTCCTACAAGCTGGCCTACGGCACCGAAAAGCACGACGACTACTATCACGAGCTGGGCGCCAAGGCGCAGGCCGGAGAGTTGCTGGAGCATGAACTTGCGCACTTGCGCGAAGAACTCGATGCGTTGGCCGCCCGGGGAACACTGAACCCCGAGCTCAAGGCGCTCCGCCGCGACCTGGCTGCTGCGGTGCCGGCGACTGCGAACGCCGGCGACCTCACCGCCAAGGGAGGGAGCGCCTGATGGAAGCCATCCTCCTTGCCATCTACGCGTTCTTCGTCTGGCTGATTTTCATCAAGTTCAAGTGGCTGCCGTGGAACACCGCCTGGCAGGTCACCGTGGTGGTCATCCCGATCGTGGCGATGGCAGTGCTGATCCTGACGCTCAATGTGGTCGCGCCGTCGACGGCCGACGTGCGGGTCTTCAAGTATGTCGTGCAAGTGATCCCGCAGGTGCGCGGGCGCGTCGTCGACGTGCCGGTCGAGCCCAACCGGCTGGTCAGGAAAGGTGAACTGCTGTTTCGGATCGACGCGACCCCGTACCAGAACGACTTCAATGTGGCCAAGGCGAAACTTGCGGCCGACGAGGCAAAGTTCGCGCAAGCAGGCGCAGGTGTGGTCGATGCGTCGGCCGGCGCGCGCCAACTGCAGGAACAATTAAAATCCGCCAGCGGGCAGGTCCAGGCGCTGCAGCCCAAGCTCGAACTCGCTCGGCTGCGCGTGCGGCAGAACAGGGAGTTGGTGGCGACGGGCGCCGGCGACAAGTTCGCGCTGGAACAGGCCGAGGCCAATGTAATCGAGCTGGAAGCCCAGATCGCGACGGCGAAGGCGAACGAAGCGCAGGTCACGGAGAAACTGGCGGGGCTGGTGAACGGCGAGCAGGCATCGGTCGCGGCGGCGAAGGCGCAGCTCGCGACCGCAAAGGCACAAGTCGATGTGAGCCGCGCCGACCTCGCGAACGCGCAGTGGAACCTCGACCAGACGTCCGTATTTGCGCCTGCCAACGGGTACGCGATCAACGTGCAGCTCCGGCCAGGCTCCTACGTGACCGCGTTTCCGGTGGCGCCGGCGATGAGCTTCGTCGAGGAGACGTACCAGGTCATCGCGCTCTACGCGCAGAACGAATTGCGCCTGGTCGAGCCAGGAAACGACGCCGAGTTCGCGCTCAGGACGTATCCGGGCCATGTCATCAAGGCGAAGGTCGATTCCATCGTCTGGGCGCAGGGACAAGGCCAGGTGCAGCAGTCCGGCATGCTGCCGCAGACCGGCGCGTATCCGCAGGCGCCGGGCCGGTTTCCCGTCAAGTTCAATGTCGAGGAACGGGATCGTGAGCTCTTTCTCGCCGCCGGCGCGGATGGCGCAGGCGCGATCTATACCGAGCACGCGCACGCAATCCACATCATTCGCATGGTGATCCTGCGCGTAGGGTCGATCACGGATTACCTCGTGCTGAAGCTGCACTGATGGACCAGCGCTGCATCCGCCGGAGGATTGTCGCGGCGGCCCTCGCGGCCACCGTGGCGGGTTGCGCTCTCAATTCACCACCTACCCGCGACGACTTGCGGCGGGACGCGCTTCCGCATACGGCGATTCCCGAAACGTGGAAGGCGGGTGGTAGCGCCGCGGCACCGGTGGCCGACCATTGGCTCGCGACGTTTAACGATCCGGTGCTTTCTGCGCTGGTGACCGAGGCGCTGGCGTTCAATGCCGACGTGGAAGTGGCGGCGGCGCGTGTCGAACAGGCGGCGGGATATGTCGCCGTAGCCAGCGGCTCGCTCTGGCCGTCGGTGGGTCTGGCGGCGACGCAAAGCGGCAACTCCGGCGGTGGTGGTGGCCTGAATGCGGTGTTCCTGAACGCCTCCCTCGAACTCGACGTGTGGGGGCGCCTGCGCTATGGCCAGGCGGCGGCGGAGGCGCAATCCGCGGCCGTTACGGCCGACTATGCATACGCGCGCCAGTCGCTGACGGCGAACGTGGCCAAGGCGTGGTTCGTCGCCATCGAGGCCAGTCTGCAGCGCGCGATCGTCGTCGACTCGCTGCATTCGTCCGAGTCGCTGTTGAAGCTTGGGCAGGAGCGTCTGCGCGTCGGCAGCGGCAACGAGCAGGCGGTGGCGGAAGCGCGCGTAAACGTGGGCACCTATCGCGACAATTTGCGGCAGACCGAACTGGCGCGCGAGCAGGCGCTGCGTGCGCTCGAGCTTCTCCTTGGCCGCTATCCTGCGGCGGAAATCGCCGTCGCCACGAGCCTGCCGCCCATGCCACCACCGATGCCGGTCGGCATGCCGTCGCAGTTGCTCGAACGCCGGCCCGACGTGATCGCGGCGGAACGTCGCGTCGCCGTGGCGTTCAACCGAATAGGTGAAGGGAAGGCCGCCCTGCTTCCGCGCATCAGCCTGACCGCCGGCGGCAGCACCATAACGAGCGATGTGTTCGTGCTGCAGGAACGGAGCAACCCGGCGTTCAGCTTCGGCGCGAATCTGCTTGCCCCGATCTATCAGGGCGGCGTGTTGCGGGCACAGGTCGAAATTCGCACGGCCGAGCAAAGGCAGGCGGTCGCGGAATACGCGCGTGCGGGGCAGCGGGCGTTCGCCGAGGTCGAGAACGCGCTCGCGGCGGAGAACGCGCTGCGCGATCGTGAGGCCATCCTCGACGCCAACCTCCGCGACAGCGCGCGCGCGCTGGAACTCGCGCAGATCCAGTATCGCGTGGGTTCGGTCGACCTGCGCGCGGTCGAACAGAACCAGCTGGCGCTGTATGCGACACGGATGTCGCAGCTGCGTGTGCAGACCGAACGGCGCGCGCAGCGCGTCAACCTGTATCTCGCGCTGGGCGGCGGCTCCGACTTGCCCGCATTGGAACCCGTGGCCGCGAAGTGACGCAATGACTCGATGGAGACGATGATGGCGAAGAAGAGCGTGGAAAAGAAGGACGTGGCGAAGAGCAAGACAACGAAGGACCACGGTGATGCCGCGAAGGCGGTGCCGGGCAAGCACGGCGTCAAGTCCCCCGCCAAGGAAATGTCCGCAAAGGACTACGATAAGGAGCTCAAGAAGCTGCACGTCGAGCTGGTGAAGCTGCAGCAGTGGGTCGTCCATAAAGGCCTCAAAGTCTGCATCATCTTCGAGGGCCGCGACGGCGCCGGCAAGGGTGGCACCATCAAGGCGATCACCGAGCGTGTGAGCCCGCGGGTGTTTCGCGTGATCGCGCTTCCGGCGCCCACCGAGCGCGAGAAATCCCAGATGTACGCGCAGCGTTACCTGCCGTATCTGCCGGCCGCGGGCGAGATCGTCATCTTCGACCGCAGCTGGTACAACCGCGCGGGTGTCGAGCGCGTGATGGGCTTCTGCACCGACGATCAGGCGCAGCAATTCCTGAAGATGGTGCCTCTGTTCGAGCAGCTGATGGTCAAGTCCGGCATCATCCTGCTCAAGTACTGGCTGGAGGTGAGTCCCGAGGAGCAGACGCGGCGCCTCGCCGCACGCATCGACGATGGCCGCAAGACCTGGAAGCTGTCGCCGATGGACGTAAAGTCCTACGATCGCTGGGACGACTACACGAAGGCGCGCGACGAGATGTTCGCGGCGACCGACAACCCGTGGGCACCGTGGTACGTTGCGCGTTCCGAGGACAAGAAACGGGTGCGCCTCAATGTGATCAGCCATTTTTTGAAGCATGTCCCGTACAAAGACGTCCCCGTGCCGAAGGTAAAGCTGCCCAAACGCAAGATCGGCCGCTACAAGGCCGTTGATTTTCCGTTCAAGTACGTCCCGGAACGCTTCTGATCGAGACGCAGCAGGCTGCGCGGCGGTCGACTTCAGGGAAGCCCAGCCATGCGCTGCCGGATGGAGCGCTTGGGCATTGGGTAGCCACCCTCACGTTCACCTAGCGTAGTAGCCGCATAAAGCGTTCAGCTTTGCATGCGCAGGTGAGGGAGTATCTCTGTCGCCGGCGATGTATCGCCTCACGAAACTCACGCGAAGGGCCCGCACTGTTTCCCGGCACCTCAGGTACCACTTCGTGTGCGTGAAGCGCGTGTTCTTGAGTCCGGCTCAGCCGATGAAAAGTTGTGCCGCAAGGACGGCGCCGGCCAGGAACACCGCTTCGACGCCGAGCAGCGCAAACGCACGCGCGCCGACCTTCTTCATTTCCAGCGGTGAGGTCTTGAGGCCCACAGCCGCGATCGCGATGACGAGGCAGGCACGGGCCACTTCGTTCAGCGCCTCGCCGATCGGCCTGGGAATGAGTCCGAAACTGCCCACGATCACCAATCCGACGAAGCCGAGCAGGAACGGCGGCAGCAGCGGATCGCCGCTGCGGGTTTCCGCGGTGCGCTGCAGGCGATGGCGTACCGCGAGGGAAATCGCCGTTACCACCGGCAGCAGCATCGCGACGCGCAGCAGCTTGGTCAACACGGCGTAATCGCCGACTTCGGGCGAGATGCTGTAGCCGGCGCCGACCACCTGCGCAACATCGTGAATCGTTCCGCCGAGGAAGACCCCGGTCTGGTGCGCGTCGAGGCCGATCATCTTCGCGAGCACAGGGTACACAATCATCGCCAGTGTCGACAGCACGGTCACGCCCGCAATGGTGAAGATCAGCTCGCGTTCGGAGCGCTCGTCGCGCGGCAGGATGGCCGCGATCGCGATTGCCGCCGACGCGCCGCAGATTGCCGTCGCGCCACCGGTGAGAACACCCAGGCGGCGCGAGAGCCCGAGCGCTTTCGCGGCGCCGATCCCGAAGCCGGTGGTGACGACGACCCCGGCGACCATAAGTCCGCCGTTGAACCAGCCGAGGCCGCCGATCTGCTCGAAGGTGATCCGGGCGCCCAGCAACGCCACACCGACGCGCAGGACGTGTCGAGCGGCGAAGTCCACGCCCGGCTTGGCCCGGCCCTCGCTGGCGACGGTGTTAAGCGCCATGCCGAGCAGCAGCGCGTAGAGCAGCGTCGGTCCGCCGCGATGGTCGGCGATGAACGTCGCGGCGACCGCGATGACCACGCTCATGAGCGCGCCCGGCCAGCATCGTTTGAACTCACCGCGCCAGCGCGAGGCGACGACCGAAATCGAAGGAAAGTAAGACCGCATTATCAATGTCGCTTCGTCGCCGCTCGCGATCGCGCGTCAGTCCTGGTCGGCGCGGCGGTCCGGCAACGCTGCCAGCTCGCCGATGAATTCCTCGGCCCGGGGCCATTCGCCGTAGCCCGCCGCGGGGTTGAGATGACCGACCGCGCCCACGTCGACAAGGCGGCTGCCCCATGCCTTCGCGAGCTCGGCGACGCGCTCGTAGCGACCAAGCGGATCGTTGGTGCTTGCCGCAACGATGCTCGGAAACAGCAGGTGCGCGCGCGGCGTAGGCAGCCAGCCATTCTCGCGCAGCACGTCCTGCGTTGGATAACCCTCAGGCAAAGGCGATTCGAAATCCGGGGGTGCCGCGAGCAACGCGGCCTTGATCGGGCGGCGATGCCGTTGTGCCCAATGAACAACGATCATGACCCCCGCGCTGTGCGCGACGAGGACCACCGGACCCTCGATCTTGCCCAGCGATTGTTCGAGCAGCGTGACCCACGCGGAGCAGGACATCTTGTCGTGCTTCATGCGTGGAACCGACACTGCCTTGGGCCACTTCTTCTCGAGAATGGTCTGCCAATGGCCGGGCATGTGATCACGCAGGCCGGGGACGATCAGAATCGTCGGAGAATCGTGGCTGGTATCGTTCAACTGCGCACCTCGTAGCAAGGAATGTTGAGCGCGTTCATCGGCCCCGGCCGATTGCGGCGGTCAACTCAGGCACGATCTGGAACAGGTCCCCAACCAGCCCGTAGTCGGCGATCTGAAAGATCGGCGCCTCCGCATCCTTGTTGATCGCCACGATCACCTTGCTGTCCTTCATTCCCGCGAGATGCTGGATCGCGCCCGAAATCCCGATCGCGATATAGAGATCGGGAGCGACGATCTTGCCCGTCTGGCCCACTTGGCAGTCGTTCGAGACGAAGCCCGCGTCCACCGCGGCGCGTGACGCGCCGATCGCCGCGTTGAGCTTCTGCGCGAGCGCGTCGAGCAGCTTGAAATTCTCCGCGTTGGCGAGCGCGCGGCCACCTGAGACGACCACCCGGGCACTGGTGAGTTCGGGTCGGTCCGATTTGCTGATTTCCTGCAAGGTGACCCTGCACTGTCCGCCATCAGGCGATGCCTGGACGGTCTCGACATCCGCAGTGCCTCCGGTTGCGGCAATGGCATCGAAGCCGGTTGCGCGCACGGTGATCACCTTGACCGGATCCTTTGATTGCACTGTCGCAAGAGCGCTGCCGGCATAGATCGGGCGCACGAAGGTGTCCGGGCTCTCGACCGCAATGATCTCCGAGATCTGTGCGACGTCGAGCCACGCCGCCACACGCGGCGCGACGCCCTTGCCGAAGCCCGTCGCTGACGCGAGGATGTGGCTGTAGCCGCCCGGCCCGGCAAGTGCGACGATCGTGGCTGCGACATTCTCTGCCGTGGGCTGCGCCAGATAGGGTGCGTCGGCGTGCAACACCTTGGCCACACCGGCAACCTGCGCGGCAGCCCGCGCGGCCGCGCCGGCATTGCCGCCAGCAACGAGCACGTGTATTTCGCCGCCGATCTTCTGTGCGGCGGCGATGGTGTGAAGCGTGGCGGACTTCAGCGCCGTGTTGTCGTGGTCGGCGAGGATCAGCGTGGTCATGGTCGGGTCCGTTTCAGGGAATGACTTTGGCTTCGTTGCGCAGCTTGGCGACCAGTTCCTTCACGTCCGCCACCCTGCCTCCGCCCAGCCGCTTCGGCGGCTCGACGATTTTCAGCGTCGTGAGCCGCGGCACGATATCCACGCCCAGCGCACGCGGGCTCGTCGTTTCCATCGGCTTCTTCTTGGCCTTCATGATGTTGGGCAGCGTCGCGTAGCGTGGTTCGTTCAGCCGCAGGTCGGCTGTGACCACGAGCGGCAACGACGCTTCTACGGTCTCCAGCCCGCCGTCGACCTCGCGCGTCACGGTCGCCTTGTTCCCGACCACCTCGATTTTCGACGCGAAGGCTGCCTGCGGCCAGCCCAGAAGTGCCGCAAGCATCTGCCCGGTCTGGTTCGCGTCGTCGTCGATCGCCTGCTTGCCCGCGATGACGAGGCCGGGCTGCTCCCTGGCGACGATGGCTCGGAGCAGCTTCGCCACCGCAAGGGGCTGCAGGTCGTCGTCGGTCTGCACGAGAATTGCGCGGTCGGCGCCGATTGCCAGCGCCGTACGCAGCGTTTCCTGACAGGCCGCGATGCCGCAGGACACGACGATGATCTCGGTCGCGACTCCCTTCTCCTTGAGGCGCACGGCCTCCTCGACGGCGATTTCGTCGAAGGGATTCATCGACATCTTGACGTTGGCCGTGTCGACTCCGCTGCCGTCCGGCTTGACGCGGACCTTCACGTTGTAATCGACGACGCGCTTGACGGGCACTACGATCTTCAAGGGTCTCTCCCCAAATGTATCGATGTCTCGGGCTCCAGCCAACTCCGACCTCAGAACTGCTCGTCGTCGAGCGCCAGCACGCTTTGCGCACCCGCGGTCACCGTCTCCTGCAACCCGGCTGCCCGGGTGAGGCAGTGGTCGGCAAAATGGCGCGCGGTCGAGAGTTTGGCACGCAGGAAGCCAGCGTCGCCATCGCCGGTGTCGAGCTTCGTCGCGGCGACGAGCGCCGCACGCCCGAGCTGCGCCCCGCCACAGACAATTCCCGCGAGCTCGAGAAACGGCACCGCACCTGCGAGGACAGCACGCGGCACGTCATTGAAGCGCGCGACGATCCAGCGCCCGGCGGACTCGAGCGCGTCCACGCCTGCCCGCAGGCGACCACCGATGACGGCGCACTCGCCGCCGGCGACCTCGAGTGCACGATGGACGTCGCGCATTGTCGCGATGGCAGCGGCGAGCGCCTGGCCACGATCCCGGATGATCTTCCTACCGATGAGGTCGTTCGCCTGGATTCCGGTGGTCCCTTCGTAGATCGTCGCGATCCGCGCGTCGCGGAGATACTGCGCTGCACCGGTCTCCTCGATGTAGCCCATGCCGCCGTGTACCTGGACGCCGGTCGAAGCCACCTGCTGCGCCATCTCGGTGCTCCAGCCCTTGACGATCGGAATCATCAGCTCGGCGAAGGCAAGCTCCCGGCCACGAGTTTCGGTATCCGGATGCCGATGCGCGCGATCGAGCGCCGCTGCCGTGACATACGCCAGCGCGCGCGCCGCTTCGATGCTGGCACGCATCGTCATCAGCATCCGCCGGACATCGGGATGGCCAATGATGCCTGTCGCAGCGACATCCTTCGCGGCGCCTGCGATCCGCCCCTGGACGCGCTCGCGCGCGTAGGTGGCTGCCCGCTGATACGAGCGCTCGGCAATGCCCACGCCCTGCATGCCCACGCCGAACCGCGCTTGATTCATCATGACGAACATGTACTCGAGACCGCGGTTCTCCTCACCGACGATGTCGCCGACGGCGCCGCCCTGATCTCCGAAAGCGAGCACGGCAGTCGGGCTCGCGTGAATGCCGAGCTTGTGCTCGAGTGAAACGCAACGCACGTCGTTGCGCGCGCCGAGGCTGCCGTCCGCGTTGACCAGGTGCTTGGGCACGACGAACAGCGAGATGCCCCGCGTTCCCGGCGGTGCATCGGGCGTGCGCGCAAGCACGAGATGGACGATGTTGTCGGTGTAGTCGTGTTCGCCGTAGGTGATGAATATCTTGCTGCCGTAGAGCTTGTAGCTGCCGTCGCCCTGTGGCACTGCCTTCGTGCGGATCGCGGCGAGATCCGATCCGGCCTGCGGCTCGGTCAGGTTCATCGTGCCGGTCCACTCGCCCGAGACCATCCTGTGCAGATATTTGCGCTTGAGAACATCGGAACCGTTGCGCTCGATTGCCTCGATTGCGCCGCTGGTGAGCATCGGGCACAGCTCGAACGCCATGTTGGCAGCGTTCCACATTTCGTCGACCGCGGCCGCCACCAAATGCGGCATGCCCTGGCCGCCGAACTCGGGATCCTTGGCGAGGCCATTCCACCCCAGTTCGCAGAATTGCCGGTAGGCGTCCCTGAATCCCGAGGGCGTGCGCACGCCGCCATCACCGGCGAGCTCGACCCCCTCCCGATCGCCGACCGGATTCAGCGGATCGAGGACGTCGGCGGCAAATTTGCCGGCCTCCTCGAGGATCGCGGCAACGGTGTCGAGGCTCGCGTCCTCGTAGCCGGGGAGCCGCGCGACATCCTCGAGCCCCGCGAGTTCGGTCATGACGAATTGCATTTCGGCGAGCGGTGCTCGATATTGGCTCATGACGGTCTCCGCAGTTCCTCAGCCGCTCCATGCGAGCGCGCCGTCGCAGGTTCGACGAGCTTCGCCCGGATCACCTTCTTGTCGAGTTTGCCCACGCTGGTCTTCGGGATGGCATCGACGAAGTGGACGTGGTCGGGAACTGCGTACCTCGAGACTGCGCCGCGCTCTGCGTGTTCCGAGACGTGGCGGCGGATCGCCTCGGCAGTCGGCGCGACCTCACCGCTCTTGGCCACGACAAGCGCAACTGGCCGCTCGCCCCACTTCTCGTCCGGCACACCGACGACCGCGACCTCGGCGACACCTGGGACGCGCAGGATGATGTCCTCCAGGTCGAGCGACGACACCCACTCGCCGCCGGTCTTCACAACATCCTTGATACGGTCGACAATCTTCAGATACCCATGGCTGTCGATGCAGCCGACGTCGCCGGTGTGGAGCCAGCCGCCATGCCACAGCTCCTCGGAGCGCTTCGGCTCTCCGAGGTAACCTTGCGTCAGCCACGGCGCGCGAACGACGACCTCGCCCTGGCTCGCCCCGTCGTGTGCGACGTCATTCATGTCGGCATCGACGATGCGTAGCTGCACGAACGGAATCGGCCGCCCGGCCCGGCACCGGTAGGGCAGGCTGCGTTCGGCATCCCAATTGAGCATCGTCGGCACGAGATGCGCGAGCGTGAGGATCGGGCAGGTTTCCGACATGCCGTATCCGGCGATGATGTCGACGCCACGCTCGACCGCCGCGCGGGCGAGCGGTACCGGCAGAGCGGAGCCGCCAATGATGACCTTCCAGGCGGAAAGGTCGACACCGTTCACGGCGGGGTTGCCGAGCATCATCTGCAGGATCGTCGGCACGCAGTGCGAGAACGTCACCCGCTCCCGGCCAATGAGGCCGAGCAGCACGTCCGGCACGTAGCGCCCCGGATAGACCTGCTTGACCCCCAGCATTGTCGCCACGTACGGCAGCCCCCATGCGTGCACATGGAACATCGGTGTGATCGGCATGTAGACGTCACCCGCCGAGAACGTCGCGTGCGGTGCATGCGCGAGCACGTGGCTGACGCCCATCGTGTGCAGAACGAGTTGCCGATGGCTGTAATAGACACCCTTGGGCAATCCGGTCGTGCCGGTCGTGTAGAAGGTCGTCGCGCGCGTATCCTCGCCGAGCTCCGGAAATTCGTACCGGGCGGACGCGCGCTCGAGCATCGATTCGTACTCCACTGCGAACTCGACCTCGCTCCGCGGCGGCGATGCACCGTCGTCGATCAGAACGAACTTCACGCCTGGCCGGATCCGATCGTGGATCGCGGCGAGGAGCGGCAGGAATTCGGTATTGACGAGGATCACGTCGTCAGCGGCGTGATTGATCGTGTAGAGCACCTGCTCCGGCGAGATGCGGACATTCACCGTGTGCAGCACCGCGCCCATCATCGGCACGGCGAAGAAACACTCGAGATAGCGGTGGCTGTCCCAGTCCATGATCGCGACCGTCGAGCCGGGAGCAACACCCAGCGCGGAGAGTCCCGACGCAAGGCGGCGTACGCGCTCCGCGAGCGTCGCGTAGGTGTAACGCAGACGGTCTCCGTAGACGATCTCCTGCGCGGGCGCCTTCGCGACGCCATGCTCGAGTATCTGTCCGATGGACAGCGGCGCATCGTTTGCCGACGGCGTCCGGGTATTGGTCACGTGGTTCATTGGAAATTCCTTGCAGAGTAAGACTTGGGCGTCAGGTAGCCGTGCGCGATCCCGATCTACGCGCGTCGCTTGCGGACCACGGCGGTTGGCAGCAGGAAATGCGACAGTGCGGGAATCAGCACCAACGCCCCGACCATGTTCCACACGAACATGAACGTCAGCAGGATCCCCATATCGGCCTGGAACTTGATCGGCGAGAACGCCCACGTGATGACGCCGGCAGCCAGCGTAATGCCCACCAGAGCAACCACCTTGCCCGTGAACTGGACCGCCTTCTGATAGGCCTCCGTCAGCGGCACTCCGGCGCGCTGCTGAGCGAGCTGCACCGACAACAGGTAGAGCGCATAGTCGACGCCGATGCCTACGCCCAGCGCGATCACCGGCAGCGTCGCCACCTTGACGCCGATGCCCAGAACGACCATCAGCGCCTCGCACAGGATCGACGTGACCATCAGCGGAACTACCGCCACGACCACGGCGCGCCAATTGCGGAACGTGATGAAGCACAGCACGATCACCGCCGCGTACACGTAGAGCAACATCGTCCGATTGGCCTGCTCGACGACGATGTTCGTCGCCGCCTCGATGCCCGCGCTGCCGGCCGCCAGCAGGAACTCGCGGTCCTTCTCGCCGTGCTCTGCGGCGAACTGCGCGGCGGCCTGCACCACGCGGGCAAGAGTTTCGGCCTTGTGGTCGGCGAGATACGCGATGACCGGCATGACCGAGCACGCGGTGTTGAACAGGTCAGGATTGTTGACCGAGGCCTGCTGCGCAGCGTAGTTGAGGACGTCCTGGTTGCGATTGATTGTCAGCCATTTCGGGTTGCCTTCGAACGAGCCCGCGGTGATCTGCCGCACGGCGTCGGGAAGCGACACAGTGGTCTGCACACCTTCCACCTGCTTCAGTGTCCACGCGAGGCGGTCGGCCTCGACGAGCGTCGCATACCGGAGGCAGCCTTCCTTGTCCGTCTTGACGATCACCGCGAACTGGTCGGAGGACAGTGCGTAGTTCGCCGTGATGTACGCGTTGTCCCGGTTGTAGCGCGAGTCCGGCCGCAGCTCGGGCGCGCCCGGATCGAGATCGCCGATTCGCAGGTGCGCGCTCACGACGAGGCCGCCGACCGCGAGCACCACCGAGACTGCGATCGCTCCCGTCGCCCAGCGTCGCGTCGTGAACCGGTCGAGCCAGTGCCAGACGGCGCCAAGGCCCTTGCCTGCCGTCTCCTCGCGCTCTTCGCGCAGGCTGCGCCGGGCCGCCGCCACGCTCACGCCGGTGTAGGACAGCAGCACCGGCAGCAACAGCAGGTTCGTGAAGATCAGCACCGCGACTCCGATGCTCGCGGTCATTGCGAGCTCCTTGATCACCGGGATGTCGATCACCATCAGGACGGCGAAGCCGACGGCGTCCGCGAGCAGCGCCGTCAGGCCGGCGAGGAACAGCCGGCGGAACGTGTAGCGCGCGGCGACGAGTTTGTGCGTCCCGCGGCCGACGTCCTGCATGATGCCGTTCATCTTCTGCGCGCCGTGCGACACGCCGATCGCGAACACGAGGAATGGCACGAGGATCGAGAACGGATCGAGCTCGAAGCCCAGGAGTGCGATGAGCCCGAGCTGCCAGATCACGGCGACGATCGAGCATGCGACGACCAGCGCGGTGCTCCGGACGCAGCGGGTGTAGGCGTAGATGATGGCGGTGGCGATCAGCGCGGCGGCGCCGAAGAACGCCATCACCTTGAGCAGGCCGTCGATCAGATCGCCGATCAGCTTGGCAAAGCCGATCACGTGGATCCGGACCGTCGGCGACTGCTTGCTCTTGACCGTGCTGTCGAGCGCCTTGGCGAGCTCGTACTTGGCGCGGATCTTGTCCTCGAGCACCCGCGAGAGCCCGTGGTAGTCCATCCGCTTCCCGGTGCCCGCCTCCTTGTCGAGGAGCGGAACGAAGATCATGCTCGATTTGAAGTTGTTGCCGACGAGGCTGCCGACGATCCCTGAGCGGGCGAGGTTCTGCTTCAGCTGCTCGACGCTCTGTGGCGAGCCGTTGTATGAGTCCGGCATCACCGGGCCGCCGCGGAAACCCTCTTCGGTGACCTCGGTCCAGCGCACATTGGGCGTCCACAGCGATTTGACCCAGGCGCGATCGACGCCCGGCGTCAGGATCAGCTCGTCGTTGATCTGTCGCAGCGCGTCGAGGTACTGGGGGTCGAAGATGTCGCCGTCGACGTTTTCGACCACCACGCGAACGGCATTGCCGAGTCCGCGCAGGTCCTTCTGATACGTAAGGTAATTCTTGATGTAGGGCTGGCTCTGCGGAATCATCTTCTCGAAGCTCGCGTCCAGCACGAGCCTCGTCGCCGCGAAGTAGCCCAGCACGATCGTGACGACCGCGCAGACGACGACCATCGCCAGCCGGTGGTTGAACACCAGGCGCTCGAGCCGGTTGCCGGAGCGCGGGTTGAATTCCGCGAGGTCGCGGACGACCGGCATCGCGTCGAGATCGGTAGTGGCTGTAGCCATGGTATTTGCGTTTCAGCGTCGACGTCAGCGGGCGACCGGTTCGGTCACGGCGACTCCGCGCGGGCCCGCCAGCACGAATCGCCCGTCGCCGGCGTCGGCGATGCCCGTGGTCGGCACCGGCTGCTTCAGTGCCACCGGATGAAACGAGCGGCCGCCGTCCGTGCTGGCGGCGATGCGCCCGCCCGCGTCTGCCAGAAGGAACGTGCCGGCTGCGGATGTCGCGCCGACGACCGCCGCAGGCAACCCCGCCTCGATCTTCGTCCACGTGATGCCGCCGTCGTCGCTGCGCCAGACGTTACCGCGCAGCCCGAAGGCGAGCGCGGCCGGGCCGGCGGCGGCGACGCCGAAAAAGCTGCCCTTGTAGGGAACGTCAAGCGCCTTGAACCGCTGCGAGGACGCGTCCTGCTTCAGCACGAGTCCGCCTTCGCCGGCGATGTACAGGTCACCGCCGACGGGGCGGATCGCGTAGAGATTGAAGTACTTGGGGTTGTCGGTCCGATCGAACCACGGCTCCCACGACGCGCCGCCATCGGCGGTACGGAAGATGAGGTTGTACGCGCCGACGACGTAGCCGTTCGCGGCATCGGCAAACCAGACATCGAGAAACGGCTTGTCCGAACCCTGCTCCTTGTAGCGTTTCGCTTCGGCGAGCAGCGCCTTCGCGCTCTCCGACCGAGGTTCCGCCGCGACCTTGCTTTCCATCGCGGCCACCAACAGGTCATTTGCCTTGCGGCCGTCGAGCTGCAACTGCCAGGAAGAGCCGCCATCCGTGGTGTGCAGGATGACGCCATCGTGGCCGACGGCCCAGCCGAGGTTGCCGTCGACGAAATACACGGCCGTCAGGTCCGAGCCGACCGGGACCTTCGCCTGTTTCCAGGTCTTGCCGCTATCGCCCGAGACGACGATGTGCCCGCGTTGGCCGACGGCGACGAGCCGGTCGCCGGCGCGCACGACCGCCTGCATCAGGCTGCGGCTCGCCAGTGGGGAGGCTCGCGCCGGCGTATCCAGCACGTCGGCGAATCCGGCCGCCGCCGCAGGCCCCGCAATTGGAATCCCGAGCGCGACGACGAGCATCGTCGCAGCGGCAAAGTGTGCGTTTTTCATGTGAATGTCTGGATCGCCCCTGCCTGCGCCGCGCGGAGTGCGCGCGGCGCAGGGGGGCTGGTGGATAGGTCGGAGGCAGCCTGCGCTAGCGCAGCCCCGTTCCCGCCAGAGCCTCCGGTGCCCAGGCCGTGTCCTTCGGAAGTTCCGTCATGTACTTGAGGCCGTTGTGCGGACCGAACAGTCCGGTGATGTTGTATGCACCGGAATTGAAGTCGTAGATCGCGAACGTGTCGCCGAACGGCGCCTGCACGTCGTAGCTGTACGACTGGAACGCGAAGCTCGACCGATACAGCTTGCCGTTGGCGTCGTACTGGTCGGACGCAACCGCCATCCAGCTGTCCTCGTCGAGGAAGAACACGCGCTTGGCGTAGATGTGGCGCTTGCCCGGCTTCAACGTCGCCTCGACCACCCAGACGCGGTGCAGCTCCCAGCGCACGAGGTCCGGATTGATGTGGTTGGGCTTCGTGATGTCGGCGGCGTCCTTGTGGTAGGTCAGCCGGTAGCTGCTGTACGGGACGTACATCTCCTTTTTGCCGATGAGCTTCCAGTCGAAGCGGTCGATCGCGCCCTGGAACACGGACACGTCGTCCCAGGTCCCGGCGCCGGCGGCGCCCGGATTCGGCGTATCGCAACAGAGGTCGGGCGCGAGCTTCACGCGCCGCTGTCCCGGCAGGTACTGCCACGCGCGACGCGGCTGCTTCAGCGGGTTCACCGCGTCGACGATGATGACCGCCTCGCCGTTGCGCCGGGCGGGGCCGACGTAGAGCAGCTTGCTGTAGAAATAGGGCTCGGCGGCGCTCAGCACACCCGACTTCTTCGGGTCGTAGATGGGCCACGCCCAGAAGGCGTCGGCCGTCACCGCGAGCGTCGGGACACCGGCCGAGTCGACGTTGAAGTTGCTGTAGCGCGGGCCGTCATAGCCCAAGCCGCTGTAGCGCAGCAAGTGATTCCAGATCGCTTCGGAGCCGGTCTTGGGAATGGGAAACGGATAACCGGGCAGGACGTTCTCGAGCGCAACGCCGTCCTCGACGGTCTTCGCCCCGGTCGCATTCTTCAGCGCGTTGTCGAGGATCCGCTGCGGAACCGCGACGGTGCGATGCGTCGGATAGACGTCGACGCGCATCGTCGGGTAGCGCTTGAGCAGCTCCTTCGTGCCTTCGGTGAGCTTGTCGGCCTGTGCCGACAAGTCCTTGCCCGTGATCGTCAGGCGCGGCTTCTCGCTGGCGAAAGGGTCGGTGCGAACGGTGCTGCCCGGCTGGAATCCCGCAGGCGGCTTGATGCCACCGGTGTACTCGGGAATCGTGCCGTCCTTGTTGCCGGCCTTTTCGGCGCCAACGGCCGTGAGCGTCGCGCCGAGCTGCTTGGCCTCTTCGGCCGAAACTGCCGCCAGCGCGCTGCCTGCGGTGAGCGATGCGATGGCCAGCGCCATCATAGTCTTGCGAAACATGTCTGCACTCCTCATCAGAATGTGGTTTTGAATGTAAGGGACACCCAGCCGCGGTCGGACAGCGACGCGTTCGCGCCGTTGGGCACGAGCAACGCGCCGGCTGCCGTGGTCGAGTAGTCTCCGTAATAGCCGCTGTACTTGAGATCGATGCGGTACTTCTGGTAGATGTCGGCGGCGATGCCGGCGCTCCAGTTGCCGCTGTTCTCGTTGCCGCCGAAGGCAACCGCCGCGTTCCCGGAAAGGCCCTGGCTCCAGGTGATCGGCATCAGCATGTCCATGCCGGGCAGCACCTGAAACCACGTCGGCGTGAAGTTGATCGCAAGGCCGAAGTAGTTCTTGGACACCTTGTCGATGCCCGTGTAGCTGTCGCGGCCCTTGAACACAGCCTCGTTCTGCGTCACCTTGGCCCACTCGTTCCATGTGAGCTCGCCCGAGAGCGTGGCGGTGTCGAACAGCGCCGTGCCGGGGAAGATGTTGACCGCGTTGAGGACGCCGTGCCACGTGTCGCCGAGTGCGCCCGGCGTGCCGCTCGTCGGTACCGCGGTCGTCGCGATCGAGCCCGGCACCAGCTTGACGAGCGCTGCGGGCAGCACCTGCACCGCTTCGCTCACCAGCGGCATGTTCTGCCGGTACGAGAGCTCTGCGCCCACGCTCACGCCCCCGACGCTCTTTGCAAGCGAAAGGCCGTAGATGTGGATGTTCTCGCCGTAGGCCGTGTTGTAGAGCCCCAACTTGCCGTATTTCTGCAGGTCCGGGATCGTGGTCGCGTTCGGGTTGGCGAAGCAAAGGTTGCCCGGGAGCGGCGTGCCGCCGATCGCCGTGCAGGAGGCGGCCGGCACGCCTGGAACCACGCCCGGCGTCGCCATCAGCTGCGGCACGGTGTCGGACGTGTTGCGGTAGTAGAAGCCCATCGTGCCGTCGAGCCACTCCGGGCTCCAGCGCGCGGAAAGGCCAAAATCTCCGAGGCTGCCGGAATTTGTCGGCGGTTTGATGTCCTGTCCCCGCCACAGGCGCAGATACGTCGGCGCACCGTTGGCGGGAGTCGCGAGCGGGTTCGGCCCGAAGATGAACGAGTCGCCGCCGAAGTTGATCGCGTCCTGGATCGTGAGGTAGCTGCCCGACTCCGGGATGCGCACGGCCTGCCAGTTGTAGAACCACTGCCCGGCCACGGACAACTCCTTCGCCGGCTGGGCCTGCAGCGTGATGCCGCCGCGCGGCCGGAACAGCTCCTTCGCCTCGGTTCCAGGCGTCGCGAAACCCTTCCAGACGTCGAGCGGATTCTGCGAATACGAGATGCCGTGGATCGCGCCGCCGAGGAACAGGCTGTCGCCCCAGTAGACGGTGTGCTGGCCGGCCTTGACGTTGAAGGGGATGTCGGCAATCTCGAAGTTGGCAAAGCCGAAGGCGTCGAGGATTTCGCCCGACGCGCCCTTGGCGTAGCGCTTCGTGTAGGGACTCAGCGCGCCGGCGACCGGCAATCCATCGACCAGCGTATTCGCTGTCGCATTGAACGTGTTGTCGAGGTTGCTGTAGGCATTGTCGTACCACGCCGCTGCGCTGACGCGGAACCCATACTGCCGACGCCAGACGAGATCGAATTCGGACAGCACGTCGAGCCGGTTGGTGACGATCGAGCCGTTGCCGAAGTTGCGGTCGCCGTCGTCGTAGTTCGGGCTGGCGATGATCGCCGCGTCCTGCGACTGCGCGCGCACGCCGAGATTGTAGCGGACCGTATTGTCCCAGCGCACGGCGAGGTCCGGATTATCGAGCGGAACCTCGAATGCCTGCGCGGTGCCCGCGGCCGCGAGTACGGACGCGACGGCGAGCGACGCGACGCGGCGCCTGAATCCGGCGTGGCCGGCTGTTGTGTTCCTTTGGTCTTGCATGTCGTCTAACTCCTCTGCAAATAGTCGGTGATGCGTTCAATCCGGCAACTGTCCTGGCCGGTGTTTTTGGGGCGATTGGATCCTTCTGCGGGCATCCGGCAGCGCCCGCGGTCCTGCGGTTCGTGTTGCGGCTATGCGATGGCGATCACTTTTCCGCAATCTCTGGCGCGAATGCGCAGCGCCCTAGCGCCGTCCGGAATGCGGGCGACACCTCGCGCAAACGCACAACCGCGACCAGTTCGCGCCGCGCGTCGCTCCCCGACAGCGGTTTCGAGTGCGTGTTGTCAGCCACGGTCGGCATGTCCGACTTCCGCTTCCGGCGCGAGATTCATGATCCGCGCGAACAACTGGCGGAATTCCTCGTCGTTGTCCACAGAGAACCGCGGATCGGCATTGCCGGCAAACGCGACGCCGATCTCCGTCCAGTCCGCTTCGGTCAGGTGCGCCCGCGCGGCGGGGATGATCACCTTGGCTTCGAGCGCCATGTGCTCGCCCTGTGCCGTCGCGAAGCGCGCGACGGCTTGCGCGAATCTCACGAGACCGCCGGCCGGATCCGCCTCGTAGGCGTCGATGCTCCGTTCCAGTTCGTCCACGTGCGCGTGGCCCTCGACGTGCTGGCGCTCGAGTTCGTCGAGCGTCGCGTCGAATTCGTGCGTGCGCGCCCGCAGCGCGCGGAACAGGTACGCGTCTTCCTTCGGATGGTGGAGCGTTTCGGGGAACGCCTTGATGTAGTAAACCATCGCCCGAAGCAGCGGGAACGAAGGCGCGGCGCCACCCTCCCGCGCCTGCCGGACAAGGTGCTCGAGGCCGTGTATGACCGCGGCAAGCGACCGATGCTCGTCGCGGATGACCGCGAGCGGTGCGCGGATCTCGGCTGACGGCAGGTTGCTCTCGACCGCGGACACCAGCACGGGAATCGTCGTATGCTGCAGGATCTTCTGCGTTTCCGATCCAAGCATCAGGCCCTTGATCCCGCGACGGCCGTGCGACGCCATGAAGATGAGGTCGCAGCCACGCGCCTCGGCGGCGCCGAGGATGGCCTCGAACGGCCGATCGCTCGTCAAGACGGCCGATTCGTAGGAAACGCCGGCCGTCCGGGCAACGACCTCGGCCTTGGCGAGGATCGCGCGCGCCTCGCCGGCCACGTGCTCGTTGAAAGCCGCCGGCGACATCACGCGCTCGAGGGCGCCGATGCTCGAGGCACCGTAGTCCGCCTGCGCGTGAAAGAACGTCACCTTCGCACCGAGCGCGCGGGCGAGCTCCACGGCGCGGCCGACCGTGTCGGCCGACAGCGGAGAATCGTCGAGCGGGACCATCAGGTGGCGATACATATTCGATCTCCTGGAAAGGACGGTGGCGGTCAGTACGGCTTGTCGCCGATGATTCCCGCGCGCTCCATCCTGCGGTGGCACGGGGGGTAATCCATCACCGCGTAGTGCTGCGTGCAGCGGTTGTCCCACATCGCCACGCTGTTCGGCTTCCAGCGGAAGCGCACCTGGAACTCGGGGACGAACGCCTGGCTGATGAGGTAGTTCAGGAGCTGGCTCGCGCCGGGACTCGCGTCCTGGCCGAAGCGCACGTTGGCCGGTGTGTGGAAGTTCGTGAAATGCGTGGCGAACGCGTTGACGAACAGGATCTTCTCGCCGGTCTCGGGATGCGTGCGCACAACCGGATGTTCCGCGTCGGGGTACTGCGCCTTCAGCGCCAGGCGCTTCTCCATGGGCATCGCCGCACCGAAGCTGGCCTCGATGCTGTGACGCGCGCGCAGGTTGGCGATCTTCGCCTTGATGTCGTCGGGCAGCCGCTCGTACGCGGCGGCCATGTTGGCCCACATCGTATCGCCGCCGACCGGCGGGCACTCGACGCAGCGCAGGACGCAGCCGAACGGCGGCTTCTCGCGCCATGTCGCGTCAGTGTGCCACGCGTTCTCGTAGCGATCGTTCGGTGCGTCGGGCGTCTTGTAGATGCGCACGAGTCCCGGGTGATCGGGATCGCTGCCCGCGACCGGATGATCTTCGAGCTCGCCGAAATGCCGCGCGAACGCGACGTGTTCGGCACGCGTGATGTCCTGGTCGCGGAAGAACAGGACCTTGTGCTTGAGCAGCAACGCGCGGATCTCGGCGACGAGCCCGGCGTCGCGCGACGCCGCACCGAGGCTGGCGTTGGACACCTCGGCGCCAATGGCGCAGGTCAGCTGCTCGACCTTGATGGAGCCGCGCGCGGCAATGGTTGCAGGGGCCTGGGTGGAGGTATCGATCATTTCTCGTACTCCTTAGATGACGAAGATCGACGAACCGGTCGTCTTGCGCGATTCGAGGTCGCGGTGAGCCTGCGCTGCGTCCTGCAGGCTATAGCGCTGGTTGATCTCGATCTTGATCCGGCCCGCAGCGACGTGGCCAAAGAGCTCCTTCGCGAGCGCGTTCTTCTCGACCGGGTCGGCGATGTAGTCGGCCAGCGCCGGACGCGTGACGAAGAGGGATCCCTTCAGTGCCAGCTGCATCGCATCGATCGGCGGAATCGCGCCCGATGCCGTGCCCACGCAGACCAGCAAGCCGCGGCGCTTCAGCGAATCAAGCGAGCCGGCAAACGTGTCCTTGCCAACGCTGTCGAAGACGACGTTCACGCCAGTGCCGTTGGTCAACTCCCGCACCCGCTTCGCCACGTCCTCGTGCCGATAATTGATCACGTGATCGCAGCCGTGAGCACGCGCCACTGCTGCCTTCTCCTCCGACGACACGGTTCCGATCACGTTGAGCCCCAGCAACTTCGCCCACTGCGACACGATCAGACCGACACCGCCGGCCGCGGCGTGCAGCAGGATCGTCTCGCCTGAGCGGAGCGGCCAGATCCGGCGCATCAGGTACGCCGAGGTGAGGCCGCGCATCGTCATCGCCGCTGCGGTCTCGCAGGAAATGGCCTCCGGCAGCTTGATCAGCGGCGCGGCCGGAATGAGGCGCTCGGTGCTGTAGGCGCCCAGCGTGTTGACAAACCCGGTATAGGTCACCCGGTCGCCGGGTGCGACGTTGGTCACGCCTTTGCCAACCGCTTCCACGATGCCGGCAGCCTCCACCCCCATGCCGGCGGGCAGCGGGACCGGATAGACCCCGGCGCGGAAGTACGTGTCCGCGAAGTTGAGGCCGACCGCGGCGTGACGAATCCGCGCCTGGCCGGGCCCGGGGCTGCCGACGGCCATGTCCTCGAGTTGCAGCACCTCGGGTCCGCCTGCCTTATGAAATCGGATTGCGTGTGCCATGTTCGCCTCACCCGACTTTGCGCAGAAAGCCCTGCTGCCGGCCCTTGGCGTTCGGGGCGAAGCCGTTGGCGGACAGCGTCTCTTCCACCGTGTCGTAGAACACGCCGATCTTGCAGATCTCGCGCGCTTCCTTGCCGCTGGCAACACCGCGGCCGAACTCGCGGGCGATGCGCACCAGCTGCTCGATCTGCTGCACGGTGGTCATCTTGGCCGTGCGCGACTGATTCCAGAGGTTGTCCTCGATGCCGCAGCGCACGTGCAGGCCCATCGCCAGGCCCATCATGTTGATCGGCAGCACGTTGCGCATGCTGCTTTCGACGGTCAGCATGGCGCCGTCGGGGATCGCGCGCAGAAAATGGGCCAGGCTGTAGATCGTCGGCTGGTCCATGCCGCCGCCGATCGCCACCCAGTTCATCACCAGCGGGCCCTTGTAGACGCCGCGGCGGATCATGCGCTCCACCGTCTCATAGCTGTTGATGTTGTAGAACTGGAAGGCGCTCTGGATGCCGGCGGCGCTGAGGCGGCGCACGTGCTCCTCCACCCAGCTCGGGCTGGAGGGAACGATCATTTCGCGATAGGCCTGGTAGTTCTGCGGCTCGGCCAGCGACGTGCCGGCAATGTCGTCGATTTCCATCTGCTCCACGACGTTCATCTGCGTGGTGTTGACGGTGACGGTGACCTGATCCGGCTTGGGCTCGAGCTCCGCCAGCATGTGGCGCGTGTCGTCGGACAGCCACTTGGCGTCGGCGCCTTCAGTCTCAGGCGCGAACGAGATCGAGCCGCCGACCTGGATGATCATGTCCGGCACGGCCTTGCGCACGCCGGCGATCAGCTCGTTGAACTTGGACAGGCGCTTGGAGCCTTTGCCGTCGAGCTCGCGCACGTGCAGGTGCAGCACGGTTGCGCCCGCGTTGTAGCAGTCCACCGCCTTCTGGATCTGCGCTTCCATGGTGACGGCAATGTCCTCGGGATAGTCCGAAGGCACCCACTCGGGACCGTACGGTGCGGCGGTGATGACGAGCTTTTCCTGGTTTTCGGGAAACAGCGATCCGTCGAGGAAGTTCATGGCATTACCTCTTGAAGTTCAAGTTGAATGGAAGTCAGGCCTGGCGTTGCGCATGCGTTTCGAGTTCCTCGAGCAGAATCGGCGCACCAAGGCACATGCTGTGCAATCCTTGCAGGGTCGCGAGTTGCAATACGGCAGTGATTTCAGCCTTCGTCGCGCCCGCCTTCAGCGCGCGTTGGATATGCCTGCGCACGCCTGGCGCGTACATGTGCGTGCACGAGGCGTCGAGCGCGATGCCGATCAGTTCGATCGTCTTGGCGTCGAGGGCGCCGGCGACTGCCGGTGCGATCGCCATCGCGATCACCTTCTCGGTCCAGGCGGGATCGAGATTCGCGAAGGGCTCCCAATCGGGATTCCAGTTGCCGCTCGCCCTCTTGCGGGAGCGCGCGGGGCGTGCAGGGTTCGTGAGTTCGTTCATTTTCATGGCGGCGATGATGTTGGTTCCGACGTCAAGCGGGCTGGGGATCGAGTCGGCTCGCGTCGAGCGCGGGCTCGACACCGCCGACGCTCCTGCGATCGGTTTGGTAGGTCCGCGCCGCCAGCATGAACACGGCAGCAGCGGCCAGGCAAATCACCGGCACCACAGACATCGCGAACTGCAATCCATAGGCATCGGAAAGCACCCCGGCCAGCAGCGGCCCGCCCGCGAGTCCGAACAGGTTTCGCGTGAGCGACAGGACCGACGCCGCCGTTGCCCGCAGTCCCGGATGGATGACGTCGATGACGACAGCGTCCGTCGGACCGATGCTCCCCGCCATGACAAAGCCGCCGGCGACGATCAGGAGGAACTGCGCATTGCCCGGCGGCAGGCCGACAAAGGCGCCACACATGAATACCGTGGTCAGCACCGCGGCGACCGCGGGCACGATCAATCGGGCGTTCGGAAGCCGTGCGCTAAGTCGGTCGGCCACGGTGCTCCAGACGAGCGCGCCGATGCCGCCGACCAGCACCACGATTCCCGTCTTGAGCCCCGCCCGATCCGGCGCAAGCCCGTAATAACGGTTAAGGTAGCTCGGCAGCCATGCCCAGATCGTCGACACCACCAGCAGGTTAAGACCGGCGCCGATGCAGGTGACAAGCGCCGTGCGCGGCCGGAGCAGCTCGGTGACCACGGCGCGCGCGGTGAGCCGTTGGGTGCCAACCGAGGAGTCCCGGGAGGGCAGCGCCACGGTCTTGTAATCGCGCACAACCAGCAGAAATACCGCGCACAGCACGAGTCCCGGAAGGCCGACCGCGCCAAAGCCCGCCTGCCAACCCCAACGCTCGGCGATGAAGCCGCCGAGCACAACGCCCAGCACCGATCCAATCATGCCGGCCGCCAGGAAGGCGCCGAGCACGGTGCTGCGCATGCGCGCCGGAAACAGGCTCGCGAGCAAGGCGGCGCCGACGGTGCCGTACGCCGCCTCGCCCACGCCGACCACGGCGCGCGCAGCCAGCAGATGTCCGTAACTGGTCGCGAACGCGCAAGAGATCGTCGCGAGGCTCCAGACCAGTGCCATTAGGAATACACTCTTGACGCGGCTCCACCGGTCAGCGAGCAGCGACAGCGGAACCGCACCCAGCGCGACGGTGATCGAGACGACCGAGACGAGCGCGCCCAACTGGCTGTCCGAAAGACTCCACTGCGCCTTGAGGTGCGTAAACATCGACACCACGACCTGGCGGTCGATGTAGTCGACGACCATCAGGCCGAACAGGACCGCAAACACGGACCACGCGTAACGACGCGGCGCCGGACGATGGTCCGCCGGGTCGAAGGCAACGTGGCGCGCCGTAAAGGCCATAGTCAACTTTCCCAAGGTGCGGAACCGGTATCGGCGCCGCGAATTCTCGAGGCGCTCTGCAGGCACTCGATGGCGTGAATTCTGCGCGTACGTCGCTCTTTCGGATTAACCTCGGGTGACATAGACTTATCAATCCGGGACAACCCTCGGGCGATCGATGATCGGACTCATACGCAGCGCGAGTCTCACCCGTTACGCCGAGGTCGCGCGGCGCGCCGGCCTCGATCCCTTTCGGATGCTGAGCGAGTTCGGCCTGCCGCCAGGTTGTCTGAAAGACCCCGACCTCATGGTCCCGATCGACGCGGTGCGGCGGCTGCTCGAGGCCTCGGCCGAGAGGAGCGGCGTTGAGGGCTTCGGCTTGCTGATGGCGGAGGCGCGCCGATTGTCGAATCTCGGTCCGCTCGGGCTCCTGATCCGCGAACAGCCGACGATGCGGCTCGCGCTCGAGGCGTTAGTGCGCTACAGCAACCGGCTCAATGAGGCACTCTTCCTGACGATCGAGGAGAGCCAGGAAGTCGTCGTGCTGCGCGAGGAATTGATCGTCGGCGGGTCGGGATCCGTGCGGCAGTCGACCGAGCTCGCGATCGGCGTGGCCTTCAGAATGCTGCGCACGTTCCTGGGATCCGAATGGCGTCCGCGACGCGTGTGCTTCGCCCACGACGCGCCTGCCGACCGCTCGATCCACGAGCGGATATTCGGCCGCCAAGTCGAGTTCGGTCATGATTTCAATGGCATTGTCTGCGCTCGCTCCGATCTGGAAGTGGTCAATCCGGACGCCGATCCGGTGGTTGCGCGACTTGCGCGGCAGATGCTCGAAGCCAACCCCGCAAGCAAGGCCCCCGACATGACCACCCGCGTGCGCGAGCTGGTCGTGATGCTGCTTGGTGCGGGAACTTGCACGACCGATCGGGTCGCCCAACATCTGGGCATCGACCGACGCACGATCCACCGCCGCTTGGCACAAGAGGGGGTGACCTTTTCCGCCCTGGTCGAGGCCGTGCGGCTGGAGCTGGCGGAGCGCTACGTCAAGGATCCTCACAGGTCACTTGCGGAGGTTTCGTTGCTGCTGGGCTTCTCGGCGCCAAGTGGGTTCTCCCGCTGGTATCGTCAGCGCTTCAAGGCGAAGCCATCCGAGCGGCGCGCGCGCGTCGGGCGGAAATGACAGGATACGTATAGCGCCCATTCCGGGCACAACGATATGCCGGTTCGCATCATGGCAACTTTCCCCCACGCATTGGCCGGGACTGCCGGTTCCTTTGGCTGTCCAGCCACCAAGAGCGCATCGAGGATGAGTCGGGGGAATCTCCACAATTGAATATTCCTCCTTCGCGTTTTAGTCAGTCGATGAGTCCGATCCAGAGGACTGTCGTCGTCTCGGGCCAACGACTCGAAGCTAACCGCCGAGCGGAAGACACCCACAATCGCGGCGGCGAGTTTGGGCCTTCGCGCTTGGGAGCGGCGTTGCAATCCCATTAGAATGCATCGGGCAATCCCGCCGCCCACCGGCAAGATTTGCAGGATTCCCCGCACTCTCGGCACAAATGAGGCACCGCATGATGGCAACCCGTTGTCTCGAATTGCCTAAAGGCTCGATGCGCTACGAGCTTTACTACTGGGCATCGATCCAGGGCCGCGGCGAGTTCGTGCGGCTTGCGCTCGAAGAGGCCGCGGTGGACTATCTCGACGTCGCGCGCACGGAGGGCGGCGAAGAGCGGATGCTGGCACTGCTCGACAACGACGGTCTCGCCTGTCCGCCGTTTGCGCCGCCATTTCTCAAGGCCGGCAGCCGCATGATCGGGCAAACGGCAAATATCCTGCTCTTCCTGGGCGAGCGCCATGGCCTGGCGCCGAAGCGCGACGCAGGAAGGCTCTGGACGCACCAACTGCAGCTCACGCTTGCTGATTTTGTCGGCGAAGTCCACGACACCCATCATCCGATCGCGGGAAGCCTGTACTACGACGACCAGCGACGCGAGGCGAAACGGCGTGCCGCCGATTTCGTGGCCAACAGGCTGCCGAAATTTTTCGGCTATTTCGAGCGGATGCTGGCGGGCAATCCGAGCGGGCCCGCGCATCTGGTCGGCGCTCGCGTGACCTATGCGGACCTGTCGCTGTTCCAGGTCGTCGCCGGCATGCATTACGCCTTTCCCAATGCAATGGCGCGAATCGCACCCCAACATCCGCTGGTGTCGGCGCTGCACGCGCGTGTCGCAACCCGCCCGCGGATTGCCGCGTATCTCGCCTCGGCACGCCGGCTGCCCTTCAACCAGCAGGACCTCTTTCGCCACTACGCAGAGCTTGACCGGTAGTTTTTGCAGAAATGGCTAGCGGGCGATTCGCGCGTCCACGTCGTGCGCGTCAGCGCCCGTCACCACGACCTTGGCAAACATGCCCACCTTGAGCCGGCCACCACCGGCGATGCGCACCACGCCGTCGATTTCCGGTGCGTCGGCACTCGAGCGTGCGATCGCCGTATCGCCTTCGACCGTGTCGATCAATACGTCGATGGTCTGGCCGACTTTCCGCTGCAGCCGCGCGGCGCTGATGCGCGTCTGCGTCTGCATGAAGCGCGCCTGGCGATCTTCGCGCACGTCCTGTGGCACGGGATCGGGCAGCGCGTTGGCCGCGGCGCCGTCGACGGGCGAGTAGGCGAAGCACCCGACGCGGTCGAGTTGCGCGTCATCGAGAAAGGCCAGCAACTCCTCGAACTCGGCGTCGGTCTCGCCGGGGAAACCCGCGATGAAGGTCGAGCGGATCGTGATGTCCGGGCAGATTGCGCGCCACGCCCTGATACGGGCCAGCGTGTTCTCCGCGTTGGCAGGACGCTTCATCAGCTTCAGGATGCGCGGGCTCGCATGCTGGAACGGGACGTCGAGGTACGGCAGCAGCTTGCCCTCGGCCATCAGCGGAATCACGTCATCGACATGCGGATACGGATAGACGTAGTGCAGCCGCACCCAGACGCCCATCTCACCCAGCGCCTTCACGAGTTCGACCATCTTCGTCTTCACGGGGCGGCCCTGCCAGAAGCCGGTGCGATATTTCACATCCACGCCATAGGCGCTGGTGTCCTGCGAGATGACCAGCAGTTCCTTCACGCCGGCCTTCACCAGATTTTCGGCTTCCGCGAGCACCTCGCCGATCGGGCGCGAAACGAGGTCGCCGCGCATCGACGGGATGATGCAGAACGTACAGCGGTGGTTGCAGCCTTCGCTGATCTTCAGATACGCGTAGTGCGTCGGCGTGAGCTTGATCCCCTGTTTCGGGACGAGATCTACGAAGGGATCATGCGGCCTGGGCAGATGCGCGTGCACCGCCGACATCACCTCCTGCGTCGCGTGCGGGCCGGTCACGGCCAGCACCTTCGGATGCGCGTCGCGCACTAACGCGCCGCCATCCTTGGCGCCCAAACAACCGGTGACGATGACCTTGCCGTTTGCAGCCAGCGCTTCGCCGATCGCATCCAGCGACTCCGCAACCGCCGCATCGATGAAGCCGCAGGTGTTCACGACGACCAGGTCCGCGCCGTCGTAGGTAGGTGCTATTGCGTACCCTTCGGCGCGCAATTGGGTGAGGATCTGTTCGGAGTCTACCAGCGCCTTCGGGCAGCCGAGCGAGACGAAGCCGACGCGCGGCGCGGTCGCTGCCCGCGGTGCCTTGGGCTTGCGCGAGGAGGAGGGCATGCGCTAATGCAATGCAACAACGCGCCGCAACAATAGTCCTATGCTGCGGCGCTTCGCCGAGTCAGCGCTTGGAATCGTCTTCGGCACCGGCTTGCGGCGGTGCACCGAAGTTGGGGAACGGGAATGCGGTGAACATGCCGCGCGTCTGATCCTGCATCCTCTGCTGCATGTCCATGAACAGCTTGGCGCTCTGTTCGAGGTAATTGCCCAGCATCCCCTGCATCGCCGGTGCCTGCATCTGCATGAACTGTTTCCACAGGTCGGGCGTGAGCAGCATCTTGTCGCCGTAGACCTGCTTGGCCTGGTCCTGCAGTTTTTTCTGGATCGTGAGGAACGCCTTCACGTTCTGCTCCATGTACTGGCCCATGATCGTCTGCTGTGCGCTGCCGTAGAACCGGATCATCTGCGAAAGCATCTCGGGGCTGAACATCGGCACGCCGCCGCCTTCTTCGTCGAGGATGATCTGCAGCAGGATGCTGCGGGTCAGGTCATCGCCGGTCTTGGCGTCGATGACCTGGAACTCGATGTTCTCCAGAACCATCTGCTTGACATCGGCCAAGGTGATATAGCCGCTGTTCGCCGTGTCGTACAGCCGCCGGTTCGGATATTTCTTGATCGTGCGTACCGGGTCGCTCATCAATGGGGCTCCTGCAAGTAGGTCGTCGATTATAACTCACTGATTTATCGAACGTTTGACTTTCCGACGACCGTTGCCGTCCGGCTGTTGGTGCAATGCACAAAAAAACTCTTGACTTGGCTTGAGGCCGTCCCTACAATTGGGTTTGTGCGGTGCAGCAATCGCGTGCGATACCAAGAGTCAACTATGCGGAAACTGCTGCTGCGGGCGGTTCGTTCGGATACTCCGGGCCGCTCAAGCGCCCCAGTAGCCTAGGCGGAAGCCGGGGGTGGTGGGCTTGCCGGGAACGGCGGGCAACGGAAGACGATCTGCTAACCATTTTCTAATAGGAACCTGCCATGTACAACGCTCAAGAACAATTCGCTGAATTCAACAAGACCAACGTCGCCCAGGCGACCAAGTTCGCGGCCCTCTCGCTGGAAAGCGCCGAGAAGCTCGTGAAGTTCAATCTCGCGGCCACCAAGGCGGCGATCGCCCAGTCGGTCGAAGGCGCGCAAGCCGCGTCGACGGTCAAGGACGTGCAGGACCTGCTCGCGCTGCGCACCAAGCTCGCCGAAGCCCAAGTCCAGCACGCGATGGGCTACTCGCGTCATTTGTACGAAATCGCCACGGAGGCGCAAGCCGGCTACTCGGCTCTCGCCGAAGAAATGTTCGCCGTCTATACGAAGGGTATGGCGTCGTGGGTCGACCAGGCCAGCAAGTCGGCCCCGGCCGGCTCGGAGTCCGCGATGAATGCGTTCAAGTCGACGATTGCCGCAACGACCGCCGCGTTCGACCAGTTCCAGAAGGCTGGCAAGCAAGTCGTGAGCCTGGCCGATGCGAACGTGCGCCGTGCCGCTGCCAACGCTTCGAAGACCGTCAAGGGCCGCAAGGCTGCGTAAGTAACACAAGCCTCAAGCGCGCCGGTGCCTTCAAGCGCCGGCGCGGCCTTCCCGGGAAAGCGCAGGAACGAGGGAACTTGAATTCTCCCGCGCTGTCCCTAGTGGGTTGGTGCTGTCTCCTTCTGTATCAGTTTCTTCCTCCTGATTGATACAGCCTCGAACCCTGCGATGTGAATCGCGGGGTTCTTTTTTTGGGGCCGGTCGGCGGACGTATCCGCGACCTGTCAAAAGGTCCTTGCCTCAGAACATGTGCTGTCCGCCGTTGATCGCAATGTTGGCGCCGGTCAGGAACGCGGCTTCCTCGCTCGACAGGTACGCGACGAGGCCCGCCACTTCCTCGGGCTTGCCCAGTCGTCCCATCGGGATCTGCGGAATTATCTTGGAATCGAGCACTTCCTTCGGGATCGCCATCACCATTTTCGTTCCGATATAACCCGGAGAGATCGTGTTCACGGTGACGCCCTTGCGCGCGTACTCCAGGGCCAGCGCCTTGGTGAAGCCGTGCATCCCGGCCTTCGCGGCGGAATAGTTCGTCTGCCCGAACGCGCCCTTCTGGCCGTTCACCGACGAAATGTTGATGATCCGGCCCCAACCGCTGTCGGCCATCGCGTCGCACACCTGTTTGGTCATGTTGAAGCAGGAATCGAGATTCGTCTTGAGGACGGCGTCCCAGTTCGCCTTGTCCATCTTCTTGAACGTCATGTCGCGCGTGATGCCTGCGTTGTTGACCAGCACCTCCACCTGGCCCACGTCCGCGGTGACCTTCTTCACGCAGGCCACCGACGATTCCCAGTCGGCGACGTCGCAGGCATGTGCGTGAAACGTGAGTCCCTGCTTCTTCATCGTATCCAGCCACTCCGCGGCTTTCGTGTTGCCCGGCGAATAGGTCGTGACTACCGTGTACCCGAGTGCCGCCAGCTTGATGCAGATGGCCTCACCCAGACCGCCCATGCCGCCGGTCACCAATGCGACCCGATGTTTGTCTACCGCCATGATCGTTCTCCTCCTTGCGTCTGTTGTGGAATTGCGACGTCGTTGCAGCGCCTGCCATTTCCTGCGTGCCGTGCGCCGTCGGCGATGACGATCACGCTGGAACTACTCCCTGGATCGCATAGTCGCCCGAAGCGACCTGCGCGATGGCTCCCGGCTGCATCTTAGCGCAGCGCACGGAATCGCGGCATCACGCCACCGCCCGAACATAGAGTCCCGGGGCCGGCGCAAGCGGAGGGTACCGGTCATTGCCGGTGCGCCCGGGTGCTGCGTGGCGGGCACCGCCATGTCCGGCCAGCCATGCGTGCCAGTGCGGCCACCAGCTGCCCGGAATGCTTTCGGCATGGTCCAGCCAGTCGTCCGCGGTGTCCGTGATGAGGTCGTTAACCCAGTAGTTGCGGCGCGGCGGATGCGGTGGATTGATGACGCCGGCAATGTGGCCGGAGGCTCCCAGGACGAACGCGCAATCGCCGCCCAAAAGTTGCGTCGTACGGTAGGCCGATCGCCATGGCACGATGTGGTCGTCGCGGGACGCGTAGATGTAGGACGGTATGAAGATCCGCGACAGATCGATGGCGGCGCCGGCCATCGTCAGGGCGCCGGGCTCGCGCAGCTTGTTGTCGACGTACATGTTTGTCAGGTAGTACACGTACCACGGGCCGGGCAGGTTCGACGAGTCCCCGTTCCAGTAGAGGAGGTCGAAGGCAGGCGGCGTTTCACCCTTGAGATAGCTGCTGACGACATAGTTCCAGACGAGGTCATTGGCGCGCAGGCTCGCGAACGCCCCGGCCAGCTCGCTGCCGTGCACACGCTGCCCGGCGAGCAGCGACGGTTCGCGCGCGGCCAGCAACTCGCGCGAGACATACACGCCGATCTCGCCCGGGTCGGCGAAGTCGAGCATCGTCGTCAGGAACGTGGCGCTGGCAACGCTTGCATCGCGTCGCGCGGCAAGTACTGCAAGCGCGGAGGCCAGCAGCGTGCCGCCGACGCAGAACCCCACCGCGTTCACGGTCTTGCTGCCGGAAATTTCGCGCGCCACGCGGATGGCGGCCAACGCGCCCTGCGCAATGTAGTCGTCCCAGGTGAGGTGGCCAAGTTCCGGCGGGATGTTGCGCCATGAAACCATGAACACCGTGTGCCCTTCCGCGACCACGTGACGGACCAGCGAATTTTCCGGTTTCAGATCGAGAATGTAGTACTTGTTGATGCAGGGCGGAACGAAGACCAGCGGACGCTTGCGCACCGTGGGCGTCGTCGCATCGTACTGGATGAGCTCGATCAGTTCGTTGCGGAAGACAACGCTGCCGGGTGTCATCGCAAGATTGCGCCCGACCGCGAATGCCTTCTCGTCGGACATGGTGATGCGCCCCTTCTGCGCGTCGTCGGCCAGATTGCGAAGGCCCTGGACCAGGCTTCCGCCCTCGGTCTCGAACGCCTTCGCGAGCACATCCGGATTGGTCGCGGGGAAATTGCTGGGCGCGATGGCGTCGAGGTATTGCCGGGTCGCGAACTGCAGGCGGCGCTTTTCGTGTTCGGACAGCGGGGAGAGACCCGCCAGCTCGGTCACGTACTCCGCGTAGAGCAGGTACGCCTGTCTAAGGAACGCGAAGTACGGTTGCTCGCGCCAGGCAGCCGACTTGAAGCGGCGATCGCCGGCCGCGGACCCGGCGGGTTCAGGCAGTGCCCCACCGGCCGCAGGAATCTGGAACACGGCTTGCACCAACGCCTGGAACCGCGGCTGGAAACGCTCGTTCAATGCCGTGAGCGTTTCCGCATCCACGGCGCTCGTTGCAATGACCGGCAGCGGTACCGGGACGCGAGGCATGCCCGCGGCGGACGCTGCTTGCTGCCACCAGCCAAGCCAACTGGCCCCCAGATGCTCCCATTGGCGCGCGAGGTCTTGCCAGGGTTGCGGATCGTGCGGGTCGTAGGGAGTCATGGTCATCGCGCAGTCGCACCCAGCCGCGCTCGCTTGCGCTCGGTTATGCGGTGGTCGGGGGGTGTCATTCTGAGGCGCCGACCCGGAACGGAGATGGTATCGCGCGGCGGTTCTGCACTCAATGCGGCAGCAGGGAGTGCACAACTGCAATGATCGCCAGCCCCAAGCCGATCGCCAGCATTTGCTTCGCGGTCTCGACGGGCTCCGGGCGGCGATGCAGGCTCGGGATCAGGTCCGCTACCGCGACGTAGAGCAGGCTCGCGGAGGCGATCGCCAGGACCGTCGGCAACATCTGCTGCATGTCGGCCAATGCGTAGTATCCGGCCAGCGCCCCGGCGACGGTGGCCACACCCGCCGCGACGTTGAATGCGAATGCCCGGGCGCGCGTGAATCCGGAATGGATCAGCACGGCGAAATCGCCGACCTGCTGCGGGACGGCATGGGCGACGATCGCCAGCGTCGTGGCAATCCCCAGCCCGGGATTGGCGAGGAATGCCGCGGCAATGACGACGCCATCGCAGAAATTGTGGACGGCGTTGCCGATCAGGATCATGAGTCCCGAACGGCCGTGGTCGGCGTGGACGTGCCCGTGCATGGCGTGATCGTGCTCGCTTTCGTCCTCGTCAGCGCGGTGCTCCTCATGGCCGTGCGCGTGCCGCCACAGCACGAGCTTTTCCAGCAGGAAGAATGCGAGCAGGCCGACCAGCACGGTGCCCATCACGCGCTCGGCACTGCCCTCCGCCAGCGCATGCGGCAGCAATTCGAGGAATACGGCGCCCAGCAGCGCGCCGACCGCGAACGAGACCAGTCGTGAAATCCATCCCGAATGCAACGCGAGCGTGCCGGCGGCCGCCAGGGTCGACAGCACGCCGCCGGCGATCGCGGCAGCGAGGATGGAAGTGAGCGTGCTCATCGCATCGGCAAAAGGAGTGTTGCAGCGGACGAAGGGCGTCGGGGACTATGCGGACCAATGCGGACCGCTGCCGCGACGCTGCGGCATTATGCTCCCGGCCCGAGCCAGATCAGCGTGGCCATGCGACCTGTGTCCTTGTCCCTTCGCCAGGAAAAAAAGCGGCCTGCCTCGGTCATGGTGCAATGGTTGCTTCCCGCGACTGTGCCGATTCCTGCGCGGCCCAGCCTGTGCCGTGCGAGCCCATGCAGATCCGCCAGCCATTTTTCTTCGCACTGGGGCGCGAAGAAGGCGGCCGCGCCGGGATCCTGCCCGCAGAGCGCGGCGAACACATCCCGGCCGACTTCGAACTTCTGCGGGCCGATGGCGGGTCCGAGCCACGCGACGATGTCGCGCGGCGGTGCATGCATCGCGCGCAATGTCGCTTCGAGTATTCCAGCGGCGAGCCCGCGCCAACCCGCATGCGCGACGGCGACCACGGTGCCCGCGCGATCCGCGAACAGCACGGGCAGGCAGTCGGCGGTGCGCACGCCGAGCACGACGCCCGGCGCCCGCGTCACCAATGCGTCCGCCGTGGGCGGCGACGACAGCACGCTCGCCAGGTTGGCGCGGTCGACAAGTGCGACGTTCGCCGCGTGCACCTGCGAGATCCACACCGGCGCAGCGGGCAGAAGCTGCGCCAGCCTGCGCCGGTTTTCGAGCACCGCGGCGTGTTGGGCATCCTGCGCCGGGATTGCGGCGCCCAGATCGAGCGAAGCACGTGCGCCGACGGAAACGCCGCCATTGCGCGACGTCGACAACGCATGCACATTGGGCGGCGCGTCCCAGACGGGAGCGATCCAGTCGTGTCCGGCCTGCGCCAGACGGTCCGCGATGGACGCGTTCATCGTGGAGAGCTCATTGTGCGAGGACGCGCGAAGTGTCGCGACCAGTGCGGAAAAGTCGGGTGGCGGCTCTGCTTCCCACGTCAGGTCCCCACGGGTGACCGGATGCACCAGTCCCAACCGTTGCGCATGCAGGGCCTGTCGCGCAAAGGCACGCGCCGCCGGCGGCAGCGACGCGGCGGCGGTGCGGCGTCCGCGGTACGTCGGGTCGCCCAGCAGCGGATGCCCGATCGCGGTCAGGTGGACGCGGATCTGGTGCGTGCGGCCTGTTTCCAGGCGGCAGCGAACGAGAGTCGCGGCACCGAACCGGGTGATGACTTCGACGTGCGTTCGTGCGGGCTTGCCGGTGGCAACCACGGCCATCGACGTGCGCTGTGTCGGGATGGCGGCCGATCGGGGCGTCGACGGTGGTCGCGCGCGCAAGATCGCCATGCACTACCGCAACATACTCGCGCTTGACCGTGCGCGACTGCAGCTGCCGGACGAGATCCGTCTGCGCTTCGGGCGTCTTGGCGATGACCATGAGGCCGCTGGTGTCCTTGTCGAGGCGGTGAACGATCCCCGCCCGCGGCAGGCCCGCCAACGCCGGGGCGTGGTGCAGCAGCGCATTCAGCAGCGTGCCGTCCCAGTTTCCGCTGCCCGGATGCACGACGAGCCCTGCCGGCTTGTCGAGCACCAGGATGGCGGCATCCTCGAACACTACCGAGAGCGCCATTGCCTCCGGCGCGAACGACGTTGCGTGCGGATCGGCCAGCTCGGTGACCGCGATCGCCTCGCCGCCGCGCAATTTTGCGGAGGGTTCGGTCGCCGCGACGGCGTCGACCGTCACCTGGCCGGCCTCGATCCAGCCCTTCAGTCGGCTGCGCGAGTGCTGCGGGAGCAATTGCGCGAGCACCTGGTCGAGCCGCAGCCCGGCGGCGGCGTCCGGCACGGTCAACGCGTGGCGCAATGATGTGGCGGAAGAGGGAGAGGCCGGATCCATGGGTCGGTTATAATCGCCGGCACGGAGAAGGAATGCAGCGCATGTCGATGACAAAGGCAATCGAATCGTGGCGCACCGTGGTGGCGTGCGTACTGCTTGCGCTCACGCTCGCGGGCTGCAGCTATCTTCCCACGGGCAAGGACGAGACCGCCGGCTGGTCCGCGGAACAACTGTACCGCGAGGCGCATGACGCCTTGCTCTCCGGGAATTATACGCGGGCGATCAAGCTCTTCGAGTCGCTCGAGGCGCGCTATCCGTATGGCCGCTACGCGCAGCAGGCAATCCTTGAAGGTGCGTTCGCGAACTGGCGTGCCGGGGAGCCGGCCGCCGCCGTTGCGAACGCCGATCGCTTCATTCGCACCTATCCCAATCACCCGAACGTCGACTACGCGTTCTACCTCCGGGGACTCGTGCATTTCCGCGAGGATCAGGGTATTTTCGGCTACGTCTATGAACTCGACCTCTCCGAGCGCGACCCGAAGGAGATGCGCTCGTCGTTCGCGGCATTCAAGGAACTGACCACGCGCTTTCCGGAGAGCCAGTATTACGACGACTCGATCCTGCGCATGAAATACCTGAACAATGCGCTCGGCTTGTACGAGGTAAAGGTCGCCCGTTACTATTTCAATCGCGGCGCGTTCATTGCCGCATCCAATCGTGCTCAGCTGGCGCTGGTCAACAATCCGCAAACGCCGTCCAATGCGGAGGCGCTCGATGTGCTGGCGCAAAGTTACGAAAAGCTGGGACTCACTCAGCTTGCCGACGACTCGAGGCGCATCCTGGTAAAAACATTTCCGGACAGCAAGTACGCGACGGGCGCGACCGAGAAGCCGTGGTGGCAGATCTGGTCCAGGCAGGACACGACCTTCGGCGTTCAGCCCACGGGCCAGCTCGCTGCCAGCCCTTGGTGGAGGTTCTGGGACTGATGACTGGCGATTGGGCGCCACGCCTGCGCGACACCATGACGTCGCCGTTTCCCTGCTGTACCGCGTTCATCCGACTGCGTTGATCGACGCGAGGAAATCGACCGCGTCGGCTTGGTCACGCGTGCGCTGCATCGGCGGCAGCGCCTGCCAGATTCGCCGGCCATAGGGCTTGTCCACCAGGCGCGGGTCGCAGATCATCAGCACGCCGCGGTCCGTTTCGGTGCGGATCAGCCGCCCGGCCCCCTGCTTGAGCGCAATGGCGGCCTGCGGCAATTGCCATTCCATGAACGGGTTGCGGCCGTCCGCCTTTAATCGGTCCAGGCGCGCCGCAAACAGCGGATCGTCCGGTGGCGCGAACGGCAGCTTGTCGATCACGACCAGCGACAGCGCGTCGCCCGGCACGTCCACACCTTCCCAGAAACTGGCGCTGCCCAGCAGAACGGCATTGCCCAGCTGCCGGAAGCGCACCAGCAGTTCCGACTTCGAGCCTTCGCCCTGCACCAGCAGCGGGTAATCGTGCCCATCGCGCTCGAAGGCCGCCGTCAGCCGCTCGCGAGCGCGCGCGAGCGCGCGCAACGTCGTGAACAGCAGGAAGGCTCGTCCTCCGCTCGCGCGCAGCAATGGCAGCGCGGCGTCGACGACGGCGTCGGTATGGTCGAGCGAGTTCGGTGGCGGCAGACCGCGCGGCACGTACAGCAGGCCCTGCGCGGAATAATCGAATGGACTGTCCCACGCTCCCGTGGCGGCGTGCTCGAGGCCGAGTTGTCCGGTATACAGCGAGAAATCGCGGCCGACCGCGAGCGTGGCGGACGTGAAGATCCACGCCCTCGCCGTGGTCTCGACCTGGCGCCTGAACAACGGCGCCACCGAAAGCGGGGAAGCCTGTAACTGAAAACCGTAGGACGTCACATCGATCCAGCGGATCCAGTCCCCGTCGTCCTCCGGCCCGTCGGGAATGGCGGTGTCGGCATCTCGCCAGCGCGCCACCTGGCGGGCTGTTTCGTCCGCGCGCCGCGCGACCAATGCCAGTTCCTCGCCCCGCTCGGCGAAGTGGCCGAGTTCGGCGGCGAGCCGGTCGAGCGCGGCCGCCAGGCCATCGAGCGCCTCCGCGAAGCCTTCGCGCGCCATCGCGATTTCGCGGGTGAATTTTCCGGGACTGCTTCCCGCGGCCAGGCGCAGCCTCTGGATGGCGGGAACGAGTTCCGATGCGGCGTCCGGAAGCTGCGGCACATCGCGCGCGGCCGTGCGCGAAACGACCTCCGCATCCCGCGCCAGTTCGACCAGCTGACCGCCGCCGACCTGCTCGCCGAAGAACAGCGTCGCCGTGTCCGGCAATTGATGGGCCTCGTCGAGGATCACCGTATTGCAGTTCGGCAGCAGTTCGGACACGCCTTCGTCGCGCAGCATCACGTCGGCGAAGAAGAGATGATGGTTGACCACGACGACATCGGCGTCGAGCGCGTCGCGCCTGGCCTTGAGCACGAAACAGTCCGCGTGGTATGCGCAATTCTGGCCGAGGCAGTTGTCGCGGGTCGACGTGACCAGCGGCCAGATCGTCGCGTGTTCTGGCACGTCGGCCAGTTCGGCACGATCGCCGCGCTGTGTCGCGCGAGAAAAGGCGATGATCTTCCTGAGGTGGCGCGCGTCGTCGCGCGACGGCAGGCGATCCTCGTGCGACGCGCGTTCGAGGTGGTAATGGCAAACGTAGTTGGCGCGGCCCTTGAGCAACGCGATGGTCACCGGCACGTGCAACGCGTCGCGCACCATCGGCAGGTCGCGCTCGTACAGCTGATCCTGCAGCGTCTTGGTGCCGGTGGACACGATGACCTTGCCGCCATACAGGAGCGCCGGAACCAGATAGGCGAACGTCTTGCCGGTGCCGGTGCCCGCTTCGGCGACCAGCTGTCCACGCGTGGCAATGGTGTGCGCGACGGCCTGCGCCATTTCCAGCTGCTGCGGCCGGAAATGAAAGCCCGGCAATTCGTTCGCGAGCGTGCCGCCTTCGCCGAAGATCGCGGCGAGCGCGGCGTCGTCGGCGGACGCTACGGCGGGCACGGCATCGTACGCTGCGGCCGCGGCTTCGTCGTCGATCAGCGTGTGAGGCGGGGCGTTCAGCGGGCTCTCATTCGGCACTCAGTTCCCGCTCACTGGGCTTTGGCTTTGGCCTTGGACTTGGCGGCGGCTGCGGCGGGCGCCTTCGGCGCGTTGGCCACCGCCGTGCGAATGGCGTCGGTCCACTCGACGAATGCGACGTAGGGCCGCGTGACGCGGTTCTTGTAGTCCTCGTCGGATTCGCCGGTCTTCCAGCGGAGTCCGACCATCGCCTCCAGCCACAGCTGCTGCAGCGTGCGCAAGCCGCTGACCGCTTCCTTCGAGGCCGTGGCCTCGTTCAGCGCAGCCTGGTAAGGACGCGCGATATTGACCTTTTGCTTGTCGACGCAGTATTCGCTCTTGGCGCCGTTGACACCTTCCTGCGCCTTTTCATAGCCGAACTCGATGACCTCGATGCTCTTGATGTGCCGGCACATCGTGTATAGATGACGCACGGCGTCGAGATAGCAGTCGAGCCCCGAGTCGGCGTTGTTGGGGCAGATGTAGTTGCTTCCCGGCTGGAATTTCTGTGCGGATGCGGCCGGCGCAAAGGCACTGGCGGCGAAGCCGACAGCCAGCGTCAATGTGTAAACGAACCAGGGAAACGGGTGGCGTGCTCGGATTGGCATGGCGGTCGGGGAGAAGAGGTGGCAATCACGAATGCTACCGCGCGGGACGCGCGCGCGGGAAGTCCGCCGAAAGACCTAGGGCCTGTTAGCGCTATGGACGAAAGACGCGTTGCAGGGCCAAAGACGCTCGGCGCAAGGTGCTGCGGCACCGGCGGGTTGGATACCCCGCGAGCCTTCGCAACGCAGCGATGGGCGTTTTCGGCCTCAGTTGACTCAACTGCGCGAAGGGAACGGGCGTCCTGGGGCGCCACTCCTTGTTGCTCCCCTCGCCAAGACCGCCCGTCGTGGCTTCCTCATTTGCCAACTGAGCTGCCGCGATTGGCGCCCCATGCCACCCGTTCGCGTTTGCGCCCATAGCGGTAACAGGCCCTAGTGAAAAACCGCCGGGGGCAATGGGCCTGCCGGCGGTTCGTCCATCATGCTGCTGAGCCCACAGTGCCCGCTCGGGCGCCCGAAGGGCGCTGAGCGCCCCTCCGGGGGCAGCGAACGAAGTGAGCGTGGGAGTCGTTCCTCAGATGGTCACGCCGCCTGATACTTCGATGACCGCGCCGTTGATATACGACGCTTCGTCCGAAGCGAGCCATGCGTAGGTATTGGCTATTTCCTCGGGCTGCCCCAAGCGGCCCATCGGAACCTTGTCCTCGATCATCTTGAGGACCTTGGCCGGCATCGACGCGAGGATCGGCGTGGAAATATATCCGGGGCAGATGGCATTCGCGCGGATGCCCTTGCTGCCCAGTTCGCGCGCCCATGTCTTGACCATGCCGATGACGCCGAACTTGGTCGCGGCGTAGTTGGTCTGGCCGAAGTTGCCGTAGATGCCCACGATCGACGATGCGTTGAGAATGCAGCCGGAGTTCTGCGCGAGCATGATGTCGACCACCGCCTTGGTGCAGTTATAGACGCCTTTCAGATTGACGTCGATGACGCGGTCGAACTGCTCTTCGCTCATCTTCTTGAACTGGGCGTCCTGCACGATGCCGGCGTTGTTGACCAGCGTGTCGATCCGACCCCATTTGGCCATGACGCCTTCGACCATCTGCGCGATGCTGGCCTTGTCGGTGACGTCGACGCGGAAGCCCACGGCTTCACCGCCAGCTTGCACGATCGCCAGGACCGTTTCGTCGATCGCCACCGTATTGACGTCGCAAACCGCAACCCTTGCGCCTTCCTTGGCGAACTTGATGGCGGTTGCGCGGCCGATGCCTTGGGCGGCGCCGGTGATGATCGAGACTTTGCCCGTCAGACGCATGGTTTTCCTTGGTTGATTCCTTTTGCCCCCGCCGGGCGTTCCCGGCAGGCGGCTAAACCGTTTGAATATAACGGGAAATGCTGCATTGCACAAGTCCAGGTGTCAGATTCGCGATGGCGGGAAGGTTAGTGTTCACTTCTCTCATATATCAATTATAAAACAGTTGGTTACCGTCCTTCCGCCTGGGACCTGGAATGCGATGGTAGGGTGCTACCGCCGGGTCTCCGGGGCGCGAATGCGGTGATTCCGGATGGCAGGCCAGACCGCGATCACGCGGGCAGCCAGTGCTCGATCGTCAGCTGCAACGCGGAGTTGCCTTGCCATTCGTTGACCTCCGGTCGGAAGGCGGCCCGGATGCGGGCCGGGAGTGGTTCCGTGCAATTGAACAGGATGGCTTCAAAGCGCTCCCCGCCGCGCCCGAGGCCGATACGCGAGTGCTTGCCGCCCACCACCCGCGTCTCCCGGACGTCGAACGTGTCGTCGAACGCTGGGGCGGGCATCCCTTGTCCCCATACCTGATCCCGCAATCGGGCGGCCAGCTCGAGAGTGAGCTCGCCGGGCGGGAGCGCTCCGTCGGACTCGTGGGTGCGGTGCAGCTGTGCCGGCGTGAGCCAATCCCGCGCAACCTGCTCGAAAGCCGCGGCGAATGCCGGCAAGCCTGGTTCGCCAATGGTCAGTCCGGCCGCGTAGGCGTGTCCACCGAAGCGTGCGATGACTCCCGGCGCGCGCTTGGTCACGAGGTCGAGCGCGTCGCGCAGATGGAAGCCATCGATCGAGCGACCGGAGCCCTTGAGTTCGCGATTGCTGCCACGCGCAAACACGATGGCCGGCCGGTGGAATCGGTCCTTCAGCCGCGAGGCGACGATACCGACCACGCCCTGGTGCCATTCCTCGCGGTACAGGCAAAGCGTGAACCGGTCGGAGGCGGCCGCGTCGTCCACTTCGGCCATGTCTGCCAGTGCTTCTTCCTGCATCGACGCCTCGACGCTGCGACGCTCACGGTTGAGGCGGTCGAGTTCGCCCGCAAGCGTCATCGCCTCGACTTGCGTGGTTGCCAGCAGGCAGCGGATTCCGACCGACATGTCGGCCAGGCGGCCCGCGGCATTGAGGCGCGGCCCGGCGACAAAGCCCAGATCGAATGCCGTGGCGCGGCGCGCATCGCGGCCGGCGACCGCGAACAGCGCAAGCACACCGGGCTGCGCGCGGCCCGCCCGGATTCGCGCGAGACCCTGTTCGACGAAGACCCGATTCACCTGGTCCAGCCGCACCACATCGGCCACGGTGCCTAGCGCGACCAGGTCGACCAGTGCGGCCAGATTCGGTTCGTTGCGGACGGCGAATGCGCCCTCCGCACGCAGCCGCGCGCGGGTCGCGAGCAGCACGTAGAACATGACACCCACGCCGGCGATGTGCTTGCTCGGGAACGCGCAACCGGGCTGATTCGGATTCACGATGATCGCAGGCGAGGGCAGCGTCGCGCCGGGCAGGTGATGGTCGGTGATCAGCACGTCGATGCCACGCTCGGTTGCGGCCGTAACGCCCTCCACGCTCGCAATCCCGTTGTCGACGGTGACGAGCAGGTGCGGTTTCATCTTTGCAGCAAGTGCCACTATTTCCGGCGTGAGGCCATAACCGAACTCGAACCGATTGGGCACGATGAAGTCGATGTCTGCGCCCATCGCGCGCAGACCAAGCAGGCCAACCGCGCAAGCCGTGGCGCCGTCCGCGTCGTAGTCGGCGACGATGACGATTCTTTCGCGCGCGTGAATCGCGCGTGCGAGGCGTTCCGCCGCGGCCGCGATTCCCTTCATCGCATCAGGGACCGGCAGTGCCGAGAACCCATGATCCAATTCGGCCATGGTCGTGATGCCGCGCGCCGCGTAGATGCGGGCCAGAACGACGGGCATTCCGGCGGCTGCCAACGCCTGCGCGGCGGAGGGGACTTCGCGGCGGACAATCGCGATGGTCACGCGTCGTCCTCGTCGGACGGCGGCGGCGCAAATGGGCGCGGCGCAAATCTCGCCACGGCGCGTCGGTTCCACGTTGGCCGTTGTGCATTCCATCCTGCCGCCATGCCGTGACCGTCGGCGAGCAACGAGAGCGAGGCAAGCGTGCCGCGCTCGAGTGCGGCGACGGCGGGATCGATCCAGTTGGATTGGAACGTGGAGGCGTTCGCGATGTTTGCGCGATCGAGCACCACCACGGCGCCGTTCTGCAACGGCAGCGCAGTGAAGTCGGGCGGCGGCGCGAACGCGGCAGCGCCACCCAGTCGCGCCAGACCGCACGCGACGTCGCCGGACGTGCCGGGCGTCGCGAATATCGTTGTCGTAGGACGCTGCCTCGCTTCCGCGACGCGGCCGCCTTCCGAAATCCAGATGCCCGTCACCGGCACGCGCCCACGCGCCTCCCGTGCAGCGTTTGCCGGATGAGCATGCAACAGCATCTGCATCTCGCTCAACCAGCGCCGCCAACGGGCCGCGTCGTTGCCGCCCGGGAGCCACGGATAGATTGCCCCGCGCACCGCGGCAAGCGGAGTCGTCGTCAGGTCCGGCGCGTGGTCGACAAGGACGAACCAGGCGTCGGGCCGCGGCGCGTGGAATGCGAGGCCGTCGCAGCCAAAATGCGCATTGAGCGTCGCCAGCATTGCGCCGGTCTCGTCCTCATCGAGATCGTCGATGCGCGCGGCGAGTGCAACATCGTTTCGCCCCGCGACCAGCAAGACCGGATCCGCGCGCAGCACGCAGGACGAACCCGGATCGAGTCCCGCGCCGAGCGCGGCGAGCGGCGCCGTGGCGGCTGTATCAGGAGTTGCCAATTGCGAGACCAGCAGGGCATCGAGCGTGCCGCGCCGCGTGACTGGGGATTCTGCATAGTGCGCGAGCCTGACCAACGACGGCGAGCCGGCCAGCGTGGTGCGGTCAAGTGCCAGCAGATCGGGTACGGCGAGGGTGAGGCGCATGACGGGTCGGCGGGGCACATCACGAAGCGCGATGCGGAACCTGGTCGGCTGTGGCCAGTCTAGCATGCGATAATCGCGACCTGTTGCCGGCGCAGCGCCGAAAATTGCGTCGACGCGTGCGCGCGCAAATTCCTGCTCTGAAGCTTCGGCACCAAAGCCAAGACCCATCTCCTTGTCGCCCTACGAACTGGCCGTCGGCCTTCGCTACACGCGCGCCCGCAAGGGATCCGGACGCAATACGTTCATTTCGTTCATCTCGCTGATGTCGATGGCGGGCATCGCGCTGGGCGTGGCGGCGCTGATCGTCGTGCTGTCGGTGATGAACGGATTCCAGCAGGAACTGCGCAACCGCATTCTCGCGGTCGCTGCGCACATCGAGATTCAGGGCATGCCTCAGCTCGATGATTGGCCGAAGATCGCGGCCATCGCGAAACAGGATTCCCGCGTCATCGGCGCTGCGCCCTACGTTCTCGGTCAGGCAATGCTGGTTGCGGGTGACGCCAATCGCGGCGCACTGGTTCGCGGCATCGATCCCGCGCTCGAGGATTCCGTGGCAGACATAGGCAGCCACATGCGTCGGGGGTCGCTGGCCGATCTGGCACCGGGAACCTTCGGCATCGTTCTGGGCGGCGAGCTCGCGCGGGGGCTTGGCGTCACGCCGGGCGATTCGGTAGCGGTGATCACGCCTTCGGGCACCATCACGCCGGCCGGGACGCTGCCGCGCGTGAAGAGTTTCAGGGTGGTCGGCATTTTCGAAGTCGGCATGTACGAGTTCGACAGCGGGCTCGCCCTGATCAACATCGAGGACGCGAAAAAGCTCTATCGCCTCGACGGCGTTTCCGGCGTGCGCCTGAAACTCGATGACCTGTATGCCGCGCCGCTCGTCGCGCGCGACCTCTGGCAGAAGATGCCGATGTCGGCCGACGTGCGCGACTGGACCCGCAATCATGCGAATTTCTTCCGCGCGGTGCAGATCGAAAAACGCGTGATGTTCATCATTCTCACGCTGATCGTCGCCGTGGCGGCATTCAACATCGTGTCCGCGCAGGTGATGGTCGTGACCGACAAGCAGGCGGACATCGCGATTCTGCGCACGCTTGGGGCCTCGCCGCTGTCGATCATGGCGATCTTCATCGTGCAGGGCGCGCTGATCGGAATCATCGGCACCGCGATCGGCGTGCTGGGCGGCATCCTGCTTGCGCTAAACATCGGCACGGTCGTGCCGTTTCTCGAGCGCCTGTTCAACACGCAGTTCCTCGACAAGTCGATCTACTACATCAGCGACCTGCCATCGGACCTGCAGCGCGCCGACGTGATCACGATTGCCGCAATCGCGCTGGTGCTGGCGCTCATCGCGACGATCTACCCGGCGTGGAAAGCCGCGCGGGTCAATCCGGCGGACGCATTGCGCTATGAATGAGCCGCATCCAAAAGACCTGACGCCGGTAATCGCCTGCCGCGGACTCGCCAAGACCTATACCAGTGGCCCGCTGAACGTCGTGGTGTTGAACGGCGTCGATCTCACCGTCATGCCGGGCGAGCGCATTGCGATCGTCGGCGTTTCCGGATCGGGCAAGAGCACGCTGCTGCACCTGCTGGGGGGGCTCGACGTGCCGACTGCAGGCGAGGTCAGCGTCGACGGTTTCCCCTTCGCGTCGCTGTCAGAGTCCGAGCGCGGAAAGGTCCGCAATCGCGCGCTCGGGTTCATGTACCAGTTCCACCATCTGTTGCCGGAGTTCAACGCGGTCGAGAACACGGCGATGCCACTGTTGATCCGCCGAATTTCCCCGGGCGAGGCGAGTGCCACGGCAGCCGCGATGCTCGAACGCGTCGGGTTGGGGCACCGATTGAAGCATCGTCCCGGCGAACTCTCCGGCGGCGAGCGGCAGCGTGTGGCCTTGGCGCGGGCGCTGGTCACGCAACCAAAATGCGTCCTTGCCGATGAGCCCACCGGCAATCTCGATCGACGCACGGCCGGCGAGGTGTTCGACCTCATGCTCGAGTTGAACGCCGTGGCCGGCACGGCCATCGTGATCGTCACGCACGATCCGGAACTTGCGGCGCGCACCGACCGCACGCTGCATCTGGTCGACGGGACACTGACCTAATACTCGACCGGGATCGGATCGAGCGAGCGCCACAGATACCACGTGGCCACGCTGCGCCACGGCGACCACATCGCCGCGAATTCGCGCAGCTCCGCGATCGGAATGCGCGTTCCCCCGTGGTATTGCATGGCAACGGCGTTCTGCAATCCGATATCGGCGACGGGCAGCACGTCCGGACGCAGTTCGTGGAACATCAGGAACATTTCCGCGGTCCAGCGGCCGATCCCTTTCACGTCCGTAAGGCGCTCGATCAGTTCCTCGTCGGGGAGCGCATGCCACTCGCGCGGATCGAGGACACCGGAATCGAAGTGGCGCGCCAGGTCGCGGATGTAGATCGCCTTGTTGACCGACAGCCCCACGCGGCGCAATGTCGTCGTGCGCGTGCGGCCGACGCGCGCGGGATCGAGGTGGACCGGCGTGCCGGTTCCCTTGGTGGCGACGACGAGGCGGTCCCAGATCGTCTGTGCCGCCTTGACCGAGATCTGCTGGCCGACGATGGCGCGCGCCAGCGTGGTGAACGGGTCGCCCCGACGAACGACGTGGATCCCCTGAAACTCGGTGATCAGCCGGTCCATGACCGGGTCGCGAACGCGCAGGCAGGCGGTCGCCTCGTCCCAGTAGGCGGGCTTCATCATGGGGCGAAGCGGGAAAGTTGGGTGCGGCGCGGCATGGCGTGGAACCGGCAGGGAATGGTACATTGGCGAGCTTTTTTTGCGGGGTCGGGATGTTCCTCAGTTTGGCCTTCGGGCGGTTCAAATCAGGCGGGCGGGGCCATGTCGGCGGCAGCAGCATGAAGTCGCTGCGTGGCGTCGCTGGCATCATGGTGCTCGCGTATGCGGCGACCGCCGCGGCCGCGGCGGACCCGAACAAGGTGCTTCGCATCGTGTTTCCGACGGCGGAAACCGGCTTCGACCCGGTCAAATCGGCCGACTTCTACTCGGCGACCGTCATGGAGCAAATCTATGACCGGCTGCTGACCTACGACTACCTGGCCCGTCCGGCCAAGCTGGTGCCGATGGCGGCCGAAGCCATGCCCGAAGTCGCCGACGACGGCCGCACGTACACGTTCCACTTGAAGAAGGGCGTCTATTTCACTCCCGATCCGGCATTCAAGGGCGTGAAGCGCGAATTGGTGGCGCAGGACTTCATCTATACGTACATGCGCTTCATGGATCCCGCCAACCATTCGCAGTACGCGTTCCTGCTCGAGGGCAAGATCAAGGGACTGGACGCGCTGGCCGCCGCCGCGAAGAAGAGCGGCAAGTTCGATTACGACGCGAAGCTCGCGGACGTGGAGGCCGTGGACCGGTACACGCTGCGCATCCACCTGGCCACGCGCGACTACAATTTCCCGCTCGTGGCGGCCCACACCATCCTGGGGGCGGTCGCGCGCGAGGTGATCGAGGCCTACGGCAACGACACCAATGCGCATCCAGTCGGCACCGGCCCTTACCAGCTCAAGGAATGGAAGCGCGGCGCCAAGATCGTCCTCGAGGCCAACCCGGGCTTCGAGACCTTTGTCTGGGACTTCCAGGCGACGCCGGGAAGCAAGTGGGACGAAGAGCTGGTCGCGGTGATGACGGGCAGGAAGATGCCCCAGGTCGGGCGGGTCGAGATCAGCATCGTAGACGAAGAGCAGTCGCGCTGGCTCGCCTTCAACCAGAAAGAAATCGACATCCTCGAAGTGCCGCCCACCTTTGTCTATAAGGTCGTCGACCAGGACAACAAGCTGCTGCCGGAATGGGTGGACCAGAAGGTCAATGTCTATCGCGCAGTGGGCGTCGACATCACCTACACGTATTTCAATTTCAACGATCCGGTGGTGGGCGGCTTCACGAAGGAGAAGATCGCGCTCCGCCGCGCGATCATCATGGGCTTCAACGACGCGGAACTGATCCGCGTCGTGCGCAAGAACCAGGCGATCCATGCCGAAATGCCCATTCCGCCCGGCGCGATCGGGCACGATCCGAAGTACCGGTCGATCAACTACTACGACCCCGAGCTCGCGAACAAGCTGCTCGACCATTTCGGCTACAAGAGGCGCGCGGACGGCTACCGCACGTTTCCCGACGGCAAGCCGCTGCTCCTGAAGCTCGCCTCCGGCAGCTCGGCGATCGAGCGGGACCAGAACGAGCTCTGGAAGAAGTCGATGGACGCTATCGGCCTGCGCATCGACTTCCAGATCTCCAAGTTCTCGGACAATCTCAAGGCGGCGCGCGCCTGCCTGCTGATGATGTGGGGCGCGGGCTGGACGGCGGACTATCCGGACGGCGACAACTTCATGCAACTGCTGTACGGCCCCAATTCCATGCAGAGCAACAACGGCTGCTACAAGTCGCCCGCGTTCGACGCGTTCTACGTGAAGTCGACGCAGATACCGGAATCGCCGGAGCGCAACCGCCTGTTCCTCGAGATGTCGCGGCAGATGGAGGTCGACGGCGCATGGAGCCTGCAGGACACGCGGGTGCGCAACTACGTGTTCCGGCCCTGGGTGCGCGGCTACAAGAAGCACCCGATCCTGGCCGCCCAATACCAGAACCTCGATATTCAACCGTAGCGGTAAGGACCTGAACGTGGAGAGTCTTTCGATGGCGAAGTTGGCAATGCGGCGGATTGCGGCCGCGCTTCTTCTACTTTCGATGCTCGTGTCCGCGCACGCGGCCGACATGAACAAGGTCATCCGCGATGTGTTCCCGGCGGCCGAAACCGGTTTCGATCCCGCGGCGTCGAACGATCTCTTTTCCGGCACGATAGGCCAGGCGATTTTCGACACGCTCTATACGTACGACTATCTTGCGCGCCCGTCGAAGCTCGCGCCTCTCGCCGCGGAATCGCTGCCCCAGATCACCGACAACGGCAAGACGTACACGATCAAGCTGAAAAAGGGCATCCATTTTGCCGCGGATCCGGCGTTCGGCGGCAGCAAGCGCGAACTGGTCGCGGACGACGTCATTTACTCGTTGAAGCGGCTTGCGGATCCCAAGTTGCGGTCGCCATGGGTGTTCCTGGTCGAAGGCAAGTTCGTGGGTCTGGACGAGGAAATCGCGGCGGCCAAGCAATCCGGTAAATTCGATTACGACAAGAAATTGCCGGGCCTGGAAGCGGTGGACAAGTACACGCTCCGGTTGCGGCTCAAGGACACCGATTACAACCTGCCCTACGTGCTCGCCCACGAGCCGACCAGCATCGTCGCGCGCGAAGTGATCGAGAAATACGGCGAGTCCGACGGCCGCACGATGTCCAATCCGGTGGGCTCCGGCCCGTACAAGCTGGCGCAGTGGGTGCGCAGCTCGAAGATCGTGCTGGAGGCGAATCCCGAATTCCGCGGGTTCACGTGGGACTTCACGTCGAAGGATCCCGCTGACCAGAAGCTGATCGCGCAAATGAAGGGCAGGAAGATGCCCCAGGTCGGCCGCGTCGAGATCAACATCATCGAGGAAGACCAGGCGAGGTGGCTCGCGTTCCAGAACCGCGAACTCGACATCATGAACATGGAAGGGCCGCTCGCGCCGCAGGCGATTCAGGACGGCAGGATCAAGCCCGAACTCGCCGCCAAGGGCATTCGCCTGGATCGCATCGTCGATCCGGAAATTTCCTACGTCTACTGGAACCTCCAGGATCCGATCGTCGGCGGTTTGACCAAGGAAAAGATCGCCCTGCGGCGCGCGATGGCGATGTCCTACAACGTGGCCCAGGACATCAAGGTGATCCGCAACGGGCAGGCGGTCGAGGCGTCGTATCCGATTCCGCCGGGTGTTGTCGGCCACGTGCCCGACTGGAAAAGCAGCGTCAAGTACGACCCTGCCGGTGCCAATGCGTTGCTCGACAAGTTCGGCTACAGGAAAGGCGGGGACGGGTGGAGAACCCAGCCTGACGGCAAGCCGCTGGTCGTGACGCTGTTCTCGCGGCCCGATTCACTCGGTCGTCAGCAGGACGAACTCTGGAAGGCGTCATTGGACGCGATCGGCGTGAAGATGGACGTGCACAAGGACAAGTTTGCCGAATTGCTGAAGCTCGAAAAGCAATGCAAGGTGATGAGCCGGCCGGCGGCATGGATCGCGGACTACCCGGACGGGGACAACTTCATGCAACTCCTCTACGGCCCCAATACCGGCGCCAGCAATGGCGGCTGTGCGAAGATTCCGGAATATGATGCGCTCTACGCCAGGACGGCGCGGATGCCTCCGGGACCGGAGCGCGACAAGCTGTACCAGGAGATGACGCGCATCGCGGAGGCCTATGCGCCGTGGCGGCTCACGATCAGCCGCTATCGCAATCAGTTGCTTCAGCCGCGGGTCGAGGGCTACAAAAAACACCCTATTCTTCGCGCGCAATGGCAGTATCTCGACGTGGCACCGACCAAGTAGCAGGCAATCAGGAGTGCAGATGCGTTCGGTCTTCCCTGGCGGTTACTGCTTCGAATCGTCCGGCTCAGTCTGGCCAATGAGCCGGCGGTTCGAAGGAATCGCAGAACGGACAACTGCAGTTTCTCACTCTTGTCAGATGGATTGATGGCAGCGTACATCATCAGGAGACTGTGGCAGATGGCCCCGACAATGCTCGGGGTGGTGCTGCTCGTGTTCCTGCTGTTCAACTGGGTGGGTGGCGACCCGGCTTACGTGCTCGCCGGGAAGATCTCCAATCAGGAACAGATCGACAACATCCGCCGCCAGCTGGGCGTCGACCAGCCGTACTACATTCAGCTCTGGATCTTCGTGAAGCAGATTCTGACCGCCGACTTCGGCGCGTCGTGGAGCACCAACGAGAGCGTGTCGCATATCCTGGCCACGCGCCTCGGCCCCTCGCTGATGGTGTTGATCCCGTTGCTGATCCTGGTCACCATCACCGCCATCGGTCTGGCACTCGCGGTGGCCTATCTCCGCGGTTCGCTGACCGACCGGATGGTGATGATCGTCTGCACCGTGGGACTGTCGATTTCGATTCTTGTCTACATCATCGTCTTTCAGTATGTCTTCGCCTACAAGCTGGGCTGGTTCCCCGTGCAGGGATGGGGCAACGACTTCTGGGAAAACCTGATCAAGTACGCGTCGCTGCCGATCCTGATCGGACTCACCGTCGGCATCGCGCCGACTCTGCGACTGTATCGCACGTTCATCCTGGACGAGATCAATCAGGACTACGTGCGCACCGCGCGCGCCAAAGGGGTGGGCGAAAACAGCATCATGTGGATTCACGTGCTGCGCAACGCGTCGATACCGATCATCACGCACCTGATGGCCGAATTGCCGGGCCTGATGCTGGGTTCGTTCCTGATCGAGCGTTTCTTCTCGATCCCCGGCATCGGACGCGAGGTCATCCTGGCGGTCGAGCGATCCGATTTCCCGGTCATCAAGGCTATCACCGTGTACGTCGCATTCGCCACGATCCTCACCAACCTGCTCGCCGACCTGATGTACAAGGCCGTCGATCCGCGGGTCCAGCTGAAATAGGGGGCGGCGATGCCGAACGACGCCGTATTGAAAACCCCGGTCTCGCCGCGCGAAATCGCCCATACCGTTTCGCCCGGACTGTGGACGCTGGCGTGGCGACGCCTGAAGACCGACAGCATCGCGATGGTCTCGCTGGCGATCGTCGTCGCGTTCCTGTTGCTGATGATTGCCTCTGGGCTGGGCCTGGTTGCGAAGGACTGGGCGAAGGAGGTCGGGGTCAACTATGCGCCGCCGTCATGGATTACGCTGGGCGCCAGCGACGCGCCCACGCAGGCGCCGTTGCCACCCGGCGCGGTCGAATCCGGTCCGCAGGGTCCCACGCCGGGCAGCGCATTCAATTCCACGGTGGTCGATCCTCTCGCCGACGTGATTGGCGAACTGAAGGGCGGCAAGAAGGCGGACGCGGCCGCCGCGGGCACCGACGACAACAAGGTGGTCGATCCGCTTGCCGATGTGATGAAGGACATCCGGTCCGACCAGGCTGGTGCCAAGACGGTACCCGTAGTCGACGACCGCCGCGCCACGCTGCCGTTCGGTGGCGACAAGTGGGGCCGCGACATCATCGCCAAGACCATCAAGGGCTCCGAGACCTCGATCTTCGTCGGGCTGGCCGCGGCCGTCGTCGCGGTGTTCATAGGCACTATCCTGGGAGCGTTCGCCGGCTATTACGGGCGTTGGGTCGACGACGTGCTGAACTGGTTCTACAGCGTGTTCAGCTCGATTCCGTATCTGCTGCTCATCCTTGCCGTCGCGGCTGTGCTCCAGCAAAAGGGCACGTTCACGATCGTCCTGATCCTGGGTCTCACGGGGTGGAGCGGCGTGTTCCGGCTGATTCGCGCGGAATACCTGAAGCACAAGGGGCGGGAGTACGTAATGGCCGCCGACGCGCTCGGCGCATCGCACAGCCGCAGGATGTTCCTGCACATATTCCCGAACGTCTCCCACGTGGTGCTGGTGCAGCTGTCGATCCTGACCGTCGGGTTCATCAAGGCCGAGGTGATCCTTTCGTTCCTCGGATTCGGCGTGCCGGTCGATGTCGTGTCCTGGGGCTCGATGCTGAACGAGGCGCAGAACGAATTGATTCTCGGCAAGTGGTGGCAGCTCGTCGCGGCAACCATCGCGATGGCCACGCTGGTGACCGCATTCAGTCTCTTTACCGACGCGCTGCGCGATGCGCTCGATCCCAAGCTCAAGGGCCGCACGGGGCATTGATGCAACGACTCCCACGCTCAATGCGCTCGCTGCCCCCGACGGGGGCGCATCAGTTCCTTGGGGCGGCCCGGCGGAGATGAAACGACCCCCACGCTCGCTGCGCTCGCTGCCCCCAATGGGGGCGAGTCAGTTCCTTGGGTCGGCCCGGCGGAACTGACGATGGACGCAGCCGATATCGCCCTCGATCCGCTGGTCCGCATCCGCGACCTGCGCATCACCTTCCGGATCGACAAGCACAATTCGTTCGAGGCGGTGAAGGGTATCTCTTTCGACATTCCGAAGAACTCGACGATTGCGTTGGTTGGCGAGTCCGGCTCCGGCAAATCGGTCACCGCGCTGGCGATACTCGGCCTGCTGCCGCCGGAGAACACGATCATCGAGGCCAAGAGCCAGGTCATCTTCGGCGGCCGCAACATCGTCAGCATGCCGGGGTCGGAATTGCGCGCGTTGCGCGGTGCCGAAATTTCGATGATCTTCCAGGAGCCGATGACGTCGCTGAACCCCGTGTTCACCGTCGGTTTCCAGATCGAAGAGGTGCTGCGCCTGCACATGGGCCTGCGCGGCGACGCTGCGCGCAAGCGGTCCATCGCCTTGCTGAACGAGGTCGGCATACCTGAGCCCGAGCGTCGCATCGACATGTTTCCGTCGCAGATGTCCGGCGGCCAGCAGCAGCGCGTGATGATCGCGATGGCCATTGCCTGCGAGCCCAAACTGCTCATCGCCGACGAACCGACGACGGCGCTCGACGTCACGATCCAGAAGCAGATCCTCGACCTGATCGCCGCGCTGCAAAAGAAGCATCAGATGTCGGTGTTGTTCATCACGCACGACCTGGCCGTCGTGGGCGAGATCGCGGATCGCGTCGTGGTCATGCGCAACGGCGAGATTCGCGAACAGGGTACCGCCAAGCAGGTGTTCGAAAACCCGCGCGACATCTATACCAGGGCGCTGCTCAAGTGCCGGCCGCAGATCGACCGCCGCCCGGCACGGCTTGCCGTCATCGACGACTTCATGACCGGCGACGGCGACGGTCCGCAGGATATTGCCGACCGTGCGCGCGGCTTGAATCCGGGCGACAAGGTCGTGCTCGAAGTCAAGAACCTGGGCAAGAGCTTCTTTTCGCGCGAAGGCATCTTCGGCAAGCGCGAATTCAAGGCGGTGAAGGACGTGTCGTTCACGCTCGCGAAAGGCAAGACGCTGGGCCTGGTCGGCGAATCCGGCTCGGGAAAGACCACGGTTGGCCTGACGCTGATGCGGCTGCATGAGGCCACGACCGGCGAGGCGCTCTTCGACGGTCGCGACATTCTCGCGATGTCGCCGAAGGAGTTCATGCAGTACAAGCGCCGCATCCAGATCATCTTCCAGAATCCCTACGCGTCGCTGAACCCGCGCTTCATCGTCGGGCAGATCCTCACCGAGCCGATGCACATCCACGGCATCGGCGCCAACACGCAGGAGCGCACCGAGCTCGCGTTCGAACTGCTGCACAAGGTCGGGCTGCCGGAGGTGTCGTTCTACAAGTACCCGCACGAATTCTCGGGTGGACAGCGCCAGCGCATCGCGATCGCGCGCTGCCTTACGCTCAAGCCGGACATCCTGATCTGTGATGAATCGGTATCGGCGCTCGACGTGTCGGTACAGGCGCAGGTGCTGAACCTGCTGCAGGACCTGCAGGCGGAATACGCGCTGTCGTACATCTTCATTTCGCACGACCTCGCCGTGGTGAAATACATTTCCGACCAGGTCATGGTGATGAACGAGGGCGAGATCGTCGAGATCGCCAATTCCGACGAGATCTACCGCAATCCGCGGGAACCCTACACCAAGCGGTTGCTGGCTTCCATCCCGAAGGGCTGGCACCCGGGGCAGGTGCGCGTGTAGCGTTCCGGAAAAAGAACGGGACCCACGTTCGGGTCCCATTCCTCCTCGCTGCCTCGGCCATGACCGGTGCCGCTTCGGGTGGCGCGTTCAGTCCGACGGGTAGCCGAACCGTTCGACCCAGGGCTGCAGAATGGGAAGCACCGGCGCCAGCTGGTCGCGATAACGCCGCCAATGGCCGATCCCTTCACGATTGAGTCCCTGCCTGACCTGCACTGAACTTGGAGTCGTGATGGCCCTCGTCCTGGCGTGGGCGGCGAAGTCGCGCATGGAATCCTCCCACGCCAATCCAAGAAAATCGCACACGGCGCCGACGTGTTCGTCCAGGTCGGAGACCAGATCCTCATGCCGCAGCTGCAGGAGATCGAGTGGCAGCTTGGCGCGATAGACTTCGGCCAGGCGCATCGTCGCGTCGTAGAACCGGGCCGTCCCTTCCAGCGTCAGGAACTCGAAATTCGGGGCGCTCATCAGGAACCGGCGACGGAAACAGCTCAGGACCACATCGCGCGGGTCGCGGACGCTGAACACGATCTTCGCGGCGGGAAACAGCTTGACGATGAGCGGAAGCTTGAGCGTGTGGAAAGGCTGCTTGTCGACGAATACGCGGCCGGCAACGATGATGCCGTGTTCGTGGACGCGCCGCCAATAGGTCCTGCGATGCCGCCGCAGCCCGGCTCCGCGCAAGGTGGCCAGGCGCTTGACGTCGCTGGGCGTGCCCATGAATTCTCGCGTGCCCTCGTCCAGCGTCTCCCTTTCTCCGGAAGTCACCACTGCGGAATGGCAGTCGAGCACCTGTTCCAGCAACGTGGTTCCGGAGCGCGGGAACCCCACCATGAATACGTGCTTCGCTGGCAACGCGGCCTCATGCACGAACTCGGATGGGGTGGCAATCCAGTCGGTCGGATCCGCCTCTTCGAACAAGGCGGTGAGCCAACGCAGCGACATTGGCGTGGTCTGGATGCCAGGTCCTTCGAACGTGGGCGCATGAAACCGCCGCAGCGCATCGTTTCCGGCCTTGTAGACCTCGAATGCCTCGCCGGTGCGCCCTTCTGCATCGAGCAGGTCACCGAGCAACCCTGCGGCAGATGAGCGCTGGGCTGCCGCGAGGTCGGTGCGGGTCAGCAATGCCCTGAGGCGCGCCTCGGCCTTCGCTTGCGCTCCCTCGGAATGCTCCGCGGCCGCAAGGGCGGTGATCGCTATCGGCTGCGTGGGATCGATGGCAAGCGCGCGCTCGGCATGAGCTCTTGCCTGTGGCCAATCTCCGAGCCTGACGGCAAGCGCCGCCATGCCTGCGAGCGGATCCGGGCTGGCCGGCATCAGACGGTGTGCATGCGCATGGCAATCGCGCGCGGTGACGAGATCGCCCAGCGCCTCGCTGACCCAGCCCTTGTTGAAATACGCCGGTCCGAAATTCGGGTCGAGCGCAATCACGGCGTTGAAACATTCGATGGCCTCTCGGTTGCGCCCGATCCTGGCATGAGCCAATCCAAGCGCGTTGCGGATGCCTATATTGTCCGGTGCGAGGGTCTGGGCGCTCTGCAGATCGGCGAAGGCTTCTGCTTCGCGCCCCTCGCCTTCGAGCCAGAAGGCGCGCAGGTTGAGCAGGACAGGGTGCATGGTGCCTGCCGCCAGCGCTTCGCGGGCCAGCGTGGTCGCGCGCGCAAGGTCCGAAGCCTGCAAGGCCGCGTTGATTTCCTCGAGAACGGCCGGCTCGCCGGCCCCAAGCATCACAGCGTTTCGCCGCGGCGCGCGCCGGCGCCGTAATATTCGCCGACCGCGATGGTCAGCGTGCGCACCATGTCGCGTTCAACCGCGCTGAGGAACGGATTCCAGATGTCAAAGATCATCACGGCGCGCGGAACATCGCTTTCATTCCAGGCCTCGTGTTCCATCGTATCGTCGAACACAAAGGCCTTCCCGGGAACCCATTCACGCTGTTCGGCGCCGACACGGAAGCCGCAGCCGGGCGGGACAATCAGCGGCAGATGCACCAGCAGACGCGTGTTGCTGACACCCGAATGCGGCGGGATCCGCGTCTTGGCGTCGAGTATGGAAAAAACTGCGGAAGGCGAGTAGCCCGGCACGTCGCATCGTGGCCACGCCTCGAGCGCCGCGGCGGTTCGCGGGCATCGCGCCAGATGGTCTTCGTCCGGGACGCCCTCGCGCCAGAAGTAATAGACACCCCAGCGTCGTGAATTGTTGAGTTCCCGGAATTTTCCCGCGGTGCCCTCCGGATGAGAGACATAGGGCGTAAGCACTTCGGGCCCATCGGAAAGGACGTTGAGTAGCTCCTCGCGAATGTCGTCCGTTGCGGCCTCGATCGAGTCGAGCCACGGGAAATCCTTGCGGTCATAGAACTCGATGGCCGGCAGGCGCGGAAAATACATGAACGTCGGCTGCTGTGCGAAAATGCGCCGCTTTCGGAGCAGCGTGGCGAGGCACCCGTCAAAGCGATCAAGCGGCTCATCCGTGTAGCGTGTCCGCAGACTTTTCAGTCGATCTTCGACGAAGACCTCGAGCGCCCGGTCGTTGGCTTCGACGGCTTCCTTGGCGTGTTGCAGGACCGGCCGCAGCGGCGGCGGAGCCTCGAATCCCTCGGGAATGAGTCGCAGTGCGGTGCGGTAAGCCGCCGCCGCCGCACGCGGTTCGCCCCTGATTTCATGCAGCGATGCTTTCTGCAGCTGCGCTCGGACATTGAGCGGTTCGATCCCAAGCAATTTTTCGAGCGCCGCCAGCTCCTCGTCGGCGCGCCCCAATCCGCGCAGCGCCGCGGCGAGGTTGAACCACAATGATGAATTGGCAGGGTCGACTTTGAGCGCCTGCTCGAGCACTGCCTTTGCTCCCGTCAGGTTTCCCGCCCGAGCCATCCGCGCAGCGATTTGATTTTGTACCAGTGGGTGCGCAGGTGCTTCGGCTTCCGCCTGTCGCAGCAGCCGTTCCGCAGCCTGCCCGCGCCCGCTCGCGAACGCCTGGTTCGCCGACTCGAACATCTGCCGTATGCGCCGATCTTCGTCGTCGGTCATCATCAGGTTGTCGACCACATCCGCATCAGATTCTGGCGCACGACATCCAGGCGCACGCGGCTTTCCCAGCGCATCGCGTTGCCCTCCAGCGCGGCGATCTCGTTCAGCTCGAAGATCTGCATCCGCTGGTGGGCATCGGCGACAATGCTTTCGATGAACGTGATCGACACCAGGCGCTGCCCGGAGCGAACCGGCACGACCTCGTGGAGTGTCGTCGACGGATAGACGAGCGCTACGCCGGGCGCGTCCTTGAAGGGCAGCGACTGGTTACCCGCGACGATCAGCAACTCGCCGCCTTCGTAGGTCGACGGGTCGCCGATGAATACCGTGCACGACAGGTCCGAGCGCAGCCGCTCATTGCCGATCTGCAGGATCGCGGCGTCGGCATGGGCGCCGTATTTCATTCCCGGTTCGTAGCGGCACAGCAACGGCGGCGCCACGCGCTTGGGCATCGCGAAGTCGAGGAACTCGCGCGAGCGTGCGAACGCGGCGCTGACGATCTGCACCGATTCGGCATATTGCGGATCCGTGGCGTCCGCCTGCAGATTGTTCTTGGTCAGGTTGGCCGGATTCGAGACCCGGCCATCGACGAAGCGCAGCTCACGGCTGAGCGCGACGAGCCGCGCTATCTCGGGCGGCAGCAACAGGTTCTTGATCTTCAGGAACACGCGGTACCTCGGCTATCGGCAACCCGGATGACAATGCACCGTCACAGCGTGAACGCCATTTCCCCCACCAACGCGCCGGGCAGCCGCAAGCTCGTAAGTTTGCGCGACTGGTAGGTCCCGGCGTCGAGCAGCAACTCCGTTTCCGCCGTCAGCGCCTCCAGGTTCGAGCCCAGCAGCCGGTAGATGGTGTCGTCGAAGCGCAGGACGTCGATCGGCGCGACGATGCGGCCGTCCTCCACCCAGAACGTCGCGAAGCGCGTCATGCCCGTCATCCTGCACGCCGGCCGGTCGGAATAATTGAGGTAGTGCAGGTTGCCGATGGCGAGCCCGGTGCCCAGCGCGTCGAGCATGTCCTTTCCGGCCAGCGTCCCTCCCGCCATCGCCAGTGACTCGGGCATTTCGTCGCCGTTGGCGCCATTTTCGGGGAGACCGAATTCACGCGCGGTGCGCGGACTGACCAGCGAGCCCACGAGCGCGCCGCGATCGACCAGGTTCACGCCTGCGGGCCGCGCAAAACCCTCTGCCTGGAACGCGGGCGCTACGCCACTGGCGGTGTCCTCGGTGAGCGACACGCGCGCATCGAGTGTTTCACCCGCCTGCATCCGCGCCAGCGCACTTTGCTGCGTGGCGAGCGCGCGTCCGGAGAAGCCTCCCCAGCACAGCAGGCTCGCGATTTCCTCCACCGCCGATGGCGCAAGGTACGCGCGATATTTTCCCGGCGTCAGCGACTTGGCCGGTCGGCTGATCAGCGCGAGCCGCTCGCGCGCCTCGGACATCTTGTGGGCAAGGGCGGCGCTGTCCCAGGCGAAACCCGCGTGTCCGGTTTTCACGGCCTTGTCGGTGCGGAAGTACAGGCTCCATTGCAGATTGAAGGTCGTCGTCTCGTGCCAGTTGCGCTGGCCCTCGGAGTTCGCGAATCCCCGCCATACCGGACCGCCGGCGTAGATCCCTACGAGGTCGGTGCCGTGTGCCGCTTCCAGGACTTCGGCGATGACCTGTTCCGAAGGCGGAAGCGGGCCGCCGCGGACCGCGCGCGTGGACTTGACGTCCGCAGGCAGCAGCAGCAACGGGTCGTCGACCAGTTCCGGCAACGCGGCGCGCAAGCCCGCCAGCGCGGTTCGGATCGCGTCGCCATCCGCCTTCGCGTCGCCGGTCAGGGACAGCACATGCTTGGCGTGGCGCTGGCCGCGAATCAGCCGCACCGCGACATAGCGTTGCGCGACCGTGCCGGGCTGGCGCACCTTGCCGCGATTCATCCGCACGAAATCGGTCTGCTCCGCCTCGAACGACGCGGTGTACCGCTCGCCCGTCTGCAACGATGCATCGATGACCTCCGCCAAGGCCAGGAAATAGTTCTCCATCAGGCTTCCCCTCCGAACACGTCCACGTTGCCGAATACGCACGCGGGTGCCGCGTGGCCGACGCGAATGACCTGCGACGGTTCGCCTTTGCCGCAGTAGGGAGTGCCCAGCACCTTCAACGTGTCGGCGTTGCCGACCCTCTTCAGGCTGCGCCAGAAGTTGGCCGAGATGCCGCGATAGTTGGGATTCTTGACGACTGCGCCGAGCCTTCCGTCTTCGATCAGGCGGCCGCGCTCGCAGCCGAACTGGAACTTGTTGCGCGAATCGTCGATCGACCAGGAGCTGTTCGTTTCCATCATCACGCCGCGCTCGATGCCGGCGATCATGTCGTCCATCGTAGCGTCGCCCGGCTCGAGGTTCAAATTGGCCATCCGGTCGATCGGCGGACGATTCCAGTTGTCGGCCCGCGAATTCGCCACGCCGGGCATGCCCGCGCGCGCCTGCGAGATGGCGCCGCCCAACGGCCGCTCGAGGATACCCGCGCGAATGACGTGCACGCGTTCCGCGCGCGTGCCGTCGTCGTCGTACGCATAGCTCGCGAGCTCCTCCGCCCTGGTCGGGTCGAACGTGACGTTGAGCAGTTCCGACCCGTAGCGATAGGTGCCGAACATGTCCGGCGTGACGAAGCTCGTGCCCGCGAAATTGCGTTCGTCGCCGAGGATGCGGTCGAGCTCGAGCGGATGTCCGATCGACTCGTGAATCTGCAGGATCATTTGATCCGGTGCCAGCAGCACATCCATCGCCCCGCTCGGACAGTTCGGCGCCTTGAGCAGTTCGAGCGCTTCTTCCGCGATTCTGCGGCCTCCGCCGACGTAGCCGAAGCGGGCCAGCACCTCGGTGCCGCCTTGCTGGCAAAGTCCGCGGTAGCCATTGAGCGTGCGATTCTGGGTGACGCCATCCGCGTGCGCGGTGACGGCCAAGCCCGGCAACAGGAACCGGTACCGCTGAATGACGTCGCCGCCGGTGCTGGTCACGAGGCGGTGCGTTGCCGTGCGCACGTCGACGGCCGCTTCCCAGTCGACGATTCGCGGGTCGCATCCGGCCTGCGCGGATTCCTCGCCCAGCAGTTCGTACCATTCGTGGCGCGTTGGGAAGCGGTCCGCGAACGATGGCGACACGTACTCGCCACGAGCGGCGGGGCGGGGCAACAGCTTCGAGTCGAACAGCGCCTGCTTCGCGGTGCTACGTGCCCAATGCGCGGCACGTTCCAGCGCTTCACGCAATCCATTGGGAGAGGTGTCGCCCGTGGCCGCGTAACCGTAGCCGCCATCGACATAGACGGTGGCCATTGCGCCGCGGTCGGTGGACGCGACAAACGGCATCGCGACGTTCTTGCGGACCGCGTACGTCTCGCAGTGCTCCTCGACGAAGCGCAGCGACCAGAAGTCGACTGCGTCCAGGCGGGGCAGGTCGGAAAGGGAAAAGCGGTCGGCATCCGGCATCGGGAGTCAGGGCTTTCGCAAGGCAGAGGTCGCGCCGACGGGCGCGCACCGGTGAGCCGCCACGGACGAATGGCGGCAACGGAAAAGGCGCGATTATCGCCGGAATTGCGCCTTGACGGCCAGCCCCGCGACGATGAGGAACAGGGCCGGGATCACGATAGGCCAACCGCGCCATGTGAAGTGCTCGTCCGCGCTGGCTTCGTCGCGCCCGTTAACGCCGGGACCTGCTACTGGAGCCCGTGCGCCCTGATCCTGTCGAGTTTTGCAGCATACAAGTCGTGGGCATTCCGGGTAGTGCTGGTCTCCATTGCAATGGCGAGTTGTGCCTGCGCGCCTTCGATATCGCCGAGCCCCATATAGGCGGCGGCAAGCCAGAAGTGGAACTCATGGTAGTAGGGGGCGCGTCGGACCTCCTTGACGAACAGGTCTCGTGCCGTCTTGAAATCCGCTTTGCGCATGGCCGCCATTCCCTCCATGAAATAACTGAAGGCAGGATCGGGTTCGATCTGCTCCAGTTTCCTCGACAGATCCTTGGCTTCGGAGACACGGCCCAGTTCGTTCAGCACCAGCACCATGTTGGACATGATGTGTGTATTCCTGGGCTCACGTTCCAGCGCATAGGCGAGCACGCGTTGCGACTCCTGCAGATTGCCATGACGTTTGTAGATCACGCCGAGGGTGTTGTACGCGCTCGTGAACCGCGGGTCCTGGACGATGGCCGCGCGCGCCCACCAATAGGCGTCATCCAGGTGTCCTTCCGTGAACGACTCGGCAGCGCGGTTGTTCATGTACATTGCGACGATGGTTTCCTCGTTGATGACCCGGGTATTCAAGCCTCGGATCTCCCGCGGCAGCAGAAAATCGATCGTCAAATCGTTCTCGTCCGGGCGGATCACCATATTGGTCTTGTTGGAGATATGGGATTGATTTCGTCCCAGCGTCACGTTGACGTGGCCGATGAAGAAATGGATGTCGCCACTGCGTCCCCAGGTCTCATCCATGAACGCGCTCTGGTAGGTCACCGGCAGACCCATCTCCTTGGCGAAAGCTCCCGTCATGATGACCAGCGACAGGCAGTTTCCGGATCGTGCGGTGAACGCCTGCGCCGCAGTGAGGGTTCTGGCCGAGTCGTACTCGAGCTTCAGCTGGCCCCTGCTGTAGAGCGCGTCGAAAAGCCCCATCTGAACGCCTTTGACACGCGCGATGGGCGCAATCCTGACGTTCAGGTATTCCTTCATTTCGGGGCTGAGCACGAACAGGTCATCCGCGCTGATGCGCTCGGTAGGCGCACCGAACAAGCGATCGTCGAACAGGCCCTCGGCGCGCTGGGTCGACGGTGCAGATGCACATCCGGCAAGCAGCAGGGAAAGCAGCAAGACAGTCCAGGTCTTCATCTGGCGTCTCCATTTCCGGCAAGGCCGCAAGTAACGATCAAGCCAAGCGTTCATTCTATCGCCAATCAACTGTAACGCACGGCAGAAAGTCCAATGGCGAAAGCAACATCCGCCGAACGATGCAGGCGCATTTCCCACAATCGAAGCGTGCGTCAGCGCTACCGTTCGTCGGAAGGTCGGCCGGCGGCAAGTGCCGAAAGTGCAGGTCCGACGACTCTGACTATGCGCCAGTCAGGCAGCACGGTCGCGCCCAACGCGCGGTAGAACGCGATCGCCTGCGCATTCCAGTCCAGCACCGCCCATTCGAATCTGCCGCAGTTGCGCTCGACGGCAAGGGCAGCGAGCGCCCGCAACAGCGCTTGTGCGCAACCCTTTCGGCGCTGGGCGGGTTGTACAAAAAGGTCCTCCAGCCAAAGGCTCCGGCGGCCAAGAAAAGTCGAATAACTGTGAAAAAACAGCGCAAAGCCGGCGGCCTCGACACCGGCCCATGCGACGAGCGCTTCGGCGATGGGGCGCGGCCCGAACAGTGCTTCCGCGAGATCAGCTTCCGACGCGACGCACAGGTGGGAAAGTTCCTCATAACTGGCGAGGGCCGTGATCATGGCGTGAATCGCCGCAACGTCGTTGCGGGCCGCATGCCGGATGACAAAGCCGGAGGCGCTCAACCAGCAACCCTCCTGCAATGGGGACAACCCCTGTCTTTCGCTGACGAACGAGCGGTTTTGCTGCATTGCAGAAGCCGATATGGGCGGCCAGCATGGCCGATCCAGGTGCCAACGTGGCCTTCGTCTTTTGCAATCGCAACAATGCCGGAGACGCGCTCTGCATAGCTTCGAAGCCCTGCCGTCACGAGTGGTCGCGCGCGCCTTTGGTCCGGAATGGCACAGTGTTTGATCACGAAGAAACGAAGTAAATCATCGGGTTGAGATTGATGCATCGGCAGCGGTATCGAAATTGCAACACTATTGCGATTGCCATACTAACGAGCCAGCGTTTTCATTGCGGAAAGAATCTGCATTGATTAATGTTAGCCGTGCTTGCCGCAAGGCGAACAAGTCGGCTTGTTTTTGTACCATATTTCCCCTGGGGGCATTTATGAAAATGAATCGCAAGAAAGTGTCGCTTGCTGTGAGGCAGGCGATCAATGCCGGACTCGTATTCGGCTTGGCTGCGCCCTTGGTCCACGCGCAGCAAACACCAGCAACGCCTCCCGTGCAGAATCTCGAGAAGGTGGAAGTCACCGGCTCGCGGATTACGTCGGCGACGTTCGAGAGCGCCAGCCCGATCAACACCATTACCGCGCAGGACATCCAGCTCACCGGCCTGCTGTCGACCGCCAACATCATCAATCAGTTGCCGCAGGCGTTTGCTGTTCAGGGCGACAACATCTCGAACGGCGCTTCGGGCACGTCCAACGTCAACCTGCGCGGCCTGGGCTCGGTCCGTACGCTGGTGCTCATCGACGGCAAGCGGGTGCCTGCCGGCAGCCCGACCAGTTACGCGACCAACCTCAACAACATTCCGGCGCCGCTGATCAAGCGCGTGGAAGTGCTGACGGGCGGCGCTTCGGCAGTGTACGGTTCCGACGCCGTGGCAGGTGTCGTGAACTTCATCATGAACGACTCGTTCGAAGGCGTGCAGTTCCAGTACAACGGCAGCACGTACCAGCACACGCAGAATGGTTCTTACGGCGATCTGGCCGCTCGCTCCTCGACCAATCCGGCGCAATTCAAGGTGCCGGGCGACTTCTGGAACGTGGGCCCCATCCAGGACTACAACATGCTGCTTGGCTCCAACTTCGCCAACGGCAAGGGCAACGCGACGCTGTTTTTCCAATACCAGAACACGTCGGCGGTGCTGCAGGACAAGTACAACTACAGCGCCTGCTCGTTCGGCACCAACACTCCTGGTCCTGGAGACAAATTCCTGTGCGGCGGTTCGTCGACGTCGTATCAGGGACGTTTCACGAATTCCGCCGCGTCAAGCAAGAACATCACGATCGTGGATGCCGCCGGCAATGTGCGGCCATTTTCCAGCGCGCTGGACCAGTTCAACTTCGGCCCATACAACTACTATCAGCGTCCGGAAGAGCGGTACCAGGCCAACGCCTTCGCGCACTACGATCTGTTCGCCGGCGACGACAAGATGTGGATCCCGAGCGTCCGGATCTATACGGAATTCGATTTCACGAACACCTCGTCCATTTCACAGATCGCGCCTGGCGGCATCTTCTATGGCCAGTTCCCAGCGCTCCTCGACAATAACCCGCTGCTGTCACAGGCATTCAAGGATGCGCTGGGCATTACCGCGACAAATCCGGTTGTGCCACTCATCGGCCGCCGCAACGTCGAAGGCGGAGGCCGCAACCAGACGTACGATTTCAACGACTATCGTTACGTAATCGGCGCGAAGGGCGATTTCGCGAACCACAACTGGGATTACGATTTCTGGTGGCAGTCCGGACACAACGCCTATACGTCCAACACGGGCAATTTCTATGCGAAGGATCGCATCAACCGGGCCCTCAATGTTGTCGCGGACCCGACGACGGGCAAGCCGGTCTGTGTGTCGGTTCTGGACAAGACGGATCCCACTTGCGTTCCGTACGACATCTACCATACGGGTGGCGTAACCCAGGCTGCGCTGGATTATCTGCAGGTGCCGGCAATCCAGACCGGATATACGCAGCAGAACGTGATCGGACTGCACTTGACCTCCGATCTCGGCGCCGCTTACGGCTGGACGTTGCCCTATGCCAAGAATGGCGTCGGGGTCGCGTTTGGTGTCGAGCAGCGGACCGAACGGCTTGCCAATACTCCGGATGCGGAATTGGCGGCGGGTAACTTAAGCGGCGGCGGCGGGCCGACCAAGTCGATCAAGGGTCAGGATACGGTCCAGGAAGTCTTCGTCGAAGCCAAGATACCGTTCGCGGAGCGGCAGGACTACGCGTATCTGCTGCAGTTGGACGCCAGCTACCGGTACTCCCACTACACGGACGGCTACGAGGCCAACACCAACTCGTACGGGTTCGGTCTGGAATGGGCACCGGTGAGGGGTTACACGTTGCGTGGCAGCTATCAGCAGGCCGTGCGCGCGCCGAACATCATCGAACTGTTCCAGCAGCAAGGGAACAATCTGTACGGTGGCAAGGATCCTTGCGGCGGCCCCGGGCCCACCGCTACCCTGGCGCAGTGTCTGCAAACGGGGCTTCCTGCCAATCTCTACGGCAGCACGATACTGCTCAGCCCCGCAGGGCAATACAACTACCTGCAGGGCGGCAATACCAACATGAAGCCGGAAACCGCCAACAGCTACACGGTGGGCCTGGTTCTGGACCAGCCGTTCAAGGGATTCAGCGCGACCGTCGACTACTGGAACATCAAGGTCAAGGACATCGTCGGCAATGTCCCGCCGCAGGACAAGCTGAACGACTGCATCGCCTCGGGCACGTTCTGCAGCGATATTCACCGCGACAATCTGGGAACACTTTGGCTGGACGGCGGCGGTTTCGTCACGGCGACCAACCTGAACCTCGGCAGCTACCTGACTTCGGGCATCGACGTGACGGCAAGCTACGTGTGGCCGATCCCGGACTGGGGCAGCCTGAACTTCAGTTTGACCGGGACTTGGCTCGAACAGTTTGTCGTCCAGAACCTTCCCAATGGACCCACGTACGACTGCGCCGGCCTGTGGGGCACCGTCTGCGGCACGCCGACGCCGATATGGCGTTCGAATGTTCGTGTGCTGTGGTCGACGCCATGGAACGTCGACGCCGGGATCACCTGGCGTTACTACGACAGCGTCAAGGTCGACGCGAGCAGCTCCAATCCCCTGCTGGCCGGTACTGTGGTCCCTGTCACCTCCACGCTCGGGTCCCGCAACTACATCGACCTCGTGGCGTCGTGGAACATCAACAAGAATTTCCTGGTACGGGCAGGCGTGAACAATGTCTTCGACAAGGATCCGCCGATCACCAGCACCACGTTGTCGGATCCGTCGTTCTTCGGTAACGGCAACACGTTCCCGCAGATCTACGACTCGCTGGGCCGGCTGTTCTTCCTGAACGTGACCGCGAAGTTCTGATCCAAGGTAAGTTCTGCACCATCAACGGCGGGCCTCACGGCTCGCCGTTTTTTTTCCGTTCGGCGTGTTTCGTTCTTTGCATTTCAAAGGGATTCCGGGGAGGCTATTGCGCCCGTAAACACGTTCATGCCAGCCGTCAACGCGGTAATCATCGCCCGCTCGGGCGGCGTCAGATGCGGGTGCCAGATGTCGAAGATCAGGACGACGCGCAGCTTGTCGCTGTCGTTCCACGCCTCGTGCTCGATCGTGTCGTCGAATACCCATGCCTTGCCAGGAACCCACTTCCGTGTATCGTTGCCGACCCGGAATCCGCAGTCTTCGGGAATGATCAGCGGCAGATGCGTGACCAGGCGCACGTTGCTCACGCCCGTGTGCGGCGGAATCCGCGTCCGGGGCTTCAGCAGCGAAAACATGGCCGCGGGCGTACGCCCCGGTTGATCCGGCTTGGGTGCGCCTTCAAGCAGCTTGATCGTGGTTGGGCACTTGGCCGCGTTCTCCTCGATCAGCTTGCCCATCTTGTAGAGGTGGAATGCGCTCCAGCGCGGGGAATTGTTGAGTTCCGCAAATTGATTTTGCGGCACATCGTCCGGGTAGGAGATGTAGGGTGTGAACCCCTGTTCGGCGTGCAGGATCTGCAGGAACTCGTCCCGGATGGCGTCCGTACCGGCCTCGATCGGGTCGAGCCACGGAAAATCGGCGCGTTCGAAGAACTCGATCGGCGCCAGGTTGGGGTAGTGATACGTCACCGATTGCGAATCGTAGCGCTTCTTGCGCCCGAGCATGATGTCGACCGAGTCGCGGAAACGCTTCAGGTTTTCGCCGGCAAAGGACTTGTATTGTTCATCCAGGAACTGTTCCAGGAAGACGGCAAACTCGCGGTTGTACTTGTCGCCGAACGCCAGCGCGCGCGACAGGGCCGGTTTGAGATCGGGATGCAGTTTGTCCATCGGCGGCGCCACGGTCGCGACGGCGCGGTGCACGGCAGCGGCTTCGTGCGTCTTGCCCTGCCGCTCCAGAAGGTCGGCGCGCAGGATGAGACCGAGGAGATCGCTCGGATCGAGGCTCAATGCGCGCTTGAGCGCCTCCTGCTCTCCCTGCTCGTCGTTCAGGCTCTGGCAGGCCAGTGCCAGGTTGATCCACTCCTGGGGGTCCGAATCCCGGACGTCCACCAGGCGCCGGAATGCGGCGCGTGCGGATTCCATATCGCCTTCGCGGAAGGCCCGCTGGCCAAGCGCCGCCAGCGCCGGAGCGTGTCTCGGTTCGATCGCGAGAATCCGGCCCAGCAGCGTGAGCACCTCCTGATTGCGCCCCGCCTGCGCAGCGCGTTCGAGCTGTACTTCGAGGGCGCCGATTTCCTGTGCGCGGGAGTCTGAATTCTGCATCTGGCGTGTCCAATCCGGAATCGTGGTTGAGTCGATCAGAATCCCTGCACGATTCTGAATCCGCCCGCGGCTGCCGGCGCCTCATGGAAAGGGGCGATGGTGGGCGAGCGGGAATGAAAAGTGTAGCATCGGTGTTTACCAAGCGACTTCCGCCTGAACATGAGGGAGCGACCATGAACCGTCACACGTTGTCCGCAATTTCGATGGTGGTGCTTTCCGGTGTTTCTTGCGCAGCCTTTTCTGCCGGCGCCCCTGCGGCCGTATCGGACGCCTATCGCGCCGCCACGAAGGATGGTCTGGTGTCCGTCCAATCCCGACAATTGGACGAGGTCTATCTGCGACCTGGCCCGGAATGGGCCGGCTATCGCAAGGTCCTGATTGATCCACCCCAGGTGGTTTTCCGCAAGAACTGGCTCAAGGATCTGAATGCGAGCCGGGGCCCGTCGCGCTGGGTCTCCAAGAGTGACGCCGAGGAAGTTGCGAAGGTGGCGACCGCCAGCATGGCCAAGACCGTCGCGGACGTATTCGTTGCCAATGGTTATGAAATCGTCACGGCCCCGGGCGCGGGCGTGTTACGCGTCACGCCGAGTGTCACCGAGCTCGACGTCTACGAGCCCGACGTGGCGTTCTCGCGGCCGGAGAGGCTGTTTACCAAGGACGCCGGGACGGCCACCCTTGGCCTTGAATTGCGGGACTCGGCGAGCGGTGCGCTGCTCGGCGTCGTTGTCGACCGCGGCACTGCAACCCAGATCAGACAAATCAACCACACGACGCAGATATCGAACCTGTTCTGGTTCGACGCCATGTTCAGGCAGTGGGCCACGAATTGCGTTGCGGCAATTGAGGCCGGGCCGATTCGCTGATTCAGGTCTGACCGACCTTTCGTCCACCCTATTTCAACCGGGTAACCTTGATCAGTCCGTTCCGCCCTTCGATCGTAAGGTTGTAGCTCCCCAGGAAACCGTTTTCGATCGTGACCTTCATCGGCGTGCCCGGGGCGGGGTCGCGGACGACGGTCGTGTCGCCTTCCGACTGCCGCCATATCTGGCCATTCTCGAGGATGAATACCGACAGGCCGCGCGGGGTCCTCGCATACTCGAGCACATTGGCCGTAATCGCGGTGACTTCCTGAGGTGCCGCCGGCGGCGCAGGCTTCCCGTACTCCTCGACAGTTTGCGGGGGCGTTGGCGGCTTCGGGAATCCAAACCAATCCAGGAAGCTGCGCTTCTCGGTGGCCGCCTTGGGCGGCGGTGCGAGCGCGCCCTTGACGAGAGGGGCGGCCCGGTCGAAGCACTTCAAGCGATCGATCGAGTCGGCAATGTCGGCGCATTTGGCCACTTCGGCCAAGGCGTCCTGGGCCGGGTCCGCGTGCGCCAAACCCGCAGCGAACAGCGACATCAGCATGAAGGCAGGGAAGCGCATCGAATAGCTCGCAGAAATATACCTGGTCAATCGCAATGGCGGATCGTGCCTCTTGCACATCAGCCGCAAGATTACATCACAATGGCAGCCGGTTCGAGAGCGATCAAATTTCCCATGCCGGCTTCCTGCCGCTATGCGCATCAATCGCTTCGAACATGGCGCTGACGAGTTCGCGCTCCAGCTCCGTGAGCTCCGGGCGCCAGATTTCGAACAACAGGATCACGCGCGTACTGTCGCTGCCATTCCAGGCTTCGTGCTCGATCGTGTCGTCGAACAACCAGCCCTTGCCCTCTACCGGCACACGCGTATCGTTGCCGACGCGGAATCCACAGTTGGGCGGGACCAGCAGTGGCAGGTGACAGATGAGCCGGGTATTGACGATTCCCGTGTGAGGAGGAATACGGGCGCCGGGCCGCAGCAGCGAAAACAGAATCGACGGCGAGCGATTCCTGGTTCGGCAAAAGGGCACGTCGCTGAGTGCGGCCAATGTCTTTGGGCAGCGAGCCGCATTTTCCGGAACGATCTCGCCATCCCGCCAGAGGTAGAAGGCGCTCCATTCCGGATTTTCCTTCATCCCGCTCTGGTCCCTGGGCGGACGCTTGGGATCGTTCTCGACGTAGGGCTTGAACGCGGACGCATCCTTCAGGACCTCCATCATTTCGGCGCGGATGTCTGCCGTTGCGGCCTCCACCTTGTCGAAAAACGGAAAATCATTCCGGTCATAGAACTGGATCTGCGGCAGCTCCGGGAAGAAATAGATGCGCGGCTGCTGAAAAAAAATGTTCTTCTTGCCCAGCAGGATATCCAGCGATTGCCCGAATCGGCCCGCGGAGCCGCGCTCCTGAAGGCCCTTGGGGATCAGCCGATTCCGGAGAAATCGTTCAAACTCCGCGGCATAGTGCTGACAAATTGCCTGTGCCCGCGCCAGGTCGTTGCGCAGATCGGCCGGAAGCTCGTTGGCAGGCGGGGCGGTCTGGACCGCGAACTGATAGAACTCGGACGCGGCACGGGACTCCCCAAGGGCTGCCAGATGGTCGGCCTTCTGCAGCAATGCGCGCAAATTGCGGGGTTCCAGCGCGAGCGCCCTTTCCACAGCGGCATTGGCGGCGGGATGGTCACGGAGGACGCGACAGGCATGCGCGAGGGACAGGAATATCCCGGCGTCCGCCTTGCCCAGAGCAACGATGCCCTCGAACGCTTCGCGCGCCGCGCGCATGTCGCCTCTGCGTAACGCTTCGACACCGGACATGGCCAGAGCGCGGGCGTCAATTGAGGGCATTTGCATCGTAAACACCGTTTCCATTCGTTTGCCAGCCGGGAAGAAGACGTCCGGCCGTGCGCAAGGATAGCATCGGAGCCAGGCTGCGAAAAGGGCGCGGCGGCGACCGTTCCCCGGCAGCGCGCAATTGCGAATCAGGGTAACATTCGGGACCTTTCGCCGCTCCCGAGTTTCCGGCGCTCCGGAATGCGGATGCGCGGCCTCGAAGCGATCGCAATGAAATCATGAGGACCCCGATGAAGAGAAATGTGGCCGCCGTCATCCTCTCCGCCATCATGATCGTGGCACCGCTGGCAAGCGCCGCCGACAAGGCCGCGGCTGACGCCGAACTGCAGGCCATGTGGAAGGCCGTCCAGACCGACAAGAAGGCCTACGTCGCCTCGGTGCTCAACCTGACCCCCGCCGAAGCGAAGAACTTCTGGCCGATCTACGACGCCGTATCAGCGCGACCTGGACATGTACAACCGCAGGCGCAACGTCGCGCTCGAGGGATTGATCGGCAGCGACAAGTCAGTGTCCGACCTTTATGCCAAGCAGCTTGCAAGCGAACTGATCGCCGCCGACGAGGGCGAAGTCAAGGCGCGACGCAAGATGCAGAACAAGCTGATTCTGAACAGGCTGCTGAGTCCGTTGCCCGCCAACAAGGCCGCGCGCTATCTGCAGATCGAGTCGAGGATCCGGGCGGTGCAGAACTACGGCATCGCCGAAGAATTTCCGCTCATCAAGTAGGCTCATCGTGAGCAATGCCGGGGGCCGGACCACACTGCGCCGCGGGTGCGGGTCCGGGTCGTCCCGCGCGGCGGCGGCCGGTTCGATTTGGTTGGAATTTTTGCCGCGTTCGTGTAAAGTCTCGCCGTTTTCACGACGAGGCTTGGCCCCGCCTTACCCGCGGGGCCAATGCGTTTTGGCGCCAGGCTGCCAGCGATCAACCCGTCCGCTGCTGCATGCAACGTCCGAACCTGTCGGTCCGTAACCCCGGTTTCTGATTCAATCGTTTATCGTCTGGAGACAACATGCTGAAGATGACCCGATTGGCCACTCTGGCCGCGGTCCTGTCCCTCGCTTCGGCCTTCATGGTCGTCCCGCTGACCGTACAGGCCCAGACTCCGCCCCCGGCCCCGGTCGCGGCGCCAGCCGCTCCCGCGCCCGTTGCCGCTCCCGCGGCGGCCACGAAGTCGACCGAGGTCGTCGACAACCCCTATGGCCTCGAAGCGCTGTGGAAGGGTGGCGACCTCGTTGCCCGGATCACCCTAGGCATTCTCGTCATCATGTCGATGGGCAGCTGGTACATCATCATCACCAAGGTGTATGAACAGGCGAAGATGAACAAAGCGGCGCGTGCCGCGGAAAAATCCTTCTGGGGCGCACCGTCGGTTCGCGCAGGCGCCGAAGGACTGAAGAAGAACAGTCCGTTCCGCTTCATCGCCGAAACCGGACTCGAGGCGACGGACAAGCACGTCGGCCTCCTCGGCAACGTCGACATGAACGAATGGATCACGATGTCGATCCAGCGTTCCATCGACAACGTGTCGAGCAGGACGCAGGATGGACTCGCGTTTCTCGCGACGGTCGGCTCGACTGCGCCTTTCGTTGGGCTGTTCGGCACGGTCTGGGGGATCTACCACGCGCTGACGGCCATCGGCATCGCCGGCCAGGCTTCGATCGACAAGGTCGCGGGACCGGTGGGGGAGGCGCTGATCATGACCGCGTTCGGCCTTGCGGTGGCCGTGCCCGCGGTGCTGGGCTACAACTGGCTCGTTCGCCGCAACAAATCGGCGATGGAAAAGGTACGCGGATTCGGCGCCGACCTGCACGCGGTGCTGCTCGCCGCGCCCAGCAAGCAAGCCGCCAGGGGCTAGGGTCATGTCGATGAACGTCGGACCGTCGGAAGGCGGCGAGGACGAAACCATTTCCAGCATCAACACCACGCCACTGGTCGACGTGATGCTGGTACTGCTGATCATCTTCCTGATCACGATCCCTGTGGTGGTGACGTCAATCCCGGTGCAGCTGCCGAAGGAGCGCAACGAAGTCCGCGAGACCAAGCCGGAAAACATCGTGCTGTCGGTGAACGCGGCAGGCCGCATCTTCTGGAACGAACTCGAGATCAAGACCACTGCGGCGCTGATCGAGCGCCTGAAGAAGGTCGCGGTGCTTACGCCGCAGCCGGAGGTCCAGATCCGTGGCGACGGCAGCGCAAGCTACACCGGTGTGGGCCGCATCGTCTACGCCGTCCAGCGGGCCGGCATCGCGAAGGTCGGCTTCATCACCGAACCGCCGGTGCGCGGCGGCTGATATTTCACGCGCAGGCGAACGCAGAGGAAACAGCGCATGGCTATGAATGTGGGCTCCGGCAGTTCCGCCGAACCGGAAGTGATGATGGACATCAACACGACGCCGCTCATCGACGTGATGCTGGTGCTGCTCGTCATGCTGATCATCACGATCCCGATTCAGCTGCACTCGGTCAACCTGAACATGCCTACCGGCACGCCGCCGCCGCCGCTGACGCCTCCCGAGGTATTGAAGATCGACATCGATGACGTGGGCAGGATCTGGTGGAACGGCGAGGTCGTGCCGGACCGGGCGACGCTTGAAGACAAACTTCGCGCCGCCGCGGCGCAGACTGTCCAGCCCGAAATGCATCTGCGTCCCGACAAGAGCGCAAAATACGACATCGTCGCCGGGGTGATGGCGGCGTCACAGCGTTCGGGTCTCACCAAGATCGGGATCGTCGGCAGCGAGCAGTTCATCGACGAGTAGCCGCAAACGGCAATACGCGCGGCAACTGGAGTCACCGCACATGGATTACGCAACACAACAACGCGACCCGACCAAGCACGCCATCGGAGTAGCCTTCGTGGTTCTGATGCACGTGCTGCTTGTCTATGCGCTGCTGACGGGTCTCGGCCGCGCGATCGTGGAGGTGGTCAAGAAGCCGTTGACCGCGACGATCATCGAGGAGCTGAAGCTGCCTCCGCCGCCACCGCCGCCGCCGAAGAAGATCGTCGAGGTTCCCAAGGTCACGCCACCGGTTCAGACGTACGTTCCGCCGCCGGACGTTCCGGTACCGACGACAACCGAAGCGCCGACGATCTCGGCGACGACGACCGCACCGCCGACGGAACCGCACGTCATCCAGGCACCTGTGGTTGTTGCACCGCCAGCGCCCCCGCCGAAGCCCGCGATTCGGCGCGGAGTCACCCGCATCTCCGGCGACAACCCCGAGTACCCGAAAGCGGCGATCAAGGACGGCATTGCCAAGGGTCGCGTGGTCGCGCGCATGAATATCGACGAGCAGGGCAACGTTACCGAAGTGACCATATTCAGCGCCGAGCCGCTACGCTATTTCGATCGCGCGGTCATCAATGCGCTGAAGGGGTGGAAATTCGCTTCCGATGGGGAAAAATACGTCGCCGAAGTCGAACTGAATTTCACGCTGAAGGACTAGCGGCTCACGACGCATCCCGCAGCAAAAAGGCCGCCTTCACGGGCGGCCTTTTTGCGTTGAAGCCGGCATCGAAGCAGCGAAGTACCCCCGTTTACCGGCTATTCCGAGGTACGCAGAGCGTAGGCCGCCGCGCTCCAGCTCAATGCGCCGGCGAAGAGGATCGCGCCGGCCATGCCCGACAACGACACGGGATGCGCGCCAAGCAGGCGGTAGGCGTCGCGCGCGACATCCAGCGCGGCACCGGGAAGTGCCAGCGAAATTCCGGCCAACGCGATTCCCCACAGTGCCACGACCGCAGGCCTGCGCCATGCCGGAAGCGCCAACGGCACGGGAAGCGCATGCATGACGCGCGCAGTGAAGCCCCGATCGGCAATGTACGACGAGCGTCCTTCGCGGGCATCCGCGATAAGCAGGCCGTCGAGCCAGTCGTCGCCCGGGGTAGCCGCAGAATCTTGCTCGTCGTCGATCATCTTCAATTTAGTCAATTTCCGTCAGTTGCCCTTAATTACCATCAATTGCCCTAAGTTGCCCTAGGTTGCCCTCAGTTGCCGTCAGTTGCCCTCTGGCGCCCAGGCCGCCAGGGCCAGTTTTAGCTTCTGCTTGCCGCGCAGCACGTGGGTCTTGACTGTGCCCACGGGGCAATCGAGAACGTAGGCCGCTTCCTCATGCGTCAGGTCATTATGGTAGCACTGCACGATCGCGGCGCGTTCGCCTTCGGACAGCGCTGCCATTGCCCGCTCGAGATCGAGCTTCAGCGCCGTGCCCCGGGCAAGGCCGCCATACGATGATTCGCCTGCCGATTCCTCGCCGTCGTCCTCGTCGGCAACGGCGTCATCGCGGTCGCCCAGCAGCTCTTCCTTCCGTTTGCGCGCGTCGGCCAGCCAGCAGTTGGTCGCGATACGGTACAGCCACGTCGAAAAGCGCGCTTCCTGCCGGAATGATTTCAGGTTGCGCCAGGCGAGCACGAACGTCTCCTGCGACAGGTCATCAGCCAGCGCGTGGTTTCCGGCAGTCAATTTGCGCAGACAGGCGCGCACCGCGGACTGGTGGCGGCGCACGAGTTCGGCGAACGCGTGGCGGTCGTCTGCAACCAGTGCGCGCGCGATAAGTTGTGCATCGGAGACCTCGGGAGACGACATCCGGGCGTGATCAGCGTCGGGTGCAGCATTTCATGTGCCTCACGTGCCGCCCGCCGGAGGAGGTGGTGGAGGCTGGGTGCTTGCCGGTGCTGCGAGCTGGCGGTCTTCGAAATACCACAGAAACCCATAGCCGATACCCAGGAACAGGAGCACCAGGCCAACCCAGTTGGGCGACCGGTCGTCGAACATCGAATAGGCAATGAACGAAAGGCCGACGGCGGTGAGTATCACGCCCTTGCGCAGGTCGGACATGGCAACCTGGCTGCGCAGCGTCCTGACCTGCTCGACCACGCCGGCACGCGCGGTCATCGCGACAGTAGCGGAGACGGTACGACCTGACTGGAGCGCCTGCAGCATCTCGGTCGATGGGGCGACACCCTTTTCGGCCAACTGGATCATTGTCTCGTTCAACATCCGGTTTTTGCGCAGCTTGTACCAGATGAGGAGGCCGGTAATAAGAACTGGAGTGAGGAATACGATGAACACGATCCCGACCACCATGGCCGCCATAGGACGGTCCTCGTGCACGAATTGCTGGAAGGAATCGTATTCCCGGTCAGTGCCGCCCAAGCCGACCACCACCCGCTTGCGCTTCTTTCCGCCGGACTCGGCGTCCTCGACGCGGATCCCGTGGCGATCGATCGTCACCGTGGGCGCGTCGTCGCTGCTGACGGCCTCATCCTTTGCCGCCCGTGCCTCATCCTTGGCTGCCTGCGCGGCGTCCTTGGCCGCCTGCGTGGCCTCCTTGGCCGCCTGCGTGGCCTCCTTGGCCGCAGCCTTGGCGGCGCCGGACGCGTCCTTGGCGGCCTTGCCGACCTCCGCTTGGGCGACCATCAAGGCGGTCGCGATGCCGGGCGCCGACGTGCTTTCGCCTGCCTGGACCGCGGGAGCGTAGGGTCCAAAGGCCACGACCAGGGCGCCCAGGATGGCGCCGCCTAAGACAATGCGCCGGGCGAGCGGTTGGATGGTAAGCCGCGGCAGGGGGTTGTTCATCATTTCTCCGTTCGAGGGCTGGTTTCCTCGATTGGATGCCGGGAGGCGGCGTTTTGGATTCGCGAGCGCCGACACGTTGCCACGAAACGGACCCTCAGGCGCCGATCGACCCCATGCTATCATCGCCAGCGATCATTCATTCGCGGCGTCGCCTCAAGGAGCCTGTCGGGCTTGCCTTCACGTATGCGTTGCTCTGGGCCAAAAAGCAATGGATGCGAGGCGCGAGGCGCAGCGAATATCGCCAATCTTCGCAAGCCGAGCAACAGAGTAGACATGCTTTTTGGCTGCAACCCGAAGGGACGGGGCGTTTTGGGCGCATTTCTGCGTTACTCGCCCTCACCATACTCTCGATATGCTCTCGGACTCGTGCCTTGAACTGCGCCCAAACCGCTCCCGTCGCATACGCGAAGGCAAGCCCGACAGGCTCCTAGCGCCGCTGTCGATGGCTGCACGTCCCGCCGGTCCGGCCCCTAATCTGAATTCAGAACTCCTCCGTCGTTGCCGTCGCGGTGCCGCCAGGCTGGCCGCCGGGGCGATGTTCGCCCTGGCCATGGCCTCGTCCGCCGCGGATGACACCGTCACGCTCAACTTCGTCAATGCCGAGATCGACGCCGTAGTGAAGGCGGCGTCCGAGATCACCGGACGCAATTTCATCCTCGACCCCAAGATCAAGGGCACGATCAATATCGTTTCGGCGCGGCCGGTCCCGCGCGAACTGGTCTACCCGACGCTGCTGTCGGCGCTGCGCCTGCAGGGCATCATCGCCGTCGAGGGCAACGGCGTGACCAAGCTGGTCATGGAGGCCGACGGCAAGCAGCAGGGTTCGGAGGTCACGCGAGGTCCGATCAGCGGCAGCGGCGACCGCCTGGTCACGCGGGTCGTCACGCTGCGCTTCGAATCCGCACTGCAGCTGGTCAACGTACTGCGTCCGCTCATCACACCCAACAACTCCATCGCCGCCTACCCGGGCACCAACGCGCTCATCATCACCGATTACGCCGACAACCTGCGGCGCATCGACAAGATCATTGCGTCGCTCGACGTGCCACCGAGCGGCGAGCCGCTGGTCGTCACGCTCAGGAACGCTTCGGCGATCGATCTGGTGCCGCTGCTGAACAAGCTCGTCGGGGCTGATACCGCGACGCAAGGGGGCGTGCCGGGTGACGCGCAACAGAGGGTGATGATCGTCGCCGATCCGCGCTCGAACAGCGTGCTTCTCCGCTCCGAGAATCCCGGCCGCGCGGCGCGCATCAAGGCGATGATCGAGCAGCTCGACACGCCGCAGCGCGCGGGCGGCAACATGTTCATCGTGTATTTGCGCAATGCCGACGCCGCGCGCGTCGCGCAAACGCTGCGCGCGCTGCTGTCGGGCGGCGGCGATGTCAGTCAGCCGGCGAGCGCGCCCACGCAATCCATGTTCGGCAACCAGCTGGCGAGCCCCGCAGGTCCCAATGCGGCGCAGCCGGCGCCGACATCGTCGGCGAATCCGTTCACCAGCGGCGCCGGCAGCGGAGGTGGCAATACGGGCAATGTGACGATCCAGGCGGATGTCGCCAACAACGCGCTGGTCATCATGGGTCCCGAGCCGGTCTACAACAACCTGCGCACCATCATCGACCGGCTCGACGTGCGCCGGGCACAGGTGTTCGTCGAGGCGCTGATCGTCGAGGTCACCGCGGACAAGGCCGCGCAGTTCGGCATCCAGTGGCAGGTGCTGCAGGGTCTCAACAAGCAGAACGTCCAGGGATTCGGCGGCACCAACTTCGGCGCGCCCGACAGCGGCAACAACATCATCAGTGGGGCGGTGAACCTGAGCTCGCTGGGACAGGGGCTCAATCTGGGGATTCTCAACGGCACGATCGCCATCCCGGGGCTCGGCGTGATCACCAATCTTGCGCTCCTCATCCGTTCGCTGGAGCAGGACGCCAACGCCAACATCCTCTCCACGCCCACGCTGCTCACGCTCGACAACGAGGAAGCGCGGATCATCGTCGGCCAGAACATCCCGTTTGTCACCGGGCAATACGCGACCACCGGATCGTCCTCCACCGTCCAGCCGTTCCAGACCTTCGAGCGGCACGACGTCGGCGTGATGCTGCGCGTCAAGCCGCAGATCACCGAAGGCGGCACTGTGCGGTTGAACCTCTACCAGGAGGTCTCCCGCGTCGAGTCGATCACGACGACGACGGGAATCGTCCTGTCCAAGCGCGCACTGGAGTCCACGGTGATCGTCGACGACAAGCAGATCGTCGTGCTGGGCGGCCTGATCCAGGACAGCCAGGAGAACGGCGCGGACAAGCTGCCGGTTGCCGGCGACATTCCCTTTTTCGGCCAGCTGTTTCGCTACGACACGCGGCGCCGGGTCAAGACCAACCTGCTCGTGTTCATCAAGCCGACGGTGGTGCGCAGCGACTCGCAGGGCCGCGCGCTCACGTCCGAACGGTACGACTACATCATGAATCAGCAGGAAAACAACCTGGGCAAGCCGCTTTGGTTCTGGAACGATCCGTCAATTCCGGTATTGCCTCCCGAGGGCGTGATGCCGGGAACACCGGGAAGCCTTCCGGGAGGTGCGGTGCCGCCGCCCGACCCGCCCATTCCGAGGCCGTGACGCGCGCGATTGCCGCCCCTTGCCCATGACCGCCCGCCCGAACCTGCCTGCCGATGCCGCTGCGTTCGCGGCGCAGATTCCCTATGCGTTCGCGAAATCGCATGGCGTGCTTGCCGCGGGCGTGACAGGCGACGCCGTCGTCGTGCTCACCCGCCCGGACGCTACGCCGGATGGCGTCGTCGAGATCAGGCGTGTGTTGCAGCGTCCGCTGGTTACCCAAGCAGTCAGCGCCGCGGAATTCGCCGCCGAACTGGCCCGCGCCTACAACCAGGGCGCGCCCAGCGCTACGGCGACGTGGGCCGACGACCTCGCGCGCGAGACTGACCTCGCGCGGCTGATGCAGGACCTGCCGGCAAGCGAAGACCTGCTGGACAGCTCGACCCAGGCGCCGGTGATCCGCATGATCAACGCGCTGCTGCTGCAGGCGTTGCGGGAGCGCGCTTCCGACCTGCATTTCGAGCCATACGAAGCACGTTCCGTCGTGCGTTTCCGTGTCGACGGCGTGTTGCGCGATGTCATCGAGCCGCCACGCGCGCTGCACGCGGCCCTTGTTTCGCGGCTGAAGATCATGGCGAGCCTCGACATCGCGGAAAAGCGGTTGCCGCAGGATGGCCGCATCGCACTCAAGCTGGGCGACAAGTTGGTGGACGTGCGCATGTCGACGCTGCCGACCGGTTCCGGCGAGCGGGTCGTGCTGCGTTTGCTGGACAAGGATTCCGCGCGCCTCGATCTGACCGCGCTCGGCATGGACGAAACCACGCGCGACGTGATCGACCGGCTGATCCGAGAGCCACACGGCATCGTGCTCGTGACGGGGCCGACGGGTTCGGGGAAGACGACGACGCTGTACGCCTCGCTTTCGCGCCTGCCGCGCGACTCGGTCAACATGATGACCGTCGAGGATCCGATCGAGTATGCGCTGGATGGCGTGGCGCAGACGCAGGTCAATGCGCACATCGCGCTCGACTTCGCGCGCGCGCTGCGCGCGATCCTGCGGCAGGATCCCGACGTCATCATGATCGGTGAAATCCGCGACCTCGAAACCGCGCAGATCGCCGTGCAGGCGTCGTTGACCGGTCACCTGGTGCTGGCGACGCTGCACACCAACGATGCCACCAGCGCGGTGACGCGCCTGGCGGACATGGGTGTCGAGCCGTACCTGCTGGCTTCGAGCCTCCTGGGCGTACTCGCACAGCGTCTGGTGCGCATGTTGTGTCCGGCATGCCGCGTTTCGCATGCGCCATCGGCGGGGGAAGCCAAACTGAATGTCGCGCTCGGGCTCCGTCCCGACCAGCTGGTGTGGACTGCGCCCGGCTGCGAGGCGTGCAATCGCACGGGCCATCGCGGGCGTACCGGTGTGTACGAGCTGCTGCCAGTCGACGATGCGATTCGCCGCAATATCCATGATGGCGCCGACGAATTGGCGTTGCGGGAGGCCGTGCTGCGCGGCGGCATGCGCACGCTGCGTGCGGATGGCGCGCGCTGGATCGCGGAGGGTTCGGTGTCGCTCGCCGAACTGCTGCGCGTGACCCGCGACGCCTGACGCGTGCCGACATCGTTCATGGCTGCGTTTCGCTGGGAAGCCGTCGACGCGCAGGGTCGCGTCACTCAAGGCGTGCTGCAGGCGGAGAGCGCGCGCGCGGCGCGGGACCAGCTGCGTGCCGAGGGACTAACGCCGACGGCGGTCGCCGCCGCGGCTGCGCGCGCGGATTCGTTGCAGTCGACGCGGCTGCCGGCGCCGCTGGTGACGCTGACGACGCGCCAGCTCGCCACCCTGGTGCAATCGGGCATGCCGCTCGACCAGGCGCTCTCCGCGGTCGCCGAGCAGGCCGACGACGTGCGTGCCATGAAGATCGTCGCCGCCGTGCGGACTCACGTCGCTGCCGGAGAACCGCTGCCCACGGCACTGGCGCGGTACCCACGGACTTTTTCTGGGTTGTATCGCGGATTGGTCGGCGCCGGAGCGGAAACCGGGCGGCTCGCGGACGTGCTTGCGCGCCTGGCGGACTATCTCGAGGCCCGCGAGGCATTGCGGCAGAAGGTCGTGCTGGCGCTGATCTATCCGGCGATCGTCACGGTGATTGCGTTTGCGGTCATTGCCGTGTTGCTGGCCTACGTCGTTCCACAGGTGATTTCCGTTTACCAGCAGAGCCGGCAGACGCTGCCCTGGCTCACGCAGGCGCTGATCGCGACCAGCGCGTTTTTCCGCACGACTGGATGGCTTTGGCTGGGGCTCGTCGTCGTTGCGGCCGTGGCGTTTTTCCTGGCCAACCGAAGTGCGTCGTTTCGCGCGCGCTGGCATGCGTGGGCGCTGCGCGTGCCGGTCGTCGGCAAGCTTGCGCGGAGCCTCGATTCGGCGCGTTTCGCAAGTACGCTCGCCATCCTGGTGGGCAGCGGCGCGCCGTTGCTGCGTTCGCTCGACGCGGCCTCCGATGTCGTGCGCATGCTGCCGCTGCGCTGCGCCGCACAGTCCGCGGCCGCGCTGGTGCGTGAGGGCGTGACGCTTTCGCGCGCCCTGAAGGAGCAGGCAGAATTTCCGCCGGTGCTGATTCACCTGGTTGCCAACGGCGAAAGCACGGGACGCCTGGGACCGATGCTCCAGCGTGCCGCCGAGGAGCTGGAGCGCGATGCCGAGCGCCGCCTGGCATGGCTTGCCGCCCTGCTGCAGCCCGCATTGATCGTCGTGATGGGCGCGATCGTGCTCGTCCTCGTGCTGGCGGTGATGCTGCCGATCGTTTCGATGAATCAGCTCATCAGATAGTCGGAAATTGCCGGACGGGGGACGGAAGTCGGGAATTCGAGAACAGCATGCACCGCCATCGGTTGCCGATCCCTCGTGTTCCTTCTCTGTGCTGTCCCGAATTTGATCTGACAGCCCGTGTCAGCGCGTGCTTGGCTGTGACAGTCCAAGTTCAGCCAATAGCAGTTTGGATCAAAGCCACTTGAAAGCAGACGCTGTGGTCAAGGTGCAGCTTTGTCGCGCGGTACCCATGACGCCAGCCGTATCGGCGATTCGCTGCGTTTGGCACATTTCGGCCAACGCTCTGCACGCCCGAGCACGACGTCGTCGTGCCCATGTCGGTCTACGCGTGCGTTGAAAAAAGGGCCGCCCGGAGGCGGCCGTCAGAGGAGGAGCGGGGGGTAATGGATCGCTTGCTGTCCGCTCCATCGCCTATCCTCCCCTTTCGGCGCTTGGACCCTTTGACTTCGCGCAATAGTCCAGGTCGGATGAGCGCCCCGGTCCTCGGACCGGAACTTCCTCCGTACCAGGGCGATGCGACGCTCGCGCCAGGCTGTTACGTCAGCCGTGCCAGGATAGGAAACACGGTCGATGCGCTGCGCTTGGTCTTGACGAAGCGTCCCGAGTTCGAGCGTCGATGTGTCGCCAAGGGCGCCAGCGCTACCGCTCTCGGTCAGCGCCTGCGGCATCGAGAAACAGCACCGGGTCGACCATTACCCGGTTGAGGGTGACTGACCAGTGTAGGTGCGCTCCGGTCACGCGGCCGGTGGACCCGACACTGCCGATCACGTCGCCGGCCTCGACGGTGTCGCCTGGCCTTACGCTGATGGCGCTAAGGTGGCAATACATTGTCAGCAAGCCGCGGCCATGGTCGAGCCAGACCGTCTTGCCATTGAAGAAGTAGTCGCCACTGTCGATCACACTTCCTGCCGCCGCGGCGATGACGGGCGAGCCCGCACTCGCGGCGATGTCCATGCCGCTGTGCGGGTTGCGCGACTGGCCGTTGAAGATGCGCCTCATGCCGAATGAACTGGAGCGCAGCCCGGCAGCCGGCTGGCGCAGTCGCAACGAGGCCGGGACGATGTCGCTAAACGTCGCTGCCACCTGGGCAAGATGCGCTCGCTCGCGCTCATAGCGGTCAATGTCCTGTTTGGACAGATCGACCTTGCCCGGCGCTACGGTGAGTCTCTGCTGGGCATAACGCACCGAATCGATCACGAACGGTTGGCGCACATCGGCCGCACCCGCACGGTGAACCACGATATGACTCGTGCCAGGCTGGGTGCCGAGCGCAAGACCTACCACGGCGGTCCAACGCGCCGTGTCACCGACGACCAATACTGGCACCGTGCCGAAGCTCACGCGCGGCGGCTCGCTCGACGCACCGAGGTCGATTACCGCGACACCGCCAGGCACGCTTCGATGCTGCGGCAGATCGGCGGCTGTGGCGCACGAAACAACAAGGCAACCCGAACCGGCAAGCACGGCGCGAAGGAAGACGCGGCGCAATCCGCTGTCCGGAGCTGGACGGGCCATGGTTCGTCTCCATGATGTATTGATCAGTCGGCTGTCGACGGATGCTATGGCGGGGGAAACGTTATCCACGGCCCGCGGGTTCGCTCGCTTGCGATGAACAGGGAACCGGCCGGGGTCAGACGCCGCGTTGCACACTGGGATGTTACTACTGCACACGTTCGGGCAAGACCGCATCCGGCCGCAACCAGTCGCAGCGCCTCGTCCCCGAAAGCATCCGATCCGCGGCTACCAGCGCGGCACGCTCGGGTACCTACGCATCTGCGATTGAACTGCAACCGGTGAGACGCCGCCGCGCACCGCCCTGACCCGGGAACATGCTGCAATGGCCGGGGCAAGGCCCGTTGGGCCCAGTGGGGAATGAATCGGCGGCAACGCGGTATCGTCACGCCACGAGCAGCGCCTTCCTGGCGAGAACGTCCAGCGCCTTCTCCAGTTGTGCGCGGCCGTCCGGCCCCACAAGCGGCGCGCCGATGGCAGCCAGCAGATCCTCACGCGTCCGGGTTCCATCGAGAAGGCCAAGCAGTTTGCGACCGCTGGGGTCCTGTAATCGCAAGGCTTCGTGATACAGGTTCGGCATGACGTCGTGCTCGCGATTGATCCAGCGCGCGGCATCGAAGGCTTCGGGACGATCGCCCGCCTTGGCCGCGGCTGCGCCAGGCAGCGTGCACAGGTCCACCAGGCTCGCGACATAAAGCTCCGTGAGCAGCTGTTCGGTTGGCCGGGGCCGTTCTCCCGCGGCCGGGGCGGGCAAGTTGCGCGCACGCCACTCCACCAGTTCGGCGACCGGGATGGATGCAGGCCATCGGGAGAGGAGGAGTTTCTTGATTGCAGCGGCGTCCGCATCTGTATCGGGGCCGAGTGTCCCGCTCGCGTCCGCACGCCGCAGACTCATTGACGGGAGCGCGTGCAATCCCAGCGCACGCGGCGGTTGCACCACGAAGCGTGATAGCGCGTTGTCATGGCAGAGCAACGATTCGCGGTAGCGGCGAAAATGGATGAAATCGAGATACTGTTCGCGCGTCAGGCGATCCATCGTCCCGAGGGCTTGGCGTGCCGGTGGCGCGAGCCCGGTACCCATCATCGTGTTCAGCCTTGTCTCCGCCAGAAACGTGAGCCCGGCGCGCGCGGCATCGGCGACGAATTCGTGGAAATACACCGGGTTGTTCGGTTCGCTCATGTCGTCGTGGGCCAACGCTGAGTCGGGGCTCTCGCTCACATTGCGAACCTCGGCCCGCAGCGCTTCCTGGCCCAGGTCTTCACCCGCAACGGGTGCTGCCACGAGCGCCAGCAGCGAACGCGCCGCCGTGAGCTTGGCCGCCTTGCCAGCAAATTCGCGCGTATGGTACCTCAGCATTTCCCACACGACCTGGCGCATGTGGCACCCGGGCAGCGTGTTGTAACTGACCAACGCCACGCCCTTGGGCGCCAGATGGCGCGCGATCAGCGGCATCACGTGGACCCGCACTTCCACGGGAATCCATGAATAAAGTCCGTGCGCGATGATGAAATCGAAACTGCCCAGGTTCGCGGGCACTTCGCGCAGGTCGAGTTGGGTAAGCCGGATGTTGGCAAGTCCGAGTTCGCGGGCCATGCGCTGCGCGCGGGCGATGGGTCGTGCGGCAAAATCGAAGCCCTCGAAGGTCGCCTGCGGCAAAGTCGCCGCCATGGGCACCAGGTTGGTCCCGTCTCCGCACCCCAGCTCGAGCACACGGCACGTCGCGACCGGCGCGACGTCGAGTCCTAACAGAGTCGCTATGGTCGCGAGCCGGTCGGGATGGCCGGCGGCGTCCGGATAACTCGTGTAGGCGACGTCGTCGTAGGCCTTGGCCAGAGGGTCGTTGTAACGCTCGAGTTCATTCGACGAGGTATCGGACAAGGGGACTTCCGGGACGCGGTGCGGCGCCCGGCTGCGAGTGGGGAGAGGAGCGAATTGTATCCTCCGCCTGCGTGCCTGCTAGCCGGGGAGGAGTGAATTCGTCGCTTCGTGAACGTCTGTTGGGTCGGCACACGGAAGGGCATTTTCACCTGCCTTCTGCCTTAACTCCTCGGAATTCTGATCTCTGTTGCCGTGCCAGCGCCCACCCGACATGCTCTCGGACGAGCGGCGACGAGTCGTTGGCGCGCTGCTCGAGTGCCGCGACGACATCGGCGCTCCACGGCGCATTGCCGAGGCCGACCGCCAGGTTGCGCAACCAGCGCTCGTGCCCGATTCGCCTGATCGCGCTGCCTCTCATCCGCGCATTGAATTCCGCCTCGGTCCATGTGAACAGCGCGACGAGACTCGCGCGATCGAGGCCGTGGCGGACGGCGTCGAAATCATGCTCCCCGGTACGCTGCGCGAAGCGGTTCCATGGGCAGGCGAGCTGGCAGTCGTCGCAGCCGTACACGCGGTTGCCGATCAGCGCGCGCAGTTCCTCTGGAATCGCGCCCGGCAATTCGATGGTGAGGTAGGAAATGCAGCGCCGCGCATCGAGTTCGTACGGCGCGACGATGGCACCGGTGGGACAGGCGTCGATGCACGCTGTGCAGGTGCCGCAATGACCGGAAACCGGTTCCGTCACCGGCAGCGGCAGGTTCGTATAGATTTCGCCCAGGAAAAAATACGAGCCCATGTCGCGGGTCAGCAGCAGCGTGTGCTTGCCTCGCCAGCCGAGACCTGCCTTGGCCGCGAGCGCCACTTCGAGTACCGGTGCGCTGTCCGTGAAGACGCGATAGCCGAAGTCGCCCACGTCGCGTTGAATGCGATCGGCGAGCTGCTGCAGGCGCGCGCGCAACACCTTGTGATAGTCGCGGCCCAGCGCATATCGCGCGATGTAGGCGGAATGTCCGTCCGCGAGAACGTCGGCGGCGTCCGCCCCCTCGGGCCAGTAATTCATGCGGGCGCTGATCACGCGAACCGTGCCCGGGACGAGTTCGGCGGGTCGCGCGCGTGCTGTACCGTGCCTCGCCATGTAATCCATCGCTCCGTGCCGGCCAGCGGAGAGCCAGCGCAGCAGGTGGCCTTCCTCCGTTGACAATTCGGTGTCGCTGATCCCGATGCCCTGGAATCCCAGTTCCCGGCCCCAGGTCGCGATGTCGGCGGCCAGCGCTGCCCAATCGCGCGTCGCGGGCGTTGCCGAATCGGGGCCGGTATCATTCATCTGCGGTCTTTAGCTGGCCTGAATCATTTCCGCGTCCTCTGAATTCACACTCCCCCGCATGTCTCGACGCTTTCATCTCGCCGACACCAATGCAACCGAAAGGGTAGGCGCAGCGCTCGCGCGGGCACTCGGAGGAGGAATGGTGGTCACATTGCACGGTGACCTTGGTGCTGGCAAGACAACCGTGGTGCGTGGCGCACTGCGGGCGTTGGGCTGGACCGGGCCGGTCAAGAGTCCGACCTATACATTGGTTGAACATTACGCGATTTCGAGATTATACTTCTATCACTTTGATTTTTATCGGTTCGCCGATCCAAGCGAATGGGAAACGGCTGGACTTGCCGAATATTTTCGCGACGACGCGGTCTGTCTCGTCGAGTGGCCCGAACGGGTCGCGGGATTTCTGCCGCTCGCGGATATCGACATCGCACTGGCGCATCCCGGGTCGGGCGGCTCCGGGCGCGACCTGGCACTTTCGGCGAACACGGAAGCCGGTGAACGATGCCTAGCCGCAATCGTCGACGCAATGGCGCTGCCCCCGACCGCGGGGTGATCGGCGTTTCGATCGAGCGTCGCCGGCTGTGCCAATGGCTGCTCCTCCCCGCGGCGCAACTGGTGCTTCCCCGTGCATGGGCGGATGCGGGTCGCATCGCGTCGGCGCGGATGTGGCCGGCCCAGGAATACACGCGCGTCATCCTCGAGTCGCCGGAGCCGATCGCGCATCAGCTGCTGGTACTCAGGAACCCGGAGCGTCTGGTGCTGGATCTTCCCGGGACGGAGCTCACTTCGGAAATCGCGCAGTTGCCGTCGCGTGTGCAGACGACCGACCCTTACATCGCGCGAATCCGTGTCGGCAAGAGCGCGCCGACGGTCGTACGGGTCGTGCTCGACGTGAAGGCGGAGGTCAAGGCCGATGCGTTCGCGTTGCAACCGTTCGCCGAATATGGTCACCGTCTCGTGCTCGACATCTATCCTCTTATCCCCGTCGATCCGCTGATGGCGCTGCTGGAAGGCGAGCGCGCGATCGAGAAAGCTGCGACGCCACGCCCGCCGGATGACGCGGCGCCTTCGCGTGATCGCCCGCAAGGCGCTCGAGTGGAAGGCAAATCCCGGCCACGGCGCATCACCGTCGCCATCGACCCAGGCCATGGTGGCGAGGACCCGGGCGCGATCGGACGCCGGGGCACGTACGAGAAGAACGTCGCGCTGGCGATCGGCAGGAAGTTGAAGACGCTGGTCGATGCGGAGCCCAATATGCGCGCGATGCTCACGCGGGACGACGACTACTTCGTGCCGCTCGCCGACCGTGTACAGAAGGCCCGGCGCGTGCAGGCGGATCTGTTCATCTCGATTCATGCGGACGCGTACCGCGAGCAGAACGCGCGGGGTTCATCGGTTTTTGCATTGTCGGAACGCGGCGCCACCAGTGCCGCCGCGAAGTGGCTGGCCCAGAAGGAAAACAGCGCCGACCTGATCGGCGGCGTTGACCTCAACCGGCGCGACCCCGAACTCGCGCGAATGCTGCTCGACCTGTCCCAGACGGCACAGATCAACGACAGTCTGAAGGTCGGGCGGCAGGTTCTGCAGGGCATAGGCACGCACAACGCGTTGCACAAGGCGACGGTGGAACAGGCGGGATTCGCCGTGCTGAAGGCGCCCGACATTCCCTCCATCCTGGTCGAGACGGCGTTCATCTCCAATCCGGACGAGGAACTGAAGCTGCGCAGCGAGCACCATCAGCAGAAATTCGCCAGCTCTATTCGCGATGGCGTGGCGCGCTACTTCGCGCAGAATCCTCCGCTCGCGCGAGCATGAACCGCTGCGGGCGCCGGCGGACAGAACTGTAGAATCTGCGCATGCTGCGCTTCTTCTTCCTGTTTGTCCTGTTGCTCGCTGTGCTGTTCGGACTGGAACTGACGCCGTGGGCGCAGGAATGGCTGGTACAGCCGTGGACCAGCGCCCTGGCGTCGATTTCGACGTGGATTGTGACGCTGTTCGACCCCGACGTCGTGGCCACCGGCAAGGTCATGCGCAGCAGCGCCACCGGGTTCGCGGTGTCGATTGAAGCCGGGTGCAACGGGGTCGAGGCGACGCTGGTCCTGCTTGCGGCAATGCTCGCCTTTCCCGCGCCATGGAACTACAAGGCCGTTGGCCTCTTCATCGGTATTGTTGCCGTCCAGCTGCTCAACATCCTGCGCGTCATCAGCCTCTTCTACATCGGTCAGTGGAATTACGACGTGTTCGAATGGGCGCATCTCTACGTGTGGCAGGCGCTGATCATGCTCGACGTGCTGGTGGTCTGGCTGATCTGGGTCCGGCGCATCCCGCGCAGCGAAGATTCCCGCAGTCCACCCGCCGCCCCGCCCGCGCTAGCCGCGGGATGAGGGTACGGCAGCCTCCGGGGACGGTTTAAGGGCGTGGGTCCCGACACGCCGCACGTTTTCAAGAGCCCGCTGACGCGGTTCGTCGTGGCAGCATTGGCGTGGCTACCGGTGACCTTCGGCGCGTGGTATCTGCTGGCGCCGGTGCTGCTCTGGCCGGTGCGCCTGCTGGTCGAGTTCGTCGCAAGTGTGGGATTCCGCGACCTGGTGCGCGTGATCGAATCAGGCGGCCGATCGCTGACATTCATCACTACACTCAAACCCGCTGAAGGCGTGGGTGCCGGCGTAGTCAGCGTCGACGTCAACATGCTCGTCTACGCGTTCGGCATGCCCCTGTTCGCGGCGCTGACGCTCGCGGCGCGCGAAGTGAAGTGGTGGCGTACGCTGGCCATTGGCTATGCCGTGATCGTGCCGTTCGTTGCCTGGGGTGTGCTGGCCGACTTCCTGAAAGGTATCGCCATTGTCGCACCGGCCGCGATTGCGTCGCAGACCGGCTTTTCGGGATGGCAAAGGGAGATGATCGCGTTTGCCTATCAGTTCGGTACGCTGATACTGCCGGCGGTCGTGCCGGCGGTCCTGTGGGTGCTGCTGCACCGCGCGTTCCTGGAGCGATTGCGCCGACGCGCCGGTTGAGCCTCTGCGGAAGTTGCGGGGTCTCGCGGATTCGGGATCCCCGCCGTCATTGCGGCACGTCCTTGGCGATCGGCGCGCGGTATTGTCAGCGTTGCAGCTTTCTCGAGGCTTCCCGTTCCCGGAGCACCTTGCGCTGCACCTTGCCGGTCGTCGTCATCGGCAGTGCATCGATGAATTCGATCACCTTCGGATACTCGTAAGGGGCGAGAAATTTCCGCACATGCTGCTGGATATCCTCCTCCAGCGCCGCCGACGGCAGATAGCCCGTGGTAAGGACGATGAACGCCTTGACGACATTGCCGCGCGCTGCGTCCGGCAAGGGGATGACCGCGGCATTCGCGACGGCCGGATGTTTGACGAGGCAGTTCTCGATCTCCGATGGCCCGATGCGATAGCCGGCAACCTTGAACATGTCGTCGGCACGGCCCTGGTACCAGAGATAGCCGTCCGCATCCATCGTCGCGACGTCTCCGGTGCGGCACCAGTCTCCCGTGTACTTGTTGCGTGTGCCTTCCGGATTCTTGAAGTACTCGAGGAAGAACACGGGGTCCGCGGTGCCGTCGGGCGCGACGCGGTGAATGGCCACCTCGCCAGGCTCGCCCTGCGCCACGGAATTTCCTTCATCGTCGATCACTGCGATGCGGTGCCCCGGATAAGGTCTTCCCATCGATCCGGGTTTCGCCGGCCACTGCATGTTCGAATTGCCGACGATGTAATTCATCTCGGTCTGGCCGAACATTTCGTTGATCGTGACGCCGAGCGCTTCCTGCGTCCACGCGAACACCGTCGTCCCCACGGCTTCCCCCGCGCTCATGATGCTGCGGAGGTTGACGTCGAAGTGCTCGCGCGGCCGGGGGTAAGCCTTCATCATCAATTTCAGCGCGGTCGGGAACAGGAATGCGTTGCGGACCTGGTATTTGTCCATCAGCCGGAACGCGCGTTCAGGGTCGAAGCGTCCGCGGTAGCCGACGATCGGCTGGCCGAAATGGAGCGTCGGCAACAGGGCATCCATCAGGCCGCCGGTCCACGCCCAGTCGGCCGGCGACCAGAACACGTCGCCAGGTTGCGGAAAGCCATTATGCGAATGAACGAAGCCGGGCAGATTGCCGAGCAGGCACGCGTGCGGCATCAAGGCGCCTTTGGGCGGGCCGGTGGTTCCGCTGGTGTAGACAATGAGCGCCGGATCGCTTGCGCGCGTGTCGGCCGGGCTGAACCGCGGCGAGGCCGCGGCTACCAGCATTTCATACGGCAGGATTCCCTTGCCCTGCGCGCCGGCAACGCCGATCACGTGCTTGAGCTGCGCGAGTTTGGTCCGGATCGGCTCGAGGTTCGGGAGCGATTGGGGGTCGACCAGCGCGACTTGCGCATCGGAATCACCGAGCCGGTATTCGAGCGCGTCGCGCCCGAAGAGAAATGACAACGGAACCGCAACTGCGCCCATCTGGTAGATCGCGATGTGCGCCACAGCCGTTTCGCGGCGCTGGGGCAAGACGAGCGCGACCTTGTCACCGCGCCGCACCCCCAGTTGCGCAAGGACGTTGGAACAACGGTTCGCTTCGCGTTGCAGGTCCCAGAATGTGTGGGCTGTGGTCGCCCCGGATTCATCCTCCCAATACATTGCAAAGCGTGTGCGATCCTCGGCCCAGCGGCCGCAGCAGGCGTATGCGATGTTGAATTGCGCCGGCACTTCCCATCGGTGCGCGGCGTGGAGCCTGGCGTAGTGGTCGGTGGCCATGCGGACTCGAAACGGCCGCGCGCCGTGGCGCTTCCCGTCGGCTACTTGCCGGCCCGGGCCGCCGGCGGCAGGCCGCCGATCGTCGGGGCGGACGTCGTGTGATGCAGGTTCGTGGGCTCGACTGTGGCCCAGACCCAATCCGGTTGCTGTTCGATCAATCTCCCGTAGCGGATCGGATCGATCGATTTTGCGGTCATCAGTTTCAGGCGATTGGCTGGCTGGTATTCGGCCGCTGGGACAATGAGCGACTGGACGCCGACGTCGGAGTCGCGTTTGCGGAGCGTGAGAAAGAGGCCCTGGAACGTCCGCCCGTTGATCGTGGTCTGTTCGCCGTCAACGGAGTAGTCGCGGTCGGCGTTCTTGCGCTGTTCGACCAGGTCGACGCCGACCAGCGTATTGGCTATCACCTGCAATCCCAGCTCCGCGCGATCGCTGGTCAGACGCCGCATCCGGCGCACGATGCCCAGCGTCCACGGCGATTGGCCATGCGGACGGAGGGCCGCAAGTGTGCCCAGCGTAATGGCATTGGCGGCGCTCATCGGCGCGATCAGGCGAAAGCCGGTCTGCGAGACGTCTTTCACGTCCCAGGGACCGCCTGGTGCCGCGAATAAAGCGAGCCGCTGACGCACCACGTCGATGCGGCGGTCAGGTTCGTTGCGCATGCGGCCGAATACCGCCAGCTCCATCGTGCCGCCGAAGCTCTTGCCGGTTTCCAGCAACGGAGTCGGAGCGCGCTCTTCCTCCTTCAGGAACGCGCAGATCTTCGCGAATCCCACGATGGCGTCGACGGCACCATTCGCAGCGGTGCGCTCGCCGCGCCGCGCAATCGGCCTGAATTCCGGGTCGACCTGGGACGCGAGCTTGGTCATGAGATCCAGCTGCTCGCTGCGGCGCGACGTCCGGTCCGACAGAGGCTCCCCCTTGATCTTCTGTTCGAGCACGATGACGTTCTGCATCAGCACCGCATGCAGCGGACGGGTGTCGAGAAACAGAACGCGTCCCTCCAGCGGGCCGGGCACGCGGCGGCGCAGTCCCTCGCGTGCGCCCAGATCGACATAGAACGATGTGGTCGAGGTAGCTTCGAGCGTAATCCTCAGCAGCGTGCACCAATCATCGAGTTCGCCGGCCACCCATTCCAGGTGTCGCGCCGTCATGTTGCCGGAATTCATGAGCTGCAAAAGAAGTGTGATCAGGTATTCATGCTCGATCGTGGTTGTGCTGCCGCCGGTGCCGACGATGATCTGCTGGCGATCGACCTGACGCGAGCACGCGAGCGAGAACAGCGCGTGCAGCTCGGTCCACTTCGCCGGAATCCACTGCTCATAACGGTACTGCCGGATCTTGGCGTCTTGCCCTAAATGGATGATCTGGCGCGCCACGAGCCCCGGCAGCAGCAATTGCCACTTGGCGCTTTGCTGGTGATCGGAGACTTCGCGCGCGAACGATTGGTAGGCAAGCAGGAATGCCTGCGTAAGGTCGAACAATGCCGACCACAACTGGTTCTCGATTTTCGGGCTGCGGCGTGCGTGCTCGATGTATTGACTGGTCAGCGACTTGCGCAGTGCGGACGCACGGCCGTCGGCGAAGAACACCGATTCGAGTCGCGCCGGCGTGCGCCGCGCCTCCTGCTCATTGAACAGCCCGAGTTCCGCCAGGAGTTCCGCGTGCAGGGCCAGCGGATCGCTATCCGGAAACGACGCGAACCAGCGCTCCGCCGACTTGATGTCGGCTAAGGGATCGCGATGGGTGCTTCCGAATCCGAACATGGCGGCATCCGCTGAGACATTGACCCGAACGGGCAAAGCAAAAACCGCTCCGGACAACGAAGCGCGGCGTTCCGGGAATCGCCGCGGTGAAGAAAAACGGCAGCGATGGCTTGCTGCCGGTCAGGCGCCCATCATCCCGCATTGCCTGCGATCGGGCAAGGCGGCGCATGCGCTTGGCACACATCGTGCATAGACGTCCGGTGCAGCACAGCGTCGCCTGCTCAATTGGTAGACGCTTGGCGGTGGCGGGTCTGGCAAGGCCATTGGACTATACTTGTTCAGTACAGACCACACCTTTTGACTGACGCAAGACGACCAGGGAAGACGAAGATGGGCATCCTTATCAAGGCACCGAATCGGCGCCGCGAGCCGCAGCTCGCCGCGGTTGGCGCGACGCAAAGCGTCGCGAAACCCAGTGACGCTCTTCATATTCGGGAGGTCGTCCGCATCAGCGGCCTGCGCCGCGAGCAGCTCTACATGTGGCAGAGGCGATACGGCTTTCCGTCACCGTTGCGGGACGCTTTCGGCGATCGTGTCTATCCGCCCGAGCAACTCGCGCGCCTCAAACTGATCAAGCAGTTGCTGTCGGAGGGCTGGCGCGCGGGAGCCGTTGTGCCGCTGGCCGATTCAGCGCTGCAGTCAATGCTGGGTCTGGCCGTGGACGAGCCATCGCCGTTGCCTTCCGAAATAGAGTTGTCGGTCCGTTTGCTAGCCGAACATCGAATCGGCGAAATGCAGAATCACCTGTCGAAGTTGCTTTTGGGGCAGGGGCTGCGGAAGTTCCTCGAACAGACGCTGATTCCCTTGAACGAGGCCGTTCACGAGCGCGTTGTCAGGGGCGAAATGCAAACCTATCAGGAGTTGCGCTTCGCGGATCTGGCGCAACGGCTGCTGCGCGATGTGACGCGGCTCGTCCGTCCCACGCGCGATGCGCGGCCAGTGCTGCTGGCGACTCCGCCCAACGACCCCAATCAACTGGGCCTGGCCATCCTCGAACTGCTGCTCTTCACGGAAGGCGTCAATTGCCTGACGCTGGGCTCGGGCGTGCCCGCGCAGGAGATCGCGAGCGCGGCACGCGCGTACAAGGTGGCGCTGGTCGTATTGCTCTTCGATCGCGGGATCTCAGGCAAGATCGCCGGTCAGGAAATCCGGAGCCTGCGCGGCAGTCTGCCCGCGGAGCTGCCGCTGGTGGTCAGCGGGCGTGCCGTCAATCTGCTCGCCAAGCCGATTGCCGATGCCCATACCGCGGCCGATTTCAGCTCGGTGATGGCAAAGATGCGCGCACTTTCCATCATGCCGGTCTCGCCGGTATCGCTGGTCGGCATCTTGCCGGAACTGACGCAGCGGGCGTAGTCTTGGAAATATGCACGAATCTTTCGACGACGACCTTGCAATCGGGAATGCCGGCGCGGCCAGCGGGCCGCGCCGCTTCTTTTCGCAGCGGGCATTCTGGCATTCCCTGGGCCTCCTCCTTGCACTGGCCGTCGCGTGGCTGGTCTTCCGTGCCTATCGCCAGCCGGACTTCCTGATCGATTTCGCCAACATGCAGTTGTGCTGATCCTCACGGTTCGTTGAGGAAATCCTCGAGCTTCCTGCGTTCGCGTTTTGTGGGACGTCCGGGGAACCGGGGCTGCGCCGATTCCGCCGCGCGACGCGCAAGCCACGCCTCCTCGCGCGCCGCCGCGCTCGCCTCCGTTTCGCAATAGAGCCTCGCGGCATCCGTGGCGCTGCCCCGCCGGTCGGCGAGGGCCGTGACAGTGACTTCGCACACGATCCCCGATTTGCGAATCGACACGACTTCACCGACGCGCATGTTCCGGGAGGGCTTGGCGCGTTCGCCGTTGACGCGGACCTGGCCCGCGTCGATGGCCTGCGCGCAGAGACTCCGCGTCTTGTAGAAGCGCGCGGCCCACAGCCATTTGTCAAAGCGGATGCGGCCATCGTCCGCATCCTCGTTCCGCGGATCAGCGCGGCTCATCGTGCTCGCTGTCCGGGCCGGCATAGAGTTGCATCCAGTCAGCCGTTGCGCCGGCCCCCGGATGACCTTCGGCGCGCAATGCCGCGATCACCCGGGCACGGTCGTCGCGACTTCGGTTCTGCGACAGCTTGAATTTGGCGTCGATTCGCATGATGCGCATGCGAAAGGGCGCAATCGCGGCCATCAGCGCGTCCCGCTCACGCGGTTCCCGCTCGAATTTCCAGGGTGCCGTGCGTGCGGCTTCAAAGCGTTGCACGAGCGCGTCCATGATTCCCTGGGCTTCACCCGCATCCTCGATCATCTCCAGCGCGCCATGCGCATGGACGGTCGCGTAGTTCCACGTTGGAACCATGCGTTCGGGAGCAACGTACCACGACGGCGAAATGTATGCGTGCGGACCGTGGAAAACGGCAATCGACTGGACTTCCCGAGCATTTTGCCAATGTGGATTCGCGCGCGCGAAATGCCCGATCAGCGTTCCGTGCGGCTCGCAGCCCGGGATCAGCAGGAGCGGAAGGTGCGACACCATGGGTTCGGGAGCAGCGGGCGTGATCAGCGTGGCGAAGGAATGCTCGTGCATGAGTCGAGCGATCGCGGCGCGGTGACGCGTTTCGAAATGAGACGGCGTGTACAGACTCATGGTCGCTGGTCAGTGGCGAGTCGATGATACTTCCGGCGCGAATACTGCGCGCGCCTCGGCCTCCGCAAATGCGTAGCGGTGGTTGCAGAATTCGCACGTCACCACCACCTCGTTGCGCTCGGCCAGTATCGATTCGATTTCCGTCCTGCCCGCGATGCGCAGGGCTCTCTCGACGCGCTCCCGTGAACACGAACAGCGAAAGGTCACGTCTTTTGGCCGGAATACCCGCACGTCGTCGCTGGGAAAGGAGTCGGCGAGCAGCGCCTCCGTGGTCCCCGGCGCCAGCAGCACGACAGGATCCATCCGCGTCAGGCTTTCGCCAGCGCGCGTCCAGGTGCCATCCGGTCGGGACTCCCCAACGATGTCGCCAGCGGGCAGACGTTGCACGAGAAGTCCCGCAACCCTGCCGGCATCCGTGGCCAGAACGAGGCGACTCGCCAGCTGTTCCGACGTTGCCATGTAGTGCTCGATGAGGCCGGCGATCGACGATGTCTCCAGCGTCACGATCCCCTGGTAAATTGTGCCATTGCCTTTGGGGTCGAGAGTGATGACCAGGCGGCCCCGGGTCGCTCCGCCAGCGAGTTCCGCGAGGGTCGCGTCGGGCCCGAATGCCGCGGTGCCTGCTTCGTCCCATTGCGCCGTCGCGCGCAATTCCAGTGCGTCGTTGCATTCGACGACCAGCAGGCGCACGGGGCCGTCGCCTTGCAACTGAACGATTAGGCTGCCGGTGAATTTGAGGGTGGACGCAAGGAGGGTCGAGGCAGCCAGCAGTTCCGCCAGAATGCGCCGCAATGCCGGCGGATACGGATGACAGTCCAGAATGGCGCGCGACGCAGCATCGAGGGAGACCAGCGCGCCGCGAACCGGGGCGCGCTCGAACACGAAGCGGGTGAGTGCGTCGCGCGCAAGCGATTGCGTCATTGCCACCTCATTAGCCTGCTTCAAGCGGCCAGGGCCTTGAGTGTGTAGAGTGTCATGGGCAGCGCGGAATTCTTGTCGAACAGCGCTCCAGCTTCGACGCCCGCCTTGGCAATGGCGCTCGCCGTACGGAGTCTTGAATACTGGGCGTGCATCGCTCCCAGCGCGAATTCCCGGCCTGACCCTGCCGCCCAGAACTGCGTATATTCGAACACCTCGCGCATCGAATACACGCCAAAGATTCCGTGCTCGTTGGCGATCAGCGCCGTGACCTGGGTCGATTCGTACGGGTCGTCATCCTCTTCCTTCGGATTCAGGAAGTGCTGCTCCTTCAGGATCGGATGCAGCTTGCGAAATGTCTCGAAGACAGCCGACTTGGTGGTCAGGTCAAGGTCCTCGTGTTTTCTGAGCAGGCTGTCGAACACCAGCTGATGCGCGGCGGATCCGCACAGCCCGACGTAACTGCCGCGGTACTGGATGATCTTGTCGTACGTGCGGTCGTGTTGCGCGGCCAGGCGGGTATCGCCGAACGTGGTGAGCGAATCCGCGGCGATGGCGATTTCGTCGCCCTTGCGGACGACAACGATGGTGGTCATGGAACGCGGTTCTCAAGTGGAAGCGTGAAGCGTCGGCCGTCCTGGCCCGCATACTTCGCGCAGAACCCGCAATTATACCCGCGCAGCATGTCGCGCCTCAGTTCGCCACTCCGGTCGCGGCATGAAAGTCCGTTCCGGAAGGGGCGGGCAACATCGGAACGGGAGGCAGCCGCGCGACCTTCCACGATGCGCGCGCCCAGGTCCAGAATTCCGCGGCGTTCGCCGGCGGTTCCGGAGGCGGCGGCTGGTCGAGGAAATGCCATGCCGCGAGCAGCACGGGCAAAGGCGTGTCCGACAACTGCGCGGCGCGGGTCTGCTTCGACAGCTTTTCTCCGGCCGCATTGGTCGCGACCGGAACGTGCAGATACGTGGGCGTGGGCAGACCGAGCAGGTCCTGCAGCAGGACCTGGCGAGGCGTCGACGAAAGGAGGTCCGCGCCGCGCACAACGTCGGTGATTCCCTGTGCCGCGTCATCGACGACGACCGCAAGCTGATACGCAAACAAGCCGTCGGCGCGCTTGACGACAAAGTCTCCGACATCGCGCGCGAGTTCCTGACGCTGGGCAGCCTGCAAGCGGTCCTTGCATGCCTGTACCTGATCATCGACGCGCACGCGCCACGCATGCTGGCGACGTCCTCGGTGTTCCGGCAGAAGGCCGCTGCGGCAGGTACCTGGATAAACGCGCTCGCCCGCAATCCCAAGGGGCGCGGTTTCGAGCTCGCGGCGAGTGCATGTGCAGGCATAGACCAGTCCGGCCCTGCGCAATCGCGCCAGCGCTTCTTCGTAGAGCGACGTGCGATCCGACTGCCGGACGATTGCACCATCCCACTCGAAGCCGTAGCGTTCGAGCGCGGTGAGTATTTGCGCCTCCGCGTCCGGGCGGCTGCGCGGCTCGTCGACGTCCTCGATACGCAGCAGCCACTCACCACCCACGGAACGCGCGTCGCAGTAACTTGCGAGGGCGGCGACGAGCGAACCGAAGTGAAGCGGCCCGGTGGGCGAGGGCGCGAAGCGGCCGCGGTAACGGGTGGGCGCAAATGCCGCGTACGGCGGGCTCACCGCTGCGATGAGTAGGGTGCTTCGGCGTTGGCCGCGGTCTTCGCGATCGGCGTGTACTGGAAATGCCGGTTCACCGCTGCCATGACGGCGTTCGGATAGTCAGGTTTGCCGAGGCTGCCGTTGTATCGGCCCAGCGCGCGATAGTAGTCGCCGTTCTCGATGTTGAGGTAGTAGCGGAGGATCACCGCGCCGTAGCGTAGATTGGTGCGGAGGTGAAAGAGGTTCTGGTCGGCCTGGCCGATCTGCTTCACCCAGAACGGCATCACCTGCATGTAGCCACGCGCACCCGCGATCGAAATCGCGTACTTCTTGAAGCCGCTCTCGTGGTACATCACTCCCAGCATGACCTGCGGATCGAGGCCGGCGCGCACTGCTTCGTAATAAACGGTCGCGAGAAGTTCCCGTCGTTCACGCTCGTCCGCGAGCTTGAAGGCGAGCCGCTGCGACATTTCGCGCAACCATGGCTGCAGTTCGTCGCGGTTGGCGTAGTTGGTCGGGATCGGCGCATCGGCGATGGCCTTGGACAGGCCCGCCACCACCGACGGCGCGAGTTGCTCCTCTGCCTGCGCACCCGCGCTGGCCGGCAATGGCGCGAGCGTTCCCACCGCCAACATGGCGGGGAGCATCACCCATCGAAGCAGAACGTTGCGCGTCATACAGGTTTCATCGCCTTTCCGGAAATACTTTGGCTCACGCGGCAATGCGGCCACGGATGAACGCAGTGATCTCCGCCACCGCAACGGTCGTGGCCGTCGTGTCGCGCCGCGCCTGATATTCGACCTTGCCCTCTTTCAAGCCCCGGTCGCCAATCGTGATGCGGTGCGGTATGCCGATCAACTCGAGATCAGCAAACATCACGCCAGGGCGCTCGCCGCGATCGTCGAGCAGCACTTCGACGCCCGCAGCCGCGAGTTCGTCGTGCAGCCTGTCGGCCAGCGCCTTGACCCCTTCGCTGCGGTCGTAGCCAATGGGCGCGATGGCCACGGCGAACGGCGCCAGCGGCAACGGCCAGATGATCCCCTTTTCGTCGTGATTCTGCTCGATTGCGGCAGCCACGACGCGGGTGCAGCCGATGCCGTAGCAGCCCATTTCCATGACCTTCGCGTGACCATCACCGTCGAGGAAAGTTGCACCGAGCGCCTCCGAATACAGGCGACCGAGTGCGAATACGTGGCCCACCTCTATGCCGCGCAGGATGTCGAGTGTTCCCTTGCCGTCCGGCGACGGGTCGCCTTTGACGACATTGCGGATGTCCGCGACGGCGTCGGGCTCGCGGCAATCGCGGCCGAAATTCACGCCACGCAGGTGGAAGTCGGGCTCGTTCGCGCCGCAGATGAAGTCGGCCATCACCGCCACCGAGCGATCGACGACCAGCGGCATTTCCTTCGGGATGCCGACCGGTCCGAGATAGCCGGGCTTGCACCCGGTGGCCTCGATGATTTCGGCCTCGGAAGCCCAGCGCCAGCCATCCATGCCCGGCAGCTTGCCGATCTTGATTTCGTTGCCCATGTGATCGCCGCGGACGAGCAGCATGTGCACCCTCCCGTCGGCCCACAGCATCAGGCATTTCACCGTGCGCGCAAGCGGCAGCTGCAGCAGTTCCGCCACTTCCTCGCAAGTCGACTTGCCCGGCGTGGGCACGCGTGCCTTGGTCTCAGCGGCCGCCGGACGTGAAGGCACAGGCGCGAGCGCTTCGGCCTTTTCCACGTTCGCTGCGTAGTCCGAGCCGGTGCTGTAGGCGATGGCATCCTCGCCGGAATCGGCCAGCACCTGAAACTCACACGACAGCGCGCCGCCGATCGCGCCGGAGTCGGCGTCGACGGCACGGAACGTCAATCCCATGCGCGTGAAAATCCGCACGTAGGCGTCGTACATGATCCGGTACGAGCGGAGCATGCCGGCTTCATCGGTATCGAAAGAGTAGGCGTCCTTCATCACGAATTCGCGCGCCCGCATCACGCCGAAACGGGGCCTTATCTCGTCACGGAACTTGGTCTGGATCTGGTAGAAATTGACCGGCAGCTGCTTATAGCTCCGGATCTCGCGGCGCACGATGTCCGTGATCACTTCCTCGTGCGTCGGCCCGACGACGAAATCACGCTTCTGGCGGTCCTGGAGGCGCAGCATATTCGGCCCCATTTTTTCCCAGCGGCCGGTCTCCTGCCAGAGTTCGGCCGGCTGGACCACGGGCATGACCAGTTCCAACGCGCCTGCGCGATTCATCTCCTCGCGCACAATCTGCTCGACCTTGCGCAGCGTGATAAGGCCAAGCGGCATCCACGTGTAAAGACCGCTGCCGAGCTTCTTGATGAGACCGGCGCGGAGCATGAGCTTCTGGCTCGCGACGTCCGCTTCCGCGGGCGCCTCCTTGAGCGTGGAAACATAGAACTTGGAAATGCGCATGGTGCTGTTTTTGTTGCAAAAAAACACGATTGTACCTGACCGGCGCCGAGTCGCGGTGCGCCTTCGCCAAGACTGCCGGCGTTTCAACCCGGCAGCGAAACGACCGATGATGTCGGGCTTCATCGCCTTGACGCGCGTTCGACGACGAGTCGACGGCGGGCGCGCACGCGGAGGCGCCTCTGCGGCAATGCGTCGCGGTGGTTCTTCCGGTGTGCGGCCATCGCCCTGTGCGACACCAGCAGGAAGTCGGCCTTCCGGATGTTTGTGCCGGGCCCGTGCTTTGCCGATCTCTCCGGCATTTGCGCCGCGCGCATGCAGGCGCGGCGCGCCGGACGCCGGCGCGCATTGGTTCCGTCAGGGGAAGTCCGCCGATAAATTCATCTGGCGGACCGATGGCGTCGGACGCTAGCGAACGACCAGGACCGGCAGCTTGCTGTGCGTCAGGACCTTCTGCGTTTCGCTGCCCAGCAACATCGCGGACAATCCGCTTCGGCCGTGCGAGGCCATCACGATTGCATCGCATTTCGACTTCTTGGCGGCCTTGAGGATCGCCTCCCACGGGGCCGCGGCGATCATGTGCATGCGCGTGCAATCGACGCCAGCGGCGCTCGCCTTCGACATCGCGCGATCCAGTACCTGCTCCGCTTCCTTTACCGCCAGCTGCGTGTATTCCTTCTTCGAAATCGGTTCGTATACGACGCCGTCGGCATACGCGGGCAATGGGTAGTCCGGAGACGCGTAGAAGAAGCTGATCTTCGCGCGCAACCCCTGTGCCAGCGCAACGGCGTGCGTCACAGCCTTGTCGGAGAGCTTCGAGCCATCGGTCGGCACCAGCAGGTGGACGTACATGGAAACTCCTGGATGGAAGGACAATTGGCATCGTACACCGTGGACGCGGAGGCGTCTTGACCCATGTCAACGGCCCCGGCGCGGACGACCAGCCTGCGCCCGGTCAATCCGGACGGTTATGCTGCTTGACCCTGTGGCGGACGCAGCCGTAGAGTTCTACGCATGCCGGCGCTTTCCGTCTCCGCCATCGCGCCTGCCCTGCTGCGCGAATCTGATATCGATGCCGACGCCGTTACGGCGAACTGCTTTCATTGCGGCGCGCCCAATCCGAGCGAAGGCGTCTGGCGCGAGGTGATCGAAGGGGCGCCACGAGCTTTTTGCTGCGCGGGCTGCCTGGCGGTCGCCCAGACCATCACCGCAGCCGGACTGGCCGGGTTCTATGCCAGCCGCACGGAGAGCGCGGCACGGCTCGCAGCGGAGACGGGTGAAGAATGGACGCGATGGGACGAGGCCGCTGCCGCTGCGGGCCTCGTGCGCGAGGCCGGTCCAGACCGCTGTGAGGTCTCGCTCCTCCTCGAGGGACTGACCTGCGGCGCCTGTGTCTGGCTGCTCGAAACGTGGCTCGCGCGGCAACCGGGCGTGGTGGAGGCGCGGATCAATTTCGCGAATCGGCGCGCCATGGTTGCCTGGAACCCGGGTACGACGCGGCTCTCGCATGTGCTGCGCGCCGTGTCTGCGGTCGGTTATCGCGCGCACCCCTATGATCCGGCCCGCAGCGAGGCGCTTGCGCGCACTGAACGGCGAGCGTTGCTGCTGCGCATGGCGGTGGCGCTGCTGGCGATGATGCAGGTGATGATGTTCGCGATCCCCGCCTACCTTTCGAGCGAAGGCGTCGCGCCCGAACAGCGGCGCCTGCTCGAATGGGCGAGCTTCGTGCTGACGCTGCCTGCACTCAGCTATTCGGCTGCGCCATTCTTCCGAGGCGCGTGGCGCGACGTCTCCCGTCTGCGGCTCGGCATGGATGTTCCGGTCGCGCTTGGAATCGGAGCGGCGTTCGCCGCAAGCGCATGGACGACATTCACCGGCACCGGCGTCGTGTACTACGATTCCGTGACGATGTTCATCGCACTGTTGCTGATCGCGCGCTTTGGCGAGCTCGTTGCCAGGCAAAAGGCGGGCGCCGCGATCGAAGTTGTCGCGCGGCAACGACCAGCAATTGCCGAGCGCCTTTACGCATGGCCGGGCAACACGCCGACCGAAACCGTCGCGGCGGCGCAGCTTGCCGCCGGGGACATCGTGCTCGTCCGTCCGGGCGCGGTGGTGCCGGCCGACGGCGAAGTCGTCGATGGGTACTCCCACGTCGAGGAAGCGATGCTGACGGGGGAAAGCCTTCCGCATGGGCGGGGCCCGGGCGATGCCGTGCTGGCAGGTTCCGTGAACCGCGACGGACCACTGGTTGTGCGCGTGCATGCGGCCGGGGAAGCGACGCGTTTCGCGTCCGTGCTGCGGCTGGTGGAGCGCGCCGCGAGCGAACGCCCGACGGCAGCGCGACTCGCCGATCGCGTGGCGGGGTGGTTCGTCGGCGGTTTGCTGGTACTCGCGCTGTGCACGGCATTTGTCTGGTGGCAGTTCGATCCGGCGCGAGCGCTGCCGGTCACGGTGGCCCTGCTGGTTGTGTCCTGTCCCTGTGCGCTGTCGCTTGCAACGCCTGCCGCCCTTGCGGCTGCGGCGGGTTCCCTCGCGCGAGGGGGGGTCGTGCTGGCGCGAAGCGATGCGCTCGAAGCGCTGGCGCGCGTGACGCACATCGTGCTCGACAAGACCGGGACGCTGACCGAGGGCTGCATCCGAATGACGACGTGCACGACGACGGGCCAGACTTCTCGCGCTGACGCGCTGGCGCTTGCCGCGGCCGTCGACGCGCGCTCGGAACATCCGTTGGCATGCGCGTTGCGCGAGGCAGCTGCCGAGGCGGCCTCCGGCGCAAATTCGTCGCCCGCGGTCAGTGCTTTTCGGCAGGTGACGGGCGAGGGTGTCGAGGGCATCGTGGGCAGTGTGCGCGTGCGGGTTGGCCGACCCGCTTTTGTCGCTACGCTGGCCGGCCCCATGCCTGCATCGTTGCAACAGGTGGCCGACGACGACGGCGATCGCGGCGCGCTGGCAGCGCTGGGTGACGAGCATGGGTGGCGCGCATTGTTCGCGTTTGCAGACGCAATGCGTCCGGGCGCCGTGCGCCTGATCGAGGAGTTGCGAAGCCTCGGGATCACGCCGGTCTTGCTTTCCGGCGATCGTCCCGCGAGTGTCAACCATGTCGCCGGCGCACTCGGGGTTACGGACGCCCGCGGCGACCTCGCGCCGGACGACAAGCGTGCGGCCATCGCCCGACTTCAGGCCCAGGGCGCTGTCGTCGCGATGATGGGCGACGGAATCAACGACGCGCCCGCGCTGGCACAGGCGCAGGTGTCAATCAGTCTCGGCACTGCCACGCCGCTTGCGCAGCACACGGCCGACGTCGTGATTCTCTCCGATCGCGTCGAGCGCGCGGCCACCGCGCTGCGGGAGTCGCGACGCGCGCTCGCGGTGATCCGGCAGAATCTGGCCTGGGCCGTTGCCTATAACGCAATCGCCATTCCCGCCGCGGCGTTCGGTTTCGTGACGCCCGTGGTCGCGGCCGTTGGCATGTCGCTGTCGTCGCTGGTTGTGGTCGCCAACGCGTTGCGCCTCACGCGTCGACGCGAAGATACGCCCGATCGTTGCGAGGATGCAGTATCGGCCGTACCGGCACCGGCTTGACGCTCTGTGCACCATGGAAATCCTGATGCTTCTGATCCCGATGTCGGTCGTTCTGGTGCTGCTGATTGGCGCGGTATTCTGGTGGAGCGTGCACAGCGGCCAGTTCGATGACCTGGAAGGGCCGGCGCACCGGATTCTGGCGGACGACGATGGTGTGGCCGTGCCTGACAAGGTAACGGAGGTCGCTTGTTTGACGCCGGTCAACCCTCCACAACGGGCGGAACCGTAATATTGCGGGTCTTTTGAGTCAACAGCGCGCGGATTCGTCGCCGCGCGCTACCGGGGAGGCAACTTAGGATGGCGATCGCGAAGGCAGCGGAAACGTTCAACTACAAGGTCGTGCGGCAGTTCGCGCTGGTGACCGTCCTGTGGGGCATCGTGGGCATGCTGGTGGGCGTGATCATTGCCGCGCAGTTGCTCTGGCCACAGCTCAATTTCGACATTCCGTGGCTGTCCTACGGCCGGTTGCGGCCGCTGCACACCAACGCCGTCATCTTCGCCTTCGGCGGCTGCGCGTTGTTCGCATCGTCCTACTACTGCGTGCAGAGGACGTGCCAGACACGCCTGTTTTCCGACGGCCTCGCGGCGTTCACGTTCTGGGGCTGGAACGCAGTTATCGTGCTGGCTGCGGTCACGCTGCCGCTCGGCATAACCTCCGGCAAGGAATACGCGGAACTCGAGTGGCCCATCGACATCCTGATCACGCTGGTCTGGGTCTCCTACGCGATCGTGTTCTTCGGGACGCTGGCCAAGCGCACGACGCCGCACATCTACGTCGCCAACTGGTTCTTCGGCGCGTTCATCCTGACGATTGCTCTGTTGCACGTCGTAAACAGCGCGGAGCTGCCGGTGTCGTTCCTGGGCTGGAAATCGTACTCGGCGTATGCCGGGGCGCAGGACGCGATGGTGCAGTGGTGGTACGGCCACAATGCCGTCGGATTCTTCCTGACGGCGGGCTTCCTCGGCATGATGTATTACTTCGTGCCCAAACAGGCGGGCCGCCCGATCTACTCGTACCGGCTGTCCGTGGTGCACTTCTGGGCACTGATCTTCACGTACATGTGGGCCGGCCCGCACCACCTGCACTACACGGCGCTGCCGGATTGGACGCAGTCGCTCGGCATGGTCTTTTCGCTGATACTGCTGGCCCCGTCGTGGGGCGGGATGATCAACGGCATCATGACGCTGTCCGGCGCCTGGCACAAACTGCGCGAGGACCCGATACTCAAGTTCCTCATCGTGTCGCTGTCGTTCTACGGCATGAGCACATTCGAAGGTCCGATGATGTCGATCAAGACCGTGAATGCGCTGTCGCACTACACCGACTGGACGATCGGCCACGTGCATTCCGGCGCCCTGGGCTGGGTCGCGTTCATTTCGATCGGCTCGATGTACTACCTGATCCCGCGGATGTTCGGCAAGATCGAGATGTGGTCGGTGCGGCTCATCACCGCGCATTTCTGGATCGCGACCATTGGCGTGGTCCTGTATATCGCGGCAATGTGGATCGCCGGCGTCATGCAGGGCCTCATGTGGCGCGCCACCAACGCGGACGGCACGCTGACCTACGCGTTCGTCGAAAGCGTGAAGTCGACCTATCCGTTCTATGCGATCCGTCTGCTGGGCGGCCTCATGTTCCTCTCCGGAATGTTGATCATGGCGTACAACACGGTGCGCACAATCGCCGGCAGCAAGCCCTTCGAAGCGACCATTCCGACCGGCGTGCCGGTGCACGCGTAGGACACGACGATGAAACTCAACCAGGAACATATCGAAACGCATGTGCCGTGGCTCATCCTCCTCGTGCTGCTCGTCGTCAGCGTGGGCGGGCTCGTGGAAATCGTGCCGCTGTTCTTCCAGGGTTCGACGACGCAGCCGGTCGCGGGGCTGAAGCCGTATTCGCCGCTGGCGCTCACGGGCCGCGATATCTATGTTCGCGAAGGCTGCTACAACTGCCATTCGCAGATGATCCGTCCGTTCCGGGCGGAGACTGAACGCTACGGACCCTATTCGGTCGCAGGGGAATTCGTCTACGACCATCCGTTCCAGTGGGGCAGCAAGCGCACGGGCCCCGATCTGGCGCGGGTCGGCGCGAAATATTCCGATGACTGGCACCGCGTGCATCTCAACAACCCGCGCGACGTCGTCCCGGAATCGAACATGCCGGGCTACCCCTGGCTTGCGAAGACGCCCGCGGATGCCGACATCATCCAGGCCAAGATGAAGACGCTGCGCATCCTCGGCCTGCCGTACACGGACGACGAGATCGCCGCCGCGCCCGCGGCGCTGAAGGACAAGACGGAGCAGGACGCGCTCGTCGCGTATCTGCAGGGAATGGGTGTGCTCATGCGCAATGCGAGGTAGCCATGGACACCAATACAATCCTGCACATAATCATGACCGTGATCACCTTCATCACCTTTCTCGGCATCGTGTTCTGGGCCTGGAGCCGCAAACGCAAATCCTCGTTCGAAGCGGCCGCCAACGCGCCGTTCGCGTTGCCGGATGACGCCGTGGGCCCGGATACGAATGCAATTGCAGCGCGCGGAGGGCAGGTGTCATGAGCGACTTCACGTCGGGTTTCTGGAATATCTACGTCGTCGTGCTGGTTGTCCTGTCGATCGCCGCGTGCGCGTGGCTGCTGTGGGTGACAGGCAAGGTGAAGGTCGGCGCGCCGAAGGGCACCGCCAAGTCAGGGCCAGGCAGCCCCGGCCAAGTGGAGGTCACCGGCCACGTCTGGGATGGCGACCTGCAGGAATACAACAACCCCTTGCCGAAGTGGTGGTCGAATCTCTTCTGGCTCACGATCCTGTTCGGAGTCGTGTATTTGATTCTGTATCCCGGTCTCGGCACATTCCCCGGCGTACTGGGGTGGTCGTCGTCCGGCGCCTACAAAGCCGAAACGACGGAGTTCGACGCCAAACTGCAGCCGTTGTATGACAAATACGTCGCGATGGAAATTCCGCAGATAGCCGCGGACCCGTCGGCGCGGCAGACGGGTGAGCGGTTGTTCCTGACCTATTGTTCGGCTTGTCACGGTTCGGATGCCGGTGGCGGCAAGGGCTTCCCCAATCTGCGGGACCACGATTGGCTTTACGGTGGCGAGCCGGCGAACATCGTGACGTCGATCACCGGCGGGCGCATGGGCGTAATGCCCGGATTCGGACCGATATTGGGCGAGGAAGGCGTGCGCAATGTGGTCGCCTATGTGCGCTCGCTGTCCGGACTTCCGCACGATTCACTGAAGGCGCAGCTCGGCAAGCCGCTGTTCGCGACGAACTGCGTGGCCTGCCATGGCGTGGACGGCAAGGGCAACCAGGCGATCGGCGCACCGAACCTGACAGATAACATCTGGCTGTATGGAAGCTCGGAAGTCACGATGACGGAAGGTGTCACCCAGGGCCGGCATCTCAACATCAGCGACGGGCACCTGCCGATGCCTTCCTTCGGTCCCACGCTCGGCCCGACCAAGATCAAGCTGTTGGCGGCCTATGTCTGGAGCCTGTCGAACACGTCGATTGCGGCGAAGTAACCGGCCGGCGGACTGCGATGCGGCCACAACCGGCCGCGCCGCGTTCTTTTTGGAAACGCCGTAACATTGCAACGAGCATGCACGCCGCAATGCCTCGCGCTTCCGGTTGTGTCAAACCCTGCCTGGACCGCCTCGAGTGAACGCAACGGAAGTCAAGCCAAATCCGATCCGCAAGGCCGCGAACGTGCCGTCCGGCGACGCGGACGACGAGATCGGCCTGTACGAGATCCGGAAGAAGATCTATCCGCGCTCGGTCACCGGAAGATTTGCCACCTGGCGCGTCGCGCTGGTGATTGCCACGCAGGTCGTGTTTTACGGTCTGCCCTGGCTGTACTGGAATGACCGTCAGGCGGTGCTGTTCGATCTCACTGCGCGCAAGTTCTATATCTTCGGCCTCGTGTTCTGGCCGCAGGACGTCATCTATCTGACCGTCCTCCTGATTCTGTCGGCGTTGTCGCTCTTCCTGTTCACCGCCGTGGCCGGCCGCCTGTGGTGCGGATACGCTTGTCCGCAAACGGTCTACACCGAAATCTTCCTGTGGATCGAGCGCAAGATCGAAGGCGAGCGGCAAGCGCGCATGCGACTCGATGCTGCCCCGCCTTCGCTCGAGAAAGTCGTCAAGAAGACGCTGAAGCACACGGCCTGGATCGCGCTCGCGGTCTGGACGGGCTACACGTTCGTCGGCTATTTCGAGCCAATCCGCGACCTGGGCGCGCGCGCGTTCCAGTGGGACTTGGGCGGCTGGGAGGTGTTCTGGATCGTGTTCTACGCGCTTGCCACTTACGGGAATGCCGGCTGGATGCGGGAGCAGGTCTGCAAGTACATGTGTCCTTATGCCCGCTTCCAGTCGGTGATGTTCGACCACGACACGCTCGTCATCGCCTATGACGGGGAGCGCGGCGACCCGCGCGGCTCGCGCAGCAGGAAGGTCGACGCGAAGGCCGCGGGACTGGGAGACTGCATCGATTGCAGCATCTGCGTGCAGGTTTGTCCGACCGGAATCGACATCCGCAAGGGACTGCAGTATGAGTGCATCGGCTGCGCGGCGTGCATCGATGGCTGCGACCAGGTGATGGACAAGATGGGGTACCCGCGTGGCCTCATCCGCTACGCTTCGGAAAACGCCCTCCAGCAGCACGCAACGGGGAGCGCGATCTGGCGACGGGTATTCCGACCGCGTACAGTGCTCTACGCAGCGATTCTCCTCACCGTTGGCACGGCGGCCGGCGTCTCGCTGTACCTCAGGAATCCGCTCAAGATGGACGTCATACGCGATCGCGGTGCACTGTCGCGCGAGGTGCGTCCTGGTGTCATGGAAAACGTTTACCGCGTACAGATCATGAATACCGACGAGAAGGCGCGCAGGTTCCGCCTGACGGCCGAAGGCCTGCCGGGGCTGACGGTCGCGGACCTTCCCCAGACAATCGATGTAGGCGCCGCGACGACGCGTCTGTTGCCGCTGCGCCTGCAGGTGCCCGCAGATGCGGCCACGCCCGGACCGCACAGGATCGAAATCGTGATCGAGGCGGTCGACGACGCCAGCATTGCTCGCCGTGAGAAATCCACCTTCATCCTGCCCAATCCGTGAGATATTGACATGACCCCGTCAAGCGCTGCCGCCATGCCCTCATCCGCGTTGTCGCGATCGCCTGCCTCGCCCTGGTATCGCCAGCGGTGGCCCTGGCTGCTGATGGCGGGCCCGGGCATTGTCGTCGTCGCCAGCCTGTTCACGCTCTGGCTGGCGGTGACCACCGATGACGCCATCGTGGCCGACGACTATTACAAGCGCGGCCTTTCCATCAATCAGAGGCTGGAGCGCATCGATCGCGCCGCTGCCTTGGGTATCGAAGCGGTGGTCGACATTGCGGCGGATGGGAGGGTGCGGGTCGCGCTTTCCTCGCCGTCGCCGGAAGCGGACGCACATCCCGCGGTGATCGTACTCGGCGTCGCGCACGCCACGCGCAGCGGCCTGGATCGCTCGGTCGAACTCGTGCTCGGGCCGGATGGCGCGTATGCCGGTCGCGTCGAACCTGTTGGCGCCGGACGTTGGCTGGTCAGTCTCGAGACGGCTTCATGGCGGCTGCCGGCGGTCGAGATCGCCGGCGAAGTGCGCACGCTCCAGCTGAGCGCGCGAGGTGCGCCGCATGGCTGATCCACCGCCTGGCCTTGCTACGAGCCGGCACGAGGAGGAGCGGGATCGATGAGCGCGGATACCGGGCTGTTGGCACGCCGCTTGATGTGGGTGATCTGGCCGGCATTTCTGGTCGCGGGCGTGGCCGAGCTCATCTTCTTCTCGGTCTTCGATCCGTTCGACCTGCATTTCTTCGGCGCGCCGCTGGAGATGTCGCGCCAGGCCATCTACACGATGGGATTCTTCGGTTTCTGGGCGCTGGGGATCGCGTCTTCGGCGCTCACCATCTTTCTCGAAGGCGGCACAGCCCCGACCCTCGGCGCGACCGACGATTCAGCCGTTGGCAGCGTGGAGCGCGAAGGGGGCTAGCACGGTCACTGTCCCACCAGCTGCTTCAGGACCGGCATGTCGATGATCTTCACGGAACGGCCTGCCACCATAACGAGGCCTTCCTCCTGGAACTTCGAAAACAGGCGGCTGACGGTTTCGAGCTTGAGCCCCAGATAGCTGCCGATTTCCTCGCGCGTCATGCGCAGCACGAATTCGGTCGACGAATAGCCGCGCGCCTTGTAGCGCTCGGACAGGTTGAGCAGGAACGCGGCGAGGCGCTCCTCGGCACGCATGCTGCCGAGCAGCAGCATTACCTTGTGGTCGCGTTCGATTTCCCGCGAGAGGAATCTGTGCAGATTGTGCTGCAGCGCCGGGATGCGCCGTGCCAGCTCCTCGATGCGCACGAACGGCAGCACGCACACCTCGGTGTCCTCCAATGCGACTGCCTCGCAACCGTGCCGGTCCTCGCCCATGCCATCCAGTCCGAGCAGGTCCCCGGGCATGTGGTAACCGGCAACCTGTTCCCGACCGTCGTCGGACAGCACAGTGGTCTTGAGCGAGCCCAGCTTGACGGCAAACAACGACGTGAACTGCGCACCGTTATGAAACAGCGCGTCACCCTTCTTGAGCTTGGTCCGGTTGCCCAGCAGCGCTTCGAGCTCCCCGAGGTCGTTTTCCGTCAATGCAACCGGCAGGCACAATGTGCGCATGCTGCACGTGACGCAATGCGATCGCAAGCTGTCGATCGACACGACTTTCTGTGCTGAAGGGAAGACGTTTCTCGGTGAAGGATTGGGCATGAGTCAGGCAAAAGGGGGCCGCTGCAGGGGAGCCGCAGCGAAAGGATTCCGGTGCAGTCTAATGCCTGCGCCCGCCGAATGCACGACTGAACTGAATATAAGCCCCCATTTAGGACAGGGGAATTTCGTGATCCAACGTCCCTTGCTGCACGGAACGGGCACATGCCTCAATCCGCCCTGATCGGAGCGTTTCTGGCTGGCCTGCTGGGCGGGCTCCACTGTTTCGCCATGTGCGGAGGTTGGATTGCGGCCGTTGCCGGGCCAGGCGACGCACTCCCGTTGCAGCGGTCACGGGTGCTGCGCGCCGGACAGGCCGCGACTCACGCCGGGCGCCTGACCACCTATGTGCTACTGGGCGCGGCGTTCGGCGCGGCCGGGGGGGCGGCCTTCGCGGCTGCGGTCGCGCCCCTGCAACGCGGCTTGTACGTCGCCGCCAATGTGATGTTGCTGTTGCTTGCTGCTTCACTCGTCGCCCGCGGCGTTGGATTTGGCGGGCTCGAGCGCGCGGGCCTCGCGGTATTCCGCAAATTGCTGCCCGTGGTGACCCGGCTCGCGCCGCGTGGCGGGGTGGTATCGCGTTACGCGCTGGGCATCGTGTGGGGATTCACGCCTTGTGTGCTCGTCTATGGGGTGTTGCCGGTCGCTCTACTGTCGGGCAGCGCGGTGAATGGTGCGCTGGTGATGCTGGCGTTTGGATTGGGTACATTGCCCAACCTGCTGGCGGCGGGATGGACGCTGGCCCGATCGCACCGCTGGTTCGCCGACACGCGGTACAGGTATGCCGCCGCCGCAGTGATTGCGGCGTTCGCTTTGCTTGGACTGTACCGGGCGTGGTTCATCCCGGAGGCGCTGGGGCAGGGGCCGTTCTGCCTTTTCCACTGAAACTACGAAGGCGCCGGCCCGTGCGAAAATGCACGCGCTGAAAGTGCCTGGCCCTGGAATCCGATGTCCGAAGGCAATGATCCCCGCACGTTTCCCGACCCCGCCGCGGCGCCGGCGGAATCGGCGCGCCTGCATGCGCTGGCGGCCGCAAGCCAGAGGGCTCCCACAGGCCAGGAAGCCACATCACTCGACGAAGAAATCCGGCATGCGCTGCGCACACTGCTGACGCCGGACCAGGGCGAGCGACTGGCGAGCATCTTCGAGACAGCGCCGTCAGTTGCAACCTACCGTCACCTCTGGCGGCTGCTGGCGATGTGCGAACGCGAGTCGGGGCGTGTCGACAGTTTGGCGGTCACCCTGTTCGCGCTTCCCATCATCATCGTGGCTGGCATCGAGGGTCCTGGTGACGCGCGCGCGACACTGCCTTGCGCGGTCGAAGATGTCGCGGCGCTTGCGGGCATCCTGCGCGAACACGGCGCATTGGCCGGGAACCAGTCGTTTGCCTTGGCCAATGCGCTGGTCGCGGCCGGCGCCATCGATCTCGCGCACTTGCCGAAGCTGTTGGCGTGGCGCGCATTGCCCGAGACTGTGCCGTCCATGCGCGCATTGGAACCCGCCCCGATCACGCTGTCCGGCGGCCCCGAGACCGTGCACCTGCGCCTTCCTTCTGGGTACTGCGTTGGCCGCACGCGGCGCCGATTTGCTGCGCAATGCCGACGTCGGCAAATGGGGGATCCCGCTCACTCAGGCGCTGGGCCGGCAACTCGGGGCGCCGGGGATTTCGGTCCTGGCACTCCCGCGCGCGCCGCAATCACTGTTGCATGCGGTACAGCAGGGACGCACGGCGCAACGCGAGGTCGGCGCGCATATCTTCGCCGGCAACGCCATCCGCAAGCTGCGCGCCTCCGTGGGCGAACCGACCGCGGTGATCAGCGCACATCGTGCGCCCGACGCTGTCGATGGCGGCGAACTGAGGCTTTCGCTGTCCTCCCCGTTTGACCCGCGCGAGGCCGAGGGCTTTCGCTGTCCGCTCTATCCGCTCGATCGCGTGGAGGAGGTCATCGCCATGCTGACGGAGCTGCTGGGCGAGTGCCGCGTGTCGGATGTGCGCGTGCTGCCGGGCGTACACGACGACCGCGACCCGGTCACCGGATTGCCGTTGCTGTTCAAGGGTGACAATGTGCCGGCGTCGCCGCATGCCATGCATTGACTGGAGTCGGCGCGAGCGTCCGCCAAGTGGCGACGAGCAGTTACCGTAGCGGCGGGACCTCAGTCAGCCCGTGCGATATGCGGAACGGATGCCTCCGCGGACTCCCGACGCTTCACGCGCCCGACGCCGCTGACGCTTTCGTGCACTACGGGGTCGCCCAGGTATTCGACCACGCCCGCACCGGATATGCTGGCGGTAAGTTTCTTGCGCGCGTTTACCACTATCTTGCCGGCGCCGCTGACTTCGACCGTTGCGTTGTCGCTGACAAGCCGGGCGGCCTGGTAATCGGCTGCACCTGAAATGGAAATGCTCTGGTCAGTGACCTGACCGGCGAATTCGGCCTTGAGTGCGCCGGAGCCTTCGACGGACAGCGTGGTCGCGCGCAGGTCGTCGATCTGAATCGTCGTGCCGCCGGAGCCGTCGATGCTCAACGCCGGTACGCGGATTTCCCGCGCCGAGATCCGGACGCCGCCGGCCGCGGCAATGCCTTCGAGGTCCTTGAAGTGAATGGTGAGCTGGGGCGTAGCCGAAGGGCCGCGGCCGAACAGGCTGCCCCACCAACGCCCGCCATCGGCGGATTTGATGATCAGCGTTTCCTTCTGCACCTTGATGGTGACCTTGGCGGTGGCGTTCTGGGGCACGCTGGCGACCAGCGGCCCGTTCGTATCCTGCACCAACAGGATTACCGCCGCGCCGGAGACTTCAATGCGCTTGAACGGAGCAAGCGGGGTCGTTTCGGTCAGGACGTCGTCCCGACGGTCGGGGCTTTGCGCCAGCGCCAGTCCCGTCAGGCAAGCTGCGATAACGACTGAAGCCAGAATGACGAGGGGCAGGGAGAAGCGGCGCATGGCGATCTCTGGGGTGGGTGACCTGAACTTAGATGCATCGTGCCCCGTCCACGGATTCGCTACCGCGGGGGTGCGGGCGCAATGGGTGCGAAGCGCGCCAGATAGCGCCGCGCGTTGGCGACGTAGCCGTCCGAAATGGCGCGGATTCCGGCGATTTCCTCGTCGGTCAGCGTGCGGATCACCTTGCCCGGAGTGCCCATGACCAGCGAACGATCCGGGATGACCTTGCCCTCGGGAATCAGCGCGCAGGCGCCGATCAGGCATTCGCGTCCGACGACGGCGTGATTGAGAACGACTGCCTTGATGCCGATGAGGGACCCTTCCCCAATCGTGCAGCCGTGCAGCATCGCCTGGTGTCCGACCGTGACGAAGGGGCCGATGGCCAGCGGGACGCCGTCGTCGGTATGCAGCACCGAGCCGTCCTGGATGTTCGAGCCTGCGCCGATGACGATTGGATCGTTGTCGCCACGAATCACGACCTTGAACCAGACCGAAGCCTCATGTTCGAGCACGACGCGGCCTATGATAGTTGCGTCGGGCGCCACGAAGTGATGGTCGCCGCGGAATTCGACGCGATAGTCGTCCAGTGTGTAGAGCATCAGTGACCTTCAGCGCGCGGATAGGAAGCGGATGTCGCCATACCAGACCTCGTCGGCGCCCCCGGTGTTGTCGGTGTCGGTGAGCATGCCGACGACTAGCGCTCGAGAATGCCGAACCGGGACCGATCCCCGTTGCAGCCGAGCACCAGTCGCGTGGGCGAGTCTTCCTGCGATGCGACACTGTTGTCGGCGCCTTCGATCAGGTTGTCGACCTTCCAGCGCCATTCGACGATGGGCGCCGCATGAACGTCGAAATTGACCGCATGAGTCAGCGCGCTCGCCGCGGACTCCGCACGGGCGCGCAAAACGGTGCGCTCCCGGTCGTCGAATATCTGGTAGTCGGTGGGGCGCTTCCCGCCGCCCAGGCTGAACGGCATCCACCCGCGCGGGAGCGGCCCGCCGGGCTTGGCGGACGAGAACGGCGCTACCAGAGGTGCTGCCTCCAGTTGGTCCTGCGCCTGCGCGGCGGCCGCTCGCCAGAACGCGGACACGACCAGCAAGAGGGACAGGGATTCGCACGGGGAACCAGGCGTAGTGGAGATGAGCGGCGGACCTATGATATCGTGATTTTTCCGCCTGTCCCTTCCCCGCGAAAGTCCTGCGATGAGCTTCGAACGCGTCCCGGCTGGAAAAGATGTCCCCAACGACTGCAATGTCGTGATCGAAATCCCCATGCGGGCCGATCCAATCAAATACGAGGTCGACAAGGAAACCGGCGCGGTGTTCGTCGACCGTTTCATGTCAACGGCGATGCACTATCCGACCAACTACGGATACATTCCGCATACGTTGTCCGACGACGGCGATCCGTGCGACGTGCTGGTGCTGTCGCCGGTCCCGCTCATCACCGGCGTTGTCGTCCGCTGCCGGCCGATCGGGATGCTGAAACTGGACGACGAGGCGGGCGGCGACGCCAAGATACTTGCGGTGCCCATCGACAAGCTGTCGTCGCTGTATCGAAACGTGCAGTCGCCGCGCGACCTGCCGGAGATCACGACGCGCCAGATCGCGCATTTCTTCGAGCATTACAAGGATCTCGAACCCGGCAAGTGGGTCCGGGTCGGAATATGGGTCGACGCCGCCGAAGCCAAGCAGGAAATCATCGACGGCGTGGCGCGCTACACGGCGTCCATCAAGCAACCATAGCCGCACGGTGCCGCGGCGCCTTGTTCGACATGCCTTTCACCGTCGGGCGGGGTGCCGATGAAATTTCGACGACGCGCGATCGACTCGACCTTGCTGTCATCCATGGCTTCCTGACGGACAGCCACTGGTCGCCGGGCATTCCCGCGCGATACGGTGGAGCGGGCAATCGACGGATCGCTTAATTTCGGCCTGTACCCGCAAAGGGCGCCGCGATCGGCCTCGCGCGCGTGATAACCGATGGCGCAACGTTCGCGTACTTTGCGGATGTCTTCGTGCTGCCCGACGTCGCGGCGCCGGGCTCGCGACCTGGCTCATGACCACCGCGCTCGCCGCATCCTGCATTGGCCGGTCTGCGTCGATGCCTGCTCGTGACGCGCGATGCGCACGCACTCTACGCGCGCTGCGGTTTCACGCTCCTCGCGCGGCCCGAACGGTTCATGGAAATCAACCGGCATGATCCGTATCGTTCCGGCAGTGGTTGATACGGTGGGAGCGACGCCCACGGGGTGCGGCATTCTTTCCCGCGCTGTTCGTGCTGCTGTGGAGCACCGGTTTCATCGCCGCGAAATACGGCCTGCCGCACGCGCCGCCGCTCACGTTCCTGCTCTACCGGTTCCTGCTGGTTGCGATGTTGATGCTGGCCGTTGCGCTGGCGACGCGCGCGCCCTGGCCGCGCGCGGCATCCGAATACGCGCACGTCGCCATTGCGGCGCTGCTCGTGCACGGTCTGTACCTGGGCGGCGTATTCATCGCGCTCGACGGTGGCATGCCGGCCGGAACCAGCGCGATGTTGGTCGGGCTGCAACCGATCCTGACCGTATTCCTGGCATGGATGTGGCTACACGAGCGCGTGGCGCCGCGCCAATGGGCCGGCTTGGGCCTGGGATTGGCCGGCGTCTATCTGGTGATCCGGCACAAGGTCGACTTCGCGGGCGGCCACAACGGATTGCTGCCGTCGGCCATCGCGCTGGTCGGAATCAGCGTGGGCGCGCTGTACCAGAAGCGCCATGCCAGCCATGTCGACCTGCGCAGCGGCGCTGTGATCCAGTTCGCGGCATGCGCGCTGGTCTACGCGCCGTTCGCCTTGCTGCTCGATGCACGCCCCGTGCAATGGGTGCCGGCTTTCCTGTTTGCGCTCGGCTGGTCGGTCGTGGTGCTTTCGGTCGGCGCCATCAGCCTGCTGTACTGGCTGTTGCGACATGGCGCGGCGTCCGGTGTCGCGCGTCTGTTCTACCTGGTGCCAATGGTGACTGCCGTGGAGTCGTGGCTGTTGTTCGGCGAGACGCTCGATGCGCTGGCGATCGCCGGCATGGTGATGATTGCCGCGGGAGTAATGCTCGCGCGTCCGCGGAACTGAAAGGCGCAAAGGCTCCCTATGTGTCACGCAGGACGCGCGTTCCGGCGATGCGGTCATGCAGGAACTGTCGGTCTGGATCGACCCCCGCCCACAGAAAATTGAAGCCGAGCAGCCCGAGCGCCAACACGCCAAGTCCCCGCTCCTGCAACAGAGCAAAGCCGACGAGTGCGAGTAGGGGACCGATCCAGGCGGCGAGATAGCGTAGCAGCGCGGTCCTGGCATCGGGCGGCGCGCCATCCGCCCGTGCGATTCGCATGCGCCAGGTCTTCATCGGCAGTGTGCGGCGTCCTCCTGTCCAACTCCAGACCAGGTAGAGCGCGACAACGGCAAACAGGACGCAGAACAGCGCGACCCGGGCGGGCACGGGCGGTACGGTCAGCTGGGTGGCAGTCGCCGCCGTTCCCGGAGACACCAGCGGCAACATGACAAAGCCCGTCAGAAAGGCCAACGCCGCAATCAGCAGTGCTTCGTAGCATGCGGAGCCAAGACGGGACAGCAGTCCGGCACGTCGCAATCCCGAAGGCGCAGCACGTGCAGGGTTGGTCAAGGCCGGGTGCCAGGTGCCGCGGGGGCCGGTTTGGACTGGGGTGCTGTCAGCGGCGTGTTAGCCGAAGGGGTCGCCGCTGGCGGGCGGCCGGCGGGCGGGGCTGGCTGCAGTGCCAGCTCGCGCTTGGTCTCAGGGGGCAGCGTCTGGTATTCCTGCCAGCGCTGGCGCACTTCCGCCTTCTTTTCCGGCGGCAGCTGCTTGATGGACTTGTATTGTTCGCGCGCGACTGCCCGCTCCTGCGGCGACAGCTTCGCCCAGGAGTTCATCTGTTGCTGGATGCGCTGCTGCTCTTCGGGTGCCATCTTGGGGTAGCGCTGGGCCAGGCCGCGCCACTTCTGCTTCCGCTGCGCGTCGAGCTTGCCCCACTCGGGCGCCAGCGGTGCCAGAATTTTCTGTTCCTGCGGCTGCAATTGCGACCACGATGGCGATCCCATCGTGATTTGGGCGTGCGCCAGGACGGGGAAAAGTGTCGAGAGGACGACGACACCCAGGGCAAACCCGAGCGCCGCCGTCAGTTTTCGTCGTGGGTCAACCAATTGCGGAATCCCTGGTCCAGATACGCATCGATGGGCAGGTCCGACGACAGGATCTGGGCGTCCAGTTCTACAATGTCGTTCACTTGCTGATAGAGCTGCCATTGCTGGTATCCGAATGCGGCCGCCACGATGATCGCGATGCCAAGCCAGAGGCGGGCGCTGGTCCAGAGGCTCTTGCCGCCGGACGCTCCCGAGGTGCCGGTGCCTGCGAAGGCGTGGGCCAGCCGCGAATCGGATGCGCGGACGCCCACGGGCTCCGACAGGCGGGCGAGCGCAGCGGCGCGGGCCTTTTGCAGGCGATAAACCGTGCCGGCCTTGAGTTCCGCGGTCCCCTGGTCAAGGTAACCCGTTAATTTTTTGGGGAAATTGTCGTCGTGGGTGGTCATAGCGTCAACCCCTTGGCATTGAGCATCAGGGCCAGTGCGTGGACGGCGCGGGAACAGTGGGTCTTCACACTTCCTTCGGAACAACCCATCGCGGCAGCAGCTTCCGCCACGTCCAGTTCTTCCCAATAACGTAACAGGAACGCTTCGCGTTGACGCGGCGGCAGCCGCATCAGTGCCTGTTCGATCATTCCGACAATCTGACCTTGTTCGAACTGTTTCGCGGGATCGACCGTGGCATTGGAATCCGATTTTGCCGATAAAGTTTCCAAAACGTCGTAATCATCGCCCTTTTCGTCACCTTTCCCGAAGGCCGAGAGCAGCGTTGTCCACGTATTGCGTACTTTCTGGCGCCGGAAATGGTCGTGGATGGTGTTCTGCAGGATGCGCTGGAACAGCATCGGCAGCTCGCCCGCCGGTTTGGCGGCGTATTTCTCGGTCAGCTTGAGCATCGCGTCCTGCACGATGTCCAGCGCCGCGTCCTCGTCGCGGACGGCGAACATCGCCTGCTTGAAGGCGCGCCGCTCGACTTGTGCGAGAAAACCCGAAATTTCCTGTGGCGATGCCAGTTTGGGCCGATCAGAGGGGAAAAAATCGAAGATTATAGTGTCAAAGCTGAGCATGCCCTTAAGAATCACGGGCTTCCCGATGCTGCAGTACAGCACTCTGGCTTGACCAAAGCGGGGATTTCCCGCTAATGTGCTGATTCCGGTTCGCGAGATCCGGTGTTGTGCTGCAAAAACAGCCGTTCGCATTCCCTCCTTCGAGGCCATAAGCTTCGTGGAGAATCCCCAGGAGTGCGGCCGGTGTTTCCGAATCGCGGCTTTCTACCCGGCAAAAAGCTCGTTTCGCGCACGCCATCCCTTGTGCGCAAGGCAATCCTAGGCATTCCCCGGCACCCGCACGTGCGAGGCGCCAGGGCAACACTCACTACGGTAGGGCAAAGCCATGCAACTTACGGGTGCGGAAATCGTCATCCGCTGTCTCCAGGAAGAAGGCGTCGATTACGTCTTCGGGTATCCCGGCGGCGCGGTCCTCAATATCTACGACGAGTTGTTCAAGCAGGAAACCGTCAAGCACGTGCTGGTGCGCCACGAACAGGGCGCGGTCCACGCAGCGGACGGTTACTCGCGCTCGTCGCACAAGACCGGCGTGGCGCTCGTTACGTCTGGTCCGGGTGTGACCAACGCGGTCACCGGCATCGCGACGGCCTATATGGACTCGATCCCGATGGTCGTCCTCACGGGGCAGGTGCCGACACATGCGATCGGGCAGGACGCGTTCCAGGAGTGCGACACTGTCGGCATTACGCGACCCTGCGTCAAGCACAACTTCCTGGTCAAGGACGTGGCCGACCTGGCCGTCACGATCAAGAAGGCGTTCTACCTTGCCGCATCAGGCCGACCGGGCCCGGTCCTGGTGGACATTCCCAAAGACGTGACGCAGGCGACGACCGAGTTCAGTTATCCGAAGACCGTTTCGCTGCGCTCATACAACCCAGTGACCAAGGGCCACGCGGGGCAGATCAAGAAAGCCGTTCAGTTGTTGCTCGACGCGAAGCGGCCCATGGTCTATGCGGGCGGGGGCGTGGTCCTCAACAACGCGTCTTCCCAGCTCACCCGTCTGGTGCGCCTGCTGGGCTTTCCGTGCACGAACACGTTGATGGGGCTGGGCGGCTTTCCCGGCACCGATCCGCAGTTCACCGGCATGCTTGGCATGCATGGCACGATCGAATCGAACATGGCAATGCAGAATTGCGATGTGCTGATTGCGGTGGGAGCGCGCTTCGACGACCGGGTGATCGGTAATCCGGAGCATTTTTTCCGCAGCGACCGCAAGATCATCCACATCGACATCGACCCGTCGTCGATTTCCAAGCGCGTCAAGGTGGACATTCCGATCGTCGGTTACGTCGCCGACGTCCTGGACGAAATGCTGAAGCTGATCGAATCCTCTCCGCAGCGGCCCGACCCGGCTGCCTTGAAGGCATGGTGGGCAGAAATCAAGGAGTGGCAGCGCAAGGATTGCCTCAAGTACGACACGAAGAGCGCGCTCATCAAGCCACAGTTCGTCATCCAGAAGCTCTATGAACTCACCAAGGGCGACGCGTTCATCACGTCGGACGTCGGCCAGCACCAGATGTGGGCCGCGCAGTATTACAAGTTCGACAAACCACGGCGCTGGATCAATTCCGGGGGCCTGGGCACGATGGGCTTTGGCTTGCCCGCGGCGATGGGCGTGCAGCTCGTCAATCCGGGCGCGACGGTCGTGTGCGTCACCGGCGAGGCGTCGATCCAGATGTGCATCCAGGAATTGTCGACGTGCAAGCAATACCATCTGCCGATCAAGGTCGTGAACCTCAACAACCGGTACATGGGCATGGTGCGCCAGTGGCAGCAGTTCTTCTACGGCAACCGTTACGCGGAGTCGTACATGGATGCCTTGCCGGACTTCGTGAAGCTGGCCGAAGCCTACGGGCACGTCGGCATGAAGATCGAAAAGCCAGGGGACGTCGAAGGCGCGCTGAAGGAAGCGTTCAAGCAGACGGAGCGGCTGGTGTTCATGGACTTCATCACCGACCAGACGGAGAACGTGTTTCCGATGATCGCTGCCGGCAAGGGATTGAGTGAGATGATCCTGGCGGAAGAATTGTGATGAGACATATCCTCTCCATTCTGGTCGAGAACGAGGCCGGTGCACTGTCGCGGATCTCGGGGCTCTTTTCGGCGCGAGGCTACAACATCGAGTCGCTCACCGTGGCGCCTACCGAGGACCCGACGATGTCGCGGATGACCATCGTCACCACCGGGTCCGAGGATGTCGTCGAGCAGATCACCAAGCAGCTGAACAAGCTGGTCGAGGTCGTGAAGGTCGTGGACCTGACCGAGGGCAACCACATCGAGCGCGAGCTGATGCTGGTCAAGGTCCGCGCGTCGGGCAAAGACCGTGAGGAAATGAAGCGGCTCGCGGACATCTTTCGCGGCCGCATCCTCGACGTCACCGACAAGATCTACACGATCGAGCTGACGGGTACCGGCAGCAAGCTCGATGCGTTCATCCAGTCAATCGAACCCGGAGTGATCCTCGAGACCGTGCGCACGGGTGCCTCCGGCATCGGCCGTGGCGAGCGAATCCTTCGCGTTTAGGGAACAAACCGAAAACCTTTAACCACGAAGTGCACGAAGGAAATCTTGAAGAGACTGCATTTGATGTTCTTCGCGTGCTTCGTGGTTCAAGATCTTGAATTGTCGATTTGGAGAAGAACATCATGATGAAGGTTTACTACGAAAAGGACGCGGACCTCTCCCTCATCAGGGGCAAGAAGGTCACGATCGTCGGCTACGGCTCGCAGGGGCACGCACACGCGCAGAACCTCAATGATTCGGGGATCAAGGTCACGGTCGGCTTGCGCAAGGGTGGCGCATCGTGGGACAAGGCGAAAAAGGCCGGACTCAAAGTCGCGGAAGTCGCCGATGCGGTAAGGAGCGCGGACATCGTCATGATGCTGATGCCCGACGAGAGCATCGCGGCGACATACGCGGACGAGGTGGAGCCGAACATCAAGAAGGGCGCAATGCTGGCGTTCGCGCACGGCTTCAACATCCACTACGGACAGGTCAAGCCGCGCGCCGATCTGGATGTCGTCATGATCGCGCCCAAGGCCCCCGGACATACGGTGCGTTCGACCTATGTGGCCGGCGGCGGCGTGCCGATGCTGATCGCCGTGCACCACGATGCGTCGAAAAAGGCCCGTGACGTGGCGCTCTCCTATGCGGCGGCGATCGGCGGTGCGCGCGCCGGCGTCATCGAAACCAACTTCCGCGAAGAGACCGAGACCGACCTCTTCGGCGAGCAGGCCGTGCTGTGCGGCGGCACCGTGGAATTGATCAAGGCAGGCTATGAGACCCTGGTCGAGGCCGGTTACGCGCCGGAAATGGCGTATTTCGAATGCCTGCACGAGCTGAAGCTGATCGTCGACCTGATCTACGAGGGTGGAATCGCCAACATGAACTACTCGATTTCCAACAACGCGGAATATGGCGAGTACGTCAGCGGCCCCAAGATCGTCACGCAGGAAACGAAGCAGGCAATGCGCGAAATGCTGAAACGCATCCAGACCGGCGAGTATGCCAAGGACTTCATCCTCGAGAACCGCGCCGGGGCGCCTACGCTGCTGTCGCGTCGCCGCATCACTTCCGAACACTCGATCGAAGTCGTCGGCGAAAAGCTGCGTTCGATGATGCCGTGGATCAAAAGGAATAAACTGGTCGATCAGACGAGGAATTGAAAAGTGACGGGCATGCACCGGCGCGTCGGCAGGCAGGGCGGTTGGGTTGGCCTGATCGTTCTCCTGCTCGCATTGGCCATCGTTGCCTGGCTGTCCAAGGACGCGTTGAAGCGGTACGGGCTGATGTCCGGCCTGGGCACGCCTCCCAAGGCTTCGCCGGCCGCCGAACGCGTGCGTGGACCGGGTGTCGGTGTCACCGAGGCGTCGCCGGATCTGTCGACCGCGACGCCCGCGCCGATGAATGCGCTGGAAAAGGCGCGTGGTGTCGAAAGCATGGTCAAGGAGCAGGCGGCCGAGCAGTCGCGGCGCATCGACGAGGGCACCAAGTAGGAGCCTTGCCGCGGGCGTAGAGCATGATTCACGCCTGCTGAACTGCCCAATCCACGCTGCAACAACCTTGGCGCGCCGCGATGAACAACCATTATCCGCATCCGATCATCGCCCGCGAAGGCTGGCCGTTTCTGGCGATTGCCGCGGTGGTCGCGACGGTGCTTACCGCGCTGGGCTTCATCGTCCCGGCATTTCTCGCGTGGGTCGCGTTCGCCTTCATCCTCCAGTTCTTCCGCGACCCGGCGCGCACGATTCCGCAGGGTGCCAAGTCGGTGCTGTCGCCTGCGGACGGACGCATCGTGGTGGTCGAGACCGCGCGCGATCCGTATCTGGAGCGGGACGCGCTCAAGATCAGCGTGTTCATGAACGTGTTCAATGTCCATTCGAACCGCAGCCCGGTCGACGGCACGGTGGTGAACCGCTGGTATCACGCGGGCAGCTTCCTCAATGCGGCGCTGCCCAAGGCGTCGCTCGAGAACGAACGCAACGCGCTGCACTTGCGCACCTCCTCCGGCCAGGAAGTCACCTGCGTGCAGATCGCCGGTCTGATTGCGCGGCGAATCCTCTGTTACGTCGACGCCGGCGCGACGCTGGCGCGGGGCCAGCGGTATGGCTTCATTCGATTCGGCTCGCGTGTCGACGTGTATCTCGATCCGGGCGCGAGGCCGCGCGTGGCCGTGGGCGACGTCGTTTCCGCTACCGAAACGGTCCTGGCGGAATTGCCCTGAAGCTCGAGCGCCGTCATTGTGGCGCACGGGGCTAGCTGCTAGTCTTCAATCCGCCATGCACGACGACTACACCCAGGAGCGCGCGTTGCAGAAGAACCGCATTCGCCGTCGCGGCATCTATCTGCTGCCCAACCTGTTCACGACGGCCGCGCTGTTCGCCGGCTTTTACGCGATCGTGCAGGCGATGAACCTCACGTTCGACCTGGCTGCCATTGCCATCTTCTATGCAATGGGGCTGGACGCGCTGGACGGCCGCGTGGCGCGCCTCACCAAGACGCAGAGCGCCTTCGGCGCCGAATACGACAGCCTGTCGGACATGGTCTCGTTTGGTGCCGCACCGGCGCTGGTGATGTACGAGTGGGTGCTCCGCGACATGGGCAAGCTGGGCTGGATCGCTGCGTTCATCTATTGCGCAGGCACGGCCCTGCGCCTCGCGCGCTTCAACACGATGCTCGAGGTTGCGGACAAGCGCTGGTTCACGGGCATTCCCAGCCCGGCGGCGGCGGCATTGGTGGCCGGGTTCGTGTTCATCGTGGATGATTACAACGTCGACCCGCTGACGATCAAATGGTGGGCGTGGGGCGTCACGGTGTTCGCCGGCCTGACGATGGTGAGCAACCTCAAGTACTGGAGCTTCAAGTCGATCAATTTGAAGAAGAGCGTGCCGTTTGTGGCGATCTTCCTGATCGTGCTGGCCCTGGCACTCCTGTCCTACCAGCCGGCCATCGTGCTGTTCGCCGGATTCGTCGCCTACGCCATCTCCGGCTACGTCGTTTCGGGCTGGCAACGGCTGCGCCGCCGGCGGATCGGCGAACCGCGCTGATCGCCGGCGCCGACTACCGTCACGACCCTGGACGCCTTAGATGACCGCACGTTCCCTGTTTCTGACCTTGACCTGCGTCGTGCTTATCGCTGTCGGACAATTGCTGTTCAAGTCCGCCGCCGGGCAGTGGCGCATCGACGGCTGGTCGTGGAACACGCTGCGCGGATTCCTGTCGCCCGTCATGCTCATCGCGCTCTTCATCTACGCGGCTGCGACGCTGCTGTGGGTCTTCGTCCTGCGAACCGTTCCGCTCTCTTCCGCCTATGCGCTGTTTTCGCTGGCCTTCCTGATCGTGCCGATCCTGGCCCGGGTATTCCTGGGCGAGCCGATATCGGTGAACACGCTGGCGGGAGGCGCCGTCATCGTCGTGGGCGTCATCATCGCCGTGCGCTAGAGATGCACGACCCGTTGCCAAGAGTGGCGGTGGTCATCCCGTGCTACCGGGTCAGCGGCCAGGTGCCCGGCGTGATCGCGCGGATCGGACCCGAGGTGGAACGCATTTTCTTGATTGACGATGCCTGCCCGGAACACACCGGAGATCTCGTCGAGCGGGAATGCGCCGACAGGCGGGTATCCGTGATCAGGCATGCCGAAAACCAGGGCGTAGGCGGGGCGATGGTGACCGGCTATCGCGCGGCGCTCGCGTCCGGCGCAGATATCGTCGTCAAGATCGACGGCGACGGGCAGATGGACCCCGCTCTCATCCCGCGTTTCATCAGTGCGATCGTGCAGGGCAAGGCCGATTACACCAAGGGCAACCGTTTCTTCGACCTCGAATCCCTGCGTGCCATGCCGCGCGTCCGGTTGTTCGGCAATGCAATGCTGTCGCTGGTGAACAAGATTGCCAGCGGTTACTGGGACGTGATGGACCCGACCAACGGCTACACGGCGATCCATCGCACGGCACTTTCCCACCTGTCGCTCGCCAAGATCGACCGCGGATATTTCTTCGAGTCGGACATGCTGCTGCGGCTCTACACGTTGCGTGCCGTGGTGCAGGACGTGCCCATGGCGGCGCACTATGGCGATGAAGTGAGCAACCTGCGCGTCGGCGGGGTCCTGCTGACGTTCCCGTTCAAATACCTGCGCACGACTTGCAAGCGTATTTTCTATTCCTATTTTCTGCGCGACTTCAACGCCGGTACACTGCATTTGCTGGGCGCGATCGTGATCGGCGGCGTGGGCACGATCTATGGCATGGCCAGGTGGGCACTGTCGATTCGAAGCGGGATTGCGGCTACGTCAGGCGAGGTGATGATCGCGGCGCTGCCGGTGCTCGTCGGTGTCCAATTCCTGCTGGGCGCGCTCCAGTTCGACATCCAGAACGTGCCCAAGGATCCGCTGCAGCAACGCCAGGACTAGGGTTGCCCGACTACCTGGCGGGAGGAAGCCGGATTTCGGCGATGACCATGCCATTCGCGCGCCATAGTGGCGCCGTGTATAGCACGCGAAATGCACGCATCGCGTCGTTTTCGCTTTCCCAAGGGGGCTCGCGGTAAACGATGTGCGTCAGCCGGAACAGTTTTGCGTGGGCGAGCACGTCATCCGCGTTGAGCGCCATCGTGATCGCGCGATAGGTCGGAAAGTCATGCCAATTGACCGAGCGGGAGTAACCGACAAACCCGGCGGGGCTCGGCGCGTCCAGCATGTAGAAGCCGACACGCGCGCGCGGCAAGTACGCATTGAGGTAGTCGGCGGCGATCCGATCCGGCTTGTAGGCCGCGACATATTCGCGGCGCGCGCGGCTTTCGAGCGCGCAATCGGTGCACAGCGTGACATTGGACCAGCTGGCGGTGTGCATCAAGCGCACATTCACGGCGCACAGGAGGCCGCCGGCCAGCAATATCGCCACCCGTGTTGCGCGACTATCGGGAATCTCGGCGAGCGCCCAGCCGCCCAGCACCGCCGTCAAGGCAAACGCTGGCAACAGGTAGCGGAGATACGACTGCTGGCTGTAGACGAGCGCGAACACGATCACCGCCAGGGCAAGGCAAAGCCATTGCACCAGAGGGCGCCGGCGCATGAACGCCAAAAAGATCAGCGGCATCAGCAATAGCCACTGAAAGCCGGCGGCGCCGTCGGCCCCTTCAATGAACCGGCCGCTCGACCACACGATCTCGTAAGGACTCCAGGGGCGAAGTGGAGCGTTGTAAAGCCAGTTGTTGAAGGAGGTCCCGGTATCGTAGAACGACGACTGGAAAAATGCGTTCATGAAGGGAAACACGGGGTTTCCGGTTCGTATCCAGGCATTCGCGTAAGGCCAGACGGCGATGGCGAATGCGACGGCGAGCAGCGCGATCTGCGCCGCGGCAAGCCCTCGGTAGTCGCGTCGCCGCCACACCTGGTAGCCTGAACAAGCGAGCAGAGGCGCCGCCCACACCACGCCGATGACCTTGCATTGCATGGCGCCTGCGGTGAGGAACGCAAGCGCGATCAACGTGCCCTTCGACCCTGTACGGGCGTAGTCGAGCGCAAGCAGCAGCGTGCCAAGCAGGAATGCCACCCACAGTATTTCGACGTACAGCGTGCCGGTCTCGAGAAACGCGAATGGCGTCGATGCGAACATGCACACGCTTGCCAGTGCCACGTCGCGCCGCGCATAGAGGCGGATCAGCGCATACACCAGATAGGAGGCGAGAACCGCAAAACCGAAGTTGAGGAGCCGGGAGGCCCCTTCACCGCCGACGAAATAGGATGCGGTGAACGCCCAGTCCGCGCCCAGAGGCATGTCGGCCCAGATGTAGCGAGTCACATCGAACGGCCACTTGTGCGACTCCGACATCAGCAACGGAATCTGCAGATGCATCGCGACGGCGTCGTAGCCGGTTTCCGGTTTCGCGACGACGAACAGGTGCAACACGACCACGGTCATCAGCAATGCAGTCCAGCACCGCTCCGAGGCGCTCATCGCCGGACCCCGTTGCACCAGGACGTTGCCCGCGTATCGCAGCGCCTCCGCAGCCGTACGCCACCAGAACAGCAAAGGCAGAACCAGCGCGGCTGCGTACACGGGGGCGTAGTGAACCCGGAGGGGGGCAGTGGCGGCAATCAACCCAATCCAGAGGCTGACGCCTAACAGCGTGGCGACAGCGAAATGCCGCGCATCGGCGATTGCGCCGGGCGATCGTGCACGGGCAAGTACAAAGTGGCCGAGCACGAAGGCATTCAGCAACTGCAGGCCGACGACCAGCGTGACCGCAGGTGTCAACAACATTGCGGCGACGAGAATCGCGCCGTTCCACGCGATCGCCCGGGTGTAACGTCCGCGAACGGCGAACGCTGTGCCGAATATCGTGAGCGAAACAAGCGAAACCCAGACAAATTCTTCGATGCGATAGCCTGGCCGCGGTGTTGCCAGCGCCCCCGCAATTGCCCAGGCCGCGATACCGGCATGGATGGCTAGCAGTGCCGCGAGCCACGGCAAATAGGCGCGAGTGAAGGGCCCGGGCCCAGTCGTCTGGGGCATTCCGACAAGAACGGGATCTTCCATGGCGGTGCGGATTATGCCACCCGCAGACGGGCCGCCCGGTTTCGCGCACCCCTTGCGATGCCGCACAATTTCGGTTAGTGTCACCCAAATGAGCTGCCGTAATCTCACCGCCACCAGCGCCCGGGCCCCTTCCGCGTCCGCGCTTGCGCTCGTTTCCGGCGGTCTGCTGCTCCTGCTGCGCCCCGCGCGCACATAAAACCCCCTCCCACAATTCGAGCACGACCCAAACGCAGCCCACCGGAGCGCCGGAGAGCGGTTGTCCCAGCTTGGTTCCCACACGATTTCCAGCCAGAAAGCGTCCCATGACCATCGACACGTCGCCCAAATACAAGCCATTTGCGCCGATCGCCCTGCACGACCGCAGGTGGCCATCGCGCGTCATCACCAAGCCGCCCGTGTGGTGCAGCGTCGATCTGCGCGACGGCAATCAGGCGCTGATCGAACCGATGGACGCCGAACGCAAACTCCGCATGTTCCGCCTGCTGGTCAAGCTGGGTTACAAGGAAATAGAGATCGGCTTTCCCGCGGCGTCGCAGACCGACTACGATTTCGTGCGCAAATTGATCGAGCAGGACATGATTCCTGACGACGTGACCGTGCAGGTGCTCACACAGGCACGCGAGCCGCTGATCCGACGCAGCTTCGAAGCGCTGACAGGGGTCAAGCGCGCCATCATGCACCTGTACAACTCGACGTCGACGACGCAGCGCCGCGTGGTGTTCGGACTCGATCGCGCGGGCATCAAGGCCATTGCCGTCGAGGGTGCCAAGGTCATCCGCGATTGCGCCGCGGCGCAGCCGTCCACGGATTGGGTCTTTCAATATTCGCCGGAGAGTTTCACCGGCACCGAGCTCGACTTCGCGGTGGAGGTATGCGACGTGGTGAACGACGTCTGGCTGCCCACGCCGGATCACCCGATGATCGTCAACCTGCCGGCCACTGTCGAGATGTCCACGCCCAACATTTACGCGGACCAGATCGAGTGGATGTCGCGGCATCTCGCGCGTCGCGACGGCATCGTGCTGTCGTTGCACCCGCACAACGACCGCGGCTGCGGAGTCGCGGCGGCGGAACTCGGATTGATGGCGGGCGCGCAACGGGTCGAAGGATGTCTGTTCGGCAATGGCGAGCGCACGGGCAACGTCTGCCTGGTGACGCTGGGCCTCAATCTCCTGACGCAGGGCATCGATCCGGGCATCGACTTTTCGGACATCAACGAAATCATCCGCACGGTCGAGCACTGCAACCAGCTTCCCGTGCATCCACGCCATCCATACGGCGGCGATCTCGTGTTCACGGCCTTTTCCGGGTCTCACCAGGATGCAATCAAGAAGGGCCTCGCCGCGCGGGCAACGGAAGTGGCCCGCGGGAATCCGGTGTGGGACGTTCCGTACCTGCCGATCGATCCGGCCGATGTTGGGCGCACCTACGACGCGGTCATCCGCGTCAACAGCCAGTCGGGCAAGGGGGGCATCGCCTATCTGCTGGAGCGTGACTTCGGGCTGGCCCTGCCGCGCCTGCTGCAGATCGAATTCAGCCAGGTGATCCAGCGCATCACCGACGCGACGGGCAAGGAATTGGTGCCGGCCGACATTCGCGCCGCGTTCGACCGCGAATACGTCGCGGCGACGATGCCGGTCGCCTACACGGGGCACCGCGCGCAACACAACGTCGCGGATGGCACGATAGAGCAGTTGAGCGCGCATCTCACGATCAACGGCACCGAAACGGTGCTGACTGGCGCCGGCAATGGACCGGTCGACGCGTTCGTTCACGCACTGCGCGAGAACGGCGGATTCGACATCCACGTGCAGAATTACCACGAGCATGGCGTCGGCGCGGGCGAGGATGCCACGGCGGTCGCGTACGTGCAGTTGCGCGTCGGCACCGAGCAGACTGTCTATGGCGTCGGCCTCGACCCGAACATCGTAACGGCCACGTTGCGCGCGGTGGTAAGCGCGGTCAATCGCGGGATCGCGCAGGGCATGCTTGCGCAACCTTCGGCGCGGCGCGTGACCTACGCTTGACCAGCCGCGGCCACGTGCCGATCGGTTAGAATCGTGTGTTTGCACATGACCATCACGCTCGCCTGCGCGTCGGAGCCTTGCTGCGCTCGCGTCGTGATGGCGACGACCCGACAAGGAACCCGATGAGCACCCCCGTGTACGGTCCAGGCATCGCAATCGCCGGACGCATGACGCCGGAATACGCGCAGATCCTGACCCCTGAGGCGATGGCGTTCGTGGCGAAATTACAGCGCGCCTTTGGTGGACGCCGCGACGAATTGCTCGCGCGCCGCGCGCAGCGCCAGGCGGAATTCGACGCCGGCAAGCTGCCCGATTTTCTGCCCTCGACGCGCGCCGTGCGCGAAGGCGACTGGACCTGTGCTCCCGTCGGCGCCGACATCACCGACCGGCGCGTGGAAATCACCGGGCCTGTGGACCGCAAGATGATCGTGAACGCGCTCAACTCGGGTGCGCAGGTGTTCATGGCGGACTTCGAGGATGCCAACACGCCGCGGTGGGACAACAACATCCAGGGCCATATCAACCTGCGCGATGCGATCCGCCGCCGCATCGATTTTGTCTCGCCCGAGGGCAAGAAGTACGCGCTGAAGGACAAGCTCGCCACGCTGTTTGTGCGTCCGCGGGGCTGGCACCTGCCGGAAAAGCACGTCAAGGTCGACGGCCAGCCGATCTCCGGCGGCATCTTTGACTTTGCGCTGTATTTCTTCCACAACGCCAAGGAACTCGTCGCGCGCGGAAGCGGCCCGTACTTCTACCTGCCCAAGCTCGAAAGCCATCTCGAAGCGCGGCTGTGGAACGACATCTTCGTGATGGCGCAGGACGAACTCGGCATCGCCCGCGGCACGATCAAGGCGACGGTCCTGATCGAGACGATCCTGGGCGCATTCGAGATGGACGAAATACTGTTCGAGCTGCGCGAACATTCGGCCGGCCTCAACGCCGGCCGGTGGGATTATATTTTCAGCTGCATCAAGAAGCTGCGCAGCAACCGCGACTTCTGTCTGGCCGACCGCGCGCTCGTCACGATGACGACGCATTTCCTGAAAAGCTACGCCGAGCTCCTGATCAAGACCTGCCATCGCCGCAACATCCACGCGATGGGCGGCATGGCCGCGCAGATCCCGGTGAAGAATGACGAAAAGGCCAACGCTGAGGCATTCGCCAAGGTGAAGGCAGACAAAGAACGCGAAGCCACCTACGGGCACGACGGCACCTGGGTCGCGCATCCCGGCCTGGTTCCCGTGGCGCTCGAGGCCTTCAACCGGATCATGCCTACGCCCAACCAGATTGCGCTGAAAAAGCGCGAGGACGTGAACGCTGGCGCCGCCGACCTCCTCAAGTTCGAACCCGAGCAACCGATCACCGAGCGTGGACTTCGCCTCAACATCAACGTCGCGATCCAGTACATCGGCGCGTGGCTGGCCGGGCAGGGCGCGGTGCCGATCTTCAATCTGATGGAGGACGCCGCGACGGCGGAGATCTCGCGCTCGCAGGTGTGGCAATGGATCCGTTCGCCGAAGGGCCGGCTGGACGATGGCCGCAAGGTCACCAAGGACATGGTCGCTTTGATGATCCCGGAGGAGATGAAGAAGATCCGCGACCTTCTCGGCGATGCATTCGGCTCCGGCAAGTACGACGATGCCGCGAAGATCTTCGCGGACCTGGTCAACAACGATACCTTTGTCGAGTTCCTGACGCTGCCGGCCTACGAGCGGATCGACTGACAATCAGGTCATCATTCGGGTTGCGTTCCCGCTAGACGATCCGGCACGCCTCTTCAAACGTCAGCCGCGGATTGCGCGGCTTGACCTTTGCCGGGTCGCCGTGGCCCAGGTTGATCAGGAAGTTCGATTTCCACTTGCCATCGGGAAAAAACGCCGCGTCCAGCAGCGCACTGTCGAACCCGGACATCGGTCCGCAATCGAAACCCAGCGCGCGTGCCGCGACCATGAAGTAGGCCCCCTGCAAGGTTCCGCCGCGCATCGCGTTGGAGTGGATGTGTTCGTCGGATTTGCCGGCGAACCAGCTGCGGGCGTCCGTGTGCGGAAAGAGTCTGGGCAGTTGTTCGTAGAATTTCAGGTCGTAGGCGACGATGACGACCACGGGCGCCGCCATCGTCTTGTCGCGGTTTCCCTCGGAGAGTGCCGGCCGAAGTCTGGCCTTTGCTTCCGGTGAACGGACGAAGACGAAGCGCGCTGGCTGACTGTTGGCCGTGGTCGGCCCCCACTTCATCAGTTCATGAATTTCGCGAAGGTCGTTGTCGGTGACAGGTCCGGCGAAACTGTTGTGCGTGCGGGCGTGGCGGAACAGTTGGTCGAGTGCGGTATCGGCAAGTTTCATTTCTCGATCTTTCGTGGTGGATCCCAATCGCGATTTCAGGCGGGAAACCGGGGTGCCACGCGGCCATCCGCGCCAGGCTCATTGCGATTAGACAAACCTATCGCGAATATTGGCATATTCAATTAGACGCAACCTGTGCCGGCGCGCAAAATTCACTTGCAGCTGAACCGGGCAGGGTATTGCCGTGGTTTCGTTCCCCGGCCAATCTCACAGGAGGGCAGCATGAAGAACCTGAAAGGCACCAAGACGCACGAAAACCTGAAGGCCGCGTTCGCGGGTGAATCGCAGGCCAATCGCCGTTATCTCTATTTCGCAAACAAGGCCGACGTCGAAGGCCAGAACGACGTGGCGGCGCTGTTCCGGTCCACCGCCGAAGGTGAAACCGGCCACGCGCATGGCCATCTCGACTACCTCGCGCAAGTCGGGGACCCGGCCACCGACCTGCCGATCGGCTCCTCCCGCGACAACCTGAAAGCCTCGGTTGCTGGCGAGACGCACGAATACACCGACATGTATCCGGGCATGGCGAAGGCGGCCCGCGATGAGAAGTTCGACGAAATCGCCGACTGGTTCGAGACCTTGGCAAAGGCCGAGCGTTCGCACGCGAACCGCTTCCAGAAGGCCCTGGACGCCCTCACGGACTGAATGAAAGCCGGACGCGCCTCGGCCCGCGACCTTGCGGGCAGGGGCGAGGTCCGGGTTATCTGGACGTTTTCCCATGCGTGAAGGCAGCCTCGAGGCGCCCATCCGCCATCCGCTGGACTGGCGCAATCCCGATTTCTACGACGAGGCGTCGCTCGACGCGGAACTCGAGCGGGTCTTCGACATCTGCCACACGTGCCGCCGTTGCGTGAGCCTGTGCGGGTCGTTTCCGACTTTGTTCGACCTGATCGACGAAAGCAAGTCCGGCGAACTCGACAGCGTGGACAAGGCTGATTTCGGCAAGGTCGTCGATCAATGTTATCTGTGCGACGTCTGCTACATGACCAAGTGCCCATACGTGCCGCCGCATCCATGGAACCTCGATTTTCCGCACCTGATGCTGCGGGCCAAGGCACAGAAATTCGAAAAGGACGGCGCGCGGTTCCGTGATCGCCTGCTCACCTCCACCGACCGGGTCGGAAAGCTGGCCACGATTCCGATAGTCGTGCAGATGGTGAACATGGCGAGCACGACGCCGTCGCTGCGCAAAGTCGGAGAAAAGGTGCTGGGAATCGCGGCCGGCGCAGCGCTGCCGCCCTATGCCGCGAAGCGTTTCCTGTCCCACGCCGAGCCTTCGCTGGCCTGGCCCGTCCGCGATGGCGAGCGCACGCCCGGCAAGGTCGCGGTCTTCGCGACGTGCTACATAAACTTCAACGAGCCCGGCATCGGCGACGACCTTCTCAAGTTGCTCGCGCACAACGAAATTCCGTACCGGGTCGTCGCGAAGGAAGCCTGTTGCGGGATGCCCAAGCTCGAACTGGGCGACCTGAAGGCGGTCGAGCAATTGATGAATGCAAACATTCCCCAGCTTGCGGCGCTGGCCCGCGAGGGCCATGCCATCCTGACATCGGTGCCCTCCTGCACGTTGATGTTCAAGCAGGAGCTGCCCCTGCTGTTTCCCGATGATCCGGATGTCGCGGTCGTGGCCGAGGCGATGTTCGATCCCTTCGAGTACTTCGTGCTGCGGGACAAGGATGGTCTTCTGAAAAAGGAATTCAGGCAGCCGCTGGGCAAGGTGAGTTATCACATTCCGTGTCATTCGCGCGTGCAGAACCTCGGCCAGAAAACGCGCGAGGTCCTGCAATGGATTCCCGGGACCGAAGTGAACACCGTCGAGCGCTGCGCGGGCCACGATGGCACGTTTGGCGTGAAGGCCGAGTTCTTCGCCGATTCGATGAAGATCGGCAAGCCTGTGTTCAGCCGGATGAACGACAGCGATCCCGATTTCGTGAGTTCCGACTGCCCGATCGCCAGCCGCCGGATCATGCAGGGCATCGCAGAAAATGACGGGCCGACACGCGCCCGTCGTGCGCATCCGCTGACATTGCTGCGCATTGCCTACGGATTGGAGTGAACGATGCCCGCCATCCAGCGCGACAGCCTGATGACGCTCGAAGCCTATGCCAAGGCGCGCAAGGACTTCCGGGCGCGGGTCCTCGTCCACAAGAAGGCGCGAACCGTCCACCTTGGCGATCACATCACGCTGATCTTCGAGGACGAACTGACGCTTCGCTACCAGATCCAGGAAATGCTGCGCATCGAGAAGGCGTTCGAGGAGGAGGCCATCCAGGACGAACTCGACGTCTACAATCCGCTCGTGCCCGACGGCAGCAACTTCAAGGCGACGATGCTGATCGAATATGAAGACGTCGAGGAGCGGCGCGTGGCCCTCATGCAGCTCAAGGGTGTCGAGGACCGGGTCTGGGTCGCGGTCGAGGGTTGTGCGAAAGCGTGGGCCATCGCCGACGAGGACCTGCCGCGCTCAAACGAGGTGAAGACCTCCGCCGTCCATTTCCTGCGCTTCGAGTTATCGCCGGACATGGTGGCGGCAATGAAAGGCGGCGCTGCTTTGTCCATTGGCATCGACCACCCGGCGTGCACGGTGAAAATTGCAGCTGTGGACGTGGCGACGCGCGACGCGCTGGCCGCCGACCTCGCCTGACGCCGCCGGGAGCGCAGGTCGCCTGAGGATCAGTCGCGGAAGTTGTTGAACTGCAGCGGAAAGTCCGTGATCGACTTCTTGACCAGCGCAATGGCGTTCTGCAACTCGTCGCGCTTGGCGCTGGAGACGCGCACCGCGTCGCCCTGAATCGATCCCTGCACCTTGAGCTTGCTGTCCTTCAGGATCTTGACGATCTTCTTGGACAGCTCCTGCTCGACGCCGGTGCGCACGGTGATCGTCTGCTTGACCTTGTTGCCGGAGACCTTCTCGACGTCGCCATACTTGAGAGACCGGACGTCGACGGTGCGCTTGGTCAGCTTGCCGGTAAGGATGTCGGTCACCTGGGACAGTTTGAAATCGTCGTCAGCGTGCAGGGTGAGCACCTTTTCCTTGACCTCGACGCGCGCGTCCGACCCCTTGAAGTCAAAGCGCGTAGAGACTTCCTTGTTGGTCTGGTCGACGGCATTGTTGACCTCGACCTGGTTCACTTCCGAAACGATGTCGAATGAGGGCATGGCGGCGGGGGATCGTGTTGGACCGGAAGACGCGAAACTAGCACGTTCGCCGGGCGCACTACAACCTGACGCGCCGACCGGCCGGCATTCGCGCGGAACACGAGTCGGCTAGAATGACCGATTATCCGACCCCTCCAAGACGCAACGCCATGTCGCACATCCTGCAGGATCTCCCCGTCGGCCAGAAGGTAGGCATCGCGTTTTCCGGCGGGCTCGACACCAGCGCCGCGCTGCACTGGATGCGGGCCAAAGGCGCGATTCCCTATGCGTACACGGCGAATCTCGGCCAGCCGGACGAGCCGGACTACGACGACATCCCGCGCCGCGCGCTGCAATATGGCGCCGAAGCCGCACGCCTCGTCGACTGTCGCGCGGCGCTCGTCGCCGAAGGCATAGCTGCGCTGCAGGCGGGGGCATTCCACATCTCGACCGGTGGCGCGACATATTTCAACACGACGCCGCTCGGACGCGCCGTCACGGGAACGATGCTCGTCGTTGCCATGCGTGAGGACGACGTCAACATCTGGGGCGACGGCAGCACCTACAAGGGCAACGACATCGAGCGCTTCTATCGCTACGGGCTCCTCGCCAACCCGAATCTGCGCATCTACAAGCCGTGGCTCGACGCGAAATTCATCGACGAATTGGGCGGCCGCAAGGAGATGTCGGAGTACCTGACCGGCGCGGGGTTCGGCTACAAGATGAGTTCGGAGAAGGCGTACTCGACTGATTCGAACCTGCTCGGTGCGACGCACGAGGCTAAGGACCTCGAATTCCTGGACAAGGGCATGCGGATCGTCCAGCCGATCATGGGCGTCGCCTTCTGGCGCGACGACGTCGTCGTCAAATCCGAAGCTGTATCCATACGCTTCGACGAGGGCCGTCCGGTCGCTCTGAACGGCCTCAGGTTCGCCGACGAGGTGGCGCTGCTGCTCGAGGCCAACGCGATCGGTGGCCGCCACGGCATCGGCATGAGCGACCAGATCGAAAACCGGATCATCGAGGCGAAAAGCCGCGGCATCTACGAGGCGCCCGGCATGGCGCTGCTGCACATTGCGTACGAGCGTCTCGTCACCGGCATCCACAACGAGGATACGATCGAGCAATACCGTGACAGCGGCCGCCGGCTGGGACGGCTGCTTTACCAGGGGCGCTGGTTCGATTCACAGGCGATGATGCTGCGCGAGACCGCGCAGCGCTGGGTCGCGCGCGCAATCAGTGGCGAGGTGACGCTGGAACTGCGGCGGGGCAATGACTATACGATCCTCGACACGACAAGTCCCAACCTGACCTACAAGCCGGAGCGGCTCACCATGGAAAAGGGGGCATCGTCGTTCACGCCGCAGGATCGCATCGGTCAACTCACGATGCGCAATCTCGACATCGCCGACACGCGCGAAAAACTTCTGACCTACATGAAGACGGGGCTGTTGCGGCCGTCCGGGGATTCGCCGCTGCCGCGACTTAACGATGGCGATCCACAAAAGTAGTAGTCGGGGCCGTCACAATCCGGTCCCTGCGCGGGCTATTCGATTTTGACGCCGGCCGTCCTGATCACCGGCGCCCACTTGTCGGATTCGCCTTTGATGAGCGCGCCAAACTCCTCGGGCGTGCCGCCCACCAGAGCGAATCCGGAGGCGTTCATCTTCTGCACGACGTCGGGATCCTTCAGCACGGCGCCGATCTCGGTGTTTAGCCTTTGCACGATCGCCTTTGGTGTACCGGCGGGCACCAGAACGCCATTCCACGCGAGCGCGTCGAAACCGGGATAGCCGGACTCGGCAATGGTCGGCAGGTCCGGCAGCAACGGAAAACGCCTCGCCGAGGTCACCGCCAGCGCGCGCAGCTTGCCCGCCTGGATCTGTGGCTGCAGCGGCTGCATCACCGCGAAGATCATCTGCGTCTCGTTCTGGATCGTCGCCGTGACCGCAGGCGGAGAACCATTGAACGGTATGTGCACGATGTCGATGCCCGCCAGCGACTTGAGCAGCTCGGCATTCAGGTGCGATGAACTGCCGTTGCCGACCGACGCGAAGTTGAGCTTGCCGGGATTGGCCTTGGCGTAGGCGACAAGCTCCTGGACAGTCTTGACCGGTAATTGCGACGTCACCGCGAGGACATTCGGCTGGCTCGATGTGATGATCACCGGTGCCAGGTCCTTCTGCACGTCGTACGGGACCTTCGACAGCAGCGGGGTGATCGACAGCGGGCCGTTGAACGCGAGGACCATCGTGTAGCCATCCGGCGCCGCCTTCGCCACTTCCGCGGTCGCGACGGTGCCGCCGGCCGCCGGCTTGTTTTCGACGATGACGGGCTGACCCAGTCGGTCCTTGAGCTTGTCGGCAATGGTGCGGCCAAGGACGTCGATCGAGCTGCCGGCGGGGGCGGACATCACGAACCTGATCGGCTTGTCGGGCCAGGCCTGCGCGTACGCCGGCGCAAGCGCAGCCGCGCACAAGCATGCGCTCAGGGCACGTAAGGCATGGCCGATCATCGGAGTCTCCTAAGGATTGACGCGACCGCAAACGAGGTATTCGAGCAGTGCCTTCTGCGCGTGCAGGCGGTTCTCCGCCTCGTCCCATACCACGCTCTGCGGTCCGTCGATCACGTCCGCGTCGACTTCCTCGCCGCGGTGCGCGGGCAGGCAGTGCATGAAGAGCGCATCGGATTTCGCCTGTCGCATCATGTCGGCGTCAACCTTCCACCGCGCAAAGGCGCGCAGCCGTTCGGCGTTCTCGGCCTCGAAGCCCATGCTGGTCCAGACGTCGGTGGTGACGAGGTCTGCGCCGCGACACGCCTCCATGGGGTCCTCGAACGTCGCGAAATGCCGCGAGACGTTGTCGTCCAGGCGCGACTTTTCTATTTCATACCCGGCCGGCGCTGCGACATTTACGCGAAAGCCCAGAATGCTGGCGGCCTGCAGCCACGTGTAGCAAACGTTGTTGGAGTCCCCGATCCACGCCACGGTCCGGCCGGTGATTTCGCCGCGATGTTCCACGTATGTGTAGATGTCGGCGAGGATCTGGCAGGGATGATATTCGTTGGTGAGGCCGTTGATCACGGGCACTCGCGAGTGCTCGGCGAAGCGTTCGATGATCGATTGTTCGAATGTGCGGATCATCACGACGTCGACCATGCGCGAGATCACCCGCGCAACGTCCTCGATGGGTTCGCCGCGCGACAGCTGCGTGTCGCCGCGATTGAGGTTGATCGCAATGCCGCCCAACTGATTCATGCCGGCCTCGAACGACACGCGCGTACGGGTGGACGCCTTTTCGAACACCATCGCGAGCGTGCGGTCGCGCAGCGGCTGGTAGAGCTCGTAACGCTTGAAGCGCTCCTTGATCCACTTCGTGCGGGCGAACAGGTGGTCGAACTCCTCGCGCGTGAAATCGCGAAACTGCAGAAAATGCCTGGGAGGGAGGACCATCGGAAGCAGCGCACGCAACGGGGAGACACACCCGCGCGCACGACTTGTAGTCAAAGCAAAATATTAGCACGGGCTACTGCCATCGCCCGCCGTCCATTGCCCGCAATTCAGTGTTGCATGGCGCTGTGCGGCGGCACGCTCGGCGTCGGGACGACCAGCGCCTGGGTGCCAAGAAGGATGCGCATGTCCACCACGCCGTCGCGCCACGCCTGATCGAGGTCCGTATCGACGGCGGCCAGCGCTTCATCACCCGGACGCAGCATTCCGCTCACGCCAAAGGCGCGGTTGCGGCCGTGGAGTTTCGCCATGTAGAGGGCCTTGTCCACCAACCCGATCACGCGTTCCCAGCCGAGCGAGACGCCGTCCGGCGGCAGCAGGACCGGCGAATACCCTATCGAGACCGTGACCTGGATGCAATGGCCCATGTACTGTACGGGTTCCTCGGCAATGGCGTGCATTATCCGCAGGACGATTTCGTCGAGCCGGTCCGCCGGCGCCACGGGAACGAACACCAGGAACTCTTCGCCGCCCCAGCGCACGATCATGTCCGTTTCCCGCAGCGTTTCGCGCAGCCGCCGCGCGACGGCGATCAGCACGGCATCGCCTGCGGCATGTCCGAACTGGTCGTTGATCAGCTTGAAGTGATCGAGGTCGATCAGCAACAGCGCCTGCACCGGCTTTTCGACTTCGTCGCGTCGCCGGTCCGCCTCGCCTCGGACTTCGTTGATGAAATTCTGGAAATGGCGCCGGTTGTAGAGAGCGGTCAGCGGATCGCGGCTGCTCTGGAAGCTGAGTTCGCTGTTCTTGGAAGCCAGCAACTGGTTGGTTGTCCGAAGCTTGCGATACAGCACGGCCACGACGCCGAACGAAGTCGCGAATACGGCGGCCAGCAGCCACCAGATGCGTTGCTGCAACTGGCGGTTCTGGAGTTCCACCGATTGCAGGCCGCGCTCGCGGTTCAGGAGTTCGATCTCGCGCTTGCGCTTCTCGGATTCGCGAAGTTCGCGCTCCGTTTTTTCGCGCTGGACGGCCGCGATTTCGTCCCGCAACTTGCGCTCGCGGTCGAAGAGCGCGATGGCGCCCTTGTAATCCCCCGCGTCCGCGAGGTGTTGGCCGTACTCGACGAGCAATTCGCCGGTTTCCGCGACCGCGCCCGCCCGTTCGTATTCTTCGACCGCCTGCTCGGCCAGGCGCTTGCCTTCGTCGATGCGCCCCAACCCCAGCTGTGCAAAGCCGATGTTCGCCTTGTTGGTGGCCGCTGTAGAGGTGTTTCCCGAAGCGTTGGCCAGCTCCAGCGAACGCTGTGAAAGCACCAGCACTTCCTTGAAGTCGTTGCGCCGCAAGTAGATGTCGGCCAGGTTGATGAGCGCCATGCTCTCCGCGACGTCCGACTTGGCACTGCGCGCGATGGCCAGCGATTCCTGCATCGCCTCGAGCTCCTGTTCCGGCCGGGCAAGGTACTGGAGCGCGGCGGACTCCGCCATCTTGGCCTTTGCCATGCTGAAGGCGCTGTTGGCGAGCTTGGCCTGCCGGAACGATTCCTGGCTTTCATCGAACGCCTTCGACCACTGCTTCATCTGGGTGTCCAACACCGAAAGTTGGTACTGCGCTTCGGCTCGCCGATAGGGGTTCTGCAAGGCGATCGCCAGCGACAACGCTTCCTGCAGCACCTTCTGCGCGTCGTCGTTGCGAAGTAGTTGCCGCGCGGTCGTGCCGGCCGCGAGTGCCGAGCAATATCTGACGTAGTTGTCGCTGGACTTGGCGAGAATTTCGCGCGAATCTTCGGCCAATCGATTGGCCAATGACACTTCTCCATTCCAGGACTGCACGGCGCCGCGAACCAGCCATGCGATGGCAACCAGGCCGTCATCATGGTCCGCCCGGCCTTCATTCTCCAGCCGGTCGGCGAGTTGCTGTGCCTCGGCCGTGCGGTTGGCCCGAACCATTGCCTGGCCATACAAGCTTTCGATGAAGCGATGCGTGCCCGCATTGGCGCTGCGCGCCTGCGGAACCAGATCCTTGAGTTCGGACAGCGCGCGCTTGGGGTAGCCATCGAGATAGGCCTCGATTTCGCGCCCCCGATCGAGCAATTCCGCGTCGGTCGCCGCGGCGCAGGGAAGTATCACTAGCGTGGCGCAAAGGGCCATCGCCGCAACGGCCCATGCCCGGAGTGGTGGTGACACCGCCCTATCTGGCATCGACGCCCTGCCGGAATCGGCCACAGCGCAGCCGCTTCCTGGCGCGAGGTGGTACACGGTGGGTGACATCGATTTCATGGCGGAGGGGGAAAGGCGTGAATTGAGTTGGCTTGGTCATTCGCGGCATGCACGCCCCCCACACATGCCTGCGCCATGCAAGATTCGTCCCTACGTATGAGCAAATGTCGTGCCCGCAGCGTCGAGAATCGCCAACGGCCGACGATGGGCCAATGCTAGAATTTCTCCGCACTGATCTGATTCCCCTGTGTAAATCTGGCCGCACCGGCGGGTCAGATTGGGGCTCATTTCGCTTTTCGTCTTCGGTCCCCGGTTATCTTCCCGCCTGGTTGGTCTTCCCATGGATTTCGCCGGATTCGATGTCGTCATCTGGGGCATCACTGCCGCGGGGAGGCCATTTCGGCCCAGTGATTGGGCCGACCGCATCGCCGGGCTGACCTCGGCATTCGGCGAGGACCGCAAGCTCATTTATTCGCCGTTGGTTCTGCCGGTGCTGGTGGGCGGTACAAGGGCCGTGATCGTGGGACACGCGCTCGAAGCCATCGAGCCGCGGCTGTTTCGCTTCCTGATCTCCTTCGCGCAGGACAACGAACTCCAGGTCGTGCGGATGAAGAACGCCCTGGCCACGCCGCACGTCCTCAATCCGCCAGCATTGCCGGCCGGCGCGCAGAGGGAGCCGCGCGACACGGTGTGATGCGGCCGGCAGGCTGGACAGCGTTGGGGCCACAACGCCGGCTGGACAACAAAAAAGCGCCCGCGGGCGCTTTTTTTCGGCAGCGGCAGACTGCAGCTGGTCAGGCCAGCGCCTTGATCGCAGTGGACAGGCGCGACTTGGTGCGCGAGACCATGTTCTTGTGGACAATCTTTTTGTCCGCCATCTTGTCCATCACAGCCTGTGATTCCTGCAGGGTCTTGGTGGCGGCCGCCTTGTCGCCGCTGGCGATTGCCTTCTTCACCTTCTTGACTGCCGTGCGCAGCGCCGACTTTTGGCTCGCGTTGCGCATGCGCGTCGCTTCCGCCTGCCGGGCGCGCTTCCTTGCTTGCGCCGAATTGGCCATGAGTTCTTGTCCTGAAAATTTGTGGGTTGCGTGAGAAGCCCGACATAATAACGGATTTCCGGCCTTCGGGCAAGTTCCGTTCACCCATCGCCCGCGCCTGGAGGCCCTTCTTTAGTGAATCTGCTCAAGGCCTTAACCACCGTCAGCGGCATGACGCTGCTGTCCCGCATCACGGGACTCATACGGGAAACCCTGCAGGCCGTCCTGTTCGGCGCTGGAACGCAAATGGACGCGTTCCAGGCGGCATTCCGCTTGCCCAACATCCTGCGTCGGATGTTCGCGGAGGGAGCCTTTTCCCAGGCCTTCGTGCCCATTCTGGCCGAATACCAACGGCAGCGTGGCGATGACGCCACGCGCGACCTCGTAGGAAATGTCGGGGGACTGCTGGCGTTGGCGCTGCTTGGCGTGACCATGTTGGGTGTGTTGGCCGCCCCTGCACTGGTCTATTTGCTCGCGAGCGGATTTGCGGCGACGCCAGGCAAGATCGAACTGACCGCGGACCTCATCCGCATCGTCTTCCCGTACCTGCTGTTCGTGTCGCTGGTCTCGCTTGCCGGTGGGGTGCTGAACGTGTACCGGCGCTTCGCGGTGCCCGCGTTCACGCCGGTCGTGCTCAACGTGTCGATCATCGGCGCGGCGATTCTTCTGGCGAAGTATTTCGACCCGCCGATCAAGGCGCTGGCCTGGGGCGTGTTCATCGGCGGCATTGCGCAACTCGCGTTTCAGATCGCGCCGCTGGCGCGAATCGGCATGCTGGCGCGTCCGCGTCTCGATTGGCGCGACGAAGGCGTGCGGCGCGTGCTGCGGAACATGGGGCCTGCCCTCATCGGCGTATCGGCGGCGCAGATCTCCGCGCTGATCAACACTCAGCTTGCCTCGTTGCTGGGCGACGGCCGCATTTCGTGGATCACCTATGCCGACCGGCTGATGGAATTTCCGAGCGCGTTGCTTGGCGTGGCGCTGGGCACGGTCCTGCTGCCGACGCTCGCCAAGCATCACAGCGAAGCCAACCACGAACAGTATTCGTCGCTGCTGGACTGGGGTTTGCGCCTGGCGTTCCTGCTGGCGCTGCCGGCCGCCGTCGCATTGTGGCTGCTCGCGTTGCCACTGGTGTCGACGCTGTATCAATACGGCAAGTTCACGGTGAACGACGTCTGGCAGACCCGCGCCGCGCTTCTTGGGTACAGCGTCGGCCTCCTCGGGCTCATACTCGTGAAGATCCTGGCCCCGGGCTTCTACGCGCGACAGAACATCAAGACGCCGGTCCGGATCGCGTTCTTCACCGTGTTCGTGACGCAAACGCTGGCACTGATCCTGATGTGGCGAATCGGCCATGCCGGACTCACGCTGGCGACGAGCCTGGGCGCGTGCGTGAACGCGGGCTTGCTGTTCTGGTTCCTGCGCAAGGGCGGGTCCTACCGGCCGGAACCCGGTTGGTTCCTGTTCCTGTGCAAACTGCTGGTCGCGCTGGGCGTGCTGGCCGCGTTGCTGTATGCGCTGAGCGGCTCCCCCGAGCCATGGCTGACTGCCGGGCCGTGGCAAAGAATCGGCCGGCTCGCGGGCATCATCGCGGCGGGCATTGCAGCCTATTTCGCGACGCTCTTTCTTCTCGGCTTCAGGCTTGCCGATTTCGCCCGGCGCGATGGTTGAGCAGAGTCGGACCTTGGCGTTTCGTGCCGGATGAATGCCAGCGTGTTCAGTGCTTGCGGTGCGGGCAGCGAACCTTGGTGCAATCGGCGTAGAGGTAAAGCGCGTGATCACTGATCGCAAAGCCGCGTTCGCTGGCGACCTTGATCTGGCGCTTTTCGATCTCGGCGTCGTAGAACTCCTCCACCCGCCCGCACTGCATGCAGACGAGGTGGTCGTGGTGCGTGCCCTGATTCAGTTCAAACACTGCCTTGCCGGACTCGAAATGATGGCGGACGAGGAGACCGGCCTGCTCGAATTGGGTCAGCACGCGGTATACCGTCGCCAAGCCGATATCGAGCCCCTCGGCGAGCAGGAGCTTGTAGACGTCCTCGGCGGTCAGATGCCTGACCTTGGACGATTCGAACAGATTGATGATCTTGAGGCGCGGCAGCGTGGCCTTGAGGCCGGCACTCTTCAGATCCTGCGAGGTGCTCATCCGTGCATTCCAGAAGGTTGGCACGGATATAATAACCGCTTATGAGAATGAAGCCCAAAGCGCCCCTCGAGTTTTCCGGTTCGATCCAACGCGTTCGGACCGCCATGCTGATTGCCGCCGCGGCGCTCGCCGTTGCCGGTTGCTCCTCCATGACGGCGCCCTTCGACACGTGGATGCCGTACATCAGTCAGTTCGGCGTATACAAACTCGACGTCAACCAGGGCAATTTCCTTTCGCAGGATATGGTCGACAAGCTGAAGGAGGGTCAGACCAAGCAGCAAGTCCGCCTGATCCTTGGCACGCCGCTCATCAACAGCGTGTTTCGCGACAACCGCTGGGACTACCAGTACGAATACTGGAAGAATGGCAGGCTGCAGACGAGGCGGCAGTTCTCGGTTTATTTCAAGGACGACACGCTGGCCCGCTGGGAAGGCGACGAAATGCCCAAGTCGGTGCAGGAGCTGAACCGGACGGCCGCGATCCGGCAGTTGCCCGATGATCCGTTCGGCGAAGACGCGGGATTCGTCGGCAAGATCATCGACTGGTTCAACAGGCTCGGCGAACCCGCTGCGCAGCCGGTTCCCTGACCATGGATCCAGTCCGGCTCGCCATCGCCGGCGCTGGGGGCCGGATGGGACAGGCGTTGATCGAGGCCGCGCTAGCGTTGCCTGAGGTCGTGCTGGCCGCGGCGCTCGATGTTGCCGGCAGCAAGGCGACGGGACGCGACGCCGGCGAACGATTCGGCCGCGCCACTGGCGTCATCGTCGGCGATGATGTCCATTCTGCGCTCCGAGGCGCCGATGTCCTGATCGACTTCACGCGGCCAGAAGGCACGCTGGCGCACATCGCGGCATGCGCTGCGGCAGGGGTGGCGGCAGTGGTCGGTACTACCGGCTTGAACGATGCGCAGAAGGCCGACCTGGCGGCGCACGCGAAGTCCGTGGGGGTCGTCTACGCGGCGAACATGAGCGTGGGCGTGGTCGTCCTGTTGTCGCTGGTGGAACAGGCCGCGGCCAGGCTGGGTCCGGACTACGACGTGGAAATAGTCGAAATGCACCACCGGCACAAGGTCGACGCACCGTCGGGCACGGCGCTGCAGTTGGGCGATGCCGCCGCGATCGGAAGGGGCCGCAAGCTCGCGGACTGTGCCGTGTACGCGAGGGAAGGCCACACGGGCGAACGCGCGCCGGGCGCGATTGGATTCGCATCGCTTAGGGGCGGCGACGTCGTGGGCGAGCACACGGTGATCTTCGCTGGCACTGGCGAACGCGTCGAGCTGTCCCATCGCGCGACGTCGCGGCAGAACTTCGCGAACGGCGCGCTGCGCGCCGCCGTGTTCATTGCCGGGAAACGCGCTGCAGGACAAGCCGGCCTCTACGACATGCAGGATGTGCTCGGACTGCGGTAGCGATGTCGTCCAATCATTCATTCGACCTCACGGGCCGCCTCGCGGTCGTCACGGGCGGCGGCTCCGGCCTGGGTCTTGCGATTGCACGCGGGTTGGCGCTCGCGGGCGCGCGGGTCGTCATCACCGGCCGCAATCGCGCCAAGCTCGATGCGGCCTCGGCGGAATTGGTCGCGGCCGGTCATGCAGTCAGCGTCAATGCCTTCGATGTGACCGATGAGAATGCGGTGATGGCCGGCATGACCGAAATCGAACGCACGCACGGCGCGGTCGACATCCTGGTCAACAACGCCGCGGTCAACAACCGCAAGCCTTTCGATGAATACACGCTGGCCGAATGGCGTGCGCTGCAGGACGCCAATTTCGACGGCCCGTTTCTGGTCGCGCGTGCGGTGGTGCCGGGAATGAAGGCGCGCAGGCAAGGCAAGATCATCAACATCTGTTCGCTGGCCTCCGATATCGGACGGCCGAACATCGTCGCCTACGCCGCGAGCAAGGGCGGACTCAGGATGATGACGCGAACGCTCGCGGTCGAACTGGCGCCGCACAATGTGCAGGTCAACGGCATCTCGCCGGGATTCTTCAAGACCGAAATGAACACGGCACTTATCGGCAACGCCGAGTTCTCCGCGTGGGTGGAGAAGCGCACGCCCGCCGGGCGGTGGGGGGATCCGCAGGAAATCGCCGGCGCGGCCGTATTCCTGGCCTCCGCTGCCGCCAATTACGTCACCGGGCATCTGCTGTATGTGGACGGGGGTTTCAGCGCCGCGTACTAGGGCCTGTTAACGCTATGGGCACAAACGCGAACGGATGGCATGGGGCGCCAATCGCGGCAGCCGACGAAGCCACGACTAGCGGTCTTGGCGAGGAGAGCAACAAAGAGTGGCGCCCCAGGACGCCCGTTCCCTTCGGGTTGCTGCCAAAAACGCCCATCGCTGCGTTGCGAAGGCTCGCCGGGTACCCAACCCGCCTTCGCCTCCGCGCCTTACGCTGAGCGTTTTCGGCCGTGCAACGCGTCTGTGTCCATAGCGTTAACAGGCCCTAACCCGCTGCGATTCGCCTCTTTCCGCCATTGAGGTAGAGGGCGATTAAAGGTATAATCGCCCCAATACAGCGGGGAAGGCCAAGCCTTCCCCGTTTGCACGTCCCCCGTTTGCACGTCAATCGTTCGGTCACTGTCCAATGAACGCTCCCGACGCCACCGCCGCTGCGACTGCCGCCGCCTCCGCGCTTTTCCCGCCGGTCATGCCGGCGTTGCTGGCGCTGGCCGATGGCACGGTGTTTCACGGACGCGCGATTGGTGCGCAGGGCAGCACGACCGGCGAAGTGGTATTCAACACCGCCATGACGGGCTATCAGGAAATCCTGACCGATCCGTCCTACGCAGGGCAAATCGTGACGCTGACCTGTCCGCATATCGGCAACGTCGGCGTCAACGCCGAGGACGTCGAGTCCAACCGGACCTTTGCTGCGGGACTCGTGATCCGGGACCTGCCCGCCGTGCAATCCAGTTGGCGCGCCACGGGGACGCTGGGTGACTATTTGCGCGATAACAATGTGATCGGCATCGCCGACATCGACACCCGCAAGCTGACGCGCATCCTGCGGGAAAAGGGCGCGCAGAATGGCTGCATCGTTGCGGCGGCGACGCTGGGCGTGGCGGAGGCCAAGGATGCAATCGCGAAAGCGCACGCGGCACCGTCCATGGCGGGGCTGGACCTGGCCAAGGTGGTGTCGTGTACGCAACGCTACGACTGGAGCCAGGGCGCCTGGGCGCTGGAAGGCGGGTACCGCGAGGCGCGTGATGCCCAATTCCATGTCGTCGCCTGCGACTACGGCATCAAGCACAATATCCTGCGCATACTTGCCGACAAGGGCTGCAAAGTAACTGTCGTACCGGCGCAGACCAGGGCCGGCGACGTGCTCGCACTGCGACCGGATGGCGTGTTCCTGTCCAATGGACCCGGCGATCCCGAGCCTTGCACTTATGCGATCTCGGCCATCCGGGAAATCGTCGACAGCGGCATGCCGACGTTCGGCATCTGCCTTGGCCATCAATTGCTGGGTTTGGCGTCCGGTGCGCGGACGGTCAAGATGAAATTCGGCCATCACGGCGCAAATCATCCCGTGCTCGACCGTGATACCGGCCAGGTGCTGATAACGAGTCAGAACCACGGCTTTGCCGTGGATGCGGCGACGCTGCCCGCCAACGTTCGGGTCACGCACGTCTCGTTGTTCGACGGCAGCCTGCAGGGAATCGCGCGCACGGATCGTCCCGCGTTCGGTTTCCAGGGACATCCGGAGGCGAGCCCCGGGCCGCATGACCTCAAGTATCTCTTCGATCGCTTCGTGAAATTGATGGCGAAGAAGTAGCCATGCCCAAACGCACCGACATCGAATCCATTCTCGTCATCGGCGCCGGTCCGATCATCATCGGGCAGGCATGCGAGTTCGACTATTCGGGAGCCCAGGCCTGCCGCGCGCTGCGCGAGGAGGGCTACCGCGTCATCCTCGTGAACAGCAATCCGGCGACGATCATGACCGACCCGGAGATGGCCGACGTCACGTATATCGAGCCCATCACGTGGCCGATGATCGCCAAGATCATCGAGCGTGAACGCCCGGACGCATTGCTGCCGACGATGGGCGGGCAGACCGCGTTGAACTGCGCGCTCGATCTGGCGCGGGAGGGTATCCTGAACAAGTTCGACGTCGAGCTGATCGGCGCGACGAAGAAGGCGATCGACAAGGCGGAGGATCGTGAGAAGTTCAAGGCCGCGATGACGCGCATCGGCCTTGGCAGCGCGCGTTCCGGCATTGCCCACAACATCGAACAGGCGCTGGAAGTGCAGGCCGACATCGGCTTTCCCGCGGTCCTCCGCCCGTCGTTCACGCTGGGCGGCTCCGGCGGGGGCATCGCCTACAACAAGGACGAATTCGTCGAGATGTGCAAGCGCGGGCTCGACCTCTCGCCCACGCACGAACTGCTGATCGAGGAATCGCTGCTGGGCTGGAAGGAGTTCGAGATGGAGGTTGTCCGCGACAAGAAGGACAACTGCATCATCGTTTGCTCGATCGAGAACCTCGACCCGATGGGCGTGCATACCGGGGATTCGATCACCGTGGCGCCGGCGCAGACGCTGACCGACAAGGAATACCAGATCATGCGCGACGCCTCGATCGCGGTGCTGCGCGAAGTCGGCGTCGATACGGGCGGCTCGAATGTCCAGTTCGCAATCAACCCCGAAGACGGCCGGATGATCGTCATCGAGATGAACCCGCGGGTGTCGCGGTCGTCGGCGCTGGCTTCCAAGGCGACGGGCTTTCCGATCGCGAAGGTCGCGGCGAAGCTGGCGGTTGGCTATACGCTCGACGAATTGCGCAACGACATCACCGGCGGGCAGACCCCGGCCTCGTTCGAGCCGACAATCGACTACGTCGTCACCAAGGTGCCGCGGTTCGCGTTCGAGAAATTCAAGCAGGCCGACGACCGGCTGACCACGCAGATGAAATCGGTGGGCGAGGTGATGGCGATCGGCCGCACGTTCCAGGAGTCGCTGCAGAAGGCGCTGCGCGGCCTCGAGGTCGGCGTGGACGGCTTCAACCTCAAGACCGTCGACCCGGAAACCATCGGGGACGAGCTTGCGTATCCGCGCGCCGAACGGCTGTGGTACGTCGCCGACGCTTTCGGCATCGGCATGACGCTCGACCAGGTCCATGCGCACACCAGGATCGATCCCTGGTTCCTGGCGCAGATCAAGGAAATCGTCGATCTCGAACTGAAACTCGACAAGCGCACGCTCGAGTCGATCACTCCAGCAGAGCTGCGCGAATTGAAGCGCAAAGGGTTCTCCGATCGCCGCCTTGCCTATCTGTTCAAGGTCACGGAAACCGATGTGCGCGCGCGCCGGCATGCGCTCGGCATCCGGCCCGTGTACAAGCGCGTGGACACCTGCGCCGCGGAATTCGCGACCGGGACAGCGTACATGTATTCGACGTACGAGGAAGAGTGCGAGGCGGAGCCCAGCGACCGCAAAAAGGTCCTCGTGCTGGGCGGAGGGCCGAACCGCATCGGGCAGGGCATCGAATTCGACTATTGCTGCGTCCACGCCGCGATGGCGCTGCGCGAGGACGGGTTCGAGACCATCATGGTCAATTGCAATCCCGAAACCGTATCCACCGACTACGACACGTCGGACCGTCTGTATTTCGAACCGGTGACGCTCGAGGATGTGCTCGAGATCGTCCACGTTGAAAAGCCGTGGGGCGTGATCGTCCAGTATGGCGGGCAGACGCCGCTGAAGCTTGCGCGGGACCTCGAAAAATTCGGCGTTCCGATCATCGGTACCACACCGGACATGATCGACATGGCCGAGGATCGCGAGCGCTTCCAGCAGATGCTGCACCGCCTGAGGCTGAAGCAGCCGCCGAACCGCACGGCGCGCACCGAGGAAGCCGCCATGGCCGCAGCCACCGAGATCGGCTATCCGCTGGTGGTGCGGCCGTCGTATGTCCTGGGCGGGCGCGCAATGGAGATCGTGCACGAGCAGCGGGACCTCGAGCGTTACATGCGCGAGGCGGTCAGCGTGTCCAACGATTCGCCGGTCCTGCTCGATCGTTTCTTGAGCGACGCGACCGAAGTCGACGTCGACGCCATCTGTGACGGAACGGACGTGCTCATCGGCGGCATCATGGAGCACATCGAGCAGGCGGGCGTGCATTCCGGCGACTCGGCGTGCTCGCTGCCGCCGTATTCGCTGTCGGCTGAAATCCAGGAAGAATTGCGGACCCAGACCGTGGCGATGGCACGAGGACTCAACGTCGTCGGCCTCATGAATGTCCAGTTCGCGATTCAGCACGACGAACACGACCGCGCCGTCGTCTACGTGCTTGAGGTGAATCCGCGCGCGTCGCGCACGGTGCCCTATGTGTCGAAGGCGACGGGCCGACCGCTGGCGAAGATCGCGGCGCGCTGCATGGTTGGACGCACCCTTGCGCAACAAGGCGAGGCGGGGGAAATCGTGCCGCCCTATTTTTCTGTGAAGGAAGCCGTCTTTCCGTTCATCAAGTTTCCCGGCGTGGACACCATTCTCGGGCCGGAAATGAAGTCCACCGGTGAAGTGATGGGCGTGGGCGAGTCGTTCGGCGAGGCCTTCGTCAAGAGCCAGCTCGCCGCGGGCGTCAAGTTGCCGGAGGGCGGGCGGGCGTTCATCAGCGTCAAGAACGCCGACAAGGCGAAGGTCGTCGAGATCGCAAAGATGCTCGCGGATCTCGGTTTTGCACTGGTCGCAACCAGGGGGACCGCGACCGCTCTGTCGCTGGCGGGCGTGCCGGTGGCGATCGTGAACAAGGTGGCCGAAGGGCGGCCGCACATTGTCGACATGATGAAGAACGACGAGATCGCGCTGGTCGTCAACACTGTCGCGGAAAAGCGCGCGGCGATCCAGGACAGCTACCAGATCCGCCGCGCGGCGCTGGTCGACCAGATTCCGACCTATACGACGCTTGCCGGCGCTCGCGCCGCGGCGATCGGCATGCGCGTGATGCGCGGCCTTACGCCCTATTCGATCCAGCAGCTGCACGAGCGGCTGCAATGATTTGAAAATCTTTAACCACAGAGGACACTGAGAACACAGAGAACGGCAATTCGGCGTCGCTCTTGCGCATGAGACCACAAACGCTCTAGTGCTATTCCGCGACGTCTATGTGCCTGAAAGTGTGCTCGGTTTTCTCTGTGCTCTTTGTGTTCTCTGTGGTTCAAGAACCTGAAGTGAGTTGATCATGGCAAAAGTACCAATGACCATTGCAGGCGCCGAGCGTCTCAAGGTTGAACTGCACCGATTGAGAACGACCGAGCGGCCGTCGGTCATCCAGGCGCTCGCGGAAGCGCGCTCCCATGGCGATCTCTCCGAGAATGCCGATTACGATGCCGCGAAGGAGCGGCAGGGCTTCATCGAGGGCCGCATCGCCGAGGTCGAGTCGAAGCTCGCCAATGCGCAGGTGATCGATCCGGCGTCGATCGACGCCGATGGCCGCGTTGTGTTCGGCGCGACGGTGGACCTCGAAGATGCCGGCAGTGGCGAAAGAGTCACCTATCAGATCGTCGGCGACGACGAGGCCGACATCAAGCACGGCAAGATTTCCGTGAGTTCGCCCATTGCGCGGGCGCTGATCGGCAGGAGCGAAGGCGACACCGCCGACGTGCAGGCGCCCGGTGGCGTGCGCCACTACGACGTCCTCGCGGTCCGCTATGGCTAGATCTATGTCGCCGGGGCACGTGCGTTGACCAGCGCGATACCGGCACCAACCAAGGCAACGGCCGCGAGGAACGCGAGTGTGATGCGGTCACCCAGTACGAAGTGCCCGAACGCCACGCCGAACAGCGGCGTCAGAAACGCGAATACCGTCAGCCGTCCGCCCAGGTAGCGCGTCAACAGCCAGAACCATGCGAGATAGCTCGCAAACGCGACCACGATGGCCTGGTAGGCGAGACTCGCCACAGTCACGGGCGTGACATGACTGATCCCCGGTTCGCGCAACGCCAGCGACACCAGCGGCAACAGCGCTGCCGAGACCGCCAACTGATAAAACAGGACACGCGTCGCCGCGATGCGAGAGAGCGAGGTTGCGCGAATCACCACGGTAGTCGCGGCCCAGCCGATCGCGGCAAGGACGCCCAACGTGTCGCCCAGCAACGTAGCCCGATTCGCGCCGAAGCCCTCCGCAAACGCCGCCACGATGCCGGCGAATGCAAGAGCCACTCCCACCCATTGGCCGGGGCGCAGCCGCTCGCTCGGGAGGTACCAGGAAAGTCCCAAAGCGGTAAGGACGGGCGCCAGATAGATGAAGACGATCATCCTGGCCGCGGTGGTGTAGGCAAGGCCCGCGTAGATCAGCGCGAATTCGCCGGCGAACAGCAGCCCGGCGACCATTCCCGGCACCAGAGTATCGTCCCGCTGCCAAAGCGCAATTCGCCGGCAGCGCGCCCAGACGAGCACGAGCAGACACGCGATGCCCGATCGAATCGCGCCCTGCATCACCAGCGATACGCCGGGCTCGGCGAACTTGATGGCGACCTGCTGGAATCCCCAGAGCGCGGACAGCACGAACATCAGCGCGATCGCCGTTCCGTCCAGCGGTCGACGGGTATCCATCACGTGTGGAAGACGAGGCGGGCCAACGCCGCTGGCGCTAAGGAACCTCTGATCAAGTGTCACGCGGGCGCGACGGCGGGTTTCCGGGGATGATGGCGCGAAGCGAGGCGACACCAATAGTGCGTACTATTGGGGAGCTGAGAGACTCAGTTGCCAAATGAGCCAGCGCCCCGGAAAACCCCGTCCCGAAGGGTTTGCGTGAAATGCGGCGCCTGGTTCGCCGGGCGCCTTGGATCGTAGGATGAACTACGGCCGGCGTCGCCCGGCTCCCATCCATCCGCATTGCACGCAAACGCGCTCCACGTGACACTTGATCAGAGGTTCCCTAATGCCCCGGCGTTATGCTTTTCGCCGGCGGCGGGGCGTGCCGCTCGCCGGATTTGCGCTGCCCTCAGGCCGCTTCCTGGCCCAGGCCTCGCGGGGATTGGGCTTTGCGCCAAACGATTTGGGTTTGGTCTTCGGGGTGAACGTCGACTTCCGTCTGGCGGTAGCCCCTTCCCCGCGCGGGCCCGCGGCATCGCCGAACGCCGGTGCCGCGGCGCCGCGTGCGCGGATCTTTTGCCGCGACGTCCCCGTGGCGCCGCCAAATTGACCGTGGGCCGCCGGCGCTTCGCGCGCGCGGCGGACCGGCAGCTTGAATTCATCTGCAGGTGCAGCGAAACGCGCCGCCCCGCGGGTTCCCTTGCCGGCAGGCACGTTGTCCGACTGCGTGCCGCGGCGGCGTTCACGCACCGGATCGAGCGGCGTGCGCGGGCCGGTACGCGACGCCTTGGGGCGTTTGGCCCCCGGCTTGGTCGCGGGCCGGGCCGGCCGCGGCGCGGGTTTCTTCAATTCAGGGTTGGGTCGCCAGAGGACGAGCACCTTGCCTACGTGCTGGACGGCCGCACAGTCCATGTCCGCGCATACCTGTGTCAGCATCGCCTCGCGTTGTTCGCGCTCGTCACTGAACACGCGCACCTTGACCAGTTCGTGTTTCAGAAGCGCGAGATCGACTTCGTGCAGGACCGCCGCGGTGAGGCCGTGCTGGCCGATGGTGACGACCGGCTGCAGGTGGTGCGCCTTGGCGCGCAACGCGCGGCGATCCGCGGGCGTAAGAGGGTTCATCCGGGTAGTTTATAGGAATTGGCCAGTACGCCTGCTGCAAACCTATCCGGCGCGATCTTGACGCCTGTCAAAACGAACAACCTGCTCGCGTGTTTATCTAGCAGGCGATTGGTCAACGTCGGGCAGTTGTCGCGAGACGTTTTTGTCCGATCGCGGTCTGCCGGGGCAATGGGCGCCTCACAAACGAGAAGGAGTAGAAGATATGAAGTCGATCGTCATCGCGGTCATCGCCGTTGCCGGCATTGCGGCATCGGGCATGGCGAATGCGCAGGAAGCGCTTGCCAAGAGCAGCGGGTGCATGAATTGTCACGACATGACCGCCAAGAAGATGGGGCCGTCATTCAAGGACATCGCCGCCAAGTACAAGGGCAAGGCGGACGCGGAAGCAATGCTCGTGGCGAACATTGGCGCGGCCAAGGGCCACCCAGCGGTCAAGGCGTCGGGCGACGATTTGAAGTCGCTCGTCAAGTGGGTGCTGTCGCAATGATGCCCCGCTGACCCGCATCAAAGAATAAGCCGGCGAAAGCCGGCTTATTCTTTGCTATGGAGTCGATGCGACCGCGGCCTGACTTACTACCTGACGAAGCCCATCAACGCCGACGCAGCGGTTTCGGCATTCGCACGCGACACCCTCACTCGATGGCGCCCGTCAACGCCTATTTCGCCGGCTGTTTCGCGAACCAGGTCGCGATGCTCTCGATCATCGCATTGCTGTACGGGAAGCTCATCCGGTGCATGGCGGAGCTTTCCCGCTTGTCGTCCCGATACTCCCGCATCGCCATGATCAGGTAATCCCTGTCCTGACCCTTGAGTTTCGGGGCGACCATAGAAAGGTTGCTTTCGTCATCGTGGCAACGGTTGCATTTCGCCGCCAACTCGTCGGTGGGACCCGGTATCTTGGCAGCCGCCAGCGGCTTCTGCGCCGCATAATAGGCGACGATGTTTTCGACGTCTTTTTCGCCGAGCCCGGCGACGTAGCGCTGCATGCCCCAGCTCTTGCGGGTCGTCCAGTACGCCTTGGTTGCCTTGAGCAGGTAGTCGAAATCCTGACCCGCCAGGCTTGGCGTGGCAGCGTCGCGACTCACTCCCATGGCGCCATGGCAACCGCCGCACATGGTGCTGAGCTTTTCGCCGGCCGCCGCGTCGCCTCGCGCGGGGGCGGGACGCTGAACCGGCGTCTGGGCAGAGTAATAGATCGCCAGGTTCTCCAGTTCCAGCCGGTCCGACTCGCGCATCATCGATCTCATCGAGCCCTTCTCACGGTCACCCCGGTGGTATTCGTGAATTGCGGCGACGAGGTAGGCCGGCTGCTGGCCGGCCAGGGTCGGCGTTCCGCGGGTGGTGGCGTTTCCATCCGCCCCATGGCACTTCGCGCAGCCTTCGGCGAGCTTCTTGCCCTGCTCATAGGGATTCGAATGCGTTATGTCGAGTGCGGCGGCACCGGTGACCGGCGGTTGCGCGGCATAGTAGGCAGCGATGTTCCGGATGTCCGCGTCGGTCATCTTCGCGACGATATCGCGCAGCCCTGAGTGCGTACGCTTCCCATCCTTGTACTCCTTGAGCGAGGCAACCAGCGAACGCTCCCGCTGCGCCGCCAGATGCGGGATGGCCGGCCCCGCGCCCTTGCCGTCCAGACCATGGCAGCTCTTGCAGGTTTTCTCGGCGAGGGCCTTGCCCGCCACCATGTCCGCAGCCGGCGCCGCCGCCGCCGGAGGTGGCGTTTCGGTCACGGACTTGGCGGTTGGTTCCTTTTCCTTGCCGCAACCAAGCAATGCCAGCGACAACACAAGACCAAATAAGATGGTTTTCATCGCGAATCCTGACGATAGGTGGTTCCGAATTCCGGCTCCAGCGGCGATTCCGCCGATCGGGTCTCGGTCAAGCGGCCAAGCCTTTGTATACCGCATTTATTCGTGCATATGATAACAACGGATGCGATCGGCGCGGCGGCGAGATCCGTGGATGTCTGCCGCAACCGGCGGCTTCCGCGCGCGAGAACCTGTGCCGCGTCTGCCGCCCGGGCCGTCGCGGCCAGCGTTGTGGCGCCCTTTCGCCGCGATACGCGGGTTCCTCTCCGCCCTCAGGATACCGCGACCGCAGCGTGGCCTGCCTTGTCGTGCCATGGCGGGAACAGGCGGATCATTCCAAGCAACACCGCGATTGGCGCGAGCGTCAGGACGAGCGCCATGAGCGCGCCTTCCTGTCCGAAGAATGGCAGGTGGTAGGACAGCAGCCCCTTGCCCGTCTTGGAGATCTCCTGTCCGCCGATGACCACGTTCCAGCGCATCATGAATACCGACATCAGCACGAGGCACGCGCTCAAAGTCACGCCGAAAACGAGCGCCCTTCCGGTCGTGCCCCGCCAGATCATGTACGAGAGGATCAGGAACGGGGAGACTGCGCCGACGCCGAACTGGAGGACGAAGTACGGGACGAGCAGCGGACCCTTGACGAACTCCATGATCATGTCCACGCCCTCGCGGCCCTTGTAGACGATGTTGGCGAATTCCAGCGCCTCGAGCAGCAGCGCCACCATGATGAACGCCCACACGGTGTAGGCAAGACCCTTGACGCAATCCACTTCGATCGGAACCTTGCGCACCTTGCACGACACGACATAGAGGACGATGAGCAGCGAGACGCCGGAGATGATCGCGGAGAACAGGAAGATGACCGGCATGAGGTCGGAGGACCACCACTCGCGCGACTTCAGCGAGCCGAACAGGAAGCCCACGTACCCGTGCAGGCCGTGGGCCCCGGGAATGCCGATGACGGCGAGCCAGAAGATCCACTTCCTGTCCACGCGCAGCGCGCTCTCGGAAACGTCATGCGAGCCCAGCGTCAGCAGCCGATACACCTTGCCCAAAAGGTCCGCCCTCTTTTGTGCTTGCTCGACGATGTACGGCCGATAGGTGAACCAGATCTCCAGCATCAGCAGGACGACGTAGAACGTCGCGAAAAAACCGAACATGGCCATTGCCGACGTCAGGTGTGGCGTGATCATCGCGTTGAACGCCCGCTCCGGGTGCCCGAGGTGCAGCAGCAGTGGCAGGGGCACGAACAGCATGCAGCACAACGATGTGAGCAGGGCAAGGTGCGCGACGGGCCGCAGCCGCTCGAATCCGAAGACCTGGTAGAGGCTCGACACCGTGAACGCCCCGGCGACCAGTCCCGTCAGGTACGGGTATACCGCAAGGAGGATGGTCCACTCGATCACCGTTTCGTTCGGATAGACCCACCCGATGTAGGGCGCGAAGTGAATGAGGGGTTCCATTAGTTCACCTCCCTGTCGATGCCCACGTAGAAGACCTGCGGCGCATTGCCGGATTCGGGCTTGAGCACCTGGACGCGGTTGTTGCGCACGAACAGGCTGACGGGGCTACCCTGGTCACGGATATCGCCGAATACCCGTGCCCCGACCGGGCAGGCCTCGACGCAGGCGGGCTGCAGTCCCTTCGTGATCCGGTGATAGCACCACGTGCACTTGTCTGGCACCCCTCGTTCCTCGTCGAAGTAGCGGGCGCCGTAGGGACATGCCTGGACGCAGTACCGGCAGCCGATGCAGCGCTTCTCGTCGATCAGCACCACACCGTCCTTCGTCTTGTACGTCGCGCCGACAGGGCATACCTGCACGCAGGCCGGGTTCTCGCACTGATTGCACAGCTTGGGCACGAAGAAGGCCTTCTCCACCTTCGCATCCTTGTAGCGATCGGCAAACCGGTACTCCTTCTGCGATCCTGAGGCGGCGATGTTCACGGGATCCTGCTGGCTGTCGATGCGGGCTTTCTCTTCGCCTTCGATGTAGACGTAACGCTCGACCCAGGTGCGGAACTGGTGCGCATTGCCGGGGACGTGGTTCTCGTTCTTGCACGCTTCGACGCAGCGCAGACAGCCGATGCACTTCGTGGCGTCGACGCCGAAGGCCCACTGGTGTTTGGTCCAGTCGTAGTCCTTCGTCGGAAACGACTCGCCCGCGGCGGGGGTTTCCGTCTTCGCGCAGACCGTGCGAGCGACGCCGAGCGCCCCGGCTCCCGTGATCACACCGGCACAGGTGGCGAGACCGATCCTGCTCAGAAAGCGGCGCCGCGCGACGAGGGAGGAAATCGCTTCGATCGTCATTGTTTGGTCTTTCCCTGGTTGTCCGCCTTGCAGCTTTGACCGGCGTAGTACGCGGCGAGGTTGGCGATATCGGCGTCGCTCAGGCCCCGCGAGACGCCTGCCATCATCGGGTCCTTGCGAAGTCCGGCCCGGAACGCCTTGAGGACGTTCGTCACATACCCCGGCGTCTGGCCGGCGATGATCGGCCAGGCACGGTTGGTCGCGATGCCGGTCTCGCCGTGACAGGAAGCACAGTTCTTGGCGAGCGTCTTTCCGGCCGTTGCGTTTCCGCCCTTGCCGGCCCCGGCGCTCTTGCAGGGGAGTCCCGCGAAATAGACGGCGAGATCCTGGATGTCGGCGTCCGACAGGTCCTGCGCAAGCGGGGTCATCGCCACGTCCTTCTGTTCGCCGGACTTGTAGGCGGCCATGATCTTCACGAGATACTGCGCGCTCTGGCCGGCGAGGCTCGGCCACGTCTCGTTCGGGCTGATCCCGTCGGCACCGTGGCAACTCGCGCACGACGCCGCACGCCGCTTGCCGGCCGCGGAGTCACCGGCCACTTTCACCGCAGCGGCCGCGATCTTTGGCGAGTGTGCGTTGTGACACATCACGCATTGCTGCCCGGCGCCGTGCTCGGCCACTTGAATCTGCGGCTGCGTCGATGGCCGTCCCGCCATCGCCTCATGGCAGAGCGTGCACAGCTTTCTCGAGTCGGCGGGTATCGGCAGCTTGCCGTTCTGGGGGTGTCCAAGCGCCGGACCGTGGCACGTCTCGCAGATCACGCTCTTGTGGTTGCCCGCTGACCACTGGGCATACTTTTCGGCATGACAGGTCTTGCAATAATTCGGCGTCTGGTAGACCGGCTCGAGTGCAGCGACCTCGACCACGGAGTTGGCCCGGTAGTGGCCGAACCTGTAGAACGACTCCGGCGTGAACAACCACTTCGCAACGAGCGCGAGCACCAGCACGGCAGCCATGATGGAAAGCAATCGAACGACGTGTTTGGGCATGCTCATTTTCCCGGTCAGCGCGTGAAGCCTTTGGCGCGGAGCAGTGTGCGGAACGGGTCGCCGCGCCACCCTCCGTGCGCAGCCCCATTTCCGACCGCGTCGTTGCAATCCCGTGAGGGGCTGCGGCGATCGGGCACAGGTTGCGCCGACGCGTCATTCGAGCACACGTGAGCCCGCGCGGAGTTGAGGCAAGTCAACGTCCGGGCCGTTAGAGTGGACCAGGCGCCCGGTGCGCCGAAGCCGTGCGCCCGCCGGACTACGGTCCGTGACGCAACGCGCGAGTCATGCTACGATTCCTGCCGCCTTCAGCGAGCGTCGCGCCGTGTCATTGCCGCAGTTCCCGGCACCGGACATCTGAACGGCGACGTCTCGATTCGCAGATCAAACGACCACTTCGCACGACTCCGACAACTTCCAAAGCACGATCGATGCAGCCAAGCGCGCGAACTATATTCCTGACGACCGTCTTTCTGGGCTGGGTCGCCGGCACCCTTTCACCGGAAGGCATGGCCCAATCGGTCACCGTTACTGCTGCAAACGCAGATCTGCGTGCGGCCTACGCGACGCCGCAGGACATCGCCGAAGGGAAGAAGGTTGCCGCGGCCTCCTGCGCCCAGTGCCATGGCATGGATGGCGCGAGTACCGGCGAAGGGGTCCCGCACATCGCCGGCCAGCGTGCCCCTTATCTCCACGTCGAGACGCTTGTCTACAAGAACGGCGGCCGCGGCACCAACCCGATGAGCGGCGCAGTCAAGTTCCTGAGCGACGACGCGCTGATGAAGGTCGCAGCCTACTATGGCAGCCTGGAGCCCGTCCCGCCGGCGCCGCCCCGTGCCGCGCCCGCGGGCAAATCCGCGCCGGTTAAGCTCGACCCGGTCAGCGCCGGCAAGGCGGCAGCGGCCGGCTGTTCGGGATGCCACGGTGACACCGGAATAAGCAAGATGGCCGGCATGCCGAACCTGGTCGGTTTCGATCCCAAGTACTTCGTCGCGGCGATGAACGCGTACAAGAGTGGTCAGCGCAAACATGAAGTGATGAAGACGCTGGCCGCCGGCCTCAGCGAAACGGACCTTAACAACCTCGCGCTGTACTACGCCCTCCAGAAACCCGGCAAGGCACAGACGCCCGCACCGGGCAACCAGGCCGCGGGCAAAGCCGCCGCGGAAGGCTGCGCCGGCTGCCACGGTGATACGGGAGTGAGCACGAATCCTGCGATGCCCAGCATCGCGGGCCAGGATGCGGAGTACTTCGGCGCTGCGATGAAGGCGTACAAGAGCGGATCGCGCGCCGACCCGACCATGACCGGACCGGCAGCGGGCCTCGACGACAACAAGGTTCGCGACATGGGCGCCTACTACGCCGCGCAGCAGCCACAGGCGCCCAAGGTGCGCAAGCCTCTGACGATAGCCGAGTGGGTGGAGCGATGCGACCGCTGTCACGGCAGCAACGGCAACAGCACCGACCCTCGCTCTCCCGCACTCGCCGGCCAGCGCGCCGACTATCTGGAGCGCGTCATGCACGCTTACCAGAAAGAGGAGCGCAAGAGCGCTGCGATGGCCTCGATGTCCCACGTGCTGACGGACGCGGAGATCGAAGGCATTGCCGCCTTCTACGCCCGCCAGCGCGCGCGCAGCGTCATGTACCTGATCCTGCCGGCAGCGAAGTGAATGCGACGCTGACGCCGGCTTCACGGGCCACGGGCCGCACAGGTGCGCCTGAACCGCGTCGGCATGCGGGCTCCGACACCCGGCTGCTACCGGAATTGATTCCCTTGATGCGTGCCTCCCAGCGAGACTGACGGAAACAGGACAATGGACCAACCCCAACCCCAAGCCCAGCTTCATCCCCACTACCTGCATTTTTCGGAGCTGCCCACCAGCGTGCGCGTCCTCTACACGGGCGCGCTGCTGATACTCGGGATAGGGTACCTATTCGCCCTTATCTACCTGTTTCACACGACGGCGGGGCGCGACGGGAAGCCAGGTCTGACCTATGAGGATGTGGTCATTGTGTACAGCGGCAGCGGCAAGTCCTCGCGCCTGGAGGCCGCCCTGCGCGGACCCATGTCGGCGATGCTCCCGCCGGAGGAGCTCAGCAAGCTCGTCGGTTGGGCACAGAAGGGGGCGGACCGCGAGGCTTACGATACGGACATCAAGCGAATATTCGAGCAACGCTGCCTGGCCTGCCATGACGGCGGCAACCCCCACCTATCGAACCTGAGCAGTTACGAAGGCGTGAAGAAGCTCACCGAGCAGGATACGGGGACCGATGTCTTTACGCTCGTTCGCGTGTCGCACATTCACATGTTCGGCATGACCTTCATCTTCTTCCTGATGGGCCTGATCTTCGGCCACGCCTACGTGCGACCGATCTGGCTCAAGAGCACGATCATGGCGCTGCCCTTCCTGGCCATCGCGATGGACGTCGCTTCGTGGTACCTGATCAAGGTCTACCATCCGTTCGCGCTGATGACGATGGGCGCAGGTGCCATCATGGGTCTCAGTTTCGCGACCATGTGGGTTCTGTCCATGTACCAGATATGGTTCTCGCGGGTGCCGACGGCGGTCAAGTTGCGGCGCGAGATCGAACGGCCGTCCGCCGACTGACGACGGGGGTCCTGGGCCGGGGTACGGGCGTCGCGGCCCCGGACCGCAATCCGGCACCTGTACGTTGACTCAATGCCTGCGGCGGCCGGGCCGCAACGGAGCGGTGCTTCGGCAGTCCATTTTTGCCGGCGGGACCCTTTGTTGATCCTCAACGCTTCCGCGGCACGCTAGGCCGATCGCCAACTGGACCCAGATGGGCGGGAGTCCTGGCGAAGCAAACAGCGGACGGCCACCAAACCCCGGATTTCAAGTCCGGTTCCCGATGTCCAGGCGAGAACTCGCTGTTGGAGCGGCGGAACTTCCGCTACGAGAAGATGCTGTAGACGATCAGGACGATCGCGAGGATGCCAAGCGCGAGCGCCGTGCCGCCGACGACCCAGCCGAACCACCGCGATTCCGCGGTGGGCGGCGGCGCCTCGTCGGCCGCCAGCCGCCCCTCGCGCGCGAACCGCTCGAACTGGGCCGCGCGCTCCCCCTTCATTTCGTGCTCGGAAATGCGTCCGGTGAAGATCACCGTATCCATCGGGAACTTGGCGGGCCGCACGTGGCCGTTGAAGAAGTGGAACGTGAAGATGAAGCCGACGGCAAGCAGCGCCTCCTCGCCGTGGACGAGCGCCGCGATGTTGAACATCCAGCCCGGCAGCAGCTTCGAGAAGAAGACCGGGAACCACAGCAGCAGCCCCGAGCCGCCGATGATGAACATCCCCCAGAACACCGCCCAGTAGTCGAACTTCTCCCAGTACGTCCAGCGGTCGAACTGCGGCTGTGGGCCGCGTCCGATGAACCACTTGAAGTTGCGCCAGATGTCGATGCCGTCCTGCAGCTGCGGCACCATCGAGTCGGGGCCCCAGAGGATCTTCATCAGCCGCCCGCCCGCGATCGCCTTGTAGAACACCGTCGCGACGTGGGTCGTGAACACGACGATCATGACGAAGGCGCAGATGCGGTGGATCAATCCGGCGCCTTCGAAGCCGCCGAGGATGCGGGCGAGCGTCGTCGCCCAGGGTTTGTCCGCGTAAAGCAGCGGCAAGCCGGACAGCGCGCAGCCGACGAATGTCAGCATCAGTGCCGCGTGCATGACCCGCTCGAGCGCCGTGAAGCGCCGGTAGTAGCGCTGCATCACGCTCGCCGATCCCGTTTGGCCGCCGGCGGGCGTGCCGGCCGGATTGCCCGTTGCGATGGCCATCAGTGGCCTCCCTTGCCGTTGCGGCCCGCCAGCTTCTCGCGCACCTCGCGGTAAAGCCAGAACACCGTGTGGATGCCGAAGAACGCGAACACGCCGAAGAGCAGGAGCTCCATGAACTTCGCAGCGTAGTAATAGATCGGATCGCGCGCCTTGTCGTGCTTGTTTGCGTGCGGATCGAAGCTCGCGAAATTCGCGCTCGCGCCGGCGTGGCATTTCTGGCATGTCGCAAGGCGGTTCTGCTTCGACACCTTCGACGCGGGGTTCGACGCCGGCAGCACCTCGTGTGCACCATGGCAGGATGCGCAGGTCGCCATACGCGCGTAGCCCAGTGCCGTCACCTGACCGTGGAACGTGTCACGATAGGTCGAGATGTACTCGGTGTGGCAGTTACCGCACTCCTTGATCACCTCGGTTTGGAACTTGGGCGTTTCGTGTTGCTGGATGCCGTGCGCCGAGTGGCAGTCCGTGCACCCTGGCGAGGCCAGCACGCCGTCCTGCCGCAGCTTGCCGTGCATGCCCTTCATGTACGCGTCGCGCTCCGGCTTGTGGCACGAGCCGCAGGTCTCGGGGATGCGCGCGCGCGAGACTTTGCTTTGCGGATCCGACTTCGAGTGGATGCTGTGCGCGCCGTGGCAGTCCGTGCACTCCGGCGCGGACATCGCCGCCGCGGACTTGAGCGCCTTGCCGTGGATGCTGTCATCGAACTTGCTGCCGATATTGCCGCTCGGAAGCTTGCCCTTGGTCATGACGGCTTCGCTGCCGTGGCACTTCGTGCAGGTGGCGACGAGGTTCAGGTGGTGCGTCGGCGACGTCGGATCCTTCGGGCGCTTGATGTCGTGCGTCCCGTGGCAATCGATGCAGGTCGCGGCGACGTCGTTTCCGTCCTTGCGCGCAATCGCATGCACGGTGCCCGCGTATTCCTTGACCGCCTTGTCGTGGCAGGTCGCGCAGTTGACGGGCTTGAGCTTCTCGGGATGCGGCAGCTTGTCGGCCGAAACGTCGGCGTGGCAGTCGGTGCACTTGAGCTTCAGTTCACCATGCACAGACGCCGTGAATTTCGCCGTGTCGACCGCGATGGACTTGCCGGCAGCGCTTTTCGCGTCCTTGTCGGCGTGACACATCAGGCAGGTTTCGTTTACGCCAGCGACCGGCGCGGGGGCGGGCGCAGCCGACCGGACCGGGGCCGCTGAGACGAGCAGGGGTACCACCAACGCGCAAATGGCGGCAATCGAGCGGACGGTGGTCATCGGGTTTCCGTGCAGTGCGCGTGGATTGGCAACTGCCGTTGACTGCAAACAAATGACGCGCATCGCAACGGCGAGAGCTTGCCGAAATGTTGACACTTTCCCTCGGTCACGGGCTTGACTTGGATCAACCGCTCTCTAACGAGGGCAGGGGATTGCCGGGATCCGCGCCCTTGCGCAGCATCGAAGCGGCGACCAGTTCCGCGATGTCGCGGACGGCAATCTGGTCCGTTTTTCCCAGCGCCGATACGCCGTCGTACATCATCACCGCGCAATACGGACAGGCGGTCGCTATGACCTGTGGCGCGTGCGGCAGCGCCTGTTCAACACGCGTGATGTTGATCCGCTTGCCGATCTTTTCTTCGAGCCACATCCGTCCGCCGCCGGCGCCGCAACACATCGCCTTTTCGCGTGACAGGTCGAATTCCAGCGGCGCGTCCTTCGTCACCCGGCGGATGATCGCGCGCGGAGCCTCGAATTCTCCGTTGTGCCGGCCGAGATAGCAGGGTTCGTGATAAATGACGCGCTCGAAGCCCGCTTCGATCCGGATCCTGCCTTCCGTGAGCAGCTGCGCGATGAGCTGCGTATGGTGGATCACTTCATAGTTGCCGCCGAACTCCGGATATTCGTTGCGCAGCGAATTGAACGCGTGCGGGTCGCCGGTGACGATTCGGGTGGCACCGATCCCATTGAGAGTGCCGACCAGCGTCGCCGCCAATTGCTGGAACAGCATCTCGTTGCCGACGCGACGTACGCATTCCCCGGTCGACGTCTCGACCACACCGAGTATGCCGAACCTGACGCCTGCCTCGCGCAGAATGTCGACAATGGCGCGCGCGACCTTCTGGCCGCGCGGGTCGAAGGACTCGGCGGAGCCGACGTAATAGAGGTAATCGAGCTCCTGCATCTGCTCGGGCGTGGAGATGACCGGCACGCCAAGATCGCGCGTCCAGTCGGCGCGCGTGTCCGCGGGAAGCCCCCACGGATTGCTCTGCGATTCATAGGCCGCGAAGACGGCCTTCAGTTCGTGCGGGAACTCCCCGTCCATCATCACCCGGTGCTGGCGCATCCGGAAGAATCGCGGCAGGTGCTCGAGTTCGATCGGGCAGGCCGCTTCGCAGTAGCCGCATGTCGTGCATGCCCATAGCGTGTCCTCGCTGATCACGCCGCCAACAAGAGGCGGCAGCGCATCGGCAGCCGGTTCGGCGTTGACGATGTGTTCGCGCTGTTCCAGCAGATGGTGCTTGAGGCTGTCGTGCACCCATTTTTGCGACAGCGGCTTGGCCGTGAGAAACGTCGGGCAGGCATCCTTGCACCGGCCGCACTCGGTGCACGTGAAAACGTCCAGCCCCTCTTTCCACGTGAGGTCCTTCGCGGTGGCTATGCCCAGGCGAAGTTCGCTTGCGTCGGCGTCGTCGCTCAGCATCTTCTCGAGGTCGACCGAAGGCACCTGGTTGGCAGGACGGCCGCGGCGAAAGAACAACGTGGGCAGCGCGGTCACGATGTGGAAATGCTCGCCCAGAGGCAGGATGACCAGGAACGCGAACACGACCAGAAGCTGAGCCCAGTACGACAGGGCGTAGCCGGCCCGCAGCACCTCCGGCGACAGCGCCGACAGTGCGTCGCCGACGCGGCTTCCGGCGAAGGCAAATGCGCGTTCGTGCGCTATCCCCGGGTCGCTGGCCGCGAACAGCGCGAACCGGAAGCCGTCGAAGAGGAAATCGGTGATCATGATCGCGGTGATCAGCGCCAGGATCAGCAGCGCCTCGCGATTCGTCTCGAGCCGCACCGGCCGCTGCACGTAGCGCCGCCAGAACGCGTAGGCAAGCGCAGCCAGCACGGCAAGTTCCACGACGTCCTTGAAGGCGGCGAACAGGCCGCCGGCGATTCCGGGAAACGTGAACGGCTCGTAGTAGCCGATGCCGATCAGCTGGATCTTGCGCGCGAGCAGCGCCATGAAGCCCAGGAAGATGACCGCATGCATCACGCCGGGCTTCCAGTCCCGCCGGATCATCCGGAACTGCAGGAAGCCGTTGGTCGCCACGCTGAGCAGACGCGCCGCCGGATGGTCCCAGCGGACGTCCGGCTGAAGATGCGTGACGATACGAAGCTTCCTCGCGGCGAGGAACCCGAAGGCCGCGAAGGAGGCCAGCATCAGCAGCGAAATCCAGAGAGGACTCATCGCGCTGTAGAATGATTCCGGCGCCCGTCAATGGCGTTGACCTGCATCAATGGCCGCGCGGGCAGGGTAACGAGCGCATCTGACCCTGGTTTGCCCTGGATCAATATCGGGCGCGATCAAGGGCGTAGGATTGATACTGTTGAGGTTAAGGCATTCGTAGTGTTTTAGGCAATGCGGGCGTCCCCAGGCGCTTCGCGGAGCCGAAAAAAAGCCGGCGCGAGCCGGCTTTTCCTTTGCTGCGTGGCCCTCCACGTTCACCTCGGGCCCTTAAAGTCGTGCATCACATCGCCAGGACCCATTTGACCAGCGCCTTGACGTCGTCCGGCGAGGCGCTGACTTTCGGGTGGCCATTCGCCGTCGACACTTTCGTCACCAGCATGGCCTCGGCATCGGCTTTCCCCTTGTACTTGGCTGCGACGGACTTGAACGACGGCCCCATTTTCTTCGCATCGACATCATGGCAGTTGAGGCAGCCGCTGCTCTTGGCGAGTGCGCTCTGATCCTGGGCGACTGCCGTCCCCGCTGCGGCGAGCGCCATCGTCGTCAGCGCCAACATCATCATCGATTTCATCCTTGCATCCTCCAGAATGGCACCGCGCTGGGCGGCAAATTTGGACAGTCTAACTGCCCGCAGGATAAGCGTGCGACCGGGTAATTCCGTTGACACCCCCGGCGTTTTCCGCCCCAGCACGATACCCCGGATTGGCCGAGGGTCCCGTTGACTTGGATCAAGAGGGCCACACGGCGTTGGCGCTGGCCCCTCCATGTTGTAGTAGTGCTGCCAGCCGCCACAGTTGTATCCTACCCGTTACCATACGGCCTTTGTAGGATTTTTCGGGGGTTATGGGGCCGCAACCGAGCATTGCATTCGGCGGACTGCCCCATAATTCCGCGTCAGGAGAAAAGTGCGATGCCACCCGCTGAGCCTACCCTTGCGGCACTGCCAAACCCCGCAATCCGGTACGTCGTTGCCACGCGCCCGCCATTCCTTTCGGTAACGTTGGTCGCCGCGCTGATCGGGCTCGCCACCGCCTATGCCAGCGGGGTCGCCGTCAATGCGCTGACGGGCACCATGACCGTAGTCTTTGCGCTGGTCGCGCACGGCGGCATCAACGTGCTGAACGACTATTACGATGCGCTGAACGGCACCGACGCAATCAATACCGAGCGCGTGTTTCCCTTCACCGGCGGCAGCCGCATGATCCAGAACGGCGTGCTCACGATGCACGAAATGGGGATTTTCGGGGTGCTGCTGTTCGCTCTGGTCATCGCAGCGGGACTCTGGCTCACCTACGTCTCCGCGTCCGGCCTCATCTGGGTCGGCGCGGCCGGACTCATCGTCGGCTGGACATACTCGGCGCCACCGCTCAAGTTCAATAGCAGGGGTTTGGGCGAACCCTGTGTCTGGGCGGGCTTCGCGCTGATCGCCATCGGTGCGGATTTCGTGCAACGCGGCAGCTTTTCCGCGTTTCCGCTGATCGCCGCGACCGGCTACGCGTTGCTGGTGACCAACATCCTCTACATCAACCAGTTTCCCGACCGCAAGGCGGACGCCGCCGTGGGCAAGCATCACTGGGTCGTGCGCCTGGGCGTTGAACGTGCGCGTTGGGGATATCCGATCATCGCCGCGGCCGCGTATGTCTGGATCTTCGGCGCGGTGCTCGCGAGGGCCTTGCCGTGGCCGGCGCTCGTCGCCTTGCTGCCCGCGGTCCTTTCCGCGCGCGCGTCGCGCGACCTGCTGCGCTACGCCGGAGCCCCGCAGCAGCTGGCTCCCGCGATCCAGCAAACCATCGCGGCCGCATGCCTGTCCGGGGTGCTGTTGGCGATTTCGCTGGTGGCGTGGCGTTGGTTCAGCTGAAGAATCGGGACCATAACCGCAGTGATGCGCGACGATGATCGTGCGCAAATCGGCGCTCGTCGAACACTCGGCGGAGCAAATGTTCGATCTGATCGAGGCAGCGGAAGACTACCCGGCGTTCCTGCCCTGGTGTGCGGGCGCCAGCATCCTCTTCCGGGACGAGCACGCGGTCGCCGCGGAGATCAACATCGACTTCCACGGTGTCCGCTTTGCGCTCACGACGCGCAATCCCAAGCGGCGACCGGATTACATGGCCATCATCCTCGAACGCGGTCCGTTCCGCAGGTTCGAAGGGGAGTGGCGGCTGACCTCGCTCTCGCCCTCCGCGTGCAAGATCGAGTTCGGCCTCCAATACGAATTCAACAGCCCGCTGCTGGGCCGGATGGCCGGAACCGTATTCGACCGGATCACCAATACGCTGGTCGATGCGTTCGTCGTGCGCGCCGGCGATGTCCATGGCCGGGCCACCGAAACCAATCATTGAACGCCTACTGAAGTCCACCGGAGCCAATGGCCATGATCAATCTCGAACAACTCGACATGCTGCGCGCGTCCAAGATCGGCGCGGAACTCACGCCGGAACAATCCGCGGTCCTGAGCGCCCTGATCAAGGTCCGCAAACTGGCCGACGGCGAAGTATTGGTAGGAGAAGGCACGCGCGACAACCATTTGTACGTGCTGGTATCCGGAACGCTGGCCGTGGTCCGGAACGCCGGCAACCCCGAAGAAGTCACGCTGTTCACGCTGAACGCCGGCGACCTGGTGGGCGAGCTCAGCTTCATCGACAGCACCGAGCATTACGCGTCGCTGGTGGCGCGCGGCGCCACGCAGGTATTCGGACTCGAGCGGGAACAACTGGAATCGCTGCTGCCGAAGCATCCCGACCTCGTCTATCGGGTGATGCGCGCGATCATTCGTACTGCCCACAATATCCAGCGGCGCATTTCGATGTACTCCATCGAATTGACGAATTACATCTACAAGCAGCACGGCCGCTATTGACACGGCACCACGTTCGCGCCCGGCGTAGTTTCCGCTCACAACGACCGCAAGGATTCCGCATGCCCGACGCGCACTGGACAGTCCCGCTATACCAAGCCATCGACGCCAAGGACACCCCGCGTTTTCTGTCCTTTCTTACCGATAACGCACAGTTCCGCTTCGGCAACTATCCGCCTGCGGTCGGCCACGCGGCGATCGGCGCGGCGGTCGACGGGTTTTTCGCGAGCATTCATTCCAGCCGCCACGACGTCCTGAACAACTGGGAGCCCCCGGGGCACCTCGTTTCGCAGGGAATGGTGACCTACATCCGGCTCGACGGTCGCAGCGTGACGGTGCCCTTCGTCAATGTCTTCAACATGCACGGCAAGCTGGTCCAGGATTACCTGATCTACATCGACAACACGCCGCTGTACGCGCCTGCGGCTTAGCGACGTTGCAAGAAAAAAAGCCCCGCGCGAGGCGGGGCTCTTTGTTGCTGCGGTGAAGCAGTAACTACTTCTTAGTCTCGCCCTTGACCTGCACTTCCACGCGGCGGTTGGGCTGCAGACAGGCGATCAGTTCCTTCCGATTCTTCTGGTCGCACTGCACGACGGGTTGCTTCTCGCCCAGACCGATGGTCTCGATCTTGGCCTTGTCGACACCCTTGCTGACCAGGTAGTCGCGCACGGCATCCGCGCGACGCTCCGACAGCCCCTGGTTGTACTTTTCGGTGCCGATGCGGTCGGTGTGGCCGGTCACCAGGACGACGTCCAGCTTCTGTACCTTGGCCAGGTTGCCGACGACCTGGCTGTCGATTGCCGCCTTGCCTTCGGGCTTCAACACCGCCTTGTCGAAGTCGAACAGGACCTTCGAGTCAAGCGTGATCTTCTGCACCTGCGGCGTCGGTGGCGGCGGGGGTGGTGGTGGCGGCGGCGGTGGGGGCGGTGGTGCAGCCTTGACCGGTGCCTGCGCGACCATCAGTGGCGCGATCGGCAGCGGCGGCGAGTCAAACTTGTAGGTCACCGTCAGCCAGAACAGGTTGGTCTTGTAGGATGGATTGCCGAACGCGCCCGAGTACCACGCATTGCCCGAACCGACTGCGGCCGTGTTCAAGTTCGCGAAGTACGGATAGTAGCCTCCGTAACTCGCATACTGGCTGTCGCTGTAGTCGTACTTCTCATACGCGTAGCCGGCGTTGAACGCCCACTTCGGGCTGTAGGTGTACGTGCCCTTGATCTGGAAGCGCTGCAGCGTCGTGTTGTCGTTGTTGTAGTTGACCAGCGGCTGCGCCGTTCCGCCGGGGGGTGTGAAGCCGCCCGCCCCCGTGATGTTGCCTGACGTGAAGTCGACGCCGCCGGTGGTCTTCTGGTACGTGTACGACGTGGTCAGCGTCCACTTGTCGGCCGGCGCCCAGTCGACCAGCACCGAGCCCATCCAGCCGTCCTGCGTGTTCTGTGTGCTCCATTCGAAATTCGTGGCGGTGTTCGGTGTCGGCGCCGGGAAGGCGCCAGTGAGGTACGCCTGGTCGTACGTGATCTTGCCCCAGTTGCCGATGCCGGTGACGCGGAGCTTCTCGTCGCCCCAGGCGGCCGTCACGTCAAATTGCTCGTTGCGGTCCTTGGTGCGCCCGTAGAGGTTATCCTTGTAATCGGTATCGCGCCACGTCGCCCCGAAGCCCAGCAGCCACATCGGGGTCGGCGTCCAGTCGAGGTTGAACTTCACGATGTTGGCGTCGAAGTTGTTGACGTCGTAGGCGGTGTAGTACGCATTGACGGTGGTGAGCGCGCTCGTGTTCACGAGGTCCGAACGCCGCTGCAGGAACTGGTACTTCAGCCGGCCGGTGAGATCCTTCCAGCCGGTGTTGCGGTACTCGACCCAGTAGCGGTAGTCGTCGCTCGTCGGCGCCTCTGCGAGGTTGCGGTCGATCTTCTCCCAGTCGAACCCGCCGAGCAGCTTGTTGGCGCGGTTGAACGACCACGTCGCGTCGAACCCGGCCGCGTTCTTTGTGTAGCCGAACGCCTCGCCGGCCTCCTCGGTGAGCGCCGCGATCTGGAAGCACGTCGCGCTGTTGACCGGCGGCGTCGCGCAATTGGTGCCCTGGCTGCCCTGCTTGTACGATACGCTGGTCGAGTCGTTCTGGAGGTCGTAGTAGTTGTAGTAGACCCGCGTGTCGAGCTGCGCCATTGGGCTCGCGTTCCACGTGACGTTGCCGGCCGTGCGCTTCAGGTTGCCGTCGAAGTTGCTGATGTTCTGGCCGGACGACGCGTCGTACGGCTGCGTGACCAGATAGCCCACGCCCGGCGGGAGGGCCTGGCCAGTGGGCACGTTGCCCGTCGGCTTGAGGCTCGATGTCGCCAGGTTGAAGCCGCTGGTCGTCTTGCTCTGCGAGTAGCGCGCGATGATCGCCGAATCCCACGGCAGCTGCTTGATGTAGCCGTTGATGCTCCACTTCTTGAGCTCGTTGTCCGGCGGCAGCAGCGACTGGTCGAGGCCGTTGCGCATGAAGAAGTTCGTCCACTGGAACGATTCATTCGCGTCGGTGAACTTCGAGTCGAGGAACGCCACCTTGAATCCGTACTGCTTGGTGTTGTAGCCACCCTCGACGGTCGCGTTCTTGGTCGTGTAGTCGACCGGCGCCCCGAGCTCGATCAGGCCGTTGCCCGACCCCGTGCCGAGCTGGCCGCTGGAGGGCTTGATGCCGTTGGTCTTGACCTCGTTGTAGTCGGCGCGGATGAACCACGGCGTCTTGCCCGAGAACTCGCCGTCGCCGCCCCAGGTGTTGCGCTGGGTGCCGTAGTTGAACGGGTACCAGATGTCCGGATTTCTTAGTCCCGGATACGGCAAGGTGGCGGGAGCGATCTGCAGCAGGCCGCCGCCGCTTCCGGACAGCGGCGAAAGCGCGCCGAACGAGAGGTTGTGCGGAATGTTGTTGTTGTAGATCGACGCCTTCCACGCGCCGTAGCCGCCGCCGACGATGTTGATGAACTGGTCGTCGCGGCCGAGTTCCTCGGCGAACACGCGCAGGTAGTTCACGCGGCTGCTGCCGCGGAAATCGATCACGCCGATTGGCGCGCTCCCGATATCCTGATACTCCTGCGCCTTGGCGTCGTCGGCCGGGCCGGTGTACGGCGTCAGCGGGTTGGTGGTGGACAGCGGGGCGGTGTTGCCGTTGGCGCCGTTGCGGTTGGCGCCGTCGATGTTCGTGCCGCGGCCGCCGGCCTCAAGGGAACCGCTCCACAGGAAACCGTCGTCGGCGTATGCGCTCTGCGCAAAAAGGCTGGCCACGACAATGGCGATGAGCTTGACTTTCATTTTCGTCCCCTGATGTCAGCGAAGGAAGTATTCGCCGTAGGCGGAAGACGGCGCGTTGCTGCCGTGGATCTGCCGATGGCACTCGACGCAGCCGCTGCCCACGAAACGGATGTTCGAGGGCAGCGTGTTGGGCAGCGTCCCGCGTCCGTCGTAGATGCCGTGTGTGTGGCCGTTTGCATGGCAGTCGCCACAGAGCTGCGGGGCCCTTTGCGCGAGCAGCGGGCGGTGGTTCGAGCCATGCGGCGTATGGCAGATGGCGCAGTTCTCCTGCACCGGAGGATGCTCGTGGACCCACGGGCCCCGTTTGTCGGCATGGCAGGTGTAGCAGAGGTCGTTGATCGAGTCGTTGCGCAGGCTCGCCTTCTGCAGCGCACCGTGCGGGTCGTGACAGTCCTGGCAGCCGATCTTGCCCTCGATGATCGGGTGGTGCGACGGCCGCAGGATGTCGCCGCGGACGTCGGTGTGGCACCCGATGCACGTCTTGTAGGCGAGCTGGCGGGCCGTCGTCGTGTACGGCGCGGCTGCGAACTGCGAGCCCTTGATCTCCTTGTTGTTGCTCGCCGACTGTGTGCCGTGGATCGAATGGCAGCTCACGCACGAAACGTCGACCTTGCGGTGCTTGGCGACCGACCAGTTCTCGAGTTGCCGCTGTCCGGCATGGCAGGTCAGGCAGACCGCCGATCTCTCCGCAGCTGTCGCGTCCTTCGTGGTCAGCGCGCTGATCGGCTTGGCCTTCATCGGGTCCTTCAGGTGCTCCGCCGCGTTGCCGTGGCACGACTGGCAGGTCGAGCCGGCCGCGTCGTAATTCGCGCCGTGTCCGCTCAGAAGAATGGTGTTCTGCTGCTTCTCGTGGCAGTTCGCGCACACCGCCAATGGTTCTGCTGCCTTCTTCTCCTGCGCGAAGGCGGGTGATGCCGCAAACGCCGCGACGAGTGCCGACAGACCGGCGGCCGCGATGATGGACTTGAGTCGCATGTGGAACTCCCCTTTGAGGCCCGTTGTAACTACCTGCGTTACGATCACAACCGCCGGGTCCTGCTCTTCCCGGCGACTTCGTCTTCGCGTGCCGCACGATCGCCAACTGTGAATCGCGCTTTTTTCTTTTTTACACTTGTAACGAAACGTACAAATTGATTTGCATCAACACGCGAGAAAATCGCCAGCATGTATTCATCAGTGTTGTATTTCACGAAGCCGGGTTCGGCAAGGCAAAAAAAGCCCCGCACTGCGCGGGGCTCCTGGAGTTGCTTTGGTGCGGTGATTACCTCTTGGTCTCGCCTTTCACCTGCACTTCCACGCGGCGGTTGGGCTGCAGACAGGCGATCAGTTCCTTCCGGTTCTTCTGGTCGCACTGCACGACGGGCTGCTTCTCGCCCAAGCCGATGGTCTCGATCTTGGCCTTGTCGACACCCTTGCTGACCAGGTAGTCGCGCACGGCATCGGCGCGACGCTCCGACAGCCCCTGGTTGTACTTTTCGGTGCCGATGCGGTCGGTGTGGCCGGTCACCAGGACGACTTCCAGCTTCTGCACTTTCGCCAGGCTGTCGACGACCTGCGCGTCGATGGCGGCCTTGCCTTCGGGCTTCAGAACCGCCTTGTCGAAGTCGAACAGGACCTTCGAGTCGAGCGTGATCTTCTGCACCTGCGGCGCCGGTGGCGGCGGGGGTGGTGGCGGCGGCGGCGGTGGGGGCGGTGGTGCAGCCTTGACCGGTGCCTGCGCGACCATCAAAGGGGCGATCGGCAGCGGCGGCGCGTCGAGCTTGTACGTCGCCTGCAGGTAGAAGATGTTCTGGTGGCCGTCGGTGAACGCGTCATAGCCGTTCAGGTAGCTCAGGCTGGTTGTTGGCGTCACCACACCGACATAGGGCAACGTGTACTGGTAGCCGCTGGTGGCGATGTCGTTGTGTTCGTACTTCTCGTACGCGTAGCCGGCCGTGAACGACCAGTTCTTGTTCAACGCGTAGATCGCCTTCAGCTGGAAGTACTGCTGCTTCGAATTGTCGAAATTGCCGATGTTGAGCGGGTTGCCGAAGCCGGCGGGGCCACCAACCATGGCGCCGGTCGCGTCTTGCGACGAGAAAGTCGCTTCCCCGTCGTTCTGCACGTACAGGTACGACGCCTTCAGCAACAGGCCCTGCGTGACCGGCCAATCCATGCCGACGCCAATCATGTAGGTCGTGTCCTTGGTCGCCGAATTCCAGTTGTACGAACCGGAATTCGGGGCGGAGGACGGGCTGTAGCAGTTGGGGTTGGCCGCCGTGCAGAATCCCGCAGGCGGGTTCGGACCGCTGGCGACAGTGCCAATGTACCGGTGGTCCGACGGATACTTCGTCTCTTCCCAGCTACCGAACGCGCTCAAACTCAGCTTGGCGGCATCGCCCCAGTTTCCACTCAGGAAGTAACCCTGGCGGTCGGCAGTCGTCCGTCCGAGCGTGACATCGTCGTAGTCCTGCTTCGCCCAGCGGCCCTCGAACGCGAAGCCCAGGTTCGCCATCGGATTGTAGTCCAGGTACAGCTTGACCTGATTGGTCGTGCTGGACTGCAGATCGAATGCCGACGTGTACGGCGACAGGTAGTTCGGGTCGTTGGCGGTAAGCCCCGCATTGCTGTAGTTCAGCGTCGAATCCCGTTTCAGATACTCGTACTTGAGCCGGCCGCCGATCACGTCGAGCATGTTGTTCTTGTACTCGGCCCACAGCCTGTTCCAGTGCGACTTGTCATAATCGACGCGGTTCTGGTCCAGGTTGTTGTAGTCATAGCCGAAGCCCAGCCGCTGGCCCTTGGCGAAGCGCCACCACACGTCGAATCCGACGTTGTTCTTGGTGTAGTCGTAGAGCTCGTTTTCGCAGTTCCCGACGGTCTGCGTCGGTATCCCGTTGACGGCGTAGTTGCCGCAACCGATCCCGCTCGCGAGCGGGACCGTCGGCGCATTGCCGTACTGGATGACGTCGGAGTCGTTCGACAGCTTGGTCCAGTAGTAATAGACGCGGCTGTCGACGTTGGTCATCGGGACCGCCGTCCACGACAGCGCGAACGACTGGTTGACGTTCTTGCCGTTAAACGTACTTGTGTCGGGCAAGGTCGCGCTGTAGACGTTGTTCCCGTTCAGCGCGGTCAGACCGAGATTGGTGTCGCTCTTGGTTTCCGCCCATGTATAGCGCGCGGAAATCACCGAGCGCCACGGCAGGTCGCGATAGCTGCCAGTCGCTGTGAACTTGTTGAACGTGTTGTCCGGCGGCAGATAGGTCCGGTCGAGCGCGTTACCGCCGAAGAACGGGTTGGTCCAGTCGAGCGTCTTGATCGAGTTGTCGAACTGGCTGTAATCCCAGCGCAGCGCGAATGTCGCCTTGCCGGACTGGTAGCCGCCTTCCGCGCCCCAGTTGTTGGTCGTATTTTGCGTCGGGATAGCCAGGTCGACGAAGCCGTTACCCGGGCTCGTGCCGTTCGCCGCGGAACCCACCTTGGTACCGTTGAACGTGACCTGGTTGCCGTCGGCGCGGAAGTACCACGGGCTGTTCCTTTGCCACTCGAAGTAGCCGCCCCAGTCGCGGCGATCGTAACCGAGGTTGAGCCCGTTCCATGTGTTTGGGTTGGTATTCGGAAACGGCGCCGTGAGCACGCTGCCGCCGGGCCCGTAGTACGGCGTCAGTCCCGATTCCAGGAAGTTGTGCGGGATATCATTGAGGTACGCCCCGGCCTTGAAGATGTCGTACATGCCGCCGCGCAGGAACATGTACTGGTCGCTGCGACCGAAGTTCTCGCCGTAGCCGGTGAACCACGACGTGCTGTTGCGGCCGCGGACGAATGCGTTGGACATCGCGCCGTTGCGGAGGTCCTGATACTCCTCGAGCTTCGTCGCGTCCTGGACATTCCGGTCGTTGTAGATGCCACCGATCGTCGCCGAGCCTTCGACGCGCATCGGGTCGTTGCTCTGGGCGAGCGCCGGCGCGGCAGCGAACAGGCTGGCGATCAGGGTGGAAAGCAGCTTCTTGCTCATCATTTTCTCCTGACCTTATCGCGTGAAGAACTTGCCGCGGTTACCCGGCGCGTTCGAACCGTGAATCGCGTTGTGGCAATTCAGGCAGGCGCGGGCGACCAACCGGTTGTTCACAGCCGGGTTGGGCTGTCCGGTCTTCCCGGCGCATGCTGGATTCGGATCCCCAGCCGCGCAGTTGAAGCCGCCGGCGGCGCCATACACGGTGCCGGGGTGCCGCGATCCGTCGTGACAGTCCTGGCAGAGGTTCGGCGCGGATTCGTTCAGCAGCTTGGCGTGGACCGAGCCGTGCGGGTTGTGACAGGTCGCGCAGTTCTCTTCGACCGGCGGGTGGTTGAACACGTACGGACCGCGCTTGTCCGCGTGGCACGAGTAGCACTGGTCATTGATCGTCGGCTGCTTGACCATTGCCGGCGACAGCGCGCCGTGCGGGTTATGGCAGTCCGAGCACTTGACCTTGCCTTCGATGATCGGATGATGCGAAGGCTTGAAGTTCGCGGCACGGATCTGCTGATGGCACGCCCAGCACGTCTCCGCCTGGTTCGGCAGGAACGTCGTCGTGTACTTGTTGATGGACACCGGCTGCGGCTTCAGCGTCACACCGTTGTAGTTCGGCGCGCTTTGCCCGTGGATGCTGTGGCAGCTGCTGCAGGACACGTCGTTGAGCGCGTGCTTGCCGGACGTCCAGAACGCGAGATTGCGGTTGCCGCTGTGGCAGGTCAGGCAGACCGCGGTCCGCTGTTCGGCCGTGCCGCCCTTCGCGAACGGGTTGGCGGGCTTGGCCTTCATCGGGTCCTTCAAGTGCTCGGACGCGTCGCCGTGGCAGGCCTGACACATGCTCCCGCTGGCATCGGTCTTTGCGCCGTGCGGCGTGAGATCGATGGCGGTCCACTGCGCCTCATGGCAGTTTGCGCACACCGGGGCGACCTGGGAACCCGTGTATGCCTTCTGCTGGGCGAGTACCGGAAATGCCAGAAACGCCGCCAGGATCGCCAGTACCCTGGAAGCGGCGATGAAGGACTTGATTCGCATGTGAACCCCTTTGGTCTTCTTTACGATTTTCCGACTACTACCGTCCGGGAGCGCTTGTTGCCTTGCTGGAAACACGGCGGGAGATCCGTTGCCGTCCCGTGCCCCCTCGCGCTTCAAGTTGCGCTGCCGGTGTCCCGTGACGATTGCCGTATTTTTGACCGAATATACTTTTGCCCCTGTTGCCTGTTTACCCGCGGGATACGATGGTCCGGTTGATTTAAATCAAGTCGCGTGTAGGACACAACTTCCCCGGTTTGCTGCAGTTGCACAATTACAACACCACCGGGTTTGAACCACCGGCGAGCCCCGCCTCCGGAGATGGGCGACGTGCCTGGGAGGGTGAACTGCGCTCACATGCCTGCCTGCACCATGCTGGCGCACAGGCAGGGTCCGCCTGCCTTATCAAACGGGCAAAGGGATGACCGTCAGGCTGCGTATTCCTTGCGCACCGTGTATCAAAACGCCTTCGATGTCGGCGGTGGCCGTCGGGCCGGTCATGAACACGCCATAGGACGAGTCGAAGTCCGCGCGCCGGCGATACGCATGGTGCATGGTGGGAACCAGTTCCGCAGGATCGAGCAGGACGACCAGATGCTGGGCCAGGAAGCCCAGCGCGCCGACCTTGAACTCGCGATCGGTCAGCCACACGGACCCCGTCTCGACGACGCCGTAGACCGCACGGACGATGCCGACATCGACATCATGCAAGTCGGCCGGCGCGCGGACGTTCTCGATGGGCCGGCTGCCGGCGAACTCGGGCACGGCGGAACAGAACACCTTCGCGGCGGGGAATAGGCCACGCAAGGTCGCGGTAATGCTGCCGGATGCCGGAACTTCCACGAACTTGCCGCCCATTCGCAGCAGATTGGCCTTGAACGTGGCGAGCGGCGCCTTGATCTGGCGGTCGAAGGCCGGCAGCGTCGGCAGTGGTTGCGGCGCCGGCTGGTTGTTGCGTACTCGGCCCAGGATTTCGTCGCGGCTGCTCATCGCGAGCCCCCCTTCTTCTTCGCCCTGTTCGCGAGATACCACTGTCGGAACGTCGCCGGCGGCGCTTGCGGCACTTCGCGCTGCCTGCCCCATGCGTTCAATCGGCTGTACATCATGAACCGCGGCAGATGCGCGACGCCTGCCCCGGCCGCCTCCACCGCCGCGCGATAGAGTTTCGGACTGGCCAGGACCTTGCCCGCCATCCGCATCGCCTCCTTCTTGGCGATGGGCAGCTGGTTGCGCTCGGCGATGATTTCCCGCCATTTGTAGATCTGCTCGTGGATGTTGATCTTCACCGGACACACGCTGGTGCAGCTGCCGTTCAATGTCGACGCGAACGGCAGCGCGCTGTATTTGCGCAGATTGAACGTCGGATCGATGATCACGCCGATCGGCCCGGAATAGGTGCCGCCGTAGCTCAAGCCGCCGCTGCGCCGATATACCGGGCATGTGTTCATGCATGCGCCGCAGCGGATGCACTTCAGCGAATACCAGAAGTCGTCCATCCCGAGGCGCTCGGAACGGCCGTTGTCGACCAGCACGATGTGCATTTCCGTTCCCGGGCGCGGCACACGAAAATGCGATGTGAGCTGCGTGATCGGCGAACCCAGCGCGCTGCGCGACAGCATGCGGATGAACACGCCGAGATGCTCGATGCGCGGCAGCATTTTTTCGATGCCGATCGAGGCGATGTAGAGCTTGGGCAGGTGCACGCTCAAGTCGGCGTTGCCTTCGTTGGTGCAGACCACGACGCTGCCGGTTTCGGCCACGGCGAAATTGGCCCCCGTCATGCCGGCGTCCGCGGTGAGGAAGTCCGGACGCGTCGTCGAACGCTGGCTCTCCGCCAGATAGTGGACGTCGCTGTTCGCGGGGTCGGTGCCGAGCGTCTCCGCAAACACCCGCGCGACATCCGTCCGCAGCTTGTGCACGGCAGGCAGGACGATATGGCTGGGGGGCTCGTCGTCCAGTTGCTGGATGCGCTCCCCGAGGTCGGTCTCGATGACTTTGATCCCGCGCGTTTCCAGGAACGGCCGCATGTCGCACTCGTCGGTCAGCATCGACTTGGACTTGACCAGCGTGCGCGCACGCTTCGAATCGAGGATCCCGAACACGATCGCGTTGTGCTCCGCCGCGTCTCTCGCCCAATGCACGGTCACGCCGTTCTTCGTCGCGTTGCGCTCGAATTCCTCCAGGTAGTCGGCAAGATGGGTCAGCGTGTGTTCCTTGATGGCCGACGCGAGCGAGCGCAGTTCCTCCCATTCGGGCATCGCCTCGGTCTCCCGGTCGCGCTTCTTGCGCAGGTCCCACAGGCGCTTGTCGTGGAATTCGATGTGGTCCTTCGCCTTGATGAACCGGGAGGACCCTTCGGCATGGTCGATGCGCTTCATCCTCGGTCTCCGTTCAAGATTTGCGCGATGTGGATGAACTTGACCGGCAGGTCCAGCCGTTCGGCGCAGCCCTTCTGGTGCATGAGACAGGACATGTCGGCGGAGACGATGTACTCGGCGCCGGCCTGGGCGTGATCGCTCACCTTGTCCTGGCCCATCTTTGCCGACACGGGTTCCTCGAACACCGAGAACGTGCCGCCGAACCCGCAGCACTCGTCGGGGCGCTCCGGCTTCACGAACTCGATGCCTTTGACCGTGGAGAGGAGATCCAGCGGTTTCGAAAAGCGCGGCTCGACGATTTCCGACGTCGAGGCTTCGCGCAGCGCGCGCAAGGTGGAGCAGCCGTTGTGCAGCCCGACCTTGTGCGGGAACGAGGCCCACGGAAATGCCTTGACCTTGACGATGTCGTGCAGGAACTCCACGAGCTCGAACGTGCGTTCACGGACGGCCATCACTTCGGGTGTCTGGGGTATGGCGATGAAGTGGTCTCGCACATGATGAACGCAACTGCCCGACGGGCCGACGATGTAGTCGAAGCCGGAGAAATTCCGGACGAACAGTTTTTCCGCGCCCGCCGCGTCTGGATGGCACCCGCTGTTGGCCATCGGCTGTCCACAGCAGGTCTGGTCGAGCGGGTACGCGACTTCCAACCCAAGGCGCTCCAGCAGCTCCAGCGTGGCGACGCCGACTTCCGGGAAGAACGCGTCCACGTAGCAGGGGATGAACAGCGCAACTTTCATCGGCGGATCTCCTTGCGGATTAGGTTCGTTCGGACCAGGGGCTCGCGCACGCGTCGACCAGATAGATGATCGACTGATAGGGGATCTGCGCGTATTCCGACAGACCGATTTCGCAGGTGCGGCTCGACGAATAGCCGGCGTGACAGGAGGCCGGCAATCCCGGCTTCAGGTGCCGCAGCGCGTGCGCGTTCAGTTCCGGGCGATTGAACCCCTTGTCGCCGGCGAAGCCGCAACACGTCACCTCGTCGACGCACACGACGTCCGCGCTGCATCGCGCGGCGATGCCGGTGAGCTTGTCGACCGTGCCCATCTTGCGCACGCTGCAGACCGGGTGAATGGCCACGGCTTCCGGCCGTTGCGCGAGCGTCACGCGCGGCAACACCGTGTCGTGAATGAACTCGATGCTGTCGCGCACGTCGAGCCGCCCGGCGAGATAGCGCTTCATCCGGTACGCGCAGGGGCTGGTGTCGAACACGATTGCCAAGCGGCCGCCGTCGCTCGCGTCGTGCAGCGCGCGCTCGAGTTCGGCGGACTTGAGGTTCGCGGCTTCCATGAGTCCCTTGCTCTCGAATGGCTGGCCGCAGCAGAGGCTGGCGAGGTGCTTGGGGTAGACGGCGTCGAATCCTGCCTTGGCGAACAGGCGCTCGGCGGTGGCGGGCAGCGTGTCCGGTACGTCGTGCCCGCGCTGCGCACCCATGTTGCGCGCCGCGCAACTCGGGAAATAGACGACGCGTTCGGCGTTGCCGTTTCCAGCGCGACGGGGGCCGGGGCGGAAATGGATCGGGCGCGCCAGGTTCGGCGACCATTTGGGCAACGCGCCGCCGGAAAACCCGCGCAGGCCGTCGAGCGCGCCCTTCATCGCGCGCGTGCCGACGAGTCCGTGCATGAGATCGGCAGCGCCCAGCCCCAGCCGCACGCCCGCGGTGACCGTCGCGTAGTTTCTCGCCACAACGCCGGCAACGCGCTGTGCCATCGGACCGGCCCGCCGGCCGCGCAGCGCCTTGATCAGGATGCCGGTTTCGATCCCAACCGGGCACGCGGTGGCGCACAGTCCGCACGCGGCGCAGGTGTCGATGCCTGCATAATCGTAGAGCTTGCGCAACGCGAGCGCGTGTTCCGCTTCGTCGCCCTTCTGGTCGAGGCGCGCGATCTCGCGCCAACCGACGATGCGCTGGCGCGGCGACAGTGTCAGTCCCCGCGACGGGCATTTCGGCTCGCAGAAGCCGCATTCGATGCACTTGTCGACCAGCGCGTCGCAAGCCGGCAGCGGCTTGAGGTTGCGCAGGTGCGCGTGAGGGTCGTCGTTGAGCACAACGCCGGGGTTCAGCAGGCCCGCGGGATCGAGGAGCCGCTTGATTTCGCGCATCAGCGCGTAGGCTTCCGCGCCCCATTCCAGTTCGACGAAGGGTGCCACGTTGCGGCCCGTGCCGTGCTCCGCCTTCAATGACCCGTCGTATTTGTCGACGACCATCCGGCACAGCGCGTCCATGAAGCCGCTGTAGCGTTCGACTTCGGACGGGACGTTGAAATCCTGCGTGAACACGAAGTGCAGGTTGCCCTCCAGCGCGTGCCCGAAGATGATCGCCTCCGGATAGCCGTGTTCGGAGAGCAGCCGTTGCAGATCGAGCGTGGCCTCGGCCAATCGCGGCACCGGAAAGGCCACGTCTTCGATGATGACCGTGGTGCCGACGCGGCGCATCGCGCCCACCGACGGAAACATGCCCTTGCGCACGTTCCAGTAGCGCGCGCATTCCTGCGGGTCGGTCGAGAAGCGCACGGGCTCGTGAGTATGGATCCCGGCCAGCGCTGCCTCGATCGCCACGATCTGCACGGCGAGTGTCGCCGCGTCCGGCGCGCGTGTTTCGACCAGCAGCGCCGCGCCTTGAGGTCCGACCGCGCGCAACGACTCGGGCAGGCCGGGCTTCCCTTCCACCGATCTCAACGCCGCGCGGTCGGCCAATTCGACGGCCGCCACCGGCTCGCTTTTCAACAGCGTCACCGCGCGGCACGCGGTTTCCAGATCGTCGAACAGGATCAGCGCGCTGGCCTTGTCGGCGTATTCCGGGACCGTGTTGAACGTGATTTCGCTGATGAACCCGAGCGTTCCCTCCGACCCGATCATCAGGTGCGCGAGGATGTCGATGGGATCGGTGAAATCCACCAGCGCGTTGAGGCTGTAGCCGGTCGTGTTCTTCAGCCGGAACTTGTGGCGGATACGCGCCGCCAATGCCTCGTTGGCGCGCGCCGTCCGGCCCAGTGCATCGAGATCGCGCACCAGCTCGCTCTTTTGGGCAAGAAAAGCGGCGCGGCTTGCGGCATCACGCGTGTCGAGCACCGTGCCGTCGGCCAACACCATGCGCATTCCGGCCAGCGTCTGGTAGCTGTTCTGCGCCGTGCCGCAGCACATGCCGCTCGAGTTGTTGGCAGCGATGCCGCCGATCATTGCGGCGTCGATCGACGCCGGATCCGGGCCGATCTTGCGCCGGAAGGGCGCGAGGCGCCGATTGGCGACGGCGCCGATGACGCCGGGCTGCAAAGCAATTGTCTTGCCGCCTTCGCCGAGCGTGCATCCACGCCATTGGTCGCCCAGCAGGATCAGCACCGAGTCGCTGATCGCCTGCCCCGACAGGCTCGTTCCCGCCGCGCGGAACGTCACCGGCGTATTCAATGTCGCGCAGAGGCCGAGCAGCCGCTTCAACTCGGCCTCGCTTTCCACCACCACGACGATTTTCGGCACCAGCCTGTAGAAACTCGCGTCGCCTCCCCAGGTCACGAGGCGCAGCGGATCGGTGATGAGCCGCGACGCCGGAATGAATCCGGCCAGCGACTCCTGCAGCAGCCGATAGGGTTCGATCGCCACGAGGCACCCTTGCCTGTGCTGGCCCCGGAACTCAGTGCACCAGCAAGGTGAACGGGAAGACGTAGGCCTGCGCCATGATGAGCAGCCCCATCAGCGCGGCCAGGGCCAGGCTGTGGAAGAACACGTAGCGCAGGATGTCGCCTTCGTGTCCGTACCACTGCGTGGCCGTCGATGCGACCACGATGCTCTGCGCGTCGATCATCTTGCCCATGACTCCGCCCGAGCTGTTGGCCGCGGCCATCAGCACCGGTGGCAATCCCAGTTGTTCCGCGGTGATCCTCTGCAGGTTCCCGAAGAGAACGTTGGATGACGTGTCCGACCCGGTGAGTGCCACGCCAAGCCATCCCAGCATCGCGCCGAAGAACGGGTACAGCCAGCCGGAATGCGCAAAGGCCAGTCCGAGCGTCGCGTCCAGCCCCGCGCCCTTGGTCGTGAAGCCGAGTGCAAGCATCGCGGCAATGGTGAGCAGCGAGAATTTCACCAGCTTCAACGTACGCCAGTAGGTCTGCACCATTTTCGGCAGCGACAGGCCCATGACCAGGCCGGCAATCACCGCGGCGATGAGGATGCCGGTACCGGTCGCCGAGAGCCAGTTCAGCACGTACACGGCAGCCTCGGGTGTGGGTTTGTTCACCACCGGCGGCACGCGCACGACCAGATTGTGCAGACCGTCGATCGGGAACCTGAAGATGGACAGCCCGTTCAACAGGTCCTTGATCTGTGGCAACCCCCACAGGAACACCAGCACGCTCAGGATAACCCACGGCGTCCACGCCTTGTAGACCTGCGCCTTCGAAAAGCCGGTAGCCACGCGCTGCGTCTGTGCTTCCGCATAGCTGACGGTCGTGCCCTCGCGGCTCGTCGAGAGCCAGACCTGCTTCGGGTGCCAGAACTTGAGGAACAGCGTCAGCGCTCCCATCGACGCGATGGCCGCTACCACGTCGACCAGCCACGGACCGTGAAAATTCGACACCAGATATTGCGGCACCGCGAACGCCACGCCCGCGACCAGGATGGCCGGCCAGATTTCGATCATGCGACGAAAGCCCACGAAGGCCCAGATCAGCCAGAACGGTACGAGCAGGGAGAAGAACGGGAGCTGGCGCCCGACCATGCCGCTCAATGCCTGCAGATCGAGGCCCGTCACTGCGGCGAGCACGACAATCGGCGTCCCCAGCGCGCCGAACGCGACCGGCGCCGTGTTGGCGATGAGGGACAGCCCGGCGGCGGCGAGAGGCTTGAATCCAAGCCCCATCATGATCGCGGCCGTCACTGCCACCGGCGTGCCGAATCCGGCCGCGCCTTCGAAAAAGGCGCCGAAGCAGAACGACACCAGCAACAACTGCAGCCGGCGGTCGTTGGTGACGCCGGTGATGCTTTTCTGCAGGACGTCGAACAGCCCCGTGTCATTGGTGAGCTGATACATGAAGATGACGTTGAGGACGATCCAGCCTATCGGCAGCAGACCGAACAGCGCGCCGAGCAGCGCACTCTTCCCGGCCATTTCCGCGGGCATGCCGTAGACGAACACCGCAACGCCGAGGGCGACGAGCAGCCCGAGGATGGCGGCCCAGTGCGCCTTGATGTGGAAGAACGCGAGACCGCCGAGCAGCACCACGATCGGCAGTGCCGCGCATATCGTGGAGAACACGGGGTTGTTCAGGGGATCGTAGATCTGCGACCAGCTCATCGGTTCCTCCCAGTCGAACGTTGCCGGTCCTCGGGTGGCGAATGTGCCGTGACCACGAGGCCGGCTTGTTGTGAATGTCGCCAGGGGAACTGCCGCTGCGCGCCACAAGCCAACGGCGGGCAAGCGCCCACGTTTGACATGCGAGCGGTGGCGGCCTGCCCGAGTCGAGCCAACCTACGCTCGGCCCCGGATGCCATTCTTGATCTACATCATGGGCGCAGCGATTGTTGAACGCAACACTCGGCGCGAAATCGCCTGACGGTTGCCATGGCCACGCTCCGACGGATGCTCCGGGTCGCCACGCAGCGTTGATCAAGGTCAAGAGTCCGGAAAATCGCAGGAGTAAGTTCTGCTATTGAGTCCAAGCCTTCGGCGTCGAAAGACGGTCTGGCCGAAGTCCGGTAATCACCCAGATTCAAGGCTGCGAGAGTCTCATGTTCGATCGACCGGTCAAAGACATGATGCGGCGGGAAAAGGTCCTCAAGGCCCCGCCGGAGACCCCTGTGGGCAAGGCGGCCAAGCTCATGGTGAGCAAGAGTGTCGGTGCCGTCATGGTCATCGAAGATGACTGCCTTGTGGGAATCTGCACCGAGCGCGACATCGTCTTCCGCGTCGTCGCGAAGGGGCTCGACGCGAAGGCGACGCGGCTCGCCGACGTGATGACGATGTGTCCGCAAACCATCGCTCCGGACAAGCCCTTCGGCTACGCGCTGCTGTTGATGCACGAGAAGGGCTTCCGGCATCTGCCGGTCGTCCAGGACGGGAAAGTCGTCGGCATGGTCTCGTCGCGCAGCGCGCTCGACCCGTCGCTGGAGGAATTCGTGTCCGAGGAACAGCGGCGCAAGCATTTCGAGGAAAAGGGCTGAGCCGTTGCGGCCCCCGGCGATTTGTTGCGAACGCTGCATGCGCTAGAATCATCTGAGGACTTGCCGGTGCGACACGCAGTTGCAGCGGCCTCCGGCCAGGCCATGCTCGCCTTCCTTCCCCCTGTCGCGCGCGGCGCCATTGCGGCATCGCTGCTGGCGCTCAACACGCTGTTCTGGTGCGGGCTCCTGTTTCTGTTCGCGCTGGTCAAGCTGGCCGTGCCGGCAAAGTCCGTGCGTGCCGCGGTCGACCGCATGCTGAACAAGATCGCTACGCGCTGGGTTGCCGGCAACAGTGGGTGGATGCGTCTCACCCAACGGACGCACTGGGATGCCGAGGGGTTTGCCGATCTCCCGTATCGCGGCTGGTACATGGTCAACTGCAACCACCAGTCGTGGGTCGACATCCTGGTGCTCCAGCATCTGCTGAACCGCCGGATACCGATGCTCAAGTTTTTCCTGAAGCAGCAGCTGATCTATGTGCCGGTCATCGGCCTCGCCTGGTGGGCGCTCGACTTTCCTTTCATGCGCCGCCACTCGGATGCCGATCTCAAGCGGAATCCGGAGAAGCGATTCGACGATATCGAAGCGACGCGCCGGGCGTGCGAGAAGTTCGCGCTGGTGCCGACCAGCGTGATGAATTTCTCGGAAGGCACGCGCTTTACACGAGCGAAGCACCGGTCACAGCATTCGCCGTACCGGCACCTGCTCAAGCCCAAGGCCGGTGCGCTGGCACTGGCGCTGGGCGCGCTGGGCGACAAGTTCGACTCGCTGCTCGATATCACCATCGTCTATCCGGGTGGCGCGCCGACGTTCTGGCAGTTCCTCTGCGGCAACGTGCGCCAAGTCGTCGTGCGCGGCCGGCAATTGAACATACCCGCCGAATTGCGCGGCGGCGACTACGCCCGCGACCCGAAGTATCGGAAGGCGTTCCAGCGCTGGCTGCAGGCGCTTTGGCACGAAAAGGATGCAACGATCGACGCGCTGCTCGTCCTGGTCCCGGCGCCGCTCGAACCGGAACCGGCCCAAGATGGCACGATTGACCTGCGGAGTTCGCGATAAGGAATCCAAGACACGCTGTCCATGCCGCCGTCCAATGGCTGGCCATCCTCGCGATCGCGGGTTGCGTACTCTGGCCGTGCGCGCATGCGGCGGAACCGAAGGCGGCGAAACCCGATGGACAGGCCGTCAAGGTCACAGCGGAAATGGTTGGTGCCGGTATCGTCTCGAGTGGTGTGGTATTGCCAGCGATCCCACCGGTCACCGGCTCGCGCGATAAGCCCGTCGCCGCTTGGGCCGGCCCGCTGCCGTATCCGATCATCGTCGCCGACCGCCGCAACAACCGCCTGATCGAGATCGCGCCCGACAAGCGCATCGTCTGGGAATTTCCGTCGCCCAATCTCAAGATCTACCGCGGCAACGACGACGTGTTCTTCTCGCCCGATGGCCATCGGCTGATGGTCAATGAGGAGGACAATTACGACATCCACATCATCGACTACCAGACGCGCGCGCTCACCTGGACCTTCGGCGCGTCCGACACCAAGGGCAGCAAGCCCGGCTATTTCAACTACCCCGACGACGCACATCTGCTGGCCGACGGCAAGGTGGTGACGGCCGACATTCGCAACTGCCGCATTCAGTTCATCGACCCGGACACGTCGACGGTCATCGGCCAGTGGGGCAAGGAGGGCCGGTGCAAGCACGACCCGCCGCGGTCGTTCGCGTACCCGAATGGGTCGACGCCGCTCGACAATGGCGACATCCTCGTCACCGAGATCACCGACGCCTGGGTCACGCGGATGACGCGCGAGGGCAAGGTCGTCTGGAGTGTGCGGGCGCCCGGCATCCGTTATCCGTCCGACGCATTTCCGACACGCGACGGGCAGATCATCGTCGCCGATTTCTCGAAACCCGGCCGCATCGTCATCTTCGATCCGACGACGCGGAAGATCACCTGGGAATACTTCGTGCGCGACGGCGAGTCGATGCTCGACCATCCTTCGCTCGCGCTCGAGCTGCCGAACGGCAATGTCATCGTCAACGACGACGCGCGGCATCGCGTCATCGTCATCGACCGCGCCACCAAGGAGATCGTCTGGCAGTACGGCGCGACCGACAGTCCCGGCCATGCGCCTGGCTTCCTGTTCTTTCCGGACGGAATGGACATCGACGTGTTTCGCGACTGGAAAGGTGCGCTCGCCGGGCGCTGAACCCGGGACGCCGCGTCATGGCAATGTCTCGAGCAATGCGCATCGTCGCGGTCGCCGTCCTGATGTCGGTGTCGGCGTGCGGCCCTGCGAGTTCGCCGCCAGACGCGCCGCTTCCCGCGTCCAAATGGCACGAGTTCCAGGGAACATGGACCGCGGCCGGCAGCCGCCACGCGATTCGTCTCGGTGACGATCGGCGGGCATCCGTTGCCGATTTCGACGGATCGCTGCTGCTAGCCGGGGCCTCGCGGCCGGGCGTGGGCTTCCGCGCAGAAGCGATCGTTCTCAACGACAGCGCCACCGGCATGGTGGGCCGCTCCGTCTGGACCGATGAACATGGCGATCAGGTGTACAGCGAACTGCGAGGCGAGGGCACCGCGACGGGCAACCGGATTGTCGGGACGTTCGTCGGCGGTACCGGGCGCTACGCAGGCGCGACGGGGACCTATGAATTTTCGTGGCGCTTCGTGCTCGAGGCAGACGATGGAACGGTGCAGGGACAATCCGTTGGCCTCAAGGGCCGAGTGGGCGTCGGGATGCCGTCGGCCACGGCCGGCGCCGGAGGTTCGCGGCCATGATCAGCCCGGCATTGCTCGCCAGGCGTGTCGTGCCGTTTGCCCTGGCGATCGGAATCTGGTTTGCGCCGGTCCCTGCAGGGCTTACTGCGCCCGCATGGCACCTCTTCGCCGTGTTCGTCGCGGCAATCGCGGCAGTGCTGGTGGGTGCGTTCCCGCTCCTCACTTCGACCATGCTGGCGGTGGCGGCCGCGGTCCTCACGGGCACGATCACGCCCGCGAAGGCTTTCGGCGGATTTGCGAATGCGAGCGTGCTGCTGGTGGTGATTGCCTTCCTCGTCGCGCAGGCGATCGTGAAGTCGGGGCTGGGGCAGCGCATCAGCCTCTTCATGGTGAGTCGGTTCGGCCGGTCATCGCTCGGGCTTGCCTACAGCATCGTGCTCACGGACGCGATCATCGCGCCTGCGTTTCCCAGCAACACCGCGCGCGCCGGCGTACTCTTCCCGGTCGTCCTGTCGGTGGCGAGAGGGTGTGGCTCGCGGCCCGACGATCCCGAAGGCCGCCGGCTCGGCGGCTACCTGATGTACTGCGGAATGGCGAGCCTTGCCGTTTCGTCCGCGCTCTGGATGACCGCGACGTCGGCCAATCCGATCGGCATCCAGGTGGCGCGGGAGTTCGGGCTGGAGATCGGCTTCGGCAAGTGGCTTGTCGCCGCCTCGGTGCCTGCGCTGACCGCGATCCTGCTGCTGCCGCGCGTCGTCGCGCGGCTTTTCCCTCCCGGTGTGGGCGAGACGCCGGACGCTCCCGTGGCCGCGAAAAAGGCGCTCGCGGAGCTGGGGCGGCTGTCGCGCGACGAGCGGATTACCGCCGTCGTATTCGCGCTGATGGTCTCGGGCTGGATGTTCGCCGACACGCTGGGGCTCAACGTGACCAGCATCGCCTTCGCCGGGCTCGGTCTGTTGTTGATGACCAACGTGCTGACGTTGGACGACATCGCTGCGCAGGGCGACACGCTCGCCACGTTTCTCTGGCTCGCGGTCCTGTTTGCCATGAGCGGACAGTTGAACGAGCTCGGGTTCATGGGTTACGTGGGGCAACGTCTTGCTTCACACCTGGGCGGCCTGTCATGGCCGGTGACCTACGTGACGCTGGTCGTGCTTTACGTCGCGATCCATTACATGTTCGTGAGCCAGTCGTCGCAGGTACTCGCGCTCATGGGGGTGTTCCTCGACGTGGGCATCCGCGGCGGCGTCCCCGCGCCGCTGATGGCGTTCGCGCTGCTGTTTGCGAGCAGCTATTTTTCCGTGATCACGCCGCAGGGTGGCAGCCAGAATGTCATCTTCGTCGGCAGCGGCTATCTCACGCAGCGCGAGCTCTACCGGCTCGGCTTGCTCATGACGTTGTTCTTCATGGCCGTCTTCCTGTCGGTCGGAACCGCCTGGATTCAGTTGATCACCGGGTGACCGCAGCCGGCCGACTCCTGCCGTTCGAGGTCGCCGCGAAAATTTCCCGTGAGCGGCTGTTCGCGCCAGCACGCCGAAGTACCGGTGGCGGTGATCCGCATTGAGGGCACCCGAGCGGCGCGGTGGTCCATCAACTCCGGCGGCGGCAACAGCAGTGGGCCGTTCCCGGCCGGACCGGGCTTGTGACACGCGCGCGGGTTCGAGCTCGCGTAACCGGTCCCCGGCAAACGCCCCGTACAGTTTGCTGGAAGGCACCTACGGCAACCTGCACAAAGAATGCGCGCACGGAATCACGTTCGCCGCCGCGCCGTGCCCCGCTGCAAGAAAAGTCTTACATCGCCTTCAACGGACGCCGTTTCGCAAATCCAAGAACGACAAGACCCAATACTAACAACGTGAGGCTGGCGGGTTCGGGAACGAGAATTGTGGGGTTACCCGCCGTCGAAAATCCGGAGATGCTGGCGGCTACGCCGGTGAGCGGCCCGACCAGAGTCGCCGCTCCGGTCGCAAGGTTCATGGAGTAAAGCTGGTTGTCGTTACCAAAAGCGGTGCTGGCACAGCCAAGAAAGGTCGTACCTGACGCCGGGTCTCGGCCCAATGCCGCAATGACACCGCAATTCGTACCCGTGTTGCCGATCGCCGTGAACAGGCCAGTGAGCGGGTTGACCGTACCGAAGGAGTCGGGATTGCTGTCGCGCAGCGCCAGGCCATAAAGCGTACTGCCGATGAACTGCAGGCCCGAGACATCGCGGCCCGCAGCGCCAAAGCTGCCGACCAGCGTCGCTGCACCGGTGGTCTTGTTCACCGTGTAAAGAACGTCGCCGGCACCGTCCGCGACGTACATCGTCCCGGATACCGGGTCGATGGTCATGTCGCCTTCCTGCAGGTTGAAGCCGAGGGCACCGACCAGCGTGGAAGCGCCGGTCGAACCATTGAGCCTCCACAGCCTGCTATTGGTTTCTTCGCTGATTGCGAAGATGTCGTTGTTGCTGTCGACGACCAGCCCGATCAAGCGGACCTGGCCGGTTGGCCCGATCAGAGTCGCCGTTCCAGTCACTGTGTTGATCGAGTACAGGCCGCTTGATGTATTGTTCCAATCCGTGCCCAACAACGAAGCGCTCGCACTTCCCAGCACGCCGAACCCAAAAACGGCAAGCACTGCCGCGACCACTTGCTTGCATGAATGTTTCATGGATTATCCCTCCCCACTGGATTTCAGCATCCGTACAGGGCGCCGTCGGAACCTACCCCACTTCGCGCAATAGGTTGGAAAGCAATAATCATGCTGAAAAAACATTTTGAAGCCTATTCAATGTCCTGCACAAACAAGCCGGATGCCAGACCCCTCTCCGACGAACCAACTGTAAAATTGCTCGACATTTCCTGCTCCCAAACTCGGCGTGGAAGTTGCTATGGAACTGAGCCCGACAGCGTATTTTGTCTATGGCGATGATGGTCCGGTGATTTGGGATGAGGCATGCCCGTTGAAGCGAAGATGAGCAACTCCAGGTTAGATTCCGGTACCTATCGCCTTCACCACGTTCAAATCTGCGGCCGTCGCGTCGCCGTCTTGCCGGCCAACGCCCACACGCGCCGCAACGGGCGTCACGCGTGCACGGCACGATGCTCCATTTGTATCCCGGCGTCACTTCCCGTCTAATACCGGTTACCCGAACAGGCTGCGACCGAGTCAGCAGAGGCGTGATGAACGAGCGACTCCGTGCCATTGTCCCGGCACCCATGTTGCGCTTCGCCACGATGACGCGGCGAAGCTACCGGCTGTGGCGCATCCGCCAGCGGCTGGCGGGGATGCCCGAACCCGAGCCGGGTACGCAACCCGTGCCGCCCCCGCGCTTCCTCGTGGACTGGCTCGGCATCGGCGGTGGCGACTTCGGCTCGATTGGTCAGCAATTCGTCGAGTACCTGCGGGATTACTGCGACGTCCGCGACGGTGCGAATGTCCTCGACGTCGGCTGCGGGTTGGGACGAATCGCGGTGCCACTCGCGCAACACCTCGGAGGCAAAGGCACCTATATCGGCATCGACATATCCGGAGAAGCCATTGCGTGGTGCCGGAAGACCATCACTCCGCTGTTCCCGACCTTCCAGTTTCAGGTATCGGATATCCACAACGCCGCGTACAACCCGAATGGGCGCATGAGCGCCACGGGATTCACCTTCCCCTACGCCGACGAAGCGTTCACTTGCGTCTTTGCGATTTCTGTCTTTACGCACATGCGGCCAGCGGAAGTCGAGCGCTACCTGCAGCAGATAGCGCGAGTGCTGCGACCCACAGGGAAGTGCCTTCTCACCTTCTTCGTTCTCAATGCGGAGAGCACCAGGCTCATCCGCGAAGGGAAGGCGCAGTTTGCCTTTGCGCACGAGGCGGGAGGGTGCTGGACTGCCAACAAGGCAGTCCCCGAAGCGGCGATCGCCTACGCGGAACCGGATCTGCGCGGCATGCTGGCAGCTGCCGGCCTCGATGTGGTTGAACCGATTCGGTACGGTTCATGGTGCGGGCGCGAAAATTACACCAGCGGCCAGGACATGGTGATTGTCCGTCGAACGTGAGCCAGCCGGAGCACTGGCGCCCGAGTGCGTGTTCCGGCAACTTGTTCCGCAACGACGTACGCGCCGCTTTGGCGGGGCATCCTGTTGGTGGCAGATCACACGGTGACGCCGGGAAATGCGCTAAGCTTCCCGCGGGTCTGCGTACCGCGACGCAGCCAGTGTCGGGAGAGGGCCCGGATTGGCAAGAGGCGATGGGGGAGATGCGGCAAGCGGCAGCCGACGCGCTGCGCTGAAACGCTTGACGCTGGCGTTCGCCGCATTCGCTCCCGCCTGCACGGTAGCGCCAGCCTATCCGCCCGCGGCACCCTCGACCGGTAAGCGGACGTCGCCGGCCGAGCAGGGATTCGGGGTCGCCGACGTCGCCAAGTCGGACATCGACATGGCTGCGGAGGTCCACGCCAGGGAAAGCCTCGCATCCACCCGGCTGGTGATGGAGAAGCTCTACCGGCGCAACCCGCGCGAATGGCGCAAGGGCAATTTCGCGAGCGCGGATGCCGCGCTTGCGAGGGCGTACGACCCGCAGCGGCAATTCAGTTTCCCGGAACTCGACCATGTACGGGGCAGTGATGCGATCGTTCTCGCGCTTCGGTCCGACTACCGCGGCGACCGCGTGTTTGCGTTCGGCGTGGGGCTCGCGAGCATGATCTTCCTCGCCTACAACGGCAAGACCCAGTTCTACATCACCGATTCGCTCGATTCGCAGAAACTCTACAACTCGGCGCGCAATGTCGAGATCGCCGCATGGAAGCTCGCCAATGCCCGCGACCCGCGCGGCCAGCCGCTGATCCTCTCCAACGAAATTTCGGGCGAGGCCAACAATCTGTCCTTCGAGCGGGAATTCGGCAAGATCATCGCCTATCAGGACGTGATGGCGCAGATCGCGGCGCAACGGACCAACCGGATGATCCGCCGCGTCGTGCAGACGCTTGCCACGGCCGTATTCCTGCCGATCTAGCCGCCGGTGCCAATGCGCCGACGCTGACCGTTCATGCCCGTTGAGTGACTGCAGGCGGTGTCGCGGGTCGCAAACGGGCCAAAGGCAAGCAAGTGGGACGAATCTCGCAATGCTGCCGCGGGTTCCGAGTGGTCGAGGACACGGAACACGTCGCAGTTTCTCAATGTTCGTGCACGACTTCCTGTACCAGTTCGCGGATCTGCACGGGGAGCTTGACGAGCAAGGCGTCGCCCGTCCGGGTTGTCCTGTAGTACTTGCGATTCTTCCCGGCGACCAGCTTGACGGAGGACCGCAGCAAACCGGCGCGTTACAGCGAATGCAGCAGCGGATATGTCGTGCCCGGCCCGATCGCGTAGCCATGCCGCTGCAGCTCGTCGATCATCTCGAGGCCGCAGATCGGCTCCTTCGCTGCATGATGAAGTACATGAACCCGCATGAAGCCGATAAAGACGTCACGCAGGACCTTCTCGCTCGCAGGGGATGTCATGTTGTCTTCCGCAGGAGCCCGCGGGCACGGGTTCTCGCCGCCATTGCAGTCTGGACGTTTGCGTGCGGGTGCAACGAAACGTAGCGAGCAAGGACGCCGGGAACCGCTTAGCCGGTCCGGGTTGCCGCACAATGAATTCGTGCAAGTACGCGGCCCCGACGCGATCAGCTGCGTCGGGGCCGCGTACTGGTTTGGAGTTACTTCGCGAATACCAGCGTCAGCGGCTCCCAGCCGACCGCATGCCGGACCTGCGCGTTGTCAAAGGCAGCGACGCCGAACGTGTAGCTCTTGCCCGCGTCGCTGAACTGGACGTCATACTGGCTTCCGGTCGTCAGCTTGCGCGCGATTTCGTACGTCCAGATGCCGTTCTGCCACCGGGAGGCCACCTGGATATCAGCGCGATCGCCCTTGAGCCGGTAGACGATGTAGGACGAGACTTCGTCGCCCTCCTTGAACTTGCCGTCGTCGAAGGCGACCTGGTCGCCATCCTTGATGTAATACGTGCCGCCGGCATTGGCCGGCTTGCCGTCCCTGTTCATGAATTCGGGCTTGCCGTTGACGAGGCTGAAGCTCTTGTAGTCGGGGCCGCCCGGATCTCCCTTGCGGCCGGCATTCGACGCCTTGTCCTTGTCATAGCGCGTGGCGTCGACGTACTGGTCGTCGACCTGTCCCCACACGCCGTTGCGACTGCCCTTCATGTGCCACATGTCGGCGAATTCACCTGCCTTCTCGGTATACTTATTGCCGAACGGCTTGCCTTCGCCGATGTGACACATCACCGCGCAGCCCTTCTGGCTGAAGCCGGCGATCGAGTCGTTGATGTTCCACATGAGCGACCACTTGTCTTCGTAATAGAGGTTGTCGTCGCCGCCCTTGTCGTTCGGGTCGGACAGCTTCTTCCAGCTGCCGTCGGCCTGCTTCTGATAGGGGGCGCGCCGTATCGATTGCGTAGGATCGGCGTATTGCAGCAGGAAATAGATCATGTCGCCTGAGGTCACCGCCTTCAGGGTCGCCGTGGTTTCGCCGTTACCGCCGAAGTTCGCCCCGCCGGACAGCTTCACGCTCAACGGCCTTGCCGACGTCCACACCGCATCGCCGGCGTTGCCGTCGAGCGTTGGGGCGGTGGCGGCCTTGGCCACGACGAGCGTGTTGCGTGGCGGCGGTGCGTCAACGGTCGTGCATGCCGCGAGCGAAGCGGCGGCCAACGCAATGACGAGCTTGGTTCTGGTGTGCATGGTGACCTCTCTGGGATGAAGATCAGGCTATTCGGAGCCATTTGCTGGCGATATCGGCTACCAATATCGCACTTCTGAAGTGCTAGTCGGCGGAAGCCCGGACGAGGTTGATCCACGTCAAGCTGGCATGGACGAAGCCGCGCGGCTGTCGATGCCTGTCAATCCCCATCCATTGCACACGCACGACTGTTTCGGCACCGTACCGCAATCGTCGGCCAATTTGATCCTCGACAGCAAGTCCCGAAGTGTTCAATCGGCTGGTGGAATCTGGGAACATGCGCCGGTTCAGGGGGCACCAGCCTTGGGTTTCACAGCATGAGCATGCGGATGGAGCCACACACGGAGAGGAGTTGTGGGCCATCCATGCGCCCTATGATGTTACGGATGACGGACCCCATGACCTGCTGCACGCCTGCCAAGCCGAGGTTCGCCGACTGCTCCACGATGAAGCCGGCTTTGGCGAGCTTGAGCGGCTTCATGAAGTAGTAGTCCATGCCACTGCTCGTCAACTTCACTACGATGTCGGCGAGTGCGTCGCGATGCGCGGTAGCATCATCCGCCTGCTCGAGAGTACGGAGCAGCACCAGGGTGTTCTTGCGGAGTTCCTTGGAGTGATGGAAGCGAAGGAACGGCTCGGACGGTTCCGAGGGCAGGCTGGCGGACTGTCTGTCTCGCGGGGGAGGTGTTCGCTTTGGGGAAGTGGCCATGTCCGTCAGCCGTGTTCATTCCGCCCCGTAGTCGAGGGGCCAGCGTGGTGTCATGTAATCAAGGACCTCGTCGTTGAAGCCGTGCGAGTAATAGGTCCACACGGGCTTGTCGCGATCGAATTTGGCGAGCTTGTCATGATGAACGAGCACTTCCCCTGTGGGCAGATCGGCGGCGGCGTACGCGGCCTTGTCCACCGCGAAGCGCTCGTCATCGTCGAAGATCAGCCATTCGGCTGCGACGACGTCCTCCAGTTTGTCGAGCCGATGGCATAACGCATCGTCGACCGGTATCGACGAAACCAGCTCGGGCTTGCCTTTGGCGTAGTCAAAGTGCCAGCCGCCGTAGACATCCGATCCGGTCGTCGCGTAGAAGCGCTTCTCCTCGGGGGAGAAGAAGTTTTCGATCTTGAAGTAGGCCGATGGATAGCCATAATCCTTGCGTCCGATAAACCAGCCGGACACGTCTTCTCCGTCTGCGATGTAGGTCACCGCGCACAACAGACCGCCACCCCGCGGCGCATAGGCAATGAAGCATTCGGGCTGCATCATGGCCGCTTCCCTTCGACATGCCCGCAGGTGGGCATCAAACCGACTTCTCTTCGTGGTGCTTGACCTCGCCGCGTTGCGCGCGCGCATGGTCATCCAATTGCCGCCTTGCGACGTCAAACGCGTCGCGCAGCGCCGCATACATGTCCTCCTGTCCCGGAGCACGATTCACCACGAGTTCCTTGCCCGGGACCACGACCTCGACGCGCACGTCGAACCGCTTGCCCTGCTGTTGGCGATTGTGCGGCAATCCGATCGTGACCCTGCAACTGCTGACCTGGGGATGAAGACGCTCGAGCTTTGCCACCTCGTCGCGGACATGCACGTCGACCGCGTTGGAACGCTCGATCCCATGGAATACGACCTGGACAGGTTTGATCATGCTCAATCCTCCTCTTAATCCCGGATGCGGCATCGCGTCCGCACTTCCCTTCCTACGGTAGCGCGATGCGGCAAAGCCGTCTTGACGCACGTCAACCGCCGGCCATGCGGCCAATGTGCGCATCGCGCTCCGGCAATCGGGCCATCGAAGCGCGGGCAGTGCACAGAGGGTGGCGATGACGGTCGCAACCCGCATGGAGTGCGATAGACGCGAAGTGAGTAGAATTGTCTCGTTGCCACACCCTCTAATCGCACGGGAGGCCCGCATGGACGAACAACTTCGCATCGACGCATTGGAATACCATCGCCTGCCGCGGCCGGGCAAGATTTCGATCGCGCCCACCAAGGGACTCATCAATCAGCGCGACCTGGCTCTGGCCTATTCGCCGGGTGTTGCCGCGGCCTGCGACGCCATCGCCGCCGATCCGCGGGAAGCGCAAACGCTCACATCGCGCGCCAACCTCGTGGCCGTGGTGACCAACGGCACCGCGGTGCTCGGCTTGGGCAACATCGGGCCGCTCGCCGGCAAGCCGGTGATGGAGGGCAAGGCCTGCCTGTTCAAGAAGTTCGCCGGCATCGACGTGTTCGACATCGAGCTTGCCGAAAACGACCCGGAAGAACTGGTGAAGACCATCGCTCGGCTCGAGCCGACCTTCGGCGGCATCAACCTCGAGGACATCAAGGCACCGGACTGCTTCTACATCGAGCGCAAGCTGCGCGAGAGAATGAAGATCCCGGTCTTCCATGACGACCAGCATGGCACCGCAATCGTGGCCGGCGCGTTCATGCTGAACGGACTCAAGGCGGTGAGCAAGGACATCGCCCGTGTCAAGCTGGTGTGCTCGGGTGCGGGCGCTGCAGCGATCGCATGCCTCGACCTGATGGTCGGTGTCGGCCTGAAGCACGAGAACATCGTCGTCTGCGACAGCAAGGGCGTGATCTTTGCCGGCCGCGACAAGCCGATGGAGGAAAACAAGGCGCGCTACGCTCGCGAAACTCCGGAGCGCACGCTGGCCGACGCAATCGTCGACGCCGACATCTTTCTCGGCTTGTCCGGCCCCGGTGTGCTCACCCAGGACATGGTCAAGGTCATGGCACCCTCGCCGCTGATCCTGGCGCTCGCGAACCCCGAACCGGAGATCCTGCCCGAACTTGCCAAGGCCGTGCGGCCCGACGCCATCATCGCCACCGGCAGGTCGGACTATCCGAACCAGGTGAACAACGTGCTGTGCTTTCCGTTCATCTTCCGCGGTGCGCTCGACGTGGGGGCGACGACGATCAACGAGGCGATGAAACTTGCTTGCATGCGCGCGATCGCCGAACTGGCGCATGCCGAGCAGTCGGACATCGTCGCCCAGGCATACGCCGGTGAGGACCTTTCCTTCGGGCCCGAATACCTGATCCCGAAGCCGTTCGACCCGCGGCTCATGGTGATCGTGCCTCCCGCGGTAGCCAAGGCGGCGATGGATAGCGGCGTGGCGACGCGGCCGATAGCCGATTTCGACGCCTATCGCGACCGGCTGTCGCAGTTCATCTATCACTCCAGCCTGATCATGAAGCCGGTGTTCGCCGGCGCCAAGCGCGCGCGGAAGCGCGTCGCCTTTGCCGAAGGTGAAGAGGAACGCGTGCTGCGCGCGGTGCAGGTCATCGTTGACGAAGGGCTCGCCCGGCCGGTGCTGATCGGCCGGCCCGAAGTGATTGCCGCGCGGGTCGAGCGCTTTGGACTGCGTCTCGCCGTGGACAGGGACTTCGAACTCGTCAATATCAACAGCGATCCGCGCTACAAGGCGTGTTGGCAGCTCTACTACCAGCTGATGGGGCGCAACGGCATTTCACCCGAGGATGCGAAGGAGGCCGTGCTGCGCAAGCCTTCGCTGATCGGCGCGCTGCTCCTGCGGATAGGCGAGTGCGATGCGCTGGTGTGCGGCACGGTCGGCAAATACCACGCGCATCTCCGGCATGTGGCCGATGTCATCGGCCGGCGGCAGGATGCACCGGTGTTCGCGGCGCTGAACGGCCTTCTGCTGCAGAATCGCACGCTGTTCGTCGGCGACACCTACGTGAACCGGAATCCTTCCGCCGAAGAACTGGCCGAGATTACGCAGCTCGCGGCCGAGGCGGTCCGCCGCTTCGGACTCGTGCCCAAGGTGGCACTGCTGTCGCATTCCAATTTCGGCAGCGACGATTCGGAATCGGCGCGCAAGATGCGTGAGGCGCGGCGGCTCGTCATGGAACGCGTGCCGGGACTCGAAGTCGACGGCGAGATGCACGGCGACGCCGCGCTTTCGGATGCGATCCGTTCGCGCGTGCACCCCGACTCGACGCTGAAGGGTGAGGCGAACCTCCTCATCATGCCCAATCTCGATGCCGCCAACATCTCGTTCAACCTGCTCAAGATAACGGGCGGCGATGGCGTGACCGTTGGCCCGATTCTGCTCGGCGCACGCAAACCGGTGCTGATCGCAACGCCGTCGGCCACGGTACGACGATTGGTGAATCTGACGGCGCTGGCGGCAGTGGACGCGGCGGGAGGTGGCTGAACCAGCTTTTGTTGCGAAACGATTGCGTGGCGGCGCTGCCCGCGTCGATAGGGTAGAGGGCGAGAACGGGAAGAGGGGGCGTCGACATCGCATGGGCGCGTCCGGACGAGGCCGCGAAGATTCCGACGCAGCGGCTATTTCAGGTGCCTGGCGAGAAAGTCCATTGTCCGGCGCCAGGCGAGCTCGGCCGCCACGGCATCGTGCTTCAGATACGGCAGGTTCTTCGCGTCCGCGGTCTCGTTGGCGAAGGCGTGCTTCGCAGGGTAGCGATGGAACTCGAATTTCGCGTGGGCGTCGCGGAGCTTCTTTTCCAACTCATCGACCTTGGCAATAGGGAACACCGTGTCCTCCGTGGCCCAATGCCCCAGCAGCGGCGCCTTGATCCTGGCCGCATCGACATACTCGAGCGGCGGAAAGCCGTACCAGACGACGCAGGCGTCCGCCTCGGGAACATTCACGGCCGAAAGTAGCGTGAGTGCCCCGCCCATGCAGAAGCCGGTCACGCCGACCTTGGCACTCCCCGACGCCTTGAGATGCTTGACCGCACCGCGCACGTCCTGGCCGGCGGCATCGCCGAAGTTGAGGTTGGTCATCAGATGCTCGGCTTCGTTGGCCTCGAGCGCGACCTTGCCGCGGTAGAGGTCCGGGACCAATGCGCGGTAGCCGGCCGCAGCCAGCTTGTCCGCCACGCCCTTGATCTGATCGTTGAGCCCCCACCACTCCTGGATTACCACTACGCCGGGCGCGACTGCGCCATTCGCAGGCTCGGCGAGATAGCCGACAACGCTTTGGTCGTCCGGCCGTTTGAAGCTGATCGTCTTGCCCATCGTGTTCTCCTCCGATTGTTCGTCAAGCCATACGCTGAAAGGCCGCGGGTTCGTTCGCCGTGCGCATTCACCATCGGCCGGCTCATCGCGCTGGAGGTTCGCGCCCTGCTGACTGCCGCGCGAGCATCCACCCCGGGTATTCCGGAGGTAGCGCGCTTGCCCTGTCCAGCGCGCCGAGGTCCTCCTGCGTGAGCTTCAGCGCCGTCGCTTCGATGTTGTCGCGCAATTGCTGTTCGTTCTTGGCGCCGATGATGATCGTGGTTACGTGCTTTTGCGCCAGCAGCCATGCCAGCGCAACGCGCGCCACGCTCACGCGGTGCGCTTCGCCGATACTACGCATCGCGTCGATGCAAGCGAACGCGCGCTCGCGATCGACCGGTGGAAAGTCGAACGCCGTGCGCCGCGATCCCGTCGGACCTTCCTGCTCACGCGCGTACTTGCCACTCAGGAGGCCGCCTGCCAACGGGCTCCACACCATGAGCCCCATCTGCTGGTCGGCCAGAACCGGCACCAGCTCGCGCTCCAGATCGCGACCGGCGATCGTGTAGTACGCCTGCAGCGATTCGAAGCGACTCCAATCGTGCATCGCTGCCAGGCCGTTGGCCTTGGCGATCTGCCATGCCGCGAGGTTGGAGCAGCCGACACAGCGGACCTTGCCCGCCCGCACGACGTCGTCCAGTGCCCGCAGGGTTTCGTCGAGCGGCGTCAATGGGTCGTAGCCATGGATCTGATAGAGGTCGAGCCAATCGGTTCCGAGTCTGCGCAAGGACTCGTCGACCGACGCCATGATGTGTACGCGCGAGAGACCAACGTCATTGGGTCCCGGCCCCATGCGGCCCCGAACCTTGCTTGCCAGCACGATGTCCTTGCGCCGGGATCCGAGCGCCTTGCCGAGGATGCGCTCGGAATCGCCTTCGGAGTACACGTCGGCCGTATCGAAGAAATTGATTCCGGCGTCCAGCGCGAGCCCGATCAGGCGATCGGCTTCCTGCTGCTCAGTATTGCCGATCTTCTCCCAGATGCCGCTCTTGCCCCCGAAGGTCATGGCACCAAAGCAGAGTTCGGAGACGAAGAGTCCGGTGCGACCAAATGTCGAGTAGCGCATGAGTAAGCGATGTTGAAGCGGGAGAGCGCGATACTACCGCAAACCACCGCGCAGATTGAATCCTGGCCTACCATTGGATTGGATGCCCCGATTCGGATGATCGCGGTCGTCGAACTCGTGCTGCGACGATCGGCGAAGTGGCGGGTCGCGGCCAACTGCAGCCGTAACACATGCTCGCCAAAACCGGCAGTTCAGTGACAGTGTCGGCTCGTGTATCCATTCGCGCCGTTGAAGGTAGGTGTGCTCGAATACGTCGTTGACCTCGCGATAACACCGGCGTAGCGTCCCCAGTATCTGGGTCAAGCATGCCCTCGCGGGAGCAAACACGATGAGAAATGGGGTGGTCGCGTTGGGCATTGCGCTGAGCGCCTGCTTGAATGCCGCGCCCCTCCTCGCTGAGGCACCGGAAGCGGGCAAGATTTTCCGGGTCGGGTCGTTAAGCCCCGCTGGCGATCCGGTGCTTGAGGGAGTGTTTCTCGACGCGATGCGTAGTTTGGGCTACGTTGAAGGCAAGAACCTGATCGTCGAGCGCCGATACGCAGACAACCAGCTCGAACGGCTACCCGCCTTGGCAGCAGAATTGGTAAGCCTCAAAGTGGACGTTATCTTGGCGACGGGCACCGTGGCGCCGCTCGCCGCAAAAAAAGTCACGACAACGATTCCTGTTGTGATCTGGAGCACGGGTGATCCGGTAGGCAGCGGCATCGCATCAAGCCTGGCACGACCAGGCGGCAATACCACGGGGCTGACCATCGACTCCCCGGAACTGGCAGGCAAGCGGCTACAGCTACTCAAGGAGATAATTCCGGGGCTTACGCGCGTGGCGGTTCTCTGGAACGCAGCAAACCCCTATGCCGCCGTCGTCTTAAGGGAGACGCGCGATGCGGCTCGCTCACTTGGGGTCCAGATTGAATCCATCGAGGTGCGAAGCCCGCTTGATTTCGACAGCGCGTTTGGTGCCGTGATCAAGGGAAATTCAAATGGACTTATCGTGGTGGAGGATCCGCTCACGTACGTGGTGCTGACTCGAATCGTGAATTTCGCAACCACGAATGGGCTGCCTGCAATGTATGGCATGAAAGAATTCGTCAGTGCGGGTGGATTGATCGCCTATGGACCAGATTATCAGGACCTGTTGCGGCGCGCTGCCACCTATGTCGATAAGATCCTCAAAGGCGCGAGACCCGGCGATCTTCCTATAGAGCAGCCGACGAAATTCGGCCTAGTCATCAATCTCAAGACGGCGAAGACACTTGGCCTCACGATCCCGCAGTCGTTGCTGCTTCGCGCCGATGAGGTGATTCAGTGATGGGATCACTGAAGGCCCGTCCTGGCCGTTCGGCGACGTCCGTGAACGGTCGCCTTGCCATTGCCCGACTGGCGGCAAGGCGTGCCGCCGCCGGTGCAATGAGCCAAATAGCGATGCACGCAGTGGCAGGGAGCTTCGAGCGACCCTTCATGAGAGGGCCTCGGCAGCTATTGGCAATGTGATCGGACGTGCAGCGCAGCCGCGTCCTCCGCAGAACTTCCACTGACTAGGCTGTCGTGCCACAGCCGAGTCTCGCGTAATGGTGGCTGCGGCCGGCCAGAAGCGGCTGCAGATTCCCGCCCTCCATTGCGGACTTATCGGCGCCCCAGGCCCACTTCTTTCCGTCGGCGGGGTTGCGTCATGCCGTGATACGCTGCCTCGGTGCACCGCGGCGAGTGGCGCTGAACTCCGTACCACCTCCTGCTTGCGTCGACTATGGTCGTCCTGTTTCAGGGACTTTCGACAATGGTCTCCGCTTGACTCCGGCTGCCAAGAGTCGATATGGTCCCCCAGCTGACATTGGGCTTGAAATGACAACGGTCGAGCATCTGCCGACGCTGTGCCAATCGAGGGAGAACCGCATGAAGCACGTCGCCGCAGTCGTTTCGTTCCTGATCTTGTCCTGTGTCGTGCCTTTGGCCGAAGCCGCAGAGCCACCTGCCTGGATCAAGCAAAGCGACGAGAACGCTCAAATCGCGCTCGCAGTGTTCGCCCGGTACCGGCCGGAATATGCGGGCCGGACGGGCGTCGCGGGACTCGATGAAAACATCCTGGACCTGAAGCCTGGCGTCTACGATCGCTACCTCGCCGACGCCAGGCAGGCTGCGGAAGATCTGCGGGCGCGGCTCCCTGCTACGGCCGACCCCCGCGTCCGGCAGGACCTCGAAATCCTCATCAAGGCAGTAGAAGACAACATCACTTCTGCCCAATTGCACCGACGGCTGATGCTGGACCATATCGGTGTCGCGGAAATCGAGTTTTCCGGCATTCGCGCGCTGCTCGATCCGCAGGTGCCGAAGGCGCGACAGGCCGCTGCGTTGACGCGCCTGCGCCGTTACGCGGGGCTTGAACCCGGCACGACGCCGGTCACGCAACTGGCCATCGATCGAACCGAGGAGCGGTTCGGCACTCCCGGACTGACCGGACCCTACGTCAACGAAGTGAACAAGAGTCTCGGCGACACCCGGCACTACATCGACGGCATGCGCGAGCTGTTCGAAAAGAGCGGTCTCGCGGGCTGGCAGGAGCCCTTTGACACACTGTCCCGGCAGCTCCTGGCGTACGACGACTGGGTGCGCGCCAATGTGATTCCGAAGGCGCGCCCCACGAATCGATTGCCGCCGGAAATATACGCGGACAACCTGAAACGTGTCGGTGTCGATATCGCTCCGCAAGTGCTGATCGCGCAGGCGCAGTTCTCGTTTGGCGAAATCCAGAACCAGTTGCGCGCGCTGGCCGTGCTCATCGCGAAGCAACGTGGCTATGGGAGTACCGGCTATCGCGACGTGCTCCGTGAACTCAAGCGGGATCAGGTGGTCGGCGGCGCGATACTCCCGCTCTATCAAAAGCGGCTCGCCGAGATCGAGGCGATCATCGCCCGCGAAAACATCGTGACCTTGCCCGTGCGCAAGGGCGCCATCCGGCTCGCATCGGCTGCGGAAACGGCCCAAGTGCCGGCGCCGCACATGGTGGCGCCGCGCCTGATCGGAAATACGGGCGAATACGGCGAATTCGTGCTGCCTCTCAACACCCCCGGCGCGGGCGACGACGCGAGCCTCGCCTACGACGACTTCACGAGCGACGGCGCGTCATGGACGCTCACTTCGCACGAATCGCGGCCGGGTCACGAGTTGCAGTTTGCCGGCATGGTCGAGCAGGGCGTGTCGATCGCGCGGGCCGTTTACGCGCAGAACAGCGTCAATACCGAGGGCTGGGCCCTCTACGCGGAGGCCGAAATGCAGCCCTATGAGCCTCTCGACGGACAGATGTTCGCGTTGCAGCATCGGTTGATGCGGGCGGCGCGCGCCTTCCTGGACCCGATGGTCAACCTCGGCCTGACCACGCCGGAACGCGTGGCGACGGTCCTGCGGGACGATGTCGTGCTGTCACGCGCGATGGTCAAGCAGGAAGTCGATCGCTATACGTTCGACAGTCCAGGACAGGCGACCTCCTATTACTACGGCTACATGCGCCTGATGCAGCTGCGTGCGCAGACCGAATTGACGCTCGGGCCACGATTCGATCGGAAGAAATTCAACGATTTCGTGCTGAGTCAGGGGATGCTCCCTCCCGACCTCTTGCGGAAGGCGGTCGAAACGGATTTCATTCCCGGGTCCTAGCAGCCTGGTGCCGAGCCCGGCATGGCCGCGCCCGCGGCGTTTAGGAAACGACCGGTTCGTCGCCCGAAGCTACCACGCGCATCGCGCGTTCCAACGCGTCTTTCGTCACGGCCCGCAGGCACAAATCTTCCGCCGCAACCGACTGGCTCGTGCAACAAAGTGCTCACGCCGCCGATGAGCGGCTCGACCTGGTTGGCGTTGACGGCAAGGATGACCAGATCCTACGGACCGACCGAGCGGATGTTGTCCGTCGCGTGCATATGCCGGACCAATTGCTCGCTGCCATCGTCCAGAATAAGCCGCAGCCCGTTCTTTTGGATCGCGGCGAGGTGTGCACCGCGCGATTACGGTGACTGCGTGCCCGGCCGTTGCCAGCAGCACCGCGAGGTGCCCGCCGATGGATCCCGCGCCCACCACACAGATCTTCATTTTCGCCACCGTTCAGAATTCCGCGCGCACGCCGCGCGCAAGCAAGTTTTCGAAGACACGTATAGGCGCCCGTCCAGCGTCGGCTCAGAACATGATTTTCGCGAGGAAGAGTCCGGTGGTGACCGCCACCACCGTTGCAACCACGCCGGGAATCATGAAAGAGTGATTGAGCACGTATTTGCCGATCTTCGTGGTGCCGGACAGGTCGAAGTTGATTGCCGCAATCAGCGAGCCGTAGGTCGGGATGAAGAAGTAGCCGTTGACCGACGGGAACATCGCGATCAGGAACTGCGGCGGGATACCCAGCGCCATCCCAAGCGGCATCAGCGCCCGGGTCGTCGCTGCCTGGCTGTACAGCAGCACCGACGCGAAGAAGAGGCCGAACGCGAACGTCCACGGTGCCTGCTCGGCCCACTTGCCGATCGCAGGGACGATCACATCCTTGTTTGCGGCGATGAAGCTGTCACCAAGCCACGCGAGGCCGAAGATGCCGATCACCGCAACCACGCCGGCGCGCAGCGTGGATGTCTTCGGAATCTCGTTGACGTCGACCTTCGTCACCAGCAGCATGACTGCCGCGACTGCCATCATCACGATCTCGATCACGATCGGCATTGCCAGCGCGCTCTTCGCTCCCGGAAGCGTGCGCAGGTTCGGGAAGAAGCCGAACAGCACGACCACGGCAACACCCGCCAGGAACAGATATGCGGAAGCCTGTGCCGCTGGTTTGAGCGGCGGACGATCGGCCGCCGCCTGCGCCACCGGGATCAGGCCGGCCTTGAGCCGAGCCTGGTATTCCGGATCGTCTTTGAGGTCCTTGCCGATGAACATCGAGACAATGGCCGCCGCAACTACGCCGGTCAGGGTCGCCGGTACGCAGACCATCAGGATCTGCGGCAAGCCCCATTGCGTCATGCCCTTTTCGGCGAAGAGGCCGATCATCGCGGCTGTCGCCGCCGCGACGGGACTGGCCGTTATCGCCTGTTGCGAGGCAATGGTTGCCACGGCCATTGGCCGCTCCGGACGGATGCCGCTCTGATGCGCGGTTTCGTAGATCACCGGCAGCAGCGGATAGACGATGTGCCCCGTACCCGCGAGGAACGTGAACGTCCAGGTGGTCAATGGCGCCACGATGGTCACGTACTTCGGGTTGGCGCGGATGATGCGTTCGGCGATGCGCACCAGGAAGTCGATGCCGCCGGCGGCATCCATTACCGAGGCGGCCATGATCACCGCCAGGATGATCAGCATCACGTCGATAGGCGGTGATGTCGGGTTGACGCCGAATGCCACGACCAGCACCAGCAGTCCCACCGCGCCCCATAACCCGAGCCCGACCCCGCTGTACCGTGCACCCATCCAGATCGCTGCGAGCACGACGATGAATTGCAGAAGGATGGATAGTGTCATCATCATTCTCCCCGGCCCGGGGTGCCCCGGAACCGCTTACTGTTCGAACTTCGGGCTGATCAGGTTCTCGAACGAGAACACCTCGTCCCATTTTTCCTGAGTCAGCAGCTTCTTCTCCTTGACCACGATTTCATGCAGCGACTTGCCGGTTTCGTAGCCCTCGCGCGCGATATCAGCGCATTGCTTGTAGCCGAGCGAGGGCTTGAGCACGGTCACGATGCCGAGCGAATTGAGCACCATGTCGCGCGAGCGCTCGGCGTTGGCCGTAATGCCGTCGATGCAGTTGACGCGCAGGCTGTCGACGGCATGCTCCATCGTCGCGATCGACGTGAACAGCGCGAAGGTGATCACCGGCTCCATCACGTTCAGCTGCAGCTGCCCCGCCGATGCCGCGAGCGTGACGGTGAGGTCGAGACCTATCACCAGGAACCCGGTCTGGTTGACGACCTCCGGAATCACCGGGTTCACCTTGCCCGGCATGATCGAGCTTCCCGGCTGCATCTGCGGCAGGTTGATCTCGTTGAACCCGCAACGAGGGCCGGAGGCGAGTAGCCGGATGTCGTTGCAGATCTTGGTGAGCTTCGACGACGTGCGCTTCAGCACGCCGGACAGCAGCACGTAGGCGCCCGTGTCCGACGTTGCCTCGATCAGGTCGCCGGCGAGAATGAACTTGGTGCCGGTCAGCTCCGAGAGATACTTCGTGGCAAGCTCAGGATAGCCCGGCGCTGCCGTCACCGTGGTGCCGATCGCCGTGGCCCCGAGGTTGATCTCGTGCAGGAACTGGCGAACCTCGGCGATGCGCTGCACTTCCTCGCTGATCGTCGTGCCCCAGCCGTGGAACTCCTGGCCGAGCGACATCGGCACCGCGTCCTGCAGGTGCGTGCGGCCCATCTTCAGGACCCTTGTAAACTCCCTGCCCTTGGCGAAGAACGCCTGCTGCAGCCGCCGCAGCGCGTCCATGTAGTTCGTCAACCGCAGGATCAGCGCCAGCCGGAACGCCGTCGGGTAGATGTCGTTGGTCGACTGTCCGAAGTTGACATGGTCGTTGGGGTTGACGTACTGGTACTCGCCCTTCTTGTGGCCCAGATGCTCGAGTGCCAGGTTGGCGATCACCTCGTTCGCATTCATGTTGGTCGAGGTGCCCGCGCCACCCTGGATGAAGTCGGTGACGAACTGGTCGCGCATTTCGCCGGCGATCAGCCGGTCGCAGGCGACGACGATCGCGTCGGCGATCTTCGCGTCGAGCACCCCGAGATCGCGATTCGCGAGCGCGGCGGCCTTCTTGACATAACCGAAGGCCTTGACGAAGTAAGGCTCCGTCGACATCGGAATGCCGGTGATGTGGAAATTCTCCTTGCCGCGGAGCGTCTGCACGCCGTAGTACGCGTCTTCCGGAATCTGCTTCTCGCCGAGAAAGTCCTTTTCGATCCGAGTGCCCATGGCGTCGCTCCCAAGTCTTCGTCGCCGCGCAGCGGCATGTGGCAACGAATGACGGTTTGGCAAAAGAACCCGGGCACGCAACCCACAGCGCGCCCGAACCCGCCCCTCATCAGATGATTGTCCGCAATCATTCGTACAGCGTATTGACCATTCTCAAGCGGAGTGCACTTGCTACCGCGGCGGCTGACGGTCGCTCGCGCTGTCGATGACTATGCGCATCCGTTGCGCCATCGTGCGCCGCGCCTGCGGCCGCTATCCCGGTATCGCAAACCGGAAGAATCGGGAATACAATTCAAAGGCGGCGGGGCGGCGACGCATTCCCATCGCGGAAGTGGGGCGCCGACGCGGCCGATCCATTTGCCCTTGGGGGTGCAGCCATGTTCGATTCCCCATTTGAGTTCTGCGCGGTCTGCAGGGCTTATGTCCTTCTCGACCAGACGCAGAGGCAGTGCGCGCACGAGCATGGATGCACGGCCGTTGCCGCCTGTCCGCTGCAGCCGTGTTTCATCGGAATCGAGTTCGGATCCGGCAAGGATGCCGTCAACGATCCCCGGCATGGAAAGCGGCCGCCGGCCATTGACCGTTGATCCGGCCGGGGGATTCCGGCATCACTTTCCACACGGGGGCGACCGGCAGGTGGGCGCCAAGGCCCGCTACTTGCCCCAGGCCATTTTCACCATCTTGCGGCGCATGAACGCGATCTGCGTTGCGAGCGGGAGATTCTTGGGACACACGTCGTGGCAGGCGAGCAGCGACATGCAGCCGAAGACGCCGTCGTCGTCGCCTATGACATCGTAGTAGTCGGCATCGGTGCGCGAATCGCGCGGATCGAGGTGGAAGCGCGCAACCCGATTCAGGCCGACGGCGCCGACGAAGTCCTCGCGCATGCGCGCCGTGCCGCAAGCGGCCACGCAGCAGCCGCATTCGATGCAGCGGTCGAGTTCGTAGATCTTGTCCGCGAGGTCGGGATCCATCCGCTCCTCGATCCGCGTGAGATCGGGGTTCGGGTCCTTCATGTGCAGCCAGCCTTCGAGCCGCTCGCTCATGCCGCGCATCCACTTGCCGGTGTTGACCGACAGGTCGCCGATCAGCTCGAAGAACGGCAACGGCGCAAGCGTGATCTCGGCGGGGAGATTCTTGGTCAGCGTCCGGCAGGCGAGCGTCGGCCGGCCGTTGACCACCATCGCGCAGCTGCCGCAGATGCCGGCGCGGCAGACGAAGTCGAATTGCAGCGAGGCATCGACCTTTTCGCGGATCTCGTTCAAGGCGATGAAGAGCGTCATGCCGTCGGCTTCCTCGACATCGTACGTCTGCATCCGCGGCACGCTCGCGGCGTCGTGCGGGTTGTGCCGTAGCACATTGATCTTCAGCGCGCGGTGGGCGGCACCGTTGCGCTCGCCATTGTTGGCGGGGACGATCCTTACGATGGCGGTGTCGCTCATTTGGAGGCCTCGAAACGTTCGTCGATCCGCTCGTTGCGTCCGCGCAGCCGCTCGGGCAGCAGCGCGTCGTACGGCATCAGCGCCTCCTGTACGGCGAAGCGCGATGCGCCGGTCATTTTCTGCTTCAGCGCGTCGACCTCCGCAGCGCGAGCCGGTGTGTCCGGATGGTCGACATAGTCTTTCGCACCATAGCCGCGCCAGCCTGGCGGCAATTCCATCCTGGTCACGTCGAGTGCCTCGTACGCGAGCGAAGGCAACGTGTCGGCGTCATTCTTCCACGTCGCGAGGGTGCGCTTCAGCCATTCCGCGTCGTTGCGGCGCGGGAAATCCTGCCGGAAATGCGCGCCGCGGCTCTCGGTGCGGGTGAGTGCGCCGTAGGAGACGCAAAGTGCCAGCTTCAGCATCTTCTGCACGCGGTAGGCGGTAACGAGCTCCGGATTTGCACCACCTGCCTTGTACTTGAGGCCGATATTGCGACTCTTCACGAGCAGCTGCTGCAGCTCGTCGACGGCAGAGGCGAGATCCTCGCCGCGACGGAAGATGCCGACCTTCGCGGTCATGATCTCCTGCATCCGGGCCTTGAGCGCAGCGGCATCCTCGGTGCCCTTGCCATCGAGAAGTCCGGACAGGTGCGCCTGTTCGCGGCGCAGGAATTCGTGGACGAGCGACGTCGGGATGGCGACGTCGCTATCGATCCGGTCGCAGAAATCGGCGATGAATTCGCCGACGATCATGCCGGCAACGACGGTTTCCGCGACGGAATTGCCGCCCAGCCGGTTGAAGCCGTGCATGTCCCAGCAGGCTGCCTCGCCAGCGGCGAACAGACCTTTCAGCGTGGGACTCTCGCCCGTGTGGTCGGTGCGCACGCCGCCCATTGTGTAGTGCATGGCCGGACGCACGGGGATCCAGTCCTTGACCGGATCGACGCCGAGGAAATGGTGACAGATCTCCCACACCTCGCGCAGGTTGTGCTTGATGTGCTTCTCGCCCAACAGCGTGATGTCGAGCCAGAGATGCTCGCCGAAGCGATTTTTCGCTCCCTTGCCCTTCGCGATGTGTTCTTCCATGCGCCGGCTGACGACGTCGCGCGACGCAAGTTCCTTCTTCTCGGGCTCGTAATCGGGCATGAAGCGGTGGCCGTCGACGTCCTTCAGCAGACCGCCGTCCCCACGGCAGCCCTCGGTGACGAGGATCCCCGCGGGAAAGATGCCGGTCGGATGGAACTGCATGGCCTCCGAGTTGCCTATCGTCGCGATGCCGGTTTCGAGCGCGATCGCGCTGCCGATGCCTTCGCAAATCACGGCGTTCGTTGTCACCCGGTACAGCCGCCCCGCCCCGCCGCTGGCGATCGCCGTGGCCTTCGCGACATAGGCGGAGAGTTCGCCGGTGACGAGGTCGCGGACGATCGCGCCATAGCAGCGGCCCGCGTCGTGAATCAGCGCGATCGCCTCGGTGCGCTCGTGCACGGGAATCGCGGCGCCGATCGCCTGGTCGCTCATCGTCTGCAGCATCGCGTGGCCGGTGCCGTCGGAGACGTAGCAGGTGCGCCATTTCTTGGTGCCGCCGAAGTCGCGTTGCGCGACGAGCCCGTGCGCTTCGTCGCGCTCGGTGATGGTCACTTTCTGGTTGTTGATGATGACCTCGCGATCACCCTTGCGCACACGGCTCCAGGGCACGCCCCATGCGGCAAGTTCGCGCACGGCCTTGGGCGCGGTGTTGACGAACATCCGCACGACGCGCTGGTCGGCGCCCCAGTCGCTGCCACGGACCGTGTCCTCGAAGTGGACGTCCTCGGAGTCGCCCTGTCCCTTGATTACGTTGCCGAGCGACGCTTGCATTCCACCCTGCGCTGCCGCCGAATGCGAGCGCTTCGGCGGCACCAGCGACAGGATGATGACGTCGTGGCCGCGCCGCTTCGCGCCGATCGCGATGCGCAGGCCGGCGAGGCCGCCGCCGATGACCAACACGTCGGTATAGACGATCTTCATTTTCCGCCCCCCGGCGCAGGCGCCAGCGCGGCAGGTACGTACGGTTGCCCGTAGTTCGGCGAGTGCTGGATGCCGATCTTGATGTACGCCGCGAGGGTTGCGAAGCCCAGCACGAGGAAAAACACCGTCAGCGCCCACTTGAGCAGCTTCAGCCGCTTGCGCGTGGCATCCGGGGCGGCGCCCGCAAACCACTGCCACTTGACCGCCAGTCGATAGAGCCCGATGCCGCCGTGAAACTCGACGGCCAGCAGCAGCAGAATGTACAGCGGCCAGTAACGGTCACTCCAGACGCGGTCGGCCGATTCGAACGGACCGATCAGGTGTGGGCGCGTCAGCATCACGTACAGGTGGACGGTCGCGAGGAAGAACAGCGCGAACCCGGTGAACACCTGCCAGAACCACAGCGTGGTGTCCTCGTGCCGCATCATCTTCATGTGTCCGCGGAACAGCCGGTATTGCCGCCAGCTGATCGGGAACTTGCGCACCGCGAGCATCGCATGCAGCACGATCAGCGTGGTCACGCCCGCGACCACGATGGATACGAGCCCGGGGTAGGAGCGGCCGAACACGAAGTACCCCTCGAACGCCTTCGTGACCGTCCACATCGCGTCGTTGCTGATCAGGATTGTCGACACGAAGAACATGTGCCCCCACATGAACAGCGCGAGCACGAGGCCGGAGGCGCTCTGCAGCCAGTCCAGGCGTGCCGGCCAGCGGCTTTTCGCTCCCGTGTCGGCAAGGCCGACGCCGGCGATGACGTCCGTGGTCGAGTTCATTCACGTCTCCCGTAACAGGTAGCGTCGGCCACGGGACCGAGACCGACGCTGGGCTACATTGTGCTTTGCCGCGCCGCGCGCCCGTTGACATGCATCAAATGCCACCGCCGGGGCGGCGATGCTGCGCCGCGCCAATCCGGCGTCGCGGCAGCCCCGACGCTGACCTTGATCCACATCATTCCCACGGGGTGCGACCCCGCCCTCGGCCGCAGTACACTACGCCGACGTGATGCGGACGGCAGGTTAAGGAGACCGGCAATGACCAAGGAAACACTGCTTGCGGTACTGCGCAGGCACCCGTTTGTCGAAGAATTCCAGCCCGAGCATATCGAGATGCTCACCAACATCGCGAAGGAGGTCGAATTCGCACGCGACCAGGTGATCTTTCACGAAGGCGACGAATGCCATGAGTTCTACCTGATCATTTCCGGGCGCGTGGCCCTCGAGATCGAGGCGCCCGACCACACGTTCCGCGTGCAGACGCTGACCGCGGGGGATGAACTCGGATGGTCGGCCATCCTGATGGGCCGGGGCAAGCATTTCCAGGCACGTGCGCTCGAACGCACGGCCGCGCTGGCCTTCGACGGCGCCGCGCTGCTCAAGGCCTGCCGCGAGGACCCCTCCTTCGGGTTCGCGCTGATGTACCGGATGCTCGGCGTGGTGTCCGAGCGCTTGCAGGGTACGCGGCTGCAGTTGCTGGACATGTATTCGCCGGTGGCCAAACGCGCCGGCACATAGCCGAAATCCTGCGGTCGCGATTGTGCCGGTCCGGGCGCGGCAAACGTGGTTCCGCGGCTAGAAGCGGGCAAGCACCCAGCCCGGAAACACCAATACCAGCAACACCGGGACCAGGCAGATCACGCTCGCCCCGATCGCCGCGCGACGCGACGTCCGTTGCTCCACAGCGGGTTCGTCGGCGCTCATGAACATGTACTGGATCACGCGCAGGTAGAAGTAGATCCCGAGGTAGCTGCCGACCAGGCCCAGCACCGCGTAGGCCGTATAGCCAGCCGCCATCACGTTCTTGAAGATGAGGAACTTGGCGACGAAGCCTGGGAACGGCGGTATTCCGGCCAGCGACAACATCGCCATGCCAATCATCAGCGCGCCGTACGGATGGCGCTGGAACAGGCCCTTCAGATTGTCCAGCCGGTCGCGGGTGGCATCGTCCCCGCGGGGCAGCGACGCGAATGCCAGCAGGTTCATGAGGCCATACGCCAGCAGGTAGAACAGGACCGCCTGGAAGCGGCCTGCGCCATCGCCCAGGAACGCGTAGAACAGGTAGCCGGCATGCGCGATGGACGAGTACGCGATCATCCGCCGGAAGCTCTTCTGGCGCATCGCCGCGAGGTTGCCCCAGACGATCGAAACGAGCGGCAGGAAGGCGAGCAGGTCGTCGGTCGGCCGCGACACGACCTCCGTGCCGAAGAGTCGCAGCGCCGCCAGCAGTACGCCCGCCTTGATGATCGTCGCCATGTAGGCGGTGACCGGAATGCTGGCACCTTCGTATGCGTCCGGCGCCCACGCATGGAACGGCACGATGGCACCCTTAAGGAAGAACGCCAGCAGGACCAGTGTCACCCCCGCCGTGGCCATCGTGTCGGCCGACCGCAGGCCCGCCGCGAACACCGAAATCGACAGCGTGCCGCTGCCGCCGTAGAGCAGCGAAACGCCCATCAGGAACATCGCCGTCGCGGTGCCGCCAAGGATCAGGTACTTGAGCGCCGCCTCGGGGCTTTCCGGCCGCTTGAAGGCCAGCAGCACCAGCACGTACACCGGCAGCGCCATGATTTCGAGCCCGAGGAAGAGCGTGAGGAAGCTGTCGGCGGAGAGCAGCAGGCAGAATCCATACAGCGACGACAGCACGAGGATATGGAACTGGCCGTCTTCGCTGAAGTCGTCGCGCGACAGGAGCAGCACTGGGAGTGCCAACGCCAGCACGATGGCCTTGGCCAGCGAGCCCGCCGGATCGACCGAAAAATGGCCCGGGAATGGCGCGGCGACATACCCGTTGGAGAAGAGGAACGTGGCGGCCGCCGCGGCTGCAGCAACCGCAACGAGCGAAATGGCCAGCGCACCCTGCGGCCTGCGCGCGATGATCTCGACGCCGATCAGCACGACGATGCCCGCCAGCAGCACGTTTTCCGGCGCCAACGCAATCAGGACGGCAAGCCAGCTCATCGCGTACCCCCGGGAATCGCCACACCGCTCACCCGCTGCTGGAATTCCTTCGCCGCGAGTTCGGTCTTGCGCAAGGGCTCATCCGGATAGAGGCCGATCGCGAACACCGCGGCGACGATCGCCGCCAGGATGAGTTTTTCGCGCAGGTTCAAGTCAGTGACCGGTCCGTGCGGTACCTTTGCGGTCCCGAACAGGAAGGTCTGCGCGAAGCGCAGCATGTACAGCGCGCCGAGCACCACGCCCAGCACCGCGCTGGCGGCCAAGACCAGCGGAAATGTGTCGCCGTGGACATGGAGAGGCCACGCCGCCTTGAACGCGCCCAGCAACACGAGAAATTCGCCGGTGAAGCCGCTGGTGGTCGGCAGGCCGATCGACGCCAGCGTCAGGATCATGAAGAATACGGAGTAGACGGGCAGGAGCTTGGCCAGTCCGCCGTACGCGGAAAGCTCTCGCGTATGGCAACGCTCGTAGATCATCCCGACCATCAGGAAGAGGCCCGCCGCGGTGAGGCCGTGGCTGACCATCTGGATGATTGCACCCTGAATGCCGATCAGGTCGAGGCTGATGAGGCCGAGCATCACATAGCCCAGGTGACTGATCGACGAGTAAGCGATGATCTTCTTGATGTCGTTTTGCACCAGCGCGAGACACGCGCCGTAGATAATGCTCACGACGGCCAGCGTCATGAGCAGCGGCGACAGATAGCGCGTGGCGTCCGGGAACAGCGGAAAGCCCAGTTTCATGAAGCCGTACGTTCCCATCTTCAGCAGCACGCCGGCCAGGATCACGGAACCCGCGGTGGGCGCCTCGACGTGCGCGTCGGGCAGCCATGTGTGAAACGGCACGATCGGGACCTTGATCGCGAACGACAGCCCGAAGGCCGAGAGGAGCACGAGCTGGACCGGCAGCGGGAGTGCAATGCGATTCAGGTCGGCGAAGGCGAACGACGTCACGCCGGTCGTGGTCTGCAGCGAGTACACGAGGTAGATCACCGCCGCCAGCATGAGGATGCTGCCGAACGCCGTGTACAGGAAGAACTTAATCGTCGCGTAGATCCGCCTCTCGCCGCCCCAGATGCCGATGATGAGGAACATCGGGATCAGCATGGCTTCCCAGAACAGGTAGAACACGAACAGATCCTGCGCGACGAAGGTCCCCAGCATCGCGAACTGGATCAGGAACACCATTGCATAGAAGAGCTTGACGTCCTTCTTGATCGCGCTGAACGCGCCGGCCGCGACGAGCGGGCCCAGGAACGCGGTCAGCAGCACGAGCAGGATGTTGTAACCGTCGAGGCCGATCTGGTAGTACACGCCCCATGCCGGAATCCACGGGATCCTCGTCTCGAACTGCAGCCCCGGCACGGCAGCATCGTAGTGCACGTAGAGGAGCGCGGTCGCGGCGAGCTGCACGACCATCACCCAGAACGTCACCCAGCGGATCGCGCCTTCGGATCGCCCGGGCACGAATAGCAGCAGCAGGATGCCGGCCATCGGCAGGAACAGGACGATGTTGAGCAGGGTCGCGTCAGACATGGCGGAAACCCCAGGCCAGGCAGGCGGCCATTCCGGCGATCACGAGGAACGCGTACAGATGCAGGTTGCCGGTCTGCACGCGGGAGAACGCGCCCGCCGTGCGCCGCGCCAGGCTTGCGAGCCCATGCAGCGTGCCGTCGAACAGCAGCCGGTCGCCCGTGAGCAGGAAGACGCGCTCCGAGATCCAGTTGAGCGGCCGGCCCAGCAGGCGTTCGTAGAGTTCGTCGATGAAATACTTGCCGGTGAGAACGCGGTGCAGCGCGGGGAAACTCTCGCGCATGCGCGCCGCGCGGACAGCGCCGTTGCCGAAGAAGAACGCGGCCAGCCCTAAGCCCGCGAATGCGATCACGATCGAGCCGACGAGCAGCGGTGTTTCGAGGTGGTGCAGGTGTTCCGGTACTTCGGGCAGAGGCAGCATCGGCTCGAGGAAGTGCGGCAGCGCAAGGAAGCCGCCGACCGCGGACAGCGCGGCCAGCACGGCCAGCACGCCAGTCATCGACCACGGCGACTCGTGCACGTGATGCTCGACCTCGGCATCCATGCGGGACTTGCCGAGGAACGTGAGCCAGACCAGGCGGAACATGTAGAACGCAGTCAGCAGTGCAGCTGCGGATGCTACGGCCCACAGGACCGGCGAGCCGCCGCGGCTGCTCGCGAACGCGAACCAGAGGATCTCGTCCTTCGAGAAGAAGCCGGCCAGCGGCGGGATGCCGGCGATGGCGGCGGTGGCCACGACAAACGTCATGAACGTGACGGGAATCTTCCGCGCGAGTCCCCCCATCCTGCGCACGTCCTGCTCACCGGAAAGCGCGTGGATGACGCTGCCCGCGCCCAGGAACAGGCAGGCCTTGAAGAACGCGTGCGTGTAGACGTGGAAGATCGCGACGCTGTACGCGCCGACGCCGAGCGCCACGAACATGAGGCCCAGCTGTGAAATGGTCGAGTACGCAAGCACCTTCTTGATGTCGTTCTGCACCACGGCAATGGTGGCGGCGAAGAAGGCGGTCGCCACGCCGATCACGGCGACGACCTGCGACGCCGCTTCCGCGTGCATGTAGATGCCCGACATCCGCGCGACCAGATACACGCCGGCGGTGACCATCGTCGCCGCGTGGATCAGCGCGGACACAGGCGTCGGACCGGCCATCGCATCAGGCAGCCAGACGTGCAGCGGGATCTGCGCCGATTTGCCGGTGGCGCCGATGAAAAGAAGGATGCCGACCAGGCTGGCGGACACGACCGGCGCGGTCGGGCTCATGAACGCGGCGTTGATCCGGTCCATCTCCAGCGTCCCGGTCGCCCAGTACAGCAGGAACATTCCGAGCAGGAACCCGGCATCGCCGACGCGGTTGGTGATGAAGGCCTTCTTGCCGGCGCGCGCGTTGTCCGCTTCCTCGAACCAGAAGCCGATCAGAAGGTAGGACGCGAGTCCGACGCCTTCCCAGCCGACGAACAGCACGAGCAGCGAGCGGCCCAGCACCAGCAGTAGCATGAAGAAGAGGAAGAGGTTGAGATACGCGAAGAACCGCGCGTAGCTCTTGTCCTCCTTCATGTAGCCCGTCGAGTACACATGGATCAGCGAGCCCACGCCGGTGACGATGAGCACCATGACGGCGCTCAGTCGATCGAACCAGAACGCGATGTCGAAAGTCTGTCCGCCGATGCGCGCCCACGTGAAGGCGGTCTCGACAATGGGCGCGCCGCCTCCGGCCACCAGATCAAGGAATGACTTGACCGCGAAGGCGAACGCGACGATGGGCAGGCCGCAACCCACCACCGTGACGAATGGCTTGCCGAGGCGATTGCCGAAGAGGCCGTTCAGGAAGAACCCGGCGAGCGGCAGGACGACGATGAGCGTAAGGAGCATTGCGGCTATCCGTTCAGGTCCGTATATGCATCCGCGTCCAGCGTGCGGCGTTGGTGCACGAGCACCAGCACGATCGGGATGGCAATCGCGATTTCAGCGGCCGCGACGACGAAGATCAGGAAGACCAGCACCGCCCCTGCCGATGTGCCCGTCTGCTGGGCAAATGTGACCAGGCTCAGGTTCACGCCGTTCAGCATGAGTTCCATGCACATCAGCATGACAAGCAGGTTGCGCCGGACGATGACGCCGACCAAGCCCAGCGCGAACAGCGCCATGGAAAGCAGCAGCAGGACCTGCATCCTATCCACGGTCGCGTCTCCTGCTGCCCTTGATCACGGCCAGCGCGGCCACCACCGCGGCGACCAGCAGCACCGAGGTGAGTTCGAACTGCAGCCAGTACTCGGACAGGAAAGCGGCGGCGAACTGCGCGAGACCGAATGACACCGTCACGTTCGCCAGCCGGTCCACGCCATACCACAATCCGTAGCCGAGCGTGCCGAAGAGCAGCGCACCGCCGGCGATTCCAGGCACCAGCCACTGCGAGAAACGGCGCGTGAACGACACGTCGCGCACGTCGAGAAGCATGATCACGTAGACCATGAACACCATCACCGCGCTGACGTAGATCAGCACCTGGAAGGCGGCAATGAAGTGCACGCCGAGCAGGCCATAGATGCCGCCCAAGAAGACCATCGTCGAGATGAGCGCCATCGCAACCTGCATCGGATGCCGCAGCACGAGCATCAGTGCCGCGCCGACCAGGGCCGACAGCGCGAACACGAACAGCAGTACCGTGTCCAGATTGGCGAGGAAGTCGTTGATCATTGCGCACGACCCGTCTTGGTGGCAGCGTCGCGAGGCGCCTTGGGACTGGCCACCGCATCACGCGGCGGGTAGGGTTTGGCGACATCGCTCTTCGGATCCCAGTTCAAGAGCTCGGTCAGGTTGAGCCACATGTGGTCGCGATCTCCGGACGGCAGACCGGGCGTTTCCTTGACCATGCGAATGGCGTCCTCGGGACATGCCTCGATGCACAGTCCGCAGAAGATGCACCGCGAATAGTCGATCTCGAACCGGGACGGATACTTGGGATGCGCCGGGTCGCCGGCGTCGAACGCCGCGTCGATCTCTATTACTTGCGCTGGGCAGACGGTCGCACACATGTTGCAGGCGATGCATTGTGGCCGGCCGTCCGGCCGCTGCGTCAGAATGTGCTTGCCCCGGTTGCCGGCGGCGTAATCGGCGCGCGTCTCCTCCGGGTAATAGATGGTCAGCGCGCCCTTGCGCCCGGTCATCCACTTGCCCATGTTCTTCATGAACACGCCGCCGGTGATGAAAAGGCCGCGCAGGATCTCGAACAGGTATGCCCGCTCCCACCACGTCATCGTGGGCTCGTTCCAGTACACCTTGCGCACGTGCGGCTTGCGCTTCATGGCGTCAGCACCCACACGGCGATGGCCGTGACCGTCAGGTTGGCAATGGCCAGCGGCAGCATGAACTTCCACGCGAAACTCAGCACCTGGTCGTAGCGGAAGCGCGGCAGCGACCAGCGGATCAGGATCTGGAAGCTCGACATCAGCAGTACCTTGCCCAAGAACACCAGCAGCTGCGTCACGACGACGGCGCCGTGGGACATCGGCACGACATGATTTCCCGGGAACGTGAAGCCGGCGTCCGACATGTACGGCAGGTTGTAGCCGCCCAGGAACAGCGTAGTGAACAGTGCCGAGACGATCGCGATCTCGATGAACTCCGCGAACATGAAGAGACCCATCTTCATCGCGCTGTACTCGGTGTAGAAACCGGCGATGAGCTCGGACTCGGCCTCGGGCAGGTCGAACGGGATGCGCTTGTTCTCGGCGATCGCCGCGGCCATGAAGAGAATGGCGGCAAACGGCTGGTAGAACACGCCCCACGCGGGCAGGAAGCCCCACAGGATCCCCGACTGCTGTTGCACGATGGCGGAGAGGTCGAGCGTGCCGTAGATCAGGATCAGTCCCAGCACCGTGAGCCCCATGACGAGCTCGTAGGAAATCATCTGCGAGCCGGCGCGCGACGCTCCCAGCATCGAGAACTTGTTCGACGACGACCAGCCGGCGAGCATGGCGCCGATGATCGACATGCCGCCGAACGCGAAGACGATCAGAAGGCCGGCGTCGAGCCGCGCGATCTGCATCGGATAGGTGCGGCCTTCGAACCAGGCGGAAGCGGCGGGCAGCGCCTGCAGCAGCTTCCCGGGATCGAGCATGCCGCCGAACGGAATGACGGCGAACACGAGCAGCACGGGCGTGAAGACCACCCATGGCGCGACCGCGTACGCGTACCAGTCGTAGGACTGGGGTCTCCAGTCCTCCTTCAGCAGCATCTTGAGCCCGTCGGCGATGCCGTGAAACAGACCCCACCACACAAGCTTGATCTGCGTGAAGGGGATGCGTACATAGGCGCGATTGGCGCCGATGCGGTCGGACATCACTGCCGCCTGTTTGCGCTCCACCCAAGTCAGCACGGTACCGAACGTCAGCAGCACGCCAAGCGCATAGCCAATGTAAACGGCATAGATGACGAGGTCCTGGATCATGGCTTGCCTGAATTGCCTTCGGCGAGATCCGCGAAGAGTTCCTGCGCATCCGCGACCGTTGGCGCACCTGCGAAGCAACGCTCGAACGGGCTCACCACGCCGGCGAAGTTCGTGTAGTGACCGGTGCGCTCGGTCTGAATGCTCAACGGAATGAAGACGTCGGCGTGTCCGTTCGCAGGCGCAAGGTACGAATTCAGGAAAATGATCTTGGCGCCGGCCGGCAGCTGCGCGAAGTTGCAGCCTTCGCCCCATACCAGCACCAGGTCGGTGTCCGCGGGGAAGACCGGTTCGCGCACGCTCGAGTCGCCGAACAAAGCGCGCGCGCCGGCGGTATTCGGATTCTTGTCGGGACGGATGAGGAGATCGTCCTCGAGTCGTTCGCCCGGCTCGGGCACATGGTCGCGCTTGACGAACGTGGCAAAGCGTCCGGCCAGCGCATCCTTGAACGCGGCCAGCTCCTCGTTGGAGCCCCAGCTGGACACCAGCGCCACCGCGTGCTTCGCCTTGCCGATCAGGATACGCGCGGCAGCGATGGCCGCCGCCAGTTCGACCGGCTTCCCTTTCTGCATCGCGTGGTCTGCGCGCGGGCGCTCGAACACTTGCGCGAGGTCGCGGCCCTTGTTGCAGATCCACGGACCGTTCACCGCCGGGTTCTCGAGCGGCGTCACGCGCGCGATGCTGATGTTCTGCTTCGGATCCAGCGCGCGCAGGTGCCATTCGGTCTTGCGGTGCCAGATGTTGACCGTGCAGCCGCGCTCGCAGCCCGGGCACACGGACGGCGTGGGCTTCAGGTACCAGACGCGCGCCTTGTGCAGAAATGGCTTGGACAGCAGGGCGCCGACAGGACAGATGTCGATCACGTTGTCGGAATACGGGTCGGCGTCGAGCGGGGAATCGTCGGCCGCGCGCACCAGCGAGGCGTCGCCGCGGTTCTTAATCCCGAGTGCGTTCGACTTCGAGATCTCGCGGGTGAAGCGCACGCAGCGCGAGCACAGGATGCAGCGCTCGTTGTCGAGCAGGATCCGCTCGGACAGGTCGTGGTATTTCGTCGCGTGCACTTTCGGCTCGCGCGATATTGCCGAGGAGCCGTTGTAGGCGAAGTGATAGTCCTGCAGCGTGCACTCGCCGGCCTTGTCGCAGATCCCGCAGTCGACCGGATGGTTGAGCGTGATGAACTGCATCGTCGTCTTGCGGTGCTCCCGGACGAGGTCGGAGTCGGTCAGCACATGCAGGCCTTCCGACACCGGCATGTTGCACGCGATCTCGACCCAGCTGCGGCCCTCGACCTGCACCGTGCAGATGCGGCAATTGCCGGCGACCGACAGCTGCGGATGCCAGCAGAAGTAGGGAATGTAGAAGCCGTTCGCCAGTGCCGCCTGCATGACGGTCTGGTCGGCCTTGGCCTGCACCGGTTGCCCGTTGATGAAGATCTCAGGCATACACGGTTCCCTCGAGGTTGCCGGCCAGCTTCGAGCGCTTCTCCCGAATGAAGTACTCGAATTCGTCGCGATACTTGTTGAGGATGCCGATCGTCGCGTAGCCGGCGGCGTCGCCCATCCCGCAGATCGTCATGCCGTCCTGAACGCGCGAGATCCGGTACAGGCTGTCAATATCGTCGGGCTGGCCTTCGCCGGCGACGATACGATCGATGATGCGATGCAGCCAGCCCATGCCCTCCCGGCACGGCGTGCATTGACCGCATGACTCGTGGTGGTAGAAGCGCAACATCACCTGGAGCAGGCGCACCATGCACGTGCCCTCCGCGATGGCGATCATTCCGCCCGATCCCAGCGACGAACCAGCGCCCGCGAACGACTGGTGGTCGAACGTGAGCGGCTCGACTTCCGCATGGGTGAGCACCTTGGTGGAGATGCCGCCGGGGACGATGCATTTCAATTTCTGCCCGGGGAGCATGCCGCCGCAATCCTCGAACAGGAATTTGGCCATCGGATAGCCATACTCGACCTCGTACACACCCGGCCGCGCGATGTGGCCCGATATGGAGACCAGCTGCGTGCCGGGACACTTGGCGGTCCCGACCTTTCGGTACGCGTCAGAGCCCTGCGCGATGATCCTGGTGATGTTGGCCAGAGTCTCAACGTTGTTGACCACCGTGGGCCGCTTGTAGAGGCCCTGCACGGTGAGTCGAGGCGGACGATTGCGCGGATAGCCGCGCTTGCCTTCGATCGACGACAGCAGTCCGGATGCCTCGCCGCATACATAGGACCCGGCGCCGCGGTAGATGACGACGTCGCAGGAGAACTCGGTGCCGAGAATGTGCTCGCCGAAATAACCGGCCGCGTAGGCCTCCTCGACAGCGGCGGCCAGGCGCCGGTACGGCAGGTCGAATTCGCCGCGGATGTAGACGAAAGCATTGCGCACCTGCAGCGCGTACGACGCGATCAGCATCGACTCGAGCAGCAGGTGCGGCGCATTCTCGAGTATCCAGCGGTCCTTGAACGTGCCGGGCTCGCCCTCGTCGGCGTTGGCGCACAGGTAATGCGGCTGGTGGTCGTTCAGATGCACGACGCCCCATTTGCGTCCGGCCGGAAACGCGGCGCCGCCATGGCCCAGCAGGCCGGAGGCGGTGACTTCCTTGGTCACGTCCTCGGGCTTCATCTGTGTCAGCGTGCGACGCAGAGTCGCATAGCCGTCGCGTGCGACATAGTCCGCGAGGGTGTGCGAGGTGGCCGTGACCGGAAACGTCATCAGCAGTTGCGTGCCGGGCATCTAGTGTCCTGTCCCATTAGTTCCGAAGACAAAGGAGCGGATGAAATCGGGCGTCAGGCAAGGCGCGAGGCCGATTACGTAGCCTGTGCTACGTTGACGCCGAGTAACGCAGCATGGCACCCGATTTCGCCGCGAACTGTCGAGAGAATTAATGGGACAGAACACTAGGCTTGCCCCCTCAATTCTTCGAGCAGCCGGTCGAGCTTCTCGATGCTCATGTTCTCGTGATACGTGTCGTTGACCATCACCACCGGCGCGGTGCCGCACGAGCCCAGGCACTCGGCCGTGGACAGCGTGAACGTGCCATCGGGCGTGGTCTGTCCGGGTGCCACGCCCAGGCGCTGCGAAAGGTGGTCGATCAGCCGCTCGGCGCTGCGCATCGAGCACGTGACGTTCCGGCATGCCTGCAGATGCCAGCGCCCGATGGGCTTGCGCCGGAACTGTGTGTAATAGGACAGCACTTCCTCGATCTGGATGCGGGGGACGCCGAGATACTCGACCAGCCCGTCGATGTCGGTGTCGGCGACGAAGCCGCGGTCTTCCTGGATGCGGCGCACGCACGGCAGCACGAGCGAGGACTCGAAGCCCGCGGGGAAGCGAGCCTTCAGCTTCTCGAATTCCGGGATGAGGTGCTTCATGCGTCGCTCACCCTGCGCTCGTCGGAGCAATCATCGGTCGCACTCCCCGCCGATCATGTTGATCGAGCCGAAGGTAGGGACGATGTCTGCCAGCTGATAGCCGTCGAGCATGCGGTGCACGCCGCCCATATGCACGAAGCTCGGCGCGCGCACATGGACCTTGGCCGGTATGCCGCCGCCCGTGCTCACGATGTAGAACCCGAGCTCGCCGTTCGGCGATTCGTGCGCGGCGTATGCATCGCCCGCGGGCACCTGCGGCCCGTCCATCACCAGCTTGAAATGGTTGATCAGCGATTCGATTTCGGTGTACACAAGGTGCTTCTCGGGCAGCGTGAAGCGATGGTTGTCCACGTTGATCGGCCCGGCAGGAAGCGTGTCGATCAGCTGCCGGATCATGTGCACCGACTCGTCCATTTCGCGCATGCGTATGTAGTAGCGATCGTAGTTGTCGCCTTTGATGCCCACCGGCACCTCGAAGTCCAGTTCGGCGTACGCGAGGTAGGGCGTGTCTCGGCGCAGGTCGCGCGGCACGCCGGTGGAACGCAGGATGACGCCGGTATAGCCATAGCTGATCGCGTCGGCGGTCGAGATCACCCCGACGTTGCGCATGCGGTCGATGAAAATGCGGTTGCGATCCATCAGGCCGTGGACGCGGCCGATGAACATTTCGTATTGATCGAGAATGCCTTCGAGCCGTGCCAGCCAGCCTTCGGGCAAGTCGCGCGCCAGACCGCCGATGCGGCCGTAGGTGTAGGTCACGCGTGCGCCGGTCAGGTCCGCGAGGTGCTCGTACATGTAGTCGCGAATCATGACGAGGTATAGAAACGCCGTCATGGCACCCAATTCCATGAGACCGGCGGCAACGCAGGTCAGATGATCGACGATGCGCGAATATTCCGACAGCAGCGTACGCAAGTGGCGGCAGCGCGGCGTGATCTCGATTTCCGCAAGGGTCTCGACGGCCTCGCAATAGGCAAAGTCGTTGATCAGCGCCGACACATAGTTGAGGCGGTCGACGTAGGGAATGAGGTTGTGCCACGTGTGCGACTCGCACTCCTTCTCGAAGCCCCGGTGCAGGTAGCCGCAATGGATGTCGGTGCGCACCACACGCTCGCCATCGAGCTCGGCGATGATCTGGACCGTTCCGTGCGTGGCCGGATGCGACGGGCCGATGTTGACGATGACGTGGTCGTCGTGGCCTGTCGTGTCGAACGCCGGACGGACCGGGTTCGGCAGCGTGAATTCGGGCAGTTTCGTATCCAAGATGGTCCTGTTCACTTCCGCTCAATTTCGATACGGCACGAGCGGCTGCTCCTGCAGCTTCGGATAGTCCTTGCGCAGCGGATGCCCGACGAATCCCTCATAGAGCAGGATCGGCCGCAGGTCCGCATTGCCGCGAAAGCCGATGCCGTACATGTCGTGGCACTCGCGCTCCATGAATCCGGCCGAACCGTACAGTGGAACGAGCGAGTCGACTGTGGGATCGGCGTCCGGCACCGTGGTCTTCAACCGGATGCGCCCGAAATGACTCGTGGAGTAGAAGTGGTAGACGACCTCGAAGCGCGGCCGCCGCGGCAGCCAGTCGACCGCCGTGACGTCGAGGAACAGATCGAACTGGAATTCGTCCTTGAGCAGCCGGACTGTGTCGAGCAGCCGTTCCGACGGAAGACGCACGACCGGCATGCCGTGGGCCAGCGTGACCTCGTAATCGGGCGGCGCAAGACGAAGCTGCAGCGGACCGAGCACGGCACCCATCAGAAGTCCCTCGTCATGATCGGATGCTGCGAACGGGCGATCTTGTCCTGCAGCTGCATGATGCCGTCGATCACCATTTCGGGGCGTGGCGGGCAGCCGGGAACGTAGACATCCACCGGGATGATCTTGTCGATGCCCTGCACGGCCGCGTAATTCTGGTAGAAGCCGCCGGAAGTCGCGCAGACGCCGAAAGCCATGACCCACTTCGGCTCGCACATCTGTTCGTAGACCCGGTACAGGACCGGCGCCTGCTTGTGCGTCACCGTGCCCACGACCATGAGCAGATCGGCCTGGCGCGGCGAAAATCGCGGCAACGCCGCGCCGAAGCGGTCGGTGTCGTAGGGCGACGAGCTCACCGCCATGAATTCCATCGCGCAGCAGGCCGTGACGAACGGATAGGGGAACAATGAGAACTTGCGCGCCCAGCCCACCAGTTCGTCCTTCTTGGTGGTGAGATATTCAAACGCGCCGGTCTTGCCGCCGACAGACTGGATCGGGATGGGAATCGAAGTGCGCGCCATGCCTACTCCGTTACGGCCTCGAGCAGTCGCGCCTTGTAGACATAGAGCAGGATCAGCACGAGCAGGAAGATGAAGATGCCGAAAGTCGCGAGCATGAAGCTCGTCAACGGCTGCGCGCCGAGCGCCCAGATGAAAAGAAATACGGTTTCGAGATCGAACAGGATGAAGATGATCGCCACCGCGTAATACTTGATCGGAACCGCCTTCACATTGCGCACGTCGACGGGCGTGGCGCCGCATTCAAAGGGCTCCAGCTTCATCGCTGACGATACGGGCTTGGGTCCGAGAAAGCGATTGAGCAGCAGCGTGAGCGCGACGAATCCGAGGATCGCCAGCATGTAGAGAAGGAATACGACGTAGGGGTTCATGGGGTGTCGGCGCCGTGGCGGGCCGAGCGTGGGGCGTTGGGCACGCTTTCGCATGCGGTTAGGCACCCCGTCTTCGGCATTGCCTTCGAGCTTCGGTGCAGACTAGAGGTATCGCCGCTGCCGGGGGTTGATGCAGATCAACGCCCGGGTGCATTAGGAACCTCTGAGCAGGAGTCGCGCGGGCGCGACGGCGGGTTTCCGGGGATGATGGCGCGAAGCGAGGCGACACCAATAGTGCGTACTATTGGGGAGCTGAGAGACTCAGTTGCCAAATGAGCCAGCGCCCCGGAAAACCCCGTCCCGAAGGGTTTGCGTGAAATGCGGCGCCTGGTTCGCCGGGCGCCTTGGATCGTAGGCTGAACTACGGCCGGCGTCGCCCGGCTCCCATCCATCCGCATTGCGCGCAAACGCGCCTAACGCGACTCCTGCTCAGAGGTTCCTTGGGCGGAAAGTCAATCCGTGACGACCGTGCCGGCGGGGCGCGCGCCGGTGACCAAATAGGCGATGAGATCACGCACCGGGCGGATCTCGGTGCCGAACGGCAGCGGCGACGCGCCGCGAAAAAACAGGCCCTTGCGCACATCGCCGGCGAGCCCCTCGGCCAATTTCTGGTCGATGCAGAACTGGCCGACCTTGGCGTTACCGTCGCGCAGCCCGCACTGGAACAGGCAATCGAACTTGAGCGTGCACCGCGGTTTCTTGTGCGCGACAGCGGTAAGCTTCGGCAGATGTTCGAGATACTTGGCCAGCCAGGGCGTGCGCACCGCGCGCGCCGGCAATCCGGCCACGCTCACGAATTCCACGATGTCTTCCGGGCGGGCGTTCGCGAGCACGCGCTTGAATGCGATATCGGCGTCGCCTTCCTCGGTCACGGCAAACGCGGTGCCGAGCTGGACGGCGGAGGCGCCCAGCGCGAGCAATTCCCGGATGCGCGCAGGGTGATTGATTCCGCCGGCGGGTATCAGCGGGATGGCGCCGTCCGCGATTCCCTCGGCGCGGAAGAATTCCAGCACGGCCGGCAGCACGTTCTCGAAATCGAAACGCGGATCCGCGAGGTCCTCGAGCTTCGCTGCGCCCAAGTGTCCTCCGGCGTAGCGAGGATGCTCGATCACGATCGCGTCCGGCAGCCGGCCACGGCGCGCCCACTTCTTCACGACCAGCGTTACGCCGCGGGCATCGGAAAGGATAGGGATGAGCGCGACATTCGGATGGTCGGCGGCCAGGTCCGGCAGGTCGAGTGGAAGTCCCGCGCCGACGACCACGGCGTCGGCACCGCTGGCGCAGGCCTGCCGCACGTTTGCCGCGTATTCGGACACGGCGCGCATGACATTGACGGCGACCATGCCGTGGCCCGCGGCGAGTGATCGCGCCGCGACAATCTCCCGGTCGAGCGCTTTGAGATTCGCCGCGTCGACCTCTGCCTTCGCCGCATGCCGCGTCGCGTCGATGAGGTCGGGATGGTGGCGGCGAAGGTCGACACTCGCAATCGTGCCCACGGCGCCGAGCGCCGCCACGGTGCCGGCCAAGCGATGAGCGGACACGCCCACGCCCATTCCGCCCTGGACGATAGGCAGCATGCGCCGGCCGCGGATGACGAGCGGCGGCAGGCCGGCGGTGTCGACGTCGAAGGGCAGGGCAGCGGGCATCGTGCCTCCTTCACGCACCGATGCGAAGGCGCCCGGGCGAATCCTGCGAGGCTAACCGTTCGCCGTGGGGGAAACCTTGACCCCCGACAAATGCAATGCTCGCTAAGGTCGCCTGCCGGGGACGTTGGGAGCCAGAATGCGCGAAGCGCGCGCGCCGCGCTGCCACTCGACTGAAGCCCGCTTCGTTCTCGAACCGCCGAGGGTTCCGCCATGCTCGTCCACGACTACATGACTCCGCGCCCCATCACGTTGCGCCCCGACACCGACTTCAAATCGGCACTGCAGCTGATGCAGCAGCATGCCATCCATCATCTGCCGGTGCTCGGCGCCGACGACAGACTGGTCGGCATCGTCGCCGAGCGCGACCTGATGTTTGCCGCGCTCCGCTTCCTCGGATCGTCCGTCGATGTCGACCAGGTGATGCACCGCAGGGTGGTGACCGCAACGCCCGGAATGACCGTCGCGGATGCGGCGTCGCTGATGGTGACCAACGCGATCGGCGGATTGCCGGTCGTCGACGATTCCGGTAACGTCGTCGGCGTGATCACCGAAACGGACATCTTCAAGGCGTTCGTGCGCATGCACGCCGCGAACGCGAGCGCCGGTGTGTCCGCCGATCCGGCTTGACTTGCATCAATAATCCGGCGCCCCGGAGGCCGTGACGGCACGTCGCGTTGCTAGACTCTCCCCATAAGCGAAAGGGAAGTGGGGGAGTTCATGTGCCAAGCGCGTGTCCGAGAGTTTTACCGCGCCGCAGTCATCGCGGCCACGGCCCTTTTCCTGACGATCAGCGTACCCGCGCACGCACAAGGCAAGCCCGCTCCCGCAGGCAAGCCCAAGGCCGCTGCGTTCGATGCGTCGGCGTGCCTGGGCTGTCATGTGCCGATCAAGGCGTTGCACGACATGGGCAAGCACAGCACTGTCGGGTGCGATGCATGCCATGACGGCACCGCCGCGCACCTCGCCGATTCGACCAAGCGGCCGGTGACCCATACCGACCTCGCGACATGCGGCGGCTGCCACCAGAACCAGTACAAGTCTTACGCGCAGATGGACTGGCGCCGCACCGCGCGCTTCGAGAAGAAGCAGATGACGGGTCCCGCGCCGGATCCTGCCTACGACCTGCTGATGACGCCGCACGGCTTTACCAAGGAGCACAACCTGCCGCGCGGGCATACGTTTGCGCTGCTCGACCAGTACGTCGTCGACCGCGCGTTCGGCGGCCGGTTCGGGCCGAAGGAGTCGTGGCGCTATCTCGCGGGATCGGGCGATTTCAAGGTCTGGGATATCGTTGTCGACAACTACCCCGACAACACCGACCAGAAGCCTTTCAAGCCGGGCACGGCCGCGGCGGCCAACCCCGTCTGCCTGTCGTGCAAGACGCAGGACCACATTCTCGAATGGGCCTACATGGGCGACACCGTGCCGGGTGCGAAGTGGAGCCGCACTTCGAAGGTGGTGGAGCTGGCGAAGTCGGTGAACCACTCGCTGAACTGCATTTTCTGTCACGATCCGCATGCTGCAAAGCCGCGCATCGTCCGCGACGCGCTGATTGACGTGGTGACGCGCGACGGACCGCCCAATCTCTATTCGCAGGATCCGCGCAAGACCAAGGTCGACGTAAGGGAAATGGGCGTGCGCGGCTTCACGCGCAAGATCGGCCTCCTGGAGCGCTACGACGGCAAGCTACAGTGCGCGCAGTGCCACGTTGAGTACAACTGCAACCCGGGCTTCAATCCCGAAACCAACGAGCCCATCACGATGGCCGACCGGCGGACGAACTACTTCCCGTTCGTCGACGTCAACAACATCCTGAAGGCCTACGACGGCATCCAGTTCCGCGACTTCCGCAACCAGTTCACCGGTGCGGCGCTGTGGAAGGCACAGCACCCGGACGTGGAGACCTACTACAACTCGACACACGAGAAGCTCGGCATCGATTGTGCCGTCTGCCACATGCCGAGGGTCAAGGACACGAAGACGGGCAAGTTCTACACGTCGCACTGGCAGACCAACCCGAAGAACTATCTCAAGGAGACCTGCCTGCAATGCCACCACCAGTGGGACGAGCAGCAGGCGCGGTACGTGATCGAGTCGATGGCATCCCACTACCAGGGCAAGGTGCGCAACGCCGAGTTCTGGTTGACGCAGCTGATCGGCAAGTTCTCGCAGGCGCAGCTGGTCGGAGTGCCCGAGGAAGCGCTGAAGGCTGCGCGGTTGAAGCACGGCGAAGCGCACGCAAACTGGGAATGGTGGACGGCGGTCAATGGTGCGTCGTTCCACAACCTCGAGCTCGCCAAGTCCTCGCTCGCCAATTCGGTGGCCGCGTCGCAAGCAGGACTCAAGATACTCGAGGACGCGATCAAGGCAAAGCAGGCGCCGGGTGCAGCGGCAGTGGTTCCCGTGAGCGCGCCGGCGGCCGCGACTGCCGCGCCCAAGTAGTGACCGGTCGCTCGCATGCCTGACGTCGCCATGGGGACACCGCGCGCGCCGCGCGATGTTGTTGTCTGGCGCCGGCTGTCGCGAATGTGGGTTCTCGCGCTGCTGCTGCCGTTGCTGGCGCTCGGTGTCTACGCAATGCATGGGTATCCCGTCGCCGCGCGCGGCCCGCAGGATCCTGCCGCGGTCTCCGCCGAAGCGCTGCACACTCCATCGATTCGCGACGTCCTCGTCGCCCAATTGGAGCGCAATCCCCGCGACGGTCGCGCCTGGGCTCTTCTTGCCCGCCTCGAGTTCGCAGCAAACCGCTTTGCCGAGGCCGCGGCGGATTATGAAAGGGCGGTCGCCGCGAGCACCAAGGTCGCCGGCGACCCGGCCGTCTGGTGCGAATATGCCGATGCGCTCGCCATGGCGCAGGGCGGCAGTCTCGCCGGCCGGCCGCGCGAACTGGTCGTGCGCGCGCTGGCGCTGAATCCCGCGCATCCCAAAGCTCTGGAAATGGCAGGTGGCGTTGCTTTCGAAGCCAAGGACTATACGACGGCTGCGAGGTATTGGCGGGAGCTGCTTGCGCAGATCCCGCAAGCGACGCGCGAGCACGGGGAGCTCATGGTCGCGATCGCCCGCGCGGACGAACTCGCGACGCAGGTGACACGGCCGTGAACCGGACGCCGTTTCTGTTGCTGGCCGTGCTACTGCAGGCAGCGCCGCCGCTCAGCGCGCAGTCGCCGTCGATTTCTGCGCCTTCGCGCGGCGAATTGCTGTACACGACCCATTGCATCGCCTGCCATACAACACAGGTGCACTGGCGCGATCGGCGCCTGGTCACCGACTTCGCGAGCCTGGTTGCGCAGGTGGGGCGCTGGCAGAAGAACTCTGGCCTCGACTGGAGCAGCGAAGAAATTCTCGACGTCGTGCGGTATCTCAACACCACGATCTACCGCTTCCCGGACCCGGCGCCGCGGCAGCAGGGCTGACGCGCGGCGCAGCCGGGTTGCGGCGTCCTCAGATCGTCTCGGGAACCATCTTGATTGCGCCGCATGGGCATTCGGACACGCAGATGCCGCAGCCTTTGCAGTAGTCGAAGTTGAACTCGAAGCGCTTGCCGGGCCCGAGCTTGATCACCGCGTTGTCCGGACAGACGCCGTAGCAGTTGTCGCATTCGAAGCAATTGCCGCACGACAGGCAGCGACGGGCTTCGAACAGCGCGTTGGTCTCGTCCAAGCCGCTGACGACCTCGTCGAAAGTCGAGGTGCGACGGGCGAGTTCGAGTATCGGCCGCACCGTCTTCGGCGCATCGGCGTAATACCACGTGTTGAGCTTGTCGAAATCGGCCACCTCGTGCTTCGGCGGCGGATCGTAGGTAGTGCCCCGCAGCCAGGCGTCGATGTGCCGTGCGGCCTTCTTGCCGTGCCCGACCGCGACGGTCACCGTGCGCTCGGACGGCACCATGTCGCCGCCGGCGAAGATGCCCGCGTAGCCGGTCATCATGTTCGGGCCGACCTCGACGGTGCCATCCTTGATCGTGAGTCCCGGCACGCCCTCGAGCAGCGACAGGTCCACGTCCTGTCCCAATGCCAGCACGAGCGAATCGGCTTCCAGCGTCTCGAATTCGCCGGTCGGCTGCGGAAAGCCCTTGTCGTCGAGCTTCATCTTCTCGACGGTGAGCGTGCCTTCGTCGGCCATGTTCTTGATCGTCGACAGCCATTTGATCAGCACACCTTCCTGCAGCGCCTCCTCGACCTCGAAGTCGTGCGCCGGCATCTTTTCACGGTTGCGACGATAGACGATGATCGCCTCGGAGGCGCCCAGTCGCTTCGCCGTGCGCGCGACGTCGAGCGCCGTGTTGCCTCCGCCGTAGACGACGACCCGCCGACCCAGCATCGGCTTGTCCTCGCCTTCCATGCTGCGCAGTACGGCCACGGCGTCGAGCATGTGCGCCGCTTCGCCGGCGGGTATGTAGGCGCGCTTGGCAATATGGGCGCCCACTGCGAGAAACGCTGCGTCGAACTGGCCCACCTGCACCGTTTCGAGAATGTTCGACACCTTGCGGTTCAACTCGAGCACGACACCCATGTCGACGATGCGCTGGACTTCCGCGTCCAGCACGTCGCGCGGCAGCCGGTACTTGGGAATGCCGAAGCGCATCATGCCGCCGGCCAGCGGTCCCGCTTCGATGATCTTTACGCGGTGGCCGAGCCGGCGCAGGTGGTAGGCGGCCGAGAGCCCCGACGGCCCCGCGCCGACGACCAACACGTGTTTGCCGGATTCGAATGCCGGCGGCACGAATTTCCAACCGCGCCTGATGGCCTCATCTCCCAGGAAACGCTCGACCGAATTGATGCCGACCGATTCATCGAGCTTGCCGCGGTTGCAGGCGCCCTCGCAGGGGTGGTAGCAGACGCGCCCCATGATGGCGGCGAGCGGATTGTCCGCGGTCAGCAACCGCCATGCGGCTTCATAGTCGCCGCTCTCGGCGGGGTAGAGCCAGCCCTGGATGTTCTCGCCGGCCGGACACGCGTGGTTGCAGGGTGGCAGCCGGTCGAGGTAGACCGGCCGGGACGTGCGCCACGAGCCGGTCTTGTTGGCCAGGCTCGAACCGGGAAACAGAGTGACGGCGTACGGCTTTTCCATATTCTTCGCTAATCGAGCAGGCCGAATTTGGCGATATTGCGGTCGGCATTCGCCTGGATGCGCGCAAGCCGCTCCTCGTCAGGCTTGGAACCGAACAGATGCGCGAAACGCTTCTGCAATCTGAGATAGTCCGCGACGGGAACCTGGTGGCGGATCTTCGTGCGCCCGGTGATCTCGCCGTGCTCCGCCTCGAACAGCGGGAAGAGGCCGGTCTCGACCGCGAGCCGCGCGAGCTTGATGGTGTCCGCCGGCGCCGATCCCCAGCCCAGCGGACACGGGACGTGGATATGGACATACCGCGCGCCGTGAATGCTCATGGCCTTGGTCACCTTGAACTCGAGGTCGCGCAGGTTGGCCACGCTTGCCGTGGCGACATAGGGGATGAAGTGGGCCATCGCGATCAGCGGCACGTTCTTGCCGGTACCGAACACGTTGCCGGGCTGCTTGCCGACGGCCATCGTCGTCGCCGTGCGGGCTGTGGGCGGCGTCGCGCTGGAGCGCTGCACGCCCGTGTTCATGTACGCCTCGTTGTCGTAGCAAATGTACAGCACGTCGTCGTTGCGCTCGAACATGCCGGACAGGCAACCGAAACCGATGTCGGTGGTGCCGCCGTCGCCACCTTGTGCGACGACGCGGGTGGCCGTACGGCCGGTCACGCGCATGGCGGCGGCCACGCCCGAGGCGACGGCCGCGGCGTTGCCGAACAGTGAATGGATCCACGGGATTTGCCAGGAGCTCTCCGGGTACGGCGTCGAGAACACCTCGAGGCACCCGGTGGCGTTGACCGCAATGATCTGGTTGTTGGAGGCGCGCATCGCGGCGTCGATCGCGTAGCGGGCGCCGAGCGCCTCGCCACAGCCCTGGCAGGCACGATGTCCCGAGTTGAGCGAATTGGTACGGCGCATGTTCGCCTGCACGGCGCGCTCGGTTTCCCCGAGCAACCGATTGCCGACGGTGAACGTGCCGGTCTGATAGAACTTCACTTCCTGCATTTCGCTGTTCATGGGCTTTCCTGTCCCGTTCAGCCGATATTCGAGGCGACGGTGCCCATGCGGCGCAGGATGGCTTCGGCGGTCGGTCCCGTGCGCCGCGCCTGCGCCTCGCGTTCGAGCTCGTGGCTGACGACCTCGGCATTCAGGTCGAGGAACGTCACCTGCTCGAGTTCGTCGGCCATCGCGTCCTGGAACAGTTGCCGGAGCGATACGCGCGTGATAGCGCGACCGCCCAGTCCCGCGATCACCGTATAACCTTTGAGCTGGATTCCGGACAGCGACTTGCGCACGCCGTCCGAGACAATGCCACCCAAACCCACGGCGAGGCATTTTTCCAGCACGACAACGCGCTTTGCGGATTGCAGTGCCTCGCGCAACACGGAGATCGGGAACGGCCGGAACGAGCAGATCGATACCGAGCCGATGGCAGCACCCTCATCGCGCATTTCGTCGATGACTTCCTGTACCGTGCCATTCACCGAGCCCAGCGCCACGACAATCGTCTCCGCGTCCTCGGTGCGGTACGTCCGGATGAGGCCGCCTGACTTGCGCCCGAACTGGGTGGCGAAATCCGCGGCAAGTTTGGGGATGAGCGACAGTGCGCGAAGCTGCTTGTGGTGTCCGAGATAGCGCACTTCGGTGAACGCCTCCGGCCCGACCAGCGCGCCCATCGTGACCGGGTCGGCCGGGTCGAGGAGCTGCCGCGGCTGGAACGGCGGCAGGTAGGCATCGACCTTCGCCTGCGTCGGGATGTCCACGCGATCATAGGCATGCGTCAGGATGAAACCGTCCATGCAGACCATGACGGGACACGACAGCTCCTCGGCCAGCCGGAAGGCCTGGATGTGCAGGTCGAGCGCCTCCTGGTTCGTCTCCGCGAACAGCTGGATCCAGCCGGCATCGCGCATCGACATGCTGTCTGAATGGTCGTTCCAGATGTTGATCGGAGCGCCGATCGCACGGTTGCCGATGGTCATCACGATCGGCAGGCCGAGGCCCGCGGCATTGTAGACGGCCTCGGCCATGAACAGCAGGCCTTGGCTGCTGGTCGCCGTGTACGCACGGGCGCCGGCGGCGGAGGCGCCGATCGCCACCGACATCGCGGCGAATTCGGATTCGACGTTGATGAACTCGCAGTTGGTCAGCGTGCCGTCCTTTACCATTTCGCCGACGCCTTCGACGATGTGCGTCTGCGGCGTGATCGGGTACGCGCAGATCACCTGGGGCCGGCAGAGCGCGATGGCCTCCGCGACCGCGTGCGAGCCTTCGGTTTGTTTAAGCATTGGCGGTCTCCATTCCCTTGCTCGCGAGTTCGAAGGCCTCGGCCGCCGCCGCGACATTCTTTTCGGCGATCGCGCTCGGGAATTTTTCGCGGATGGCCTTGACCACCGAGTCGTGCCGGATCTGGCCCGTGATCGCGGCAAAGGCCGCAAGCAGCGGAACATTCGGCACCGGACGGCCGACGTGCTTCAGCGCGATCTCGGTCGCGGGCAGCGTGCACAGACGGTCAGGGCGGAAGCCGCCCACGAATCCGGCGAGGCCGAGCTCGTCGAAGCTGCGCGTTGAATTGAGCAGGATGAATCCGGTCTTGGGCAGGCCATTGAACAGGTCGACCTGGTGCAGCAGCGTCGGGTCCTGGATGATCAGCGCGTCGGGCGTCATCACCGGTTCGCGCAAGCGGATCTCGCGGACGTCGATGCGGCAGAACGCCATCACGGGCGCGCCCATCCGCTCGGAGCCGAAACTCGGGAAAGCCTGGGCGTACCGGCCCTCGATGAACGCTGCCACCGACAGCAACTCGGCGCCGGAAACCACGCCCTGGCCACCGCGGCCGTGTATGCGTACCTGGAACATCCTCCTCCAACCCTCGCTTTCGCTGGCGCTGTGCCGCACCCGTCGCGCAATCCTGCGCGTAACTGCGGCGAGGCCCTTGACGCAAATCAAACGTGGCGCGCGAGTCCGAAGGCTGAGCAGGCGGACGGACGAGAGGAACGTTGGAGTAAGCTTCACGCCCTCCGTCAATGATGCAATGCGCAATGGCACCGCGGAATCCCTCCCGAAAGAAGCACAAATTCGTCAAGGCCTGGATGCAGGAGTACCTGAACGATCCCTATGTTCAGGAAGCACGCCGCCGCGGCTACCGATCGCGCGCGGCGTTCAAATTGATCGAACTCGCCGACCGCGACAAGCTGCTGAAGGCCGGAATGACCGCCGTTGACCTGGGCGCGGCGCCGGGGAGTTGGTCACAGGTGCTGCGCGAGCGCCTGGGCCCCACCGGCAAGGTCGTGGCCATCGACCTGCTGCCCATGGACGGCATTGCGGGGGTGACCTTCATCCAGTGCGATTTTCGTGAGGAGGAGGGGTTATTGGCGGTGTCGGCCGCACTCGACGATACACGGCCGGACCTTGTAGTCTCGGACATGGCCCCCAACCTTTCAGGCATCGACGCGGCGGATCAGGCACGCAGCGTGCATCTGGGTGAACTTGCATTGGAATTTGCCGTCGGACACCTGCGTCCCGGCGGCGATTTGCTGGTCAAGGTGTTCCAGGGTGCGGGATTGCAGGAGTTTCAACGCGAGATGGGCGAACATTTCACCAAGGTCTATGTGCGCAAGCCCAAAGCATCGCGTGATCGCAGCCGCGAAACATTTCTGGTAGGCAAGGGATTCCGCCCTTGAAAGCGTCGTTTAACGACGAAGCGCGAAGATGCGTTGCGTTGACGGGTTTTTTCGTAGTTTAGAGCACATTTCATATATAACGTCACGGTGGATGCTGGTCTTCCGGATGCATTCGCAGATAGAATCCAACTGCTGCCAATGCGCGGTTGACGCCGCGGCGGCGATTACCGGCGCGCGGCCTGCCGGATTCACGAGGGTCGCAAGGAGCTAAGTTTTGAACAATCTGGTCAAGAACGTCGGCATCTGGGCCGTGATCCTCATGGTGGTGCTGGTCGTGGTCAAGCAGTTCGACTCGCGGCAGCCGGGCAAGGACGCCGTCTCCTATTCCGAATTCATGGACTCGGCCAAGAGCGGCCGCGTCGAGTCGGCCACGGTCGAGGGCCGCAAGATCAACTGGACATCGACCGACAAGAAGAAATTCACGACCTTCAGCCCCGGCGATATCTGGATGGTGGGCGACCTTCTCAAGTACGGCGTCAAGGTCGACAGCAAGCAGGATGAGGAGCAATCGTTCCTGTCGCAGATCTTCATTTCCTGGTTCCCGATGCTGTTGCTGATCGGCGTATGGATATTCTTCATGCGCCAGATGCAAGGCGGGGGACGCGGTGGGGCCTTTTCGTTCGGCAAGAGCAAGGCCCGAATGATCGACGAGGCGAACAATACCGTCACCTTCGCGGATGTCGCCGGCTGCGACGAGGCGAAGGAGGAAGTCGCCGAACTGGTCGAGTTTCTGCGTGACCCATCCAAGTTCCAGAAACTCGGCGGCCGCATTCCGCGCGGCGTGCTGATGGTGGGTTCGCCGGGCACGGGCAAGACGCTGCTCGCAAAGGCAATTGCGGGCGAGGCCAAGGTTCCGTTCTTCTCGATCTCCGGCTCGGACTTCGTGGAAATGTTCGTCGGTGTGGGCGCGGCGCGCGTGCGCGACATGTTCGAGCAGGCGAAGAAGAATGCGCCGTGCATCGTGTTCATCGACGAAATCGACGCCGTGGGCAGGCAACGCGGCGCGGGCTTGGGCGGCGGCAATGACGAACGCGAGCAGACGCTCAACCAGCTGCTGGTGGAAATGGACGGATTCGAGGGCAATGCGGGCGTAATCGTCATTGCCGCGACCAATCGTCCCGATGTGCTCGACCCGGCATTGATGCGCCCGGGTCGCTTCGACCGGCAGGTGGTGGTGCCGCTGCCCGACATCCGCGGTCGCGAACAGATCCTGCTGGTGCACATGCGCAAGGTGCCGATGTCGCCCGACGTGAAGGCCGACATCATCGCGCGCGGAACGCCGGGAATGTCCGGCGCAGACCTGGCCAACCTGGTCAACGAGGCGGCGCTGTTCGCCGCCCGTTCGAACAAGCGCCTGGTCGACATGCACGACTTCGAGCGGGCCAAGGACAAGATCATCATGGGCGCCGAGCGGCGCTCGATCGTGATGCCCGAGGAGGAACGCCGCAACACCGCGTATCACGAGTCCGGCCACGCGATAGTCGCGGTGCTGCTGCCCAAGACCGACCCGGTGCACAAGGTGACGATCATCCCGCGCGGGCGCGCGCTGGGCGTCACGATGCAGCTGCCCACCGAAGATCGCTACAGCATGGACCGCAATCACATGCTGAACATGATCTCGGTGCTGTTCGGCGGCCGCATCGCCGAAGAGCTGTTCATGAACCAGATGACCACCGGTGCCTCGAACGACTTCGAGCGCGCCACCGAGATCGCTCGCAACATGGTCACGCGCTACGGTATGTCGGACGAGCTGGGACCTATGGTGTATGGCGAAAACGAAGGTGAAGTCTTCCTCGGTCGTTCGGTGACCACACAGAAGAACGTGTCCGAGGCGACGATGCAGAAAGTCGACCAGGAAATCCGCAAGATCATCGACCAGCAGTACGCGGTCGCGCGGAAACTCCTGGAAGACAATCGCGACAAGGTCGAGGCGATGGCCAAGGCGCTGCTGGAACTGGAAACGATCGACGCCGACCAGATCGCCGACATCATGGACGGCAAGCCGCCGCGGCCCCCCAAGCCGACGCAATCATCGGCCGGGCCGTCGTCCGGAGGCACTACGGCCAATCCGGATGCGGCACCCTCCGCCAACCCTGCATAGGGAAATTGTCCTGCGCCCGGGCCCGCGCGCGGGGAAAACGTCTGGTGGGCCCGGGGCGCGCGGCGCCCCGTCTTTGAGATGGGCGCCTACCTAAACTTCGGGGCCCTGAGGCTCGACCTTTCGCGTCCGTGCGTGATGGGCATCCTGAATGTCACGCCGGATTCCTTTTCCGACGGTGGAATGTTCGTTGGCCGCGAGCAGGCGCTCGACCACGCGCGCCGGATGGCTGCGGACGGTGCCGACATCATCGACATCGGTGGCGAATCGAGCCGTCCCGGCGCAGCGCCGGTGCCGGAGGACGTGGAACTGGAACGCGTCATCCCGCTGGTCGAAGCGCTTGTCCGCGAGGGGATGTGGGTCAGCGTCGATACGGTCAAGCCTGCCGTCATGCGTGCCGCCCTCATTGCCGGCGCCGGCATGATCAACGACGTGCGCGCGCTGCGGGAACCGGGGTCGATGGAGGCGGTTGCCGAAAGCAATGCTGCGGTGTGCCTGATGCACATGCAAGGCGAACCACGCACAATGCAGGCCGAACCGCGCTACGACGACGTCGTGAAGGATGTCCGTGATTTCCTGGTCGAGCGTGCGCGCAGCTGCGAGGCGGCGGGCATTGCCCGTGACCGCATCGTCATCGACCCCGGTTTCGGCTTCGGCAAGACCGTGGCGCATAATCTCGCCTTGCTGCGCTCGCTCGGCGCATTGAAGGCCACCGGATATCCCGTCCTGGCGGGGATATCGCGGAAATCGATGCTGGGCGCGATCGCGGGCCGCAGCGTGAATGAACGCGCGGCCGCCAGTGTCGCGGCGGCACTGGCAATGGTAGCGCGCGGCGTGTCCATCGTCAGGGTGCATGATGTGCGCGAGACGGTCGACGCGCTAAACGTGTGGCATGCCATTGAGACAGGACCTTATGCAACGTAAATACTTCGGCACTGACGGTGTCCGCGGGCGCCTCGGTGAAGCGCCGATCACTCCCGAACTCGTCATGAAGCTGGGCTGGGCGGCCGGGCGTACGCTGGCGACCGCTGACGGGGTGAGGCATGGCGAGCGGCCCGCCGTACTGATCGGCAAGGACACCCGAATATCGGGATACCTGCTGGAGGCGGCGCTCGAGGCCGGGCTGTCGGCCGCGGGTGTGGACGTCTACCTTTGCGGGCCCTTGCCAACCCCCGGCATTGCCTATCTCACGCGCACGTTGCGCCTTGCTGCCGGCATTGTGATCAGCGCTTCGCACAATCCGTTCGACGACAACGGCATCAAGTTCTTCTCCGCCTTCGGCACCAAGCTTGCCGACGACGTGGAGGCGGCCATCGAACGCGAGATGGAGTTGCCACTCGCCTGCGTCCGTTCCGCGGAGCTGGGCAAGGCCCGCCGCATCGACGACGCGGCGGGGCGGTACATCGAATTCTGCAAAGGCACGTTTCCGTCCGAATTGGATCTGCGCGGGCTGCGGATCGTCGTCGATTGTGCGCACGGCGCCGGCTATCATGTCGCGCCGCCGGTATTCCACGAACTCGGCGCGGACGTGATCGCGGTCGGTGTCTCGCCCGATGGCATCAACATCAACGCGGGCGTAGGCGCGACCCATCCGCAGTACCTGATCGAGCAGGTGCGGACCAATGGTGCCGACCTTGGGCTGGCGCTCGATGGCGACGGCGACCGCCTGATCATGGTGGATCGCGCCGGAGTGCTATACGACGGCGACCAGCTGCTCTACGTGATCGCCACCGATTACCGGCGACGCGGCGTGGCCAATGGCGGCGTGGTCGGAACGCTGATGAGCAACCTGGGATTCGAGCAGGCGCTTGACCGCGAGGGCATTGCGCTTTCGCGCGCGCGTGTCGGCGATCGCTATGTCATCGAGCAACTGCAGGAAAGAGGCTGGCTGCTCGGCGGCGAGAATTCCGGGCACTTGATCTGCCTCGACAAGCACACCACCGGCGATGCAATCATCGCTGCGCTTGCGGTCCTGCGCGCGCTGATCGAACAGCGCAAGACGCTGGCCGAGGCCACCGCCGGACTGACCATGTTTCCGCAGCGCTTGATCAACGTGCCGGTAAAGCGTCAGTGGGACTGGCAGGCGTGCGATCCGGTGCGCACAGCGGAGCGTGCTGCCGTCGCGTCACTGGGCGACGCCGGCCGCGTGCTTCTGCGGCCGTCTGGAACGGAGCCGGTGCTGCGCGTGATGGTCGAGGCGCGCGACCGGATGCTGGCCGACCGCCACGCCGAGGCGCTGGCGGAGGCGATCACCGCGGCCGCCGACGCGCCAGTGTAGCGAGCCGCCGGGCGCGGACAGGCTGTCTCGACGCCGCACTCCGCCGCGTATAATTCTCGCATGGTCGCCGTGCTGCATGCCGCGCCGCAGACCGCCGCGCCACAGACGGTCGCCGCGTGGCTCGAAACACTCACCCGCGAATACTCCGCCGATGAACGTGCATCGTTTGCGGCGGCATTCGAGTACGCGCGTTCGCGATGTGCCGATGCGGTGATGCCCGACGGCGAACCCGTCCTCGACCGCGCCTTGGGTACCGCAACGATCCTGGCGGGACTCAAGCTCGATCCGGATTCGATCCGGGCGGCGCTGCTGCTGGGGCTGCCGGTTGCGGGGGCGTTTGAATCCGACGCGATTGCCACTTCATTCGGCGCCGATGTCGCTACGCTCGTTGCCGGCGTGGCCCGCATGGGCGTCATTCGCACGACCCCCTCGACCGGGAACCCCGAAGAGCGCGCGGCGCAGGCAGAGAACCTGCGCAAGATGCTGCTCTCGATGGTCGAGGACATTCGCGTCGTGCTGATCAAGCTCGCCGAACGCACGCGGGCCCTGCGTACACTCGTGGCAGGCGACGCTGTTCTGCGGATACCGGTGGCACGAGAGGTGCTCGACCTGTTCGCGCCGCTCGCCAACCGACTCGGCGTATGGCAGTTGAAGTGGGAGCTCGAAGATCTTTGCCTGCGCGTGCTCGAGCCCGACGCGTACAAGTCGATCGCCGGAATGCTCGACGAGCGCCGGCTCGACCGACAGCACTATATCGAGGACGTGCTCAAGACTCTGCAACGCGAGCTTGCGGCCGCGGGCGTCGCGGCGGAGGTGAGCGGACGCCCGAAGCACATCTACAGCATATGGAACAAGATGCGCCGCAAGCAGGCGGGCATCGACGCGCTCTACGATATTCGCGCGGTGCGCATCCTGGTCGATTCGGTGAAAGACTGCTACGCGGCCCTGGGGCTGGTGCATCACCTGTGGACACCGCTGGCGCGGGAATTCGACGACTACATCGCCAAGCCGAAGGCCAACAATTACCGATCGCTTCACACGGCGGTGATCGGCCCCGGAGGGAAGCCGCTCGAAGTGCAGATCCGGACGATGGAGATGCACCAGCATTCGGAATACGGCGTCGCCGCCCACTGGCGCTACAAGGAAGGGGCATTGAAGGGTGTGCGGCACGATCCGACGTTTGACGAAAGGATTGCGTGGCTGCGCCAGGTGCTCGACTGGAAGGATGCCATTGCGGATTCCGGCGAATGGCTGTCGGCGTTCAAGGAAAGCCTCTTCACCGATTCGATCTATGTGCTGACACCCCAAGGCAAGGTCGTCGATCTGCAGCGCGGTTCGACGCCGGTCGACTTCGCCTATGCCGTGCACACGAACCTCGGCCACCGTTGCCGCGGCGCCAAGGTCGACGGGCAGATGGTGCCGCTGCACTACACGCTGAAGAACGGCCAGCAGGTCGAAGTCGTCACGGCCAAGCAGGGCGGGCCTTCACGCGACTGGCTCAATCCGGACCTGGGCTATGTGCAAAGCCACCGCGCGCGTACCAAGGTGCGGCAATGGTTTCGCGCACAGCAGCACGAGCAGACGGTCGCCCAAGGGCGCGCGCTGGTCGAGCGCGAACTCGCGCGCACCGGCCATACGGCGCTCAAGCTGGATGCGCTGGCCGCAAAGGCCGGCTTCGACAAGGCGGAGGACTTCTTCGCGGCTTTTGCACGCGACGACATCAATTCGAAACAGGTGCAGACCGCCATCCAGGCGCTGGCACTGCCGATGGCGCCCCTGCGTTCGGCCCAGGAGCCGGAAGTGCAGATGCGGAAGAGTCGGGCGGCGGGCGCCGGCAGCGGCATCCTCGTGGTGGGTGTCGACCGTCTGCTCACCGGACTTGCACGCTGCTGCAAGCCCGCGCCACCGGATCCGATCGCCGGATTCGTCACCCGTGGCAAGGGCGTCACGATCCACCGGGTGAGCTGCCCCAACGTCACCCGGATGCGCGCGACCCAGCCCGAACGCCTGATCACAGCGGACTGGGGCGCGCCGCGCGACGAAGTATTTCCCGTCGACATCGTCGTGGAGGCGATGGACCGGCAGGGACTGCTGCGCGACATTTCGGAAATCCTGTCGCGCGAAAAGATCAATGTCACGGCGGCCAATACGTTGACGCGCAACATGCACACGCGAATGGCATTCACAGTGGAGGTGCAGAGCCTCGCCGTGCTGAAGCGCGCGCTCGCGTTGGTGTCGGACGTATCGGGTGTGACGGGGGCGTCCCGGCGCTAGCCCATGCTCCGGCGCTCGCGGGCAGCTATTGGCAGTGGCTGCCGAGTTCGGTCTTGCTTTGTGTCGACGGTACGATCCCCTCAGCGAACAAAGGTGCTGCGACCCGCTTGCGGAAATGCTCCATCGCGACGCGGGTGTTGGCGTCGTTGCCCGAAACTTCGATTATCAGGACGTCGCCCGGGAGTCGCCATTCCTCGATTTTCAGACGACCAGCTTCCCAGCGCGTCACGGCTGCGGTGCAGGCCTTGTGGCTTGCGGCAAGGCTGATCGCGGCGGTTTCCGGGCTCGCGCTCGCGCAACTGTAGGAGTACATGCGAGTGACGGTGTCCGCACCCGTGAACGTGACGTCGACCTCGACCTTCGACTGCCGCGAATTCTCGAACGGACATGTCCATACCGCCAGCGCGTGGTCGCCACGCAGCTTCCACGTCAGCTCCGTTGCTCCAGAGCCATCGACGCGTTGGCGCAGAATTGTTGCAAAACCCGGCGGGGCCGTCGTTGCCGACGGGACATCGTAATAGCTGACATTGAACAGACTCGTGCGCCGCGCGTGCGCCACCAGGACCATCAGCACCTCATCGCCGGATTTCGGGCCACCATCGCGTGCGTTCCAGCGGATCGCGTATTCCGCGCTCCTGGGTTCGCTTGTCGCGGCCAATGCCGAAGGTCCGCCGAGCGCAACCCAGATGGCCGCCGCGGCGGCGGCGCAGATGCGCATTGGGCGCAACTGCCGCCAATCACGCAAGGGATACTGCATTGGCGTGCCGTGTACATCGCGCCGCAAGCGCGCAATCATGCCGTCTCCCGCACGATCAGAAATCGACGAAGAAAGGTGCGGCGAGAAGCAACGCGCCGATCGCACATTGCGCGAAGAGATTCTCGGTAAAGTACGGATAGATGCACAGCAACACGCCGGCGACGACGGGGGCAATCTTGCTCTGCCGTTTGCCGTAGACGAGATAGGCCATGCCGAAGGCACCGGAAATGACGCCGACGACGAGGCCGTTCACTGCCAACGCCGACCCTGGCAATCGGCGGCGAAAGCGGAAGTTGGGCGCTTGAACGCAATCATGGCGGAACAAGGATAAGATATAAGGCAGGTGAACGAAAGCGTATCGTTCCGGACGGCGTGGTGCCGCTCGAGGAAGCCATCTTGGTCCAGCTGATTCGTGATTTCCTTGTTGGCTTGACGGCCGTAGCCGCGACCTCCGCCTGGGCCAGCTTTCACACGTTCGTGATCGAGCAGGTCTACTCGAATGCGGACGGCACTGTGCAATTCGTCGTGCTGCACGAAGCGCAGGGTGCGAACGGGGAAAACGTCTGGTCGGGCCATGTCTTCACCAGCACGCACGCCGGCGCCACGAAATCGTTTACCTTCCCTGCCGACCTTCCCGATACCGCGACCGCGAATACACGCGTGCTGATCGGGACCCAGAGTCTGGCCGCCCTTGGATTCGTCGCGCCGGATTACGTGATTCCTGACGGATTCCTCGCCACGGATGGCGCCACACTCGACTACGCCGGGGCCGATACGATCACTTACGCGGCCTTGCCTGCGGATGGGGTTAGCGCGCTCAATCGCGCCGGCGCAACCATTTCGAATCTCGCCACCAATTTTGCGGGAAAGGCCGTGTCGTTTCCCGCGCTTTCCGTGACTGCCATCGAGTATCACCACGCCGGTCTCGACCACTACTTCATCAGCAGCCTGCAGCAGGAAATCGACACGCTTGACACCGGCCGGATTGCCGGCTGGGCGCGCACCGGGCAGTCGTTCAAGGTATTTCCCAGCCAGGCAAGTGGCGGTGCCGGCGTCAATCCGGTGTGCCGCTTCTACATTCCCCCCGCACACGGCAATTCGCATTTCTTTTCCGCATCACCGGCCGAATGCAATCTGGTCGTGCAGAAGACGGCCACGGATCCCAATTTCAGCGGTTATGTGTTCGAGTCGCCGAACGTGTTTTACGAGGCACTGCCCGACATGGCAACGGGTGCTTGCCCGAGCGGGACCACGCCGGTCTACCGTCTGTGGAACCAGCGAATCGATTCGAATCACCGCTACACCAGCGCCGCGTCGATCAAGGCGCAAATGGTCGCGGCGGGGTATGTGGCGGAGGGGTATGGGCCCAATGCGGTGATCATGTGCGCGCCGGTCGCCGGCGCGGCCAGTCTTCTATTCGTCGCCGGTTCCAGTGCACCGAACGGCGCGCTCGTCAGTGACGGCTCGAGTACGCCGGCAGCCAGCCACCAGGGTTTCGTCACAGCGACCGACAATGTCAATGTCGGAGCGCGATCCGGCGCGGGCGAGGCCATCACCTTCAGCCGTGACCGGCCCGTGGCGCTGCAATCGACGCTGTGGGCGACCGCATTTGGCAATCAGACCGTTAGCGTGCCATTCGCGAACGCTTTCGATACCCCGGTCACCATCTGGGTCGTAGCCGGGCCGTTTGCGGCCACGCAGCAGACCGCGCTGACGCTGTGGCAGACTGCGCAGCAGATCGACGTGGACGAACGGCTCGGCGTGCACCTGTCTCCGGTGGAGATCGTGGATGCAACAACCAACGCCAAGGCGGCGACCTATGCCGCGTTCACCTGCGGCGCCGGCAACGCGAGCGTAACGTCGATTGCGGCCGATATCGGCACTCGTCCGGGTCGCATCAACGTCTACCTGGTCAGCCTGGTCGACGGCTCCACTTCACGGGGCAATGCGTGCGCCATCGGCGGCGGCTTTGTCGCCATTGCCTCGGGTTCCGGCGCGGAGCTGCTGGCGCATGAGCTGGGTCACGATTTCGGTCTGGAGCATATCGACGATCTGACCAGTACCTTCAATTCGGCCAACCTGATGCACTCCGCGAGCAATACAAGGCAGTTCCTGACCGAAGGCCAGACATTCCGTGCGCACTTGCGGCCGAACTCCGCGATCAACCAGCTGTTCGGCCTGCGCCCGGGCCAGCCGACACGCAGTTGCGATCGGGACACGCTGACCCTCGATTGTCCGGCGATCGCCAAGCGGCTGTGGGCGGACGGTGCATTTCCTGCCAACTGAGCCTGTCAACTGAGCCCGCCAGTCGAGCCATTCGAAACGAGGAGTGTGGCCAATGCGTCGATCGAACCCCGTCATTCTGCGCAATGTTGTGTTGTGGGTGGTTGCAGGCGCCATCACGATGATGAGTGCATTCGCGGTCGCGCAGCCGCGCTACGGACTCTCACCGGAAGTGTCTGCGGTCTTCAATCGGTGGGTTCTGGCGACCTGTATCGGCGACGAGGAGCGCCAACTGACCGAGGAACTGCGGCGCTATTCCGTGCCGCTAGCGGCGGCATTCCGGAAGGCGATCGTGGAAGGTCCGGCGCGCGATGAATTGCGCGCGGCGCGCGCGGCGGCAGAAGCGCGCTTTGCTCTGCGTGCAAAATTTCCCATCCAGGAATACCGCATCGAGGGCGTCAGCGAGAAGGACCTGGCCGCGTTCGCTCGCGTCTCGCGACAGTCGTATGTCGACGATCAGGTGCAACGATTCGCTGCCGGATATCGCGCCAACGCGGTGGCGGGCCTCGGTATCGTCGGTGGACCCGGTGCGCGCGAAGTGCTGACGCGCATCGCCAACAACAAGAACGATCCACTGGCCCTGGCTGCGCGTGAGGCCATCAAGGTGGCGGACCAGCGCTGACGCGTGGGTGACCGTCGCGTCAGGCGCCAGCGTTCCCGAAATCCTGGCACGCGCAGCCCGTTGACCCGCCCTAGAGTTTCAGCACACCGCCGTAGCCCGTCAATTCAAGATATCCGTGGCCGATTTCGCGCCTGCCCGAGAACGCGCGCACGGCACCTTCCCAATAGATCGTGCCCACGCTTGCGCGCGTATCGAGTTCCTGGTCGTCGAATAATGGCTCCAGCGTGATGTCGACATCGCCGGCCCTAACCCTGAATGCCACCGGATAGTCGATGCCGGTGCGCGGCGAGCGCCAGCGGCGCAGCGGCGTGAACGAGACATCGTCCGGTCGCTGGACGCGGACGACGCCGCGCGGGTCCTGCAGCGCGCCGCCGGCCCAGTACGTTGCGCCGCCGGAATCGCGTATCCGGAACGCCATCAGCGCCGATCCGTCATCGAAGTTCAGGCCGGCCCAATCCCACCCGCGCGCCTCAGGCGCCAGGTAATCGCTCGACCATTCGTGATCGAGCCATGCGGTACCGCGCACCGGTTTCGCGTAACCGTCCAAGGTGACGTTGCCGCCGACGGTGAGGTGCGGCCGACTGTAGTAATGGCTCGCCTGTTGCGTGCGCGGTCCTTTGCGGCTTGTGCCGTGCGCGCCCTGCAGCAGCGGCGGTGTCTGCGCCTTGAAAGTCAGGTCGAGCGTGAAATCCCGGGCGGCAATGCGGGCCTGATAGATGTCTGCGGCCAGTCGCAGCGACCAATCCGCGATGTGCACGTCGGTCGTCGCCTCCGCCGCCTCCGCCAATCCCAACCCTGCGCGCGCGGCGCGCTGGTCATGCTGCAAGCGGCCATGCTGAGGATCGGCGATGGCCGCGTGCGCGAACAGCAACTGCCGCGGCGCGAAGCGGCTGGTTCCGCTTTCCGCGACGCCGGGACGATTGCGAAAAAACGTGATCTGGACACCGAGATCGTGTCCGGCGGTGTCGCGCACCCATGCCGTGACATACCACCACTCGGTGCGAAAATCGGGATGGCTGCCGTGGTCGCGTGGAAATTCGAGCACGGTGTCCGGAGAGACCACGGGATAGCGTACCTGTGCGCCGGCACGCGCGCTGGCCAGCGCCAGCGGCACGAGCAGGAACGAGCGTCGGTTCACCAATCGTCCTTTACCGCGCGGACGACATTGCCGCTCATCGCCGACCGTGCGCTCAGCAGCGTTGTCACGGTCGCCAACAGCAGCAATGCGAATCCGAGCGACAGCAGCGGAAGCCACGGTATATGGAGTTCCATGCTCCAGTGGAACGACTGGCGGTTGACCACGAATATGAGGATGAGGCTCATCAGCCAACCGAGGGCCAGTCCGACAATGAGACCGATTCCGCTGACCACCAGCCCCTCCGTCGCCAGCATTCCCGCGATCTGCCTCCGGGTGAGTCCCACATGCCGCAGCATGCCGAACTCGCGCCGCCGAGCGAACACCAGCGCGCCGAACGATGACGAGAGTCCGACCAGGCCGATGCCGACCGCGGCGGCTTCGAGCGCATAGGTCACCGCGAACGTACGATCGAAAACCCGCAGCGAGACTGCCCGGATGTCTGCCGGGGCCGCAAACGCCAGCTCGCCCTCGGGACCCGCGCGCGCTTCGAGTTCGCGTCGCACGTCCTCGATGCGCGTGCCGGGATCGAGGATGAGCGCCGCGTCGTTGGCGGTGGCATCGCCGGTCAGCGTCGCGTACAGCGCGCGATCGATGACGACCGATCCTTGCTGCCGCGCGTAATCGCGCCATACGCCGGCCACGGTAAACGCCACCTCGCGTCCGGCCAGCGGCAACGTGATGTGCCGTCCGGGGCTGTATCCGTACAGATCCACCATCGCTTCGCTCACCCACACCGGCGGCGGATCATCCGCCGAACGGGCGCGCCCCTCGTCCACCAGCGGCAGCGCGCGTGCCGGATCCTCCCGCGGGAGGTCGCGCGCGAGCAGGACGATGCGCGGCAGTGCCGGATCGACGAGCACGCTTTGCACGCGCAGGAAATCGACCCGGCGCACGCCCGGCAGGCCAGCGAATTTGCGCTGGTCGGAGGCAGCGAAGAACGCGCTGTCACCGGCCGTGCCGGAGCGCACATACAGGTCGGCAGGAAGGACGCGTCCTAGCCAGTCATCGAGCGATTGGCGAAACGAGGCGACCATGATGGCCATCGAGACCATGAGCGAGACGCTGGCGACGATGGTGACGAGGCTGGCCGCGGCCTGACCGGGCGCACCCCGCAGCTGGTCGAACGCGAGTGCTGCGGGAACGGAACGCGGCGTCGGCATGTGCGCCAGCATGACCGTTGCCACGCGCGGCATCAGCAACAGCGTGCCGAAGAGCAGCAAGGCGATAGCCAGATATCCGAACAACGGTAATCCCATGACCGGCGGCAGCAATGCACCCAGCGCGCCGGCGGTCAGCAGTGCAACGCCGGGCGATGCGCGGCGCAGCGGGCGAAAGGCCGACTGTTCGTCGCCGGCCTTGAGCGCCGCCGCGGGAGACGCGCGAGCCGCTTCAAGCGCGGGCAGGAGGCTTCCCATAACGGCGACCATGATGCCGAGCGCACCAAAGATCGCGGCGGCGATCGGCTCGATGGCGACGGCGGGCGCTACACCACGGAAATAGCCGGCGCCCAGATCGCCTCCGAAAATGCGCAGCGCGGCCATGGCGAGCACGTATCCAGCGACCAATCCGAGCAGCGACCCTGCAGCACCCAGGGTCGCACCTTCGACGAGGAGCGACCTTACCAGGCGTCGGCGGGGAAGCCCCAGGGTGCGCAACAGCGCGAATTGCGCGCGTCGGCGGACCACGGACAGCGCCTGCGTGGAAAATACCAGCAGGCCGCCGGTGAACAGCGCGACCAGCGCGAGTACATTCAGGTTGACTCGGTACGCCCGCGACATGCGCGTCGTCGTGTCGACGCGTTGCTGCGGCGCCTCGATGGCGATCCCGGCGGGCAACAGGGGCAGCAGTCGGCTGCGCAATGCAGCGGTGTCGACTCCGGGTCGCACTCGCAGGTCGACGCGGGTCAGGCGTCCGACGCGGTCGAAAGCCTGCTGCGCGGCGGCCACGTCCATGACCGCGTACCGTTGTGACGAAGGCGACTGGACCAGGCCGGCCACCTTCAGCGTCACGTCGCGCAGGCCGGCCTGCAACGTCACCGTGTCGCCGATTTGCGCAGGGAGCCAAGCGGCCGCCGCGTTGCTCAGGAACACCGTGTCCGGGCGCAGCACGTCCAGCGGATCGGCAGCATTGGGGAACAGGGCTGGCGTGATCGCGCCCGCACGCAAAGCGTCGACACCGAAAATGGACAGCGCGTCGTCGCGTCCCCTGATGCGCGCATCGACTTCGACGATTTCGCTGGCGACCGCGATATCCGGGTCCTGGGCCAGGGCCACGAAGAGTGTTTCGTCGAACCCGGAGCGCGGGCCGCGCACTTCGAGGTCCGCGCTCCCCGACAGCGTGGCCATGCTGCCGGCGAATTCGCCGATCGCCGCCTGGTTGATGAGCTGTACCGCGAAACCAAGCGCCACGCCCAGCGCGATCGCCAGCGCCGACAGCAGCAATCGCCCGCGATTGCCTTGACTCGCCCCTCCCAGCGTGGCGCCCAGTATGCTGACCTGCGCCGTGCCCGGGGTCATTGCGTTACCGGCAGTGAGTTCTCGTGCAATCCGTCTGCGGTAAGCGTCAGTACGCGATCGGCGGTAGCCGCAGCGGCATGCGAATGCGTGACGAGTACTCCGGTCGCGCCGTGCGCCTGCAGTTGCCCGTGCAGCAATGCCATCACGCCCGCTGCGCTTTCCGCATCGAGGTTGCCCGTCGGTTCGTCGGCAAGAACGAGGGCAGGGCGATGAATGAGTGCGCGGGCAATGGCGATGCGCTGCAATTCACCTCCGGACAATTCGCGGGGCATGCTGGCTCCTCGCGAGTTCATTTCCACCGCATCGAGCATCGCGGCCACGCGCGCATCGGCCTCGGCTCCGCGCACACCGGTCAGCGCCAGCGGCAACGCGACATTCTGCGCGGCCGACAGGTAGGGCAGCACATGAAACGCCTGGAACACGAAACCCATGCGCTCGCGGCGAAGCCGGGTCAGCGCGTCGTCATCGAGCGTGGCGAGATCGATGCCGTCCACCCGGACCGTGCCGCTGTCCGGCCGATCGAGTCCGGCGATGAGATTGAGCAGCGTGGACTTGCCGATGCCGGACTCGCCCATGACAGCGACGAACTCGCCGCGCGCAACATCCAGGGCAAGGCCCCGCAATACCGTCAGGCGGCGCGGGCCGGCAAAGGTCTTGTTGACGGAGCGAAGGGAGAGCACGGCGTTTGCAATCGCGGGAGCGCCCGCAGAACAGGTAACTGCGCCAAGGAGCCAGTCGGACTTGGTTTCGCGTTTGCGACGGAAGGCGTATTGGGCGCAAAACAAGGCGCGAGTCCGAAAGCATATCGCGAATAGGGTGAGGGCGCGTAACGCAGAGCTGTCGCAACTGAGGCGCCCAAAGGCCCGTCCCTTCGCTCATTTGGGTTTTGCTGCTAGAAAGCGCGTCTGCTTCGTCGCTCGGTTTGCGAAGATTCGCGATATTCGCTGCACCTCGCGCCTCGCATCCATCTTTTTTTGGCCCAGCAACGCATACGTGAAATCAAGTTCGACAGGCTCCCGGTAGCGCATCGCGGCGCGAACGCGCGCGCATTGCAACCGTCCTGATCAGGCCGGCTCCGTTTGCTCGGCGTGTGTCCAGACCCGGGCCAGCATGTCCCGCAAGGCGCGCAGGACAGGTTCATCTTCGCGCTCGGCTAGATAGATGAACGACAGCGTGGTCAGCAGACGCTTGTCGCCCCAGAGGACCACGTCGCCCGCCGCCGCCGCCGCGAGGGCCAGGTCCTCGCGCATCAGCGAAACGCCAAGGCCGGCGACGACCAGCGAACTGATCACTGCTTCATGGTCGGCCTCGACGCGCCGCGCGGGAGAAACACCGTGTTCGCGGAACAGTTCGCCGGCAAGTGCGCTGTGCGTGCTGATCGGCGGTGTCATGACCCAGGGCATTGCCACGATCTCGTCCCACGGCGCATTCTCGATCCGTTCGCGCCAGGCGACCGGTGCAACGACCCGATAGGCGACATTGAGCAGCGGCAGCGAAGCGATGGTGGGATGGGTCAGGCTGCCGTAATAGAAACTTGCGTCAAGTGCGCCGTCGCGCACATTCTCGAATGCTTCCCCGGTAACCACATGGTGCAGTTCGATTTCGAGCAGCGGGAACGTCTCGACCGCCTGCGCAAGCAGGTCACCGACACGGATGAACTCGGGATCCGACACGGTGCCGACGCGAACGCGGCCGGCGACCTCTCCCTTGAAGGCGCTGGCATGGCTGCGCAATACCTGCGCGGCGGCAACGACCTTTTGCGCTTCCGGCAACAAACTCCGCCCTGCGGGGGTGAGTTCCATCCCGCTTGGCAGCCGTTCGAACAACGGGACGCCGAGTTCGTCCTCGAGCGCCTTGATCTGGGCGCTTAGCGCCGGTTGACTGATGTGAAGGCGGTCGGCTGCACGGGTCAGATGTCCCGACTCGGCGACCGCCGCGAAGCTCCTGAGCTGGTAAAGCTCCATAGGACTCCGTTCGTGTTTACCAAAGCTGGATTATACCGGATTTGTTGCGATGCAGCAAAACGGCTGCGTGGGCATAAGTCAAACCGATTACCTTGATTCGAAAGAACGATTGGACGAAATTCCCTCTTGCCCTTAACTTGTTGTTGTGCGATGCACCAATATTGCGCAAACAGCCTACGAGGCGAACAGGAGTACCCCATGAGATTCGCAACCGCAATCCAACCCGACCCTAGTTTCATAACCATTTGCATCAAGACGGCGCAGTCGACGTTCTCGGACGTCATGCCATCCTACGACGATCCCAGATCGCCGCCTATTGCGCCCAAGGCGTCCGCCGCCCGCCCTGACCGCGGTAGGTCCTGGACGTCGGCGATAAGCGACTGGTTCTATCACCAGCAAGTTGCCGAGCGTGAAGCCTATCTGGCCAAGGCGACGGACATTTTCGACCTGGAGCGCAGGATTCGCCAGTACGAACAGCGGCCGTACTACTGAGCGCCACCCGGCATCGAATCCCGCCTCCCGCGGTAGCGGCCTAGCGCGCCAGGGCCGCGGCCAACCCGGCAGTTCCGCAGGCGAGAATGACTGGAATCACGCCCACCTTGTAGCGGAAGAGCGCGATCGTCGCGGCCGCGGCGATAGCAAGCGCCAGAGGATCGAGTCCCGCTAGTGCGGCTTCAGGTCGATACCCGCCTGGCCAAAACACGTGCCACGCAAAGAATCCGGCGAGGCTGACGATCACGCCGACCACAGCTGCCGTGATTCCCTTCAGCGGTGCGGTGAATTTCAGTTGTCCATGCGTCGTTTCGATGATGGGTCCGCCCGTCAGGATGAACATGAACGACGGCAGGAAGGTAAAGAAAGTCACCACGCATGCCGCAGCGATCCCCGCGAGCGGCAGCAATTGGGGCCCGAACAGCTGCTTCGCCCAGCCGCCAACGAATCCGACGAACGCGACGACCATGATCAGTGGCCCGGGGGTGGTTTCCCCCAGGGCCAGGCCATCGATCATTTGCGTCGGCGTCAGCCACGCGAATGATTCGACTGCACCTTGGTAGACATACGGCAGCACTGCGTATGCGCCGCCGAAAGTGAGCAGCGCAGCCTTGGAAAAGAACCAGCCCATCTGCACGAGCGGCGAATCCCAACCTGTCGCCGCGGCCAAAGCGCCGAGAACCAATCCCCACAGCGCGACAAATGCGACCACGACAGCAATGAGTTGTTGCCACGCAAAGCGCGCGTGCGCCGGCGTCGGCGTGTCGTCGTCGATGACCGAGGGAAAGTGCGGTCCACCATCGGCCGCATGCGCGGACCCCGCGGCAAATGCCGACGGCATGAAGCGACCACCAAGATGGCCCAGCAATCCGGCCGCAAGGATGATGACGGGAAACGGTGCGTTGAATACCGCGATTGCTATGAACGCCATCGCCGCGATGACCCACAGCGCGGGGTGACGCAGCGTCCGGGACCCCATGCGCCACGCCGCGTGCAGCACGATGGCGACCACCGCGGGCTTGACGCCATACAGGATTCCCGCGACCGCGGGCACACTGCCCCAGGCCATGTACAGCCACGACAGTGCGATGAGCACGAACAGCGATGGGATAACGAAGAGGCCGCCGGCGACGATGCCGCCCCAGGTTCGGTGCATCAGCCAGCCGATATAGGTGGCGAGCTGCTGCGCCTCGGGTCCGGGCAGCACCATGCAGTAGTTGAGCGCATGCAGGAACCGTCGCTCGGAAATCCAGCGCTTTTCGTCGACAAGCTCGCGGTGCATCAGTGCAATCTGCCCCGCCGGGCCGCCGAAACTCAGGCAGCCCAGGCGGAACCAGTAGCGAAATGCTTCGGCTTGGGTAGGCGCGCGTGGCAAGGATTCGGCACCGATCACGCGGGTTCCCGTGCGCGCAATTTCTCCGGAAACCAGCCATGCGCCTCGTCCTGGGCCTCGCGGCACCAGGCGTAGAGCGAGTCGTAGACGAGCATTCCCCATTTCAGCATCGCGTGGTCGTCGGCGAACATTGCCGACAATCCGAGCGACACCGAAAGCAGGCCCGGTGCCTGCGCAGCGAGTTGCAGCGCCGACGTGTCGGCGCCACGCACGATGGTCGCCAGCATGTCGAGGGCAGGGTGCGCAAGCGCGTGGATGCGGATGAACGCGTCGAAACTGCACTCCGGACCAAGGTGCGAATGCGTAACGTCCGGTATGTCGTACGCGGTTGCGCCATTCGCCGCGGCGAACGCGCGCACCTCCTGATTGGGGACGTAGAAGAATTCCGCCGATGGATCGATAAAGCGCCGAATGAGCCAAGGGCAGGCGATGCGGTCGATCTTGGGGCGCTCGCGCGTGACCCAACGCGACGGCGCGACAAAGGCGGCGGTCGCGCCGCCGTGTTCACGCCATCCGGCGATGCCTCCCTCCAGTTTGCGCGCTTCGTATCCCGCCGCTTGCAGGAACGCGGCGGCGTTCTGCGAGACTTCATGTCCGTGCACGCAATACACGACCACGGGCCGCCAGGGTTCGAGGTCGCGCACCCATTCGAATATGGCTTCCGGTGCGCGCTTCACCGCACCATTGATGACGCTGGGATCCTCGTCGAAGGCCGGCGCGCGGCGCACGTCGACGAGCGTGGGCGGCGGAAATGCGCCCAGGCGTTGCTGCAATTCATCGGGATTGACGGCACCAGTCATGCTCATTTGATTGCCTCCTGTCGCGGCAAAGGCGACAACGAAGCAGAGCTTGGATGGCGCGAATGCCATCGGTGCCGCGGGGCGTCTGCGGGAAGACCCCTGCTGCGAATATTAGACCTGCGTAACGCCTAGATCAAGCCTTCCAGCAATTGCACGTCGACCATCTCGCCAGCGGCGACATTGCCGGTCGGCGTGGGCAGCACGATGAAGCAGTTGGCCTGCGACATCGACGACAGAATGCCCGAGCCCTGATCGCCGGTGGTGCGCACGGTCCAGCCGCCGGTACCGTCGGGAGACAGAATCCCGCGCTGGAATTCGGTGCGCCCCGGCGCCTTGCGAATAGGGGCCCCGAGCGCTGCCTTGAACATCGGCATCGGGCCCGGATCGCGCCGCCCCGACAGCACGAGCAACGCATCGCGGACGAACGCGTAGAAGGTCACCATCACCGCCACCGGATTCCCCGGCAGTCCGAAAAAATGCGCATTGCCGATCTTGCCGTATGCGAGCGGGCGGCCCGGTTTCATGGCGATCTTCCAGAACAGCACCTCACCCAGCTTGTCCAGCAGTTGCTTGACGAAGTCGGCTTCGCCCACGGAGACGCCGCCTGACGTGATGACGACATCGGCGCTCGCCGCGGCGGTCGCGAACGCATTCTCGAGTTCCTCGGGAACATCCGGCACGACGCCCATGTCGACAATGTCGCAGTTGAGGCGCGTCAGCATCCCGTACAGCGTATAGCGGTTGCTGTCGTAGATGTCGCCCTCGGCCAGCGGCGTGCCGATGGACTTCAGCTCGTCGCCTGTGGAAAAAAAGGCGACGCGCAGCTTGCGATAGACCGTCACCTCACCGATTCCGAGCGAGGCGAGCATGCCGAGTTCGGCGGGCCGCACGGGCTGGCCGACCTGAAACACGACCTGTCCCTGCCGCAAGTCCTCGCCGGCGAACCGTCGGTTCTGTCCGGCCTTGGGCAAAGCGCCCGCGGGAATCCGGACGCCGCCGGCGATTTCCGTGGCGCGTTCCTGCATGACGACCGAATCGCTGCCCGCCGGCATGATGCCGCCTGTGAATATGCGCACGGTCTCGCCGGGGCCGATGGCACCGGCATGCGGCTTGCCCGCGAACGATTCGCCGACCCGCTTCAACTCGGTCTCGCTGTTGCCGGAAAGGTCGGCGAAACGGACGGCCCAGCCATCCATCGCCGAGTTGTCGTGGCCCGGCACCGCAATGGGCGAGACGACGTCCTGCGCGAGGACGCGGTCGAGTGCTGCGCGAATGTGCACGCGCTCGGTGGCGGTCACCGGTGAAAGGAACTGGCGGATCAACGCGCGCGCGCGATCCACCGCCATCGAATTCGGGTCGTAATCGTCGGCGCAGGAGGCCTCGAACAGCGTCAGTGGTTTGTTCATGGAATCCGGTCCGTGGGTCCGAAGCGCGATTTTAGACCGAGCGCGGGTTGTTCGAGCCAATGCCACGACAAGACCGCGACTACGAGCGTCGAAGCCAGCGCCAGCGCAAAGAGAGGCGCTGGTTCGATTCCCGGGATGCGTTGCACGAGGGTTTGCTGAATCGGGAACGAATAGACGTAGACGCCATAGGAATAGTCGCCGACGCGGTTGAATGCCGGCCACACAAGACGCGGATGATAGGCTACGACGAGCACGACATAGGAGAGCAGCGGCGCGAACAGCGCGCCGCGCGCCAGCTCCGCCGGATTCACGATTACCAGCAGTATTGCGATCGCCGCAATCGCCCGCGACACCGGAATGGCGTCGCGCCATACGCAAGCCAGCGAACCCAATGCGAACAGCAGCGCGAGATCCCTGGTGGCCATGTCTGGGGGCAGCATCGGCAACCAGTCCGGGCGCCAGAGGGACAGCGCGAGCAGGACCCAGAGCGCCGAGAACCACGCGATGCGGCGCGCCAGCAGCCCCGCCGCGCCCGTTGCGAGTATCGCGACGTACAAGCGCAGTTCGACTGGCAGCGTCCACAGCGAACCATTGACGTCGTGCGGGATCGGGTTGGTCGGAAACGCTCCGGGCAGCCGGTGCCGTATTTCCCACGCGGGCGTGACGTGGACCATGTATTCGAGTGTCTGCGGGTCCGCGAGGAAACGGCCCCAATCGAGCGCGCTGGAAATTCCGGCGAGCGCAATCGTCAGCGCGACCGCGGCGATGAGCGCCGGATAGATGCGCAGGACGCGCGCGGCAACGAACGGAATTACGCGTTCGCGTGCCAGCCAGCTCTGCGTCACCAGAAAACCGGAGATCACAAAAAAGCACGCGACGCCGAGTGCACCGAAATTGAGTTCCGGGACGCGCCGCCACAATGGCTCGTCCGTCCAGTGGTCGGTCAGCGCGTAGCTGTGGAACAGCACGACACTGGTTGCCGCGACCAGCCGGATCAGCTGGAAATTGTTGTCACGCCCGTGCGCAAGCGCCGACAGCCGCAGCATCAGGTCTCGGCGTCCGGGGCTGCGGCCGCCAGTTCGGCGGCCGTGTTGATATTGCGAAACGCATCCTCGCAATCGTCGAACGGCACTTCAACAACGCGCAATGTGGCATACCACGCATCGATCTTGCGCCCTCCTTGCTGCAGGAACGACGCCAGGTGTGGAAGCACATCGCGACGCACCAGCGCAAACACCGGGTGGGGCTGATCGAGCGTCTTGGCGACGGCGAGCTGGGCGTTGTCGCGCGTTGTTGCAGACCAGAGCCGCGCAACGAGGTCCGTGGGGAGGAATGGCGAGTCACAGGGCACCGTGACCACGAACGGTGTCGTCGCTTCGGACATTCCGGCGTGCAGCCCCGCCAGCGGACCGGCGAAGCCGCCGACGGCGTCCGCGACTACGGAATAGCCAAACTGTTCATAGCGTTCCCTGTTCTGATTGGCGTTGATCAGCATCGAGCCGACTTGGGGCGCCAGGCGCGCAAGCACATGCGCGACCATCGGCTTGCCGCCAAGCTCGACCAGGCCCTTGTCGATGCCGCCCATGCGCCGGCCCATGCCGCCTGCCAGCACGATGCCGGTGATCTCCTCACGGTGTGGCCGTGCCACACTTGCGGCTTTCGCCGCTGCGCTGCCCCCCGATGGGGACCAATTCGCGCCTTGGGACGGCCCGGCGGCGCTCATAGGACCCCCACGCTTGCGGCTATCGCCGCTGCGCTGCCCCCAGAGGGGGAGCAATTCGCGCCTTGGGACGGCCCGGCGGCGCTCATAGGACCCCCACGCTTGCGGCTATCGCCGCTGCGCTGCCCCCAGAGGGGGAGCAATTCGCGCCTTGGGACGGCCCGGCGGCGCTCATCACTTGCTCATCACGCCGTGAAGCGATGCGCGCCGGTGAAGAGCAGGTAGTGACGGTTGGTGGCGCGGCCAATCATCGTGATGCCGACCTTTTCCGCGATCTCGTGGCCCATCTGCGTCAAGCCAGAACGCGAGACCAGGAACGGAATGCCCATCTGCGCCGCCTTGATCACCATCTCCGACGTCAGGCGGCCGGTAGTGTAGAAAATCTTGTCCGCGCCATCGAGCCGATCGAGCCACATACGACCGGCGATGGCGTCCACCGCGTTGTGCCGGCCGACATCCTCGACGAACATGATGATCGCGGACTCGCCGGGACCATTGGTGGCGAGCGCGCAGCCGTGCACGGCGCCGGCCTGCTTGTAGATGGTTTCGTGCAGCCTGACGCGGTCCAGCAGGTCGTAGAGCGTGGCCCGCGAAAGTGTGGCGCCAGGCGGCAACCGGACGTCGTCGATCTCCTCCATCAGGTCCCCGAACATCGTGCCCTGGCCGCATCCGGATGTCTTGGTACGCCGCGCGGTCTTGCCTTCGATGTCGACCATTCCCGTGCGCGTCTTGATGGCGCAGGAATTGGTTTCCCAGTCGACCTGCACGGCGACCACGTCATCGATCGACGCGACCAGCCGCTGATTGCGCAGGTAACCGATGGCGAGCGCCTCCGGTGCCGCGCCCAGCGTCATCAGCGTGATAAGTTCCTGCTTGTCGACATAGATCGTCAGCGGGTGTTCGCCGGCCACGGGCACGGCGCGCGCTTCGCCGTGCTCGTCCACCGCTTGCACTTCGAACGTCGACGGTCGCGCGGCGTCGGTCAGCAGTGGGCGATAGGGAGTATTCGGAGCATTCACGTTTTTACAAGTGCGAAGACGCCGGGCGCAGGTTGCTTCTCCTTGCGCGGTCGGCGGGTCGTCAAGAAGTTTTCACCCGCCGATATAGCTCATCTCCACCTTCGGAGCGCGAGCCGTGGCCGCGGTGCGCAGTTCCGAATAGCGGTCGGCGCGACTGCCCCATATTGCGGCAATGGCGTTGCCCATCTGCGCGTCGCTGAACCCGCCGCGCAGCAGATCGCGCAAGTCATGGCCGTGCGTGGCGAAAAGGCAGGTGTAGAGCTTGCCTTCGGTGGACAAGCGCCCACGCGTACAGTCCCGGCAAAAGGCCTCGGTTACGGAGGCGATCACGCCGATTTCGCCGCTTCCATCCAGATACCGCCAGCGCTGCGCGACCTCGCCGTTGTAGTTCGGGTCGACCGGCGCGAGCGGCAGATCTGCTGCGATCAAGCGCACGATCTCCGCAGCGGGCACGACGTCGTCCATCCGCCAGCCGTTGGTCGCGCCGACGTCCATGTATTCGATGAAGCGGACGATATGTCCGGTGCCCTTGAAGCGGCGCGCCATCGGCACGATCGAGCTCTCGTTCATGCCTGCCTTCACCACCATATTGATCTTGAGCGGCGACAGACCCGCGGCCGCGGCGGCGTCGATGCCCGCCAGAACGCCGGCCACCGGAAAGTCGACGTCGTTCATCGCGCGGAATGTCGCGTCGTCGAGGGAATCGAGGCTGACCGTTACCCGCGTCAACCCCGCGTCACGCAGGCTCTGCGCCTTCTTCACGAGCAGCGTTCCGTTGGTGGTGAGCGTGAGGTCGATATCGCCGAGGCGCGCGAGCATCTCCACCAGTCTTTCGAGATTCCTGCGCAGCAGCGGTTCGCCGCCGGTGAGCCGGATCTTGCGCACGCCGAGTCCGACGAACACCTTTGCGACGCGCGCAATTTCCTCGAAGGACAGGAGATCCGCGTGCGGCAGATATTGGTAATCGCTGCCGAACACGTCCTTGGGCATGCAATAGACGCAACGGAAGTTGCAGCGGTCGGTGACCGAGATGCGCAAATCCGACAGGCCACGGCCGTGCGCATCGGCAATCGGCCCCGCGTGCGCCGGGCCCTGCGTCGCCGCGCGCAGGAATTCGTTGGCACTAGCGGGAGAACGAGCATTGCCCAATACCGGCTTGAGGGGAATGATGGTGGCCATGGGCGGGAAGGCGGGCGAATTGAGATAGTCGCGCAGTGCAAATGGTAGCAGACCGCGAGCAGCGGCCTCCCGTCCGACCGGCTACGCGGGTGTATGATCAATCGGTTTTGTTGCCCTTACGGTCCGGCGCAGGCGGACTCAATCGAATACCCATGAAGCCAGTGTATTTTTTCGTTGACATTCTGATGGAACGCGTCCCCCTCGTGAACCGCTGGGTGAGTGAACAATGGCGGCCGGCTGCCGTGCTTCCCGTCGGCACAATGGCCATGGAAGTCGGGATTGCGAAACCCGGTGCTGCCGAGCGCGTGGCCGACGGTCCGGCCGGCACAACGTGGCGCTTCCCCGGCCACGCCATCGAATTGCACCCGACCGAGGCCGAAGGCTACTTTCTCAACATCACTTCCGAGACGCCACTCGTGTTCGTCATGTGGCGTCAGGCGGAGGACGACAGCGAGCCCGCGGCGCGTCCGCAAATCGTCACCGTCAGTTACAACCAGGCTGGCCGCATCATGGACGGCGGTGAACGGGTCGATCCAGTGCCGATGCCGGAGGCGATCCTCGCGTGGATGCGCCCGTTCGTGACCGAGCATTACAAGCCCGAGCCGCGCCGCAAAATGAAGCGCAACGACCCGTTCAAGGACGGCGCGTTCGTGCGCGACCGTCCGCCGCGCGGGTGAGATCCGCGTTGTCGCAGCACATGGCCGACAACCCCGAGACGACCGAACCGTTCTCGCTTAAACGCTGGTCGCAGCGCAAGCGGGCCGCCGCGCGGACCGATCCCACGCAACCATCGCCTGCCGTGGTGCCGGTGGCGGAGGATCCCGCTGCGGCCGCAATTGCGACAGCAGATGCAGCCCCGGCTGCAATACCCGAAGCGGCTTCGTTGCCGCCGGTGGATTCGCTGACCTTCGATTCCGATTTTTCCGCGTTCATGCAGCCGAAAATCGATGAAGAGACAAAGCGCGCCGCGTTAAGGAAACTGTTCAGCGACCCGTCGTTCAACGTGATGGACGGACTCGACATCTATGTGGGCGACTACACCCAGTCCGATCCCATGCCGGCGGGAATGCTGGATAGACTTTCTGCCGTTTACGCAATGCTCGATCCGGCGAAACCGACGCTGGACGCGAGGTCGGCCGCGGGCGATCTCCCGGCGCCTGCCGACGTAGTCCCGGTGCCCGTACCAGAAATACCCATCGCCGCCGCTGCGGAATCCGCGCTTGCGCAGGAATCGGCCGTGCCCGCCGCCGACCCGGTAGCCAAATCGCGAGAGCCATGAGTCTCGCGGGCAGGAAACTCTTCCTCTGTTCGTGCAACGGCACGATGCCGCTCGACGGCGACGCGCTCGCGCGGGCGCTGGAGCTATCGGCAAACCCCGGCGTGCACACGATGCTTTGCCAGCGCGAGCTCGCCCGATTTGTCGCGGACGCGCAAGGCGATATCGTGGCCGCCTGCACGCAGGAGCAGCAACTGCTGTCCGATGCCGCCTTCGAAGGGGGCAAGGCGCAGGCGATCCGGTTCGTGAACATCCGCGAGACCGGCGGCTGGTCGAACGAGGCGCGTGACGCAACGCCCAAGATTGCGGCGCTGCTGGCGATGGGAGCACTTCCCGACCCTGATCCGGTGCCCAGCGTGAGCTATCAGTCGGGCGGACAGGTGCTGATCACCGGACCCTTGAGCGCGGCGCTGTACTGGGCCGATGTACTGAAGGATCGCCTCGAAGTCACGGTGCTGGCCACGGGACGCGCGATGGGCAGCGAACTGCCGGCGGAGCGTGCCTATCCCGTGTATTCGGGGGACTTGAAATCGCTCGCCGGATGGCTCGGTGCATTCGACGTGGAATGGGCGCAGTCCAATCCGATCGATCTCGACCTGTGCACGCGCTGCAACGCGTGCATTCGTGCCTGCCCCGAAAGCGCCATCGACTGGAGCTACCAGATCGATCTCGAGCGCTGCCGCGACCATCGCAGTTGCGTCACCGCGTGTGGCGCGGCGGGCGCGATCGACTTCGACCGGCAGGACACACGGCGTACCGAACGCTTTGACATCGTCCTCGATCTGCATGTCCGACCGTGGATCAAACTCCACCAGCCGCCGCAAGGTTATTTCGCACCGGGAGGCGATTCCGTAGCGCAGGCGAAGGCCGCTGTGGAAATTTCGACTCTGACCGGCGAATTCGAGAAGCCCAAGTTCTTCAACTACAAGGCGTCCCTCTGCGCGCACAGTCGCTCCCGCCAGCCTGGCTGCACGCAATGCATCGACGTCTGCTCGGCCGCGGCCATCCGCTCCGACGGGGACAGGGTTTTCGTGGAGCCGCATCTGTGCGTCGGTTGCGGCGCGTGCACGACCGTCTGCCCGTCGGGGGCGCTCACTTACGCGTATCCGTCGGTGCCGGACCTGGGTGCGAGGGTGAAAACGCTGCTCGCGACGTACGCCAGAGCTGGAGGCCGGGATGCCTGCCTGCTGCTGCATGCGGAGGACAGCCGTGGTGCGATTGCCCGACTTGCCCGCCGCGGCAAGGGTTTGCCCGCCAGGGTGATTCCCGTGGAAGTGCATCACATCGCGTCCGTGGGTCTCGACCTGTGGCTGGCAGCGCTGGCCTGGGGTGCCTCGCAGCTCGCCGTGCTGACTACAGGTGAGGAGGCGCCCGAATATCGCGCTGCGCTCGCGTTCCAGATGCAGCTGGGCGAGACGATCACCAACGCGCTTGGCTATCAGGGCGAGCATTTCCGGATCATCGACGGCGCCGATGTCACCCGCTTCGAGACCGCCGTCCGCCAGTGGCCGGTGGCGTTGACTTCGCGCGTGGCTGGCACATTCGCGCCAGCGCCGGAAAAGCGCACGACGATCGGGCTTGCGCTGGATCACCTTGCGCTGCATGCGCCCGTGCCGCAGCAGATCATCCCATTGCCGCAAGGCGCACCGTTCGGCGCGATCGCCATCAACGCCGACAGCTGCACGATGTGCCTGGCCTGCGTCGGGTCGTGTCCCGAGGCGGCGATTCTCGACAACATGGAAGCGCCGCAGGTTCGCTTCATCGAGTCCAAGTGCGTGCAGTGCGGCATCTGTGCCGTGACCTGTCCGGAGCACTCGATCACGCTCACGCCGCGCCTCAGCCTGACCCCGGGCGCCAAGGTGCCTGCCGTGCTCAATGAGGCGGCCATCTTCAAATGCATCGTCTGCGGCAAACCGATGGGCACGGACAAGATGATTTCCGCCATGCTGGGGAAGCTTTCCGGCCATTCCATGTTTGCGGCACCGGGGGCGCTCGACCGCCTCAGGATGTGTGCCGACTGTCGAGTGGTGGACCTCATCAAGAACGAAAACAGTGCCGACATCCGCAATTTCTGACGCCTTGGAAGCCGCTCGCGTGACGATGCACCAAGGGGTGCTACCGGAAGATGAGGCGCGCGCGCGGTTTTACGCCGTTCTGGGGCGCCTCTACGCCGGCGGCCCGGATGCTTTGCTGTTGACGGCCCTCGGTGGGTCCGAGCCGTGGCCGGAGGAGGGCGATAATCCCCTCGCAGCAGCATGGAATAAGCTCCGGCTGGCGAGCACGGCCATGGACGCCGACGCGGCGGAGCAGGAGTACACCGAACTCTTCATCGGCGTCGGCCGCAGCAGCGTCGACCTGCACGCATCGCACTGGATGACGGAGGCCACGTCGGAAAAGCCGCTGGTCGCAGTGCGTTCCGATCTGGCCCGCCTGGGACTAGCCCGGCGTGAGCGAACGACACTGTACGAGGATCATCTGTCCGTGCTGTGCGAGACGATGCGGATGCTGATTGCGGGCGATGGCGAGCGCGGGCCTACTGCGATTGCTGTGCAGCGCGCCTATTTCAACAGGCATATCGCGCCGTGGGTCTTCGATTGCTGCACTGCAATATGCGTTTGTCCGCTTGCCAATTACTATCAGCGCGTAGGAGAATTCACCCACTTGTTCATGGCGGTCGAACGTGACTCGCTCGCCATTGATTAATTTGCCGTCGCCGCAGCCGGGCACGGATTCATAATGTCACGCGGTGTTGGAATTTTGGAGGGCTGCATGAGCACGTCATCGCAACGCGCAACGCCAGCGTCGGTCCCGACGCACGCCACTGACTCTCCGGATTTCAAACGCCGTCGCTTCCTGCTGGCACTCGGTGCTGGCGGCGCGGGCGCCGCCGCGGTCGCGGCGAATTCGCTGGCCGGCCCTGTTGCACCGGCAGCAGTACCGGCGGGCGACTCTGCTTCGGCCCACGGTTATCGCGAGACCGACCACATTCGCGATTACTACGCGACCACCCGGATCTAGGAGTTCCCATGCTGCTCACGCGCAAGTCGGACGTCGCCCGCACGACGGGCCCCCGGTTGAAGAGACTCGCAGGTAGCGGAATTTCCACGATGGACCGCCGGACGTTCCTAAAGCGCTCGGGCCTGGCTGCGGGCGCCGGCGCGTTTGCCAGCCAGTTGCCGTATGGCGCGATCGGCCCCGCGGCGGCCGCCAAGGACGGCGACGCCAAAGCTGTCGAAAAGAAACGCACGATCTGCACGCATTGTTCGGTCGGCTGCGCAGTCGACGCCACCGTCGAGAATGGCGTTTGGACACGGCAGGAGCCGGTGTTCGAGTCTCCGATCAATCTTGGAGCACATTGCGCCAAGGGCGCATCGATCCGCGAGCATGGCATTGTCGAACATTCGCATCGGCTGAAGACGCCGATGAAGCTGGTCAACGGCAAGTGGCAGCGGCTGTCCTGGGAACAGGCGCTGAACGAAGTCAGTGCGAAGATGCTCGAGATCCGCAAGGAATCGGGTCCCGACGCCGTGTTCTGGGTCGGCAGCTCGAAGCACAACAACGAGCAGGCGTACCTGATGCGCAAATTCGTGTCCTTCTGGGGCACGAACAACTGCGACCACCAGGCGCGCATCTGTCACTCGACGACCGTCGCCGGCGTAGCCAATACCTGGGGCTACGGCGCGATGACCAACTCGTACAACGACATGCAGAACACCAAGTGCGCGATGTACATCGGCAGCAATGCCGCCGAAGCGCATCCGGTGTCGATGCTGCACATGCTGCACGCGAAGGAAACCGGCGCGAAGATGATCGTCGTCGATCCGCGGTTCACGCGGACTGCGGCCAAGGCGGACGAATATGTGCGCATCCGTTCCGGCACCGACATCCCGTTTGTGTTCGGGATGCTCTACCACATCTTCAAGAACGGCTGGGAAGACAAGCAGTACATAAATGATCGCGTGTACGGCATGGACAAGGTGCGCGACGAGATCCTGGTCAAATGGACGCCGGACAAGGTTGAGGAAGTTTGCGGCGTGCCAGAAGCCCAGGTGCGGAAGGTTGCCGAGATGATGGCCAAGAACCGGCCGTCGACGATCGTCTGGTGCATGGGGCAGACCCAGCACACGATCGGCAACGCGATCGTGCGCGCGTCGTGCATCCTGCAGCTGGCGCTCGGCAACATCGGCACGTCCGGCGGCGGCGCTAACATTTTCCGCGGGCACGACAACGTCCAGGGCGCAACCGACGTCGGTCCAAACCCGGATTCGCTTCCCGGCTACTACGGCCTCGCCACCGGCTCGTGGAAATACTGGGCGGGTGTCTGGGGTGTCGATTACGAGTGGATCAAGAAGCAGTACGCCGAAGGGATGATGGAGAAGAACGGAATGACGGTGTCCCGCTGGATCGACGGCGTCATGTATCCCAACGATACGATCGACCAGGGCCCCAACCTGCGTGCGATGGTGTATTGGGGCCACGCGCCAAACAGCCAGACACGCGGCACGGCGATGGTCGAGGCGATGAAGAAGCTCGATCTCATGGTCGTCATCGATCCCTATCCCTCGGCCACCGCGGCCATGTGCGCGATGGTGCGCAAGGATGGCGTCTACCTGCTGCCGGCCGCAACACAACTCGAGACTTCCGGCTCCTGCACCGCGTCGAACCGCTCGATCCAGTGGCGCGAAAAAGTGATCGAACCGCTGTTCGAGTCCAAGCCGGACCACACGCTGATGGTGGCATTCGCCGACAAGTTCGGCTTCAAGAAGGAACTGGTCAAGAACTACGAGATGGTGAAGGACAAGGACGGCTGGGACGAACCCACCCCCGAATCCATTCTCAAGGAAATCAACAAGGGAACATTCACGATCGGCTACAGCGGCCAGTCGCCCGAGCGGCTGAAGCTGCACATGAAGAATATGTCGACGTTCGATGTGAAGTCGCTGCGCGCGCGTGGTGGTCCCTGCGACGGTGACTATTACGGACTGCCGTGGCCGTGCTACGGAACACCTGAGCTCAAGCATCCCGGATCGCCTAATCTGTACGACACGTCGAAGGCGATGATGGACGGCGGCGGCTGCTTCCGCGCCAACTTCGGCGTGGAGCGCGACGGCGTTTCGCTGCTGGCGGCGGACGGTTCGCATCCGAAAGGCAGCGACCTAACGACCGGTTACCCGGAGTTCGACCACGTTCTGCTGAAGAAGCTCGGCTGGTGGGACGAACTCACCGAGGACGAGAAGAAGAAGGCGGAGGGCAAGAACTGGAAGACCGATACCTCCGGCGGCATCATTCGCGTCGCGATGAAGGTGCATGGTTGCAATCCGTTCGGCAACGCCAAGGCGCGCGCCGTGGTGTGGAATTTCCCGGACGCCGTCCCGCAACATCGCGAGCCGCTATATTCGCCGCGGCCGGACATGGTGGCGAAATATCCGACCCACGACGACAAGAAGGGGTTCTGGCGGTTGCCGACGCAGTACAAGAGCATCCAGGAGAAGAATGTCGCCGACAAGGTCGCGCAGAACTTCCCGCTCATCCTCACCAGCGGACGCCTGGTCGAATTCGAAGGCGGCGGCGACGAGACACGTTCCAATCCGTGGCTCGCGGAACTGCAGCAGGAGAACTTCGTCGAGTTGAACCCCAAGGACGCCAACGATCGCGGGATCATCGACGGCGAATATGTCTGGATCAAATCGCCCACCGGCGCGCAGATATCCGTCAAGGCCATGGTGACCGATCGCGTCGGCGCCGGAACCACGTTCATCCCGTTCCATTTCGCCGGATGGTGGCAAGGCAAGGACATCCTGGAGTTCTATCCCGAGGGTGCGGCGCCGATCGTGCGCGGCGAGGCCGTCAACACCGCAACCACATATGGCTACGATTCCGTGACGATGATGCAGGAAACCAAGACGACGCTCTGCCAGGTCGCCAAGAAGGCATAGAGAGGACGAAACCATGGCCCGAATGAAATTCCTCTGCGATGCCGAGCGCTGCATCGAGTGCAACGGGTGCGTCACCGCCTGCAAGCAGGAAAACGACGTCCCGTGGGGGGTCAACCGGCGGCGCGTGGTGACCATCAACGATGGCGTGCCGGGCGAGCGTTCGATCTCCGTGGCATGCATGCACTGCTCGGATGCGCCATGCATGGCCGTGTGTCCGGTCGACTGCTTCTACCGCAGCGAGGAAGGCGTCGTTCTGCACGACAAGGACCTGTGCATCGGCTGCGGCTACTGCTTCTACGCCTGCCCGTTCGGTGCGCCGCAGTTTCCGCAAGCGGGCGCATTCGGCGTGCGCGGCAAGATGGACAAGTGTACGTTCTGCGCGGGCGGGCCCGAACCCGACAACTCCGAAGCGGAATACAAGAAGTACGGCCGCAATCGCCTGGCCGAGGGCAAGCTGCCGGCCTGTGCGGAAATGTGCTCGACCAAGGCGTTGTTGGGTGGCGATGGCGACACGATCGCCGAGATCTACCGGCAGCGCGCCACTACGCGCGGCAAGGGCAGCGAAGTCTGGGGCTGGTCGACGGCCTACGGGCGCCCCGAAGCACCCACGCCGCCCGCGGCGGCGCCTGGAGGCAAATCATGATTTCGAGGCTGATGCGCCTGATGGCGATAGTGTCGGGGGCGATGGCCGCGCTGATGCTCGCCGGATGCGGCGAACGCCCGCAGGTGATCGACTACAAACAGGGCAAGTACCAGGGGAAGCCGGACGAGCCGCCGTACATGGCGGCACCGTTCAACGGCAACAAGGATCAGTGGGAGCGCGACATCCGCAATCGCACGCAGAGCCAGAACGAATACCGGCGCATCGGTTCCTGACCCTCTCCATGGCACAACACACGATGATCGCAGCGATGCGCATGTTCGCCGCTGCGCTGGGCCTGACCGTGGTTTGCGGCGTGGCGGCGCAATCGCCCGCGGTATCGCCCAAGGAGGCCGACCAGGCTCGGCAGCAGGCGGCGCAGCAGCTGGCGCAGCCGCTCAACAACCAGCCGGTATGGAACGAAATCCGCACCGGTCAGCCGCAGTACACCAGCATCCCGGGACGCGAAACGAATGTGCTGGTCCAGCCGCAGGGCCAAACGTGGCGCGCGGTGCGCACGCCGATCGCCACCTTCGGCGGAATGCTCCTCGCGGTAGTGCTGCTCGGACTCGCCGGCTACTTCGCCTGGCGCGGCCAGATAGCACTGCACGGAAAGGCGACCGGACGCAAGATCGAGCGCTTCACGCCGCTCAAGCGCTACACGCACTGGACCATGGGCTTCACGTTCGTCGCGCTGGCCGTGACCGGACTCATTCTGACCTTCGGCAAGACGGTGCTGTTGCCGCTGATCGGCGCCACGCTGTTCTCCTGGCTTGCGATCCTGGCCAAGAATCTCCATAACTTCACGGGGCCGATCTTCTCCGTCGCGCTCATCGTCTTCATCGTGCTGTTCGTCCGCGACAATCTGCCGCGAGCCTACGATCTCAAGTGGATCGCGAAGTTCGGCGGCATGCTCGATCGCAGCGGCAATACACATGTGCCTTCCGGCAAGTTCAACGCCGGCGAGAAGGCATTGTTCTGGTTACTCGTGGTTGTGTTCTGCGTCGTGCTGTCCGTCACCGGCTACATTCTCAATTTCCCGAATTTCAACCAGACCCGCGCGACGATGCAGATTGCCAACGTCGTGCACATGAGCGTGGCGCTCCTGGCGATTGCAATGGCCTGCTTCCACATCTATCTGGGCACTGTCGGCATGGCGGGCGCCCTTGATGCAATGCGCACCGGCTATGTCGACGAAATGTGGGCGAAGGAACACCACGAATACTGGTACAACGATGTCAAGGCGGGGAGGATTCCGTCCACGGTCGCACCAGATGCAGCGGGGCAGTACGCCTCGTGACGTGACGTTTGCATCGGACCTGAAAGAGCATATGGGGGGAGGAAGTGCAACGATGAAGACGATCCGTGCAGTCCTTGCGGCCACGATGGTGGTCGTGTCATTCGGTGTTGCGGTGGCGAAGCTGCCTCCGGCGCCGCCGTTGACGGACGTGCAAAAAGCCGAGGCGAAAGCCAAGGCCGATGCTGCGGCCGATTTGGCAAAACAACAACAGGCCAAGGCGGAGGACCGCGTTGCCGCGCAATATTTCGCGCACATGAAGGCCCAGGGCAAAGTCGTACCGACGCCGCAACTGGCGGCGACACCGGCTGCACCGGCGGTCTCGGCGAAAGCGGCGGCGCCCGCGAAAAAATAAGTGGCGTCTTGTTGCAAAGGAGTTGAACGGGGGCCAAGCGCCCCTGTTTTTTTGCCGACCCGGATTAACCATCTGCGAGTCGCGCGTGTTCGCAATTGCGCGGAACTTTGCAGCCGACGTTTCATCCGCGATATAATGATCGGCTTGCCGGAGAGATGGCCGAGTGGTCGAAGGCACTTGACTCGAAATCAAGCATACGGGTAACCGTATCTAGGGTTCGAATCCCTATCTCTCCGCCATTCAATTTCCACTTTTTTCGCCTGAGGTTCGGATCGCCGACGGTTCGCTCCATCAGACGCGCCTTGAGTCAGGTTCCGGCCACGGCGGGCGCCGCAGCGAGAGCGTGCTAGACTCGCCGCGACTTTTTGCGCGCCATGAAGCTTCGCCCTTCCACTACGGATCAAACGATTGCGCTGGTCGTTCTGGCGGTTCTGGTCGTCGGCGTCTTTCTCGTCCTCCAGCCGTTCATTTCAGCCATTGTCTGGGCCGCGGTCCTCGCCGCAACCGCGTGGCCCGTGTTCGCATGGTTGCGACGGCACCTTTCCGGCCGATCGGGACTCGCCGCGACTGTCGTCACGTTGCTCATTCTCCTTGTGGTCGTCACACCGTTCCTGGTTGTCGGTGTCACGCTGGCCGAGAATTCCGACCGCGTGACGTCATTCCTGCGCGATCTCGTCGAAAGCGGACCACCGGGTCCGCCGGCGTGGGTGAACGATTTGCCCCTGGCCGGACCGCGCGTCGTGACGTACTGGTCCACGTTTGCGCACGACAGCGCGGCGATGTTTGTCGAACTGAAAAAATGGTTCGAGCCGGCCAAGGCGTATGCGCTGAAAGGTGGTGCGGGCGTTGCGGAAGGCCTGCTGCAACTCACGCTTTCGGTGCTGATAGCGTTTTTCTTCTTCCGTGACGGCGACGCGATCGTCGCGCGCATGCGTGGCGCCGTCAGCCGCATCGCGCCGGAGCGCGGCCTGCACATGCTGCAGGTCGCGCTCCACACAACGCGGGCAGTGGTATACGGCATTCTCGGCACGGCGCTTGCTCAGGGCGTGCTGATGGCAGTCGGACTGTGGATCGCCGGCTTCGAGGCAGCGCCGCTTCTGGGGTTGGTCACGTTCTTTCTTTCTCCGGTGCCCATCGGTCCGCCCCTCGTCTGGATTCCGGCCAGCCTCATCCTGTTCACGCATGGAGACCCCGGCTGGGGCGTCTTCCTGTTCCTGTGGGGCATGCTGGTCGTGTCTACCGTCGACAATTTCATCAAGCCGATGATCATCAGCCACGGCAGCGATCTGCCGTTCATCCTCGTGCTGCTGGGGGTGTTCGGTGGCGTGGTGGCGTTCGGCTTCATTGGTGTGTTCCTTGGGCCCGTGCTGCTGGCGCTTGGCTTCGTGATGATCAAGGAATGGGCGGGAACCGCAGCCCCCGCTGCCGCCACCGCGCCGCCGGCACGCGCCGAGTCCTGACGCGCGCGCAAGATCTGCCCGCAGCAACTGCAAAGGCCGGCAAATCACATTGCCGGCCGTTGCCTTTCTATCTTGCTGAACTAGTATACCGAGCAGAATGCGACGGCATTCGGGCCATTGCCTTCCGGAACCCACGAACGGTTCAACATTGCGCGGCGCACCGAACGATCGACGGTGTAACGGTGATTGGCGTCATTCCTGTTGTTGAAGAAACGATAGACCGGCAGTGTGCCAACCGGACAATTGCCGTTGCTGTCCGGGACCTGGATGTAAAACGCGTTTGGGGTTTCGAGGTGCCAGGTGCCGGTCCAGTGCGTGAGCACGAACTGGCATTCGAATGCGCTCGCCGTGAAGAAATGGGAATTGATCAGCCCCGCGGCAAAAAACCGGCACACGGGCCTTGAATCCGGCGGCGTCACGATCGGCGACAGAAACGCGTAGAAATACTGCCCAGTCCGCTGAAAAGATCCGGACAGGACTGTATCCATGTAGGCGATTTCGGCAGGTACCGCGGTGATGAAATAGTGGTCGAGGAAGGCGTTGTAGTACTCGACGACCTCGACTGCGCCGGGCGGCGGCGCGCTGCCGCCAGGGAGCGTGCTGGCAATGGCCGCTCCCGCATCCAGCAAACCCGATCCACAGAGATTCGCCTGGGAACAGGAGGAGCCGGTGGGAAAATCACGGGCGGTGCCGGTGACTATGTCCAAAACGCGGCCCGGCGTGAGCATCGGGTTGCGCGCAAGCATCAATGCGACAGTCCCGGAAACCAGCGGCGCGGCGAAGCTGGTGCCGGCGGCGGCGGCGTAGTCCGGGTTCTGTGGCACCGTCGTGCCGTCATTGGAGGTCGAGATGATGAGCCCGTCCTCGGGCAGGTCACCGCCCGGCGCCGACACGTCGACGCGCGGCCCGAAGTTGGAATAGCTGGCCAGCGTCGCGTTCTTCGCATGAGCGGCGACGGCAATGACTCCGCTGCAATTCGCGGGCGTGAAGTCCGCGGCATTGGCGGACGAGTTGCCGGCCGCGGCGACGACGACTGCGCCCTGCGCCAGCGCATCGTCGATGGCTTCCTGTATCGATTGGTCACATGCGCCGAATCCGCCGAGGCTCAAATTGATGACCTTGGCGGGATTGGTGTTCGGCGGAATGCCCGCTATCGGCACGCCGGAGGCCCAGAGCATCCCTTCGAGAACGTCGTCGAATGTTCCACCGCACTTGCCGAGTACGCGCACCGGCAGGATCTTCGCACCCGTGGTGAGGCCGGAAATGCCGATGCCGTTGTTCGTGTTCGCGGCAATCTGGCCCGCGACCAGCAGGCCGTGGAAGAGACTGTCCGCGGCCGCGCCGCACTCGCCATCGCTGTGCCAGTCGCCTTCATCGCGCGGATTCGGGTCGCGCGCGTCGCCGTCGCGTGCGCGGGCAGGGTCGGTGATGAAATCGTAACCGGCGAGGACACGGCCTTCGAGATCCGGGTGCGGAAGAATGCCGGTGTCGATGACGGCGACCACTACGCTTGATGAATCTGGCTGTTCCGTCCAGGCCGTTTCGGCATTGACTCCGGAGAGCGGATCGCTCAGCGACCATTGCTGCGGGAAATAAGGATCGTTCGGCGCCGCGAAGGCAATCGCCCGCTTGACGGGGTCGGCGTACTGAACCGCGCCATCCAGTTGCAGAAGTTCGGCCAGCCGCGCAAGTTGCGTCGGAGTTTGCGCTTGGGAAACGCCCAGTACCCAGACACTGCCGATCTGTCGCACGACGGTGAGTTCGGTCCCGATCCGCGCACCGAGCCGAGGCAATAACGTTGCCCAATCCGGCGCCGAAGCGTCCTTGAGGCGTACCAGCAGCCGTTGGCCCGGCTGACTGACACCGGGGGACTGCACTTGCGCGGTCTTGGGGCTCAGCGAGACCGTCGGCGGAATTTCGGCCCACAGCACGCTGCGGTCATTGCGCAGCGCCTTGAGGCTCGCCGCAATGGTGCTGCTGTCCTGAGGGCTCGCCAATGCGAGGTCGAGCGCGCCCGTTCGCGTCGTCGCTGTCAACGTGAGTCCGGTCCCGACCAGCGTTTCGAGTCTTTCCTGCGCGTCGGGCGGAAGTGTTCCCCCGGCCGCCACGTAGGGATGCAGCCGGACACGGATCGTGGAAACCGTCTGCGCAGCCGCAGGCAAGGCGACGGCGACGACCAAGGCCAGCATGGTTGCGAACGCGGCCAGTTTCGGTGCGCGAAAATGCATGTTCAGGACTCCTAGGCAGCGACCGGCGGATTTCCGGACGGAATATCAGGAGCAAGTCCGATGCCAGTCACCGCGGAAAACTGCCGTCTCGTGACAACAGGATACGCCGGCACCACGCGATCTTGCCGTGGAGCACGCCGGGCAGGGCCTCGGGTGGGCAATGGGCCGCGCGTCGGGTGCGTCAGGCCTTAGCGCTGGCGAGCGCTGCAGCGCGATCCCGCTGCATGTCTTGCCGGAAGGGCGCCAGCGTGGCGACCATCTGGGCAAAGATCTTGGGGCTGGCGGCAATGACCTCGCCGCCATGGAGATAGCCGCCTTCGCCGGTCAGGTCGCCGATCAACCCGCCGGCCTCGAGCACCAGGAGGCTGCCCGCCGCCACATCCCATGGGTTGAGGCCCACTTCCCAGAAACCGTCGTAGAATCCCGCGGCGACATAGGCCAAGTCCAGCGCGGCCGCGCCAGGGCGGCGCAGCCCGGCGGTCTGCGCGATCATCGCCTTCATCATCTGCAGATAGGTGTCGAGGTAACTGCCGTCCCGGAACGGAAAGCCGGTTCCGATCAGGCAATCGCGCATGTGTGTCCTGCGTGAGACCCGTATGCGCCGGTCGTTCAGAAATGCGCCCCGGCCGCGCGTGGCGGTGAAAAGATCGTTGCGCACGGGGTCGAAGATTACGCCCTGCTGGACGACGTCCTTGTGCGCAACGGCGATCGATACGCAATACTGCGGAAAGCCGTGCAGGAAATTGGTGGTGCCGTCGAGCGGATCGATGATCCAGACGTACTCGGAATCGGGGTTGTTGCCCTTGTTTGTCCCTTCCTCGGCAAGGATCGCGTGGTCGGGATAGGACTTGATGATCATGTCCACGATCGCGGCCTCGGCGCCACGGTCGATTTCGCTCACGAAGTCCTTGGGACCCTTGGCCGTGATAGTAAGGAGGTCCAGATCGCGCGCGCCGCGATTGATGATGTTGCCGGCGCGGCGGGCAGCCTTTACGGCCATCGTGAGCATGGGATGCATGGCGCGTAGTTTCGGAAATGAGGTCGCGTCGATGTCGCGCCGCGTGTCAAAAGCGCGGAATGCGGCTATTTTACCTGCTTCCACCGATGGAGACCGTGATTACCCAGGCCCCCGCTCTCGCGCGCATCCGAATTGTCCTTGTGCGCACCCGTCATCCCGGCAACATCGGCGCCGCGGCTCGGGCCATGCTGACCATGGGCATGGCGCGCCTGGTGCTGGTCGCGCCCGCACGCTTTCCGGACCCGGAAGCCGTGGCGCTGGCCGCGGGCGCGGCAACCGTGCTCGATGCCGCCCGCGTTGTCGCTACGCTCGACGAGGCGCTCGCAGGATGCGCACTTGCCATCGGGCTGTCGGCGCGGCCGCGCGAGTACGCAGGGCGCGTGCTGTCCTTGCGCGCCGCGGCAAAGGAGGCGATCGCCCATTCGAACGCGGGCGACGTGGCGCTGGTGTTCGGGACGGAAATGTCAGGGCTGTCCAACGACGAACTCGCGCGCTGCGGCATCGCGGCCACGATTCCCGCCAACGATGAATTCGCGTCGCTCAACGTCGCCGCTGCAGTTCAGGTCGCCGCATACGAACTGCGGGTCACGTCCGGCTTGGGACAGGTCTGGACTGCTCCACGTTTCACGGCGGCAACGCACGATGAAATCGAGGCGCTCCATGCGCACGCGCGGCGCACGCTTACGGCAATGCGGTTTCTCAAGCCCGACAATCCGCGGCGTCTGCTGCCGCGGCTACGGCGACTCTTCGGGCGCGCGGCACTGGAGCGCGAAGAGGTGAACATACTGCGCGGCATTCTCGCCCGCGTCGATGAATTCGTTGGCAAGGCAAGCAAGCGATGACCGCCTGGTTCGAGCGGGTCGGGCTGCCGCTGACGCCGGAGGAAAATGCTGCCATTGGCGAGCTGACGCGGATCGTGGCGCCACACGCGACTGTTGCGATTGCCACTATTGCGTCGTGGCAGGCAGCGGCTACCTTCGTTCGTGCGGTCGAGCACGACGCAACGTGGTGGGACCAGGAAGAGGAGGAGCGCGAAGCGCTGTGGGCACGCGCCGCGGAGCGCCAGACCGAATCGGCATTGCTTCAATGCGTCGATGCCGTGACCGGCGGACTGGAAACGGAAGTGCGCGGTGCGGCGTTCGCCGCGACGAAGGCTGCCGGCAAGACCGATTCGAATATTGCGATTGAAGCAACCGGAATGGCGCTGCTGGCCGCACATCAGTGCGCACTGGCAGGCATGGCCGGCGAAGGACCCGACCATCGTTTTGTCCGCAAATATGCGTTGTTCACGAGCGGGCGGTGGCCGCTCGGCTATTATTCCGCGCGCTTCGTGATCTTCTGATCCCGCTGCCCTAACCCGATGTGTCCGGAATCCGCCGATGCCGCCCCAATTGCGCCGACGCACGCGTGCCGAAACTGCGGCGCCATTGTGACCGGCGATTACTGCGCCGGATGTGGACAGGAGACGGCGGTGAAGCTGCCGACCGCACGGATCTTCCTGCGCGAGGCGACCGGACGCTACGTCTCCCTTGACGGTCGGCTCTGGCGCACGCTCGCGGGGCTGCTCTTCCGTCCAGGCTTTCTCACCCGGGAATATTTCGCGGGACGCAGACGGCGCTATGTCCGACCTGCGCGGCTGTTCCTGGTGCTCTCCCTTGCGCTGTTCGCCGCGATCCGGTTCTTCGCCAGTGTTCCGGTTCTGGTCGACGGCGATCCGGTCCTGGAGCCAGATGCAAAAACCGGCGCGAAATCAACGGCGCAGGCGGCGGTGAAATTCGACAAGGGTGAGAGCGGCGGCGAAATCACGATGCCGGGCTTCACGATCCAAGTGGATCCCCAGTTGAATCTGGATATTCCCGGCGCCGACACACCTTTGTTGCGGGAAGTGAAGAAGCGCTTCTTTCATTTCAACGGGCTCAGCCGGCAGGAAAAATCCGAACAAGTCTTCCTGGGCGCGGTGCGCTACGGCCCCTACGCGATGTTCGTGCTGATGCCAGCGTTCGCGCTGTTGCAGATGATGGCGTACTACGGGCGCGTGCGGCGCTATCCCGACCGGCCGAACCGCTACGCGGAGCACCTCGTTTTCGCCGCCCACATGCACGCGTTCCTGTTCCTGGTCGGCGTGCTGGCACTGTCGATCCCGTTCAATCCGGTGCGCGCGATGCTCGGGATCTGGTGCCTGCTCTACGGTTTCTGGGCGACGAAGCTCGTGTACCGCGGCCGGTGGATCGGACTTTTCGCCCGCAGTTTTGTGGTCGGCATCGCCTATCTTGTGCTGTTCACTCTAGTCATCGCAGGCTTGCTGTTGGTCGCCATCCTGGTGCGTTGATCGCCCGTCCCGTCAGGACACCTTGCAGGCCTTGTCGACGTCTTCCTTGAAACGCGTCAGGCGTGTTTCGTGGCGCGCCTGCCGCTTTTCCATCGCGCTGATGGCGGTATCGTAGCGTGTACACATGCTATTCGAGGAACAGCTTTCTCGCGCTTTCCTGTCGCGTGCCAAGGCGTCGATGGCAGCGGTCAGCGATCGTTGCTCCTTGTCCTCCTTCTTCCTGGCCGTCAGGCACTGTTTCGATGGCTCCGGCGCCGGCGTGTTGGCCGCGGGCGCCGGCGTTGGCAGGGCAGGCTGCGCCGATGCCGGAAGCCCGAATGCGACTGCGAAGAGCATCGCAACAAGGGGGAAAATAGGCGTCATCGGAGTCTCCGGGGATTGGACGCGGTTTGGTGGCAGCAATATGTGAAATGCTGTGGATGGACAGTTCAGTCTAGCAAACGCTCCGTGCCGGAAATGTGAGCACCCGCCAATACTTGAGTAAATTGATCGGAAAAGGGATAATTCAACGATGCTTGCCCGACTTCGCGAAGACATGGCCGTGGTCTTCGACCGCGACCCGGCCGCCCGAACCAAGTGGGAAGTGCTCACTTGCTATCCCGGCCTGCACGCGCTCGTGTGGCATCGCAATGTGACCCATCCGCTCTGGGGTTCGGGGCTGCGCTGGCTCGCGCGGTGGCTCGCGCATTGGAGCCGCTGGCTTACTGGCATCGAAATCCACCCCGGGGCCACGATCGGGCGACGGGTCTTTATCGATCATGGCATGGGCATCGTGATCGGAGAGACCGCGGTCATAGGGGATGACTGCACGCTGTATCACGGGGTCACCCTGGGCGGTACGTCCTGGAACAAGGGCAAGCGCCACCCGACCTTGGGGAGAAATGTGGTGATCGGGGCCGGCGCCAAGGCACTCGGCCCGATCCTGATTGGCGAAGGCGCCAAGATCGGATCCAATGCGGTTGTGGTCCGTGATGTGCCGCCGGGGGCCACTGCCGTCGGAATTCCCGCGCGCCTGGTGACTGCCGACGATAAGGACCGGCGCGAAGCCCAAGCAGCAAAGATCGGATTCTCGCAGTATGCCATTGTGGCGGACATGAACGACCCGGTGGTCCAGGCGATTCACCGGCTGCTTGACCATGCGGCCGCAACGGAACAGCGGTTCGACAAGCTGGTCGCCCTGCTGCAGCGCGACGGTATGGATTGCGGCGATGCCAAAGCCACGGCGGAGCGATTCGATCCGGCCCAGATCAACAAAATGCTTGAGTGAACTTACGGGTCTTTTAGTTGACTAATTCGTTCGGGAATAGCATAATTACAGTTGTCCTGGACAACGATCGTCCAGCTTCAATTCCCGAGTGCGACCGTAACCTACCGAACAGCGCGATGCAAAGGACCAGACCATGCGCCTGACCACCAAAGGACGATTCGCCGTCACGGCGATGATCGATGTTGCGATGTACGGCGGAAAGCGGCCGGTGACACTGGCGGCCGTTTCCGAGCGCCAGAGCATTTCGTTGTCGTACCTTGAACAGCTTTTCGGCAAACTGCGCCGCCATGGCCTCGTCGACAGTGCGCGCGGTCCCGGAGGAGGGTACACGCTCGCTCGGGCGCCCGACACCGTATCCGTTGCCGATGTCATCCTCGCGGTGGACGAACCCATCGACGCGACGCAGTGCGGCGGCCGCGAAAATTGCCGAGATGACCGCCGATGCATGACGCACGACCTTTGGGCCGGCCTGAACGAGCACATCTTCTCCTACCTGCACGGAGTGACGCTTGCCCAGCTGGTCGCGCAGCAGAAGCCCGCCGAGGTGGCGGTGCTGCAGGACCACCGCCAGGCGCAGAGCGCCGCGGCGCCGTGCAAGGCTCCGATCATTGCGACTGCTTGATGCCCACTGTTTGCTGACCGACGCCATGAAGCTCCCGATCTATCTTGATTACTCGGCGACCACGCCGGTGGACCCGCGTGTCGCACAGAAAATGGTCACGTACCTGACCGAGGAGTTCGGCAACCCGGCCTCGCGCTCGCATTCGTTCGGCTGGACAGCCGAAGCGGCCGTGGAAGAAGCGCGCGGACACGTTGCCGCGCTGGTCGGCTGCGACCCGAAGGAACTGGTGTGGACGTCCGGCGCGACGGAGTCGATCAACCTGGCGTTGAAGGGCGCGGCCCACTTCTACAAGGACAAGGGCAAGCATCTCGTCACGGTCAGGACGGAACACAAGGCCACGCTCGACACGATGCGCGAACTTGAGCGCGAAGGTTTCGAGGTCACCTATCTCGACGTCAAGGACGACGGGCTGCTCGACCTCGATGGGTTCCGTGCCGCGCTGCGTCCCGACACGATCGTCGTCTCGGTGATGTTCGTGAACAACGAAATCGGCGTGATCCAGGACATTGCGGCGATCGGAGAGATCTGCCGCGCGCGCGGCATCATTTTCCACGTCGATGCCGCGCAGGCTACGGGCAAGGTGCCGGTGGACTTGAGCGTACTGAAGGTCGACCTGCTGTCGTTGTCAGCGCACAAGACATATGGCCCGAAAGGCATGGGCGCGCTGTTCGTCCGGCGCAAGCCTCGCGTGCGCATAGAAGCGCAGATGCACGGCGGCGGCCATGAGCGTGGCATGCGGTCGGGGACGCTGCCGACGCACCAGATCGTCGGCATGGGCGAGGCGTTTCGGATCGCGAAACTGGAAATGGCGACCGAGAACGAGCGCATCCGGATGCTGCGCGACAGGCTCTGGAAAGGCCTCTGCGAAATGGAAGAGGTCTACGTCAACGGGAACATGGAGCAGCGGGTGCCGCACAACCTCAACGCGAGCTTCAATTTCGTCGAAGGCGAGTCGCTGATCATGGCGATCAAGGACATCGCGGTGTCGTCGGGATCGGCCTGCACGTCGGCATCGCTGGAGCCTTCGTACGTCCTGCGGGCGCTGGGTCGCAGCGACGAATTGGCGCACAGCTCGATCCGGTTTTCGATCGGCCGCTTCACCACAGAGGCGGACATTGACTACACGATCGCGCTGCTGCAGCGCAAGGTTGGAAAATTGCGCGAACTGTCGCCGCTTTGGGAAATGCACCAGGACGGCGTCGACTTGAGCAAGATCGTGTGGGCGGCACATTAGCGATTCCGACCAAAGTTTCTCTCGCTCTGTCAAGAACGTGAGCTCGCACGATACTTTGGTCGGGTCTGGAAACAAGAGTTAGTGTGAAAGGCTTGGGACGGCCCGGCGCTTTTCACATAAAGGATTCGCGGCAGACCCGAACGCTTCGGGCTTGTGGTTTAAGGAGATACAAATGGCGTATAGCGAAAAAGTACTGGATCATTACGAGAATCCGCGCAACGTCGGCTCGTTCGCAAAGGACTCTGGCGATGTCGGCACGGGGATGGTCGGCGCGCCGGCGTGCGGCGACGTGATGAAGCTGCAGATCAAGGTTGGCCCGGACGGCATCATCGAGGACGCCAAGTTCAAGACCTACGGCTGCGGCTCCGCGATCGCATCTTCGTCGCTGGTGACCGAATGGGTGAAAGGCAAGACGCTCGACCAGGCCATGACGATCCGCAACACGCAGATCGCGGAAGAACTGGCGCTGCCGCCAGTGAAGATCCACTGCTCGATCCTGGCCGAAGATGCGATCAAGGCGGCGGTGGCCGATTACCGGCAGAAGCATGGCGGCGCAGCGGACGCCAAGCTTGCGGCCGACTGACACGATGTAACTGAACGGAGAACGACGCATGGCAGTCACCCTTACACCGACCGCGGCGCAACACGTGTCAGCGTACCTTGCCAAGCGCGGCAAGGGCGTCGGCCTGCGCCTCGGCGTGCGCACGACGGGATGCTCGGGACTTGCCTACAAGATCGAGTACGCGGACGAAGCCAAGCCAGAAGATCTCAAGTTCGAAAGCCATGGCGTGACGGTCGTCGTCGATCCGAAGAGCCTGCCCTACCTCGACGGCACCGAACTCGATTTTGCGCGTGAAGGCCTGAACGAAGGCTTCAAGTTCAACAACCCGAATGTCAAGGATGCATGCGGGTGCGGTGAATCGTTCAACGTTTAGGTAACAACGCCAATAGAAGGCACTTCTCCCGTCGTCCGGGAGCATTCGGATGATCGATTTCTCCCGCAACCATTTCGAACTGTTCGGCCTGGCTCCGGCATTCCGCATCGATGTCACCGAACTTGACCGGGCCTACCGCCAATTGCAGACCGAAGTGCATCCCGACCGCTTTGCCGGTGGCAGCGACACGGAAAGGCGCCTTGCGCTCCAGTCATCCGCACATGTCAACGAGGCGTACTGCGCGCTGAAAAATCCGGTCCGGCGCGCGCAATATCTGCTTCGCCTGCACGGCATCGACGCGCTTGGCGAAACCGACACTGCGCTGCCGCTCGAATTCCTGGAACGGCAGCTCGAGCGACGGGAACTGGCGGCGGACGCGCAGGCCGCCGGGGATGTCCCCGCGTTGTCGGCGTTGCTCGAGGACGCGCGCGCGGAGGGTCGAGCGCTCGAAGACCTGCTGGCTGACGTACTCGACGGTGAGCGGGCGTTTGCCATGGCGCGAATACAGGTGCGCGAACTCACGTTCCTGGCCAAGCTCGCCGGCGACCTCGACGGGATGCTGGCCGCGAGCGAATCCTGATGGCCCTCTTCCAGATTTCCGAGCCCGGTGAGGCCCCGGCGCCGCATCAGCACAAGCGTGCGATCGGCATCGACCTCGGCACGACCAATTCGCTCGTGGCCACGGTCCGCAATGGCCTCGCGGTCGTATTGCCTGATGTCGAAGGGCGCCCCCTGGTGCCGTCGATCGTGCGTTACGGCGAACACGGTGTCGAAACCGGCTACGCCGCGATGGCCCACCAGACCAGTGACCCGCAGAACACAATCCTCTCGATCAAGCGCCTGATGGGCCGCGGCCTGTCCGACCTCACCGATGCACGGCGGTTTCCGTACCGCTTCGTGGATACGCCGGGCATGGTCAAGATCGGCACGCGCGCAGGCGTGAAAAGTCCGGTTGAGGTGTCCGCAGATTTGCTCCGAGCGCTGCGCGAGCGGGCTGAAGCTTCACTCGGCGGTCCCGTCGACGGCGCGGTAGTGACGGTCCCGGCGTATTTCGACGATGCGCAGCGGCAGGCGACCAAGGATGCCGCGCAACTTGCCGGCCTTCCCATCCTGCGTTTGCTCAACGAGCCGACGGCGGCGGCGATCGCCTATGGACTTGATAACGCATCCGAAGGGGTCTACGCAGTCTATGACCTGGGTGGCGGCACGTTCGACATTTCCATCCTTCGCCTTTCCCGCGGCGTATTCGAAGTGCTTGCGACCAATGGCGATTCCGCGTTGGGCGGCGACGACTTCGACCACCGCGTGTTCTGCTGGATCATCGAGGCCGCCAAACTGCCGCCGCTGTCGCCGTCGGACGCACGCCTGCTGTTGGTCAAGGCGCGGGAGGCGAAGGAGAATCTGTCGGAACACGAGTCGGCGTCCATCCTGGCAACACTTTCCGACGGGACATCCGTCAACCTCGCGCTGACCAAGGCGATCTTCACCGAGATCACCGGCAACCTCGTGGGCAAGACGCTGTCGCCGGTCAGGCGAGCGCTGCGCGACGCGCAACTGCAATCCGGCGACATCAAGGGCGTCGTGCTCGTGGGAGGAGCAACGCGCATGCCGCAGGTGCGGCGCGCCGTCGCCGAATTCTTCGGCCAGCCCCCGCTGACCAATCTCAATCCCGACGAGGTTGTCGCACTGGGCGCCGCAGTACAGGGGAACAAGCTCGCGGGAAACCACGAAAAGGACGACGACTGGCTGCTGCTCGACGTCATCCCGCTTTCGCTGGGACTCGAGACAATGGGCGGGCTCACCGAAAAGATCATTCCCCGCAATTCGACCATTCCAATTGCCCGAGCCCAGGAATTCACCACGTACAAGGACGGCCAGACGGCAATGGCGATTCACGTCGTGCAGGGCGAGCGCGAGAAGGTCGTCGATTGCCGCTCGCTTGCACGGTTCGAGCTTCGCGGCATTCCGCCGATGGTGGCAGGGGCTGCGCGAGTTCAGGTAACCTTTCAGGTGGACGCCGACGGACTGCTCGATGTCGCGGCACGGGAGCAGGGGACGGGCGTCGAGTCCACCATCACCGTCAAGCCTTCCTACGGGCTCAGTGATGGCGAAATCGCGAAGATGCTCGCCGACTCCTTCACGCATGCGGCCGACGACATGCAGGCCCGCGCGCTGGCCGAGGCCCAGGTGGAGGCCGACCAGATCGCCGCGGCCACCGAGGCGGCGCTCGCCAGTGACGGGGAGCTAATCGGTACCCACGAGCGGGCCGTGATCGACGCCGCGCTCGCGAAACTGCGGCGATTCCGCGATGGTACCGACCATCTCGCCCTGCGCGCGGCCGTCGAATCGGTCAACCATGTGACCGGGGATTTCGCCGCGCGGCGGATGGACCGAAGCGTCTCCCGCGCGCTGACCGGCAAGCGCGTCGACGCGCTCTCGGACTGAACCACGATGCCCGAGATCGTCGTCCTCCCGCACGCCGACGTCTGTCCCGAAGGCATGACCTTCGAAGCGGAGTCCGGCATGTCGATTCTCGACAACCTGCTGGAGCACGATGTCATCGTCGAACATGCGTGCGAGAAATCATGTGCATGCACAACCTGCCACGTGATCGTGCGCGAGGGCTTCGACTCCCTGCCGCCGACTTCCGAGGACGAGGACGACCTGCTCGACCGTGCATGGGGCCTGACCCCGCAGTCGAGACTCTCCTGCCAGGCCATCGTCGCCGACCGGAAGCTCGTGATCGAAATTCCAAGGTATACGATCAACCAGGTCAAGGAGGGTCGATGAAGTGGACTGACGTGAGCGAGATTGCCGTGGCTCTCACCGACGCGCATCCCGACGTCGACCCGCGATACGTGCGCTTTACCGATCTGCACCAGTGGGTGTGCGGTCTGCCCGGATTCGCCGACGATCCGGCGCGCAGTGGCGAAAAAATTCTCGAGGCCATCCAGATGGCGTGGATCGACGAGGCATAGACAATGTCGGTCTCGGCATTGCGCGTGCCCGTCACCGCGCTCTACGCCGGCTTGCTTGCGCTGTTGCTGCTCATGCTCGCGTTGCGCGTCATCCGGCTGCGCTGGAAATTGCGGGTGGGCATTGGAGACGGTGGGGACAGGGCCATGTCGCGCGCCATCCGGATTCACGGCAACGCAACCGAGCATTTGCCGATTGCGCTGTTGCTCGTTGGAGAGCTCAATCATGCCAACCCGACATTGCTGCACGGATGCGGGATCACGCTCGTCGTGGCGAGGGTGCTGCATGCCGTCGGTCTGAGGCGTTCCGCCGGCGTCTCGTGGCAGAGGACGGCGGGGACCATCGGCACGTTCAGCGTGATCGTTATCCTTGCCGTGTTCGCTATCGCCGCGTACTTCCGCTAGCGTTCAACGAAACAAGTTAAGCACGCCGTCCAGCCCGCAGTAGTCGATCGCGTGCGTGGCGCTGGCGCGCACGATGGGCTTGGCGCGATAGGCCACGGAAATATCGGCGGCCGCAAACATCGGCAGGTCGTTGGCACCATCACCGATGGCCACCACCAAGCCCGAATCGCCGGCCAGCTCGCGCTTCAGTCGCCGCAACGTCGATGCTTTCACTTCGGCATCGACAACGGGACCGGCAATCTTCCCGGTCAGCCTGCCATCGACGATTTCGAGTGTGTTGGCAATCGTGTAATCGAGTCCCAGGCGCGCCTTCAGGCGGTCGGTGAAGAAGGTGAATCCACCGGAGAGGAGCGCGGTCTTCGCCCCGACGGCTGCAAATCCGGCCAGCATTCGCGCCGCGCCCGGCGACAACTGCAGTCGTTCATCGTAGACGCGTTCGAGCGCCGAGACCTGGAGGCCGGCGAGCAGGGCCACGCGGCGGCGCAGGCTTTCCGCGAATTCGATGTCTCCGCGCATCGCGCTTGCGGTGATTGCGGCGACTTCGGGCTTGATCCCGTGCAGGTCGGCGATTTCGTCGACGCACTCGATGGCGATGAGCGTCGAATCCATGTCCATCGCAACCAGCCGTACCTCATCGAGGCGACGGCTGACTGGCACGAATGCCGCGTCGCAGCCTGTTTCCGCGGCTGCCGCGAGCAAGGCGCCGTCCTCCTCGATCCCGGGGAAGCAATACGCCGGCGGCATGCCTGCGCCGAATGGAATGATGACGCCCGCGTGCGTGCGCCTGGCGAGCACGGCCAGCGTCGCAGGCGCCACGACCGGGGCTTGCACGATGAAGTCGGTGGTGACCAACGTTCGAATCAGATTCCGGACCTAGGGATGAAACTGAGGACGGACCATCAACCGCGGGGCTGGACGCGGCTCGCGCATTCCTTGGCACGTGCGCGGGCCTCATCCACGTCGCGCCCGCGTGCGAGCGCCACGCCCATCCGGCGCTTCTTGTAGGCTTCCGGCTTGCCGAACAGCCGCAGGTCGGAATCGGGCACGCGCAACGCGTCGGCCACGCCCTCGAAGCGTATGCCGCGCGCGTCGATGCCGCCGTAGATCACCGCGGAGGCACCCGGCGAGGCGAGCCGCGTGTCGACGGGCAAACCCAGGATCGCTCGCACATGCAGGTCGAATTCACTTTGCGTTTGCGTGCACATCGTCACCATCCCGGTGTCGTGCGGACGAGGGCTCACCTCCGAGAACCAGACCATGTCGCCCTTGACGAAGAGTTCGACGCCGAAGATGCCGCGGCCTCCCAGTTCCGTTGTTACCCTGGCAGCAATGTCGTGCGTCTTCGCCAGCGCAGGGGCCGACATGGGCTGGGGCTGCCAGGATTCGACATAGTCGCCATTGACCTGAACATGGCCGATCGGGTCGCAGAAATGGGTCTCGATGTCCCCGCTCGCGCCCTGCGCACGCACGGTGAGCAGGGTAATTTCGTAGTCGAAGTCGATGAACCCCTCGACGATCACCCGCGAGCCGCGCACGCGCCCGGCGCTTTCGGCATATTGCCACGCGGCGGCGACCTCTTCCCTGGACCGCACCAGCGACTGTCCCTTGCCCGACGACGACATCACGGGTTTGATCAAGCACGGGTAGCCGATTCCGCCGTCGATCGCGGCCTGCATACCAGCCAGGCTGTCCGCGAAGCGATAGGGCGACGTCGGCAGGCCGAGTTCTTCGGCGGCGAGGCGCCGGATGCCCTCGCGATTCATCGTGAGTTGCGCGGCGCGCGCCGTGGGGATCACGATCGCCAGGCCGGCATTGGCGATCTCTGCCAGCACATCGGTTGCAATGGCCTCGATTTCCGGCACGATGATATCCGGCCGTTCCTGCTCGATCAGGCGTTTCAGCGCTGCAGCGTCGGACATAGTGATCACATGGGCGCGATGCGCAACCTGGTGGCCCGGCGCGTTGGCGTACCGGTCCACCGCGATGGTCTCCACGCCAAGGCGCTGCAGCGCGATGATGACTTCCTTGCCGAGTTCGCCGCTGCCCAGAAGCATGACGCGCGTCGCGGTCGGAGAAAGAGGTGTGCCGATGTGCATGAAGGGGTCGCGGGAATCAGGGCCGTTATAGGAACCGCTTGCGCGGACGAACATTCATGGCGTCAACCCGCCCGGGTAAGGTTGCCGCACCGCAATATTATAAAGGCACGAAGCAGGCCGCGGAATTATAATGGGCGGCTCCGCGCCTGCCCCCGCAGCGCCGCGGCTCGACATTCCATTGGAGGTGCACAATGCAACTGCGCATAGGCGATGAAGCGCCGGATTTCACGGCGGACACCACGGAGGGGAAACTCCATTTTCACGAATGGATCGGCAACGGCTGGGCGATCCTGTTCTCGCACCCGAAGGACTTCACGCCGGTCTGCACGACCGAGCTGGGTTACATGGCGAAATTGAAGCCCGAGTTCGACAAGCGCAATACCAAGATCGTCGGCTTGTCGATCGATCCGGTGAGTGATCACACGCGCTGGGCGAAGGACATCGAGGAGACGCAGGGGCACGCGGTGAACTACCCGATGATTGGCGATCCCGACCTCACCGTCGCGAAGCTCTACGACATGATCCATCCGAATGCGAGTGGCGCCGCTCCGCGCACGGCCACGGATAATGCGACGATCCGCTCGGTGTTCATCGTAGGCCCGGACAAGAAGGTCAAGCTGATCCTCACTTATCCGATGACGACGGGACGCAATTTCGATGAAGTACTGCGCGTGCTCGATTCGCTTCAGCTGACGGCGAAGCACAAGGTAGCAACACCCGTGAACTGGAAGAGCGGCGAGGACGTGATCATCGCCGGATCGGTAAACAACGACGAGGCGAAGGTCAAATATCCGGGTGGCTGGAAGGCGCCCAAGCCGTATCTGCGAATCGTCCCCCAGCCAAAGTAGCGCCGGGGAAACATCACTTCCTTGATCTGCCCTTGGGTGGGGGCCGGCTGTCGCGCGACAACGGCTCGCTGAACGTCGGGCGGGCCGAAGGCGTCGGCATGGCGGGCGCGCCTTCCTCCGCAAGGGTGAAGTCGATCTTGGTCTGCTCCATGTCGACGCGCGCGACCCGGACGCGGACGCGTCCGGCCAGCTGGAATACGCGACCTCCACGCTCGCCGATCAGCGCGTGCCGTCCGGCGTCGAAATGGAAATAGTCGCGCCCGAGTTCGGTGATGTGAACGAGTCCGTCGATGTTGAGGCCATCCAGCGTGACGAAAAGACCGAAACTCGTCACGCCGCTGATCGTGCCCTCGAACTCCTCGCCGACCTTGTCCTGCATGAAGTGGCACTTGAGCCAATTGGTCACATCGCGCGACGCGTCGTCCGCGCGGCGTTCGGTCATCGACGTGTGTGCGCCCAGCTCTTCCCACGACATTCCCGACGGCGTGTAGCGTTTGCCCGCCAGCGCGGCCTTCACCGCGCGATGCACAAGCAGGTCGGGGTACCGGCGGATCGGCGACGTGAAATGCGTGTAGGCGTCATATGCAAGACCGAAATGGCCTTCGTTTTCGGGCCGGTATTGCGCCTGCGACAATGAGCGCAGCAGCACGGTCTGCAACAATTCGAAATCAAGGCGTTCGCGGATTCCGTCGAGCAGTTTCGCGTAATCGGCTGACGTTGGCGCGGCCCCGCCTCCCAGCTGCAATGCGGACGTCTTCAGGAAATCGCGCAACACGACCAGTTTGTCCGGCGGAGGGCCCTCGTGCACGCGGTACAGCACGGCGTGCTTGTGCTCGGCCAGGAACTGCGCGGTGCAGACATTGGCGGCCAGCATGCATTCTTCGATCAGCTTGTGGGCGTCGTTGCGCGGCGCCGGAACGATGCGCGTGATCTTGCCGTGTTCGTCGAATTCGAGGGACAGCTCGACCGTATCGAAATCGATGGCGCCGCGCTTGCCCCTCGCTGCGGCAAGCGCGTGGTAGAGCGCATACAGGTTCGTCAGATGCGGCAGCAGCGCGCGCGCCTTCGGCGTGGTGGCCTTGGCCGGCGTGTCGAGCCATTCCCATACCTGCGTATAGGTGAGACGCGCGCGCGAATGCATTACCGCAGGGTAGAACGTGTAGCCCTTGATCGACCCGGCCGCGGTGACTTCCATGTCGCAGACCATGCACAGCCGGTCGACATCGGGCTTGAGCGAACACATTTCGTTCGACAGTTCCTCCGGCAGCATGGGGATCACGCGCCGCGGGAAATAGACCGACGTACCGCGCTCGCGCGCGTCACGGTCGATAGGATCGCCGTCGCGGACATAATGCGAGACGTCGGCGATGGCAACCACCAGCCGGAAATTCCTGCCCTTGCGCTCGCAGTAGACTGCGTCGTCGAAGTCCTTGGCGGTTTCGCCGTCGATGGTGACCAGCGGGAGGGCAGTGAGGTCGATGCGATCCTTGCGGTCAGCCAGCCGCACTTCGCTCGGGAGGCGCGCGGCCTGTTTTTCAGCTTCTGTCGAGAATTCGAAGGGCAGCGCATGTTTGCGCAGTGCGATCTCGATTTCGATGCCGGAATCCGTTGCGCTGCCGAGCACTTCCTTGACGCGGGCAATCGCTTCGCGGTTGGCCGCGGGCTGTTCGACGATCTCGGCGACGACCACCTGACCCGATGTTGCCCCGCCCAGGTCGCCCGGTGGAATGAGAAGGTCCTGATTGATGCGACGGTTCTCGGCGACCACGAACCAGATGCCGCGCTCCTCGTACAATCGACCGACGATCTCGCGATTCGCGCGTTCCAGCACCTCGACGATCTCGCCTTCAGGCCGTCCACGACGATCGGTGCCGGTCTTTCGGAGCGCCGCGCGGTCGCCATGCAAGACCTTGTGCATTTCACGCGGACCGAGGAAGTAGTCATCGCCGCCGTCGTCGGGGACGAGGAATCCGAAGCCGTCGGGATGTCCCTGGATCGTGCCGATGACGAGGTCGAGCTTGGCAACGACACACAGCTCCTGCTTGCGGTTGGTGAGCAGCTGGCCGTCGCGCTCCATGGCCGCCAGGCGGCCATAGAACGCTTCGCGCGCCACTGGGCCCACGGCGAGTTCGCGCTCCAGATCGGCGGGAGGCAGCGGCGTCCCGGCATTGCGCAGTGCGGCCAGGATGGCCTCGCGCGACGGAAGCAACGCGGGATCGATGTCGCCGGCGCGCGAGCGGCGGCTGCTCCGACCGCGCGGCGTAACAGAATCGCGGAACGTCACCGGACCGCTGGGCGCCACTGCCATCGGTTTTGGAATGGCGGGTGCCGCGCGGGCCGCGGCGCGGGCTGTGGATTTCTTGCGCGAATCGGAATGCGCGCCGGTCGACGGCTTGTGGGGCTTGGGCGGTTTTTTTGACAAGTGACTGTTGGAAAAGTAAAATTATCGGTTGCGTCGCCCGGGTGGCGGAATTGGTAGACGCACATGGTTCAGGTCCATGCGCCGCAAGGTGTGGGGGTTCGAGTCCCTTCCCGGGCACCACTGTAACATTGCAGAGCTTGCGCCAAGCGCACGTGCGCATACCCTTTGGCAACGGATCTCGTGCCCGCCTTCGCGGGCATTTTTTTGTCGCGTATCCGCAGGGCGGACCGGCAGGGGCGCAGGAGCGGCCAGCTTTAGACAACGTCGATGGCCGCGCGGGCGGCAAGTGCCGCCGACCTTTCCGCAAGCGATGCAGCAGGACCACTCCGAACAGGCTGCGCGCGTAGTGAAGACCCGCCCCCACATCATCGCGATGCATGCGCGGCAGCGCTTCTGCCTGCGCCGAATGGAATTCGCGGTCGATATTCCCGAAATAGCGCTGGTGCCACGCCTCACAGTCCGCCGCCGAGGCCAGCCGCGCCACGACGCAGAGATAATTGCTCCACGACTGGTCCGACTCCGGAACGATTTGAGGCGCGTCAGCGCAACCATCGGCCTTCGCGACGGAACCTTGTCGAACGACTCCCATGTTGCCTGCCGATTCCGGACCAGGGAAGTGCAATTGCCCGTGGCGATCCCGGCCGTTGCCGCTGTAGGACGTCGGTCCCCGCCGCACACTGAGCAAGTGTAGGACATCTCCCACAATTCTTTGCGTTGAGCGCCTATCGGGGATTTCGCGGGCTTTGCCTACGATTGGCGCTCATCCAACCGGCGACCAGGAAACCCAGCATGTACAGCGACGACATGACCAGCAACATCGTGAGCCTGCCATTTGTCGCCGCCGCCCGGGCGGCGTCCGGCCCTGCCCCTGGGCGATTCGGACACCTGCTCGGCTGTTCGACGGCTATGCAGGAGGTCTATCGCCGCATTGAGAAGGTTGCACCCACGTCGGCGACAGTGCTGATTACCGGAGAGTCCGGGAGCGGCAAGGAGCTTGTCGCCCGCACGATCCATGATCGAAGCCAGTATGCCCGTGCGCCATTCGTGCCGGTCAATTGCGGCGCGATCCCGGCCAACCTGATCGAGGCCGAACTGTTCGGATACGAGAAGGGCGCATTCACCGGAGCGACGCGCATGCACCGTGGATGCTTCGAACGGGCGGAGGACGGCACGCTGTTCCTGGACGAAATCACCGAAATGGCGCCGGAAATGCAGGTTCGGCTGCTGCGGGTCCTCGAGTCCGGAAGATTTACCCGCGTTGGCGGCGAGACCGAACTGCGCGCGCGCGTCCGGATCATGGCCGCCACGAACCGCGATCCGCAACGCGCGGTGCAGGACGGGCAGCTGCGCGAAGACCTGATGTATCGTCTCGCCGTGTTTCCCATTTCACTTCCCGGCTTGAACGAACGGGAAGGCGACGCCGAACTCCTGGCCGAACACTTTCTGCAGCAGCTCAACGCGGCCGAAGGCACCGCCAAGGTGTATTCGCGTCAGGCCATCGTGACCATTCGCTCGCACCGCTGGCCCGGGAATGTACGCGAACTCAGGAATGCCGTTCACCGTGCATTCATCCTGGCCGACGATGTCGTCGATCTCGACTTCGCGGGCCTCGCCTGTGTCGAACCCATGGGCAATTGCCTGAAGCTTCCGGTGGGGACGTCTCTTTCGGAGCTCGAGCGTCAGATGATCTATGCGACTCTCGATCATTGCGATGGCAACAAGCGCCGGTGCGCCCAGTTGCTGGGCATCAGCCTCAAGACGCTCTACAACCGGCTGAGCGGGTATCAATCCGGTGCCGCCGATGTGGCAACGATGTAATCTAACCACCAGCTACCTGACTTCACGCCGTACAACCGGGGCCAGACGACCATGATCCGAATCCTGATTGCGGACGACCACGCCATCGTGCGCGCCGGCCTGAAACAGTTCATTGCCGACCAGCCCGACATGGTGGTCGCCGGCGAAGCAGCGACAGGAAGCGAAGCCATCGCGCTAATCCGCGCCGGGGAGTTCGACGTCGTGCTGCTCGACATCTCGATGCCCGACAAGAACGGCATCGACACGCTGAAGACCGTGAAGCAGGCGCGGCCCGAATTGCCCATCCTGATGCTTTCCGGCTACGCCGAGGATCAGTATGCGGTCAACCTGTTGCGTGCCGGCGCGGCAGGCTACCTCAACAAGGAGGCGGCCTCCAACCAGTTGGTGGGCGCGATCCGGACCGTCGTGCGCGGTCGCAAATTCGTGAGTCCGGCGTTGGCGCAGATTCTGGCGGATGGTGTCACGGGCGACGCGGATCGGCCGCTGCATGGCGAACTGTCGCAGCGGGAGTTCCAGATCTTCTGCAAGCTCGCTGCGGGTGCCGCGGTTTCGAAGATTGGCGACGAGCTGCACCTTTCGGTCAAGACGATCAGCACCTACCGCACGCGCGTGCTGGAGAAGATGGGCATGAAGTCGAACGCGGATTTGACCTATTACGCGATCAAGAACGGCCTTATCGATTGATTGTCGTCGACAACTCGAGCTTTTCGCTCAAATCGTACGGAATTGTCGGACAAACGCCGACAGAATACCGATCGCCTCGATGATATGGTTTTGGTGGCCCGTCCGAGGAACGCAATACGATGGATCGACTCGGACATTCTGTGAACATTGCGACGTCAATCGGCGAAGGTGCCGAGGCCCAAGGCGGAAATTCGGTGGCGGCAACGAAATTGCGCATCGTCATTGTCGAGGACTCGGCGATTATCCGGGCTCGCCTTGCAGAGTCCCTGACGGAGATTCCCAATCTGGAAATCGTCGGGTTGGCGGAGACGGAACAGGAAGCGGTGACCCTCCTGCGCGATGCCGATTGGGACGCGGCCATCCTCGACCTGCAACTCAAGAAGGGCACGGGATTGGGCGTGCTCAAGGCATTGGCCCTGGTTCCGAAACCTGAGCACAGCAAGGTCATCGTGTTTACGAATTACGCGTTTCCGCAATACCGGGAGCGCAGCCTGACGCTCGGCGCGGACTATTTTTTCGACAAGTCGCGCGAGTTTCACCGCGTCCGGGAAGTGCTCTCCGACCTCGCGGGTGCCGCTCTGTCGGGCTCTCACTGACAACGCAAGTGTAGGTATTTCCTTCAAGCCGCGCAGCCGTTACGCGCCATTTCCCCTGACCGCAGCTATCTGCTTGATTCGTAGCGTGTCGTCGCGGGCATGATCTCTGCAACAGCATAGCGACGAGGATCGCGCCACGCGATTTGTCGATCAAACCTGCACAAAGGAACGCGATGAAGACCTTTTCCCTCTTGCTGTTGGCGGCGATGCTGATGACGCTTTCTGGTTGCAATACGGTGGAAGGCGCCGGCAAGGATGTGAAGGCGACCGGCGCGGCGGTGGAAAAGACCGCCGACAAGGCGAAGACCTATTAAGACGCTGCCGGGAAGTGCGACGCGTTCGGCGGACGCGTCGCGGGGTCGCGAACATCCGGCGGACGCGGCGCGGGGTCGCGACCCGAGGGCGGACGTCCCGCCGGTTCCCGTTGTTGCGCCGGGACCGACCGCCATCGAAATTGCCGCGGTCGTCGTCGCGATCATTGCGATCATCGCTGCGGCCAGGCTCGCGGAGGCATTTCTGGTTCCCGTCGTCGCGGGCATCCTGTTCAGCTATACGTTGCGGCCACTGGTATCCGTGCTGGAACGGGCGCGGCTGCCGCGGCTGGCCGGCACGTCGCTGGTCATGATCTCGCTGGTGGCGGTCGTGTCGGCGTCCTGCTACGCGATCAGGGGCGAATTCAACGACGTCGTGGCAACCCTGCCTACCGCGGCACGCAAGCTGCGGCACATAGCTGCGGACGCCGCGCACTCGTCACCCGGTCCCGTCAGCAACATGAAAGCCGCTGCGGTGGAACTGGATCGCGCGGCGGCTGAGGCCACGGGCAAGACTGCACGCGTCGAGGCGCCTGCGCCAAGCGCGACGTCGCAATTCCAGGATTGGATCACCGCGCAGTCGGGCCAGCTGGTGGTGATGCTCGTGCAGATTTCCATGGCATTGCTGCTGACGTTTTTTCTGCTTGCGGCGGGCGATACCTTCCGCCGGAAGGTGGCGCGACTCGCGGGTGAGTCGCTGGGGCGCCGGCGCGTCACGGTCGAGGTGCTGAACGAAATCGACGCGCAGATTCAGCAATACATGGCGACGCTGTTGATCACGAATGTCCTCATTGCCGCGCTGACGTGGGCCGCGCTATCGGTTCTGTCGCTGCCCAATGCGGGGATGTGGGGAGTGGTCACGGGCGTCCTGCACATCATTCCCTATGCCGGTACGGTGATCGCCGCCGGAGCCGTTGGCGTCGCGGCACTGGTCGAATGGGGCACCCTGAGCGACGCAATGCTCGCCGCGGGCGTGGTGATAGTCATCGCCGAGGCGATCGGATTGGGATTCGCGACCTGGCTGCAGGGGAGGAGGGCGCAGATGAACCCCGTCGCGACCTTTGTCGGCGTGCTGTTCTTCGGCTGGTTGTGGGGCGCGTGGGGTCTTCTTCTCGGCATGCCGATATTGGCGGTACTGAAATCGATCGCCGATCGTGTTGAGGCAATGAAGCCTTTGAGCGAGATGCTCGGTAGATGACCGGAAGTCGATCGTCGGCCGCCTCCTACATCGATCCTAACGCCGGGTACGCGGATTGTAGACACTACGCGGTATTCGCGAGATCCATGTGCAAGTTGATGATTCGAAAGACCAACGGACGCGGCACGCAAGGTGCGTCATAGGCTGGGCAGTCCTCTTTGAATCTTTTTGGGAGTCCCATGATGAAGGCGATGATGATTGTCCTGCTGGGCATGCTTGGCGTAAGCCTGACCGCGTGCAACACCGTCGAGGGCGCGGGGAAGGACGTCAAGGCCACCGGGGCGGCCGTGGAAAAGGCCGCGGATGAAGCCAAGCCCAGGTAATCAGGAAGGTGGCGTGCGGCTGGCCCCGGGCGACTATCGTCCCGGGCGCCAACGCACGTTTTCTGCGCGCCACTTCCGTTGCGCGTCGTGATTCAGCCGGAGACCCACGTGACACAAATCCTTGCGGGGCAGTTTGATGATTTGGAACGCGCCGATCTACTGGTTGCGGAATTGCAGACGCTCGGCATGGATTCGGAAGACATCCAGATATTCGTGCTCAATGCGCCTGGACAGCACGACCGTTACCCGATCGGCGGGGACGAGGACGCGGATCCGACGGCGCGCGGCGGCGAAACCGGCGCGGCGACAGGCGCTGCATTGGGCGGCGCCGCCGGCGTTGCATTGGGAGCCGCTGCCATTCCCGTCGTGGGGGCTGCCGCCGCCGTGGCGGGCTTGGCCATCGGCGCCTATACAGGCTCGCTGGTGGGCGCGCTCAACGTCATGGGCAAACATGCGGATCAAGACAAGGCGCCAACGATTCGCCGTCCCGCAGGCGTGCGCGTCGTGGTGCAGGTCCCGACGCCGGGACGCAAGGCGCTGGTGCTCGATGCGCTGTTGCGACATCACGCACGGTCGGTCGAGGAAGCCGAGGGCACGTGGCGCCACGGCGCCTGGGCCGACTTCGACCCGGTGAGCGTTCCGCGCTGGGTGGTCCCTCCGCAAGACTGAGCACCGCACCACGTTGCCATCGCAGGGAAAGACCTCGCATTGTTTCGTCGTCCCCTTCCTACGTGTATGGCGCTCCTTACAGCTTCACCTGGTCGCCGTTGCGCAATCGCGTTCAGCGGCGTCATCTAAGTCATTGTTTGGATGATTGTTGACGCATGGCATGCCGAATGCACTGCTTTCCATGTGTTCGGACGATCGGCGTCCGACTAACTTCACGCCAAGGAGTAGACATGAACTGGGATCGCATCGAAGGCAACTGGAAGCAATTCACCGGAAAGGTCAAGCAGCAGTGGGGAAAGCTGACTGACGACGACATCGATGTCATCGCCGGCAAGCGCGAACAGCTGGTGGGCAAGATCCAGGAGCAATACGGCATCAAGAAGGATGAAGCCGAGCGGCAGGTGGACCGCTGGGGCAACGCCGTCCGCGACGAAGACTTTCCCAACTACCAGTAAGGAGGCGATGTGAAACCATCGAATCTGGTCATGGCAATGCTTGCAGCCGCAGGGCTGTGCCTGGCAGGCGGGACGCAAGCACAGGCGATGAGCAAGGACGCACGCGACATGGCGATCAAGAATGCCGAGTCGCAATACAAGATGGACAAGGCGGCCTGCGACGGAATGTCGGGGAATGCCAAGGACGTCTGCATCGAGGAAGCCAAGGGCAAGGAGAAAGTCGCCAAGGCAGAAGCCGAAGCAGTGTTCCAGAACACGCCCAAGGCGCGGGAGAACGCGCGCGAGGCACGTGCTGACGCCAATTACGAAGTCGCCAAGGAGAAATGCGACGACTTGGCCGGCAACGCCAAGGACGTGTGCGTGAAGAAAGCGAAGGCGGCCTTCGTCGAGGCCAAGGCCGACGCCAGGGTCGATCGGGTCGCGGCCGATACCCGCAAGGATTCGGCGGACAAGACGGCCGAAGCCCGCCGCGAGGCTGCTTCCGACAAGCGCGACGCCGACTACAAGGTCGCAATCGAGAAGTGCGATGTATTCGCCGGCGCGGTCAAGGAATCGTGCGTGCATGAAGCCAAGGCCCGTTTCGGCAAGACCTGATCCAAGGCTCCCTCCCCGGTCCTCAGGAACGAATGTGTCCGATGGACCGGAATTCGCTGGCCGGAGTGCCCCTCCCCGGTCTCCGGCCAGTTTTTCGAAATGTAGGACGCGTTGCGACAAGGCAATCGGGAAAGCGCCGATCCTATCCGGTGCAATGGCCATTCATAGTAACGGGACCGAACGAGATTTCGATGTGAATTCAAGGAAGACGACGATGCAAGAACGTGGAAATGGCGAAAGCACAGCGAGGGCGGCGGAGGCCAGGAACGCGACATCCGAACTGCCGGCGCTGCTGCTGCAGCAGTCCAGGCCACCCAGGATCGATGTTCCCGATCGTGGCCAAGGCGCCAGTCGTCGAACCCGTGAATCGGCGCCGCCACAGCCGGAAGAGGCGCGAAGCAAGCCTGATCTTGACGACGCTGACCACCATGCGGGCGGCCGGTCCGCCTGATCCAAATTAAACCTATATCGAGGCCCATCATGCTCCGCTACGCCCTGATCTTTTTTGTCGTCGCCCTGATCGCCGCCTTGTTCGGATTCGGCGGCATTGCAGCTGGTGCCACTGAGATCGCGAAGATCCTGTTCTTTGTGTTCGTCGTCCTGTTCGTCGTCTCGCTGATTGCAGGATTCGTCCGTCGCGGACCTTGAGCGATGAATCGTTCCCGCGCGGCGGATACAACGGCGATGGGGGCCCGCTCGGCCTGTTCCCCAATGGGAGATCTCGAATATATCATCGAGAGCAGGCATCACGGGAACGTTGAAACCTGGTTCGTGGTCCGCCCCCACCACGAATTGGCGCATAACTATGCCGCGCAGGGGGTCGTTCTGTCGCCGGAATGTCGCGTCGTTGTCGAAGCGCAGTCGTTGCGCCTAGTTGGAGTGCTGCCCGATAACATCCCGGTCGCTCCTTCGCCAGCGGGCTTCAATCCCTATTTCGACGTGCCGCCAGCGTGATCGCAACGCGACGCCGATATGCACTTCAGCACACAAGAGGTCTCAGGGAGCCGTGCGCGCCTTCGCTACAGCGTGGAACTCGACTACCTCGTCGACGGGCCGTCGGAATTCCTGGTTAACATTCATGCCGCCCGCAACGGGCGGCAGTCGGTCGTCGAGGAATTCTTCTGCGTCGACCCTCAACGGGACGTTTCGCTGACCGAGGATTCGTTTACCGGAAACCGCATTGCGGCATTTGCCGCGATATCGGGTTCGATCGTCGTCCGCTATGCGGCGCTGGTCGAGATCGCGCATCGCATCGTGGAGCCCGTCGACATCGGGGCCACACCTCCGTCGGCGTTGGACGCCGGCACGCTGTGCTATCTCTACCCCAGCCGGTTCTGCCAGGCCGATCTGATCCAGCAGCAGGCCTGGGACCGATTCGGCGCCATTCCGCGCGGCTATGGCCACGTTCGCGCGGTACGCGACTGGGTCAAGCAGTCGCTCAAGTTTCAGACAGGCATTTCACGCAGCACCTCATCGGCCGTCGATACGCTCCGCGACGGTGCGGGCGTCTGCCGCGATTTCGCGCACCTGATGATCGCGTTTTGCCGGGCGCTCAATTACCCCGCACGATTCGTCACGGGCATCGACTACGGCGCCGATCCGGCTCTCGGCCCGCCCGATTTCCACGCCTACGTCGAAGTGTATGTCGGTGAAGACTGGTACATGTTCGACCCGACCGGGATTTCGCCAATCACCGGATTGCTTCGCATTGGCACCGGCCGCGACGCTGCCGACGTTTCGTTCGCTACGATATTCGGGCCAGTGCGCACGATCATGCCGCGGGTGGTGATCGACGCGGACGATGACCCGGCGAACGGCTTCATGCTGCCGGTGCACACGGAATTGGCAATCTCGACCACCGGTTGAACTCGCGGCAGCGAAGCTGCGGTTCAGCTCGCCACATCCATTGACGACGTGTGGTCAAGGGGAATGCCCACTTCGATCAACGTTCCCCCTTCAGCGCGACGAACGATCGAGAACTCCCCGTGCAGTGCGCGGACGCGCTGCCGCATGCCGCTGATGCCGTGCGACAGCAGGTTGTTCTGCGCATCGTCGGGAATTCCGATGCCGTCGTCCTCCACTAGCAGCGTGATGGTGTCCGCGGTCATGCCCAGGTCGACGCTGACATTCTTCGCGCGGGCGTATTTCACGATGTTGGTCAGCGCCTCCTGGACGATGCGAAATAGCGCGATGGACACCGATGCGGGAATCGCACTGTCGTCGGCGGGCGTGGCGATCGAACACCCGAGGCCCGCGCGGTCGCAGATTTCGTGAATCTGCCAATCCAGCGCGGCGGACAGGCCGAGATTGTCAAGGAGCGTCGGCCGCAACTCTTCGATGATGCGGCGCTTGATCTGCACGCCTTCGTCCAGTGCCTGCATCGCGCGCTCGATCTTGGCGGAAGCCTCGACGTCACGTCCCTTGATCCGAGAGTCGACCCAGGCCATGTCCATCTTCGCGCTGACCAGGATCCCGCCGAGTTCGTCGTGAATATCGCGCGCAAGCTTGGAGCGTTCCTCTTCCCGCACAACCTGCAGGTGATTTGAAAGTTCCGACAGCGACGCGGTGCGTTTCTCGACCAGCGTTTCCAGGCGCTGGTTCTCAAGTTGCACGGCACGACGGGTTGCATCCCGCTGGCGCGTGTCGCGCCGCGCCAGGGCCCATACCACCAGAAACAGCGCGATTGTCAGCGCAGTCACGACCATCATGCCGACCCGGGCGAACTGGATGTCCCGGCTCCAGCGATAGTCCGCGTCGTCCATCTGCTTTCTTTGTGTCGCCGATATGGCTTCGACCTCGGCCCGGATGGTGTCCATCGTCCGCCGTCCAATACCGGTGTTCATCAGAGCCAATGCGCTGTCCGCGCCATCCTTCTGGTAGAGCGCGATTACTGCTTCCAGCTCGAGGAGCTTCTTTCCGACCAGGTTGTTCAGCCGGTCGGCCCGGTCGCGGTCGGCCGCGGTGCCGCTCTCGACCAGCAGCTCGCGCAGCTTGCTGAATTCCCCCTCGATCTTTGGTATTGCGGCCTTGTAGGGCTCGAGATACTCGTCCTTGCCGGTCAGCAGGAATCCGCGCTGACCGGTCTCAGCATCGGTAATCAGTGCCTGTGTCTGATGCACTGTGGCCTGCATCGCCATTGCGACTGACAGCTGCCGATTGGCGGATTCGAGGCGGCGATAGCCCAGTTCTGCATACACGGCGATGGCGAGCGATGCGATGATGCCGAGCACCAGCGGGATGACGAGCTTCAGCGGAAGCGCCGATTTCACGGATGGATTCCGGTGCAAATGGGGGAACTGCCGACTATACGCACCCTGCGATGAGCGCTCAACGGGACGGCCGGCCGAACCGAAAGCAGGTGCGAGCCCACGCAAATACATCGGTGTGCTTGCCCATAGCGCCTCGCTCGGCCGATACCATGGTGCGGCCGGCGACAGCTGCCAATTAGCGTGGAACCTGTGACGTCTCGGTCGCGCCGCCGTGTGCGGGAGCCAGGGCTCCGCCCTCGTTTTCCCACTGTTCGACCGGCATGCGCCTGGCCGTACCACGACCGGCGTCGCGCGTTCCCAACCAGTGATCGATCACATTGGCAAGTCCGAACAAGCCCAGCAGGACGACGCCCGCGACGATTGGCGATTGCTTCATGACGCGTTACTCCCGTGCAGCCGACTACTTCGACGGCGGCTGTTCAAGCGAGGGCGACGAGTGGTTGTTGCCCTGACCGGCCAGCGGCATGGAATTCACTTCCTTTTCCTTGGTCAACGGATCCATTGGCCGGGTTGCCGAACTGTCGACCGCTCTCGCTGCTCCATCCACCGTCGGCGGCGGAATCGGTCCCGGGCCCGACGGGTTCGGCGGAACCGCTGGCGCGACAGTGACATTAGATGCCGCCGAATTCGCCGAGGACATCGATGGCGGCGTGGACGACGACGGGTGCTCGCCGCAAGCGATCAGCAAAAGGACGCAAACAGCCCCGCTTATCACGTTTTGATTGCAAACGCCCACGACGGTCTCCTCAACAATCCCGGGCGCATTGCCCGTGTAGTCAACTCTGCGCGGCAAGCGGCGATGCGCGGCATCCGCGAAAGACGGAAGCGGGTGTAGGAGGCCGCCGACGACGCGCCCGTCACGTGCAAACGGCGACGCAGGAATCACCTCGACGGCGCGGCGTGGCGACATGCCGACGATCGCAATGAATTGAAACGATGGCTCATTCGGGCCGAGAGGCGTCTGGCACGCGTCATGCTGTAATGAACTGGCAGCGGTCAACAAACCGCGCCATGTCATTCATCGAGGAAATCCAACATGCCTGCTCACACCGCGACCAAGCCGATTGCACCGCAATCCTTTCTCTCCGACGTCAAGACGCTGCGCAAGCGCGCGCGCGAGCACATGGAGCGAGGGCGCCGTCACGCCAGGATATGCCGCGGACGCTGAGCAGGTCTGCAACGTTCTGAACCAGGCGCTGGCCACCGAGATCGTCTGTGTGCTGCGCTACAAGCGGCACTATTTCATGGCGCAGGGCATCGCCTCGGAATCCGTGAAGGCGGAGTTTCTTGCCCACGCGAACGAGGAACAGGCGCACGCCGACGAAATCGCAGGCCGCATCGTGCAGCTTGGCGGCGAGCCCGACCTCGATCCGGATGGCCTCAGCGGCCGCAGCCACTCCGAATATGTGGAAGGCGATTCGCTCCGGGACATGATCAAGGAAGACCTGGTGGCGGAACGCGTGGCCATAGAGAGCTACCGGGAAATCATCGTCTGGGTCGAAGGCAGGGACTCGACAACTCGGAAAATGCTCGAGGGAATACTCGCCGTCGAGGAGGAGCACGCCGAGGACATGGCGTCGTTGCTTGCCGGCCTAAAGGACTGATCGCGGGAATCGTACGTGTACCACCGACAGGAAAACCGTCGGCGCGCCGATGGGCGGGCGCAGGGTCGCATGCCGATACTGTGGCCGTCGGCAACCGCTGACAACCACCGATTGGAGACACGCGATGAATCGAAACAAAGCTCAAACCGAAAAAGACCGGCAGCATCAGAAGCAGCAAGGCGGCGGTGACCAGGATGATCAACGCCGTCAGCATCAGCAGGAGAACGACAGTCCGCGTCAGCCCGGCAGGGACCCGGACATCTAGGAAGACGATTCCGTCTCCGACGTCGAGACCGATCGCAAAGGGCGCCCGCCCAAGGTCGAGGACAAACCGCGCTGAATTTCCGCGGCGCGTTGCAAGCGTTGCCGGTGAACAGCACGCGCAACGTATGCAGTTCCAGCGCTTGGTTCCGAGGTTACGCCAACCCTAGAGGCGGCCCGTCAGCAACATGATCAACATGATGACGATGACGAATCCGGTATCCGGTGACGCCGCTGGGAAAGTAGCCCCATTCGCGACTGTGCGGCCCGCGCGCGTGCTATGGAAAGGAGCGCTGAGCTTCGGCCTGGTGAACCATTCCTGTCGAGCGGCATCCCGCCGAGGACCGCAGGAGTTTCCAGCTCTCGATGCTCGACAAGCGCGCCCTGTCCCCGGTCGGCTACCCGCGGTACAGCAAGAAAGCCGGCAGGGAAGTCTGCTGGGACGATGTCGTCAAGGGCTTCGAATACGACAAGGACCGATACGTGGTCGTGTCCGACGAGGACTTCCGGCGCGCGAACGTCACAAAGGCGCCTGTCGCCCGAGCCTCGTACTACAGGGGGCATGGGAGGTGTGGGACAGGTGCCTACACGAGAATGGCAAATGGGCCGATTCTGGGGTCGGCGTCGGCGGCCTAGAGTGGTGACATCCTTCACAAATATGGAGCAGGCCATGGCAACCCACCCGATCCAACCGCGCATCATTGCTGGCGCTGGAGCCGCCCTCGCAGCGGCGTGTGCCGCGTCGCCCGCCTTTGCGGCGATTTCCTTGTCGCCGGTGGACCAATGGTCAAGTTACCTGTTGTACGGCTCGATCACGCTGCTGGTAGCGGGCGTGTTGACCAAGATGTTCACGTATCGCAACGGCAAGCACTCCGAAACGGCCCAGCCAACCCATGATGAGGGTGGCGTCACCATCGGGACGTATCGCAATAAAGTGCTGAGCCCGGGCAACTAGGAGAAGATCATGACGCCAAGTGACAAGTTGGTTGCTCCCGCGTGGTGGTACGGTGCCGCGTTCAGCTTCTTCGGGTTCGGCCTCGCCGCGGGCGCATTGTGCGCCGTGGCCGGGCCCGTCGTGGGAATCCGCCTGCTGGGCGCCATAGCGCTGGCGAGTTCAGCATTGGGATTGGCGCTGGTTGCCTACACGTGGCGCTGCGAAGACCCCGCCGCATGGGAGTCCGCCAATCTGGAAGCACGAGCATGGGGATCGAGCGCAGCTGCGTCGTGGCGTCGTCTCTGGGCGCGCCGCTCGACGCTCGAAAGGTATTGGCAAAACGTGGTCTGGACGGGCATGGAGTAACTCGGCATGGCCCCGAAATTGCGATGAGCGACAGGCCTTAGACCTTCGAGATTGCGCGACCAGGCGGAGCATCACGCGGCATTGCGTGAACTGGAGGCGCTAGTCCTCGGCGATCCGAACTCGCCTGTCGCGCATCGATTCGACCAGCTGGTCGCCATGTGAAGGCCAGCGTGCTGAAACTCAGGACCAGGTTCAGCAATGGTGTGAGCGAAAGCAGCGAGCAATACACGCGACCAGACCCGCCAGCAGAAGTCCGTGGTTCGCGCGGAATCCCTTGCTTGCGCGCAGCGCAAAGGCCCCCAGCCGGTGTAAAGGAAGATGCCTGACGACCAGTGCGGGGTCGCAGCCGAACTGCGTGTCAGTTGGGGGCCGCGGTCGCGGGATGTTGCGCGGCCTTGGCGGGCGGCCTTTCCAGCCGGGCCATTACCCGTTCGCTCGATGCTGCAAGAAATGCCTGGATCGCAAGCGCCGGATTCGAGCGCTCCGCAGAGTGGAGCTGCATCGTGACAACGCCGATGGTCAGGATTGCCGCGGTCTCTATGAACGTTAATCGCATGTCGTTGGCCTTTGGAGCTTTGGCGGAACGCACCGGCGGCGTTTCCCGCGTGGAGGCCAGTGTGGGGGTGGACAACGCGCGGCAGAAGCAGAAACCCTCGCGATAGTCCGTCCGCGTGCGTCCTACCCATGTTCTCGAGGCAACGAGTCGTAATGCGGCACCCGCTTCGATTGGGTGTTTGTCCGACACGAATGTCGTCTCCGGTCCGAATGAACGCCGACAACTACGTCACTACGATGGCAGAACGAAATCAATCCCACATCGGATCAGGGGTTTCGATATCTGCAATGGCGGCCACGGTTTTAATAGCGAGTCACCCGCGTCGCCACGATTCAATCAACTCGCCAAACGAAGGAGCGCCAATGACCACCAATTCGATGACCGGATCCACACTGATCGGTTCGAACCCGATTTCGACGGCGGCAGGCAGAGCCCACCAGATGGTCGACGACGTTGCCCAGAAGACAGCACCTGCACTGCAATCGGCGACAGCGCGCGCGCATGAAACGATCGACAAGGTCGCCAGCGCGGGAACCTCTGCTGCCGATTGGGCAACTACGAATGGGACGCAGCTCGCCAACAAGTCGGGCGCGCTGGCCGATGCATGCACTGGGTACGTGCGTGCGCGGCCGCTGGTCAGTGTGGCCGGCGCCTTGGCGCTTGGCTATTTTGTCGGCCGCGTCATTCGCTAGTCATGGCGAGTGGCGGCCTAACGAACATATCGACAGGAGAAAGCAATGTACAAGACGACCCGAACGACGCTGTTCGCGGCGCTGCTGATGGGCACCGCGTTGGCAGCGGCTGGATGCGATCAACAGAATTCGTCCGAAACGACGGGTCAAAAGCTCGATCGCGCGGCCGACAAGGTGGCCGCCAAGACCAGCGAAGCTGCCGGCAAGACGGCGGACGCGATTGACGACAGTGCGCTGACAGCGAAGGTCAAGGCGGCGATCCTGGCCGAGCCTGGCCTGAAGACGCTGCAAATCGGCGTGGAAACGCATGACGCTGTGGTGACGCTGACCGGGTCGGTCGACTCGCCGCCGCTCAAAGACCGCGCGAAGCAGATCGCCGCGAGCGTTTCGGGCGTGCGTGACGTCGTGGACAACCTCGTGACCAAGGCGGCGCAGGGCTAGCCGCATCGGACAACCACAAACAAGGAGTTCAAATGGCAGCATTTACGCAAGAAGCCGGAATGGCGGTGCCGGGCAACGGCGGCGCCGCAATTTTGCGGGATCCAGAACATATTTCCCGGGGGCCAGGTCCGTTCGTCATGGACGCGGCCACGCTTGATGGCGACACCGTCGTCAACTCCGCTGGCGAGGACATCGGCAAGATCGAAGCGATCATGCTCGATGTCGCCGCAGGCAGGATTGCCTACGCGGTGTTGTCGTTCGGCGGCTTCTTCGGCATCGGCAGCAAGTTTTTTGCCATTCCCTGGTCGGCATTGACGCTGGATGCCGCCGAAAAGCGCTTCCTGCTTGACATCAGCAAGGAACGGCTTGAAAGCGCGCCCGGGTTCGACGAAGACCATTGGCCTTCCATGGCCGATCGACGCTGGGCGGCGGATGTCCATGCCTACTACGACGTCAATCCGTACTGGGAAGATGACTACGGAATGCCGCGGAGTCGGTCCATGGCGTCGGCCGAGCGATATCCGCCACTGCCGTAACGGCGGCCAATTGCAAGGGCGCAAGGGCGCAAGGGCCGGCAGCAGTTTTGCCGGCCCTTGGCGTTGCTGAAACGGAATCGACTCACCATCCACCACGCTTATAATGGGCGCATGAAGGTGAGCCTGCTGGTGGCAATGTCCATCCTTGCAACAGCAGCAGCTGCCCAGAACGTCGATCGCCTCCCAGACGCGGCGGCACGCAGCGCCGATTGGCCGCTTGTGCTGATCGTGCCGTTCCCTCCTGGCGGCTCAGCCGATCGCGTCGGCAGGATCATCGCCTCTTCGTTCGCCGAGTCCCTTCACCGCAGCATGACGGTTCGCAACATGCCGAGCGGCCTGGGCATCGACGCCCTGGCTGCTGTCGCCAAGCCGGTGCAAGGTGAAATTCGCGTGGGCTATGCCACGAACACTCAGGTTGTACCCGGGGCGCTGCTCAGCAGGCTGGCGACGTTCAATCCCGTCGAGGATTTCGACTGGATCGGTGTGGTCGGCACCTTTGGCGGGGCGCTCGTGGTCGGGCCGACGGAACGCGCGGGCACATTCGAACTGTGGTTGAAGGACGTGCCCCAGCGGGCGCGTCCGCTGCGCATCGGCGCCGGCGCGGCGGGTTCCATGAGCATGCTTGCCGCACAGTTTCTTGCCGGCATGCTCGGAGGGCAAGTCGAAATCGTCATTTTTTCCGCCGCTGACTCCGGGTATGCAGCGCTGCGAAATGGCGAAATCGATGCCAACATCGATGGATTGCCCAACGCGCTGGAGGAAGCTCCTCTGGTTTCGGCCCGGATCCTGGCCGTATCGTCAAAAGATCGTGCCGGCGCTGCCCCCGAGGTTCCCTCGTTCGGCGAGCTCTGGCCCGGGGAGGATTTCAGCACGTTCGTGGCAATTGTCGCGGCAAAGAGTGAAACCGAAGCGGTTCGAGGTCGCCTCAAGTCCGGATGGTATGGCATCAACCGCGCGGGAAGCGCGCGCAAGGAACTCGTGGCGGTCGGCATCACCTACCTTGGCCTCGATCTCGATGCCGCGGCCGCCTACGCGGAACGCGAGATCCTCCGTCACGCCAAATTGCTCACGCGCTTCAGCCGGTCCCGCTAGCGCCGGACCAGGCGGCGTCGGGCTGGTCGGACAGCGACGGACATGAATTTGGGCCGCGGGCCTATCACGCCCAAGAGGTGAATTCCTGAGAATCGTTTCCGTGGAAGGTGGCTTCCTCGCCGCCAACGGAGGACTTGACATGCCCCTGCAAAAAGGCCGTAGCAACAAGACCGTCAGCGCCAACATCAAGAGGCTCGCGCATGAATACGAGGCGAAGGGAACGATCGGCACCAGCCACCCGGCTTCAAAGAAGAAGGCGATCGAGCAGGCCGTCGCGATATCGCTCAAGAAGGCGGGACGGAGTCTGAACCGAAATTGAATATCGCCGACGGACGTTGCTGGATTCGGCAGTGACAGTCCGATGGGTCGGCCAGCCCAGCCGGAAGAACTGGCGCCCGCTTGAGTGTTCCTGGCATCGAGCGCGGACTCGACGTACATCATGGGAACGGTACTCCAGGTGATGGGCGGAGAAACTTCGGGAGGCTGATTGCGCAACGAATCGCCCGCTCCCTGCACGATGCAGAATTGCCCTCCCACCGGGTCGGGGTGAATGAAGGTGGGGAACCTGATCACAGCCACTATCCAGTCCGCAGAAGGAACCTTCCATGACAACTGCCACCACCATCAAGACTTCGGCGCATGTGCTGCCGCCGCTGCCATACGCTGAAAATGCGCTGGATCCGGTAATTTCAGCCGAAACGGTCAGTCTCCACTATGGCAAGCATCACAAGGGCTACATCGACAAGTTGAACACATTGATCGCGGGCACTGCCCTTGCCGATTTGTCGTTGGACAAGATCATTGCGAGAACCGCCGGCAAGGCGGACCAGACGGACGTATTCAACAACGCCGCACAGGTGTGGAACCACACGTTCTACTGGCACAGCCTGCAGCCGGCCGGCAACATCGAGCCGCCTGCAAGACTCAAACAGCTCATCGACAGTTCGTTCGACGGAGTGGCAGCATGCAAGAGCGAACTCGTCGCAGCCGCGACAACACAGTTCGGAAGCGGCTGGGCGTGGCTGGTGCTCGATGGTGGAAAACTCAAAGTCGTCAAGACAGGCAATGCGCAGACGCCGCTCACGCAAGGAATGAAGCCACTGCTCACCATCGATGTCTGGGAACACGCCTACTACCTGGACTACCAGAATCGGCGTCCGGATTACGCCAAGGCGCTGGTCGACAAGCTCCTCAACTGGCGCTTTGCCGAAGACAATCTACAGTAGGCGCCGGTCGCGCCCCATGCACGTTGCACGGGGCGTGGTGACGATACGTCGCTATTTGGTCGGACCCGGCACGGCCGGCGTTTGCGAACCTTCCACCTTGTCCGGCGCGCCGTTCGGGGGCGCTGCAGCAGGAAAGGTAGGCGACGGGTAGGTGCCCGAGGGTGTCGTGTAGTGATGGCCGTTGCTGTGTGTCCACCAGGAGGAGTTGCCTGTCGACGTGCAGGCGGACGCCAAAGCCGCAGCAGCCACGAGAATGATTGGCCTCACGATCGCGTTCATGTTGGTTCCTCTTTGGATATCGCTGGGAAGCGCCAGCGCGCATCGTGCAACCATGCCAGGGACGCAGCGCATGTCCGCCCATGCGATCGTGACTGAATGCGACGTGGGACCGCGCTGACGCCCTCTGCCGCGCGGGCCATGCGTAGTTGGTGGCGCCTCGAACAACAAAAAAAGTGGCCGCGCAGGGGCGGCCGCCTGTCATTGCTGCGAGGTCTATTACATTCCGCATCGAGCATTCGTGCCGTGCCGGGGAGGGGAGTTCCCTGCACGGGCTCGTCGGACGCGGGATCGGACGAGTCGAACCCCGAACTTGGAATCGCAGCAATGACGGTGAAATTGTCGCCGGCAGCCAGGGGCGCGTCCGTCCGCGCTCCGCCGAATGCCATGTCGGAATCGTCCCACAACGCGCCGCGGCCGTGTTCCTACGACGCACTTGCACCGACGCGGCGGCTTTGGGAATATTATGGCGGCCTGAACCATGCGGGGGGAGTATATGGCTCACTTCGTCACGGATCGTATCGTGGTCGGCCTGCAGCGCACCGCGGCCATCCTGGCGATATTTGCAGCGTTGGTCGTCATCGCTGGCATCGGCTGGACTGCCTCCGCCGACGCGCTGCTTACCGCGGTGCTGATTGCGTCGCTGGCCTTTGGCCTGCCGTCCATCGCGCTGCTTGCGTTGGCGTACTGGCTAGACGTACAAGCAGCAACGCTGGAGGGACAGCGCCGGAAAGAACTCGCCAGGAAGCGTGATGATTCCGCGATGCATCCCTTTCAGGAGCCGGCGTTTGGCTATGTGTTCGCGGTGGTCGCCGCACTGGTGGCCTGGGGATTGCGCCTGGTGATCGATCCCTTTCTGCCCGGATCGGTTCCATTCATCACCTATTTCATCGCCGTGGCCGCGAGTGGCTGGGTCGGCGGATACGGTCCCGCCGTGCTCACCACGGCGCTGAGCACAGGCATCGCCCGCTACTTCTACATGACGCCCGCGTTCAGCTTTCATATGCTGGACCCTGCGGACGCCGTGCGCCTCGGGTCCTTCGTCTTCGTTTGCCTTTGCATAGGTGGCCTGACTGCGGCGCTGCACTCCGCGCTGCGGCGTGTCCAGATGCTCGACAATCAGTTGAAGGAGACCAGGTCGACCCATCCGGATCGCGCGACGGCTGCGGCTGTCTCCCCGCCCAAGCCGCGGGCATTCGATCTCGTGTCCGACACCATGCCGCCTCCTGCGCCACTCGACTAGAGGATTTCAGAAGGCGTCCTCCCAGGGCACCGACAACCTGATCGCCGCGTTGATCAGCCCGACCATGCTGTAGGTCTGCACGAAGTTGCCCCAGGCTTCGCCGGTGCCAGGGTCGAGGTGCTCGGCAAGAAGTCCGTGACGATTGCGCCTGGCGAGCAGGTTCTCGAACAGGGCGCGTGCCGTGTCCGGTCGTCCGATGGCCGCCAGCGCGTCGATCAGCCAGAATGTGCAGATCACGAATGCATTGCGTGGCGTGCCGAAGTCGTCCTTTTCCAGATAGCGAAAGACGTAATCACCGCGCTTCAATTCGCGTTCGATGACCTCGACCGTGGCAATGAAGCGGGGGTCGTCCGGCGTGGTGAAATTGAGTTCGGCCAGCAGCAGCAGACTTGCGTCCGTTTCGGTGCTGCCGACCGCGCCGACGTAGCTGCCGCGCCGCTCGTTCCAGCAACGAGTCGTGACGAAGGCGCGGATGCGGGAAGCCGCGGCGGTCCACGCCGCCTCGCGTTCAGGCAATCCGAGCTGCCGGGCAATCCGTGCGAGACGATCGCACGCGGCCCAGCACATGACGCTCGAAAACGTGTGCACGCGCGCGGTGTTGCGAAACTCCCAGATCCCCGCGTCCGGCTGGTCGTGGACCGCGATGGCGCGATGTCCCAGAGGTTCAAGGCGCTCGAACAGCGCGATGTCCCCGCCGCGAATCAGGCGCTTGTCGAAGAAGGAGTGGGTCGCGGCAAGAATCGCCGCGCCGTACACGTCATGCTGCGTTTGCCGGAACGCGTCGTTGCCGATGCGCACGGGACCCATGCCGCGATAGCCGGCGAGCGCCTCTTCGACCTGTTCCGTCAGCGCAGCGTCGCCGTTGATCCTGTATACCGGCTGCAGCGGACCGTCGCCGACACCCGCGATGATGCCGGCAATGTAGCGAAGATAGTTCTCCATGGTTTCGGTCGCGCCGAGGCGGTTCAACGCGTTCACGACGAAATAGCTGTCGCGCAGCCAGCAGTAGCGATAGTCCCAGTTGCGGCCGGAGTCCGCGGCCTCCGGTACGGAGGTGGTCATGGCCGCGATGATCGCCCCGGTGTCGTCGAATGTATTGAGCTGCAGCGTGATCGCGGCGCGAATGACGGCATCCTGCCACTCGAAGGGAATGGCGAGGCGGCGAACCCACGCGCGCCAATACGCGAGCGTTTCCTCGATGAACCGGCGACCGACCTGATGCACGTCGCTGGTGACGCTCTCGTCGGCACCCAGCAGGAGCGTCACCGGGTCCTCGAGCAAGAACGGGCGTTCCTCCAGGATTGCGGTGATCGGGGCGTCGGTCGTGAGCCGCAGCGCGAGGTCGCTTCCCACGTAGCGCACGTGGCGGCTGCCAACGGTTCGCTGCGGCAGGGCGCGCCCGTACGCGTCGCTCGGACGCAGGCGCACGACGACCCTCGGCTTGCCGGCGACGCAGCGCAGCGCACGGACGATCGTCATGGGTTGGAAGAGACGCCCATATTGGAAGAAGCACGGCGCGCAATCCGTGATCTCCACGGCGCCCCCCGTGCGGTCGATGAGTCGCGTCGTCAGCACCGCGGTATTGGTGACGTACGACTGTTCGCTGCACAGGTCGTCGACCAATTCGATCGACCACAGCCCGTTTTCGATTACATCCGGCTTCGCATTCAGCAATGCGCAGAACTTGGGGTCGCCGTCGAAGCGTGGAAAGCAGCCCCAGACGATCGTGCCGTCGCCTTCCAGCAGCGCACCGATGTGGCCATTGCCGATCAGCGCGAGGTCGAGGTTGCGCACGTTCAGTCCGCTGCGCCCGAATCGGACGACACCATGGACATCGGCGTCGACAACCAACGCCTCACCGCCGCGATGTCTTTCAGGCGATATCGGGCGTGGGTGCGCCCCATACCCACCTTGACTGACCACCCTCCCATGCAGTCGACGACGGCAAAGCCGAACTCGTCGGCCCTGTCGTCGCCGGCGAACACGGGCCGGCGGCCGGCGAAGGGCGCTTCGCACATGAATTCTGCGATGGCGGTTCCCTTGTTGCGGCTGCCCGGCCGCACCTCGACCATGCGTTTGCCCGGCTGCAGATCGAATTTGTCCCCGCCCACGTTGCGTAACGACGATCGCACGACCCGGTGCACGTGCGCCGCGAGTTGCGGCACGTCGCGATAGTGCAGAGCGAGCGTCGTGCCCTTGTCCTCCAGATGGAGGCCGGGATGCCGGTCCGACAGCACCTGCAGTAGCTGGCGCATGCTGGCAAAGCTGACCGGATCGGGGGCATTGAGGTGAATCGTTCCATCGCTGGCGCGCCGCTCGCTGCCATGCTGGCCGGACATCGGCAGGCGCAGGTTCGGGAACAGGTGGTCGACGCCGCCAATCGAACGGCCGGAGATCAGCGCCAGCGCATTTCCGAGGTGTGCCGCGACGCGCGGAAGCAACCGCAACAGTTCCTCATCGACGCGTATGTCATCCGGCTTCGGGGCGTCGTCAACGAGCGTGCCGTCGACGTCGAGGAACAGCGCGCAGTCCGGTGCAAGCATCGGTGGCGCGCTGCGGGCGCCGCGCACGCGTTTCCCTGGCGGTCCGGTCCGTGTTGGCGCGACGTCGTTCATCCCGCGACCAGGTTCGCCTTGTGGCCGATGTCCGCGTCGAAGCGCCGATGCTGGCGCATGACCGCCGCGTCGAGGAGCATGCAGCCGGCCCAGCGGTATACGTTGAATTCTCGGACCTCACTGCGCATCAGCCGCATCCGGTCACGCTGCTCGTCCACGGACATTGTCAAAGCCAAGCGCAAAGCCACGGCACACTGGTCGGCGTCATAGGGATTGACGATCAACGCTTCCGGAAGTTCACGCGAGGCGCCCGCGAACTGCGACAGGATCAGGACGCCCTGTTCGTCTTCGCGGGCGGCGACGAATTCCTTGGCGACGAGGTTCATGCCGTCGTGCAGGCTGCTGACGAAACACAGGTCGGCCGCCCGGTGATACTCGTAGACGGCGTCCGGCTCGTGGTGTTCGGCAAGCAATATGATCGGCGGGCGCTCGGCGCCCGCGAATTGCGCATTGATCTCGTTGGCCACGGCTTGCACTCGTCCGGCATAGTCGCGATAGGTGTCAATCATCGCCCGGCTGGGCGCCGCGATCTGGACGAATGAGAAGCGGCCCACCCATCGTGGCTCGAGCTCGAGCAGTCGCGCGACGGCACGGAACCGCTCGATGATTCCCTTGGTGTAGTCCAGCCGCTCGATGCCGACGCCGAGCTTGTGGTCGCGCGGGAGGTTGAGGCGGACGCGAACCGACTCGCGGCACTCGGCGACGCGCGCCGCCTTTGCCAGCGGCGCCGGCGGCCACTCGATTGATATCGGATAGCGATGCACGGCCGTTTCCTCGCCGCCGTGGGATACGGTGAAAGTCTCGCGATCGACGCGAGCCTCGAGCAGGCGATCGACGGTGTCCAGGAAGTTGTTGCAGTGGAATTGCGTATGGAAGCCCATGATGCTGCTGCCGAGCAGGCCATGCAGCACTTCCCGGCGCCACGGGCAGATGGCGAACGCTTCGGGGTTGGGCCAGGGAATGTGCCAGAAGGTGATGACGGTGGCGTTGGGCCGACGCTCGCGAATAAGCCGCGGCAGCAGGGCGAAGTGGTAGTCCTGCACCAGCACCACGGGATCGTCGCCGTTGGCCTCGCTTATGACCGCGTCGGCGAAGCGCGCGTTCACCAGCCGGTAATAGTCCCAATCGGATTTGCGGAAGGTGGGACGCACATAGGCGTTATGACACAACGGCCACAGGCCTTCGTTGGCGAAGCCCGCGTAGTACCCGGCCTCCTCCTCGCGCGTGAGCCAGATGCGGCGGACGAGGTAAGCCGGATGGTCCGGCGGCACGTCGACATGGTCATTACGATCGACGGTCTCGCGGTCCGCCGACCCGCTGCCATGGGCAATCCAGGTTCCCGAACAGGCACGCATGACCGGTTCCAGCGCCGTGACGAGACCGCTTGCCGGGTGCTGGATGCGGATGCCTTCCGGTGTATGCACATGGATGTACGGCTCCCGGTTCGAAACGACGATGACGTGATTGCCGCGCAGTTCACCGCGCAGCGTCGCCCGAAGCGTCTCCTGGGTCCAACGCTGCTGGCTCTTGTCCAGAGGCCGGTAGACGCGCTCGAGGTCGCGCAGCAGCGCGCTTACGTCGCGCTCGATCGGTTTCAACTCCGGCGCCGTTGCCCTGGCCGACGGCCGCAGGATGCCTTCACCATGAAGCAACGCGCGCAAACCCGCCACCCACCCGCGCCACGACAGCTGGGCAATTACTACGGTGATCAAGGCGACGCTGGCGCTCAAGGCGAGGAAGAAGTAGAAGAGGTAGCGCCGCGATTCCTCGGTGCGGCTGGCGAGGAAGGCCAGGTCGTGGACGAGGATCGCCGAGGCCTCCGGGGCGGCTTCGGTCGGGACGGGTCGCACCACCACGAACAGAAGGCCTTGAGCCGTGGCGATGGTGCGCTGGCCGTTCTCGAAGGACGGCAGGTCGGCGCACTTGACTTCGGTGGGGAACGACTTCGACGCGATCATGGCAGTGTCGCGTTTTGTGCACAGGCCGACCGCGTACAGACGTTCGTCGTCGGTGAGGCGGTTGAAGTAGCCGGCGATCCGCCCGTTCGAGTCCGATTGCAACAGGTCGCTCAAGGGCTCGCGTATCGTCCGCGCGACGAACGTTGAACGCACTTCAAGATCGCGCAGGTACCACCGCGTCATCCACGCGTCGACGAGCGGCACGGCCGCCCACGCAAAGGCGCCGAGCGCCAGCAGCAGCGGAAGCAGGAAGCGCAGCGAAAGGCGCATGGTCACCATTGGCACCGTCGCCGGCACCCGTTGACGGAACAATGCCATTCTTTCCCGGATTACCGGAGCAGGTCAGTGGGGATATCTCCAATCGCGGGTAGGATGTGTCCTACGTGATCGGGGTGGCGGGCTGTCTAGAACGAGAACGCGCCAGGTATTCGCCTGCGCGTCGGCGCTGCGAGGGGCTATTGCAGTCGCGGAATCTTGCTGGCCGTCACATCGAGGTCGGCGTGCAGGCGCCGCACCATGGCCGCTCTCTCCGTAACGGATTCGCGGCCGAAATGGATGTAATAGTCGGTGACGACATTGTCGGCAACACGCGACAGGATCCAGACACCTGCCGAAATCAGCGGGGCGAGATCCGGGAGCTCTCCGTGTTGCGCGGAAAGGTAGCGAAACTGATCGTCGCGAAGGTGCGGCGCCAGCGTCTGAATCGTTTGCATCACTTCCATCGGTGGCGATGGCAGGCCCCGCGCCAACGCTTCCTGCAACGCGTCCAGCAGCGAATGGCCGATGCGGCCGCTCAAGGCCTCCGGCGGCACGCCCTGCGAGCGCAGACAGGCCTTGAGCGCGAATTCGATGCCCTGTGCGCCGAGATGGTAGAGCGCCTGTGACTCGTCGCAGGTAACGTGGTCGGTCTCACCCAGCATCTGCGCGGCCTTCAGGTAATCGTGCCCGTAGCGCCAGAGCGCCAAGGCGGTCGTCCGCCGCGATTCTGCGTGATCCGATCGTGAGTGCATCCGAAATCCTCGCTGGAAACATTCAGCATGGGCGCCGCCCGACGCATGCGGATTCGGTGTATGGACGATTGTGCTGTAGTCCGAACGCCGACGTAATGGGGCCACATCCAAACAACATGCCGGCGGTGCGGTGCCGCTCGCCTCTTTCACTCAGGCCGAGTCGAGGATCGCCGCCAGCCCTTCGGGACTTCGCCAATGATGTCCGCATGTGAACCGCGGCAGGCGCCAGACGCTTTGCGATCCGTCGATCACCTCGGGTTCGGTGGTGAAGGCCGCGCGCAGTCCCACGCCCTTGCCTTCGCTTGGCAAGTAGACATCGGCCAGGAAGTCGTTGCAATGACCGAACGGGTACGCGAAGAACGGCGCGGCGCGGCCGTCGGTGTGAGCGTCGATGTAGGCCATCGCGTCCCGTATTTGGGCATTGGCGTCGGCCGCGGTGGACACCTGCATGAAGTCCGCGCGGACCTGCCGCGAGTGGGCGACGGTTTCCAGTGCAGGGTGCAGATGGTCCCAGCTGTGGTTGCCGATGCTGATGAGGCCGGTGTCGATTGCCTTCGCCCACCAGCTGTCGCCCAGCGCGCCGGCCTGCAAATAAGTGTACTGGCCATCGAATGTCGACTCCATCACGCTGCGGGCTTCCGGCGATGCAATGACAAAGCTGGTGGCGCATGTTTCCGGCTGCGCGCGACCGCCTTCCGTCAACAGAAAATCCCGCAGCGCATTCACGAAACCGCGCTGTCTTCCGAAGTTCGGATGGTCGAAATCGGCGAAGTCCCACACGGGACCGTCGTCGAAGGTCAGCGCCACCATCGTGGCGCCGTCATTGCCTGCAGCCGATCCCGACTTTTGCGCCTCGATCGCGTCAACGACGGTCGCGAGCGAAACGATTCGTCCACCCGACCGGGCAATGCTCTGCAGGTCGACTTGCAACGCGACGTGATCGTTCTGCGCGTATCCCGGTCCCTGGACCCGGTGGGAGTGATAGGTGAGAACGACGGCCTTCACGCGGTACTCTCGTGGTCATGGCGACCACCCAAATTACCACGGACCGCGTTAGGCCGGCAGGCTGCCTTCAGTCCTTGTAGGTCACCTGCACCGGCCGCCCGTTGACGCGCAATTCCCCGGTTGTGACATCGACTTCGAACAGGGGCTTCTCGCCGTTGAAGAGCCCCCAGCGCCCGGTCTGCGGGTCGAATTTGCTTGCGATTTGCGCCGATTCCTCCCACGCCATCTTGTTGCCTGCCCGCATTGCGTAGCAGGCGTAGCGACACTGCGACCACACCATCATGCCGAAATTGACGTCGGCTTGACTGTCGTCGAGACCGACTGGCGCAAGCAGGATGCCGTAATCGATGGTCGCCTTGGGGCCGGTGTTGCCGGCACGCCCCATGACGATGCCCAGCCCGATGCGGTCCCCCTGCTGCGAGCCGGGGAACGCGCTGGGACCTTTGGTGAAGGCATCGATCTCGACACCGTAGAACCCTCCGAGCCCGGTCGAATCCTGCATCTCGAACACGCCGGCCCACGACGTGCCGTGTGCGAGCTTGTTGGCCTGGGCATAGGTTGCAACGTCTTCTCCATAGTCGGATCGATTGTTGAGGATCGTCAGGTTTGCCCACTCGAGCGTGCGTGATTCCGGATCGGTCGTCAGATGGGTGTAGAGCGTGGGAACGACCACGCGCGAGCCGCCGGGCGGGGCGCTGCGGGTCACGGTCAGGCTGGCGGGCATATCCCACACATCCGCCGGGCGGGCTGTGTTGCCTTGGAAATATCCGGTCTGGGCGATGGCGCTCGAGGCGGCGATGATCGCGAGCGCGGTGGCCAATGAGGCGACAAGAGATTTGCGCATGACGGTCCTTTCGCGAAAAGACCATGACTGGAATCCGGACTGGCGAGAACGCGCCGGATCGAGTCCAGGACGGTTTATGGCATTAGCATAGCGAGGGGTGCCGAAAGTGGATGTTGTGGACCGTTGAACGGTATCGCTGCGGTGACAGCCGGACAGGTTGAGTCTGGCCGTGTTGCGGACGTTGCGTCAATGCGAATAAAAGCGGCCCGGAAATCCGGGCCGGGGACGTGAATATTCGCCATTGCGGCGACGTCAGAGTTCAAGCCGTGCCCGGAGCTTCTCGGGACGCAGCGTGTCGTAGACCTCGAAAGGCTGGTGGATCCAGGGATTGTCTGGAAGGTGCAGGACGTAATAGTCCGGCTTGAACACAGAGCATGCCTTCCACCACAGCACCGCGGTCTTCAATTCCGTCATGTGCGGAAACCGCTTCGGCAGTTCCTTGTACACCGCTTCGAGCGTGTGGCCTGAATCGACCATGTCGTCGACGAGCAGCACGCGATCACCCAGGCGGGGCTTGGTCATGGTCATGTGCTCGGCGATCACCAGTTCGCCGCGGATCGTTCCACCTTCCGCCGTGTACGAGTGCGTGGAGAGGATCGCCAGCGGCAATTCGAAAATGCGGGAGAGCACGTCGCCGACGCGCAGGCCACCGCGCGCGACGCATATGATCTGGTTGAATTCGAAATCGGACTCATGGACCGTGAGCGCGAGCCGTTCGACCAGTCGGTTGTATTCGTCCCAGCTGACGTAAAGGTCCATGTGCCGCCCGTTTCTTCCTTCGTTCTTTCCTCCTCGAATCGTCTGGCTATGCCAGCGATTTGAGGGAAGCATGCTCCGGACAAAAGTAGGGGTTTACTTTTGTCCGTTCAAGAAAATGGGTGATGCACGAGTATGGTCTCGGCACGATCGGGCCCGGTGGAAACCATTGCGATAGGGACGCCGGTGAGCGTCTCGATCCGTTGCAGATAAGCGCGGGCATTGGCGGGAAGGGCGGCGAACGAATCCGCGCCGACCGTGGACTCGCGCCAGCCCGGCACCGACTCGTAGACCGGCGCACAGCGCATGACGGCCTCGGCGCCCGTGGGAATGAGGTCGAGCGGTTCTCCGTCCATGACATAGGACGTCGCGAGCCTTATCTCGGCCATTCCATCCAGGACGTCGAGCTTGGTGATGCACAGACCGTCCACACCATTGAGTTGCAGCGAGCGCTTGAGTGCCGCGATGTCGAGCCAGCCGCAGCGGCGCGGGCGACCCGTCACGGAGCCGAACTCATTGCCGCGTTTGGCCAGCCCGGCGCCGATGTCGTCGGTCAATTCCGTCGGAAACGGGCCGGTGCCCACGCGCGTCGTATAGGCCTTCACGATGCCAAGGACGTAATCGAGCATGTGCGGCCCGATGCCGCTTCCCGGCGCGGCGGCACCGGCCAGGCAGTTGGAGCTGGTGACGTACGGATAGGTACCGTGGTCGATGTCCAGCAGCGCACCCTGTGCGCCTTCGAACAGCAGCGATTCACCGCGCGCACGCGCCTTTTGCAACAGTCCGGCGACATCGGCCACCATGGGCCGGACTTCGCCGGCCAGCGCCAGCAATTCGTCGCGCGTGCGCGCGAACGGCACGGGTTCCACCTTGTAGTAGTTGACGAGCATGAAGTTGTGTAACTCCAGCAGCGCTTCGAGCTTGCTCGCGAACAATTCCGGGTGGAGCAGGTCCTGCACGCGCAGCGCGCGACGCGCAATCTTGTCCTCGTACGCCGGCCCGATGCCGCGACCGGTCGTGCCGATCTTCTCCACACCCATCGCGTGCTCGCGCGCTTGGTCGAGCGCCACGTGGATCGGCAGCACCAGCGGGCATGCGGGGGAAATTTTGAGGCGCGAGCGTATTTCCACGCCGGCGCCTTCGAGCTCGCGTATTTCCTGCAGCAGCGCCGACGGCGAGAGCACGACGCCGTTGCCGATGTAGATGGCGACGCCTGGATGCAATGCGCCGGAGGGAATGAGGCGCAGCACGGTCTTCTTGCCTCCGATCACCAGCGTGTGCCCCGCGTTGTGTCCGCCCTGAAAGCGAACCACGCCGGTCGCGCTCTCGGCCAGCCAGTCGACGATCTTGCCTTTGCCTTCATCGCCCCACTGGGTGCCGATGACGACGACGTTCTTGCCCATGTTCAGTCCTGTAAGGGAATTGCGGAGTGTCTCAGCGGGCAATGACCCGCCATTCGTTGCCGTGACGCTCGAGTGTCCTCCTGGGCGGCGTACCCTCGGCCGTCTCTCCCGGCAGTGCCATGACGACGGCTTCGCCTCCTGCCCGCAACAATGCCACCTGCTCTGCCAATGCCGGATCGGGATCGTCCGGCGCGATGATCACATCGGCCGAACCCCGGTCGCCGACCAGTGTCGCCAGGCGCCGCAGGTCCAGCGTGAAGCCGGTAGCGGGTCGGGCGCGGCCGAACGCGCGGCCAACGCCATCATAGCGACCACCGCGTCCACAATCGATTACCGCACCGCCTGCATCGGTTGCGAAAACTGAGAACGTGGCACCGGTGTAGTAGTGATAGCCGCGCAGGTCGGCGAGATCGACGTGGATCGCGTCCACGCCGTTCGCCGCCCTGGCCAGATCGGCAACGGCGTCGAGCGCGTCGGCAATCCCGGGCAGGTTCGGCAACGCCTTGCGCGCGGCCTCGATCGTTTGCTGTGCCGGCCCGTACAAGCCGGCCAGCGCGCGCAAAGGTTCGCGCGAATTCTCCGGCAATGCATGGGTGAGCTCGCGCAACGCGGGGAAATCCTTGTCGCGCAATGCGTTGAAGAGTTCGCTGTCATTGCCCTCGCCGGTGGCGTCGAGCCCGGCTGCACGCGCCAGTGCCCGATAGACACCGACATGGCCGAGATCGAGGTGCATGCCACGGGTGCCCGCGCGAACGAGCGCCGAGAGCAGAAGCTGCATCACCTCGGAATCTGCCGCGATGCCTCCGTGCCCATACAATTCGCCGCCGATCTGCACTACCTCGCGAGTGGCGCCCGGTCCGGACGCAGTGGTGCGCAGGACGCTTCCGGCGTAACAAAGACGCGTAACGCCCGTTTCGTTCAGCAGGTGCGCATCGATGCGCGCGACCTGGGGTGTGGTGTCGGCCCGCAGGCCGAGCATCCGGCCGGACAGGGGGTCGATCATCTTGAATGTCTGCAGGTCGAGGTCACGCCCTGCGCCGGTCAACAACGAATCAAGGTGTTCGATGAGCGGAGGCGACACCAGGCGATAGCCATGCGTCCGAAAATGGTCGAGCAGCGTGCTGCGCAGTGCCTCGACGCGCGCGGCTTCGATGGGGAGCACGTCCTCGATTGCTTCGGGCAGCAGCCATTTACGCATAGTGGAGCACGACCAGGGAAGCGACGCCCAATGCCATCGATAGGAGCCCGATGAACCGCAACTGGCCATCGCTCATCTCGATGAGCTTGCGAAACGTCTCGCGCCAGATGCCCGGCGCCGCGAACGGCAGAATGCCTTCGACGATCAGCAGCAACGCGAAGGCCGGCCACAACGAATCCACAGCAAGTCGCCCTGAGGGTTACGTTCGGTCGGGATTACTTTGCGGGCGCGCGCGATGCGCGTCCCGTACCGTACTGCTTGAAGTACTGGAAGAATTCCGCGCTTGGGTCGAGGACCAGCAGGTCGCTCTTGTTCCTGAACGTCGACCGGTAAGCCTCGAGACTCCGGTAGAACGCATAGAACTCCGGATTCTGCCCGTACGCCTGCGCATAGACGGCCGACGCTTTGGCGTCGCCTTCGCCCTTGATCTTCTGCGCCTGCCGATAGGCGTCGGCGAGAATCACCTGGCGCTGACGGTCGGCGTCGGCGCGGATCTTTTCCGACTCCGCGGCGCCGGTCGAACGCAATTCGTTGGCGACGCGGCGACGCTCCGATTCCATTCTCTGATAAACGGGGCCCGTGACGTCCGGCGGCAGTTCGATCCGTCGCAGCCGCACGTCGACGACCTCGACGCCTATCGTCTTGGCGTCGGCGTCCGCTTTCTGCCGCGTCACGGCCGTGATGCGGTCGCGCTCGGTCGAAATGGCGTCGTGCATCGTGCGCTTGTTGAATTCTTCCGCGAGGTTCGAGCGGACCGTCTGCGAAATCCGGCGGCGCGCGGCTTCCTCGTCACCCTGGACCGAGACGTAATACTGCTTCACGTCGTTGATCCGCCAGAGGACGATGAAGTCGACCAGCAGCGGCGTCTTTTCGGACGTCGTCACGCGGTCGGGTTCGCTGTTCTCGAGCGTGAGGTTGCGGTTGTCGTAGAAACGGACGTTCTGGACCAGCGGGATCTTGAAATACAGTCCGGGCTGGGTCTTCGTCTCGACGATCTCGCCCAATTGGAACTTGATGGCGTACTTGGTCTGGTCGACGGTGTAGATCGACTGCGACGCGACCAGCAGGATGGCGACGATGAGCGCGAGGATCGGCATGGTGAATTTCATCATGGGCCCCCGATCTCAGCGTTCGCGACTGCGCATGCTGTCGCGCGACCGGCTGGAGTCGAGCGTGCCGGCGGGCTCAGGCGTCGGTGTGGCAACGCCCGGACGTGCGGCCGACGACGGCAGATCGGGCACGGCCACCGCGGCGGCCGCGACGCTCTGCTGGATCAGCTTGTCGAGCGGCAGGTAGAGGAGGTTGCCCCCGGCCTTCTGGTCGATGAGCACCTTCGTCGAATTGCCGAGCACCGACTGCATCATGTCGAGATAGAGGCGATCGCGGGTCACGCCAGGCGCCTTCGCATACTCCGAGAGCACCGACTTGAAGCGAGAAGCATCGCCCTCCGACTTCTGGATGACCTCCGTGTTATAGCCGTTGGCCTCTTCCATGAGCCGCGATGCCATGCCGCGCGCGCGCGGTACGACATCGTTGGCATAGGCCTGGCCCTCGTTGACCAGGCGCACGCGATCCTGGCCGGCCTTCACTGCGTCGTCGAACGCGGCCTGCACCTTGTCGGGCGGCTGCACGTTCTGAAGCGTGACCTTCTGGATGTAGACGCCGGTCTTGTAGTGATCGAGCGTCTCCTGCATGATCTTTTCCGTCTGCTTCGCGATCTGCTCGCGGCCTTCGTACAGTGCGAAATCCATCTTGGCCTTGCCGACGACTTCACGGATTGCCGTCTCCGCGACGAACGCGACCATCGCGTCGGGCTTGCGGTTGTTGAAGACGTAGGCTTCCGCGTTCTTGATGTTGTACTGGACCGCGAACTGGATGTCGATGATGTTCTCGTCATCCGTCAGCATCACGGCTTCCTTGTCGACCTTGTTCTTGGGCGAATTGCGGTAGCCGATTTCCACCGTCTTGACCTGTGAGAAGTCGACCAGTTCCACCGCCTCGACCGGGAATGGCAGGTGCCAGCGTGGCCCGGGCAGGGTTGTTTCGGTGTACTTGCCGAAATGCGTGACGACGCCGCGGCGGCCTTCGTCGACGATGTAGAAGCCGCTCGCGAGCCAGACGATCAGGACAAGCGCGACCACCAGGCCGGCACCGCCCATCGCCAGGCCGCGGCGCGGTGGACGGTCGCCGCCGCCAGTGCCATCGTCGCCCTTGCGGCCGAAGATTTCGCCCATGCGGCGATTGACGTTGCGCCAGATCTCGTCCAAGTCCGGCGGTCCACCGCCATTACCACGCTTGCCCCATTGGGGATCGTTCAGCGACATGACAAATGTTCGAGGTCGAGAAAAGAAAAGATCGGAGAACAGTTGAAGATGGGGGCGGGCGGTTCGTCGATCAAGCGGACGGCGCCAATGTTGCGCTCAGGTTTCCGTGCCAGCCACCGCCAGCCGCTCTGTCGTTGATTGGTACGGGAAACGCTCGGCCAGGGCAGCGCGCAAATCGGTGGAGCCGGCGCCGGTCAGCGCACTCAATCTCACGGTCGAAATGGTACCACAGCCATCGCGTTCGACGCCCGGTACGAGACCGGCAGAATCGCATTTGTTGAAGACCCGGATCTGCGGCACCGCAGCGGCGCCGATTTCCACAAGGACCCGGTCGACCGCGGCAATCTGTTCATCGCGATTCGGCACCGCGGAGTCAATAACGTGCAATAGCAGATCGGCGTCCGCGGCCTCGGCCAGCGTCGCGCGGAACGCGGCGACGAGGTCGTGCGGCAGATCGCGGATGAAGCCCACCGTGTCGGACATGACAATTGCGTCGGCGCCTTCGACAAAGACCTTGCGCAAAGTCGTGTCCAGCGTGGCGAACAGCTGATCGGCGACGTAGGCCGAAGCACCCGTCATCCGGTTGAACAACGTCGACTTCCCGGCATTGGTATAGCCGACCAGCGCTACGGTGCGCACACGGGCGCGGCGGCGCGTGCGACTCTGGACCAAGTGGCTGCGCGCGACCCTTGCGAGCCGCTGATTGAGCAGCTTGACCCGTTCGCCGATCAAGCGGCGGTCGGTTTCCAACTGGGTTTCCCCTGGCCCGCGCAAGCCGATGCCGCCCTTCTGCCGTTCCAGGTGGGTCCAGCCGCCGACCAGTCGGGTCGACAGGTGCTTCAATTGGGCGAGTTCCACCTGGAGCTTGCCTTCCGCGCTGCGGGCGCGCAGCGCGAAAATATCGAGGATGAGGCTCGGTCGGTCCACCACGCGGCAGCCGAGCTTCTCCTCGAGATTGCGCTGCTGCACACCCGAAAGCGTGTGGTCGAAGAGGACCAGATCAGCCGTGGTTTCGGCACGGCGCGCCAATATTTCGTCGACCTTGCCACGGCCCGCAAAAAACGCGGGATCGGGACGTTGGCGGCGGCCGGCCAGCGTGCCGACGACAACCGCGCCCGCCGAGGTCGCGAGCGCCTCGATTTCAGAGAGGCGAAACGCGCGGTCAGGCTCGCCCATGTCCAGCGCGACGATCAGAACACGTTCTCCGCCGGACGGACGTTCAAACATCAGGTTTCCTCGCGAGGCAGATGAAGCGTGAAGCGCATTGGCAACGGACGTGCAATCCGCACGCGATCACGCAGCGGCGTCCGGACATTCGTGGGTCCGCCGGAGCGACGAGTACCGGCCCGCAAGCCCGCGGTCAGGCTTCGGTGTCGCCGCCGGGGGCGTGATGGGGCATGACGACCGGGCGCGCCGGGACCACCGTCGAAATGGCGTGCTTGTACACCATCTGTGTGACGGTATTCTTGAGGAGGACGACGTACTGGTCGAACGATTCGATCTGTCCCTGCAGCTTGATGCCGTTCACGAGATAGATCGACACCTGCACATGTTCCTTGCGCAACGTGTTCAGGAACGGGTCTTGCAGCATCTGCCCTTTGTTGCTCATGGTCGAGCTCCGCCATTGTTGTTGCCCGCACCTTGCGCCCCGCGTACCCGGCGCCGCGCGGGTAGCGGAGACGGACCAGTCGGTGCATCAGCGGCGGGGGGCATCCGCATACGGGTTGGCACCGACCTTGAATTGTATCCTAAGGGGTGTTCCGCGTAGCTGGAAGGTGTCGCTGAAGAAGTGTTCCAGGTACCTGCGATAGGCATCCGGGACGTGGTGCAGCGCTGTGCCGTGGATGATGATGAGCGGCGGGTTCACGCCGCCCTGGTGGGCATAGCGCAGTTTGGGGCGCACCAGACCGGCGCGAGGAGGTTGCTGCCGTTCCACGGCCAACTGCAGCGTGCGGGTGAGACGCGGCGTCGGCAGCTTGGCCATCGCCGCGGCAAAGGCCATGTCGACCGACTTGAGGAGCGGACCGACGCCCTTGCCCTCCAGCGCGGACATGTAATGGAACTGCGCGAAGGCAAGAAAGCCCATCTTGCGATCGAGGTCGCGCTTGACCTGGTCGCGTTGTTCCTTCGCGACGGCGTCCCATTTGTTGATCCCGACCACTACTGCCCGGCCGGCCTCGAGCACATGTCCGGCGAGGTGCGCGTCCTGTTCCGTGATCGCGTGCTCTGCATCGAGCAGCAGAACCACGACGTTGGCATCCTCGATTGCCTGCAGGGTCTTGATGACCGAGAATTTTTCGATCGCCTCGAACACCTTGCCGCGGCGACGCACGCCCGCCGTGTCGATCAGTGTGTACTTCTGACCTTCGCGTTCGAAGTCGAGGTAGATTGCGTCGCGGGTCGTGCCCGGCTCGTCGAAGGCGATGACCCGTTCCTCCCCGAAAATCGCGTTGACCAGCGTGGACTTGCCGACGTTGGGACGCCCGACGATTGCGACCTTGATCGTGTCCGGCCGTTCCGGGTCCAGCGACGTGTTGCGCTTCGCATCGTCCGTGAAGCGGTCCATGTCCGGAATCGCGGCGAGCGCGCTTTCGATCATGCCGCGCACGTTTTCGCCGTGCGCCGACGAGATGGCGATCGGTGCGCCCAGACCCAGTTCGTGGAATTCGGCGACGGCGCGGTCTGGCTGCAGGCCTTCGGCCTTGTTGACGGCGAGCACTACGGGCCGTCCCGATCTGCGCAACAGGTCTGCGATTTCCCGGTCCTGCGGCGCGAGACCATTGCGGCCGTCGACCAGGAAGATGACGACGTCGGATTCGGCGATGGCCGCCCTCGTCTGCTTCGCCATTTCATGGAGGATGCCGGACGTGGCGACCGGCTCGAAGCCGCCCGTGTCGACGACGAAATATGGCTGGTCGCCGGCAAAGGCGCGACCATAGTGGCGGTCCCGCGTCAAACCCGGAAAGTCCGCGACGAGCGCATCGCGCGTCTTCGTCAGCCTGTTGAACAGCGTTGATTTGCCTACATTGGGCCTGCCTACAATCGCTACTGTCGGCAGCATGACTTGGGCGGACGAATGTGAATCCCGGCTTTCGTCCGGGCGAACGAAAGTGAACTCCTGCTTTCGTTCGAAGGGGGCTTCCCGGGAAGCGCGGGCCCCAGTCGGCAAATGAGTCGACGATTCCCGGTGGAAAGAACTACGGAAAACCGAGCGTCAATTGACGAACCCGGGCATCCTTCGTTGTTTACGAAGCACAACACCTTGCCGGTTACTTCGCAGAGACGGCAAAGAGTGTGCCGGCAGTCGATTGCCACAGCGCGCCCGACAACATCAATTCGGGTTGCGCAGTGGCGGGCTTGCCATCGGTGGCGAGCCGTCCCACGTATGCGCCATTTATAGGCGACAGCAAATGCAGATATCCCTCCACGTCGACGGCGCCGACGTAGTCACCGACCATCTGCGGCCCGCCGATCCTGCGTGGGACGAGCAGCTCCTGCTTCCAGACCGAAGCGCCGGTGGCGCGATCCAGCGCGTGCACGGATCCCTTGTCGTCGGTGACGTAGATGTTCTTGCCGTCGGTGGCCATATTGCTGAGGCTGGAAATATCGCGCGACCACTGGAGCGTTCCGCGGACGATATCGAAACAGGCAACCCGGCCCTGATAGGCGACGGCGCAGGCATCTTTTTCCAGCACAAGCGGCCTGCTGGTGACGTCCGCGATTCGCTCGAGTTCGGTCGCACCCTTCGGATTCGCGACGGTGGCATCCCAGCCGATAATTCCGGAAATGACGTCCAGTGCGAGCAGGTGGCCGCCCGCGGTGCCGACGAACAGACCTCCGCGCCTGATGATGCCGCCGGCAAAGTTGCGCACGATGAGCGTCGGCGTCGCTCGTTGATTGACCCACTTTCGCGTGCCATCGGCCGCGTTCAGCGCGTGCAGGCTGCCGTCGCCGGTGAACACGATGACGACGCCGTCGGCAATTTGCGGCGGCGCGACGACTTCGGTGGAAACGCGCGCCTTCCATGCAGGCTTCCCGTCTGGAAAGAACGCCAGCACGTCGCCCTTGTCCGTGCCGACCGCTATCAGCGTCGCGTCCGCGCCGACCCCGGCGGACAGTTTCTGCCCGGAGGAAATGCGCCAGAGTGCGCGGCCATCGGCAGGGTCGAGGCGGACCACAGTGCCGTCTTCCGCTGCGGCGTAGATGGCATCGGACAACACGGCCGGCGAAAATCCAGGACCCGCGTTCCCGACCTGCGACTGCCAGCTGACCACCGCAGTTGCCGAGGCTTTCAACTCAGGCAGCGGCCCCGGTTTCTTCGAATCGTAGAACCAGCGCAGCGAAGGCGCCGGAAGGGTCGGCATGTACTCCTTGATCGTTGCGCAGCCGGACAGTGCCAGGGCGGCGAACGCAAATGAGAGCAACGCAAAGGTCCTGGCCGCATGGGCGCAAGCGTACTGCTCGACTTCCGCCGGCCCGCATACCAGGAAGGTGCCGGGGCGCCTGGTCATTGCTTCCCGGCCGGCGCGGGTTGCACCGGCGCGGATGGCGCGACGGCGGGAGCCGTGGTCCCGACCGCTGCCGGTGCAACGACGCCAAGCGACTCGAGCTTCACCTGCACGTAGTTGCGATACTGCGACTTCGCGTCGAATTTGGCCAACGCTTCCTGATACGCGGCGCGCGCTTCGGCGATGCGGCCCGCGGCGGAATGCGCGTCGCCGCGCAGATCGGCGTAGAGGCCCGAAAAGGGTTCGCCATGTTTCGCATCCAGCATCTTCAGCGCATCGTCGTATTGCTTGTCGTTGAGCATCAGCTCGGCCAATCGATAACGCGCGATTTCCTTCAGTTCCGGTTCGTCGGCGTGATCAACGACCCATTGCAATTGGGTCCGGGCCGCAGCAATGTCGCCTGCATCGAACTGCAATTTGGCGACAACGAATGCCGCGCGCGGCGAATATCCGCTGCCGGCGTATTTGTCGGTCAGCTGGGCCGTCGCTTCCCTGGCCTTCGCCACATCGTTTGCGCGCGCAGCAATGGTTACGGTGTTGAACAGCAACGCCGCGTCTTCGGCTTTTTTGCCGGCCCACCAACGCCAGCCCTGAACCGCGACGGCGGCCACGCTGGCGACAATCAGCACGGTGGCCACCGTGTTGCCCCATCGCGACCACCAGGCCTTCAGGTCGTCCAGCTGGTCCTGTTCTTCGAGATCGTAGACTGCCATGTTTCTTCCTTCGTCCTGGAGTGATTGTTGCGTTATTTGGGATGCGTCATCTGCGCGAAGTGAGCGGCGAGCGTCGCTACCGGCACCGCGACCTGTTCGCCCTGCGCACGCAGCGGCTTGACGGCCACCGTCCCCGCCGCTGCCTCGTCGTCGCCGATCACCAGCGCGAACCGGGCACCACTCGCGTCGGCTCTTTTCATCTGCGACTTGAAACTTCCGCCTCCGGCGTGCACGACGACCGCGTGCCCGTCGCTGCGCAACGCTTCCGCCACCTGGCGCGCCATCGGACTCGCAGCCGCGCCGGCATGCACGACATACGCCAATGGGGCATCATCGATCTTGCGCCCGGCGTCCTGCAGCAGCAGCAGGACGCGGTGGGCGCCAATGCCGAATCCGCAGCCTGGCGTGGGCTTGCCCCCGAGCTGCTCGAACAGGCCGTCATAGCGCCCGCCGGAACATACGGCACCCTGCGCGCCCAGGCGCGTGGTGACCCACTCGAACACGGTGGCATTGTAATAGTCGAGTCCGCGCACCAATCGCGGATTGACGCGAAACGCGATGCCTGCCTCGCGGACCCCATCCTGAACTTCATGGAACAGCGTGCGCGACGCGTCGCCCAGCGTGTCCCACAACTTCGGCGCTGCCTCGATCATTTCCTGCATGTCGGGGTTCTTGCTGTCCAGGATCCGCAGCGGATTGGTGTGGAGCCGGCGCTGCGCATCCGCATCGAGCACGTCCGGCGTCTGCTCGAAATACGTGATCAGTCGATCCCGGAACGCGCGCCGTTCATCCGCACTGCCGATCGTGTTGAGTTCCAGCGTGATGTCAGTGAGGCCGAGCCTTTGCCAAAGGCGCTTCACCATGACGAGCAGTTCGATGTCGATGTCCGGCCCGGCGAACCCCAGGGCCTCGGCGCCGAAACTGTCATATTGACGGTAGCGGCCCTTCTGCGGACGTTCGTGACGGAACAGCGGGCCGCTGTACCAAAGTCGCTTCGGGCCGTCGTAGAGCAGATTGTGTTCGAGCGCCGCACGCACCGTCGGCGCGGTCCCTTCCGGGCGCAGCGACAGGCTCTCGCCGTTGTCGTCGAACGTGTACATTTCCTTTTCGACGATATCGGTCGCCTGGCCGACACCACGGACGAACAGCTCGGTCTTCTCGACGATGGGTGTGCGAATGTTCCGGTAACCGTATTGGCGGAACACGTCGCGCACGGTGTCTTCGAAGAATTCCCACAGCGGGGCCTCGTCGGGCAGTACGTCGTTCATGCCGCGCACGGCTTGCAATGCGGTCGCCATCGTGGAACCTACACGACCGCCTTGACGGCGATGGTCTTGCGGTCAGGTTTGAGGTGCGGCGCCGGTTCCTCGCCGCCGTAGGTCGCGCGGACGTAATCATGGACCAGTTCCTGGAACTCTCTGGCAATGTGGTCGCCCTTCAATGTCACCGTCTTGACGCCGTCGACGAACACCGGCGCGACAGGGGTCTCTCCGGTGCCCGGCAGGGAAATGCCCACATTCGCGAGCTTCGACTCGCCCGGGCCATTGACCACGCAGCCCATGACCGCGACCTGCATGTTCTCGACCCCGGGATAGCGCAGGCGCCACGCCGGCATCGACGCGCGCAAGTATGACTGGATCTGCTCCGCCAGCGACTGGAAGTAGGTGCTGGTGGTGCGGCCGCAGCCCGGGCACGCGATGACCATCGGCGTGAACGAACGCAGCCCCATCGTCTGCAGGATCTCCTGCGCGACGATGACCTCGCGGGTGCGATCGCCATCGGGTTCGGGCGTGAGTGAAACGCGAATAGTGTCGCCGATGCCTTGTTGCAGCAGCACGGCCATCGCTGCGGTCGACGCGACGATACCCTTGCTGCCCATGCCGGCTTCGGTGAGTCCCAAGTGCAGCGCGTAGTCGCAGCGGCGCGCGAGTTCGGCGTAGACCGCGACCAAGTCCTGCACGTCGGACACCTTGCAGGACAGGATGATGCGATTCCCCGGCAGGCCCAGCTCTTCGGCCCGCTGCGCGCTGCCGATGGCCGACGTGATGAGCGCCTCGCGCATGACGGCATCGGCCGCGAGCGGCTCACCGCCTTGCGCGCTCAGTTTCCCATTCTCATCCATAAGGCGCGCCAGGAGGTCGGCATCGAGGCTGCCCCAGTTGACCCCGATCCGGACCGGCTTTTCGTATTGGATGGCTTTTTCGATCATCACGACGAACTGCGGGTCGCGCTTGCTGCCCTTTCCCACATTGCCGGGGTTGATCCGGTACTTCGCCAGCGCGCGCGCGCACTCCGGGTAGTCGGTCAGGAGCTTGTGGCCGTTGAAATGGAAGTCGCCCACCAGCGGCACGTTGCAGCCTATCGCGTCGAGCTGCGCCCTTATCGCGGCAACTGCGCCGGCTGCTTCGGCCGAGTTGACGGTGATCCGCACCAATTCCGAGCCGGCGTCGGCGAGGGCCTTGACCTGCGCAACCGTCGCTGTCGCATTCGCGGTGTCGGTGTTCGTCATCGACTGGATGACGATCGGTGCGCCGCCGCCGACACGGATGCCTGCGATGTCGACCTGGCGCGAGGTTCGGCGCGTGATGAAGGGGCGTTGCATGCGGCCTACCTGAGCGTGAACTTGGCGACGTTCTGCCGGGTGAACGGCGCCGTGTCGAAGGGCATGCCCAGCCACGTCACGCTGACCGCGGCGGCATTGCCGAGGATTACTTCGAAGGGAGGGCGGCCACTGATCGCCTGCGTGCCCCCAGCATTGCCGGTGACCGAGAGGATGAGCGCACCGGCGCCATCCCGCACCTCTACCCACGACGCATCCTGGAAGGTCAGGACGAGCGGGGCGTTGGCGGCCTCGGGAGTGAGCACGCGCGCGGCGGGCGTGTCGCCTGCGTTCGCCCTGGTGGTTGCGTTGTTCGACGCGCCGCCGGTCTTGTCGTCGGGAACGGCGAGAGGATTGGGGAGTGCCGTCGCCGTGTTGCCAGGCGCGATGGCAGGTGCGGCATTGGCAATCGGGGCAGCATGGACCGGTGGCGGCGCTGGCTTGGTCGGCTCCGCAGGCGGACGCGCGATTTCATAGATCGCCGCCACTGTGACAACGGCCACCAGCGCCAACGGAATGGCCCAGCGCGCTGGGCTGGGGCGCGTATGGGCATCGGCGGGCAACTCGCCCATCGGCCGTGGTGTTGGCGCCAGCGACGGGTGTTCGTGTGCTGCCGGCACGGCGGCCTCGGGTAACGCGGCCAGCACGGCGTCGGAATCGAGTCGCAGCAAACGCGCATAATTGCGCACGAAGCCGCGGACAAAGGTGCGGCCGGGAAGCTTCGCGTAATCTCCCTCTTCGAGCGCAGTGACCTGGCGGGGGGCCAGTTTCAATTGCTGCGCGACGGCGGCGACCGTAAGTCCCGCGGCCTCGCGGCCCGTGCGCAACTGCGTTCCTGCGGACACCCCACCATCGGGCTCAGCGTCGTGGGCCAGCGTGTCGGCGCCCTCGGTCACTCGCAGGCCCCCGTTGCGATGTTCTTGGCCTCGGCGGAATCCGGATACCGGTTGCGCAACTGCGAAATGTACGACGCCTCGGCGTTGCGGTCACCCATCTTGCGCTCGATGCACGCGCCGAGCACCAGTGCTTCGGGAGGCGGATTGGTCTGCTGCATGACCGGCTTCATCAACGCGCGCGCTTCCGGGAGTCGCCCTTCCTTGTAGGTCAGTTGCGCCAGGCTCAGCGCAGCCAGGGGATTGTTCGGTGAAACGCCGAGCGCACGCTTGAAGAACGCCTCGGCCTGCTTGGTCTCGCCCAGCGAGCCGGCGCAGCGGCCCGCGTTGATCAGCGCGATTTCCGGAGACTTGTACAGCGGATTGCGCGCCGCCGTCTCGAATTCGGGGATCGATTCCCTGGCCTGTCCATGCGTGCACAGGTACCAGCCCCAGTTTTGCCGGAATTCCGAGTCGTTGGGCGCCAATTCGAGCGCCTTGCGGAAATTGCGCGCCGCGTCGGTATCCTGCCCCATGGTCGCGTAAACCAGGCCGTAGACGTTGTAGATCTTCGGATTGGTCGGGTCGAGCTTCACGGCTTCGGCCAGTTCCTGCAACGCGACATCCATCTGCCCGCGCTCGTAGTAGCCCGCCGCCAGCTCGGCGCGGAGGTTCGCGCGCACGGGCAGCGGGGCTTCCTTGACGACCGGCGGCGGTGGCGGCACGGGAGGAACCACCGTGGGAGGCGCGGTGGTGCTCGTCGATGTGCAGCCTGCCGCCAACGCGACCGCGGCAAGCATCGGGATCAGCCAGGAAGCATTGCGGCGCATGGAAGTGTCTTGCCTCAGGATGGGAATCAGGGAGCGGGGGCGGGCACGACACGCGTTGCCAGCCGGCGCTTGGTGCGGTCCTGGATCTGGCCGGCCAGCTGGCCGCAAGCGGCATCGATGCCTTCGCCGCGTGTCCTGCGGATCGTGGTCACGAGGCCGGCGTCGGCGAGGATCGCCTGAAATGCGGTGATCCGTTCGCGCGGACTCCTGCGGAACTCGGTGCCCGGAAACGGGTTGAACGGAATCAGGTTGAACTTGCAGGGCACGTTGCGCACGAGGTCGACCAGGCACGTCGCCTGCGAAGGCGAGTCGTTGACGCCATCGAGCATGACGTATTCGAAAGTGACGAAATCGCGGGGCGCGCGCTCGAGATAGCGGACGCACGCCGCCATCAGGTCCGCAAGCGGATACGTGCGGTTGATCGGCACCAGCCGGTCGCGCAGCGCATCGTCGGGCGCGTGCAGCGAAACCGCGAGCGCCACCGGGCATTCGTCGCGCAGCCGATCCATCAGCGGCACCAGGCCGGAGGTCGACAGCGTCACGCGCCGCCGCGACAGGCCGTAGGCGTTGTCGTCCAGCATGAGCCTTAGCGCAGGCACGACGTTGTCGAAATTGGCGAGCGGCTCGCCCATGCCCATCATCACGACGTTGGTGATCGGCGGCCGGCCATGCTCTATCCAGGGCGCGGTGACGCCGTCGGCGAGCAATGTGCGGTTGGCATGCCACAGCTGGCCGATGATCTCGCCAGTCGACAGATTGCGGTTGAATCCCTGTTTGCCCGTGGAGCAGAACGCACAGTCGAGCGCGCAGCCTGCCTGGGAAGAAATGCAGAGCGTGCCGCGGTCGTCCTCGGGGATGTATACCGATTCCACGGCGTTGCCAACGCCGGCGTCCAGCAGCCATTTCCGTGTGCCGTCGGGGGCGGTGGTGTCCCGGATGACCGTCGGCGCGCGAATCGCGGAGTCAGCGGCGAGCTTCTCCCGCAAGGGCTTCGCCAGGTCGGTCATGGCGTTGACGTCGTCCACGAAGCGCTGGTGGATCCAGTGCGCCACCTGCTTCGCGCGAAACGGCTTCTCGCCGCGTTCGGCAAAGAACGTCGCGAGACCGGCGGGGTCGAGGTCGAGCAGGTTGGTCATGTCCACGCTAATTCAAGTTCATGAATACGAAAAGCGAAAGCTTCAACACAGAGAGCACAGAGAATCACAAAGAGAGCACGGAGAGGAAACTGCAGCTGTGTTTGCCTTTCTCTGTGTTCTCTGTGCTCTCTGTGGTTCAGGATTTTGACGTCCCCCTCAGCGGCTGTACACCGCCAGCGCAGGAAAGAAATAGGCAATTTCCACGGCGGCCGTCTCGGGCGCATCGGAGCCATGCACGGCATTGGCGTCGATCGACTGCGCGAAATCGGCGCGGATGGTCCCCGCAGCCGCCTTCTTCGGGTCGGTGGCGCCCATCAACTCGCGGTTCCTGGCGATGGCATTGTCGCCTTCCAGGACCTGGATCATCACGGGTCCGGAGACCATGAAATCCACCAGCGCCTTGAAGAACGGGCGTTCGCGATGGACGGCGTAGAAGCCTTCGGCGTCGGCACGGGACAGCCGGGCCATCCGCGCGGCCACGATCTTGAGGCCGGATTTCTCGAAACGGGAAAGAATTTCGCCAATCGCATTTTGTGCAACTGCGTCAGGCTTGATGATGGAAAGCGTACGTTCTACTGCCATGTAGCGGCTCCGACAGGTAAAAAACGGATAAAAGCGAATGAATTCAAAATTATAGCACGTCGACACAGGCGACGTGACTGGCGCGGGACGACCGTCCCGGTGGGCACAAGCCGGGTCCAGCTCGCCGTCGCTGCCGGTGTCATCCAGGGCGCAGCGAGGAATCGCTGTTTGCGCGAAATGCGTTTGCGAAGCGCGGCAGCGTCCTCAAAGCTGCGCTCCTCGGAATGACCCCGGAGTCTTCCAACTCTCAGCTAGCGCATCATCCCGAGCGTCTGCGGCAGCCAGAGTGAAAGTGCCGGCCAATACGTGACGACGACCAGGAAGACCAGCATCGTCAGCAGCCATGGCCACACGGCGACGGTGAGTTCGGTAATGCCCATCTTGGTGATGCCGGACGCCACATAGAGGTTGAGGCCGACCGGCGGATGGCACATGCCGACCTCCATGTTCACCGTCATCATGATGCCGAAGTGCACGGGGTCGATGCCCAGCTTCATCGCGACCGGGAACAGGATGGGCGCCATGATCAGCACGATCGACGAGGGTTCCATCACGTTGCCGGCCAGCAGCAGCAGCACGTTGACGAAGAGCAGGAACGCGATGGTGCCCAGACCCTTCTCGAGCATCCACGCCGCCATCAGCTGCGGGATCTGCTCGGATGTCATCAGGAATGAGAACAGCACGGCGTTGGTGATGATGTACAGCAGCATCGCGCTCATGTTGGCCGAATCGAGCAGCACCTTCGGTACCTTGGCGAGCGTCATGTCCTTGTACACATACACGGCGACGACGAACGCGTAAACCGCGCTCATCGCGGCGGCTTCGGTGGGCGTGAACATCCCGGAATAAATACCGCCAACCACGATGACGATGAGCAGCAGACCCCACATGCTCGCGCGGAAGGTGCGCCAGCGCTCGGCCCAACTCGCCTTCGGCAGGCGCGGGTAGTTGTTCTTCCGCGCGAGGTGCCAGGTCGTGAGTCCGAGCATCGTCGCTAGGACGATTCCGGGGATGACACCGGCCATGAACAGCTGGCCGACCGACGTGTTGGTCGCGACCGAATACATCACCATCACGATAGACGGCGGAATAAGGATGCCGAGCGCGCCGGAGGTCGTGATGACGCCGGCGCCGAACGACTTGGGGAAGCCCTGCTTGACCATGGCAGGCAGGATGATCGAGCCGATCGCGACCACAGTGGCGGGCGAGGAGCCCGACACCGCCGCGAACAGCGCGCAGGCCATCACGCCCGCCAGCGCCAGTCCGCCGTACCAGTGGCCGACCATCGACGTCGCGAAATTGATCATGCGCCGCGCTACGCCGCCGTGGGTGAGGAAATTGCCGGCGAGGATGAAGAACGGGATCGCCATGATCTCGAATTTCTCGATCCCGGTGAAGAGCTTGAGCGCGACGGCCGTGATCGGCACCTGGGTCATCGTGAACATGTACGTCAGCACCGTGAGGCCTAGCGAGATCGAGATCGGCATGCCGGTCAGCATCAGCCCGAACAGCAGCAGGAAGATGATTAGCGGCGTGGGCAGATGGACGCCGACCGCGAAAAGTGCCAGCGGCACCACCACCATGAACGGCGGCAGCAGCGACCAGAACCGCAGCGACGCGCTCATTTCTGGCCCCCGATCGGTGCTTCCGCCGGGTGCAGATTGTCAGGCATGTTGTACGGGTTGATGTCTTCGACACCCTCGACGTGCGCGTGGTCGTGCTTTGGCAGTTCACCAGTCTTGGCGAAATGCCAGGCGACCTGCAGGAAGCGGAAGCACATCAGGTACGAACCGCAGGGTATGCACAGGTAAACGATCCACAGCGGCAACTCAAGATCTGCCGACACCTGGTCGGTGTGACCGATCGCCCAGACGTAGTTGGCGCCCAACGTGCCGACGATGGAGGTGAACAGCGCGCCGGCGAGCAGGCCGAACAGCACGTATTTGCGTCGCGTGGATGGCGGAAGTGCATTGATCAGCACGTCGACGCCGACGTGGATGCCCGTGCGCACGCCGTACGCGGCGCCGAACTTGGCCATCCAGATGAACATGTAGATGCACAGCTCCTGCGCCCACGACAGGTTGATGGCGAGCAGCCAGTCCTGTAGGTACGGGATCGGCAGGCCGGCGGCGTAGCGATGCACGACGGCAATGAAGATCAGCACCGTCGCCGTGCCGATGAGGAAGGCGATCAGCCATTCCTCGAGGTGGTCCAGGAATTTCAACATCGCTGCTCTCCCCCTTCGCGCCGACGGCGGCGCCGCTTCGGATATCAAAACGCCACTGCGGCCGTAAAGGCACTGCAGTGGCGTGGGTGCGAATCGGTGGTGCGCCGCGTCAGGGTGTGAAGCCCGTTTCCTTGTATACCGACTGAATGAGGTCCTTGCCGATGCGGCCTTCCAGTTCCCGATGGACCGGTACCAGGGCCTTCTTCCATACGGCTTTTTCCGCTGGCGTCAGCGTCAGAACCTGCGTCTTGCCCGATTTGCGAACGGCCTCTGTCGCGTCCTCGTTTTCCTTCTTCGCGATGTCGTTGGCGAACTTGGTCGAATCCTTCATCGCGCTTTCGAGCGCGGCGCGAATGTCTGCGGGCAGGCCATCCCAGAACTTCTTGTTCACGATCACCGCATAGCCCAGGTAGCCGTGGTTGGTCAGCGTGTTGTGTTTCTGCACTTCGTAGAACTTCTGAGTGTAGAAATTCGATGGCGGATTCTCCGTGCCATCCACGACGCCGGTCTGTAGTCCCTGATAGACCTCGGAGAACGCCATCTTTTGCGGGATCGCGCCCAACGCGCGCATCTGCGCTTCGAGCACGCTCGACGACTGGATGCGCATCTTGAGACCCTTGACGTCGGCAGGTGTCTTTATCAACTTGTTGGCGCTCAGGTCCTTGAAACCGTTATCCCAATACGCGAGGCCGACGATGCCCTTGCTCTCCAGCTTCTGGAACAGCGCCTTGCCGATCGGGCCCTCGGTGACCTTGTGGAGCTCCTCGTAGTTGTCGAAGATGTACGGCAAGTCGAACACCTCGAACTCGCGCACGCCCAGCGGCCCGAACTTGGCCAGCGATGGCGCCAGCATCTGTACCGAACCCAACTGCAGCGCCTCCATTTCCTCGCCATCCTTGTAGAGCTGGCTGTTGGGGTAGACCTCGATCTTGACTTTGCCCTTCGTGCGCTCCTCCGCGAGTTTCTTGAAGTACTCCGCGCCCTTGCCCTTGGGAGTGTCGTTGGCGACGACGTGGCTGAACTTGATGATGATGGGCTGCTGCGCATGCGCTGTGCCCACGGCAAGCGCAAGCGCGGTGCAGGCGACCGCAAGCACGATGGCGACGTTCGAAACTTTCATGATTCCTCCGGGACGGTGCAAAATCCTTGGGGGCGTCGTGCTTGGCGAAGCCCTGATCCGACGAATTAGGCCTAGTACAGGCCCCGGTTGTCAACAGACATTGGAGGCACCCGGTTGCGCTGGATCAAATCGGCCGCGGATGCCAGGCGACCGTCAATCCGGGACGGCCAGGCGCTGCGCAGAGGGCGGCGTCGATCCCCAATCCGGCAACCGCGGCAAGCGCGTCGCCACAGAAGACAAGCGGCAGGCCGCGGCGCTCCCACGATGGGATTCCGGCATCGCGCAGGATCGATTTGAGCGCCCGGCGCGGACGGTCGGCGGCCATCTGGAACCGTTCGCCACCCACCCGCGAGCGCACGTGCACATCGCCCGCAACCTGCGCGAGGTCGATGCCGGCGCCATCGGCGTGGCCGAAGGCGAGCGTGCCATGCGGCAACGCAAGTTCCGCCTCGCCCTGCCAGCGCACGTCGAACCCTTCGGGTGGGGTCGCGTGTAGCGCAATCCGGCCGTGGTGAACGCCAATCTCCACACCCGCATGCGCGAGCCGGATCGCGGCATCCCCTCGCGCGCCGCGCAGCTGGTCCAGCATCGCGGCGAGCCGCGCGGTCGACGGCGCAGGCAGTCCCTTGCACCGCAGGAACCACCGCAGCACGTTGCGCGCCCGGTGCGGTGCAAGCGGGTCAAGCGCTGCGCGCAGCAAGGTGGCGCCATCGAATGCACTTCCGGCGTCCTGCTGTGCCAGCTCATCCTGCAACTGTGCGGCTTCGGCCTGATGCGATGCCGCGCGTGCCAGCGTGGCGTCCGCTTGCGGCGCGATGTCAAGGAGGGCCGGGATGACCGAATGGCGCAACGCGTTGCGCGCGTGGCAACGGTCGGCATTGCTTTCGTCGTCGATCCACGCGAGCCGCCGGTCGCGCGCGTACGCGTCGACGAGCGCGCGCGGGATTCCGAGCAGCGGACGCCACCAGGCTACGCCAGAGGCGTCCACGCGCAGGGCGGGCATGGCGGCCAAGCCGTGGGGCCCTGCGCCGCGCAGCAATTGCAGAAGCAGCGTTTCCACCTGGTCATTGCGATGATGCGCGAGCGCAACGACCTTTGCGCCGATCCCGTGCGCGGCCTCCGCAAGCGCGTCGTAGCGCGCGCGGCGGGCCAGTGCTTCGAGGCTCGCGCGCGGCTGCCGGGTGACGGCGACGCGGCAAACCACGCATGCGATCCCGAGCGCTGTGCAGCGTTCCGCGCAAGACCGTGCCCAGGTGTCGGCGTTGGCGGAGAGTCCGTGGTGGACGTGAATTGCCGCGACCATGCTGCCGCGGGATGGCGCGACGGCGGTCAGGGCATCGAGGAGCACTGCCGAATCGCGGCCGCCGGAAAATCCAAGTGCCAGTTTGGTTCCCGCCGGCACGTGCGCCTCCAGCGACCGGAGGACGATGTCGCGCAGCATGACGGTCGCGTCGTCGGGTTCGCGCCGCATGGTCGTCTGGAGTCGCCGCGGTTGACCGGTACGCTTCGGCAGCGGCTAGCCCGCGGAGATCTCTTTGAATTTGCCGTAGGCCAGGATCTTGTCCTCCCGCGCCTCGAGGATCGTTTCGATCGGCTGCTCCTGCAACTGGCGCAGTGCTTCGGTCAGGGCCTTCTTGAGCGGGATCATCATCGCGGGATGATCGCGATGTGCGCCGCCCAAGGGCTCGCTGACGACCTTGTCGATGAGTCCCAGCTGCTTCAGCCGCGCGGAGGTGATGCCGAGTGTTTCCGCCGCCTCGGCCGCATTGTCGGCCGATTTCCAGAGGATCGATGCGCAGCCTTCGGGTGAAATCACCGAATACGTTGCGTACTGGAGCATCAGCGTAATGTCGCCAATGGCGATGGCCAGGGCGCCGCCCGAGCCGCCTTCGCCGATCACCGTACTGATGATCGGGATGCGCAGGCCCGCCATTTCGTAGAGGTTGCGGCCGATCGCCTCCGACTGGCCGCGTTCCTCGGCGCCGATACCCGGATAGGCGCCCGGCGTGTCGACGAAGGTAAACAGTGGGAGCCCGAATTTTTCCGCGAGTTTCATGAGGCGAAGCGCCTTGCGGTAACCCTCGGGTCGCGGCATGCCGAAATTGCGATGGATTTTTTCCTTGGTGTCGCGGCCCTTCTGGTGGCCCAACACCATGCAGGGCTGCCCATTGAAACGAGCGAGGCCGCCAATGATCGCGGGATCATCGGCGTAGGTGCGATCGCCGTGCAGTTCGCGGAATCCGCTGAACATGCCGTCGATGTAGTCCTTGGTGTATGGCCGTTGCGGATGACGGGCGACGTGGGCGATCTGCCACGAAGTGAGCTTGCCGTAGATGTCCTTCGTGAGCTGCTGGCTCTTCTTGGCCAGCCGCGAAATCTCGTCGGAAATGTCTACCGCGGAGTCCTCATGCACGAACCGCAGCTCGTCGATCTTCTGCTGCAGTTCGGCGATCGGCTGCTCGAAATCCAGGAACGTCTGCTTCATGGATGCGAAGGCCTCCAAGGCTGAGGCGCGCATCATAGCGCAATGCGGCGTTCGCTGCTCATTTGCCGCCCGCGACGGCGTCCCAGATCAGTTTGACGCCGGTCACCAGCAGCAATGAATAGCTCAGATTAAAAAATGTCCGCTGCGAAACGGTGCGATGGAGATGGACGCCGAGCCACACGCCGATCGGCACCAACGGCGCGAAGAGAAGTGCTGTGGTCAGGTTGCCGCCTTTCAACTGCCCCAGAAAATAATATGGAACGAGTTTGGTGTAGTTGACGATGAGGAAGAAGACCGCGGACGTGCCGACGAACAGCGTCTTGTCGACTCGTTGTCCAAGCATGTAGATGGCGTAGGGCGGGCCGCCGGCATGCGCCAGCGTGCTCGTGAAACCGGAAATGACGCCCCAGAACACGCCCCACGCGGCACCGGGTTGTCCGCGCTGTGCGGCGAAGCGCGCCGCGATGCGCTCAGTGAACCGGAACCATTGGTTGAGCGCGAAGGTCACACTGATGATGCCGAGCAGCAGGCGTACGCCATTGACCGGCAGCGTGCCGAAGGCAATCGCGCCAATTGCGATGCCGACCAGCGCGCCGGGGAGCATGATCGCAAGATGTTCGCGCGACCACTGGCCGCGGTACGCGTGGACGCTGAACAGATCCATCGCGCAAAGAATCGGCAGCATGATGCCTGCAGCTTCGGGTGGCGCGATGAACATCGACATCATTGGCACTGCAATGCCGCCTGAACCCTGTCCGAACGCGCCCTTGGCGATGCCCGTGATGAGGACCGCAAGGATGGCGACCAGATAAAAGGCCGCGGGAAAATCTGGCAGCGTCATCGGAACCACACCATGAAATTGCCGCCGTCCTCACTCGCGATCATGGTCCTGGGGCTGGTTCGTGCAACACCGGATCGCGACCTCGCCATGCGGCGAAGGCCTCGTTGGCGATGACGGCCGCGAGCACGATGACGCCGCCCAGCAGCGCATTGCGGCCGGGGTCCTCGCCCATCAGCAGCCAGACCCACAGCGGTCCCATTATCGGCTCGAGCAGCGCCAGCAGCCCGATTTCCGTTGCGGACAGCGACCGTGATGCTGCCGTCGCCAGCAGGCATCCGGTCCCGAGTTGCACGCAACCCATGAACGCGAGTGTGGCGATGTCGCGCGGTGTCGCGGCGAACGGACCGGCAAGGAGGAACGCCGGCGCGAGCGTCCACAGTCCTGCGATCATGACCTGCGGCAGCATGTCGACCGTGGCGTGGAACTTGCGCAGCATGGTGACCTGCGCGGCGAAGCAGATGGACACACCGAATGCAAGCACGTTGCCCAGGAGGCGCCCGGAGTCGATGGCGTCGCCGAACATGATGACGATGCCCGTGAAGGCAACGGTCATGGCGACCCACGTACGACCCGGCACCGGCTCCTTCAGCACCAGCCTGCCGGAAATGGCGGCGAGGAATGGCGATACGCTCATCAGGACGAACGTGTTGGCGACCGTCGTGTGCGTCAGCGACGCGATGAAGAAGAAGAAAGTGCCGGAAAGAAAAAACCCGGACAGCAGTCCCGGCCAGCCGACCGCGTAGACCGCGCGTGGCGTGCCGCGACCGTGCATCGCCAGCAGGACGCCGGCAACGAACAGCGCCATGAACAGCGAGCGCCAGAAGACGATTTCCCAGGTGTTGGTGATCGACAGCTGCCGCACCAGGACGCCGCCGGAGGACCAGCAGATCGCCGCGACGATCATGAACAGCACGGCGCGACGATGGCGCGCTTGACGCGTCAAGTCTCTACCACGTCAACCAGCGCGAATCCGGGGAACATCGTCTTGGCTTCGGCAAGGTCGCCCAGCGTGACGTAGTCGCAGCACGCCGCATAGCGCTGCCACAGCGCAAGCACGGCGGGATTGTCGTGTGCGGCGTCGATCGCCGCCTGCGACACCCACTCGAAGATCTCGAGCAGCGTGCCGTCGGCCGCGCGCAGGATCATCGACGGGCGGCTCGTCGCCAGGCCTTGCGCGCGCAGCACCGGCAGATGGTCGCGCATGCACGCCATCAAATCGGCCGCCTTTTCCGGCTTGGGCCGGAACAGCGCGATCACCATGTTTCCCATCGTTGCCCCCGCCTGCATTGCGTGCACTGGGCGCGACGATAGCGCAGGCCGTGCATTCCGTCGAGTTTCCCGATAGGCGTTCCTAGGTTGGCGTTCCCGCGATACGGCTCGCTGGCACGGGAAAATCCGCCGAGAAATCGCGGCCCATGGCGGCAACGATACGCGCGAAATCGGCCTCCGGCACGCGCAGGAAGCCAAAGCGGAACGCCGCACCCCAGTGCGACTTGCTGCGGATGAACGACAGGTCATCGATGAGTGGCTTGATCGGGGCGTCCTGTGCGGGCAGGTAGTCCACGTCAAGGCGGAAAGGATTGAAACCCTGATTGCTTCCGTTGGTCTGCGCGGCCTGGTAGACATTGCCGTCGCGGATCCGGCCGATGGCGGTGAACGCTTGCAGCGGCGGACCGTCCGGATAGGCGGTGCGTGGGGAGTAAAACGCGAAGCCGTCGCCGGCGCGCATCCGCTCCAGAGGTCCGGCCTTGCCGTGGTTCAGCTGAGTGAAGCCGCCGCCGACGCCGATGGCGACATGGTCCCTGGCAACGACACCAATCCAGTAGTTGCGTTCGCTCATCGGATCCTCCGTGGAATATCTGCTCTTGTATTCCGCGGCATCGATTTTACGAAAGCATTGCGGCAGTACCCATAGGACATTCGGCCTAAGTTGTGGCCGGCTGCTAGAATTTGCCGGTTCCACGGGAGGCGCGGATGACCAAGCATCGTATAGCGGTGATGCCCGGCGACGGTATCGGCAAGGAAGTGGTCCCGGAAGGCCTGCGGGCGCTCGAGGCCGTCGCTGGCAAATTCAACATTGAATTTGCCTTCACGGAATTCGACTGGAGCTGCGACTACTACGCGAAACACGGCCGCATGATGCCGGAAGACTGGTTCGAACAATTGTCCGGATTCGAGGCGATATTCTATGGTGCGGTGGGCTGGCCGGCAACGGTGCCCGACCACGTGTCGCTGTGGGGTTCGCTCATCCAGTTCCGCCGGCGCTTCGACCAGTACGTGAACCTGCGCCCCTGCAAGCTGATGCCCGGCATCCCTTCGCCGCTTGCACACAAGAGGCCGGGCGACATCGACTTCGTCGTCGTGCGCGAGAACACCGAGGGCGAATATTCGTCGGTCGGCGGCCGGATGTTCGAGGGCACCGAGCGCGAAATCGTGTTCCAGGAATCGGTATTCACGCGCAAGGGTGTCGACCGCATCGTGAAGTTCGCGTTCGAACTGGCGCGCACGCGGCCGGCAAAGCATGTCACCTCCGCGACCAAGTCGAACGGCATCTCGATCACGATGCCCTACTGGGACGAGCGGTTCAGCGCGGTGGCCAAGGACTATCCGGACATCCGCACCGACCAGTTCCATATCGACATCCTGAGCGCGCATTTCGTGCAGAGGCCGGAGCGCTTCGATGTGGTGGTCGGCTCCAATCTGTTCGGCGACATCCTGTCCGATCTGGGTCCGGCGGTGTGCGGAACCATCGGTATCGCGCCGTCCGCCAACCTGAACCCGGAGCGCACGTTTCCGTCGCTGTTCGAGCCGGTGCATGGCTCGGCGCCCGACATCGCCGGCTTGGGGCAAGCCAATCCGATCGGGCAGATCTGGTCCGGCGCACTGATGCTAGACTTCCTGGGCTACAAGTCGGCTGCGGACGCGGTCGTCGCGGCGATCGAGCGCGTGCTCGCGGACAAGGACGCGCCGAAGACCCCCGATCTCGGAGGTCGCGCCACCACCGTCGATCTGGGCCGGGCGATCGCGGCTCACATTTGATGTATCGATCCCAACTGATGTATCGATCCCACTACCAGAACAATTCGGACGCGCCGCGCTGAGCGCAGGCACCGCCTGTCGTCGTATTCAGGGAGATAGGAATGTCATTGCTGATCGGAGTTCCCAAAGAGGTCTTCCCGGGCGAGAGGCGGGTCGCCACGGTGCCCGAGGTTGTCGAGAAGCTGATCAAGCAGGGCTTCCGGGTTGCCGTCGAAGCGGGCGCGGGCGATGCCGCCCAGATCAACGACGATGCCTACCGTGCCGCCGGCGCCGAGCTCGTCGCCGACAGGAGCAGGTTGTGGGCGATGGCGGACCTGGTCTTCAAGGTGCGTGCCCCGAATACCGAAGAAGTGGGCTTCCTGCACGAGGGACAGGTCCTGGTCAGCTTCATCTGGCCAGCGCAGAACCCCGACCTGTTACAGCAGCTCGCCGCCAGGAAGGCCACCGTGCTGGCGATGGACAGCGTGCCGCGCATTTCGCGGGCGCAGAAGCTCGACGCCTTGTCCTCGATGGCCAACATTGCGGGCTATCGGGCGGTGATCGAGGCGGCGCACGAATTTGGCCGCTTCTTCACCGGTTCGATCACGGCGGCGGGCAAGGTGCCGCCGGCGAAGGTCTTCGTCATCGGCGCCGGCGTCGCGGGTCTTGCGGCGATCGGTGCCGCGTCCGGCCTGGGCGCCATCGTGCGCGCCAACGACACGCGGCCGGAAGTCGCCGACCAGATCAAATCGCTGGGCGGCGAGTACGTGCCCGTCGACTACGTCGAAGAGGGCAGCGGCGTCGGCGGCTACGCCAAGGTGATGAGCGAAGGCTTCCAGAAGGCCCAGCGCGAGGTGTTCGCGAAGCAGGCGAAGGATGTCGACATCATCATCACCACGGCGCTCATTCCTGGCAAGCCCGCGCCGAAGCTGATTACCGAAGACATGGTCAAGTCGATGAAGCAGGGCAGCGTCATCGTCGACATGGCCGCCGAGCAGGGCGGCAACTGCGAGTTGACGGTGCCCGGCGAAGTCGTGGTCAGGCACGGCGTCACCATCGTCGGCTACAAGGACCTGCCGAGCCGCCTCGCGAAGCAGGCGTCGACGCTGTATGCGACGAACCTCTTCCGCCTGATGGAAGACATGATCAAGACGAAGAGCATCGAAGGCGATGCGGTCAAGATCAATATGGAGGACGAGGTCCTGCGCGGCACGACGGTGATCAACCAGGGCGAGGTCACATGGCCTCCGCCGCCGCCCAAGTTGTCTGTTGCACCTGTTGCCGCCGCAAAGCCCGCCGCGGTCGTGGCGAAGGCGAAGGGTCACGGTCACGGCGACGCGAGCCCGATGTCCGGCACGAAGACGGCGGTTATCTTCGGCGTTGGCGCGCTCCTGTTCCTGCTGGTCGGCCGCTTTGCGCCGTCGAGCTTCCTCGGCCACTTCACCGTGTTCATCCTGGCCTGCTTCGTCGGCTACATGGTGGTGTGGAACGTCAAGCCCGCGCTGCACACGCCACTGATGAGCGTGACCAATGCGGTCAGCAGCATCATCGCCATCGGAGCGCTGGTGCAGATCGCGCCGGACCTGTCCAAGATATCGGCCGATCTGTCGCGCCCGGAAGAGTGGATACGCTGGCTGTCGGTGGCCGCCATCGCGCTCGCCACGATCAACATGTTCGGCGGCTTCGCCGTGACCCAGCGCATGCTGCAGATGTTTCGCAAATGAGGTTCCGCAAGTAAGGAAGAAAATAGATGACCTCCAGCCTTTCCACGGTCTCCTACATCGGAGCCACGATCCTCTTCATCCTGTGCCTGGGCGGCCTGTCCAACCAGGAAACGTCCCGGCGCGGCAACCTGTACGGGATGATCGGCATGGCGATCGCCGTGGTCGCCACGATATTCGGCGTGCAGGTGACCACCGCCGGACTGCCGTACATCATCGGCGCGATGGCGGTCGGCGCGGCGATCGGACTATATGCGGCGCGCGTCGTGCAGATGACGCAGATGCCGGAGCTGGTGGCGCTGATGCACAGTCTCGTGGGTCTGGCCGCAATGCTCGTGGGCTACGCCAACTTCGTCGATCCGGCGGTGTCGGTCAGCCTGACGCCGGCGGAGAACACGATCCACGAGATCGAGATGTACCTGGGCGTGCTGATCGGCGCGGTGACGTTCTCGGGTTCGGTGATCGCCTTCGGCAAGCTCTCCGGCAAGATCACCGGCAAGCCGGTCCTGCTGCCGGGCCAGCATTTGCTCAACCTCGCCGGCCTGTTGGCGGTGATCTACTTCGGATACGCGTTCATCAATGCCCACAGCGTGGCCGAAGCCATGACGCCGATGATCGTCATGACGGTCGTTGCGCTGCTCTTCGGCGTGCACATGGTGATGGCCATCGGCGGCGCCGACATGCCGGTCGTGGTGTCGATGCTCAACAGCTACTCCGGCTGGGCGGCGGCCGCCACCGGCTTCATGCTCAACAACGACTTGCTTATCGTGGTTGGCGCGCTGGTGGGTTCGAGCGGCGCGATCCTCTCGTACATCATGTGCTCGGCGATGAATCGCAACTTTCTGAGCGTGATCGCCGGCGGCTTCGGCACCGACAGCAGCGCGCCCGCCGCGGCTGGCACCGTGCAACCCGCAGGCGAAGTGAACCCAATCCTGGCCGCGGAGACGGCCGAACTGCTGCGGGACGCCAAGAACGTCATCATCGTTCCGGGTTACGGCATGGCGGTTGCCCAGGCGCAGCACACGGTAAATGAAATAACCCAGGCGCTGCGGGCAAAGGGCATCAATGTCCGGTTCGGCATCCATCCGGTGGCCGGCCGCATGCCCGGACATATGAACGTGCTGCTGGCCGAGGCCAAGGTGCCCTACGACATCGTGTTCGAGATGGACGAGCTGAACGACGATTTTCCGGACACCGACGTCGCGATCGTGATCGGCGCGAACGACATCGTGAACCCGGCGGCCCAGGACGACCCGTCGAGCCCGATCGCCGGCATGCCTGTGCTCGAAGTGTGGAAGGCCAAGAACTCCATCGTCATGAAGCGCAGCATGGCGTCCGGGTATGCGGGGGTCGACAATCCGCTGTTCTACAAGGACAACAACCGGATGCTCTTCGGCGATGCGAAGAAGATGCTCGACGAAGTTCTGATTGCGCTGAAATCCTGATTTCGGTCCCGCACGCGTCGTCGGCGTGCAGTGCAGACAGATCGAACGGCCATCGTCTACACTTGACACCGAACTTCGCCATTACGCCCGATGTTCAGCTACAGTTGCACCCGTCGTCAAATCCCGTCGAGAACACGTTTTAGATGTTCAGTCCTCGCGGGCGCCTCACCTTCTGTTTTCAGAAGCCTTAACTTTCATGGAGAACTTCATGGCAACAAGAATACATTTGCGCGCCGCGATGATGGTCGCCTGCCTGACGTTGGCGGCCGCATGGGGCAGCGCCCACGCACAGGAAATTCCGCTGGTCACCGGCGCGCTGTGGACCCAGTCTTCGGAGCAGGTGAAGAAGGCGTACCTGGTCGGCATCGCCAACATCATCCAGGTCGAGGCGGCGTATGAGAATCCCAGCCCGCCCGCCGATGCGCAGAGCATCGTGCCGCGGGTTACGCGGGGCATGAAGGGCCAGACCCTCGATAGCGTGCGCGAAGGTCTCGACAAGTGGTACGCGGCGAATCCGGACAAGCTGCAGCGCCCGGTAATTGAAACGATCTGGTTCGAGATGGTCGTGCCGGGCCTGGCCAAGAACAAATAGCGGAGACACGAACATGAAACGACTTGGACTGATTGTGGCAGTTGCGGCTGCCGGTATTGTGATCGGATGCACCAACATGTCCGCGCAGCAGCAGGGAACGATGAGCGGCGCGGCGATCGGTGCCGCGGCGGGTGCGGGGATCGCGGCGATTGCCGGAGGCAGCGGCTGGACGGGTGCTGCCATAGGCGGCATCGCCGGCGGCGTTGCCGGCAACATCAAGGGTGGCCGGCAACAGTAAAGTGTTTCCGGCGCGGTGCGTCCGCATCGCGCCGGCTGCAGTGCCAGTGCGTAGAATCCCCGGTTCCTGGAAGACCAACGCGCGGCCGATCGCCGAGGCGCGCATTTCGTGACGCCCATGCCCGGACCGCTCTCCCACCTGACCATCCTCGACCTGTCGCGCGTGCTCGCCGGCCCGTGGTGCACGCAGCTGCTGGCCGACCTGGGCGCCACGGTGATCAAGATCGAGCGTCCGGGGAGCGGCGACGACACACGCGCTTGGGGTCCGCCGTTTCTCAAGGACGCCGAAGGCCGGGACACGTCTGAGGCTGCCTATTACCTGGCGTGCAACCGCGGCAAGCTTTCGGTAGCCGTCGATTTCACCAAGCCCTCCGGCCAGCGCATCGTCCGCGATCTGGCACGGCAGGCGGATGTGCTGGTCGAGAACTTCAAGGTGGGTGGCCTCGCCAAGTACGGGCTCGATCACGTGAGCATCGCTGCGTTGAATCCGCGCCTCGTCTACGCGTCGATCACCGGCTTCGGTCAGGATGGGCCGTACGCGGATCGCGCCGGCTACGACTTCATCATCCAGGGCATGAGCGGTTTCATGAGCGTCACCGGCGAGCGCGATGACCTGCCGGGCGGCGGTCCGCAGAAAGCAGGTGTCGCGATCACCGACCTCATGACCGGCATGTATGCGGCGGTGGCCATCCTGGCCGCACTCGCGCATCGCGACCGCACGGGTCAGGGCCAGCGGCTCGATCTGGCCCTCTTCGATTCCGCAGTGGCGATGATGGCGGTGATGGGAATGAATCATCTCGTGGCCGGAACGCCACCCGGGCGTGCGGGCAATGCACACCAGAACATCGTGCCGTACCAGGTGTTCGCATGCGCCGATGGCCACCTGATCCTGGCGGTCGGCAACGACGGCCAGTTTGCGAAGTTCTGCGACGTCGCCGGACGCGCCGACTGGGCGCGCGACGAACGCTTTGCGCGCAACGAAAACCGCGTCCGGTATCGCGCCGTACTTGTACCCATGGTCGCCGAGGCGATCGCGAACCGCACGCAACGCGAGTGGCTCGCCGCACTGGAAGAAGTCGGCGTGCCTTGCGGTCCGATCAACAAGTTGGACCAGGTCTTCGCCGATCCGCAAGTGCTGGCAAGGGGCATGTTGCTCGACATGCCGCACCCGCTTGCCCGCCGCGTTCCGCAGATAAATTCACCGGTCAGGATGTCGGAGACGGGTGTTGTCGCGGACCGACCGCCGCCTTTGCTGGCCGAACATACGCAGCAGGTACTGCGCGAGCGTCTCGCGCTCTCCGATGCCGCGATTGCCCGGCTGGCCGCCGAGGGCGTCATAGAAGTCAGGAAGCCATGACCGGCATCACCCGCAAGCCCGCCTTCTGGATCGCCTACGCAGCGCTCGCTTTGGCTTGTCTCGTGCTCGCCTGGAGACTGTTCCCGCTCGCCATCCCCCTCATCAATCTGGACATCAGGCTCGCGCGGCATGAGGCCGTCAACAAGGCGCTGGAGTTGGCAAAGGAGCGCAATCTCGTCGCGTTCGAACCGCACACCGCGGTGCGCTTCCGCAACGACCAGGGCGCGCAGAACTACATTGAGCTGGAGGGGGGCGGCAAGCCGGCGTTTGCGCAAATGGTCGAAGGGACCGTCTATGCGCCCTACTGGTGGGAAGTGCGGCTGTTCAAGCCCGGCGTGGTTGAAGAAGCGCTGGTGCGGTTCCGACCGGATGGTGCACTCGACGGCTTCTCTCGCCGCCTGCCGGAGACCTACGTTCGTAACGACGGGAGCAAGGCGCTCGATCCGGCGGCGGCACTCGATATCGCGCGGACGAGGGCACACGACGACTGGCAGGTCGACTTCGGACCCTACCAACTGCTCGAACAGTCGCAGGAGACCCGGCCGACGGGGCGGGTCGATCACCAGTTCGTGTTCGAGCGCGCTGAACGATTCGCCGGCGCAAGCATCCGCCTGCGCGTCACGGTCAACGGTGATGAATTGACCGGCGTCGTGCCTTACGTGCATATACCGGAGAAATTCGAACGCCGCTTTCAGGAGCTGCGCAGCGCGAACAACACGATCGCAAATTTCGCCAGCCTGGCGGCGGGCGCGCTGTACGGCATCGGCGGATGCATTCTTGCCGTCCTGTGGCTGCTGCGACGGCGCTGGCTGCTGTGGCGGCCCGCGCTGGCGGCGGGAGGCGTCATCGGCGGTCTGATGGCTTTGACGGTGCTGGCGTCGGCGCCCGCCGCGTGGTTCGGGTTCGATACTGCGGAAACGGTCGGAACCTTCTGGGTGCAGCAGGTCGGCATGGCGTTGCTTGCGCTGATTGGCGGCACGTTCGGATACGGGCTCGCGTTCATGGCGGCCGAGAGCCTGACCCGGCGCGCATTTCCGCACCACCCGCAACTCTGGCGCCTGTGGTCGCGCGAGGCGGGCGCGACTACGCAGGTACTCGGACGGACCGCGGGCGGCTTCCTGTTCGTGCCGGTCGAGCTGGCACTCATCTCGGCGTTCTACTATGTGACCAACCAGTGGCTTGGCTGGTGGCAGCCATCGGAGTCGCTCACCGATCCCAATGTGCTGTCCTCGGCCGTGCCGGCGCTGGCGCCCATCGCCATTTCGCTGCAGGCGGGCTTCATGGAGGAATGCGTCTTCCGCGCGATTCCGCTGGCCATGGCCGCATTGCTCGGCGCGCGCTTTGGTCAGCGCGCGTACTGGATCGCTTTCGCGGTGGTGCTGCAGGCGGTGATCTTTGCCGGGGCCCACGCCAACTATCCGGGACTCCCGGCGTATTCGCGGCTGGTCGAGCTGTTGCTTCCGGCGATACTGTGGGCGCTCATCTACCTGCGCTTCGGCCTGTTGCCGACGATCCTGTTGCACGCGCTCTTCGACCTGTCGCTGTTCTCGATCCCGCTGTTCCTGGTCGATGCCCCTGGCGCATGGATGCAGCGGGCCATCGTCATCGCGACAGCTGCGCTCCCCCTCGTGGTGATCGGCGTTCGGCGCTGGCAAGCCGGCGCGTGGCAGGAATTGCCCGCCGCTTTGTGGAACCGTGCGTGGCAGCCAGCGGCGGCAACGGCCCGAGTGTTGTTGCGGCACACTGGTATGGAAGCGGTCGGCGCCCGTGCCGCCATGCTGCAACGCGCGTTGCCATGGATGGGGCTCGCGGGCGCAGTGGCCTGGCTTGTCTGCACGCCGTTTCAGTCGGACGTGCCGGCACTGCGGATCGACCGCGCGGGCGCCGAGGTCGCGGCCGTCGCCGCGCTCGCCGGTCGCGGCGTGGCGCTGGGACCCGAATGGCGGCAGTTCTCCGGCATCCGCGCTGGCGGCGCGGAGTCGGGCCAGAGCCTGGCGGAACGCTTTGTATGGCGCGAGGCGGGTGCGGATGTCTATCGCGCACTCGCCGGCAACACGCTGGCGCCTCCGCTGTGGGAAGTACGCTTCGCGCGCTTCGACGGCGACGTCGCGGACCGCGCCGAGGAATGGCGGGTCACCGTGGTCGGCGACGGCCAGATCCGGCAGGTCCGGCATCGGCTGCCCGAAGCTGCGAGCGGCGCGAACCTCGAGCGCGAAGCCGCGCTTGCTCGCGCGCAATGGGTGGTGCGCGAGCAGTTCGGACTCGACTCATCCACATTGCAGTTGCGCACTGCGGACCAGACGAAGCGCGATGCGCGCAGCGATTGGACCATTGTGTTTGCCGACCCGAAGGTCTTCGTGGGCAGGGACGGTGAAGCGCGCATTCAGGTAGTGCTGGCGGGCGACGAGGTGGTCTCCGCCGGCCGTTCCGTTTTCGTCCCGGAGGCGTGGCAACGGGCCGAGACCGAGCGCGACAATCGGCTGCAGATCGTCAGGTACTCCAGCGGGTTCGCCGCCGCATTGGGAGCGTTGGCTGCGCTGGTCTTTGCGGTAATCAGCTGGAACCACGGCCATTGCGACAGGCGCGCGTTGCTCACCGTCGGCGCGCTGGTCTTCATCGTCGGGGCCGTTGACCTGGCCAATGCCTGGCCCGAGATGGCGCTGCAATTGCGCACCGCGGAGCCGGTGCCTTCGCAACTGGCAACGACTATCGTCGGCGGCTTGTTTGCCGCGCTGCTGGCCGCGGGGCTTGCGGCATTGCTGTCCGGCGTCGGCGCCTGGTACGCGCGAACGAAATCGCCGGTGAACCTTGCGACGCGCTTGCCGGCATGGGCGGTCGGTGTCGCAGTCGCGCTTGCAGTGGCCGGACTGGCCGCCGTTTCCGGAATGCTGGAGCCGCACACTGCGCCGCTGTCGCCCGTATTGAAGCTGGCGACGCTGGGGTGGCCGGTCGTGGGCGCGCTGGTCGACCCGATCGGATTGGCGGGGGCGAGCGGCGCGGCCCTGTTCGTGCTCTATCTGCTCGATCGCGGCACACGTGGCTGGACCCTTCGGCCATGGCTGGCCGCGCTGTTGCTCGTGCTGATCTCGTGCGCGGCCGCGCTGGCCGGAGGAGGCGAACCTGAAGCGGCGCTACTGCGCGGGATCGTCAAAGGACTCGTGAGCTTCGCGCTCCTGTGGTGGGTGCTGCGCTATGACCTGCGCGCAATTCCGTCCTTCCTCGCGACCGGCATGGTGCTCGAGGCCGCGCGCAACGCGGCGCTAGAGCGGACCTCCGGCGCATGGGTTCTGTTTGCCGTCGGAGCGGCCGTTACGGTGGTGGTGGCCTGGGCCGTCACGCGCTACATTGCCCGACCGCTGCCTGCTTACCAGCACGATTGAGCGGCGGAATGGAAAACGGCGCGGGGTGGCCGCGCCGTTCGACTGTCTGGAACGCCGATGGCGATCCGATGGACCTTTAATTGATTGTCACCCAGTACGGCATGACCTGGTTGTCGGCGCGATGCACGGCCGTGACGTTGGCGCGCGCGGCCCACGGGATCACCTGGCGGTGCAGCGGAATGTGGTTCGTCTCCGCGTTGTGCGCGAGCAGCGCCGTGTGGATGTCATTCAGCCGCTGCTCCGCGTTGACATTGACCTTGATCTTTGCCAGCAAGTCGTCGAGCTTCGGGTTGGTGTAGCGGCCGTAGTTGTAGTCGCCGTCGCCCTTGCCGTCCTTGGTGGCCAGCACCGGTTGCAGAATGAAGATGGCGTCGGTGGTTCCGCCGCCCCAGCCCAGCATGTACATGCTGGTGTCGTTCTTCTCGAGCTTGGGGAAGTACACTGCGCGCGGCATGGTGTTGACCTTGGTGTTCACACCGACCTGCGACCACATGGCCGCCAGCGCCTGGCAGATCTTCTCGTCGTTGATGTAACGGTTGTTCGGGCAGTCGAGGGTCACCTCGAAGCCATTCGGATAGCCGGCCTCGGCCAGCAGTCTCTTCGCGCGCTCGCGGTCGTAGGGCAAACGCTTCTCGATCTCGGGCGTCGTCTGCAACGTCGACGGCAGCATCGCGCCGGAGGGTGCCGACAATCCGCGCATCGTGTTCTTCTTGATGGCCTCGATGTCGATCGCATAGTAGAGCGCCTCGCGGACGCGCTTGTCCTTCAGCGGATTCTTGCCCTTGACGTTCGAGTACAGCAATTCGTCGCGGGACTGGTCCATGCCGATGAACACGATACGGTTTTCGGTGCCCTCGAGAATCTTGATCCCCGGTGTCTGCGAGAGGCGCGGCACGTCCTGCGGCGGCGGGTCGTTGACCAGGTCGACTTCGCCGGAGATCAGCGCCGCGACTCGCGTTGCATCCGACACGATCGGCGTGTAGACCACCTCGTCGGCGTTGCCTTCCCACCTGCCCGCCTTGAGTCCCCACCAATTGGGGTTCTTGACGAGCACGGTCTTGACGTCGGGTTCACGCGCCTTGAGCACGTACGGGCCGGTGCCGTTGGCCTGTCGTGCGGTGATCATTTCCTCTTTCTGCGTGAAGTTCTGCGGCTTGGTGGCGCGGTTCTTCTCGCACCATGCCTTGCTCATGATGTTGATTGTCTGGATGTGCTCGAGTTCGACCGGATTGGGACCGTTGGTCGTGAATTCGACGGTGAGATCGTCGATCTTCTTCGGGATGCCGGAGGCGTTGGCATAGACGCGCAGCTGCGACGTGTCGGCGCGCGCGCGTTCGAAGCTGAATACGACGTCGTCCGCGGTGAACGGCGTGCCGTCGTGGAATTTGACGCCCGGCCGCAATTTGAACCGCCACGTGGTCGGATTGACCTGCGTCCAGGATTCTGCGAGCGCCGGCACCAACCCCAGTTTCTTGTCCCGGCTCAGTAGAAATTCGTAGACGAGCGAATTGATGTTGTTGGTAAGGTTCTCGTTCTGCGAATGCGGATCGGTCGTCTGCATATCGCCGCGGCCTGCCCAGCGCAGCGTCGCCGCATCGACTGCCATGGCGGTGGCTGCGAGCATGACTGCCATTGCGGTGGAAACGAGCGTTCGCCTGGACCGGCAAACAATTGAGGAAAGCATGGGACGGACCTCCCGGTCGTAGCGCACGCGCCAGGCTGACGCTTGCAAGGGATAATGATAACCCTCCGATGACCTCAGCCGCCCCCTCGCTCTACAGTTCGGTGCTCAGTTCGCTTGAGGCACGATTGCCGTTGGCCATGGCCCGGGACGCCGCCCGCCTGGCCCGCCGTATCGATCGCGCCCGGACGCGGCATGCACCCGCCGCTGAATGGTCGCGCCTGGGCGACGACCTCGAACGTTCGATTGCCAGGTGCGAGGCACGCGCCCGGGGCAAGCCGGCCATTACCTATCCACCGGACCTGCCGGTCGCGCAGCGAGCCGCGGAGATTGCGCGCGTGATTCGTGAGCATCCTGTGGTCATTGTCTGCGGTGAGACGGGCTCGGGCAAGACGACGCAACTGCCCAAGATCTGTCTGGCGGCAGGTCGCGGCGAGCGCGGCCTGATCGGTCATACGCAGCCCCGGCGGATCGCTGCGCGCGCGGTCGCCACGCGCATCGCGCAGGAGTTGGGACAACCGGTGGGCGAGGCCGTCGGCTACAAGTTTCGCTTTACCGACCACACGAAGCCCGATGCCTATATCAAGCTGATGACTGACGGCATCCTGCTCGCGGAGACACAGGGTGACCGGCGTCTCGAAGCCTACGACACGATCATCGTCGACGAGGCGCACGAGCGCAGCCTCAACATCGATTTCCTGCTGGGCTATCTGAAGCAGTTGCTGCGCACGCGGCCCGACCTGAAAGTGGTCATCACGTCGGCCACGCTCGACGCGGATCGCTTTGCGCGGCATTTCGGAACTGCGGCTGAGCCGGCGCCGGTGATCGAGGTGTCCGGGCGCGTGTTCCCGGTCGACGTGCGCTATCGCCCGCTCGGAAAGGGCGCCGGCGAAGCGGTGTCGCCGAACGAGGCCGACGACGAGGAGGACCTGGAAGAGGCGATCGTCAACACGGCCGAAGAACTGTGGCGCGAAGGGCCGGGCGACATCCTCGTGTTCCTGCCGGGAGAGCGCGAAATCCGGGAAACCGGAGACCTGCTGCGTCGCGCCCTCACCCGGCGTCCGTACGCGGCGCAGGTCGAAATCCTGCCGTTGTTCGCGCGCCTTTCGGTGACCGATCAGCAGCGAATTTTTGCCCCCGGCAATGGGCGGCGGATCGTGCTCGCCACCAACGTCGCGGAAACCTCGCTTACGGTGCCGGGGATCCGCTACGTGATCGACGCGGGATTAGCCAGGGTCAAGCGCTATTCGCTGCGCAACAAGACCACGCTGCTGCAGATCGAAAAGGTCTCGCAAGCCGCGGCCAACCAGCGCGCCGGACGCTGCGGCCGCGTGCAGGATGGCATCTGCGTGCGGCTGTACGGCGACGACGATTTTGCGGCCCGCCCGAAATTCACGGATCCGGAAATCCTGCGTTCATCGCTCGCCGCGGTGATCCTGCGCATGGCCTCGCTCGACCTGGGCCCCGTCGATGCATTTCCGTTTCTCGAGCCGCCGGGGCCGCGCGCGATTGCCGACGGCTATCAGCTGTTGCAGGAATTGGGCGCCGTCGACGACGACCGCCGGTTGACGCCGCTCGGCCGCGAACTTGCCCGACTGCCGCTCGACCCCCGCATCGGCCGCATTGTCCTCGCTGCACGCGACGCGGGCTGCCTGCCCGAGGCGCTGGTGATCGCGAGCGCGCTCGCCGTGCCCGACCCGCGCGAGCGGCCACTGGAACGGCAGCAAGCCGCGGACCAGGCGCATCTGCGCTTTCGCGACAACCATTCGGACTTCCTGTCGCTGGTCGCGTTGTGGGAGTTTTTCGGTGATGCTGATGCGCAGAAGATGTCGCACCGCAAGCTGGTCGACGCGTGCCGGGCGCAGTTCGTATCCTGGCTGCGACTGCGCGAGTGGCGCGACGTTCATCAGCAACTGGTCGCAACGCTTGCGGAAGCGGGCTGGAAGTGGTCGCCGCAGCTTCCGCCGACCACGGAGCCGGCGCGTTACGCAATGTTGCACAAGGCGGTATTGGCAGGGCTGCTAGGCAATATCGGCGTCAAGGCCGATGCCGACGAATACTATCTGGGTGCGCGCGGTGCCAAGTTCTACCTCCATCCGGGTTCCGGACTCGCGCGAAAGGGCGGGGGTGCCGCGAGCGGTTTGCCAAACAAGTGGATTCTCGCCGCCGAGCTCACGGAGACGTCGCGGCTTTTTGCGCGCTGCGCAGCCAAGGTCGAACCCGAGTGGATCGAGGAAGTCGCCGGCGCGCGGGTGACCCGCGACTATTTCGAACCGCATTGGGAGGAAAAACGCGGCGAGGTGGTCGCGAGCGAGCGCGTGTCGCTGTACGGGCTGACGCTGGTGGCGAGGAGGACGGTTTCGTTCGGCGCGATCGACCCGGCCACAGCGCGCGAGGTGTTCATCCGCGAGGCACTGGTACCCGGCGCACTGGCCACCAAAGGCCTGTTCCTGGCCCACAACAGGAAGCTGGTTGCCGACGTCGCCGAACTCGAACACAAGGCCAGGCGGCAGGACGTGCTGGTCGACGACGAGACCATTGCGGCGTTCTACGCGGAACTGCTGCCTGCGCACATGCATTCGCTGGTCGCCTTCGAACGGTGGCGTGTGCAGGCGGAAGAGACGAATCCGCGCGCGTTGTTTCTTACCCGCGAGTATTTGATGCGGCACGCCGCGACGCAGGTCACGGTCGAGCTGTTTCCCGCCGAAATCGAGCTGGCGGGCACGAAACTGCCGCTCAAGTATCGTTTCTCTCCGGGCCATCCGCTCGACGGCCTGACGTTGACAGCGCCTTTGTCCCTGCTGAACCAGCTCGACGACGCGCGGCTTACGTGGCTGGTCCCCGGCATGATCCGGGAGAAGGTCACGCATTGCCTGAAAGCGCTGCCCAAGGCGTGGCGCAACCGCTTGATCCCGTTGCCGGAAGTCGTCACTGCCTTCCTCGAGTCCTCGCCGGATCCGACAGCGCCGCTGCCGGACGCGTTGCGCGGCTATTTGAAAGACCGCCTCGGTGACGCGCCGCCGCCGGATGTGTGGGACGGCAGCGACCTTCCCGCCCACCTCGTCGTCAATCTGCGCGTGGTCGATGCGGCCGGCGGCGAATTGGCCATGGGCCGCGATATGTCTGCATTGCGCGCGCAGTTGGGGGAAGCTGCTCAGTTGTCGTTTGCGGCGGCCGGCGAAGGCATCGAGAGGAAGGGGCTCAGGAAGTGGGACTTCGGCGACCTGCCCGAAACGCTGGCCATCACGCGTGGCGCGCAACGGCTGATCGGCTATCCCGCATTGGTGGATGATGGCGACAGCGTTTCGCTGGCGATGCAGGACACGCGCGACGCCGCAGATGCGTCGACGCGCGCCGGCATCATGCGCCTGCTCAAGCTGGCGCTCAAGGATGCGGCTGCGCGCTTCGACAAGGGAGGTCCGGGATTCGCCCAGGCGGGCCTGCTGTTGAAGACCACGATTCAGAGCGACCGGCTGCTTGCCGATGTGCTGACCGCGGCGATGGACAGGGCCTTCCTTGGGGACGACGCGCTGCCCCGCAACGAGCAGGCCTTCACCGAGCAGGTCAAACGTGCGCGGACACGTCTGCCGGCCGTGGCCGAAGGGGCATTCAGGCTGCTGACGGTGATTGCGTCCGAGCACGCGGCGCTTGCCCAAAGGCTCGCGAACCTGCCGTCGGCACAGTCGCGTCTCGGTGGGGAAGTGAGGGCGCAGCGCGACGCGCTTGTGTATCCCGGTTTTTTTTCCGCCACGCCGTGGTCGCAGTTGCAGCACCTGCCCCGGTACCTTAAGGCGCTCGACCGGCGCCTCGCCAAATTCGGCGAACGACCCGACCGGGACGCGAGGCACGCCGAGCAGATTGCCGGGTTCTGGCAGCGCTACCGGGAACGGGCGGACCGAAATCAGCAGGCGGGGCGAGTTGAACCGGCGCTCGAGGCGTTTCGCTGGCTGCTGGAAGAGCTCCGGGTATCGCTCTTCGCCCAGGAGCTGAAAACCCCGGTCCCCGTGTCGTTCAAGCGGGTCGAGCGGTCCTGGGCTGACCTGGAACGCTAGGCAGAGGCTTGCTGGGGCCCGTTAACGCTATGGGCGCAAACGCGAACGGATGGCATGGGGCGCCAATCGCCGCAGCTCAGTTGGCAAATGAGGACGCCAAGATTGGTGGTCTTGGCGAGTACAGCAACAAAGAGTAGCGCCCCAGGACGCCCGTTCCCTTCGCGCAGTTTGGTCAACTGAGGCCGAAAACGCCCATCGCTGCGTTGCAAAGGCTCGCCGGGTACCCAACCCGCCTTCGCCCCCGCACCTTGCGCTGAGCGTTTTCGGCCGGGCAACGCGTCTTTCGTCCATAGCGTTAACAGGCCCTAAGGCGCCGCCCACTGTTTGGCAGGGCCAATGCCGCGTGCTACAGTAAGTTCGCGGTTTTGTCGGCTAAGGGCTTGTCTGCTAATAGCTCGCGTGAACTGCCTTGGAGGCAACTTGGTGTCAACTGAGAGGTGTCAACTAAGTGCCAACTGGGCGGCGGCAAACTGAAGGGCTATGACCGGTAGGGGCAACAAGGGCGGCAGGCGAAAAAGACAATCCGGATCCACTCTTTGAACGCAACGACCACACCCGAGGCGGCGGCGCACCACGTCGTGCCGCGCGAGAGTGCCAAGATCATCGGCGACTGCCGGGATCTCGCGATCTCGCGCCTTACGATTTCGTTCGCGCAAATGATGGACCGGGTGGGTGAATTGCTCATGGATCGCGCCAACAGGTCGGACGTGCGCGAGGAACAGCAACTCTGCTTCGACGCCCGGCATGTGTTGAAGGGTGAACGTCCGGCGCTGATGGCGGAGTTCGAGCGTCAGCTCCGCCGGTCCATCAATGACCGCATCGGTGGCAAGGTGGCCGTGAAGGCCGACTTCTCCCAGGTGGACGCGGAGAATCTCACGCTCGTCGAAACGTCGTCGATGGACGAGTCGTTGCTCACGGGAAACATCACCCGAATCGTCGAAAACCTTTCGCACGACGAACTGCTGACCTTGAATCGCGGCATGGGTTTTCTGCTGGGCCGGCCCGATCTCGCGACGGATGCGAATCCCCTCGCGCCAGTAGCCATCGTAGAAGCTTTCGCCGAAGCGCTGAAGACGGTCAAGTCCGACCGGCGCGTCAAATTCCAGATTCTGAAGGAGCTGAATCAGGCGCCGATGGGAGACATTGGCGTCATCTATGCGGAACTGAACCAGCATCTCGCGAAACTCAACGTCATTCCAGCTCCTGTACGTCCGAAGTTCATCAGCCGCGGCGGAGTGGCGGATCGCGTGCACGCGCGTGCCGAAGCGGCGAGGGCGAAGGCCAGCGCCGACGTCAACGCCAATGCACCGCAGCCGGAAGTCGACGTGATGGCCATGTTCAAGCGCATGTATGGGAGCGCAACGCCGTCGGCGGCACCGCGGCACTCGCCGCACGGCATGACCGAAGGCCTCGGATCCGCGATGGGCGGCCATGGAGGCGACTTCCCGCAGGTCCAGGCGCCGGCGGAAGGCAGCCATTCGTATGCGCCCATGTCGCCCACGCCGTCGGGTTATGTTCCGGGCGCTCCGATCATTACCACGCAGGATCTGCATGAAGGCCTGACCCGATTGCAGGCGGGTCAGACGGACTTCGACGTCGGCGGCGCAACAGTGGCGTTCTCCGGCATTCCGCAGGGCATGCATAACGTGCTGCGTGACCTGCAGGAGTCCCCGCTTGGCCAGAAGGCGAACCAGATCGAATCGATGACGATCGAGATGGTCGCCATGCTGTTCGATTTCATCTTCGATACCAAGGACCTCCCGGACGGCATCAAGGCGCTGCTCGCGCGCATACAGATCCCGGTGCTGAAAGCTGCGATGCTCGATCGCGCTTTCTTTGCCAAGAAGCAGCATCCGTCGCGGCTCCTGGTCAACGCCTTGGCACAGGCGGGCCTGGGTTGGTCCCCGGTGATGGGCCAGGACGATCCGCTGTACAAGAAGATCAGCGAGATCGTTCACCAAATTCTGGACAATTTCTCCGACAATCTCGCGATCTTCGACGAACAGCGCGTCGAACTGGAAAAGTTCCTGGCGGAGGAAGAGAAGGCCGCCGAAGCGAACATTCAGACAACCGCCGAGGAAATCAACCAGCGCGACCGCCAGCAAATTGCCATGGCCGTCGCCAAGGCCGAAATCGAGCGCCGGATCGAGAACACCCCGGTGCCGAATTTCCTGGCCACGTTCCTTCGGCAGAACTGGGAAGGCACGCTTTCGCATATTTACTTGCACGATGGCGAGGAAAGCGAATCGTGGGGCTCCGCGGTCACCACGCTCGAGGACCTGGTCTGGAGTATCCAGCCAAAAAAGACTCTCGAAGATCGCCGGCACCTGGTTGCGCTGCTGCCTTCGTTGCTGAAGCGGCTTTCCGCCGGCATGCACAGCCAGGGGTGGCCGCCGTCCGAGCGGGAAGCGTTCATGGCCAATCTGGTCGAGGCTCACGCCGCGTCGGTCAAGCCTTCGCTGGCCGCCGAACGCTCGCCAACCGGTGCGGTGGCGGAGGCCGCCAAGCTGCAGGCTGAAATGGCCAAGGCCGCCGGCGACGCTACGCTTGCCGCCAAGGCCGAGGCGCTGGCCGAGGCCATGACCGATGCCGTGCCGGAGCCGATCGAGCCGGCCCGGGAAGTCATCGACGACGACTACCTCGAAATCGCCCGCAGCCTGGAGCGCGGCATGTGGATCGAATTCGAGGCCGACGACGGCCAGCTTGCGTTTGCCAAGCTCGCGTGGGTGAGCCCGCTTCGCGGCACATACCTGTTCACCAACCGGCAGGGCCAGAAGGCGCTGTCGATGACTGCCGAAGAACTGGCCGAGCGCTTCCGCAACGACCGCGCTCGCCTGGTCGAGGCCGAGCCGCTGATCGATCGGGCGTTCACGAGCATGATGGGCCGGATGGAAGACAAGGCGCAAATCGCCACTGTGGATTGAGCCGTTGTCCTTTCCTGTGGGTTGAACTTCGCCGGGCCCACGCGGTTGCGATGGTTCAAGACGTGCCTGCGATGGTCGAACTCAGGTCGTCATTTGTCCATGCCGCGGGATGCGAGGAAAGGCGCATGCGCCGCGCGGTATTTGGTTGAGCGATAATTCCTGATGGACATTGGCGCACTGATAATCGGCGACGAGATCCTGTCGGGAAAACGGCAGGACAAGCATCTGCCGCACGTGATCGAAACGCTGGCGGCCCGTGGCTTGGCGCCCGATTTCGTCCACTATCTCGGCGACGATCGCGAACGCCTCACCGCGCTGCTGCGCGATTCGTTCGGGCGCCACGACCTGCTGTTCAGCTTTGGCGGCATCGGCGCGACACCGGACGACCATACGCGGCAGGCGGCTGCGGCGGCGCTTGGACTTCCGCTCACACGCCATCCGGAGGCGGTAGCGGAAATCGAGGCGCGTTTCGGAGCCGACACCTATCCGCATCGCGTATTGATGGCGGAATTTCCGGCGGGCGCCCGCATCATTCCAAATCCGGTCAACCGAGTCGCGGGCTTCGCGATTCGCGACCACCACTTCTTCCCTGGTTTCCCGCAGATGGCGTGGCCGATGCTCGACTGGGTGCTTGCGACCTGGTATCCCGAACTGCGGCGCGTGCCGCCGCAGGAGCGGGTCATCGTGGTCTTCGGCGCGGGAGAAAGCCAGCTGCTTCCGCTGATGGAAGCAAACGTCACCCGATTTCCGACGTTGAAGCTCTTCAGCCTGCCGTCGTTCATGCCCGACGGCGGCCGCAGGATCGAGCTCGGCGTCAAGGGCGATCCCGCGCATGTCGACGCCGGGATCGCGCATCTGCGGGCCGGTGTCGAGGCGGCGGGATTCCGATGGGAACCGATCGAGGGATCCGCATAGTTGCGACATCCACCGCGCGCGGACCCGCGGCCCACGCGGTCTTCCTGGCGCTCGCGCGCGCGCTGCCCGTTGTGTTCAGCGCCGGTATCATCGCCGTCGTGTTTCTGCCGCTCGCCGCGGCGGCGACATTCTGGATGGTCGTCGGCTGGTTCGCATGGACGCCGCTGTCACGATGGCTCAGTGCGGGGCTGCCGGGCGGGGACAGTGGCTGGAGTCTGTTCGCCGCGAGTGCCTGCGCCGCGTTGCTGCTGATGCTGGCGGCGGTGCTCACTGCGCTGGTTGGCGTAGCGGTGCTTGCGATGCCGGTCATAGTCGATGCCGTCGCGGATCGCGACTTCGAATCGCTGGCGAAACGACGTGGCGGAACGTTTGCCGGCAGCCTGGTCAACGCAGCGGTCGCAATTTCCGTGTTCCTGCCCCTCTGGCTGCTGGCGCTGTCGCTGCTTGCCCTGCCGCCGATCTACGTCGTGGTATCGATGTTCCTGAATGCGTGGCTCAACCAGAGACTGTTCCGGTACGACGCGCTTGCGCGGCACGCCGGACGCGATGAAATATCGGTCGTGATCCGGGGCATGCGGGGACGCTTGCTGGTGCTGGGCCTCGTACTCGCGCCCCTGTCGCTGATCCCCTTGGTCAACCTGTTTGCGCCGATCTACGCGGGCATCGCGTTCACCTACCTGTGCCTCGACGAACTTGCCGCATTCCGCGCGCGCGGCATGTCGCAGGTCACGGCATCCGGAAGCTGACCATGGGCACGCGCGGCACAGGCTGCGACCACGCTCAGCTTCGGGTCGTCGTGCATTTTCGCGATCTCCGATTCGCAAGCCTTCATTCGGCCGGTTGCGGACTGCGCGCGTCGCCCGGCAGAAACGCCACGGTGGCGAGCGTGCACATGGCGACGACCGCCAGAACGGCCAGCAGCACCGGGAAACCCGCTGCCTTGACGACCGGACCCAGCAACGCCACCGCGACTGAACTCACGCCCAGTGAAATGGCGAGCCGCACGCCCGCGACTCGCGAGCGCATCCGATCGTCGACGTAGCGGGCGATCAGCACGTCGGTGAAAGGTATCGCGCCGAACACGGCGATCATGAACAGGATCTGCAGTGCATAGAGCTGCCAACCTCCCGCATGGGCCGCCAGCAGGAACAGCGGAGGCTGCAGCGCCAGTATTGCGATATAGAGTCGCTTCAGGGAGAAGCGGTCAAGGAGCCACCCGACCACCAGTTGCGCCAACGACGCAATGGCATAGGCGATCGCCATCAGGAGGCCCAGCGCGGCCGGGTCGTTGACTATCCCGTCCATGCGTTCCTTCAACAGCTCCGGATTGCCGTTGGTCGTGAAATTGAACAACAGGCCTCCCGTTGCGGCCGCGGTGGTCATGACGAGGAAGACCCGCGCGACGACGGACGCAGGTACTGCCATGGTTCGCGCGACGCGCTTCGCCGGCGCGTGCATTTCCGCCGGCGTGATTCGCGCGAACAGGATTCCGCAGCCAATTGCAACGAGCCCCGGCAGGGCGAACGCTGCGCGCCAGCCGAGGAACTTGACCGCGAACCCGGTCGACAGCGCCGCCAGCGCAATTCCCAGGTTCCCGGAAAGGCCGTTGACGCCGACAGTCCAGCCCGGGCGCCTGGTCGCCTGCAGCAGCATGGGGATGCCCACGGGATGGTAAATCGAGGCGAACGCACCGAGCAAGGTGAGCGCGATGGCCATTTGCCACGCATTCTGTGTTGCGGCCACCAGCAATGCAGCGGTGCCCATGCCGAAGAAGAACACCAGCATCATCGGGCGGCGGCCCCACAGGTCGCCCAGACGTCCCGAGGGGATCGACCCCAGGCCGAACAGCAGGAACGCCGCGGCGCCATAGGGCATCAGCTGCTCCCACGACGCAAACCCGAAATCCGCGGCAATGACCGAAATCGCCGTGGCGAAGATCAGCAGGAACATGTGGTCGATCGCGTGCGCCACGTTGAGCAACAGCGTGGTGCCCCGCGAATGCGCAGGCATGGCTGGCACCGGGTGCGCGGAGGGCATCATCGCTGCGCCAGCTCGTTCACGCATTCCTCGACCAATTCCGGCCCGCGATAGATGAGGCCGGTATAGATTTGCACGAGCGATGCGCCGGCGGCGACTTTTTCCCGCGCGTCCTTGCCCGAGAGGATGCCTCCCACACCGATGATCGGCAACGCGCCATCGAGCGCGCGTGCCAACACGCGGATTACAGCGGTGGATCGTTCGCGCATCGGGGCACCGGAAAGGCCTCCGGCCTCATCCGCATGGGGCAAGCCGGTTACGCCTTCGCGGCTGATCGTCGTGTTGGTCGCGATGACGCCATCGCAACGGTGCATTGCCAGCAAGCGCGCGATATCGCGGATGGCATCGTCGGTCAAATCCGGCGCGATCTTGACGACGATCGGAACATGACGGCCGTGCCGCTGCGCCAGCGCCGTCTGCTCCTTCTTCAATATCCGCAGCAGCGCCGCGAGCGCATCCTCGACCTGCAGTTCCCGCAGACCGGCAGTGTTCGGCGATGAGATGTTGACGGTGACGTAGTCCGCCTTGGCGTAGACAGCACGCAGGCAGGCCACGTAGTCGTCCGCCGCGCGCTCATTGGGCGTGTCGAAATTCCGACCGATGTTGATGCCCAGGACTCCCCGATATGACGATTTCGCGAGGTTGGCCAGGAAGCGCTCGACGCCGTCGTTGTTGAAACCCAGACGATTGATCAGCGCGTTTGCCTGTGGCAGTCGCCACATCCGCGGCTTGGGGTTGCCGGGCTGCGGACGCGGCGTGACGGTGCCGACTTCGAGAAAGCCGAAACCGAATGTCGCTAGTCCGGCGAGATGTTGCGCATTCTTGTCGAGGCCCGCGGCCAGCCCAACCCGATTCGGAAACGTGATCCCCATCACCGAAGCCGGTGTCGCAGGCAAGCGTGCGGCGACCAGCCTCGCCAGGCCGAATCGCGCAGCGTGATCGAGCCCGGCAAAGGCCAGATCGTGCGCGGTTTCCGGATCGAGTGCGAAGAGAAACGTGCGCGCGAACGGATAGAGCTTGTGCATTGATTGTGGTCATCTTGCGCATGGCGGAGAAGCCAGGCGCGACACGCAGCGATGATACCATCGCGAATCTCCGCATCATTCGGGCGCTGGCTTGTCGTTCCACACATTGGCACTGTTCGCGTTGCTCCTGTTGCCGCCGGCAGAGGCGGCGGAGCCACAGGTCGCCCAGGGCGCAATACCGGCCCATGCGCCTTACGCCAAGCGCGCCGACGTGCGCGCATTCGCGGCCGAAGTCGCCAGTACTGCAGGTCTGTCGCAGCAACAGGTCGAACGCTGGCTTGCGCAAGCGAAGTTTCAGCCAAAAATCGTGGCAGCCATGGATCGACCGCTGCTGCAGCCGCCCAAATGGTTCGAGTACGCGCCGCCTTTGCTTGCGCCGGACCGGGTGAGCGGCGGTGTCGCCTTCTGGCGCGCGAACGCACCAGCGCTTGCGCGCGCGGAAGCCGAATACGGAGTTCCTGCGGAAATCGTCGTCGCCATCCTCGGTATCGAGACGATTTATGGCCGCAACACGGGTTCGTATCGCGTGATCGACGCGCTCGCTACGCTAGCTTTCGATTACCCGCGCCGTGCGCCGTTCTTCCGCGGGGAGTTGCGCGAATACCTGATGCTTGCGCAGGAGCAGGGCTGGTCTCCTCTCCTGCCTAAAGGTTCATTCGCGGGCGCGATGGGCATGCCGCAGTTCATGCCTGGCAGCCATCGCCAATACGCCGTCGACTTCGATCAGGATGGCCGGATCGACCTCTGGCGCGACAGCGCGGATGTGATCGGAAGCGTGGCGAACTATCTGGCCCGCCACGACTGGCTGGTGGGCCAGCCGGTATTGCTGCCGGCTCGCATAGCCCCTGAGACGCGCGACGTCTCGCTAAGTCGTCTCGACGGCGGCATCAGCGAGCGGCGATCACTGTCCGCTTGGACAATCGACGGCGTCGACGTGGAAACCATGCCCGCCGATCTTGCCGCTGATCCGATCGGCCTGCTGCTGCTGGAGGAACCGCCGGAGAACGGCGAAGCGCGCGCGAGCTACTGGATCGCGTGCCCCAATTTCTATGTGATCACGCGCTACAACAAGAGCCGCCTCTACGCCGCCGCCGTGTTTGCGCTGGCGCAGGCCGTCAAGCTCGCGCACGACGCCCCCCAGTGATCGCCATGGTCGACGAAGTCTCCCCGTTGCCCGAGATCGCGCCAGCGAATGCCGCTGCCAAGGACCTGCCACTGAGGGAAGACACGCGCCTTCTGGGTCGACTGCTGGGCGACGTGCTGCGCGCGCAAACGGGAGACGATGGCTACGCGCGAATCGAGGCCGTGCGGCAGACGGCGATCCGTTTCCGCCGCGCGGCGCCATCCGAGGCGGCCGCCGTTCGGGCCGAACTCTCCACGCTGCTCAACGACCTGTCCATTCCTGTCACGCTCGACGTCGTCCGTGCGTTTTCGTATTTCTCGCACTTGAGCAACATCGCGGAGGACGTGCACCAGAACCGCCGGCGTCGTGCACACGCGTACGCGGGATCGCCGCCGCAGGTCGGCAGCGTTGCCGCGGCATTGGCCAATGTCGCGAAGAATGGCGTCACGGCAGATGAGCTCGACGCCTGGTTTGCCGAAGCGCTGATTTCACCGGTGCTGACCGCGCATCCCACCGAGGTGCAGCGCAAGAGCATCCTCGATTGCGAGCGGGAAATCGCGCGCCTTCTGATGTGGCGCGACCGCATTCCGCTGACACCGGAGGAAGCCTGCGACTTCGCGACGGGGCTCCATCGCCAGGTGCTGTCGCTGTGGCAGACGGCCATGCTGCGGCTGGCGAAGCTGCAGGTGCACGACGAAATCGACAACGGGCTCGCGTATTACCGGTACACCTTCCTGGCCGAATTCCCGCGCCTGTACGAAGGACTGGCCACCGGCATCGCGCGCACGTTCGCTGGGACCGCCGCTGCGCCTTCGCTGCCGGCATTCCTGCGGATGGGCTCGTGGATCGGCGGCGACCGCGACGGCAATCCCTTCGTCGTGGCCGACACGCTCGACTACGCGATTGGCACGCAGGCCGGGATCGCCTTCGATCACTATCTGGATGAGGTGCACCGTCTGGGCGGCGAGTTGTCGCTGTCGGCGCGACTCGTGCATCCCACCGCCGAATTGCTGGCGTTGGCCGAAGCGGCGCATGACGGCAATCCCCATCGGCAGGATGAGCCCTATCGCCAGGCCCTTGTCGGCATTTATGCGCGACTTGCCGCGACAATGCAGCTTCTGGCCGGCAAATCGCCCGCGCGCGCGGCGCATGCCGATCGTCCGCCCTATCAGTTGCCGGACGAATTTGTGGCCGACCTCGACATCATCCGCGCATCGCTCGCGACGCACGGCGCGAGCACGCTCGCAGAGCGGCGGCTCCTCCCACTGCGGCGCGCGGTGGAAGTGTTCGGGTTTCATCTGGCGTCGCTGGACCTGCGCCAGAACGCCGACGTTCACGAAGCTGTCATCAGTGACCTCCTGGCGCGAGCGGGCGTGGCAGCCGACTATCCGACGCTGCCGGAAAGCGGACGGGTGGCGTTGCTCCTCCGCGAGTTGGCGACGCCGCGTCCGCTGCATTCGCCGCATCTCGACTACGCTGCGCGCACTGCCAGCGAACTCGCCATCCTCGTGGCCGCAGCAGAAATTCATCGCAAGTTCGGTGCCGTGGCGGTGCCGAACTACATCATCTCCAAGTGCCAGTCGGTGTCAGATCTCCTCGAGGTGGGCGTGCTGCTCAAGGAGGTGGGCCTGGCGCACGGCGGCGTGCTGGCAGTCAACATCGTGCCGCTGTTCGAGACGATCGACGACCTGGCGAGGGGCGGCTCGATCATGCGCGAGGCCTTCGGCCTGCCGCTCTATCGCGCTTGGCTTGAACAGCGCAACGACTGGCAGGAGGTGATGCTCGGCTATTCGGACAGCAACAAGGATGGCGGCTATCTTGCGGCCAACTGGGCACTCTACCGCGCGGAGATGCATCTGGTGGATGCATTTCGCGAACATGGCGTGAAATTGCGCCTGTTCCACGGCCGGGGAGGCACGGTCGGCCGTGGCGGCGGCCCATCCTACGAGGCCATACTCGCGCAACCCGCGGGCAGCGTGACAGGTGGCCTGCGCATCACCGAGCAGGGTGAAATCATCGCCAGCAAATACGGGGACCCGGAATTGGGCCGCCGCCATCTCGAGGCGTTGGTCGCCGCAACGCTGGAAGCTAGCCTGGTCGATGCCGAGCAGATCGGCGCGCGGGCGACGACTTTTCACGCGGCGCTCGACGCGCTGGCGGCGCATGCGTATGCCGCCTACCGCGCGCTGGTCTACGACACGCCCGATTTCCTGACCTACTTCCGCGCGGCGACGCCGATCGCCGAAATCGCCGAACTCAACATCGGCAGCCGTCCGGCGTCGCGCACCGGCTCGGCGCGCATCGAGGACCTGCGCGCGATTCCCTGGGTCTTCAGCTGGGGGCAGTGCCGGCTCATGCTTCCCGGCTGGTATGGATTCGGGTCTGCGGTTGCGAAATGGCTTGAGGGCAATTCCGGAGGCCTTGCCCTGCTGCGGGAAATGTACGAGAAGTGGCCGTTTTTTCGTAGCGTTCTGGCCAACATGACGATGGTGCTCGCCAAGACCGACCTGGCAGTGGCGTCGCGTTACGCTGAACTGGTCCCGGATCCCGCCGTGCGCGAGCCGGTGTTCGCGCGCATCGCTGCGGAACACGGCTTGACGGTTTCGCTGCTGCTCGAGATTACCGGCGAGGCGGCTCTGCTCGACACGCAACCGGAGCTTGCTCGCAGCATCCGCAACCGGTTCCCGTATCTCGACCCGCTCAACCACCTGCAGGTCGAATTGCTTCGGCGCCATCGTGCCGGCCAGACCGACGATCGCACGCAGAGGGCGATTCACCTCACCATCAATGGGCTGGCCGCAGGACTGCGCAACAGCGGCTGAAACCGGGCCTGAAGGTTCGGAAGCGGCAGTCCGAAATGGTGCGCGCCCACGGGTATAATTGGACGTGCGGCGTGCCGTCGCTTGCCAGTAGAAGCCCAATTGCGAATCCTCATCTCCAACGACGACGGCTACTTCGCGCCGGGCATCGAACGTCTCGCCGCCGCGCTTGCCGGAAAGGCTGACATCACGGTCGTTGCACCGGAGCGTGACCGGAGCGGCGCCTCCAATTCGCTCACGCTTGATCGGCCGCTGACCGTGCGCCGTGCCCCCAACGGCTTTTACTTCGTCAACGGCACGCCGACCGATTGCGTCCACCTTGCCGTGACCGGACTGCTCGACCAATTGCCTGACATGGTCGTCTCCGGCATCAATCTCGGCGCCAACATGGGAGACGATACGATCTATTCCGGTACGGTGGCCGCGGCGACCGAAGGCTTCTTGCTGGGCATTCCGTCCATCGCGATATCGCTGGCGTCGAAAGCCGCGCGACACTTCGAGACCGCGACGGACATAGCGCTGCAGTTGGTCGACCGCCACGCACGTGTGCCCGCGGGCGCATGGCTTCTCAACGTGAATGTGCCGGACATCCCGCTCGGCGACTGCAAGGGTTTCGCGGTCACGCGCCTGGGCCGCAGGCACAAGGCGGAAGACGTGATTCGCGCCCAGAACCCGCGCGGCGAAACCGTGTACTGGGTGGGTGCCGCCGGCCCGGCGGCGGATGCCGGTGACGGCACGGATTTTCACGCCGTCGAAACCGGGCACGTTTCCGTAACGCCGCTGCAGATCGATCTCACGAACCGCGAACTCATGTCCGGCGTTTCGGCCTGGATAGGCGCATAGCTCCGCGCGAAGACCATGCGGGATCCGCGGCGCCAAACGACAGCATGAACCAGACCGGCATCGGCATGACGTCGACGCGGACGCGCACACGGATGATCGAACGTCTGCGCGAGCAGGGCATCGTCGACGAGGTCGTTCTCGCGGCGGTCAACGCCGTGCCGCGCCATATCTTTGTCGACGAGGCGCTTGCCATCCGCGCTTACGACGATGCGCCGCTGCCGATTGGCCATGGTCAGACGATCTCGCAGCCGTGGATCGTGGCGCGGATGACCGAACTCGCGCGCAATGGCCGCGAACTCGACGCGGTGCTGGAGATCGGCACCGGCTGTGGCTACCAGACCGCCGTGCTGGCGCATGTCGCGAAGCATGTGTACAGCGTGGAGCGCATTGGCGCACTCGTGAACAAGGCACGGCGTCACTTGCAATCGCTCAAGCTTGCGAACGTGTCGTTGAAGCACGGCGATGGCAGCCACGATCTGGGCGAGAAGCTGGAGGTTGACGCGATCGTCGTCACCGCAGGCGCGACACATGTGCCGACCGCGCTGTTGCAATACCTCAAGATCGGCGGACGGATGGTGCTGCCGCTGTCGCAGTCTGGCGATGACCGCGGTGTCCAGCGGCTCACGGTTATCGACGTTACACCCATGGGGCGGAAGGAGCAGACCCTCGATGCGGTAAGATTTGTTCCTTTGCTCCCCGGTCTCGGCTAGAAGTCCGGCCGCGCACCACGATCATAAATTGCCTATGCGCAATTCGCCGATTCCTTGGCCCCATGCTATGCGAACGCTGCGTGGCGGCGCAATTGTGCTGCTTGCCGTTCTACTCGTCGCCTGCGCGTCGCGCACGCGCGCACCGGTCGAGGATCGAACCGCGGCGCCTGCGGCGCCCGCATCGGCTGCGGTGGTGCCCGCGCCGGCGTCGCCTGCGGAAGCGGAGTCACGCACCCCGACCTACACCGTCAAGCGCGGCGACACGCTTTACCAGATCGCGCTCGACCATGGCCTCGATTACAAGGAGTTGGCGGCGTGGAATAACCTCGACAATCCGAACAAGATCCTGGTTGGTCAAGTACTGCGCGTCACCGCGCCTGGCGATTTGTCCGCGGCGGGAACCGGCGTCACCACTGCACCGCTCAAGGTACCGCCTGCGGTGATCGAGACCAGGCCCGGCGTGGCTGGTACGCCGCCTGCGCCATTGCCCCCCTCATCTGCCGCATCAGCTTCAACCTCGGTTCCCACAACACGCAACGCAGACAACTACAAATCCTCGCCGAAGGCGGTGAAGGAACCGTATTCCGAGCAGGCGATGCGCGATGTTGCGCGCGCTGCGCAAACCCCGACGGAGGCTGTGGCGATGGCCGCGCCTTCAACCTCGGCAAGACCCGAGGTGCCGCGAGTGGCGATCACCGCCGCGGAATCGGACGACGAAGACAAGCTCGACTGGGTGTGGCCGGCCAGGGGCAAGGTCGTCGTCGTATTTTCCGAAACCGCCAACCTGAAGGGCATCGACATCGCGGGCGCGGCCGGCGAACCGGTCATCGCGAGCGCCGCAGGCAAGGTCGTCTATGTCGGCAATGGCTTGCGTGGCTACGGCAAGCTCGTCATCGTCAAGCACAACAAGACGTGGTTGTCCGCCTACGCGCACAACAGGGAAATCCTGGTCAAGGAAGGCCAGCAGGTCACCAAGGGCCAGAAGATTGCGGAAATGGGCAACACGGACGCCGACCAGGTGAAGCTGCATTTCGAAATCCGTCGGCTGGGCAAGCCGGTGGATCCGGCCCGATACCTTCCGGCCGGATGAGTTCTGGGCGGCGCGAACGTCGCGGCAATTTCAGGGCGAGACACTCGGGAACAAACTCACGGAAATCGCTTGGCGCGGTTGCGCGCGCGAAGCATTGCGGTGACATGCCTATGTTGCCTGCCTCAATGCGGCCGGCGAGGGCAACACTTCGATCGCGCGCTCGAGAGTGGCGACCAGCGCGTCACGCTGGCGTGGCGCGGCGGTTTCACCATACCGCAGCATGGCGAACGATTGGCCGATGGCCGCGAACGCAATCGCGAATTGCGGCCAGCGCCGCGCCGCGCGCTGCGCGTAGGCCACCGGACCTTCGTACCCGAGACGCGGCAAGCCGGCGCGAGCAAGGCGCCGACAAACGTCGTCCCACAATACCAGCGCGCGCTCCTGCCGGCGGCGGCGGAACAGCAGCCAGGCCGCGAGCAGCCCGGCCCAGGCAAACAGCGCCGCCCCCGCCATAGCCGCAATTTGCCATGGCGCCAGGCCGTCCAGCCGCCATTCGCGCCAGAGAGAGCGCTGCCGCTCGTAGTTGAAGCCCACGACGTTGCGCCGCCAATCGTGGTTGATGGCGTCCCAGGTGAGTTGCAGGCTCTTCAGCCACGAAGCATCGAGCCGGGCAAGGAATGGAACGCGTTCGCCGGTCGGCAACGCGCCGCCCAGACCGGTCTCGATGCGCGACGGAGCGACCGCCGCCGTCGGGTCGAAGCGTTGCCATCGGCCAGCGATGAGCGCTTCCGCCCAAGCGTGTGCATCCGACTGGCGCACGATCATGTAACCGCCGCGCGGATTCATTGCGCCACCCTGATAGCCGGTCACGACGCGTGCAGGAATTCCGGCGGAGCGCAGCAACACGACGAACGCGCTCGCATAGTGCTCGCAGAAGCCGCGCCTCGTGTCGAACAGGAATTCGTCGGCGGTGTCCTGGTTGAGCAGTGGCGGCGACATCGTGTAGACGAAATTCTCCCGGTTGAACCAGTTCAGCACGGCGTCGACGAACTGCTGATCGTCCGGGTAATTCTCGCGCAGTTCCCGCGCAAACTGCCGCGTTCGCGGGTTGCGATCCGGCAGCCGCAGGTTGGCCGCGGCGTCGAATCGGGTGTTGCCGGGATATGACGAGCTCAGGATCGATCGCTGCACGTAGCGCAGTGGCTGTGCCAACGGTGCCCGGGCAAGCAGCTGCTGGTCGCGGGTAAGGGTGGCGATGGCGCCGCTCGATTCTTCGTTGCCGCTTTCGCTTTCCATGCGAGGCAGTGTGGCCGGCAAATCGAGCGCGAAAAGCCAAATGCGGTAGGACGGCTCCAGCGTGACCGTGTATGAAATTGCGGAGTTGCCGGCGGGCGCCGGTACGCCACCGTATTGAAGGTTGCCCGCGGTCCAGGTCCGGCCGTCGAAGCGCGACAGCACGGGCCCACGCCAATAGCGCTCCCGCGGCGGCGGTGCGGGTCCGTCGAAGTCGACGCGGAACGCCACTGCATCGGACAGCGACAGCTCGCTGATCTGGCCGGGCTCCATGGTATCGGACAAGCCGGTCTGCGCCGAGTGGTCTGAGGGCAACCCCCACAGCGGGCCGGCGAGTCGCGGGAACAGGACGAACAGCAGGATGGCGACGGGCACGCCTTGCAAGATCATGAGGCCACTGCGGCGGATTGCCGCACCGCGGCCCGTCGCCGCGCCGCCGGCCCCCGGAACATGGGTCAACGCATCAAACGTCGCGCCGACCAGAACGACGGCTGGAAGCACCGCGAGTGCGGCCAGCAGCGACTGTCCGTAGAAAAACGGCGTGATCAACAGGAAGCAGGACAGGCATACGAGCAGCGTGCCGTCCCGCGTGGTGCGTGTCTCGAGAAATTTGATGGCGACCAGAATATAGAGAAAGGCAACCGATGGATCGCGACCCGACAGGTACCCGAACGAGGCACGCACGGCGAATGCCGCAGCCAAGGCAAACAATACGAGCGTCCAAGAGGGAATGCGGGGGGGCGGCGCCTGGGGCCGCTGCCGGTCGTGCCGTAGCACCACGAGTCGCACCACGACCAGAAGGACACCGGTTGCGGCAGCCCAGATGGGCAGGTGCGGCGCCTGCGGCAGTTGGGCCGACAGCAGGAGCGCACCGAGCCAGCCGATTTGCGAGGAGGTCAGGTGGCTGCGGATTTGCGCCGCCGTGTGCGGCGAGCGCCGCCCTGAACGCAGTGCCCCGGCAATGTTCACGAACCGGTCTCCCGGGGAAACAGCGCAAGCGCACTCAGAGCCTTGCGGCGGTGTTCGCGTCCTTGCGCTCGGGTCAGGCTCGCGCCGGGAATGGACAGCGCAAATGGTCGTGCCGCACGTTCGGCCGCCATGACCCAGGCGGCGAGGCGCGACAGGCGCGCCTCGTTGTCGAGGGAGGCGGGAAGCGCCGCCCAGGACAACGTCACCGCGCCGCCGCCACCGACGCCGTCGAATTCCTTGGTGAACCAACCCGCACCACGCGCAACCGCTTTCCATGCGACGCGCTGAGGCGGGTCGCCGCGCTGGAATTCGCGCAGTCCGGCGAGGTCGGCGTCTTCGTTCCGACCGGCGGCTGTCGCGTCCGGTCCGGACAGGCCGTGCGGCAGCGGCGGCGCACCGATCTCCACGGCGGGGTAGACGATGCCGACAAGCGGAAAATGCACATAGGCCCAGCCACGCCACAGCCCCATCGGGAACGCCGAGGACAAGGTCACGCGTCCTAGCGGCTGGTGCCCGCGCGCAGGCGCCAGCGCGTCGAGCTTGATGGTAAGCGCCATGCCCGCGGGAACGTCACCCGAGGCGTGGGCACCCGCTGCAGTGAGCGTCACTGCGTTGCGTGCAAGCGCCCCTCCGTGCAGCGACAGCGTGAAGGCGACGTGGCCGCCGGCAAAGGCTTCGCTGGCGGACAATGGCGTGACCTCGATGCCCGCAAGGTTACGAAACGTGTGCAGCAACGCGGCCGCCAGGAGTCCCGCGAGCAGGAAGGCGACGCCGATCCCGAGCGAGAGTGCATAGTTGAGCGATGCAACCAGCATCGTCGCGACCGTGGCGATCATCGCCCAGCCGCGCCGGGTCGGCAGTATGTAGATGCGCGAATGACGCAGGACCACGGGCTCGCGATCTGCGGGTGCCACGCGGAATGCGCGCTGGCGCGCAATCGCGAACCATCCGGTCACCTGCTTTGCGTCCGGAGCGGAGGCCATCCCGCGAGTCACCGGAGATTCCGTACTAGTACCCCGACCCATGAGTTTGCGTAAATGCCGAGAATCGATTCCGCACGACGAGCGCCTCAGTTGACTCGAAATGAGGCGAACCGCAGCCATGGCTCGTGCCATGGCGAGGATGAGCGACAAAGCAATCGGAGTTGTGGGTCGATTCGAACATGGCGAAACTAGTGGGTCGGGATACTAGGGCAGGGGCACGGCGCGCATCAGCGCCTGTGCCTGAACTGCCCCCGCGCGCGTGCCCCCGGCCAGGCGATGGCCGGCCACTGCCGGGAACACCGCCTGGACATCCTCGGGCAGCACCATCGGCCGTCCCGCGATCATCGCCCAGGCTCGCGCCGCGGCGAGGAGCATGAGGCCGGCGCGCGGGCTCAATCCGTGGCGTCCGCCGGTGTCGGCGCCGCCATTGGCGGAGTTGCCACGCGAGGCGGCGAGCAGCGCCTGTACGTAGTCCAGCAGTGCCGGGGCGACGTGGATGTCTGCAGCCTCGCGCTGCCAGTCGGCAAGCGTCGCGGCGTCGGCGGCGGCTGCGGTATCGGCGATCCTGATGCGGCGATCCCCGCTGACCAGAAGTTCGCGCTCGGCAGCCGGGTCCGGATATCCGAGTTCGATCGCCATCAGGAAGCGGTCGAGCTGCGATTCCGGCAGCGGATACGCGCCGATCTGCTCGACCGGATTCTGCGTGGCGATCACAAAGAACGGATCGGGCAGCTTGCGCGTCTGCCCATCCAGCGACACCTGGCGTTCCTCCATGGCTTCGAGCAGCGCACTTTGCGTCTTGGGCGGCGCGCGGTTGATTTCGTCGGCGAGCACGACTGAATTGAAGATGGGGCCGGCGTGGAAGCGAAAGGACTGCGCGCGCTCGTCGAAAATCGACACGCCAAGCACATCGGCGGGCAGCAGGTCGCTCGTGAACTGGATCCGCGAATACCTGAGACCGAGGGTGGCGGCCAGCGCCTGCGCCAGCGTGGACTTGCCCACACCCGGGATGTCCTCGATCAGCAGGTGGCCTTGCGCCAGCATGCATGCCAGCGCGAGTTTCAACGGCTCGTCCTTGCCGACCACGATGCGCGCCAGCTGTTGCAGGACGGTCGCGAGGCGCCCGGCGGCGGGTGTGTTGGCTTGTGAAGCGGGGCGGACGGTCATGGGGGGTCTCTCGATCCTTGGACGGGGTGGGCCGGTCAGCCTCACCGGCACTCTAACCGGTGACCCCGGCCTCGTCACGACCGGCGAGCCCGGGGTAAACTCCGCTTGGCGGAAACTGACGATGGACCAGGGTATGCGATGTATCCCCGCATGATTCGTCAGCTGCCAACCGGCAAAGTTCACCGACCGATCCCCATCCCTCAGCAGCCTTTCCGCGCACCGTGACCACCGCCTTCGTCTGTCACCCCATATTCCAGCTGCACGAGATGGGGCCGTACCATCCCGAGTGTCCGGAGCGAATCTCGGCCATCACCGATCGCCTGATCGCCTCAGGGCTCGACGCCTATCTGTACCACTACACCGCCCCTCCGGCGACACGCGAGCAGATTGCCCGCGCCCATGGCGCCAGCTACATTCGCGAAGTCGAGGAGGCAAGTCCGGAATCGGGGCTGCATTACATCGACCCCGACACCGCGCTCAATCCCCATACGCTGGATGCCGCCCGCCATGCGGCAGGAGCGGCGGTGCTCGCGGTCGACCTGGTCATGCGCAACGAGTGCCGCACGGTGTTCTGCGCGGTGCGGCCCCCCGGCCATCACGCCGAGCGCAATCGCGGCATGGGGTTTTGCATTTTCAACAATGTGGCCGTTGGCGCGGCGCACGCGCTGGCCGTGCATGGTCTGGAGCGGGTCGCCGTGGTCGATTTCGACGTGCACCACGGCAACGGCACCGAGCACATCTTCGCGGGCGATCCGCGCGTGCTGATGGTGTCGACATTCCAGCACCCGCTCTATCCGTATTCCGGGTTGGAAAATCCTGCGCCCAACATGGTCAACATACCGCTCGCCGCGGGGAGCGGCGGCGAGGAATTTCGCGCGGCGGTGCGCGATGCCTGGCTGCCCGCGCTCGAAGCGCAGCGGCCCCAGTTGATCCTGATTTCCGCCGGATTCGACGCACATCGGGAAGATCCGTTGGCCGGACTCAAGTTCGTCGAGTCGGACTATGCGTGGGTCACGCGCGAATTGGTCGCAGTGGCGGAGCGCCACGCGCAGGGAAGGGTGGTGTCGATGCTGGAGGGCGGCTACGCATTGTCGGCGCTCGGTCGCAGCGCCACCGAACACGTGCGCGAACTGCTCGCGGCCTGAAGTTATCCGAGGCCCCGGGTCCATCGCTGCAGCACGGGAAGGCGTGCGGTGCAACGGTGAGGCAACTGTTCGGCAACCGGCAACCAAGGGGGAGCGATGGAGCGGCGGCAGTTCCTCACGACGTGTGCGGTGCTAAGCGGCGCCGGCGTGCTTGCCTTCGATGCTGCGCGGGCGAACACGCCGCCCCGCTTGTATTCGCGCACCCGCCTGGCCGACGTTCACGGCCGTGCGATTCGCGTGCGCGATCTTGCTGCGGACACCAATTACGTTTTCCAATATCCATTCGCCGCGACGCCCTGCCTGCTGGTCAGGCTGTCCCGACCCGTGGCCGTCGCCGCGAATCTGCGTCGTGAAGACGGCGCGGAATACGCATGGCACGGAGGCGTGGGAGCGGACCGCAGCGTCGTCGCCTTTTCCGCCATCTGCGCGCACAAGCTCGCCTATCCGACACGCGAGGTTTCGTTCATCCGTTACCAGCGTGAACGTTCGGCCACTTCCGGTGCGCAGGTGATTCACTGCTGTGCCGATCACAGCGTTTACGATCCGGCGCAAGGCGCGCGGGTGGTCGCGGGCCCCGCGCCGCAGCCGCTCGCCGCGATTCTGCTCGAATACGACGCAGCAGAGGATGGCCTGTACGCGCTGGGCACGCAGGGTGCCGAGCAATTCGACGCGTTCTTCACGAAATACCGGATGAAGCTTGCGCTCGAATACGGCAGGGAAGGCGGGCGCGTGGCAGTGGACGGCACGGCGACGCTCCGCGAACTCACGAATTACTGCAGGACGACGATCCAGTGCTAGCCAGTTCGACAGGCCGCTCCCTCGCAACCCCGCGCGCCGGCAATGGGAATATTCGCGTTGCGCGTCGTGGCGTGACCTGACTCGCTCATCGGCTACAATCACCGCGACAGGATCGGCCTCGCCGGTCCTTCCGCCAAGATGGATGCCTTCCGCTCTCCGCGCTCATCGGCCACGTCCGTCGCCGAGTCCGACGCTGCGATCGTCGTGAATGAATTGCGCAAGCGCTATGACGACGTGGATGCGGTAAAAGGCATTTCGTTTGCCGTTCGCGCCGGCACCACGACCGCGCTCCTTGGTGGCAACGGGGCAGGCAAGACCACGACGCTGTCGATGTTATTGGGCGTGCTGACGCCGACGGCGGGCACAATTTCCGTTCTGGGCTGCGACATCCTGAGCGACCGCTATCGCGTGCTGCCGCGGATGAACTTTACGTCCCCCTATGTCGACCTGCCGAGGCGACTGACGGTAGGCGAAAACCTGCGCGTCTTCGCGGATTTGTACGGCGTGCGGGAGCCCAGGAAGCGGATCGCGCAACTCGCCGGCGAATTCGATCTTTCGGAATTGCTCATGCGTCCCTACGGCAACCTGTCCGCCGGGCAGCGCACGCGGGTGTCGCTGGCCAAGGCGCTGCTCAACCGACCCGAGGTGCTGCTGCTCGATGAACCGACGGCCTCGCTCGATCCGGACATCGGCGACCGCATGCGCACGTATCTCGAACATTATCAGGGCGAGAGTCATTGCACGATGCTGCTCGCGTCGCACAACATGGGCGAGGTCGAGCGCATGTGCGACGACGTGATCATGCTGCGCGAAGGACTGTTGGTGGACCAGGGTTCGCCGCAGGATCTGATCGAACTTTATGGCCGCGAGAACATGGAAGAGGTGTTCCTCGACGTTGCACGTGGCCGCGGCGAGGACTCCGACCTCGGCGCGCCTTCGCGGGAAGTTGCGGCGTAGCCATGAGGACAGCCACGGAGTTCAACGCCGCTTTCCATCGGCAGACAGGGCTGGCGGCGTCGGCGCGCCGTGTCCGAGCGCTTATCCGCCGGCATGCGTACCTGCTGCTCAAGTCGTGGCCGCGACTGGTGTCGATGGCCTACTACCCCACGGTGACGATGGTGCTGTGGGCATTCCTGACGGTGTACCTGAAGCCCACAACCAATTTCCTGCAGGACGCTCCGGGGTTCTTCATCGGCGCGGTCCTCCTCTGGGATGTGCTCTTTCGGGGTCAGCTAGGCGTCTCGCTGACCTTCATCGAAGAGATGTATTCGCGAAATCTGGGCAATCTGTTCGTGAGTCCGCTGCGCCTGGGCGAATTTATCGCAGGGCAGCTGACGCTGAGCGTACTGCGCACGCTGATCGGCGTCGGTGGCGCCTGTTTCTTCGCGTGGCTACTGTTCCGCTATTCGATTTTTTCGCTGGGATTTCCACTGCTCGCCTTCTTCACGCTGTTGCTCGCTTTTGGGTGGAGCATCGGTCTCGCCGTGTCGGCGATGATTCTGCGGTGGGGGTTGGGAGCGGAAGAACTCGCGTGGGCAGCGATTTTCCTTGTCGCACCGGTATCCGGCGTCTACTACCCGATCGCGGTGCTGCCGTCGTGGCTGCAGCCGGTGGCGTGGGTGCTGCCGTCCGCACACGTGTTCGAAGGCATGCGTGAAGTGCTGCTGGAGGGCACGTTCCCGTGGCGCCACTTCTGGGCGGCCGCCTCCCTCGATCTCATCTATCTCGGCATCGGGGTCGCCATCTTTCGGCTGGCAATCAAATACGCCCGCGTCCATGGCAAGCTGCTGCAGATGGGCGAGTAACTGTCACTCCAGAACCAGCGCGGCGACGACGCGCCGGTCCTCCGCGACCAGAATATTGAACGTCCGGCACGCGGCGCGCGTGTCCATCGCCTCGACACCCACGCGCGCCTTGGTCAGGGCCTGCAGCAATCGTGGATGGGGAAAGCGCTGCGTCGCGCCTGTTCCCAGGAGCACCAATTCCGGGCGGTGTTGCAGCAGCGCGGCGAAATCCTCTTCACAAAGCGCAGCGAACCCGGCAGGAGCCCAGGCGGTCGCTACGGCATCCGGCGTCACGATCAGACTCTGCCGGTATTCGGTCTCGCCGATGCGGATCCAATCCGCACCCAGGGCGGCAATGATGTTGCTGGCGGGGGTCTGCAGGTGAAATTTCATGAAACGCGAGCTGTCTTCGAGAGAACTTGTGCATTGCGGCATTCACGCGACGCAGCTAGAATAATACGGGAGTAGTGGAGTTTTCCGCTTCCTTCGTCGCTCGGACGGTTCCGGGCGCTTACGCAAGAGAGACCTGCATGGCCCCCCCATTGGAAACGCAGTTCGCGCGCATCGAGCGCCTGCCCCCGTATGTCTTTTCGATTACCGCCGAGCTCAAGATGGCGGCGCGCCGCCGAGGCGAGGACATCATCGACTTCGGCATGGGCAATCCGGACGGCCCGACGCCAAAGCACATCGTCGACAAGCTGGTCGAGAGCGCCCAGCATCCCGATACGCACGGCTATTCGGTATCGAAGGGCATTCCCCGCCTGCGCCGGGCGATCTGCCACTGGTACCAACGCCGCTGGGGTGTCGAATTCGATCCCGAAACGGAAGCGATCGTCACCATCGGCTCGAAGGAAGGCATTGCGCATCTGACGCTTGCTACGCTCGGGCGCGGCGACACCGTGCTGGTGCCGAACCCCAGCTATCCCATCCACATCTACGGGCCGGTGATCGCTGGTGCCGACATCAGGCACGTACCGATGACGCCGGATGTCGATTTCTTCGACGAGCTGGAGCGCACGATCCACACGAGCTTTCCCAAGCCCAGGATGCTCATCATCAATTTTCCGGCCAACCCGACCGCGCAATGCGTCGAATTGCCGTTCTTCGAGAAGATCATCGCGCTCGCCAAGGAATACGGCATCTACGTCGTCCACGATCTGGCGTATGCCGACATCTGCTTCGACGGGTGGAAGGCGCCGTCGATCATGCAGGTTCCCGGCGCGCGCGAGGTTGCCGTGGAATTCTTCACGATGTCCAAGAGCTACAACATGGCGGGCTGGCGGATCGGATTCATGGTCGGCAACCACCACCTTGTCAATGCGCTCGCCCGCATCAAGGGCTATCACGACTACGGCACGTTCACGCCGCTGCAAGTCGCCGCGATCGCCGCGCTGGAGGGCCCGCAGGAGTGCGTCGCGGAAATCTGCGCCAAATACCAGAGCCGGCGCGATGTACTGGTCAAGGGCCTGCACGAAGCCGGCTGGATGGTCGACAACCCGAAGGCATCGATGTACGTCTGGGCGAAGATCCCCGAGGCGTACAGCACGATGGGCTCGCTCGAATTCGCGAAAAAAATGCTCGCCGGAGCCAAGGTGTCGGTGTCCCCGGGCATCGGCTTCGGCGAATACGGCGACCAGCACGTTCGCTTTGCGCTGATCGAAAACGAAGCGCGCACGCGCCAGGCGATTCGTGGCATCAAACAAATGTTTCGGGACGACGGGCTCGCCTGATGGCCAGGATTGCCGACGGCGGCCGTACGCTGAAACCACTCAATGTCGGCCTGCTCGGCTTTGGTACGGTGGGGAAGGGCACCTGGGACGTTCTGCGCCGCAACGAGCAGGAAATAGCGCGGCGCGCCGGGCGCCCGATCCGCATCACGTGGATCGCGACGCGCACGCTCGAGCGCGCGCGCGAGGGCACGCGCGGGGTCGCCGGCGTCAATCTCACCAACGATCCCGCCGTGGTGGTGCGCCATCCGGATGTGGACATCGTGTGCGAACTGGTGGGCGGCCTCACGCCGGCGCTGTCCTATGTCCAGGACGCGATCGCACACGGCAAGCACGTCGTGACGGCCAACAAGGCACTGCTGGCGCATCACGGCAACGAGATTTTCGCCGCCGCCTCTGAACGCGGAGTGATGGTTGCCTTCGAGGCTGCGGTCGCGGGCGGAATCCCGATCATCAAGGCGCTGCGCGAAGGCCTGACCGCCAATCGCATCGAGTGGATTGCCGGAATAATCAATGGAACGTCCAATTTCATCCTGTCGGAAATGCGCGCTACCGGTGCGTCTTTCGCCACCGTGCTCGCGGAGGCGAAAGTGCGCGGGTATGCGGAAGCAGATCCGACCTTCGACGTCGAGGGCATCGATTCCGCGCACAAGCTGACCATCATGTCGGCAATCGCCTTCGGCGTGCCCATGCAGTTCGACAAGGCCTATGCAGAAGGCATCACCCGGCTCACGCGCGAGGACATCCGATACGCCGAGGAACTGGGCTACCGCATCAAGCTGCTGGGGATAACGCGGCGGGCAATGGTGGACGGACACGAGGGCATCGAGTTGCGCGTCCATCCGACATTGATCCCGCATAAGCGCCTGATCGCCAACGTCGAGGGCGCGATGAACGCGGTCCTGGTAAAGGGTGACGCGACGGGACCAACGCTTTACTATGGCGCGGGAGCCGGTGCCGAACCGACCGCCAGCGCGGTAATCGCCGATCTCGTCGATGTGACGCGCATGCACACCGCGGACCCGGAACACCGCGTGCCGCACTTGGCCTTCCAGCCCGATCAGCTGACCGACGTGCCGTTCCTGCCGATTGGCGAGGTCGTGACCAGTTCTTACATGCGGATGCGCGTCGAGGATCGTCCAGGCGTATTGGCCGACATCACGCGCATCCTCGCCGACCGCGAGATCTCGATCGACGCGATGATCCAGAAGGAACCTTCCGAAGGCGAGGAACAGACCGATATCATCCTGCTCACACATCGGGTCGTGGAAAAAAACGTCGTCGACGCGATCGCGAAGATCGAGGCGTTGCCCACCGTTCGCGGCAAGGTCGTCCGCATCCGTCTCGAAGAGTTGAATTGAGTGGAAGCAGCAAAGAGAAAGTCTTGAGGCACAGAGAGCACCGAGATCACAGAGAGCGACAAAGGCGAAACGCAGAAGTCGGTAGTGCCTTTGTGTGGCTTTTCTCTGTGTTCTCTGTGCTCTCTGTGGTAAAGGACTTGGACTTGGACTTGGAATTTGAATTGGACCTGGATTGGGCATGCGTTACATAAGCACGCGCGGCGCTTGGGGCCAGGACCCGCAGCCGTTTTGCGCCATTCTGCAGGAAGGCCTGGCGCCGGACGGCGGGTTGGCGGTGCCACAGTCGTATCCACGCTTCACGCCGGCGGAATTGGCTGCCCTGCGCCCGCTCGGCTATCGCGAACTGGCCTTTGCGGTGCTGTCGCGTTTCATCGACGACATTCCCGCTGCCGATTTGCGGCGGATCATCGCCAATACCTATTCGTCGTCGGTATTCGGGTCCGACGAAATCACGCCGCTCACGACGTTGGCGCCGGGGCTTCACCTGCTGCGCGCGTCCAACGGCCCAACGCTCGCGTTCAAGGACATCGCGCTGCAGCTCCTCGGCAACCTGTTCGAGTTTGTGCTCGCGCGCACCGAGGGCTCCATCAACATCCTGGGGGCGACGTCGGGAGACACCGGCAGCTCGGCCGAGTACGCGATGCGCGGCAAGCGCGGCATCAAGGTGTTCATGCTTTCGCCGAAAGGCCGGATGAGCCCCTTCCAGCAGGCGCAGATGTTCTCGCTCGCGGATCCGAACATCTTCAACGTGGCCGTGGACGGGACGTTCGACGATTGCCAGGACCTGGTCAAGGCGGTGGCCAACGATGCGGCGTTCAAGGCGCGCTGGAAGATCGGCGCGGTCAACTCGATCAACTGGGCCCGGATCGCCGCCCAGGTTGTCTACTACTTCAAAGGTTACTTTGCCGCCACTGCGAACGATGCGCAACGCGTCGATTTTGCGGTGCCCTCCGGCAATTTCGGCAATATCCTCGCCGCGCACGTCGCGAGGGAAATGGGCTTGCCGGTCCGGCGCTTGATCCTCGCCACCAACGAGAACGACGTGCTGGACGAATTCTTCCGCACCGGCCGCTACCGGCCACGCGCCGCGGACGAAACTCATGCGACGTCATCGCCTTCGATGGATATTTCGAAGGCGTCCAACTTCGAGCGCTTCATCTTTGACGTGACCGGAAGGGACCCCGTTTCGTTGCGCGAACTCTGGTCGAAACTGGCCGCCGACGGAGGATTCGATCTTTCCGGAACGCGCTGGTGGGCACGGGTGCAGGCCGCCGGGTTCGTGTCCGGGCGCAGCACGCATGGCGACCGCCTGGCCACGATTCGTGAAGTCGCAAGGCAATACGGAATTGTCATCGATCCGCACACGGCCGACGGGGTCAAGGTCGGACTCGAAATTCGCGATCCGGCGACGCCGCTCATTTGCGTGGAAACGGCACTGCCGGCGAAGTTCGCGCCAACGATTCACGAGGCCATCGGTCGCGATCCTGCGCGCCCCGCCATCTGGCGCGGCCTCGAATCCCGGCCGCAGCACAGCACGACACTCGCGGCGGACCCCGGCCAGGTCAAGTCCTTCATCGCGGAACATGCCACGGGCTGATCAAGCGCAAATCCCGCGAATTTCCAAGCCGCGCACCTCCACATTCCCCTCATGCGTTACGCACTTGCCTCGCTTGCCCGCAACCTCGTCGCAGGGCTGCGGTTGTCGCTGTTCCTGCCGGTGACCAGGCTCGCGTTCCGCATCGATCTCGTACAGCTTCTGTTGCTGTTCGTGTTTTCCTCGGCAATTGACGTGGCAGGGGACTGGCTGCGAACGGGACCGGGCAGGGAGTTCTCGCTGTTTGGCGCTGGCACGGAACTTTACTCGGGCGCATTGTTGTTGTTGGTGTCGGCGATCCTTGCGCTGGTGTCCAGGCAACGCGCGCTGGCCGTCGCCGTCCCGGTGATCGTGCTGGCAGCGGTGCCCGTCGCGCAGGCATTGAATTTTCTGGTTCCCTTGGTCAGAGGCGAGTCCCTTCTGGTTGAAGTCGTTGTCGCGCTCGGTGGCCCGTTGTTCGAGTTGTGGATGGTGGCAATACTCGTGCGCAGCTTAGCCGTGGCTTTCGCGCCACCGACTCCGAGGGTCTGGCTTGGGGCGATCTGCGGCGGCCTGCTGCTCGCCGCGCCCATCTGGCTTTCGAGCAGCCTCGCGCCCAACGAGCCCTGGTGGCTCGACGCGAACGCGCCCACAGCCGCGCCGGAAGGCATGTCGGCCGGGTCCGAGGCCATACTCGCAACGCAGAATCTGTTGCTGGACCACGCACTTTCCGGACTCGAGGACGAGCGACCCGGCCTGTCCGATCTTTACTTCGTCGGCTTTGCGCCGTTTGGGCGGGACGATGCATTCCGCAACAATGTCGAAGCCGCGCAACGGGTGATGGACGAACGCTGGGGTACGGCGGGGCGGTCGATGTTGCTCATCAACAATCCGCGAACGCTGCTGACCACGCCCTTTGCCACGATCACGAACCTGCGCGAAACCTTGAATGAAATCGGCGCGGCGATCGACGTCGACGATGACGTCGTTATGCTCTATCTCGCAAGCCAGGGGAGCCGGGGCTCACGCCTCCGTGCCGACTTGCCGCCGTTGTCGCTGGTTGAACTGACGCCGCCTGGGTTGAGGCAATTGCTGGACGATGCCGGAATCAAGTGGCGGATCATTGTCGTGTCTGCGTGTTACTCGGGTGGATTCATCGAGCCGCTGCAGGACGACCACACGCTGATTGTCACTGCATCGCGCGGAGACAATGTGTCCTTCGGCTGTGGCCAGGCTGGGGAGGCCAGCGTTTTCGGTGAAGAGTTCTTCCAGAAGGGGATGGCCAGCGCGAGTTCTTTCGCTGCGGCATTCGATGTCGCCAAAGTGCACGTTGCCGAACGGGAACGCGCCGAGAAGGTTGTCCCGCCGTCGGAACCGCAATGGTGGATCGGTCCGGCCATGGCCGACAAGCTGTCGGGGCTGCGTCGCGGCGGTCCTGCGAGTGGCGTGATGACGCGTGCGATCGCCCCGCGCCGGAATTCCTGGCTGCATGCAACTGCCGTGCGGCCGCGTTTGACGCCGCACCCGCGCGCCGTGACAATGGGGTGCAGGTCGCGGGCGTCGGGCTGCGAATAATAACAACTGGAGGATTCCATGGTCCGATTTCTGATGCGCATCGCGGTGGCGACGATTGCGGTCGCCGCGCTTTCGCTGCCAGCGGTCGCGCAGGCGCCGGAAAAATCGAAGCTGACGATCGGCGTCGGCGGCAAGACCCTGTTCTACTACCTGCCGCTGACGATCGCCGAGCGCAATGGGTATTTCAAGGCCGAGGGCCTCGACGTCGAAATCCTCGATTTTCCTGGCGGCGCGCGCGCACTGCAGGCTTTGTTGGGCGGCAGCGTCGATGTCGTGTCCGGCGCCTACGAGCACACGATCACCCAGCAGGCGAAGGGCCAGTTCATCGAGGCGCTGGTGGCGCAAGGCAAGTACGCGGGCATCGTGCTGGGAATGTCGAAGGAAAAGGCCGCCGCCTACAAGTCCCCGGCCGACCTCAAGGGAATGAAGATTGGCGTGACGGCGCCAGGGTCCTCGACCAACATGTTCGTCAACGTGCTGCTGGCCAAGGCCGGCTTGAAACCCGATGCGGTCGCGACCGTCGGCGTGGGCGCCACCGCGGGTGCCGTTGCCATCATGAAACGCGGCGAGATCGACGCCATATCCAACCTCGATCCCGTCATTTCGCAGCTCGAATCCGACGGGACGATCGTCGCGGTGATTGACACGCGCACGGCCAAAGGCATGCAGGACATTTACGGCGGGGCCTATGCCGCGGGCAGCATTTACGTCCCCGTGGATTTTGCGAAAAGATATCCCAACACCGCGCAGGCGGTCGTCAACGCGATGGTGCGCGCGCTCCGGTTCATCCAGGCGTCCACGCCCGACCAGATCGTGGCCGCGGTGCCGCCCGAGTACTACATGGACAAGGCGCTGTACAAGGCGGCGCTGATCAAGAACCTGGAAGGCTTCAAGCACGACGGCTTCATCAGTCCGGAAGCGTCGCAGAACGTCTACCGCGATCTCAAGACCTTCGATCCAGGCGTGCAGACGGCGACCGTGGATCTCGCGAAGACCGTGAACATGACGTTCCAGCAAAAGGCCGCGCAGAAATACAAGTGATGACTTCCGCGGCACCCGCCGCCGCAGCGCTGGGACTCGAGAACGTCACGTGCGCGTTTGCGGCGCGCGGGGGCGGGGACCAGGGCCGCTACATTGCGGTTCGCGATACCTCGCTCACCATCGGTGCCGGAGAGTTCGTTTCGGTCGTGGGGCCGACAGGCTGCGGCAAGTCGACGCTGCTCAACGTCGCCGCCGGCCTGCTTGCCCCATCCTCGGGGCGTGCGCTGGTGCACGGCGTGCCCCTGTCGGGAATCAACACGCGTGCCGGCTACATGTTCCAGTCCGATGCGCTGATGCCCTGGCGCAATACGCTCGACAACGTAACCGCCGGCCTCGAATTTCACGGAACCGCGAAAGCCGACGCCGTGCCGAACGCGCGCGAGTGGCTCAAGCGGGTCGGCCTGGCCGGCTTCGAGGATCGCTACCCGCATCAATTGTCGGGCGGCATGCGCAAGCGCGTGGCGCTCGCGCAGATGCTGATCCTCGATCCGGAGATCCTGCTGATGGATGAGCCGTTCTCGGCGCTCGACATCCAGACCAGGCAACTGATGGAGAACGAATTGCTCGAACTGTGGTCGGCCGACCGCAAGTCCGTGCTCTTCATCACGCACGATCTCGAGGAGGCCATTTCGCTTTCGGACCGCGTGATCGTGCTGTCCGCTGGACCGGAGACGCATCCCATCGGCGAGTTCGCGATCGACCTGGCGCGCCCGCGCGACGTGGCGGAGATCCGCATGCAACCGCGCTTCACCGAGATTCATGAAGCGATCTGGCAGGTGCTGAAGTCGGAGGTATTGAAGGGCTATGCGCAAAGCAAGCGGTGACGCGAAACTCAGCGGCATGATGCTGGCGTTCTGTCAGGCGCTGCTGTTGTTCGTCCTGTTCGGCACCTGGTATGTCCTGACCGAGACAGGTGTGCTCGCTCCGTTCTTCTTCGGCAGGCCACTCAAGGTACTGCAGGTCATCTGGATATGGTTTTCCAGCGGCAAGATCTATCCGCACCTCGCCATCACTCTGCTCGAGACGATCCTCGCGTTCGCCGTGGGCAGCCTGCTCGGGTTGGGGATCGGGTTGTGGCTTGCGCTGTCACCCCTTGCTTCCAGGCTCGCGGACCCCTACATCAAGGCGATGAACGCGATGCCGCGCGTGATCCTCGCGCCGATCTTCGCGGTGTGGTTCGGGCTGGGCGTCACGTCGAAGGTCGCGCTGGGCGTGACGCTGGTGTTCTTCATCGTGTTCTTTAATGTTTACCAGGGCGTCAAGGAGGTAAGTCCGGTGGTGCTCGCCAACGCGCGGATGCTGGGCGCGTCGAAGCGCCAGCTGCTGCGCTACATCTATCTGCCGTCGGCAACGTCCTGGGTGTTTTCGAGCCTGCATACGTCGGTTGGCATGGCCTTCGTCGGCGCGGTGGTCGGTGAATACCTGGGATCGGCAAAGGGCGTGGGTTATCTGATCCTGCAGGCCGAAGGAGTGTTCGACATCGACACGGTGATCGCCGGTATCTTTGTCCTGACGGTGTTTGCACTGTTGCTCGATTACATCGTCACCAGGATCGAGACACGCCTGCTTGTATGGCGTCCTAAGACGGCCGAGACGGAGGCGATGTAATCCCGGGTTTGACCCCAGGTGCCCCGGCGAGCTATAATTGCCCTCCTGACGCGGGGTGGAGCAGTCTGGCAGCTCGTCGGGCTCATAACCCGAAGGTCGAAGGTTCAAATCCTTCCCCCGCAACCAACAAAAGAACGGCTCGCCACTCGGCGGGCCGTTTGTTTTTGACGTTCGGAAAAATAGCCCGAAGGTCGCAGATTCGGATCCTTGATTCTATGCGGTTGAACGGGCGACGCCACTGAGGGAAAGCTCCGTCGCTCGATGACAGCTCACGAAGTGGTTGGGGGCGATCTCTTCCAGTACCGGGGCCCTCTCCCTGCAGACGGCTTGCGCATACTTGCACCGGGGATGGAAATGACAACCCGGCGGCGTATTGGCCGGGTCGGCTACTTCGCCCTGGAGGACGATCCGTTCGGAGCGAAGGCGCGGATCCGGTTTGGGGACCGCCGACAAGAGCGCCTCGGTATAGGGATGCTTCGGACAGGCGAACAGTTCTTCGGTGGGCGCGGTCTCCACGATCCTGCCGACGTACATCACTGCGACACGCTCGCTGATGTGCTTGACGACGCTCAAGTCGTGAGCGACGAAGAGATAGGTAAGCCCAAGTCTTTCCTGAAGTTCGAGGAGGAGGTTCAGGATCTGTGCCTGGACCGACACGTCCAGCGCCGAAACGGGTTCGTCCGCCACGACCAGACGGGGATTCAAGGCAAGTGCGCGGGCAATGCCGATACGCTGGCGCTGGCCGCCCGAGAAGGCATGCGGGTATCGCCGCATGTATTCCGGCCGGAGGCCAACGAGGCGGAGCATCTCCACGACCCTGTCGGTTCTTTCTTGCGCGTCACCTACGCCGTGGACGAGCAGAGGTTCCCCCACAATGTCCAGCAGGGTCATTCGCGGGTTCAAGGAGGAAAACGGGTCCTGAAAAATCATCTGCATCTGACGCCGAAGGGAGCGAAGCCTGATCTTCGGAATGGTCGCCACGTCCACGACTTCACCGTTGTCCGAAAGGAGCACCTGACCGGCCGTCGGGGTAATGGCTCTCAAGATACAGCGCGCAGTCGTGGTTTTTCCACAGCCGCTCTCGCCGACCAGGGACAGGGTTTCGCCCCGATTCACAACAAAGCTCACGTCGTCCACCGCCTTCACGTGGCCGACGGTCTTCTGTAGCAGGCCTCTGCGAATGGGGAAATATTTCTTGAGGCCCTTCACGTCGAGGAGCACGGACTTGTTCGAACCGGCGTAGGCGTTTGTCATTCTCGTCTGCGTCTCATCACGGATAGAGGAAGCAGCTTACTTTTCTACCCTCACCAACAGCCTGAAGCTGCGGGACCTCGGTATCGCAGCGGCCGGCAATGGAGGAAGCGCAGCGGGGGTGGAATGGGCAACCCGTCGGCCGGTTGAACGGGTGGGGAATCGACCCGCTGATGGTCGCAAGCTTCAGCCTCGGCACGGAGTCTATGCTTGGAATGGACTGCAGCAGCGCCTTCGTATAGGGGTGCTTCGGGTCGTGAAAGATGTCATCGACGTTGCCTTGCTCGACTACTCGGCCCAGATACATGACCACGACGTCGTCGGCCATCTCCGCCACGACGCCCAGGTTGTGGGTGATGAGCATGATGGCCATTCCCCGTTCCCGCTGAAGCTTCCGCAGCAGATCCAGGATCTGCGCCTGGGTGGTGACGTCCAGCGCCGTCGTAGGCTCGTCGGCGATAAGCAGGCGCGGATCACAGGAAAGAGCCACCGCGATCATCGCCCGCTGGCGGAGCCCACCGCTCAATTCGAACGAATATTCGTCGATACGGCGCTCCGGCTGCGGGATGCCGACGCTGCGCAGCGCTTCAACTCCCCGCCGTCGCGCCTCCTTCTTGCTGACCGCATTGTGGAGGAGGACCGCTTCGATGAGCTGCGCGCCAATCGTATGCACGGGACTGAACGAGGTCATGGGCTCCTGAAAGACAAGACCGATCTCTCCCCCTCGAATCGAACGCATTTCCCGACCGTTGGGCGTGAGCTCAACCAGATCAGTTTGCGATCCGTCGGCGCGGGTCAGAACAATCTCGCCTGCGACGATGCGACCGGGACGATCGACGATGCGCAGGATCGACTGCGCCGTGACGCTTTTTCCGCAACCACTTTCACCGACGATGCCCAGGGTCTTTCCCGGTGAGACGTCGAACGAAGCGCCGTCAACGGCTTTGGTCGTTCCCTCGTCCTGGAAAAAACTGGTCTTCAGATTCCTGACCGAAAGAAGCGCCTTCGTATCGTTCGGCATGTTCAGTCGGGAAGGGCCGCCCCGACCGACTGAACAACCCCCTGGGGGGCAGCGAGCAGAGCGAGCGTGGGGGGATGTTTCATGTCAGTCGGGAAGGGCCGCCCCCGACCGACTGAGCCGCCCCTGGGGGGGCAGCGAGCGGAGCGAGCGTGGGGGGATGTCTGATCACAGGTACGGATCGGCCGCATCCCGTATCCCGTCGCCCATGAAATTGAACGCGAGGACCGCGATGATCACGGCAAGGGACGGGAGAAGTAGCCATGGAGAAATGACCAGGGCCTGGATATTCTGGGCATCCTGCAACAGGACGCCCCAACTGATCGCCGGCGGCCGCAAGCCCAGCCCCAGGAAACTCAACGAAGTCTCGCTGATTATGATCGCCGGGATCGCCAGCGTCGTCGCCGCGATGATATGACTGATGAACGAGGGCACCATGTGGCGGAAGATGATCCTCGACTTGCTGCAGCCGAGGAGCTCGGCCGCCATGACGAAGTCTTCCTGCTTGAGGGAGATGAATCGCCCCCGGACGACCCGGGCGAGTTCGGTCCAGCCGATGAGGGAAATGATGATGGTGATCGCGAAGTACACCTGCACCACGCTCCAATCGGCGGGAAGGGCAGCGGCCAGTCCCATCCAAAGGGGAATCGTCGGAATCGAGCGCAGGATCTCGATGATGCGCTGGATGACCGTATCGATCGCGCCGCCGAAATAGCCGGATATGCCGCCCAGGACGACGCCAAGCACCAGACTCAGGGCCACGCTGACCAAGCCGATCGTCATCGACGTCCGCGTTGCGAACATGAGCCGGGACCAGAGGTCGCGTCCTTGGGTATCCGTTCCCATCAGGAACAGCGACTGGCTTGACTTGGCGTCTTCCACCGCAATCAGATGGCGATCGGTCGGGATGAATCCCAGAATCAGCCAGGACTCTCCCCGGCCAAAGAACGTGACCGGTATCTTATTGCTCGTATCGGGAACATAGACCCGCTTGAACGTGAGCGGGTCGCGCGTTCCTTTCAAGCCGTACACAAAGGGACTGAAGCGGCCATCGTCGATCCAGTGGATCGGCTGCGGCGCCATCAGCGAGCGTTGGGCTTCCGATTCCGTCGGATCCACATAGGCGAAAAAGTCGGCGAACAACGCGACCAGATAAAACGCAATCAGGACAATGGTCCCGCCCACTGCGAGTTTGTGCTTCCTGAAGCGCCACCAGATGAGCTGCCATTGCGTGGCGACGGCGACCCGGTCTTCGGCGACGTCCCCCGCTACCAGTGCTGCAGCGAGTTCCGCCATCACTCCCTCCCAAAGCGAATTCTGGGATCGACCCACATCAGAAGGAGGTCCGAAATGAACGTGCCGACGACGGTCATGACGCCCAGCAGCAGGATGATGGTTCCGGCCAGGAACATATCCTGGGCGATGAGCGCCTTGAGCAGCAATGGGCCGACCGTCGGGAGGCTCAACACAAGCGATACGATGATGCTGCCGGACACCACGTAAGGAAGGAGGTAGCCGATGGTGCTCACGAACGGATTGAGGGCCACCCGCACCGGATAGCGCATGACGACCCGGTATTCCGAAAGTCCGCGGGCCCGCGCCGTCATGACATAGGGCTTCCTCAATTCGTCGAGCAGGTTCGAGCGCATGATTCGGATCAACTGTGCGGTTCCGGCAACGCCTAAGACGATGGCCGGGATCGGCAGGTGCTTGGTGAGGTCCCACACCTTTTCCAGGCTCCAGGGCGCCTCGATGAAATCCGGCGAAAAGAGGCCGCCCACGTTCGCACCGAACCAGGCGAAGCCAACATACATGACCACCAGAGCCAGCAGGAACCCGGGAATGGCGAGGCCGATGAAACCGATGAATGTGAACGCATAATCCAGGAACGAATAGGGGAAGACGGCGGAGTAGATCCCGATGGGCAAGGCGATGCCCCAGGTGAATATGATCGCCGCCACGGAAATGATCATGGTCAGCGTAAGACGGTCGCCTATGACGTCGGACACGGGGCGTCCCCATTCCATCGCCATGCCAAAATTTCCCTGAAGGATGAGGCCCATCCACTTGGCGTACTGAACCGTGATGGGCTGGTCGAGGCCGAGCTGTTCGCGCAACGCTGCCGCCTCGCCTTCGGAAACCGCACTACCCGATGCCGACATCGAGGCGATGTACGAGGTTACGTAATCGCCGGGCGGCAGGTGGATGATCATGAAGGACAGGACTGAAATGGCCCAGACCGTCAGCACCGCCAGCATCAAGCGACGAACGATATAGGCCACCATGGCATCCCCCTTGAATAGAGGTCACCCGGGGCGCCCGCTGACGCCGAGGGTGACCGCATGCCGCCCGCCCGAAGTGCGCAGGGGGCGGCCGCCTTCTTCGTTACTTGAAGTAGAACGTCTCCGGCCACGACGTGTGCGGAGTGCGGGCGTGCTGGGCGTTCACCTGCCGTTCAGGAACGTTACCCATGTTGTTCTTGACGATGCGCACGCCCATGAAGGCCGGTGACTGGCCAACCGTTCCGATGCTCCACGTCTGTTCGACGATGATCTTCCAGATCTCCTTGGCGGACTTGACTCGTTCCTCTTCCTTCATGCCGAAAGCGTTGCGGAAGAGATCGAAGGCCCTGATCATTTCGGGATCGTCCGGCTTCTTTCCGGCGGCTCCATTGGACGAATACCACTTGGCGAAGGCCATGCCCATGTGGCTTTCGGCGGCGTCCACGGGCAGCGCGTGGCGCGGGAAGAGAAAGAGCATTTCCGAGCCGTCGTTCGCCCACGTGATCATCTGGTTTTCACTGGCGTTGTCCCGCGTGAACGCGAGGTTGCGCTCCAGCTCCTTGATGTCGACGTCGATCCCGATCTTCTTCCATTGCTGCCTGATCATCTCCCCGACCGGCGTAAAGGGAACGAACTGGCCGCCGACCGTGACCAACTCGAGGCGGAGGCGTCCTTTCCCGTCGGTGCGCAGCCGATACCCGTCGGAATCCTTCTTGGTCAAGCCGACCTTGTCGAGCAGCTCATTGGCCTGCTTCAGGTCGAGGACACCCCACTTCTTGTTCCATTCGGCGCCCGGGCTGTAGATGGTGTCGGGCGCCGGCGCAACCGATCCGGCGGATCCGACACCGAGCCAGAAGGCTTCGTTGAGCTGGTCCCGGTCGATGCCGAGGGCGAGCGCATGGCGGAAATCCTTGTTCTTCAGCAGTTTCGAGATTTCGGGATCGGCTTCGTACGAGTTGCCGATGTGGATCGCCGCGTCCGATCCGTTGAGCCCGGGGTCGAGGTGGACGGTGTAGTTTCCCTTCTTGGCGTTTTCCAGGAAGACCGGCAGCTTGGCAAGACCCATGTGCCGTTCCTGAATGTCGTATTCGCCGGCAATCGCGCGCAGGTTGGCGACTTCGGTATTCTCGGCCAGCGTCATCGTGATTCGGTCGATGTAGGGAAGCTGGTTTCCCGCGGTATCGACGCCCCAGAAGTACGGATTCCGTTCCATCGACCACGTCGGAGTGTTGATCGGAGACACCGTCTTCCAGGGAGTCATGACCGGCAGCTCGTTGTTCAGCGCCCAGCTGTAGCGGTTCTTGAGCAGGGAGACCCAGCTGTCGAAGCCGAGGTCCTTGGCCTTCTTGTTCACCGCCTCCTCGGACGAGTACTTGGGCAGGAACTGCTTCAGGTAATGCGCAGGGGCGTAGGCGCCGCCAAAGTTCTGGAAGCCTCCGCGCGTCGCGAACCCGGCGCCGATGGCGGTGCTCCCTGCAAGCTGATAGACGAAAAAGTCGTAGGGTTCGGGGAATTCGAACGCGACAGTGTAGTCGTCGATCTTCCTCATCTTCCCGTCCTTGCCGTTGATCTGGAACTCGAAGAATGGCGTCGGGACGATGTTCTTGTTGAGATAGATATCGTCATACCAGAACATGAAGTCGTTCGCCGTGAACGGCGTGCCGTCGGACCACCTGGCACCCTTGCGGAGGAAGATCGTCGTCGTCTTGCCGTCGTCGCTGACCTTCCAGTCGCGGGCGAGGCTCGGGACGATCTTGGTGCCCGTGTAATCGAAGGTGAGAATCTTGTCGGCCGAATTGATGCGGTTGCCGTTTTCATGGTCGGCCGGTCCGGTGAAGGCCCTTCGCCAGTTGCCGCCGTATTTTCCGATTTCGTACAGGGGCTTGATGACCAAGAGCTGCGAAGTCTCCGGTAGGCGCTTAGTGACCGGCGGCAGCTTTCCCGCTTTCACCTGCGGATCAAGAACCGGAGCCTCTTTGAATGTTTTCGGAAAGGCCTTGGTGTCGAGGATGATCTCCGGTCCTTCCAGCTTTCCGATCAACGAAGAGCCGATCTTTGCGGGCGCCGGCGTTGCCGACTGCGCGACTGCCGCCCCCGACCCCATCGCGAGGGCTGCGAGGAGTGCAAGACCCGCCAGCACAAGTGCCGAGCGCATGAATTTCATACGATCCTCCTTTTGTTTTGTCCGTTCGGTAGCCTGGAGGCCCCGCTCAAACCGGTCCGGGTATTCCTGTACTAGCGCCGTGGACAGAGTTTGCCACAGATCAAGGCGGTCATATGGGGCTGATCAATGCCCCAGCGCCGATCGAACCGGATGTGGATCCGGACATGGATCCTGGTGCCCAGCGGGGCGCTCGATCAAATGCGAAGCGCATGCGACGCCGGCAACTCAGGTCCGCGCCGGCCTCACTACATTGATACATGTTTTGCCCGTGGCGCGACGACCGATGTTGTCCGCGATAGTCTGCTTGCGTCGATTGATCGTTCCGGCGGTCCATCCCGACATGTGTGGCGTCATCACGACGTTCGGCAATTCGTGGAACGGGAACTTCGAGGGAAGGATGCTGAGCCGATTGGGGGAGGGATAGTTATACCAGGTGTCGATGACGGCGCCGGCGATGCGGTGTTCCTCGAGGGCTTCGTAGAGCGATCGCTCATCGATCGTAGGGCCACGTCCAACGTTCAGTATTACCGCTGACGCGCGCATCGCTGCAAAGGACTCGGCGTTCACAATCCCAACGGTATCGGCATTCGACGGCACCGAGACCACAAAGAAATCCGCCGAGCTCCAGAATTCGCCAAGCCTGTTCAAGCCAAACGAGCGATCCACCAGAGATGATGTCGGCACCGGGCTGCGATTGGCCACGTGAACTTTCATCTCGAAGGCCTTCGCTCGAGTGGCGATTGCCTTTCCTATATGCCCAAAACCAAGCAATCCAATCGTCTTTTCTGCGAGCTCGCCATGTATGCGCTCGGGCGAGCCGGACGTGTAGGTCCAATGGCCCAGTCGTAGATGCCGATCGGCGTCTGTGAGGGGAACATGCCGTTCCAGCAGAGCCGCCATCACATATTCGGCGATGGCCTGTTCGTGTCCAAAGCAATTGCATACAACCGCTGAGTCGGGAATCGCGGCAAGATCTACGGCGTCATAGCCTGCGCCTGGCACGTGAAAAAGCTGCAGCCGCTCCGGCAGCGGCAGGTCGCCCGAAAATCTGGCACCCACAATGACATCCGCGGCGACGTATGTCTGCGAATGCACTCGATCGGACAGTACGTCGGGCAATACCGAGATCCGTGCCGCCTCACCAATGAGCCGTTGGAAATCGTGGCTGAACGATGCGGCGTTCTCTCCGTGAAACACTATTTGCATGATTGTTGACATCGGCGCCGACTCCGATCGACTTGAAACGGGCCTGAATTAGTATACTGAATATTGCTCGTACAGATGCGACGCTTCACACAGAAAGTCCATCGACAATCCACCTCGAGCGAAATGGATCATTGATGAAAATCACTGCTCTTGAAACATTGCGGACCGAGGAGTTCTCGAACGTGCTATGGGTCCGTGTTCATACCGACAGCGGCACGATCGGTCTTGGCGAAACGTTCTACGGCGCGGGGGCGGTCGAAGCACACATCCACGAAACGTTGGCAGATCGATTGATTGGCCGCAATCCTATGCATATCGAGGCGCTCAACAAGGAGATGGTCAGCCTGCCGATGGCACAATCGTCCACTGGGGTGGAATATCGGGCCGCCTCTGCAATCGACATCGCGCTGTGGGACATCTTCGGCAAAGTCTGTGGTCAGCCGGTGCATCAGATGCTTGGCGGCATTTGCCGGGACAAGCTTCGCATATACAACACCTGCGCTGGCTATCGCTATGTCCGCTCGAAGAACATCCGCCCGGTCTCCAACTGGAATCTGGGTCAGAGCGAGGGACCGTTCGAGGATCTTGACGCGTTCATGAATCGGGCGGACGCGCTGGCGGAAAGTCTGCTGGAAAGCGGGATCGATGCCATGAAGATCTGGCCATTCGATCCTGCAGCTCAGGAAAACAGCGGTCTCTATATCTCCGCTGCTCAGATGAAAAGAGCGATCGAGCCGTTCGAGAAGATTCGGAAGGCGGTCGGCGATCGCATGGACATCATGGTGGAGTTTCATTCGTTGTGGAATCTCCCCACGGCGAAGAAGATTGCGCGGGCGCTCGAGCCCTATGCACCAATGTGGTACGAGGATCCGATCCGCATGAATTCGCCGCAGGCACTCGCCGAATATGCGCGTTCGACTGACGTATGGGTTTGCGCGAGCGAAACGCTAGGCTCGCGCTGGCCATACAAGGAACTGCTCGAAAGGGATGCACTTGACGTCGCGATGGTCGACTTGTGTTGGACGGGTGGACTCACGGAAGGACGAAAGATCGCGTCATTGGCGGAAACCTGGCATCGCCCATTTGCGCCGCATGATTGCGTCGGCCCGGTGGGGTTCGTCGCGGCGGTGCACATGTCCTTCAGTCAACCGAATACCCTGATTCAGGAGTCGGTCCGCGCGTTTTATCGCGGCTGGTACAACGAGCTGGTCACCGTCGTGCCACGCATTGAAAACGGTTACGTGTATCCGATGGAAGGTCCCGGGCTGGGTGTCGAATTGCAGCCAGCGGTGTTCAAGCGCCAGGATCTGACGGTCCGGCGCACGCCAGCCTGATCGGACGACAACGGTGACCAACCCATATTTGATGTGCCAAAACTGTGCCTTGGATACGTCGGTTTCGGAGTTGGCAAGCTTTGCAAGTAGTTGATTTACAAAATTCCAAGATAGGCCGATTCCGCCTCATAACCCGAAGGTCAAAGGTTCAAATCCTTCCCCCGCAACCAAATCAATCAACGGCTTGCAGAGATGCGAGCCGTTTTTATTTTCCGCCCGGGTAGCGCTGGGGTGCCCGTGGGCACCTATGTGTCTTCGACGCTGACTTTGGGTTATCTAAACGCCGCCGGCCAACCGTTCACCGATAACGTGGATAACATTACGGTCCATGTAGGTTCAGCCCCCGAACCCGCCACACTCGCGCTGCTCGGCCTCGCCGGACTCGGGTTCTCGCGCCGCAAGCAGTAACTTATTCCACGCCAAGATTGGCCCCGCTCCGGCGGGGCTTGTTGTTTGTGGGTGGCCAGCGCCTGGCGCGGCGTCATCGTTGCAGCAGGGCCGCTTTCGGCGGCCACAAGCGGACGCTCGTTGGCGGCGCTCAACTCGCGTTGTAGGCGTACGATGACGGGACTTCTCTCGTCGACGGGGCGATCAGTGATCACGCACCGCAGTGTTCTATTGGCAGGTGGGGTCGCCCGTCGACCGCATCGGTTCGGGCGACAATGCGGAAAATCGCCCTGGAGGACCCATCCTGCGATGAAGTCTTGCGTTACCTTTTTTCTCGCGTTTCTCGGATTTGCGGTTGTCAATGCGGAGCCCATTTCCCCGCAGGCGCAGCTGAATTCCCTGCTCGACGAGGACCTCGCGGCCGTCTTCCGACGCGCGCCGCTGCTGGCGACGGTGCGCGGCGTTCCCGGGTACGACGATCTGCTAAGCGATTTGTCTTTCGCCACGCTGGAAAAGGAGCGAGCCCGCGAGCGTCGCACGCTGGTTGATCTGCGGGCGATCGATCCCAAGGCGCTGCAAGGCCAGGATCGCGTCTCGTACGAGTTGCTTCTCGAAAAGATGGAGTCGGCCGTCGAAGGGCAGCGTTTCCCGAACGCCGAGGGATTGGTGCTCTCCACGCTCGGCGGCGTGCAGGACACGATGCCCCGCGCTGCGCAGATCACGCCTTTCCGCACGTCAGCCAACTATCGCGACTACATCAAACGCCTCAGCGCCACGCCCAAGCTTGTCGACGAGACCATCGCGCGGCTCCGGGCTGGTATGAAAAGCGGCTGGATGAGCCCTGTCCCGGTTCTCGATCGCGTCGTGGCTGCGATTGATGCGCACGTCGTGGACAACGTCGACGACAGCGCACTGCTCGGTCCCTTCAAGGAATTCGCTCCAGGTGTTTCCGAAGGCGAGCGCGGAGCGCTGACTGCGGCTGCGCGTCGGGCCATCGCGGAGGACTACCAGCCGGCATTGCGCCGCTTCAGGGCTTTCATCGTCGACGAGTACCGTCCGAAAGCTCCACAGATCGCGGGGCTGGCCGCGCTTCCCGGCGGCGCCGAGTACTACGAATTCCTCATCCGTACGCGCGTCGTGCGCGGAATGACGGCAGCGCAGATCCACGAGCTTGGCCTCAGCGAGGTGGAACGCCTGCGCAAGGAAATCGGTGAGGTCGCGAAGCAGACCGGCTTCAAGGGAACTACAGAGGAATTCATCGAAAGCCTGAGGACGGATCCGAAATACTTTTTCGATTCACCGGAAGCGGTGCTTGCAGCATACCGCGAAGTCGGCAGTCGCGTTGATCCCCAGCTTCCGAAGCTCTTTTATGTCACGCCGCGCATGCCGTACGCCGTGCGTGCGATGACGCCATCGGAGGCGGCCAGCAGCACAGCGGCCAACTACATGCCGGGATCGCTCAAGCTTGGCACCAGCGGCTATTTCACGATCAATGCGCTCGGCTACAAGAACGAGGCGAAGTGGAGGACCGAGACGCTCTTCGTGCATGAGGCCGTGCCCGGCCATCATATGCAAGTGGCGCGTGCGACCGAGATGGAAAAGCTCCATCCGTGGCGTTCGATGGGCAGCTGGAACGTGGCGTACGGCGAAGGCTGGGCTCTCTACGCCGAAAAGCTTGGCTTCGGCCTGGGGCTTTACAGGGATCCCTACCAGCACTACGGCCACCTGCAGGCGGAGCTCTTTCGTGCGGCGCGCCTGGTCGTCGATACCGGCATCCACGCCTACAACTGGCCGCGCGACAAAGCGATCGCCTACATGGCGGGGCAAGGAGGCGTGGACCAGGACTTTGCGGTGAGCGAGGTCGATCGCTACTTCTCCAATCCTTCGCAGGCGCTCGGCTACATGCTCGGCCAGCGTAAGTTCCTCGAGCTGCGCGCACGGGCCGAGAAGGCACTGGGACCAAAGTTCGACGTGCGCGACTTCCACGCGGTCGTGATCGACAACGGCTCGATGCCACTGCGCGTGCTGGAAAAGCTCGTGGACGAGTGGATCGCCGCCGGCGGCGGCCGACCCGACTGATTCTTTGCACTCTGTTCATTCTGGCTGCCAAAGTCTTTGAATGAAGGCTCGGCCCTGCAGGGGCACCGCACTGACGACGCTTCGTTAGCTTTGTTCCTCTTGTCGAGATCGATTTGAATGACCGGTACCGCGCAGTGCTTATGGCTGCTTCGGGTCGAGGCTGTGTGAAAACTCGATTCGCATAGCTCGCGCGAAAATTCGACCGCTCAGATCGTGCTGTATTCAATTCTTTGCGAGTGGGGAGGGGTAAGAAGACCCCTGAAATCGAAATCGGGGCGCGTTTTCACACAGCCTCGGTCGGGTCCCGTAGTTGGCGTACGGCAGCTTTAGGGCCGCGAGACCTGATGGGCGACAGTCTCTGGACGGCCACAAGCGGCCGTACAACACTCGGCGCCACCGGGAGTAGCATAGTTGCCATGTCACTCCGACAGCTGGGCCATTGATGTATCGGCGCGACTTCCTGAGTCTCCTCGGTGGCACGCTGCTGATGAGTGTGGCATTTGGCGCGAAAGCCCAAAATGTGAGGGGAGTCCGCCGCATCGGGATGTTGCACTCGGATTCGCCGGTAGATGACGCGTCGTGGCGGTTGCAACAAGCGCCCTTATTGGCGCAACTGCGCGAACGGGGCTGGACCGAGGGTCAAAATCTAGTCATTGACCGCCGCACCGGAGGCGGCAATGTCAAGCGACTTCAGCAGGCGGCCGACGAACTCGTCCGGCTCGACGTTGAACTCATCATAACGACGGGCACGCCTCCGACCGTCGCTGCCAAGAAGGCCACGACACGGATTCCCATTGTCATGGTAGGTGCCGACCCCGTTATGGCGGGCCTCGTCGCAAGTCTGGCCAGGCCAGGTGGCAACATCACCGGCTTCTCCAACTACCCGCCCGAACTCGAGGGCAAGCTACTGACCTTACTTCGGGAATTGGTGCCAGACCTGGTGCGCGTCGGCGTGCCCTTCAATCCGACCAATGTCTATTGGAATATCACGCGCGACGAGCGGCTGCGGGTATACCAGTCGCTTGGCATTCAGCCGATATTTGTTGAAGTGAGTGGGGCCAACCAGATCGAGAGCGCAATAGGCGAAGCACGGCGGCAACGGGCGCAAGTATTGGCGCCAGGCAATGAAGGATTCTGGGAAGGCAAGATGGAGTTACTGATAGGCGCAGCACTAAGGCATAGGCTCGCACTAGCGGCGCAAGGCGCCGATTGGGCAGAGGCAGGGGCGTTGCTATCGCTCGATGCCGACCCGGACGGTACAGAGGCAGCTCGCGCGATCGCGTACTTGGCGGACAAGATCCTGCGAGGCGCGAAGCCGGCCGACCTTGCATTTCAGCAGGCGACCAACGTCGCGCTTTACATCAATCGCAAGACCGCAAAGGCACTCGGACTTGCCGTGCCCCAATCACTGCTTGCGCGCGCGGACCGGATCATTCAATGAGACAAGGATTTCACAATTCTTCTTTGTCCTCACCCTGCTCATCGGATTCGTCAATTCAGCGATTTCGTGAACGACCAGAACAGGTCGTAAGCAGGCGTCTCTCCACACCGCCCATCTCAATCCCTTCGTACGTGGCACCGGGTACGACGCCTTTGAAATGGGCTCATACCAGTTCGCGACGTCGTACCAGCAAGCACCCCTTCGCGTGGCTGTCGCGCTACTTTCCACCATCAACTTCGATGTATAACTCGATTGGGTCGATGACCGTGTGTTTGGCCTTCCGGGCGGCCGTATCGGGAGAGGCCATCGCGACCTTCATCTTCTTCCAGATCGACACCGTTCCACACTAGGCACACCTGGTTCTTGGTGGCATGTTTAAAGATTCGGTAGCTTGAGCAGAAGCCCTTGAATAGGGCAGCTCGCTCGTCACCACCTGCGAGCCACGTCTTCATATCACCGACTGCGTGCGCAGCAACCACTGTGGTCATGTTTATACTCCTCAAAGAATACGGCGATCAGGTGTGACGGGTTATCCAGATGGCGGGTGCCCCGATCACGCCGGCACCCTTCATTGCGGCCTTCAGTTCATTGGAGCCGGCGAATGCCTTGGCCGACTCGAGGTTGTCAAAGTCGTGCCACGCGGTGACGTCGTTTCCATCGTCAATATCCCGGTACACGGCATGACCCTTTGCGCCCAGTTTGATCCGAGTTGATTCGAAGCCGTCGTACGCCTTTCGCCACACCGCGTAGTCATTGACCTTGTGTCTTACGAATAGCCGAACCATGATCGTTCTCCTCGCTTGGTGGGGAACTCAATTTACCAGCGGCGTGGCATCTTGGCCACGCCGCCACACGGAGCCGGCCCCTCGAATTACGCCCGCTGCGAGGGTGACGCCTGTTCACGAGGCCCCCCTTCCTGGCAGCGCCGAACTCGGTACAAGGTTGCAGCAAAGAAAGGACCCCGGCGCACGATGTAGTGTTGCGCCGGGGCGGAGGAAACCTACGTGGACACGGTGCGCGGTGCAGTCCCGGATGCGGGACCATGATCGACAACGGAGAAGCCTACAGGGGCCACCTTTCGACTAGCTGACGAAGCCGTCCTCGTCGACGATCAGGCCGAGTTCGGCCAAGAGCGGAAGCTCAGGCAATTCCTCCATAGGTGACATTCAATGCGCCAACTGCAGCTGCGCACGCAAGAACTCGGCAACCGCAATCTCCGTAGCCTCTACCTCCTCTGGCCGCGCCCCGGCAAACCCATGACCAACGTCGGCGAGCGAAATGAACCGGTGATTGACACCCACTTCGGCAAAACGAGCAGCAAGCCTGGCGGACTCCCCGTGTGGCACGTCAGTATCGACCTCACCATGCACGAGCAACGTCGGCGGAAATTCCGGTGCCACATTACGAATCGGGCAATAGCGATCGAACCACTCGTTATCCTCACGCGGGTCGTGCGCAGTCACTTCCTCCAGCCATTTGCCTTGCTGCCGGCAATACAGGTAGAAGCAGGATCTGTCGACACCAACAGCGGGGTCCTGCACCGGCGGTGCACCAAGCGAGGCGTCCGCGTCCTCGCGCGTCACCAGATCCATCTGCCGGTAATGCTCGCTGGGGTCCGCTTCCCACGGAGCGGTGATGTCGCCATAACCCCAGAACGACGCCAACGCGCGCGGGCGCGGCTCGAACAGATAGCCGGCCAGCAACGACAGATATGCGCCGGCTGATCCGCCGGCCATCGCCACGCGGGCTGGATCGATGCCAAAGCAACCCGGACCCACGTCGTGAATCCAGCGCCACGCGTCGCGCACGTCTTCCACGATGTCTGGCAGCTTCGTTTCCGGCGCGAGGCGGTGATCGATGGACACGATCACGAAATCGCGTTCCAGCAATGCCTGCAGGAACGGCCCGCGCGGCGACGCTTTGCGCGAGCCGAAGATCAGGCCGCCGCCGTGGATCCAGACGACACATGGCTTGCTGGCGCCGGGGCGCGCGCCGATTACGTCGGCCTCGACCTCGCGACCATCCACCACCTTATAGGCGTGGGTGTCACGGGCGTGCGACGTTGTATGCGTTTGCGACATCTTCCCTCCAAGTGATTGCGGCGCGAGCTTGCCCGGTCACGCAAGCGAATGATGCCAACTGCCCGCTGACGAGGCAATGGCGGATTTGCGGTTGTAACAGCCTTGGCGCTCGGGTCAGATCGCAGAGCAGACCAAGTGGTAGTTTGGCTGCGCAGGGTGCGGCGGCCAAACTTGAAGGTCGCTGACCGGCCAAGAGGAGACGGTCGGCAGAAGCGTAGAAAATCCCCGATACCGGTCATTCAAATGCACTGCGTTACCGTGATCCGGCAGTCATTATTCCTTCGACCCACGTACTCCCTGCACGCGCTCCTCCTCACGTAGCAACTCGCTCATTAGTTCCCCGCCCTGATGAAAGCGAATTGCCCACTCCGGCAATTCCGGAGATGACGCCGAGTGGGCGACGCCTGCTAGAAGCGCCCCCGGATCGAGCGGGCCGCCCGTTCCTTTGAAGACACCGCGAATTGCGACTACTCCAATCACACGATCGCCACGCACGAAACGGTGTTCGAGAAATCCCCACTTTTGATCCCAGCCGAGTAGGCGCGTGTGAATCTCGAACCTCTGGAATAGCTTGAGATCCTGACGAAACTTGGCGATCGCATCGCCTATGATGGGGAACGCTTTATGCCGTCGCGCAACCCCCAGCACGCCCGTACGCGTGAACCAATGAATGCGGCCAATGTCGGCGAGCGCGAGATAGCGACCGTTGTTAACGTGGCCATTGAAATCCAGGTCGTTAGGCCAGACGCGGAAATGAACACGCGTGGTCGCGAGTAAGTCGACCTTGGGTTCGGAAATGAGGCGGAAGCCGACACGAGCCAAGCGCAACCACGGAAACATGGAAATGTCCCCCGCAAGGGTTCGTTGGTCGAGTCTATCCCAATGTCAGCTTTTTGAGGATCGAGCGTCCAATATGGGGAAAGCCCAAGACCATCTCAGGGTCGTTCTGCGATGCATGGTCGATCAGGCGGCTTGCGGCCAACTCCAGACGGTGACCGTGCTGTTCGATAGCTGACGTTCATGATGTTGGCCAAGGATGCACCGGTGCGCGCTGCCATCTAGTGACGACCCCATCCTTAGCGTTGTGCTACGGAACCGCAGATGACAGAATTCTTGAGACTCGCGCGGTTAACGCTCACCATCGCCTGTCATCATCATCAATTCATATCCGTGGGTCAGCGCCCGGATAATCGCTGTTAGGGCGCGGAGCCGGAGCACCTGAGGAGAGCAAGAACATGAACGACGCAGTCGCGCCTCACCCGGCCACTCACGCGCTCGATGCCATGGTCAAGGCATCAGAACACCACTCTCTTTTGCTGGAGAACGGCTCGGTCCGCGTCCTAGACACCAAGGTCAGGCCCGGTGAGCGCACGCCTGTGCATGCGCATGAGTGGCCGGCCGTACTGTACGTGCTTAGTTGGAGCGACTTCGTTCGCTACGATCCAGAAGGCAATGTGTTGGTAGATTCAAGAAGCATGGCCACCAAGCCTGCAGTCGGTTCCGCGCTATGGGCAGGTCCAATCGGCCCGCACTATGTAGAGAACGTGGGCCAAACGGACCTTCGTATTCTTGCGGTGGAGGTGAAGGCCCAGTTCGTGCAGTGAGCGCAGAACCGCGGCCCCGTGTCGCTCAACGGGGACATCTCGCATGCGGTGCTGCGTCCGCGCAGCGGGCCGCCGGTTAGCTAGTTCGCTGGATGCACGCTGTGCGTCCGCTTTCACCCGATCGTAGTGGCCGAAAAGGGTCGGTTTCAGCCGGTGCCTACCCCGTTGCAAGGTCGCGCTTCGCCATCTGCTAGGCATGCTGATCTATCGCGCGCCGTCCTCGCCTCTGGCGCCTCTCTGTCCCTGCACAAGAATCCGGTAACCAGCCACGATTCGTCGCGCGACGACAACACGCGCGACGATCCAGAGAACGGGGGTAACCACCCGCGCTGTCGTTGGTCGCCTCCGGACCATCTGCCTGCAGGGACCATGATTCACATACGACCTCCGGTGGTGCGTTCCAACGAAGCGCCCAGGTGTCCGGATGGTGAAGCACTAGCTGCCCGTGTTCGCCGCAAGCACCGTTTAACGCAAAGCCCATTTGCTCTTCCTTGGGTAAGCCAAAAAACGCGATGAACGGGTCCCAGCGAACCAGGTGCGAGCGAGCGACAACAAGAGCCTTGTCAAGCCACTGGTCAGCGATCTCGTGCAGGACAGGGTCCCGTCGGGGCAGGTCCGGAAATTGTGGCGCAAGTTGCGCCCAAGCCGACTCAGCAGCAGCGAGCCAGTTGGGAAATAGGGAGTCAGATCGTTGGATACTGTTGCGCGTTGCGCGCCCACGCCGGGATAGGAGGCGACCATCTACTGCCACCAAGCGCAAGGCGTGGGGTGCGTCGCCGCCGTATGAATTCTTGCGCAACACCGGCTCGCCATTCGCGTTGCACCCAATGATCGGGTAGATGTGCATTTCGCCGTCTGGAACGAGCTCGTACCCAAATAGCCCGTCTTCAACAATTGGTAACAACTCAATCGTGGTAGCAAGCGAACTCGGGGCTGCCGCGACGAGGTAGCGCCGAATTAGCGGAAGGAGTTGGGAGGCTTCAGAAAGTCGCGGGCAGAACGATCGGCTTGCAGCGGGATTCATGAAAACCTCATCGCGCTATGTGGTCATGCGGGACTCGTGGATGCTTGGCATTGCTCCCACCTGGGTCTTAGGTGACTCGGCGCGCCGGAGATCAATCGACCTATTTGCGCCGTCGAGCAAATTCCAGCCGCAACTATCCGCCGCGATCTGCGACTCCGTGAACCTCGATTTCTTCATCCAAACCTCCTGACCCCAAAATCCTGCCAGAAAGTTCTACTCCCAGGGTGTCTACAGGTCAGGGAAGCTTACGACTTTGACTCAACGAAGTGCGGGGCCCACCTGCATTTCAGCCTGACCGGAGAATATCCGATCCCCCGTCAAAAGGCTCGTGAGTTGGGAACGAGCTGGAATGAGCATTCACTGGAGACCGCAATAATGGGAGGCGACGCCACACCTCGTTATCCGCGTATGGTCCAGCGCGGTATTTGTCTCCGGCGGAGCGGTCAAATGACTAGTACAGACCGCAAGTCCGTATGGACAATATACCTGTCTCACCTTTAGCGCGCGGGAAGGCTTGGCGAGACAACAGAAGCGAACATGAAATCCCCGACGCACTGAGGTTTGAGTGTAGTTCGTCCACGATTCCACGACAAAAGAGTGAATGTGACGATCGCTTCTTGTCCGCCAATACAAGCCGGTCTATCGGCTCTCCCGGGCGTGCACGTGCGTTGATTCGCCCGGGCTTGCTTGTTGTTTCTGCGCCGCCACTTAGCGCGCCTTTGACGGGCGACCCGGATTTGTCACCAGCTGACATTGAGTGTGCCGTGATTGTGACTGGAATAGATCGGATTCGAGATCGCAAGCGTTGCAAGTAGTTGATTTAACAACTGCTAATACTGGTCAATTCCGCCTCATAACCCGAAGGTCGAAGGTCCAAATCCTTCCCCCGCAACCAAACGTGTCAACGGCTCGCCACTCGGCGGGCCGTTTTCGTTTTGGGCCGTCGTAGCGGCATCAGTTGTTTGACGTCCTCATTGACTGCGCCCGCCAGCGCATGCCCAAGGGGTTGTTTGCCCGCATGCCCGGCGCGACCAGGGATTGTCATTACTCCTATTGGACCTATTGGAGCCTCCCTTGCAATTGGACACCATGGCACGGTCACTCGTACTCCCATTGATGCACTGTCGTGAAAATTTACACATGACGCGCACCCTCAAGCTGAATAGAGTATTTTCACTATTATTATCAGTATGTTATGGAAAATGGCACGCGATGTGCGTTACGGGTGCTATCCAAAGGTACGCCGCGGAAATCCGCTCGGCGCGCAATTTTTGGAACCCTGAAACAGCAGTCTCCTGTTGGGAGGTGAGCAAATGAACAAGACCCTGAAGACAGTCGCCGTCGCCATTGCGGCGCTTGGCATGGCCGGGGGTGCGAACGCGTCGTTGTCGTTATTCTCATCATTCTCTGGTGCAGGTGTAGGCGTTTCCACTGGCGGTTGCGGCTCGTTGTCGCAAACCTGCACGCTGACCGCCAACGTGCCGACGACCGCGACCATTCTCGGCGTCTACATTTATTCGTCGATGTTCGGCCAAACGGGTAGCGGTGCTCCGGGTGGAACGTACCAAGGACCCACGACGGCCGCTGCTCCGTATTCGCCGATGACGGCGCTGGGCGTCAATACGGCTGGCGGCCTGCAGGCCTATAGGCGGGATGTCACCGCCGACGCGGCATTCGGAACGGACATCAAAGGCGGAAACAGGACCGTGACGCTAACGGAAACCAATGCCTCCCAAGATGGCGAGGCGTTTGTGGTCATCTATAAGGATGGCGCCGTCAGTTCGGTCAACACCGTATTCGTGTTCGACGGCTTCTCGGCATCCGGTGGCGATGGGTTTGGATTCACCATTGCGCCCATCGACGGGTCTTCCACGGCGGAAATGCGCTTGGGCATCGGCTTTTCCTTCGACGGCCCGGATCCGCTGGCTCCGACGGGTACAGGGCAGGTTTCGCAGGTCGGAGTGAATGGGGTGCTCGGCAATCTGACCAACGTGGCCGGCCACTGCGACGATGCCCGGTGGGGATCGACAACACAGGACGCCTCATGCTCAAACGGCAACCTGATCACCGTCGGCGGCGACAACGATCCGTTCTCGCCTTTGAATCCGACGGTCGGGCAGGATCACGAGCGTTACAACCTGCTGCCGTTGTTGGCGCTTGGTACCACCACGGTCAACGTCCGGACGTTCAACGCCAGCAACGACGATAACATCTTCCTCGGCGTGTTTCAGTTCAGCGGCGTCGCCACAGTCAATCCGGTGCCGGAACCGGCCACGCTTGTGCTTCTCGGTGTCGGCCTTGCCGGACTCGGTTTCTCGCGCCGCAAGAAGTAACCGATTCTGCGCCAACAGGGGCCCTGCTCCGGTTTGGCGGTTATGATGTGCCGATGTTGATGGTTTGTTGAAGGCCCGCGCCCCACAAGGGATCGCGGGCCTTTCTGTGCCGCAAGTAATCGCGCGAACGTAAACAAGCGGCCCGCAGCGATGCGGGCCGCTTGGTCGTTGCAGTTTTGTTCACGCGTACGATGATTTGCCTCGCGTCACGCGGGATTCGTAGCGGACACTATCCAGGTCGAACCGTCCAGAAGCACGCGGCCATCCGGCGCGGCAAGCAGCGCGAAGGCATGCTCGACTGCGTTACTGATCCTGGGAAGGTGTTCCATGCCCACCTCGCGCACGAAACGGGAAGTCGGTCCGACGCGCAACGCACGCTCCGCAGCGTCGTGTGGCGTTGCGCCGAGCGTGAGTGTCGTGTCGAAGCGCTGAAAGGCGACGTCATCGAAGCCGGAATTTTCCAGAATGGCGCGCAGCCTTTCGTCGTCGGCGAAGGCAAACGGTCCGGGCGCGTTCGGATCGGCCGGCGGCGGCGTGACGCCCATGGCCGCGCGCGCGGCGGAGAGGGGTGCCATCGCCCAGGCATTGTCGCGCGGTGTTCGCCAGCACACGAATACGCACCGGCCGCCCGTACGCAATGACTTCCGCATATGGGAGAAGGCCAGGGACGGTTGACTGAAGAACATCACGCCGAAGCGCGAGAACAGCAGATCGCGGTCGGTCGGAAGATCGGCTTCGGATGCATCCGCGTGGCGAAACTCGAGGTTCCTGCATTGCGCTTGGGCGGCGTGCGAGCGCGCAACCGCGAGCATTGGCTGCGAAACATCGACACCCATGACCGTGCCTCGCTCGCCGACGATCCGCGCAATTTCGATCGTGGTATCGCCGCAGCCGCAACCGATGTCGATTACCCGCTCGCCGGGTTGCGGCGCCGCGCTTTTCATCGCGGCGTTGCCGAATAGCGCAACGACGACATCGATTTCCTGCTGCTTTTCGGCCCATAGCTGGCCCATGGCACCGTTCCATTCCGCAATCTGTTCGGCGTTGTTGTCAGCTGGCATGGATTGCTCGCGGGTTGTCGTAACGTGAAGAATGGGCGTGACGGTGCAACGCTGCCCGGATCAACTGACGCGTGAAGCCGACATGGCCTTCGGCATCGTGCGCGAGACAGAGGTCGGCGCTGCCGGCGTCCTCGGGCGGGTAGTAAACGCCGCAGTTCGGATTGATTTCCAGCATGAAGGGCGTGCCGCTGCGGTCAACGCGGAGATCGCAGCGGCCGAAGCTCGCACCGTTGAGTGCGACGAAGAAACGGGCAGCAACGTCGCGCAGGCGGGTGTCGAGAACGGGATCGGCGACGGGAAAGGCGGCCATCTTGTCATAATCCACCCACTTCATGGCCGCGTGCTTGAACGTCTCGCCGTCGGGAAAGCGGTATTGCATCGGCGTGTAGGTCCTGGCACGCGCCGGATCGTCCGGATTCTCCGCCACGAGGACCGTGACTTCCGTCCCTTCGATGAACTCCTCGATCAGTGCCGCCCCGTGGCGCCGCATGATCTTGCGTCCCTGTTGGCGCAGACCGGCGGGCGAAAGGACGCGGGATCGCCGCGACAGGTCGACGCTGGAATAGCTGCTGTAGTGTTTCACGAAGAGCGGAAAGCGCAATTGCAGCGCCGCCCGGTCGAAATCCGCCTCGCAGCGCGCCAGCACGTACTCGGGTGTATCGATACCCTCGGCTCTGCAGGCCCGCTTCATCGCCTCGCGCGACGGTTCGTAGAATTCCGACGTTGCGCCGGTGAATGCCACACCATGCACTTCCAGCGTTTGGACGACCTCGATTCCCGGGATGTTCTGGTCTGCCGCGCCGTCGCAGAGATTGAAATAGAGATCGAAGCCCTCGCTGATTCGTCGCGTGACCTGTTCGATGGAGGTAGGCCACTTGAGGTATTCCACTTCCCAGTGCGCTTCGGGAAAGAACGGCCGCGGATCACAGGGCCAGTCATCGGCGGCAAAGGGTACGGCGAGAAGGTCCTGGTTGGTCAGCAGGCAAATGCGCATCGGTCGATTTTGGCGTTTGCAAAGCGCACCAAAGGAGACAGACCCATGGGGTCGTGCCGCCCAGGGTACCGGGACACCGGATTGCCGTGAGCGTGCCCGCGCGACGTCAATTTACCGCCTGCGGTTGGAGGCTGCCGTGTGGCGTCTTCGAGCAGCGCTATGCGACCGACGCTGCCAGTGACGCGTACGGGAGGCTGGAGGTCTTGAGGCCGATCGGTATGCAACCGGCCAGCAGCAGCACAAGTATCAAACAAAGCAGTTTTTTCAATGTTGTTCCCACGTTGGAGTCCTGGAAAGCCTATCGTTCGCTGAAACGTGCGCGGGGTCAAGAACTCCGTGCGTTGCCGGGTCAGGTCGAATCCCATAACGCCACGGTCGCGAGAAATCCGTCCGGCACGACGGCGGCGTGCAGGGCCCAGTCGGCGGGCGTGTAGGGCGGGGGGCCGGCAGCCAACTCCAGCCCGCGGTCGAGCGACACATCGAGGCGCCGGAAGGGCGCGGCGAGGGCGTCGCCGGTCGCCTTGCTCATGGCCTCCTTGCAGGTCCACAGGCGCAGAAAACCACGCCGGCGCTCGTCCGCCGGCATGTTGGCCAGTCCCGCCCGCTCGCGCTCCGAGAGAAACTTGCGGGAGAGGCCGTCGGCATTCACTTTTCGTTGCCCATGCTCGACGTCGACGCCAATGCGCATTCCCGCCGGCAATGCGTCCGCAATGCCGATCAATGCCATGCCGCGGGTGTGGGACACATTGAAATCGAGAACCACTTCTGCCAATTCCGGACGGCCGCGTCTTCCGCGCACCAGTGCCACCGCCGACGGTGCGACGCCGAGAACCTCTCCCAACAGCAGCCGCAGAGTCGACCGGCCGGCAATCCAGCGTCGCCGGAGGGGCTCGGTCCCGAACCTTCCGGCGCGCGCTATCTCTTCGCTCGACAGCGTTCGCGCAAGTTCGGCGACTTCTTCCTCCGGGCGGTCAAGCGCTATCCACCACAGCTTGATTCCGGCGGGAATTGGCGGCAACGCAATCGCCTTGCCCGTCGCAGCAGGACTGTCAAGATTGCCCAGTGGCGGGAAGTCGTCTACGCTCACGCGGTTTTCCATGTCTTGTCGGCGCACGCAGGCGATGCGCCGCACCGCTTCCATCCCGTGCAACTTCTGCTCAAGTCTCTCACCCGCCTGCCGCTGCCCGTTCTCTATGAACTGAGCCGGGCGCTGTTCCGCGTCGCGTATTACGTATTCCGCTGGCGCCGCCCGCTCGCAGCGGCGAATCTGCGCAACGCGTTTCCCGAAAAGACCGAGTCCGAGCGCGCCGCGATCCTCAAGCAATCGTACCGCAATCTCGCGGACCTGATCGTCGAAACGCTTTACGGCTATGGCGCGAGCGCGGCCGACATGCAGCGACGGGTGCGCATAGAAAATCCCGAGCTGCTCCGGCAATGCACGGAACGCGGGCAGTCAGTAGTGTTGCTTGCCGCGCATTTCTGCAACTGGGAGTGGCTGTTGCTGGCTGCCGGCGTGCAGCTCGGCCTCCCTATCGATGCCGTCTACAAACCACAGCGGATCGCCGGCTTCGATCATTTTCTGCGCGAAGGCCGGGCGCGTTTCGGCGGCAACCCCATTCCTGCGGACAACTTCATGCTCGACGTGATGAAACGCAAGGGAGAGGCGCGCGCCTATGCACTGGTCGCCGACCAGACGCCGCTGAAGCGGGAAGAGAAGCATTGGTCGCAATTCCTCAACCAGGACACGGCGTTTTATGTCGGGGCCGACAAGATTGCCAGGATCCTGAACGCGCCCGTGTTGTTCGTGTCGATGCGGCGCGAGCGCAAGGGTTACTATTCGGCCCGCCTCAATCTGCTGGCGGTGCCTCCCTACGAGCGCACTCCGGACCGCGACAACGGCGCCGAAATCATCGAACGCTACGTCCGGGCACTCGAAGACGAAATTCGCGCCAGCCCCGCGGACTGGCTGTGGATTCACCGCAAGTGGAAGTACGCGAAGCCTCTTTACGCCTGACCCCCGCGAACCCGGGCACTTGTCACCCACATGAAATTGCTGCTCAAAGCGCTGACGTATTTTCCGCTGCCGCTGGTCTATCCGTGGGGCTGGATCATGTACTTCGTTGCGTTCCACATCCTGCGCTGGCGGCGCAAGCGGGTCCTCGAAGATATCGCGCGCGCGTTTCCCGAAATGAGCGCCGTGCAGCGCCACGAAATCGCCCGGCGGATGTACCGCAACCTGGGCGACGGTCTCATCGAGGCGCTCTGGGGCTACGGTGCGAGCGCGGAGGAATTCAGGCGGCGCGTGGTGATGGAGAATCCCGAACTCGTCCGGCACTACGCGGATGCCGGCAAGACCGTGCTGCTGCTTGCCTCGCACGTATGCAACTGGGAGTGGCTGTTTCTGGGTGCCGGCGCGCATTTCGGCATCCCGATCGACGTCGTGTACCGGCGGCAGGGCCTGGCTTCCGTCGACGAGTATGTGCGCGATGCGCGCGCGCGGTTCGGTGGCAACGTCATTCCTCGCGAAGACTTCATATTCGAGATCATGAAGTGGTCTGGCGAGCCGCGCGCCTATGCGCTGGTCGCCGATCAGACACCCAAGCGCAGTGAAACCAAGTACTGGACGCACTTTCTCAATCAGGACACCGCGTTCTTTCTCGGAGCCGGGAAGATCGCGAATTTCCTGGAGGCGCCGGTGCTCTACGCCGCCATGCGGCGGATCCGCCGTGGGCACTACTCCGTACGCCTGTCGGTCCTGGCCGAACCTCCCTACGACGTCGGCTCGGACGTGCTCATTTCCGAGCGATATGCGCGGACGCTCGAGGAGGAGATCCTGGCCAATCCGTCGGACTGGCTGTGGCTGCAGAAGAAATGGAAGTATCCGAAATTGTCCAGCGAGTGACGGGATGGCCCCTTAGTTGGGTCAACCTGTTGGGTCGGAACCTGTTGGGTCAACCTGTCGCGTCAACGCGTCGCGTTGAGTTTCGCCGTCAGGTATCCGGCCATGCCGCGGACGGTCGGATAGTCGAAAAAATCCGTGACCTCGAGTCGGCCCGGGTACTTTGCTTCGATTTTCTCGTAGATCTGCGCCAGCGTCAGTGAACCTGTTCCCAGTTCGAACAGGTTGTCGTCGGGAGCCAGCTTGCGGCCGGGCATCTCGGCCTGGCAGATCGCCAGCAATGTTTCCTCGACGTGGTCCTTCGCCAGGGTGTCCTGATCCGGTTGCTGGACTTCCAGCATCTTGAGTCTGGCCAGAACGGCATCGAAGCGGCCGGTCTCGTAGTCACGCGCGAGGGCAAAGCGCTGAATCTTGCCGCTGGTGGTCTTGGGAAACTGGCGGACCGGAATGACCGCGGCCACCGGAACACCCGTACGATTGTTGACCACGCGACGCACCATGCGCGCCTGCTCGGCAAATGCTTTGTCGTCGTCGTTCTTGGTGAGCAGAAACACGAGCACATCGTCGGTAGCAGCGTGTGTGGCCCGTACGCCGGTCGCGGCCGCGCGGCCGGGTTCGATCCCCGCGTGTTGCGCGAGCACCAGCTCGATGTCCTGGGGAAAGTGGTTTTGGCCGGCGACGAACAGGATTTCCTTGATGCGGCCGGTGATGACCAGTTCGCCATCGCAAATCGTGCCGAGGTCTCCGGTGTCGAGGTATCCGTCCGGCGTGCGCGACAGTGCCGTCAGAGCGGCATCGCCGTAGTAGCCGGCGCTGACGTTGTCGCCGCGAATCAATATGCGCCCGACTGTTCCAGGTGCGGAGGCGATGCCCGATTCGTCGGCGATTCTGACTTCGCAATGCTGCACCGGCTGTCCGACGCAAACGAGTTCGACTGCGTCGTCGGTGCCAGTCGCAACCGGTCGAACCTCGTCGCCGGGCCCCAGGAAGCCTCGGGCCAGCGACACCGTCGCCAGAGGCGCGCCCACCTGTGGAAACGTAACTGCAAGGCTGGCCTCGGCCAGGCCGTATACGGGGAACATGACATTGGGCGCCAAGTGGGAAGGCGCCAGCGCCTCCGTGAATTGGCGGCAGAGATCCGCCGCGATGGGCTCGGCGCCGTTGAAAACCACGCGGACGGCGGAGAGGTCGAGCACCCCTGCCTTCGCCGGGTCGTGCGACTTCAAATAGTGCGTGTAGCCGAAGTTCGGCGAACAGGTAACCGTCACCCGGTGCTCACTCGCCTTGGCAAGCCACAGGCCCGGCCGTCGTACGAACAATGCGGTCGGCATCAGCCAGTGTTCGGCACCGGCGGTTAGCGGCGCCAGATGAAAGCCGATCAGCCCCATGTCATGCGTCAATGGCATCCACGACAGGCTGGAGTCCTCGGACGTGGCGCCGATGCCGACACCGATGGCGTCGATGTTCGTCATCAGGTTGCGATGCGTGAGCACCACGCCTTTCGGCTCGCTGGTCGACCCCGACGAATACTGGACGAACGCGATATCGTCGGGCGCCGCGACGTGGTGTGTTCCGGGCCTGGCGATATCCGTCAATTCGTCCATGAATACGACATGCCCGTCGAGGCGTGCGAGCGATGCCGCAAGGCCATTGGCGAGCGCGAAGGCCTCGAGGCGATCGAAGACCTTGCGTTCCGTCGCAAGGCAGGGCGAGCGGAGACGATCGAGCACGCGGAAAAATTTGGCCTTGTGTTCATCCGCGTTGCCGGGTGCCAGAGGAACCGCCACAATCCGGCCGAGAACGCAGCCCCAGAAGGCATCCACGAAGGGCTCCAGCCCGTCGACCACGATGACAGTTTCCGTCCCCGGCGCGGCGCCCACCCTCTGCAGGTGCCCGAGAACGCCCATGGCGCGTTCGCGCAGACGGGAATACGCTACGCGTCGTTCGTTCGCTTCGCCGGCAATGAAGTTGACCCCACGCGTGGTGGTTGCGGCGATGGCAAGAGCGTGGGTCAGCGTGGGCGGCGGCAGGTCGAGCATGATTCGCGAGGAATTCAGTTGCGCAGCCGTGGAATCATACGCAAAGGATGGCGCGTCCGCAGATTGACCTGGGATTCGAGTTCGATGACTTGACCTGGCACAAGTTCCAGATCGAAACGACGTGCGAGCGTGGCGACGTGCGTGTGCATTTCCACCAGGGCGAGATGTTCGCCGATGCAGGCGCGCGGTCCGAGTCCGAACGGAAGATAGGCGAAACGGTTCCGGACGCTATTGTATTCCGGGAGAAAGCGGTCGGGATCGAAGCGTGCAGGGTCGGGCCAATGGGCGGGATGCCGTTGTACAAGATAGGGAGAAATCAGGACGTCCGCCATTGCCGGCAACGAGACCGCGCCAACCGTGTCCGCCGCGATTGCTCGACGCGTCAGCAACCAGCCCGGCGGAAACAGGCGCAGCGTTTCGTCGATTGCTCGCCGCGTGAACGGCAGCCTTTCGAGATCGCTGTAGCCTGGTGGATCAACTGCGCCGGCGTCGACCTCGGCACGAAGACGGGCCGCGGCGTCCGGCGTGCTCGCCAGCAGATACCAGAACCAGTTGAGGGAACTCGCGGTGGTTTCGTGGCCGGCGACGATCAGCGTCATGATTTCGTCGAGCAACTGGCGGTCTCCCATCGGCGCGGCCGTCTGCCGGTCGCGCGCATCGATGAGTAGGGACACGATGTCGTTGTGCCGCACGCCGTCGCGGCGCCGGCGCTGCACTTCATCCTGGATGAGCGCGCCGAGCTGCCGGAATTTGTAGGCAAAGGCGAGGTTGCGTTCCGTATCGTCGGTCAGCAAGGCAAAGGGATTGCCGCCGCGCCCGGAAGTCAGGCGCGAGAGATCGTCACTGAACAACGCCCGCAGCACGACCTCGAGCGTGACCTCGCTCATGTCCTGCGTGATATTGACGGCCGTACCCGCTCCTGCCGCAGTCGTCCATTTTTCCGCGAGCGCCGCGTTCGCCGCATGCAGGTGCGGCATCCAGGTCGCGATGATGTTGCGGTGGAACGACGGCTGCACCAACCGGCGCTGGGCACGCCACGATTCGCCCTCGTTCGTCATGAGGCCGTTTCCCAGGAGGATGGCCACGCGATCGATTCCGATGCCCTTGGTGAAATTGGCGCTGCGATCGACGAGGACGTGGCGCACATGATCCGGGTGCGAAAGCACCCAGACAGGGCGTTGCAGAACGGGCGAGTACATTCTGAACGCGTCGCCGTGCAGGGCGAAATTGCGTTCCAGTACGGGAAGCGCGTCCGACTCGAAGGTGATGTCGAGCGGCTCGGATGCTGCGGGCGGGTCAGTACCTACCGCAGTTGGCACATTCATCCAGCTTCGACGGCAGGCGCTCGTTTGCGCAAGAACTCATGGTTGCATCGGTACGGCGAATCCGGGTCCACGATGGTGGAATATACGCAGGATTGCCTTCGGCGTCCCTCGGGATCGGGCTGGCCCCGTTTCCTCGAACGTCAATCTACCCTACTTGCAGAGAGTCGGATGACTGATCAGCCTTGTTTCACTTGTTCGGCCGAAAGTTACAGACTTCTGGCAACAAATGCCGGGCGAAGTAAATTGCGAGCTCTGCGCCGTCCGACCTGCCGTGGCGGTTGTCTATGGGCCAGTCCGCGCGTAATAGGCGATGCCTTCCAGAATCCAGGACGGGTAGTTGGTCAGAATGACGTTTTTTTCGGTTTCGGAGATCGTGTAGAAGTGATAGATGCCGGTATTGAAGCGATAGACAGGCAGGGTGCCCGCGCTGGCCGCGGGGAAGGCATAGAAAGCGACGCCTTCAAGCTTCCATTGCGGGTACCCGGCAAGAATCGAATTCTTCTCGGCTTCGGAGATCGTGTAGAGGTGATAGCTTCCGGTGTTGAAGCGATACACAGGCAGCGTATTGGTAGCGACGGTGCCGAACACATAGTATGCAATACCCTCGTAAGTCCAGCCCGGATACGTGGCCAGAACCGAGGCCTTTTCCGTTTCGGAGTCCGTGTAGAAATGATACGAACCCGTGTTGAAGCGATAGAGCGGCAATGCCGCAGACGGCGAATTGCGGACCCGTTGCACGAGCGTGGCGCTCGTCGACGGGTTGTTGCTGCCGTTGCCGGCGTAGGCGGCATTGATGTTGTGGTTGCCCGCGCCAAGGCTGGCGGTTGAGCACAGCGCAGTGCGGGAATTTCCTGTTCCCGTCAACGCAACGGCGGAGCAGCCGGCGATGGGAATGGCGCCATCCTTGAATGCTACGTTGCCGGTCGGCCCGCTGCCGCTGACAGTAGCGGTGAACGTTATGATGGACTCGAATGCGGAAGGATTGATCGAGCTCGCCAACGTTGTGGACGTGGCGACGGGCCCGGAACTGACCACCTGTGACAACGCGCTGCTGGTCGACGCGACATTGCCGGCGTCGCCGCCATAGGCTGCCGACATGCTGTGCGTGCCTGCGGTGAGTGCGGACGTGGAACACGCGGCAGTGCGCGCATTGCCGCTGCCGGTCAGTGCGATCGCGGAACAGCCGGCAAGCGACGTCGCGCCATCCTTGAAGTTGACGCTGCCGGTCGGCGCGGTGCCGGTCACCGTCGCCGTGAAGGTCACGCTGGCCCCGGAACTGGAAGGATTGGCATTGCTGGCGAGCGTCGTCGTGGTGGTGGTGGCAGCGCCGCCACCGGAGGTCACCTGGATGGTCAGTTGGCCGCCGGCCCCCGCCGTCGCGGAAATAACGTTGAAGGCAAAGTTGTAGGTGGTGTCGGTGTAGGACTGTCCGGCTACCAGCGCGCCGTCGGTAAAGGCCGCCGTGGCCGGAGTCATGTCCAGGAATTCGGTGTCGTCGTAGCAGCCGGAACAAAGGGATTCGAACGGCGTGGCCACCCGGATCTGCGCGCCGTTGTTCGGGAACGCCGCGAGCCCGGCATCGAAGCCGATGGGCTGCCGGTATTCGATCCAGTAGGTGCGATTGGCCGAGACCGGCACCTTGATCGCGTAGAGTCCGCCACCGGCCGTTTCCAGCGGCGACAGCGTGTAGGTTGCGGTGCCGGAGGCATGCGTGGATACGCTGCCTGCCGGCAGCCAGTTGAGCTCAGACTTCTGCGAGGAATTGAAATGCATCGCGCGATTGTTGCCCATCACATCGAAGGGGTCGCCATATTCGGAGGACGAGCACGCGCCGCCGATCACGTTGGTGCCGCAGTCGAGGCTGGCCGCGTGCGCGAGGCCGAAGTTGTGGCCGAGTTCGTGGGCGATCACCAGCAGGTTGGCGGTATTGTTGGACCACGCCCGAGCCCAGCCCACGTAGGCCAGACCGGACCAGCCGCAACCGGATACGTTGTTGAACACGTACAGGAGACCGGCGTAACTGGCGACGTTGTATCCGCGCGCGGTGGCCGCGGCTTCGGCCGCGGCGCCTATCGCCGTGTAATCGCAATTGGCCGGAGCGGCAACGCTTGCCTGCAGGAAGCCGCCAAAGCCGTTGTCGGCGACCACGCCGGCGAGGAGCTGCTGGCCATAGGAGACTTCGTTGTAGTACTCCTTGACGCTCCCCGTTGCGCCAAAGACTGCAGTGTTCAGGGCCGCGGGTGTGAACGGATCGGCGCCGAAAGTGCTATCGGCGTTGGGGAACTTGATTGGAATGACCAGGTAATTCTTGGTGACCGGCAGTCCGAGGACAATGGGACCGCTATTGGCCGGCACATCCGCCAGCGCCACAATGGTAATGTGGTCCGGGACCAACTCCCCGCTGGCCGCGACGTTGCCGCTGATGGTGACGCGCATGCCGTTCTTGAGTACGCCCAGACTCGCCGCGAGATCAACGCGGGTGTGACGGCCGGTGCCGCGGTCCAGCGCAAAGAAGAATTCGCTCGGGTTGCCATCGAAGTTGTCGGCGTGCCCCAGGCGCAGCACGCCGGCGAAGGTCGAAGCGGACGCAGCCTTCGCCACCGTGCGCCGGGAATCGGCCGCGGCAATGGTCTGCACCGAATCCGGGAACAGGGCACGGCCATTCTGCTTTCCGGAAACCTGGATGGCATTGCCGGTGACAAGATCGTCGACGCCAGGTCCGGCCAGTGCAAAGCGACGGCCGTCATCGGCCGCAAGAACGGGGAAGCGCCGGGAACTGCCCGTTACCTGATTCTCCACGATGATCTGGTCGACATGGCCCTGCAGTGACAAGGTCGCAGAAGCGGCTCCCGGCGCCTGCGGTGTCCCGGTGTCTTCGTTGCCATGATGGGCGGCGACAGGGTTGACCAACGCCAGGGCGGCAAGTGCAGCAAACGCGATGTACCGCAGGTAACGGGTCAGCATGTAGAAGCGCTCCGGTCGAATATGTCGCAGGCATACGGCAGCATCCCGGCATTCTATGCCAATGTCATTGACGCTGCGCACAGCCTTTTATGCAAATTGCATAGCAAGAATCGGGCCTCGACCGCTCGCCGATTCTGACCATCGCGAATTATATCAATGAGTTAGTGAAAACGCCATGACAGTTTCGGCGACCGAGCCGACGAACGGCATGAAAAATGCCCGGGCGGCCGAGATCGGTGCGGCAGTATTCCGCGCCGAAGTTACGCACAGCGTCGGCTGGGTGACGCGCAGAGGTACCCGATGGGGTGAGGCTCCCTAGGTCGACTTGAAACCGTTCTTGCGGTGCGTGCCGTCGCAGAACGGCTTGTCCGCGGAGCCACCGCAGCGGCAGAGCCAGGTCTCGATTCCGCGCGTGATCATGCGCCCGGTTCCGGAACAGACTTCGAGCGCGCCGTCGATCCTGAGTGGCCCATCGGGCTTCGGCGTCACTTTGAGGCGACCATTGCGCACAGGGATCGGCTGCGATTCCTGCGTGGCCGGCTCACCGGTAGCCTTGAATTCCATCCGGGCATGGCTGCCGTCGCAGAAGGGCTTGTTTCCGGACGCTCCGCATCGGCATAGCGTGGCGCGCAACGCGGTGCCATGACCATCGATCGAGACGTCGCCGTGGAACGCCAGCGGACCGTTTTCGCGGACGCGGACGACATTGACCGGCGGCGCTGTTTCGTTGTCTCCTCCGTCGACGCGCGCGAACGAGATGGCCCCGGACGGACAGTTGCGCGCAATCTCCACCACGCCTTCGGGAGACGCATTGTCCGGATGGATCCAGGCGCCCTCGACGTTTGGAACGAACACATCGGGCCGGTCCAGCACGCAATGGCGCGAATGGATGCACTTGCTGCGGTCGAAGCGAATGACAACCTTGTTGCCGCGGACTTCCTCGATGGCGTTCGCCATGCGCGTCTCCCGATGCCGAGGCTTGGTTGTACCGGATTTTGTTGCGGTATCGGTTTCGCGATCGCGTCAGCGCCGCTTGCCGCCCATCAGTGAACCTAGCACGCCGCGGATGATCTCGCGCCCGACGGTCGAGCCCATTGTGCGCGCCGCACTTTTCGCCATCGCCTCGACGACGCTGTCCTTGCGGCCGCTGCCGGTCATGAGGCCGCCCAGCGAGTCCTTGATCGAGCCCATTATTCCGCCGCCTTCGCCTCCCGCCGTCGAAGGTACGGTTGAATCCTTATCGGACTCCTTGGTTGACTTGACCGCGCGGCCTTTCAATTTTTCAAACGCTGATTCGCGGTCGACGGTCTGTTCATATGTCCCTGCAACCGGAGACGCGTCGATGACCGCCTTGCGCTCGTCGGCGGTGATCGGGCCGATGCGGCTTGCCGGAGGCAATATATATACGCGCTCGACCATGCCTGGGCGGCCCTTTTCGTCGAGGAACGACACTACGGCCTCTCCGACGCCGACTTCCTGGATGGCCTTCTCCGTATCGAATTTGGGGTTTGGGCGCATGGTTTGCGCCGCCGCCTTGACCGCCTTCTGGTCTCGCGGCGTGAATGCCCGCAGCGCGTGCTGCACCCGGTTGCCGAGCTGTCCCAACACCGTGTCCGGAACGTCGAGCGGATTCTGCGTCACGAAAAACACGCCGACGCCTTTGGAGCGGATCAACCGCACCACCTGCTCGATCTTTTCCAGTAACGCCTTCGGCGCATCGGTGAACAGCAGGTGCGCCTCGTCGAAGAAGAAGACGAGTTTCGGTTTATCCGGGTCGCCGACCTCCGGCAGCCGTTCGTACAATTCCGACAGCAGCCACAACAGCAGCGTCGAATACACTTTCGGCGACTGCATCAGCTTGTCCGCGACGAGTATGTTGACGACGCCCTTTCCGCCTTCGCCCGTCTGCAGCAGGTCGTCGACATTGAGCATCGGTTCGCCCAAGAACCGGTCGACGCCCTGCTGCTCGAGTCCGAGCAGGCCGCGCTGGATGGCACCGATGGAGGCCGCGGACACATTGCCGTAATCGGTCTGGAATGTGGCCGCGTTTTCGCCTACGTGCTGTAGCAGCGCGCGCAGGTCCTTCAAGTCGAGCAGCAGCAGGCCGCGATCGTCGGCGATCTTGAACGCCAGCGTCAGCACGCCCTCCTGCGTGTCGTTGAGGCCGAGGATGCGAGCCAGCAGCAGAGGCCCCAGGTCAGACACCGTCGCGCGGACCGGGTGACCCTGTTCGCCGTAGAGGTCCCAGAAGACCGTCGGGCACCCGGCAAAGGCTGGCTCCGGCACGTCAAGTAATTTCAGGCGTTCGGCGAATTTTGCCGATGTCCTGCCGGGTTGACTCAGACCTGCCAGGTCACCCTTTACGTCGGCCATGAATACGGGCACGCCGATTTCGGACAGTCGTTCTGCCAGCACCTGCAGCGTGACTGTCTTGCCGGTCCCGGTCGCGCCGGTGATCAGGCCGTGCCGGTTGCAGAGCGCCGGAAGTACTGCGCATTCGATGTCGCCGTGCTTGGCGATCAGCATCGGTTGGGGCATGGGTGGAGTCCTTGGGTTTTTCCGGCTACCCGCAAGTGTAGCCTCCGGGCGCCATTGGCTGCGGCTCGGCCGCGCGCCTTCCCGAGCAGGGGGCGCGCGTGCCAAGGGGGCGTGGGGGTGATCATCTTCAAATTCGAATGAAAATGTGCTATGATTCAAGGCTGTAAAAAGGTAGCTCAGCGCCGGACCGGGAAAGGTCCGCGCAAATAACACATTCGGCAGGGCAAGCAACGGATGGGCTGGGCACAGCTCATTTTTTTTTGGCTTTGCGCAAAAGATGAACGGGAAACTCGGCGAATTGCTGACGCGTACGCTGCCCCCGATGGGGTACGAACTGGTCGACTGGGAAATGTCCCGGGGCCGGATGGTGCGCGTCTTCATCGACAAGCTGGTGTTGGACAATGAGGTGGGCAATGAGGCGGGAAAGGCAGGCGCGGGGGCCGGCATCACCGTAGACGACTGTGCCCGCGTCAGCAACCACCTGACCCGGCTGTTCATCGTGGAGAACGTCGAGTACGAGCGCCTTGAAGTATCGTCGCCGGGGTTGGACCGACCGCTCACCAAGCTCGCGGACTACGCGCGCTTCAGCGGCGAGGAAGCGCAGGTCCACCTGCATGAGTTGACGGAGGGAGTACGACGTCTGAAAGGAATATTGCGCGGGATCGAGGGCCCCAATGTCCTCGTGGAAACCGAAACCGGCGTGCGGACGATCCCGTTCGCAGTCATCGACCGGGGTCGCCTGGTGCCAAAGATCGAGTGGAGAAAAGCGAAATGAACCGCGAACTGCTGCTTCTGGTGGATGCGCTGGCGCGCGAGAAAAACGTGCCGAAGGAGATTGTCTTCATCGCGCTCGAATCCGCGCTGGCTTCGGCGACGAAGAAGCGCTTCCCCAAGGAGGAAATCGATGCCCGCGTGTCGATCGACCGCGAAACCGGCGATTACGACGCGTTCCGGCGCTGGACGGTCGTGCCCGACGAGGACCACGAAGAGCCCGCGCACCAGCTCGCAATCACCGACGCCGCGGCCCGCGACCCCACGCTTTCGCTGGGCGACGTCATCGAGGAGCCGCTCGAGCCGGTCGAATTCGGGCGGATCGGCGCGCAGGCGGCGAAGCAGGTCATCCTGCAGAAGATCCGCGATGCGGAGCGCGAGCAGATCCTGAACGACTTTCTCGAACGCGAGGACAACCTCCTCACGGGCACCGTCAAGCGTATCGAGCGCGGCAGCGTCATCGTCGAGTCCGGCCGCATCGAAGGCATCATCCCTCGCGACCAGCTGATCCAGAAAGAAATGCTGCGCGTGGGCGATCGCGTGCGTGCGTATGTCATGAAGATCGACCGCACGGCCAAGGGCCCGCAGCTCATTCTTTCGCGCATCGCGCCGGAGTTCCTGGTGCGCCTGTTCGAACTCGAAGTCCCGGAAATCGAGGAAGGCCTGATCGAGATCAAGGCTGCGGCACGTGATCCCGGCATCCGCGCCAAGATCGCGGTGAAATCCAACGACCCGCGGCTCGATCCGCAGGGCACGTGCATCGGCATGCGCGGCTCGCGCGTCACGGCCGTCACCAACGAACTGGCCGGCGAGCGCGTCGACATCATTCTGTTCTCGGAAGACCCCGCGAAGTTCGTCATCAACGCGCTGGCGCCGGCGGAAGTGCAGAGCATCCTGGTCGACGAGGAAAAGCACGCGATGGACGTGGTCGTGGACGAGGAAAACCTCGCCATCGCGATCGGTCGCAGCGGGCAGAACGTGCGCCTGGCCTCCGAATTGTCGGGCTGGCAGCTGAATCTGATGAGCGTGGAGGAATCGACGCAGAAGCAGGAGGTCGAGACCGGCCGGCTGCGCCAGCTCTTCATCGACAAGCTGGACGTCGACGAGGAAGTAGCCGACATCCTGATCGCCGAAGGCTTCACTTCGCTGGAGGAAGTCGCGTACGTGCCGATCACGGAAATGATGGAAATCGAATCGTTCGACGAGGACACGGTGAACGAGCTGCGCAGCCGCGCGCGCAACGCATTGCTGACCGAGGCGATCCAGCGCGAGGAATCGGTCGAGCACGTCGAAGAGGCGTTGTTGAGCCTCGAAGGCATGGACACCGACGTGGCGGCCAAGCTCGCAGCCAACGGCATCACCACCCGCGATGCGCTGGCGGACCTGGCGACCGATGAATTGACCGAAATGACCGGCATCGCCGATGACCGCGCGGTCGACCTGATCATGAAGGCACGCGCACACTGGTTCGAGCCTGAGCCCACGCCGGCGACCGCTCTGACCGGAACCGCCGCACTGAATGTTGCACTGAAATGAGCGCGTAACGATTCGCGCAGGAGAACGGCATGGCGCAGACAACCATCGAACAATTCGCATCTGAACTCAAGATGCCGGCCGGGGCGCTGCTGGAGCAACTCGCCGCCGCCGGAGTGTCCGCCAAGAAGGAAGGCGACAACCTCACCGAGGTGGACAAGACGCGGCTCCTCGATTATTTGCGCAAGCAGCATGGCGCCGCGGCCGAGCCCAAGAAGCGCATCACGCTGACGCGCAAGCAGACCACCGAGATCAAGGCCGCGGACTCCACCGGCAAGGCGCGCACGATCCAGGTCGAAGTGCGCAAGAAGCGCGTTCTGGTGCGCCGCGACGAAGAGACCACTGCATCCGCGGCCCCCACGGTGGAGGAAACTCCCGTTGTGGTCGACGCCGCGCCGGAAGTGGTCGCGGAGGCGCCTTCTGTCCCTTCCAAGTTGCCGCCTGAATTGCCCGCTCAGTTGCCTGCCCAGTCGCCTGTGGAGACGCCGCCACGGGCACCTGCGGCAGCGAAGGCCAGGACTACCGGATTGAAACTGTCGCCCGAGGAAATCGCGGCGCGAGAGGAAGAGGCGCGCAAGGGCCAGGCACTGCAAAAGCGACAGACAGAAGAGATCAAGGAAAAGCAGCAGCGCGAGACGGCGCGCAAGACGAAGAAGGAACGCGATGCGGAGGAGGCCGCCGCCAAAGTGGCCGCCGAAGCGGAGGCTGCTGCCGCCGCCGCTGCCAAGGCCGTTACCGACGCTGCCGCGGCAACCAAGCCCGCCGCAGCGAAGGCAAAAGCCGCCACCGAGGGCACGTTGCATCGACCTGCGGCAAAGCCGGGCGAGAAGCGTGACCGGACGACCAAGAAAGCGCCGGGCCAGGTGTTCCAGGAAGAAGCCGCGCGCCGGCGCGCGCTCAAGTTGCGTGGCGATACCGCCGGCGCCTCCGGTGCCGGCTGGCGCGGACCAAAGGTCGGCGGACGGCATCGCGACGAAGATGGCGGCGACGCCGTGGGCGGCGCAACCGGGCCGGTGGTGCGCGAGGTCTCGATCTCCGAAACGATCTCCGTAGCCGAACTCGCGCACAAGCTGTCGGTCAAGGCGGCCGAAGTCATCAAGGCCATGATGAAGATGGGCACGATGGTCACGATCAATCAGGTCCTGGACCAGGAGACGGCGATGATCGTGGTCGAGGAAATGGGCCACAAGGCCATTCCCGCCAAGCTGGACGACCCCGATTCTCTGCTCGCGGAAACGCATGGCGATGCCGCCGCAGAATTGCTGCCGCGGCCGCCGGTCGTCACCGTCATGGGTCACGTCGACCACGGCAAGACGTCACTGCTCGACACGATCCGCCGCACGCGCGTGGCGAGCGGCGAGGCGGGCGGCATCACGCAGCACATCGGCGCGTATCACGTCTCGACGCCGAAGGGGGTCATCACATTTCTCGATACGCCGGGCCACGAGGCATTCACCGCGATGCGCGCTCGCGGCGCGAAGGTGACCGACATGGTGGTGCTGGTCGTGGCCGCCGACGATGGCGTCATGCCGCAGACCAGGGAGGCCATTGCGCACGCCAAGGCGGCCAACGTTCCGCTGGTCGTCGCGATCAACAAGATCGACAAGCCCGAGGCCAATCCGGATCGGGTCAAGCAGGAACTGGTCGCGGAGTCTGTCCTGCCGGAAGAGTACGGCGGCGACGTGCAGTTCATCCAGGTCTCGGCCAAGACGGGCGATGGCATCGATCGCCTGCTCGAGGCGCTGCTGCTGCAGGCTGAAGTGCTGGAGCTCAAGGCCGCGAAGGATGCGCCGGCGCGCGGAATCGTGATCGAAGCGCGCCTCGACAAGGGCCGCGGCCCGGTCGCGACGATCCTCGTGCAGTCGGGGACGCTGAAGCGCGGCGATATCCTGCTGGCCGGCGCGGTTTTCGGCCGGGTGCGGGCAATGACTGACGAAGCCGGCAAGACGGTCAACGAAGCCGGGCCCGCGATTCCGGTGGAAATCCAGGGCCTGTCGGATGTGCCGCTCGCCGGAGAGGAAGTCATGGTGCTGGGCGATGAGCGCAAGGCGCGCGAAATCGCGCTGTTCCGGCAGGGCAAGTTCCGCGACGTAAAACTCGCGAGGCAGCAGGCCGCAAAGCTCGAGAACCTCTTTGGCGAAGTCGGCGAAAACGAAGTCAAGACGTTGCAACTCATCATCAAGGCCGACGTGCAGGGCTCCTACGAGGGCCTGTCGCAGGCGCTCTCGAAGCTGTCGACCGACGAGGTGAAGGTCAACATCGTGCATGCTGCCGTGGGTGGCATCACCGAGTCCGACATCAATCTGGCCCTTGCATCGAAAGCGGTGGTGATTGGTTTCAATGCGCGCGCGGACCTGCAGGCGCGCAAGCTGGCCGAGGGCAGCGGCGTGCAGATTCGCTACTACAACATCATCTACGAAGCGGTGGATGACGTGAAGGCGGCACTGTCCGGCATGCTGACACCCGAGAAGAAGGAAGAGCGGCTGGGCTTGGTCGAAGTGCGCGAGGTCTACAAGATCTCGAAGGTCGGCACCGTCGCCGGTTGCTATGTGCTGGAAGGCGTGGTCAAGCGCGGCGCAAAGATCCGCGTGCTGCGGGAAAATGTCGTCGTGCACGACGGCGAGCTCGATTCGCTGAAGCGCTTCAAGGACGACGTGCGCGAAGTGAAGTCCGGGTTCGAATGTGGCCTGTCGGTGAAGAACTTCAACGATGTGGAGAAGGGCGACCATCTCGAGGTGTACGAGATCGTGGAAGTGTCGCGCACGCTGTGACAGCGCGCATGGGAACGCATGAAGAAAGTCTCGCAACGGGCAACGCGAGTGGGAGACCAGATCCAGAAGGAACTGGCCGACCTGCTGCGCAACGAGGTCAAGGACCCGCGGGTCGGGCCGGTGACGGTGACGCACGTGGAAGTCACGTCGGACTTCTCGCACGCGACCGTGCATTTCACGCATCTGGCCGGTCGCGAGAAGGCCGATGAAACGCTGGCTGCGCTGGCGCGAATTTCTGGTTTCCTCCGCAGCGCGCTGTCGCATCGGCTGGACCTGTACTCGGTTCCCCAACTGCACTTCGTCTACGACGATTCCATCGAATCGGGCATGCGGATCTCGCAGCTGATCGACGACGCGATCAAGGCCGACAAGAAACTCGAGTCCGGATCGTGATCGGCAAACCGCCGCGCACCCGGCGCATCCGCCGGCGTGTCGACGGCGTGCTGCTGCTGGACAAGCCGCCAGGGTTATCCTCGAACGCCGCACTGCAGCGCGCCAAGCGCGCTTTCGACGCCGAAAAGGCCGGGCATACCGGGACGCTCGACCCCCTCGCATCGGGACTGCTTCCGCTGTGTTTCGGCGAGGCGACCAAATTCGCCCAATTCCTGCTTGATGCCACCAAGCGCTACATGGCGACGGTGCGCTTCGGCGTCACCACGACGACCGGCGACGCCGAAGGCGAGATTCTCGAATTGCGCGCGGTCGCGCTGGCTCGCTCGGACGTGGAATCCGTCCTCCCTGACTTCACCGGTCACCTGGCGCAGATTCCGCCAGCGTATTCCGCGCTCAAGTTCGAGGGGCGCAGTCATTACGAATATGCGCGCGCCGGTGTCAGTGTGCCGCGTCCGGCGCGCGAGATCGAGATTCTGGAACTTTCGCTGCTTGCATGGAACCCGCCGGACGCCGTGCTCGACGTGGTGTGCAGCAAGGGCACCTACATCCGTGTCCTCGCCGAGGATATTGGCCGGGCGCTGGGGTGCGGGGCGCATCTCGCGGGGCTAAGGCGGATGGCGACGGGCGGATTCGGGATCGCCGATGCCGTTACTCTCGAGCGTCTCGAATCGATGAGCGGGCCGGACCGCGATGCTGCCGTGCTGCACACCGCCACGCTGCTCCGCGACCTGCCCTCTCTGCGGCTCGCCACATCCGAGGCGGTTCGGTTCCGGCAGGGCGGCGCCGTGCAGGCGCCCGGACTCCCCGACGGCGCGTGCGCCGCATTCGCGGGCGAGGATCTGCTGGGTGTCGCCGACGTGGTGGCCGGCCTGGCGCAACCTCGCCGGGTGGTCGGTACGCCGCCCGCCTCAAGTGATGGACGCGTTTGAAATCTAAGCGTTTTTCGGGCTATAATCTCAGTCTTTGCCAAGCAAACTCGACAAGCTAAGAGAAGAAGGAAGGTCAAGGAAATGTCCGTCACGGTTCACGACAAGGCGAAAGTCATCGCCGAAAATCAACGCGGCAAGGGCGACACCGGCTCGCCGGAAGTGCAAATCGCGCTCCTCACCGCACGCATCAATGGCCTCACCGATCACTTCAAGACCAACGTCAAGGATCATCACTCGCGCCGCGGGTTGCTGCGCATGGTCTCGCGCCGCCGCAAGCTGCTCGATTACCTGAAGTCGCGCAATACCGACAGCTACCGCGCGCTCATCGAAAAACTGGGCTTGCGCAAGTAAACCGGCCTTGACTGTGGATTCCATGCCACCGCAAACCGCCGCCGAATAATCCCGCGATGGCCGCGCTCGTTTCGAGCCGCGGCCATTGTCGTTTTACGGAACCCTTCCCATGTTCAAGCACGTCAAGAAGTCAATCCAGTACGGCCACAACACGCTCACGCTTGAAACCGGCGAAATCGCCCGCCAGGCCGGCGGTGCCGTCATGGTCAGCCTGGGCGATACCGTGGTTCTCGTTACCGCGCAGGGTGCCAAGAGCGCGCGCGTCGGCCAGGATTTCTTTCCGCTGACCGTCGACTATCAGGAAAAGACCTACGCCGCGGGCAAGATCCCGGGCGGTTTCTTCAAGCGCGAAGGGCGTCCGTCGGAAAAGGAAACGCTGACGTCGCGCCTCATCGACCGGCCGATCCGTCCGCTCTTCCCGGACGGTTACTACATGGAAGTCCAGGTCATCGCGACCGTGATGTCGGTGGACCCGGAAGTGGATCCGGACATCGCCGCGATGATCGGCGCGTCTGCGGCGCTGGCGATCTCGGGGCTGCCGTTCAACGGCCCGATCGGCGCCGCGCGCGTCGGCTATGTCGGTGGCCAGTACATATTGAACCCGACCAAGACGGAGCTGCTGACGTCGCAATTGAATCTCGTTGTCGCCGGCACTGAAGCCGCGGTCCTGATGGTGGAGTCCGAAGCCAACGAACTCCCGGAAGAAGTGATGCTGGGCGCGGTCGTGTTCGGGCACCAGCAACAGCAGGCGGTTATCGAGCAGATCCACGCGCTGGTCGAGGAAGCCGGCAAGCCGCTGTGGGACTGGCAGCCTCCCGCGAAGGACGAGGCGATGGTCGCGCAGGTCACTGCCGTGGCGGAGCCATTGCTGCGCGAGGCCTACCAGCTGCGCCAGAAACAGGCGCGTCAGCAGCGGCTGAAGGAAGTCATGATCAAAATCGAGACCGACTGCGTTGCTGCCGACGCGGCACCGGGCTACGCCAACAAGGTCAAGGACTTCGTCTTCGAGCTGGAAGGGAAGATCGTCCGCAATCAGATACTGTCGGGCGAACCCCGCATCGACGGGCGCGATACGCGCACCGTGCGGCCGATCTCGATTCGCACCGGCGTGCTCCCGCGCACTCACGGTTCGGCACTCTTCACGCGTGGCGAAACGCAGGCGCTGGTCGTGGCCACGCTGGGTACGGCGCGCGACGAACAACGCATCGACGCGCTGATGGGCGAGTACACCGACCGCTTCATGCTCCACTACAACATGCCCCCGTATGCCACCGGCGAGACCGGGCGCGTGGGCACGCCCAAGCGCCGCGAAATCGGCCATGGACGTTTGGCCAAGCGTGCTCTGCTCGCGGTGCTGCCCGGGCCCGAGGAATTCTCGTATTCGATGCGCGTCGTTTCCGAAATCACCGAGTCGAACGGTTCGTCGTCGATGGCCTCGGTCTGTGGCTCCAGTCTCGCGCTGATGGACGCCGGCGTGCCGACCAAGGCGCACGTCGCCGGCATCGCGATGGGCCTCATCAAGGAAGGAAACCGGTTCGCCGTGCTGACCGACATCCTGGGCGACGAGGACCACCTGGGCGACATGGACTTCAAGGTGGCCGGTACCGATCGCGGTATCACGGCGCTGCAGATGGACATCAAGATCCAGGGCATCACCAAGGAAATCATGGCGGTGGCGCTTTCGCAGGCGCGCGAAGGCCGGATGCACATTCTGCACCTGATGCAGCAGGCGCTGCCACACGCGCGCACCGAGATCTCCCAGCACGCGCCGCGCATGATGACGTTCAAGATCAATCCGGAAAAGATCCGCGACGTCATCGGCAAGGGCGGCGCCGTCATCCGTGCACTGACCGAGGAGACGGGCTGCACGATCGACATCAAGGACGACGGCACGGTCACGATCGCGTCGGTCAATTCCGATGCCTGCAATGCCGCGCGCAAGCGCATCGAGCAGATCACGGCCGAGGTCGAGGTCGGCCGGATCTACGAAGGCCCGGTGCTGCGCCTGCTCGACTTCGGCGCAATTGTGCAGCTGCTGCCCGGCAAGGACGGCCTGCTGCACATTTCGCAGATCGCGAAGGAGCGCGTCAATGCGGTCGCCGATTACCTGAAAGAAGGCCAGATCGTGCGCGTGAAGGTGATCGAGGCCGACGAAAAGGGCCGCGTGCGCTTGTCGATGAAGGCGGCGGCGGAGGAAGACGCGGGTAGCGCTGCACCAGCTCCTGCGCCAGCGCCCGCGGAGACCGAGCCGATGGGGCCGGCCGACTGACTCGCAAGTGACAATTGAAGAGGGCGCCCGCGGGCGCCCTTTTTTGTCGATGTCGGCCCTGCCGCGGGGTCAGGGATTGCGCGCGGTGATGATCCAGGTGCTCGAGGGCGCCCACACACCGTTGCTTCGCAAATACGGTGCCAGTATTTCCTTCAGTGCCGCGACGACCTGGTCCTTGCGCTTGGTGCCTTCCTCCCCGGCGAGGCGGATGATCTCCCCTGCGGGCCCTAGCGCCATCGCGAATTCGATCGCTTCGCCGACATCCCTGCCAATGCAGATGTCGGCGTCGAAGCGCTCGAAGGAAATGCGTTCGAAGCCCGCGCTGCGCATCATCGAACTGACCATGTCCGGGCCCGACATCGAGAACGGTCCCGGACCGCAATGTACCTGGTCTGTGTCCTCGTGCGATACGACCGGGACAATCTCGCGGACTTTCATTTCCGCCTCGTGGAGCCACGGATTCTCTTCGCGCCGGCGCCAGACGATCATCGTGAACTCTCCTCCCGGCTTCAGCGCCTTGCGAATGTTTCGCATCGCGGCACCGGGCATCATGAAAAACATCGTGCCGAAGCGCGAGAACGCGAAGTCGTAGGGTCCGCGCAGGTCCTCGGATTGCACGTCGGCAACGAAGTACGAAGCGTTGCCGATACCCGCCTGCCGAGTGTCCTCACCGGCGGCCCTGACGAAATTTTCCGCGCAGTCGACACCAACTGCCTCACCTCGCAGTCCGACCCGCAGTGCGATGAGCCGCGTGCTGTCGCCGAATCCGCAGCCGACGTCGAGCACACGCGCTCCCTCCGGATGCGCGTGCCGGTCAAGCGCCGCATTGCTGTGCGCCGCGAGACCGTCGATGAGCAGGTGCTTGAAGCGGCAGAATTTGTCGAACAGCACGGTGTTCCACGCTGCGATGACGATTTCGTTTTCTCCGTCCATCCCGCACTCCTTTCGCGTCGACAATTGCCGGCGTCACGATGCCGCGCGCCAGTATAACGGCCAATAGAGGAAACCGGACGCAATGGATCGTGATTGCGAGTCCCGGGAGTCTGGGCGACAATCGGCGCGACCCTTGCCTCAGGGTACGACAACCGTAGACCGTTTGGGCAGCAACCTCGACTTCCGATCCGACCCCGCATGAGTGCCCCCAGCAAAGCCATATTCCTGAGCTACGCGTCGCAGGACGCCGATGCCGCACGGCGAATTTGCGATGCACTGCGCGCCGTGGGCCTCGACGTGTGGTTCGACCAGAGCGCGCTGCGCGGCGGCGACGCGTGGGATGCCTCCATTCGCAGGCAGATCAAGGAATGCACGCTGTTCGTGCCGGTCATCTCGGCGAATACGCAGGCGCGCGAGGAAGGTTATTTCCGTCGCGAATGGAATCTCGCGGTTAACCGCACGCTGGACATGGCAGAGGACAAGGCGTTCCTCCTGCCGGTCGTCATCGATGCCACGATGGACGCGAAGGCGCGCGTGCCGGAGAAATTCCGCGAGGTGCAATGGACGCACTTGCCCGCGGGCGAGGCATCGGCGGCCTTTGCCGAACGCGTGCAGCGTTTGCTGTCTGGCGGCAACGTTGCGCTGCCTCTGCCGGTCGCGCCACCGCGTGCCGCGCCGGCGCCGGCCGCTGCCGATGCCGCGCGAGAACCACCTTCGATCGCCGTACTGCCCTTCGTCAACATGAGCCGCGACGAGGAAAACGAGTACTTTGCCGACGGGTTGTCGGAAGAGCTGCTCAACATGCTGGCGAAGATCCGCGGCCTGCGTGTGGCGTCGCGCACGTCGGCGTTCTCGTTCAAGGGCAAGGGCATCGACATTCCGGCGATTGCGCAGAAACTCAACGTGGCAAACGTGCTCGAAGGCAGCGTGCGCAAGTCCGGCAAGCGCGTGCGCATCACCGTGCAACTGATCCAGGTCGCGTCGGATTCGCACCTCTGGTCGGAGACCTACGACCGCGAGCTCGACGACATCTTCGCCGTGCAGGACGACATCGCGCAATCGGTGGTCAAGGAGCTGCGCGCGGCGCTGCTGGGGGTGCCCGCCGAGACCGCGGCCAGCACGGCAGCCGCGGCCGATGTGCGCAAGGCCGCCACCGGGCGCAGCGACAATCCCGAAGCCTTCCAGCTTTACCTGCAGGGAAAGTTCTTCGGCGAGCGGATCACGCAAGCGGACACCGACAAGGCGATCGCGCTTTACCGGCAGGCCATCGCAGTCGACCCGGATTATGCGTTGGCATGGACCGGGCTCTCGCGGATACACCAGCTGCAGGCAGGGTTCGGCTTTGCGCCGATCGACGAGGGCTTCGAGCGTGCCCGTGAGGCCGCGCAGCAGGCACTGCGATTGGCTCCGGACCTGGCCGAAGCCCACCTCGAGCTCGGGCTGGTGCAGCAGAACCACGACTGGAATTGGACGGCGGCCGACGCGTCATTCCGGCGCGCGCTGGAGCTCGCCCCCGGTGACGCTCACGTGCTGGACGGTGCCGCCAGCCTGGCAAGGATTCTGGGCCAGCACGAAAAAGCGCTTGCGCTGATCCGCAAGGCCCTCGCGCTCGATCCCCTTTCGGCGGCCATCCATCGCGAGGCCGCGATGGTTTACTTCATGTCAAATCGTCTGGAGGACGCGGCAACGTCGCTGCAAATGGCGCTCGACCTCAATCCGAAAGGCGGCCTGACGCACGCTTTTCTGGCGATGACACGCCTGTTGCAGGGACGCAGCGACGAGGCGCTGTCGCTGGCGCAGGCCGAATCGCACGATGTCTTCCGTTACTTGGCCTTCGCGATGATCCACCATACGCTGGGACATCCCGAGGAATCCGAGTCCGCGCTGAAGGCGCTGATCGACGGATTCGGCTGGACCGCCGCGCACCAGGTCGCCGAGGCCTACGCGTACCGGGGCCAGGTGGACAAGGCGTTCGAATGGCTCGAATCCGCCTTCGCGCATCGCGATCCCGGGGTCGTTCACTCCGCGGTGGACGAATTCCTGCGGCCGTTGCACGGCGATCCGCGCTGGCTGCCGTTCCTGCGCCGGATGCACCTGGCGTAGAGGTTTTTCCGCCAGCAGCGGCCGAGAGCCGTCTAAACCAAAGCCCGCCTTCGAAGGCGGGTCAGGGCGTGCGGAAGCGGAACCAGTTGGCGGTGGGAATGAAGTCGAGGCAGCCGCAAGGCGTGAAATCCTGCGGCAACGCGCAGCGGACCGGTGTGGCGGCGTCTTGCGCAGGCTGCGATGAGAAGACGACCTGCGGCGGCAACGGGTCGAGTGTGGCCGGATCCGCGGTCGCGCTCCAGCGCGTGGCGCGCGGCTCACCGTCAACCGCGTAGCGCACGCGAATCGTCCAGAAGTACATCGTGGCCGGCTTGAGCTCGCTTTCAATACGATGTGCGGAGCCCACCAAGCCGTACCGCTCATACACGAGATCGCCGGGACCCCAATCGAATTCCTCGAAGACGCGCAGGTCGTAGCGAAGTTCCTCCGATGGCATGCTGGCCGGCGGACCCGCGGCGAGGGTCGCCGCCGCCGGGCGTTCCGCCCACGCGAGGCGGGGCGTGACGCTGTCGACCTTCACCGGCGGCTGGGTTCCCGGGCCAGAGTACATTGCCGCGTCCGGCATCGCGATCGGCAGGACGCCGCACACGTTCGCGCGCAGTGACTCGTCGCCAAGCGCGAGCCGAGGAGTGCGCAGGAACAGGTCCTCGACGATGCGTTCGGCCAACGACCGCGACGCGCGCGCAAGCTCGGTTCGCGTCAGCGCACCGTTGTTTTTCATCCAGAGCTCCGCGTCGTGCCACGGGCTCATGTACGCGAGGCCGCGCAATGCCACGGGTTGTCCGTTCATCACGTCGACCAACCTCGCCTCCGCCGTCATGAACAGCGCGATGTCCTTGCCGCCGTTGCGCGCGGCATAGCCGAATCGCGTGATCTCCACTTGCAGGACACCGTCGAAGCCCTCCGCGCCGAAGCGATGGGCCGAAATCTCGCTCGCGGCCGTGCTGCTGGCGAATGCCTGCGCGCGATACGGTGTCCAGCGTGCGATGCCGCCGGCGATCGCATCAGCCATCGCGCTCGGCGGCGCGGCGCCGATGGCTACGCTTGTCATCGTCGCTTGCAACGCGGCTGTCTGTCGTGAAGGCCCGACGGCCGAGGCGTCGTGCGCATAACCGCCGACGAAGCCGATGGCAGCCGCCCCCGCGAAGAGGAACGGTATCGCCGCGATCCCCGCCGGTCCCGCCGCCAACGCGAATGGCAGAAGGGCGCCCGCGGCAACACCGGACACCGCCCCCCAACCGAGCCCCTTCATGCCGGCCTTGGCGTAATCCTGCGGATCCGTGCTGCCGATGCCCGCGAAATCCGATTTCGGGACGCCGCTGACCGGAACAATCGCGATCGCGCGATAGATGCCCGGCGACGGCCCGTGCGGCCGGTCGACCGGCGCCGAGGCGCAACCGGTGATCACGGCCAGCATCGCGAGCCGCGCGAGGGTGCCTCTCATCGGCCATCGCCGCGGCACGGCTTTCGAAAGCGCATCCAGTTCGTCGGCGAAACGAAATCGAGACAGCCGCAGCGCGTGAAATCCGGTCCTGTCGCAACCGGAGGGACGGAGCCCGGCAGTGCGACGGCCAACGACGCCGGAAAAAAGGGCAATCGCAAAAGCAAGGCCGACTGCCACCCGGGATCGTTGCTTGCAAGACGAAAGCGACTCGCTGCGCGGCCTTAAGGGAATCACGGACCTCTCCCGCTGCCGGATGCTCATGCTCGCACGAGCGGCTGGTCGTCCCGTTGATCGTGCGCAAACACCAATCCTGCAGGCGGTCGCCTGGCGGTCGTCGCCGCGGGCGGTCCGCAGGAGCGAAGGCTCGGCGTCTTGTGTCACTGAGTCGACGACCAACAGCGCTTGCCTTGGGCACCTGCGAGAATCTCCTGCGTGTTGTTGTCGACGACGCGGCAATCAATTGCGCCAATGGCGAGCAATTTGAACTGCGCGCTGCATTGCCGGACCTAGGGGGAACGCAATCGGTCGCGGGCGGAGGCGTGAAGTCTTGATTGAAAGCCGGATGCGGGTGGCCTTCATGTCCGAATCGACTATCGGTGCCTCGAGGCTAACTCGAATGCTTCGTACCGGTCAGAATGGCAATCCGTTGTCGACGGTGCTGTCCGATGCTGCCCCAAATCACTGTATTCATGATCGCCAGTCATTTGTGATGCGCTGGTCACAGGAAGCCAGGATTGGCGGGTTGACCGCTGGCGCGGTATCGGATCAATCTACGGCTTTGTTGCATAGTTTGACCGATCAGGGGAGAGCCATGTCGACCTCCAAGGCGATCCAGATCATCCTCGCCAGACAGCTGGCCAGCTGCGTGGCCATGCCAATTCTTCTCGTGGATGCCGAAGGCACCCTCATCTTCTACAATGAGCCGGCCGAGGTGATCCTCAATAAGCGCTTCGACGAAACGGGCGAAATCCCTGCTGACGAATGGAACGAACTGGTCACCGTCGCCGATGAGGACCGCAACCCGATCCTTCCCGAAGAGCGGCCGATGCGGGCAGCGCTTCTCCAGCGCCGGCCCATTTCCAGAACGGTATGGACACGCAGCGGGGACAGCGAATGGCGACACTTGCAGGTCACCGCGTTTCCACTCGTCGGCGAGGGCAGCCATCTGCTCGGTGTGATGAACATCTTCTGGGAAATATGAAATGCAGGTGACGCTTTGGGGTACGCGCGGCTCGCTCCCTTCGCCTGGCGCGGACATGGCCGGCTATGGCGGCAACACATCGTGCGTGGCCGTACGCGGGCGCGAGGGCACGGTCATTGTGCTCGACGCGGGAACTGGAATCCGCGGCATGGCTACAACAATCGACGCATCGGTGCGGCGCGTGGACGTGCTTCTGACTCACCTTCATATGGATCACATTCAGGGATTGGGATTCTTCGCGCCCCTGTACCGTTCCGATGTCGAGGTCAACATCTGGGGACCCGCCAGTATTCGACTCAGCTTGCGGGCGCGGCTCATGCGTTACTTGTCGCCACCGCTATTCCCCGTCTCGCTCCGGGAGCTGCCGTGCACTGTGAAATTGCACGAGGTCCCTTGCGGAGAAGTGGATATCGGCGAGTTCCGCGTTGCATCCGCACTGGTATGCCACCCCGGACCCACCGTGGGTTACCGCATCACGGATGGGTCGGGAAAGGTGTTGACATACCTGCCGGACCACGAGCCCGCGCTCGGCGCGCGGCCCTTTCCGTCGTTGCCGCGCGAGTGGACCTCGGGAGGGGCGCTCGCCGAAGCATCCGACCTGCTGATTCACGATAGCCAATACACTGCGCATGAATATGCCGTCCACATCGGTTGGGGACATAGTTCGCTCAGGCATGTGCTGGACTTTGGAACGCTGACGGACGCAAGGCACGTCGTACCGTTTCATCACGACCCAGACCACTCCGACTCCGAACTCGATCGACTGATGGCCGAGGCGATCGACGATGCGAAGCCAACATATCAAGTCACACCAGGACGGGAAGGCATGACGTTTGACCTGTAGGTTTGAGCCGCGTCCGAACCATGGCGGCTGCCGACCTGCTTCGACGGACTGGCTATGAGGGCGTGCGGTCGGCCGCCCCGCGGCATTCGCATCGGCGAAGCGCGGAATCGCGACGGCCAGTATTTCCATTGTCCGGCGAAGTGGCTTTGTGCGCTTTCCTCTTTCGGCCGCCATGTTCCAGGCTACAGACGTGTCCGGCGGTTGTCCCAACGAGACTCGGCTTGTCGCCGTCTACTTTTCGATCCCGTGTTCGTTCGACGGGCTTGTGGAGAAAGTGACGCTGGGGGAAATAGAAGGACCGCAGACTTCGCGGTCCTCGTCGGACAACAATCAATACGGTGGATTGACAACGACGTACTGCGATCCCTGGGGCTGATAATAGGTACCGCCGCACTGCTGATAGACCATGCCGCCGTAATTCACCGGCACGCAGCCCGCCGGCACGGTGCGCACCATCGAACCGACGACGGCCGAGGTCACGGCAACCGCCGCCCCAACCGCTGCCGCCGTCGCCACCGGGTGATAGTCGTTGTCCCAGCCGCCGTTGCAGCAACCACCGTGATTGTCGACATTGACGTTGACGTTCCGGTCGACGTTGACGTTGTTGACGCTGGTGTTGCGGACATCGTTGGTACGGGCATCAGCCCTGCTGTTGTTGACCTGCGCGTTCTGCCGGGCACCACCACCCGCTTGCGCTCCACCTCCAGCACGAGCGCCGCCGCCCCCACCGGCCGCCGCGTGCGCGCCACCACCGCCGCCGCCGCCACCACCCCGACCGCCGCCGCCCCCACCGCCCCCACCGCCGCCCCGACCTGCGGCATCAGCATAGGGGGCCATGGCGAAGCTGGCCAGAACGAGGGCGGCCAACGAGGCCAGAAGCAATTTGCTGAATGATTTTTTCATGGTGGCGCTCCTCTACTTGGTCTTCCGCGGAACAATCTCGATCTTGGTCGCACCCTTCGGCGGCGTGAATTTGAATACCGAATCCTTGAACGTCGGCTTCAGGTTCCAGTCGATCAGCGAGACCGACTGCGGCCGCGCTTCGTCGGCGCGATTCGTGATCACGACCTTGCGCGGCAACGGCTTGCCGCCGGTGGTGATCCAGATCTGCCAGTCAATCTTGCCCTTGCGAAATGCGTAGTGGTCACAGAGATCGTCGTCGATGAAATCCTGCCCGGCATTCATCGCCGACTCGAACTTGTCGAGCGGTGCCGCCGGGGTGCCGAAGATGAAGAGATCCGACAACGGCATCTCGACGCCATATCTCTCCTCCAGCTTGTCGATCAACTCGCCGATCGTCCCGGTAAACTCCACCGTCGAGTAATACTTCTGCGCAGGTGTGAAGAGGGTGACCGTCTTGCCGTCATAGACAATCTCCCGCTGGGAACGGGCGCTTTGCATCAGCGCGCGTATCTTGTTCGGGCGCACGACATCCATTTCGGCCGTCGCTGTATGCTGCAGCTTCTGGCCGTCGGCCAGGACGCGCTCGCCGGTTACTTCGGTGGAGACGTGGAATCGCTTCAGCGTCTGCAGGAATGCCCCCATGTCTTTGAGCGCCTGAATCGACGCCGGATCGACAGCATTCGCGGCCGGGGCGGAAGCGCCGGCGGGCGCAGTCTGCGCATGGGCGCTCGACGCCGCAAGAGACATCACCAGCAGGCCGAGCACCAGAATCGTTCGTGGCATGTTTATCTCCCTTGTTGAAAACAGACCCTAAAGCGGTAGGGACGGCGCGGTGTCGTCGCCGCGACTGACGCCGAGTAGGCTTGGAATCGAGACATCCAAGGCTAGTCTTGACGCTGTATTGTCCGCTGTCAAGAATCAACCTGCCAGTCGGCGCGTATCTGGACGAAACGCACGATGTGATTGATGGCCAGCCTTGCCTCGGGCAGGAACTCCAGGAGTTGAAACACGTGGGCGGCGCCTGGCCACAGCTCGAGTTCGACGTCGACATTGGCCAGAAAGGCCTTGTTGGCCCCGCGAGTTGCCTCGTCGCGCAGCAATTCGGTGCTGCCAACCTGGAAGAACAGCGGCGGCAAGCCGCGAAAATCAGCGAACAGCGGCGAGACTTCCGGGTTCGTGAACAGGAACGCCTCCGGCACGTAGTGGCGTCTCAGCACGAGAAGGCTGGCTCGCCGGATCAACGGGTCTTGCCCATCGAAGGTGGCGATGCTCGGGCTTTCCATAGTGCAATCCAAAGCCGGAGACAGCAATATTGCACATGCGGGAAGCGGCAGCCCTGCGGCGCGGGCCCGGCACAGCGTCACGAGCGCGAGATTGCCGCCCGCCGAGTCGCCGGCCAATACTATGCTTCTGGGATCGACCCCCTGCGCCAGCAGCCCCCGATACACGGCGTAACAGTCGTCCGGGGCCGCCGGAAACGGATGTTCGGGGGCAAGCCGGTAATCGGGAATCAATGCCCTGGCGCGCAGCCGGCGGCACAAGCGGGCAGCGAGCGATGCGTGCGCGTTGGGAAAGCGGAACGCGAACGATCCGCCGTGCAGATAGAGGATCACCCGCTCGAAACGGGTCTCGGGAGCGACAATCCATTCGCCGGGTACGCCGCCCAGTTCCGTACGTCTGCGTTCGACCGGCGGGTTGACCTTGAAATGCCGGGCGTCCAGTTTTTCGTAGTGACGCCGCAGCGCGACGACGTCGGCATCGTCGGCAAGCTGTTTGCCGAGCGTCAGCCGCAGCAGCGCGTTGAACGCGTAGCTGCGCATGCTTGGCTTCACCTTGATATCGCGGTGGTAGCTTGGACTCTTATGCATCGAGGCGCTCAATGATACTCAGGCTAACCGAATTCCGCGTGCATTACATGTCTATCTTCGCATGTACTGAACCTCGCACCGTGGCGTCGGCGCGGAATCGCGGGTTTGATCCGTGAGCGTTAGTGCAAGCGGACATCGCGCAGCGGTGTCCTGGTTTCGCCTCGCGCGCGCCCACTCCTCCACAAATGGGATCATAGGTTGTCGCGTCGATCGGTTGAACTCGCCACGCGCCGCGTGGCAATTTGGTCACAGCGCGTGCGGTCAAGCGAGTTGCATCACCGCAAACTCATGTTGGATGATGACGGTTCGCGCAATGTCGGGATCGCCGCGCACCCGCAGCGACCCGGCGGCCATCAATGCGTCGAATGCCTGTGCACGTGGGAGAAGGTCGTCGTCGCGAATTTCCGAAGACGACTCATGGTTTCATGCAGCCGGTCTTTCTCCCAGGCGCCAACCGCATGGAACAATTCGCCGAGTTCCTTGGCGCGAATCCGGTGTACGTAGGCCTCGAATTCGAGGCGGTCTGGATAGGAATAGGGATCGAAGCGGGACATGGGGCGCTCCTTGGTGACTTCAGCCTCTGGGCTGCAGGAAAAGTTTAACTCCTGCAGCAATGGCGGACAATCCGTGTGATTGGAAATACATTTGTGCCATAATGGCATCAATCGCGGATGCCCGGGGCCCCATGGAATCCAGTCTGGCGATGCTTGCCTTCGTTCGCGCCGTCGAGTGCCACGGTTTCACGGCAGCTGCACACGATATGGGCGTTACGCCATCCGCGGTATCGAAACTCGTGACACGCCTCGAGCGCCGGCTTGGCGTGCGGCTGCTGCAGCGTTCGACGCGCCGTCTTGCGCTCACTGCAGAGGGCGAGATCTATTTCGAGCGCGCGCAGCGTATCGTCAGCGAAATTGCGGACGCGGAGTCCGACGTCATGCGCTTCGGCGAGCAGCCGCGGGGCCGCGTGCGTATGAGTCTGGGAACTGCGTTCGCGACGTACGCGTTGCTTCCCGCGCTGCCGGAATTCATGTCACGCTATCCGGAGATCACGCTTGATCTCGTCGTGACCGAATACCCGATCGATCTCGTCGAAGCCGGGATCGATCTCGCCATCCGCATCGGTCCGCTGGGTGACGTCAATCTCGGCGCTCGTCGCATCGGCGATCTCGAACGTGTGATTTCCGCGGCGCCCGAATATCTCGAAAAGTTCGGCGTACCGCGCAAGCCGGAGGACCTGGCGCGACACAACTGCCTCACGCTCACCGGCATTGCCGGTCAAGCGGAGTGGCCATTTCGGGGGCCAGGCGGTCTGCGGTCGGTGGCGGTCAAAGGCAACATCACCGTCAATAATGCGGAAACCATGTACGAACTCGCGCTGCTGGGACTGGGTGTGATACGCCTGTCGGACCTCATCATCGGACCGGCGATCCGCAGCGGTCGTCTGGTACCCGTCCTGCTCGACGTGCACCAGCCGGAACCGTTGCCGGTGCATGCGGTATACACGCCCACGCGGCGCCGGCCGCCGAAGGCAGACGCGGTCATTCAATTCCTGGTCGAGAAATTTTCCTCGGTGCCATGGCGCTTGCCGCACCCCTCCGGAGCGCCACCATCCCGCCGCGGCGCTCAGTGATAACCCAGTTCCGCGCGCACCTTGCCTCGGAACACGTAGTACGACCAGCCCGTGTACATGAAGACAATCGGCAGGATGACCAACGTGCCCACGAGCAGGAATGCCTGCGACCCGGGCGAAGACGCTGCATCCCACAGCGTGATGGTCCACGGCACGACGTACGGAAACACGCTGACCCCGAGCCCCAGGTAGCACATCGCGAACAATCCCATCGCGGCAATGAACGGGACGAATTCGCCGCCGCGGGAGAGCGAGCGCCATAGCGCCACAGCAATGCCCGCCGTGACGATGGGAACCGGCGCCAGGAAGGCCATGTTCGGCCACGTGAACCAGCGCTCCATGATTTTCGGGTGCAGGTACGGCGTCCACAGGCTCACCATGGCGATGAAGGCAAGCACACCGAACAGGCACGTCCTGGCCTGCGCACGGGACTTCTTCTGCAGATCGCCTTCCGTCTTCATGACGAGCCAGGTGGCGCCCAGCAATCCATATCCGAACAGCAGGCCTACGCCTGTCGCGAGCGGAAACGGCTTGACCCAGTCGAAGCTGCCGCCCGCGAAATGCCGGCCGGAGACGGCGAAGCCCTGCACATAAACGCCGAGCACCACGCCCTGAAAGAACGTGGCGATGACTGAACCGGTGAAGAACGACCGGTCCCACCAGTGGCGCCCGCTGTGCGCCTTCAGCCTGAACTCGAACGCGACGCCGCGAAAGATGAGGCCGAGCAGCATGAGCAGGATCGGAAAATAAAGCGCAGGGATGACGATCGCGAAGGCCAGCGGAAACGCTGCCATGAGGGCGGTACCCCCCAGGATGAGCCACGTCTCGTTGCCGTCCCACACAGGCGCGACGGAATTCATCATCAGCGTGCGCGATGCGTCGTCGTGCGCGAGCGGGAACAGGATGCCCACGCCCAGATCGAAGCCGTCGAGCAGCACATACATGAACACGCCAACGCCAAGGATGACGGTCCAGACCGGAACGAGGTCGATGTGCATGGCGCGGCCTCCTAGATTTCGGCGGCGGACAGCGGCCGCGCCGGACGTTCGGAAAGCCTGGCGTCGCGTGCTTCGAGCTCGGTGGGCGGGCCGGCACGCGCGATGCGGAACAGATAGAACAATCCGGCGCTGAAGATCACCGCATACACCGTCATGTAGAGCAGCAGGGACAGCAGCACGTCGAGTCCGGTGATGGATGGCGATACCGCGTCGCGCGTGCGCAGCAGGCCGTATACCACCCAAGGCTGCCGCCCGACTTCGGTCACGGTCCAGCCCGCGATTACCGCCACGAATCCGGCGGGCGCCATGAAATTGCACACGAAGAGGAACGCCGGGGAGTCGAACAGACTGCCGCGCAAGCGGAGCCACACGCCCCACGTCACGACCGCGAGCATCAGAACGCCGACCCCCACCATGATCCGGAACGCCCAGAACACGATTCCGACGGGCGGCCTATCGGCAGGCGGAAATGCCTTGAGGCCTTTGACCACGCCGTTCATGTCATGCAGCAGGTAAAAACTGGCGAGACCCGGAATGGCAATCTCGAACCGGTTCGATTCGCTGGTGGAATCGGGAAGCGCGAACACGACGGCCGGCGCGCGCGCCTGCGTTTCCCACAGGCCTTCCATCGCAGCCACCTTGACCGGCTGGTGTTCGAGGGTATTGAGGCCGTGCGCGTCGCCCAGAACGATTTGCAGTGGCACCAGCAGGATGAGCAAACCCAGCCCCATCGACATCGCGCGCCGCGACTCCGGCAGGTGCTGCCGTTGGCGCAGATGCCAGGCGGATACCGCAATGACCACGAAGGCCGTCGTGATGTAGAACCCCGTCACCGTGTGCGCGATGCGGTACGGGAACGACGGATTGAAGATCACGTCCACCCAGCTCCTGACGAAGAAGCGCCCGTCGACGATCTCGTATCCCGCGGGTGTATGCATCCAGCTGTTGGCCGAAAGGATCCAGAACGACGAGAACAGCGTGCCCGAACCCACCATCACGGCCGCGAACAGGTGAACCCACGGCGGCACGAGCTTGCGCCCGAACAGGAGAATCCCGAGAAAGCCGGCCTCGAGAAAGAACGCGATCAGGCCTTCGTAGGTGAGAAGTGGAGCCAGCACATTGCCGGCGGTATCCGAGAGTCCGCTCCAGTTGGTCCCGAGCTGGAAAGGCATCACGATTCCCGACACGACGCCCATGCCGAACGACACTGCGAACATCTTCGTCCAGAAGAGCGACAGCCGGAGATAGGTCGCGTCGCCCCTCCAGAAGTACATGCCCTCGAGCACGACGAGGTACGAAGCGAGCCCGACCGTGAACGCCGGCAGCAGGATGTGGAAGGCAATGACGAACGCGAATTGCAGGCGCGACAGCAGGACCGGATCGAGTTCCAAGCGGGGCCTCCTGGGAGTTCCGGCGACAAGTCTACCGCGGCCGGCCGCGCGTTGCCGTTCAAACTGATAGCGGGGTGCGCCCCTCGTCCGCCACGGTTGCGGCCTTCACCACGGCGCCCTTCGCGACCTGGTCCGCTCGCATTGTTGATCCGGATCAAGTGTCCGCACTGATGGTGGCGCGGGCCGGCGCGGCCGCGATTCCGCGCGCTAGACTGAAGCTTTCGTGGCGCCGGACGAGCGACGCCACTTTCCCGCAGAGGCTGCCATGAACGATACGGTCAAGTATGTGCTCGACGAGTCGCGAATCCCCAGGACCTGGTACAACCTGCAGGCCGACCTGCCCAAGCCGCTGCCACCGGTGCTTCACCCCGGCACGCACAAGCCGGTCAGCCCGGACGATCTCGCGCCGCTGTTCCCGATGGCGCTGATCCTGCAGGAGGTGACTACCGAGCGGGACATCGAGATCCCGGAGCCCGTGCGTGATGTCTATCGCCAGTGGCGGCCGACGCCGCTGTTCCGTGCGCGGCGCCTCGAGCGTGTACTGCAGACGCCGGCGCGCATCTATTACAAGTACGAAGGCGTATCGCCGGCCGGCAGCCACAAGCCGAACACCGCGGTTGCGCAGGCGTTCTACAACCGTGAGGCGGGCGTGCGCAAGCTCGTCACCGAGACCGGGGCCGGCCAATGGGGCAGCTCGCTCGCGTTCGCCGGCGCGCTGTTCGGCATCGACGTCGAAGTGTTCATGGTCCGCGTGTCGTACGACCAGAAGCCGTACCGCCGCGCGCTGATGGAGACCTACGGCGCGCGCTGCGTTGCGTCGCCGTCGAACGAGACGCAATCGGGCCGTGCGATCCTCGCCAAGCGCGCCGACCATCCGGGCAGCCTCGGCATAGCCATCTCGGAGGCGGTTGAAGTGGCCGCGCAGCGTGACGACACCAAGTACGCGCTCGGCAGCGTGCTGAACCACGTGCTGTTGCACCAGACGGTGATCGGGCAGGAAGCGATGGCGCAGATGGAGATGGCCGACGACTATCCGGATGTCATCGTTGGCTGCACTGGTGGCGGCTCCAACTTTGCCGGCATTGTGTTCCCGTTCCTCGGCGCGCAGATGCGCGGCGGGCGCAAGGTGAACATCATCGCCGTCGAGCCGGCCGCGTGCCCGAGCCTCACCCGTGGCACCTATGCGTACGACTTCGGCGACACCGCGCATCTGACGCCGCTGACCAAGATGCACACGCTCGGCTCGACATTCACGCCGCCCGGATTCCACGCGGGCGGCCTCCGCTATCACGGGATGGCGCCGCTGGTTTCACATCTGAAGGAGCTGGGCCTGATCAACGCGACCGCCTATCACCAGACCACGGTGTTCGAGGCTGGCGTGCAGTTCGCGCGCGCCGAAGGCATCCTCCCGGCGCCCGAGGCGAACCATGCGGTCAAGGGTGCGATCGACGAGGCGATCCGCTGCCGCGAGGAAGGCACGTCGCGCGCGATCCTGTTCAACCTTTGCGGGCACGGCCACTTCGACATGCAGGCGTATATCGACTACTTCGCCGGCAAGCTTAAGGACCTCGACTATGACGAGGCGGAGCTCGCGATGGCGCTTGCCGGGCTGCCGTCGGTCAAGGAATCGCAGATGGCGTGACGCCGCCAAAGCGCCGGCGTTCGCCAGTGCTAGCGCGCCGTCGGCCGCAGCGTGTCCAGCATGGCTTCCCCGGACACGGTTACGGTGATATCGGAATTGCCGCCTTCCATCGCGACCGGAGCCGCTTTCGCCTCGAACGACATTGCGCGCATCACCGGTTGCGGCCGGAAGGAGTCGCCGGTCTGGATTGCGACCCGGCCCACGCGCCAGCCATCGAATCCGAATCCGCGTGCAGCTTCCGCCGCGCGCGCCTGCCACGCCTTGATCGCCTGCTGGGTCAGGCTTTCCTCGGCCTTCTTGCGGGACGCGTCGCTGACGGAGAACTGGGTCCCATCGACGACCAGTCCGCCATCGGCCTGAAGCTGTGAAATCAGTCCGGACAGGGCTGCGAAATCGCTGCTCTCGAGTTTCAGCGTCTGGGCGACCCGCCACCGCGCTGGCTGATTCTTTTCCGTGATCTGGTTGGACGAATAGCCTGACGTCGCTGCATCGATGCCCTTCGTGGCCTTGGCGCGGGCAAGCGCCTTGCCCATGCGCGCGTTGACGACGCTGGCGGCTGCCGCGGCGTCGGCATTTTCGGATTCGGCGTGCATCCACGCCAGCATCCGGTCGTTAGGCACGCTTGCCGTCGCCGACGCGGACAGGGTTACTGTGGGCGGGGGAGATGTCATCGTGAAGGTCTGGGAGGGCTGGGCATCGGCAATTGGCGAAATTGCCACGCAACAGCCGAAAACCATGGCGGCAATTGAATGTGTGCGGAATCGCGAAGTCGGGATCATATGGCTATCCTTGTCGAGGGAGAGTGTCGTTCCAGCGCCTCGATTGCCGCGCGGTTCGACCACGAAAAGCACTTTGCGGCGGCTTCGCGCCAGGGCAGCCAAGCTGCGCGCAGGTGTTCCCGCGGGTTGAGCGTCACGGGCATGGGCGCGGGAACTTCAAGTGCGAACACATGCTCGGTGTTGTGGGTCGTGCCGGGCCGATAGCGGTGTCGCCATTGCGGAAATATTTCGTACACATTGGACATGTCCCAGTCGGTGAGGGTGCCGCACGCGCGCGCATCGATGCCCGTTTCCTCCAGCAGCTCGCGGGTGGCGGTCGCAAGGAGGGATTCTCCCGGTTCCTGGCTGCCGGTCACGGATTGCCAATGCTCGGGAAAGTCGGCGCGCTCGATGAGCAGCACGGTGCGGTCAGGGGTGTAAACGAGCACGAGCACCGAAACGGGTTGCTTGTACGTCATCTGCCCCGACCGCGCCGAGAAAGGGGGTCAGCCGACGAACGTCCAGAACCCCACGTGCCGTTCCTTCCAGAACTCGGCAGCTTCCGCGAGGAGGTCCTCGAGTGTCGCCCAGTCGTTGGGGTGATCCTTGCGGTAGGCGGCAGCGTGCGCCAGCGCGATCACGCGGCCGCTCTTGCCCAGCCAGTCGCGATCCTCGAGGACGTCGGCCAGCGCATCGAAATTATGGCCGAAATGTTCCGGCAGCTTGAGCGCGCGATCGAGTTCGGCGAACAGTGTCGCGCGATCCTTGGCCAGCCCGAGATCGGCGACCGCGAACTTGAGATGTGCGTGCGCGGCCGCCGCCTTGAGGGGATCGGTGGCGCCCGTCCACGGATGGACGCCGGCATCGTCGACGATGGCAAGATCAGGCGCCTTCATTCGCGGATCCTCTTGAATGATTGGTAGTGGTCGTCAGTGTAGAAACACGCGTCGGGCGTCGTTTTGGGTCCGCCACAAATGACGCGCCGGGCGCCGCGATTCTTCGCGCCGGGCGTGTGCACCGTGTACTCGTGATAGTAGCCGCGTTTTTTGGCCGGCAGCAAATGCTCGCGATTGTTGAACACCACGCCGTCCCGGTCGTAGCGGAACGGCCCTCCGTTGTGGATCAGCGTCAGCACCTCGCGGCCTTCCTTGGGCAGTTCGGCGACGGCGATATCCGGCAGCGCGTCGGGCGAGGCCCGGGCAAACGCAGGTTGCGCGCAACAGAACGCCGCCGCCAGCAGCAAGCCGACAGAGGCGTTTCGGAAGTGGGCGCCGCCATGCATCGTGCGCCCAGTGTAGCGCAAAAAAAACTACGATAGCTTGACGGAGTCCGTGGGCCGCACCTTGATGTGCAGGTCGCGCAACTGCTGCTCGGTCACCGGCGTGGGCGTATCGATGAGCAGGTCCTGGCCGCGCTGCGTTTTCGGGAACGCGATCACGTCGCGAATCGAATCGGTGCCGCTCATCAGCATGATCAGGCGATCGAACCCGAAGGCGATCCCGCCGTGCGGCGGCGCGCCATATTGCAGCGAATTGAGCAGGAAGCCGAACTTCTTCTGCTGGTCCTCGGGCGAAATGCCGAGCGCAGCAAAGACCTTTGCCTGGACTTCCGGCCGATGGATCCGAATCGAGCCGCCGCCGATCTCCGACCCGTTCAGCACCACGTCGTAGGCCTTGGCGAGCGCCCGGCCCGGGTCCGTGGCGAGCAGATTCTCATGCCCTTCCTTCGGCGCCGTGAAGGGATGGTGTTTGGCGGCCCAGGTCTTCTTCTCGTCGTCGAATTCGAACATCGGGAAATCGACGACCCACAGCGGCTTCCACCCCGCCTCGGCAAGGCCGCGATCGTGCCCGACCTTCACGCGCAGCGCGCCCAAGGCATCGTTGACGATTTTTTCCCGGTCCGCCCCGAAAAAAATAAGGTCGCCATTGCCGGCGCTCGTGCGCACGAGGATCTCGCGCAGAATCGCTTCGCTCAGAAACTTGACGACCGGCGACTGCAGGCCTCCTTCGTTGGCCTTGGTGACGTCGTTCACCTTGATGTAAGCAAGTCCGCCTGCGCCATAAATTTTCACGAACGTCGTGCAGTCGTCGATTTCCTTGCGCGACATCGTGCCGCCGCCCGGCACGCGGAGCGCGGCGACGCGGCCTCCGGCCATATCCGCAGCAGCGCGGAACACCTTGAAGTCGACGGTGCGCATGAGATCGGTCAGCTCGGTGAGTTCCAGCGACACGCGCAGGTCAGGCTTGTCGGAGCCGTACCTGGCCATCGCCTCCGCATACTTCATCACCGGAAACGGATCGACCAGGTCGACGCCCATCGCCTCCTTGAACATCGTGCGCACCAGAGGTTCCATCAGCGCGCAGATTTCGGACTCGTCCAGGAACGACGTTTCGATGTCGATCTGCGTGAATTCAGGCTGTCGGTCGGCGCGCAGGTCCTCGTCGCGGAAGCACTTGACGATCTGGTAGTAGCGATCGAATCCGGACATCATCAGCATCTGCTTGAACAGCTGCGGCGACTGCGGCAGCGCATAGAAATGACCGTGATGGATGCGCGAGGGCACGAGGAACTCGCGTGCGCCCTCCGGCGTGGACTTGTAGAGGATTGGCGTTTCGATGTCGATGAAGCCGTGTTCGTCCAGGAATTTGCGCGCGGACATGGCGGCGCGATGGCGCAGCATCAGGTTCTTTTGCATTTGCGGGCGCCGCAGGTCGAGCATGCGGTTCTCCAGACGCACCGTTTCCGACAGGTTCTCGTCGTCCATCTGGAACGGCGGGGTGAGCGACGCGTTGAGAATTTCGATCGAATGCGCAAGCACTTCGATCTCGCCGGAAACGAGACCCGTGTTGACCGTGCCCTGCGGCCGAGGTCGCACGAGGCCGGTTACGGCGATGCAGAATTCGTTGCGCAGCGTCTCGGCCGTAGCGAAAGTCGCGGCGCGGTCGGGATCGCAGACGACCTGCACGAGGCCTTCGCGGTCGCGCAGGTCGACGAAGATGACTCCGCCATGGTCGCGGCGGCGATGAACCCATCCCGCCATCGTGACCGTTTCACCCAGGTAGCGGCGGTCGATGCGGCCGCAGTAGTCAGTGCGTTTCACGAGAAATCTCCGGAAAAATTTGTGGTGATTGCCAAGGTCGGTAGCAAAGGCGGCGAGGGCAGCCGGCATGCAACGCGCGACATGGACATACGCCAAATCGGCGCGCGGCGTTGCATGTCACCGACCGGTCAATTTCGGGAACTGGTTGCGGCGGATTCGCGTGTCGCGGCGGGCGGCGCAGGAGGAAGCACAGGCGAGGGTGACCGCGATCTGGACGCACGCGGCGACACGACGCCCATCGAGATGACGTATTTCAGCGCTTCGTCGACGGTCATGTCGAGTTCGCGCACGCGCGAGCGCGGCACGACGATGAAGTAACCCGACGTCGGATTCGGCGTGGTCGGCACGTAAACGCTCAGGTGCTCTTCCGCAAGGTGCGCCATTACCGCAGGCGCCGGCGTGCCGGTCAGAAACGCGATGGTCCAGCTGCCCTCGTGCGGAAATTCGACCAGCAGGGCCTTGCGGAAGGCATTGCCCGAATCGGAAAGCAGCGTGTCACTGACCTGTTTCACCGACGAGTAGATCGACTTGACGACCGGGATGCGACCCAGCATGTTTTCCCAGACCCGGATCAACCTGGCGCCGAAGAAATTCGCGGCGACCACGCCGGTCAGCAGCAGGAGCCCGAAACTCAGCAGGACGCCGAATCCGGGAATGTGGAAGCCCAGAAGCTTGTCGGGGTGCGCGCCTTCGGGGAACAGCAGCAGCGTCTGGTCCAGTGTGGTCACCAGGAAGTGCAGCACCCAAAATGTGATGCCGAGCGGAGCCCAAACCAGCAGGCCCGCGATGAGATAGCGTTTCATGGCTGCGACGGTCGTTGCGCGCGCCGCATTCAGGCGCCCGACGCCGGCGTGCCGCCGGTGGACGCGGCCGGCGCAGCCGGGGCCGAGGGCTTGGCCTCGGCGGACTTGGCGACTTCCGTGGTCGCCGAGTTCTTGCCGGAATCCTCCTTGCCTGCATCCGCCGTGCCGGATTCCGCCGCACCGGATTCCGTCTTGCCGGCGTCCGTCTTGGCAGCAGGCTTGCCACCGCTACCCCTGAAGTCTGTTTGGTACCAGCCGCTGCCTTTCAGCTGGAAGCCTGCGGCGGACACGAGCTTGGTCAGCGCGTGCTTGCCACAGGCCGGGCAGGTGACGAGCGGGGCGTCGGTGAACTTCTGCAGCGATTCAAGCTCGTGGCTGCATGCGGAACATTTGTATTCGTAGATCGGCATCGCGTGGGCAATCGTGAGTTCAATGCGCGGAAAGCGCTTGATTCAAAAAGGATAAATGGCGTCCGATTATACCGCGAAACGGCGCCCGCAGGGAGGTGCCCGATGCATCGGACCACGTCTTGGGATAAATGGGTATCCCTCCAGGATAAAAGAAGTGGCTTATGCTTGAATCCTGCAGGCGGCGGATGCCGCAGGAGGCGAAGGTGGAGACCTACGTGGCGACGTACTGGATTTGGTGGGTGCTGGCAGTCGTGCTGGTGGGCGCGGAGCTCTTCACCGGCACGTTCTACCTCCTTGCCGCGGGCGCGGCGTTCGCGCTTGGAGGTGTCGCGGCCTGGCTCGGTGCGTCGTCGCCCGTGCAGTTGCTGATTGGTGGCATCTTGGCGGTTGCAGGAACCATTGCTGCGCATCAATGGCGCAAGCTGCACGCGATGCCGACCCCGCAGACCGGACTCGACGTCGGGCAGGAGGTACAGGTGCTGGCGTGGCACGACAACGGCACGGCGCGCGTCAATTATCGCGGCACGCAATGGGACGCCGAAATAGCACCGCCAGGGGTGGCGCGCGCGCAGACCATGTACATCGTGGACACACGCGGTTCGACGCTGGTCATCGCGGCCAGCAGGCCGTAACGGCGATCCGGCCTCATTTCTGTACCCGGCATCGTCATGAAGGAACTTGGAGAACTCATCATGTGGAGCGGTTCCTCTGTCCTGACCCTGGTCATCTTCATTGTTGCGCTGATCGTCGTCATGAAGGCGATCCGCGTGGTTCCGCAACAGCACGCGTGGGTCGTCGAGCGGCTTGGCCGCTTTTACGCATCGCTGCAGCCGGGACTCAATTTCGTGATCCCTTTCGTCGATCGCGTCGCGTATCGCCACGACTTGCGCGAAATTCCGCTGGACGTACCCTCGCAGATCTGCATCACGCGCGACAATACGCAATTGCAGGTGGACGGCATCCTGTATTTCCAGGTGACCGACCCGAAGCTCGCGTCCTACGGTTCGTCGAATTACGTGCTCGCGATCACGCAACTCGCCCAGACCACGCTGCGCAGCATCATCGGCCGCATGGAACTCGACAAGACGTTTGAGGAGCGCGAGCAGATCAACGTGCAGGTCGTCAATTCGCTCGACCAGGCGGCGGCCAGCTGGGGCGTGAAACTGCTCCGCTACGAGATCAAGGACCTGACGCCGCCCGCCGAAATCCTGCGCTCGATGCAGGCGCAGATCACCGCCGAGCGCGAGAAGCGCGCGGTCATCGCGACGTCCGAGGGCAATCGACAGCAACAGATCAACGTCGCCATCGGCGCGCGCGAGGCGGCCATTGCGAAGTCGGAAGGGGAAAAGCAGGCAGAGATCAACATCGCGCAGGGTGAGGCCCAGGCGACGCTCATTAACGCGGAGGCGAACGCATCGGCCATACGCCAGATCGCCTCGGCCATCGAGTCACAGGGCGGCCTGCAGGCCGTCAACATGCGGATCGCCGAGCATTACATCAACGCGTTCGGACTCCTCGCCAGGACCAACAATACGTTGATCGTGCCATCGAACGTTTCCGACATGGCGGGGCTCATCGCGACCGCGATGACCGTCGTCAAAGCACAAGGGAAGTAATCGAATGGAACTGAAAGGCAGCACTTTCATAGTCACGGGCGGCGCGTCCGGACTGGGCGCGGCCACTGCACGGATGCTCGTCGCCGGTGGTGGCAATGTCGTGTTGGCCGACGTCAATTCCGAAGTCGGCAACGCGCTGGCCGCGGAACTCGGCCGCACGGCACGCTTTGTGAAGACCGACGTTACCGACGAGGTCAATGGAAAGGCTGCGGTGGCCGCGGCGATGGAAGGCTTTGGCGGGTTGCAGGGCCTGGTCAACTGTGCCGGGATCGTGCACGGGGAAAAGGTCGTCGGGAAGGAGGGGCCGCACACGCTGGCGGGTTTCGCGCGCTCGATCAACATCAACCTGATCGGCTCGTTCAACCTGACGCGGCTGGCGGCCGACGCAATGTCGAAGGGCGCACCCAACGCAGAGGGCGAGCGCGGCGTCATTGTCTACACGGCATCGATCGCGGCGTTCGACGGGCAAATCGGGCAGGCGGCCTACAGCGCGTCGAAGGCCGGCCTCGTTGGCATGACGCTTCCGATTGCGCGCGAGCTCGCACGGTACGGCATCCGCGTGATGACGATCGCGCCGGGCGTGTTCGAGACGCCGATGGTCGGACAAATCCCACCCGACATCGCGGCGGCTCTCGGCAAGGCCGTTCCGTTTCCGCCGCGGCTAGGGCGCCCGGCGGAATTCGCGTCACTTGTTGGGGAAATCATCCGCAATCCCATGCTGAATGGCGAAGTGATTCGCCTCGATGGAGCGATCCGGATGGCGCCCAAATAGCGGCAGGGACCCGTCAGATCAAGTCGCGCGCGACCTGATAAAAACTTCCTTACTCGCGCTTGACCAACGCGAACGCGACGATCGTCATGGCGATGAAGAACACCAGCGTCCAACCCGGAATGGCAAGACCCAGGAATTCCCAGCCCTTTTCCGCGCATTCACCGCTGCCTGCGAAAACCTTCTTCAGCACATCCAGGAACGGCAGCGTTTCCAGCATGTAGGAAATGCCCATGCCGCAGGCAGGCACCTGATCCTTGGGCAGCGACTGAATCCAGACGTGCCGCGCGGCGAACGCTCCGCCACCACCGGCGATCACCAGTACCAGGCCGGCGTATATCGCGGCGCCGACGTTGCGCGGATTGTGGATGAACGCCACGAGGAACACGATGCCGATCGCCGTCACCGCGATTCGCTGGAACGCGCACAGCGGGCAAGGTTCTAGCCCTAAGCCATATTGCAGCCATAGCGCCCAGCCCATCAGTCCGGCGCAAACCAGGAAGCCCAGCAGGTAGGCTATCTTGCGCGGCGGCAGCAGGATCAAGGCAAGGGACGAAACGCCGATGGCCATCACCACGATGCGGTAGAGCGATTGCGAAAGCGAAGGGTCGTTGCCGAACCAGCGGAACAGAATTTCCTGTCCCAGCAATGCGAGGGTGAGCACGAGCCCGGCCCACGGCCACGGAACAGTGGAGTAGCGCGTCATCATGTTGCTTTCGCGAGAGCTTGATCGATATCCCAGATGATATCGTCAACGGACTCCAGGCCGACGGAAAGCCGGATCATTTCCGGCAGCACGCCGGCTGCGCGTTGCTCGGTCTCGTCCAGTTGCCGGTGCGTGGTGGACGCCGGATGTATGACCAGCGTCTTGGCGTCGCCGACGTTGGCGAGGTGGGAGAGGAACTGCACGCCTTCGATAAATTTGACGGAGGCAGCCGCCCCGCCGCGCACGCCGAACGTGAGTATGCCGCCGGCGCCGTTCGGGAGATAGCGGCGGGCGAGCGTCTCGTAGCGGTTGCCGGCCAGCAGCGGATAGCTAACCCACTCGACCGCCGGGTGCGCATTGAGGTGCTGCGCCACCGCCAGCGCCGACGTGCAATGTCGCGGCATCCGCAGGTGCAGCGTCTCGATTCCTTGCAGCAGCAGGAATGCGGAGAGCGGCGCAAGCGTGGGACCCAGCGTGCGCATCGTCTCCATCCGCGCCTTCATCGTGAAGCCGAAATCGCCGAAGGACTCGTGGAAGCGGACCCCGTGATAGCCGCGCGATGGCTCGGTCATCTGCGGAAACTTGCCGTTGCCCCATGGAAATTTGCCGGACTCCACCAGCACGCCGCCCATCGTGGTCCCGTGTCCGCCCAGGTATTTGGTCACCGAATGGATAACGATGTCGGCGCCATGCTCGAGCGGCCGGCACAGATACGGCGATGCCAGCGTATTGTCGACGACCAGCGGAATGCCCGCGGCATGCGCGATCTCCGCGATGGCAGACAGGTCCGCCACGTTGAGTTGCGGATTGCCGATCGTCTCGACATAGACGGCCTTGGTATTGGTCTTGATCGCCGGCCGGAAATTCTCCGGATCGTCGCTGTCGACGAACGTGGCGTCGATGCCGAACTGTGCGAACGTGACCGCAAGCTGCGAGTAGGTGCCGCCATACAAAGTGCGCGACGCGACGATGTGATCGCCGTTGCGGCACAACGTGAGCAGCGCCAGCATTTGCGCCGCCATGCCGGTCGCGGCGGCCAATGCGGCGCGGCCGCCTTCGAGCGCGGCAATGCGCTCCTCGAGAGCCGCGACGGTCGGATTCGAGATGCGCGAGTAGACATTGCCGAACGTCTGCAGGTTGAAGAGGCTGGCCGCGTGATCGGCGCTGTCGAACACGAACGACGTGGTCTGGTAGATCGGCAGCGCGCGCGCGCCCGTCGCCGCGTCCGGAATCTGTCCGGCGTGCAGGCAGAGCGTGTCGAAGCCGAATTTGCGGTCAGGCATGGAAAGCACCTTTGACCACGAAGGACACGAAGGACACGAAGAGAATCAAAACGCCGGCTACGTGCAAACTCCACGATAGGTTGTACCTGCTCATGTTTTCTTCGTGTTCTTCGTGTCCTTGTGGTTCAAGACTTTGACGTTGCCCGGCGGGACGAAAGGACCCCGGTATTGACGCCTGCCCAGTGCAGCCCGCCGAGAATGCGTGCATGCTCGATCTTCACGCACCGGTCCATGACCACGTCGAGGCCGGCAGCGTTCGCAATCTGCGCCGCCTCGTCATTGCGGATACCAAGTTGCATCCACAATACTTTGGCGCCCTTGGCGACGGCTGCCTGCGCCAGCGGGACAATCTCGCCGGGCTTGCGAAAGCAATCGACCATGTCGACCGCCCCGGGTATGGCGGCGATAGATGGGTAGCACCGCTCGCCCAACACTTCCTCGTAGGCCGGGTTGACCGGAACGATCCGGTATCCGTGATCCTGCATGTACTTGGCCGCAAAGAAACTGGGCCGGTACCAGTTGGCGGAAAGACCGACCACGGCAATGGTGCGGGTTTGCGCGATGATGCGGCGCAATCCCGCGATGTCGTCGACGATGGCCATGGGGGGCGCGCCCGGTGGAGCCTTACCCGCGGGATTGCTGAGGGTGCGGCGTCGCGATGGGCGCGGTCGCCGATTCCGATGTGTTCTTAAGACTGGAATCCGGGTGCCAGCCGATGACCGCGAGCATGAATGCAAAGCCGACGACGTAGGCCAACGCCACGTGCCATCCGCCACGCACCCATGCGACCGCGGAGCGGGCCTCGGGAAACTGGCTGGCAAGCGCGACTCCCGCGGACGAGCCGAACCAGATCATCGAGCCGCCGAATCCAACCGCATAGGCGAGAAAGCCCCAGTCATAGCCGCCTTGTTTGAGCGCCAGTGCAGTGAGTGGAATGTTGTCGAACACGGCCGAAACGAACCCCAGTCCAAGCGCCACCTGCCATGACGCGTTCGGCAATTTGTGCACCGGCATCATCGATGCGGAAAGCACCAGCGACAGGAGGAAAATGCTGCCGCGAATCGCGCCCGGCATTTCCTCCCAGTGCGGACGGCGCAGGGGAACGCAGACCAGAATGGCCAGCCAGACCGCGGCGCCGATGAACGGGAATTTGTCGGAAAGCGCGTTGAAGCGAACGTTGACGACCACGTTGACGACGATGGCCGTCAGCAGGATGGTCGCGACGATGGCCACGCGCGCCCAATCCACAAGTATGTTGGCAGGAGCGTCCTTGGTAATCGGCGAGTAGCGGTGCTGCTGGAACGCTGCGGGAATGCCAAAGATCACCAAGGCGAGACCGGCCGCCGTATAGGCATCGAAGACCTGCAGCGGGTTGACGCCGGCGATCCACATCATCGTCGTGGTCGTGTCGCCGACCACGCTGCCGGAGCCGCCGGCGTTCGATGCCGCGACGATTGCTGCGAGATAACCGATGTGGACCTTGCCGCGGAATACGACGTTCGCGATCGTGCCGCCGATCAGCGCGGCAGCGATGTTGTCGAGGAAGCTCGACAGCACGAAGATCATCACGAGCAGCACGAACGCACCCTTCCAGTCGTCCGGCAGGTAGCGCGGCAGGATGGCGGGAACGCGACTTGCCTCGAAGTGCTTGGACAGGAGCGCGAAGCCGAGCAGGAGGCCCAACAGATTGGCGAGCAGCACCCACTCGTGGGCGAGGTGAGCGACGAGTCCTCCGGCGCCGGCCCCTTCCGAGAAGGGCGAGAACAGGACCTTGAAGAGCGTGATGATCGCGAGCCCGACCACGGCGACCCGCAGCGTGTGGTGGTGGAACAGCGCAACGCCAAGCAAAGTCAGTCCGAAGAGGATGAAATCGATGGGGACGCCGGCGACGGCCGGGGGCTCGGGCAGGGCGGCTCCGGCGGCCATGGCGACCGTAGTGGCGACGCAGGCACCCAGTCCTGTTGCGAGGAGGGCAAGGCGCCCGAGGCTGATGTTAGACGGCATTGGCATCTCGGGAGGGGCTTGTCTGGGTGGGGAAACGATGTCGGCGACCCGTCCTGTCGGACGCCTTTTCGGCCTGTGCCAAAGGGTGCCGCCGGGCGCTGAATGATGACGCGGATTGTAACCGCATGAATCTCCTCGCAGTCATTCGGAAACGCCTTAGGACAGGGCGGGGACCTGGGCATGGGCTTTTCGGGGGGCATCCCCAACGGTCCGGCAGCCCTGATCCTGGAGGGTGGGGCAGGCCCGATCCTTGCTTTATGTACGCTACTGAATTCGCAAACGGCTGGATGCGGCCAGCTTGCGGGGATCGAGTCGGACCACGAACCTGGAGTTCCGGCAGCCCTCCGCGGCCTTCGCACGATGCCGTCCGCCAACGAGACCCCACCGCGCCATGGCTCTGCCGCGACCGTTAAGTCGACTTGAACTTGCCCTTCCGCAAACCCTCGGCGTGCCGGGGGAGAAGGAGATCCTGGCTGCGCTTTCGCAGCACAAGCTCAATGCGCTGGGCGTGCCGCTCGCGTATGTCGACCGCAACCAGCGCTACCGATTCGCCAACAAGGCGCTGCTCGACTGGTTGGGCAAGCGCTCGAACGAGGTGCTGGGCCGCGAGGTGATCGAGGTCCTCGGCCGGGACGTCTACCAGCTCTACCATGCCTACATCGACGCTGCCCTTGCCGGAGAACGGACGGTTTTCGAGCGGCAGCTGGTCACGCCGGGCCGGCCCTCGCTGTGGATCCGCGTCGACTACCACCCCGACCGGACGGCGCAGGGCTTGGTCCGCGGCTTTCTCGTCACCTACAGCGACGTCGACAACCTGAAGCGCCTCGAACTCGAGGCGGGACAGCGCGAACACCGTTTGCGCCTGGTTACCGACAGTGTTGGCCTGCCGATCCTGTATTTCGACCGCCAGCTCAAACTGCGGTTCGCCAACAAGCCGTTGGGTACGTGGCTCGGGGTGCCGGCGGACGACGTCCTCGGGCATGCGCTGAAAGACGTCCTGCCGGCCGATGCGCTGGCCGAAATGCAGGGGTACATCGAGCGCGCGTTTGCCGGCGCAACCGTGTCCTACGAGCGGCGGGAACGCCAGCTCTCCGGCGATTCGCGCTGGATGCGCATCACGCTCTTTCCCGATCGCGAGATCGGCGGCCGCGTGGGCGGCGCATTCGCCGTGATGAACGATATCGAGGACGACATCCGCATCCGCGATGCGCTCAAGTCGCAGGAATCGCAGATGCGGCTGTTTGCGGACAACATCCCGGGGCCGATCGCCTATCTTGACCGCAACCTCAAGTACACGTTCGTGAACCAGGCTTTCGCCAATGCAGTCTGCAGGCCGCAGGATGAGATCTACGGCAAGACGCCGTTCGAGGTGATGGCTTCCGATGTCGCGACGTTCATCCGGCCGATCGTGAAACGCGCACAGGCCGGCGAGCACGTCGAATACGAGCGCGTCGGCACCACGCCGCAGGGCCAGAACCGCTGGATGCACGGCCGAATCGCGCCCGACCTCGACGTGTCGGGCACCGTCCGCGGCCTCTACTGCACCGAGTACGACATCCACGACCTGAAGCTCACCGAGCAGGCGTTGGCGGCGCGCGAAGAGCAGTTGCGCCTGTTCACGGACAACATCCCGGAGCCCGTTGTCTATCTCGACGAGGACCTTCGTTACGTATTCGTCAACGAGTCGTTCCTGCGCTTGACCGGCCTCGAGCGCAACAATGTCATCGGCCGCACGTCCGCGGAAGTCAACGGCACCGGCGACTACTCCGCTTTAGAGCCGTTCATTCTGCGCGCGGTCGCCGGCGAGGCCGTGACCTACGAGCAGACCATCGTCGATGCGATCGGCCGCACGCGCTGGCTGCGCAGCCGCATCGTCCCGGACGCAAGATTCGACGGCACGCTGAAGGGGCTGTACATCGTCGGCCACGACATCACCGACTTGAAGCAGGCACAGGATGCCCTGGCTGCGCGCGAAGGTCAGCTGCGCGCAATCATGGATGGCGTGCCGGCACCGGTCGCGTACATCGACCGCGAAGAGCGCTGCCACTACGTCAATCGCACGTTCCTGCAGTTCTTCGGACTGACCGAGGCGCAGGCGGTCGAGATGCGCCTGCGCGACGTCGTCGGACACGGCATCTACCAGAGTGCGCAGGCGATGCTGACCCGCGCGATGGAAGGCGAGTCAACCGCGTTCGACCGGCTCGTGCCGGGAGCGAACGGCGTACGCCGCTGGATGACCATCCGCGTCGTGCCGGATGCCGCGTCTTCGGGCGAGGTGTACGGCGCGTTCGTGCTGATGAACGACATCCACGGACTCAAGCAGGCGCAGGAGGCATTGCGCGCGTCCGAGGCCGAACTGCGGCTCATCATGGACAATGTGCCGGCCCGGGTGTCGTACATCGACCGCGATTACAAGTACCTTTTCCTGAATCGCCACAATGAAGACTGGCTCGGCGAGAACCGCAAGGAACTGATGGGTCGGCAGATCGCGGAGGTCAACGGCGAGGAACGCGCAGCGCAGCTCTCGCCGCTGCTCGACCGCGTGCTGAAGGGCGAGACCGTGTCCACCGAAAAACTGCTGGCGCAGCCCGAGGGTGAGCAGCGCTGGGAGGCGGTCCACTACGCGCCGAACCGCGACGCCGAAGGCAACGTGATCGGCATCTACGCCGTGCATACGGACATCCACGACCAGAAGCGCAACGAGGAAGAACTGCGGCGCGCGAACTGGATGCTGTCATCGCACATCAACAACACGCCGCTCTCGGTGCTGGAGTGGGACCGCGATTTCCGGCTCGTCCGCTGGTCGCCGCAGGCCGAGAACATATTCGGCTGGAGCTCCGACGAAATTCTCGGTATCCCGCTGGCCGACAGTCCATTGGTTCATGAAGACGACCGCGAGGGCTTCGCGGGTCTGGTCGGCAGGTTGATGGGCGGGGAGGAGCCGCGTGCAACCGGCCTCACGCGCAACCATCGCAAGGACGGCGGCACCATCTGGTGCGAGTGGTACCACTCGGCACTCCTCGATGACGAAGGCCGCATTGTGTCGATCCTGTCGTTCGTGCAGGACGTGTCGTCGCGGATCCAGGCGGAAGAGCGCCTGCAATACCTCGCGACGCGCGACGCGCTGACCGGTCTCCCCAACCGCCTGCTTCTGCACGAGCGGCTGACGCAGGCGATCGCGCAGGCCAGGCGTACCGGACATCGTGTCGGGGTCTTGTTCATCGACCTCGATCGCTTCAAGAACGTCAACGACACGCTGGGGCATCGGATCGGCGACGAGCTGTTGAAACGCGTCAGCGCGGCGCTGTCTGGCGCACTGCGCGAGACCGACCTGCTCGCCCGGCTTGGTGGCGATGAATTCATGGTGATTGTCGAGGACTTCGACGACCCGCCGGTGCTGGGCCGGATCGCGCAGAAGCTGCTGGATGCGATCGCGCAGCCTTTCGAAATCGAGGAGCACGACATTTTCGTCACGTCGTCGATCGGCATCGCGGTTTACCCCGACGACTCGGACGACCCGGAGGAGTTGCTGAAGCACGCCGACGTGGCGATGTACCGCTCGAAGGAACTGGGCCGCAACACCTTCCAGTTCCTCGACGCCAACCTGGCTGAACACCGGTTGCGCCAGCACACGCTCGAAGTCGCGCTGCGCACGGCGTTGGCTAACAACGCATTGCGCCTGCATTATCAGCCCGTGGTGCGCATTCGCGACCGCGCCATCGTCGGCGCCGAGGCGCTGTTGCGCTGGACGGATGCCGTACACGGCAGCGTGTCGCCGCACGTATTCATTCCGCTGGCCGAGGAATCCGGTCTGATCCACGCGCTGGGCGAATGGGTGCTGAAGACCGCTGCGGCGCAATGCGTGGCGTGGCGCAACGCCGGCATGGAGCTGACGGTGTCGGTCAACCTTTCCGCGCGGCAGTTCTACCGGGAGGACCTCGCGCAACGGATTTCGGAAATCGTCAAGACGGAAAAATGCGATCCGTCGTGGATCGAACTCGAGGTCACCGAGACGAGCCTGCTGCACGACCTCGACGCGATACGCAAGGTGCTGCACCAGTTGCGCGACGAGGGCTTCACGGTCGCGATCGACGACTTCGGCACCGGCTATTCTTCACTCACCCACCTGAAACATTTCCCGATCGATACGCTCAAGATCGACATTTCATTCATCGCCGACCTCGAGACCGATCCCCAGGACGCCGCCATCACCGAGGCGATCATCGGCCTCGCACGCGGACTGGGGCTGAAGGTGGTCGCCGAGGGTGTGGGTACGCGCGAACAGCTTGAATTCCTCGACCTCCACGGCTGCGACAGTTTCCAGGGTTTCTGGATGAGCAAGCCGCTGCCGGCCGACGAATTCGTTGCATTCGTCGCGAAGAAACGGTGAGGAAGTAGCCGGGCGTCACGCCGACGCGCCCGGGAGCGGCTGCCGCCCTCAGTCCCCCGCATTCGTCACTTGTTCTGCGCAAGCCATTCGGCGAGCGACTCAGCAGCCGTTTCCCATTCCGGTTCCAGCATCAGCATATGCGCCATGCCGGGAAGAATCGTCGCGGTGACGCCGTGGTGGTGCGCGGTTGCATTGGCGTCGGCGGGTGTGCAGATCCGGTCGCCATGCGCGCCGAGCACCAGAACCGGCGACGTGGGCCGCTCGGGAAGCGCCATGTGCAGCCGCAGCGACAGGTCGAGCAGTGCGCGCGGTGATTCGACGTTCATGTGGCGCTGCGCTTCCGAAAGTACCGTTGGCGGGACCCCGGCGCTGAAATAGAAGGGCCTCAGTGTGGCGAGCAAGCCGTCGGTGAGTTGCGAAGGATCGAACTGGGCAAGATGGGAAACGTAATCCGGATGCGCGGCGGCCAGACGTGCGGCCACCGAGAACAATCCGGCGGGAGGCACCGGCGCCAGCAACGCCGCGGCGCGCACGGGTCGCGTCGCCAGCATCCGTTCGACCACGGCGGCGCCCATCGAATGCCCGATGAGCATGGGCGGTGCTGCAAGTTGTCCGGCGACATGTTCGACGTCGGCGACGAAATCGTCTAGGCCGGCGACGAACAGCGACGCGAGACCGCCGCTGCCGCCATGCCCGCGTAGGCTGAGCGCGTAGGCGGGCCAGCCGCGCGCCGCAAACCATGGCAGGAAGTACGGCGTCCAGCACCACGCGTCGCAATATCCGCCATGAACGAACAGCAGCGGCGGCTTGCGGGTTGCCCGCTTGGGCAATTGCGAGAAGATTTCGAGTCGGGTTTCGGGGGGTAACATCAGCAATCCGGCATCGGGAATCAGCAATCAGGTCTGCGACGTGAGATATATTCAGCGCAGACGGGACCGGCGGGGGCTTGCCAATTCCCGGCTCCCGACAGCTGAACCCTGAAACGCCATGCCTGCCGACCAAAAGGGGACGATTGTGCCAGATCGCGCCGAAGAGGCCGCCTTCGCGACCTACGATCCGGCTTGCCGCCGCTGTCCGCGCCTTGCGGCGTTCCTGACCGAGGTCAAGCGCGAACACCCGGAGTATTGGTGCAAACCCGTGCCGCCCTTTGGCGCGGCGGCCGCTCGGCTGCTCGTCGTCGGACTGGCGCCCGGCATGCATGGCGCCAATGCGTCGGGCCGGCCGTTTACAGGCGATTACGCGGGGATCCTGTTGTACGAAACGCTGCACGCCTATGGTTTCGCAACGCAGCCGGTTGCCACGGCCCGCGACGACGGACTCGAGCTGGTCGCCTGTCGCATCACCAACGCGGTCAAGTGCCTGCCGCCGGGAAACAAGCCGACTCCTGCGGAAGTCCGTACCTGCAACGGCTATCTCGCGGCTGACCTTGCGCGGGTACCGGCGGGCGGCGCGATTCTGGCGCTCGGCCGGATCGCGCACGAAGCCACGTTGCGCGCCTTCGCGCTGAAGCCATCGGCCTTCGCGTTCGCGCACGGAGCGCGACATGCGCTGGAGCGCGACCGGTTGCTGATCGACAGCTATCACTGCAGCCGCTACAACACCAACACCCGGCGCCTGACGCCCGCGATGTTTCGCGCCGCGTTCGACACTGTGGCGGCGCATCTCGCTCGCCACGTGGCAAAGGCGGCATGAGCGCCGCCGGGCCGTCCCAATGCGCGAATTGCTCCCCCTCCGGGGGCAGCGCAGCGGCGAAAGCCGCAAGCGTGGGGGAACGATTTCGCGCCGCCGGGCCGTCCCAATGCGCGAATTGCTCCCCCTCCGGGGGCAGCGCAGCGGCGAAAGCCGCAAGCGTGGGGGAACGATTTCGCGCCGCCGGGCCATCCCAATGCGCGAACTGCTCCCCCTCCGGGGGCAGCGCAGCGGCGAAAGCCGCAAGCGTGGGGGAACGATTTCGCGCCGCCGGGCCGTCCCAATGCGCGAATTGCTCCCCCTCCGGGGGCAGCGCAGCGGCGAAAGCCGCAAGCGTGGGGGAACGATTTCGCGCCGCCGGGCCGTCCCAGGGCCCGAATTGCGCCGCGGCCTCATTGCGCCAGCGGCCATTTGCCGCACTTCCGTTTCGGCCGTCATCCACGCTCGCGGACGCGCTCTTCGACCCTTGGTTTCACCCCGCTCGCGTGGACGTACGCGCGGGCAGCGCAGCGGCCGCATTCTCCTTTGCCGCAAGCGTGGGGGTGCACCGTTGAACACGACATCGGCGATGGCGGATAGTCCGGGTACATTCGACGCGCGAGAGCTGCTGGCATCGCTGCCGCACCGGCCCGGTGTTTACCGCATGTACAACGCGGCGGGCGAAACGCTGTACGTGGGCAAGGCGCGCGATCTGAAGAAGCGCGTCTCGAGCTACTTCCAGAAGACGGGCTTTGAGCCGCGCATCGCGACGATGGTGGCGCAGGTCGCGCGCGTGGAGACCACGGTCACGCGCTCGGAAGGCGAGGCGCTGCTGCTCGAGAACAATCTCATCAAGGCCCACGAGCCGCGCTACAACATCCTGTTCCGCGACGACAAGAGCTATCCGTATGTTTGCCTAACGGGCGAACCGTTCCCCCAGCTGCGTTTTCATCGCGGTGCGCTCGACCGCCGCAATCGCTATTTTGGCCCCTTTCCCGGCGCCGGCGCGGTGCGCGAGGGCATCGCGCTGCTGCAAAAGGTGTTCATGTTGCGCACCTGCGACGAGACCGTATTCGCCAACCGGTCCCGCCCCTGCATGCTGTACCAGATCCAGCGCTGCACGGCCCCGTGCGTCGGGTTCATCGTCGAACAGGAATATCGCGAAGACGTGCAGGGCGCCACACTGTTCCTGCAGGGCCGGGCGGGTGAGGTGCTGACGCAGCTGCAGGCGCAGATGGAGACGGCCGCCGCGGCGCTGGAGTTCGAGCGCGCCGCGCGTTTCCGGGACCGGATCAACCGGTTGCAGCAGCTGCAGTCGCGCCAGTTCGTCGAAAGCGCCACCGCCGGCGACATCGATGTGGTCGCGGCCGCATCCGAAGGCGGCCTGGTCGCGGTCAATGTCGTCATGATCCGGGGCGGCCGGCATGTGGGCGACCGCACGATCTTTCCCCGCCATGCCGATGCCGTGATCGGAACCGCCGGCAGCGACATCGTGTCCGCGTTTCTCGAGCAGCACTACGTCGAACGACCTGTTCCCCCGACGATCATCGTGCCGGACGTGGACGACCATGCCGCGCTCGCCGAGGTCCTCTCGGCACAGGTGTCCCGCAAGGTGGAGATCGTCGGCAATCCCGGTGGCGAACGCCGCGTCTGGCTGACGATGGCCATGCAGAACGCGACGCTGGCGATTCGTCAGAAACTGGCGCAGAAAGCCACGCAGGAAGATCGCCTCGCGGCGTTGCAGGAGGCGCTCGGGCTTCCGGCGTCGGTGCAGCGGATCGAATGCTTCGACGTCTCGCACACGATGGGGGAGGCCGCCGTCGCCTCCTGTGTGATCTTCGACCGGCTCGCGATGCAGTCGTCGGAGTATCGCCGGTTCAACGTCACGCCGGAGCAGGGCGGGGATGATTACGCGGCGCTGCGCGAAGCGCTGACGCGGCGATGCGGGCGAATCGTCGCCGGCGAGTATCCGCCACCGGACCTGCTCGTCATCGACGGTGGCCGCGGCCAGGTCGCGGCAGCCGCCAATGTCCTCGAGGAGCAGGGCATGCATGGCGTGCCGCTGATCGGAATTGCCAAGGGCCCGGAACGCAAGGCCGGACTGGAGGACATCGTGTTCCCGGATCGCGAGAACGTGCTAAATATGCCAGCGGACCATCCGGGATTGCACCTGCTCCAGCAAATCCGCGACGAGGCGCATCGCTTCGCGGTACAAGGCCATCGCGCGCGGCGCGGCAAGGCGCGCACTACGTCTGCGCTCGAGGACATTGCGGGCATCGGGGCGACACGGCGACGAGCGCTGTTGACGCATTTTGGCGGGTTGCGAGGCGTGCAGGCGGCGAGCATCGACGATCTGACCAGGGTGCCCGGCATCTCGCGCGCGCTGGCCGAGCGCATATTTGCCGACCTGCATTAGAACGCTATCTCGGAATTGGCTATGCGTCCCGATGGCTTTGTCGTGCTTGGTTGGCAAATGAGGCTCGCTCCTCGCTGTACGTCTATCTGCTATCTCCGGGCTCGCAGCGGGCCCGGATATCGCAACTGCGGCTCTCGGGACGCTCGCCGGGATTTTGAGATAGGTTCTATGCAGCGCTCGGGGTGAACCGCGGCGGGTTAGAATCACGAGAGCCGCCACGTTGCTGTAATTGCGGCGGGCCCGCTTGCCCCAATGCCGATCAATACCCCCATCCTTCTGACCTGGTTGCGGATCGTCGCGATCCCGATCTTTGTCGCGGTTTACTACCTGCCAGACGCCTGGTTGTCGCCTGTGGCCAAGAACTGGACTGCCATGAGCATCTTCTCGGCAGCAGCGATCACCGACTGGCTGGATGGCTACCTTGCGCGCAAGTGGGGCGAAACCAGCGCGTTCGGCGCGTTCCTGGACCCGGTGGCTGACAAGCTGATGGTCGCCGCGGCCCTGATCCTTCTGGTGCAACTCGGCCGTGCGGAAGCGTATTTCGCGATCATCATCATCGGCCGCGAGATCGCGATATCGGCGCTGCGCGAATGGATGGCGCAACTGGGCAAGACCAAAAATGTCGCCGTCGCGTTCATCGGCAAGGTGAAGACCGGAGCGCAGATGACGGCCATCATCGCACTGCTGCTGTGGGAGCCGCTGATACCGGGCATTCCGACACCCATTCTGGGCACAGTCGCGCTGTGGATCGCGGCCATCCTCACGCTGTGGTCGATGTTCCACTACCTCCGACTTGCCGCGCCGCACTTGGGCGGCGACGTGGTCACGGGCGCGCGAACGACGGTAATCGGCAACCGGAAACAACACACCGGGTCGGGCACGGAATAGTCAACTGGACGTGATACGACCGCTCAAGCGTGCATGCGTGTCAGCAGAAATGCATCGACGGGCTGCGCGAACCCTTTGAGCGATAGCGGACCGGCAGGCGCGGTCTCCGCACCGTCATCGAGCGTCGCGCGCATTCGTCGGTTGATGAGGATCTGCCCGCCCTTCGCCTCGTCGCACAGCCGGGCGGCGAGATTGACCACGCTCCCTATTGCCGAATAGTCCCAGCGACCTTCGAACCCATATGCGCCCAGCGTGGCAAATCCTTGCGCCATGCCGATACCGAGATCCAGGTCGTGTCCGGACTTGAGCCATCGGGCACGCAACGGCGCGAAGCGCGATTGCATCTCCAGCGCCATCCGCGCCGCGCGAAAGGCTGGATCGGGAATTGGCATCGGATCGTTGAAGAAGATCAGGATGCCGTCTCCCGCGAAGCGGTCGACTGTGCCTTCGTATTGCGTGACCAGGGTCCCCATCGCGTCGTGAAACTCGCGCAGCACGCCTTCGACCTCTTCCGGCTCGGCGACATCGGTGAAGGCCGTGAAACCGCGCAAGTCAAGAAACATGTAGCAGATTTCCCGGCGATGGGGCGCAAGGATCGATTTCTCGCTGCCGGAGGTGATCGCATCGGCGACGCTCGGCGAAAAGAAGCGCCGGAGCTGGCCCAGCCTGTCGATTTGCGCGACCTGCTCGCTCACACGCTCCGTGAGTTTCGCATTCCAATCCTGCAGCTCCGCAGCCTGGTGCCGGACTTCGTCCTGGAGCGCCTTCACTCGCAACAGCGAGCGCACGCGCGCGAACAGTTCGCCCTGGTTGATCGGCTTGGTCAGGAAGTCGTCCGCGCCCGCTTCGATGCCCTTGACCCGTTCCTGGTCCGGGTCCAGCGCCGTGACCAGCACGACCGGCAGCAACGCGGTGAGCGCATCAGCGCGAATGCGGCGGCAAACGTCGTAGCCCGACAACCCGGGCATCATCACGTCGAGCAGCACCAGGTCCGGGGGGGCGGAGGCAATCTTGGCGAGGGCTTCTTCACCCGAAGCAGCCGTCGTCACCGCATAGCCCTTGACGGCCAGCACGTCCGAAAGGAGCTTGACGTTGTTTGGCGTGTCGTCCACCACCAGCACCTTTGCCGGCGTGCTCATTTCGGGCGGCTCTCCAGCATGTTGCGGACGGTGTCGAGGAATTCCTTCAGATTGATCGGTTTGCCCACGTACGCATTGAAGCCGGCTTCGGTGATCTTGTTGCGATCCTGCGGCATGACCGACGCGGTCACTGCGACGACGGGAATGTCGGCGGTCGCCGGATCGGCGCGCAGCACGCCGATCGCTTCGATGCCGTTCATGCCCGGCAACTGGATGTCCATCAGGATGAGATCGGGCTTGCGCTCGCGCGCCAGCACGATGCCGTCCTCCGCCGTGCCGGCCTCAATCGTCGCATAGCCCTTCACCTGAAGCACATCGCGCACTAGCTTGAGGTTCTTGTCGTTGTCTTCGACGATGAGTATTAGGCTCATGGCTTTATCGGCAGTGTAAAGGAAAAGGTCGAGCCCTTGCCGGGCTCGCTGTGGACGCTGATCCGCCCGCCATGCAGCTCGACGAAGCGGCGGGTGAGGGCAAGCCCGAGACCTGTCCCCTCCTGCTTGGTGGTGTAATTGTTCCCGACCTGGCGGAATTCTTCGAACACCGCTTCCTGATCCTCCGGCGCGATGCCGATCCCGGTATCGTGCACCGCAACGATGATGTTGTCTCCGGTGCGCTTGGCACTCACGTCGATCCGCCCTCCATCGGGGGTGAATTTCACCGCGTTCGACAGCAGGTTGAGAAGTATCTGCTTGAACTTGCGTTCGTCGGCGACCACGTTGCCCAATTCCGGCGCCACCTCCTGCGCTATTGCGATGCCGTGCTGTTGCGCGCGCTCCCGGATCAGCGTCATGGCGTTGGCAATGGCCGTCGGCAGGTCGAACGTCGACAGGTCGAGTTCCATGCGCCCGGCCTCGACCTTGGACAAGTCGAGGATGTCATTGATGAGGTTGAGCAGGTGGCGGCCCGAGGAATGAATGTCCTTCAGGTAATCGTCCTGTTTGGCATTGAGTTCGCCGAAGAGCCGTTCGAGCAGCACCTCGGAAAAGCCGATGATCGCATTGAGCGGCGTGCGCAGCTCGTGCGACATGTTCGCCAGGAACTCCGACTTGTGCTGGTTGGCGATCTCGAGCTGCCGGCTCTTGTCCTGGATTTCGCGGAACAGCCGCGCGTTCTGGATTGCGATCACCGCCTGGTCGGCAAAGGTCCGCAAGAGCGCGACATCCTTTTCGGTGAATGGGCCCGCATTTTCGCGGCCGACGCTAACCGCGCCAAGTCCCTTTCCTTCCCAAAGCATGGGCGCGATGATCACTGCGCGCACGCCGACGGCGTCGTAGCCAAGACGGCTATGCCGTGGAATGGCCGCGTCCGCGGCGATGTCCGGCACGTGCTGCACGCTTCGTGACAGTATGGCGTTGGCACTGATGGAGGCGCCAGCGGCGATCGGACCGACGATGTAGCCTTCCATCTTCTCCGGGTCCGGGCCGCGGAACGCTTCGATGCGCAAGGTCCCTTCGTCGTCGACCACTTCGATGGCGATCACCTTGCCGGCGAACAGGCGCTCGCAGCTCGTCAGGATCCGCTCGAACACGGGCGAAGTGTCGGCGATCGAGCTGCTGATCGCGGCAAGCACCTCGCCTGACGCGCGCTGCTGGTCAAGCGCTTCGCGGGTCTCGTTGACCAGCCGCGCGTTCTGGATCGCGATCACCGCCTGGTCGGCGAACGTCTTGAGCAGCGCGATATCCTTGTCGGAGAACGGGCCGGCATGGCCCCGCGCGACCCAGATCGCGCCGATTCCCTTGCCTTCCCACATCATCGGCGCGCCGATGGCCGCCTTGATGCCGAAGGCCTGAAACGCCATGCGCGCGGCCTCCGGAACGCGGTCGAGATCCGGGAAATGCACGACGCCGCGAGTCGCGATCGCGGTGCCGGTGGCGCTCGTCGTATCGACAGGATGCGGATAGACCCGCGTCACGTCGTCCCGGTTCGGACCATGGTAGGCGCCCAGATGCACCAGACCGTCTTCGCCGACCAGATCGATCACTGCCATCTTGCCGGCAAACAGCCGCTCGCAACTGCCGAGAATCGTTTCGAAGACGGGCGACGTGTCGGCGATCGAATTGCTGATGGCAGCGAGTACTTCACCGGACGCGCGCTGTTGATCCAGTGCTTCCTTGGTTTCATTGAACAGCCTGACGTTCTCGATCGCGATTGCCGCCTGATCGCCGAAGGTCTTCAGCAGCGCAATTTCACGCTCGCTGAATGGCCGCACCTCCTTTCGGCGCAACAGAATCGTTCCGAAGGGCTGGCCTTCGCGGTAGAGCGGCGTCACGAGCAGCGTGCGATTGCCGAGCCTGCGCGAAATGTCCGCGCCCACCGGATACTCCGAAGCCTCGGTGAGGATGTCGTGAACATGAATGGTCTTGCGCTCGAGCACCGCGCGGCCAGATATCGAATCGCGACTGACCGGCAACAGCGCGGTAGCGGCGGCTTCCTCCGGTGTCTCGCCCTTGGACGCCACATGCCGGAGCACATTCCCATCGGTCAAATGAATCGAGGCCGCCGAGGCGCCGCACAGCGCAACGGCACGGTCCGCGATCGCATCGAGCACGGGAGCCACGTCCGTCGGCGAGCTCGAAATCGTGCGCAGGATTTCACTGATGGCCGTCTGCTGCTCGAGGCCCTCCTTCGTTTCGTTGAACAGCCGGACGTTGTCGATGGCGATCGCAGCCTGCCGCGCGAAGGTTTCAACCAGCGCAACCTGCTTCTCCGAGAAGAGCCGGGCCTCCATCCGCCACAGGGCGATTGCGCCGATGGCGTGATCTTCGCGCATCAACGGCACCGCCAGCAGCGTGTGATGGCCCAGACGTCGTTGCATCTCGCGCGCGACCGGATATTCGTCTTCGGACTCCAGTGCGATGTCCTTGAGATGAATGGTCGTCCCGTCGACGATGGCCCGGCCCGCGACCACCCCGCGAGTGATCGGAATGACATCACCTACCGCGGTGGGAAGGCTTGCGGATCCCCTCGCCACCCAACGCAGGTTCTCGCCCTCGACCAACGCGATGACGGTCTGCGCCGCGTCGCAGAGCTTCAACGCGCGTTCGGCAACGGCATTGAGCACCGGCTGCATGTCGGTCGGCGACGCCGAGATCACGCGCAGAATCTCGCTGATCGCGGTTTGTTGTTCGAGCGAGTTCTGGAGTTCGCCGGTGCGTTCCTCGACCTTGCGTTCGAGCCCCGCATACGACTCGCTCAATTGCCCGGTCATGCGATTGAACTGATCGGCGAGCGCCTCCAGCTCGTCGCCGGTATGGATGTCGATCTTCTGGTCGAGATCACCGTCGCCGATGCGCCGCGCGCCTTCGTCGAGAATGCGAATCGGCCGCACCATGCCCCGTGCCAGCGCCAGCGCTGCAAACGCCGATATCACCAGACCTGCAAGCAGCAGCAGCCCGGTGCGCAGGATCGAGGAATTCAGTTTCTCGTACACTTCCGCCACGGGCTGCTCGACGAACACGCTCCAGGCCAGCGGCTCGATGGTGGCGACGGAGGTCAGCACCTGCGTGCCGGCCAGGTCCGTCGACAGCATCGCTTCGGCACCGGCGTCATGCGCGCCATTCGCGGCCTTCACATGGGGCAGGTTCGACAGGTCGGTCTTGCGCAGTACGAGGCCGATATCCGGGTCGGCGATCAGGAAGCCGTTGCGGTCGACGACATACGCCTTGCCCTTGTCGCCGATCTTGATGCGCGAAACCACGTCCCAGATGAACTTGAGATTGACTTCGGCGACGGTCACCGGCCCGGCATCGCTGCCCGACCGTATGGCGATCGTCATGTAGGGTTCGGTCTCCTTGCGAAAGTACACGGGTCCGAACCATGGCTTGCCACGCCTTGCATCGCGGAAAGCCGGCTCCTGCGAGCGGTCCTTGCCCGAGTTGACGTTGTCCATCCCGAGCCGGGAAACGGCGATCTGTTCGCGACCGCTTGCGTCCAGCTGCGCAATGTCCGTGACTTCCGGCGCCTGGCGCAGCAGCTTCAGGAATTCGATGCGCCGCAGTTCGACGTCGGCCGCGTCGAGCTGTGGCAGTGCGGCATAGGCGAGCTGTTGCTCGATCTGGTGAATGTACTGCTCGATCCGGGACGCTGCAGCGACCGCCTTTTCGTGTTGGAGGTTCGACAGCGCCGTCTTGATTTCCTGATACGAGAAATAGACGCTGATCGCGCCGGAGGCGAGCAGGGCGCCGGTGACCAGCGTGAGAATGAGCAGCAGATACTTGCGGAACAGCCGGCCGCGATGCGCGTCGCGATTGGTCTTGATACCGGAAACGGGAAGTGCGTCCTCAGCCATGGTGCGCTACCGTACGCGATGTGTGCAGGTATAGGCAAATTTTGCGGGCGAGGACAGCGCAAAATGCAAGGTCACTGAATCACCTCGTCCGCACGCACCAGCAGCGACGACGGTATCGCGAGGCCGAGCGCCCTTGCGGTCTTCATGTTGACGACCAGCTCGAACTTGGTCGGCTGCTCGATGGGCAGATCGCCGGGTTTGGCGCCTTTCAGTATTTTGTCGACGAAGCCCGCCGCCTGCCGCCAGATCGCGTAAATGTCCGCGCCGTAGGAGAGCAATCCGCCGGCGTCGACATACGGCCGCAGCTCGTACATGGTCGGCAGGCGGCTTCTGATGGCGAGCCCGGCGATTTGCCGGGCCATTGGGTAAAAGAGTCCACCACCAAAGACGAGCATCGCGCCAGCCCGAGCACCGGTCGCCGATGCGAAGGCTCGTTCGATGTCGCCCGCGTCCCGAATCTCGAGCGAAAGCAGCTTCCATCCGCGTAACCCGGCGGCAGCTTCAGCCTCCTGCCAATTCAGACTGTTGTTCCGCTCCCATAGGACCGCTACCGGCGCCGTACCCGGGACGAGTTCCTTGAGCAGCTCGAGTCGCTTTCCGGTAGTCTCCGCCGACTGAAGACTCATCCCCGTGAAGTTTCCGCCGGGGTGGTTCAGGCTGCGCACGAACCCTTGGCTCACGGGATCGGGGGAAGCTGCCATAATGACCGGGATCGTCGAAGTGGCCTTTTTCAGCGCGGGCAGCGCAATCCCTCCGGCGACGATGACGTCCACATCGAGACGTACCAGTTCAGCTGCGAGTTCGGGAAAACGCTCCGCCCTGCCTTCGTCTCCGCGGGCTTCGGTCACGAAATTCTCGCCGTAAACGTAACCGAGTTCGCGCAGTCTGCGCAAAAATTCATTGACGATGGAATTCTTCGGCTGTGGTCCGATATAGTCGGCGGTCATCCCGATATTGAGGATCCCGATCCGATGGACCTTGCGCGCCGGCTGCGCGCCGCCGACCAACGGCCACATGGTCAACGACGCTCCCAAGGCCTGCAGCAGCTTGCGCCGCGTCGTCATCGAAAACCCTCCGCGCTCCGCCAATTGGTATTCGGCGGCAATCGCGCATTATTGCCCATTCCCCGCCGCCGACGGTGGCCAGGTTTGACCCGGAACCCCCGGGAAAGCTATAATATTCGGCTCAATTCCCTGATAGCTCAGTTGGTAGAGCGACGGACTGTTAATCCGCAGGTCCCAGGTTCGAGCCCTGGTCGGGGAGCCAAGCTACATGCGGCCCGCAGCGATGCGGGCCGTTTTCTTTTGCTCCGCAATTCATTCTGAACGATATACACAGAAATGATGGGCAACGTTCGCTAACGACCCACAGCGGTCCGACAATCCTCCGGAAACCCGACATTCGATGGCGGCGAAGCGGACCTTTAATTTGGATCGTCGCTTTAAATTCGTTGAATAGGAAGGGCATGGTCTATTCTCCTTATCGGGCGCCCTCTATCCTGGCGATCGGAAGCCGCCGCCGGGCTGATGGGCCCGCGACTCCGCGGGGGGTGACTGCGAGGACACGTAGAATACGTCCTCTCAAAAGCGAATCCAACGGAGTCTCCCCGATGAATCGCCTGTTCGTCCCAGTCGCTGCCGCCCTGCTCATGAACGCCCTGCTCCTCCCAGCCGCTGCCGCCGAACGTCCCGAAGACCGCTGGAACCTCGCCGATCTCTTCCCGAGCGTCGAGGCGTGGAACAGCGACGCCGACAAGCTCGCCGTCGACACCAAGGCGTTCCCGGGCGACTGCCGCGGCGATCTCGGCGATTCGGCGCAGAAATTCAAGCAATGCCTCGAACGGCAGGCGGAGCTCGGCAAGCGCTACTCGCGCCTGAGCGTCTATGCGAACGAACTCTACGCGGAAGACACCGGCCAGCCGCTCGGCCTCGAGCTGCGCCAGAAAACGCAGGTGCTGGGCTCGCAGCTTTCGGAAGCGACCTCGTTCGTGAGCCCCGAAGTCCTCAAGCTCGGTGCGCAGAAGGTGGACGCCCTCCTCGCGCAGGACAAGTCCCTCGTGATCTACCGCCACACCCTCGACCGCATCCTGCGCGCCGCGCCGCACACGCTGGACGAGCAAGGCGAACAGATCGTCGCCACCTTCGGGCTCGCCACGAGCGCCGCCAGCTCGGCCTACGGCATCCTCTCCAACGCCGAAGTGCCGTGGCCGACCGTGACGCTCTCCGACGGCAAGGAAGTGAAGATCGACCAGGCCGCCTACACGCACTATCGCGAGGTGCCCAACCGCGAGGACCGCAAGAAGGTCTTCGACGCGTTCTGGGGCAAGTGGAAGGAATTCGAGCGCACCTTCGGCGTGACGCTCTACGAGAGCTTCAAGAAGGACAGCGCGTACGCGAAGGTGCGCAAGTATCCCGACTCGATCACGCGCACGCTGGATGCCAACAAGATCCCGGTCGCCGTGGTCGACACCCTGATCGCGCAGGCGAACGCCAACCTGCCGACGCTGCACCGCTACTTCCGCCTGCGCGCCCGCATGCTCGGCGTCACTGACATGCGCTACTACGACATCTATCCCCCGCTCGTCGGCGGCGACTTCAAGTACCCGATCGACGAGGGCAAGCGCCTCATGCTCGAGGCGACCCGGCCCCTCGGCACCGACTACGTCGCGGCCATCGACAAGGGACTCAAGGATCGCTGGATGGACGTCTATCCGCGCCCGAAGAAGCTGTCGGGAGCGCACATGGCGGGCGCGGCCTACGACGTGCACCCATACGTCCTCATGAACTACACCGACAACTACGAGTCGGTGTCGACGCTGGTGCACGAGTGGGGCCACGCGATGCACTCGTACCTCGCCAACCGCGCGCAGCCCTACGTGACCGCGGGCTATCCGATCTTCACCGCGGAGATCGCCTCGACCTTCAACGAGGCGCTCCTCCTCGACATGATGGTGAGGAACGCGAAGAGCGACGACGAGCGCCTGCTCTATCTTGGCTCCGCCCTCGAGGGCCTGCGCGGCACCTTCTTCCGCCAGACGATGTTCGCGGAGTTCGAGCGCGACGTGCACGGCCGCGTGGACAAGGGCGAGTCGCTCACCGGCACGAAGCTCTCGCAGATGTACGGCGACATCCTGCGCCGCTACCACGGCGACCAGGAGGGGGTCGTGAAGATCGACGACCTCTACACGATCGAGTGGGCCTACATTCCCCACTTCTATTCGCCCTACTACGTGTATCAGTACGCGACCTCGCTCGCGGCGAGCTCGCTCCTGGCGGAGATGGTGATGAAGGGCGGTCCGGCGGAACGCGATCGCTACCTGAAGCTCCTCGCCGCCGGCGGCTCCGACTACCCCTACGATCTGGTGAAGGCGGCAGGCGTGGATCTCGCCACCCCGGCGCCCTACCAGGCCGTCGCTGCGCGGATGAACCGCATCATGGACGAGATCGAGGCAGTGCTGGCCAAGAAAAAGTAAACGTGTCAGGGACGAATTGAAATCACTTCTGCCCAACACGGCCGCAACCTGTCTTGTAGCCGCGCGACCTAGTCCCTGTGTATTACGGCCGCCTCGTCAACGGCTGCTTCCCAGCAAATTGAGATGTAAGGGCGACCGTCTGGAACTGGCCGAGAGCAGACGGCCTTCGACGACCGCTCACGACTGCGGATTCAACCGATCGACGCAACAGTTTGGTGGAATCGTTCAGCTGGTGTATCGAAGTTTAATGTCTTTCTAGGGCGCTCGTTCAATCTTCTGGCCACGGCGTTGAGCTTTGCTTGCGAGTAGCCGGAGAGGTCGGTTCCCTTGGGGAAGTACTGCCTCAAAAGCCCGTTCGTGTTCTCATTGCTGCCACGCTGCCAGGGATTCTGGGGATCGCAGAAGTAGACTTGGATATCGGTCGCCAGCGTGAAGCGCTTGTGATCGGCCATCTCTTTGCCGCGGTCCCAAGTCAGCGACTGGTAGAGTTCGTCCGGTAACTTGCGCGCGTTCTTGATCAACGCGTTGATGACCGTCTCGGTATCTTTGCCGGCAACCTTCACCAGCATCACATACCGTGTCTGACGCTCGACTAGTGTCGCAATCTGGCTGTTCTTGCTGCCGAACAACAGGTCGCCTTCCCAGTGACCGGGCACCGCCCGGTCTTCCACGTTGGCCGGACGCTCGCGGATCGAGACGGTGTCAGTGATGCGGCCGTGATCGTCTGTCTTCTGGGTGTGATGGCGCGACCGGCGCATCACTCGGCGGCGCCGCAAATGCTCCACCAGCTCCTTCTTCAGGGCGCCGCGGGCCTGGATGAACAGGCTGCGATAGATGGTCTCCGGTGACACCTGACGGCTCGTATCGTCTGGATAGGTGCGCTTGAGCCAACCGGCAACCTGCTCCGGTGACCACTGCAGTCGGAGCTTGCCTGCCACGAGGCGCGCCAGAACTCGGTTCGCCGTCAGTTTACCGGTCTTGGGACGCCGGCCTCGATCCCAAGTGGCCTGGTCGGCTCGACTCGCTCGGTAACCTTCCTGGCCACCGTTGCGCTTGACCTCCCGACTAATAGTGGACGGCGCTCGGCCGAGTTGCGCGGCGATCGATCGCATGGAATAACCCGCAACCACCGCGCGCGAGACCTCTTCCCGTTCCGCCAATGACAGCGCCCGTCTGGAGCGCCTGCGGGGGGCCGGACGGATTCCGCCCGTCGCGGCCAGAATTCCCTGTATCGACGAGTGGTTCCGATCAAACAACTGGGCGATCTGCTGGAGTGACTCGCCCTTCTGCCAACGCTCCCACATCAGCGCCTTCTGGCTCTCCGTGTAATGGATCCGAGGTCTCATCTGCAACACTCCTCTGATGGCTCACGCCATAGTGTGTTGCATCCACCGGTTGAACCCGCAACCCACACCAGCCGGTCGCGTTGCCAAGGAGCGGACAGTCGCGTATCGCGGTAATGGGGGCGGCAACCTTCGTCACCAAGGCAAGCCCGACGCGCAGGCCCAGTCCGAACCAGGCTACCAATTCGATTAGCGCATCCCCTAGTAGCAAAGGGCACGCGAACCCATAGTGTGTTCTGCCATGGCCCCGTTCGCGGCCATTTTGTCGCCGGTGCCCGTCGCAAAGCTAGATCGGGGATCAGGGCTGAAAGGCGTAGGGCGGCAACGTAACGAGGCGCGTGTCATCGATGGGACCCCCGACCGTGAAGTGATACAGGCTTTGCCAGCGATCATCATCGATCCCGAGTAGTCCGTGCATCTCGTCGTCGAAGTAACAGCCGATTCCCGTGGAGCGCACGCCCGCTGCTTCCGCTTCCAAATAAAGCGCATGCCCGAGCATTCCGCATTCCCAGAACAGATGACGGTAACGCCACGGTTCGTCGTGCGCGATCTCGACGTGCGCGAGCATACCCAGGGCGAAGCACGAGTCTGCCGCAATGTCCTGGTGACAGCAGATCGTTTTCGCGATGGCGCGTAGGTCGTACGGCAGCAGCAGATACAGCGGCAGGTGTTCGGGACCTTTCTTCTGCCACAGCCATTCCGGGCGCATGGAGGACCTGAAATCGGCAAGCACCAATGGCTCTCGCAGAAACAGGTACAACCCTGGTTCGAGACCTGCCACGCGATGCACCATCAGGGCGGCGTGCACCATCGGCGGCGTCGCGAGCGTGTTCCAGGGTGGCGTGTTCGCGCGCACCATGAGCGCGTCGAGCATCGCGAAAAACGATTCGTCGGCGATGTGCGTTTTCCCGTCGAAGTCGACCGCGCTGCGGCGCTGCCGGGCGATTGTCGCGAACGTGGAATCGAAGACGGGACCACGAGGTGGGGGCAGCGGCGCCGGGCGGTAGGCCGCCGGTTCAGAAGTCGCAGGCTTTCGCGTGGCGCGGTGAATCGAATCGATGTCGGGCCACGGCACGTGTTCCGCGCTCAAGCGGTTGGCGCGACCGGACCAGGTCGCATCGCGCAATGCGTCGTGCATGTGCTCGAGTCGCGGTCGTGAGGATTCTGGCCCAACCCAAAGCAGAGCATCCGGTGCTTCCCGCTCCGCACCACCGAGATCGACCTCGCGATCGAGTCCAAGCAACGCGGACACAAGCTCATCACTGGCCGAGGCAAGCAAACGCGTCTGCCAGCCGAACATCGCCGCGGCGTAGCAGAGCGCGGCGATCGCATGCCCGCAATCGTGCTGGCAGTACCGCCACGCCCGCATTCCGTATTTCCATGCCTCGCGCCAGTAGATCGAGGTTAGGCCCAGCACGACGCCGCCGTTCTCGAAAGCGGCCGACCAGCGCGGATGGTCGAGCGCGGCCCGTCGTTCCAGCGTGTGATCACGGCTTACATAGTGATAGACGCCTGCCGACAGTCCGGGAAGATTCGGACACAGCAAATAGCCTTCCGTGGGATGCAGATTGCCGCTGGAAGGATTGCAACGCAGCGCCCAACGCTTGCCTTCGAACGACTTCCAGGCCGACAGACCAAGCGAGAGCTCGAACAGGACTGCAATGCTGCGAACTTCGAACGCCTGCATCGCCGGAAGTTCACCGCGCCGGAGCGCGGCGTAGCGTGTGGGCAGTGTTTCGGCCGCCAATGGCAGCCCGATCGCGGCCGCGCCCACATAGTGCCGAAACGGATCGGGTTGATTCGCCCAATCCAGCCGCCCGGGGCCGGGCGCATACCGGTCTAGGCGGTGCTTGCTGCCGTGGTGATATTCGAGTAGCACGGAATCAGGCAATTGCGGCCCCGCCGATCACGCCGCTCGTTCCGATTCCGGACTCCATCTGCCGTCGAACGCCCACGCACTTATCTTGCCCCGCCGCTAGAGCGCTTGCTGCGCGATCGGCACAGTTTCCGCAATGACGCAACTGACTCATTTCTGCATCGCCTCACACTCCATCGCTGCTTCGGCCATCAGGCTGTCGACGTCGCGATAGATAGAGGCGACGGCAAGTACACGGCCATTGCGCTTGTATCGCAACACGCAGTCGCGGGTTGCGATTTCACCGTCGATCGCCAGTTCGTCCCAGGTCTCGGCGTGGCCCACGTAGTTGATCGCGACGTCGTAATGTTGGCTCCAGAAGAATGGTACAGCGTCGAACTTCTCCCGGCCGCCGAGCATGTTCAGCGCGGCCGTCTGGCCCTGGCGCTGTGCGACAACCCAGTGTTCGACACGGATCGCCGCACCGCTGTGCCTGTCGGGCCACCGGGCAATGTCACCCGCTGCGAAGATTCCGGGTGCGCTGGTCTCCAGATATTCGTTGACCGCTACGCCACGGTCGATCGCAAGGCCGGCGTTCTCGGCCAGCGCCAGTCGCGGCCGCACGCCGACACCGGCGACGACCAAATCCGCATCGATCATGCCGCCGCTCTTCAGTGTGACTTGGCGCGCGTCGATCGCCGTCGCCGCGTCCTCCAGGTGGAAGATCACTCCGTGCTCTTCGTGCAGGCGGCGCACGAAGTCCCCCATCTGTGGGCCCAGCACCCGCTCCATCGGCCGCTTCTCCGGTGCCACGACGTGTACCTCGATGCCGCGCGCGCGAAGCGAGGCGGCGACCTCGAGGCCGATGAAACTCGCCCCCATCACGACGGCGTGCCGTGCCGTTGCCGCCCGCGCGATGATGGCGCGGCAATCACCAAGCGTTCGCAGTGCGTGCACGTGCGGCAGGTCCATGCCCAGTAGCGGCAATCGCACCGGCTCGGCGCCGGTCGCAAGCAACAGCCGGTCGTAGGCGACCGTGCTGCCATCGTCGAGAACGACCGTGCGCGCACGTACGTCGATGTTGGTGACGGCGGTCTTCAGCCGCAAATCGATGCCCTGTTCGGTGTAGAAGTTGTCTCCGCGTAAAGGGACCCACTCCTCCGGCGCACTGCCGGCCAAGTAGTCCTTGGACAGGTTCGGCCGGTCCACCGGCGGCGCGTTGTCGTCGCTCAATATCACGATGCCGCCCTGGAAGCGCTGCCGACGCAGCATTTCCGCGGCCGCGAAACCCGCCGCACCGCCGCCGATAACCACAATCTTCTGCGGCCATCCGGGCGCGGGTGCGACACCGCTTCTCGGGGTCGGCGCCGCCTTCTCTCGCACGAACACCTTGTCGCCGCGTACCTCAGTCGACCAGCACGCGACGGGGCTGAGCGCCGGCGCCCGAACCGCTTCCCCGGTCCGCAGGCTAAAGCAGGCGTGGTGCCACGGGCAGCGCACGGTGTCGTGGACTATCAGCCCTTCCGAGAGCGGACCGTTGTAGTGGGTACAGGTGGCGCCGATCGCGAAGAACTCATTGCCGCGTCGCGCGAGCAGGACCGCGTACTGACCGACGTGTCCCGCCAGCATCTTTCCATCGGCAAGTGCGCCGGTGGCCAAGCCCAGTGTCAGATCAGGACCGATCGCTTCCAGTTGAGGCGCACTCATATCGATCTCCCGTTGGTGGCACATCGCGGAACCTGCCGGCCCGGACAGGCGTCGTGGATTCGTCAGGTCCGAACCGGATGCGCGTACGTACCGTAGACGGCGGCATCATGTTACCGCCGATCGCTGACAAGCGGATGCGCGTGCGGTGGGCGTTGACAGTAGGTAGATACCGACCGGCTTTCCGGGGGAGAAGTGCGGAGGCAGTGCAGATCAACGCCTGATCGATCAGCGATCCACGTTCAGGGCCGGCAGAGTGTCCGAACCTCGTTCAGGTCAGCTGCCAGGCGAGCGCGGGAGAGTCTGGTTGTAGCCCAACTCTGCCCGATTGCTGACGGTCGCAGTTCGACCCTGAGCCGACGGCCAGGGTCCTTCAAAGCGGTCGTCCGAACTCTTGGTAGCAGTCGTTCGTGGCGGGCGCGCGCGAAAGGGGTACACGCGACATTAGTAGCACTGCACCCTGCCGATGCCCGGTGGCTTGACCGGCGCGGACGCGCCGTAGATAACGCGTTGCTTGCGCCCACTATTCAGGCGCAAAGTACCAGCTGAGCACCGACATTTCAGGCCAATACCGACATCGTGCACACATTTCTAGGTCTAGATACGTGATGGACTATCAACGCCTCACGATTAGCGGGCAAGCAATTGTCGTCGCATTCGACATGTGCTCATCATCCAACATAATTGAGGACTTAACGAAGAGCAATAATGTTCAACCTCTTACAACGTTCTTTGGCGAGCTAAAGCGATACTTGGCCAAGGAACAAAAAGCAACCGTGTCATTCGACCCATACAAATTTACAGGCGATGGATGGTTGCTACTATTTCCGGCAAATACTGACGGCGTGCGCCTCCTTCGCTTCTTAGAGAACCTGTGCCTATACTACGTTGGTGAGTTTCGACGCTCGCTCTTTCCGCACCTGTCTCACACGCCAAAGGTCATAGGCATTAGCTTCGGAATCGACAAGGGTGAACTAATTCCGTTGACCATACATGGACAGCAAGAATACGTTGGCCGTGCCATCAATATAGCGTGCCGACTACAGGCAGCCGTAACGGAAAAAGGGGCTTCCCCTGCGTACACCGCATTGGTGTCCAATCGCGTATACGGCGAATACTTTGCCCAAGCCGAACCTCATAGAGTAGTAAAGGTCACCAGAAACTTGAGAAACATAAATGACGGGGCGGAGTTCGCATGCAGACGACTTTGGCTGCTCCGCCCCTATCTGCCAACAGATGATCCGAGCTGATCTATTGCACTCTAGGTCGCGACGGTACAACCCATTGGGAAAGCCCGATCAAGCGGAAGCGACAATGCATAGGTCTGGCGCACTCGCTTTTGAGCAAGGACTGCCGACGTGCACGCCTGCGGTCTGGGGCGCGACGGCCTAGTACCAATTGAGCAAACAATCACCACGAAACGAACAGTTGAGCGACCGCTATTTGGAAATTCCCGAGAAGATGCTGAAGTTCCGCTACTGGCCTATTTTGTTGAAAAACCCTTGAACTGTCGATGGTTGATCGCGTCTGAGTAATCAGCTCGGCGACGACAGGAGAGCCTCGACATGATGGGCGAACAGGGTGGCAACCAAGAGCGATTGTTTTATTCGTTCGATCTCGAAGATCACGTTCCTGCTGATCATCTGCTGCGCGGGGTAGATCACTTTCTTGATCTGAGCGAACTGCGTCAGCACCTCGTCACCTACTACAGCAACACCGGTCGGCCGTCGATTGCCCCCGAGCTGATGATCCGGATGCTGATCATCGGCTACTGTTTCGGCATTCGGTCCGAGCGCCGCCTCTGCGAAGAGGTCCATCTGAATCTCGCCTACCGCTGGTTCTGTCGTCTTGGATTGGAAGACAGCATTCCGGATCACGCGACCTTCTCCAAGAATCGCCATGGTCGTTTCCGGGAGAGCGATACGTTTCGGCATGTCTTCGAGAGTGTGCTGCGCCGCTGCATGACGGAGGGCATGGTCGGGGGAGAAGGTTTCGCCATCGATGCCAGTGTCGTGCGCGCGGATGCCAACCGTGCCCGCGGCGTACCTGGCGCAGAAGCCATGAACTGGAAGAGCGGCGAAGGCGCGACCCGAGCGGTGCGCGAATACGTGGCTGGGCTGGAAGCGGCCAATCCAACGGATACACCACCGAAATCGGTGTCGCTGACGGACCCAGCCGCGCGCTACACGGCGGCGCCAGGCGGACCAGCGTTCTACGGCTACTCCACCAACTATCTGGTGGATGTCGACGCCGGCATCATTGTGGATGTCGAGGCGACGCCTGCCTTGCGCACCGATGAAGTGAACGCGACCCGTACGATGATTGACCGGGTACAGGATCGGTTCGACTTGAAGCCGCAGCGGCTGATCGGCGACATGGCCTACGGTGCGGCAGAACTACTGGGCTGGATGGTGGACGAGAAGCAGATCGAGCCGCATGTACCGGTGTGGGACAAGACCCAACGCGACGACGGAACGCTATCCAGCAGCGACTTCGAATGGGATGAACAGGCCAACGAATACCGCTGCCCACAGGGACAGCCGCTGCGAAGTGAATGGCGGATCTTCAAACGCCCGCGAACGCGCATCACCAAAGCCAACACCATCATCTATCACGCCAGCCAAGCCGCATGCAGCAAGTGCCCGATGAAGTCACATTGCTGTCCGAACAGCCCAAATCGGAAGATTGTTCGGAGCGTCCATGAATTCGCACGCGATGTCGCGCGCGACGTTGCCAAGACCGCTGTCTACCAGCAATCGCGCAAGGATCGCAAGAAAGTTGAAATGCTGTTCGCGCACCTCAAGCGGATCATGAAGCTGGACCGCCTGCGATTGCGGGGGCTCAGCGGCGCCAAAGACGAGTTCCTGATGGCGGCCACCGCGCAAAATCTGCGCCGAATGGCGAAGTGGCTTGCACCGACAACAACGAACGAGGAACTAGCGCCCGCTTAAAGGCAGTTTGGCAAGGAACCTCGATCCAAAACCACAAGATATTGGCTAAAGCCACCTGCATCAAACAATGACGGTGTGCAGAAACTCATTCCAACATCGCGTTTTTCAACGGAATCGACCCGGAGCGGTCGTTCGCGGGATTATCCTGACAGGGGTAGCATGAATGCAATTCCCTTTGTCGACGAGATGATGTCAGGAGTATGTGTCGGTATATGTCGCTCCCACGGTGACTAGCGATAGCTGGAGCCTGTTCATGCTATGTCTGGACGGCGTGTTGCGACGTAAAGTGGCCCTGGTCGCGTTCGGCGAACCGCAAACGGCTCCATCTCGGCAAGCCCGGTGGAGCGGACATTGAGCGCGGCGAGCGAACCCGCACTCCCGGCGGATGATCATTTCACCGCTGGCCTGCGTGGATTCGGGCCGCTCGGAATCCTGTCGATCCTGGTGATCGCCGCGGGTACTTTGGTGACCCCTCTCATAGGCGCAGTGCTGGCGCTGGGATGGGCATGGCGGTCGCGCACGCCGTGGCGTGAGATCGGCTACGTGCGACCAAAGAGTTGGATCGGCAGCCTGACCTCTGGCGTCGCTTTCGGAAGCGCGTTCAAGTTGCTGATGAAGGCTATCGTGATGCCCCTTCTCGGAGCCGATCCGATCAATTCGACCTACCACTACCTTATAGGGAACACCGCCGCGCTCCCCGGAATGCTGTTCGCGACGATCGTAGTCGCGGGCTTCGGGGAAGAGACGGTGTTCCGAGGGTACTTGTTCGAACGACTCGGCAAGCTATTGGGAACGGGGGTCGCGGCTAAGATGCTAATCGTGCTCATTGGCGCCGGATTGTTTGCGATAAGGCATTACTCTGACCAAGGGCTCGCTGGCGTCCAACAGGCCGCGATCACCGGTCTCGTATTCGGGATGATCTTTGCCATCACGGGCCGGATCTGGATGCCGATATGTGCACATGCTGCGTTCGACCTGACGGCGCTCGGAATAATATATTTGGATCTCGAATCCGACCTGGCGCACCTCGTTTTCAAGTAGCCGAGCGAACATACTTTGTGCATTGGGACACCATCGTTTCGTCGACCGTCTGCTTCTGAGAAATTCAGCCGTCCTCCGTGGGATGTGGATGCAACCGGTGGATGCAACACAGTGGCCTGAGCAATCAGAGGCGTGTTGCAGATGAAGCAAAGACCTCGGATCGTTTGCACCGAGAGCCCGTAGGCGCTGATGCGGGAGCGCTGGCATATGGGTGAGTGTGTCCAGCAGATCGCCCCGTTGTTTGACCGGAACCACTCGTCGCTACAGGCCATTCTCGCAGCGACAGGCGGGATCCGTCCGGTGCCACGATGCCCTCCCGATTGGCGCTGACCCCGCGCCGTTAGCGCTGGCATCTCTCCATGTCCGCGGCAACTTTTTCACCCGTCGGCATGGCTCCCCGGCGTAGATGATCACGCCCGTACAAAAACAACCAAGCTGCGCGGTAGGTGGCGCGACGTGCAGAGTTCCACATCCAAACGCATCCGGCTGTGTACTCGGGGCAGCACGTTCGTCGTGCGGCATCACTTGACGGGGCCTTTCAGCCCGCGCCAAAGGCAATGCCTAAGGCGCCGGCTTGGCGATGCCGAACTGCCACAGCAGGAAGGCCCACCGGTCAGCGAGGCGCAGCTGGCCCTGACTCCTGGTGGCGCCGACGCCATGCCCGCCGTCGTATTCGAGCCGCAGCAACACCGGGCGGCCGCTCGCAGTGGCGGCCGACAGTCGCGACGCTGTCTTCAGCGTCATCCAGACGTCGACACGGATGTCGTTGACGCCGTGTTCGAACAGTGCCGCCGGATACTTGACGCCGTCGCGGATCGACGCGTACGTGCTCATCTCCAGCAGCGCGCGGAACTCGTCCTCGCGCTTGACGGTGCCGTACTCCGGCACGTTGGCGACACCGTTGGCACGCGTCTCCGAACGAACGAGATCGGTGTTGCCGACCGAGATGACCGCCGCGGCGAAAAGGTCCGGTCGCTCCGTCATTGCCCGGCCGACGAAAATGCCGCCCGCGCTGCCGCCAATCACGGCAAGCTTGTCGCGAGACGTGTACTTCTGCGCGATCAGCCAGTCGGCCACCGCGATTCCGTCCTTCCATGTGTTTGGCTTGGTCGCCTTCTGCCCGGCGCGATGCCAGGCGTCGCCGAAGACACCGCCGCCGCGCACGTGTGCGATGACGAACACGCCGCCTCGCTCGAGCCAGGCAAGCAGCCGCGGACTCCAGCCGGGGTCCTCGGTCGTGCCGTAGGCGCCGTAACCGTACAGAATAGTCGGGTTGCTGCCGTCCTGCCTGGTGTCGGCACGCATGATGATCGATGCCGGCACCTCGACGCCGTCATGGCCTTTCACGCGCACCTCGCGCGCGACCAGGCCCTCCGGTGCGTCGAACTTGCCCGGGGGTTCGAACGGGAGCAGCGCCGCCGTCGACGACGCCGGCTCGAATGCGTAGAACTTGGACGAACGGATCCAGCTCCCGATTTCGAACACCGCGCCGTCCTGGTTGGCATCGGTGAAATCCAGGTTGACGTGACCGGCAAAGGGCAGCGCCACCGGTGCAGGTTGGACCGACTTCGTGTGTGGCACTCGCAGCAGCCGCGTCAACGGTCCCTGGCGCTGTGTCACGTACAGCGCATCCTTGGCGGCGCCCACATCCACTATCACGTCGTCGCTGGACGGAAGCACCGTCTCGGCGCGGGCGAGATCGAGGTCGGTTAGCGCCATCCGAAGAATCTTGTAGCGCGGCGCGTCGGCGGAAGTCTTCAAATACAACCAGCCGCCACCAACCGCGACGCGGACGATCTTCTCTTCTTCGCCGAACACGCGCTTCCACCGGGCCTTGCCTTCGAGCATCGCGGCGAGTTCGGCGATGTACAGCGACCGCTCGCGCTTGACCCCGTCGGCGACCACCGCAGCCACGAGTGCGGTCCCGGTCACGAGAAGTACATTGCCAGTCGCCGTGCGCGGGATGGCGACCTCGGGGTCGACCCCGGGACCGAACACCGCACGGTCGGTCGTGGTCGCTCCCAGCCGGTGGAAATAGGTCAGGTTGTCGAGAAAGCGCTCGGTCGCCGCGACGCTCGCCCAGTCGGGGCGCAGCCGCGTGTAGAAGAATCCGCTGCCATCCTCCAGCCACGTCACGCTCCCGCTGCCGCGGATGCCCTCGATCGGCGCCTCGATGTCCTTCCCGGTCGTGGCGTCGAACACGTGCAGCGAGCCGATCTCGGTGCCGCCGGTGGAGATCGAGTAGGTCACCCGCTTGCCGTCGGGCGACGCCGCGAAGCCGCCGATCGCGTGCGGTTTGCCGGTCTCCTTCTGCAGCACGTCCGGGTCGACCAGGACGACGTCGTCGCCCGTCAGGGTGTCGCGGCGGACGAGCTTGAACTGATTCTCGCCCGCGTTACGCCGCATGAAGAACCACCGCCCCGAGGCTGTGCGCACGACACGGGTGACGACCGTGGGCACCGCGTCGTCAATCTCGGCGATCCGCTTGCGCAGTTCGGCGCGCACCGGCAGTTTGGCGAGGATCGCCTCGGTGGCGTCGGCCTGTGCCTTCATCCACGCCTGGACCTCCGGTCCCTTGGTGCTTTCGAGGAACCGGTAGGGATCGTCGACCGGCGTGTTCCAGTAGGTGTCGACGACGTTGTTGGCGGGGAGCGGCGGCGGCACTTCGACGCCGAGGAACGATGCGGCGAAGGCGAATGGCGCGACGAAGGCTGTGACCGCGCCCGTTACGCCGACGAGAAGCCGCCGCTGTGGCCCGTTGCCGCGGCCCGCCGCGTCGGACGCAACTCGACCCGGACGCGGGGGTGGATTGGACATCAAGCAGGTGATGGACGACGCTTCGAACATGGGGAATCCACGAAATGGCGCTGCCGCGCATTCTAGCGCGGCTGTTGGATTGCAATGGGGGCGGGCGAGCGTGCTACCGTGGTACCGGCGCAACGACGTCAGCATGCGATGCGCGCCCAGTCGACGGATCAACCGGAAAACAAGGCGAGTACGCTGAATCAAGCGGACGCGCCGTCGACCGGGCACGCGGCCAATATTTGCCTAATCCAGTAGCTGTCCGCAGAATGTGTTGTCTGGCGCTTCAGCGCATGCGACACCCAATGTCTACGGACCCTAGCGCCAACGCCCTGCTGCCCACGGGCACAGTCACCTTCCTGTTCACGGACATCGAGGGCAGCACAACGTTGTGGGAACAAGATCCTCAGACGATGCGGTCTGCACTCGCGCGCCATGACGCGGTGATTCGCGGCGCGATCGAGTCCAACCATGGATGTATCGTCAAGAGCACAGGCGATGGTGTTCATGCCGTTTTCGCCTCTGCCGCCGACGCGCTCGCCGCAGGTGTCGCCTCGCAGCGCGCCCTGCAAAGTGCGCGGGGCGGAATCCTGAACCCCACGTCTCGGTCGTCCAGTGCCGAACCAGCGATCGCCCTGAGGGTGCGGATGGGGATGCATACCGGCGCGGCGGAACAGCGCGACGGCGACTATTACGGCGCGTCGGTCAATCGTGCGGCGCGAATCATGTCGGTCGCCCATGGCGAGCAACTGTTGCTCTCGGCAGCGACGCAGGAATTGGTGCGCGGACAAATGCCGGAAGGCGTCACGCTGCGCGAGATGGGCGAGCACCGCCTGAAGGGGTTGCTTACCTCCGAACGTCTGCTGCAGGTCGTCGCGCCGGGCATGCGTACCGATTTTGAGCCGCTTGCATCGTTCAGCGGGCACAGCCTGCCGGCGGAGCGCGATGCGTTCGTCGGCCGCCTCGATTCTCTATCAAGGCTCCAGCGCCGCTTCGACGACGGCGCGCGACTCGTCTCGGTCCTCGGCATCGGCGGCACCGGCAAGACGCGGCTCGTCGCCCGCTTCGGGTGGGATTCGCTCGGGCAGTTTCCGGGCGGCGCCTGGTTCTGCGACCTGTCGCAGGCTCGAAGCGTGGACGGTATCGCTCATGCGGTTGCGCAGGGGCTCGACCTGCCATTGGGCAAGGACGACCCGGTGACACAGATCGGGAACGCTATCGCCGGCCGTGGACAATGCCTGGTGATTCTCGACAACTTCGAGCAGGTTGCCCGCCACGCCGAGGAAACGCTGGGTCGATGGCTGAACCGGTCGAGCAGCGCGCGGTTCCTGGTGACGACTCGCGAAATACTGGGCTTGGCTGGAGAAGAAGTGCTGGCCTTGGCGCCATTGTCGTCGACGGAAGCAATGACACTGTTCGTGCGACGGGCCGCCGCAGCGAAGCCGGAGTTCCAGCCAAACGCCGATGAGCAGGCGGCAATCGCCCCGCTGGTGAAACTATTGGAGGGGCTGCCGCTGGCGATCGAACTGGCGGCGGCGCGCGTTAGGGTCATGTCTCCCCGGACGCTGCTTGCACGAATGACCGAACGCTTCAAACTGTTGTCATCGGCAGGCGGGCGCGTTGACCGGCAGGCGACGTTGCGTGCGGTGTTCGATTGGTCCTGGGACCTGCTTTCGATGCCCGAGAAAGCCGCGCTTGCGCAACTATCCGTGTTCGAGGGTGGATTTGCGCTCGAGGCCGTGGAGGCAATCCTTGACCTTTCGGGATTCGAAAATGCGCCATGGCCCGTCGATGCACTGCAATCGCTGGTGCACAAGTCGTTTGTGAGGGAGGTGACCAACGACCGTTTCGATCTGCTGGTGAGCGTTCAGGAATATGCGGCGGAACATCTGCGCACCGAGCGACGCTACCCGGGGAGCGGGCCGCCGGCGTCGCGCGCGATGGAAGTCCGGCACGGCGCGTACTTTGCCGCCCTGGACGAAGACGTGGCAATAGCCGACGAAGGCGTCGAGCTCGACAATTTCATCGTCTCGTGTCGCCGGGCTGCCGCGCGAGGCGACGCCCCCATGGCAGTGGCCTTGCTCGAGCACGCGTGGGTAGGCCTGAGACTGCGCGGGCCATTCCGGGTTGCCGGCGAACTTGCATCGTTGGTGCGCGCGATCCCCGGACTCGCCATCGCGGAGGTCGCCCGGGTGGACTGGATTGGAGGCCGGGTGATGATGGCCTGTGGCAAGGATGACGCGGCCGGCGCGCAGTTCGTATCGTCGCTGGCGCACGCCCGTGCGGTCGGGGACCGGCGCTGCGAGTGCCGCGCGCTCATCGGCCTCGGCGGCCTCGACAGCCACGCGGGTCGCACGGAAACCGGCCGTGCCCACCTCGAGGCGGCACAGGTCATCGCCCGGGAATTGAAGGACCGACCGTTGCAGAGCGACGCCTGCAACGGTCTCGGCAACATCGACCATATTCTGGGCCGGCTGCATGAAGCCCGGGCGCATTTCGAAGCGGGTCTGGCCCTAGCCAGGAGTGCGGGGGATCGCCACCGGGAGGGCGATCTGCTCGGCAACCTGGGCTCGCTCTCTTTCGACGAGGGGCACGCGGACGAATCCCGGTCACATAGCGAGGCGGCGCTTGTCGTGGCCCGGGAGACGGGAAACAGGCGGCTCGAAGGCAACACTCTGTGCAATCTTGGTCTGCTGCATCAGGTGCAAGGCAGTTTCACCGACGCCCTCGATCAGCTCGATGCGGCGCTGGAAGTCGCGCGGGACCTGGGGCATGCCCGGCTGGAGTGCGTCGTGCTGTGCAACCTCGGCATGGTCTACGACAGCCTGGCCCGGATCGACGAGGCTCGCAGCCACTATGAAGCGGCGCTGGTGGTCGCACGCGACTTGGGCGATCGTCGCTCGGAAGGTCAGTTTCTGAGCTATCTGGGCTTGCTGCACGCCCGCCAAGGCAATTTCGAACAGGCCCGCCATTGCCTGGATGCCAGCGGGGCCCTGCTGGAGGCGTCCTCTGACCGTTTGAGCTTGGGCATCCTGTATTGCAGCCGGGCGGAAATGGAACACTATGCGGGGAACTCACATGCCGCAGGGGCTGCGCTTGCGGAAGCGGGCGCAATCGCGGCCGCCGTGGGTGCGGGTCCGGAATCTGAACTGGGGCTCGCACTCGCTCGCGTCCGCACTCTTGATGGACCTTTGTATGATCGGGAGTTGACAGCGCTAGCGCCGGAAAACAGCGAATTGCTAGGCAAGGCTCGCATCCAAGGCTGAAATGCCCGTCTGGATGTCATGCATGAATTCCGATCTTTGTTGCGGCAAGCGCGGCGGTGGCATCCGACTCATCCCCGTACTCACCGAGCCGTCGGCAAGTCATCCCGAGCAAGCTCCAGCACGCTAAGTCCACTTAACGCGCGGTCGGTATCCAACTCGGTCACGGGTCAATTGGACCGAATTCGGCTAACTGGAGCGGTTGCGCCACGTTCGCGAAAGCGGCCATTTGCAGCCCCACCGATCTGCCGGCGCTGGTCCCATTTACGCGCCAGCGTGACGGTGGTCAAATGCCAGCGTGACGCCTGAAGGAGATTGCGATGATCGGCCACCTCACCCTGGGCACCAACGACCTGCCTCGCGCCCTGTCGTTCTACGACACTCTGTTTGCCGAGAGGTGTGTCAAACGCATGATGGAATTCGGCAACCGCGGCTACGGCTGGGCCGCAGCCATGGACAAACCGATGCCCTGCATCATGAATCGCTACGACGGTCGGCCACGGTGGACAATGGCGTGATGGCAGGCATCGGGGTCGATTCGCGCGACACGGTCGATCGAATCTACAAGAAGGCATTCGAACTCGGCGGCATCGACGAGGGCCCTCCCGGCCTGCGCGCCGAGGGCGGCGAGGGCTTCTACGCGCCCGATTTCCGCGACTTGGATGGCAATAGACTCGACGTATTCTGCTACGGCTGAGCAATCGAGCAGGTGCAGGCGCGGATGCGCCACCACTTGGTGCGCGTGGTCGCGCGCCGCGAATGTGGACCGCTACATTCGTCCAAAGAACTGGCAATTGACTTGCGAGGTACATCGCGCGGCCCGGTGAGTTCCACGCCTTATGCACAAGTGTCTTCGACGCCGGGCGCTGGGCGGCCGCAGGTCTGACGACGCGCCGACTGTCATCCCGCGTAGCTGCTAAGTACCTTGGATGTGGTCAGGACGGCACCCGCCCACTTCCCTGCCAGTTGACATGGCTATGGCCGGTCATTCCCCGCTCAACAGCCGCCACGACCACCGGTGGCCCGTTCTCCTGGCCGGCATGCCGGCGCGCAGGAATGACTGCGCGTGCGCTACGGTATTGGAATTGGGGATGTCGACACGGACCGTGACGCGAAATATCGGGATCGGCTGGAAACTGTTTTCAGTGCTGGCCGGGATCAATCTGTGCGGCAGCGTATCGCAGCTACCAAGTGTGAACGGCCAGGGAGGAGGTGAGGCCGACGTGCAAATGCGTTCGATCACCGACCGCACCTCTGTCTGCGTTGCGGGATCGGGCACGACCGCAGGAAGGCCGGCGGCAGCGTACCTGGCTTTCATCGAGACATAGTTCCCGGCGAGAACGTAGGGAACGCCGTTGATCTGTTCCGCGGGTTGCAACAGAGCATAGTAGCCGTGGGCCGCATCGTCCACGTCCTGGACGACGATCGTGTTTGAAGTGAAGAGCGCGTCGATAGCCGCTTCGATGGCCTGGTTGACCGGGCCGATCGAGCCCTGGCGAAACGCGATGTTGCTGGCGACAGACGTGGTGGTTTCGACGGAGCGCATCATCGCAATTCCGGCAAGGCTTAGCAGCACGATGGCGACCAGCGCTACGAACAGCGCAACACCTTGCTGATGGCGGCGAATTGCGACAATGGACGTGCAGATTTTCATGGCGTCATCGTTGCGCTGTAGATGGCATTGCGGATCGGAACGACGACTTCGTAAGTGCGATAACGCCAGTAGTCGCAGATGACCGCAGGGACGCAAGTCGGGGCCCCGGCACGCGCCGCAGCGCCCATGGGTACTTTCACGCGGCCGGGACAGGCCGCATCGGTATTCGCAGAACAGTTGAACAGGTAGGGCTGGAGTCGCGTGCCGCTGAGAAGGCCCCGGGCTTCGGCCTTCAGGCCCGCGTTGGTAGGATTGGTCAGGAGCCGCAGATCGGGCTCGTCGCTGCGCACTACGATGCCGATGCGCACCGCCAGAATGCTGTTGAGTTGCGCGAGCGAAAAATTGCGTACGGCAGCGTCGCTGAAATCATTGTTGACGCCATTGCTGCATGCCGAGGAGTTCACCGCTGCGGTCCAGCAATTGACGACGCCATCGTGCGCCCCGGTGGGGAGGACGGTGGGATCGATGCCAAATTGCACCTTCATCAGCACTACGTTTTGCGCGACAGGAACGGGCGTCGGCACGGCAGGTGGCACTGCCAGCAGATCTGTTGTCCGCAATACCGCGTTGGCCGCGTCGATGTCGTACCGGACGCGTGTTGCCATTCCTACCGGACCCAGGCTGAGCAATCTTGCCGGCGAGCCCACGTTGTAGGTAATTGCCGTGACCGGACCGCCCTGGGTCAAGGTCACGTTTCCTTGGGCGTCGGCCGCAGTGGCTGCTACGATGCGCACCAACTTGCACTTGCCGCTGCCGTCGTTGGCCATCGCGATTGCCCAATAGGGCGTCGTGACCGGCGTCGGAACGGTAAAACCATTGGGACTTCGCACGGTGATCGGCGCGCCCGCCGTCGATGTCGCCGTGAAGTCAACCGGCCACATCACGTGCGCAGCGCCGGCGTTGAGCGCAATGAAACTATCCGATTCGCCCGTTGCTCCGCCGTCGGTGACGAGTACCGGAATGGGCCGGACGGCAGCCTCGAGTTGGGTCGTGGGCATGCCCAGAACGGGGTTGCCGGCCTCGTCGTTGGTGCAATTGATCAAGTCCGCGCCGGACATCGTGATTCCGGCGCCACCATTGCCGGCGTCCCGTCCCGCCATAAACTGGCTGATCAGGCCGGTGATCTGGGCGTCCGACGCGCCAACGGTTGCCCGCTTGTAGGCTTCCGACACGGACAGGATGTTGAAGGTGACGACAATCACGATCATCCCGATGAGAATGCCGACCATCGTTTCGACCAGTCCGGCACCTCGCTGGACGGCATGGCGCAATCCGGAGCATGCGGCATTGATCACAGGTTCGATCCGATCGTTGCGTTCAGATCGTATTTGCGCGGCTCCGGCAGAAGCGGGTCAAGCGTGTCGCCTGGATGCGTCCACTTGATGGTGATCTGGACGTTGGAACTGGTCGCGCTCGGCCCGGCCGTGACAAGGACGTCGGGCGCCAGCGAATTGGGCAACCGCTGCAGAACCAGGGTCCTGAACTCGACGTAGCCCGCCCCAGTACCGGGAGCGACGCTATCAAAATTTGCCTGCAATGTCGTGGACGAACTGTGGGTTACCCACATCTGGCCGACCAGCGAGTGGGCGAGCAGCGCGGCCTCGCCGCGATATTTCGTATCGTCGAGGTACTGGGCGGAACGCGCGTACATGCCGACGATGCCGAGAACGCCCAGCGAGACGATCAAAAGGGCGACGAGCGACTCGAGCATGAAACTTCCCTGCTGCGGTGACGGCCGTGCGCGCATCAGCAGCTTCCATCCTTGCGCAATGCCCAGCAACCCAGGCCCGGCGACCATCCGGACGGTCCGATCGAATTCTTGGCGTTGGTCTGATCCACCGTGTAGACGAAACCGCCCGTCCCGCGAGCGGCTATGCCTGTGGCCAGAATCGTGTATGTCGTGGCCGTCGGCGCGGGAGGACCGCAAGTGATCGTGAAATAGTCCGACGCCGTCACGGGCGGGTCGGGCAATCCACAATCGGCACCGTTGAGATAGCTCCGGTTATCCATGAAGTGCTTTTCCAACTTCGTCCGGAAGTCGCCCAGTTTGGTGGTCCCGTCGATGATCTTGCTGCGCATGACGAAATCGAAATAGGAGGGCAGCGCGATGGCCGCGAGTATGCCGATGATCGCCGCCGTGACGATGACTTCGATCAGCGTAAGGCCCCGAAGTCGCGTGATCATGGGCAAACGTCCGTGGTCCTGGCAATTCGCGCCCGACCGCTGTGCGCGAGCACGACATCGACTGCATTGCGCCCGTGCCGGCATACCGCGAAGGTTCCCATTTGCAGTGCGCCGTTGCGTAGTCGCGCATGTCCCAGCGATGTATACGAGACATAGTGCGCAAGCGGGGCATTCGCGGCTATCGTGATGCCGGGCGCCGCGGCCTCCCCGGTCCAAAGCACCCGTTCACCCGCGTCCACCTGACCGTCGTCATTCGAGTCGATGAAGAGAATCCAGCCACTTTCCCACGTTCCAGCGGGGACACACGTGCGACCGCCTGCCGATGGACACAGATTCACGCGAAAGCCGCTGTTGATGGCTTCGGCACGGGCCCGGTTCAGACTGTTGGCCAGATGTTGTGCCTCGTTCATCAATTCCGACGTGGCGATCCAATCGTGATAAGACGGGACGGCAAGACCCAATATCAGAGCCGCGAGTAACACCCCGACGAGCAACTCGACGAGGCTGAAGCCGCGGATCCGTTGCCGATGGCCAGGATTGCTTCGCTGCATGACTGACTCCCTCCTGTACCCGAGCTCCAGGGCACCGATGCTAGGCCGCGCAGATCCCGCAGCCAATGCGCCTTGCGGCGTAGGCCGAAGGTCCGATTGACGACCGAGTCACCAGGGCTTGACAGCATTTAGTTCAGGTCTAAAATATTCATTTCGGAGGTATCCCGCGGTCAGGATTGCGTCCCCATAGACGGAGCTTCACTCGACCATGCGCGTGCTCTGCATCGGCGGCGGACCCGCCGGCCTCTATCTCGCCTTGCTGCTCAAGAAGGCCGACCCACACCACGTCATCCGCGTGGTCGAGCGCAACCGTCCTTACGACACGTTCGGTTGGGGAGTCGTGTTTTCCGACCAGACATTGGACAATCTTGCCGCGGCGGATCCGGAGACCGCGCGTGACATCGCCGATTCCTTCAATCACTGGGACGACATCGACGTTCACTTCCGGGGACGCGCGATCAAGAGCAGCGGCCACGGGTTCTGTGGCATCGGCCGCAAACGCCTCCTCAATATCCTGCAGGCGCGGTGCGAGGCGCTGGGCGTCGAGCTGGTGTTCGAGGACGACGTCGCGGATGACATTGCCGCAGCCCGCGATTTCAACGCGGACGTCGTGATTGCGTCCGACGGCCTCAACAGCCGCATCCGCACGCGCTACGCCGAATCGTTCCAGCCCGATATCGACCTGCGCCGTTGCCGCTTTGTCTGGCTGGGCACGAAAAAGCGCTTCCCCGCATTCACGTTTGCCTTTGCCGAAACGCCGCACGGCTGGTTCCAGGCCCATGCCTATCAATATGACGGGGATACGTCGACTTTCATCGTGGAGACTCCCGAAGAAACCTGGCGCGCGGCGGGCCTCGAGAACATGTCGCAGGAGGAAGGCATCGCGTTTTGCGAACAACTGTTTGCTCCATATCTGGACGGCAACGCGCTGCTGAGCAATGCGACTCACCTGCGCGGGTCCGCGATCTGGATCCGGTTTCCACGCGTTGTCTGCCGGAAATGGGTCCATTGGAACGAGATCGGCGGCAAGCGCGTTCCGGTCATACTCGTCGGCGACGCCGCGCACACCGCCCATTTTTCCGTGGGCTCCGGAACCAAGCTGGCGCTAGAGGACGCCGTCGCTCTCGCCCGCGCATTGTCGGATTCCGCAGCACTTCCCGCCGCGCTGGCGACATATGAAGCCGAGCGCGCCATCGAAGTGCTCAAGATCCAGAATGCCGCGCGCAATTCGACCGAATGGTTCGAGCATGTCGATCGCTACTCGGCGTTCGATGCCGAGCAGTTCGCGTACAGCCTGCTGACGCGCAGCCAGCGCATCTCGCACGAGAACCTGCGCCTGCGTGACCGCGCCTTCGTCACCGGGATGGAATCGTGGTTTTCGGGTCGCGCCGGCGGCGAGGACCACGCGGTGCCGCCGATGTTCACGCCATTCACGTTGCGTGGCGTGACGCTGCGCAATCGCGTCGTCGTCTCGCCAATGGCGCAGTACTCGTGCCGCGACGGCAAGCCCGACGACTATTACCTCGTGCATCTCGGCAGCCGTGCGCACGGCGGAGCAGGTCTCGTGTTCACCGAGATGGTCTGCGTGGCGCCGGACGCGCGCATCACCCCTGGATGCGCCGGCCTTTATTCGCCCGAGCATGTTGCAGCATGGCGGCACATCGTCGATTACGTGCACGCGCGGACGGGAGCGAAGATCGCGCTGCAGCTGGGCCATGCGGGGCCGAAAGGTTCGACACAACTGGGTTGGGAGGCGAGCGACGAGCCGCTGCCCGCTGACAACTGGCCGTTGCTGGCGCCCTCCGCGATACCTTACGGCCCGACCAACCAGGTGCCGCGCGCAATGAATCGCGCCGACATGGATCGCGTGACCGAAGAGTTCGTGTGCGCGACGCGCGGAGGCAAAGACGCCGGCTTCGACTGGCTCGAATTGCACTGCGCCCACGGTTATCTGCTCTCCGCATTCATCTGCCCGCTGACCAATCGGCGCGACGACGAGTACGGCGGCTCGCTCGAGAATCGCTGCCGCTATCCGCTGGAGGTCTTCGGCGCGATGCGCGCGGTGTGGCCCGCGGACAAGCCGATGTCGGTGCGTATTTCCGCGCACGACTGGGTGCCGGGAGGCAACACGCCCGACGATGCCGTTGCGATTGCCCGGCTGTTCAAGGCGGCGGGGGCGGATCTCATCGACGTGTCGTCGGGGCAGACCACGCGGCAGGCGCAGCCGGTCTACGGCCGCATGTACCAGACGCCATTCGCGGATCGCGTCCGCAACGAGACCGGTATCGCCACGATGGCCGTGGGCGCGATCTTCGAGCCGGACCACGTCAACAGCATCCTGATGGCGGGACGCGCCGACCTGTGCGCCCTCGGGCGTCCGCATCTGGCCGATCCCTACTGGACGCTGCATGCGGCAGCGCAACTCGGATACCGCGACATCGATTGGCCGGTGCAATATGGGGCGGGCCGCGACCAGCTGGAACGCAATCTCGCCCGCGCCGCGCTAATGGCTAACGACGTACCGGAGGCGAACGGATGAGAACGCAGGGGTGAGGACCGGGGGATGAAGGTGGCCGCGCCGGATCAGGAGTCGCGTCTTCATGACGCGCACCACGAATCGCTGCGCCTGTGGTTGCGCCTGCTCACCTGTACGCTGACAATCGAGCGGCGCGTGCGGGCGCGGCTGCGCGGGCGGTTCGCCATTTCGCTGCCGCGTTTCGATTTGATGGCGCAGCTCGAACGCCACCCGCAGGGACTCAAGATGGGCGAGCTTTCGCGCCGGTTGATGGTGACGAGCGGCAGCGTCACGGGATTGACCGACCAGCTCGCGGCGGAGGGGATGGTCGAGCGCACGCCGATTCCGGCCGACCGGCGTGCGTATCTGGTTCGTCTTACCGCCAGAGGCAAGCGAGCCTTCGACGTCATGGCGGTGGAGCACGAGGGCTGGGTCATCGAACAGTTTGCGGGCCTGTCGGACAGCGAGCGCGACCGGCTGCATGCGCTGCTGGGCCGTCTCAAGTCCACGATGCGCGAATCCGACGGTATGAAGCGCGGGAAGGAAGCGCGGAAATGAGCATGAAGGAACACAGATGTCCGTTTGCCGGGTACCGGGCGACGCATCTTCAGTGGGCGTTCGCCACCAGGAAGACGCCGAAGTTCGAGGGCAATTGACATGGACCGCGCGCATCTCGACTGGCCGTTCTTCGGTGCCGAACAGCGCGAGCTTGCCCGGAAGCTTGACGCGTGGTGCGCCGGAATTCCGGAGATCACCGGACCCGCCGCCGAAAGCAATGTAGAGGATACGTGCCGACGACTGGTGCGTGCGCTGGGCGACGGCGGATGGCTCCGCTACTGTGTTCCGGCGGCTCATGGGGGCGCCTTGCCCGCGCTCGATTCGCGTGCGCTGTGCGTTGCGCGGGAGACGCTGGCGTATCACGATGGGCTGGCCGATTTCGCGTTCGCCATGCAGGGACTGGGCAGTGGCGCGATCACGCTTGCCGGCAGCGCAGCGCAGCGTGACCGCTGGCTGCCTCTCGTTGCGCATGGCGACGCAATCGCTGCATTCGCATTGTCAGAGCCCGATGCGGGCTCCGATGTCGCGGCGCTGGCCATGCGCGCGCGGTGTGTCGGCGACCTGTGGGAACTCGACGGCTGCAAGACCTGGATATCCAACGGCGGCATCGCCGATTTCTTCTGCGTCTTCGCACGTTCTGGCGAGGCTCCCGGCACGCGGGGCATTTCCGCGTTCGTGGTGCCCGCCGACGCCCCGGGACTCAGCGTCGCAGAGCGCATCGACGTCATCGCGCCTCATCCGCTGGCCCGGCTGGAATTCAAGGAATGCCGGGTACCACACGATGCGTTGCTCGGCGCGGAAGGCGAAGGCTTCAAGCTCGCGATGCGCACGCTCGATATCTTCCGCGCTTCGGTGGCGGCGGCTGCGCTGGGATTCGCCCGCCGCGCGCTGGACGAGAGCGTTGCGCGCGCGCGCTCGCGCAGGATGTTCGGCGCGACGCTTGCGGACCTGCAACTGACGCAGGCGAGGCTGGGCGACATGGCGGTCGAAATCGATGCCGCGGCATTGTTGACCTGTCGCGCCGCCTGGCTCCGCGATGTGCGCAATGCCAGGACCACCAAGGAGTCGGCCATGGCCAAGCTCTCGGCGACCGAATCGGCGCAACGCGTCATCGACGCCGCCGTCCAGCTCCATGGCGGGCTCGGCGTCACACACGGGCACATCGTCGAGCGGCTCTACCGCGACATCCGCGCGCTGCGCATCTACGAGGGCGCGACCGAGGTGCAGAAACTGATCATCGGCAGTGAATTGTTGAAGGAGGCTACCGTGTGAACTATACGGCCCATATCGACACGTTTGCGCGCGATCACCTGCCGCCACCGGATCAATGGCCAGACCTTGTGTTCGACCTGCCCGAGTTGCGTTATCCCGAGCAGCTCAACTGCGCGGTGGAACTCCTCGATCGCGCCCTCGAACGCGGGTGGGGCGAGCGTGCGGCCATCCTGGCGCCGGGCGGTCTGCGCTGGACCTACGCGGAGCTCACCGCGCGTGCGAACCGGATAGCGCACGTACTGGTGGAGGACATGAGGCTCGTTCCCGGCAACCGCGTTCTGCTGCGCGGGCCGAACAGTCCGATGATGGCCGCGTGCTGGTTTGCCGTGATGAAAGCGGGCGGCGTGGCCGTGGCCACCATGCCGTTGCTGCGCGCCAAGGAGCTGACCGACATCATCACCAAGGCGCGGATCTCTCACGCGCTGTGCGATGCCCGCCTCGCCGAGGAACTCGATGCTGCGCGCGCGGCCTGTCCGACGCTGGCCACGATCGTCCATTTCGAAACGGACGCGCCGGAGGGCGTCGAGGCGCGCGCTGCGGGAAAGCCCGCGGATTTTGCCAATGTTGCCACGGCATTGGAGGACACGGCGTTGATTGCGTTCACTTCGGGAACGACGGGCCAGCCCAAGGGGACGATGCACTTCCATCGCGACGTGCTCGCGAGTTGCGATTGCTGGCCGCGTTCGGTGCTGCGCGCGACGGGGGACGACATCTTCGCCGGCAGCCCGCCGCTGGCCTTCACGTTCGGCCTGGGTGGCCTCCTGCTTTTTCCGCTGCGGGCGGGGGCCGCGACGTTGCTGCTGGAGAAGACGTCGGCGGAAGTATTGCTGCAGGCGATAGCCGCGAACGGCGTGACGGTGCTGTTTGCGGCGCCGACCTCTTACCGCGTAATGGCGGGGTTGGCGGTGCAGTTCGATCTCACGAGCCTGCGCAAGTGCGTATCGGCCGGCGAAGGGCTTCCCGCTGCGACGCGAAGGCTGTGGAAGGAGGCCACCGGCATTGAATTGATCGACGGCATCGGCGCCACCGAAATGATGCACATCTTCATCTCCCACGACGAAACGCACGCCAAGCCCGGTGCTACCGGCAAGCCCGTCGCCGGATACCGGGCGTGCGTGATGGACGACGCCGGCCATCCGCTGCCTGCAGGAAAAGTCGGGCGGCTCGCGGTCAAGGGCCCAACCGGCTGCCGATACCTGGCGGATGACCGCCAGCTCCAGTATGTGCAGCATGGCTGGAACTACACGGGGGACGCCTATCTTGTCGACAATGAGGGTTGGTTCGTCTATCAGGCGCGCAACGATGGCATGATCGTTAGCGCCGGTTACAACATCGCGGGCCCGGAAGTGGAAGGGTCGCTGCTTGCCCATCCCGCCGTCGCCGAATGCGGCGTGATCGGCGTGGCCGACGAGGAACGCGGGCAAATCGTGAAGGCCTTTGTGACGCTGAAAGCGGGTTTTGCGGCGGACGACGCCATGGCGAAGCAATTGCAGGAACATGTCAAGCAGAGCATCGCGCCCTACAAGTATCCGCGTGCGGTCGAATTCATCGCCAGCATGCCGCGCACCGAGACCGGAAAGCTGCAGCACTTCCGATTACGGCAGATGGACGTTGAAAGCCGCCGCAGGAATACCCGGTGAACACACGCCGATTCGCCGCCTGACACCAAGGAAACACAGCCATGCAAATCCTGCAGCCTTCTGACTGGGCGCCGCCAAAGGGCTATGCGAACGGCATCGCCGCCCGCGGCACGACGGTTTTCGTCGGCGGCCAGATTGGCTGGAACGGCCAGCAGCAGTTCGAGTCCGACGATTTCGTGACCCAGGCAAGGCAGGCGCTGCGCAATGTGCTGGCGATCCTGGCCGAAGCGGGCGCGGGACCCGAACACATCACGCGCATGAACTGGTACGTGACCGACAAGCGCGAATATGTGGCGAGCTCCCGCGCGTTGGGCGCCGTGTATCGCGAGGTCATCGGCCGGCATTTCCCGGCCATGACCGCGGTACAGGTGACCGCACTGATCGAGGATCGCGCGAAGTTGGAAATCGAGGCCACGGCGGTGGTGCCGGATGCCTGAGGAGCCTCTGATCAAGTGTCACGCGGGTGCGACGGCGCTAATGACCGGCGCGCGGCGGGGCATCGGCCGCGGCATCGCTTGGGCACTCGCGGAGAGAGGCTTCGACATCGTCGACGACCTCGTGGACGACGCCGCCACGCGCGAAACGCTCGACGGCATTGCCGTGCGCGGACGGAACGCCGCGTTCATTGGCCACGACGTCGCCGATGTCGACTGCCATCCCGCGTTCGTCGCCAACGCCTTCGCGGCGTTCGGCGGAATCGACTGCCTTGTCAATAATGCGGGCGTCCAGGTGGAGGTGCGGGGCGACCTGCTCGCGGCCACGCCGGAATCCTTCGACCGCGTGCTGGGCGTCAACCTGCGCGGCACGTTCTTTCTCACCCAGTCGGTCGCACGGTGGGACCCAATCGCGCGGAATACCGCATCGCGAAAGCGGGTCTCTCGATGCTGAATCAGCTATTTGCACAACGCTTGGCCGAACACGACATCATGTGCTACGAAGTCCGACCCGGGATCATCCGGACCGACATGATTGCAGGCGCGTTCGACCGCTACGATGGACGGATCAAGGAGGGCCTGACGCCGATCCGGCGCTGGGGCGAGCCTTCCGAGGTCGGCGCCCCGTCGCTGCGCTTGCGCTGCGGCCGCTACCCTTCAATACCAGCGACGCGTTCAACGTCGACGGGGGCCCGCACATGAAGGTGCTGTAGGGGAAACGGAGGTAGACCGACAGGCGCGCTCGTCGGATAATCCGGTTCAGATCAAGAATGACCGGCGGGCGGCAAACCGACTCGCCAGTTCAACTGGAGCCCCCCATGAATGCCCCCGATCGAGCCGATGCCCCGGCCAAGGCCGTCTTCAAGTGGGACGACCCGCTGCTGCTCGACGCGCAGTTGACCGAAGAGGAGCGGATGGTGCGCGATGCCGCACACGCCTACGCGCAGGACAAGCTGATGCCGCGGATCAAGGACGCATTCCGGCACGAGACGACCGATCCGACGATATTTCGTGAAATGGGGCAGTTGGGGCTGCTGGGCGCAACGCTGCCGGCGGAATATGGTGGCTCCGGACTCAATTACGTCTGCTATGGACTCATCGCGCGCGAAATCGAGCGCGTGGACTCGGGCTACCGTTCGATGATGAGCGTGCAAAGCTCACTGGTCATGTTTCCCATCTTCTCCTACGGCACCGAGGCGCAGCGCAGGAAGTACCTGCCCAAACTTGCGACCGGCGAGTGGATCGGCTGTTTCGGCCTTACCGAACCCAATCACGGTTCCGATCCGGGTTCAATGGTGACAAGGGCGCGCAGCGTGGCGGGAGGATTCAGCCTCTCGGGGGCGAAGACGTGGATTTCCAATTCGCCAATCGCGGATGTCTTCGTGGTCTGGGCCAAGGACGACCAGGGGATCATCCGAGGCTACATCCTCGAACGCGGCATGAAGGGCCTGTCCTCGCCCAAGATCGAAGGCAAGTTCAGCCTGCGCGCCTCGATTACCGGCGAGATCGTGATGGACGAAGTCTTCGTGCCTGAAGACAATCTGCTGCCGAATGTGCAGGGACTGAAGGGGCCGTTCGGCTGCCTCAACAGTGCGCGGTACGGCATTGCATGGGGGGCGCTGGGCGCCGCGGAGTTCTGCTGGCATGCGGCGCGGCAATACACGATGGATCGCAACCAGTTCGGGCGCCCGCTGGCGGCCAATCAGCTGATCCAGAAGAAACTTGCCGACATGATGACCGAGATCACGCTCGGCCTTCAGGGTTGCCTGAGGCTCGGCCGGATGAAGGACCTGGCGCAAGCCGCTCCGGAAATCACGTCGATCATGAAACGCAATTCGTGCGGCAAAGCGCTCGACATCGCGCGGATGGCGCGCGACATGCATGGCGGCAACGGCATCGTCGACGAGTTCCACGTGATCCGCCATGTGCTGAATCTGGAGACGGTTAACACATACGAAGGCACGCACGACGTGCACGCGCTGATCCTCGGCCGCGCGCAAACCGGCATTTCCGCATTTTAAAATGCCCCCACGCTCGCTACGCTCGCTGCCCCCCGAAGGGGCGTGTCAGTCCCTTGGGGCGGCCCTGCGGGACTGAGATGAAACGACCCCCACGCTCGCTACGCTCGCTGCCCCCCGAGGGGGCGTGTCAGTCCCTTGGGGCGGCCCTGCGGGACTGAGATGAAACGACCCCCACGCTCGCTACGCTCGCTGCCCCCCGAGGGGGCGTGTCAGTCCCTTGGGGCGGCCCTGCGGGACTGAGATGAAACGACCCCCACGCTCGCTACGCTCGCTGCCCCCCGAGGGGGCGTGTCAGTCCCTTGGGGCGGCCCTGCGGGACTGACATGAAACTCTACGATTACTTCCGGTCGTCGGCGGCTTACCGCGTTCGCATCGCGCTGAATCTCAAAGGCCTCAAACCTTCCCGCGAGTTCGTCCACCTGCGCAAAAACGTCCAGCGCAGCGACGACTATCTCGCCCTGAATCCGCAGGGATTGGTTCCGGCGCTGGCGACCGACGGCGGCGAGGTGCTGACCCAATCGCTCGCGATCATCGAATATCTGGACGAAACGCAACCCGCGCCGGCATTCCTCCCCACTACGCCAGTCGAGCGCGCGCGAGTCCGCGGCATCGCGCTCGAGATCGCCTGCGATATCCATCCGCTCAACAACCTGCGCGTCCTCCAGTATCTGAAGAACACGCTGGGCGTTTCCGAGGCGCAGAAGGACGCCTGGTACAAGTACTGGATCGACACCGGCCTGGAGGCGCTGGAGACGCGCCTAGTGCGCGATCCGGCGACCGGCCGCTACTGTCACGGCGACGCGCCCACGCTCGCGGATATCTGCCTGGTACCCCAGTTGGCCAACGCGCGGCGCATGAACATCGACGTCGCGCCGTTCCCGACCCTCACCCGCATCGAAGCTGCGTGCAACACGTTGCCGGCTTTCGCCGATGCGGCGCCGGCCAGGCAGCCGGATGCGGAATAGTCGATGCAATCACCGGAACACTTCATGAATTACGCCATTCCCGCATGGGACATTCCGACGGTCCCGGTCGTCGGCACCAGCCAGCAATTTCCCGTTCGCCATATCTACTGTGTCGGCCGCAACTACGCGGAACATGCGAAGGAGATGGGCGGCGATGCCACGAAGGAGCCGCCGTTCTTCTTCTGCAAATCCGCGGACGCCGTTTTTCCGGTCGTCGCTCCGGCCGTCGGTACGGTGCGCTATCCGCTCGCCACCAGGAACTACCATCACGAGATCGAGCTGGTCGTAGCGATCGGCAAGCGTGGGGTGCAGCTTGCAGCCGAGAAAGCCAACGACATCGTATTTGGCTACGCAACCGGCCTCGATATGACGCGCCGCGACCTGCAAAACGAAATGCGCGAAAAGAAGCGCCCGTGGGACCTGGGAAAGTCGTTCGCACAGGCTGCCCCCATCGCGCCGATTCATCCGGTGGCGATGACCGGATTGCTCGATCGCGGTGCAATCCGGCTCGACGTGAACGGTGCCCGCCGTCAGCAGGGCGATCTCGCCGACATGATCTGGGACGTGCCCCATACGCTGGCGTTTCTTTCACAGTATTACGAACTGCTGCCGGGCGACCTCGTATTCACCGGCACGCCGGCCGGCGTCGGCGCGGTGGTGGCGGGCGATCGGCTGGACGGACACATCGACGGCTTGACGCCGCTGTCCATCGTCATCGCATGAACCCGCCGGGCCGCCCCAAGGGCGAATATCGGAGCGCGCAGCGCGAAGGTAGCCCAATGAGCGCCACCGGGCGTCGGCCTCCTTGGATCTGTGAACTGAATCGTTGCGGCGTGAGTCGGCCTCGCGTGCCGACTCGCATTTGCCGTCGATCCCCGCGTTGCGGGGCCCCTCGCCGGCTGCTCGCGTCACTGCCCCGCGGCGGGAATTCCGCCCCCTCGGGGGGCAGCGCAGCGGCCCATTCCTCGGCCGCAAGCGTGGGGGGACCATGAACGATATTGTCCTGTCGCCGGAGTTCGTCGAGCGCGGCTACAACAATCGCGCGGCGGTGGTGGACCATCCGCGCTGGCTTGCGAAATATCCTGAACTATCGACCGCCACTCGTGCCCGTCATCAGCACAAACTCGACCTGCGCTATGGCCCCGGGCCACTCCAGACGTGCGATCTGTTTCTTCCCGAGCGCGCGCCGGGCGGCACGTTCGTATTCATCCACGGTGGATACTGGCGTGCACTGGACAAGGCCGATTTTCATTTCGTGGCCGGGCCGCTGCTGGAACAGGGAATCGCGGTGGTCGTCGCGAACTATGATCTTTGCCCGGCGGTTTCCGTCGCCAAAATCGTCGACCAATGCCGCCGGCTCATGGTGTGGATCGCCAGGGAAGGGCCGCGCCATGGCGCACCCGCCGAGAACGTCGTCGTTGGCGGCCATTCCGCGGGCGGCCACCTTGCCGCGATGATGCTGGCCACGGATTGGGATGCGCTCGGATTACCGCGAGACCCCTTCGTCGGAGGTGTCACCCTGTCCGGCGTTCACGACCTGAAACCCCTCGTCCTGGCCTCGATGAACAGCGACCTGCGCCTAAGCAACGCGGAAGCGGCGCGTATTTCGCCGGTGAATCACGTCAGCCTTTCACAGGCCCCGCTGCTGATCGCGGTCGGCGGAGCGGAGACGTCCGAGTTCATTCGCCAGGCGCAGCTGCTGTGGGATGCATGGCCGGACAATGCGCGGCCGGCTGCAGGGCCGCTCATTCTCGCAGGCCAGCATCATTTCAGCGTCGTCGTCGACTACGCCGATCCGGAAAGTGAGCTGACGCGCGCCACGATGGCGCTCTTTCGCTGAATTCGCATGCAGCCGGTTCTTCTTGTCCCATTGACAACTGACCACGGGTCATTTACGCTGTCCTCCAATTGACCCGCGGTCATTTAGTGGGTGCAAATCCGGAGGACGACGAACATGGTCATACGGCAGCGCGCTATCCAGGCGGAAGCCAAGCAGGAGCGGCACCACGCCATCCTGGACGCCGCGGAGCGACTCCTGTCGCGCTCGAGGGACCGCATGGCGAATGTGGCGGAGGTCGCCGACGAGGCTGGCCTCGCCAAGGGGACTGTCTATCTCTATTTTCCGAGCAAGGAAGAATTGCTGCTCGCGGTTCACGAACGCAACATCGACGGCTTTTTCCGCGAATTTATTGCCTTACTCGAGGGCGACGGCGCGGTTGCCATCGAAGATATTCTCGCTCTGACCCACCGGCACATGGTCGCACCGCCGCTGTTTCTTCCTCTCGCGGCGCGATGTTTCGGAATGATGGGACAGGGCATGCCGCCCGAGGCGGCGTACGCGTTCAAGCAGCGGATGGCGCAGCGCCTGCAACGCGCAGGCGCCGGTCTCGAGCGTCACTTTCCTGATCTTTCCGACGGCGGTGGGGTCGGGCTGCTCCGGCACAGCTACGCGCTGATCATCGGACTGTGGCAGATGTCCGGCGATTCCGCGGGCGGCGGGTGTGCACAGGAACTCGCCGCGGCGGATCCCGTCGTCTTTGGCTGGCAGTATCCCGATGAACTCGATCGCGCCATGCGCGCTTTGTGGGAAGGCACGGTGGGCGGACCATCGTCCGCCACGCGATGATGGTGACCGCAATGTCCATGACTTCGCTGCGCTCCATCGCGACGCTCGTCCTGCTGACCGGCGTGCTCGCCGCCTGCGGCGCCAAAGACAAGCCGGCGGAGCCTGTCCGGCCCGTGCAATTGACGCAGGTAAGGCTGGGCGGCGCGAACACCACAGCCGTTTTCGCCGGAGAAGTGAAACCCCGCTACGAAGCGGACCTTGGGTTTCGCATCGGCGGCAAGCTCGTCGCGCGTTACGCCGATATGGGCGCGCGCGTGAAGAAAGGACAGCCGCTGGCGCGGATCGATCCGGCCGACGTCGGCCTGCAGGCGGAGGCCGCCAAGGCGCAGGTGGCGGCTACCGAGACGGAATGGAAGTTCGCGCAGGCCGAGTACGACCGCTACCAGAGCCTTCTCAAGGAAAAATTCATCAGCGCGTCGGCGTTGGACGCCAAGCGCAACACGCTCGACGCCAACCGGGCAAAATACGAGCAGGCGAAGGCCAATCTCGCGGTCGCACAGAACCAGGCCAGCTACGCGACGCTGGTCGCCAGTGACGACGGCGTGATCACCGCAGTGAACGCGGACTCCGGCCAGGTCGTCACGGCGGGGCAAGCGGTATTCAGGCTGGCGCGGGCCGAACAGCGCGAGGTCGCGATCAGCGTACCGGAGAATCGAATCGGCGAACTGACCGGCGCCAGACAGCTGTTCGTGGCGCTCTGGGCCAACCCGCAGAAGCTGTATCCGGCCAAGGTGCGCGAGGTGTCGCCGTCGGTCGACGCAGTGACGCGGACGTTCGCCGTGCGCGTCGCCATCGCCAATCCGGACCCCGCGGTGCAATGGGGCATGACCGCGAACGTCGGCGTGCTCGGCGACGGCGCGCCGAATTCGGCGGTGCTGCCCTCGACGTCGATCTACCAGCAGGAAGGCAAGCCGGCAGTGTGGCGCTTCGACCCGGTCACGAAGCAGGTCAGCCTCGCGCCCATCACGATCGGCCAGTATCGCGAGGACGGCATCCTGGTCACCTCGGGCGTGCGTGATGGGGACTGGATCGTCGCGGCCGGTGTGCACAAGCTGCTGCCGGGGCAGGTCGTGCGTCCCTACGAAAGCGGATCGACCGGCGCGGTTCCTGCCGCTTCCACCAGCCCCACGCCGCCATCAGGCGGTTGACCCGCGCGCTGACATTTTCCCATGACGCCCGTGAATCCCTCCGGCGGCCCGCCGGACTCGCGCTACAACCTGTCCGAATGGTCGTTGCGGCATCGCTCGCTTGTGCTGTACCTGATCGTGGCGTTCGCGCTGATCGGTTTCATGTCCTACGAAAAACTCGGCCAGTCCGAGGATCCGCCGTTCACGTTCAAGGTCATGGTGGTCAAGACCAGTTGGCCCGGAGCGGCCGCGCATGAGGTAGAGGATCAGGTCACCGACCACATAGAGCGCAAGCTGCAGGAAGTCCCCAACGTCGACTGGGTGCGCAGTTATTCGAAGCCCGGGGAGTCCCTGGTGTTCTTCGCGATCAAGGATTCCGCTCCCGCCTCGGTGGTTCCGGAAACGTGGTACCAGGTGCGCAAGAAGATCGGAGACATCCGCAACACGTTGCCCTCGGGCATCCAGGGTCCGTTCTTCAACGACGAGTTCGGCGATGTCTACACCAACATCTATGCATTGACGGGCGACGGGTTCGGCTACCGGGAACTGAAGGATTTCGGTGACCGCGTGCGCACGGAACTGCTGCGCGTGCCGGGTGTCGCCAAGGTCGACTTCATCGGCGAGCAGGACGAAAAGATCTTCATCGAGATGTCCAATGCCAAGCTGGCCACGCTGGGCGTCGACCCGACGCAGATCATCCAGACGCTGGCCGCGCAAAACGTGGTGGCCGCTGCGGGTGTGTTCGATACGGCTACTGATCGAATTTACGTGCGGCCTACGGGCGCATTCGACAGCGTCGCTGCGATCCGCGACATCGCCATCCGCGCGAACAACCGGGTATTCAGACTGGGTGACGTCGCCACGGTGACCCGCGGCTATGTCGACCCGCCGCAGCAGAAGATGCGCTGGCAAGGCAAAGAGGCGCTGGGGCTTGGCGTCACGATGGTGAAGGGCGGCGACGTCATCGAACTGGGTCACGGTCTCGACGAGAATATCCTGCGCATCCAGCAGCAGTTGCCGGTCGGGGTCGAGTTGCAGCAGGTCGCGAGCATGCCCCGCGCGGTGCAGCGCTCCATCAACGTGTTCATCCGCTCGTTGACCGAGGCAGTGCTCATCGTGCTCGCCGTGTCGCTGGTCAGCCTGGGGCTGCGCACGGGGCTGGTCGTGGCCGTGTCGATCCCGCTGGTGCTCGCGGTCACCTTTCTTTGCATGTGGCTGTTCGACATCGGGCTGCACAAGATTTCGCTGGGGGCTCTGATCCTGTCGCTGGGACTCCTGGTCGACGACGCGATCATCGCGGTCGAGATGATGGCGATCAAGCTGGAGCAGGGCTACGACCGGTTTCGCGCGGCCGGCTTCGCATATACGAGCACGGCATTTCCGATGCTGACCGGCACGCTGGTTACGGTCGCGGGTTTTCTGCCGATCGCCACGGCGAAGAGTTCGACCGGCGAATACACGCGTTCGATCTTTCAGGTTTCGGCCATCGCCCTCATCGCTTCGTGGGTGATCGCGGTGGTCGTGATCCCGTACCTGGGTTACAGGATGCTTCCCGACTTCACGAAGCCGCGTGGGCCGTCGCTTGCTGCGCGCCTCATGGCCAGGTTGCGCGGCCGTCCCGCGCCGCCGCCCACCATCGCGCACCAGGGCGATCCCGATGCGGTCTATCGCACTCCGTTCTATACGCTCCTGCGCCAGGTCATAGCGTGGTGCGTCGGGCACCGCAAGACCGTGATCGTCGCAACGCTTGCCATCTTCATCGGGTCGCTGGCACTGTTTCGCTTCATTCCGCAGCAGTTCTTCCCGTCGTCTTCGCGGCCGGAGCTGTTGGTCGACCTGCGTCTGGCGGAAGGCAGTTCGTTCGCGGCCACGCTGGAACAGGTGAAGAGATTCGAAACGATCCTGAACACCGAAGCCGGCATCGAGAGCTTCGTGACCTATGTCGGCATCGGCAGTCCACGCTTTTACCTGCCGCTCGACCAACAGTTGCAGCAGTCCAACTTCGCGCAATTCGTGGTCACGGCAAACAGCATTGCGGACCGCGAACAGGTGCGAACGCGCCTGCTTGCAATCTTCGACCAGGACTTTCCCTCGCTGCGCGGACGCATTTCGCGCCTTGAAAACGGGCCTCCCGTCGGCTTCCCGGTGCAATTCCGTGTTTCCGGCGAAGACATTCCCACTGTCCGCCGCATCGCGCGCGAGGTCGCCGGCGTCATGCGCGTGGATCCGGATACGGTGAACGTGCAATTCGACTGGGACGAGCCATCGAAGGTGATCCGCGTTGTGATCGACCAGAACAAGGCCCGTGTACTCGGCATATCGTCGCAGGACCTGGCCACGTTCCTCAACAATTCGCTGTCGGGCTACTCGGTCACGTATTTCCGCGAACGCGACAAGCAGGTCGAAGTGCTGCTGCGCGGCGCAGCGGAGGAGCGCGCGAAGATAAGCTTCCTCAAGGATCTCGCCATACCTTCGCGCAATGGACGCGCCGTTCCCATCACGCAGATCGCGGACATCCGCTACGAGCAGGAAGACGGCATCATCTGGCGCCGCGACCGACTGCCGACAATCATTGTGCGCGCCGATCTGAAGGGCGATGCGCAAGGGCCCGATGTGGCCAACCGGATCAATCCGGGACTGGAAACGATCCGCGCGACGCTGCCGCTCGGCTACCGGATCGAGCAGGGCGGCGCGATCGAGGATTCAGCGCGCGGCCAGAAGTCGATTGCCGCCGGCGCGCCGCTGCTCGTGCTCACCGTGCTTACGCTGCTGATGATCCAGCTGCGGAGTTTTTCGCGCACGCTGATGGTCGTGCTGACGGCGCCATTGGGGCTGATCGGCGTCGCGCTCGCCTTGCTGGTCTTCGGCAAGCCATTCGGATTCGTCGCGCTGCTGGGCACCGTCGCGCTGGCCGGAATCATCATGCGCAATTCGGTGATCCTGGTCGACCAGATCGAACAGGACATCGCCGGCGGTCATGCCCCATGGGAGTCGGTGGTGGGCGCGACCGTGCGCCGCTTCCGCCCGATCGTGCTGACCGCCGCGGCGGCAGTGCTGGGGCTCATCCCTCTCGTGCGCAGCGATTTCTTCGGACCGATGGCCGTGGCGATGATGGGCGGCATCACCATCGCCACCGGCCTGACGCTGCTGTTCCTGCCCGCGTTGTATGCGGCATGGTTTCGCGTCGTACCCGGCGTAGTCGCGGAAGAGGCGGCCTCGGCATGAGTAGAGCGAGCCTGCCATGAAGGTCCTGGTCATCGGCGGCACCCGCGGCACCGGACGCGAAGTGGTGGCGGCGGCGCACGCCGCCGGCCACGAACTCACTCTGCTCGCACGCAATGCGGAGCGCATATCGCTGCCGGTGACCGGCGTGCGCGTGGTGGTTGGCGACGCGGGCGACGCGGACGACATCGAGCGGGCCGTCGCGGGTCAGGACGCGGTAGTCTGGACCGCCGGCGTGGGGCCGACGCGCCGCCCGGTCCACCTGTTTTCGCGGAGCATGCAGTTTTTGCTGGCGGCCATGGCGAAGCATGGTGTCCCGCGCCTTCTTTGCGTGACCGGCATCGGGGCGGGCGACAGTCGCGGCCATGGCGGCTTCTTCTACGACCGGATCCTGCGCCGCTGTTCATGAAGACGATCTACGAGGACAAGGACCGCCAGGAGGCGATGTTGCGCGCGAGCGACGTCGACTGGACGATCGTCCGTCCGGGTTTTCTGACCAACGGCCCGGCCACAGGTCTCACGCGTGCGCTGACCAACCTCGAAGGCGTCACTGCGGGCAAGGTGTCGCGGGCGGACGTGGCGGCGTTCATCGTCGAGAATCTCGAAACCGGCGATTTTCGCAAGACGGCCGTGCTGTTGACCAGCTAAGGCTCGCTAACCATTGGCCCGGGGACGGCACCGGTCCGCCTTCCTGTAAACTTGACCACTTTCCCTCGCTCATCGCACATCCGGATTCGCCGCCACAATGACCCTCGCCCCGACGCCAGAAATCATTGCCGAACTGAAGGCCGGCCGGATGGTCGTGCTGGTCGACGAGGAGGATCGCGAAAACGAGGGCGATATCGTGATCGCGGCGGACTTCGTCACGCCCGAGGCGATCAACTTCATGGCCCGGCATGCGCGCGGCCTCATCTGCCTCACGCTGACGGAAGACCGCTGCAGGCAATTGGCCCTGCCGCTGATGGTCTCGGCCAATCGCTCCGGCCAGGGCACCAATTTCACCCTGTCGATCGAGGCGGCAGCCGGTGTGACCACCGGCATTTCCGCGGCGGATCGCGCGCGCACCGTGCGCGCGGCAGTGGCGGTCGACGCCAAGCCTGCCGACATCGTGCAGCCTGGCCACATCTTTCCGGTCATGGCACAGCCTGGCGGCGTGCTCGTCCGCGCGGGACACACCGAGGCCGGGTGCGACCTTGCGCGGATGGCGGGATTGACGCCGGCGGCGGTGATCTGCGAAATCATGAAGGACGACGGCACGATGGCGCGCATGCCTGACCTGCTGGCGTTTGCGGCGACGCACGGCCTCGCGATCGGCGCGATCACCGACCTGATCCATTACCGCAGCCGTACCGAACGCATTGTCGAGCGCATCGCCGAGCGCCCGCTCAGCACCGCCTACGGAGCGTTTCGCCTGGTCGTCTATCGCGACAAGCTGACGGACGCGACGCACCTGGCGCTCGTCCGCGGCCCGATCTCTCCGGACACCGAGACACTGGTGCGCGTGCACGAACCGTTGTCGGTGATGGACCTGCTCGACATCGACAGCGCGTCGCATTCGTGGTCGATCAAGGAAGCGCTCGGTGCGATCGTCGCGGCAGGCCGCGGCGTCGTCGTGCTCCTGCACCGGCCTGAATCGGCACTGGAATTGCGACAGCGCGCGCTAGCGGATACCGCACCGCCGCCGTCCAGGATGGACCTGCGCAATTACGGTATCGGAGCGCAGATTCTGCGTGACCTGAATGTCGGCCGCATGCGCCTGCTGGCCAAGCCGCGCAAGATGCCGAGCATGGGTGGCTTCGACCTCGAAGTTACCGGGTACGAAGTCGAACCGCCAGTGCGCAAGGGCTCCTGACCCGCCCTTTCGCTGCCCGTTGACCTGCGTCGTGTCCCGCGCGTTTCCTCCCCGAATCTCATTGATCCCATACTGCGCCCATGCCCATCCGCCGAATTGCACCCAGCCACGTTGGTGACGGCCTGCGCGTCGGCATCGTGCTTTCGCGTTTCAATCCCGCCATCGGCGAGGGATTGCTGACCGGCGCGCTGCGCGCGCTGATGGAGGCCGGTGTCGCCGAGGGTAACATCACCGTCGTCAGCGTCCCGGGTGCGCTGGAGTCTGCGCTGGCGCTGCAGCAACTGGCCCAGACCGACGACTACGACGCGCTGGTCGCGCTTGGCGCGGTAGTCCGCGGCGAGACCTACCATTTTGAAATTGTCGCCAACGAATCTGCGGCGGGTCTGTCGAGCGTCGCTCTCGAATTCGGAATTCCGATCGGCAACGGCATCCTGACCTGCGAAACGGATGCGCAGGCGGAGGCGCGGATGGACGCCAAGGGCTTTGAAGCGGCGCAGGCGGCGCTCGAAATGGCCAACCTCATCCTGAGGCTCGAAGATGACTGAGGTTCCCAAGGCGCCGCGCACGACGCCCCGCCGCCGCGCCCGCGAACTGGTCCTGCAGGGCCTTTATCAGCGGCAGCTTTCGCGCAACGACGCCGAAGCCGTGCGCGTGGACCTCGCCGCGAGCCAAGGGTACCTGCGTGCCGACCAGCCTTACTTCGGCGAGCTGTGGGATGGCGTGACGCGCGAGAACGACGCGCTCATGGCGGCGCTCGCGCCGCACCTCGACCGCAAACCGGCCGAGCTGTCGCCGATAGAGCGGGCCATTCTCATCATCGGCGCCTGGGAATTGGTGCACCGCATAGAGATCCCCCACAAGGTCGTGATCAACGAGGCCGTCGAGATCGCCAGATCGTTCGGCGGCACCGACGGGCATCGTTACGTCAACGGCGTTCTCGACAAGTTCGCCGGCTTGGTGCGCGCAACGGAGATCGCGGCGCAGCGGCGCGGCGCGGCAACCGCCTGAGCGCCGAGCCTGCCGGGCATGAGGTATCTCCTTTCATTGCTGCTGTTTGCCTTTCTCGGCACCGCCAACGCTGCCGCTCGCTCGCTCGTCGTCTATTGCAGCCACGATCCGGATGCGTGCGAACTCGCCGCCAAGTCATTCCAGCGCGAAACCGGCATCGAGACGGCAATCATCCGCAAGCCGACCGGCGAGTTCTATGCGCAGATCCGCGCCGAACGCGCCAACCCCAGGGCCGATGTATGGTATGGCGGGACAATCGACCCGTTTCTGCAGGCGGCGGCGGAGGGTCTGTTCGTTGCCTACCGCTCGCCGCGCGTGGCGGACTTGCAGCCGTGGGCACGCCGAGCGACCGAGCGTTCCGACTACAAGGTCGCCGCGATCTACCGAATCATCATCGGCTTCGGTACCAGCGCGACGATCCTCAAGCAAAAGGAACTTCCGGCACCTCGGTGCTGGTCCGACCTCGTGCTGCCTGTCTATCGCAAGGAGATCGAGCTCGCCAATCCCGTCACGAGCGGCACTGGCTATACGATACTCGCCACGCTGGTCGTGCTCCATGGCGAGGACGGCGCCTTCGATTACCTGAAAAGGCTGCAACCGAATGTGGTGCGCTTTACCCAGTCGGGCACGGCGCAGGGGCCTTCCGTGGCTCATGGTGAAGTGGGCGTGGGCGTGTCCTTCGTCCACGAATTCATCACCCAGCAGCTGGCCGGTTTCGAGGTGACCATCACGATACCCTGCGAGGGCACCGGCGATGCGCTGGGCGGCATGGCGCTCATCAACGGTGCCCCACATCCGGAGGAGGCGCGTGCCTTCTATGACTGGGCGTTGACCCAATCGGCGCAGGAATTGGCGAACCGCACCAGGAACCTGCTCGTGCCCGCGCACGCGCGGGCCGAAATTCGCTCTGAAGCCGCGGCGTTCGTCAATGTACGAACGCTGGACATTGATCCCGGCAGGTTCGGCAATCCGGACGAGCGCAAGCGGTTGTTGGCGCGATGGCAGAAGGAAATCGGCGATTCGCTGCGATAGCGTGCCCGGGAATGAACGAATTCGCGCTCATCGACCGTTTTTTCCGCCGCGCGGTCCACGACCCGGCGGTGCGAACAGGGATTGGTGACGACGGTGCCGTGGTGGTGCCCGCGCCCGGCTGCGACCTCGTTTTTTCCGTGGACATGCTGGTCGAAGGCCGCCATTTCCTCGCGGGCGCAGCTCCGGCCACGCTGGGACACAAGACGCTCGCAGTGAACCTTTCCGACATGGCCGCGATGGGCGCCCGGCCGCGCTGGGCGCTGCTCGCGGGGGCGCTGCCCGACTTCGATGAGTGCTGGCTTGACGGTTTCACGCGCGGCTTGTTCGCGCTGGCGGACCGCTTCGAAGTCACGCTGATCGGGGGCGACACTACGCGCGGACCGCGCAACTTCTGCCTGACCATCATCGGCGAAGTGCCGGCAGGTGCGGCGCTTACCCGTGCCGGCGCCAGGTCGGGCGACGATATCTACGTTTCGGGGACGCTCGGCGATGCGGCACTCGCGCTGGCGGTTCTGCAGGGCAGGGCGACGCTCGGCGAAGCGGACTTTGCCATGGTGCGTGAGCGCCTTGAAACACCCGAGCCGCGCGTGGCGTTGGGCGCGCGTCTGCGAGGAGTAGCCTCCGCCGCAATCGACATTTCGGATGGACTTACCGGCGACCTGCAGCACATTCTCGACCGTTCAGGCGTGGGCGCGGCGATCGACGTGGCGCTGATTCCCCGATCAATGCCGCTCGCGACACTGATCGATGGCGCGAAGCGCGATCTGGCACTCGCGTGCCTGTTGGCCGGTGGCGACGACTACGAACTCTGTTTCATGGCGGCGCCGTCATCTCGGCAAGCACTTGCGGCCATCGCTCTCGAGGTGGGCGTGCCGCTGACGCGCATCGGCCACGTGACCGCAGCCGCGGGCATTGTCGTTCGCGACGAGCAGGGTACGCCGCTGGCAACATTGCCCCGGTCGTTCGATCACTTCGGATAGGACCCTACAGGCTCCTTTAACCATGGCCGACCGTCCGACCATCGCCTTTCTCGTTCGCCATCCGGCGCATTTCATCGCGCTGGGTTTCGGTGCCGGCCTTTCACCGATTGCCCCCGGAACTTTCGGCACACTGTTGGCCATTCCGCTGGCACTGCTGCTGCGTGCGCATGGTGGCGCGGCGGAATTCGTCGCCGCCATCGTGATCCTGTTCACCGTCGGTGTGTGGGCGTCGCAGGTGACCGGCCGCAATCTGGGCGTGCCCGACCACGGCGCCATCGTCGTCGACGAAATCGCGGCGTTCCTGCTGGTGCTCTTTTTCGTGGGACCGGATTGGAACCGGGTGGCGTTCGCCTTCCTGATCTTCCGCCTGTTCGACATCGTCAAGCCGCCGCCGATCCGGCAACTCGACGCAGCCATGAAGAACGGGGCTGGCGTGATGCTCGACGATTTGCTTGCGGCGGGCTACACGCTCGTCGTGCTGGCGCTTTGGCATCGGATTTTTGGATGAGCGACGGACTGCAATTCGACGGCCTCGACCTCGCACGCGTGGAGGAAGTCGGACTCAATGCGCTGCAGACGCAGCGTCAGCTTTTCTATGACGGCTGGCTGCTGCGCGTGTCTCCCGGCAAGGCCAAGCGGGCGCGCAGCGTGAATGCCCATTTCGGCTCGACGCTCCCGCTGGCGCAGAAGATTCCCCATTGCGAACGCATCTACTCCGAACGCGGGCTGCCGATACTTTTTCGCATCACGCCATTCCTCCACCCTCCGCAGCTGGAAGCGGAACTCGAAGCCCGCGGTTACGAGACGTTCGAGAGGACGCAGGTGCAGCTGACCCGCCTCGAATATCCACCGGAGACGCAACACGTGCCGGGAATCGAGTTCATGACGCCATCACCGGCCGCATTTGCGGAAGCCGTGGGCACGCTGCAGGAGACCTCGGCAGAGCAGCGAGCAGCGTTCCTCGAACGCCTGACCCACACGCCGCTGACGACGCGTACCGTGATCGCCGTGACGGATGGGCGGCCTGTCGGCACTGGCGCGGTCATGCTTGAGGACGGGCTGGCCGGTGTGTACACCATGGGTACCGCACCCGACATGCGCGCGCGCGGCATCGCCACCGGCATTCTCGCCACGATGCTCCGCTGGGCATGGGAACACGGCGCGACGCATGCCTACCTGCAGGTCAGCGCCGACAACCTGCGCGCGGTTTCGGTTTACCGCAAGTTCGGCTTTGTCGACGCCTATACGTATCACTACCGCGGCCGGCCCGGCGAATGCCACTGATCGACGGCGAAATCGCGGCGCTTGCCGCGGAACTGGGACGGCGTCTCGCCGCGCGGCACGCATTCGCCGCGACCGCGGAGTCGTGTACCGGCGGACTGGTGGCCGGTGCCATCACGGCGATCGCGGGCAGTTCTGGCTGGTTCGACCGCGGCTTCGTCACCTATTCGAACGAGGCCAAGATGGAACTGCTGGGCGTCGATGCGGACACGCTGGCACGGAATGGCGCGGTGTCGGAGGCCACCGCGAAGGCCATGGCGGAAGGCGCGATCCGCGCCAGCCGCGCGGATTTGGCTGTAGCCGTGACCGGCATCGCCGGGCCGGCGGGGGGCACCGCGGCCAAGCCCGTCGGGATGGTGTGCTTCGCGTGGGCCATGCGCGGTGGGCTCACTACCGCGGCCACCCATCGCTTCAATGGCGACCGGGAGGCCGTACGCCGGATCTCAGTTCTCGTTTCCTTACAAGGACTTATTGACCGGCTCGGCGCAACGCAATAGGACCTTGGAATTAGACCAACAGGGGCGTTGCATCGAACGATCGTTCCATGCATAATCGCCTCACGGGGTAGAACGTCCGTTCTATTTCAAGCGTTCAGCCACCATCCCCGCGGCAGCCGCCGCCATCCTTTATCCTACGCAAAGGCCACACCATCATGCCACTCGATTCCAGGACCTCAAGCATGGACGACAACAAAGGCAAAGCCCTCGCGGCGGCGCTGCTCCAGATCGAAAAGCAGTTCGGCAAAGGTTCGATCATGAAAATGGGGGACGCCCAGATCGCGAGCGATCTGTCGGTGGTCTCCACCGGTTCCCTGGGCCTCGACATTGCGCTCGGCGTGGGTGGCCTGCCGCGCGGTCGCGTCGTCGAAGTCTACGGTCCGGAGTCCTCCGGCAAGACTACCCTGTGCCTGCAGGTCGTGGCGCAGGTACAGAAGGCGGGCGGTGTCGCTGCGTACATCGACGCCGAAAACGCACTCGACCCGGTCTATGCCGGCAAGTTGGGCGTCAACGTCGGCGACATGCTGATCTCGCAGCCGGACACCGGCGAGCAGGGGCTCGAGATCGCGGACATGCTGGTACGTTCCGGCGGCGTCGACATCATCGTCATCGACTCGGTCGCAGCACTGGTCCCCAAAGCGGAAATCGAAGGCGAGATGGGCGACCAGCTGCCCGGTTTGCAGGCACGCCTCATGAGCCAAGCGCTGCGCAAGCTCGCCGGCAACATCAAGCGCGCCGGCACTCTCGTCATTTTCATCAACCAGATCCGCATGAAGATCGGCGTGATGTTCGGCAACCCGGAGACCACCACTGGCGGCAACGCGCTCAAATTCTACGCATCGGTACGCCTGGACATTCGGCGCATCGGCTCGATCAAGCGCGGCGAGGAAGTCGTCGGCAACGAGACGCGCGTCAAGGTCGTGAAGAACAAGGTCGCGCCACCGTTCCGCGAAGCGCTGTTCGACATCCTGTACGGCGAGGGTATTTCGCATGAAGGTGAGATCGTCGAACTGGGAGTAACGCACAGGATCGTCGAGAAATCCGGAGCCTGGTACGCATACAACGGCGAGAAGATCGGCCAAGGCAAGGACAACGCGCGCGAATTCCTGCGCGAGCACCCGGAGCTTGCGAATGAAATCGAGGCCAAGATCCGCGCCGCCGTCGACATCCCCATGCCGGGACGCATCACACCGATGCCGGACGCCGAAGAGTGACCGGCGCGGCGGAAGGCTGAAGGAGTAGCGCCGTGCGTCCGCGCCGTGCGGCGCGTGGCGACAGCGCCGCCGCGGACCTGGCCCGGACGACGGCCAAGCCACCGACGTCGCCGAAGGTGCTGGCAGTGCGCATGCTCGCGCGGCGCGAATACAGCCGGGCGGAACTGACACAACGGCTCGCGCACAAGGGCATCCCCCGCGACGACATCGAGCGGGCGTTAGATGAGCTCGCTGCGGGCGGCTATCTCTCCGATGCCCGGTATGCGCAGGCCGTGGTCGCGCAACGGAGCGGGCGTTACGGCAAACGGGCCATTGCGCATGTGCTGCGCGAAAAGGGCATTGCCGCACCCGATGCGCTGACTGCGATGGCGCCGCTGGCCGCCACGGATGAAATCGCCGACGCAAGCGCGCTATGGCAGCAGCGATTCGGCGTGGCACCGGCCAATCAGCGGGAAAAGGCGCGCCAGGTTCGGTTCCTGCTGTCGCGCGGGTATGGCCTGTCTGTGGCGCTGCGCGTGCTCCGGGCGGCCGGTACACCCATCGACGACGACACCTGAACGGGCATCCGCCTTTCCGGTTCGGCAAAGCGCGAAAAGCGGTTAGAATCTAAGCTTTTGATTAAGCGAGGCGTTTTAGCGCGCGATGGGTCTCTAGGCCCAATGGGTGCGCGAACCTCCTTTCGAAACCGCCATGCAAGTCGCCGAAATCCGCCGCAAGTTCATCGAGTATTTCGTCGCCAAGGGCCACACGGTCGTGGCGAGCTCGCCGCTTGTCCCGGGCAACGATCCAACGCTCCTTTTCACCAACTCGGGAATGGTGCAGTTCAAGGACACGTTCCTGGGTACCGAGAAGCGCAGCTATGTGCGCGCGGCCTCGGTACAGCGCTGCCTGCGCGCCGGAGGCAAGCACAATGACCTCGAGAACGTCGGCTACACGGCTCGGCACCATACATTCTTCGAGATGCTTGGGAACTGGTCGTTCGGCGACTACTTCAAGCGCGACGCGATCAAATATGCATGGGAACTGCTGACGAAGGATTACGGCCTACCGCCGGAAAAGCTCTGGGCCACGGTCTACATCGACGACGACGAGGCCTACGACATCTGGACGAAGGAGATCGGCGTCCCGGCAGAACGCGTCGTGCGCATCGGCGACAACAAAGGTGCGAAGTACGCCAGCGACAATTTCTGGCAGATGGCGGACACCGGCCCGTGCGGACCGTGTTCGGAGATCTTCTTCGATCACGGCGAAGGCGTCTGGGGCGGACCGCCCGGATCGCCGGACGCGGACGGCGACCGCTACATCGAGATCTGGAATCTCGTGTTCATGCAGTTCGATCGCCAGAAACTCCCGGATGGCGAGTTCGCGATGACGCCGCTGCCCGCACCTTGCGTGGACACCGGCATGGGTCTCGAGCGGTTGGCGGCCATCCAGCAGCGTGTCCACTCGAATTACGAAATCGATCTCTTTGTCGCGCTGATCCGCGCCGCAGCGCGCGAGACGCACACGACGGACCTCGACAATCCGTCGCTCAAGGTCATCGCCGATCACATCCGTGCCTGCTCGTTCCTGATCGTCGACGGCGTCATTCCGGGCAGCGAGGGCCGCGGCTACGTGTTGCGCCGGATCATCCGACGCGCGATCCGGCATGGCTATCAACTCGGCCAGAAGCGCCCGTTTTTCCACAAACTGGTCGACGACCTTGACCGGCAGATGGGCGACGCCTATCCGGAGCTGCGCCGCGAAAATGCGCGCGTGACGCAGGTGCTGGCCGCCGAGGAAGCGCGCTTCGGCGAGACGCTCGAAAACGGCATGAAGATACTCGGTTCTGCGCTCGATGCGCTCGCGAAGGCCGGCGGCAAGTCGCTGGACGGCGCCACGGCGTTCGCGCTCTACGACACATTCGGATTCCCGCTCGACCTCACCGCGGACGTGTGCCGCGGCCATGGTGTGACCGTGGACGAGGCGGGCTTCGATGCGGCGATGGAAGCGCAGCGCGATCGCGCGCGCGCCGCGAGCACTTTCAAGATGGGTGCGCAGCTCGACTATGCCGGTCCCAAGACGGCATTTCGCGGCTACGAGTCGCTATCGGAGGAGGGGCGCGTCGTCGCGTTGTACAAGGACGGTGCGAAGGCGGATTCGCTTGCCGCCGGCGACCACGGCGTGGTCGTGCTCGATCGCACGCCTTTCTATGCGGAATCCGGTGGCCAGGTCGGCGACCGCGGCGAACTGTCGAAGGGCGGTGCGTGCTTGACACTTTTCGCCGTCGCCGACACGCAGAAGATCCAGCCCGACGTGTTCGGGCACCTGGGGGAGGTCAAGACCGGCGAGTTGCGGATCGGCGACACGGTGGCGGCCCACGTCGATCACGATGCGCGCGGGCGCACGATGCGCAACCACTCGGCCACGCATCTGATGCACAAGGCGCTGCGCGAGGTCCTGGGCGACCACGTCCAGCAAAAGGGCTCGCTGGTGGACCCCGAAAAGACGCGCTTCGACTTCGCTCACAACGCGCCGGTCACCGACGACGAAATCGGCCGCATCGAGCGGCTGGTCAACGCCGAGATCCTCGCCAACGTGGCCACTCAGGCACGGGTGATGCCCATCGCCGATGCGCAGGAGACCGGCGCGATGATGCTGTTCGGCGAGAAGTATGGGGACGAGGTGCGGGTGCTCGATATCGGGACGTCGCGCGAACTATGCGGTGGCACGCACGTCGCGCGCACCGGCGATATCGGTCTCTTCAGGATTGTCGGCGAAGGCGGCGTTGCCGCCGGCGTCCGGCGCATCGAAGCAGTGACGGGCAGGAGCGCGATCGACTTCATGCAGTCGCGCGACGCTGCGCTGGCCAAAGCTGCGGCGTTGTTCAAGGCCCCCGCGGGCGAACTCGAGGCAAAGATCGCGCAACTGCTGGAGCACGCGCGCGCCACGGAGCGGGAGCTCGCGCGTCTCAAGAGCAAGGCGGCCTCGAGTGCGGGCGATGATCTCGCGGGCGGGGCCATCGACGTCAAGGGAGCGAAGGTGCTCGCGGTGGCGCTCGACGGCGCCGACGTGAAGGCGTTGCGCGAGACGATGGACAAGTTGAAGGACAAGCTGAAGAGCGCGGCGATCGTGCTGGCCAGCGTAGCGGACGGCAAGGTCGCGTTGATCGCCGGCGTGACCAGCGACCTGACGGGCAAGGTGAAGGCGGGAGAACTGGTCAACCATGTCGCGCAGCAGGTCGGCGGCAAGGGCGGCGGGCGCCCCGACATGGCGCAGGCCGGTGGCACCGATCCGACGAGGCTTACGGCTGCGCTGCAGTCGGTGCGCGCGTTCGTCGAGGAACGCCTTTGAACGCGGCCAGTGCGGGGTTCATGTGAGCGCCGCCGGGCCTCGTCCTTCTCGGATCTGTGAACTGAATCGTTGCGGCGTGAGTCGGCCTCGCGTGCCGACTCGCATTTGCCGTCGATCCCCGCGTTGCGGGGCCCCTCGCCGGCTGCTCGCGTCACTGCCCCTCGGCGCGAATTGCTCCGCGGTCTCCGTGCGGCTCTGCAGGTGCGCCGCGTCGCCGTGTCGGCCGCCATCCACGCTCGCGGACGCTCTCCTCGAGCCTCGGCTCCGCCCCGCTCGCCTGGACGTCCCGGGGGGCAGCGCCGCGACCTCGGTTGTCCTGGCCGCAAGCGTGGAGGTTCATTGACCACGCCGCAATTCGCCAGCGACAACAATGCCGGCATCTGCCCGGAAGCGTGGGCCGCCATGGCGAGCGCCAATGCGGGACACGCGCCGGGTTACGGCGGCGATGACTGGACGGCGGCCGCGTCCGCCGCGATTCGCGCCGCCTTCGAGACCGATTGTCCGGTCCATTTCGTGTTCAATGGCACGGCGGCCAATGCGCTTGCGTTGAGCGCGATCTGCCGCAGCACCGACGCCATCGTTTGTCACGCGATGGCGCACATCAATGTCGACGAATGTGGTGCGCCCGAGTTCTTCAGCGGGGGTGCCAAGCTGCTGACCGCCGACACGCCGCATGCCAAGCTCACTCCGGACGCTGTCACCGCGCTTGCGCTCACGCCGCACGATGAACACTCATCGCGGCCGCGTGCATTGGCACTCACGCAAGCGACCGAGCTCGGCACGCTGTATTCGCGGATTGAACTCGAACTACTATGCGCAACGGCGCACGGCCGCGGCATGAAGGTCCACCTCGATGGCGCGCGGTTCGCCAATGCCGTGGCATCGCTGCAGTGCAAACCGGCAGACCTCTCGTGGCGCGCAGGCGTGGATTTGCTGTGCCTGGGCGGCACCAAGAACGGCCTGCCCTTCGGCGAGGCCATCCTGTTCTTCGATCACGCGCTGGCAGATGAGTTTGCGCGGCGGCGAAAGCAGGGCGGTCAGCTGGCCTCGAAAATGCGCTTTCTCGCCGCGCCCTGGGTAGGCGTGCTGCAAGACGACGCATGGCTACGGCATGCGGCGCACGCCAACGCGATGGCGCTACGGCTCGCCACGGCGATCGCCGATCTTCCCGGGACGCGAATGCTGGCGCCGGTCGAGGCCAACAGCGTGTTCGTCGACCTGCCGCAACTTGCCATTGATGCCGTGCGCGGGAAGGGATGGCGGTTCTATAGTTTCATCGGCGCCACCGGTGTGCGTTTCATGTGTTCGTGGGATACGACGCCGGCCAGCGTCGACGCGCTTGCCGCCGACCTGCGCGCCGCATTGCAGTCCTGAATCGACCTCGCGAGGCCCGAACATGCCCTTGCGCCCGGAGCATACCGTCGACGTTCTCAATGCCCGCAGCCTGGGTCGGTTGCCCGGCCTCATCGGCATTCATTTCACCGCCGTCGAGGACGGAATGCTGAAGGCTGAACTCGATGTGCGGCCGGAACTGGTCGCGCCCAATGGCTACCTGCATGCGGCTTCTGTCGTCGCGCCTGCGGATACGGCGTGCGGCTACGGATGTCTCGCACACCTGCCTGCCGGTGCCGTGCACTTCACGACCATTGAACTCAAGTCAAATTTCCTGGGCACGGCGCTGGACGGCACCATCGCGTGCATCGCACGGCCGGCCCACCTGGGCAATACCACGCAGGTTTGGGACGCGGTCGTGACCAGCAAGGCTTCGGCCAAGACCATCGCGCTTTTCCGCTGTACGCAACTGGTCATCTGGCCAAGGAAGTAGTTCCGCGTCCCGAGGAAGGCCGGGCGCGCCTCGTCCAAACGTCGCATCGTCGGATTCATTCGCAGCGTCTAGAGTCAGCGCTGTCCGACGCGTCCTTCGCGCGCGGGCGTTGCGATGCGCTCCACTGTGGGTCTCGTTCTTGTGGCTTTCGCCTGCGGCGTGGCTTGGCTGCAGACGTGCGCGGCATTGCCCGGGCACCCCGCATGGATTGGCAGTGCGGGCTTCTTTGCGCTGGCCCTTGTGGCCGTCACTCGCACGAGGCTGCGTCGGGTGGCGTTGATGCTGCCCGCAATAGCCGCGGCGCTGTTGGCCGGTTTCGGGTACGCGGCCTGGCGTGCCGAAACCCGGCTCGCCGAAGAATTGCCGCGCGCCTGGGAAGGCGAGGACATCGACATCATCGGCGTCGTTGATGACCTGCCGACCATTTCGGCGCAGGGTGCGCGCTTCACGTTCACCGTCGAGCGCGTGCGCACCGCCGGCGCCGTCGTCCCGTCGCAATTGTCGCTGGCGTGGTACGCGCCGATCCGGCCCACGTTTCCGGATGAGGACGTTCCGGTCGTCCATGCCGGCGAACGCTGGTATCTGACGGTTCGGTTGAAGCGCCCGCACGGCACGATCAATCCCGGCGGATTCGACCTCGAAGCGTGGCTGTTGCAGCAGGGATTGCGCGCTGCCGGCTACGTGCATCCCGAAGGCCTGAACGCGCGCCGGGACTTCTTTGCCGGGCGCCCCGGCGACTACGTGCAGCGGACACGGGAGCGCATTCGCGAACGCATCGTCGCGGCACTTGCCCACGCGCCCTATGCCGGCGTGATCGTGGCGCTTGCGATCGGCGATCAGCGCGCGATTCCCGAGGCGCAGTGGACGGTGTTCAGCCGCACCGGCATCTCCCATCTGGTCAGCATTTCCGGACTTCACGTCACGGTGTTCGCGGCCTTCGCGGGTGGCATCGCCTACGCCTTGGCCCGACGCAGCACGCGCCTGACCGCGCAAATCCCCGCACGCAAGCTGGCCGCCGTGGCAGGTGTCGTCGCGGCGGGCGGCTACGTGCTGCTGGCGGGCGCAGAGATTCCCGCGGTGCGAACCTTCGCGATGCTGGCCATTGCCGCGTGCGGTCTGTGGTGGGGCCGTCCCGGCACCGCGGGCATTGTGTGGCTGTGGGCGCTTGTCGTGGTGCTGCTGTGGGATCCGTGGGCTACATTGACTCCCGGGTTCTGGCTCTCGTTCGGTGCCGTCGGCCTGTTGCTGTATGCGTCGGTCGGACGCCTCCGCTCCACGCCCGCCGTGAGATGGCGCGGGAAATTGCGCGATGTGATTCGGGAGGGCGCGCACGCGCAGTGGGTAGTGACGATGGGATTGGCGCCGCTGACGCTGGCGCTGTTCCAGCAGGCATCGCTGATTGCGCCGGTCGCGAACGCCGTGGCCATTCCCGTCGTCACCCTCGGGGTCGTCCCGCTCGCCTTGCTTGGAATTGCGTTGCCGGTCGACCTGCTGTTCCAGGCCGCGCACGCGATACTGGCGTTGCTGATGCGCTTCCTCGAGGCGTTGGCGGCGCTGCCGGATGCCACGTGGCAGCAGCACGCGCCAATGCCGTGGGCAGTGGTCTCTGGGATCTTCGGCACACTGTGGGTCCTGGCGCCGCGAGGACTGCCGGGGCGGGCGTGGGGATTCCTCTGGCTACTGCCGCTGTTCATTGTGCGGCCGGAACCGCCGCCGGATGGAGCGTTTCGTTTGACCGTGCTCGACGTCGGGCAGGGACTGTCCACCGTGATCGAAACGCATCGCTATACCCTGGTCTACGACGCCGGGCCACGCTACAGCGAAACGACCGACGCAGGCGGCCGCATAGTCGCACCGTTTCTTCGGGCCGCCGGCTTGCGCCGTGTGGATGGCCTTATCATCAGTCACCAGGACCTCGACCACTCTGGCGGTGCAATCTCGCTCATGCAAGGGACGCCGATCGGCTGGTTCGCGTCGTCGCTGCCGGCGGAACACGCAATCGTCGTGCGTGCGCAGGCCGAGGCGAAGGTGAAGAATGCGGTGGGAAGTGAAGCGATGGCGTGCATGGCGGGTCAACGCTGGACGTGGGACGGCGTGCAATTCACCGTACTGCATCCGACGCGCGCGGAATACGACGATCCGCGGGCGAAGACCAACGATCGCTCGTGCGTGGTGCGCATCGACTCGGTGCACGGCAGCGCGCTGCTGACGGGCGATCTGGAGGCGAAGTCCGAAGCACTGCTGCTGCGGTCCGATCCGTCCGCTTTGCGCGCCGACGTGCTGGTCGTCCCGCACCACGGCTCGCGCACGTCCTCCACGCCGGCGTTCATCCATGCCGTAGCACCAAAGGTCGCCGTGTTCGCATGTGGCTACCGCAACCGCTTCGGCCATCCGCGGCCGGACATTGTCGCCCGCTACGAAGCAGCTTCGGTACGCATGTCTCGCACCGACCTCGAAGGCGCGGTCACGCTGGCGTTCGCACCCGGTACGGATCTGTTGCCGATCTCGGCTCGGGACCAGCGGCGACGCTACTGGTCGGACGCGCCGGAGCGTGTTCGCGTGGAGGCAGACGCGGGCGCTGCCGAGTGATCAATGCCGTCCCGACGCGCGTCGCCCGCGCATGATGTGCAGTGCCAGTCCGCCGGGGAGGAGCACGCCTGCCGCCACATGCGTCCAGCGCAGAAACGGGACCGCGGATTCCGTGGCGACGTAGTAGAAACCGAGTCCAGTCAGCGCGAGGACCGCGATCGTCGCGCACAGCCAGGCGGCGCCACTGCGCAAGGCCGGTACGCGCCATCCCGTCCGCATATGGACATGGCCGACGAGCGCGAACGCGAAAAGTGCCGCGTACGCAGCGATGCCGTGAGCGGCGAGCATCGTCCCTGCCAGCGGATGTGGCGCAGGCGTCGGTTCGCCCGCTGGCGCCAGCAGGTACGCCACGACGAGCCAGCCCAATCCCGAGATGACGAGCGCGCCGGTCAGCGCGTAGATCGTGCGCCGATGCCATCGCGGGAGACTGTTGTGGAGTCGGTGGCGCATGACCGGTCAAGCGGCGGCTGCCAGCGGCAGGCGCAGATTGGCAGTCGTCGCCACGCAAGTCGTCGCGCAAGTCGTTGCGATATGCAGGCCCGCTTGCGGGGCCCGTGCATCGAGCAAGAAGGCGTGCGCGCCACGGCGGGCCAGGAGAGCGGCGGATTCCGCGGGGCGCAGCGCGACGATCTTGGTGAGGGCGTCCGCCAGTGCGCACGTCGGCGCGACAACGGTGACGCTGCCCGGAAAGGGACGCAGCGTTTGCGTGCGCGGCTCGACGAGTCCACTGCGCACGTCGCGGAAGTAATTGGCCGAAGTCGCCACCGCGGCATCACGGATCTCGCATAGCTTCAGGATCTGCGCGGGTCGGGCGGGATGCCGCACGCCTATGGGCATCCAGACGCCGGCGCCGAACACGCGCAGGTCGCCGCCGGCATTGACGAGGCCGGCGCGCGCGCCGGCGGCGTACAAGGCGTCGACCGCGCGATCCACGGCATAGCCTTTGGCGATACCGCCAAGATCGAGGGCAATCGGGGCGGTGGCGCGAACGCCAAGCCTGGACTCGAGCCGCAAAGCATCCATCCGGCCACAGTGGGCGTCGGGGCCCGCCGCGGGTGCGGGCAGCAGGCCATAGTGTGCAAGCAGGGGTGCAATCGTGACGTCGAATGTGCCTCGGCTTTCGCGAAACATGGTCTGTGCGAGCGCGAGCACGGCGTAGGTATCGGCATCGACGGTCACTGTCCTCCGATGGGCGTCGCGGGCAATGCGCGCGAGATCGCTGGTGGCATCGTGCGCGCTCATCGTGCGGTGGACATGCGCGATGGCCGCGAACGCGGCTGCGAAGCGTGCCTCGCTGGCGCCGGAAGCAGGCAAAGCGACTTCGACCAGCGTGCCCATCCAAACCTGGGCGCGCGCAGTCCAACCGTCAGGGCGAGGGCAGCATGACATTGATTGCCAGCAGACGACGCACGCCGTCGGTGACGTGGCGGCAGGACAGTGTCGCCCCGGAAATGTTGGCAATGTCCCGGCTGACTTCGACCGGATCTGCGACACTCTTGCCCGCGAACTGCGCACGCCAGCGCTCGTTGCGAATTTCCCCTCCGTGAGTCTCCCGGTATTCAAGCACATCGAGGCGCAGCACGCGTCCGGCGGCATCGAGCGCCAGCGCGTAGCTGATGTACTCCTGCTTGCCGATGACGGCGTCCGCGTAGAAAGTGCCCAGCCATTTCCCGCCGGACATCGCCCGCCAGATGCGCGGGTCGCGCGCCCCAGGGGGTTGCGCAATCTCTGCCAGCCGTGCGCGCGCGTCGGCGGTCGAACTGAAAGCGACGGGAACGAACGCGGACGCATCAGGAAATGCGGCGCGCTGCGCGACCTCCACAGTCATGTATTCCGCGGCATACGCCGGGGCCACCGCCAGCGCCGACAGTGGCAGGATCCGCCATCCGTCATGCATCATGGTTCAGAAGTTGAGCCCCAGACCCAACTGGAAGCGATCGGCGTCGCGGTTGATCTGGAACCACTGATAGTCGGCCTTGAACACGATGTTGGGCGTGATGAAGAAACTGGCACCCAACGTGGTCACGCCTTCGGTCGGCAGCGCGTCGGGCGTCAGGCCTTCCGCGAGCGTTGCGTATTTCCAGCCGGTGTTGAAGCGTTGATACGAGACGAACGGGGCGAACTGGTAGTCGCCCTGCCGCCAAGCGTACCATGCGGCCTGCGCGTACCAGCCGTAGAAATCCTGCGGGATCAGCGTCGGATTGCCGACGACGGTCTGGTTGTAGGGCGCCGTGTCGCTGATGTGGCCGCGAGCGTAAAGCGCGGCGAGGTCGATAGGTCCCGGCGTCCATCGCGCATGTGCCTCCGCGAGCGTTACGACCGCGTTCTGCGACGGGAAATCCGGTTGCTGCTGACCGGCCTTGCCCGAGAACACACTGCCGCCCAGTAGCAGCCCCGGATAGCCGCGCCAGTTAAATGCGCCGTAGGCCGACAGGTTGGCCGCCTTTGCGAATTGCAGCTCCTGGTGAATGCTGGCCAGCGGCGAAACCTTGCCTTCGTCGCTGGTCGGATCCCACTTGGCGAGATTGAAGCCCGTGGTGATGCCGACATCCCACGTCAGGTCGAAATCGGTGATGCCGGTGACGCCCAATCCGCCTTCGCGCCACGTCGTGGGGATGATCGCGGTTTCGACGAAGTTGCGCGTGACGCCGAAGAATTGCGTCGGCTCGTGGGCAGTGTTGAGAATGCCCGAAGGAATGAGGAACAAGCCGGCACGACCGGCAATCTGCGGAGTGAACGAGCGCTCGACGTAGAACTGCTCGACCTCCGATTCGCCCTGGTCGTCCGCGGAGGTCACGGCGTGTTCCCATTCGAATTCGCTTACGAAGCGTGTCTTGTCATTGAAACTGTAGCCGAAACCGATCACGGCGCGCGCCAGGTCCGCCTGCGTTTGCGACCGGTCGCGCGGGTAATTGGCGTAGTTGATTTCGCCGTAGCCGAATATCGACACCCCGGTAGTGCCGAGGCCCGTGCCGGCAAATGGCGATCCCGGCGCCATCGCAAAGGGCAGCGGTGTCTGCGCTCCCGTGTCGTTGGCGACCGCCGGCTTGAGCGGTGGAGTGTCGGCCGTCGTCGCGGGCGCAACGCCTGCAGCCTGGGTTGCCGCGGCCGGCGGAACAGACGATTGTGTCTTGAGCTGGCGCAGTTCGGCCTTGAGCGCGTCCAGTTCCGCGGAAAGTCTATCCACGCGCGCGGCAAGCGCGGCTTCATCGGCACGCGCTGGCATCGTGCACGTTGCGGCAACAAGTGCCAGGAGGAGGGCGGGGGCCGTGCGCATGGCGGAATCTCCGGTCAGGGCTGGTAGCCGTCGGTGAGCGTGTTCAGGAACTCGACGACAAGGTCGATCTCGTCGGGGGTCAGCGCGGGCGCCTCCCCCTGCCTGCGGTTGTACGGCGCTTCGGTCGCATTGACGTTGCGGTGGTATTGCGGCGGCAGATCGTCGTACTTGTTGACGCTGCCGTCGGCATTGAGCGGGTACCACTCGTCGGGGTTGGTGTCGCGACGGACGTAGAACCCGACGACTTCCTTCAGCGTCCCGAATCGTCCATTGTGAAAATAGGGCGCGCTGATCGCCACGTTGCGCAGCGTGGGCACCTTGAATGCGCCGCAGAGTTCCGAGCGCTGCGCAAGGTCGGTCCGGAACGGGCTGCACAGGCCGAGGTCGAAGTATGTGCCGTCAGCGTTGGCGGGAATGCCCGGGTTGCGCGGCACGCCGATGTTGTCGTAGGTGAAGTCGGTGAAGAGCGGCGACGCGCCATTGGCGCCGCGACCGCTCGGGTGGCAGGCGGCGCAGTTGCCCTTGTCCGGGTTGTTGAACAGCGCGAGACCCTGCAGCTCGCGGCTGGTGAGCGTCGCGCGTCCCGCGAGAAAGAAGTCGTACTTGCTGTCGAAGCGATGAAAATCGGCGTCTTCCGTCTGGTATTGGGCGAGCGCGAAGCGCACCCGATCGAATGCGGCGTCGGGCGTGTCAAGGATCCCCGCGCCGAATAGGCGTCGGAATTCCTCGGCGTAGGGCGCGGATTTAAGCTTTTCGATGACCGCCGCCGGCGATTCGTTCGCCATTTCGTGTGCCCCAAGGAAGGGACGCTGGGCCTGTTCCATGAGCGAGTTCGCGCGCCCGTCGCGATTGAAGCCGCCGGTCGGCGTGCCGTCCTTGTCGAAAAAGAACGCCGGGTTGAGATTGAGGTACCGAAGCGAAGGGGAGTTGCGAAAACCGGGTGTGGCGAGCATGGCACCTCCCGCCGGAACCACGAGGTCGGGATTGCCGGTGGTGTGTGCGGTGGCAGCGACGTGGCAGGTCGCGCACGACATCTGGCCGGACGCGGAAAGGGTCGCGTCGTTGAAGATCTGTTCACCCAGCGCCGCCGCGGCGCTGAGTTTGGCGTCCGGCGAATCGTTGCCGCCCCCGCCGCCTCCGCAGGCGGCAAGCAACACAATCAGAACGGCGAGGAAAGCCGGTCGCAGGAATGAGGACATGAGGACATGGGGACATGGGGACAGCAGGGACTCAGCGCGCCTTCGCGAAGTAACACGAAGCATAATACGAATGATTCGTATTTGCAATCTATGGACGAGGCACCCAGGATCCCGTCTATTGCGCCGATATTTGATCGATCGGCTGGCCGGATTCGCCGTATTGCCCACACTGTTTTCCGATACGTGCCCTCGTTTGACCCCTGCCGCAGGCGCTGCGTAGACTTGTTCTGAATGTCCAATCCATCCCGGTCAGCACTTCACCTGCGCCACGTGATTTTCATTCTGGCGTTTCTTGTTGCGTATGCCGTGGCGCTCCCATTGCAGGCGCAGGACAACACCGCCAAGCCACCGGAGTTGCGGCTCTCGACGGCACTGGCGCCGTCGTTTCCGCTTGGGCGTGCCGGCGAGAGGTGGGCGCAACTGGTGAACGAAAAGGCTGGAAGCGCGTACGAGGTCAGGCAATATCCGGGTGCCACGCTGGCGCTGCGCGATCCCGGGCGCGAATTCGGCGCGCTGAAGGAGGGTCTCGCCGATCTCGCCGTCGGTTCGGCGCTGGCGTGGTCGGGGCAATTCGCGCCGCTCGCGGTCTACTCGGTGCCCTGGCTGGCTGACGGACTGCGCGACCAGGAAGTACTCGCGGCGGACACCGCGCTGCGCGAGCGCGTGTTCGCGTTGTTGGACGCTTCAGGCGTGGTCGGCATTGCAATCGCGCCGCTCGGTGAACATGTGCTCGCGACGACCAAGGCGCCCATCGAATCGCTTGCCGCCTGCAAGGGGCTGCGCGTGCGTGTCATGCCACTGCGTTCGGTCATTGATGTCTACCTCGCGCTAGGCGCCTCGACGCAGTCGATGAGTTTCGCGCAGGCGCAGTCGGCGCTTGTCGCGGGCACACTCGACGGCCAGGATACGATGCCCACTACACTGGTCGCGACGCGTGCCTATGCTTCCGGCCAGAAATTCGTCACGCGCTGGGGCGCGTTCACGGACGTCATGGTGTTCGCGGTGCACAAGGCGGCCTGGGATACCTGGCCCGAGGATCGCCGCGTGCTGGTGCGCAGCGCCGCGGAACAGGCGGCGCGCGAAGCCAACGCATTGGCGCGGGAGGAAGCGGCGCTTGCGCAGTTGACGAAGGAGGGCGTGACGATTGTCCGTCTCTCGGCAACGCAACGCGCCGCGTTGCGCGAGGCCGCGCAGCCCGCAATCGCGGCATGGACCAACGCGGTCGGCGCGGAGCTCGTCAGCGCGGCGCGCGCGGCCGTGGCCGGTGCCGGCAAATGACCCGGCGGGGCGGGCGGACTCCTCCCGTTACTTCGCCGCCGGTGGAACCCAGTCTGGAGGGCGATTGCGGACCGGCGGGATGGTCTTCAGGTACGCATACGCGGCCTTGAGGTCGGCATCGGTCAGGTGGCGAAACCACTCCCAGGGCATGGGCGGCTGGATTGGTCGCCCCACGCCAAGATGCTTTCCGGTCTTGATCGCCTGGACGAATTCCTGCTCGCGCCATTTGCCGATGCCCGTTACGGGGTCGGGTGTCAAATTGATCGAATAGCTAATCCCCCATGGTCCGGCGAATGCGGTGTTTGTCGCCGAGCCTACGTTGTTCCACGCGTCGGTGAGCGGCGGCGGCGGCGGCAGGACGATTTTCTCCGGATGGCCGGACAGCATCCTCGACATATCTGGCTCCGGACCGTTGGCACCCATTCGCAGGGGTGTATGGCAGTCATGGCAGCCGTGGGTCATCACTACATATTCGCCGCGCCTGGCCCGGGGCGACAGGTCGGCTGCGACTGCCGGCACTGAGCAAAGCAAAAGCAACAATATGGCAGCAGCATGGCGCGTCATGGACGAAGTCTTTTCTGGGTTGGATAGCGGAATCGGTAGCAGGGGAGACATCGGTCAGTTGACATATCGCCCGATGCGCACCGCGGTCTCACCCTTTTTCGGGCGGCGCGTGGGCATCACCAGCACGCTGTTCGCGTAGGGCGTGCGCACTTCGACGTCGCCGTCATGCGCCAGCAGCGTGTCGGCCTTCGCAAAGACGTCGAGCCCCTCCACCGGACGTGCGAACCGGAACGCGTCGGTGGCAATGGTCACGACATGAGTGATCTCCACCGCCCTTTGCCTTGGAAGCGGCGAGGTATCGAGATGTGCATCCAGAAAGGCGGTGTCGGCCATGCCGAAGTGGCGCAGGAAACGCAGTGACGCTTGCCGCGCGACATCCGGCGCGGATCGTTCCCAGTGCTGGCCGCATTCCAGCAGCAACGCGTTGCGCGGGCTGCCGGGATCGTCGAACGCCGCGTAGTCGCGCAGCCTGCGCCCGGCCTTGTGACCGGCGTCGATGATGACGTGTTCCGGTACGCCGATCGCGAACGCGAGTTCGAGGCCCTTTTGCTGCTGACCTGCGAGCGCGAGCGGCAGGCACGGATCGGTCATCGAGTGCAAGTCCAGCAGGTATTCCGTGGCGTCGTACACCGGCCGCAGTTCGCGCGCCCTGGCGAGATCGGTCGTCTGGCGCGTGCCGTCGAGAATTTCGGCAGTCCAGAGCCGGTTGAAGTCCTCATCGACGCAGCGCGACGTGTACGGGTCCGCGGCATTGAAGGTTCGATAGGCCGCCACGTTGGCAAACGTAAGCGTCAACGTGCCGCGCGTCGGCCGGAAGGCCTCGCGCAGGAGCCAGTCGTTGGAAATCGCGCCGCACACCTCGTTGCCGTGTGTCAGCGCCTGGATGGTGACATGCGGTCCGGGTCGTTCGGATGGGAAAGTCCAGACAAAGGGAATTCCGGTGTTGCCGGCCTGCCAGCGTTCGATGTCCGGAAAGTCGACCTCGATAGGAGGCAGGGGGCTGCGCGCGTCCACGTTGGTCAGTTGGCGCAAACCTGATCCGACAGCCGACGCATGAAGGTCTCGCATCGCGCGATCTGGTCGAGGGCCACCCATTCGTTCGGCTGATGCGCCTGCGCGATGTGTCCGGGGCCGCAGATGACCGTGGGCAGGTTGGCATTGTGGAACAGCGATGCCTCCGTGCCGAACGAAACCTTGCCGAACCCGTTCGTTCCGTTGCACGCGCAGCCAAGTGCGGTGATTTCGCTGCCCTCGTGTGTGTCGAACCCCGGCATAGTGGACAGGACGTCGAACTCGATATGGGTCCCGGACGCCACCGCATGCATTGCCGGCAGGAAGGATTCGGCATAGGTCTTCACTTCGGTCAGGAACGCGTCGGGATCGTCGAATGGCAGGTGCCGAATCTCGAAATCGAACGCGCAGTCGCGCGGCACGATGTTGAGCGCGGTGCCGCCGTGAATGGTCCCGACGTGCACCGTCGTGAACGGGACATCGTAGGCATCGTCCTTGCGGCCCGCGTCACGGAATTCGCGCGCGCGGCGCGCGATCCAGGCGACGATCTCGCAAGCGATCTGCACCGCGTTGACTCCGCTCGGCGTAAGCGACGAATGGGCCTCGTAACCGCGAACTCGGCAGCGCCAGGCCTTCTTGCCCTTGTGCGCGACGACCAGTTGCATGCCCGTGGGTTCCCCGACAATGCAGCCGAGAGGCAGGAGTCCCTTGGCCACGACATCGGAGATCATTCGCCGCACGCCGATGCAGCCGACTTCCTCGTCATAGGACAGCGCGAAGTGGACGGGCTTGCGCAAGCCACGGCGCACGAATTCTGGAACGAATGACAGGCCGACCGCCAGGAAACTCTTCATGTCAGTCACGCCGCGTCCATACAGGCGATCGCCCTGCTGCACTACTTCGAACGGATCGGTATCCCATGGCTGGCCGTCGACCGGAACGACGTCGGTGTGGCCGGACAGGACGATCCCGCCGGTAGTTACGTTGCCGTCCTGCGCGGGAATGGTCGCGAAGAGGTTGGCCTTGCGGCCGTCGTCGTCGAAGGTCAATGTCGAGGCAATCCCGTGGTTGCCCAGGTACGTGCGGACCCACTCGATCAACGCCAGGTTCGATTCGCGGCTCGTCGTGTCGAAGCTCACGAGCTTTTTGATCAACTCGAGCGGCGTGAGATTGTCCGCGCGCACCTGGCCGTCATCGGGTCGGACCTGCACCAGTGTGGCGGGAGCATTCATGGCGGAACTCCTGCGACGCAAAGGAAGAGAATAGCACCGCAACCGGCCCGTCCCAAAATCGCCCGGACAGCTGGCAATACTGCCTCCGCTGCGCGACGACGTGGCGGGAATGCGCGACAATCCCGAATTCGACGCGGGGCTTTGGATCGAGATCATGGGCGACGGACTGAAATCAGGCGCGGCGGCGGTGCTGGTTGCGTTGGCATGCGCGACGCCGCGCGCGGCGACCCAGCCGGACCTGCCGCTCGAACGGATCACGCTTCCGCCGGGTTTCGTCATCGAGACGGTGGCGCGCGTTCCCGACGCGCGTGGCATGACCTGGGGCGAGCGCGGAACGCTGTTCGTCGGCTCGACCGGAGCCGGAAAAGTCTACGCGTTGACGTTGACCGACAGTGGCGCAACCGTGCGCATCATCGCATCGGGATTGCGCGAGCCCGCTGGCGTTGCCTTCCGCGATGGTGCGCTGTACGTGTCGGCCGTCAGCCGCATTCTGCGCTTCGACGGGATCGAACGGCGGCTCGACCAACCGCCTCAGCCGATTGTCGTGAACGATGCGTTTCCCACCGACGGACATCACGGCCGGAAGTTCATCGCATTCGGGCCGGACGGCAAGCTCTATGTTCCCGTCGGCGCGCCGTGCAACGTTTGCGAACCCGACCCCGAACGCTACGGAATCATCACGCGCATGAATCCGGACGGCGGCGGGCGGGAGATCGTCGCGCGCGGGGTCCGCAACTCGGTGGGCTTTGCCTGGCATCCGGTTACCGGGGACCTGTGGTTCACCGATAACGGCCGCGACCAACTGGGCGACGATATTCCGCCCGACGAGCTCAATCACGCGAGCCGATCAGGGCAGAATTTCGGTTTTCCGTATTGCCACGGTGGAACGATTCCCGATCCGGAATTCGGCCGCCAACGCGCGTGCAGCGAATTCGTGCCTCCCGCACAAGCGCTGGGACCCCATGTGGCCGCCCTCGGGATGCGCTTCTATACGGGCAAGCAGTTTCCTGCATCGTACCGGAATCAGGTGTTCATCGCGGAGCACGGCTCCTGGAACCGCAGCCGGAAGATCGGCTATCGCATCACGCTGGTTCGCACCGACGCCACCGGAAATGCGCTGTCCTACGAACCGTTCGCGGAAGGCTGGCTCGACAGTCAGAGTCAAAGCGCATGGGGGCGCCCGGCCGATGTGCTGGTCGCAACCGATGGTTCGTTGCTGGTGTCCGACGACCATGCGGGAGCCATCTACCGCATCCGTTATCGCGGTTCCGGCTCCGAAGTTCAGTAACCTGCGCCGCCGTAGATGACTGGCCGCTGCGAAAGGAACACGGGGCGCGGGGCATACACGATTGGCGCGGGCACGTAATACGAGTAAGCCACTGGCGGCGCGACGAAGGGAACGCGATGAGCCGGACGATAATAGGGACGCGCAACGTGGTAATGCGGCGCACCATAGAAGCCCCGGCCGCCGTAGTAGCCCGGCTGGCCCGCGGAAACGCTGAAGGCCGGGCCGCCGACCGAGACGCCCCAGACGACGTTGCTGGCCTGCGCGGCCGGAACGAAGGGTGAGCTGGCGGCAAGCAGCGTGGTGCAGAACGCAACTGCGGGAATGATGCGGTTATTCATGGAGTCTTCTCCTCGATGTACGGCGCCCCCGCCGACGGGGTCCATGAGCGGGGCGTCCTGCAGCCGAAAACGCGGTGGACCGACGCAGGGTTGACCGCTCCTCCCTGCCCGGCCGGGCCTGTTACAAAGGGAAACGCTTTAAACTGTCGAATCCGGCGTTGGTGCGCGGCAACCGGCCGTGCAACACGCGCAGACGTCCGTCGCGTATGGCGTGGCGCATTCCTGGAGAGATCGAAGATGCGTTGTTTCCGCTATGTGGGGTTTGGCGCCTTTGCGCTCCAGTTGGCCGTGGGCGCGCTGGCGACGGATCTGACCATCGGCCTTGCGACCGACGTGACGGCGCTCGATCCGCACTATCACAACGTTACGCCAAACAACAACGTCGCTGCGCATATTTTCGGCTTTCTTGTCCAGCGCAACGAGAAGTCGCAGCCCGAGCCCTCGCTGGCCACCGAGTGGAAGACGATCGACCCGCTGACCTGGGAATTCAAGCTTCGCCGCGGAGTCAAGTTCCACGACGGCAGCGACTTCACCGCGGCGGATGTCGTCGCGTCGATCGAACGGGTGCCGATGGTGCCGAACAGTCCGTCCCCCTTCACCGCCTACAGCAAGCAGATCAAGGAAATCGTCGTCGTCGACCCGTACACGATCCGCTTCAGGACGGCGACGCCCTATCCGCTGATGCCGTCGGACATGACGCAGATTGCCATCGTATCCAAGGCCGCCGCCAAGGCGTCGACGGAGGACTTCAATTCCGGAAAGGCCGCCATCGGCACCGGTCCCTACAAGCTGGTGCGCTACGCGAAGGGCGATCGGATCGAACTCGCGCGCAACGACGCATGGTGGGGCGGCAAGACCCCTTGGGAAAAGGTCACGCTGCGGTTGCTGCCCCAGGATGCGCCACGCGTTGCCGCACTTCTTTCGGGCGATGTGCAGGTGATCGAAGGCGTGCCGCCGGCGGATGTCGCGAATCTGCGGCGCGACAAGCGCATCAATACCTACAAGACGGTGGCCGACCGCCTGATCTACCTCCACATGGACAGCAACCGCGACGTCTCGCCGTTCGTGACCGACAAGGCCGGCAAGCCGCTGGACCGGAATCCCCTGAAGGATCCGCGCGTGCGCCTGGCGATTTCAAAGGCGTTGAATCGCCCCGCCATCGTCGAGAAGGTGATGGAAGGAGAGGCCGTGATGTCCGGGCAGCTGGTGCCCGAATTCCTGTTCGGGTCGACCAGGAACCTGAAGGTCGAGCCGTTCGATGCGGCGGCCGCGAAAAAGCTCCTTGCCGACGCAGGCTATCCCGACGGCTTCGGTTTGACCATTCATGCGCCGAACAATCGCTATGTCAACGACGCCAAGATCGCGCAGACCGTCGCGCAGATGCTGTCCCGGATCGGCATCGACACCAAGGTGGTCGCCATGCCTTCCGCGACCTACTTCGCGCAGGCGACCGACCTCAAGTTCAGCTTCATGCTGTTGGGCTGGAGCACGGGCACCGGCGAAGCCTCTTCCTCGCTCAAGGCGCTGCTGATGACCTACAACAAGGACAAGGGTTTTGGTACCGCGAATCGCGGGCGCTATTCGAACACCAAGGTGGACGCTCTTACCGAGGACGCGTTGCAGACGGTGGACGACGTAAAGCGCGAAGCGTATCTGCAGCGTGCCACCGAGCTCGCGATCGGCGACACGGGAATTGTGCCGCTGCATTTTCAGGTAAATCTCTGGGCGACGCGCGACGGCATCAGCTATGTGCCGCGCACGGATGAAAACACGCTGGCCTGGAAATTCATTCCGAAGAAATGAGCTGAAATGAACGCACCTCGACCCCTCTGGTGCGCAACAAGTATCCTGTGGAAGAAAATATGAATGCGCCGCATACCACCTGGCCGGCCATCACGACGCCGTCGCAGCATTTCATCGGCAACCGCTGGTGCGCGCCACAGGGACGCGCGGAGCTGCCGATGATCGATCCCTCCGATGGCGCGCCGTTTGCGGCCATCGCGCGCGGCAACGCCGCCGACATCGATGCTGCCGTGCGCGCGGCGCAGGCAGCCCACGTTGGCGCCTGGGGCAAGCTGTCGCCGGCCGAGCGCGGGCGGCTTCTGGGCAAGCTGTCGCGGGCGATTCTCGAGCACGCGGAGGAACTCGCGCTGACAGAGGCACGCGATTGCGGCAAGCCCCTCGGCCAGGCGCGAGCCGACGTTGCCGCGTGCGCGCGCTATTTCGAATTCTACGGAGGCGCGTGCGACAAGCTGCACGGCGAAACGATTCCCTATCCCGAAGGCTTCACAGTGCTGACGTGGCGCGAACCACACGGAGTTACCGGCCACATCATTCCCTGGAATTATCCGCTGCAGATTTTCGGGCGTTCCGCGGGCGGATCGCTGGCGGCTGGCAATGCGTGCGTGGTCAAGCCTGCCGAGGACGCGTGCCTGTCGGTGCTGCGCGTGGCCGAACTTGCGGCCGGAATCGGCTTGCCCGCAGGCGCGTTGAACATCGTCACGGGCTTGGGCAACGAGGCCGGCGCCGCGCTCGTCGAACATCCGGGCATTCAGCACATTTCCTTCACGGGCTCTCCTGCGACTGGCGCCTGGGTCGCGGCGACCGGGGCCAAGCGCCATTGCCCGGTCACGCTGGAACTGGGGGGGAAGTCGCCGCAGATCGTGTTCGCCGACGCCGATCTCGACGCTGCGTTACCTGCGCTGGTCAACGCGATTGTGCAGAATGCCGGGCAGACCTGCTCGGCCGGCAGCCGCCTGTTGGTCGAGCGTTCGCGCTATGAAGAAGTGCTGGAGAGGCTGGGCCAGAGGTTCGCCGCACTGAAGACCGGACCGGCGCTGGCCGACCTCGATTGCGGACCGCTCATCCGCGGTTCGCAGTTGCAGCGCGTGCGGTCATTTCTGGCGGACGCGGCGACCGATGGCATCACCGTCGTCGCACAGGGCACGATCGTCGCCGACGCGCCGTCGGGAGGATTTTACGCGGCGCCGACGCTGTTGCGCGACGTTCCTGCCGACAACCCGCTCGCCTGCGATGAAGTGTTCGGCCCGGTGTTGGCCGCGATGCCTTTCGCTGATGAGGCCGATGCGATCCGCTTGGCCAACGCCACGGACTTCGGACTGGTGGCAGGCGTATGGACGCAGCATGGCGGCCGGCAACTGCGGATGGCGCGTGCCGTTGCGAGCGGACAGGTGTTCATCAACAACTACGGTGCTGGCGGTGGCGTCGAATTGCCGTTCGGTGGGGTGAAGCACTCCGGATACGGGCGCGAAAAGGGTCTCGAGGCACTGTACGGGTTCACCGCACTCAAGACTGTTGTGCTCAAACATGGATAGGGTTCGTTGAGATGCGACTGCAGAACAAGATAGCCATCGTCACGGGCGCGGGCTCCGGCTTCGGTCGCGGCATTGCGCAGCGCTTCGCCGCCGAGGGAGCGAAGGTCGTCGTAAACGATCTCGATGCCGAGAATGGCGAGCATACGGTCGTGGACATCGTGGAAGCCGGCGGTGCTGCGCGCTTCTGCGGCGGAGATGTCGCGAAGGACGCCGACGTGAAACATCTGGTCGGATTCGCGCTGGCGGCCTATGGCGGCCTCGATGTCGTCGTCAACAACGCGGGGACCACGCACAAGAACCAGCCGATGCTCGACGTCAGCGAAGAGCAGTTCGACCGGATCTACCAGGTCAACGTGAAGAGCCTGTTCCTGACCGCAAGGCATGCGGTCCCTCATTTCCGCGCGCAGAAGCACGGCGTGTTCATCACGATTGCGTCAACAGCCGGCGTTCGCCCTCGCCCCGGCCTCACCTGGTACAACGGCAGCAAGGGCGCCGCGATAGTGACCAGCCGTTCGATGGCGGCCGAACTGGCCAAGGACAACATCCGGGTGAATGTGATCAACCCGGTGGCCGGCGAAACGGGCATGCTCGCGGATTTCATGGGGCAGGACACGCCCGAGCGGCGCGCTCAGTTCATTGCATCGATTCCGCTGGGACGCCTCTCCTTGCCCTCCGACATCGCGACCGCAGCCGTTTTTTTTGCCTCCGACGAGGCGGCCTTCATTACGGGCACCTGTCTGGAGGTCGACGGCGGACGCTGCGTGTGAAAGCGGTCACACCTTGCCGATCAATGCGGGCAGATTCGAAGGGTCGATCGTCTGCGCGCGCTTCTGGATTTCGCCGGCGTAGCGCGCGCCGAGCTCCCGGGCCTGATTGAGCAGCGGTCCGAATGCCGCGCGCAACTTGTCGGCATCCAGCGTTCGTCCGCCTGCATAGTACTGGCGCGCGACCTGACCTAGCGCCCAGGTCGAAGCGAAGGCCATGCCCGAACTGGCAGCTTGATTGCCGATCGACCGTCCGATGCCGCCGGCAATGCTGCCAAGAAGGCCGCCCAACAGCTTGCGTCCGAATTGCTCCAGGTATTGCGCCGTCAGACCTACACCCAGCGTCGCCAGAAAGTCCTTGACGCTTCCACCTTCGAGCTCATAGCCATACGCCTGCCCGATGCGATAGACGAGTCTCATCTGCAGCGGAATGATGGCCATCGAGGCGAGCGATTCGGGCAGCAACTCGAGCGCCGCGTTGGTGATGGCGGCGCTGAGAATCGTTTGGTCGAGAGCAGCCGTGTCCGGTGCGGCGCGCGCGCCCGGAGCAGGCATGGCGGCAACCATCGGCGTTGTCGTTACGGCGTTCGCCGATTGGACGTAGGCCTGCGCGGCCGGTGCCGGAAGTGCCAATGCCCGCGCAAGGCTCGCCAGGAATGTGGCTTCCAGGGCAGACGTGGTGCCATCCGCATGGGCGACTCCTACCGCCATTTCGTACGCGAACTGGCGTGACTGCGTCGTGACCAGCGGCTTGACTGCCTCGGTCAGGTCGGGTTTGTGCAGCAGCATTTCCCGGTAGATCGCCTCAGCATTCAGGCTCGGGGCGCCAAGGTTGCCGACCAGTTTTTCCACCGCGGCACGTTCGCGTTCGTCGTTCATGCCGTCGGCAAACGCAGCCATCAGGGCGACGGTCAGTGTGGCACGTTGTTCCGCTTCGTTCATTTGCGCTTCTCCATTCAAGTCAGTCGTGGTGGAAGTGACAATGCTCACGCGACGACGCCAGCAGTCCTGAGTGTCGCAATCCGCTCATCGTCGTAGCCGAGTGAGCGCAACACCGCGTCCGTGTGTTGGCCCAGCGCCGGGCCGCCACGTTCAAAACCGCCCGGTGTCGCTGACAACTTCGGCACGACGCCAGGGACCTTCAGCTTGAAGCCGTCGTGCAGGGCGATCTCGCGGATCATTTCCCGCGCAATGAAATGCGGATCCGCGGCGATGTCGGCGACGGTATAGATCTTCGACGCAGGGACTTGCGCTTCTTCCATCGCGGCCAGCACGGCTTCCGGCGCGCGCGTCGACGTCCACGCCTCGATCTCGCCGTCCAGCCACGCCTGACGCGCAGCGCGACCGTCATTGTGTGCGAGCGTCGGGTCGCCCGCCAGGTCACTGCGGCCCATGGCGAGCGCGAGGCGCCTGAAGATGGAATCGCCGTTGCCGGCGATCAATACGTAGCTGCCATCGCTGCAGCGGTAGGCGGAAGTCGGTGCGATGCCCGGCAGGATCGAGCCGGTGCGCTCGCGTACGACGCCGAATGCATCGAACTCGGGAAGCATCGACTCCATGACGGAGAACACCGATTCATACAGCGCGACGTCGACCACCTGGCCGCGACCGGTTTTGCGCCGCTGCTCCAGCGCCACCAGCGCGCCAATGACGCCGTAAAGCGCGGACAGCGTGTCGCCGATCGAAATACCGGTTCGCGACGGCGGGCGATCAGGCGTGCCGGTGACGTGACGCAGTCCACCCATCGCCTCACCGATGACCCCGAAGCCCGGGCGCTGGCGGTAGGGGCCGGTCTGCCCGTAACCGGAAATGCGGACCATGATCAAGCCGGGATTGGTCGCCGCGATGGCATCAAAGCCCAGGCCCCAGGCCTCGAGCGTGCCGGGACGAAAATTCTCGACCACGATGTCCGCGCGCTCCATCAGCGCGCGGGCGATCGCCTGACCCTCGGGCTGCCGCAGATCGACGGCGACCGATCGCTTGTTGCGCGACTGCACGTGCCACCACAGCGACGTGCCGTCCCTCATGTGCCGCCATTTGCGCAACGGATCGCCTGCACCGGGCGGCTCGAGCTTGATGACGTCGGCGCCGAACTCCGCCATCACCTTGGCGCAGAACGGACCCGCGATCAATGCGCCGAGTTCCACGACGGACAGACCCGCGAGAGGTCGCGGAACCGGGGAGTTCTCGGCCATCAGGTCCTGCGGACGATCATCTGCTCGAGTGCAGACACGATTGGCGTGGCCGCTTCCATGCCTTTGCGCTTGACCAGCGTCTGCGCGAAATCAGGAAGCATTTCGTGCAGGTCGCGCAAATTCTTCGCTTTCCGCAGGCGCATCAAGAGACCGTAGCCACGAAACCCAAGGTGTTCGTTGACTGCATTGCTGAGTGCCTTCTTGGCATCGACAAAGGACTGGACTTCGTCTTCGCTGTGCTCGGCGGGTTCGACCTGAAGCTGCTCGGTTGAGCGGGCGCCGAACAGGCGCATGATCAGGCCCGCGCGTTCCAGTTCCTCGAACGCTGCGGCATCGGCGTGGATTGCCTGACCCCTCGCCAGGATCTGTGCCACCGTATGTTTGCCGTCGACCAGGATCAGCAGCCGTCGTACATCGATGGCGAGGCCCATCCGCCGCTCGACGAGTTCCCTCGTTCCCAATTCCGTCTTGGCGTAGATTTCGTCCTGATTCATTTTGGGGCCGCCCACAACCGGCAGCGACCGGTAAACCCGCTGCGCGCCCTGCGCATCATACCGCCAGCGCGACGCTGCTGACTATGCGGGACTTGATCAGTGGTTTCTTAGGCGTGACGCGGCCGCTGGGCGGCGCTCGTCCGCATCCTCACGCGGATCGCGGCAAGGGCCGGTTCACTTCGCGTAAACCAGGTCGCGCAGACCGATCGACAGAATCGGAACATACGTGATCACCAACAGGCAGGCCAACACCACCAGGACAAAGGGGATGAGCCGGGTGACGATCTGGTCCAGCGAAATGCGCGCCACGGTGCAGGCGGCGAACAGATTGACGCCAAAGGGCGGAGTGATCATGCCCAACGCCAGATTGACGACCATCACGATGCCAAAGTGGACCGGATCAATGCCGAAGTGCTGTGCCACCGGCGCCAGTATGGGCGCCAGGACGATGATCGATGCGGACGTCTCGATGAACATGCCGATGACGAACAGCGCCGCGTTGACGCCCAGCAGAAACAACGTCGGCGATTGCAGCCACTGCACGAGCAGCGCGCCGATTGTTTCGGGTACGCCGGCGCGGGTGATGAGATAGCTGAACAGTCCGGCGTTGGCAATGATGAAAAGGATCACGGCGGACGAGATTGCGCTCTTCTTCAATACGCGCGGCAGATCGGATATCTTGGTCTCGCGATAGATCCCAACGCCCACGATCAACGCGTAGAAGACCGCGACGACCGAAGCCTCCGTAGGGGTGAATATGCCGCCATAGATGCCGCCAAGGATGATCACCGGCATCATCAGCGCGAGCAGAGCTTTGCGCGTGGCGACCCGGAACGGCTGGCGGTCGTCGCGGTCTGCCTTGCCATAGCCCTTGATGCGCGCGTGGATGACGACGAATGCCATCAGCGCAAACCCGATGAGCAGGCCGGGTCCGAAGCCCGAAATGAACAGTTCGCCGATCGATACTTCCGCGGACACGCCATAGAGGATCATCGGAATCGACGGCGGAATGATGACCCCCAGTTCCGCGGAGGCCGCCTGCAATGCCGCCGCATAGGTGGTCGGATAGCCGTGCTTGATGAGCGCCGGAATGAGGATGGTGCCGATCGCGAAGGTGGTCGCGACACTCGACCCGGAGACGGCGGCGAAGATCATGCACGTCAGCACACAAGTCGCCGCAAGTCCACCCTGGATTCCGCCCACGATCGACTTGGCGAACTCGACCAGCCGCGCGGAAATGCCGCCGGATTCCATCAGATTGCCGGCAAGGATGAAGAACGGGATTGCGGCGAGGGGAAATTTGTTGATCGCCGAGAACATTTCCTTCACGACGGCCACGAAATTGAGGTTGGCCTGCGCGGCGCCCACCAAGCTCGCGAGACCGATCGCAACCGCGACCGAAATCGACAGCCCGAAGCACAGCATCATCGTGAAGAGCATCGAACCGGGCATGGTCGCGGTCGGGCGGGAGGTTACTGCGCCGTTTCGAGTTCGTGCCGCCGCGGGTCGAGCAGGCAGCCGATGATCGCAATGGCGCAGAACATCGCGCCGACGGGAAGGGCCACGTAGGCCCAGGTCATCGAGAACGACTCCAGCCCGCTGATGGTCTGGAAGCGGCCGCGCCACGCATACTCGACACCGAACCAGAGCATGACTGCGACCAGGACCAGCGACGCTGCGGCCGCGAGCGTGTCGAGCAAACGCTTGCCAACGGGGCCGGCCTTGCGGTGCGCGAGGTCAACGCACACCATCGCGCCCTGCCGGAATGCCGTGGGCGCGCCCATGAACACCATCCAGATCAGCGTGAAGCGGATCAGCACTTCCGACCATTCGGCCGGCTGGTGGAAGACGAACCGGGACAGGATCTGGTAGAGCCCGAGGCAGGCTGCGATCACCAGCATCGTGCATGCGAGGAACAACGCCAGTCCGGTGGTCCACCGTTCGAACGTGAGGAACGCGTTACGCATCGAAATTCAGCGGGCGGAAGCAACCCTTATCGCTGCCGCACCATGTTCCGCAGGTCTGTCGCAACGGCAGCACACCGGCCGCAGGGAAATGCGGCTCCCGCTGCGGCGGACCGCCAGCGCACATCTGCGTCACTGGTAGTTGCGGATTTTGTCGATGTTGTCCTGGCCGAATTTCTTGCCGAACTCGACAAACGTGGGCGCGAGAGTGGCCTGGAACTTGGACTTGTCGACGAATTCCACAATGGTCATGCCTTTCGCGCGCAGATCCACGACCGCCCGGCGTTCGTCCTCGTCGATCCGCGCGCGATTGGCTTTCACCGCTTCCTTGGCGGACTCGGCGAATGCCAGCTTGTCGGCGGCGGACAACTTGTCCCATTTCCCCTTGTTCATGAGGATCAGCGCTGGTGAGTACACGTGGCCGGTCAGCGTCATGTATTTCTGCACCTGGTCGAACTTCGCCGCCGAAATCACCGACAGCGGATTTTCCTGGCCATCGACCGTGCCCTGCTGCAACGCGGTGAAGACCTCCGTGAAGGCCATTGGCGTCGGAATGATGCCGAATTGCTTGTAGGCCTGGATGTGCACCGGATTCTCCATCGTGCGCATCTTGAGGCCCTTCAAATCGTCGGGTACGTTCACCGGCCGTTTGTTGTTGGTCATGTGGCGAAAGCCGTTTTCGCCCCAGGCCAGCGCGACCAGGCCCTTGGCCGGAAATTTGCTCAGCATTTCCTGGCCGATCGGGCCATCCAGCGTGCTCCGCGCGTGGTTGTAGTCCTTGAACAGGAACGGGATGTCGAGGATCGCGACTTCCGGAACGAAATTGGGAATAGGTCCCGTCGAGGACATGGTGAGATCGAGCGTACCCAGTTGCACGGCCTCGATGGACTCGCGCTCGGCGCCCAATGCTCCCGAGTAGAAGTTCTGTATCTTGTAGCGGCCGCCGGTGCGCTTCTCGACCTCCCGCGCAAGCGTGTCGACGGCGACTCCATAGTGCGAGTTCTGGCTGACCGAGATATTCATTTTCAGGGTTTCCTGCGCGACGGCGCGTGCGGTCGGCAGGGCCGCGACGATCGCGGCGGCAATGATCGAGCTAAGCAGGCGGCAGTTCCGCATGATTTCCTCCTTGAGGACGGGGCAATTTACCGACGCGCCCGGGTTCTTGTTGTGGCGCCTGGCCCGTCGATTCTAGGGAAGACGCCGCGGGCTGTATAGCGAAACCTTGACGTCCGGTGTACGTCCGGTTGATCCTGGCACGCCCCACGGCGAGAGGCTTTGTGAAATAATCGACCAGTGCCGCGGCCGTCCCGGCTGTTGCCAGAGCCACGGTTTTTGCGGGTACCGTCTCCATGCTCGACGATTCTATTCACGCGCGATTCGCGGCTATCCTGCCGCCGGCTGCAGTGTTGACTTCGCCTGAGGACACGCGGCCCTACGAATGCGACGGGCTCACGCTTTACCGTGAGCAACCCACCGCCGTGCTGTTGCCAGAAGACGAGGCACAGGTCGTGGCGATTCTCGAAGCATGCTGCGAGGCACGGGTCCCCGTGGTTGCGCGCGGTGCAGGCACGAGCCTTTCGGGAGGCGCGGTGCCGGATCCGCGCGGGGTGGTGCTGTCGCTGGCGAAATTCCGCAGGATACTTGCGATCGACCCGCTGTCGCGCAGTGCGACCGTGCAGCCCGGCGTTCGCAATCTCGCCATTTCCGAAGCTGCGGCGATCCACGGACTCTACTACGCGCCGGATCCGTCGTCGCAGATTGCGTGTTCGATCGGCGGCAACGTCGCCGAGAATGCGGGCGGCGTGCATTGCCTCAAGTATGGCTTGACGGTGCACAACGTTCGCCGTGTCCGCGGAGTCCTGATCACCGGGGAGATCGTGGAATTCGGCGGCGAGGCGCTGGACAGCGCGGGCTATGACCTGCTGGCGCTCATCACCGGCAGCGAGGGCCTGCTCGCAGTGATCACCGAGGTCACCGTGAAACTCTGCCCCAAGCCGCAGCAAGCGCAGGTGGCGCTGGCTGCCTTCGCCGACGTGGAGCATGCGGGGGCGGCAGTCGGGGCCATCATCGGTGCCGGCATCATCCCTGCCGGGCTCGAAATGATGGACCAACCCGCCACGCGCGCGGTCGAGGAGTTCGTTCATGCCGATTACCCGCTGGACGCCGCCGCCGTGCTGCTCGTCGAGTCCGACGGGACGCACGAGGAAGTCGCTGCGGAAATGACGGAAATCAAGCGCCTGCTGGCTGAAGCCGGGGCCACGCAAATCCGGGTATCGAAGGACGACGCACAGCGCCTGCTTCTCTGGTCGGGGCGCAAGGCGGCCTTTCCGGCAGTGGGGCGCATCTCGCCGGATTACTATTGCATCGACGGCACCATCCCGCGCGCTGCGCTGCCGCGCGTATTGCGCCAGATCGCGACGTGGTCAACGGAGTTCGGCCTGACCTGCGCGAACGTGTTCCACGCCGGCGACGGCAATCTGCACCCGCTGATACTGTTCGATGCGAACAAGCCGGGTGAGTCCGCGAAGACGATCGAATTCGGGGACCGCATTCTCGCGCTTTGCATCGAGGCCGGCGGCACGATTACCGGCGAACATGGCGTCGGTATCGAAAAGCTTTCGTCGATGTGCATCCAGTTTACCTCCACCGAGCTCGAACGCTTCCACGCGATCAAGCATGCATTCGATGCGTCGGGCCTGCTCAATCCCGGCAAGGCCGTCCCCACGCTCGCGCGGTGCGGCGAATTCGGGAAGAAGCATGTGCATGACGGACGGGTGCCGCATCCGGACATTCCACGTTTTTGAGCGCGTCAATGAGTCGAGGTCCGTCATGAATGCTCCAACCGATCTGCGCGCGCGCCCCACCGCCGCCGATGTCGCGGCCATTGTCGGAAGATTGACAGAGGACTTCGCGGAGCGCGCCGTCACCAGCAACGCCATCCGTGAGCAGCACGGACACGGCGAGGGCATGGCGGACGCAGCGCTTCCCGATGTCGTCGTGTTCCCGCACACCAACGAGGAAGTCGCCGCGATAGTGCGGCTCTGTCATGCGGCCCGCATCCCGGTAATCGCCTTCGGCATCGGCACCTCGCTCGAGGGTCACGTGGCTGCACTCTACGGCGGCGTGTGCGTCGACCTGTCGCAGATGAATCGCATGCTCGAGGTGAATGCACAGGATCTGGATTGCCGCGTGCAGGCCGGTGTGACGCGGGAACAGGTCAACGCGGAACTGAAAGGCACCGGGCTCTTCTTCCCGATCGATCCGGGGGCCAACGCGACAATCGGCGGAATGGCTTCGACACGTGCCTCCGGAACCAATGCCGTCCGCTACGGGACGATGCGCGAGAACGTCCTCGGGCTGACCGTGGTAACTCCCGACGGCAGACTCGTCAGGACGGGCGGCCGCGCCCGCAAGTCGAGCGCCGGCTACGACCTCACGCGCCTGTTCGTCGGCGCGGAAGGCACGCTGGGCATCATCACCGAAATCCAGCTGCGTCTCTATGGAATTCCCGAAGCCGTCAGCGCCGCGGTCTGCCAGTTCCCGGACCTCAAATCGGCGGTCGATACCGTGATCGTCGCGATGCAGGTCGGCATTCCAGTCGCCCGGATCGAATTGCTGGACGAGGTTCAGATGGACGTTTGCATAAGATATTCGAAGCTCGAAGGGTTCAAACCGGCGCCGACGTTGTTCTTCGAGTTTCACGGATCGAACGCGGGTGTGCAGGAACAAGCCGAGATGATGCAGGGAATTGCGGCGGAACACGGCGGCAGCGCCTTCGAGTGGGCCACGCGGTCCGAAGATCGCGGCCGCCTGTGGAAAGCCCGGCACGCCGCCTATTACGCTTCAAAGGCGTGCTATCCCGGCAAACAGGCCTTTGCCACCGATGCCTGCGTGCCGATTTCGCGCCTTGCCGATTGCGTCCTCGAATCCAAAGCCGACGCCGATGCCACCGGCCTGATCGCGCCAATCGTGGGCCACGTCGGCGACGGCAATTTCCACTTGACGGTGTTGTTCGATCCGAACTCGCCCGCCGAGCGCGCCAGTGCCGAAGGGCTGGCGAAGCGCGTCAGCATGCGCGCCATTGCCATGGGCGGCACCTGCACCGGCGAGCATGGCATCGGCGTCCACAAGCTCGAGGCGCTCGTGGCCGAACATGGCGAGGCGGTCGAACTGATGCAGTCGATCAAGCGCGCACTCGATCCGCGCAACATCATGAACCCGGGCAAGACCGTGCCCCCCTGACGTGCTCATTGACATGTATACACTCTACATCGGCAACAAGAACTATTCGTCGTGGTCGCTGCGCGGCTGGCTGGCAACCAGGCTCTGCGGCGCGCCGTTTCGCGAAGTCGTCATTGGCCTGCGCGGAACGTACAACACCGACAATCGCGCCTTCTCGCCGACGGCACTGGTGCCGGCACTCCACGACGGAACGACCGCGGTATGGGATTCATTGGCAATCAGCGAGTACCTGGCCGAGCGGCATCCGGGCATGTGGCCGGCCGACCCTGTGGGGCGCGCGTGGGCTCGTTCGATCGCGGCGGAAATGCACTCGGGTTTCGCAGCGTTGCGCAACGACATGACGATGTGCATACGCGAACGCCTCGACGTCCGACCATGGTCTGATGCACTGGTTGCGAACATTGCGCGGGTGGAAGAAATCTGGACAGAATCGCGACGCCGCTTCGGCGCTGGCGGCGACTATCTGTGCGGCGAATTCTCGCTGGCAGATGTCTTCTATGGTCCGGTTGCATTTCGCTACCAGACGTACGGCGTGCAACCGGCGGGCGCGGCAGGAGCGTATCTGCGCGCGCTGCTTGTGCATCCTTATCTGAAGGAATGGGAGAGCGCTGCACTCGCCGAGACCACCATCGTGGACGCCGACGAGCCGCGGATCATCTATCGTGAAAAGCTTCTGGCCGCGGGACGTCTGCGATGACGGTGATGGATCCGGCGCTCGAAGCACTGCAGGCGAGGATTCGCAAGGCCGTGGAGGACCGCACACCGCTGCGCATTCGGGGGGGCGGAACGAAGGACTTCTACGGTGGTCCGCCGCTGGGCGACATCGTCGAAACTCAGGCCTATGCCGGCATCGTCGAGTACGAACCCACCGAGCTTGTACTCACCGCGCGCGCCGGCACGTCGGTGGCGGCCATCGAGAGCGAGATGCGTGCGCGAGGTCAGATGCTCGCATTCGAGCCGCCGCAATTCGGCGAAGGAAGTACGCTGGGCGGCGTTGTTGCCAGCGGTTTGTCCGGGCCGCGGCGTCCCTACGCGGGAGCAGTGCGGGATCTGGTCCTCGGCGTGCGAATCCTCGATGGCACCGGCCAGGACTTGTCCTTCGGCGGCCGCGTCATGAAAAATGTCGCGGGTTTCGACGTGGCGCGCCTGATGACCGGCGCGCTGGGCACGCTGGGTGTCATCACCGAAGTGTCGGTCAAATGCCTGCCGATGCCGAAGGCCGAAGCCACGCTCGAATTCGCGTGTTCGGTCGACGAGGCGATTCGCATGGGCAATGAATGGGGCGCGCAACCGCTGCCGTTGTCGGCCACGTGCTTTCATCGCGGACGCATGCGGGTGCGTTTGTCGGGGGCGCAGCCAGCCGTTGCGGCCGCAGTCGCGAAGCTGGGCGGCGAGCGGGTGCCCGACGCCGGCGGTTACTGGGCCAGCCTGCGCGACCACTCCCATATGTATTTTTCCGGGACGCGCACGTTCGACGTGCCGTTGTGGCGGTTGTCCGTCAAATCGACGGCGCCCTACACTGACCTGGGTGGCGAGCAGCTGGTGGAGTGGGGCGGAGGATTGCGCTGGCTTGCCGCCGGCGAACGCACGGAAGCGCAACGGGTGCGCTTGTGGGCTGCGGCGAACGGCGGCCACGCGACGCTGTTCCGGGCAAAGGACAAGAGCACCGGCGTGTTCCATCCGCTCACTTCTGCCTTGCATGCCCTGCACCAGCGACTGAAAACGGCGTTCGACCCGCATGGCATCCTCAATCGCGGCCGGCTCTATCCGGAATTCTGACAACCTCGATGCAGACCAATGGTGGGAACTGAGGATGCAAACTGAGCTGTCCGCCGAATTCCGCGACACGACCGAAGGGCGCGAAGCCGACGCAATCCTTCGCTCGTGCGTGCATTGCGGATTCTGCACGGCAACCTGCCCCACTTATCAACTGCTGGGCGACGAGCTCGACGGACCGCGCGGTCGCATCTATCTCATCAAGCAAGTGCTCGAGGGCGATCCGGTCACCACGAAGACCCAGACGCACCTCGACCGCTGCCTCACCTGCCGCAACTGCGAGACGACGTGCCCCTCCGGCGTGCAATATGGCCGCTTGCTCGACATCGGGCGCGCGATCGTCGAGCGCAAGGTTGGCCGCACGCCGTCCGAGGCCGCGCAGCGATGGAGCCTGCGCCGCGCGCTGCTGTCGGGGTCGCTGCTCACCGCGGCCGTTTCATCCGCCCGGATGCTGAAGGGACTGCTGCCACGCGAACTGGGCGACCGCATTCCGGTGGCCACGCGCGCCCGCCGCGTGGCCCGCACCCCGGCACGCGCGCAGGCTGCTCCTGATGGAAGGCTGCGTGCAGCCTGCATTGAAACCCAACATTGATGCCGCGACCGCGCGCGTGTTCGACCGCATCGGCATCTCTGTGCTGCGCGCTGCCGGAGGCGGTTGCTGCGGCGCGCTGTCGCATCACTTGAGTGCTACCGACGAAGCGCGGAGCATTGTCCGCAGGAACATCGATGCCTGGTGGCCTCACGTCGAGCAGGGTGTGGAGGCGATCGTCGTGACCGCCAGCGGATGCGGCGTGATGGTCAAGGATTACGGACATTTCATGGCGCGAGATGAGGCATACGCAGCCAAGGCGCGCAGGATCGCCGGCATTGCGCGGGACCCGATCGAGATCGTCACGGCGGAATGGCCGAGGATCGCGCCGCTGGTGGCGATGGACCAAGGTCCGCAGCGCATCGCATTTCATCCGCCGTGCACCCTTGCCCACGGCATGAAGATCCGCGGTCAGGTGGAGGAAATCCTGCAGGCGTTGGGCCATTCGCTCGTCCCCGTTGCCGACGCGTACACGTGCTGCGGATCAGCGGGAACCTATTCGGTCCTGCAGCCGAAGCTGGCGGGCCAACTCAAGGCCAACAAGCTGCGCTCGCTCGAAGCGTCGCGCCCGAATGTGATTGCGACGGCGAACATCGGTTGCATGACCCATCTGGAATCGGGTACGCGCACTCCGGTGCGGCACTGGGTCGAGCTCCTCGACCAGCGCATGATGAATACTTCCCGTTCCCCATGACGACCACGGCCGGAATCACGGCGACGCGCGATCGCCGCGCTGCTTACCCCTATTTCCTGTCCATCCCGACGCGCTGGATGGACAACGACAACTATGGGCACGTGAACAACGTCACCTACTATTCCTATTTCGATACTGCGGTGAACGAACATCTCATCCGTGCCGGAGGCCTCGACATTCACGATGCGCCCGTCATCGGGCTGGTGGTCGAGACTTCCTGCCGCTTTCACCGGCCGTTGTCGTTCCCAGACATCATCGACGCCGGGCTGCGCGTGGCAAGGATCGGCAACTCATCCGTGACCTATGAAATCGCGCTGTTCCGGAGCACAGACGAGGCGCCGGCCGCGACGGGCCACTTCGTGCACGTGTGGGTCGAGCGCGCGACGCAGCGCCCGAGCCCGGTTCCAGGTCGGATCCGCGTCGCGCTGGAGCGGTTGGTGGCAGCATCGTGAGCGCGCCTCCGGGATTGCGTTGTGCTCCGATGACCGCAGTGACGCGCGGCGACGCTCGCGCATTGCTCGGCGCTTTTCTCGGTGAAGACGAACACTATCGCGCGTCCGCCGCGACATATGGGGACGGCGGACCGGTGGCGCTCGAGCGCGCGCTCGACCTGTTTCTCGCCCGTCCCGAGATCGGGTTCGTGTGGCTCGCGCAGGTTCGAGACGGCGCATTGTGCCGGACGGTGGGCTCGTGCGTGGTTTGCTACGGCATTTCCACGTCGCGCGGGTCGGTGGTCGCCAAACTCGACGACGTCACGATCCACGCCGGCTGGCAGGGCAGGGGCGTCGGCAATGGAATGCTGGCGGCGCTGATCGGACATCTGCGCGTGCAGGGCATCACGCGCATCGATTGCGGCTGCCATCGCGACAACGCGGGCGCCTGGCGTTTCTACGAGCGGTTGGGCTTTGCGCCGCTCGGCGAGGAGCGCATTGCGATGCTGCTGTGACGACAAATACGGAAGCTCGCCTGATCGCATTGGTCCCGGCCGCCGGCGGCGGCTCCCGGTTCGGAGGGACCACGCCCAAGCAATACGCGGCGTTGGCTGGGCGACCGCTGCTCGCACGCACGATGGATCGCCTGCGCGATGCACTGGATCTCCATGGGATCGCGGTGGCCATCGCGTCCGACGACCTGTATTACGATCGCGAGATCGGCGTTCGGGACGGTGTTACCGTGTTGCGCTGCGGAGGCGGCACTCGCAGTGATACTGTCCGCAACGCGCTGCAGGCACTCGCCGGAACGTGTCGCGACGACGACTGGATCCTGGTCCACGATGCCGCCCGTCCCTGCGTGCCCCAGGATGCACTCGTCAGGCTGGTTGAGCACCTGATCAATGATGCCGTCGGCGGCCTGCTCGCGGTCCCGGTCGCCGATACGCTGAAGCGCAGTGACGGCGATGTCGACGCGCCGCGCGTGTTGCGCACCGAAAATCGCGCCGGGCTGTGGCAGGCACAGACTCCACAGATGTTTCGCTACGGCGTGCTGACACGCGCATTGGCGCAACCTAGCGCGCTCGAATGCACGGACGAGGCGCAGGCCGTGGAAGCGCTGGGCCTGTCGCCGCGGCTCGTCCGCGGCAGCCAGTCCAATCTCAAGGTCACGTTTCCCGATGACCTCCCGTTGGCGGCGGCAATTCTTGCGTCGCAGGCAACTTTCGAAGACTCAAGATGACATTGCGCATTGGCAACGGATTCGATGTTCACGCGCTGGTCGCCGGGCGTCCCTTGATCCTCGGTGGGGTCACGATTCCCCATGAGCGTGGCCTTGCCGGCCATTCCGACGCCGATGTGCTGCTGCATGCGATCGCGGACGCGATCCTCGGCGCCCTGGCGCTGGGCGATATCGGCAAGCACTTCCCGGATACCGATCCCCGATGGAGCGGGGCGGACAGCCGCGCGCTGCTGCGGCACGTCTTCGCGCTGGCATTCGATGCAGGATGGGAGATCGGCAACGTCGATTCGACCGTGATTGCGCAGGCACCGAAGATCGCGTCCCACATTCCCGCAATGCGCGCGAATCTCGCCTTCGATCTAAACTGCGACGAAACGCGCATTTCGGTCAAGGCCACGACGACCGAGCGGCTTGGCTTTGCCGGACGCGAGGAGGGCATCGCCGCATTGGCGACCGTTCTGTTGCAGATGCGTGACCGGAACGCCGGTCCATAGGAGCCCGACAGGCTCCTAGACATGCGCCGACCTATGCGGAAATCGGCAAGCTGATCCGCGCAACGGTGCCTCCGCCGTCGCGCGGCGACAGGTCGAAGGTGCCGCCATGCAGCCGTGCGATCCGGTCGACGATCGCCAGACCCAGTCCCGCGCCGGCCGCGCCGTCCTCCCGCGCCCGTGCCATGGAAGCGCGCGTGAACGGTTGCTTCAAGCGTTCGACCTGATCGGCAGGAATGCCGGCACCCCGATCGGCCACGTCGAGCAGGACGCGATCACCGGAAAGCACGGTGAGCAGCTGCACGGGCGGCGCGCCGTAGGCCAGTGCGTTGTCGATGAGGTTGGCGACAAGCCGCGAGATCGCGGTGCGCTTGAGCGGCAACTGCGGGATATTGCCGGGCGTAAAGGTCACCGGCCGGCCCGCCTGGGTATAACGATCCACGCACGCCGCGACAATCTCATTCAGGTCGGCCGGCTGCAACGCCGTCGCCGCATCGTCGCGGGCAAAGTCCAGGAACTGACCGATGATGCGGTCCATTTCGTCGATGTCGGCGACCATGCCGGCGTGGGTGGCTTCGTCGCGCGTTCCCAGTTCAATGCCGAGCCGCAACCGCGCCAGCGGCGTGCGCAAGTCGTGCGAAACGCCGGCCAGCAGCACGGCGCGATCGCGTTCAATTTGGCGCAGATTCCCGAGCATGGCGTTGAACCCGCGGTTGACCGCAGCAATTTCCGACGGGCCGGATTCCGGCAGCGGCGGCGGCGTCTCGCCACGGCCCACGCGATCGACCGCGCTCGTCAGTTCCCGTAGCGGACGCGCGAGAATCCGCGCGAAGACATACGCGGCCGCCAACAGCAGTGCAAGCACGACCAGCGTCCACGTCAATGCTCGCGACGGGACATCCGGCGCTTCCGGACGGTCGGGCATCGGAAACCCCACCCAGTAACCTACACCGCCCGCGTGGACGCGCACGAGCAGCAGGCGCAAGCGGGGCGCTATGCGAACCTCCGTGTCGGGGCCGAGGTTCGCGCGCAGGCGCCCCTCGAGATCGGCGAACATCGGACCCAGCGCAGGCTGGCCGATGTTGGGACGTTCGTCTTCCGGAACGATGCGCACTTCGTATTCCCGGTTCAGACGCTGCAACGTTTCCCTCCGGTGGGGGCCCTCCGCACTTTCCAGCGCGGCGCGCAGCGCCTGCAACTGCGTGAGCTTGGTGTCGCTGAACTGGCGGACCAGGAGCTCGGAGCGATCGTGCCGGAACATGACGATGCTCGTGAGCACCGCCAAGGCAACGACGGTGACCAGTAACAGGACAAGGCGCCCGAACAGCGAGCGCGGGAGGATCGTCACGAGGCGCCTTCGCTGTCGCCGATCGCCGCCGATTGTCCGTCGTCACCTGGCGCGGCCAGGTCGGGAACGTACACGTAGCCGAAGCCCCATACCGTCTGGATGAAGCGCGGATTGGCGGGATCGGGTTCGACAAGCTTGCGCAGCCGCGAGACCTGGACGTCGATTGCGCGGTCGAAGACTTCGTGGTCGCGGCCGCGCGCCAGCAGCATCAGTTTTTCGCGTGCGAGCGGTTGACGCGGGTGCTGCACGAACACCTTCAGCAGCGAGAATTCTCCTGTGGTCAGCGCAATGCTCGTGCCCTCGCGCAGCAGCGCTCGCGCGGCGAGGTCGAGCGCGAAGGGCCCGAATGGCACGCTGCCCTCGTCGACCGGCGCACCGGGTGCCAGCCGTTCCCCCTGCCGGCGCAGCACGGCATGAATGCGCGCGACAAGCTCCCTCGGATTGAAGGGTTTGGGGAGGTAGTCGTCGGCGCCCATCTCGAGGCCGACGATGCGATCGACCTCCTCGCCCTTGGCGGTGAGCATGATGATCGGCACCGTCTCTCCCGCGCCGCGGAGTCGGCGGCATACGGACAACCCATCTTCCCCGGGCAGCATCAAGTCGAGCACGAGCAGATGCGGCGGATCGCGCTGCAGCTTCTTGTCGATGTCGCGCGCGTCTGCGAGGGAGGCGACCTGAAACCCCTGCTCGCCCAGATAGCGCGTCAGCAGGTCGCGCAGGCGTACGTCGTCATCGACGACCAGAATCTTGGGTGGGGCGGACTTGGAGGCCATGGGTGCCATTAGAACGGCTGGGCGTGCTGCTCAGGGTATCCGTACTGTAATCAATTGTAACGTCAGCCGGGCACGCGCAATGTCCGGTTGCAATACACCGCAACGGAACACCGAACGATACGGGGACAATGGCGCTCGAACCATCGCATCGGACGAATTCGGACGTGATGCGAGGCCGACGATGCAAACCCGACAGGAAAACTCTGGAAGAGGAATGATCATGCAAGCACGAACTCTGAAACATCGTACTTTTCGTCTGGCCTCGATTGCCGCGACGGCCCTGCTGGCGTTGACGGGGGTCACGGCGATGGCGCAGCAGGTGGGCCCGGCGGGACACTGGCACGGGCATGGGCAAGGACCGGGAGGCGGCATGGGAATCGAGCAGGTGCTGGCCTCGGTCAAGGACCAGCTCAACCTCGATACGTCGCAACAGCTGAATTGGACCAACGCCAGTGTGGCAACCAAGTCGGCTCTCGTCACGGAGCGCGCCAATATGCAAGCCGTGCATGACGCGTTGGCGGCCGAACTTGCCAACGCAACGCCGGACCTTGCCAAGGTCGCCGCAGTCGCCGACGGCATGCACGCCAGCAATGCAACGTTGCGCCAGAGTGTGCGCAATCAGTGGCTCGCAATCTACGCCAATTTGAGGCCGGACCAGGTGACGGTCGTGCGCAACGCCCTCTCGGGGCAATTGGCGCGCATGGATGCAATGCGCGCAAGGATGCAACAGCACATGCAAAGCGGCGGCTGACGCGGGCTTCCGGCACCGCGCGAATTCACTTTCGCGCGGTTCCCGGCAAGACATTGGTTTGCGTGGACTGGGCGTGCGCTTGCACGCCCTTTTTTTGCGCCTCTCAGCGCAATCGTATGATGCAATGACGATACAGGCCGTCACAAAAATAGAAATAAATACAATAAGTTAACGCAACTAGTTCCACAAATCCATGACAACCGCATAGTCGGCAATCGCCGCGTCCTGCCAAGGCAGCGACCGGGATCCGGCTGATCCGCGCCCTGAATGCGCGACGCGGCTTGACGCGCGGTCGCGACGCGTTGCCCGCCCTAGCTGCTTCACTTCCACGGCGGGTTCGCTACCAACAATTGAGGAATCCGGCAACGAGAAACCGAATTTCTCGTCCGGGTTCACCTGCCAGCGTCGGGCGAGCCCATTTCCATGGCATGAAAATATCCGGCCGGGACCATGTCGGCTTAAGGGACCTGAACTATCGCAAAACATCAGCTGGAAAGACTGTTGATTGGGATGATTTGCCGGATTCACCGACAATGCGGATGTCATGAACAGCCTTTGAATACAGCCGGATAGCGTCATATAGGTAGCTTTAATCATATAATAATCAATGTAATAAAACAGTTATCGAAAATGACGTGTGCATCAAAGAAAAGCAAAATGCGCCGTTTGTCGATAAAACAAAAAAACACTTGAAATTAATAACTCGCCTGTGAATAATCAACTCCCCAGGGAGCGTTTCGACGTCCACGAGGGTCTCGCAATGGAGACCAGTGAGAAGCAAACGAACGAGCCAACCACGACATCCGTTGTCCCGAGACCGGAGGCTGATGATGCAGGGCGTACTCAGCTGGTCCAAGAACCCGGTGTCGCGCACACGCGGCGGGCTCCAGGGTATGGCGGGAATGGCGGCAATCCTGGCGCTGGGCTTGGGTCTCGCTGCCGGGCTTGCCGCGCAAGTCGCATACGCCGATCAAACGTACCCGGTCGTCCGTTTCTACAACGAGAGAACGGGCACGCACTTCTACACCATCGACGATGCGGAACGGGACCAGGTCCTGCGTCTATATCCGTGGTTCGACTATGAAGGCGTGCAGTTTTACGCATACAAGACGCAGGTAACGGGCAGCCAGCCGGTCTACCGCTTTTTCAACAGCTCGACGGGAACGCACTTCTACACGATCGTCCCCGATGAAAAGGATTACGTCCTGTTGCACTTCCCGGTCTTCGCCTATGAGGGCCCGGTGTACTACGCAATGAACAAGTCGATGGCCGGCAGCGAGGACCTATACCGTTTCTTCAATACGAGGACGGGAGCCCACTTCTACACGACCAGCGGCCCCGAACGCGACCACGTCAAGGCGACGTGGCCGTGGTTCACCTTTGAAGGGGTCGCATACCAGGTCTTTGCGGACGCGACACCCGGCGGCGGCAGCGGGATGGGTGCCACGTCGACGGCGCTGCTCAGTACCGCGAATCCGGCGGCAGCAGGCGCCAACGTGACATTCGTGGCCACCGTAACCGGCACGGTGCCGACGGGCGGCGTCAGCTTTTCCGACAACGGCGCGGTCATCAATGGCTGCGCGGCGGTCGGGCTCGGCGCCAGCGGAAATACCGGAACCGCCACGTGCAGCACCGCAACGCTGACGGTGGGCAGTCATACCATCGTGGCCGCCTATGCCGGCGATGCGGGCAACATGGCTTCGAGCGGCACGCTCTCCGAGGTCATCAATGCCGGCGGCGGCAGTGCCCCGGGACCCACGACAACCTCGGTGGCCAGCTCGGCAAATCCGGCGGCAAGCGGCGCGAGCGTCACATTCACAGCAACGGTGGCGGGCACGGCTCCTACGGGAAGCGTCTATTTCACGGATGGCTTCGGATCGATTGCCAACTGCGCCGTCGTTCCGCTGGCTGCCGGAATCGGCAATTCACGCACCGCCGCGTGCACGACCACGACACTGACCGCGGGCACACACAGTATCGCGGCGAAGTATTCGGGCGATGCGGCCAACGCGGTTTCGACCAGCGCCACGATCATCGAGACCATCTCTGCTGCCCCCGCGGGGTTGGTTCCGAAGGTGACGTTCACGCTGTCCAACACCCTCATCATCGCACCGCAAACCGTGACGATCACCGCCGCGGCCACCGAAACCGGCGGCACGATCGCCAAGGTCTCGTTGTACTTGAATGGCGCGAACGTCGCTGACCTGACGACCGGACCCTCCTACACGTTTACTACGGCTCCGCTGCCGGCCGGTACGCACATGATCTACGCGACGGCGACCGACTTGCTGGGCAACGTTACGTCGGCACTGACGCAAAACGTGGTCGCGATTTCCGGCCCGCCACCGGTGGCGACGACGGACGCGAACGTCTGGCGATTGCTGAACCAGGCGACTTTCGGCGCCTCGCAAGGCGAAGCGGCGAAGGTGGTGAGCATGGGTGTGGGGAACTGGATCGACAACCAGTTCATTCAGCCGGTGTCCGGCTACCCTGACACGAAATACAACGTGATTTCGCTGAAGTCGACCCCGACCTGCACCACGACCGACCCGCAGAACAAGAGCTACCCGGCAGATTCGCCACAGGCGATCTGCGCCCGCGACCAGTTGTCGCTGGCAGGCATCCAGCGCGATTTATTCACCAACGCAGTGACCGCCCCGGATCAGTTGCGCCAGCGCGTGGCCTGGGCACTGTCGCAGATCATCGTGACATCGGGCAACGAAGCGGACCTCTCCTATGCGCACGCGATGTCGCGCTACCAGAGCATCCTGTTCCAGGAAGCGTTTGGCAACTACCAGACGCTGCTGCAGAAGATCACGCTGAGCCCGGCCATGGGTAACTACCTGGACATGGTCAACAACGACCGGGGGAGCGGTGCCCGGGTAGCGAACGAGAATTTCGCCCGGGAAATAATGCAGCTCTTCTCGATCGGACTCGAGGAGCTGAACGACGACGGCACGACGATCAACGACGCTCAGGGCATCCCGATCCCGACATACGACCAGAACACCATCAAGGAATTTGCGAAGGTGTTCACCGGTTACACGTATGCCGATCCAGCCAATCCCACGGCGCCGGCGACCAAGAAGAATGCTCCGTACTATGCGGCGAACATGGTGACCTATCCGACGACCGCGTCCGCGGGGCATGAAACATCGGTCAAGACCTTGTTGAATTCGGTCGTCGTGCCGGCCAACCAGACGCCGCAGCAGGATCTCGATGCGGCCGTGCGGAACGTGTTCATGCATCCGAACACGCCGGCGTACATAAGCCGGCAACTGATCCAGCGTCTGGTCACGGGAGATCCGTCGCCTGCCTACCTTGCGCGGATTTCCACCGTGTTCAAGAACAACGGGCTTGGCGTGCGCGGTGACTTGAAGGCCGTGGTCAAGGCGATATTGATGGACTCCGAAGCGCGCAATGTCGCCTCCCCCGATCCGTCGTTCGGCAGCCTGCGCGAGCCCGTGCTTGCGGTGACCGCGGCGATTCGTGCGCTGAACGGGGTCACCGATGGCAATCGGCTGTCGAGTGCGACAAACAACCTGGGCCAAGATCCGTACTTCTCGCCTACGGTGTTCAACTACTTTCCACCGGATGCGACGATTCCGGGAACGGCGACGCTGGCGCCGGAATTCGCAATTCACACGACGAACTCGGCGGTGGGGCGGGCGAACCTGATGTACACGCTGGTCTACAACGGCTATGCGCCGGATGCGACGATTCCGAACGCGACCGGAACCAGACTTGACCTGTCCCAGTTTGCGGCGCTTGCGACCAATCCCGCTGCGATGGTCGCCCGGTACAGCGAGGTCCTGACCGGCGGACAGCTTGACCCTGCGGCCAAGGCGCTTGTCGTAACTGCGGTCACTGCGGTCCCGATCAGCGCGACTCCCACAGCGGCGGAACGAACAGCCCGCGCTCAGATGGGAGCCTACCTGATCCTTTCGTCCTACCACTTCCAGGTGCAGCGCTGACATGAATGCCAATCGCCGGAAATTCCTGACGTCGACTTCCGCGCTCACCGCGAGCGCGGCCGCGGGCGGCATGCTTCGCTGGGGGGTCGAGAGCGCCAAAGCGCAAGCGGTCGGTGGTTACAAAGCACTCGTCTGCGTGTTCCTGTTCGGCGGCAATGATTCGAACAACATGATCATCCCGGTCACGGACTACGCGCAATATGCGGCGACGCGTACGCTCGGCTCGAATGTGGCCATCACCTCTGCGCAGCTGCTGCCGTTCAGCGCCGCGAGCGTCCCTGGCAAGACTTTCGGATTCCATCCGTCGTTCGCGTCACTTGCGCCGACGTATACGGGCGGCACGCTTGCCGTGATCGCCAATGCCGGGACACTGCTCGCGCCGTTGACCAAGGCGCAGTATCAGGCGGGCACCAATCGGCCGCAGAACCTGTTCTCGCACTCGGACCAACAGAATGCCTGGATGGGCAAACTGCCGGGTGTGGCGGTGGCCACCGGTTGGGCCGGACGCTCGGCGGATTCTCCATCACTTGTCGCCGCCAATCTGGGATCGCTCATTCCCGTGACGATTTCCGTGTCCGGAAAGCAGCTGTTCACCGTCGGCAAACAGTCGGCGCCGCTGGTGATCCCGCAAAACGGCGGTGTGACCGTGTCCGGACAGACGGGCACGGATTCGGCGGCGCGTTTCACTGCGCTGCAAGCGCTGCTCAATACCGGCAGCTCCAATACGGTTGTCTCCGGTGCCTCGGGCATCATGCGCCAGGCGCTGCTTGCCAATGCGACGGTCAACCCGATCCTGGCGCCCGTACCGGCCTCCACGCCTGCGGTGATCACCAACGCATTCACTGTCGGAGGAAATCTGCTTAACACGGGGATTGCACAACAGTTGAGGCAGGTCGCACGACTCATCAACGCGCGCGCCGCAACCGGAGCCCGACGTCAGTTCTTCTTTGTCAGCATGGGCGGTTTCGATACGCATTCGCAGACCGTCACCAACCAGACCAATTTGTTCAACCAATTGGCGCCGGCCATGAAGGCGTTCTACGACTACACGGTCGCCGATGGTGTTGCCAGCGACGTCACGCAGTTCACGAGCTCGGATTTCAACCGCACATTCATCGGCAATGGCAGTGCGGGCGTCGACCATGCATGGGGTGGCCATCACATCGTTCTCGGCGGTGCGGTGAAGGGCGGCAACATGTATGGCAAGTTCCCGGACCTGACCGTCAGAGGCCCGGACGATTCCGGCAACAATGGCGCATGGATACCGACGACCTCCATCGATCAGGTGGGGGGAACGCTCGCAAAATGGTTCGGCATGCCAGGCGCCGACATCGACCAGGTATTCCCGAACCTGAAGAACTTCGCGCCCGACTTGGGCTTCATGGGTTGATGAACACAAAGGTTGCGCGACAGCAAACCGAACAGACTACGGCGGTTCCGCGTTTAATGATTCCGGCGTTGCGCCCCCCTCCGTGGCGCCAGCGCGGGACCGCCACCTTTCTCCTCTGACCGCCGGTACTGGTCGCCAAGCGCCGCGACCAGTACCGGCGGAATTTTTTGAGGATCCGCAATCGCGGTTGTGGTGTTCTCTATGCGGCGCGCGGCACGGCCCGCGCGACCAGCGCTGTGGCCACTGCCTCCAGGACGTTGGCCACGACCGGCTTGGGCAGCAGCGAAAGGCCTGCGGAACGAGCAGCTCGTTCCGCTGCCGCGCTGGTGTCGCCGGAGACGATCAGAGCCGGAACGGCAAATCCCAGTTCATCGCGCAGCGCACGAACAGTAGTGACACCGCTTGCCCCATTGCAAAGACGCAAGTCCGCGACGACCAGGTCTGGATACCGCGCCCACCGACCCAGCGCTTCCAGTAGCGTTGGCGCATCGCGGCCGCCGACGACTCTTGCCCCCCAGATCGCGAACAGCTCCGTCATCGCGTCGATTGCCGCGGGATCGTCGTCCACTACGGCAACCAGCGTCCCATGGAGTGATGCGCGTCCGGCTGCTGCAAACGCCGGTGCCGCTCCGGTAAATGCATGCACGGCATCGGCCGCCCTCGGTGCATCAATGCGAAAACAGGAACCGCTGCCGAGTCGCGATACGACAGAGACTTCGTGGCTGAGCAATTTCGCCAGACGGCGAACGATGGCCAGTCCCAGGCCCATACCCGCCGGCGCCGTCGTCGTCTTGCTTCCGCCGCGTACCTGGTAGAACTCCTCGAAAATCCTGTTGCCATGTTCCGCCGCAATGCCAACGCCAGTGTCGATGACAACCACTGAAACAATGGCGCCTCGGCGCCGCCCGCCAATCAGGATGCCGCCGCGCGACGTGTAGCGCACCGCATTGGCGACCAGGTTTCGCACCATGCGTTCGAGGAGCGCAGCGTCGCTGTCGACGGCGAGGCGCGTGGCTGTGCAGCGCAGGACCAGCCCCTTGGCCGCCGCCTGTGGCCGGAATTCGGCCGCCACCCTTGCGAACAACGGTGCCAGGGCAACGCGGGAGCGCTCGGGCGTATGCGCGCCGGCCTCGAGTTGCGACAGGTCGAGCAGTTGCGCGAATTGCGCCTCGAGAGCAAGGACGGCGTTCTGGACATTGCTGACCAGCGATTGCCACGGGGCTTCGCGCGCCCGTGCCGCGAGGGCTGCCGTATAGAGTCCAAGAGCGTGCAGAGGTTGCCGCAGGTCGTGGCTTGCCGCCGCGAGCAGCTGGCTCTTGGCGCGGTTGGCCGCTTCCGCTGCGGCGCGCGCTTCCTGCGCGGCGCGCGTCTGGCTCTTGAGTCCGTCGATGAGATCGATGTTTTCGTAGCGAATTGCGAGTGAGCGCGTCAACACGTCATTGAGGTGGTGCCCGAAAGCGAGCACGAATCCCAGAACGACGCTCAACACCAGTGCGGTGAAGGCGTGGACATGGTCGCCGACCAGCGCTTCGCGGAGGATGAGCGGCATCAGCGCCGGGACAACGAAGCCGTAGAACGACGGCTTGTATACGGCGGTGAGATTCAATCCGCCCAGCACGACGCCGAACAGGCACACGATCAGCAGCGCCTGGTGCGGTGGCGAATCCGGATACATCGTGACGGCCGCAATGCCCCACAATCCGCCGCCCACCGTTGAACCGATGGCCCAATACCGGCCCCAGCGCGGGGCCGCGGCAAGCCCTGGCTGCGCACGATGCCACGCCCTGGCCAGTGCGCCGCGCCAAAGTTGATTGGCGACGATGAGCGCTACCCAGAACGCCATGACCGAGGGTGGCGCTTGCCCCCACATCGCCGAACACAGGAGTGCCGCTCCGACCAGCATCGACAGGGAAGTGCGATGCCAGCCGGCGTAGAGTTCGCCGACCTGGTCCGCGCGTGCGCGTGCGATCAGCGCGGGAGCGATGCCGGCAAGCGGAGACACGAGCGATGAGCCGGCGAAGACATGAATGCGCGTCAGCTGCGCGCGTCGGAATTCTCGACACTGATCCCTCGCCGGGCAAGTTCCACGATCGCCTGCGAACGGGAATGCACGTTCAGCGCCCTGAGGATCGCACTGACGTGCACCTTGACTGTGCCTTCGGAGAGCCGCAAGTCGCGGCAGATGAGCTTGTTGGGCTTGCCCTGCAGGAGCAGCTGTAGCACATCCGACTGCCGTTGCGTGAGCCCGAGTATGTCCACGGGAACGCCCTTGATGGTTCGCGGTGCGGAACGCAGGTCCGCAGTGACGTGCCGGCCGCCCGAAAGGACGGTCTCGATGGCATCCAGCAGCGCATATGGACTTGCTGTCTTGGCGATGAAGCCGCGCGCGCCGGCGGCAATCGCGGCGCCCACGGTCGCGGAATCGTGCGTAGCCGACAGCACGACGATTGGCAACTGTGGACGGTCGCGGCGCAGTTCCGCCAGCAAATCGAGGCCGCGCGCACCGGGCAGCGTGAGGTCGAGCAGCACCAGCGCGCAGTCGGGATGGCGGGCGAGGAGGGTCAGCGTTTCTGCCCGATCGATCGCGCCCAGCACCTCGACCTGGTGGTTGAGGCGTGGCAGCACCTGTTCCAGCGCATGCAATATCAGTGGATGGTCATCGACGATCAGGATCTTCATGGCGCTCCCCGTACCGGCACGCATGGCGTTCTCCATGCGCGCAGGCGATCACTGTAGTTGGGGAGCAACGGACGAAGATACTGTCATTTACGACAGTTGGGCCGGGACATCGCAACGCGGCTCCACGCCGGAAGGGAACGGGCACTGCGTCAGCCCACGAAATCTATCCCGAGCGGCTGTAACCCAGACGTTGCTGCTCGGACATTTCCAGCCGCAGCGCGCGCAGGCGGGTTTCCACGACCGACAACTGGTAGAAATCGCCGTCACCCGCCTTCGACGCCAATTCGAACTGGGTAACGGCCAGCGGCAGATTGCCTATCCACGCGTAGAACTCGCCCTGATGTTCGTGTTGCTTCAGTCGCTTGTCCTGCGCTGCGTAGGCCCGGGCCGCGATTTCGTGCAGCGGTCCTTCCCCGGGGAAGCGGGCGAGTTCGCGCTCCACGAACGCGGACGCGTCGGCTGGCCGGTCCGCCTTGATCAGCGCCTCGGGGTAATCGTGGATCAGCTGCATCTTGTTCGGATATCGGGTCAACGCGGATTCGAAGCGGGCGACCGCTGCCGGATATTCATTGGCCGCCATCAGCACATTGCCGGCCATCGCCTCGACCATCGGGTGCGGCGGTGCGATAGTTTCCAGTTTGGCCAGTTCGACCTTCGCGCGCGGTATGTCCTTGGCGCGCAACAATGAGGCGACCAGCCCGTAGTGTCCGGCGATCTCGTTGTTGTACTTCTTCTCGGCGATGGCCCGGTCGAAGTTGGCGACCTGTTCACGCGCCTCCCCCTGATAGCTTTGCAGCAGCGCGCGCACCATGTGGAAGTCCAGCGAATCCTGCACCTGCTTGTACGGGAGATCCTGCGCCCGGGTCTTGGCCTCCGCGATTCGCTCGTAGGTGATCGGGTGAGAACGCAGATAGGACGGTGCGGCGCCTTCGGCGAACCGGCTCGAGCGCTGCAGACGTTCAAAAAAGGTGGCCATCGCGTTGGGGTCGAATCCCGCGGCGACGAGGCGAGAGAATCCGACGCGGTCGGCCTCGTATTCATTCTCGCGCGTGAAATTGATCAGCTGCTGCGCCGCCAGTGCCTGCGTTCCGGCAATGGCGGCCGATGTCGCCTGGCCGCTGTTCGAGCCGCCGGCCTTCGCGGCCAGGATCGCCAACGCAAGGCCCGCGAGCGTGGTCATCAGCACGTTCTGCTGATTCTCCATGCCCCGGGTCATATGGTGCTGCGTCACGTGGGAGATCTCGTGTGCAAGCACACTTGCCAATTGCGATTCATTTTGCGCGAGCAGGATGAGCCCGGTGTTGACTCCGATGAATCCGCCGGGCAGCGCGAAAGCGTTGATCTGCGGGTCCGGTACGGCGAAGAACAGGAAATCCTGCCGGACGTCCCGGGTGGCACCGACCAGCCGGTTGCCGAGTTCGTTCAGGTAGTCGTTGACTTCCGGATCATCGAGGAAGCCGCCACCGCCGCGAATCTGGCGCACGATGTCTTCGCCCAGCTTGCGCTCCTGGGTCGGGGACATCATGGACTGCGACGAGTCGCCAAGATCGGGCAACTTCTGGCCGGGCGAAAGCGGCACCGCGGTTACCCCGATCGAACCATATTTCTGGATTTCGCTCGAATCGGGAAGCGTGGGGGCGGGCACGGGGACCGGTGGAATCGTACCGTACTTGCGAAGCTCGCCGGAATCCGCAGGCGTCTGGGCCGCCGCCGCCGACAGCAGCGGGGCACGCGAAATCGGCGCGACTGCCAGTGCGACCGCGACGAGCGCCGCTGTCCAGGCACGGGCACGCCGGTGCGGGCGCGACGGGGCCCGCCGGTCCGCGGCGCGGATTTGTTGCGATCTCGGGATGGAATTGGGCGTCATGGGATGGTGCTAAGATTCCCGCCGATCGAGCAAGTTCAAACGAAGGGCAATTCCGGTGGCGCGTTCACGCAACGAGGCAACCGCGGCGAAGCCCGTGGCGGCAATGGCGAAGAAGGTCAGGGGCTCCGCGCGCGCGGCTGCGGTCGAGGCACGCACCCTCTATTTTACCCACTTCGACGCGCGCGGTCAGGCGCACATGGTGGATATCGCTGCCAAGGATGTAACCAGACGTGTTGCTCGCGCGGGCGGCCGGATCGTCATGCGGCCGGCCACCCTGGCGCTGATCAAAGGCGGCGACGGGAAGAAAGGCGATGTCCTGGGTGTGGCGCGGGTTGCGGCGATCCAGGCGGCCAAGCGGACTGCTGACCTGATTCCATTGTGCCACTCGCTGCCGCTGACGCGAGTGGCGGTGGAATTTGCGTTCGCCGCCGACGGATCGTCCGTAGTGATCGAAGTGACTGCGGAAACGCTTGCCCGCACCGGGGTGGAGATGGAGGCCCTCACCGCGGCCGCCGTCGGACTCCTCACGATCTACGACATGTGCAAGGCCGCTGACCGCGCGATGCGGATCGAGAATGTGCGGCTCCTCGAAAAATCCGGCGGCAAGTCGGGGCATTTCATCGCCGCGCAGTAGTTCCTGCTACCAGTTCCACATGCTGCCGTCCTCCAGGCGATTCACCGGCAGCGCACTGGGCTTGTACGGATAGCGGGCGGCCAGTTGTTCATCGATCGTGACGCCGTGCCCCGGCGTTTCCCCGGCGTACAGATAGCCGTCCCGGAACGAATAGTCATGCGGAAACACCGCCTCGGTTTCGGCCGTGTGCCGCATGTATTCCTGGATGCCGAAATTCGGAACCCACGTGTCGAAGTGCAGCGCTGCGCCCATGCACACCGGCGACAGATCGGTGGCGCCATGGCTGCCGGTGCGCACGTGATGCAGTTCCGCGAGATGCGCGATGCGGCGCAGATGCGAAATCCCGCCGGCGTGGACGACCGTGGTGCGGATATAGTCGATCAATTGCTCGCTGATCAACTGCTGGCAATCGAAGATGGTGTTGAAGATCTCTCCCACCGCGATCGGCGTGACCGTGTGTTCGCGGATCAACCGGAAGCCGGCCTGGTTCTCGGCTGGCGTCGGGTCCTCCATCCAGAACAGGCGGTACTGCTCCAGTGACTTGCCGAGCCTGCCAGCTTCGATCGGGGTGAGGCGGTGGTGGACGTCGTGCAGGATATGATGGTCGAAGCCGAAGCGCGCGCGGATTGCGTCGAAGAGCCTTGGCGCGTGGTCGAGGTATTTGCTCGTCGACCACACATTTTCCGTGGGCAGCGCCGAATCCGCGGGCTCATAGAAAAGCTTGTCCTTGGCGACGCCATAAGTCGACGCCAATCCCGGCACGCCACTTTGCGCGCGAATCGCCTTGTACCCCATGTCGGCATAGCGCGCGACTTCATCGAGTGTCTCCGCAATGTCGTTGCCGTTGGCATGGCCATAGACCATCACGCCGTCGCGGCTGCGGCCGCCGAGCAATTGGTAGAGCGGCAGGTTGGCGGCCTTGGCCTTCAGGTCCCATAACGCGGTGTCCACGGCGGCGATGGCGGTCATCGTGACCGGTCCGCGTCGCCAATACGCGCCGCGATACAAGTACTGCCATGTGTCCTCGATCCGGTGCGCATCGCGCCCGATGAGCGTCGGGATGACGTGGTCGTTGAGATACGATGCGACCGCAAGTTCGCGGCCGTTGAGTGTCGCGTCGCCCAAGCCACTCCGCCCCTCGTCGGTTTCGATACGGAGGGTGACAAAATTGCGGCCGGGGCAGGTGACGATGACGCGTGCGGAAGTGATTTTCATGGGCGGATTCCAAAGGTGGAAGTGCGGTCCCGCGAATGCGCGGCGTGCCGTTTTGGCCCGGTGGTTGGACCACTTGACCAGATTGTAGACGCGGGGCTACCATGCTGTACATCGTCAAGGCACGCGAGACTTCGGGTCCCGCCGCGACCTTGACAGGCCCACGCGCCGGGAATCAACCTGGCCGATCGAGGAGAATCCGTCTTGCCGTTGCAGACCGTCGAACCGCGTCGGCTCTACCGCCAGATTGCCGACCAGATCGCCGGCCTCATCGGGAATGGCGAGTTCGCGCGCGGTTCACGCCTGCCCGCCGAACGCGAACTGGCCACGCTGCTCGGGGTCTCGCGGACCTCGGTACGCGAGGCACTCATCTCTCTGGAAATCGGCGGCCTGGTGGAGGTGCGCGTCGGGTCGGGCGTGTTCGTCACTGCCGGAGCCAGTCCCCATGCCGTAGTCGGCGACAAGGGCCCGGGCCCCTTCGAGCTCCTGAGCGCGCGCACGCTGGTCGAAGGGGAGGTTGCGGCACTCGCTGCCAGCAATGCCAAGAGCGAAGACCTCGAGTCGCTGCGCGAAACGATTCAGCGGATGACCACGCATGTCGACGATTTTGTCATTCGGGAGGAAGCCGACCGCGATTTCCATCTCGGCATCGCCAAGGCCACAGGCAATGGCTCGCTGGAACTGGTGGTGGAGGGACTGTGGGATCAGCGCGCGGAATTGTGGGGACGGATGCAGCGACACTTTCATACGGAGGATCTCGCGCGCCAGACCATCCACGATCATGCAGCGATACTGGCGGCGCTTGTCGCCAAGGATGCCGCTGGCGCGCGCGGGGCGATGCATCGGCACCTAGCGCGCGTGGTACGTGAATTTCAGCGCGGCGTGAACAGCAAGGCGAAGGGCGCAATCAAAACGACTAGCCGCGGATCGCGGCGACCGAAGTTCAACGGCAAAGGAGGCGCGGCATGAAGACCAGCAGCAATGCATTGAAGGTAGTTGGAACGAGCGGACGTCGTTGGGTAATTCGCGCAACCGTCGCGGCACTGGGCGCAACGGCGCTGGCAATGATCGGCGTGGCGCCAGCGTGGGCAGCACCCGTTACGCTCAATATCGTCGACGTCGCCGGCAACCTGGCGTTAACGCAGGATGCCATCGATGCCTACGTCAAGAAGCATCCGGAGGCTATATCCAAGGTCACATACACGAAAGCGCCGGCACCGGAACTGCCGGGAAAGCTCAAAGCCATGCAGGGAGCCGGGCGCAGCGACATCGACTTGGTGATGACAGGGACCGATTTCCTGGCTGCCGGCATCGAGCAAGGCGTGCTGATGAAGATCCTGCCGGACCAGGCAGCTAAGTTCCCCAACCTCACGGCGAATTACCAGCCCGCCGCGGCGAAGATGCAGGAACTGGCGCAGGACTACGGAGTGGCGGTGGTGTTCATGCCGGCGGGTCCGCTGGTCGAATACAACCCGGCCAAGGTCAAGCAGCCTCCGACCACGCCTGCCGAATTGCTGGCCTGGTGCAAGGCCAATCCCAATCGTCTGATCTACGCGCGACCGGCAAATTCCGGTCCCGGGCGCACGTTCATCATGGGCCTGCCGTATATCCTCGGCGACAAGAATCCGAAGGACCCGGTGAACGGCTGGGAAAAGACTTGGGCCTATTTGAAAGAACTCAACAGCTGCATCGAGTACTACCCGACCGGCACCGGCGCGGTCATGAAGGAATTGGGTGAAGGTTCGCGCGACATCACGCTGACGATGACTGGCTGGGACATCAATCCTCGCGTTCTGGGGATCGTGCCCAAGGAGTTCAAGGTCGTGCCATTTAAAGGCATGACGTGGGTCAACGATGCTCACTACATGACGATCCCGAAGGGTGTCGCGCCGGAAAAAGTGGCCGCCGTGGTGGATTTGATGGCCTACCTGCTCACGCCGGAAGCGCAGGCGTATACCTATGACAAGGGTTACTTCTATCCGGGCCCGGCGGTTAAGAACGTGTCGCTGTCGATGGCGCCCAAGGAATCGCAGGACGCGATCAAGGAATTCGGCCGGCCGGAATACGAGGCGTGGCTCAAGGACTTTCCGCACACGCAGTCGCTGCCGCCCTCAGCACAGGTCGAGGCATTCAAAATCTGGGACCAGCAGGTCGGTGCGCAGAAGACCAAATGATGTGAACGTCCGGTCGCGGCCCGGCATTCGTCGGGCGCGATCGGCAGCGCGCTGTCTACCGAAAGCGACACATGGCATTCCATGAACCACGACTTCAATGAATTGCGTCTGGAAGGCGTCACGCGTCGCTTCGCCGGCGCCGGCGGGCACGCCTTCGCAGCGCTGAACGAACTAACGCTGACGATTCAGCGCGGCGAGTTCATTGCATTGCTCGGGCCTTCGGGTTGCGGCAAGTCGACGGCGCTCAACTGCATAGCCGGCTTGATGCAGTTGTCCGGTGGCAGCATCTGGTTGGATACGACGCGCATCGACACGCTGCCTCCGGAAAAACGCGGCTTCGGCATGGTGTTCCAGAACTATGCGTTGTTTCCGCATATGACCGTGGCCAAGAATATCGGTTTTGGTCTGAGGATGCGCGGACTGCCGGACAGCGAGATTGCGCCGCGCGTAGTGCATGCGTTGAAGCTGGTCCAGCTGACGGGGCAGGAAGACAAGCTGCCCGGGCAGCTGTCCGGCGGTCAGCAGCAGCGCGTCGCAATTGCCCGCGCCATCGTCATCGAGCCACCGCTGGTGCTGATGGACGAACCGCTGTCCAATCTCGACGCGAAGCTGCGGATCGAAACGCGCGCCGAGATCCGGCGCATTCACAAGGAACTGGGTCGCTCGACCATCTACGTCACGCACGATCAGGACGAGGCGCTGTCACTCGCCGATCGCATCGTCGTGATGAAGGATGGCGTCGTGCAGCAAATCGCCGCGCCTCACGACGTCTACGGGCAGCCCGCCAATCTGCATGTCGCGCGCTTCATGGGATATCGCAACGTCGTCGAATTGGCCGTGGTCAGCGAGACCGGTGACTGCGTAACGCTGACCGGCCCGGACTTTCGCCTGACTGGTGTGCGAAAGCAAACACTTGCCGGCGGGCGCGCCTGTGTCGCCATGCGGCCGGAGGAACTAGTGCTGGGCGGCAGTCCGGATGGCGCGAATACGATTGCCGGACGCATCGACAATGTCGAATACTGCGGGCGCGATTCGCTGGTCGACGTGGTGACCGCATCGGGCACCTTGTTGCATGTGCGCGCGACGGGCACGCTGTTGCAAGGCGCCATGGTGCACGTCCACGTTCCCGCCGAGCGCGTGCTGGTCTATCCGCATGAATAGCCCTGCGGCGGCGATGAATGCGCCGCGCGCGCCTTTCGACCGCACGTTGCTGCTGGTCGTGCCGGCCGCGGCCTTCATGCTGCTGCTTTTCGTCTATCCTTTTCTGTATGGACTCGCGCTTTCGTTCAATCCCAAGGAGGGCGGTGCGCTCGCCAATTATCAACATTTCTTCACGACCGACAATTTATGGCCGACGATCTGGACCACGTTGCGGCTGGCGCTTCCGGCCACACTGATCAACGTAGGGCTCGCACTGCCGATCGCATTCAAGATGCGCGTGAAATCGCCCTACCAGCGCTGGGCGACCACCATATTGGTCATTCCGATTACGCTCGGCACTGTGCTGATCGCGCAGGGCATGCTGACCTATTTCGGGCCCAAGGGCTGGCTGTCTCAGTTCCTGCAATTCTTCCACCTGTATGAGGGGGCGATCCGGCTCACACACAACTACTGGGGTGTGCTGATCTCGCTGGTGATCTCCGGCTTTCCCTTTGCGTTCCTGCTCATTCTTTCGTACATCACCGGCATCGATCCGGTGCTGGCGCGCGCGGCGTCCACGCTCGGCGCGAATCCGCGCGCGCAGTTCCGGACGATCTACCTGCCCCTGCTGGCTCCCGGTCTTGCGATGTGTTTCTGCCTGGCCTTTGTGCAGGCGTTCTCGGTGTTTCCCTCGGCTGTGCTGCTGGGTTCTCCCGCCGGGCCGACGCGCGTGATCTCCATTGCCGCCTACGAGGCGGCGTTCGAGCAATATGATTACTCGCTGGCGTCGGCCATCGCGATGATCATGGGACTTGTGCAACTGGTCATCGTCGCCGCAGTGCTGGGCGTGCGCAACCTGATGTACCGTGGCCCGGTGAGCGGGGGCAAGGGATGAGCGCCCTCGCGTCCAGTGCTGCCACTGCCCGCGACTACCGCTGGCTCGATCGCGCGTGGACTGGCTTGCTGTGGGGGCTGATGACGCTGTTCCTGGTCAACATCGGGATGATGATTGCCGCGGTCGCGACCAATTCATTTGCCAAGCGGTGGCTCGGCACGTGGCTGCCCGAGGGCTGGACCACCAACTGGTACGTTTCGGCGTGGAAGGAATTTCAGCTCGATGCGATCCTATGGGTCACCGTAGAGGTCGTATTTGCCGTCGTCTTCCTGGCGCTGCTGATCGGTGTGCCCGCTGCATACACGCTCGCACGCCGCAATTTCCCCGGCAAGCGGCTGCTGATGTTGCTCTTCCTGCTGCCGTTGATGGTGCCTCCGATCACCTACGGCATCCCGTTGGCCACGGTCCTGTACAAGGCGCAACTTGCCGGCACGATTTACGGCGTGATTCTCGCTAACCTGATTCCGGCGGCGCCTTTCGTCATCCTCGTCATGACGCCGTTCATCGAGCAGATCGATCCGAACCTCGAATCCGCTGCGCGGGTGTTCGGTGCCGACACGGCCCGCATGTTCTGGCACATCCTGGTGCCGCTGCTTGGTCCGGGGATCCTGGCAGCGTCCCTACTGGTTCTGGTGCGCACGATTGCGCTGTTCGAGCTGACCTTTCTCACGGCCGGACCGGATTCGCAGACGCTGGTCGTGGCGCTGTACTACGCCGTGTTCGCCGCGGGCGTGCGCGCACCCCAGTCCGTCGACGCCATGGCCATGGTGTACATGATGGTGACTCTGGCATGGCTGCTGATCGCGTTGCGATTCGTCAATCCGACGCAACTGGTCAGCCGCGTCAAGGAACATCCGCAACCCGCATGAACGCTGATGAGGCAAAATCCGCCACCGGAGGTGCCAGGACCAGGCCTTCCTTGCCGGCGTACGTGGCATTCATAATTGGTCAAGGAGGAACGTGATGAGCAAGCACTGGAAATGGGTTGCCACGAGCGTGATCGCGGCGGGAATCGCGACGACGGTTGCGGCCAAGGAATACCGTTCGGCCGACGTCCATCCGGAGGACTACCCGACCGTGATGGCCGTGAAGTTCATGAGCGACCAGATCAAGCAGAAGACCGGCGGCAAGGATTCGATCAAGGTCTATACCGGCAACCAGCTGGGTGGTGAAAAGGACACGATCGAGCAGGTGAAGATCGGGGCATTGGACCTGGTGCGCATCAACGTCGCGCCGATGAATAACATCTGCGCGGAGACGATGGTCCCGACGATGCCGTTCCTGTTCAAGTCCAAGGACCACATGCGCCACGTGCTCGACGGTCCGATCGGCGACCAGATCCTGAAGGCCTGCGAGCCGCAGGGCTACATCGGGCTTGCCTTCTACGATTCCGGATCGCGCTCGCTCTATACGACCAAGAAGCAGATCAAGACGCTGGCGGACGTCAAAGGCCTCAAGATCCGCGTCCAGCAATCGGACCTGTGGGTTTCCTTGCTGCAGGCGATGGGTGCCAATGCCACGCCGATTCCTTACGGCGAGGTCTACACGTCGCTCAAGACGGGGGTCGTCGATGGTGCCGAGAACAACTGGCCCTCATACGATACCGCGCGCCACTTCGAAGTCGCGCCGTACTATTCGTTGACCGAGCATTCGATGGCGCCGGAAATGCTGCTGATGTCGAAGAAGGTCTACGACACGTTGACGCCGGCCGAGCAGCAGATGTTTCGTGATGCGGCCAAGGCTTCGGTCCCGTACATGCGCAAGCTATGGGACGAGAAGGAGCTCGCGTCGCGCAAGGTGGTCGAGGCGGGCGGCGCCAAGGTCACCGAAGTCGACAAGAAGGCGTTCCAGGATGCGATGAAGCCCGTGTACGACAAATTCATCACTGACCCAAAATTGAAGGACATGGTCAGCAAGATTCAGGCGACGAACTGACCGTTTTCCCTTGCCTTGAATCGCGCCGGACGATCCTGTCCGGCGCCTTCTCGTCCCCCTGCCAAGGAGGCATGGCGGCACGGATGGAAGCCTGGATCCGGCTGCCGGAATGATGAACACATTGCTCACGCGCCTCGCGCGCATCAACGATCGCCTAGGATACTGGGCGCTGTGGCTTTCCGGGCTCGGCTTGCTGGTCATGACCGCGATCACGGGCTACCAGGTTTTTGGCCGCTATGTGATGAACGATTCGCCGCAGTGGGTGGAGCGCATTGCGCTGTTGCTGGTGCTGTATTTTTCGTTCCTCGCCGGCGCGGTGGGAGTGCGCGAGGAGTCCCATCTGGGCATCGCCTTTGTCAACGACGCGCTGCCGTCGGCATTGCGCAAGGGGGTGATGATAATCGTGGGCCTGATCCTCGCGGCATTCGGCGCGGTGCTGGTCTGGAACGGCGTCATGCTCGTCTACGAAACGTGGGATGTAGCGACGCCGATCATCCGGATTCCCGAAGGCGCTACCTATTTCGCCATTCCACTGGGGGGGCTGCTGATCTTCTCCTTTGCACTGGAGTTGACGTTGCGCGAGCTCCTTGACCGAAAAGCCGCGTGATGGAACTCTGGATTCTCTTCGGCAGCTTCTTTCTGCTGATCGCATTCAACGTGCCGATCGCCTTTGCGCTCGGAATTTCTGCCGCCGCAACGATCATCTATGACGGCCTGCCACTGATGGTCGAAGTGCAGCGGATCGCATCCGGCATCGGCGTGTTCTCGCTGCTCGCGATCCCGTTCTTCATTTACGCGGGCGAGTTGATGCTCTATGGCGGCATTGCCGAGCGCCTCGTGCGCTTCGCCAATTCGCTGGTGGGCCATGTCCGCGGCGGGCTGGGGCTCGTCAACGTGCTGGCGAGCATGTTGTTCGGCGGCATATCAGGATCGGCGGTCGCGGATACGTCGGCATTGGGCGCGATCCTGATTCCTCTGATGAAGAAGAAGGGTTATGACGTCGATTATGCAGTCAATGTGACCATCACGGCGTCGACCACGGGGATCCTGATTCCGCCGTCCCACAACATGATCATCTACTCACTGGCCGCGGGTGGGGGAGTGTCGGTGGCCGCGCTGTTCATGGCCGGCATCGTCCCCGGCATCCTAACCGGCCTGTGCCTGATGGTCGCCGCGTACCTGGTCGCAGTGAAACGCGGCTACCCGAAGGATGCGTGGCCGGGCTGGCGAGCGGTCGGGATCGGATTCGTCGGCGCCTTTCCGGGAATGTTTGCAGCCGTAATCATCATCGGCGGCACGCTGTCGGGCATCTTCACCGTGACGGAATCGGCGGCCATCGGCGCCATCTACGCGCTATTGGTGACCGTGTTTGTCTACAGGAGCCTGTCGTTCGGGGATTTCTGGAAAGCGACGATCAATGCGACCAAGACAACGGCGATGGTCATGCTGTTGATCGGCACGGCCAACGCGTTCGGCTATGTGCTGGCGCTGCACCAGGTTCCGGCGAAGACAATCGAACTCATGCACGGGATTAGCAACAACCCGTACATGATTCTGTTAATCATCAACGTGATCCTGCTGATCCTGGGCTGCATCATGGACATGGCCGGACTGATCCTGATCTGCACGCCGATCTTTCTTCCGGTGGTCAAGTCGATCGGCATGGATCCGGTGCAATTCGGCATGCTTATGATGCTCAATCTCGGCACCGGCCTGTGCACGCCGCCTGTCGGAACGTGCCTGTTCGTCGGCTGCTCGATCGGCAAGATCAGGATCGAGGAGGCGGTCAGGACCATCTGGCCGTTCTATCTGGCCATGTTCGTTGCGCTGATGTTCGTGACCTATGTGCCCGTGGTGTCGCTGTGGGTGCCCTACACGTTGTTGAAATGAGCAGCCTTTCTCTGCGCGCGATAGCGTGCCTCCCGCCCGCGGTAGTGCGACCGACCTACGACCCGGCCCGCGTGACGGTCGGTATCGTGCACTTGGGCTTGGGTGCTTTTCACCGCGCGCACCAGGCGGTGTACACCGACGACGTGCTCGCGCGCGATCCGCGCTGGGGTATCTGTGGCGTTTCACTCAAGACGCCACGCGCGATCGAACCGTTGGTGGCGCAGGATGGCCTGTACACGGTGCTCACCAAGGGCAGCGAGGGCACGGCGGCGCGAGTGATCGGAAGCGTGCGCGAAGCGCTGTTCGCCGGCGCGGACCGGGCCGGCCTCATCAAGCGCTTTGCGGATCCGCGCATCGCGATCATCACGTCGACCGTCACGGAAAAAGGCTATTGCCACGATCCGGCGACCGGCGCGTTGAACCGCGCGCATCCCGATATCGTCCATGATCTCTCGCACCCGGACCTGCCGGAATCGGCGGTCGGTATCCTGACTGCCGGGCTGGCGTCACGGCGCGAGGCAAACGCCGGTCCGCTCACGTTCGTCTGCTGCGACAATCTGCCGCACAACGGCCACATGGTCGAAGGCCTGGTGTCCTCCTTTGCGCGCGAACGTGATCCCGCCCTGGCCGACTGGATCAGCGCCAACGTTGCTTTCCCGTGTTCGATGGTCGACCGCATCGTGCCGGCGACGACCATTGCCGACCTCGCGGAAGCCCTACGCATGCTCGGCGTGCACGACGCCGCGCCGGTCGCGGCCGAAGCTTTCGGGCAGTGGGTCATCGAGGATCGCTTCGCCGGTGCGCGTCCCGCGTGGGAGGAGGCCGGCGCGCAATTCGTGACCGACGTCGCGCCGTTCGAGACAATGAAACTGAGGCTGCTCAACGGCAGCCATTCCACTCTCGCGTACCTCGGCTTCCTGATGGGACACGATTTCGTCTGGCAGGCGGCGGCCGACCCGCTGCTTGCCGTGCTCGTCGAACGTCAGATGGCCGAGGAGATTGCGCCGACGCTCGTACGTCCGGCCGGCACTGATCTGCAGGCTTATGGCGCGCAACTGATGCAGCGATTTCGCAATTCGGCACTTCCCCATCGCACGAAGCAGATCGCGATGGACGGATCGCAGAAGCTGCCGCAACGCCTGCTCGGGACCGTGCGCGACCGGATCGCGGCGGGGGATTCCTATGCACATCTCGCGCTGGCGATCGCTGGATGGATCCGCTATGCGAGCGGCAGCGACGAGCGGGGCGGCGTCATCGACGTCGCCGATCCGCTTGCGGCGACGTTCGTCCGGATCGTGGCCGATGCCCGCGGCGATGCGGGTCCCGTTGCCGATGGATTTCTCGACCTGAAGACCGTGTTTGGCGCCGACCTGGTCGCCCATTACGCGTTTCGCGAGGCCGTGCGCAGCAACGTTGTCACGCTGTTTCGCGACGGGACCCGGGCTACGTTGTCTCGGCATCTTACTGCGGCTTAACGGCTACGTTTGGAATGAGGGTTGAATATGGCAATCCCGATGAACCTGCACCCCGACCGCCTGTTCCCCGCTGACATCACCACGCGTGATCTTGCGCGCCGCCTCTATGCGACGGTTGCGGAGCTGCCCATCGTGAGCCCGCACGGGCATACGGACCCGCAGTGGTTTGCCGACGACACGCCGTTCGCCAACGCGTCGGCGCTGCTCATCACGCCGGACCACTATGTCTTTCGCATGCTGTACAGCCAGGGCCTGCGGCTCGAGGACCTAGGCATCCCGCGCCGCGGCGACGCCGCTGGTGGGACGCACGGCGAACAGGACGCCCGCAGGATCTGGCATGCGTTCGCCTCGTACTACCACCTGTTTCGGGGAACTCCCACGCGCATCTGGCTCGACCACGCGTTCAACACGGTGTTCGGGCTCGACGAGCGGCTGACCGCGGAATCCGCCGACCGCTACTTCGACCGCATCAACGAATGCCTGGCGCAGCCTGCATTTCGCCCACGCGCGCTGTTCGAGCGCTTCAACATCGAAGTGATCGCGACGACCGAATCCCCGCTCGACCCGCTGTTGCACCACCGGAAGATCCGCGCTTCGGGCTGGACGGGCCGCGTAGTCACGGCATACCGCCCGGATCCGGTCGTCGACCCGGAGTTCGAAGGCTTCGCGGCCAACGTCGCGCAATTCGCGGCGTTGACCGGCGAGGACACGTCGACCTGGAACGGATATCTCGCCGCCCATCGCAATCGGCGCGCGTTCTTCAGGACAATGGGTGCGACGTCGACCGACCACGGCCATCCCACGGCGCGCACGTCGGACTTCGCCGCCGCGGAATGCCAGCGACTGCTCGATTCCGCGTTGTCCGGTGCCATTACCGCCGACGAGGCGGAAGCCTTCCGTGGCCAGATGCTGACCGAAATGGCGAAGATGAGCCTGGACGATGGACTGGTGATGCAGATCCATCCGGGCAGTTTCCGTAATCACAATCCGCGCATATTCCGCGAGTATGGTCGCGACAAGGGTGCCGACATCCCGACCCGCACCGACTACGTGCGCGCATTGCAACCGCTGCTCGACCGATTCGGCAACGAGCGCAACCTCACGATTATCCTGTTCACGCTCGACGAGACGACCTATTCGCGTGAACTGGCGCCTCTCGCAGGTCATTATCCCGTTCTGAGGCTGGGGCCGTCGTGGTGGTTCTACGACAGTCCCGAAGGCATGCAGAGGTTTCGCGAACAGGTCACGGAGACTGCCGGCTTCTACAATACGGTGGGCTTCAATGACGACACGCGCGCGTTCCTGTCCATTCCGGCTCGGCACGACGTCGCCCGGCGCATGGACTGCCGCTTCCTTGCCACGCTTGCGGTGGAGCACAAGATCGGCGAAGACGAGGCGTTCGAACTGGCGCCGTTGCTCGCGCACGGCCTGGCAAAGGCTGCATACAAGCTCTAGCGGCGGTGCCACATTTTTCCGGACGTAACGCGCGGAGGCGACACGGTGTGCGTTGGTCGCCCGCATTGTATGAAGGCCAGCCAATTGTCCTGCTCGCCGCCATTTTTATGTCGGTCGGGAAAGCCTTCGCCGCGCATCCGATGCTGACGGAGGATCCGCAGACGCAGGGTACCGGCCGTTTCGAGCTGGAATTGGGACAGGCGTTCGCGCGAGGCGATCCGCTTCACGGCGGGCGCCGCACCGAGTTCGCCCCGCAACTCTCCTATGGCGCGGACCCCGCGCTCGATCTGATCCTGCGCGTCTTGTGGCTGACTCAGGCGCCCACCGATGCTCCCTCCGCAAGCGGCTGGGGCGACACGATGCTCGACTTCAAGTGGCGCTTCTACGAATCGGCACCGGTCGCATTCGCGTTGCGCGCCGGCGCCGACATTCCCACCGGTGCCGCGGCGCGCGGCCTGGGCACCGGTGCCGCGGGCTACCACGTCATTGCCATCGCTGGTTGGCAGTTCGCGCGCGTGAACCTCAACGCGAACGTGGCATATGCACGCGTCCGCCAGCAAGGGGTACGTGCCGACATAGGCGCCGTGTCCGCGGCGATCGTGGGCCCCACTTCCTCGCCGTGGCGAACGTTCATCGAGGCCACGGCGGTGTCCAACCCCGACCCACAGCTCCCGCAATGGCCGGCCGTGGCGCGCACGGGCCTGATCGTCGCCGCAGCGAAGTGGGTCGACGTCGACTTCGGCTACCAGGCGCGCCTTGACCGCAGCGCAACCCGGCAGGTCTGGCTCATCGGAGCGACGTTTCGCTGGTAATCGTCCGGCCGCGACGCGCCTTCGGAATCGTGACGATTTGCGTCGATTGCGGCGTCGGTCCCAGCGCCAGGAACCGCCAGTCCGCCTGGCTAACAGCAGCGATCCACCACGTCAGCGCACGGCCCGGGCGCGCTTCCCGCCATGCGGCATGAAGGCGAACCGGCACGCGTGGCGGTTCGACCACCTTGATGACAAGACGGCCTGCTGCGACATCCGATGCGGCGAGGAACGCGGGCAGAAAGCCGCAACCCAGTCCGGCGACCTGCGCTGCGAGCTTGGCGTCGATATCCGGGACTGTGAGCGTTTCCTGCCCCGACAACAGGCCGATGGACCTCGGCACGAGTCGGCGCGACGTGTCGGCCGCGACCACAGCGCGAAACCCGGCAATCTGCGCTTCGGAAAGGGGTTCCGGCGCCGACGCAAGCGGATGGCCGGGGGCGACGGCAAAGATCATCGTCGCCTCGGCCATGAGGCGCAGTCGATAGCCGCCGCCGGGAGGTGGATCGGCCGGCGCACCCAGCGCCAGATCGGCACGCCCCTCGGCCAATGCATCCCATGCACCGCCCAGGACTTCGCGCGAGAATTTGACGCGTGTATGCGCCGCGTCCCGGGCGCGACATTCAGCGTAGAACGCCGCAACCAGCGGGAAGATGCGCGCGAACGGGACCAACGTGTCCACGGCGATGCGCAACTCTGTCTCCCAGCCCGTTGCGACGCGCTGGACGCGCCGCTCGATCTCGTCGGCGGCCGTCAGCAGGCGGCGGCCATCGTCGAGCAGCAGGCGTCCGGCGGGCGTGAGGCGCGCGCGGTGGCCGCGGCGGTCGAAAAGAAGCACGTCAAGATCGTCTTCGAGCCGGCGCACAGTGTAGGTGATGGCGGACGGAACGCGATCGAGTTCGACGGCGGCAGCGGCAAAGCTGCCGCGACGATCGATGGCGTCCAGAACCGCGAGTGCCTCGAGGGTCAGCGGCATGTTCAAAAATATTGAATGAATGAGTCAGTATAAGGCGCTTTCGGCCGCGATGACAGCCCCCTATCATTGCACTACGCAGATTGCGCCCAGGCAGCCATGAGCAAACTACAGGAGATTCGAATGATCACGGTCCGCCCTTCCCAGCAACGCGGCCATGCGAACCATGGCTGGCTCGATTCGTTTCACAGTTTTTCGTTTGCGGATTACTACGACGCGGAATTCATGGGCTACGGCCCGCTGCGCGTGATCAACGAGGACCGCGTCCAGCCCGGAATGGGCTTCGGCACGCACGGGCACCGCGACATGGAAATCATTTCCTATGTGCTGGACGGCCAGCTGTCGCACCAGGACAACATGGGAAACGGATCAATCATCACGCCGGGCGACGTGCAGAGGATGAGCGCTGGCCGCGGCGTGATGCACAGTGAATTCAACCCATCGCAGACCGAAGGCGTGCATTTCCTGCAGATCTGGATCGAGCCCTCGGCGCGCGGCATTCCGGCTTCCTACGAGCAGAGTCGCGTGGCTGCGGATGCCAAGCGCGGCAAATTGGCGCTGATCGCGGGTCCCGAGGGCTCGGGCGCCGCGGTGACGATCCATCAGGACGCGCGGATTTACGCCACGCTTCTGGACGGCAACGAATCGGTCACTCGGCCAATTGCGCCGGGCCGGCGCGCGTATGTCCACGTGGCGCGCGGCAGCGTAAAGGTCAACGGAGTGGCATTGGCCGCGGGTGACGCGGCAAGGATTGAAGGTGACGCGCAGGTCACGCTTGCGGAAGGTGGCGGTGCCGAAGTTCTTTTATTCGATCTCAACTGAAGAAGGAAAATAGTATGGAAACCGGAAAAAACGTCGCGGCGCTGGTGGGCCGCGTGCTGCTGGCGCTGATGTTCGTTTGGGCGGGTTACGGCAAGATCACCGGATACGATGGCACGGCCGGTTTCATGGCGAGCATGGGAATGCCCCTGGTGGGCGTGATGCTGCCATTGACGATCCTGGTCGAACTGGGCGGCGGCATCGCGCTGATCGTCGGCTGGAAGGCCCGCTGGGCTGCGTTGCTGCTTGCGGCATTCACCTTGCTGGCTTCCGTGGTGTTCCACAAATTCTGGACAATGACAGGCGACGCCGCGATGAACAACATGCTGTTCTTCTACAAGAACGTTGCGGTGATCGGCGGCTTGCTGATGGTCTGGGCATTCGGACCGGGTCGCCTGAGCGTCGATCGGGAGTAGGCGGCACGGCGCGCGGGGGGCTTTAGGTTTCTATTCCCTTGCGCGCGAATCCAGCCAGATCGTGACCGGACCATCGTTGGTGAGCGCGACCTCCATATGCGCGCCAAAGATTCCGGTCGCCACGGGCCGCCCGAGTTCCTGGATGAGCGACCGGACAAAGGCATCGAAGGCCGGCTGCGCGACCGGTGGCAGCGCGGCACCCGACCACGAGGGCCGGTTGCCCTTGCGCGTCGATGCGTACAGCGTGAACTGACTGACGGCAAGAACGCCACCGCCGGTCTGCCCGACCGACAGGTTCATCACGCCGGCGTCGTCGTCGAAAATGCGCAACTGCACGATCTTGCGCGCGAGCCAGTCACGATCCTCCGGCCCGTCGCTCTCGCCGACGCCCGCCAGGACGAGCAGCCCCTGGCCAATGGCGCCGGTGATGCGTCCGTCGACGGTGACGCTGGCTTCCCGCACGCGCTGGACCAGTGCCCTCACCGCGCGACCCTCATTTCACAACCCTCATTTGACAACTTTTCTCTCGACCTCGATCACCTTGCCATAATCGAACACGATGGTGGTGATCGTCTGCGGATCGCCGGCGGCGGGCAGGTAGCTCCAGCGTGATGTCTTGCGTCCCTTGCCCCCGCTGCTCATGTCGGGCTGCCCGACGCGTGCGATCACTTCGCCTTCGCTCATGCCGGGAACGATGAACTTGCGCTGTGCGATGTCGACGACGGCCGCATTCTCTTTTTTCCTTTCGACCCGGGGCGCGGGCGGCACCTTGGCTTCCTTGGGCGCGACCTGTGTTGACGTGGTTCCCGGAATGGCACGGAACGGAATGACCGACAGCTCCGCAGGATCGGTGTCGAAATTGCGCAGCTCCTTGCCCGCCGGGCACGGACTGTCCTGGTAGATCGGCTGTTTGCCGTCCTCGCCCAAGCACTTGTAGACGCTCGCGGACGCGCTGCCGGACAGGCCGGCCACGGCGGCTGCGACCGTCGTGGCAAGAATTGCCCGGATGATTGAACTGCGCATGGGTTGGTCGCTGGCTCCGGTCAGGCGTTACGATAGCGCTTTCCTTGCCGCCACGGACTACGACTTTCGATGTATGCCCGCATTGAGACTGCCGCCCGCGTCGCCGACATTGCCCCGTTCCACGTCATGGAGGTGCAAACGGCGGCACGCGCGTTCGAAGCCGCCGGGCGCACCGTCGTCCACATGGAGATCGGCGAACCGGATTTCCCGACGCCGGCGCCGGTCGTTGCTGCCGCGCAGCGCGCCATCGCCGATGGCGGAATTTTCTACACGTCGGCGTTGGGCCTGCCGGCGCTGCGCACCGCGATTTCCCGCCACTACGCCGACCACTATGGCGTTGCCGTCGCACCGGAACGCATCATGGTCACGGCGGGCTCGTCGGCCGCGCTGCTGCTGGTGCTGGCGCTGATCGTCGACCGCGATGACCGCATCCTGCTCCCCGACCCCGCCTATCCGTGCAACCGCCATTTTGTGCGGGTTCTCGAAGGCGATCCGGTGGGCATACCCGTCGGTCCCGAATCGAACTATCAGCTGACGGCGAAACTCATCGATCGGAACTGGAACCCGGCGACCCGGGCGGTCCTGATTGCGTCGCCATCGAATCCCACCGGAACGGTCGTGCCGCGCGACGAGATGCAGCGCATCGTGTCCACTGTCGCAGAACGCGGCGGCCGGCTCATCGTCGACGAGATCTACCTGGGGTTGACCTACGGCCCAAGTGGGCAACTCAGTGGGCAACTCAGTGGGCAACTCAGGCCGCGGAGTGTGCTGGATCTCACTGACGACGCGTTCGTCATCTCCAGCTTTTCCAAATACTTCAACATGACGGGGTGGCGGCTGGGCTGGGTGGTTGCGCCGGAGCGCCATGTGCGCGACCTGGAAAAGCTCGCGCAGAACCTCTACATCTCGCCCGCGGCGCCGTCGCAGCACGCGGCGCTGGCGTGCTTCGAACCCGCCACGCTCGCCATCCTCGAGTCACGTCGCCGCGCCTTCGAAGCGCGGCGCGACTATCTCGTCCCGGCGTTGCGTGAGCTGGGATTCGGTATTCCGGTCATGCCCACGGGAGGCTTCTTCGTCTACGCGGATTGCTCGAAGTTCTCGCACGACAGCCAGCAATTCTGCCGCGATGTACTGGAAAACGCCGGCGTGGCGATCACGCCCGGTCTCGACTTCGGCCGGCATCGCGCGACCGAACACGTGCGTTTTGCCTACACGATCGCGCAGGACAAACTGGAAGACGGCGTTGCGCGCCTGGCCCGTTTCCTTGGGCGCTGATATGAGAATTGCGGCATTGACCGGATTGGCGGGCATGGTGCTCGCGGGCTGCGGCGCCATGGAAGCCACCGGGTACTACTGGCAGGGCGCTTCGGGCCAACTCGACATTCTTGCGCGCGCCAGACCCATCGACGAAGTCATGGCTCAGGCCGATGACGCCGCGCTGTCCGGGCGCCTCGCGCGTGCGCAGGCCATTCGTTCGTATGCGAGTCGCGAGCTCGGACTGCCGGACAACAAGAGCTTCACGCGCTACAGCGACCTTGGTCGCCCCTTTGTCGTCTGGAACGTGTTTGCAGCGCCGCCGCTGTCGCTCGTCGCGCGCCAATGGTGCTTCCCGGTGGCCGGGTGCGTCAGCTATCGCGGCTATTTCGATGAAGGCGAAGCGCGGGCGGAAGCGGCGCGCCTGGCCGCGTTGGGCGAGGATGTCCACGTCAGCGGCGTCCCCGCCTATTCAACGCTTGGCTATTTTGACGACCCCATCCTGTCCACGTTCGTGCGCTGGCCCGAAACCGAACTCGCACGGCTCATGTTCCATGAACTTGCGCACCAGATCGTTTACGTCAAGGACGACTCGGTGTTTAACGAGTCCTTTGCGACGGCGGTCGAGGAAGCGGGGGTGGAGCGGTGGCTGGCGGCCGAGCGCAATCCGCAGCTCGACGCGCAGTTCGCGCGCGCGCAACGACAACGTGTGATCTTCCGCGATGTCGTTCGCGACACGCGCGAGCGATTGCGGGCCCTCTATGCGAGCGCCGCAACCGAGGACGTCAAACGCGCGGAAAAGATTGCGACCTTCGCAGCGATGAAGGTGGCCTATGACCGTGCCAGGGGCGGGGATTCCGGGATGGCCGGTTACGACCGCTGGTTCGCGGGCTACGCCAACCAGGGGCCGAACAACGCCAGCCTGACGTCGGTGGCGCTTTACACGGCGCAAGTGCCTGCGTTTCGCGCGCTGCTGGCGCAGGAAGGAGACAGCCTGCCCAGGTTCTACGCGCACGTGAAGGAGATGGCGGCGCTTCCCAAGGCGGAACGCGATGAACTGCTTGCCCGCGCTTCAGCCGGCGCCCCATCGGCGGACATATCCGTAAGAGGTTCCCTAGGTAATTGAACGGAAAGGTATTTTCGGGGGGCGAGAATAAAGGCGGCGCGGCGTCGCCAAGTACGCGGTCGACGTAGATCATTGATCGATAACGCGAAATACCCTATAATTAACGGTTCCCTTGCCTCACCCGCCGCAGACGGGGAGGCCGCCGGTGGTTCGCAAACGGTTTCCCAACCCAGTTACCCAACTGAGTTAGCAAACTGAGTTACCAAGCTGAGTTACCAAGCTGAGAATTGACAATAGCGACCCGCCACTTAACCGACCGAAAGGAGTGCTCTGCCAATGCGTCATTACGAAATCGTATTCATCGTGCATCCGGATCAAAGCGAGCAGGTACCCGCGATGATCGAGCGGTACCGCACGATGGTGACGGGCCACAAGGGCCTGATTCACCGTCTCGAGGACTGGGGCCGCCGACAGCTGGCCTATCCGATCCAGAAGGTACACAAGGCGCATTACGTCCTGATGAACATCGAGTGCAACCAGGAAACATTGGGCGAGCTCGAGCACGCGTTCAAGTTCAACGACGCGGTGCTGCGCCACCTCATCGTCGCCACGACCGAAGCGAAAGTCGCGCCGTCGCCGATGATGAAGGAGGAAAAGGCGCGGTCGCTGTCGAGGGACGGCGAGCCCAGGGCCGAGCGAACTGACGTGCGTTCCGAGGCCCGCAGCGAGCCAGTAGCCGACGCTGCACCGGTCGCCGCCGCCGCGCCTGCCAACTGAAGAGACCGGCAGCCGACGTGCCGGCGAACAACCGGTTGACGTTAGAGGCCTTGCTGACAGAACGCGGCGACCTTCGGTACACGCCCGCCGGCATCCCGGCAATCGACTGCAGCCTGCACCACCAATCGGTGCAGGCGGAAGCCGGAGGCGAACGCAAGGTGGATTGTGAACTGTTCGCCGTGGCATTTGGTGACGTCGCCCGGAAACTCGCCGCCAGGCCTGTCGGAAGCGCCCTGAGTTGCGAGGGATTCCTCGCGCGGCGCTACCGCACCGGCGTGACCGTAGCGCTGCATATAACGCATCTGGATTAGAGACAACAAAGGAAACGACATGCCCCGTCCCATCGGAAGAGGTAAAGGCAAGAACAAGAAGGACCTGAAGAAGCGCGACCGTGGAAATGCGCTGTTCAAGCGCCGCAAATTCTGCCGCTTCACGGCCGAGAAGGTCGTCGAGATCGACTACAAGGACATCGATGTCCTGAAGGATTTCGTGCAGGAAAACGGCAAGATCATGCCGGCGCGCGTCACGGGAACCAAGGCCCGCTACCAGCGTCAGCTCGGGACGGCGATCAAGCGCGCGCAATTCCTGGCGCTGCTTCCGTTTACCGACCGTCATTGATCCGGAGCCGACCATGCAAATCATCCTGCTCGAAAAAATAGCCAACGTCGGCAATCTAGGCGATATCGTCAAGGTCAAGAACGGCTTCGCCCGTAATTTCCTGATCCCGCAAGGCAAGGCCAAGCGCGCCACCGAAGCGAACGTCAAGATGCTGGAGGGCAAGCGCGCGGAGCTCGAAGCCGCCGCCAATGCCAAGCTCGAAGCAGCGCAGGCGCTGGGCGCCAGGCTGGAAGCGTTGACGATCAAGATCACGCAAAAGGCCGGTGTGGATGGCCGCCTGTTCGGATCCGTGACCAATGTCGACATCGTCGAAGCGCTGAAGAAGCAGGGCGTCGCGGTGGAAAAGGCGATGATCCGCATGCCGGCGGGTCCGCTGAAGCTGGTCGGCGACTATCCGCTGGTGGTGGCACCGCACCACGACGTCGTGGCCAACATCACGGTGTCCGTCCTCGGCGACACGGCCCAGGGCTGATTCCCGGCGGCATCGCTGTACTCGCAAAAGGCCGCGCCGAAAATCGGTGCGGCCTTTTGCCTTTGGACGACCCCGCAAGCACCGACTAGACGGTAAAGCGTTTAGCCGAACCCCAAAGCGCTGACCACGCAGTAAAATCACCATTCGCCCGCTGCGCCTGCCATGCCTGACGACCCCCAACTGGAAGCACTGAAGCTGCCGCCGCATTCGCTGGAGGCGGAGCAGTCGATTCTCGGGGGTCTGCTGATCGACAACGAGGCTGCCGACCGCGTCGGCGACGTTGTCGGTGAGGATGATTTCTACAGTGAAGCACATCGCCTGATTTTCCGGCACGTGAATCAGCTCGGCGGGGAAGGCAAGCCGGTCGACGTGGTGACGCTGTCGGAGTCACTGGCTTCGGTGCAGAAGCTCGACTATGTTGGCGGGCTCGCCTATCTGGGCGCCCTGGTGCAGAACGTGCCGACGGCGGCAAACATCCGCCACTACGCGAACATCGTCCGCGAACGATCGATCCTCCGTCAGCTGGCCGCGACCGCGGGCGAGATCGCCGACACCGCCTACAACCCGTTGGGCCGCAGCGCCAAGGCCGTGCTCGACGAGGCCGAGGCAAAGGTCCTGCACATCGCGGAACAGGGCTCCCGCGGCGCGCAGAATTTTCAGCGTTTGGGCAGTCTGCTGACCGACGTGGTCGACCGCATCGAGACGCTCTATAACCGGGACGACCCGTCTGATGTCACGGGCGTGGCAACCGGCTATACCGATCTCGACCGGATGACGTCCGGACTGCAGGAAGGCGACCTCGTCGTGGTGGCGGGAAGGCCGTCGATGGGCAAGACCTCCCTTGCGCTCAACATCGGCGAGCATGTGGCGCTGAACCTCAAACTGCCCGTCGCCGTGTTTTCGATGGAAATGGGGGCATCGCAACTCGCCTTGCGAATGATCGGGTCGGTCGGCAAGCTCGACCAGCACAAGCTGCGCACCGGCCGCCTCGGTCCGGACGACTGGGAAAAATTGTCCAGCGCGCTCGGCCGCCTCAACGAAGCGCCGATGCTGATCGACGAGACCCCGGCATTGAATGCCATCGAGGTCCGCTCGCGCGCGCGACGCCTGTCAAAGCAATACGGCAAGCTGGGCCTTGTCATCGTCGATTACATCCAGCTGATGCAGGCGTCATCGTCAGGCGAGAATCGCGCAACGGAAATCTCCGAGATCTCGCGCGCGCTGAAGTCGCTGGCCAAGGAACTGAAAGTGCCGGTGATGGCGCTCTCGCAGCTGAATCGCTCACTCGAGCAGCGACCGAACAAGCGGCCGGTCATGTCGGATCTGAGGGAATCCGGGGCGATTGAACAGGACGCAGATGTCATCCTCTTCATTTACCGCGACGAAGTCTACAACCCCGAAACGCAGGAGAAGGGCGTCGCCGAAATCATCGTCGGCAAGCAGCGCAACGGTCCGATCGGCACGGTGCGCCTCACGTTCATCGGCGAACACACGCGGTTCGAGAACTTTGCCTCAGCTGGAACCTACTGATTGGACGGCGCGATCGAGTTCGCGCCGCTGGCATCGTGAAATTTGGCATGCCGTAGCGACGCCGGCGTGCGCTACAGTCGCTACGCGATGATCATGAGGCCCTGTGCCCCTAGTGTACTGCGTCAGAAATTCACTCGATAGTTCGCGGCGAAATCGGCCGCCATGCTTTGTTGCTCGGCCTCACCGTACCACGAGGTACGCTCTCGGCCTCGCGCCTCGCCTGATGGCCGATTTCATCCGCTCCTTTATCTTCGGAACTTCTGACTCAGTACACTAGCTAGGCGGCTGCGCTGGCGCCCATTCGATGACCCGCCCACCCGTTCCGCTCATCATCGCAGACGGCGATATCGCCACCACGAGGCTCGTGGCGCGCGAACTCGGTGTCGTCTATGGCAATGTCGAGATCAGGGTACCGGACACCTTGTTCGGTACCGACCTGGCGGGGCGGCCGATCGTGGTGTCGCGCCTGTGCCATCCGAACCTCTCGTGGCTCCCTGGATACCTGACGCAGCGCGGGCTGCGCTATGCCTATTTTCTGGATGACAACTTCTGGGAACTCACCCGCGACGTTGACGCCCACCTGGCCCCGTTTTATACCAATCCCGCCGTCGTGGCCACGCTGGCAGGCTTCATACGCGGCGCCGACCTGGTCATCGTGTGGTCGCTGCGACTGCGGGATTACATTGCGCAGAAGTTTCCAGGTGTGCGCGTGGAATACGCGGCAACGGGCGTCGATTTCACCGCACTCGAATCGGCGACCAAGGCAATCGACAACCACGCCACGCAATCGATCCGCATTGGGTACCCTACGAGCCGAAGACCTGGCGTGGCGGCATTGTTGTCCGATGTCGTTCGGGGTATTGGCGAGCGCTACGGGTCACGGGTGCAGTTCGAATTCGTCGGCTGGATGCCTGAAGCGCTGGAAGGGCGTGACCACGTGACCTTGACGCCGCACATCTCGGCATACGATGACTATCTCGATTTTGTACGCTCTCGACATTGGGAGATTGGGCTGGCCCCACTGGCTGGAACGACCTTCGAGGCGTACAAGACCGACATCAAGTATCGAGAATACGCCGGGTTGTGCATTCCTGCGGTCTACAGTCGCGTATCTCCTTACACCGAGTCGGTTGTCGACGGCAAGACAGGCGTACTTTCTGCAAACGTCGCGGCGGAATGGATTGCTGCGCTCGCGACGCTCATCGAGTCGCCGCGGCTGCGCCACGATCTGGCGAGTGCAGCGTTCGCTGAGGTACGGCAGCAGCGGGACCTGGACGTTACCGGTCGGCGCTTCGCCGCATTGCTGCCCGGCTTCGCGGGCGCGCTCGTGCCATGAGCCTACCGTCGCGTAACCAGCCCTGTCCGTGCGGAAGCGGCAAGCGCTTCAAGGATTGCCACGGACGCCTCGACAGCGTTGCGGGTGCGCAGGCCTCCGCCGCGGCGGTCGATCGTTGCGGGCAGCTGATGCGCACGGCACTGCGGGAGCAGGAGGCACGACGTCTGGATGACGCCGAGCGGCTTTACCGCGAGGCGCTCGAACTCGTGCCCGATGAACCTGACGCGTTGCACATGCTCGGCGTGATTCGCTACGAGCGTGGGGACTTGTCCGAAGCGAAGACTCTGGTGATTCGGGCGCTGGACTTAAGCGGTTGGCATTTGCCGGCGATGCGCCAAAACCTGGGGCTGATCCTGTCCAAGGACAGTGCAGCTTGGGATGTCGATGCCAGCATTGCACTGCGCGAGCGCTATCGGGCGATGCGGTCTGCGCGCGATGCGGCGGCCCGTCCGTCGAATCCGCTGGTCAGCGTAGTCGTTCCCTCGTACAACCACATTCGCTTCGTCGAGCGGGCGTTGCGGTCGATTTTCGCGCAGCGGTATCGCAGGATCGAACTCGTCGTGATCGACGATGGATCCACCGACGGCTCGCCAGCGCTGCTGGAAGATTGTCTGCGTCAGTCGCCGTTTCCGCACCAGCTGGTGGTCCGCGAAAACCGGGGCGCTGCCACAACCCTTAACGAGGGCATTGCGCTCGCGCGGGGAGATTTCGTCCAATTCCTCAATTCCGACGATTGGTTCGCGGAAAGTCGAATTGACCGGCTGGTCGCCGCTGTCGCCGACACAGGCAGCGGGTGGGGCTTTTCCTCCGTGGATGTCGTCGATGCCGATGGGCAGCCTGTCGATCCAATGCGCGTCCGCTGGGCATACGACCTGCGCTGTTCGACTGCGGCCATTCCGTTTCGCGAGACGGTCGGATCCGGGTTGATCACCGGCAACATCACCGTCTCGAGCGGCAACCTGTTCGTGGCACGGCCGCTACTCGCGCAGCTGGACGGGTTCCGTCAATTTCGCTACAACCACGACTGGGACCTGTGCCTGCGCGCATTGAAGCAGTCCGAGCCCGTCTACGTTGCGGAGAGTCTCTATCACTACCGGTTGCACGGCTCCAATACCATCATGGAATCGGCAGACAAGGCGCGCGCCGAGGCTCGCGAAATCTGCGCCGACTATCTCGATTGGGCGCGCACCGTCTCGACGCCGCAAAATCCGTTTGCGCCGGCATTCGCAACGTGGGGACCGCTGTTCACCAACGCGATCCTGAGCGGCGGGATGGGGGGGATGCTCGACGCCTTGGCGTTGCGGCAGCTGATTTCCGCCGGCGCGAATACGGCAATGGGCCACTCCGAAGGGCGGTCCCGGTGACCTGCTTCGCTCCGCTACAATGGGCCGCAACGACATGCAGCGCAGGCAGTCGCCCGCCTGCGTACCGACACCCATGATCACGCCCGACGACATTTCCTGGACGGCGGCGGATGCGCCATTGCGCGTGTCGTCCTGTCCCGTGTGCGGCTCGTTGGGGCCGCATGCGCCGCTGCTCGACGCATTGTCGATGGCGCCGCCTCATGCGCCACTCACCTTTCTGCGGTGCCCCTCGTGCGGCAGCGGCCACTTCGATCCGCCGGGCATCACCGACTTCTCCGAGCTTGGGCAAACCGGCAACGATTTCTGGCGATTCTACGTGGAGGTGGGCGGCGGGGTCTGGGAAACGGTCTGGCCCATCCTGGCCGAGCGCAGAACCGGTCAACACACACTGCTCGATGTTGGCTGCGGTTTCGGTTTTGCCGTCGACTACTGGCAGCGGATGGCAGGTGGCGATGCCACTGGCGTCGAGTTGGCGGACTATGGACAGATAGGTGCCGGGCTGCTCGGCATCAAGGTCTACAACCAGTTGCTGCAGGACATTCCGGAGCTGCATGGGCGGCGCTTCGATATCGTCTACGCATCGGAAGTGATCGAGCATGTGCCGGACCCTGCCGCTTTTGTCGCCTTGCTGGCGCAATATGTCGCCGACGATGGCGTGCTGGTGCTGACGACTCCGAGTGCCGAATACATTCAGCGCTCCAACCATTCGCCCACTTTGCATGCGGCACTCTCGCCGGGTTTCCATGGCTTCCTGTTGTCGGCGCAGGCATTTGGCGATGCGGTCCGACGCAATGGTTTCGCGCATGTCGATGTGCGCACGTTCGGCGAGCGACAGATCCTGTGGGCCTCGCGCGCGCCTCTGGCGGTCGATCCCACGCCCAGTGGAATGCTCCCCGCGTATCTGGAGTACCTGGGCGCGCATGTCGCGCATTTCGATGGTGCCTCGCCGGTTTGGCAAGGCATGGCCTATCGCTACGTCAAGGACTGCATGAACACGGGCAGGCCGGTCGAGTCGCTGCGCGTCTCTGTACAACTGTTGGATGCAGTCGAGAAGGAATACGGTTCACATGTCCGCGACCCGGCGGCCACGGCAGCGCGAATTCGCAGATGCGCCCATCTGCACGAGTTTGGCCAGATCGTTCCGTATTTCATGCCGGGCTACTATTTCTTCATGGCGGCAATCGCGCACCATGTCGATCGCGATCTGCCGCGTGCGGAACGACTCTATCAAGGGACGATCGATTGCACGCTCGCGGGGTGCCGGTTCGGATCAGCCTTCTTCCTGGAGGCCATATCGCTGATCTGGCCCGCGCGCATGGCACTCGCGGACCTGTGCGTTGCGCGCGGAGACATCGTGAACGGCACGAAGCGATATGCACAGATTGCCGCCGAGGGCGGACGTTGCATGGCGGAGAACGGCTATGCCATAGCGAATCAGGACATGCTGGAGGTGCGGATTCCGGCCATTGCGGAGAATCTGCTCGCGCATGGCCATGTCGCGGCCGCCGGCGAGCTCCTTGCTGGATACCGCACACATATCCACCATCGTTACGGGGACGCCCTGACTGACATCGACGGCGTGGATCAGGCATTGACCGTTGCGCAGGTAAGCGTACCGGAGGATCCGCTTTTCGCGCCGGCGTTTGCCGCCGTGCTGGCCCGGCGTCTGCAGGGGGACACCGAGGAGAACATTGGGCGCCTCGTCGCGGTGGCGGCGGTGGCAACCCGCTGGTCGAGCCATCCGAAACTTGGCGCGCGCATGGCAGAACATGCCAAGCGCATCGAGTGGCTGTTGCCCGCCAGCCACCGGCCCAAGCCCGCCTTCTCCTTTTCGATGAATTACGCGGCGGGAAAACGTGACTAGGTTCGAGCGCTACAGCACTTCGGCCGCGTGATCGGCCAGCCGCGAGCGCTCGCCGCGTTGCAGCGTCACGTGGCCGGAATGCCCCCAGCCCTTGAAGCGGTCGACGACGTAGGTAAGTCCCGAGCTGCCTTCGGTGAGATAGGGCGTGTCGATCTGCGCGATGTTGCCCAGACACACGACCTTGGTCCCCGGACCGGCGCGCGTGATCAGCGTCTTCATCTGCTTGGGCGTCAGGTTCTGCGCCTCGTCGATGATGAGGAACTTGTTGATGAACGTGCGGCCGCGCATGAAGTTCAAACTCTTCACCTTGATGCGCGAGCGGATCAGATCGCGCGTGGCCGCGCGGCCCCACTCGCCGGCCTCATCGTCGGTCTTGTTCAGCACATCGAGGTTGTCCTCGAGCGCGCCCATCCAGGGATTCATTTTTTCCTCCTCGGTGCCGGGAAGGAAGCCGATGTCCTCGCCGACCGGGACGGTGACGCGGGTCATGATGATCTCGGTGTAGACCTTGAACTCGAGCGTCAGCATGAGGCCGGCCGCGAGCGTCATCAGCGTCTTGCCGGTACCGGCCTGCCCCAGCAGCGTGACGAAGTCGACCTCGGGATTCATCAGCAGATTCAGCGCGAAGTTCTGTTCGCGGTTGCGCGCGGTGATGCCCCAGACGTTGTTCTTCTGGTGCGTGTAGTCCTTGAGGGTCGACAGGAGCGCCGTCTTGCCGGTGATCTCCTTGACGATTGCGTAGAACGGGGCCTCGTCCTTCTTCTCCTGATACAGGAATTCGTTCTGCAACAGCGACGAGACGATCGGGCCGGTCACGCGGTAGTACGTGTGCCCGCCCTGTTGCCACGACTCCATGCCCTTGCCGTGCTTGTCCCAGAAGTCCGCGGGCAGTTCGCGCGTGCCCGAATAGAGGAGTTCGGTGTCCTCCAGCACCTTGTCGTTGAAATAGTCTTCGGCCGCGATGCCCAGCGCGCGCGCCTTGATCCGCATGTTGATGTCCTTCGACACCAGGATCACGCTGCGCTTCGGATGGGTTTGCGACAGATGCATGACGACGGCGATGATCTGGTTGTCGGCCTTGCCACCGGCCAGCGAGGCAGGCAGAACCGTCGAGATGTTCTCGGTCTGCAGGAACAGGCGGCCGGTGGCCGCGCCGTTTGATTTGGCTGAGAGCGGGATGCCTTTGGCGATGGCCTCGCTGGTTTCGCCCAGCGCGGTCACCAGTTCGTCGAGGAAGCGGCTCACCTGGCGGGCATTGCGCGCCACCTCGGTCATGCCCTTCTTGTTGTTGTCGAGTTCCTCGAGCGTGAGGATGGGCAGGTAGATGTCGTGTTCCTCGAACCTGAACAGGCTCGTCGGGTCGTGCATCAGTACATTCGTGTCAAGAACGAAGAGTTTCGTCGCAGATGCCGAGCCGGACTTGACGGGCTTGCGAGAGGGGAGGAGGTGCAACGTGGACGGGGCGGGGCGCAGCTTGCGTTCGACCATGGGCCTCCAACGGGAAAGGGTCGCAGATCAGGGAAGTGTCATTATGCTGCCTCAAGGAAAGCCATGGGCACAAGCCCTAGTGGTAGGCGTCCGCCCAGTGGCGACCGGTTGTGGTGGAAACCGGACACTGTCCGGCCGCTGCCGCGGCAACGTGCTGCCGCGCCGCGGGACGTCCGGGCTCTCCTGGGCCCATTCCCATGGCCTCGCTGTCTGCGGATGCGAAGGCGTCATTGCGACGGCGGCTCGTCTGCTACGGGCCGACGCGGTCGGGTCATCAAATCGGGTAACCGCCCTCGGCCTGGATCAGCGTGTGATCTCCGCGGTTCCCCTGGGCGCCGACCCGCGACGACGACCTTGGCGCCACGGGCTGCGAAAGCCAGTGCCGCCGCCTTGCCGATGCCGGAGCTTTCGACGAGGGCGAACTTGCCCTTGAACATCGAACCCATCCTTTGCTGCTCTTAGGCCAGCGCCTTGACCGCGGCCAGCACTTCCTCCACATGGCCGGGAACGCGAACGCCCCGCCATTCGCTGACGAGCTTGCCGGTGCCGTCGATCAGGAACGTCGACCGCACGATTCCCCTGACCTGCTTTCCGTACATGTTCTTCATCTTGATGACATCGAACTGCGCGCAAAGTTTTTCGTCAATATCGGCAATGAGCTCGAACGGGAACGCCATCTTCGCTTTGAAATTTTCGTGCGATTTGAGCGAATCGCGCGAACAGCCGACGACAATTGCACCGGCCTGGCGGAACTTCCTGTGGGCGTCACGGAATTGCTCGCCCTCGGTAGTGCAGCCGGGCGTGTTGTCCTTGGGATAGAAATAGAGGACGACGGCTTCGCCCTTGTGGTCCGACAGCCTGAACTCGCCGCCGGTGGCGACAGCACTGAAATTCGCTACCTTTTTGCCCAGCATCGGCATCTCCTCAGTGACTTCCAATCGTCATGCCGCCTGCGCCAGGTCGACATCGGCCAGGAATTCGGGACCTTGCACGAGCAACGTGCCGGTGCGGCCGGGGATCGTGCCGGGCTTGGTCGTGCAGCGCGGCAGTGCCATCGGCTCGACGGCCTCGAACAGCCGGCGCGTCGGCCCCAACGTCCAACCCTGTGCCTTCCAGCCGGCGATCAGCTGCTCGAAAGCGGGCGCGAGCCGCAGCCCTTCCAGTTCCGCGTGCAGTGTAAAGACATGACCAGCCGGCGCAGGTTCCCGCGTGCGCTCCAGCAAGTGCGCGGCGACGTTTTCTTCGGTGATGTCACCGGTGCCGATCAACTCGTCCAGCGTGGGCAGTGTCGTCGGAAATTGCGGACAGCGAATGGGCTCCGCGTTCCAGACAGGCAAATGAGGGTGCGTGCCGCGGCCGTCCGAGCAGTAGTCGAATCCCAGTCGTTGCGTGAGCCGCAGCGCATGCCGGTTCATCTGCCATCCCGCGGCGCCGTGCGTGGTTGGCGGCGCCTTGAAGATGTCAACGTAACGTGAGCAGGCGCGCTGCATCTCATCATGCGTCCATTGTTCGTCGGCGCCGCCCACACCATCCTGCCACCGGATGTGGTCCCAGCAGTGAATGCCGGTCTCGTGGCCGGCATCGCGCACGCCAAGCATCACATCCTCCGCACGACGACCGATGTCCGGGCCGGGCAGCAGCGTGCCGTAGAGCAGCGTCCGCACTCCATAGTGCTTTACCACGGACGTTCGCCGCACCTTGCCCACGAAGCCCGGACGGAACACGCGCTTGATCGCTCGTCCCGTGTGGTCGGGTCCGAGCGAAAAGAGGAACGTGGCGGTGATGTCGTGCTTGCGCAGGATCTCGACCAGGTTCGGGACGCCCTCGCGCGTGCCGCGAAGCGTGTCGACGTCGATCTTCAGCGCGAGAAACATGGCATCCCTAGTCGACCAGGCGCCGCGCCTCGGCGACCTGCCCACGATAGGCGTCGAAAATTCGCGTGAGAGCGTCTTCCATTCGAACCTTGGGCTCCCAGTCGAGATCCGCGCAGGTGTTGGTGATCTTGGGCACGCGGTTCTGCACGTCCTGATAGCCCGAGCCGTAATAGTCTGCTGCCGTGGTTTGAAGGATGGTCACTTTCGCCGCGTTCTCGGCGTATTCAGGGTAACGCTTCGCGAGGGCCAGCATCTTTTCCGCCAACTCGCGCACCGACCAGTTGTTCGCCGGGTTGCCGATGTTGTAGATCTTGCCGGTCGCGATGCCGTCCTTGTTGGCGATGATGCGCACCAATGCGGAGATGCCATCGTCGATATAGGTGAACGCGCGCTTTTGCGTGCCCCCGTCGACGAGCTTGATGGGCTCGCCCCGCACGATGTGCCCGAGGAACTGCGTGATGACGCGCGAGCTGCCTTCCTTCGCCGTGTTGATGGAATCGAGTCCCGAGCCGATCCAGTTGAACGGACGGAACAGCGTGTAGTCGAGGCCCTCCTGCATGCCGTAGGCGTGGATCACGCGATCCATCAGCTGCTTCGCGCACGAGTAGATCCAGCGCGGCTTGTTGATCGGCCCCAGCACGAGTTCGGAATTCTCGGGATCGAACTCGGCATCGCGCGACATTCCGTAGACTTCGGAGGTCGACGGAAATACGACGCGCTTCCGGTAGCGAACGGCCGCGCGGACGATGGGCAGGTTGGCTTCGAAGTCGAGTTCGAACACCCGCAGCGGCTCGCGCACATAGGTGGCGGGCGTGGCGATCGCCACCAGCGGCAGCACCACGTCGCACTTCTTGACGTGATATTCGATCCATTCGCGGTTGATCGTGATGTCGCCTTCGAAGAAATGGAAGCGCGGCTCGGCCAGCAGATCGGCGATGCGATCGGTCTGCATGTCCATGCCAAAGATCTCCCAGTCCGTGGTACGGATGATTTCCTTGGAAAGGTGGTGGCCGATGAAGCCGTTGACGCCCAGGATCAGGACTTTTTTCATGGGTCTTCGCGGATAGAGTCGGCGCGCGTGGCGGCGCCGGAATGGAGCAGGCGGTCAAGCCGGCTGGGGGCAAACGTGGGAATCGCCAGCAACAGATAGAGGTACATGCCGGTTCGCGGGCTCACCAACGACACTGCCATCGACGCGAGCGGCACGGCCGCAAGGAGCTTGATATCCCTTCCCATGTGCGCCACGACGACAGGTGAAAGGTCGGCGGCCGCGAGTTCGGGGTTGGCGACGAGATAGCGCAACTGGAACACGAGCAGCGAACCCAGCGCGAGCAGGTTGGCCCCGTAGACCAGCACCGGCAGCGTCAGATGCCCATGGTCGCCGAGCAGGTCCGTCGAGAACGGCACGAAGGTGACCAGCAGCAGGAAGGCGATGTTGAGCCAGAGCAGCCGGCGATTCGCGTGGCGCACGAAATGGAACAGCAGGTGATGCGCGATCCAGAAGATGGCCAGCACGAAAAAGCTGATCACGTACATCGCGAAACTGTGTTCGAGCGCTGCGAGATAGGTGACGAGATCGCCCGCCGTCTCGAAATTCCGATTCTCCGGCGACTTGATGTCGAGCACGAGCAGCGTCATCGCCACGGCGAAGATGCCGTCGGCAAGCGCCTCGATACGGTACTTCCCGAGGCCGCGCCTGTCGAGGACAGGATTTTCTCGGTCCTCGCTCACGCGGAAATTTCTCCCAAACGAAGCGGTGCCGAGCCGAACCGGGCAGCGAGGGCGGACGGTGAAGTGACCGTGCCGTCGACCTCGAGTGCCAGCACCTGCAGTATCCCGCCACCGCCGCAGCGCGCGATGAGATGTTCGCCGTCGAACTCGAGTGTGGGTGCCTGCGCCGGCGACACACCGGCATTGGCGACGCGGGTGCGCAGGACCCTCGCGGGCGCGCCAGCGATCGCGGTGAATGCACCCGGGTAGGGTGGCGCAACGGCGCGGACGAGATTGTGGATCGCGGTTGCGTCGCGGCTCCAATCAATGATCCCGTCATCGGGACGCCGACCGCCGAAGTAGCTGCCGTGGGCAAGGTCCTGCGGCAAGCGCGGCGCGGTGCCTGCAGCCAGCGCCGGCAGCACGCGAGCCAGCGTCATTTCGGCCGCGACGGTCATCTTGTCGAAGACTTCACGCGCCGTGTCGTCGGGAAGGATGGGTATGGCGGTCTGCGCGACGATGTCGCCCTGATCCGGCTTGATCGTCATGTAGTGAAGCGTGGCGCCGGTCTCCCGTTCGCCCGCCAGGACGGCCCAATTCACCGGCGCGCGCCCGCGGAACTTGGGCAGCAGCGATCCGTGCATGTTGAGCGCGCCGCGCGGCGGCAGCGCGAGCAGAGCCGGTCCCAGCATCCGCCGGTAATAGAACGAGAACAGGAAATCGGGCGCGAGCGAGGCGACGCGGGCGACGACATCCGGCGCGTTCGGGTCGGCGGGCGCGATTACTGCGATTCCATATTCCGCTGCAGTGGCGGCGACTGAGCCGAACCACCGCGTTTCCTCGGAATCGTCCGCATGCGTTACGACCAACGGCACCTCGATCCCCTGCGCCAGAAGCACCTTCACGCAGCGGACGCCGACATTGTGATAGGCAAAGACGACTGCGCGAGTCATCGCGCGGCCCCGGTTTTTTCGTGCGCCGCGTTCTCCTGCGCGGCGGTGTCCTGGGTCTCCAGCATCGCGCGAACCATGTAGCGCGGTCGTTCGCGCACCTGCTGGTAGATACGCCCGACGTACTCGCCGATCAGCCCCAGGCCGAACAGCAGCATCCCGATCAGGAAGAAGGCAAGGATGTCGCGATCCCACAGCACTTGCAGCGTCGCGAAGCCCTGCCATTCGGAGAGGAACAGCCGGTACGCGATCACGACGACATAGGCGGCGAGAGACAGCGCCGACACCAGCATGCCGAACATCGAGAACAGCTGCAGCGGAAGAAGCGAGAAGCCGGTGACGAGGTCGAAATTGAGCCGGATCAGTTTGTACAGCGGGTATTTCGACTCGCCGGCAGCGCGCTCTTCGTGCCCGACATCGATCTCCGTGGGGTTGTTCGCGAAGGTATAGGCCAGCGCCGGTAGGTACGTGCTGACCTCGCGGCTCGCTGCGACCGAGTCCGCGATATCGCGGCTGTAAGCGCGCAGCATGCATCCCTGGTCGGTCATCTTGATGCGGGTGATTTTCTCGCGCATCCCGTTCATCGCGCGCGATGCCGCACGCCGCCACCAAGCGTCTTCGCGCGTGCGGCGCACGCCACCGACATAGTCGTAGCCCGCATCCATTGCCGTCAGCAGGCGCCCGATTTCCTCCGGCGGATTCTGCAGGTCCGCATCGAGCGTCACCACGCGCCCGCCGCGCACGCGCTCGAAACCCGCGATGATCGCCAGGTGCTGGCCGTAGTTGGCGTTGAACAACACGACCCGCGTCACGTCCGGACGGGCCAGGAACTGGTCCTGCAACAACGCTGCCGAGCGGTCACGGCTGCCGTCGTTGACGAAGATGACCTCGTAGTGCACGTGCAGCGCATCGAGTGCCGGATAGAGGCGGGCGAAGAGCGCGGGAAGGCCGTCCTCTTCGTTATAGACTGGAATGACGACGGATAACTGTGGTGCTGCCATGGTCGCAGAAGAGGGCGCGGACGTGGACGACTGATCAGGAGGAATGAGCGGCGAGGACTTCCGCGCATGCGGCGCACACGCGATCGACATCGGCAGCGGTCAATGAGGGATGCAGTGGAAGAGTCACGGTCGTTTCCGCGATATGTTCGGTATGGGGAAGGCTGCCGCGATGATAGCCGAAGCGGCGATAGAGCGTGGCCAGGTGGGCCGCTTCGTAGGACATCCCGGTGCCAATGCCCTGCTTCTCCAGCGCATCGCGGAACTCGCGCCGGGTGATGTTCAGCTGCGACAGCGGCAGCAGCGGCGCGAACATGTTCCAGCTGTGCCCGGCCTCATCACCCGGGTACCCGGGGTGTGGCAGCTCGCAGGCCGGATCCGTGCGGAAACGTTCGAAATAGCGGCCGACCAGCGCGCGGCGCTGCGCGTTGTATTCCGGCAGCCGCGCGAGCTGCGCCAGGCCGACCGCCGCGTTGACGTCCGGCATGTTGAATTTGCCGCCGGCCACCGCGACGTCGCGCGTGCGGTCGGGGAGGTAGGTAATGCCGTGAAAGCGCAGCACCTCGATTTCCCGCGCCTCGTGTTCGTCGCCCATGACCAGCGCGCCGCCCTCGATCGACGTGATGTTCTTGTTCGGATGGAAGCTGAAGACGCAGATATCGCCAAAGCTGCCGATGCGCTTGCCGCGCCACGACGAGCCGATGGCGAGCGCCGCGTCCTCGATGACCCGCAGCTTGTGTTTCGTTGCCAGTTTGTAGAGGCCGTCCATGTCGCATGGCAAGCCGGCGAAGTGCGTGGGCAGGATGGCCCGGGTGCGCGGCCCGATCCGCGCGGCCACCGCGGCCAAGTCCAGGTTGCGCGTACCCGGCTCGACATCGACGAACACCGGCGTCGCACCCACCTTGACGACCATGTTGGGCGCCGCGAAGAACGTCATCGCCGGTGTGATGACTTCGTCGCCGGGACCGATGCCGCATACCTTCAGCGCCAGTTCCAGCGCGGCGGTCGCCGACGACACGCAGCGCACCGGACGGCCGCCGACGTACTCCGAAAGCGCGGTCTCGAAGGCCTTGAGCTTCGGGCCGCTCGTGATCCAGCCGGAGCGCAGCACGTCGGCGACGCCCGCAATCGTCGCCTCGTCGAGCGTGGGCCGGGCGAACTGCAGATAGGGTAGCGCGCTCACGATGTGGTCCGGTCAGGTCTTGGCGACGAGCCATACGCCCAGGATGATGAAGCCGATGCCCAGCCAGCGCGTTACCGTCACGGACTCGCCAAAGAGGTAATACGCGGCGACGGCATTGATCACATAGCCCAGCGACAACATCGGGTAGGCCACCGACACCGGTACGCGCGACAGACCCATGATCCAGACCAGCACGCTGATCATGTAGCAGGCGACGCCGGCCACGAAATGTCCCTGCGTCCCCATCTTCCACAGCATGTCCCACCAGTTGTCGCGGGTCAGCGTTATTACGCCCAGCGCGTTGGTTCCCGCCTTGAGCAGCAACTGTGCTCCGGCATTGAGCAGCACGCCGATAAAGAGGAAGGCGAAGGCGGAGGAAGTCATGGTCAATGTCTTGCGACGAATACACGGCGCGGGTCGCGCGCGACAACCCGCATGGGAACGGCCTGCGCAACCAGCGCCGCGTAGTCATCCAGCCGGATCAAAGCATAGCCCTGCGGCAGCGCTTTCCAGAAGGGGATCCAGGACGCCTCCGTTGCAAAGCCGCGTTCCGGTTCGGTGTCGAGGCCCAGCGCCATTTCGTCACGGTAGGCTACCAGCGTCGTCGTCCGGCCGAGGTAGAACGGCAGCGTCTGGTCATATGTGCGGACCTGATAGACGGGAATGCGCGGGTCGAGCGGGCCGCGGCCGCCTTGTGCTTCAACCACCTCGGCGGCGCGCACGAGGTCGTACGCCGAGCGCGTCACCCGGAACGCGTCGTAGCCGACAAAGCCGACCTGCATTCCGGCCACGGTGCCCAGCGCCAGTGCGACAATGCCCAGCGTCTTCGCGGCCCCCGTGCCGCGACGAAGAAGCAGGAACGCGGCAATGGCGCTCGCGGCCATGATCCCGACCGCCGCGACAACCCACGGGGCGAATGTGTGGAATATTTCAGCCGGTGTATTGGCGTCCGCAAGGTCGGGAATAAAAATCCCGAGCGTCACGACCACGGCGACGAAGAGCATCGAGGACAGAACCGCCAGCGGCAACAACAGCATGGCGATCGTTTGCGGTCGCAACTGCGTCAGTTGCCCGCCTAGGACGAGTGCCAACGCCGGAAACATCGGCAGGATGTAGGACGGGAGCTTGGAGCTGGAGAAACTGAAGAACACGAACACGAACGCCGCCCAGAGCAGGCAGAACTTCGGCCAGGAAAAGCCGTTCGCGGTGGCCGCCGTATTGCGCCAGCTGCGCACGACGGTCCACAGCCAAATGAACAGCCACGGCAGGATGCCCGCCAGAAGCAGCGGAACGAAGTAATACCAGCTGCCCTCGCGGCGGTGTTCGGTCGTCAGGAAGCGCTCGAAATGCTCGTGAATGAAGAAGAACTCCGCGAACTCCGGATTGACCCGCGATACCAGCAGAAACCACGGCGACGGTCAGCAACAGATAGAGCGCCAATCCCGGGACGAGATGCAGGCGCTTCCACGGACCGGCGTCGCGCGTCGCCAACGAGTACAGGACCAGTGACGCGCCGGGAATCACCACTGCTACCAGGCCCTTGGTGAGCGTTGCGCCGGCCGCTGCGGCGTAGGCAACGAGCATCCAGTTGCGTCGGGCGGCGGGAGTGAGACCGTCGCGCTGGGCGAGCAGGAACGCACACAGGGTCGCCGCGAGCCATGCGCTCAGCACGCTGTCGAGCGTAAGCAATTGCGACAGCGCAAAATGCCAGAAGCTCGCGGCCAGAACGAGTGCCGCATACACGCCGGTCGTGGCGCCATCGAGGCGCGCGGCGGTCATGCCGACGATCACCACGGCGATCATGCCCGCCAGCGCCGGCACCAGCCGTGCCGTCCATTCGTGTACGCCCAAGATGTTGAACGCTGCGGCGGTCGCCCAGTACTGGAACGGCGGCTTCTCGAAATACTTGAGGCCGTTCAGGCGCGGCGTCACCCAGTTGCCCGAGACGGCCATTTCCCGTGCAATTTCGGCGTACCGTCCCTCGTCCGGGTGCTGCAGCTTGCGCACGGCGATGCCCGAAAACCAGGCAACCAGCAGCGCCGCCGCAATGAGCCACCAGACGGATCGGGGAAGGGAGGCGAGCATTGCGAGTGGACGTTGGCGGCTGAGGCGACGGAAAGGCTTCGCATTCTACCTTGCGGCTTCGCCGGGCCCGGTACCGCAACGCTGCTGCGGCACCGCCGGTTGCCAGCGAATGGGGTTCTCGCATAACATCATCCGCATGCAACTGGTGCGCCGCCGGCATCTTGTCCGGCGGCTTTTTTGTGGTACCTCACAGTCGAAACGCCGAATGCCCGCTCCTCTGCAACTCTACGACAACTACACGCGCTCGCTGCGCCGGTTCGAGCCGCTCAAGAACGGCGACGTGGGCCTGTACACCTGCGGCCCGACGGTCTACGACTACCAGCACATCGGCAACTACCGGACGTTCCTGTTCGAGGATGTGTTGAAGCGCGTGCTCGAATGGAATGGCTACTCCGTCAGACACGTGATGAACATCACCGACGTCGGCCATCTGACTTCCGACGCCGACACCGGCGAGGACAAGATGGAGAAGGGCGCGCGCCGCACAGGCAAGACGGCATGGGAAATCGCGCAGCTCTACACCGATGCATTCCTGGCCGATCTCGACCTGCTCAACATCGAGGATCCGACGATCCTGTGCCGCGCGACCGATCACATCCGCGAGCAGATCGAATTCATTGCCGATATCGAAAGGAACGGCTTCGCATACGTCACGGCCGATGGCGTGTATTTCGACACGTCGCGGCAGAAGGACTACGGGTATCTGGCGCGCCTGAACGTCGAGGGCCAGGAAGCCGGCAGGCGCGTGGATTTGGGCGACAAGCGCCATCCCACCGACTTCGCACTGTGGAAATTCACGGCACCCGGCGAGAAGCGCCAGATGGAATGGGACAGCCCCTGGGGCCGCGGCTATCCGGGCTGGCACATCGAGTGCTCGGCGATGGCGCAGAAGTACCTGGGCGACTATTTCGACATCCATTGCGGCGGCGAGGACCACATTCCGGTCCACCACACCAACGAAATCGCGCAGACCGAGGCGCGCGTGGGCACGCGGCTGGCCAATTTCTGGCTGCATGGCTACTTCCTGCTCAGCAACGACGCCAAGATGGCGAAGTCGGCCGGCGAATTCCTGCGCCTGTCGCTGCTGCAGGAACGCGGCTACGATCCGCTGGCCTACCGCTACCTTTGCCTGACCGCCCACTACCGGACTCAGATGAGCTTCTCGTGGGAATCGCTGGATGCCGCCACGACCGCGCTCGACCGCATGCGGCAGGGCGTCCACGCGCTGCCCGACGAGTCACCGGCGCAACCGGATGCGGCGTACATTGCGCGCTTCACCGACCACGTCAACGACGATCTCAATGTTCCGCGCGCACTGGCGTTGGCGTGGGAAGTGCTGCGCGGAGATCTCCCGCCGGCGATACGGCGGGCCACGCTGGTCAAGTTCGACGCCGTGCTGGGCCTTGGCCTTGGCGAATGGCGGCCAATGGAGGAAATCGTGCCGCCTGACGTGCTGGCGCTGGCCGATGCGCGCGCCGCGGCGCGCGGCGCCAAGTCATGGGCCGAGGCAGACCGGCTGCGGGGTGCGCTGGCCGCCGCGGGCTGGGAGATGGAAGACCTGGGGCAGGGCTTCAAGCTGAAGCGGCTCAAATCCGGACCGGGAGCGAAAGGATGAAACTCGCCACGCAGAACGATCACACGCGCGACGGCCGCCTCGTGGTCGTGTCGCGCGACCTGACGCGCTGCGTGGCGGTGCCCGAGATCGCCCGCACGCTGCAGGCCGCGCTCGACCACTGGCCCGCCGCGCAGCCCGGACTGAATGCGATTTCAACGGAGCTCGATGCCGGCCGCATGCCGGACGCGGAACCGTTCGAACCGGCGCGCGCCATGGCGCCTCTGCCGCGCGCGTACCAGTGGGCGGATGGTTCGGCGTACGTCAATCACGTCGAACTCGTGCGCCGCGCGCGCGGCGCCACCATGCCGCCGGAATTCTGGACCGATCCACTGATGTACCAGGGCGCGTCCGACCACATGCTCGGCGCGTGCGAGGACATCGTGCTCCGCGACGAATCGTGGGGCATCGATTTCGAGGCCGAGGTCGCGGTGATCACCGGCGACGTCGCCATGGGAACTCCGGCCGCCGATGCGCGCCCGCACATCCGGCTGCTGATGCTCGTCAACGATGTCAGCCTGCGCAACCTGATCCCGCAGGAACTGGCCAAGGGCTTCGGCTTCTTCCAGTCGAAGCCTGCTTCGGCCTTTTCGCCGGTCGCGGTGACGCCGGACGAGCTGGGGGACGCGTGGCGCGACGGCAAGGTGCATCTTCCGCTTGTCTCGCATTTGAATGGTGAGCTCTTCGGTCGCCCCGACGCCGGCACCGACATGACGTTCAACTTCGACACGTTGATTGCGCATGTGGCGAAGACGCGCATCCTTGCGGCTGGCAGCATCATTGGTTCCGGCACGGTCTCCAACAAGGAGAATGGCGGTCCCGGCCGGCCTGCAGCGGCCGGCGGTCGCGGCTATGCGTGCATCGCCGAGCAGCGCACGGTGGAGACCATCCTGGCCGGCAAGCCGGCCACGCCGTTCATGCGCTTCGGCGACCGCGTGCGCATCGAGATGTTCGACGCGCTCGGCCGTACGATCTTCGGCGCCATCGACCAGGTCGTCCGCCAACGCGACTGACCGAATCCGCCTGGCGCCAACGGCGTCAACGCGGTTTCCATGCGGTTTCCTCACGGTGATTGCGCCGCTTCATCGCGTTCCCCACGCGTTCGCGCCGCATTTCACTCGTTCCGTCGCCTGGTTCTTGAAGGTGACACATTCGCTGCCTAGGATTCACCCTGTCAGCAACGGCCCCAGGCGCAAATCCGGTGAATCCGAATGTTCCGGTGGGCGCATCAAAGGGGTCAGGAAGACTGAGACGCCGGCAGGATTGACCGGCCAGGCACCAAGGAAACACGGACCCGCCCGATGCGGGCGATTGACCGCAAACAGTACCTTTGAGGACATCATGACCAACGCCACGATACATCGCAGTTTCAACCCGGGCAGGTCGCCGCTGTTCGGCGTCGCCGCGGTTGTCGCCACCGCCGCGACGATAGGGATCGCCGTGCTGTTGCCGTCGCATTACGCGCCCTCGAGAGCTCCGGTTGCCGCAATCGCGGTCGCACCCCAATCTGCGGACGCGCAAGCGCCGGTGCAGCTCGTCACGCTGCCGGCCGTCGAAATAGTGGGAGTGCGGGAAACCAAGTCCGCCGCCAATCGGTGGACCGCTCCGGCCGTGTTCAAGCAAAAGGGCTGAACGTGACAGCCGGAATCCAGTGTCTTTCGAGCGAACGCCGCTGGGTTTCCGCGCCGGTACCAAGATGAGCGGGAACGACTGCAAGTCTTGGGTGAACTGCAGTTGCAGCTAGCCCTGCTGCCCCAGGTTCACGGAAAACACTTCCACGGGAGCCGCCTTGCCCTTGATCTCGACAGGGCCGAGCGACTCGACCGCCACGCGCTCGGGGAGCGCCTTGCGCGTGGCGCTGTCGATCAGAATGCTGCGCTTTGCGAGTTTGGTATGTGTCTCGAGTCGGGCCGCCAGATTGACGGTATCGCCCATGCACGTGTAGGTCGCGCGCCTGCTGGTGCCGGCATAACCCGCCACCATTTCGCCTGAGGCAATGCCGATGCCGATCCTGATCTGCGGCTTCTCCGCGGCTGCGCGCTCCAGGTTGAACATGCCGACCAGCTCGATCATTTCCAGCGCCGCGCGCACCGCGCTCGCTTCGTGGTCGGGCAGAGGCAGCGGCGCGCCGAAGATGGCCATCAGCCCATCGCCGATCATCTGGTTGACGACGCCACCGTGGCTGCTGATGGCGTCGAACATCAGCGTGTAGTAGGTGTTGATCAGGTCGATGGTCTCTTCGGGGGGCTGCGACTCCACCAGTGGCGTGAAGTCGCGGATGTCCGAGAACATCACCGACGCAACCAGTCGCTTGCCACCCAGCGCGAAGCCCGACACCTGCAGGTCCTGCGCCACCTCGGGTGTGGCGAATCGGCGCACCATTTCCTTCAGCTGATCCTGCAGCCGCTTCTTCTCGAGGCTGGCGCCGATGCGGGCCTTCAGCAGCACCGGATTCACCGGCTTGGTGAGGTAGTCCTGGGCACCGAGCTCGATGCACCGCACGACGCTTGCGACGCCTTCCAGCGACGACGTCACGATGACCGGCAGGTCGCGCAGCTGCAGATCCTTGAACAGCTGCTCGAGCACCTGGAAGCCGTCCATCTCCGGCATTTCCATGTCGAGAAGCATCAGGTCGAATGCTTCCCGCCGCAGCATTTCCAGTGCCACCCGGCCATTCTCGGCCGTTGCCACGCGATGTCCCTGCAGTTCGAGGCTACGCGTCAGCAGCAGCCGGTTGACCTTGTTGTCGTCCACCACCAGCAGGCGGGCGGCGTCATTTCGCGCTTCATGCATCGCGGAGTTCCGTCAACGCTTCGGCGACCTGAGAATATTCCCGCGCCAACGCGTCCAGCGGCTGGGCATTCGCCTTGAGCACGGGGTCGAGCCCGCCCAGCTCCAGGTCCCGGGCCATCGCGCCCAGCGTCGTTGCGCCGAAGGTGAGGCTGTTGGACTTGAGCGAATGCGCGGCGCGCCGGAACGCATCGGCGTTGCCCGCAGCAAGAGTTGCGCGCAATTCGGCCAACATCAGCGGCGCTTCCGTTAGAAACGTGTCCACCAGTTCTCCCACGAATTCGGCGCCCGCGGTTTGCTGCAGCGCCTCGAAGGTGGGCAGATCGATCGTCGCTGCGGTCATGTCATCGGTCCTTCCGTCCTTGTACCTGGTGTAATGCCTCGACCAGCCGATCCACGCGGATCGGCTTGGTCAGGTAGTCGTCCATACCGGCCTCGATGCACATCTCGCGGTCGCCCTGCATTGCATTGGCGGTCATGGCGACAATGCGCGGGCGCTGCACGGCCGGCGCCATTGCGCAGATGCGGCGCGAGGCCTCCAGCCCGTCCATCTCCGGCATCTGCACGTCCATCAGCACGACATCGTAGGCCTGCCGCTGGACCGATTCCACCGCTTCGATGCCGTTGGACGCCAGGTCGGCGCGGTAGCCCATCTGCTGCAGCAACCGCAGCGCGAGCTTCTGATTCACGACGTTGTCCTCGGCCAGCAGGATGCGCAATGGATGTCGTGCGGCCATGCCCGGGTCGAGCTGCGACTTGGCCTGTGCCGGCACGGCTCTGGGCACCGCGTCGTGGGCGAGCAGGCTCACCAGCGTGTCGAACAGATGCGACTGGCGAATCGGCTTGGCGAGGTAGGCGCTGAACAGACCCTCGGTGTCGCCGGCCTCGCGGCGGCCCAGTGAGCTGAACAGCACCAGCGGCAGCGACGGCTGGCGCGCGCGGATCTGCTTGGCCAGCTCCATGCCGTCCATCTCGGGCATGTGCATGTCGAGGATTGCGAGGTCGAACGCCTCGCCGGCTTCGAGCCAGCGCAGCGCCTCCCCGGGCGATTCGGTCGCGCGGGACTGCATGCCCCACTTGCCCGTCTGCAGCACCAGCACGCGGCGGTTGGTGGCGTTGTCGTCGACCACCAGCACGCGCTTGCCCTGCATCTCCGGCTGCAGCCCGACAAAGTCGCGCGTGCGCGTCGGCGATAGCTCCGCCGTCGGCACCTCGACGGTGAACATGAAGGTCGACCCCTTGCCGGGACCGTCGCTCTGCGCCCACATCTTTCCGCCCATCAATTCCGCGAGGCGTCGGCTGATCGCCAATCCAAGGCCCGTTCCGCCGTACTTGCGGGTGGTGGAGGAGTCGGCCTGCGAGAACGACTGGAACAGCCGGCTCATCGCGTCGTCGGACAGGCCGATGCCGGTGTCGCGCACGGCAAACGTCAATGCAGCCTGGCCGGCCGTGACTGACTGCGAAGTCACGGTCAGCACGACCTCGCCATGTTCGGTGAACTTCACGGCGTTGGACAGCAGGTTCAGCATGATCTGCCGCAGCCGCGTCACGTCGCCGACGATGGCCGCGGGGACTTCGCCTTCGTAGACGTACGCGGTGTCGAGATGCTTTTCCGTCGCGCGGGCGCTGACCAGGTCAAGTGCGGACTCGACGCATTCGCGCAGGTCGAACGGATGCGCCTCGATGTCCATGCGGCCGGCCTCGATCTTCGAGAAGTCGAGGATGTCGTTGATGATGGTGAGCAGTGCGTCGCCGGAATCGCGGATCGTCGCGACGTAATCGTGCTGCTCGACGTCGAGCTCGGTGTCCAGCAGCAGCCCACTCATGCCGATCACCGCATTCATCGGCGTGCGGATTTCGTGGCTCATCGTGGCCAGGAACGAGCTCTTGGCCTCGTTGGCAGCCTCGGCCGCCGCGCGAGCTTCCTGAGCCTGCTTGAACAGGCGGGCGTTCTGGATGGCGATGACCGCCTGGTCGGAGAAGGTCCGCAGCAGCGCCTCGTCCTTGTCGCCGAACGGGGCTGGTGGCTGCCGGAACACGCAGAGGGAGCCGATTCCCGTATCTTCCCATATCAGTGGACTGTAGATCGCGGTATAGGGGCCGATTTCCCTGGCGAGCTTGGCTTCAGCTGGCGTGGCGGAGATCAACTCCGTGTTGTTGGTGACCTGCACCATGCGCCGCTCGCGGATCGCCTGGCCGGTTCGAGTCGACTCCAGCGGCTGCGACCCCACGTCCCGCACAAGTGCGTCGAACGCCTGGCCTCGCCACGCGGTCGGATACACGCGACCGTCGTCGCGCAGCAGCATGACGGCGAGCTGTTCGCTCGTGAACAGGCGTGCGCAGCTGTCGAGGATCTTGTCGAAGACCGGCGCAGTATCGGCCACCGAACCGCTGATGACCTTGAGAACTTCCGCGGTCGCCGTCTGCTGCTCCAGCGCCTCACGGGTTTCGTTGAAAAGCCGCACGTTCTCGATCGCTATCACCGCCTGATCGGCAAAGGTCTGCAATAGGCCTATTTCCGCCGGCGCGAACGGATGCACGTCGTGGCGTAACAGGGAAATCACGCCGATCGCTTCGCCCTCGCGAATCAGCGGCACATTGAGCGCCGTTCTGAATTTGTATATCTCGACGATATTGCGTATATCCGGAAAGTCGGTGTCGAGCAGCGGCAGCACATCCCCGACGTGCACGACCGCGCGGTCCAGCACGGCGCGTCCGGCAAGCGACGTCCTTCGAAGCGGCAGGATCTCGACGTCCTTGTTCGATTGGTAGGTCTGGCCATAGGTGGTCATCGCGCGCAGTTGCCCACCTTCGACCAGCCAGACGCGGCTGCCGTCCGCCCGGCAGAGTTGCCCGGCGCGCTTTGCCACCGCGTCCAGGACTGGTTGCACGTCGGTCGGCGACTCGCTGATTACGCGCAGGACCTCGGAGGTCGCCGTCTGCCGTTCGAGCGCCTCGTTGGTCTCCCTGAACAGGCGGGAGTTCTGGATCGCAATCACCGCCTGGTCGCCGAAGGTCTTCAGCAGCGCCAGTTCCTTGTCGGTGAAGGGCTTTTGTGGCTGGCGCATCGCGCAGATCGACCCGACGCCGCGGTCCTCCCACAGCATCGGCGCCCACGCTACGGTCGCGTGACCGCTCAATTCGATCACACCACGCACCGCCGGCGGCGGATCGATCATCGTTGCCGTATCGGGGATGTGCAACGTGTGGCGATCGCGGATGACCCGCCCGGTCATCGTCTGTTCGAGCGGCTTGGGGAACGTGCGCGCGATAGCTTCGATAGCCGAGCCGCGCCATGCGCCGACATGCACCTGGCCGTCGTCGCCGGCCAAGAAAATGCCAAGTTGCTCGGTGGCGAACAGGTGCTGGCAACTGTCGAGGATCTTCTCGAACACCGGCGCTGTGTCGGCTACCGAACCGCTGATGACCTGCAGCACCTCGGCGGTGGCGGTTTGCTGCTCCAGTGCCTCGCGCGTCTCATTGAACAGGCGCACATTTTCCACGGCAACCACGGCCTGTCGCGCGAAGGTCTGCAGGAGCGCTACCTCATTGTCGTCGTAGAGTCCCGTCTCGGCGCGGTTGACGGTGATGGCGCCGATCACCTGCTGGTCGCGCAGCATAGGAACCGAAAGGCCGCTGCGGAATCCCGCGAGCCGAACGGCACTCTTCATGGCCGGCGCGTATTCTTCGTCGGAAAGGGCGAGCAGGTCGGCGACGTTGACGATTCGGCGCTCGCGGATCGCGCGGGCGGCGATCGCCGTGCTGTTCTGCACATTCTGCGGCCATACGGCACGAAGTGCGGCGATGCCGGCCTCGTTGACGCCGTGCTGGGCCACCAAATGCGCATGCTGGTCGTCGAGGCGCGTGACCGTGCAGTAACGGGCGGCGGTCAGCGCCGCGGCGCGCTCGGCAATGATGTCGAACACCGGCTGCACGTCGGTTGGCGACTCGCTGATAACCCGCAGCACGTCCGACGTCGCAGTCTGGCGCGCCAGCGCATCCTTCGTTTCATTGAAGAGGCGCACGTTCTCGATCGCGATGACCGCCTGGGCGGCGAACGTGCGCAGCAGGTCGACCTCGTTTTCGGCGAACTTCCCGGGCTTGCTGCGGTACATCGCGATGGCGCCGACGACTTGTCGATCGCGGAACATCGGCACCGAAAGGCCGCCGCGCAGCCCCGCCCGCTTGGCTGCCTGCTTCAATTTTGCCGGAACGTCGCTGCGGTTCTCCGCGCGAAGCTGCAAGTCCGGCACGTTGACCACGACGCCGTCACGAATGGCCACGGCGGAGATGAAATTCGCATCGGTCCGCGCCGGAAAATTCGCCTTGAACTCGGCGATGAATTCGGATTCGATACCGTACGAACTCGCCAGGTGGATCAATTCGCCGTCGAACCTGAATACCATTCCGGATTCGGCGCCGGTCAGCCTGGCCGCTCGCTCGGCGATGGTGTCGAATACCGGCTGCACGTCGGTCGGCGATTCGCTGATCACCTGCAGCACCTCGGCCGTGGCAGTCTGCCGCTCCAGCGCCTCCCTGGTTTCATTGAACAGCCGCACGTTCTCGATGGCGATCACCGCCTGGTCGACGAAAGATTTTGCCAGCGAGATTTCCTTGTCGCTGAATGCGCCGGCCACGTTACGCAGCAATGCCAGCACGCCTATGCACTCGCCCTGGCGCAGCAGCGGTAGCATCAGCGAAGACTTGACCTGCGTCAGTTCGTGGACGCGACGTTCGTTCGCCGGAAGCTCGATTGCCGTCCAGTCAGGAATGTGCAGGATCTCCTTGGCCAGGATGGCCCGCGAGGGGAAATTGTGGACGGGATCGACCGGGCGCAGTTGAGAACCCATGTCAACCGGCACCCCTCCGGCGGTGGCCGTGGCAACCTGTGAGAAGTGGTTACCGTGAACTCGTAGCAATGCCGTCAGGTCGCACGCCAGCAGCCGCACCGAAGTGCCGACGATCGCGTTGAATACCGGTTGCACGTCGGTCGGTGAACTGCTGATCACGCGCAGGATGTCGGCGGTGGCGGTCTGGTGCGAGAGCGCTTCCTGCGTTTCGTTGAACAGCCGGGCGTTCTGCAGCGCCACGCCGACGTTGGCCGCGATCGTCGACAGCAGGCGCTCGTCATCGGGGCCGTAAAGACCTTCCTTGTGCGTGCTTTGCACGCTGATCACGCCGAGGCTGGTGCCGCCAACGGGGATCGGCACGCCAAGGTAGGACAGCGCCTGCTGGCCGATGACCTTGGCGCCCAGCTCGAGTCCGCGCCGATGCGTCTCGCTGTTGAAGATGAGTGCCTTGCCCGACTCGATGATCCTGCTGGTGAGGCCTTCGCCGTAATTGAGCGGCCCGAGTTCGTCGCCGTGCTGGTACGGGAAGTCGATGATGCCGGTGTGCGGGTTGTACAACGCGACATACGCGATGTCGGCCTTGAACACCGTACGGATCTGTTCGCCGACCATGTCGAGCAGTTGCGCCAGGTCGAGCTTGCCGGCGAGCTGCTGTGACACCGTGTTGATGGTCGCCAGCTCGGCCGCACGCTTTTCCGATTCCGCGAACAGGCGGGCGTTTTCGATGGCCACGGTGGCCTGCAACGACAGGCCGACCAGGAATTCCAGCTCGCTTTCGCCGAACGGCTGGCCCGGCGTGCGCCACACCGCCATCACGCCTTTCACCGTCTTTCCGGCAAGCAGCGGCGCCACCATCATCCGTTCGTTCTCGTCCTGCTCGGTGCCGGCGATCTGCACGCCGCGCGAGTCTGACTGCGTATCGTTGATGAATTCGGCGCGGCCGCTCTGGACCAGGCTGCCGATGATGCCGACGCCGGGCTCGATCGTCGTTTCCCTGAGCGCTTCCGCGACGTCTCCGATCGCGACGATGGCGCGGTAGGACGTTCCGCCGGCATCGGGCAGGAAGATCGCGCTGCTGTCGGCGGTGAGCAGGTCCTTGGCGTGGCGAGCGATGCGATCCATCACTGTCGACACATCCAGGATCGATGAAATGTCGCGGCCCACTTCGGCCAGAGCGGCCGATTCGCGGGCGCGGCGCTGCGTCTCCTCCAGCAGGCGCGCATTTTCCAGCGCCACGCCCATGCTCGACGCCACGGTTTGCAGCAGGCGAACCTCCGCGTCGCCATAAGCCTGCTCGCGCTCGTGATTCTCGAGGGACACCGAGCCGATGACACGATCGCTGGCGATGATCGGCACCCGGATCATCGACTTCGCCGCATCGGTGCCGGGCGCGACTCCAAAGGCCATCACTTCGTCCCGCGTCTTGAGAACGAAGGGTTGACGGGTCGCGATCAGCTTTTCGGTGTTACCGCCGGGTTGAATGGTCAAGGGCGGGAAAGAAAGCCTTTCCCCGTGTTCATAGACGTACATCTTGTGGACGATGTTCTGCTGCAGGTCGAACCAGTTGATGCCAATATCCTGGACCTCCAGCACGTCGCGCAGCTTGTCGCCGACAAGATCGATGATGCCCTGGAAGTCGAGTGAGCCCGCCATTCCCTGCTGGATGCTGTTGATCACCGCGAGTTCGGCGTTACGCTGCTCGGTCTCCTTGAGCAGCCGCTGCGTCTCGTCGAAGAGGCGCGCGTTTTCCAGAGCCACCCCCATACTGGCGGCCACCGTCGTGAGCAGACGCACTTCGGATTCGCTGAACGCGTATTCGCGCTCATGATTCTCGAGCTTCAACCTGCCCACGACGCGATCGCTGGCAACGATGGGCAGGACCGCGATCGAAAGCGCCTGGTCGGTGCCGGGTACGGTGGTCGAGCCCGTGGCGGCCTGCTCGGCGCGCGTATTCATGATCGCGGGCTGGCGCGTCTCCATGACATTCCACCAGCCGGGCGCCGGTCTGCGCGGCGCCACCGGCAACCGCACGCCATGCTCGAATTCATAGAGGTTGTGCATCAGCTCGGTGCCCGGATCCCACCAGCCGATGCTGATGTCGCCGTTCGAGAACACCTCGCGCAATTTGTCGCCAACCAGGTCGATGATCGCCTGGAAGTCGAGCTCGGCAGCAATGCCTTCCTGAATGCTGTTGATCACCGCGAGTTCGGCGGCGCGCTGCTCGGTTTCCTTCAGCAGCCGCTGCGTCTCGTCGAACAGCCGCGCACTCTGCAGCGCCATGCCCATCGCAGTGCAGACGGTGGTCAGCAGGCGCGCGTCGTCATCGCTGAAGGCGTTCTCGCGCTCGTAGTTGTCAAGGTTCACCAGGGCGATCACCCGGCCCGCGGCGACCACCGGCGCCCGCAGGTCGGACTTCGGCAAACTGGTTCCCGGATATGCCTGCGCTCCGACGGGAATCGTGTTCTGCGTCACGGTTTCGCGTTTCTGTACGACGCGCAGATTTCTCGGGCTCCGGGGCAACTCCATCGGCAGCACATCGGTCAGCCGCTGGCCGTTTTCAAAGCTGTAGACCGGGGTGACGACATAGGTGGCCTCGTCGAACCAGGAGATGCTCACGTTGCCCGAGTTGAACACTTCGCGCAGCTTGTGGCCCACCAGATCGATGATCGCCATCAGATCAAGCTGCGCGACCAGGCCCTGCTGGATACTGTTGATCACCGCCAGCTCAGCGTTGCGCTGCTCTGTTTCCTTCAACAGGCTCTGCGTCTCGCCGAAGAGCCGCGCGTTTTGCAACGCGACGCTCATGCTGCTGGCCAGCGTCATCAGCAGATGGATGCTCGGTTCGCCGAACTCGTTCTCGTCGTGCCCGTACAGCGCGATGACGCCGAGCGCCTCGTCGCCCGAGAGGATAGGGACGCCGAGGTAGCTCTTGCCCATGTCCGGATCGGACAAATCGCCGATGGGCTTCGCGCCGTATTCGGCCGCGCGCTTCACGAAGTTCTCGTTGATGACCAGCGGGACGCGGGTCGCCAGCACGTGTCCGGTCAAGCCCACGCCGAGTGGAAACGGTTCCACGGGGAAGCGCTCGTTGTGTTCCAGGTAGTAGGGCATCGTGACCTGGTTGCGCGGCCGGTCGAGCAGCGCGATGGAAATGTTCGGCACGCGGAAGATCTCGTGGATCTTGTCGCCGACCAGGTCGATGATGGCCTGGAAATTCAATTGCGCGGCCAGTCCCTCCTGCACGCTGTTGATAATGGCCAGCTCTGCAGCGCGCTGCTCGGTTTCCTTCAGCAGCCGCTGCGTCTCGTCGAACAGGCGCGCGTTTTCCAGGGCCACGCCCATGCTCGCGCCGACAGTGCATAGCAGTCGGACGTCGGACTCGCCGTATGCATTCTCGCGCTGGTAGTTGTACAGCGCGATTTGCCCAAGCACCCGGTCGCTGCCGATGATCGGGGCGTACACGGAAGACAGGCTGGGGTCGCCGCCTGGCAGCGTCTGGAATCCGGAAGCGTCTGCTTCGGCGCGGTTGCGGAGAATTACCGGCTGGCGCGTAGCCACCATCTTCGAGAATGTACCCCCGGGCTGCGGCGGCATGGGGGAGTAATCCTTTCGCATGCCGTGCTCGAATTCATACAGATAGTAGGCAAGGTTTGTCTTTGGGTCATACCAGCGAATGCCCATGTCGTCCGTCTTGAAGACGTCGCGCAGCTTGTCGCCCACCAAGTCGACGATGCCCTGGAACGTCATCGCCCCCGCCATGCCCTGCTGGATGCTGTTGATCACCGCAAGTTCCGCGGCGCGCTGCTCGATCAGCGCATTGGAGGACTGCAGCTCCTCCGTTCGCTGCGCCACTTTCTGTTCCAGGCCTTGCGACCACTGCGCGTTGTCCAGCGCAACCGCGGCCTGACTGGCCAGCATGCCGAGGAGATCGCGATCGGCGTCATGAAAGCGCCCGTAGGCGCCGTCGATGTCGGCGTACAGGTAGCCCAGTAGCTCTTTCTGGGCGATCAGCGGCGCGATGATGCGCGAGCGCTGCTTCAGCGCGTCCGCTTTTTCGGGGCTGTACGACAGACTGCCGGCGCGGGTGCGCCGTACGTCCATCAATGCCGATGTGGCTTCGGCCAGCAGCAATTGCGCATCCTCGCCGCGCGGAACCAGCGAACCCGCGAGCGTCAGCCCTTCCGGCGCGTCGAGCACTAACAGTACGCGCTCTGCGCCGGAAAGCTCTGTGGCCTCGTCGATCAGGAATTCATGGAGCTCGACGGCGCTGCGCAACTCATTTAGTCGCAGGCCGGTGTCGACGAGCCGTTCAAAGGGTTCGCGGAGACTGGTCTGCCCGACAAGATGCGCGACACGCCGTTTCGCCGCCGGCCCACGTTTCGCAGCGTCCTTCAACCATGCTGCGATGATCTCGCGATGGACATCGATCTTGTTGAGATAGTTGCGGCGCAATCCCTCGTCGCTCAGGCCGGCAATCGGCTTGACCAGGAACCGGTATGCCAATGCGAGCGCCTGGCGTGCCGCCGCAGGCTTCCCGTTGGCGGCCAGCGCCCGGCTGTGCTGCCACCACAGCAACCCGCTGTCCATGGTCTCCAGTTGCACGAGGCCGTGGGCCTTGTGCATCGTGGTTGCGCGCGTCGTGGATTCCAGCGCCGCGGAAGCATCCCCGGCGGCCAGTTGGGCTCGCGCGAGCCATGACAGCGCGGAGATCTCCGTCCCGCCCTGGTCGTCGTCGCGAAGGAGTTGCGCGGCCCCGGTCAAGAACCGCACGGCCGACGCAGCATCGTTCTCCCACCATGCGAGCCGGCCACGGATGAGGCCCGGAAACGACGCATTGCGCTTGCGGCGACGGGATTCCGCCATCGCCAGCGCCTCCTCCAGATACGTGCGGGCGGCGTCCGCATTCCCTATTTCGAATTCCGCGAGCGCCAGCACCCACAGGGTTATGGCACGCTGCTCAACTGCACCCGTTCGGCGATAGACGTCGTTCGCGTTGAGCAACAGGCGGCGGGCGCGGCGATACAGGCCGAGATTGGAATAGTTGAGCCCCAGATTGTGGGTCACGACACCAATGCGTTCGACATAGCCCGCAGCCTCGAACGCTGCCTGCGATTGCAGCAGTAGCCGCAGTGAGGTGGCGATATCGGGTTCGTTGAAACTGAGGACGTTGTTCGCGTTTCCGACGCCGTACAGATCGCCGCTGCGCCGGGCCAGCGCCAATGCCTGATTCGCCGCGGCATTGGTCTCGGCAACTCGGCTCTGGTTGTTGCGGGCGCATGCCACGGCCCACCACGAACGCCCCTCGCCGACTGGTTGGCCCAGCGTCTTGAACAGGCGGGCGGCCTGCGTCCCGGACTTCGCCGCCTTTTCGTTGGTTCCAGTGCGGAAATGGGCTTCGGCGAGTCGATGTAGGCTGGCGGCCTCCAACGCCGTTTGCTTACTTTGGCGCGCTGACTGCAATGCATCGTCGGCTGTGACCGTCGCGGCCTGCGAATTTCCCGTGCGAAATTCGATGATTGCCCGACGATTAAGCGCCTGTGCGAGGAACGCAGGCTTCCGCGAACGGCGGGCGATGTCGACCATAGCCTTCGCGTCGGCGTCGGCTTGTTCCAGGGTCCCCTGGGCGATATAGCTCTCGGCACGAAGGTCCAGCAGGTCGAGCCGGCTTCCCGCGTTCAGGCCGGATTTGGCCAACGCCGACGTCGCCAGTTCGATCGCCTTGGCGTGCTGACCCGCCCACGCGAGGTCGCCGACTTGCTGAATAGCCTCAGGTGGTGTGCTTGCGGCAGCTCGGGCAAAAGGCCGTGCTGTTTTCTTCTTCATGGGCAAACCTGACATGGGCGGCTCTAGTGCTCCGATATGATTGCAGAACCGTCCCGACAACCGGGCGCAGCGCGGCGCGCGGCCGATCGGCGTCGGGTGAGGTAGCCGGATATTAGACTAGAGTCGCCCCCTGTGGTCGCCCGGTGCAACCCTGGCCACAACCGCTGCCAGACGGGCATTCCCGTTGTCGGACTTCGGAGCCTCAACCATTCGGGAGACGGCCTTTTTGCCACAGCACGTCCGGGTGGCCCCCGGCACGGTTGATGGCACGGGCCAGAACAAACAGCAGGTCCGACAAGCGGTTGAGATAGATGCGCGACCGTTCGCTGACGGCCTCCGCGGCCGCAAGCCGGATTAGCGACCGCTCGGCGCGCCGGCATACGGTGCGCGCGACGTGGGCGAGCGCCGCGGCGCGGGACCCGCCCGGGAGAATGAATTCCTTGAGCGGAGCCAGATCGGCGTTGAACGTCTCGACAGCCGCCTCCACTCTCGTGACATGGGCATCGGTCACCGCGGCATAGCCCGGGATCGACAGTTCGCCGCCCAAGTCGAAGAGATCATGCTGCACGTCGGTCAGGCACACCGCAATGGCGTCCGGAAGCGCCTCGGCGAGCAGGACGCCCAGCACCGAATTGAGTTCGTCGACGGTGCCGATCGCCTCGATGCGCGGCGAATCCTTGGCAACGCGCGAACCGTCGCCCAGGCCGGTCTCGCCGGCATCGCCGGTGCGCGTCACGATCTTCGACAGGCGATGACCCATGGTTTTCGCTTGGCCCTGAAGCGTCCCAAGGACGATTGATCGAGGGTAGCGAAATCGGCCCGGGCGGGCAAGCGGACAGGCCTTGAGGCCGCGATTTTGCTAGCATGGAAGTCCGGCTCGAAAGCCGGTGGAGGATCGCCATGAACCCCTACGAACAGAATCTCGACCGCAACGCCGCCAACTACACGCCGTTGACGCCGCTGTCATTCATCGCGCGCACCGCGCATATCTGGCCGCACCGCGTGTCGGTCATTCATGGCGACAGGATCTTCACGTGGGCCCAGACCTACGCGCGGTCGCGCAGGCTCGCGTCCGCGCTGGTCAAGCGCGGCTTCGGCAAAGGCGACACGATCGCCGTGATGCTCGCCAATACGCCCGAAATGATCGAGACGAACTTCGGCGTGCCGATGATGGGCGGCGTGCTCAACACACTCAACACGCGGCTGGATGCGGAGGCGATCGCGTTCATGTTAGGGCACGCCGAGGCCAAGGTGTTGCTGACCGATACCGAATTCGCGCCGATCGTCGCACAGGCGCTGGCGGCGCTGCCCGTGAAACCGCTCGTCATCGACATCGCCGACTTTGAAGGGCCAGGCGGCGAACTGCTCGGCGACACGGACTACGAGGCGTTGCTCGCGGAAGGCGATCCGGAATTCGCGTGGGCGCCGCCCGCCGACGAGTGGGACGCGATCTCGCTCAATTATACGTCCGGCACCACCGGCAACCCGAAGGGAGTCGTCTACCACCATCGCGGCGCCTACCTCAATGCGTTGTCCAACATTATCGACTGGGGCATGCCGCGGCACGCGGTGTACCTGTGGACGCTGCCGCTATTCCACTGCAACGGCTGGTGCTTTGCGTGGACGATGGCGGCGAACGCGGGCACCAACGTGTGCCTGCGCCGCGTGGAGGCGAAGGCGGTTTTCGATGCCATTCGCGACCACCACGTGACTCACTACTGCGGCGCGCCGATCGTGCATTCGCTGCTGATCAACGCGCCGGAGGAAATGAAACGCGGCATCGCGCACAAGGTGCATGGACTGGTCGCGGCGGCCGCGCCTCCCGCCGCAATGATCGAAGGCGCAGAACGGCTGGGATTCGACATCACGCACGTCTATGGCCTGACCGAGTCGTACGGGCCGGCGGCCGTGTGCGCGAAGCATCCGGAGTGGGAGGCACTCGACATCACCGCGCGCACCGAACGCAACGGGCGGCAGGGCGTTCGTTACACGTGCCAGGAAGGCATGACCGTGCTTGATCCGGAAACCATGCAGCCGGTGCCGTGGGACGGCGAGACGATGGGCGAGATCATGTTCCGCGGCAACATCACGATGAAGGGCTACCTCAAGAATCCGAAGACGACGGAGGAAGCGTTCGCAGGCGGCTGGTACCACACGGGAGACCTCGCCGTGATGCAGCCGGATGGCTACGTGAAGATCAAGGACCGCTCCAAGGACATCATCATTTCCGGCGGCGAGAACATTAGTTCGATCGAAGTCGAGGATGTGCTCTACCGCCACCCGGACGTGCTGACGGCCGCGGTCGTTGCACAACCCGATCCGAAGTGGGGCGAAACACCCTGTGCGTTCGTGGAACTGAAGCCTGGCGGCGCGACCAGCGAGGCGGAACTCATCGCGCACTGCCAGCAGCATCTGGCGCGGTTCAAGGCGCCGAAACGAATCGTTTTCGGAGAAATTCCGAAGACCTCCACGGGCAAGATCCAGAAGTTCCTGCTGCGCGCACGGATGAAGTCGACGGCGGCGATTCAGTGACCCGGCGGTGACGGTTCCGCCGATGCGACCGCTTCGGCCGCCGCCAGGTCCTCGAGGGCGAAGCCGACGGACTTCACCCGTGCGGGCAGCGGGGCCTGAACTTCCGCGCGCAGGGGCCCGTCGAGCGCGGCCAGCGTTCGTGGCCAGGGCAGGCGGGCACGAATGGTTGCCGCGTCGAAGAATTGCATCAGCCCGGCGTTTCGGTCAACGACAGCAATGACGCGTTGCCGCCGGACGCCGTAGTGTTGATCGTGATCGTGCGTTCGCACACGAGGCGCGATGCATCGTAGCCACTGACTCCCGCGAACACGAGCGGAACGATTCCGCCGGATCGCGCCGCCAATTTTCGACGCAATTCCTGTGCGGCGGTATCGGTTCCCGCAAACAGCACCGCGTCGGGTTCGGCGGCCAGCGGATCGGGAACGAGTTGGCAACGTTCGCCAATGGACTTGCGCACGCGATTGCCCAGCGCCGACGCGGCGAGCAACGCGACGTTACCGGTCGCCGTCGCCACGCGTACCTGTTCGGTCAAGGCGCTTTCCGTCTCCGCGATGCACGCGACCCGTCCGCGCGGTCGCAGGTAGAGTGCATTGGTTTCGCCGGTTGGTCCGGGCAGCGTCACTCCGGCATTCACGTCGGCGGGAAGTGGCGGCGGCGCATCCCGGACGAGCCGCCATAGGTAGTGCGGTCCGCCGGCCTTGGGGCCGGTTCCCGACAGACGGTCGCCGCCAAATGGCTGCACGCCGACGACCGCGCCGACGATGTTGCGGTTGACGTAGATGTTGCCGGCGCGAATGCGTGCGCAGACCGCCTCGACCGTCTCGTCGATCCGTGTCTGCACGCCGTGGGTCAGGCCATAGCCGGTGGCGTTGATCGCATCGAGCAGTTGCGCGAGTTGGCCTTGCCGAAACCGCACGACATGGAGCACCGGACCGAACACTTCGGCGGTGAGCGCGCGGAGATCGGGAATGGCGATGAGCGTCGGTGGAAAGTAGGTCCCATGGCTGCATTCGCCGGGCAACGGCAGCTGGAACACTTCGGCGCCTGCTGCGCGCATCCGTGCCACGTGCGCCGCAAGCAACGCCTGCGCCTCGGTATCGATCACCGGGCCGACGTCGGTGGACAGGAGGGCGCTGTCGCCGATGCGCAATTCCTGCATCGCACCTTTCAACATCATCGTCACGCGGTCGGCGATGTCGTCCTGCAGGCAGAGGATGCGTAACGCAGAACAGCGCTGGCCCGCGCTGTCGAACGCCGATGTGATGGCGTCCGTGACGACTTGTTCGGACAGCGCGGAGCTGTCGACGATCATCGCGTTCTGACCGCCGGTCTCGGCGACCAGCAGGGCGTCATTGGCGCGCAGCGCGAGGGTCCGGTTGATGAGTTGCGCCACCGCAGTCGAACCGGTGAACAGGACACCGGCGATGCGCGGATCGGCGACCAACGCTGCCCCGACACGTTCGCCGCGACCCGGAAGCAATTGCAGCGCTGCCGGAGGCACACCGGCACGGTGGAACAGGCGCACGGCCTCGGCGGCAATCAGCGGCGTCTGCTCGGCGGGCTTTGCGAGCACCGGGTTGCCGGCCGCGAGCGCCGCGCTGACCTGTCCGACAAAGATGGCCAGCGGAAAATTCCACGGCGCGATGCAGACGATGGGACCAAGCGCCTTTGTCCCCTCGAGCGAGCGCCGCGCCTGCCCGGCGTAATAGCGGCAGAAATCGGCGGCTTCACGCACTTCGCCCACGGCATTTGCCAGGGTCTTTCCCGCTTCCCGCGTGGCCAGCACGATCAGCGTGGCGCGTTCACTCTCGAGGAGGTCGGCAGCGCGTTCCAGACACGCGGCGCGCTCGGTTGCGGAAATGCCGGACCAGACGGCGCCCGCGCTTGCCGCGACATCGACGGCATGCGTAACGTCGGCGACGGAGGCCTCGACAACCGTGCCGACCATATCGCGGCGGTCGCATGGATTTGTGATCGTCAACTGTTCCCGCTTGGATGCGGAGGACGCATCGCTGAGGATCGGCCTTGCCTCGAATGGCTGTGGAATGCTGGCCAGGTCGCGATCCAACTCACCCAGCGCGGATTCGTCGGAAAAATCGATGCCCCGGGAGTTCGTGCGGTCCGGATACAGCGCGATTGGAAGCGGGATGCGCGGGTGCGGCGAGCCACCGGTCGCGAGGGCGCGCGCAACGGGATCGGTGACCAGGTCGGCGATGGGCACGCCCGGATCCACGATGCGGTTCACGAACGACGTGTTGGAGCCGTTCTCCAGCAAGCGGCGCACCAGGTAGGCCAGCAACGTCTCATGCGAGCCGACCGGCGCATAGATGCGGCAGGCGCTGCCCCAGTGGTCCTGGCCCACGATCTGGTCGAAGAGACTCTCGCCCATGCCGTGCAGGCACTGGAACTCGTAGTCGCCATCACTTGCCAGCGTATGGACGGCGGCGATCGTGAATGCGTTGTGGCTCGCGAACTGCGGATAGATCGCATCCGGCGCGGCCAGCATGGCCTTCGCACAGGCCAGATATGCGACGTCGGTGTGGACCTTGCGCGTGAAGACCGGATACCCCGCCAGGCCATCGACCTGCGCCCGCTTGATTTCGGCATCCCAATAAGCGCCCTTCACCAACCGCACCATGAAGCGGCGCCGGTGCCGGCGGCCAAGGTCGATGAGCCAGTCGACGACCGTGCGTGCGCGCTTCTGGTAGCACTGCACGACGAAACCCAGTCCGTCCCAGCCCGCGAGCGCGGGATCACCGGCAAGCATTTCCAGAATATCCAGCGACAGGTCGAGACGATCCGCTTCTTCGGCGTCGATGTTGAGCCCGATGTCGTAACCGCGGGCGAGTTGGGCGAGACGCGCGACGGAAGGTACCAATTCGGCGAGCACCCGCGCCCGCTGCGTGCGGGAATAGCGCGGGTGCAGCGCCGACAGCTTCATCGATATGCCCGGGCCGGCGTAGACTCCCGCGCCGCCGCTGGCTTTGCCGATGGCGTGTATTGCGGATTCGTACGCAGTGAAGTAATGGCGCGCATCGTCCATCGTCAATGCGGCTTCGCCCAGCATGTCGAACGAGTAGCAATAGCCGCGCGCCACGCGTGGGCGAGCATTGTCCAGCGCTTCGTAGATGGTCCGGCCGGTGACGAACTGCTTGCCCAGCAGCCGCATCGCGAGATCCACGCCCTTGCGGATCAACGGCTCGCCGCCCTTGCGCAACAGCGATGCCAGCGCCTGCTCCATTGCCGAATCGCTGCGGGAGTCGACGAGCTTGCCGGTGACCAGCAGCCCCCACGCGGCGGCGTTGACGAAAAGCGACGGGCTGCGCCCGATGTGCGAGCGCCAGTCGCCTTGCGCGATCTTGTCCCGGATCAGGCGGTCACGGGTGGCGGCGTCGGGAATGCGCAGCAATGCTTCCGCGAGGCACATGAGCGCGATGCCTTCGCGGGATTCCAGCGAGAATTCGAGCATCAGCGCATCGACCCCGCCCGCCGTCGTGCGCGACGCGCGGACGCCCTCGGCCAGCGTCGTCGCGCGTCGCTGCGTTGTCGCCAGCTGTTCTGCCGAGAGGCCGGCCTCGTCGGCAAGGGCCCGGACCGCCGTGGCCTCGTCGCTCCGGTAATCCGATGTGATGCGCTCGCGCAGCGCGCTGGCCGACGTATAAGGAATGGCAAGAAGAGGCGGCTTGTCGCTCACGACTATCTCGGTTCGACTTCCGATCGGGTGGCTCGCCAGGCATGGTGAAAGCCCGACCCGGCGGCGTATCATACCGGCTCGCACGGAGAGCGGCGCCGGAGGCCGGGCCAGCATCGAGACGTCGGTGGGAGAACACGATGAACGCACCCGTTGAAGCAGGACTGCAACCTTACGCGCTGGTGGACGTGCGCGAGGGCGTGGCCGTCGTGACGCTGAACCGCGGCGAGCGTTTCAATGCGCTTTCGCTGCCGATGATCGGAGCGCTCGAGACAGTTCTCGATGCTCTGGCGGGCAATGCCGGCGTTCGCGCCATCGTCATCGCGGCCAAGGGCAAGGGGTTTTGCGCCGGCCACGACTTGAAGGAGATGCGCGCGCACCCGGACCTTGCATGGCAGCGCGAGCTCTTCAACGCCTGCGGCCGGATGATGCAGAAGCTCACGCAGCTGCCCCAGCCCGTCATTGCCAGGGTCCACGGGATCGCGACGGCGGCCGGATGCCAGCTCGTATCGATGTGCGACCTCGCAGTGGCGGCCGATACGGCGAAGTTCGCGCTGCCGGGCGTGAACGTCGGCGTCTTCTGCTCGACGCCGGCCGTCGGTGTCGGACGCAACATCGCGCGCAAGAGAGTGATGGAAATGCTACTGACCGGTGAAATGATCGATGCGCCGACGGCGCTGGCGTGGGGACTCGTCAATCGCGTCGTGCCGGAGGCGGGGCTCGACGCCGCGGTGAACGAGTTCACTAACGTGATCGTGGCCAGGAGCCCGGCCGTGGTCGCGCTGGGTAAACGCGCGTTCTATCAGCAAATCGATAGCGGCCTGGCGGTCGCTTACGGAACAGCCGGCGAAGCGATGGCGTGTAATCTGCTGGAGCCCGATGCCGCGGAGGGCATTGACGCTTTCATCGCGAAACGCGCGCCGGAGTGGAAATCATGATGATCCGCCGCTTTCGACGGTCCCCGCTTCCGCGTTCCCTGCCTTTGTATTGATCTAGGTCAAGCCGAAGGCGTAGGATGAAAGCGCAAATTTGGCCCGAGCGATGGCATGATCGAGCAACTTGCGGGCCGACAATAAGCGTTCAATCCGATCCGCGGGCCTGAACGTACGATTCTGCTTTGTAGGTCAGCCCAACGGAGGAAAAGGCATGAAACACACTACCATTCCAGGTGGGTCGGCGGTGGCTGCCGGCCGCAGATCCTACGTGCCGAACATTGAACGAGGAGCCTCCCATGTCTGAACTGTCGGCGGCCAAGATCCAGAAGAATCCCAAATATCATCAGCTGATCAAGGAGCGTGACTCGCTGGCGTGGACCCTGACGGTGCTCGTGTTGGTCATCTACTTCGGATTTATCCTCCTGGTTGCGTTCGCGCCGGGCTTCCTCACGCAGCCCATTTCCGCCACCAGCGTCATTCCGGTGGGCATGCTGGTTGGCGTTGGAGTGATCGTCGCATCGGTTGTGCTGACGGGCATTTACGTTTACCGCGCCAATACGGTCTTCGACCCGCTCATTCACGAAATCATCCAGGAGGCCGCCAAATGAGAACGATCAAGACGGCTCTGACCGCCCTGGCGGCTTCCACCGCACTGCTCGCGGCACAAGTGGCGTCTGCCGCGGATGTCGCGGCGCCGGGCGCCGCGCCAGCGGAGGTACCGGTCAATTGGCATGCGGTCGTGATGTTCATCATCTTCGTTTCCATCACGCTGATGATCACCTACTGGGCGGCGAAGCGGACCAAGACTGCGACCGACTTCTATGCCGCGGGACGGGGCATCACTGGATTCCAGAATGGGATGGCCATCGCCGGCGACTACATGTCGGCCGCATCCTTCCTCGGCATCGCCGCATTGGTGTACTTCAACGGTTTCTACGGCCTTATCTTTTCGGTGGGCTGGCTGGTCGGCTGGCCGATCATCCTGTTCCTGATCGCGGAGCGGCTGCGTAACCTGGGCAAGTTCACTTATGCCGACGTGGCCTCGTTCCGGCTGCAACAGGGTCCCGTCCGGACGATGGCGGCGATCGGCTCGCTCATTGTGGTGATCTGGTATCTGATCGGACAAGCGGTGGGTGCAGGGCAGTTGCTGCATACGCTGGTGCCACAGATTTCCTATCGCGTGTCCATCGTGATCATCGGCGCGCTGATCATCATCTACGTGACCTTCGGCGGCATGAAGGCCACCACCTGGGTGCAGATCATCAAGGCGGGCCTGCTGCTCGGTGGTGCCACGTTGATGGCGCTCGGGGTGATGGCGCATTCAGGCTGGAGCTTCAACAAGCTATTCTCCGATGCCGTCCAACTCCATCCCAAAGGCATTGAAATCATGAAGTCGGTGGTGCCTATCGGCGCGAAGTCCAATCCGATCGAGTCCATTTCCCTCGGCTTGACGCTGATGTTCGGAACGGCCGGGCTGCCGCATATCCTGATGCGGTTCTTCACCGTCGGGGATGCCAAGGCGGCACGCAAGTCGGTGCTCTATGGCACGATCTTCATCGGCTACTTCTACATCCTGACGTTCATCATTGGATTCGGCGCCATCGTTCTCGTCGCCAACAATCCCGCGTATGTCGTCGACGTGACCAAGAACGTCCTCAACCTCAAGGGCGGCAGCAGCATGCCCGCGGTCTACCTGTCGCACGCCCTCGGCGGTGATTACTTCCTGGGCTTCATTGCCGCGGTGGCCTTTGCCACGATCCTGGCGGTGGTGTCCGGCCTCACGCTTGCCGGCGCATCGGCGCTGTCGCATGACATCTACGCCAATGTGATCATGAAGGGCAAAGCCAGCGAGGCACAGGAAGTCTGGGTGTCGAAGATCTGTGTGATCGGCCTTGGCATTCTCGCGGTGATCCTGGGCATCGCGTTCGAGAAGCAGAACGTCGCCTATATCGTGGCCCTGACGTTCTCGATTGCCGCCTGTGCCAACTTCCCGATTCTGGTGCTGGCCGTGTTCTGGCGCGGGCTGACCACGCGCGGGGCGGTGCTCGGTGGCTATACGGGGATCTTCGGGTCGATCGGCCTGCTGATCATCGGTCCAACGGTCTGGACCAAGGTGCTCGACATGGGCCCGGCGATCTTCCCGTTCGACTTCCCGACATTCGTCGTGCTGCCGGCGGTACTGGTCGTGGCCTTCATTGCATCGGTGACCGACCGAAGCGCCAGCGCGGACAAGGAGCGGGCGGCGTTCGAAGCGCAGATGATCCGCTCGGAAACCGGACTTGGCTCCGAGGTTGCGTCGGCCCACTAGAGGAACCTTCCTTGTCGGAGTATTGGCCGCCGAGGTTGCCTTGGCGGCCAATTTTTTGGCAGGGCGAGGTCGTTGACTGGGGCATCGCCGCTTGCGCGTCGCGACCCGCGTACCTCATGATGCAGTATTCTGAGGTCAGGTGATGTTCGCCATGCCGGCAACAGCCCAGAGCGCCGAAGCGACGAATGATTTCCTGCGTCGCCACTCGCCCTTTAACCGCATGACCGACGCGGCCCTCGCGTTTCTTGTGCCGCGGCTGCAACTCGTCCACTTTGCGAAGGACGAGAAAATCCTCTCGACGCAAATTGAATCACTGGCCCACCTGTACATCGTCCTGCGCGGACTTGTCGGCAGCCGCCCCAACAGCGCCAAGGCGGAGCCGGACCGGACGCTCGGCCCAGGCGACCTCTTTCCCATCGGCGCGCTGTCGGCCGGCGGCACGACAACCACAGTCTTCTACGCAATCAAGAACACTGACTGCTACCTGCTTCCGCGGCAGGATTTCCTGGAATTGCGTCAGGTCTCGCCCGAATTCGAGCGCTACTGCACGCAGGCGATCACCGAGACGCTGAAGCAGTCTTTGGAGAGTCTGCACAGTCAGTACAGCCAGCGTGTGGCCGAGCAACAGACCTTGGCCCGTACGCTGAAGGAACTCGTTCGCAATACGCCGGTCACCTGTCCCGCCACGGCCACGCTGCGCGAGGCGGCGCAGAAAATGGCGAAAGCAAATGTGCGCACGATCATCGTGCTTGAACCCGTCGGGGCGCCAATCGGCATGTTCACGCTGGTCGACCTGCTCGAGCGCGTCGTGCTGCCCGGCCTCCCGCTCGAAAGGCCGGTTGCCGAGACAATGACCTCGCCCATTGTCGCCTTGCCCGCATCGGCGACCGCCTACGAAGCGATGCACGTGATGGCCCAGCGCGGCATTCGTCAGGTCGTGGTGGTGGAAAACGGCCAGGTTTGCGGCGTGGTCAACGAACGCGACCTCTTTGCGCTGCAGCGGGTATCGATGCAGAAGGTCAACGAGGGCCTTCAATCCGCCGACAGCGTCGCAACGTTGAAGCGCGCCGCCGACGATATTCGCCAATTGACGCAGAATCTGCTTGCGCAGGGCGTCGGTGCCGAGCCGGTCACCAGGACAATCGCCGCGCTGAACGACGCGCTGTCACGCCGTGCGATCGAAATTGTTCTCGCGAGGCACGATATCGCCGATTTCGACTGGTGCTGGCTGGCGCTGGGAAGCGAGGGCCGCGGCGAGCAGACCTTCGCCACGGATCAGGACAACGCGCTACTGTTTTCCGCCGCTGACGCGACGCAGGTGATCGAGCGGCGACGGCGGCTCGTCGCCTTCGCTCACGAAGTCAACGTCACCCTCGACACATTGGGCTTTCCGCTGTGCAAGGGCAACGTGATGGCAGGCAATGCCGAATATTGTCTGACGACGGAGGAGTGGAAGGCGAGGTTCCTGGGCTGGATTCACGCGCCTTCTCCGCAGGCACTCCTCGGGGCGAACATCATGTTCGACTTCCGGGCGCTATACGGGGACTCGACGCTATGCGACGCGATGCGCGCCTGGTTGTTCAGTTACACGAAGTCGAGCTCGCTTTTCCTGCGATTGATGGTGCAGAATGCGCTCAACGTCGAGCCGCCACTTGGGCTCATCCGGACGTTTGCCGTCGACGACGATCCCGGGGTCAAGGGCACGATCGACCTCAAGACACGCGGTACTCGGCTGTTCGTCGACTGCGCGCGCGTCTTCGCGCTTGCGCATGGCATTGCCGACAGCGGCACAGCCGCACGGCTGCGGCTCGCCGCCGCACAGCTCGCGGTCCCGCCGCGCCACGTCGACGCGACGGTGGAGGCATTCCATTTCTTGCAACTCCTGCGCCTGCGCCGGCAGGACCAACCGGGAGCGGTAAATGACCCGAATCGCATCGACCCCTATGAACTGAACGAGATCGACCAGCGAATGCTGAAGGAGGCATTCCGGCAGGCGAAACAATTGCAGGAGCGGCTGAGGCTGACGTACCGGCTGTGAAGCGCGTGTGGGTCGGGGGATCGAGCGCCGCAGTGTCCTTGATAATATGAATTCGCAGTAGCGAATTGATCGGAGGAGGCGGCCAATGTACCAGTCAATCGTCAGGAACCAGCGTCTCGTGGCGGCGTTCCTGATCGGCGTGGCACTGTTCAATTACCCGCTGCTGGCGCTCTTCAACCGCGCGGCCAGCGTCCTCGGCATACCGGTGCTCTACGCGTACATCTTCGTCGCCTGGGCGGCGCTGATCGCGCTCTTCGCGCTCGTTGTCGAGCGCTCGCGTTAGCGTCGCGACCAGGGCGGGCGGCAAACATGCTCCAGAGCTGGGTGATCATTCCCGCCGCGCTAGGCTACATCGGCGTCCTGTTCGCGATCGCCCGGTATGGCGATAAGCGCGCCGACGAAGGTCGCTCGATCATCGCGAACCCGTACGTCTATTCGCTTTCGCTCGGCGTGTATGCGACCGCGTGGACGTTTTATGGCAGCGTCGGGCGCGCGGCGGGCGACGGCGTCGGCTTCCTGCCCATCTACATCGGACCGACGCTGATGATGGCGCTTTGGTGGCTGGTAATGCGCAAGATCATCCGCATCAGCAAGACGAACCGCATCACGTCGCTCGCTGACTTCGTTTCGTCGCGCTACGGCAAGAGCGCGCTTGTCGCCGGGCTTGTTACGGTTATCGCGGTGATAGGCATCGTGCCCTACATCGCGCTGCAGCTGAAGGCCGTTTCGGGCAGCTTCACGATTCTTGTCGGGTATCCGGAGGTCGTGACGTCCATGCCCCGCCAAGCGGTGCCGGTCCATGCCGACACGGCGTTCTGGATGGCCGTGCTGCTTGCGATCTTCACCATCCTCTTCGGCACCCGGCATCTCGATGCGTCGGAGCGCCACGAGGGGCTGGTCGCGGCGATCGCGTTCGAGTCGCTCGTCAAGCTGCTTGCGTTCCTCGCCGTTGGTGTCTTCGTTACGTGGGGCATTCACGACGGTTTCGCCGACATCTTCGCGCGCGCTGGCGCGCACCCGCGGCTGGCGACGCTGTTCGCGCCCCTTGGGGGTGCCGCGGGCAGTTACGCGAGCTGGGCATGGCTCACGGTGCTGTCGATGCTGGCGATCATGTTCCTCCCGCGGCAGTTCCAGGTCGCCGTCGTCGAGAACGTGAATGAGAACCACATTGCAAAGGCGATCTGGCTGTTCCCGGCCTACATGCTGGCGATGAACGTGTTTGTGCTGCCGGTGGCCTTTGGCGGCGTGCTGCATTTTTCGGGCGTCCCGGTCGATTCGGACACGTTCGTGCTGACGCTGCCGATGGCCGAGAAGCAGGAGGGGCTGGCACTGCTCGTGTTCATCGGCGGGCTGTCGGCCGCCACCGGGATGGTGATTGTGGAAACCATCGCGCTCTCGACAATGGTTTGCAACGACCTCGTGATGCCGGTGCTGCTTCGGATGCGGTCGATGCGGCTGCACGAGCGGCGCAACCTCACCGGGCTCCTGCTGGGAATCCGTCGCGGGGCGATCGTCGCGGTCATCCTGCTTGGTTACGTCTATTTCCGCCTCGCGGGCGAAGCCTATGCGCTCGTTGCCATCGGCCTCATTTCATTTGCCGCGGTCGCGCAGTTCGCGCCTGCTACGATCGGCGGCATCTACTGGAAGGGGGCGACCCGCTCCGGCGCACTTGCCGGCCTGCTCGCCGGATTCGGCGTCTGGATGTACACACTGCTGCTGCCGTCGTTCGCGAAGTCGGGCTGGCTGCCGATCGGCTTCCTGGAGGATGGGCCATTTGGAATCGCGCTGTTCCGACCTTATGCGCTGTTCGGCCTCGAGGGCCTTAACGACATCACTCATGCCATGCTCTGGAGCATGATCGCCAACATTGGTGCGTTCGTTGTCGTCTCCACCCTGTCACGGCAGACGGTGGCAGAGCAGGCACAGGCGGCGCGCTTCGTCGACGTGTTCCGCCACAGCGGCGAAGGTCCCGACGTGCATGTCTGGAAGGGCACGGCGTCGGCGCCTGACCTGCAGGCGCTGCTCGCGCGTTTCCTCGGCGCAGAACGGGCAAGCGCAGCCTTCGCCGCGTACGCCCGTCGCCGCGGCGTGGCCGCGCCGTCGGAGGTACCGGCAGACGCGGGTCTCGTCCAGTTCGCGGAAACGGCGCTCGCGGGTGCGATCGGCGGAGCATCGGCGCGAATCATGGTCGCCTCCACGGTCAAGGAGGACGTGCTCTCGTTCGACGAGGTTCGCTCGATGCTGGATGAGGCGTCGCAGGTGATCGCTTACAGCCACGAGCTCAAGCAGAAATCGCAGGAGCTCATGATGGCGACCACGGAGCTGCGCGCCGCCAATGAGCGCCTTCAGGAGCTCGACCGGATGAAGGACGATTTCATATCGACGGTTACGCACGAGCTCCGCACGCCGCTGACGTCGATCCGCGCGTTCACGGAAATTCTGCATGACAATCCAGGACTCGACGCGGCAGAGCGGGAGAAATTCCTGACGATCATCATCCAGGAGAGCGAGCGGCTGACACGCCTGATCAACCAGGTGCTCGATCTCGCAAAGCTCGATTCCGGCCGCGCCGAATGGCAAGTGTCGGAAATCGACCTCAAGGCCGTCATCGAGGACTCCATCAACGCCACCGGCCAACTCTTCCACGCGCGAAATGTCGGCCTCAAGACTCGGCTGCCCGGCGGCGCCTTTGTCGTCAACGCCGACCGCGACCGGTTGGTGCAAGTGCTGATAAATCTGCTGTCCAATGCGGCCAAGTTCGTGCCGGGGGACATCGGGCGCGTCGTGGTCGAACTCGCGGCGGCCGGCGACGCATGGCGCGTGGCGGTGTCCGACAACGGGCCCGGTGTCCGCACCGAGGACCAGAAGATCATATTTGAAAAATTCCGTCAGGCGGGTGACGTCATGACGGACCGCCCGCAGGGTACCGGGCTCGGGCTTCCGATCAGCCGGCAGATTATCGAGCATTTCGGCGGACGGCTCTGGGTCGAGAGTGTTCCGGGTGCGGGCGCAACCTTCATCTTCGAATTGCCGAACGCCCCGCCGGCCAAGCACGCGAAAGCCGCGTCAGCCGCTGCTGCAGGAAATGGATGAAACAGCACGGCGCCGACACGAATCGAGCGCCGGCAACGAGGAGGACCAGATGGTCAAGAAGGTGCTGATCGCCGACGACGAGCCCAACATTGTAGTCTCGCTCGAGTTCCTGATGAAGCAAAGGGGCTACGACGTGAGGGTCGTGACCAACGGCGAGGACGCGCTGCGCGCGGTGGGCGAGTTCGGACCGGACTTGATCCTGCTTGACGTGATGATGCCGCGCATGAGCGGGTACGACGTCTGCCAGAAGTTGCGCGAGAACACCGCCTGGCAACACATACGGATCATCATGCTCTCGGCGAAAGGGCGCGACGTCGAAATGAACAAGGGAATCGCCGTTGGCGCCGACGCCTATGTCACGAAGCCATTTTCGACCAAGGACTTGATTGCGAAGGTTGGTGAAATGCTGGGCGAATGAATGATGCCGTCGCGGATTCGCGCCGCATTGACGTTCGTCGTCGCGTGGGTAGCCATGCTGGCGGCGGTCGGTGCGACCCTGCTGCTTGTCGCCGCCGAGCTTGGCGCGTCGGAGCGTTTGACGTTCCTGGCAATGTTGCGGGATGGCGCCGCCGGTTTTGCGGAGGCGGCATTCCTGCTGGCGATACCGCTGTGGTTCGGCGTCAGGGCGCTGTTTCGCCGCTACATCAGCGCGCCGCGGCGGCTGGCAGAGGACGCGCGCGTGATGCTCACCGCGAATCCAGCGCACCGCGCCCCGCTGCGCGGGTCGGCTGAAACCAAGCGGCTCGCCGCGGGGTTCAACAGCTTCGCCGACGCGCACGCGGTGCTCGAGCGGGACGTAGAGGAGCGTGTACGCGAGGCGAACGCCCGCATCGAGCAGGAAAGGAAACGTCTTGCGGCGCTGATGTCGGAGCTCGCGCAGAGCGTCATCGTGTGCAATGTCGAGGGGCGGATCCTCCTGTACAACGCCCGGGCGATGCAGCTGCTGCGCAAGCCGATCGAAGGGGAGGCTGCGGCCGGGAATGCGGTGACGCTGGTCGGGCTGGGCCGCTCGGTCTTTGCCATCTTCGATCGCAACCTGATCATCCATGCATTGGAAAGCATTCGCGACCGCATGCGCCAGGACGCGCGCAGTCCGGTCGCAAGCTTCGTCACGACGGCCCCGGCCGGCCAGCTTGTGCGCGTGCAGATGGCGCCGGTAATGGGCAGCGCGGCGGCACCGGTATCGGGTGCGGAAGCGGATGCGGCGACCGAAGGTGCGTTGGAAGGGGTCACCGGATTCGTGATGCTGCTTGACAACATCACGCGCCGCATCGAGACCGGCAGCCGCCGCGATTCCCTGCTCCAGACGCTGACGCAGGGTACCCGCGCGTCACTCGCCAGCGTGCGCGCCGCGGTGGAGACGATCGCGTCGTTTCCGGAAATGGACAACGAGGCGCGCAACCGGTTCATCAACATTATCGGCGAGGAGGCGCAACGGATGAGCGCCGGGCTCGACCAGGCGGCCAGCCAGTTCGCCGATTCGCTGCGCACCGAATGGCCGCTCGAGGACATGCGCGGCGTCGACCTCATCAGTGCGGCGCGGCGCCGTGTCGAAGGCAGGCTCGGACTGCCGACGAAGCTCGAAGCCGTCGACGAGTCGATCTGGATGAAGGTGGACAGCTATTCGCTCATGCAGGCAATCACGTACATAGCGAGCCGGCTGCAGGAGGAGTTTGGCATCCGGGAAATCCGCTTTGGACTCGAAGGCGCCGGGCAGCTCGCACATCTCGACCTGATCTGGACGGGGGCTCCCCTTGGTTCCGAGACGACCATGGCCTGGCAGACCGATTCGCTGGAGTTGGGTGGAGAGGCCTGCCCGCTCACGCTGAAACAGATCATCGAGCAGCACAATGCGGAGATCTGGTATCAGATCCACAAGCCCTCGCAGCGCGAATATTTCCGTATCGCGATGCCGGTCACGCGGCCTGAAGAGATGCAAGGCGGCGCTCCGCCCAACATCGAGAGCCGCCCGGAATTCTACGATTTCGACCTGTTCCATCAGCCCGGGCAAACGCCTGAACTCGACCTCCGGCCGCTTGCCGCCTTGAGCTACACGGTCTTCGACACGGAGACGACGGGGTTGCGGCCGTCTGAAGGCGATGAGATAGTTTCCGTCGGCGCGGTGCGCATCGTGAACGGCCGACTGCTCGAACACGAGGTCTTCGAGCAACTGGTGGATCCGCGACGCGCGATGTCGGCGGAGGCCGCCAGGATCACCGGCATCGATGCGGCGATGCTCGAAAGCCAGCCGACGATCGACCGGGTGCTTCCTGCATTCGGCCAGTTCTGCGAAGACACCGTGCTGGTCGCCCACAACGCAGCGTTCGACATGCGCTTCCTGCGCCTGAAGGAAGACTCGACCGGAGTGCGTTTCGCGCAACCCGTTCTGGACACGCTGCTGCTGTCGGCTGTGATCTATCCTGATCTCGAGTCCCATCGACTGGAGGCGATTGCCGAGCGGATGGGCGTGAGTTCCATCGGTCGCCACACGGCGCTGGGCGACGCCATCATGACCGGCGAAGTATTCCTGCGCATGATCCCGTTGCTCGCTGAGCAGGGTATCCGGACGCTGGGGCAGGCGCGCGAGGCGTCGCAGAAGACCTATTTCGCGCGTATTGAATACTGACCGGAGTGGTCCGGCCCCACGTTTCGGTTGCGCAGGACGCCTTGGCGAACGCATAATCGCCCCCTACCGGAGGAGATGCGGCGCCGTTCACGTGCGCCCGCGGCGCGGATGGCCGACGACACGATTCTCGAAACGAAGGGTCTGACCAAGGAGTTCAAGGGTTTCGTCGCGGTCAAGGACGTGAACCTGTCCATCCGTCGCGGCAGCATTCACGCGCTCATCGGGCCGAATGGTGCCGGCAAGACGACCTGTTTCAACCTCCTCACGCATTTCCTGACGCCTACCCGCGGTCAGATCTTCTTCAATGGAAACGAAATCACGGGATCGCGGCCCGCGGTCATCGCGCGGACAGGTCTCGTGCGCTCATTCCAGATCAGCGCAGTGTTTCCGAACTTGACCGTGCATGAAAATGTCCGCATTGCGTTGCAGCGCAAGAAGGGACACTCGCTGGATTTCTGGCGCTCGGAAGTCTCGCTGGCGCAGCTTGACGGCCGCGCCGCCGAACTCATCGAAGCCGTAGGCCTGACGGAATTCACGCGCACGCGGGCGGTCGAATTGCCCTATGGACGCAAGCGTGCGCTGGAAATCGCGACGACGCTGGCGCTCGACCCGGAAATGATGCTGCTGGACGAACCAACAGCCGGAATGACGCACGAGGATGTCGAGCGGATTGCGGCGCTCATCAGGAAAGTGGCAGCGAACCGCACCGTGCTGATGGTTGAGCACAACCTGTCGGTCGTATCGACATTGGCCGACCGCATCACCGTCCTCGCGCGCGGTGAAATTCTCGCCGAAGGCCAATACGAGACGGTTTCACAGCATCCCGAGGTAATAACCGCCTACCTTGGTGCAGGACATGCCTGACGTCGTCAGCGAACAGCGAACGCCTGCCGTTGCCACAGCACCGCTGCTTGCGGTTCGCGGACTGAACGCGTGGTACGGCGAATCTCACATTCTGCACGGTGTCGATTTCGACGTCGCCGCCGGCGAAGTGGTTACGCTGCTCGGTCGCAATGGCGCAGGGAAGACCACGACGTTGAAGTCGATCATGGGCGCCGTGCCGCGGCGGGAGGGCTCGATAACCTTCGAGGGCGAGGAAACGATTGCGCTGGCATCGAACCGGATTGCGCGACGCGGCATCGCCTGGTGCCCGGAGGAGCGCGGGATATTCGCCAGCCTGAGCGTCGAGGAGAACCTGCTGTTGCCGCCGACGGTGCGGGAGGGCGGACTCACGCTGGCGCAGATCTACGAGTTGTTCCCCAATCTACTTGAACGGCTGACAAGCCAGGGCACGAAGCTCTCGGGCGGGGAACAGCAGATGCTCGCGATCGGCCGTATCCTGCGCACCGGCGCGCGATTGCTGCTGCTGGACGAGCCGACCGAGGGCTTGGCGCCGGTGATCGTGCAGCAGATCGGACGCACGATCGCGCAGCTGAAGCAGCGGGGCTTCACGATCCTGCTGGTCGAACAGAATTTCCGGTTTGCGGCCACCGTGGCTGACCGGCATTACGTGATGGATCACGGGCGCGTAGTGGACATGATCCGCAACGCGGACCTCGAAGCGAACATGGCCAAGCTGCACGACTATCTCGGCGTGTAGCGGCGAGTATTTCTTTTTTCAACGGAGGAGCACTTTGAATACGTTCAAACGCACGATGATCGGTATGGCAGTCGCGGCGGCTGTGTCGATTGGCACGGCGCAGGCGCAAGTCTCGGATGGGGTGATCAAGATCGGCGTGCTGTCCGACATGTCGAGCCTGTATACCGATCTGGCAGGCGCGGGTTCGGTGGTGGCCGCGAAAATGGCCGTCGAAGATTCAGGCATCGAAAAGCGGGGCTACAAGGTCGAGATGGTGTCGGCCGACCATCAAAACAAGGCTGACGTCGGGTCGGCGATTGCCAGCAAGTGGTACGACGTGGACAAGGTGGACGTCATCGTCGACGTGCCGAACTCTGGCGTCGCGTTGGCGGTGAATCAGATCACGAAGGACAAGGGCAAGGCATTCCTGGTCTCCGGTGCTGCGTCGTCCGATTTGACCGGCAAGGCCTGCTCGCCCAATACGATCCACTGGACCTATGACACGTGGATGCTCGCCAACGGCACCGGCGGCGCCATCGTCAAGACCGGCGGTGACACCTGGTTCTTCCTGACCGCCGACTACGCGTTCGGTCTGGCACTGGAGCGCGATACGGAAGCGGTGGTCCTCAAGAACGGCGGCAAGGTGCTGGGCAAGGTGCGCGCGCCGCTCAACACGCAGGATTTTTCGTCGTTCCTGCTGCAGGCGCAGGCATCGAAGGCCAAGATTATCGGACTCGCCAACGCGGGCGGCGACACGACCAACTCGATCAAGCAGGCGGCCGAGTTCGGCATCGTCAAGGGCGGACAGAATCTCGCCGGACTGCTGGTCTTCCTGACCGACATCCACGCGCTCGGGCTGCCTACGGCGCAGGGTCTCATCGTCACCAACACATTCTATTGGGACCAGAACGACCAGTCGCGCGCGTTCGCCAAGCGCTTCGCCGCTCTCGACAAGGGAATTCACCCGACCATGGTGCACGCGGGCGTGTACTCGGCGGTCACGCATTACCTCAAGGCGGTCGAAGCGCTGAAGAGTGACGATGGCACCAAGGTCGTGGCCAAGATGAAGGAAATGCCCACCGACGACCCGCTGTTCGGCAAGGGTTCGATCCGGGTCGACGGCCGCAAGATCCATCCGGCCTATCTGGTGGAGGTGAAGAAGCCTGCGGAGTCCAAGGGTCCCTGGGATTACTACAAGGTCCGCACGACGATTCCGGCCGACCAGGCATTTCGTCCGCTGGCCGACGGCGGCTGTCCGCTGGTGAAATAACAGGAGATGGCCCGCCCTCCGTCCTCTCGCGTGGCGAGGGGACAGGGGGCAAGGGACCGGTCCAATGGAAATTCTCGGCATCCCCACGCAGGCCCTGTTCGGGCAGTTGCTGATCGGCCTCATCAACGGCGCGTTCTACGCCATGTTGAGCCTGGGACTCGCCGTGATCTTCGGCCTGCTCAACGTCATCAATTTCACGCACGGTGCCCAGTACATGATGGGCGCTTTCTGCGCCTGGTTTCTGCTGGAGAAGTGGGGGGTCGGGTACTGGTGGTCGCTGCTGCTGGCGCCACTTGCCGTCGGATTCACGGGCGTCGTGATCGAGCGCACGATGCTCTCACGCCTTTACAAGCTCGACCATCTCTACGGACTACTGTTGACTTTCGGTCTGGCGCTCATCTTTCAGGGCGTGTTCACCAACTACTATGGCAGCTCGGGACAACCCTATCGGCTGCCTCAGGAATTCGTGGGCGCGTTCAATCTGGGGTTCATGTACCTGCCGAAATACCGCGCGTGGGTTATCGTGGCGTCGGTATTCGTGTGCGCGTCGACATGGTTTGTGATCGAGCGCACGAAACTCGGTTCGTACTTGCGCGCCGCGACCGAGAACCCGGTGCTGGTCCAGGCCTTCGGCATCAACGTGCCGCGGATGATCACGCTGACCTATGGCTTCGGCGTGGCGCTGGCGGCGCTGGCCGGCGTGATGGCCGCGCCTATCTATCAGGTCAGCCCGCAGATGGGGGAGAACCAGATCATCGTCGTCTTCGCCGTGGTCGTGATCGGGGGCATGGGATCGATCCTGGGCGCCATTGTCACCGGCTTCGGCTTAGGCGTGGTGGAAGGCCTGACCAAGGTGTTCTATCCGGAGGCGTCGAACACCGTGGTCTTCGTGATCATGGTCATCGTGTTGCTGCTCAAGCCTGCCGGGCTGTTCGGCAAGGAAAAGTAGGGGCCGGGATGGCGATTGCGACAACCTCTGCCTCGATTCCGGGACCGCGGGCCATGCTGACCTCGACGGCCATCATGGCGGCTGCGCTGGCGCTCGCGCCGATGCTCGGCGTCTATCCGGTCTTCCTGATGAAGGCGCTGTGTTTCGCGCTCTTCGCCTGCGCGTTCAACCTGCTGATCGGTTTCGGCGGCTTGCTCTCGTTCGGCCACGCGATGTTTCTCGGAATGGCTGGCTACGTTTGCGCCCACGCGGCCAAGGTATGGGGCATGCCGCCGGAGTTCGCGATTCTCACCGGCACGTTGGTGGCGGGATTGATGGGGGTGGTCGTGGGACTGCTGGCGATACGGCGGCAGGGCATCTACTTCGCGATGATCACGCTGGCACTGGCGCAGATGGTGTTCTTCCTGTGCCTGCAGGCCCCATTCACGCATGGCGAGGACGGCATCCAGTCGGTGCCGCGCGGCAAGCTGTTCGGCTTTCTCGACCTCTCCAATACACTGGTCATGTATTACGTCGTGCTCGCGATCTTCCTGGTCGCATTCCTGTTCATCTACCGCATCGTGCATTCGCCATTCGGTCAGGTCCTGAAGGCCATTCGCGAAAACGAGCCGCGTGCCGTCTCGCTGGGCTACGACGCGGAGAAATACAAGCTGATTGCGTTCATTCTCTCCGCGACCCTTGCCGGACTCGCGGGAGCGACCAAGGCGATCGTGTTCCAGTTGGCGTCGCTCACCGACGTCCACTGGACGATGTCCGGCGAAGTGGTCCTCATGACCCTATTGGGCGGCATGGGTACGATCTTTGGCCCGGTCGTCGGCGCGTTCACGATCATCGGCCTGGAGAGCTACCTGGCCGATTTTGGCGAGTGGGTGAAAGTGATCACCGGAGTGATCTTCGTGGTCTGCGTGCTTGCGTTCCGTCGCGGAATCGTCGGCGAGCTGGCGGCATGGTGGGCGCGCCGCCAGGCCTGATTCGGCTAGTGGCCGTCGCCGCGGTCGCCGCGGCACCTCAATGGACGCTCGCAGCGACGCCAGCCTTCGTCGTTACCGGCAATTGCCGTGATGGCCAGCCGCACGGCGCCTACGAGCTCCGCATGCCCGACGGGACGTTGCGCGTCGCCGGCGCGTTCACCCGCGGAAAGCGCACCGGCACTTTCCTGTTCTGGTCCTCCTCCAGTGTGCGCATCGCATTGCTGCCGTACGACGATGATGCAATGAGCGGGACGGTGGCGCTCTGGTATTCGGCCGCCGGCCCGACGACCGAGCCGCGATCGAAACTCGAGGCGGTCTATGCCAACGGCCGAGTGGCCGGCAGCGCGCGGTCCTGGTACCCCGATGGCCGGCCGCGCGCCGAATTTCGCTACGACCACGGTGTCCTGGCGGAGGCCCGGGCCTGGAACGCGAAGGGCGCGTCGTTGCCGGAAACCGAGGCGCGTGCCTTGGCAGCGCACGACCTGGCGGCAGACGAGCAGTTCTACAATACGCTGGAGGCGATCGTCCGCGACAATCCGCCTCAGTGCGACGCCAACGGGAGGAAGCCATGAAATCGAGCAAGCGACGCCACCTGCTGCAGACCGCGGCCCTGATGACCGCAGGGATGGGCGCATACGAACACGCGCAGGCGCAGGCGTCGCGAACACCGTTTGCAGTGGCGCCCACCTTCATTCCCATCGCCGGATCCGCCGACCTCTTCCCGGTGCGGCGAATCTACTGCATCGGCCGCAACTACGCCGCGCATTCCCGGGAAATGGGTTCGGACCCGACGCGCGAGCCGCCATTCTTCTTCCAGAAACCGACCGATGCGGTGCAGATCGTTCCACCCGGTGTCACCGTGGACCATCCCTATCCGGCGCTCACGAAGAACTACCATTACGAAATCGAGTTGGTGGCCGCGCTCGAAAACGGCGGGCGCGACATTCCGGTCGAGCAGGCCCTGGCCTGCGTATTCGGGTACACCGTAGGCCTCGACATGACGCGGCGCGACCTGCAACGCGCCATGGGCGACGAAAAGAAGCCCTGGGAGATCGGCAAGAGTTTCGACCACTCGGCGCCGCTGGGACCGCTGCAACCGGCGGCGAAAACCGGGCCGTTTTCGGAAGGGGCGATCTGGCTCAAGGTCAACGGTCAGGTCAAGCAGACGGCCAACCTGAACCAGATGATCTGGTCAGTGGCCGAGCAGGTGAGCAAGTTGTCGCAAGCGTTCGAACTGATGCCCGGCGACATCATCTATTCCGGGACGCCGGAAAACGTCGGCCCGGTGGTCAAGGGCGACGTGATGACCGGACACATCGACCGGCTGCCCGACATCAGCGTCAAGGTGGTTTGATCCGCGGTTGTTTGAATCGCCCTTTTTCTCCAGGGGCGCCGCCTTTTGACGGTCGAAGGACTTTCGCGCTAGTGTACAGAGTCGGAAGTTCCGAAGATCAAGGAGCGGATGCAATCCGTCGTCAGGCGAGGCGCGAGGCCGAGAGCGTGCCTCGTGGTACGGTAAGGCCGAGCAACAACGCATAGCGGCGGATTACGCCGCGAAATGTCAAATGAACTTCTGACTAAGTACACAAGATTGCTGCCAAGGCGCGGCGCCGTCCTCGCCTCGATTCCAACCCGACTTTCACTCGAAGGTGATTCCCATGCGCATTTCCCTGCTTCGCCGCGGTCTCGGCGTTCTGGCCGTCGGCGCGGCACTTGTCGTCGCGCCGTACGCCGCTGCGGCAGATCTGAAAATCGCGGTCGCGGCCGACGTCACGTCGATCGACCCGCATTTCTTCAATCTGTTTCCCAATAACAACATCGCCGAGCACATCTTCGACAAGCTCGTGCAGATGGACCCCGATTCGAAGATGATCCCTGGCATCGCGACATCGTGGAAGACCATCGACGACACGACGTGGGAGTTCAAGCTGCGCAAGGGTGTCAAATTCCACGACGGATCCGAACTGACCGCCGAGGACGTCGTGTTCTCGATCGATCGTGTGCCACTGGTGGCGAACAGCCCAGGTCGTTTTACCGCTTACACCAAGGCGATCGTCTCGAAGCAGATCGTCGATCCATATACGCTGCGTCTCAAATATGCGGTTCCCTATCCGCTTGCGCCCAATGACCTGTCCACGATCTACATCGTGTCGAAGAAGGCGGCGACGGGCGCGACGAGCGACGACTTCAACAGCGGCAAGGCGGCAATCGGCAGCGGCCGCTTCAAGTTCGTCCGTTACGTGAACGGCGATCGCGTGGAGCTAGCGCGCAATGACGGTTACTGGGGCGACAAGCCGGTCTGGGACAAGGTTACATTCAAGATCATCAAGAGCGAACCGTCGCGAGTCGCGGCACTGCTGTCCGGCGACGTCGACGCCATCGAAGGTGTGCCGACAGCGGACCTGGTGCGGCTCAAGGCCGACCCCAAGTTCAACGTGACCTCGAAGATCTCGCATCGCGTCATCTATTTCAACTTCGACCACCTCGACCGCGTGAGTCCGTTCATCACCGCCAAGGACGGCAAGCCGCTGGCGAAAAACCCGTTGCTCGACCTCCGGGTGCGCCGTGCGATTTCCAAGGCGATCAACCGCCCGGCAATCGCCGAGCGGGTCATGGAAGGTCAGGCGATTCCCTCTGGCCAGCTGGTGTCGGACAAGCTCTTTGGCAACGTTCCGGGTCTCAAGGCGGACGCCTTCGATCCGGACGGCGCGAAAAAACTTCTGGCGGAAGCCGGCTATCCCGACGGCTTCAACATCACCATCCACGGACCATCCGGGCGCTACGTCAACGACGAGAAAATCGTGCAGGCGGTGGCGCAAATGCTGGCGCGCGTCGGCATAGCCGCCAAGGTCGAGACTGCCCCGATGGGACCGTACTCATCCCGCGCCTCGAAACAGGAATTCAGCTTTGAAATGGTGGGTTGGGGGGCATCGACGGGTGAAGCGTCGTCGCCGCTGCGCTCGCTGCTCGCGACCTACAACACGGACAAGGGATTGGGCGCGGTGAACTGGGGCCGGTACAGCAATGCCAAAGTCGATTACCTGATCGAACAGGCGTTGCAGCAGGTCGACGACGAGAACCGCCGGATCATGCTGCAGCGGGCAACCGAGCTCGCGATGTCGGACCTGGGGATAATGCCGATCCACTTCCAATACACCATCTGGGCGACCGCCAAGGGCGTGACGTACGTGCCGCGAATCGACGAATACACGCTGGCGTTCCAGTTCAAGCCGGTCAAGGGTTGAACGATTATGCGCGCGATCCGACTGTTCTAGCGGGACACTGCCTGGTGCGCGCGGGTCTCGCCGGCAGTTCCTGCCTCGAATCGGCTGGCTCTGCCAGCGATTCGACGGTAATCAATTTCGGCCAAAGGTAGGTTTTACCTTTGGCCGTTTTCATCATCCGCCGCAGCATGCAGAGCGTGGTCGTGCTCCTGTTCATGTCGCTGCTGGTCTTTGTCGGCGTCTACGCGGTCGGCAATCCGATCGACATCCTGATCAACCCGCAGGCCGACCAGCAGGAACGCGAACAGGCCATCGCTGCGCTGGGTCTCGACAAGCCGTTGTACGCCCAGTACTTCACATTCCTGAGCGGCGCACTGCACGGCGATCTCGGCAAGTCGTTTGTCCATGCCACGTCGGCGCTCGGCCTCATCCTCGAACGGATGCCGGCGACGATGGAACTTGCGATTTCCGCAACACTGATCGCGGTGGTGCTCGGCATTCCGCTCGGGCTGTGGGCAGGTTTGAAGCCCAACGGCTTGGCCGGTCGCTCCATCATGGCGGGATCGATCCTGGGCTTTTCGCTGCCGACCTTCTGGGTCGGCCTGATGCTGATCATGGTGTTCGCGGTCGAACTGCATTGGCTGCCGTCGAACGGTCGCGGGCCGACGACTCTGCTGTTCGGACTCATTCCGGTGTCGTTCATGTCGTGGGACGGCCTCAAACACCTGGTCCTTCCCGCCACGAATCTCGCGCTGTTCAATCTGGCGCTGCTGATTCGCCTTACGCGCTCGGGCACCCACGAGGCGTTGCTGCAGGACTATGTGAAGTTCGCGCGGGCCAAGGGCCTCACCAATTCGCGGGTGATCGGCGTACACGTGCTGCGCAACATCCTGATTCCCATCGTGACCGTGATCGGACTCCAGTTCGGTGCGCTGATCGGGTTCGCGATCGTCACGGAAAGCGTTTTTGCCTGGCCCGGCATGGGCAAGCTGCTCATCGACTCGATCAACTTCCTTGACCGGCCGGTGATCGTCGCCTACCTGCTGGTGATCGTGTTCCTGTTCATCCTCATCAACCTTGCCGTCGACATACTGTATTCCGCGCTCGATCCGCGCGTGCGCATCACCGAGAGCAAAGGATAGACGGGTGCCTTTGATGCCTTCGGCCAATTCAGCCGCGAGGGACGTGCAAAGTCCCTTTCAGCGTATTGTGAGCGACTTTCTCGCGAATCCTGTCGCCGTGTTCGGCCTGGGATTGCTGGCGCTGGTCGTGCTGGCGGCCATTTTCGCGCCGGTCATCTCGCCGCAGAATCCCTACGACCTGGCGCAACTCGATGTCATGGACAGCCGGCTGCCGCCGGGGTCGCCCGCACCCAACGGCGGCCGATTCTGGCTCGGCACCGACGATCAGGGCCGCGACATGCTGTCCGCAATTTTCTATGGGCTGCGCATTTCTCTCGCCGTGGGTGTGATCAGCACGACTTTCGCGCTGATCATCGGCCTGACGATGGGACTTACCGCTGCCTACTTCGGCGGCAAATTCGAGACGCTGGTGATGCGCATCGTCGACATCCAGCTGTCGTTCCCGGCCATTCTTATCGCCTTGATCCTGATTGCCGTACTGGGGCAGGGCACGGGCAAGGTGATCACCGCGCTCGTGACGGTCCAATGGGCCTACTACGCGCGTACGGTGCGCAGCGCGGCGCTGGTCGAGAAGCGCAGGGAATACATGGAGGCGGCGCGCTGCCTCGCGCTGTCGCCGACGCGCATCGTCTTCCGGCATCTGCTGCCGAACTGTCTGCCGCCCATGATCGTGGTGGCGACGGTGCAGGTGGCCGCGGCTATTGCGCTGGAAGCGACGCTGTCATTTCTCGGGTTGGGATTGCCGATCACGGAACCCTCGCTGGGCCTGCTGATTGCCAATGGATATCAATATCTTCTGTCAGGCAAATACTGGATCAGCTTCTTTCCTGGCATTGCGCTTCTGCTCACGATCGTCAGCATCAACCTGGTCGCAGACCAGCTGCGCGACGTGCTCAATCCGAGACTTCAGAAATGAGCGGGTCGGCCGAGGCGATCACCGGACTCGTCCTCGAGGTCGACGGGCTGCGCACGCATTTTTTCACCAAGGCGGGCGTGGTCAAGGCGGTCGACGACGTTTCCTTCAGCGTGGGCCGTGGCGAAGTGCTCGGGCTGGTGGGTGAGTCCGGGTCCGGCAAGTCGATGACCGGCTATTCTCTGATGGGCCTCATCGATCCGCCGGGAAAGATCGTGGCCGGCAGCATCATCCTGGACGGCATCGAGCAGCGGACTCTGAACGCGGAGCAGCAGCGGCGCATGCGCGGCAACCGGATCGCCATGATCTTTCAGGACCCGATGATGACGCTGAATCCGGTCCTGCGCATCGATGTGCAGATGATCGAGGCTATCCTCGCGCACAAGCACGTGAGCAGGGATGTGGCCCGAAGTCGCGCGCGCGAAGCGCTCGTCAAGGTCGGCATTCCTTCGCCGGACGAGCGGCTCCACGCCTATCCGCACCAGTTCTCAGGCGGCATGCGCCAGCGCGTGGCCATCGCCATCGCCTTGCTCAACCGTCCCGATCTCATCATCGCCGACGAGCCGACGACCGCGCTCGACGTCACCATCCAGGGGCAGATCCTGTTCGAAATCCAGAAGCTCACGCGCGAAACCGGCACCGCGCTGATCTGGATCACCCATGACCTGTCCGTAATCGCGGGTTTGGCCGACCGCGTATGCGTGATGTATGCCGGCCGCATCGTGGAACAGGGTTCGTGCGAAGAGGTGCTCGCGCATCCTGCGCATCCGTACACACAGGGGCTGCTCGATTCGGTGCCCGCGAACCACGAGCCAGGGCAGCGCCTGAAGCAGATTCCCGGCATGACGCCGTCGCTTCTCGACCTGCCGCCCGGATGCCCGTTTCGCGAACGCTGCAGCCATGCCACCGCGGAATGCGAGGCATCGCCGGAGATGCGGCCAATGGGCGGCCCGGGACAAAGCGTGCGCTGCTTTCATCCGCTCGTTCCGGAGCGCGCATGAGCGCCGCCGGGCCTCGGCCTCCTTGGATCGGTGAACTGAGTCGTTGCGGCGTGAGTCGGCCTCGCGTGCCGACTCGCAATTGCCGTCGATCCCCGCGTTGCGGGGCCCCCCGTCGGCTGCTCGCGTCACTGTCCCGCGACGCGAATAGCTCCGCGGCCTCATTGCAGCGTTGGCCAGGCGCGGCGATTCCGTTTCGGCCACCATCGACGCTCGCGGACGCGCGCTTCGAGCATTGGTTTCGCCCCGTTCGCGTGGACGTCCCCGGGGGCAGCGCAGCGGCCTCATTTTCCTTGGCCGGAAGCGTGGGGGTCCAATGAACATGGCTGCACTTCGCGCACCCGCGGACATTGGCGCACTCGTCGAACTGAAGGGCGTGTCGAAGCGATTCGTAAAGTCCCTCGATCTCGCGGCGAGAATCGGCAACAGGTTCGGCGCGGGGATGAAGGAAGAGGTCGTCCACGCGGTCGACAATGTCGACCTTGTCGTGGCTCCGGGCGAAGTCGTCGGCCTGGTGGGCGAATCCGGATGCGGCAAGTCAACGCTCGGGCGCATGACCGTGGGTCTTCTCCCGTTGTCCGCCGGCGAGCGCTTCTGGCAGGGCGCATCGCTGGCCTTGCTGGACGCCGCGGCGGCCCGCCGGCAGCAACTCAAGATGCAGATGATTTTCCAGGATCCCTATGCGTCGCTGAATCCGCGGATGCGAGTGCTGGACATCGTTGGCGAAGCGCCGGTCGCGCACGGCATTATCCGTGCGCCGCAACAGGTCGAATACGTCGGCCTGATGCTGAATCGCGTCGGACTCGACCCGACGCTCATGCGCCGGTATCCGCATCAGTTCTCGGGCGGACAGCGCGCACGTATCGGCATTGCGCGCGCGCTCGCCGTCAAGCCGCAATTCCTGGTCTGCGACGAGTCGGTGGCGGCGCTCGATGTTTCCATCCAGGCGCAAGTGCTGAACCTGTTCATGGATCTGAAGAGCGCGCTCAACCTCACCTACCTGTTCATCAGCCACGACTTGGGCGTGGTCAAGTACATTTCGGATCGCGTCGTCGTGATGTACCTGGGTCGGGTCGTCGAGAGTGCGTCTTCGGCCGAGCTCTTCGCGCATTCCAATCATCCGTATACGCAGGCGCTGCTCGCGGAAGCGGGCAAGGTAACGCCGGCCAAGCGTACATTTGTGGCGATCCAAGGCGAGATCCCCTCGCCGCTCGACCCGCCCGCTGGTTGCCACTTTCATCCCCGCTGCCCGCATGCGATGCCCAAGTGTCGCGAAGCAGCACCGCCGCTCGTCGAGATAGCGCCGGGACACAAGTCAGCGTGTTACCTGAACGATGAGTGAGGCTTTCCTTCGCCACGATCCTGCCGGGGACGCGATTCCGCTGGTGCTCGATTCGCCGCATTCGGGCACGATCTATCCGGAAGAATTCGACCACGCACCGGCGCGCATTCTCGTGCGTCAGGCGGAGGACACCCACGTGGCGACGCTGTGGCGTGCGGCGCCAACCTATGGCGCGACGTTGCTCGAAGCCCGTTTCCCGCGCTCATTCATCGATCCGAACCGTGGCCTTGCCGACATGGATCCGGAACTGCTCGCCGATCCGTGGCCGCACCCGATTTCGCCGACGCGCAAGACGTTGCAGGGCATTGGCCTGGTATGGCGGATGGCCAGCGACGGTGTGCCGATGTATTCCCGCAAGCTCACGAGCGCTGAGGTGATGACCCGCATCGACCGCTATTGGCGACCCTACCACGCCGAGCTCGACGCAGTGCTCGACGCGCGCGTGCACCGCTTCGGCGCGGTGTGGCACATCAACTGCCATTCGATGCCCGCGGTCGGCGACGCGCGGGCCGACGATCCAGGGCGCGAGCGCGCGGACTTCGTGCTGGGCGACCGCGATGGCTCGACCTGTGAGCCGGCCTTTACGCAGTTGGTGGCCGACACGCTGCGACATCTGGGCTATGCCGTCGCCATCAACGACCCGTACAAAGGCGTGGAAATTGTCCGCAAGCACGGGCGCCCGGCAGAACATCGGCACAGCCTGCAGCTGGAGATAAAGCGCACCCTCTACATGGACGAGAAGACATTTGAACCCAACGGCGGATTCCTGCGCCTCGAAGCGGATCTGGCGCGCCTCACCGCGACGGTCGCGAGCCACCTCCGGTCGCGCCTGGGCATCACCGCGGGACCCATGGCCCCGCCGTCAACGACACCCGACCCCTGATCCCCGACGGCTGATTGGTCAGACCACTTGACCGGTTGCATGGGCACTGTTAACGTCGCCGCCACATCGCCGGATGCGCGCAGGCAAGTTGCCCTGAAGACGCCGCACCGTCGCTTTTTGCAATCCCGTCCAGGAGGAGGTTCCATGAAACTTATGCAGCGCGCACTCATTGTGCTGGCCGCCGCGCTGTCCGTGTCCGTGGCATGCGCCGCCTATCCCGAACGCCCGATTACGCTCATCGTGCCGTGGGGCGCCGGCGGTGGTACCGATGCCACCGCTCGGATCATTGGCACGCTTATGGAGAAAGAACTGGGTCAGCCCGTCAACGTGGTGAATCGCGTCGGGGGCAGCGGCGTAGTCGGGCACAGCGCCATCGCACAGGGGGCGCCGGACGGATACACGATTGGCTTGATCACCGTCGAGATCGGGATGATGCATTGGCAAGGGCTTACCGAACTGACGGGCTTGTCGTATACGCCGATCGGTCTGGTCAACGCCGATCCGGCGGGCCTCCAGGTGGCGGCCGATGCCCCGTACAAGACGGTCAACGATCTGGTCGCGGCGATCAAGGCCAATCCCGGCAAGCTCAAGGCCTCGGGTACCGGCCAAGGGGGCATATGGCAGCTGGCGATCGCCGGCATGTTGCAGGATCTTAAGGTCGACCCGGCAAGCGTGCCGTGGGTACCTTCACAGGGCGCCGCGCCCGGTTTGCAGGATCTGGTCGCCGGCGGCGTGCAGATCGCGCCGGTATCGCTGCCCGAAGCGCGCTCGCTGATCGACGCCGGCAAGGTGAAAAGCCTGGCGGTGATGGCCGACGCGCCCTCCGCGCTGTATCCGAACGTGCCGACGCTGAAGGCCGCAACGGGAAGCAATTGGACAATGGCGGCCTGGCGCGGCATCGCTGGGCCGAAGAACCTGTCGCCCGAGGCGCGCGACAAGCTCGTCGCTGCGATCAGAAAAATCGTCGCGAGCAAAGACTACACCGAGTTCATGGCGCAACGGGGTTTCGGTGTGATTTACGCCGGGCCCGAGGACTTCGCCAAGTTCATGGCCAAATCCGATGCAGACCTCGGCGCGACGATGAAGGCGGTCGGAATCGTCAAGTGACGCATCCGTCCAAGAGCAAGACGCATAGCGTCGAAGCGATTGGAATCGGGTGCATCATCCCCCGTGCAGGCAAGGATCCAGAGTCTTGTTTCGGACGACACCGGGTTCCCGCGTTGGCGGGAACGACGACCTAGAGCCTGCGCAGGCAGCGCGATTCGGCACTACTAGCCCGGCATGAGACTCAACGACGCCGTCTGGGGCGTGCTGCTGCTGCTGTTCAGCGCCGTTATCCTCTTCCACGTGCAGAGCTTTCCCAAAATCCCGGGACAGCAGGTGGGGCCGGCGCTGTTCCCGGGTATTCTGGCGGCCGGGCTCGCGGTGTGCGGCGCGCTCCTGATAGTGAAGGGTCTTGCCACGCGTCGAGCCTGGGGTGAGCGTGCCGAATGGGTCGCATTCGCTGCGTGGACCCGTTCGCGCAAGCATGTTCTCGCCTTTGCGCTGACCATCGGCGTCAATATCCTGTACATCCTCGCGGTCGACAAGCTGGGCTTCATCCCGATCGGCGTGATCTATCTGGGTCTTCTGTTCTGGGTGTACGGCGTCGCCGCGAAGTGGATCCTGCCTCTGTCCCTCGTCATGACGCTTGGCATTCACTACGCGTTCTACAAGCTGCTGAAGGTGCCGCTGCCCTGGGGGCTTCTGCAGGGGATCACCTGGTGACGTCCACGCTGCGCAAGCGGAGACCGCAATGAACCCGGCCTGGTCGCAGGCCTTCGCGCTGGTATTAGATCCCTACAACATCTGGGTGATGCTGGCCGCATCGCTGTTCGGCCTGTTCGTTGGTGCGGTTCCCGGGCTCACGGCGACGATGGCCACCGCGCTGCTCGTGCCGGTGACCTTTTTCATGGCGCCCATCCCGGCGATCGCCGCCATCGTCACCGCGACCGCGATGGCGATTTTTTCCGGCGACATCCCCGGCTGCCTGATGCGCATGCCCGGCACGCCCGCGTCGGCCGCGTATACCGACGAAGCCTATGCGATGACCAAGAAGGGGCAGGCGGAAATCGCCCTCGGCGCGGGCCTCGTCTTTTCCGCCATCGGCGGGCTGTTCGGCACGGCCGTGCTGATCCTGGCGGCGCCAACGCTCGCCGAGTTCGCGCTCAAGTTCAGTTCCTTCGAATATTTCTGGCTGGTGCTGCTGGGGCTGACCTGCGCGGTCTTCATGACCTCCGACCGGCCGCTGAAAGGCTTCGTGTCGCTGCTGCTGGGACTGCTGGTCGCGTGCGTCGGGCTGGGTAACCCGGCAGGTTTCCCGCGCTTCACGTTTGGCAATATCGAAATGCTGGGCGGAATCGGCATGATCCCGATGATGATCGGCATGTTCGCGATCTCGGAGATCATTCGCTTCGCCGTCGATACCGGCCCGCCGCTCAAGATTGTCGACAAGCCTTTGGGCAACGTCTTCAAGGGCATGTGGGGTCTCGCGAAGAAATACCCGATACAGATCCTGCGCGGCAGTGCGCTGGGCACGCTGGTCGGCGCCCTGCCCGGTGCGGGCGCGGACATCGCAGCCTGGATGTCCTACGCGATCAGCAAGAAATTCTCGAAGGAACCGGAAAAATTCGGCACCGGCCACGTCGAAGGCATCGTTGAATCGGGCTCGGCCAACAATAGCGCCCTGGCCGGCGCCTGGATTCCGGCGCTCGTCTTCGGCATCCCCGGCGATTCGATCACGGCGATCGTGATCGGCGTGCTGTACATGAAGAACATGAATCCCGGGCCGTCGCTGTTCACCAACAACCCGCAGAACATCTATGCCGTCTACCTGCTGTTCATCATCGCCAACATCATCATGATTCCGCTGGGCTGGTGGTGCATCAAGGTATCAAAGCAGATCCTCAAGGTGCCGCGAAACATGCTGATGCCGGTCATCATGCTGTTCTGCGTCGTAGGCTCGTTCGCGATCAACAACACGGCGTTCGACGTCACAGTGATGCTTGTCGCCGGCGTGATCGCCTTCGTGTTGGAGGAGAACGGGTTCCCCATCGCACCGGCAATTCTGGGTGTCGTGTTGGGCGGCATGCTCGAGGAAAATTTCATCACCTCGATGATCAAGTCCGAGGGCAGTCTGGGCGCGTTCTTCGCTCGTCCCGTCGCGGCCACGCTTGCCGCGCTCACGCTGGCGGTCTGGTTCCTGCCGCTGCTGATTCGCCGATTGCGCGCGCTGGCCGGCGTCTGACGCAAGCGTTTCCTGCCCGGCGACACCCGTGCGTTGACCCACTGTGGTGCGGTGCGGTAAAATCGCAGGGTTTTGGCGCCAGAGTTGGTTGCAGGCGCGGGGTGGAAAATGCGATGCGCCGCGCCCGGGTCAAATGGGGGAACCCTCCCGAGCACCTGGTCGATTACAGTGGAATCGGCGGGGAAACGACACGGAAGCGGCGGGCAAGCCCCGGAAAGATCGGTCGAAATGCGCGGGAGACTCACCGTCGGCAACTGGAAGATGAACGGTGGGCTGACGGCGAATTCGGCGTTGTTGGTAGCGATGCTGGCCGGGTGGAAGGCTCCCGTTGGCCGGGAGTTGGGCGTTTGCGTGCCGTTTCCGTACCTTGGGCAGGCGCGCGACGTTTTGGCCGGTTCGGCTATCGTGTGGGGCGCGCAGGATGTCAGCGCGCACGCGCGTGGCGCGTTTACAGGCGACGTTTCGGCCGGCATGCTCGCGGAATTCGGTTGCCGGTACGTGCTGGTCGGTCATTCGGAACGGCGCCAGTTGCATGGCGAAACAGATGGCGAGGTTGCCGCCAAGGCCGCGGCGGCGGTGAATGGCGGGTTGCAGCCCATTGTCTGTCTAGGTGAAACGCTCGCTGAACGCGAAACCGGGCAGACGCAAGTCGTGGTTGGCCGGCAATTCGACGCGGTGGCGGCAGTCTTGGGCAAGCAGATGGCGCTGGTCGTGCTGGCTTATGAACCGGTCTGGGCGATCGGCACCGGTCGCACTGCATCTCCGGCCGAGGCGCAGGCAGTTCATGCATATCTGCGGCAAAGGCTGGCCGCGGCAGGCGCCGGAAATGTGCAGGTGTTGTACGGAGGCAGCGTAAAAGCGGCGAATGCGGCGGAACTTTTCGCGGTGCCGGACATCGACGGCGGACTCGTCGGTGGGGCATCGCTGGATGCGAATGAATTTTTGGCGATTGCAGCGGCCTGAGCAAGGTCGGCGGCGAAGCCGGAGCAATGATAATGGCGCTTTTGGAAACTATCTTATTCGTCTTGCAGATCGTGGTGGCGATCGCACTTTGCGGCCTTATCCTGCTGCAACATGGCAAGGGTGCAGACATGGGCGCAGCGTTCGGAAGCGGCTCCTCGGGCAGCCTGTTCGGAGCGGCAGGATCGGCAAATTTTCTTTCGCGCACGACGGCAATACTGGCGGCAGTCTTTTTCCTGACCAGTCTAGGGCTGACCTATCTGGGCACGACCCACGCCAGGTCGGGCAACATGCAACAAGGCGTGATGCAGGACGCGCCGGTGACCAAGGCGGTCGAGGGCCCGGCGCCCGCGACCTCTGTTCCGGCACCGACGCCGGCACCGGCGACGCCCGCCGCACCCCCCGGATCGCCGTCGAAGGCGGGAGACATACCGAAATAGCAGCGATCAGGCCTCGGTGATTCAGTGACGCGGTATCTGAGGCGTTTGTGTTGCGGATCCATGATTCCTGTACGGCCGACGTGGTGAAATTGGTAGACACGCTGTCTTGAGGGGGCAGTGGCGAAAGCCGTGGGAGTTCGAGTCTCCCCGTCGGCACCAGCAAACGAATGAAACTCGCACAGGTCGGCAGGGAAATGGCCGTGGCGGCGAGGCGAGAAGATCAGGCGCGGTTTGCTGTCGGGAACCGTGCCGCGCGCGGTAAAATGCTGCAACGCAGGTGCTTTCGCGCCACGGGGCCCATGATGCTGGAACAGTATTTCCCTATCCTCCTCTTCATCATCGTCGGCCTGGCGCTCGGTCTCGTCCTCCTCTCTCTTGGAGCGATCCTTGCACCGAACCGCCCCGATGCGGCCAAGCTCTCTCCCTACGAGTGCGGATTCGAAGCGTTCGAGGACGCCCGGATGAAGTTCGACGTCCGGTACTACCTGATCGCCATCCTGTTCATACTGTTCGATCTCGAAATCGCCTTCCTCTTTCCGTGGGCTGTCGTCTTGCCGGAAATCGGCTTCGAAGGCTTCGTGGCGATGATGGTGTTCCTGCTGATCCTGGTCGTCGGCTTTGCCTACGAATGGAAAAAAGGCGCGCTGGAATGGGAATGAGCGCGGCGGCGAGCGAAGCGAGCAAGGCCCGAAGGGCGCGGCGCCGCGCGATTGACCTCGGCCGACACTCCGTCGCCGCGCAGGGCATATCCGATCCACGGAGGCCGCAAGTGGCGACTCCCGGGAGTGCTGCAAATGGCCATTGACGGCGTGCTCGAAAAGGGCTTCGTCACGACGTCGCTCGACAGCGTCATCAACTGGGCGCGCAACGGCTCGATGTGGCCGATGTCCTTCGGCCTTGCCTGCTGTGCCGTGGAAATGATGCATGCGGGCGCAGCGCGATATGACCTCGACCGTTTCGGAGTCGTATTCCGTCCCAGCCCGCGCCAGTCCGATGTGATGATCGTCGCCGGCACGCTGTGCAACAAGATGGCGCCGGCATTGCGAAAGGTGTACGACCAGATGGCCGAGCCGCGGTGGGTGATCTCGATGGGCTCCTGCGCGAACGGTGGCGGCTACTATCACTATTCCTATTCCGTGGTGCGCGGCTGCGATCGCATTGTCCCGGTCGACATCTACGTTCCGGGCTGTCCGCCGACTTCCGAGGCGCTCCTCTACGGCATTCTGCAGCTCCAGAACAAGATCTGGCGCACCAACACAATCGCGCGCTGATGGCCTCGAAGATCGAAGAGCTGGCCGCGGCGCTCCATGCCGCACTTGGCGACATGCTGACCGGCGTGACCGTGGCGTTGGGCGAGGCCACCGCAGTCGTGCCAGTCCAGCGCCTCGGGCAGGCGATGCGCGCACTGCGTGACCGGGCGGAGTTACGGTTCGAATCCCTGATCGACGCCTGCGGCGTGGACTACTCGACGTATGGTGAGGGCGTGTGGGCCGGACCGCGCTTCGCGGTCGTCTACCACCTGTTGTCGCTGTCGCACAATAAACGTCTGCGCGTGCGCGTGTTCGCCGAAGACGACGATTTTCCCGTTGTCCCGAGCGTGGTCGATGTATGGCCGTCGGCCAACTGGTTCGAGCGCGAGGCGTTCGACCTGTATGGCATCGTGTTCGACGGGCACCCGGACCTGCGGCGGCTCCTGACCGACTACGGATTCGTCGGGCATCCGTTCCGCAAGGACTTTCCGCTGTCCGGACACGTCGAGATGCGCTACGACCCGGAGCAGAAGCGCGTGATCTACCAGCCGGTGACGATCGAGCCGCGGGAGATCACGCCGCGGATCATTCGTGAAGCGCAGTACGGTGGAACGAAATGATGACCTACCAGATCTTTAACCACGAAGCACACGAAGGATGGCAATTCGTTCACCAGGGTTTCTTCTTCGTGTGCTTCGTGTGCTTCGTGTCCTTCGTGATTCAGGATTTGCGTATTGCCAATGGCTGAAATCCGCAACTACACGATGAATTTTGGGCCGCAGCACCCTGCGGCCCACGGCGTGCTGCGCCTCGTCCTCGAATTGGACGGCGAGGTCATCGAGCGTGCCGATCCGCATATCGGTCTGCTGCACCGCGCCACCGAGAAGCTCGCGGAAAACAAGACCTACATCCAGTCGCTCCCCTATATGGACCGGTTGGATTACGTATCGATGATGTGCAACGAGCACGCGTACTGCCTGGCGATCGAGCGCCTGCTCGGTCTGGAGGTGCCGGAGCGCGCGCAGTACATCCGGGTGATGTTCGACGAGATCACGCGTATCCTCAATCACCTGCTGTGGCTGGGCTGCCACGCGCTGGATATCGGTGCGATGACACCGTTTCTGTACGCGTTCCGCGAGCGCGAGGACCTGTTCGACGCATACGAGGCCGTGTCGGGTGCGCGCATGCACGCCGCGTACTACCGGCCGGGCGGCGTGTATCGCGATCTGCCGGAGCAAATGCCGCAATACCAGCCATCGAAGCTCCGGAACGCCAAGGCGATGGAGCGGTTGAATGAAAACCGCCAGGGATCGCTGCTCGACTTCATCGACGACTTCGTGCGCCGCTTCCCGAAATGCGTGGATGAATACGAGGAGCTGCTGACCGAAAACCGGATCTGGAAGCAGCGTACCGTCGGCATCGGCGTCGTCACGCCGGAGCGGGCCATGGCGCTGGGATTTACCGGTCCCATGTTGCGCGGCTCGGGCGTGCCCTGGGACCTTCGTCGGAAGCAGCCTTACGAGGTTTACGATCGTCTGCAGTTCGACATTCCTGTGGGGGTGACCGGCGACTGCTACGACCGGTACCTGGTACGTGTGGAAGAGATGCGGCAGTCCAACCGGATCATCGGCCAATGCGCCGACTGGCTGCACAGGAACAAGGGCCCCGTGATCGTGGACAACCACAAGGTCGCGCCGCCCGACCGCGAGTCGATGAAGTCGAACATGGAAGAACTGATCCATCACTTCAAGCTCTTCACAGAAGGCATGCATGTGCCGCCGGGCGAGGCCTACGCCGCAATCGAGCATCCGAAGGGCGAGTTCGGCGTCTACATCATCTCCGACGGCGCGAACAAGCCGTATCGCGTCAAGTTGCGGCCGCCCGATTACGTTCACCTGGCCGCGCTGGATGAAATGTCGCGCGGCCACATGATCGCCGACGTGGTCGCGATCATCGGAACGCAGGACATCGTGTTCGGGTCGATTGACAGATGACCATGCTGAGCCCACAAACGCGGGAGAAAATCGACCGCGAGATCGCCAAGTATCCGGCCGACCAGAAGCAGTCGGCGGTGATGTCCGCGCTGGCGCTCGCGCAGGCGGAGCACGGATGGCTGTCGACCGAGATCATGGACGCCGTCGCCGGCTATCTCGGGATGCCGCCGGTCGCGGTCTATGAGGTCGCATCCTTCTATACGATGTACAACCTGCAGCCGGTCGGCCGCTTCAAGGTGAGCATCTGCACCAACTTGCCGTGCGCGCTCCACGGGGCCACGGTCGCGGCCGGGCACATCAAACAGAAGCTGGGCATCGGGTTCAACGAGACGACTGCCGACGGCGTGTTCACGCTGAAGGAGGGCGAGTGCATGGGTGCCTGCGGTGATGCCCCGGTGCTCATCGTCAACGATCGCCGCATGTGCAGCTGGATGAACGCCGGCAAGCTGGACGAACTGGTGGACGAACTGAAGGCCGCGGCTGCCCGCGGCGAAGGCAATCCGGTACATGCGGAAAGCGGCGAATGAACGCGCCATCCGAATTCCTGGATTACGGTCCCGACGCCATACTCATGGCAGGGCTCACCGGCAACAACTGGCGGCTGGCCGATTACGTCGCGCGCGGTGGATACAATGCGCTGAAGAAAATCATCCTGGAAAAAATCCCGCCGGAGCAGGTGATCGCCGAGGTCAAGCGATCCGCGCTTCGCGGCCGCGGCGGTGCCGGTTTCCCGACCGGCCTCAAGTGGAGCTTCATGCCGCGCCAGTTTCCCGGCGACAAGTATGTCGTCTGCAATTCGGACGAGGGAGAGCCCGGGACTTTCAAGGATCGCGATCTCCTGCGCTACAACCCGCACGCGGTGATCGAGGGCATGGCGATTGGCGCCTACGCGATGGGTGCTTCTCGCGGCTACAACTATATCCACGGCGAAATCTGGGACACGTACCTGCGCAACGAGGAAGCGATCGCCGAGGCCTGTGCGGCGGGCTTCCTGGGCAAGAACATCCTCGGTTCGGACTTCACCTTCCACCTGCACAACCACCACGGCTTCGGCGCATACATCTGCGGCGAGGAGACGGCGCTGCTCGAATCGCTCGAAGGCAAGAAGGGACAGCCGCGCTTCAAGCCGCCGTTCCCGGCGTCGTTCGGCGTCTACGGCAAGCCGACGACGATCAACAACACGGAAACCTTCGCGGCGGTGCCGTGGATCATCAACCACGGCGGCGAGGCATTCCTGGAACTCGGCAAGCCCAACAACGGCGGTACCAAGCTCTTCTCCGTATCGGGCGATGTCGAGCGCCCCGGCAACTACGAAGTGCGGCTCGGCACGCCGTTTGCGACGCTGTTGGCCATGGCGGGCGGCATGCGCGGCGGCCGCAGACTCAAAGCCTGCATTCCCGGCGGATCGTCGATGCCGGTGCTGCCCGGCGACGTGATGATGGCGACTGACATGGACTATGACTCCATCGCCAAGGCCGGCTCCATGCTTGGCTCGGGCGCGGTGATCATCATGGACGAGACGCGCTGCATGGTGAAGTCGCTGCTGCGCCTGTCGTATTTCTACTACGAGGAGTCCTGCGGGCAGTGCACGCCGTGCCGCGAAGGCACCGGCTGGCTGTGGCGCATGGTGAATCGCATCGAGAACGGGCAGGGGAAGAACGACGACCTCGATTGCCTGACCTCGGTGGCCGACAATATCGCCGGGCGCACGATTTGCGCACTGGGCGACGCCGCGGCGCTCCCCGTGAAGAGTTTCATCAGGAATTTCCGCGACGAATTCCAGTACCACATCGATCACAAACGTTGCCTGGTCGCACCGTACGTTTAGGCCAAGCTGAAGATCTTGAACCACGAAGAGCACGAAGTGCACGATGGAAAGCCCGCGGGATTTGCATGCGTCTTAGGCATTGGATGAATCGCACTTCTTCGTGCTCTTCGTGTCCTTCGTGGTTCTAGATCTGGAACTTGAATATTCCTCATGCTGAAGATAGAAGTCGACGGCAGGCAGGTTGAAGTTGCGCACGGCGCCACGGTGATGGACGCTGCGAACCAGCTCGGCATTTACGTGCCGCATTTCTGCTATCACAAGAAATTGTCGATCGCCGCCAACTGCCGGATGTGCCTCGTGCAGGTCGAAAAGGCGCCCAAGCCGCTCCCTGCATGTGCCACGCCGGTCAGCGACGGCATGAAGGTCTGGACGCACTCGGAGCCCGCGGTAAAGGCACAGCAGGGCGTAATGGAGTTCCTGCTCATCAATCATCCGCTCGACTGCCCGATCTGCGACCAGGGCGGCGAATGCCAGTTGCAGGATCTGGCGGTCGGCTACGGCGGCTCGGCATCGCGCTACAGCGAACCCAAGCGCGTCGTGTTCCACAAGGAACTGGGCCCGCTGATTTCGGCCGAAGAAATGACGCGCTGCATCCAGTGCACGCGATGCATTCGCTTCGGCCAGGAAATCGCCGGCGTGATGGAACTGGGCATGATCGGGCGGGGCGAACACGCCGAAATCGTCGCGTTCGTGGGCAGGACCGTCGACTCCGAGCTGTCCGGCAACTCGATCGACATCTGTCCGGTCGGCGCGCTGACGTCCAAGCCGTTCCGCTATTCCGCGCGCACATGGGAATTGGCCCGCCGCAAATCGGTCTCGCCGCATGATTCGCTCGGCAGCAATCTCGTCGTGCAGGTGAAGGCCAATCGCGTGATGCGCGTGCTGCCGCTCGAGAACGAAGCAATCAACGAGTGCTGGCTGTCCGACAAGGACCGCTTTTCCTACGAGGGGCTCAATTCCGAGGAACGGCTCACGGCGCCCATGGTGAAGCAGGGCGGCGAATGGAAGACCGTCGACTGGCAGACCGCGCTGGAGTTCGTGGCCAACGGCCTGACGGACATCGCGGGCAAACACGGGCCGCAGGCGCTGGGCGCGCTGGTCTCGCCGCACGCCACACTCGAGGAAATGGCGCTGGCCGGCCGTCTCCTGCGCGGGTTGGGCAGCGACAATATCGATTTCCGCTTGCGGCAGAGCGATTTCCGCAGCGATGCGCCGGCTGGTATCGCTCCTTGGCTGGGTTTGCCCGTGGCGGATCTCAATGCGCTCGACCGCGCGCTGATCGTCGGCAGTTTTCTGCGCAAGGACCACCCGCTTGTCGCGCAGCGGCTGCGGCAGGCGGCGAAAAGGGGCGCGCAGGTCTCGATGCTGCACTCGGTGGACGACGACTGGCTGCTGCATGTCGCGCACAAGGCGATTGTTGCGCCGTCCCAGCTTCCGGCCGAGCTGGCCGGGATCGTGGTCGCAGCGGCGCAGGCCAAGGCCAAGTCCGTGCCCGCGGCGCTGCAGGGCATCGAGCCATCGGATTCCGCGAAGGCCATTGCCGCGAGCCTCATATCGGGAAAGCGGCCCGCGATCCTACTGGGCAACTATGCGCTGCAGCATGCGGCCGCCTCGCAATTGCATGCGCTCGCGCAATTGCTGTCGCAGCTCACCGGCGCGCCGCTGGGTTTCCTGACCGACGCCGCAAACACTGTCGGCGCGCATCTCGCGCGGGCGCGGCCGCAGGCCGGAGGCATGAATGCCCGGGCGATGCTCGAGGATCCTCGCCACGCCTATCTGGTCCTGCACGCGGAGCCGGAATTTGATTTCGCCAATGCCGTGGTTGCTCGATCGGCGTTGGAGAGGGCCGACCTGGTCGTCGTGATGAGCCCGTTCCGGCATGGTACCGCCTATTCCGACGTGCTGCTGCCCATTGCACCGTTCACGGAGACAGCGGGCACGTTCGTGAGCAGCGAGGGACGTGTACAGGGGTTTCATGGCGTCGTGCCGCCGCTGGGCGAAACGCGTCCGGGCTGGAAAGTCCTGCGCGTGCTGGGCACAATGCTCGCACTTCCGGGATTCGATGCCGACACCGCGGACGACGTGCGCGCATCGGTGCTTCCTGCCGGCAGCGATATTGCCGGCAGTCTTTCCAACTCGACGCAGGCGGCGATTGCGAAACCGGTGACCGCGGCATCACCGGTCGAGCGCGTGGCGGATGTTCCCATCTATTTCGCCGACGCGCTGGTGCGGCGGGCGGCGTCGCTGCAACGTACCGCGGATGCCAAGGCGCCGAAGGCGAGGATGCATCGTTCCCTTTATGAAACGCTCGGCCTCGTCGCTGGCGCACAGGTCAAGGTCACGCAAGGCCGTGGCGAAGCCGTGCTGACCGCGCTGGTCGACGGTGCTGTTCCGCCTGGCGTGGTGTGCATCGCCGCCGCGCATGCATCGACGTGTGGCCTGGAGGGCCTGTCCGGCCCGGTCACCGTGGAGCGGGCGTAATGGAATTCTTGGCGCCCGTGCAGCAGTTCTTCGGTTCCGCCTGGGTCGTCGTTTGGACGCTGGCGAAGATCATTGCCATTGCGGTTCCGCTGATATTGGGTGTCGCCTACATGACATTTGCCGAGCGCAAGGTGATCGGCTACATGCAGGTGCGCATCGGACCCAACCGCGTCGGCCCGTTCGGCCTGCTGCAGCCGTTCGCCGATGTCGCCAAGCTGCTGTTCAAGGAAATCGTCGTGCCATCCGGCGCGAACAAGTACCTGTTCTTCATCGCGCCGCTGCTGGCGATCGGTCCTGCGCTCGCCGCATGGGCCGTGATTCCGTTCTCCGACACGATGGTGCTGTCGAACATCAACGCGGGCCTGCTCTACATTCTGGCCATGACGTCGATGGGCGTGTACGGCATCATCCTGGCCGGTTGGGCTTCCAACTCGAAATATGCGTTCCTTGGCGCACTGCGGTCCGCCGCGCAGATCGTGTCCTACGAGATCGCAATGGGCTTTGCACTGGTCGGCGTGCTCATGTGTGCGAGCAGCCTCAATCTGACCGACATCGTGCGGGGTCAGGAAGGCGGCGCCGCGAACTGGTACGTGTGGCCGCTGTTCCCGCTGTTCATCGTGTATTTCGTGTCCGGCCTGGCCGAGACCAACCGCCATCCATTCGACATGGCCGAAGGAGAGTCCGAAATCGTCGCCGGGTTCCACGTCGAGTATTCCGGCGTGGCATTCGCGGTGTTCTTCTTGGCGGAGTACATGAATATGATCATGATCGCGGCGCTGACCTCGCTCATGTTCCTGGGCGGGTGGCTTAGTCCCTGGCCGCTGCTCAACGAGTGGCGTGTCGGCGGGTTTACGCCGCTGGGCGATGGTTTCATCTGGCTCGCGGCCAAGATGTCCTTCGTCCTGTTGTTCTTCCTGTGGGTGCGTGCGTCGTTTCCACGCTACCGCTATGACCAGGTCATGCGGCTGGGCTGGAAGGTGTTCATTCCGGTCACGCTGATCTGGATCGCATTCCTCGGCGCGATGATGCAGACGCGCTGGGCCTACCTTTTCCACTGACGAGGACCAGGTCGATCATGATTGCTCGCGTCAGGGAATTCGCCAATACGTGGTTGCTGGTCGAGTTGCTGAAGGGCCTGTGGCTCACCGGCGGCTATTTCTTCGCGCGCAAGGTCACCGTGCAGTTTCCCGAAGAGAAGACGCCGCAGGGCCCGCGCTTCCGCGGTCTGCATGCGTTGCGCCGCTATCCGAACGGCGAGGAGCGCTGCATCGCGTGCAAGCTGTGCGAGGCGGTCTGCCCGGCGCTCGCGATCACCATCGAGTCCGATCAGCGCGCCGACGGCACGCGGCGCACGACGCGTTACGACATCGACCTGACCAAGTGCATTTTCTGCGGCTTCTGCGAGGAGAGCTGCCCGGTGGACTCGATCGTCGAGACGCGCGTGCTCGAATACCATGGCGAGCGGCGCGGGGATCTCTACTACACAAAGGAAATGCTGCTGGCGGTGGGCGACCGGTACGAGGCGCAGATCGCCGCGGACCGCCAGGCAGACGCAAAGTTTCGATAGGCCATGGCCTTTTCCACCTTCATCTTCTACCTCTTCTCCGCGATCCTCGTGTTCGCGGCGCTGCGCGTCATCACGACGCGCAACCCGGTGCATGCCGCACTTTGGCTCGTGCTGTGTTTTTTCACGGCGGCCGGCGTGTGGATACTGCTGAAGGCAGAATTCCTGGCCATTGCGCTGGTGCTGGTCTATGTCGGCGCGGTGATGGTGCTGTTCCTGTTCGTCGTGATGATGCTGGACGTCAATTTCGACAGCCTGCGGACGAACTTCCGCAGCTATGTCCCGGTCGCCGCGACCGTGGGCGTGCTGGTACTGCTCGAGATGGCGCTGGTCATCGTGGGTGCGCGCATCGGCACTGACGCTGCGCCGCCGACCATGGCCGGCAGCAATACCAGGGCGCTCGGCCGCCTGATCTATGTCGACTATGTCTATCCATTCGAGATCGCGTCCGCGGTGCTGCTCGTCGCCATCATCGCGGCGATCGCCCTGACGCACCGGACGCGCAGGAAGACCAGGCACCAGGATCCGGGCGCACAGGTGAAGGTCCGCCGGGAAGACCGCGTCCGGCTCGTCAACATGACATCGGAACGCAGGGAATGAGCGATCGTACGCGCGCGACCCGTGCCTTGCGGCGGCGGCCTGGAAAAGGCAAGGAATCATCGTGTCGCTGCTGACCGCGCCCACGCTGGCGCATTACCTCGTTCTGGGTGCGATCCTGTTCGCCATCAGCATGGCTGGCATCTTCCTCAATCGCAAGAACGTCATCATCATCCTGATGGCGATCGAGTTGATGCTGCTCGCCGTGAATCTGAACTTCATCGCGTTCTCGACCTACCTGGGCGACATGGGCGGGCAGGTGTTCGTGTTCTTCATCCTCACCGTCGCCGCCGCGGAGTCGGCCATCGGCCTGGCCATTCTCGTCCTGCTGTTCCGCAACGCTGGTTCGATCAATGTCGACGACCTGGGCAAGCTCAAGGGATGACGGCGCGGCCATGACCATGCAGCAGCTTTATCTTCTTGTGCCGCTGGCGCCGCTCGCGGCGGCGATCGTCGTCGGCCTGTTCGGTGCGAAGATGCCGCGGTCGATGGCGCACTGGCTGACCATAACGGGCGTGGCGGTTGCAATGGTGGCGTCGTACGTGATCTGGCGCGATGTGGCGGCGGGGCATACGTTCAACGGCAATCTCTACACGTGGCTCGCCATCGGCTCGCTGAAGATGTCGATCGGATTCCTGATCGATCCGCTTACCACGATGATGATGCTGGTCGTGACCTTCGTGTCGCTGATGGTGCATGTCTACACGATCGGGTACATGGCCGACGACCCCGGCTATTCGCGCTTCTTTTCCTATATCTGCCTGTTCACGTTCTCGATGCTCATGCTGGTGATGAGCAACAATTTCCTGCAGCTGTTCTTCGGCTGGGAGGCGGTGGGGCTGGTTTCATACCTGCTGATCGGCTTCTGGTTCACGCGGTCGACGGCGATCTACGCCAATCTGAAGGCGTTCCTGGCCAACCGGGTCGGCGACTTCGGATTCATTCTGGGGATCGGCCTCGTCCTCGCCCATTTCGGTTCGATGGACTATGCCGACGTATTTGCCAGGGCGCCGTCGCTCGCTGGTGCGACGATCAACCTGTGGGGCACGGCTGAATGGTCGCTGCTGTCGGTGACCTGCATTTGCCTGTTCATCGGCGCGATGGGCAAGAGCGCGCAGGTTCCGCTGCATGTCTGGCTTCCCGATTCGATGGAAGGCCCGACACCGATCTCGGCGCTGATCCATGCGGCGACCATGGTCACGGCCGGCATCTTCATGGTCGCGCGCATGAGTCCGCTGTTCGAGCTCTCGGATACGGCGCTGTCGTTCGTCACGATCATCGGAGCCACGACGGCATTGTTCATGGGCATCCTCGGCGTGGTCCAGAACGACATCAAGCGCGTCGTCGCCTACTCGACACTGTCGCAGCTGGGATACATGACCGTGGCGCTGGGTATCTCGGCCTACTCGGCGGCGATCTTCCACCTGATGACGCACGCATTCTTCAAGGCACTGCTGTTCCTGGGAGCCGGCTCCGTGATCATCGCGCTGCATCACGTGCAGGACCTGCGTGAGATGGGAGGATTGCGCAAGTACATGCCCATCACCTACGTCACGATGCTGATCGGTTCGCTGGCCTTGTGCGGCATCCCTCCGTTCGCGGGGTTCTTTTCCAAGGATGCGATCATCGAGGCCACGCACCTGTCGACCATTCCTGGTCATGGCTACGCCTATTTTGCGGTCATGGCGAGCGTATTTGTGACGGCGCTCTACACGTTCCGGTTGCTGTTCCTCGCCTTTCATGGCCAACCGCGCTTTGCCTCCGGATCCGATGCGCACGAAGCCGCCACACATCGTTCGGACCACGATGATCATCATGCCGGTCCACCACGGGAGAGTCCGTGGGTCGTCACCGTGCCGCTCGTGCTGCTGGCCATTCCGTCTGTGCTCGCCGGCTGGGTTCTCGTCGAACCGATGCTGATCGGAAGCTATTTCGGCAGTTCGCTCCTGGTCAGGCCCGAACATCCGGCGATCTGGGAATTCAAGGCGGAGTGGCATGGCGTCGAAGCATTCATGCGGCACGGCGTACTGAGCCTGCCGTTCTGGCTGGCGGTGGCGGGCATCGCTTCGGCGTGGTACCTGTACGTCGTCAATCCCGCGTTGCCGGGCCGGATCAAGATTGCACTTGGACCCATCTACACGCTGCTCGACAACAAGTATTTCTTCGACAGATTCAACGACTGGTTCTTCGCAGGCGGCGCGCGCAGGGCCGGCGGAATACTGTCGAACGTCGGCGACCGCATGATCATCGAGGGCATCGTCAACGGCTCGGCTGCCTTTGTCGACCGCTGCTCAGGTCTGCTGCGCAAGATACAGTCGGGCTACGTCTATCACTACGCGTTCACGATGATCATCGGTCTGTTCGCGCTGCTGATCTGGTGGGTGCCGCGGTGAAGAACAGCGCATGACGCCCTATCTTTCCCTTGCCATCTGGGTGCCGATCGTCGCCGGCGTGGCGGTGCTCGCGATTCCACGCGACCGCGACGCCATGACGGCACGCTGGATTGCGCTGGCCGGCGCTCTGGCCGGCTTCCTGGTAACGATCCCTCTCTATACGCGCTTCGACACGGCGACCTCCGCGCTGCAGTTCGTCGAGCGATTCGACTGGATTCCGTACTTCGACATCTACTATTTCGTTGGCGTCGACGGTATCTCGGTGCTGTTCATCCTGCTCAATGCATTCATCACGCTGCTGGTGGTTTGGGCCGGGTGGCGGGTGATCACCGTGCGCGTCTCGCAGTACATGGCCGCGTTTCTAGTCATGTCGGGATTCATCAACGGGGCGTTTGCCGCGCAGGACGCCATCTTGTTCTACGTGTTCTTCGAGGCGATGCTGATTCCGATGTACCTGATCATCGGCATCTGGGGCGGGCCGAATCGCGTCTACGCCGCCATCAAGTTCTTCCTCTATACGCTGCTGGGCTCGCTGTTGATGCTGGTGGCGTTCATCTACCTGTACCAGAAGTCGGGCAGCTTCGCGCTCCAGGACTGGTACGACCTGCCGCTGTCGCTCAAGACCCAGATGCTGATCCTCATCGCGTTCTTTGCGGCATTCGCGGTCAAGGTGCCGATGTGGCCCGTCCACACGTGGCTGCCGGACGCCCACCCCGAGGCGCCGACCGGGGGCTCGGTGGTCCTCGCGGCCATCACGCTCAAGATCGGCGCTTACGGTTTCGTGCGCTTCATCCTGCCCATCCTCCCGGACGCGAGCCGCAGTCCGCAGGTCGTCGGATTCATGATCACGCTGTCGCTGATCGCCGTCGTCTACATCGGCTTCGTCGCGCTGGTGCAGGCCGACATGAAGCGGCTCATCGCATATTCGTCGATCTCGCACATGGGCATCGTCACGCTCGGCTTTTTTCTGTTCAGCGCGCAGGGGATGGAGGGTGGTCTCGCGCAGATGCTCTCCCACGGTTTCGTCTCCGCCGCGATGTTCCTGTGTGTGGGCGTTCTGTACGACCGCATGCACACCCACCTTATTGCCGACTTCGGCGGCGTCGCCAACACGATGCCCAGATTCGCCGCGTTCATGATGCTGTTCTCCATGGCCAACGCCGGCCTGCCCGCGACCTCCGGCTTCGTGGGGGAGTTCCTGGTCGTTTTGGCGGCCGTCAAGGTCAATTTCTGGATCGCGTTCCTCGCGGCGACGTCGCTGATCCTGGGCGCGGCCTATACGCTGTGGATGTACAAGCGGGTGATCTACGGCGAGGTGGCCAATGCGCGCGTCGCCGCATTGCAGGACCTCGATCGGCGCGAATTCTGGCTGCTCGGCGCGCTGGCGGCGGCCGTGTTGTTGATGGGCGTCTGGCCCGGGCCGTTCATCGACGTGATGCACGTTTCGGTCGTCGATCTGCTGGCGCACGTGGCCAGAAGCAAACTCTAGTACCCCGACCCATAAGTTTCGCTATGTTCGAATCGAACCGCACTTCCGATCGCTTTGTCGCTCATTCTCGCCATAGCAAGCGCTATGGCTGCGGTTCGCCTCATTTCGAGTCAACCGAGGCGCTCGGCGTGCGGATCGATTCTCGGCATGTACGCAAACTTATGGGTCGAGGTGCAAGCAGCATGCCAAGGCCAAGACCGTGAACTTCCAGCCCGCCCTCCCGGAAATCGTCATTTTGACGGCGGCCTCGCTGATCCTGCTCATCGACCTCTGGCTGCCCGAGGACAGGCGTCACGTCAGCTACTGGTTGACGCAGTTCGCGCTGCTGTTCGCTGCGTGCGTGACGGTGCTTGGTATGCATGACGAAATCGTCCGGGCGTTTCACAACGTCATGGTCGCGGACATGGTCGCCGATGTGTTGCGCCTGTTCAGTTTCGTGGCGCTTTCGCTGGTCCTGTTCTACTCGCGCACCTATCTGGCGACGCGGGGTCTGTTCCGCGGCGAGACATTTGTCCTGATGCTGTTCGCGCTGCTGGGAATGCAGGTGCTGATCACCGCCAATCACTTCCTGACGCTGTATCTCGGACTCGAGCTGATGTCGCTGTCGCTCTATGCGCTGGTGGCGTTGCAGCGCGACGAAGCAGCGCCGGCGGAGGCCGCGATGAAATATTTCGTTCTGGGCGCGCTGGCCTCCGGCATCCTGCTCTACGGCATGTCGATGGTCTACGGCGCGACCGGCACGCTGCAGATCGACCTGGTTGCACAGGCACTGGCGGGCACGGGCGTCAACCGGACGTTGCTGATCTTCGGTCTCGTATTCGTGGTCTCCGCGATCGCGTTCAAGCTGGGCGCGGTCCCCTATCACATGTGGGTGCCCGATGTTTACCATGGCGCGCCGACGGCAATCACCCTGCTGATCGGAACGGTTCCCGAATTCGCTGCGTTCGCAATGCTGCTGCGCCTGCTGGCCGGTGCGCTGGGCAGTCCGGAACTGCAGATGCAGTGGCAGGGCATGCTGGCGATACTTGCGCTGCTGTCGGTCACACTGGGGCACGTGGTCGCTATTGCGCAGACCAATTTGAAGCGGATGCTGGCGTACTCGACGATCGCCAACATGGGGTATGTGCTGATGGGCTTCCTCGGCGCAGACGTCTATGGCTACACGGCGGCGATGTTCTATATCCTCGCCTATGTCCTGACGAGCCTGGTATCGTTCGGCATGATTCTGCTGCTGTCGCGCGCGGGTTTCGAGGCCGACCGGATCGACGACCTGAAGGGGCTCAACCAGCGTTCGCCGTGGTGGGCGTTCATCATGCTGCTTGCGATGTTTTCGCTCGCGGGCATGCCGCCAACGATCGGCTTCTACGGCAAGCTGCTGGTATTGCAATCGGCGATCAGGGTCGGGTACGTCTGGCTTGCGGTGGTCGGCGTGCTGGCCGCCCTGGTCGGGGCGTTCTACTACCTGCGCATCGTCAAGCTGATGTACTTCGACGAGCCGCTCGATCGCTCGCCGATCGTGGCGCGCGCCGATACCCGGTGGCTGATGTCGGGCAACGGGTTGGCATTGCTGCTGTTCGGCATCCTCCCACAACTGCCGATGGGACTTTGCTACGTGGCCCTAGTGCAATCCCGGTATTTCTAGCAGCCCGCCGGACAGGCTTCTGGAGGACTCCCGTCCCCCGTTTTCCCTTCGGCCACATGCTAAGATGGCCGCCGATCCGGGCTGAACCATCAAGCCCACTCCGGACTCCCATGCGCGTCGGATTTTTCGTAACCTGTCTGGTCGACCTGATGCGGCCTTCGATCGGCTTCGCGGCGTTGAAGCTGCTGGAAGCGGGCGGAGCCGACGTCTTCGTGCCCGAAGCGCAAACATGCTGCGGCCAGCCCGCGTACAACTCCGGCGATCGGCCGGATGCCATCGCGCTCGCGCGCAAGGTCGTCGCCGAATTCGAGGACTGCGAGTACCTGGTCGCTCCCTCGGGTTCTTGCAGCGGCATGATCAAGACGCATTACGCGGAACTTTTTGCCGACGATCCCGGAATGCTCGCGCGCGTCCACAAACTGACCGCGACGACCTTCGAGCTCACCAGCTTCCTCACCAGCGTCCTCAAGGTCGACACATTTCCAGGCACGTTCACCGGCAAGTTGACCTACCATGACTGCTGCGCGGGATTGCGCGAAATGGGGGTCAAGGTGCAGCCGCGCGCGTTGCTGGCCATGATGCCCGGCGTGCAATTCTCGGAAATGGCGGAGTGCGAGACCTGCTGCGGCTTCGGCGGCACGTTCGCGATCAAGTTCGGGGAGATCTCGGCGCGTCTCGCTGACAACAAGTGCCAGAACATCATGAACTCGGGCGCCGACGCGGTCGTCCTTGGCGATCTGGGCTGCATGCTGAACATCGAGGGCCGGCTGCGGCGGCGCGGCGACGCGACGACCAAGGTGCTGCATATCGCGGAGGTTCTGGCGGGCGAGGCGGGTCAATAATGCAAGTTGCGTCGATGCACTTCAAGGAGCGCGCCCATGTCAAGCTGAACGACGCGGGACTGCAGCGCAACCTTGCGAAGATCAAGACCAAGTTCGTCGAGAAGCGCAGGCAGTCCATGTTCGAACTCGACGACTTCGAGGGCACCCGCGACACGGCGCGGGCGATCCGCCAGCGCGCGCTGGACAATCTCGACACCTGGCTCGAGATATTCGAACGCAATGCCACTGCGCGAGGCGCCACGGTGCTGTTCGCGGAAACGCCGACCGAAGTGAACACGCTTCTCCTCGAAATTGCGGCGAAACACGCCGTGAAGAAGATCATCAAGTCGAAATCGATGGTCTCGGAAGAGTCTGCTCTCGACCATGCGATCGAAGCCGCAGGGTTGACCGTGGTCGAAACCGACCTGGGCGAATACATACTCCAGATCAACGATTACGAGCCGCCGTCGCACCTCATCGGCCCGGCGCTGCACAAGAGCAAGGAAGAGGTCGCAGAGCTCTTCCACAAGAAGCACGGCACACCGCGGAAGACCGGCATCGACGAGCTCTGCCTCGAGGCGCGCGGCGTGCTGCGCAGCCACTACCTGACCGCCGACATGGGCATCTCCGGCGGCAATTTCTTCGTCGCGGAAACCGGCTCGGTGGTGCTGGTGACCAACGAAGGCAACGCGACGCTCACCACCACGCTGCCCAAGGTTCATGTCGCCATATCCGGTATCGAGAAGATCGTGCCGACGTTGGAAGATGTCGCGACGCTGATGCGTCTGCTGCCGCGTTCCGCGACGGGACAGTCGATCTCGAACTACGTCGATGTCCTGACCGGCCCCAAGGGCAGCGGAGAATTCCACGGTGCGGAGCACATGTACTTCATCATCGTCGACAGCGGACGAACCGCGGTGCTGGGAAGTGACGTGAGCGAGGCGCTGCGCTGCATCCGGTGCGGCGCGTGCATGAACCATTGCCCGGTCTACCAGAACATCGGCGGGCATTCGTACGGCTGGGTCTATCCGGGTCCGATCGGCTCGATCCTGACGCCGATGTATGTCGGACTTGAGAACGCGCTCGACCTTCCGCACGCCTCCACACTGTGCAACCAGTGCGGCGTCGTGTGCCCGGTGCGAATCCCATTGCCGGACCTGCAGCGCAAGCTTCGGGAAAGGGAATTCGAAGGCAAACTGCGGCCGTGGCGTGAGCGCGCGGGGCTGAAGGCCTGGAGCTGGGTCGCCCTGCGTCCGGCGCTCTATGGCACTCTGTCCGGCTTGGGCGTCGGGCTGCTGCGGCGCATGGGCGGAGCCGACGGCATGATCCGCAAGTTACCCTTGGTCGGTGGTTGGACGGACGAGCGCGACCTGCCCGCACCCACGGGCCGCACGTTTCGCGCGCTGTACCGGCAACGCCAGAAGGCGGCAGGAAGATGAACGAACCCCAAAGCAACACGACCCACGCCCCGCATCACAACCACGTGGCGCTGCCGAAATTTTCGCGCCGAGCGGATTCGCTCGGCACCGAGAATGCGTTCGTTGTCCTGGCGGAGGTGAACGCGCTGATTCGGCAAGGCAAGGACATCGTATCCTTCTGCATCGGCCAGCCGGATTTCCCGACGCCGGAAAACGTGCAGGAGGCCGCAATCGCGGCGATTCGCGGCGGCAAGCATGGCTATACGCCGAGCGCCGGAATCGACGAGTTGCGCGAGGCCGCAGCGCACGATCTCGGTTCGCGGCGCGGTCTCGATATCCGGCCTGACGACGTCGTGGTGGGCGCAGGCGCCAAGCCCTTCATTGCCTACACGATTGCGTCGGTGACCGACTATGGGACCGGCGACGAGGTGATCTACCCCGTACCCGGATTCCCGATCTACGAATCCCAGATTCATGCCAACGGCGCGGTGCCGGTGCCGATCTACCTGCGCGAGTCCCGGGGATTTGCCTTCGATCCGGCGGAGCTCGAAGCGAGAATCACGCCCAATACGCGGCTGCTGATTCTCAATACGCCGCAGAATCCGACGGGTGGAATCCTCGACCGGGAGAATCTCGACGCCATTGCCGAAATCCTCGTGCGTCATCCGCACGTCTGGATTTTCGCCGACGAGATCTATTCCCGGCTGGTATACGACGGGCGCTTCGATACGCTCGCCACGCGTCCCGGCATGCTCGAGCGCACGATCATCAGCGACGGCGCGTCCAAGACGTGGGCGATGACCGGGTGGCGCATCGGTTACGTCGCCAACCGCGCGCTGGCACCGGTGTTCACTCGCTGGATCACCAACACCGAGTCCTGCGCGTCGCAGATCTCGCAGTGGGCGGCGGTGGCCGCGATCACCGGACCCCAGGACGCGGCCGACGCGATGCGCGCGCGCTTTCTCGAGCGCCGCGACCTCATCGTGCGCCTGCTCAACACCGTGCCCGGCATCACCTGCGCCACGCCGGGCGGCGCATTCTACGCGTGGCCCAATGTGACCGAAGCGTGCAAGCTGACCGGTTGTGCGGATTCGGAGGCGTTTCGCAAACGCCTGCTGCACGAGGCAGGCATCGCCGTGCTGGCCGACATCCACTTCGGCCGCCGCGTGCCGGGCGACGGCCAGCACATCCGCTTTTCCTATGCGGCGTCGAACGAAGCGATCGAGCGTGGCATTTCGCGTCTGGCCGACTTCGTGCGCAAGGGCGGCAAACCGTGAGCGTCGCCGGGCCGCCCAATGGACGCCTTCACGAGCGGGGCGAAGCCAATTCTCGAAGAGCGCGTCCGCGAGTGCTGGCGGCGGCCGACAAGGGAATGCTCCGGAGAGTACTCTTGAGTTCAACGAGGCCGCGCGGAACCGCGCCCCTCGCGGGGCAGCGAACCAAGTGAGCGTGGGAGTCGTATGACTTCACTCGCGTACAATCGCGCCGCTCGCGACGCCATCCTGGGCCGCGTGCGCAACGCATTGCACAAGACCGGCCCGGACGCCGGGAACCGTGCCGAAGCCGAAGCCTATCTCGCCGCGCGCGCGCAGGGCCCGCGCCCCGCGATGCCCGTGGACCTGGTCGCACGCTTTCTGCAGCGCGCGACCGACATGGCGAGCACTGTGGAGCACATCGCGTCGCGATCGGAAATACCGGCCGCGGTGGCAAGGTACCTGGACGCGCTCGACCTGCCGCCCGAACTCGCTGCGCAGAAATCGCATGCCGGAGTGTGCTGGCCGGAATTCGCGGACCTGGATTGGAACAGGGCGGGCCTGCGCATCGAGGCGCGGCCGACTGCCGGACACGACCGCCTGGGCATCACCGGATCGTTCTGCGCCATTGCCGAGACCGGCACGCTCGTGTTCACGACCGGCACGCAGACGCCGACCGCCTCGGTGCTGCTGCCGGACACGCACGTCGCGGTGGTTCGCGCAGACCGCGTGGTGTCGGGTATGGAGGAGGCGTTCGCGCTGGTCCGCACGGCGCACGGCGGTATGCCGCGCGCGATGAACATGATCTCCGGCCCTTCGCGCACCGGCGATATCGAGCAGACGATCGTGCTTGGTGCCCATGGGCCATTTCGCGTCCACGTGCTGCTGCTGGGCTGAGCGGCTGCGCGCTGCGCGAAACGCCGGACGCGGCATCCGCGGCCATTCCCATCCGATGCCAGGCCGATCACGCTGCGCCGATGATCGTCCACGTCCTCTTTTTCGGGCTCGGTCTGCTCGCCATGTCCGTCGTGCGCGAGTTGCGCGGACGAGCCGCATGAAGGCGCCGGCATGATCCTGATGGCGTTGGTTCTGCTGCCCTATGTCGCCGCCATCCTGTGCGCGATGCTTCCCGATACTGCGCGCAATGCCACCGCCTGGCTGGCAGGACTGACCTCGCTGGCGTGTTGCGCGCTGCTCGGCGTCGCCGCGCCGGCCGTATTCGGCGGGGAAATACTCCGCGTGTCGGTGCCATGGTTCGCCGACGTGAGCTTCGGCTTCCGTATGGACGGGTTGGCATGGGCGTTCGCGCTGGTCATCTGCGGGATCGGCGCGCTGGTCGTGCTGTACGCGCGCTACTACCTGTCGGCCGACGATCCACCGGCGCGCTTCTTCGCGTACCTGCTTGCGTTCATGGGCGCCATGCTGGGCGTCGTGCTGGCCGACAACCTGATCCTGCTGGTCGTGTTCTGGGAATTGACGAGCCTGTCGTCGTTCCTGCTGATCGGCTTCTGGACCCATCGTTCCGACGCTCGGCAGGGCGCACGCATGGCGTTGACGGTGACCGGCATGGGCGGCCTCTGCCTGCTGGGCGGCGTTATCCTGCTGGGACGCATCGCCGGCAGCTATTCGCTCGACATTGTCCTCGGTGCCGGCGAGCTCGTCAGGGCCGATCCGCTGTATCCGGTCGTGCTGGTGCTGATCCTGATGGGCGCGTTCACCAAGTCGGCGCAGTTTCCGTTTCACTTCTGGCTGCCGCACGCCATGGCCGCGCCCACGCCCGTGTCGGCCTACCTGCATTCGGCGACCATGGTGAAGGCTGGCGTTTTCCTGCTCGCGCGCCTGTACCCGACGCTGGGCGGGAGCGAGCTCTGGTTCTACGCAGTCAGCGGCACCGGGCTGGTGACGATGACCTTCGGCGCCGCGGTGGCCATCTTCCAGCAGGACTTGAAAGGTCTGCTCGCGTATTCGACGATCAGTCATCTGGGGCTCATCACCTTTCTGCTCGGGCTCGACTCGCCTCTGGCGGTGGTGGCGGGGCTGTTCCACATCCTCAATCACGCGGTGTTCAAGGCGTCGCTGTTCATGGCAGCCGGCATCATCGACCACGAGACCGGGTCGCGCGACATGCGGCAGCTGAACGGACTATGGCAATTCATGCCGATCACGGGAACGCTGGCGATGGTCGCCTCGGGCGCGATGGCCGGCGTGCCGCTGCTGAACGGTTTCCTGTCCAAGGAGATGTTCTTTTCGGAAACGATCGACCTTGACGCGAATCGTTTGCTTGAGGTGATCGTACCGATCGTGGCGACCTTTGCCGCAGCGCTGGCCGTGGCCTACAGCGTGCGCTTCATCCACGACGTGTTCTTCAATGGCCAACCGGTCGGGCTCACCAAGACGCCGCACGAGCCTCCGCGCTGGTTGCGCGTTCCGGTGGAAGTCCTCGTCGTCCTGTGCATTGCAGTGGGCATTGTCCCCAACTGGACCGTAGGGCCGGTGCTGGCGGTGATGGTGAACGGAACGCTCGGCATGCGGCCGGAATACAGTCTCGCCCTCTGGCACGGCTTCAACGCGCCGCTGTTGATGAGCGTCATCGCCTCTGCCGCCGGCGCGACCTTCTACTTCGGCATGCAGCGGTACATCAACCTGCATTCGGTGACACGCGTTCCCGTTTCCGGCAAGCACGCGTTCGACGCCGCGATGGGCGGGCTCGAGACGCTGGCGCGTAAACTCGTGGCGTGGCTGCCTTCGGCCAGCTTGCCGCGCCACGTTGTGTGGATCGTCGTGACCGCATTCGCCGCGATGGCGTGGCCGCTCTACCACCTGGGCTTCGGAGCCGCGCCGTTGCCGATGCCTTCCGCCAACGCGCCGCCCCAACTGAGTGGAGCCCTGCTGTGGCTGCTCGGCGTGGTGGCGGCGCTGTCCGCAACCATCAATTATCGGCGACGGCTGACCGCGCTGGTCCTGCTGGGCGCGGCCGGACTCGCGGTAAGCCTGATGTTCGTGCTGTTTTCCGCCCCCGACCTGGCATTGACGCAACTGCTGGTCGAAGTGGCGACCATCGCGTTGATGATGATCGTGCTGCATTACGTGCCGCAGACCTCGCCCGTGGAACCCGGCGGGGGCCGCAAATGGCGCGATGCCGCCATCGCCGGTGCAGCGGGGGTTGGCATGGCCTGCGTCGCGCACGCCATGCTCACCCGTCCCTTTGCGTCGATTTCGCCTTTCTACCTCGCCAAGGCGTTGCCGGATGGCGGCGGAACCAACGTGGTGAACGTGATCCTCGTCGACTTCCGTGGGTTTGACACGATGGGGGAAATCACTGTGCTCGGCGCCGCCGGACTGCTGGTCTATGCGATGCTCGCCGGCTTCCATGTGCAGCGCAATCATCACGACGCCGACATCTCGGATGACTGGAATCCGCTTCTCGTTCGCACGGTCACGCGGGTCGTGCTGCCGCTTGCGGCACTCGTGGCGGTGTTCCTGTTCCTGCGCGGCCACAACCTTCCTGGCGGCGGATTCATCGCGGGCCTGGTGCTGGCGTGTGCGATTCTCGTACTGCGCATCGGCGGCGGCGGACGGCCGATCCTCGACCCCACCAACCTTCCGTATCAGCCGTGGATCGCCGGGGGACTGCTGGTCGCCGCCCTGACCGGAATGGGCAGCATGGTGCTGGGCTATCCGTTCCTGACCAGCGCGTTCCTGCACCCGGTGCTGCCGATCGTGGGCGAAGTGCCGATCGCAAGCGCCGCGTTCTTCGACCTCGGCGTCTTCGTGGTCGTCGTCGCGGCGACCATGCTGGCGACGATTTCGCCCGGATTGCTGCCCGAGGGCATCGACGTGGAGCACCCGTCATGACCGAGTGGTTCTTCGCGTCCGCCATAGGCGTGTTCACCGCGTGCGGCGTTTGGCTCGTATTGCGCGCGCGCACCTTCGACGTCGTGCTGGGCCTGGCGATATTTTCCTACGCGGTCAACATGTTCATCTTCGCGATGGGTCGCCTGTCCTATGGCGCCCCAGCCATCCTGTCACCGGGCGCCCCGGCCACGCTTGCCCATTATGCCGATCCGCTGCCACAGGCGCTGGTGCTGACCGCCATCGTCATTTCGTTTGCGATGACCGCGCTGGTGCTGGCTCTCGCGTTGAAAGGACGCTTCGTGAATGCCGGCGACGCGTGCGACGCCGAAGATGAAACCATCGTGGAGGAGTTGCCGCGATGATGCCCGCGCCCGACCATTGGCTGGTCGTTCCGATCGTGCTGCCACTGCTCGCGGCGGCCCTGTTGCTGCTCGTCGAACGAATTCGTCCTGCATGGCAGGCGCCGGTGTCGTTGGCCGCCACCGTGGTGCTCGCGGCGCTAACGTTTCGTCTGGTCGCCTTGGCCGACACGGACCGCATCGGCGTCTACCTGCTGGGCAATTGGCAGGCACCGTTCGGCATCGTGCTGGTGCTGGACCGGCTCGCCGCATTGATGCTGGCGTTGACCGCGGTGATCGCGCTCGCCAGCCTCGCCGCTGCATTGCGTCTGGCCGGACGCGGTCCGCATTTCCACGCGTTCTTCCAGCTGCAGTTAGCCGGTCTGAATGGCGCGTTCCTGACCGGAGACGTCTTCAACCTGTTCGTGTTCTTCGAGGTGCTGCTGATCGCCTCCTATGCGCTGCTGCTCCACCACGCGGCTGGCCGTACGCTGCGCGTGGGATTGCACTATGTCGTGATCAACCTGATCGGCGCATCGCTGTTCCTGATTGCGGCGAGCCTGCTCTACGGCGTGGCGGGCACGCTCAATTTCGCCGACCTCGCGATCAAGCTGCCGGCGCTCCCCGAATGGGACGCGGGACTCGCGCGCGCGGCGGCGTTGCTGCTGCTGGTCGTCTTCGGCATCAAGGCCGCACTGCTGCCGCTGGGTTTCTGGCTGCCCGCAACGTACGGCTCGACATCGGGACCGGTCGCGGCGCTGTTCGCGATCATGACCAAGGTCGGAATTTACGCGATCATTCGCGTGTCGTTCACCGTGTTCGGCGGCAGCGACAGCTGGCTGGCGGGATGGGGCCAGCCTGTGCTGTTCGCGCTAGGGCTGCTGACCATCGCCTTCGGCGCCATGGGCGCGCTGGCCACCAAGCGCCTGATAGCACTGGTCTCCTATCTGGTGCTGATCTCATCCGGCACGCTGATCGCCGCATCCACGCTCGGCCAGGCGGCTCTGGGGGGCGCGTTGTACTACCTTGTGCACACCACGCTGGCCGTGGCCTCGCTGTTCCTCATCGCCCACTCCATTGCCGACCAGCGCGGACCGCGCACCGATCGCTTCGGCAGCGGCCCGCAACTGGTCCAGCCGACATTGCTGGGTCTGTTGTTCCTGATTGGCGCGATCGCTGCGGCTGGTTTACCGCCGCTGTCCGGATTCGTCGGCAAGGTACTCATGCTGCAGGGATCCGGTCAGGCGCCGTATGCGGCGTGGTTCTGGGCCGGGGTTCTGGGAAGCGGGTTGCTTGCGACGTTCGCGCTTGCGCGGGCGGGCGGGAGCGTGTTCTGGAAGACGCAAGGCGAGGCCGTGGGATTGCCGATGCCGATCGGTGATCGGACCGCGCTTGCAGTGCTGGCGATTGCCGGTTTGTTCTGGATTGCAGGTGCCGGTAGCGCGGCGCGATATACGTCCGCGACTGCGCAGCAACTCGCGCAGCCGCGCGTCTACGGCGATGCAGTGCTTGGCTATGCCCCTGTCCCGCCAGACGCAGCGAGTGCGCCTTGAAGCGGCTGCTGCCCCATCCGCTGCTGTCGCTGGCCCTGTGGCTGGCGTGGCTCGCTCTCAACAACTCCATTGCGCCGGCGCACGTCGTGCTCGGCGCGTTGCTGGCCTGGGTGCTGCCTCTGACCGGGTTGCATCTGACCGACGGCACGTGGCCGCGCCTGCACCGCCCCGGCGTCGCCGTTAGGCTCGCGTTGCGGGTGCTGAGGGACGTCGTGGTATCCAACGTCGAGGTCATGCGACGTGTACTGGGGCCCGAAGCGGCGATTCAACCAGGTTTCCTGCGCGTGCCGCTCGACCTCTCCGACGACTGGGCCATCACGACGCTCGCCGGCATCATTACCATGACTCCGGGCACGCTGACCGCCGATGTGGCAGCTGACCGGTCGTACCTGCTGGTCCATGCGTTTCATGTGGACGATGCCGAGGCGATCATTGCCTCGATCAAGACCCGCTACGAGGCACCGCTCAAGGAGATCTACGGATGACCACAACCGTCCTTCCCTGGATCGAAGCCGCTTTCGTGCTCGCGTTCCTGTGCAGCGGCTACCGGCTGCTGCGGGGCCCTGGGCTTCCCGATCGCATCCTCGCCCTCGACACGCTGTACGTGAACACGATCGCGCTGCTGGTGCTCTTCGGCATCCGGTTCGACACGCAACTGCTGTTCGAGGCGGCGCTGGTAGTGGCACTGCTGGGCTTCATCGGGACCGTGGCGCTGTCCAAGTACGTAACCCGCGGCGACATCATTGGATGAGCACGCTCGAGCAACTGCCGGTGTGGGCCGACGCGCTGATCGCAGCGATGCTCCTGGTAAGCGCCGTCGCCGCGCTGGTGGGCTCCTACGCGCTGGTCCGGTTTTCCGATTTCTACAAACGCCTGCACGGCCCGACCAAGGCCACCACACTCGGCGTGGGCGGCGTGCTGATCGCCTCAGCGGTCTACTTCACCGTGCGCAACCCCGGCTTTTCGGTCCACGAATTCCTTGTCACGTTGTTCCTGTTCCTCACCGCGCCGGTTTCGGCGCATCTGCTCGTGAAGGCAGCAATGCATCTGGCGCGAAGTGAACCTACGCGCGAGCCTTAGGAGCCTGTCGGGCTTGCTTTCACGTATGCGTTGCTTGGCCAAAAAGCGATTGATGCCAGGCGCGAGGCGCCGCGAATATCGGGAATATTCGCCAGCCGAGGAACGACGCAGATGGGCTTTTTGGCAGCAACCCGGAGGGACGGGGCGATTTGGGCGCATTTCTGCGTTGCTCGCCCTTGCCATACTCGCGGTATGCCTTCGGGCTCGCGCCTTGACCTGCGCCCAGTTCGCGGCCGTCGTATGCGCGAATGCAAGTCCGACAGGCTCCTAGGCAACGCATTGCAGATCTGGCCCGACCGAATACGTCACGTCATGTTGCCGTTGACCGGCCGAACGACTGGACTCGACATCCGACTTGTCGTGGACAGGGTGTCCCGCAGGCCGTCGGTGTTTGTGACTTCAATCGCCCCCAATGCCCCATTGGGCGAGAGTTTCACGGCAAGACAGGTACAACTGCGCAGAAACGCCGGCCCAAAACAAAAGACCCGGCCAACTGGGCAGGGTCTCCATGTGCTTAGGTGGCGTCGCGGTTCTTCACCAACTGCCTTCCCGCGTAATCGTGACGTCGGAATACGGGTCGATGTCCTTTTGCGCATGTCGCGCCACACGATCCTGGTCGCCCGCCATGCGCATCAGGATCAACACGAACATGATGCCAATACCCCAGCCGACGAAACCCAACACTATCCAGTCCATCTTCGTTCCCCCCCGGGATTATGGACAGTACCGACGATTGGCCGATTTGGGCAACAAGCAACCCTTCTGCCGACAATCGCTACGACCTTTGCCAAATCTACTTCCGCGATTGAATCATGACATTGACCCCGGTCAAGGACAAGCCTTTATCGTCGACTTCAGGCGCAATCAGCAATTTCAGGGTATTCCCTGAGACAGGGAAGGCAATTGTGTCGTCGCGGCCGACGTCGAGTTCTTCCTCGCCGCCCTCTGCAGTCGTCCTTGCGGCGCCGTTCGTCGTCCCGAAAGTCAGGTTCCGACATCAGGGCATGGTTGTTGCTCGAATGCAGCAAAGCCGGCGCATTTCGGTTTCCAATCGTGCTGCGAGATGCGCGGTCATGCCGGCCAAGCACGATCGACAGCCGACAACGCCGGGGTTCCGCAACAGGGGCCGGCGATGCGCTAAATCGAGGAGCAAATGATGCTGATTTCCTTCTGGTGGGTAGTGGTGGCGTTCATTCTCGGCGGAACCAGCGGAGTACTGGCCCTGGCCGCTTTCTCGGTGATGCCCGAAAGGGAATCACACGAAACCGCGAATTTCCCCGGGATCAGCCACACGCGTTGACGCGCGGTGGCGCCCATTGGCGCACGCGCTCGGTCCGCCGTCACCGGTCCTGCATACGTCAGGATCACCGCCGGCATGCGGTCGGCGCCGCCTTGGCGACCCCGAGGCCGCCCGATTGACGTCCGGACTTTGTGGGACCTGATCAGAGGTTCCCTTACGGATCCTTCCGGGCACGTCGATGACCGGGCCATACTTGGTCGTCGCCACTTCCGTCAGCCTTGTCGACGACCACGCGAATACCGGGAGTGAGCGGAACAGGGACTGCGCATGCGCTGCAGCTGCCGGTCAGTGCGCGGCGCCTGCCGGCCCTGGCGCCGCGCCCTCTGCCAGCGAGATTCGCTTCGCGCTAGCGCCCCGGACCCCGATACGCGACGGATTTTTTCGTGGCCGCATCGGCTTCCTCCATCGTCAACAGCACGACGGTCCTGGTCGACGCCAAACCGGATTGCCCGACGGCGAGCGCCATCGCTGCAGCCGTTACGTTATCGGGAAGGTCGACAATCACATAGGCGTCGACGCCGCCGAAAGCAAAATAGAAGGTCTCGAGCCGGCCACCGAGCCCGGCAACCGCTTTCTCGATCGCGGCGCGGCGGCCGCTGGCTCCTTCCTTGATGATTCCCTTGGCCCCTTCGGGTGAGTATTTCGCCTCGAACAAAAACTTTGCCATTGCTTGTTTCCTTTCCAGGTGTACGCGCCTACGAGCCTCGAGCCGCCGCGTCTTGCGGCAACCGGATTGCCCAGGCGCGTCGGCGGATTCTGCGCCCAATGCCTCGGATCCGAAACTCCCCCGAAAGTCCGATGACGCAATCGACCGGAATTCGGCCAGGCGAGTGCTACCCGCCGTTGCGCGCCAGAGGACATGAAGGAGTGCGGCGTCTCGTGTAAGCTTGCGTTGAATGCACCCGCTCCGGCCAGGAATTCGTCGGGGCATTGTCCTGATTGCACAGTCTGGCGCCTTGGCGCAGCGCGTGCCTCGAGGAGAATGGATATGGCAAATTCGGCACAGCGTTTTCGGGAAGTGCTCGCAATCGCGCTCCTGTCCGGATTGGCCGCTGCGGCAAGCGCGGCGGATATTGGCCAGATCAAGATTGCCAAGGGCCAGGTCGCCATCGAGCGGCTGGGCAAGACGATACCCGCAACCGTCGGCGCACGGCTGCAGACGTCCGACATCATCAAGACCGGTGCGGATGGATCGGTTGGAATCACGATGGACGACGATTCCTTGTTGTCCGCGGGTCCCAACAGCGCGCTGTCGCTCGATCAATTCGCATTCGATTCCACCACCAATCAGGGGCGACTCGACGCGTCGCTCAACAAGGGAACGCTAGCGGTGATTTCGGGCCGCATTGCCAAGCAATCCCCGGATGCGATGACCGTGCGCACGCCGACCGCGATACTCGGCGTTCGTGGTACCGAGTTCGTGGTCAGCACCAATGATTGATCTGCCGCGCTCCCTGCATCGGGTCGCTGCCGTGACGGCGGTGTGCATCGTTCTCGCGGGTTGCGCCAGCAGCGGTACGGTAGTCCTGTTGCCGGAAAAGGACGGCCGGCAGACCGCCGTTGTGGTCAAGCAAGGCGGCCAGGACGTGGTCCTCGACCAACCTTACGCGGCTGCCAGGACAACGCAGCAGGGACCGCGCGCCTATCGCACCAGTCCGCAGGAGGTGGAGACACAGTTTGGGGCAGCGCTAGCCGCGCAGCCGGCCCGCGCAGCGTCATTCACCCTGTACTTCGTCGAAGGCAAGGATGAGTTTACCGAACAGTCCAAGCAAGATGTCTACCGGATCCTGTCCGAGATCGCGAAGCGGCCTGTGCCCGACGTCATGGTCGTCGGGCACACGGATGCGGTCGGCAGCGTCCAGGCCAACGATGTGCTCGGTCAGCAGCGCGCCGACATCGTGCGCGTGGCGTTGATACGGCTTGGCGTCGCGGCTGATGATATTCGCGCGATCTCGCGCGGCAAACGAGCCCCGGCTGTGCCGACGGCAGATGGCGTGGCGGAGCCGCTCAATCGCCGCGTCGAAATCATTGTGCGCTGACCCGGTCCCCGGCGGCAGCCGCTACGCCATTGCGCCGGGTCCCAGCCAACGTAGCGCCAGCACCGTGACATCGTCGGCGGGATCGGCTGTGCCGACAAATGTTCTCACGTCTGCGCTCACTGCATCGACCACGGTGCGTGCGGTCATGTCGCCCGTTCGCAGCCGCGAAAGCAGACCCTGCAATCGTTCGCTGCCGTAGCGTTCGCCCGCTGGATTCTGCGCGTCGGCCACGCCGTCGGTCACAAGGCAGAGCAGGTCGCCGGGTTGCAGGGAACGGCTGCCGGCTGCATAGGCGAAGCGTTCGACCGTACATAATGGTGGACCGGATCCCTGTTCGAGACGCACGAGGGCCGGTCGCTTCGAATCGAGCACGTACGGGTTGTCATGCCCGGCGTTGCAGTACGAGAGCTCGCCGGACGCAAGATCGATGATGCCCGCGAAAATGGTGACAAAATACATTTCCGGGTTGTCGCGCGAAACTTCGTCATTGGCGGTGCGCATCAGCTCGCTGATCGTTGCATCCGGCCGCCTGAGCGTGGCACTTTTGTACAGTGACTTGCTGATCGCCATGAAGATGCTGGCGGACAGACCCTTGCCGGCGACGTCGCCGATCAGGAAGAACAGGCGATCCGCATCCAGCCGAAAGAAATCATAGAGATCCCCGCCGACCTCGCGCGCCGGAATCATGGTCGCGGCAAGGTCAATGCGCCGTTCGTCTCCCAGCGACTCGATGCGCGGCAGGATTCCGGTCTGGATGCGTTGCGCTGCCTGAAGTTCGCCGGAGATGTACGCTGCCTGAACACGCTGCGCGTTCACGACGCGCTCGAGCGACTTCCTGCGCCGCGTCGCCTCGGCCAGCGTCAGCACGAGGAGCACGCTGAACAGTATGAGCAGTCCCAAGCCCGTGGTCGCGGCGTCATACAACTGCCGCCGGGAGTGAAACTGGATGTATGCGGCGAGCGCCGGCAGCACGACGCATCCGAGGGCCAACAGCGCGGCATTGCGCGGCTTCCAGCGCGGCGTGGCCCAGACGAGCAGCAAGCCGAGCAGCACAAAGACCGTCAGTTCGAAAGCCCGCGCCCATGATGGCCGATAAAGCCACGTCTGGTCATAGAGATTCTCGAGCAATTGCGCGTGAATTTCGCTGCCGGGCATCGGTTCGCCCAGCGGCGTGTTCTGGTAGTCGGTCAATGCAAGGCCGGTCATGCCCACCAGGACAAGCTTCCCTTGCAGGCGCTGGGGGTCGACATTGCCGTTGAGAACGTCGATGGCGGATACGTAACGCCGGGGATCGCGAGGCGAGTAGTAGATTCGTACTGACCCGTCCTCCTCGGTTGGCGCGGTGAAGTTTCCGATGGAGACCGCGTGCACGGCCGACCCGGCCACCTGCAGGCGAAGCGCCGGCGCGCGCAGTGCGACGCGGAGCAATTCGACCGACAGCGCCGGCGTCAGCGTGCCGTTGATGTTGGCTACGAGCGGGATGTGCCGGATGACGCCTTTGGACGGGTCGTTGACGGAGATCAAGCCGTGCCCTGATGCCGCGCGATCGATCTCGTCGATGCTGGGAATCGCGCCGCCGAACTGGCCGATCCTGAGCGCGACGTCCGCGGCCCCCGGGCGTTTGTCCGGTTCGAACACCGAGAACGCTGGTGCGCGCACGATCTTGCCCGTTGCCTCGGGCATCCCTACCAGGCCAAGGACAACCGGCCCGGCACCGATGGCCGCGGCCAGCTCAGCATCGTTCGACGGCAGTGCGGCAAGCTTTTCCGCGAGGACCGGATCCTGCTGCCGCGCGCGCTGCAACAACTGCTGCGGTGACAGCCGGTCTGCTTCGGACATCAGGATGTCGACGCCGATAGCGGTTGGTTGATGCCGTTCGATGTCGCGGATCAGTTGGGCCAGTATCGTCCGTGGCCAAGGCCATTGTCCCAGCGCCGCGAGGCTCTTTTCGTCGATTTCAACGACGACTGCCGGCGTCGACTCGATCTTTCGTGGCTCGAGCATCTGAAAGGAGTCGAACCAGAACGACTGCAGACGCGTGTTCCACAGCGGCTGCATGCCGACCAGCGCGGCCAGCAGTCCAAGCGTGAGCAGTCCGACAACGGAGGTCCGGCGGGAGCCGGGCGAACCGGACTCGGCTTCCGCCGGATCGCTCACAACTCGATTTCCAACCCGTCGTAGGCCGCGGTGACCAGCAGGGGCTTCCCGGTTCGAGTGATCTCTTCATACCGCCGCGTTTCCGTCAGCACGCGGGCGATGGCATCGTCGCCATGGATGGGCTCGTGGTGGAACAGGCACAACTGCCGCGCGGCGGCCAACTGGCACAACTCCACACCGACGATGTTGCTCGAGTGGCCCCAGTCGGCCTTGACCGAGATGGCATCGGACAGTGAAAACATGGCGTCGAAGATCACGACATCGGCGTCGCGAAAGAAGTCGACGTAGCTTGCGGTTTCCGCCGGATCCTCGAGCTTGTGTTCGGAATCCGTGGTGTAAATGACTGTTCGGTCACCTCCCGTGAAGCGGTATCCGTACGAGTCGCCGGAATGCCGCTGCAACATGAGGCGCACCTGCAGGCCGGCGATATCGTATTGCCTGCCGGGTTCCAGATGCAGGAATTCGATGTCCGCGGACAGTGCCGCGAAATCCACCGGGAAGGATGGCGCGGCCTGCTGGACCCGGAACGCCTCTTCGAGCATTGCGTGGCCGCCGTAAATGCGGATCCGGTTGCCTGCAATATAGGCGGGCGTGAAGAATGGAAAACCCATGATGTGGTCCCAGTGCACGTGGGACATGAAGACGTGATACGTCTGCGGTGACGCAGGACCGTGGCGCGCCATAGCCTTCTGGCCGAACGGCCGCACGCCCGTTCCCAAGTCGCACAGCACGTACTCCGGCCCGCCGGTCTCGATCTCGACGCAGGACGTGTGCCCGCCGTAACTGCCGGAGACCGGCAGGCCGAGACCGTCGACGAAGGCGTGGAGGGCGTCGTCCGACGCAAATGTTCTCCCGGAAGCGGCGCGCAACGCCTTGATCAATTTCTCGCGGACTCCGGATGCGGTCAGCGCAACAGGAAGGGAACCGCGTGTGCCCCAGAAGCGAACGCGCCTCATGTCGCCCTGGCGTCGTAGGCCGCGAGCGCTTCTTCCGACAGCTGCGCGAGTGCCGCGCGCACGTCGGGAAAGACTTCGAGAACATGATTGAAGCGGGCGATTCCGAAGATCTCCAGGACGACTGGCTGCAGGGCCGCCACCGCGATCCTCGCGTTCTGGGCTCGCAACTTCTTCGCCGCCATCAGCAGAACCCTCAGTCCCATGCTGCTGATGTACTCGACGCGCGAAAAATCGAGAACAAGCGCACTCGTGTGCATGGAGGTTGCGTCGAGTATCGGCGCAAGCGCCTGCTCGAGCCGCCCGGCATTTGTATGATCGATCTGGCCGGCGGGCACGGCCACGACGACGTCGGCAAGCCGCTGGCTGGAGAATTGCACGTCGTCCCCGCGCTGTGCTGCTGTTGATCGAAAGTGCGAACGACTACTTAGGAGCTTTCGGCGGACAGTTGGCGTCGTAGTTCGCCTGCATCTGCTTGAGCTTCAGTACGCCATAGGCCACGGTAATGGTCATGGCGATAACGAGGATCCCCGTCAGCACCCTTTCCACAGCATACGCAGCTTCGCGGTTGGCGACATAGCTGGCCACGATCAGGCCGAGGATACCGATGTTGAGGATCCAGTTCACGCCTTTGGACACGATGTAGTGCAACGTGCCAAAGCCGGAGAGTTGGTAGAGCATGAACGGCAGGATCGCGACCATCGGCAGCAGCTCAGAGGCGCCGAGCGAGATGTCGACGGCGCCAGGCGCCTTGGCGTGCAACAGCGTGCTGTTCGCGAGTTCATGGAACAGGGCCGGCACCGCTGCCAGGAATGGAACAACAGCGAGCAATTCGAGCACAAGCGCTCCGCTCCAGGCGCCGATCTGCGACGACGTGTCGGCGCCCGCACCGGTAGATTGGGTGCCTATATACAGGCCGCCGACGATAGCCACAGCGCTTGCGAGCATAAGCAACTCGATGGTGATGCCGAAGCTTGCCGGTTCGCCGGATTTGATCAGCAGCAGTGCCAGGAAGCCGGGCGTGTAGAACATCACGCGGACCAGGCGCGCCCAGACGCGCGCGTCGCGTTCCGGAGGCAGAATCGGCAGGGCGAGTCCGTCGGTTCCGATCCGCGGTCTGTCTTTTGACATATGACGCTCCAATAGTCAGGGGAATGTGGCCTTGATTCCCACCGTACCACAGTGCTGCGGGCGGGGGGGCGGTTTGCCGTTTGAAACAGCGGAGCATACACTCCCGCGTCACGTCGTCAGCCTAGCGCCGCGCGCACGCGCTCCCGCGTAAAGGGCACGGTCGTCAGCCGCGCGCCGACGGCGTCGAAGATCGCGTTGGCCAGCGCGGCTGGCACGGGCGTCGCTGATGCCTCGCCCGCGCCGAGCGGCGGCTCCTTCGGCCGGCTGACGATGTCGATCAGAATCTCCGGCACGTCGGGGAAAGTCAGGATCGGGTAGCTCGCCCAGTCGACACTCGTCACCCGTGAGCGGTCGAATGCGACCTCCTCGAACAGCGTCCGTGACAGCGTCTGCAGGATGTTTCCCTCGATCTGCGACCTGAGCGCATCCGGATTGATGACGAGTCCGCAGTCATGCGCGCATGCCACGCGGCGCACGCGAATCGCACCCGTAGCCTTGACCACATCGACCGCCATTGCCATTGCCACGTAACTCTCGTTGTGCTTGTAGTGCATGTACGCGAACCCGCGGCCGGCGCCCGGCGTGTCCGGTGCCGGCGACGGCCGCGGCTGCCATCCGAGCAGCGCCGCCGCGCGCCGAATCACGTCGATGCCGCGCGGATCGGACAGCCCCTGCAGTCGGAACGCAACGGGATCGCTCCGCGCTGCGACAGCGAGAATGTCGGTGAAACTCTCGACCGCGAAGCAATTCGCGACCTTGCCCGGCGCGCGGAAGTTCGACGGACGCAGCGGCGCCGTCGGCAGCCAATGGACGACGACTTCCTGGTGCGGCACAGCGTAAGGTGGATCGCCGTTCTGGCTGATGAGGCCGGTCGTGATCCCCGGCGTTTGCGCGATGCCGGCGGCGTCGAGTGCCAGCAGCGGCATGTTCGGCAGGCTTGCTGTCGCCTTCGGAATCCACATCTCGGTGCGCCACGCATTGATCTTTCCGTCGTCGCCGAGCGCGCCCTCGAGCGCCAGAAGCTGCGGCGGACCTTTCGGGTCCCAGCCGTGCTCGTCCTCGCGCGACCATTGGACGCGCACCGGCCGTCCGACCGCCTTTGAAAGCAGCGCCGCGTCCGCCGCCGCATCGTCGTGGCCGTTCATTCCATAACAGCCGGAGCCGTCGAGGTAGATGACGCGCACGGCATCCTTCGACAGCGCCAGCGCACGTGCGATCGTCTCGCGAAATCGGTGCGTGGCCTGCGATGCCGACCAGACCGTCGCCTTGCCGTCGCGGACGTCGGCGACCGCGCAGGACGGACCCATCGAGCCATGCGATTGCATGGGCCAGTAGAACTCGGCAGAGACTTTCTTCGCACCCAAGAGTGCCGCTGTCGCGTCGCCCTTTTTCACTAGCGTCTCGTCCGCCGCGAACGGGCCGGCGCGCAACCAGCCGCGAACGGCGGACGTGCCGATCAGTGGCATCGACTCCGACCAGCGCGCCTTCAGCAATTTTGCCGCGGTCACCGCGTCCCATTCGCTCGCGGCGACGACGCCGAGGAAATCGTTGACACGCACGACTCGCACTCCGGCGATTGCCTTGATCGACGCGTCATCGACGGCGACGAGCCTTGCTCCCACAGCCGGCGGCCGCACGACCCGGCCATGCAGCATGCCGTCGATCCTGAAATCATGAACGTAGACGTGACGACCGTCGACCTTGCCCGGGATGTCGGGCCGTGCGAGCGGCTTGCCGACAACCGTGTACGAGGCGGGATCGCGCAGATTCGCCTTCGGATCGACCTTGACGTCGAAACGCTTGTTGGCAACCAGGTCGCTGAAGCGGATGCCCGCACCTCCGGTCTTCAGCCGCACCTCGCCATCGACAGTGTCGAATTCCACCGCCGGCTTGTTCACACGGGCCGCAGCCATCCCGATCAGCGCTTCGCGCGCGGTGGCCGCTGCTTGCCGGATTTGTACGCCACCGCGCATGATGCCGCTGCTGCCGGCAGTAGCACCCTGGTCGGGCGTCAGCGCGGTATCGCCTTCGATCAGGACTATGCGCTCGACGCCGATTCCCAATTCCTCGGCGGCCATTTGCGGGATGGCGATGCGCAGACCCTGGCCCAGATCGACCTTGCCCGAGTAGATCGTTACCGAGCCGTCGGCGTTGACGGCGACGAATCCGTCGACATCACTCGTGTCGAGTGTCTTGCCAAGCGCTGCCTCGGCACCGGATTGCCGCTGTGCATAGGCAGGCGCCGGAAGCGTGAAGCCGACGACCAGTGCGCCGCCGATCTGCAGGAATTCGCGGCGGGGCTGGGAGAAGCGAGAATTCATGCGGACACCTTCTTCGAGGCACGCAGCATTGCGCGCAATATCCGCTCGTGCGTTCCGCAACGGCAAAGATTGCCGGCCAGAGCCTGTTGTGCATCGTCACGCGTGATAGCGGGCTTGCGCGCAAGCAGCGCAGCGCCCGTCATCACCATGCCGGTCACGCAATAGCCGCACTGTGCCGCCTGTTCGGCGACGAACGCCGTCTGCAGCGGATGCGGCTTTCGCGGCGTGCCGAGGCCCTCGATCGTCGTCACCTTTTTCCCCGCCAACTTTGAGATCGGCATCAGGCAGGAGCGGACGGCCTCGCCGTCGACGATCACCGTGCACGAGCCGCATTGCCCAAGGCCGCAGCCGTATTTGGCGCCGGTCAGCCCCAACGCGTTCCGCAGTACATAGAGCAACGGCTCTTGCGGATCGCGAATGTCGACGGTCCGGGTCTCGCCGTTGACGTTCAGTTTGAACTTCGGCATGGCAACTCCGGTTCGGATCGTGGCAAGGGGAAATCATCGCATCGGCCATGCGCATTGTCCACGTGCGAACAATGATGTTCGGTCCGGTATCATTGTCATTGGAGGCCCGCTTGCACGAGGGGTCGTTCCTGCCGCTTGTGCCGCTTGGCGAACGCACACAATCCATCGCTTGCCCGGACGATCATGACGCAGCTTCCAGAGACCCGGTACGCGCAAAGCGGCGAGGTCAGCATCGCCTATCAGGTCATGGGCAACGGCCCGGTCGACTTGATCATGACACCCGGTTTCGTGTCGCATCTCGATCATTCCTGGGACGAGCCGTCGTTCTCCCGCTGTCTTCGGCGTTTCGCGTCGTTCTGCCGTCTGATCCGGTTCGACAAACGAGGGACGGGGCTTTCGGACCGGGACGCCGGCATTCCGTCGCTGGAGCAGCGCATGGACGACATTCGCGCCGTGATGGACAGCGCAAGCAGCCGGCGCGCCGCCATTCTCGGAATTTCCGAAGGCGGACCGATGAGCGCGTTGTTTGCTGCCACCTACCCCGAGCGTACCGAAGCGCTGGTCCTCTACGGGACCTACGCCAGGACCAGCTGGGCACCCGACTACCCTTGGGGGATGCGAGCCGAGGAGGCCGCTGCCCACGATGATGAAGTGCGCAAGACCTGGGGCAGCCCCGCAGCGACCCACAGGTTGGTGGCGAACTGGCTTGCACCCGAGATGGCCAACGATGAGCGTTTTTGCGAATGGGCAGGCAAGCTCATGCGGCTGGGCGCGAGCCCGGGTGCAGCGGTTGCACTCCGGCGGATGAATCGTTCGATCGACGTGCGCGACATTCTTCCGTCGATCCACGTGCCGGCGCTGGTATTGCGGCGCATCAACGACCGGGGCAATTCAATCGACGCCAGCCGGTATCTCGCGGAACACATTCCCGGTGCGAAATTCGTCGAGCTGCCGGGCGAAGCCCATTTGCATTTCATCGGCGATGGCGATGCATTCGTCGACGAGATCCAGGAATTCCTTACCGGCGAACGGACGGCACCGGAGCCCGACCGGATTCTGGCGACGGTTCTGCTCACCGACATCGCCGACTCCACGCGGCGCGCATCCGATTTGGGCGATCAGCGTTGGCGGGAACTGCTGGGCAATCACAATGCCCTTGCGAAGAAGGCCATCGCGCGTTTTCGCGGACGCGCGATCAAAAGCACCGGTGACGGTTTTCTCGTGACGTTCGATGGCCCGGCGCGGGCGATTCGGTGCGCCTTTGCCATCCGCGAGGAGTCCCGTCAACTCGGCCTTGCGATCCGCTCCGGACTGCATACGGGTGAAGTCGAGTTGATTGGGGACGACATCGGCGGCATCGCCGTTCACTTCGCGGCGCGGGTGGCCGCGAGCGCACGGGCCGACGAAGTGTGGACGTCGCGGACCGTCAAGGATCTGGTAGCAGGATCAGGACTGGCGTTCAGCGAGCAGGGCGAATTCGATCTAAAGGGAATCCCGGGCACGTGGCCGCTGTTCACGGTCGACTGACTGAAGGCGAACGCTGGCAGCCGGGAGATCGGCGTCGGCTCTGTCACGAAGGGCAGGGTGTGCCGTCAGATGTCGTTTGCCGCGTGGGGGGCCAGATGCTGCGGTGCGGTACCGGGGCCCTTCCGCGATGTCTTCCGGACTCGATGGCGAAGCCTTTGACGCCCTTGTTGCGCTACGGCTTCTTCGGAACGACCGCAGACTTGGTTGCGTTGGAACTGTTCGCGACCACTGCCGGGTCTCTTCGCTCCGCAAAATCACGACAACTGCCAGTCAATGACTCCAATTGCTTCGCGGCCGGAGGGAGTTCTTTCGGCGCATTCGGCGGGCGCGCGACCATCGCCTTCAGACACACCACTTCCGGGTCATCGGGATTCGCCGCCAATGCCTTGTCCAACGCGAGTCTGGCTTCCGGCATGCGTGCCAACCGCAGATTCAGCAATCCCACCTGCACGAGGCTGTGTATGTCCTTGTCGTTCAACGCGGATGCCTCCCCGTAGGCGCGAAGCGCTTCTTCGGGCAGGTTCAATTCCCGGTCGAGTTCACCGAGATTTCGCCAGTACAGGGGTTCCTTGGGCGCGAGACTTACCGCCTTGAGGGCCGCGGCATACGCATCATCGTATTGCCTCAATTTCTCGAACCCGAGGCTGAGCTGGTTCCACGCCGCGGGATTCCCGGACTCCAATCGTGTCCACTCGGTTGCGTAGAGCACAAGTACATTCCAGTTATCCGCCAATCTCAGTTCGTCAATTCTGGCTATCAATTCCGAGCTTGACCTCCTTTGGGTACCGCTGTCGCCGGCACTCTTGACGGCCTTTGCGACGGTATCGGCCCGTACGGATGGCTCGGAGCGAGTGACCGGTACAACCGCAGCAACTGCCGTCTCCTGCGGTGCGGTTCTCCCCAGAGAGACAAAGAGCAGCATTACACCCCATACAATGCCTGCGCACGTCGCCACCAAGGCAATCCCGTAACTGGCATTGAGTCTCGTGCTGCGGCGCTTGCCGTCCGCGGCCTTGCGCCTGCCATCGCTTCCGGGATGCGCCGAACCGGCAGGTGTGTTCTCCATGGCGCGTGACGAACGCGCGCGTTTTTCGGTTCGCTGGTCACGCTTGCGCACGCGCAATGCCGTCGCGCGGGCGCGGAGGTAGTGGGTGATTGCCGACTCACGGTCGCCGTTTGCCTGGGCGAAAGCACGGTCCCATAGCGGTTGGTCGATTTCCCCTCTCTTGAATTCGGAAGTCGCGGCCGCCAGAAATTTGTCGGCACTCGTCATTTCCTGCGCTACCGCACTTTCCGCGGCAACGGGCGGCGGAGGCACGGTGTCGCCCAACGGAAGGACTGCAGGTTTTGCGTCATTCGCCTGATCGAGCGGCAGCAGTGCTAGCGATGAATTTTTCGGAGTCATGCCTCCGCTAAAGCAAACTTGATACCACCCGGCGCCGCTGGACAGCTCGTGGTCTACAACCTGCGCGCAAAATGGTTGCGCGCTGTGCTCTCCGCCCCACCGCTGTCAGATTTGCGCATGCTTGATGGTCAAGCAGCTTGGGAGGCGAAAATTTTTGCGAGATCGGCGATGAATTCAGACCGTATTGGCATAACTCGTGCAATTGCTCGTTGTAGTTCGCAACCCCCTTGAGGATATTGAACGTGCGCTTGTCTGAAACATCGTCACCGGTGGCAACAAAGGGACCTGATTCCCCGATGCAAGGGGTTGCAGCCGATGGCCTTGCCCCGGCCTTGCCGCAAGGCGACCGAATCGAGGCGCAGAGGGCGGTGTGCGAGGCGATCGCGCAACTCGTGCGAGTTGGTCAACCCGAAATACGTCAGCTCGGCGAACTCTTCGCGTTGGAGCGGCACGCGCAGCCCGTGACCAGACTGTTGCTGGGCCAATACGTGGAGGGCGACGGGCAGTTGCGTTCGCTCGACTGGAAGGCCTGGCGCTCGGCCATGCAGCTCAGCCAGGCGTTTTTCCAGGCGCATGAATATTTTCTGCATCACATTCGGAACAGTTCCGACGACACCTGGACCAGGCATGAGCCTTCTATACTGATTCAACTGTTCCATCACCGGAAGGTCGAATTTTTGCTGCGCTTCATCCGCTACAAGAAGCGCAACTCGGGGCAGTGGAGACAACTGCACGAGCTGTATCGTTCTGCCCTAGAACGCGAGATGCTGGATCGCACCAATGTGGCCGGCGAAACCGAAGGCCAGCGCCGGACGACGAGCAAGTTGGAGCAGCAATATCTGCAGATCCTGTTGCTTGAGGTGATGAACACCGGCCAGTTCTCCCCTCGTGAAGCACTGTGGGCGCACCGCTGGTTTGCGCGCTGGTGCGGTGGACCCGCCCTGCAACTGTCCAAGGTGAATGGCGGCATCGGGCACGGAATGCAGGGATTCATAGTCGATCTGGACGGTTCGGAAGGGCTGAAACGGGCGTCGGGAGCCGCGGGCAATTCTTTGTGTCTAGACTCGTCGCCGCTCGCAGTGTTGATCGGTCAGGAAATCGCTGCGTTGACGGACAGCGCCGTTCTCCAGATCAGGGCGACGCCGGCGGAGCGTGCCGGACAACTTGCGTTGCTGAACAAGCTCGCGATTCTCTTTTCCCCGAACCCCATCGACATCGAGCGCCGCGCTGAACGCAAGCCCGTTGCTCACACAGTTCAGGCCATCGCGGGATTTCCCTACATCGTTGCGGAGTTGCGCAGGAGCGCGCAAAAGCGGGACGACAGCAATTCTTCCACCGCGACTTCCGGGAGCGAAAACACGATCTCGCCGTTCGGCGGGTCGACTTTTTTGCCAACTTTCACTGCCGGCGGCAACGCCGACCAGGCTACTCTTTCGGTCACCGACCAATTGAACGCAATTCCGCAGTTCTGGCAGGTCAAGGATCGCAGCGATACCGGTTGCCGCATGCGCGGACAGATCGACAACATGAATCGCGTGATCCCGGGCTCCCTGATCGCCATTCGCGACAGCGATACGGCGCCCTGGACGGTCTCGGTGGTGCGCTGGTTCAGGAGGCTCATGGTCGACCATGTCGAGATCGGCATCGAGTACCTCGGACGCAAGCCGCGTCTCATCAAGTTGGTGGCCGACCACGATCGCGATGTGACCGTCGACATGCTGCCGGACTCGGCGTCGAAGTGCTTCGCAGCACTCTACCTGCCACCGAGCGAGCAGCGTCCGACCATTCCGATCAAGACACTGCTGCTTCCCGCGCGCGAATTCAGGGCCGGTTTTGAAGTGACATTGCTTTCGTCCAGCGCAACCTACAGGATGCGTTTGAATGAACCAATCCAGAACCAGTTCGAATTCGTATTGACGTCGTTCACGGTCATCGAAAAAGCGGCGCCGTTACGTCCGGGAATGCAGTGAGCGGCAATGGCTCGACCATTTGGGCACTCGACGTTCCATATGCTGCCAACCTGCTAATCGCCCGACTTGATATTGTTGTCCTTGATGACCTTGGCCCAGCGGGGAATTTCCTTCCGCACCAAGGCATCGAGCTCCGCCGGTGACGCGGCGCGCACCTCCATGCCTTGCGCCGAAAGCTTCTCGATCACGGCGGGTGACTTCGCGGCCCGGGCCAATTCCTCGGAGACGCGTTTGGCAAGTGCCGCGGGCATGTTGGCCGGACCGAACACACCCCACCACGTGTACGCCTCGAAGCCGGGCACTCCCTGACTGGCGATGGTCTCGACGTTGGGCAGTTTCGGGTCGGGTTTCGCCGATGTCACGGCGATGGGGCGCAACCGTCCGGACGCTATGTGCGGACTCACCAGAAATACCGAACCGATCGCAAGAGGAACCTGATTGCCGATCGCATCGTTCATCAGCGGGCCTCCGCCGCGATACGGAATGTGATTGAACTCCACGCCGAGCTGATTGCCGAGCTGGGTCATTGTGAGATGGCCGAGACTGCCGGCGCCGATCGTCCCGTACGAAACGCCTCCCGGACTGGCCTTGGCCGCGGCGACGACGTCGCGGAATGATTTGTACGGCTGCGCGGCCGGCGTCACCAGCGCCATCGCGCCCGTTCCCACCAGCATCAGGGGCGTCAGGTCGCGCAGCGTGTCGAAGGGCAGGTTGGGAATCAGCGACGGGTTTACCGCGTGCGTATCGAAGACCACGCCTATCGTGTAGCCATCCGGATCGGCCTTCGCCAACAACGCCGTGCCGATGGAACCCGAAGCCCCACCCTTGTTGTCGACGATGAACGACTGCCCTGTTTGCTCCGACAGCTGCTGCGCGAGGATGCGTGCTACCTGATCGACCGATCCTCCGGCCGGAAACACCGCGATCAGCTTGACCGGCTTGGTGGGCCAATTCTGCGCAATAGCGACCGGCGCGGCGCAGAGGTTGAACAGCAACGCGAGTGTCAGACCCAGGCGAAGCGACTTCATGCGAGTCTCCGGGAACAATGCTGGGATGGGCGCCGTCATTCCGGCTCGACACCCAATGCCACGAGAAAGCGCGAAACCATATTGTAGGTCGCAATGACGGCCACGATTTCCACAACGTGTCGATTGCTTGCGAGCGCGGCGCGCACCGAGGCCATGGTCGAGGCACTGACCTCGACCGTTCGCGTCATTTCCACCGCAAGGGCCAGCACCGCGCGTTCCTCGGCATCGAACGCGGTCATGTCGATGTCGGAGCGGGCCACGCGACCGAGTGCTGCGAGCTGCGCGGGCGATCCGCCGGACCGCAGGAACTCCGGCGCATGGTGGTGATATTCGTATTCGGCGTGGTTCAGAAGAGCGACGACGCAGATCGCCAGCTCCCGCAACTTGGGGGAAACCGCGAGTTCGGTTCGGACGGCACGCAGGTAGCCGTTCCATCCCTCTGCCAGCGGCGGGCTGTGCAGGAGCATCCGGTCCAGGTTCAACAGCGTGCCACCACGGCGCGCGCGAATGGCGGCCACCAATTCGCGCGGCTCGGCCAGGTCCTTCGGCTGATACGGGATTGCTCCCATTGCTTTGGTCCTCTGTGTTGGAAGGGCGATCCGCTCGACGCCAATATCAACTGCGGCGGATAGATGCTGCGATCAATGTTGCGCGACCGGTTGCTGCAACGCGAGCGTGATCGCCTGCTCGACAGGCAGGGTCCGGCCTTCCCGCCATGCGCGGTCGAAGGCCGCGCTATCCCGCAGGGTCGCGCTGACGGCGGCCAGACGCCGGTCATGGCGCGGGCGTTCATTGGGTGGCAGCGGCGCACCAATTTCCTCCCGTAGTCGTTCCGCCGCGCCCCAGATGCGGAGTGCGCGCAGCGCGTTGTCGAGTGCCGCGGCGACCGCCGCCAGTCCTTCCAACGCGTAGGCGATCCCGCGCCTGTCGCCCAGGTCGCGCCGGATCGACAGGCTCTCCTCATACAGTGCACGGGCCGCCGGATAGTCACCTTGTTCGGCGAGCACGTTGCCCAGTCCGTTCAGCGTGATTGCGATCCCGCTCCGATTGCCGAGTTTCCTCTTGATATCCAGGCTCTCTTCGTAGAGCGTCCGAGCGGCCAAGAAATCGCCCTGCTCGCACGCATAGTCCCCCAGGTTGTTCAGTGAGATCGCGATGCCAGAACGGTCTCCCAGTTCCCGGTCGATCGTGAGGCTTTCCTCGAGCAGTGCACGCGCGGTCGCGTAGTCACCGAGTTCGGCGGCCACGTTGCCCAGGTTGTTCAATGCGACTGCGGCGCCCTTCCGATTGCCCAGCTCCCGCTGGATCGCCAGGCTCTCCGTATGCCGCTCTCCGGCCGCCACATAGTCACCTTCCGCGTAAAGAATGTTGCCGAGGTTGCTAAGCGCGCCGGCAATACTCTTCCGGTCCCCGAGTTGGCGCAGAATCGGCAGCCCCTTCTCACATTGCGCGCGGGCATCGGCCAGATCACCCTGGAAATAGGCCAGTGCGCCCGCAGCATTGCGCACAATGGCGTGGTCCTTCGTCCGCTTCTCGTTTTCGGCCTTGCACAACACCCGCCTGCACCACTCGCGGCCCTCGGTGAGGTGCCCCCGCGTCCACCAGAACCGCTGCAGTGCCCCGCATTGCCGGAGACCTGCTTCTGCTCCCGCGTCGAGGAGGCTCCGGCCCAAGGCCGCCCGCAGATTGTCATGTTCGTGCTCCAGGCGCTCCAGCCATTCCGCCTGCTCGGCACCTTTCAAGTTCGGCTCCGCTTCTTCTGAGAGAGCGAGAAAGTAGTCTCGATGTCGTTCCTGCAGGCGTTCGGCCTCGTCCGCGGCCAACAACCGATTTCCTGCGTATTCGCGAATCGTTTCGAGCATCGCAAGGCGTGGTTCGCCATTGGCGTCGGTCTGTTTCAGCAGACTCTTGCCCACCAGCGATTCCACCGTTGCCAGAACAGGCAAATCGGCGTTGACATTGCAGACAGCTTCGATTGCCTGAAGCGTGCATCCGCCAACAAACACAGCCATGCGCCTGAACAGGATCTGTTCGTCAGCGGTCAGCAAATCATGGCTCCAGTCGATTGTACCGCGCAGCGTCTTCTGCCGTGCTGGCAGGTCGCGCGCGCTGCTTGTCACAAAGCTCAGCCGCCGGCTTAACTCCGGCAGCATCTTCTGCGGCGGCAATACGCGCACCCGCGCCGCAGCCAGTTCGATAGCCAGCGGCAAGCCGTCGAGTTGGCAGCAAATCTCCGCGATTGAAGGGGCATTTTCGTTGGTTACGACGAACGACGGCTTCACTGCCACGGCACGGTCGATGAACAGCGCCACCGCGTCGTACTGCGTGAATTGCGACAATGGCGGCAGCTGCTTCCTGTCGGGGATGGACATCGACGAAACGGGATGGTCGACCTCGCCGGACAGGCGCAGCACTTCCCGGCTCGTGACCAGAACCTTCACCTTCGGTGCCGCGGCCAGCAGGTCGCTGACCAGCGGTGCGGCGTCGATTACCTGCTCGAAATTGTCAAGAACCAATAGCAGCTGCCTTTCGCGCAAGTGGTCGCGCAGCTGTTCCCAGAGTGGCCTGCCGGCAACCTCGCGCATCCCAAACGCCTGAGCGATCGTCTGCAGCACCAATGCGTGATCGCGCAGCGTGGCGAGCGGAACGAAAAAAACGCCGTGTTCGAAGTCGTCCACCGTGTCGGCGGCGGCGTGCAGAGCAAGGCGGGTCTTGCCCGTGCCGCCGACACCCGAGAGAGTCAGCAAACGCACGTTTCCGTTTGCCAGTTTCGCCTTGACTGCGCGAATCTCGTTCTCGCGGCCGATGAACGGCGTGGTCTGCGCCGGCAGATTGTTGGGACGCGCGTCGAGAGTCTTGAGCGGAGGGAAGTCGACGGGAAGGTCAGGAGCGATGACCTGGAATACCCGTTCTGGGTGGATCAGGTCCTTCAATCGCCGCTCGCCCATATCGCGCAGCGACGTGCGCGCAGGAAGGTGGTCGCGTACCAATTCCTCGGTGGCCAGCGACAGCAGGACCTGTCCGCCGTGCGCTGCCGCCATCAACCGCGCCGCCCGGTTCGGTGCCGGGCCGTAGTAATCGCCATCGCGCAATTCCGCCGCGCCGCTGTGCAGCGCCATCCGGGACGTAATGCGCACTTTGCCCCAGTCCTGCGCCGTCAACGCGCTTTGCGCGGCGAGACAGGCCGTCAGCGCATCCGCAGCGATCGCGAACACCGCGTGCGCACCGTCGCCGGTGGTCTTGACGATACAGCCGCCGTTGGCCTCGATAGCCTTGCGCATGATCGCATCGTGGTCAGCGAGCGCCTGCTGCATCGCAGCGTGTTGCGTTTCCCAGAGCCGCGTGCTGCCCTCGATGTCCGTGAACAAAAACGTGACCGTCCCGGTGGGTAACAAGCGGTCATGGCGAATTGTCGCAGACATGGATAGCGGAACCCGAATCGTCGAATAGCATTCTGCGAGACGCGGGCGGCTTGCGCAACCCAGGTCGCCAGCGAGGGGTCAATGGAGGCCGCCATTCCGTGCTGGCCCCGGGACGGAGTTGCGAAGCCGCCGCGATGACCGGGAAGTTGCGTGAGACGAAGGTAAGCGTGTCGATGGGCAAGCTGTGACCGGTTCCGCTCGACGCCACGAACGGCGTGTGCCCGAGCGGCACCATTCCGGTCTATCGCCTTTACAACAACCGAATGGGAAACGCGCCGAACCTCCGCTTTGTGTCCAGTTTCGCCGAGCGGCAAAAACATGCTCAACCAAGGTTGGGTGACCGAGGGTCCCGGCATCGGCCTGGGCATGTGCGCGCCGCAGTAGGACGGCGCAATTGGGTTGCGCCAGTTCGTCACACTCAGTTGGTCACGTAGACGACGCGCGGCGCGTTCTCGTCGCCGGACGTGGCCTCGAACGGCTTGGGTACGGCAATGCCGAAGCCCTGCGCATAGTCGACACCGATCTCGCGCAGCCGCTCCAGGATACCTTCGTGCTCGACGTATTCCGCAATCGTGCGCTTGCCCATCACGTGGCCGATCTGGTTAATTGCCTCGACCATTGCGTTGTCGATGGGGTCGGACAGCATATCGCGCACGAAGCTGCCGTCGATCTTTAGGAAGTCGACCGGCAGGTGCTTGAGGTAGCCGAACGACGACATGCCGGAGCCGAAGTCGTCAAGTGAAAAAAGGCAGCCCAGCGCCTTCAATTCGGTGATGAAGCGCGTAGCCTTGGCGAGATTGGCAATGGCTGCGGTTTCCGTGACCTCGAAACACACGCTGTCCTTGGGTGCTGCAGTCCTGGCCAGTTCGGCACGGATGAAGTCGAGGAAGCGCTCGTCGCCGATCGAGGCGCCGGACAGGTTGATGATGCAGGTCTCGCCTTCACGGGTACCGCCGCGCCGCGCGGCCATGGTCGTGAGGGCGGTATGCGTAACCCAGCGGTCGATCTGCGACATCATGTTGTAGCGTTCCGCGGCCGGAATGAACGCCATCGGCGGCACGATTTCGCCGCGCTCGTCGATCATGCGCACCAGCAATTCGAACATTCGCGTCGACTTCTGGCCAATGCCAACCGGCACAATGCTCTGCGTGTAAAGGACAAAGCGGCCGGCGGTGAGCGCGTCCTGAATACGGCTCACCCATTCCATTTCGCCGTGGCGCCGCGCCAGTTCGGTGTCCTTGGGATGATAGAGCTGCACGCGGTTGCGGCCCTTTTCCTTGGCCATGTAGCACGCGGCGTCGCCGGCGGAGAGCACCTCGGTGAGGGTGAGCGTGCCGTCGGCCATGTTGACGAGGCCGATGGAAACGCCCACCGCGAACTTGCGCTGGTTCACGACGAAATGGAAGTCCGCGATCGACTGGCGCAGCGTTTCCGCGATCCGCTCCGCATTTTCGATCTGGCAGTTCTCCACCAGTACACCGAACTCGTCGCCACCCAGCCGTGCTAGCGTATCGCCTTCGCGCAGCCGCTCCTGCAGCACGACGCTGATCTGGCGCATGAATTCGTCGCCCGCGGCGTGGCCGCAGGTGTCGTTCACGACCTTGAACTGGTCAAGGTCGAGATACATCATCGCGTGACGGCGGCCTTCCTCGCGTGCGCTCGTGAGCGCGCGATCCAGACGATGCTCGAACTCGCGACGGTTGATGAGCCCGGTCAGCGTGTCGTGGGTGGCCTGGAACGATAACTGCGTGGCGAACTCGCGCTCTCGCCGCACGTCGTGCAGCACCAGGACGACGCCGGTAATCGTGCCGACGCGGTCGCGAATGGGCGCGGCCGACTGGTCGATGGCGATTTCCAGTCCATCGCGCCGCAGCAGCACCACATTGGACGATACGCGTACCGTGGCGTCATCGCGCAACACCCGCGTCACGGGATCCGCGATCGGTTGGCGCGTCGACTCATCCATCATGGAACATACGGTCGACAGCGGGAGGCCGCGTGCCTCGCGCAACTTCCATCCGGTCAGCGCTTCTGCGATCGGATTCAAGTATTCGACCCGCCCGTCGACATTGGTCGTAACCACCGAGTCGGCGATGGATGCCAGCGTGACCTGCGCGCGTTCCTTCTCCGCGTAGACTTGCGCTTCCACCTGTTTGCGGTCGGTGATGTCGGTGACGGAGCCTGCCATCCGCACCGCCCAGCCCGAGCCATCGCGCACGGAACGACCGCGTGCCCTGAACCAGCGATATTCGCCGGACTTGCACCGGCAACGAAACTCGACGTCGAACGGCGCGTTGTAGCGCAGATGGGCGGAAGTCGCGGTGCGAGTTGGATCGCGATCGTCGGGGTGCAGCAGCGTGACGAACCCGGTCGCCGTGTTCTCCATTTCTCGCTCGGAGTAGCCAAGGAGTTCGCGACAGCGGGGCGAGAAATAGAACTCGCCGGTGAGCACGTTCCAGTCCCACAGGCCATCGTTGCTGCCGGTGACAGCGAGGGTGAAGCGCTCATCACTGATGCGCAGGGCGTTTTCCAGCGCAGTGCTTCGTTGCAGCAAGCGGTGCGACAGAAAGATGCCGAGCAGCACCAGCAGCGTCGCCGCGACAAGCGTGGCCACCGCGAGCAGCATCCGGGTTTTCCGCGACGCCTCGCCCAGCGTGGACGAAAATGAATCTTCGAGTGGTGTCAACTTCGCGTTGATGGCGGCGATATCGTCAAGCGTCGCCTGCAACGCTGCCGGTTCGTTTGTGCCGCCCTGAATCTGGGCATGCAGGCGAAGTGCTGCCTCCCCCAGCCGCTCGATTTCGCTATCGGCGCTGGTCCAGATTCCGATCACACGTTCCATGTAATTCACGTGGCGCAAGCGCCGGAACAGCATGATCATTGCGTCGATGTCGTCGGGGTCGTTGCGTCCATCCAGAAACCCATGGCGCGCAATTGTATAGTTCGGTTCGGGCCTGTCCAGTTCTTCGCGCGCCCGGCGATCGCCCAGGGGAACGGCGATGGCCTGTTGAAACTGTGCGAAGTCGCCTTCGGCTTTCGTTCGTGCATAGCGAACGAGCGCGACGACCGATTCCTTCTGCGCCTTCGACCACAGGCTTTCGGCACTGACATACGCGCGCACTGCCGACATGATGCTCGTGCTCGCGGCGCTCAACACCACCAGCAGAACGACGACGGCAAGGAACGGCCAGACGATCTGCAGCAGTCGCCGGCTGATGGGAAGGAAATTGAAGATCTGGCGCACGGGGAGGGACCTGTTGTGGAACCTGGATTGACACCTCAGTTGGCACCTCAGTTGCCACCTCAGTTGCCACCTCAGGCGGCTGCAGTATCCGTGGCCTTGAGATCGTGATCGGAAATCCTGGAAGGGTCAGTCCCCGAATTCCGTGATGATCGCCTCGATCTTGACGCGATCGGCCAGGAATGCGTCGACGCAAGTCGGATCGAAATGCTTTCCGCGCTGGGCCTTGACGAAGTCGATGCTCTCGTCGATGGGCCACGCATGTTTGTACGGCCGCTCGCTCACGAGCGCGTCAAACACGTCGGCGACCGCCACGACCCGCGCGACCAGCGGAATGTCCTCGCCGTGCAGTCCGTTCGGGTAGCCGAAGCCATCGAATTTTTCGTGGTGGCCAAGCGCAATGATTGCGCCCATCGAAAGGTACTTCGACGGGCTGCCTTTCAGGATGTCGTAGCCGATTCGCGGATGCCCCTTCATGACTTCGATCTCTTCGCGCGACAGCGGGCCTTCCTTCAGCAGCACGGAGTCCGGAATGCCGATCTTGCCGATATCGTGCATCGGCGCTGCGACTTCCAGCACGTGCACCGTTTCGTTGCCAAGCCCCAGGTGCGCGCCGATCAGTGCCGAATACTTGGCCATCCGCATCAGGTGATTGCCGGTGGTCTTGTCGCGGAATTCGCCGGCCTTGGCGAGCTTGGACAGCGTTTCCAGTTCGCGCTCGTGGATCTCCGCCACCGATTTGTCGACCTGGTACTGCAGTACTCGGGCCTGATCGGACAGCACGATCTTGTGGCGGCGCAGTTCGAGCAGATTGGCGCAGCGCGCGCGGGTCTCGTGCTCGTCGAGCGGCTTGATCAGGAAGTCGGTGGCGCCGGCCTCCAGCGCGTCATATCGGATCTTGCGATCGTCCACCACGGTGATAACGACGATCGGCACGTCCACGCAATGCGGCAGCGCGCGCAATTGCTTGACGAGCTCGATGCCGTCGAATTCGGGCAACTTGTAATCGGTGAGGACGATGTCTACGCGGTTGTTGCGGGCGAACTCCAGCGCGCGGGAGGGTGTGTCAAAGAGCTCCAGATTCAGCTTGCCGTCGATCTGCCGCACGATTTCCGCCAGCAGCAGGCGGCTTGAGAACAGGTCATCGACAATCAGGACGGTGTTGCGCTGGGCACGCGCGAAGGCGAGCTCCGACACGACCCCGGATCCGGGCATCGAATTTCTGGGTTGGGCGCTCATGAGCTCCCCCTTCCATTGATTGATGGGACCATGGCAATACCCACAAGCAAAAACGATGCCGGGAGGCGCATGCGTGGATTGCTGGTTTTACGAGGGCGCGTGCTCATTGGAACGCGCGCTGGAAGAGAGGGAATTCCGCGGCTCGGTCCCGCGTTTCGGTCCCCGCGTCCGGGGACGCCGGGCGCGCATCGGACAAAAAAGCCGGTCCCAATACGCTTGGCCGGCCCGCAACGATTGTGGTCGGGGCGAGAAGATTCGAACTTCCGACCCCCTGCACCCCATGCAGGTGCGCTACCAGGCTGCGCTACGCCCCGACCGAACCTGCAATTATACGCGCGCATTGGGCTGCCTTCGAGCGTGGCGCTTCGGCTCATTGGGCAAATCGGCCCTTGGGACGGCCCGGCGGACCAATAGCATTACCTTTGCGCTGCGCGCTTCGGCATTCCTCCTTGGGACGGCCCGGCGGACCAATAGCTTTACCTTCGCGCTGCGCGCTTCGGCATTCGTCCTTGGGACGGCCCGGCGGACCAATAGCATTAACTTCGCGTTGCGCGCTTCGGCATTCGTCCTTGGGACGGCCCGGCGGACCAATAGCTTTACCTTCGCGCTGCGCGCTTCGGCATTCGTCCTTGGGACGGCCCGGTGGACCAATAGCATTACCTTCGCGCTGCGCGCTTCGGCATTCGTCCTTGGGACGGCCCGGCGGACTCATGGCCGGTCAGGACGAACCCAGAATGTGCCGGATTTCAGCAAGTTCCTGCCGCATGTCGGCCGGGTCGAGGTCGTCTTCGCGCGGAGCCGCCACGACGGTTGCCGAACTGGTCAGGGCCCGCGCGGCTGCTCTTGGCTCATTGGCTTCGGACTCGAGCCGGTGCCGTGCCCCATTGATCGTGAAGCCCTGCTCGTACAGCAGATCTCGGATGCGCCGGATCAGCAGAACCTCGTGATGCTGATAATAGCGGCGATTGCCGCGCCGCTTGACGGGCTTCAACTGGGCGAATTCCTGCTCCCAATATCGCAGCACGTGCGGCTTTACCGCACACAGGTCGCTCACCTCGCCAATGGTGAAGTAGCGCTTGGCGGGTATGGGCGGGAGATCGGAATTAACTCGGCTGGGATCCGGCATGGTTCGCGGCTTCGACCATGGCCTTCAGCTTCTGGCTTGCGTGGAAAGTCACCACGCGGCGCGCGGTGATCGGAATCTCTTCGCCGGTCTTGGGATTGCGGCCCGGGCGTTGCGGCTTTTCGCGCAATTGGAAATTGCCGAAACCGGAGAGCTTCACCGATTCGCCGGCTTCAAGCGCGATTCGCACTTCCTCGAAAAAGCGCTCGACCATGTCTTTGGCTTCGCGCTTGTTTAGGCCGAGCTGTTCGAAGAGCAGGTCAGCGAGTTCGGCTTTGGTGAGCGTCATTGTCAACTCGATTTGCCTATGCGGTTTGCCAAATGCGGACTGTCAACTGCGGACTGCCAACCGCGGTGTGCAAGTTGCAGATTGCCGAATACTATTGGCGCAGCGTGGCGCCAAATCCCTCGCGGGCGGCGGCTAACAAACAGTCCTCCGTCGCCGCGATGTCAGCGTCCGTCAAAGTGCGGGAAGTATCCTGCATAAGCACAAGAATCGCAAGGCTTTTCTTGCCTTCCGTCAGCCCGACACCGCGGTAAAGGTCGAAGAGCCTGATGGCTTCTACGTGGGGTGGTTTGGCTTTGTGCAACGCGTCGAGCAGTGCCTGCACCGGGACCGCTTCGTCGACTACAAGGCCCAAATCCCGTCGCACAATCGGCAAACGGGAGACCGGCTTGCCCGCGGGCATCGGCAATACATCCAGCGCCTCAGCCGCGAGTTCGAATACGACCGGCGCCTTGGGCAGTCCGAAGTGCCGGACGAGGCGCGGGTGCAACTCACCCAGCCAGCCCGCGGCGACGCCGTCGATGGCCACCGAGGCGGACCGCCCCGGGTGCAGTGCCGGGTGTACGGAGGTCTCGGTGGTGACCCGGCGTGGCGCCACCAGCGATTCGAGATCACCCTTGACGTCAAAGAAGTCGACGTCGTGCGCGGGAAGGCCCCATTGTTCCGGCGCCGCGCCGCCATACGCCAGGCCGCCGAGCCGAATCGGCTGCGCATAGCCCGCTTCTGCATGGTGGAACGTGCGGCCCAGTTCGAAGATGCGAATCCGGGACTCCTTGCGATTGAGGTTCGTCTGCAGCGTTTCCAGCAATCCGGGCAGCAGCGACGTGCGCATCACATTGCGTTGACTGGCGATGGGGTTAAGCACGCGAACCGGCTGAGCGGTGGGCGAAATCGCTGCCTCCACGCCCGAATCGACAAAACTGAACGTGACGATCTCCTGCCAGTCGAGATCGGCGAGGGCATGCTTCAGCGCATTGGGCGAGCGCCGCGTTTCAGGATCCACGAGCATGTGCTGCACGTGCGCCGCGGGCTTGGCGGGAATCGCGTCGTACCCGTGCATCCGGGCCGCTTCCTCGATGAAGTCCTCCTCGATGACCAGATCGAACCGGAAGGAGGGCGGCGTGACGACGAAGTCGGCACCGTCACGCGTGAACGAAAAGCGCAGGCGCGTGAAAGCGGCGGCAATGGCGACGTCCCCCAATGCCACGCCGAGGATCTTCGCCACGCGCGCGGTGCGCACGCGCACGGGATCGCGTCGGGGCAGGTCATCGTGGGCGACGGCGTCGGTCAGCGGACCAGCGTGGCCGCCGCAGATTTCCAGGATCAATTGCGTCGCGCGCTCGACGGCGCGCGCGCACCCGGCGAAGTCCACGCCTCGTTCGAAGCGGTAGCCGGCATCGCTGGCAAAGCCCAAACGTCGCATCTTGCCCTGAATCACCGCGGGGTTCCAGAACGCGCCCTCGAGATAGACACGCGTCGTGTCGCCGGCGATGCCAGAATGTTCGCCACCCATGATGCCGGCCAGCCCGAGAGGTTTCTCTTCATCGGCAACGAGCAGCAATCCTGGTTCCAGTTCCAGCACCTGGCCATTGAGCAGCGTCAACTGTTCGCCGTCGCGTGCGAAACGCACGACGACGGCGCCATCGAGCAGCCTGTCGTCGTAAGCATGCAATGGCTGCCCAAGTTCGAGCATGACGTAATTGGTGATGTCGACGACGGCCGAGATCGCGCGAATCCCGGAGCGCTCGATGCGCTGCTTCATCCATGCGGGCGTGGGCGCCTGCGGATCGATGCCGTCGATCAGGCGCGCGACAAACCGCGGGCACGCCTGCGCATCCAGGACCCGCACGTCGCGCGATCCTTTGAATGTGACGGGCGTCGGCTGCACGTCGGGAAGATTCGCTGGCGCGCCCGAGATTGCGGCGACCTCGCGCGCGATGCCGGCGAGCGACAGGCAATCCGCGCGGTTGGGAGTGAGTTTCAGCGTGATCAGCGTGTCATCGAGCGCCAGCGCGTCGCGTAGCGAGGTTCCCGGAACGAGCGACGGGTCAAGCGCCAACAGGCCGCTCGCATCGTCATCGATGCCGAGTTCCCTGGCCGAGCACAACATGCCACGCGATTCGACGCCGCGCATCGTCGCGCGCTTGATCGCAAGTCCGCCCGGCAGCGTCGCGCCTTCCAGCGCGCAGGGGACCGTCATGCCTACCACCGCGTTCGGTGCGCCGCAGACGATCCGCAACTTCTCGCTGCCGCCGGCGTCGACAGTGCAGACGCGCAGACGATCGGCATCCGGGTGCGGCGCGACCTGGTCGATCCTGGCCACCACGACGTGCGCAAACGGCGGCGCTGCCCGCGTGGTTTCTTCCACTTCGAGACCCGCCATCGTCAGCTTGTCGCACAGCGCTTCCGTCGACAACGGCGGATTGCAGAGGGTGCGCAACCAGAGTTCGGAGAATTTCATCGATGCCGCCGTTTACGCGAATTGCCTGAGAAAACGCAGGTCGTTTTCATAGAACAGGCGCAGGTCGTTCACGCCATAGCGAAGCATCGCCAGGCGATCCGGGCCCATGCCGAAGGCGAATCCCTGAAATTCCTCGGGATCGATGCCCACCGCACGCAACACGTTGGGATGGACCTGGCCTGCGCCGATGATTTCGAGCCAGCTGTCGTCACCGAAAGCCATGTCGATTTCCACCGATGGTTCCGTGAAGGGAAAAAACGACGGGCGGAAGCGGACTCGCATGTCGTCGCGTTCGAAGAAGTTGCGCAGGAATTCGGTGAGTGTGCCTTTCAGGTCCGCGAACGTCACGTCGCGGTCGATCCACAGCCCTTCGACCTGATGGAACATCGGGGAGTGCGTCGCGTCGCTGTCCACGCGGTATACGCGGCCCGGCGCAATGATCTTGATCGGCGGCTGGTGCGTTTCCATGTAACGCACCTGGATCGGCGACGTGTGTGTGCGCAGGACCATGCCGCCCTCGACATAGAACGTGTCCTGCATCGAGCGCGCGGGATGGTTCTCGGGCGTGTTCAACGCCGTGAAATTGTGGAAGTCGTCTTCGATTTCAGGGCCGTCGGCGACCGTAAAGCCGAGCGAACGAAACAGCATTTCGACGCGCTCGAGGGCACGAGTAGTCGGATGCAGGCCGCCGCGCCCGCGCCCGCGCCCGGGCAGCGATACGTCGAGCGCATCCGCTGCGAGCTGTCGGGCAAGCTTTGCTTCCGCCAAGCCAGCGCGTCGCGCGTCGAGCGCGGCCTCCAGTGCCTGTTTCGCTTCGTTGATCGCGGCCCCTGCGGCCGGCCGGTCGGCGACCGGCAGCTTGCCGAGTCCTTTCAGCAATTCCGTCAGCACGCCGGCCTTCCCCAGGTATTTCGCCTTGGCATTTTCCAGCGCTGCAGGATCGACGCATGCGTCGAATTCTGCGCGGGCCAGGGCCAGGATGGATGGGAGTTCGTTCATGGGATGCGCTAGCTCTCGAGCAAAGAAAAAGGGGCGACCAACGCGCCCCTTCCTTGGATTTTCGAGTTCGAATCGTCGGGCTCAGATGCCAAATGAGCCCGCGATTCGGACCTAGGAGCCTGTCGGACTGGGTTTCGCGGATGCGACGGAAGTGATTTGGGCGAAGTTCAAGTCGCGAGCCTGAAAGCACATCGAGAATATGGTGAGGGCGAGTAACGTAGAAATGCGCCCAAACCGCCCCGTCCCTTTGGGTTGCTGCCAAAAAGCGCGTCTGCTTTGTTGCTCGGCTTGCGAAGATTCGCGATATTCGCTACACCTCGCGCCGCGCATCCATCGCTCTTTGGCCAAGCAACGCATACGTGAAACTCAGTCCGGCAGGCTCCTAGCCCGGACAAAAGTAGGTTCTTACTTTTGTCCGACGGTCGCTTTGGCCTGCTCCGCGATCTTCGTAAACGCCGCCTTGTCGAACACGGCCAGATCCGCCAGCACCTTTCGATCGATGTCGATATGCGCCTTGGTCAGCCCGTTGATGAACGTGCTGTAGGTCATGCCGAGCTCGCGCACGGCGGCATTGATCCGGGCGATCCACAGCCGGCGGAAATCGCGCTTCTTTTGCCGGCGATCGCGGTACTGGTATTGCCCCGCCTTCATCACCGCTTCCTTGGCGATGCGGAAGACGCTGTTCCGGCGGCCGCGGTAACCCTTGGCCTGACCCAGGACTTTCTTGTGCCGCGCGTGAGCGGTTACACCACGTTTTACTCTTGGCATGGTCCGCTCCCTACGCGTACGGCATCATGGCCTTGACCGAGTCCATGTTCGTGCTATGGACGGCGGCGCTGCCACGAAGCTGACGTTTGGTTTTGGTCGATTTCTTGGTGAGGATGTGGCGCTTGAACGCCTGCGAGCGCTTGACCGAACCGCTTCCGCGCACGCGGAAGCGCTTCTTGGCGCCCGACTTGGTCTTCATTTTCGGCATGACTCATGCTTTCTATTTGCTGCCCTCGGTGGTGCTCTCCGCAGGTTGCGGTGGAGAGGCTTTGGCGGCTTTGTCCGCACCAGCGTCAGGCTTGGTAGTGGGATGCTTCGCGACAACTACGGTCTTCTTCGGGGCCAGCAGCATCACCATTTGCCGGCCCTCCAGCCTCGGCCACGACTCGACGACGCTGTGCGGCTCGAGGTCGCTCCGAATGCGTTCCAGCAGGCGCACACCGAACTCCTGGTGCGCCATTTCCCGCCCGCGGTAGCGTAGCGTGATCTTGGCCTTGTCCCCTTCACCCAGGAACCGGATCAGGTTCCGCAGCTTGATGTGGTAATCGCCCTCGTCCGTCCCAGGCCGGAATTTTACTTCCTTGACCTGGATCTGCTTGAGCTTGAGCTTGGCTTCGTGCTGTTTCTTCGCTTCCCGGTACTTGAATTTGCCGTAGTCCATGATCCGGCAAACCGGCGGTTTGGCCGTCGGCGCGATCTCGACCAGGTCGAGTTCCGCCGTTTCGGCCCTTGCCCGTGCATCGGCAAGGGAAACAATTCCGAGCTGCTCACCTTCTTCACCAACCAAGCGGATTTCGGGAGAGGTGATGTCCGCGTTGATCCGCTGCTGCTTATCGAGGGCTATTGTGCATTCTCCAATGACGACAAAAAACGGCCATGCCCCGGGGTGCGCATCTGGCCCGATTTGACCAAATATATTTGGAAAATCAGGGCATTAGCGACGCGCCGCGACCTCGTTTCGGAGGCGCTCGAGCAAGGCATCTAGGGCGAAAGCCCCCAAATCCTCGCCGCCGCGGGTACGCACGGCCACCGTTTCAGCTTGCATCTCCTTATCGCCGACGATCAGCTGGTAAGGCAATTTTTGCAAGCTATGTTCTCGAATTTTATAGGTTATTTTCTCATTACGCAAATCGGCCGATACCCTGAAACCGGCGGCCTTCAACGCCCCGACGACCCTTTCGGCATAGGCGGCGGCGCGGTCCGTGATATTGAGCACGATGGCCTGCTGCGGTGCCAGCCACAGCGGCAGGGCGCCGGCGTAGTGCTCGATCAGGATGCCGATGAAGCGTTCCAGCGACCCGACGATCGCGCGATGCAGCATCACCGGGACGTGGCGCGTGTCGTCGGCAGCGACGTATTCCGCACCCAGCCGGCCGGGCATCTGGAAGTCGACCTGCATCGTGCCGCACTGCCATGAGCGGCCGATGGAATCCTTGAGGTGGTATTCGATCTTCGGGCCGTAGAACGCGCCTTCGCCGGGCAGCTCGGTCCAATCCACAGCGCATTCACGCAATGCGTCGCGCAGTGCGTCCTCGGCCCGGTCCCACGTCGCGTCGTCGCCCAACCGGGCCTCCGGGCGCAGCGCGATCTTGATCGCGATGTCGGAGAAGCCGAAATCGCGGTAGACGTCGAGGGCGAGTCGGTTGAATGCCACACACTCGCGGCGGATCTGCTCTTCCGTGCAGAAGATGTGGCCGTCGTCCTGCGTGAATGCGCGCACGCGCATGATGCCGTGCAGCGCGCCCGAGGGCTCGTTGCGGTGGCACGCGCCGAATTCGCCGTAGCGCAGCGGCAGGTCGCGGTAGCTGCGCATGTCCGCGTTGAATATCATGATATGTCCGGGACAGTTCATCGGCTTGATCGCGAAGTCGTGTTTCTCGGACTCCGTCGTGAACATGTTTTCCTTGAAATTGTCCCAGTGCCCCGAGCGCTCCCACAGCGAGCGTTCCAGGATCAGCGGCGCGCGCACTTCCTGATAACCGTTGTCCTGGTAGACGCGGCGCATGTATTGCTCGACTTGCTGCCAGACGGTCCACCCCTTGGGATGCCAGAACACCATCCCCGGCGCCTCGTCCTGCTGGTGGAACAGGTCGAGCGCGCGCCCCAGCTTGCGGTGGTCGCGTTTTTCCGCCTCCTCGATGCGCGTGATGTAGGCGTCGAGGTCTTCCTTCTTCGTCCACGCAGTGCCGTAGATCCGCTGCAGCATTTCGTTGCGCGAATCGCCGCGCCAATAGGCTCCCGCCAATTTCATCAGCTTGAATACCCTGAGACTGCCCGTCGACGGCACGTGCGGACCGCGGCACAGGTCAGTGAAACCGCCTTCTGCGTAAAGCGAAATCGGCTCGTTCGACGGGATCGACGCGATGATCTCTGCCTTGTAGTGTTCGCCGATTGACTGGAAGTATTTGACCGCATCGTCGCGCGGCATTTCCGAGCGCACCACCGGCTCGTCGCGCTTGGCGAGCTCCGCCATGCGTGCTTCGATGGCTGCCAGGTCTTCGGGCGTGAACGGACGCTTATACGCAAAATCGTAATAGAAGCCGTCCTCGATCACCGGTCCGATCGTCACCTGCGCGTCGGGGAAGAGTTCCTTGACTGCATAGGCAAGCAGATGTGCCGTCGAGTGCCGGATGACGTCGAGGCCCTCGGGGTCCTTGTCCGTGATGATAGACAGCGCAGCGTCGCGGTCGATCACAAAGGACGTGTCGACGACCTTGCCGTCGACTTTGCCGGCGAGCGCGGCCTTGGCCAGGCCGGGGCCGATGGATGCAGCGACGGCGCCGACCGAAACGGGGGCGTCGAATCGACGGACCGAACCGTCAGGAAGTCTGATTGCGGGCATTTTGCGATCCTGCCATCTGAGTCCAAAAACAAAAAAGTGCGGACGAGCCGCACTTTTTCACTGGGTCAGACAACAACGATCAGGCGTGCGCACTCGCTCCCGGGTTTACGGCGTCTTCCTGCACGTCAGCGGTGTCATAACCATGATGTCGAATCCCACGTTGTTTGTTGCATGACCCGGGCAATTGGTAGGCGCGATTGGACTCGAACCAACGACCCCCACCATGTCAAGGTGGTGCTCTAACCAGCTGAGCTACGCGCCTTCAAGCAAAGCGCCATATTAGCCGAACCGGCCCAATGCGACAACTCCATGTTGCGGGCGAGCGTTGCACCGGCGTGCGAGTTCAGCGCATCGTCATGCCGCCGTCGGCTGCGAGTATCTGTCCGGTTACGTAACTGGCGGCGTCGGACGCGAGAAAGACGAACACCGGTGCGATCTCATCCGGCTCCGCCCAGCGGCCGATCGGGATGCGATCAAGATACTTCGCCTTGAAGCGCTCGTCAGTGCGGATCGTTTCGGTCATCGGCGTAGCGGCGCCGGGCGCGATCGCATTGACAGTGATCCCGAACTTCGCGAGTTCCTTTGCCGCGGACATCGTGAGCCCGACGATTCCCGCCTTGGCCGCGCTGTAATTGATCTGGCCGATCGTGCCCAGGACGCCGGCGGTCGACGTGACATTGACGATGCGTCCGTAGCGCTGTTCCATCATTCCGGGCACCACGGCCTGCAGGCAGTTGAAGGAGCCTGTCAGATGCACGGCAAGCACGGCGTCCCACTGGGCTCCGGTCATGCGGTGCAACATCGCGGGCCGCACGATGCCGGCGTTGTTGACGAGGATGTCGACGCGACCGAAGCGTTCGCGCACCGCAGAGGCCATGGCGTCGACCTGGTCGCGGCTCGACACGTCACAACCGACGGCAAGCGCCTCGGCGCCAGCGGCGCGCAGTTCTCCCGCCAGCGTCTCCGCGCGATCCAGTGCCACATCGGCGACGCACACGCGGGCGCCTGCGGCGGCAAAAGCCCGGGCAACCGCGGCACCTATTCCCTGGGCCGCGCCTGTGACGATGGCGGACTTTCCTTGCAGCTGCATCGCGCCTCCCTGGCCCGCCCCGGCTTGTTGCCGGTTCCGCGCCGAATCCTGCATTGGAATACCGAAATCACGCCACTTTGCTGCAGTGCACGCCGATTACACTTGATTTGCCTCAAGGAGTACGCGATGTATTGCCCGGACAATGGCCCATCCGAAGGCACCGTCGAGCGGCCCGCGGGGAGGAAACTATGGAGCGTTCATTCGCGCGCGAAGTGGCGCTGTTGCAGCAGGGCGCCGGGCAACCATTTCACGGCGAAGGCATTCTCGCGGTCACCAAGGCGTTGCTTCAGGCAGGCGTCGGGTATGTCGGCGGCTACCAGGGATCGCCGGTATCGCAGCTGCTCGACGTAATGGTTCAGGCGCGCGACTATCTCGACACGCTTGGCGTCCATGTCGAAGCGTGCACGAACGAGGCCGCTGCGTGCGCGATGCTCGCGGCCTCGGTCAACTATCCGATTCGTGGCGCGGTGACCTGGAAGTCGATCGTCGGCACCAACGTCGCTTCGGACGCGCTGTCGAACCTCGCCTCGCCCGGCGTGCTCGGCGGCGCGCTGATCGTCGTCGGCGAGGATTACGGCGAGGGTTCGAGCGTGGTGCAGGAGCGCACGCACGCATACGCGATGAAATCATCGGTCTGCCTGCTGGATCCGCGGCCGGACCTGGCGCACATCGTGCGCATGGTCGAGCAGGCCTTCCTGCTTTCCGAGGCAGCATCGACGCCGGTGATGCTGCAGCTGCGGATTCGCGCCTGCCACCTGCAGGGCAGTTTCGTATGCAAGGACAACGTCGCCCCGGCGCTGTCGGCCCTCCATCGCGCCGCGACGGCACCGCCGCGCGACTTGGGCCACATGTCGCATCCGCCGTACACGTTCACGCACGAGCGTCTGAAGGTGGAAGCGCGCCTGCCGGCCGCCCGGCATTACATCGTCGACCACGGAATCAACGAAATCTTCGCGGAAGATGCCGGCGACGTGGGCATCATCGTCCAGGGCGGGCTGTTCAACAATCTGATGCGCGCACTTGCGACGGCGGGCATGCAGGACAGCTATGGCGCGAGTCGTCTGCCGATCCTCGTGCTCAACGCGACGTATCCGCTGGTGCCGGAGCAGCTGGCCGATTTCTGCCGCGGCAAGCGGGCAGTGCTGGTGCTCGAGGAAGGCCATCCGGAATTCATAGAATTCGAGCTGTCCGCCATGCTGGCCCGCGCCGCTGTCGCGTGTGCCGTACGTGGCAAGGCGACGATGGCCCGTGCCGGGGAATATGGTGCCGAGATCATCGTGGAAGGACTGGAACGGTTTGCCGCCGAATTCCTGCCATCGCTGTTCAGCACGACGGCGGCTGCCTGGCGTGAGGAGGTTGCTGCAGTCCGCGCACGTGCGCAGGCGCTGCTGGCGGTGCCCACACCTGTGCGTCCGCCCGGATTCTGCATCGGGTGCCCCGAGCGGCCGGTTTTCGGCGCGCTGAAGCTGGTCGACCGCGAGCTGGGTCCGAGGCATGTCGCTGCCGATATCGGCTGTCATTCGTTCGCCATGTTCGAGCCGTTTTCCGCGGGCCATTCGATTCTTGGCTACGGGATGGGCCTTGCAAGTTCCGCGGGCGTCGGCCCGATCAGTGCGAAGCGGCCACTGGCAATTGTTGGCGACGGCGGGTTCTGGCACAACGGGCTGCTCTCGGGTGTCACCTCGGCGTTGAAGAATGGTGCCGATTCGGTGTTGCTGATCTTCAAGAACGGATATACGTCGGCAACGGGAACGCAGGAACTCATTTCCACGCCTGAGGCCGCGCGCCGTGATTGCGCAGGCGGTGAAAGCACGACCGCGTCGGACACAACCATCGAAAACGTGCTGCGCGGGGTCGGCGTGAAATGGCTGCGGACTGTCCACAGCTACGACGTCGCGTTGATGAAGGCAACGCTGGCCGACGCATTCACGACTTCGGAGCGGGGCCTCAAGGTTGTCGTCGCGGAGGGCGAATGCCAGCTCGAACGGCAACGACGGCTGAAACCCTGGATCGCGGATCGCCTTTCCGCTGCCAGGCGCGTGCAGCGGGTGAGGTACGGCATCGACGAGGACGTGTGCACCGGCGACCATGCGTGCATCCGCCTTTCCGGGTGTCCGTCGCTGACGCTGAAGGATCCCGGCGATCCGTTGCGGACCGATCCGGTGACCACCGTCGACTCTGCTTGCGTCGGATGCGGACTCTGCGGCGAATTGGTGCAGTCCGCGGCGCTGTGTCCGTCGTTCTATCGCGTGGAAGTCGTCACCAACGCCAACGCGTGGGAGCGCTTCATGGCGCGCACGCGGTCGTGGGCGACGGGTGCGCCGCTGCCGGCATGAGCCTTCATACCGGTCGCCCTATGGAAGGCGACGTCCATCGCGAACGAATCGTGCGCAGCGAACCGCTGGCGCTGCTGATTGCGGCATTGGGTGGGCAGGGTGGCGGCGTGCTCACCGACTGGATCGTGCAGGCTGCCCGTGCGGATGGATTTGCCGTACAGGCGACCTCGACACCGGGGGTCTCGCAGCGCACGGGTGCCACGACCTACTATGTCGAAATGGCGCCGGTGCGCGATGTGGTGCCGCTCTTCGCGTTGATGCCGCTGGCAGGGCGCGTCGATGTGCTGGTTTGCGCCGAGCTGGTCGAGGCTGCGCGGATGCTCGAGCGCGGCATGTGCACGCCGGTGCGCACGACCGTCGTGGCTTCCACGCATCGCGTCTACACGACACGCGAGAAGATGAGCGCGGGCGATGGTCGAATCGACAGCGGCCGGATCGTTGCTGCCGTCCAAGCGCTGTCGCGGCAGACGGTATTGTTCGACATGGAAGCCGTTCGGTTGCGCCACGCCGTCGCAATCAGCGCGGTCCTGTTCGGTGCTGTGGCGGGAAGCGGTGCCCTGCCGCTTTCGCGCGCCGCCTGCGAAGATGCAATTCGCACCGCCGGCAAGGGTGTGGCGGCGAGTCTCGCCGCGTTCGACGAAGCCTATGCGCGTGCCGCGGGGCTTGGCACCGAGACGGCCGTCCCGCAACCCGCCCGATCGACTCCCGACGCAGCGGTTGCGCCATTGCCGCTTGCGCTTGCGCGGCGGGTCGCGACGCTTCCGTTGCGTGTCGCGGAGGTCGCGCGATTGGGCGCCGCGCGCGCCCACGAGTATCAGGGCATTGGCTACGCTGTGCATTACCTCGATCGGGTCGAGCGCATCGTACGGGCAGAAGGCGCGGCTGCGGCGCGCTGCATGAGTGCACCGGGCGAAGTCGCGCGCGAGACTGCGCGCCATCTTGCATTGTGGATGTGCTACGAGGACGTGATACGCGTAGCCGCGCAGAAGTCGGGCGCGTCGCGGCAGGCACGCATTCGCCGCGATGTGGCAGCGAGCGCGGACGATGTGGTTCGCATCTACGACCAGTTCAGGCCGCGGATGCAGGAGGTCGCCGCGATCATGCCGCGGCGGCTGGGCGCGTGGCTCGAGCAGCGCTCGCTCGCTGCCGGCTCGCAATCCTTGCGCGGCAGGAGCATCGAGTTGCAGACGTCGGCGGTGTCCGGCGCGATCGCTTTGCGCCTCGTTGCCGCGCTGCGGCGGTTGCGTCCGTTCTCGTTGCGCTTTGCGCGCGAGCACGCGGCGATCGACGCCTGGCTCTCGGTCGTGGAAGGGTCGCTGCTCGGGGACACGTCGCGGGCCTCCGACGTGGCGCTGGAGATCGCCCGGCTGCCGCGGCTGCGGAAAGGCTACGGGGATACTTACGCCAACGGCTGCGCGACCTTTCATCGCTTTCTGGACGAGTATCGCCAGAGCGGTGGCGAAGGAGGCGAGGCTGCGGCGAAAGCGCTTCGAGCGGCCATCGCCATGGCACTGGACCATTCCGACGGCGCGGGGAGTGAGCGGTCGTCCGCCATGCCCGAAAGGGTCGCGCGACCTTGACCGCAATCGACGGCCATGGGTCCGCCGCCGACTTCATGCCTGACCTGCGATGCCTCCGTTCACGCCTTGGCAATCCGCGCCAGCCTGCGCTTGCGGTGTTCCGGCGGCGTGGCCGCGCTACGTTGCTGCCGCTCGATCAATTGCAGCATGGTCGCGAGCGTGATCGAGCACAGCGTGGCCTTGGCAATTTCATCGATTTCCGTCAGCACCGCACCCAGTGCCGTGCCGACCGGTGTGTGATCGGCGGGTTCGAGCCGGCCGCCGTCGGGCGGGCTCAGCGCTTCGAAGGTCTGGATCACGTCCATCAGCGTGAGCCGGCGTGCGTTACCGGCAAAGCGGTAGCCGCCGCCCACGCCGCGCACTGACTCGACGATTCCGGCGCGGACGAGCTCCGAGAGCACCTTGGCAAGATGATGGGCCGAGATGCCGTATTTGTCGGCGATCTCGGCGGCGGAGATGTGGCGCGTCGGGTCTGCAGCGAATTCGAGCACGCTGTAGATGGCGAAAGAACTGTTCTTCTGCAGTTTCATTGTGCGAAAGGCGAAACCGACGCGCCTCCCGTCAGTCCGGGAGATCCATTTCCAGCGGAATGAACCGTCCTGCCATCATGCCCTGGCTGCGGAAAAAGGACAGGATCAGCGTGTTGTCGTGAGCGAGCATGGTCCGCACCTTGCTGACCCCCGCACGCCGGAAGCCCGCGCAGATTGCCTTCAGCAGGCGCGCGCCGATTCCTGATTGGCGGAACGCGGGTTCGACATCGATCGCGAACACCCAGCCGCATGGCGCGGAGCCGAACTCCCAGTCACGGACTTCGCCGATGATGAAGCCACGGACCCGTTCGCCCGCGGCCGCCACCAGGAATTGGCTGCGCGCCGTGCCGGGAGCGCCGTAGCGCTTGTAGACGGACATCCAGTAGTTACGCTTCTCCCGGCCGGTCACCGTCGCGTCGAGCGTGATGACGTGGTCGAGGTCGCCGCGTCTTGCCGGCCGGATGGTGATCGCGTCGACGGACGTGTCCGGGGCGACGCTGCGTTTCCGGCGGTGCCGGTCCGGTCGGCGTTCGGCTGGGGTCGACGACGTGCGCAAGGGGTTTTCCGTGCGAAAACGTGATGCAGATCAAATTAATAGGCGCATTGCGGTACCAGAATAGGCCTTTGCAATGGATTGTAGCCGTTTTCGGTGTGGTGTGGCCAGTTCCACAACGAGAGACGGACTCGTGGCGGCCTTCCCTTACGGAGGGCGCGTCGTCGCAATTCGCAGGCGACTTCAGGAGGAGACTGCCATGCAATTCATCCGCAATTGCCGTATGGCGAGGGTGCTGACGACGGCTGCTTTCGCGATTGCCTTCACCGGACTCGCGGCGGCCCAGGAGCCGATCCGGATCGGAGCGTTTCTGTCCGTGACCGGTCCCGCGGCGTTCTTGGGCGACCCCGAGCAGAAAACGCTGGAAATGTACGTCGAGCGCATCAACGCAAGCGGTGGAATCGGGGGCCGCAAGCTGCAACTCATTGTTTATGACGATGGCGGCGATGCAGACAAGGCCCGCACGTTCGCCAAGCGCCTGATCGAACAGGACAAGGTCGATGTGATCGTCGGCGGTTCAACCACCGGCGCGACGATGGCTGCGATCCCGCTGGTCGAGCAGGCGCAAGTGCCCTTCGTTTCGCTGGCCGGTGCAGTGGGGATCGTCGAACCGGTCAAGAAGTGGGTGTTCAAGACCCCGCACACCGACCGCATGGCCTGCGAGAAGATCTTCGTGGACATGCGAGCCCGGAAATTGACCCGGCTGGCGCTGATTTCGGGCACCGGCGGCTTCGACAAATCGATGCGCGGTGAATGCCTGAAGGTCGCCCCGGCCTACGGTGTGGAAATCGTCGCCGACGAAACCTACGGCGCCGGCGACACCGACATGACGGCGCAACTGACCAAGATCAAGGCGACGCCGGGGGTCCAGGCGGTGCTGAACGCGGGCTTCGGGCAGGGTCCCGCGATCGTGACCAAGAACTACAGGCAGCTCGGACTCACACCGCAGCTCTACCAGTCCCACGGTGTTGCGTCGAAGGAATTCATCAAGCTCGCTGGTCCTGCAGCGGAGGGCGTGCGGCTGCCCGCGGCAGCGCTGCTCATCGCGGAGATCCTGCCTGACGGCGATGTGCAGAAGCCGGTCGTCGTCGCCTACAAGCGTGACTACGAAACCCGCTACAAGACCGATGTCTCGACCTTCGGCGGCCATGCCTACGACGGTCTGATGCTCGTGACCGAATCGTTCAAGCGGACCGGCGGCGCGGACAAGGCCAAGGTGCGCGACGCGATCGAGACGACGCGCGGCTACACGGGCACCGCCGGCGTCGTCAACATGTCGGCCACCGATCACATGGGGCTCGACCTGTCCGCGTTCCGGATGCTCGAAGTGAAGAACGGCACCTGGGTGTTGGCCGAGTAACGGCGGCGACACCCATGGATGGCTTTCGCATGGGCGGACCGTGGCTGCAGTTCCTTGCCACCGGTCTGACGGTTGGGGCTGTTTATGCGCTGGTGGCTCTCGGATTCTCGATCATCTTCAATGCGAGCCGCGTCATCAACTTCGCGCAGGGCGAGTTTGTAATGATCGGCGGCATGAGTGCGGTATCGCTGGTTGCGACCGGCCTGCCGGTGCCCGCCGCCATCGCGGGTGCGGTCCTGGTTGCCGGCGCTGTGGGTCTTCTGCTCGAGAAGCTCGCGATCGCGCGGGCGCGGCGTGCCGACGTGACGACGTTGATCATCATCACCATCGGCGCGTCGATTTTGCTCCGCGGCCTCGCGCAGATCGTGTGGGACAAGCGGATCCACGCGCTGCCGCCGCTCTCCGGCGACCGGCCGATCGAATTTTTCGGCGCGAGCATCGTTCCGCAAAGCCTGTGGGTGCTGGGCGTCACCGTCGTGATCGTCGCGGCACTGTCGTGGTTCTTCGGCCGGACGCGGCTCGGGAAGGCGATGCTCGCGACATCGCACAACCGGCTTGCGGCGCAACTGGTTGGCATCGATGTCGGCATCGTGCTGTTTGCGAGCTTCGGGCTCGCCGCGGTGCTGGGTGCCGTCGCCGGCGTGTTGATCGCGCCGATTTCGTTCACGTCCTATGACGCCGGCGTCATGCTCGGCCTGAAGGGCTTCGCCGCCGCGATCTTGGGCGGCCTGGGCAGCTTTCCGGGCGCAATCGTCGGCGGCCTCGTTCTGGGGCTGCTGGAGAGCCTCGGCGCGGGCTACCTGTCATCCGCATACAAGGACGTCATCGCGTTTGTCATCATCCTTGTTGTCCTGTTCTTCAGGCCCGATGGAATCCTTGGCGCACTCAACAGCGACCGCGTCTGAACGCGGTGCCGGACGCGTCGCGCGATGGGCTACCCCGCGCCGGGGCGGCATGGCGGTTCTGGCACTGGTGATCGCCGTGTTGCCGCTCCTGCTCGCCAACAATTATTTCTACGACGTCGCCATTACCGTCGGCCTGAATGCCATCGTCTGTATCGGCCTGAATCTTCTGATCGGATACGCCGGTCAGATCAGTCTCGGCCACGCGGGCTTTTTCGGAATGGGCGCGTACGGCTCGGCGTTGCTGACCACGCGCTATGAGTGGCCGCCGACAATCGCGCTGATTGCGGCAATCGCACTCGTAGGACTGGTCGCGTTCGTCATCGGGCGTCCTATTCTGCGGCTGAAGGGACACTACCTTGCGATGGCGACGCTCGGTTTCGGCATCATCGTGTCGATCGTGATCGCCACCGAGGACCGCGTGACCGGTGGCCCAGATGGCATGACCGTACCCCCGCTGACGCTGTTCCGGTTCGCGCTCGATGGCGAGCGCATGTGGTATTGGGTCGTCGGCGCCTGTCTGCTCGTTGCCGTGTGGCTTGCGCTCAACCTGATCGAATCACCCACGGGACGCGCGCTGCGCGCGTTGCACACGTCCGAAGTCGCTGCCGAAATCGTCGGCATCGACTGCGTTCGCCACAAGGTCATGGTCTTCGTCGTGTCGGCTGTGTTCGCGGCGACTGCCGGCGGACTCGCCGCCTTCTATTCCGGCTTCATCACGCCGGCCAAGGCTTCGTTCCTGCACTCGATCGAACTGGTGACGATGGTCGTCTTCGGCGGATTGGCGTCGACGTTCGGGGCGGTGGTCGGTGCGGCTGTGCTCACGATGCTGCCCCAGGCGCTTTCGGTGCTCAAAGACTACGAAATGGTTGTCTTCGGCGCGCTGCTGATGCTGACGATGATCTTCTTTCCGCGCGGCGTAGTGCCGACCCTCGGCGCCTGGCTGCATCGGAGATCGCGGTGAGCACGCTTTCGATCATGAACCTGTCGAAGAAATTCGGGGGCGTCCACGCCGTCGAGGACCTCTCATTCGAGGTGCCTCCGGGAAGGGTCCAATCGATCATTGGCCCGAACGGCGCGGGGAAGACGACGCTGCTCAACCTGCTGACCGGCGTCTATGTCCCGAGCGCGGGCCGGATCAAGTTCGACGACCGCGAACTCACCGGTGCGCCGACGCACGCGTTTGCCGCGGCAGGCATCGGTCGCACGTTCCAGAACCTGCAGATCTTTTTCAACATGAGTGCGCTCGAGAATGTCATGACGGGCCGACATCTACGCGAGCGCTGCGGGTTGCTGCCGGCGATGTTGCGCACGCGCCGTCTTGCGCGCGCCGAACGCGAGTGCCGCGAACGGGCTCTCGGGCTGATGCATTTCCTCGGGCTCGACGACTTTGCAGCGGCCAGGGCCGACGCGATGCCGTACGGCGCATTGAAGCGCCTCGAAATCGCCCGTGCGCTCGCCGGCGAACCGCGGATGCTGCTGCTCGATGAACCCGCAGCCGGTCTCAATCCGACCGAGGCACTCGAGATCGCCGCATTGATCCGGCAGATCGCCGGCACTGGCACGACCGTCGTGCTGGTCGAGCACAACATGCATCTGGTCATGGGTGTGTCCGATCACATCCTGGTGCTCGATTACGGGCGGCGCCTCTGCGAAGGAACGGCGGCGGAGGTCCGCAACGACCCGCGGGTGATCGAAGCGTACCTGGGCATCGCGGAGTCTGCGGAGGCCGCACATGCTTGACGTCGTCGCGCTGTCGAGCCGCTACGGCCGCGTGCCGATGCTCGCTGGTGTCGACCTGCGCGTGGGGGAGGGGGAACTGGTCGCGCTGGTCGGTGCCAACGGCGCCGGGAAGACGACGTTGCTGCGCGTGCTTTCCGGTGTCCAGCCCGCAACGGGCGGCAGCGTGCATTTCGAGCGCGCCGACCTTGCACGCGCGTCGCCGCGCCGTCGGGTTCAGATGGGAATCGTCCAGGTCCCGGAAGGCCGGCAAGTGTTCGGGCCGATGTCGGTGGAGGATAACCTGCGCCTTGGCGCGTTCGTGCGCCCGTCGCACGAGATTGGCAGCGGACTCGAGCGAGTGTTTGCGCTGTTTCCGATCCTGGCGGCGAAGCGCCGCGAGGTGGCGGGAACGCTCTCGGGCGGGCAGCAGCAGATGCTGGCGATTGGTCGCGCGTTGATGACGCAGCCGAAGCTTCTGTTGCTCGACGAGCCGAGCATGGGGCTCGCGCCGCGTGTTGTGGCGGAGATCTTCGCGATCATCCGCTCGCTCAGGGATGCGGCGACCACGATCCTGCTGGTCGACCAAAACGCGCGCGCTGCGCTGGCGATCGCGGATCGGGCCTATGTGCTCGAGGTCGGCCGCATTGCGCTCTCGGGCCGCGGTGACGAACTGCTTGGCAATCCGCGTGTCCGGCAGGCATACCTCGGACTTTGAATCGGAGAAACCCATGAAGAACTCACTGGCACCCGGCGTGACCGCCACCGCGAAGTTCGTTGTCGACCGCGAGCGCACTATCGACTTCATGGGCGAAAAGGCGCGTGTGTATGCTACGCCCATGCTCGTGCGCGACATCGAGATGGCATCGCGCGAACTGCTTCGCGCGCATCTCGATCCGGGCGAGGACTCGGTCGGTACGCGCGTCGAGCTCGACCATCTCGCCGCGACGCTGCTGGGCATGCCGGTCGAACTAACAGTCACGATCGTCGAAGTCAAGGGCCGTGCCGTCACGCTGGAGTTCAGCGGCCGCGACAGCGTCGACTCGATCTGCCGCGGCAAGCACCAGCGCTTCGTCGTCGACGTCGCAACCACCGAGGCGCGGCTCGCCACCAAGGCCAGCAAAGCGGGTCTGGCATGAGTGTGGCGCGGCAGAGCACGGTCCGGGTACCGACGTACTGCTATCAGTGCGTCGCCGGGCCGGACTTGCTCACGGTCAAGGTGGTCGACGGCGTGGCCACCGAGGTCGAGCCGAATTTCTGCGCGGCGCACGTGCATCCGGGGGGCGGCAAGGTCTGCGTGAAGGCCTATGGGCTCGTGCAGAAGACGTACAACCCGAACCGCGTGCGCACGCCGATGAAGCGCACGAATCCGAACAAGGGGCGCAATGAGGATCCCGCGTTCGTTCCGATCACGTGGGACGAGGCGTTCGAGCTGATCGCGGCGAAACTCCATGCCGTGCGCACCGCGGGCCTGCTCGATGAATCCGGCTATCCGCGCGTGGCCGCGAGCTTCGGCGGAGGCGGCACGCCGCAGTCGTATATGGGCACGTTTCCGGCATTCCTGTCCGCGTGGGGGCCGATCGACATGGGCATGGGCTCGGGGCAGGGCGTGAAGTGCTATCACTCCGAGCATTTGTACGGCGAGTACTGGCACCGCGCGTTCACCGTGTCGCCTGACACGCCACTCACCGAGTACCTCATTTCCTGCGGCGCGAATGTCGAAGCGTCCGGGGGGGTCGTCGGCATCTGGCGCCACGCCGAGGCGCGCGAGCGCGGGATGAAGCGGGTGCAGGTCGAGCCGCATTTGTCCGTGACCGGCGCGTGCTCGGCGCAGTGGGTGCCCATCAAGCCCAAGACCGACGCCGCGTTCCTGTACGCGTTGATCCATGTGCTGCTGCACGAAATTCCGCGCGTGCGGCTCGACGTCGCGTTCCTCGCGCGTTATACCGCGTCGCCGTACCTCGTCGGGCCGAACGGCTACTACCTGCGCGACCGCACGACGCGCAAGCCGCTGGTCCGGGACAGTCTGCGCAATGCCGTGGTGCCGTTCGACACGGCCGGCATCGACGAAACGCTCGAAGGACAACAGGAGGCCGACGCAGTCGAAGTCGGCCCCGACAACGACACGCTGGGCGACGGCGTGCTGGTCGGCACGACGGCGTTCAGCAAACTCGTCGCGCATTTCGCGGCGTACTCGCCGGAATGGGCGGAGCGGATCTGCGAAGTGCCGGCAGCGACCATGCGCAAGATCGCGCACGAGTTCATCGACCATGCCCACGTGGGCGAGACAATCGAGATCGAAGGCAAGGTGTTGCCGTTTCGTCCGGTCGCGGTGAGCCTGGGCAAGACCGTGAACAACGGCTGGGGCGGCTACGAATGTGTCTGGGCGCGCACACTGCTGGCGGCGCTGGTCGGTGGGCTCGAGGTGCCGGGCGGCACGCTGGGCACGGCGGTGCGCATCAACTGGCGACACGCGGACCGGCTTGCGAGCGTTGTGCCGGGTCCGGACGGGTTTATGGCTTACACGTTCAATCCGACCGACAAGGCGCACTGGTCGCCGAATCCGAACATCCGCAATGCCTACCGGACCATGGTGCCGCTTGCCGGCAACGGGCCGTGGAGCCAGGCGCTTGGCCCGACGCACTTTTCGTGGATGTTCCTGCAGGACACGCCCAAGGGGTTGCCGCGCGTGACGCTGCCGGACGTGTGGTTCCTGTATCGGACCAATCCAGCAATATCGTTCTGGGACACGGAGGCGGTCGGAACGCAGATGGCGCGCTTTCCGTTTGTCGTCGCCTTCGCCTACACGCGCGACGAGACGAACCACTTTGCCGACGTGTTGCTCCCGGATGCCACCGACCTGGAGAGCCTGCAGCTGATCCGGATCGGCGGCTCGAAATATGTCGAACAGTTCTGGGACCGGGAGGGCTTCGCACTGCGCCAGCCCGCCGTTGCGATTCGCGGCGACGCGCGCGATTTCACCGACATCGCCACCGAGCTCGCGCGGCGAACCGGACTTTTGCCGCAATACAATGCAGCGATCAACCGGGGAGCCGCCGGCGTGCCGCTGAAGGGAGCGCACGGAGATTTTTCGCTCGACCCGGAACGAGTCCACACGCGCGACGAAATCTGGGACGCGGTGTGCCATGCGGCGAGCGCGGAGCTGACCGAGGGCAAAGAGGTGCACGACCTCGCGTGGTGGAAGAAGAACGGCCTGGCGACGAAGCCGTTCCCGCGGACCGACTGGTACCTGTTTCCGCGTCTGGCTGCGCAGGGACTTCGCTTCGAGTTGCCCTACCAGGAGCGCCTGCTGCGTGTGGGCGCGGAACTCGGCCGGCGGCTGCACGAGAACGACATGCACTGGTGGGACAAGCAGCTCCCCGAATACCAGGCATTGCCGGTCGGCAAGGATTTCGGCACACCATGGGTGGCGGCACTCGAACAGGCCGGCGGGCGGCCGCAGGACTATCCGTTCTGGCTACTCACGGCGCGCAGCATGCAGTATGCGTGGGGCGGCAACGTCGGCATGCAGATGATCAAGGAAGTCGCCGACAACATCGCCGGGCATCAAGGTGTGATCATCAACACCAACGCGGCGGGGCGGCTCGGCATCGGCGACGGCGACCTGGTCGACATCGGGACGCCGCAGCGCAGCGTGCGTGGCCGCGCGGTGCTGCGGCAGGGCATCCGTCCCGATACGCTGCTCATGATTGGCCAGTTCGCGCATTGGGTGACGCCATTCGCCAAGGATTTCGGCGTGCCGAGCCTGAATGCGCTCGCGACGATGTCGCTGGACCTGACCGACGCCACCGGCTCCGGCGCGGACATCGTGCGCGTCAGAATCGCCAGGGCATCGTCATGACGCGCTGGGCGATGGTGGCCGATCTGCGGCGTTGCGTCGGGTGCCAGACGTGTACCGCCTCGTGTCGGCACGCCAATGCGACGCCTCCGGGTGTCCAATGGCGCCGCGTCCTGGACATGGAGTTCGGCGAATATCCGGACGTGCAACGTGCCTTCGTTCCGGTCGGCTGCCAGCATTGCGACGACCCGCCGTGCCTCGATGTCTGTCCGACGACGGCCACGAAGAAACGCGCCGACGGCATCGTCACGATCGATTACGACATCTGCATCGGTTGCGCCTATTGCGCGGTTGCGTGTCCTTACCAGGCCCGCTACAAGACGCAAAGGGCGACGTTCGCCTATGGGGCTCCCACCGAAAGCGAGACCAAGCGACGCGACGACGGAAGGCTTGCTGTGGCGACGAAGTGCACGTTCTGCGTCGAACGCATCGACGAGGGGATTGCGCAGGGTCTCGTGCCCGGCGTCGATCCCGAGGCGACGCCCGCCTGCGTCAACGCATGCATTTCGAAGGCGATGACGTTCGGAGACCTCGACGATCCGCAGAGCGCCGTGTCGCAGCTGCTCGCCCGAACCGAGCATTTCCGGATGCACGAGGAACTCGGCACCGGACCGGGCTTCTATTACTTGTGGGATCGGAAGCAGACATGAGCGCCGCAGGGCAGCCCCAAGGTGCGAATCGCACCCCCCATGGGGGCAGCGCAGCGGCGACAGCCGCAAGCGAGGGGGCTCACAGTCGCGCCGCAGGGCAGCCCCAAGGTGCGAATCGCACCCCCCATGGGGGCAGCGCAGCGGCGACAGCCGCAAGCGAGGGGGCTCACAGTCGCGCCGCAGGGCAGCCCCAAGGCGCGAATCGCCCCCCCCATTGGGGCAGCGCAGCGGCGACAGCCGCAAGCGTTGGGGTCCTTCGATGAGTTACGGCCCGAATCCTTGGCAACAGGCGCATTGGGACTGGCGAGCGGCCGGTAACTTCATCTGCGGCGGCGCGGGTGGCGGACTCATCGTCTTCACCGCGATTGCCGGTGTGGACGGGAACACACTCGCGGGACTCATGCTCGCCGGGCTGGCGCTGGTCGGCCTTGGGCTCTTTTGTGTCTGGCTGGAGATCGGCCGGCCGCTGCGCGCGCTGCGCGTGTTTGTGAACCCGCGCACGTCGTGGATGACGCGCGAAGCTTTCTCGGCGACGCTCCTGTTTCCCGCTGGCCTGGCCGCGGCGGCGGCTGTGCCCGGATTTATCTGGATCGCCGCAGCGCTCGCGTTGACGTTCATGTACTGCCAGGGCCGCATGCTGCACGCCGCAAAGGGCATTCCGGCCTGGCGCGCGCCACTCGTGCCGCCGTTGATCGTGGCCTCGGGACTGGCGGACGGAGGCGGCGTATTTTTCCTGCTGGCGCCGCTGCACGGCAACGGGACGACGTCGCTACTGGTCGTTTTTGGCGCGCTGGTGCTCGTGCGCATTCTGGTGTGGATTGTCTACCTTAAACGAATTTTGGTGGCCGCACCGCGGGCGCATAAAGCGTTTCTGCACGCGGATCGGGTACTGCAGGTCGCGGGAACACTGGTGCCGCTCGTTGTCGTTGTCGCCCTCGGCGCCGGCGTGGCGTCGGGAACACCAGCCGTGCTCTGCGCGGCGCTCGCCGGGTTCGTTGCGGCGATGGCCGGCGCAGCGCTGAAATACGCGCTCGTCACCCGCGCGGCGTTCAACCAGGGGTTCGCACTACGGCATCTGCCGGTGCGCGGCACACGTCGCTGAACGATTACGCGAACGAATCGAGGAGGCCGGATGGGCGCAACGACAATGGCGGAACTGGGCATCGCGGCCCCGGCAACCCCTCGCCAGTACTTTCAGCGCGAACTCGAGACGCTGCCGCGGGAGCAGCTGGTGTCGCTGCAACTCGAACGGCTGCGCGCAACGGTGCGCAATGCGCATGAGCGGGTGCCACTGCATCGCGCGCGGCTCGACGCGGCGGGCTGCGGGCCCGGTGACATCGCGAGCCTCGCCGATGTCGTGCATCTGCCGTTCACGCAGAAAGCGGATCTGCGCGACCACTATCCATTCGGAATGTTCGCGCGGGCTCCAGGAGAATTGGCGCGCCTGCACGCATCGTCGGGCACGACCGGCAAGCCGACCGTCGTCGGGTACACGCGCAACGACATAGATACCTGGTCTGACCTCATGGCGCGCTCGTTCGCCGCGGCGGGTGCGAGGCGAGGAGACGTCGTCCACAACGCGTATGGCTACGGACTGTTCACCGGGGGCCTGGGCGCGCATTACGGCGCCGAGCGGTTTGGGGCGGTCGTCGTGCCGATGTCCGGCGGAGCCACCGAACGGCAGGTCCAGCTGATCATGGATTTCGGCGCGCGCGTGCTGTGCGCGACGCCGTCGTATGCGCTGGCGATTGCCGAAATGGGCGAACAGCAGGGCGTCGACCTCCGTGCCTCCCTACTGGAAGTAGGCCTGTTCGGTGCCGAGCCGTGGAGCGACGCGATGCGGACCGAGATCGAGTCGAGGCTCGGCATCAAGGCGATTGATATCTACGGCCTCTCCGAAATCATGGGGCCGGGGGTGGCCTGCGAGTGCAGTTGCCAGGCCGGCCTGCACGGCTGGGAGGACCACTTCCTGTTCGAAGTCATCGACCCCGATACCGGTCGTCCGGTCCCCGAGGGACAGGCTGGCGAACTGGTGATCACGACGCTGACCAAGGAAGCGCTGCCGATGCTGCGCTACCGAACACGTGACATCACCAGGATCACGACGGCACCGTGCGACTGCGGCCGCACGCACCTGCGCATCCTCCGCATCACCGGCCGCAATGACGACATGCTGATCATTCGGGGCGTCAACGTCTATCCATCGCAGGTCGAGGCCGTCCTGGTCGGACAGCCAGGCATCGCGCCGCACTACCAGCTGGTCGTCGAGCGCCACGGAAGTCTCGACCACGTGACCATCGAAACCGAAGCGCAACCCGGCGTCGATGCAGCCACCTACGACACCATCGCACGCCGGGTCGCCCATCACATCAAGTCGCTGGTCGGCATCACCACCGACGTGATCGTCAAGGGGCCCGGCGCAATACCGCGTTCGCAGGGGAAGGCCGTGCGGGTGCGCGACCTTCGAAAGAAAGGAGCCTGACGCCATGAGGAAGCGCCTGCTTGCGTTGACTGTCAATGGCCGCGCGCGGGAGGACGCGGTCGCCGCGAATCTTCTGCTGGTCGAATACTTGCGGGCGATGGTCGGGCTCACCGGTACCAAACGTGGCTGCGACGGCGGCGAATGCGGCGCATGCACGGTGCTCATCGACGGCGAACCGCGCCTGGCGTGCGTCACGCTGGCCGCGACCTGCGAAGGCCGGCACGTGGAAACGATCGAGAGTCTTGCCGCTGACGGCCGCCTCTCCCGCCTGCAGCAGGCATTCCACGAAAACCTCGGCACCCAGTGCGGTTTCTGCACGCCGGGAATGATCATGGCCGCCGAAGCGCTGCTGCGGCGCAATGCGCACCCGTCCGTGCGTGACATTCGCGGAGCGCTTGCCGGCAACCTCTGCCGCTGTACCGGCTACGTGAAGATCATCGAGTCGGTCGAGGCCGCCGCGGAAGGATGAGGCAATGAAACGCAGCGATGACACGGCCGATCGCGGCCACACCGTCGCCGCACCTGCGGTTGCGCACGAACGCGCGGCGGGGCGACGGACACCCTTGATCGACGGCATCGAGAAGGTCACCGGACGTGCGCGCTACACCGCCGACCTTCCCTTCGGCGACGCGCTTGTCGGCCGCATCCTGCGCAGTCCGGTCGCGCACGGTGTCATCCGCGGCATCGATACCGCAAAGGCGCGGGCGCTTCCGGGCGTGCGTGCCGTGATCACGGGCCGGGACTTTGCGGCACCCTATGGCGTGATCCCGATCGCGCAGAACGAGTGGCCGCTCGCACGCGACAAGGTCCGTTATCGTGGCGAACCCGTGGCCGCGGTGGCCGCGGTCGACCAGGCGACGGCGGAGGCGGCACTCGCCGCGATCGTGCTCGACATCGAGCCATTGCCAGCGTACTTCCACGCTGCCGGCGCCCGCTCGGCGGACGCGGTGCGGCTGCACGACAACAAGGTCGGGAACATCGAGCGCGAAGTCAATCAGGAGTTCGGCGATGTCGATGCAGGTTTCGCGTCAGCGGACCTCGTCCGCGAGCAGACCTTTCGCTATGCCGAGGTCGCGCATGGTCAGATCGAGCTCAACGCCGCGGTCGCCGAATACGAGCCGGCGCATGGACGCCTGACCACACATTCGGTGACGCAGGTGCCGTATTACCTGCATCTCACGCTCGCCCAGTGCCTCGGCATGGACGGCTCGCGCATCCGCGTGGTGAAGCCGTTCGTCGGCGGCGGATTCGGGCATCGTGTCGAGCCGCTCAATTTCGAGATGGTGACGGCCGCGCTTGCGCGTGCGGCCAATGGGACGGTACGAACCGAGCTTACGCGCGAGGACGGCTTCCTTACCCATCGCGGGCGGCCCGAGACCGACATCCGTCTCAAGCTGGGCATGAAGAAGTCAGGCGAGATCACCGCCGTGGACTGCGAGATCGTCCAGCGCGGCGGCGCGTACGGCGGCTACGGTCTGGTCACGATTCTCTACGCCGGTGCGCTGCTCCACGCGCTGTACATGATTCCGGCCGTCAAGTATCGCGGCTTTCGCGCATACACCAATACGCCGCCTTGCGGTGCGATGCGCGGACACGGCGCGGTGGACGCGCGGCATGCGTTCGAATCGCTGCTCGACATCATGGCCGCGGAACTGGGTCTCGATCCGTTCGCCGTGCGCCGGGCCAACCTCATCGTTCCGCCGTACCGGACGATCAACGACCTGCAGGTCAACTCGTGCGGACTACCCGCCTGTCTCGACTGGGTAGAGGAAGCGTCGGGCTGGAAATCCCGGAAGGCATCGCTTCCGCGTGGACGCGGTCTCGGCGTCGCGTGCTCGCACTACGTCTCGGGCTCGGCCAAGCCGGTGCACTGGAGCGGTGAGCCGCACGCGGTCATCAATCTCAAGCTCGACTTCGACGGTTGCATCACGATACTCACCGGCGCCTCCGACATCGGCCAGGGTTCGTCGACGCTGCTCGCGCAGGTCGTGGCCGAAGTGCTTGCACTGTCGCTGGCGCGCATACGGGTAATCGCCACGGACAGCGCGCTCACGCCAAAGGACAATGGCTCGTATTCGTCGCGCGTGTCGTTCATGGTGGGCAACGCCGCGATCCAGGCGGCTCAGGAACTGAAGCGCGTGCTGGTTGCCGCTGCCGCGAAGCGGCTGGAGGTCCATCCCGCAGACGTCGAATGGGAAGGTGAGCAATGCCGCGTGGCAGGCACCGATCGCGGTCTCGATTTCGCAGAAGCCGTTGAGACCGCGCTGGCCGAAAGCGGGACCCTCACGGTCAAGGGAACGTGGTCGACGCCACCGGAAACGCAGGGTGGCAAATTTCGCGGTGCGGCGGTCGGCTCGACGGCCGGATTCTCGTACGCGGCGCAGGTCGTGGAGGTCAGCGTCGACGAAGACACCGGTGCCGTCGCGGTCGAACGGGTATGGGTTGCGCACGACTGCGGCTTCGCTATCAACCCGCTCGCAGTGGAGGGACAGGTACAGGGCGCCGTGTGGATGGGGATGGGGCAGGCGCTGTCGGAGGAGACCGGGTATCACGAAGGGCTTCCGCTGCGGCCCAACATGCTCGACTACCGAATCCCCACCATCGTCGAGTCTCCGCCCATCGAGGTGAAGCTCGTCGAAAGCCACGATCCGCTCGGACCCTTCGGCGCGAAGGAGGCAAGCGAAGGGGCGCTGCACAGTTTTCCGCCGGCGCTCACCAACGCGATCTGTGACGCCATCGGTATCCGCCTGACCGAGTTGCCGGCCTCGCCTGATCGGGTGCTCGAGGCAATCCGGGCGAAGAAACGCACCGAACGTCTGCATGCCGGTGCCGGCGCGCGCGCACCCATTGCGCCCACGGGAGACTGAACATGGAATGCATGCCGGAATTCGATTTGCAGCGCCCGACGAGCATCGCGGAGGTCATCGCGATTCTCGCGCAGGCGCCGGACGCCCGCATTCTCGCCGGCGGGACCGATCTGGTGCCGGGTCTGCGGCGCGGCATCGAGCGTCCCGGTCTACTCGTCGATATCTCGGCCGTGCGCGGGATTGCCGACATCGTCGTGACGGATTCGGGCACAGTGCTGGGTGCCGGGGTGACGCTGGCGACACTTGCCGCCGACTCCCGCATTGCGCACGGCCATGTGGCGCTGGCCGAGGCCGCGCGGACCGTCGCCGGTCCCGGTCATCGCAGCGTGGGGACGCTAGGCGGCAATCTCTGCCTCGACACGCGCTGCGTGTTCTACAACCAGAGTGCGTGGTGGCGTGCGGCGAACGCATGGTGCATGAAACGCGACGGCGAAGTCTGTCACGTCGCGCCGCAAGGGAAACACTGCCATGCGGCGTTCGCGGGCGATCTCGCCCCGGCGCTCCTCGCGCTGGATGCCGAGATCGAAATCGTAGCCAGCCGCGGAGTCCGGCGCATTCCGCTCGGCGAGCTCTATCGCGACGACGGTGCCGCGCACCTGACGCTGGCACGCGACGAGGTGCTTACGCGCGTGTTCCTGCGCGCGATGCCGGCCGGCCTCGCATCGGGCTATCTCAAGGCCCGCGCCCGCGGTGCGATCGACTTTCCGTTGGCGGGCGTGGCCTGCGCGATCGCGCTTCGGGGCACCGAGCTGACGACATTGAGGATTGCACTCACTGGCACCAATTCCCGGCCGATCGTGCTCGACGGCACAGACACGTTCGTCGGGAAGCCGATCGACGACGCCATGCTCGCTGCGCTGCGCAAGCTCGTGCAGAAGCAGGTGAGTCCGATGCGCACCACGGTGACCAATGCAGATTATCGCCGGCAGGTCGCCGCCGCGCTGGCGCAGCGACTGGTACGTGAACTTGGACGCAGGGCGGCTGCCCGATCGCATTACGCGTCGACCCTTCCGCCCATCGACCGGCCCATCCTGTGATCGGCGCGACAACCGGCGTCGGATGCGGGGCAACGCCGATGAATGCCGCGGCGGTGCTGCTCGGCAATGCCAGTCGGACGGGTCCCGCGCTCGCTTGTGGCGGCGAGCGCGTCACGTACGACGCGCTGCGGGACACCGTGGCGCGCGCCGCAAGTGTCCTGCAGCAGCGGGGCGTTGGTGAGGGCGAACGGGTCGCGGTCATGCTACCCGACGGCATTCCCTGGGTAAGCGCGTTTCTCGGCACGATGTGGGCCGGTGGTGTCGCCGTCGCGGTCAACCCGCGCATTCCTGCGGATGAGTGGGAGTTCATTCTCGGTGAAGCGGGCTTCCGCATCATTCTGGCGGAAACGCGCGACGATACCCCGCAAGAGTATCGCGACCGCGTGGTGACCCTCGCCGAATTCCTGCGCGAAACGGTGATCGCGGGGCCGGTCGCGGCCAAGCCGATGGATGCGGAGGCGCCGGCGTTCTGGACGCATTCGTCGGGCAGCAGCGGCAGGCCCAAGGCAGTCGTGCATGCGCACCGGTTCGCGCTGCACGTCGAACGCGTTGCCGCGGAACTGCTCGGCGTGGGTGCCGGCGACCGCCTGTTTGCGAGCTCCAAGCTGTTCTTCTCGTATTCGCTGGGCAACAGCCTGTGCGCGGGGCTGAAGCTCGGTGCGACCGTGATCCTCGACCCGCGATGGCCGACGGCAGCGACCGTCGCGGCGACGATCGATGGGGAGCGGCCGACGGTGCTGTTCTGTGTCCCTTCGCTGTATCGCAATCTGTTGAAGGAAGGTCTCGCGAGCCGGCTCGCCGCAAGCGGGATCAGGCGGTACGTGTCGGCCGGCGAAGCATTGTCCCGCAGCGTTCGCGACGCGTGGTTGCGGCAGACCGGCGTTGCGATCGTCAACGGGTACGGCGCGTCGGAAACGTTGAGCCTCGTCCTGATCAACCTGGGTCAGGGCGATGACCTTGCTCCATCACCGGGCGTTGCAATCCGCTGCCTGGACCCGGACCACACAGGTGTGCCGACGCGCCTTGCAATCAGGGCACCGACGCTGGCGCTCGGGTACTGGAACCGTCCGGACGCCGACGCCGAATATTTTCGTGACGGTGCGTTTTGCCCTGCGGACCTGTTCGAATGCGGCGACGGGATCTATCGCTTTGCCGGACGCGAGGATTCCCTCGTGAAGATCCACGGCCGCTGGGTGAACCTGTCCGAACTCGAAGAGCGGCTCGCCAATGCGTGTCCCGGCATCGTCGAGGCGGCGGCCGCATCGGTGCCGGATGGCGATGGCGTGGACGCGGTGGCGTTCTTCTATGTCGTCGCGGACGATGCCGCCGCCGATGCCGGTAACGCTCTGCAGGCCAGCATGAACGCCTTGCCGCATTACCGGCGCCCGCGCTGGCTGCATGTGGTGGCCGCGTTGCCACGCACGGCGACGGGCAAGCTGCTGCGCCGCGAACTCAAGACGCTGCACCACACGCTGGACGCGAAGCTCTCCGAAACCGCCGCGGGCGAGGCCTGAGATGGGGCCGATGCTTGCGACGGAACAGGCGGGTCGCGTCCTCGTGACCACACTCTGCCGACCTCCGGTCAACGCGCTCAACGCCGAATTGATCGCGGAGCTCGATGCGGTGCTGGACCGGGTCACTGTCGACCCGGATATCGCCGTGCTGCACATCCGCAGCGACCAGAAGTCGTTCTGCGCCGGGGCAGACCTGGCCTTGATGCATGCGTGCCTCGGTTCGCCGGAAGGATTGGAGGCGATGGTCGAGCTGGTGCGCCGCATGCAGCGGCTCTTTGCGCGGATCGAGAACGCCCCGGCGGTCACCATCGCCGAGATCGGAGGCGCGGCCCTGGGCGGCGGCCTGGAACTCGCGCTGGCGTGCGATCTGCGCGTCGCCGGCGCCGATGCGACGCTGGGATTGCCGGAGGTCAGATTGGGCTTGCTTCCTGCAGCAGGCGGCACGCAGCGGCTGACGCGGCTCTGCGGCCATGGGATCGCCAAGCGCCTGATCCTCGGTGCCGAACTGGTCACAGGCCTCGAGGCCGAACGTCTTGGCCTCGTGCAGTGGACGCAGCCAGGCGCGCAACTCGCCGACTGGACGCGCGATTTGGCAGCGCGTTGCGCCGCGCTGCCGAAGGCCGCGCAGGGCGCGATCAAGCGCTGCGTTGCCGCAGCGGGCGATCCTGCACGCGACGGCTACGCGGAAGAAATTGCGGAAACGCGAAAGCTCTACGACCACCCCGAGACACGCCGCAAGGTTCTCGAGTTTCTCAACCGACGTGCGGCTTGACCGCACCACAAGGAGGTCCCGTGGATTTCAAGGACAAGCTCGCAGTCGTGACCGGCGCCGCCTCCGGTATCGGCCGCGCGACCGCTGAGGCGCTGGCAGAAGCAGGAGCCAACGTCATCGTCGCGGACATCAACCATGAAGCAGGCGAGGCGGCCGCGGCCGCTCTTCGCTCCAAAGGCCTGAAGGCCCGGTTCATGGCGGTCGACCTGACCAGCGAGCCGTCGATCGCGGCGTTCGCGGCCGAGGTCGAGCGCGAGCATGGGACCGTCGATATCCTCGTCAACGGCGCCGGCTGGGGGCGCACGCTGCCGTTCTGGGAAGGCACACCCGAACTGTGGGAAAAGCTGGTCGCCCTCAACTTCATCGGACCGATGCGCCTCGTCAAGGCGCTTCTGCCGAAGATGATCGAACGCGCCAGCGGCAAGATCGTCAATATCGCCAGCGATGCTGGCCGGGTTGGCAGCCTCGGCGAGACCGTCTACTCCGGCGCGAAGGGTGGACTCATCGCGTTCACCAAATCGCTGGCACGCGAAACCGCGCGCTACAACATCAATGTCAATTGCGTCTGCCCGGGCCCAACCGAGACACCGCTGCTGTTCGCAGTCCCGGAAAAGCACCTCGAGGCGTTCAAGAAAGCCATTCCGTTCCGCCGCTTCGCCAAGCCCGCCGAAATTGCCGACGCTGTCGTATTCTTCGCCAGTGACCGCGCGAGCTACATCACCGGCCAGGTGCTGAGCGTGAGCGGCGGCCTGACCATGTCCGGCTGAAGCTCGACCCGACCACCTACTAGAACCTTGGAGCAGACAATGATGAAACGCGTGCAACTGGCGAATTACAAGGCCGCGCATTTTGGCTACGCGGTGACCGGCAAGGTAGCGACCATCACGCTAAACCGGCCCGAGCGCAAGAATCCGCTGACGCTCGAGTCGTACGGCGAGCTGCGCGACCTGTTCCGCGAAATGGTCTACGCGACCGACGTGAAGGCGGTCGTGTTCACGGGTGACGGCGGCAACTTCTGCTCGGGCGGCGACGTCCACGACATCATCGGCAAACTGGTGAAGATGGAGATGCCGGAGTTGCTGGCGTTCACGCGGATGACCGGCGACCTGGTCAAGGCGATGCGCGGCTGCCCGCAGCCGATCGTCGCCGCGATTGACGGCGTCTGCACCGGCGCAGGGGCACTGATCGCCTGTGCCGCGGACCTGCGCTATGCGACGGCGCGCAGCAAGCTCGCGTTCCTGTTCGTGCGGGTCGGTCTGGCGGCCGCCGACATGGGCGCGTGCACACTGCTGCCGCGCCTGATCGGACTGTCGCGCGCCGCGGACTTGCTCTATACGGGCCGCGTCGTCGGTGGCGAGGAAGGAGAGCGTTTTGGCTTTCACAATCGCCTGGTGGAGCCGGAAAAACTGTTCGAGGAAGCCATGGCGATGGCCGTGAGCCTGGCCGACGGACCGACGTTCGGCCACGCGATGACCAAGACCATGCTTTGGCAGGAATGGAGTTCGGGCCTGGGCGAATGCATTGAGGCCGAGGCGCAGGCGCAGGCGATCTGCATGCAGACCAACGACTTCGAGCGCGCCTATCACGCGTTTGCGGCAAAGCAGAAGCCGGTGTTCGAAGGCAACTGATGGCGGAATCCAGTCATCTCAACTGGCCGTTCTTCGATGCCGGCCACCGCGATCTCGCGCGCGACTGCGGGCAGTGGGTGGACGCCACGCTGCCGACGCTGCACGCAGGCGCCGATGACAGCAGCGACGCCGTCTATGCGTGCGTTGGCCGGCTGGTGCGTGCGCTGGCCAGGGGAGGGCTGCTCCGCGCGTGCGTGCCGGCTGCCTACGGCGGCCTGCACGAAGCCGTGGACGTGCGCAGCCTGTGCCTGACGCGCGAAACCCTGGCGCGCGCCTCGGGCCTCGCCGATTTCGCGTTCGCGATGCAGGGACTGGGGAGCATGCCGGTCACGCTGTTCGGCACTGACGCGCAGAAGGCGGCGCTGCTGCCTGGAATTGCCGACGGCAGCCTCATCGGCGCCTTCGCACTGTCCGAGCCCGATGCCGGATCGGATGTCGGTGCGCTTGCCGCGACGGCGCAACGCGACGGTGCTGGCTGGCGTCTCGACGGAGTCAAGACCTGGATCTCCAATGCGGGCCTCGCCGATCGCTACATCGTGTTCGCACGCACCGGCGAGGGTCCGGGAACGAAGGGCTTGTCGGCGTTCATCGTCACCGCCGACGCGGCCGGCTTCGACGCTTCCGAGCGGATCGACGTCAGCGCGCCGCATCCGCTCGGCAGGGTGCGGATGACGGGCTGCAGGGTTCCGGCCGGCGCGCTTCTGGGTCGACCCGGCGAGGGCTTCAAGGTCGCGATGGCGACGCTCGACGTCTTCCGCTCGACCGTCGGCGCGGCGGCGCTGGGCTTTGCGCGGCGCGCGCTCGACGAGGCCACCGCGCGGGTGCAGAAGCGGCGACTGTTCGGCCGCGCGCTGGCCGAAATGCAGCTGACGCAGGCCAGGATAGGCGCAATGGCCACAGCGACCGACGCATCGGCGCTGCTCGTCTATCGCGCCGCGTGGACCCGCGATGTCCTGGGAACGCGCGTCACCCGCGAGGCGTCGATGGCCAAACTGTTCGCCACCGAATCCGCGCAGAAGACCATCGACTCCGCCGTGCAGCTCTTCGGTGGCCTTGGTGTCGTGCGGGGAGTGACGGTGGAGCGGCTCTACCGCGAAATCCGCGCGCTGCGCATCTACGAAGGCGCGAGCGAAGTGCTGCAGCTCATCATCGGTGCCGATGTGCTGAAGTCAGGCGCCTCCATCAAGCGCGCGGCCGATGCATCCGGCACGATCGCGAGCGAGGGCGTGGCGTGATGAACGCACTCGCATCGGGACGGCGCTGGGTCGCTGCCGACGGCATTCACATCGACGTGCGCGGGTTGTCTCCGCCGGACCCGCTGGTTGCGATTCTGGAATTGGTCGGGTCGATCGGCGACGCCACGCCGGTGATCGTTCACCATGAGCGCGATCCGCGGATGCTCTATCCGGAATTGGCGGAAATCGGCTGGACGGCGGAGCGAATCACTGGCGAGCCGGGTGAAATCCGTCTCAAGCTCGAGCGCGTGACGTGAGGGTCTCGGGCATCGCCTTCATGGGCGGTGCGGCCAGCCGTTTGCTGCCCGCGTCGATCCCGTTCCGCTTTTTCGGCGCGGCTGCGGCGTATCAGCTGCTGGCGTGGATCGCGCTGCTGGCCGGCGCGTGGGACGTCCCGCGCTTTGCCGGAGGACTTGGTTGGCCGCTCGCGGCACTGCATCTCGCCACCTTGGGCGTGCTGGTGATGACGGCGATGGGGGCGAGCCTGCAGCTGCTGCCGGTGGCAACGCGCCGGCCCGTGGCAGCGCACCGCTGGCCCGCAACGATCTGGTGGCTGTATACACCCGGTGTGGCGGCGGTCGCGCTCGGCATGGGTCTTCCCGCGCCTGTCCTGCTTGCCATCGGCGCGAGTGTCGTCGGCGTGGCGCTGGTCGCCTATGCGGTGCTTCTTGCGCGCAATTTGCTGGGCGCCAGCGGCATGCCCGTGGTGATCGCGCACGGCTACGCTGCGCTCGCGGCGCTGGTCGTGGCGCTGGTGACGGCCGTCTCGCTGGTGTGTGCGTATCTCGGTGTCCCCCTGTTCGAACGCAGCTCGGCGCTTGCCCTGCACATGACGTTTGCGGCCTATGGATTCATGGGTCTGCTTGCGTTCGGCCTCTCCTATGTCCTGGTGCCGATGTTCGCGCTTGCCGCGGCGCCCGACGAACGGCGGTCCCGGCTATCGCTGATACTCGCGGTGATCGCGCTCCTGCTCGCGGCAGCGGCTGCGGTCGGTGTCGCGCCGCAGCCGCTGCGCATCGCCGCGGTCGGCACGGGAGCGGGTGCGGTGGTGTTGCATTGGCGATTGATGAACTCCGCGCTGACGACGGGCATGCGCCGCAGTCTGGGACGGTCGGTCACGCTGATGAAATTCGGCTGGGCCTGCCTCGCGGCCAGCCTGGCCGCGGGCCTCGGTATTGCTTGCGATGTCCCCTTCGATGGCACGGCGGCGCTGTTCGGTCTCCTGCTCGTCGCCGGCTGGCTGCTGACGTTCCTGCTCGGCGTCCTGCAGCGCATCGTGCCGTTCCTGGCGTCGATGCACCGCGCACCCGGCAAGCGTTTACCGCCCACGCCGTCGTCGCTGACCGCGGAACGGCCGTTGGCGATCCATTTCGCCTGTCATCTCGCGGCGCTGGCGCTGCTTGCGGTGGCGATCGTTGCGGGCAACCCGTGGTTCGCCGCCGCAGGTGCGCTCGCGGGCGGCGCGGGTGCGGTGGCCTACGGCAGCTTTCTCGCGACCGTGTTGAGGCGGATGTCCCGCGCTGACGTGACAGCCGGTGCCCGCGAGGCATCGGTGGGTTGATCCGGATCAATGTCGCACGGTTGCCAATTACCGTATTGTAATACCGGAATACGAGACCAAGGAGCGGCATGAATTTTCAGCGGCAAGTGAGTTGTGCGCTCGATACGGAACACCGGACTTACCTGGAGTTCCTGGGCCGGCTAGAGCAAGCATTCGCGCGTGCTCCGCGAGCGTCCAATACCGGGACTGACGAACTCACCCGGCTGGCGGCGTCGCTCGCACGGCAAATCGAGCATGACATCGGGCGCCACTTCGACTTCGAGGAGCGCATGCTGTTCCCGCTGCTCGAGGAGGCCGGGGAGGGCGACATCGCAGGCCTGCTCGGCGACGAGCATGGAGCAATCCGCGAAGTGGCCGCCGAACTGCTGCCGCTCGCCCGCGGAGCTGCGGCCGGGACACTCGACGCTGCTGGCTGGGATGCATTGAAGCGTGGCGCAACCGAACTCGTCGAGCGGCAGGTCGCGCACATTCAGAAGGAAACGATGGCGCTGCTGCCGATGTTGGACGATCTGCTTGACGAAGAAACCGATCGCGAGCTCGCGTTCGCCTACGCGGCGACCTGACGCCGGACAATCGTCGGTTAACAGGGAACACCCACATGGACGCCACTGCCTTGCAGCGCTTCGCGATTCGACCGTTACGGCGCGAAGATCTGGACACCGTCGTCGCGATCGACGCGGCCAGCGAAGGGCGTTCGCGCCGCGCCTATTTCCAGCGGCGCCTCGACGCCGCGCTGCGGGAGCCTGCACTGCATGCGCAGTTCGCAGCGGCGGATGACAAGGGTCTCGCCGGATACCTGCTTGCGCGCGTGCTGGAAGGCGAATTCGGCCGCAGCGCACCCGGATTGCGCCTGGAGGTGATCGGCGTGCGCGGCGACGTACAAAGTCACGGGGTCGGCGCCAGCCTCTTCACCGCTCTCTGCGACTATGGCCGCCGCCACGCGCTTGCCGATGTTCGCACGGCGGCTGCGTGGAACGACCACCGGATGCTCGGCTGGTTCGATGCGATGGGGTTCACGCTGGCGCCGAACTACGTGCTCGATTGCGCGGTCGCCGGCGGCCAGTACACGCCGGAACGCGACGATCGCGTGACGCTTCCCGACGGGCAGGGGCCGGCCGACGAGATCGACTATGGTGGCCGGCCCGGCAACGACTTCGAGCGCCTCGCCCGCGACTGCGCCGATGTCCACGCGATGCAACCTGGCGATCTTGCCGACATCGTGCGCATCGACCGCAGCATCACCGGACTCAATCGCGAAGGTTACATGAAGCACCAGCTCGGCGAGGCGATGAACGACTCCGCGATCCGCGTGTCGTTGACCGCCAGATTGGAGGACACGATCGCCGGCTTCGTGATGGCCCGCGTCGACCTTGGCGACTTCGGCCGGACCGAGCCCGTGGCCGTCATCGACACCATCGGCGTCGCTTCCGGATTTGCCCATCGTGGCGTCGGCCACGCGCTCCTGTCCCAGCTCTTCGCCAATCTAGGTGCGCTGCAGGTCGAGCGCGTCGAGACCGTGGTGGGACCGCAGGATCTCGCACTGCTCGGGTTTCTCTTCGGCGCCGGATTCGCGCCGGCGCAGCGCCTGCCGTTCGTGCGGCGGTTGGCCTGACTAGGGCCTGTTAACGCTATGAACGCAACCGCGAACGGGTGGCATGGGGCGCCAATCGCGGCAGCCGACGAAGCAAAAACCGGCGGTCTTTGCGAGGAGAGCAACAATGAGTGGCGCCCCATGCCACCCGTTCCCTTCGCTCAGTTTGGTCAACTGAGGCCGAAAACGCCCATCGCTTCGTTGCAAAGGCTCGCCGGGTCCGCGACCCGCCTTCACCTTCACGCCTTGCGCTGGGCGTTTTCGGCCGTGCAACGCGTTTGTGTTCATAGCGTCAACAGGCCCTGATCATGGCGACGGTGGCACTGCCCGACGACGACGCAGTGCGTGAAGCGTTGCGGCAGGTGGAGGACCCCGAGGCGGGGATGAACATCGTGGATCTCGGGCTCGTCTACGGCATCGAGGTGGCGGCCGATGCCGTGCATGTCGATCTGACGATGACCACGGCCGCGTGCCCGATGGCGGACATGATCACCGACCAGGCGCGCGACGTCATCAAGGCCATCGTGCCTGCAGGAACCGCGATCGAGGTGCGGCTCGTATGGGATCCGCCCTGGACCCCCGACAGGATGACCGGCGTCGCCAGAGAACACTTCGGCTGGTCGTTCTGATGCCCGCGCCGTTGCCGGCGGCCGCGGCGGACTCGCGCAGCAAGCGGGGCGACCTGCGCCCGTTGTATCGCGTCCCATTGCTGATTCTCGGCTTCGCCGGTCTATTCATCGGCACCGGCGCGGGACTCTCGCGGCTCGGCTGGAACGTTCCGGCGGTGGCCGTCGCTATGGTGTCGCTGCACGGGCCGCTGATGATCTGCGGCTTTTTCGGCGTCGTGATCGCGCTCGAACGTGCCGTGGCGATCCGCCGTTACTGGGCGTACGCCGCACCGCTGCTGGCGGGGGCCGGCGGCATGGCCGTGATCGCCGGTGCCCAGGCGCTTGCACCCTGGCTCTTTGTCGGGGGCAGCGCGGTGTTGCTCATGGCGTCGCTCGACGTGTTCCGCCGGCAGCGTGCGCTGTTCACGTTCACGCTCACACTGGGTGCAGCGTGCTGGATGGCCGGCAACCTGTTGTGGGCGACCGGCTCTGCCGTGCACGAGATCGTGGTGTGGTGGCTTGCCTTTCTCATACTGACCATCGCCGGCGAGCGCCTCGAACTCTCGCGCTTCCTGCCGCCGTCGCGGACCGCAGGATGGGTGTTCGCTGCGATCGTGGGTGCCATCGTCGCCGGACTGCCCGGTTCCGGCTCGCGCTGGGGTGTGCCGATCTTTGCGGCCGGCCTGGTCGCGCTCGCGGCATGGCTGGTCAAACAGGACATCGCGCGCCGGACCGTCCGCGCGCGGGGTCTGACGCGTTTCATCGCCGTTTGTCTGCTCTCGGGATATGTCTGGCTTGCGCTCGGCGGCGGCATCATTGTCGCCGCGAAGGGGTTGCACGCCGGCACCACTGCCTACGACGCCGCCGTCCATGCGCTCGCGCTCGGATTCGTGTTTGCAATGGTGTTCGGCCACGCGCCGATCATCTTCCCGGCGGTGTTGCGTGTCGCCGTGCCCTACCACCCGACGTTTTACGTGCCGCTTGCGCTTCTGCAGGCGTCACTGGTGCTGCGGCTCGCGGGCGACGCGCTGGGCGACTTTGCCCTAATCCGTGCCGGTGGCCTGGGCAATGCGCTGGCGCTCGCCGCGTTCATCGCGAGCACGGTCGGTGCAGTGATTCGGGGCTTGCGTCTGCGCGCAGCACCTTCCGGCCCGCAGGGTTGAATCACCCGTGCAGTGATTCGTACTTGGCCATGAGTTCGTCCGGCGACTCCTGAAAGTCCGGATGCACGACGATGCAGTCGGCGGGGCAGACGAGCTTGCATTGCGGCTCGTCCTCGGCGCCGACGCACTCGGTGCAGCGCAGAGGGTCGATGACGTACAGCGGATCACCCACGCTGATTGCGTCGTTCGGGCACACGGGCTTGCAAGCGTCGCAGGCGGTGCAGTTGTCGTTGATGAGCAGGGCCATTGCATTCTCCTGTCGCGCTCAAGCCGCGGCGCATTCCTGCAACGCGCGCAGTTTTTCATGACGAAAGGCGCCCCACAGCGCGGCGCCGATCGCTCCGGCATAGATCGAATCGGGATGATTGACCGCCGCGACGTTGAGCTTCTCGTTCACCATCTCCTCCTGGATTGCCGCCAGGAGCCCGGTGTCGAGTGCGAGGCCGCCGGTCAGCAGTGCCGTGCCTTCCTTGATGCCGGTGACCTTGAGCAGCTTCACGATCCTGGAAGCCATCGACAGGTGGATGCCTTTCAGCACGTCGGGGGTCGCGATGCCGCGGGACACCATGTTGATCACGTCGGTTTCGGCAAGCACTGCGCAGATCGAGCTGCATTTCTCGGGATTCTGCGAGCTCTGCGACAGCGGACCGATTTCCTCGATCGCGACGCCCAGATAGCGGGCGATGTTTTCCAGAAACTGCCCCGATCCTGATGCGCATTGGCTCGTCATCTTGTACGACAGCACCTTGCCACGCTTGTCGACGTAGATCGCCCGGCCATTCAGCGCGCCGATGTCGACAACTGCATTCGCGTCGGGGTGCAGAAACACACCACCGCGCGCGTGCGTGGTCATCGAATAGAAATGGCCGGTGGCAAACTTGACGTTTTCGCCTTCGCCGGTCGTGGCAATGTAGCCGATGTCGTCCGGCGCGAGTCCCGCTTCCGCGAGCACGCCGTCGAAGCCTTCCTGCGCGAGCTGCATCGGGTCGCGCCGACGGATGCGCTCGCACCGTTTCGTCAGCCATTTCTGCTCGCTGCCGTCGACGCTGAACAGCGCACTCTTGACCGCGCCCGAGCCGATATCGATGCCGATGGTATACGTCATGTCCTCGCCTCCGAACGGTTGTGGTTTGCGATTCGCCCAGTTGTCGGCTCGCGCGTCCGCTCGCCCCAGTCGCATCCCCTTGTCGCTGCGCGACGCGGGGCCCCTGCTTCTCGGCTCACGTCCGCGCCTCCGCCGTCCGGCCTTCCTCCACGACCGCTCGCCACGCGAACGTCGCGCCGCCCAGTGCACCGGTGTAGATCGAGTCGGGATTGATGTTGAGCCTCACTTCACCATAATTTTCGCGTACCAGATCCTTCAACGCCTTTACCGCCGCCTCGTTCTTGGCGACGCCGCCGGTGAACGTGAACTCGTTGCGGATGCCGCCCGAGCGCGCCAGTATCGACATCGCGCGCAGGATGATTGCGCGGTGCAGGCCGGCCATGATGTCCTCGCGCTTGTCGCCGAGCGACAGCCGGTCGCGGAGCTCGGCGCCGGCGAACACCGTGCACGTCGAGTTGATGCGGATGGTCTTGGTCGACTTCATCGCCATGGGCCCCAGCTCGTGCAGGCCCATGTTCATTTCGTCGGCGATGTATCCCAGGTACCGGCCGCAACCTGCGGCGCAGCGATCGTTCATCTGGAAGCCCTCGACGATGCCCTGCGGATCGACCTGGATCGCCTTGGTGTCCTGGCCACCGATGTCCAGCACCGTCGCGGTGCCCGGATGCATCACGTGCGCGCCGAGCCCGTGGCACAGGATCTCGGAGCGGACGTGCTCCTTCGAGAACGGCAGCCGCGCGCGCCCATAGCCGGTGCCGACGACGTACGTCTCGTCCATCGGCGTGTCGAGGATGCCCTTGATCGGTGCTTCGACTTGGTGCCGGCGGGCCGCGGTGTCGGGCAGCGCGACGAACGTGCGCTCCAGGGCGGCAAGCAGGTGACGCCTGATCGAGTCGCCGTAGACACGGTTCTCGACCTCGATGATCGAGCGGTCGAACACATTGAGCAGGAAGTCGTAGCGAATGCCGGACTCCTTGGCTACGGCCTCGCCGGTGGCCAGGTACTGGCTGCCGGCAATGTCGCGGAAGAAGTCCGACTTGCGCTTGGCGCCCGGCGTGAAGAGCGACGGGGCTTCGGCGGAAAGCCGCCGGAACACTTCGGTCAGCGCGTCGCCGACTGCCCGCGTGCTGTCGCCGAACTTGGCGGTCGCAAGACTGCGCTGACAGGTCGCGTCGAGGTCCGCCAGCTGCTCCAGGTACTGCTCGGAGCGGAAATCGCGCTCGAGCTGGCCCAGGAACGCATCGAGCGCGCCGTTCAATGCCCGCGTGCTGCCGAGCGCCTGGCGGAACAGGTAGAAGCGGCTGTTGACCAGCGCTTCCTGCTTCGCGATCGACGCGGCCGTATCGTAGTTCGAGCGCGAGTTGGTGATGCCGCGCCCGAGGATGTTCTGGTTCTCGTCGATGACCACCGCCTTGGTGGTCGTCGAGCCCAAGTCAATGCCGATGAAGCAGCGCATGGAGTCCTCTCGGCTGTCGTCAATGCGCAGCCACGGCGGCCGCGCGCTTCTGCTTGACCATCTGGAAGTAGCTCTCCAGACGGTTCTTCACGTTCGCCGCGGAAAAATAACGCGGATCGACGAGGTCGGTTTCGATGAACGCGGCCGGCTTGCCGGTGCGCTTCTCGACTTCCCGCATCACGAGGAGTTGCCCGGCCGAGAAACTGTTGCAGCTCTTGATCGAGTTGATCAGCAAACCGTCGGCCTGGTATTCGTCGATGTACTTGCAGATCATGTCGATCCGCGACGGCAGGTTGAGATTGGTGTAACAGCCGAGGCAGTATTCGGCGAGCGATTCGAGCGGATGGTCCGGATCGTGGCGGAAGCCGAAGTCGTAGACGCCGCCCACCTTGGCGTAGGTCGACGCGACGACGACGGCACCTTCGTCATAGAACATCTTCCAGAACTCGCGGAAGCTGGTCCAGTTGGGTGGGCCCTCGACGACCAGCCGGTATTTCTCCTCGCCCATTTCGCCGTCGGGCGTGACCGGACCCTTGCCCTCGCGGATCCGCTGTTCGATCTCCAGCCGCAGCCGGCGGTAGTACTCGGTTGCCCCGGGCAGGCCCCGGAACGCGGTGAAGATCGGTCCGATGTAATAGACGGCGCCGAAGTAGCCGTCGATCGGTGACGGCCGGTGTTTCGCGGACTGGAGCACGGCGACCAGGTCGTCCTCCGCTTTCGCCGATTCCCTCATGTACTCCCGCAGCCGGTCGATGTCGAATTTGACGCCGGAGATCCGCTCGAGCGTCGGGATCACGGTGTCCTTCAGCTGCTTCACCACGTAGTCGCGCATGTTCGGCATGATCCTGCCTTCGCCCTGGTAGGGCACATGCAGCATCACCGTCTCGCAGCCGTACTTGTGTCGGATCAATTCGAACCACTTCATGAACGTGAAGCAGCCGGTGTACGAGAGCAGCAGGATGTCGGGCGTCGGCAGGACCTCGCCGGTGGGGCCGACTTCGCCGCCGAGCATCATCCCGAGGTCGGCCTTCACGTAGGTGCAGACGTCCTCGGACTGGCCGTCCCGCTCGGCATCCATGATCATCTTGCCGGACTTCTTGCGCATGCCGTTCTGCAGCGCGTTGGTCTCGGGGAGGCTCCGCGCGAAATCGAAACACATCAGGAGCTCGTTGAGATTGCCCGGCACGAACGTCGCCGACACCTTGCGACCCTGGGCTCGCGCCTGCGCAAGCTCGTGGTAGTTGTTGTTGATCAGTTCCTTCTGCAGCCACATCGCGTCCTCTTTCTGGACCTGCGGCTTCTTCGTGCTGGCGGGCATTGCGACGGTGGCGGTCATGGCCTGTTCCTTCCTGGATCGCTCTCGAGACTGGGAATGTGCATCGAATCGGGGCTCACGCCGCGCTCCAAAGCTTGATCGAGTCGGCGAACGTTCCCGCCTGTTCGCGTATCGGCGCCATCTGTCCGGTGTTTTCGGCATACTTGAACGCCGTGTGCGGCACCTTGTGCCGGGTCAGGATGTCCTGCAGCATCGGGCGCTCGAGCAGCGCCGGATCGCAGAACGAAGGCGCGGCGAAGATCACGCCCTCGGCGCCGCCGGTCTTGATCTGCTGCAACAGGTAGACGCCCTTGTCCTCCCGCTTCAGGTCGTATTTCGCAGCCGTCGACGCCGATCGATGGAGGAATGCCTTGGAGAGTTCGTCGAGCGGATCGCCGTCGGCCGGCACTTCGTCTAGCAGCCAGCGCGTCACGAGCATGAAGTCGTCGTCGACGATATAGCAGCCGGCCATCTCGATCGACTTGATCAGTCCCAGCGGCGGCTGCTCGCAGAACGAGCCGTTCAGCACGACCCGCGCATTGTCGCGCCGCGGGCGCGGCAGGGCGTCGGCTGCGGCGATGTAGTCGCGCACGAGTTGCGTGTGCGCCTCCGGCGGCAGCACCATGCCGGCGCGCAGCACGAGGTAGACCTCCGAGGTCGGCGCCTGCCACGGTTTGGCGGCGCGATAGGCGTAAAGATCCCGCACCGCACGGCCATTGTCGTTGTAGACGCGGATGGAGGCATTGAGCTCCGCGTCGGTGATCGGCGTGCCGCGCAGTCCGGCCAGTTCATCGCGCAGCGACTGGAGCTCGTTGACGTAGAACTTGCCGCCGATGGCGTCCTCGTAGTTCTGCGGGAGGTCGACGTAGCGCACGAACTTGTCCTTGAACAGGATCTGCCACATGCCGGACAGGTTGCGGATCACGTCGCAGATCGACGGGAACAGCATGCCGTCGAGGCAATCGAGGCGGCCGGTCAGCCCCAGTTCGATCGTCGAGCGTGGTATCCGGCAGATGTAGCTCTGATAGTAGGCGTCGCCCTGTATCACCTCGAGCTGGTCGCCGCCCCCCATGATGCCGACCGGCAGCATTCCCGCTGCGTGTATCAGTTCGCGCGGCACGTAGATCGGCATGTACCCGATGGCCTTGCGGCCGGGCACCTCCGCTTTCCATTGCTTGACGGCGTTGAAATCGAGGTCGTCGAACAGCGCCTGGCAGCGTTCGACGATTGCAAGGACAGGCGGAATCGTGGCCATCAGCGGTGCTCCCATTCGGGTGGGCGTTTGGCAAGAAATGCGGCGAGTCCCTCGTTCGCGTCGTGGGTCCGCATCAGACGCTCGAGGTAGATTTGCTCGAACAGGGCGAGCCGTCGGCGCACGTCCGCGATGTAGTCGCCGCGCGCCGCCACAAGCGCACACGCGAGTGCGGCGGCACTCTTGGGCGCGAGATGCTGCTGGAAGTAGGCCGAGGCAGCGGCTTCCGGATCGGCGGCGACCGCCTGTACCAGTCCGACCGCGAGTGCATCCTCGCCGCTGATGGAACGGCCGGAAAACAGCAGGTCTTCCGCCACGGCCTGGTTGACGCGGCGGGGCAGCAGGCATGTGGCCGCCGGCGCGAACACGCCGAGTTTCATCTCGGGCTGGCCCAGCTGCGCGTCAGGCGTGGCGAAGATCGGGCCGCCCGCCATCGCGACTTCGAGTCCGCCGCCGAGACACTGACCGCGCACGGCGACCAGGATCGGTGCCGGGAATTCCAGCATCGCGAGGATCAGCGCGTGCAATGCGGAAAGCATCGCGGCACAGTGTTCAGGCAGGTGCTCGTCGACACTCGCCCCGAAGCTGAAGTGCGGACCCTCGGCGTCGAGCAACACGCCGCGCAGTTCCCGCTGTTCACGGCCGGTGACGAGGGCGCCGTGCAATGCCGCGATCATCGCGGCGTCGACGAGATTCGCCTTGGGCCGCGCGAGCCGGAGGCGCAACAGTGCGCCATCGTGCTCGATCCAGCTGGCAAGCGGAGATTCGCCGGCCATCGATCAGCCTTCGCGCCGGTGCTTCGGCTGGATCGAGCCGTGCAGCGGGCCGACCCAGCCTTCGCCCGCCGCCAGCTTCTGCCTAAGGAGCACGAAGTCCACCTCGCGGTCGTCCTTCGCTCCGTCGTTGAACGCCGTGAAGCCGGCGCGCGCCTCCGTCATCATGTTGAGCGCCAGCCATGCGCGCGAATTTTCCTTGTTGCGGTTCCACGCGTCGAGTTTGGGCTTGCGCAACTCCTCGATCGTCTTGGTCGTGCAGTCGGGGAAGGTCAGCAGCAGCTTGGCGCAGAGATCTTCGACCCGGGCATCGAGCAATGACAGGTCGACCGTGCCCTTGGCCAGCAGCGCCTTGCCTTCCCTGGCGGCGTCGCCGGTCTTGAAGTCGCCGAACACGATCCGGCCGTACTCGTCCGCATAGCGTTGCGTCTCCACCAGGGGATTGGCGATGAACTTGCCGTCGACCTTCAGCGCCGGCACGACGTCGGCGACCATGCCCCAGTGGCAGGCCTTGTGCGCCGAGAACGGCTCGCACAGAACACCTGCGACCATCGCTCGTTCGTTGCCGATCATCGGCGGCAGGAAGTCGGTCGCGCCGCCGATCGGCGCCGAGCCGTGCTTCGGACCCGCCTGTCCGAAGCGGGCGAGATCCTGCGCGACCGAGAAATCGCAGGCCATGCCGATCTCCTGGCCGCCGCCGACGCGCATGCCGTTGACGCGGCAGATCACCGGCTTGTCGCAGGCGAGGATCGCCGAGACCATGTCGTTGAACAGCCGGATGTACTGGCGATATTCCTGCGGATGGCCGGCGTAGTACTCGGCGTATTCCTTGGTGTTGCCACCGGTGCAGAACGCCTTGTCGCCGGCGCCGGTGAAGACGACGCAGTTCACGTCGCGCGCATTCGACGCCGCGCGCAAGGCGAGGATCACGCCCTTGACCATGTCGGTGGTATAGGAGTTGTACTGCGCGGGGTTGTCCAGCGTGATCCACGCGTTGTGGAGCCCGGGCGCCGTCTTGCCGTCGGGTGTCCTTGCCGGTCGCTTCTCGAAACGCACGCCCGGCTTGGCGATGTCGTCGACGAGGTCGTGGTTCTTGAAGGCGCGCAGTGGAGTCATGGCATCGGGAGCGTTCATGGGGAATCCTCGTTCAGGCCGGCACAAGTACCGCACGCTTGCGGATTTCGCGGTGGTGGACCGCCGCGAACACGTGATTAATGTCGTCGAGCGCATGGGGTTCGACGAACGGCTTGATGGCCACCTTGCCGTCGAGCACGAGGTCGAGTGCGGCCGGGTAGTATTCGGGAGGGCAGCCCCAGTTGCCGAGTGCCCGCGCGTCGTACGCCATCAGGTTGGACAGTCGCACTTCCACCTTGTCCATCGTGAACCCCACCACGGACAGCGTCGCGCCGTGGACGAGCAGGCTGAACGCCGTCAACTGGCCGGGCGCCGTGCCCGAGCATTCGAAGATCAGCCATTCGGTCGTCGGGAGCGCATTGCGCTTCGCGAAGTCGACGATGGCCGCCTTGATCGCCTTGCCATCCTGTGTCCGCGAATTCAACGTCAGCGCGGCGCCGTGCGGGACGAGGGCCGCGAGCTTGACGTCGTCGATGTCGATGGCGACGACCCTGGCCCCGAACGCGTTCGCGACTTGCACGCAGTAGCCGCCGACCCCGCCGGCACCCACGACGATGGCCAGGCTATTCGGCTTGACTCCGGCGCGTCGCACCGCCTGGTAGGGGGTCGTCAACGCATCCGCGACAACAGAAACATCGGCCAGCGTCAGACCCGCCGCGGCCAGGCGCGCCTCGTCGACCGTGCACAGGCCCCGCGCAGGGACGACGATGTGCGAGGCAAATCCGCCATGGATGTCGTTGCCGGGCATCTTCTGCGACCGGCAGATCGTGGCCAGTCCGCGCCGGCAAAGATCGCATTCGCCGCAGGGCAGAACGGCAGGAACGATCACGGCCTTGCCCAGCCAGGCTTCGGCACCTGCACCGGCGGCAGCGACACGACCGCTGATTTCGTGACCCAGCGTGAGCGGCAGCGGCTGATTGGTTCGCACGCCATCGTAGAAGTAGCCGAGATCGGTATGACAGACACCGCATCCGGCAATGGCCACGACGACTTCCCCGGCGCCTGGCTCGGCCCGGAACGCGCCGCGTTCGAGCGGGGCATTGACCGCGGTCATCAGCCAGCGATGGCCTTCGATATTCATCGCTACTCTTCCTCCTGCCGGTCGGGGTGGCTGGTTGGTGCGCGCGTCCGAAACAGTTGCCAAAGTGCCGCGCGGACCGTTTCCAGGCCAATTGTGGCATTACAGTACCGCAATGCGTAAATATTGACGCATCGTGCGGCAGGGCGATTGCAAACGCCTTGATCTGGGTCAAACCAAACGGGCCGCGCAGCCGGTCTACTGCGCGGATGAGCTCCAACGGAGAAGCGATGTGGAAGCCACGGTGAATGCCAGGACGACGGCGCCCGGCGCCTTGAGGCCGCCGAGTGCGGCGCACGGGGCGGTCGCGGGCATCTCTATCGCGCTCGCCGGCAGCGGCGGCAGTGGCGTGATGACCGCCGGCACGCTGCTGCTCGAAGCGGCCGCGAAGGCCGGGCTCTATGGCCTGATGGTGCGCACCAGCGGGCCCCAGATACGCGGCGGCGAAGCGGCCGCGCTGGTTCGGCTGGCACGCGTGCCCGTCGCCACGCTGGACGACCGGTTCGACCTGCTGCTCGCGATCGACTGGCAAAACGTGCATCGCTTCGCCGGCGAGATCCCGCTCGACGCTGCCAGCATGCTGATCGGCGACCCGGACGAGGGTGAGACGCCCGACGTATTCAAGGCGACCGGCGCGAACTTCGTGGCGCGTCCGCTGAAAAAAATGGCGAAGGCGATCCCCGGGAGCTGGACCAACATGGTGGCGCTGGGCATGGCCGCCGCGCTGGCCGGCCTGCCCGCCGCTGCACTCGAAGCGGCCGTGCGCGCTTCGTGGAAGCGCACCGATGAAGCGCTCAAGGCGAATCTTGCTGCGCTGCAGGCCGGGATGGATGCCGCGGCGGGCATCGAAGGAGTGCCGACGCTGCCGCCGGGAAGCGCTCCGGAAGGCAGGCGCTGGTTGATCAGCGGCAACGAAGCCGCCGGCTATGGCGCGATTCGTGGCGGTGTCCGCTTTGTCGCCGCCTATCCGATCACCCCGGCCACCGAACTGCTGGAATGGATGGCGCCGGCTTTGGCCAAGGTCGGCGGCGCGCTGCTGCAGGCCGAAGACGAGCTGGCGTCGGTCAACATGATCATCGGCGCGTCGTACGGTGGCGTACCCTCGCTCACCGCTACCGCCGGACCCGGACTTGCACTGATGACCGAAGGCATCGGGCTCGCATGCAGCGCTGAGGTCCCAATCGTTGTCGTCGACGTGATGCGTGGGGGGCCGTCGACGGGGATTCCGGCCAAGAGCGAGCAGAGCGACCTCTCCTTCGCGGTCAGCGGCCTGCATGGCGACGCACCGCGCCTTGTGCTGGCCCCGACGTCGATCGCCGATTGCCTCGCGACAACGCAATGGGCGGTGCAGCTTGCCGAGGCGTTGCAGGCGCCCGCCATCGTGCTGTCGGATCAATTCATGGGACAGTCGCGCGCCATCATCGACCGGCCGGCCGATGTCGATTTCGTGGGCAGGCGGCTGACTGCGGCGGCGAATTCAGCGGACTACAAGCGCTATCGCAATACGGAGTCGGGTGTGTCGCCGATGGCGATTCCAGGCACACCGGGCGTCGTTTACACGGCGGACGGGCTTGAACACACGGAGGCGGGCATTCCGAGCAGCCAGCCGAAGGATCACCTTACGCAACTCGACAAGCGCGAACGCAAGCTCATTCAATACGATTACGGTCGGTTTTGGGCCGACATCGAAGGCGACGGCGCCGCCGCCGTCATCACGTTCGGATCATCGACCGCGGCCGTGCGCGAAGCGGTAGCGCGCGCTGCCCGCATAGGCATTGACGTCCGGTTGATCGCGCTGCGCCTGTTGGCGCCTACGCAGCCCGAAAAGCTCGCGGCAGCGCTCGAATCCGTCGAGCGCGTGCTCGTGGTCGAGCAGAATCACGGCGCGCAACTCTATCGCTATCTCCGCGCAATGTACGACCTCCCGGGAAAGCCTGCGAGTTTCCATCGGCCCGGCCCCCTTCCGCTGCGTCCAGGCGAACTCACGACGGCGATCATCGAGTGGATGGGCGTGGGCGTCCGGGAAAGGGAACCCGCATGAACGACATCGCGCCTCCCGTCGCACTCACCGCGGCAAGCTACAAGTCGGCGTACAAGCCGATCTGGTGTCCGGGCTGCGGCGATTTTTCCGTGCTGAGCAGTGTCACCAAGGCGTTGGCAAAGGTGCAGGTGCCACCGCACGACGTCGTCGTCGTGTCGGGCATCGGCTGCTCGTCGCGCATTCCGGCGTACACGTCCTGCTACGGTTTTCACGGCGTGCATGGCCGTGCGCTGGCGGCGGGCACGGGACTCAAGGTCGCACGTCCCGAGCTGACGGTGCTCGTGGCAGGCGGCGACGGCGACGGCTACTCGATCGGCGGCAACCACTTCCTGCACGCGTGCCGGCGCAACGTCGACCTGACCTATATCGTGATGGATAACCACGTCTACGGAATGACCAAGGGACAGGCGTCGCCGACGACCGAGCCCGATTGGGACAACAAGCTGTCGCCTGGCGGTACCGGTATCCGCTCGTTCCATCCGCTGGTGATCGCGCTGGCGTCCGGTGCCAATTTCGTGGCGCGCGCGTTCGCCGGGGATCCCAACGGCACGGCTGAGATCATCGCCGCGGGAATCCGTCGTCCCGGATTCTCGTTCATCGAGATCCTCAGCCCGTGCATCACGTTCCGGCCCGAGCAGCGCGAGTGGAAGCAATTTGCGCATCCCGCGCCGGTGGAACCGACCGATGACCCGGCCCGCGCCGCGCGCCGGATCATGACCGACGACGGCTTCAACATCGGCATACTCTATGCAGGTGACCGCAAGCCCTATCCGACCCATGTGATCGACAAACAATCCACGCCCGCCGAACTCGAAACGGAATTCGAACTATGAACCCGGTTACGAAAAAACGCGGCAGCGCCGCGACGCCCGCCGCCCCAGACGCGCCGCGCACGCTCGACGAGTTCATGGTGCAGGCTTGGGCGATGGAAATGGAGGCTGTGCAGCGCTACAGCGACTTTGCCGACGCGATGGAGACGCACAACAACCTGGAGGTTGCGGCGATGTTTCGCACGATGGCACAGTACGAGGGCAAGCATGCCGTCCAGATACTGGAGGAGATGGGCTGGACCGAACCACCGAAGGTGCCAGAAGGAAGCTTTGCCTGGCCAGGGTTCGAAGCGCCGGAAACCGCACCGATCGACGACGTGCATTACCTGATGCAGCCTTGGCATGCGTTGCAGCTGGCGCTTGCCGCCGAGGAACGTGCCGAGCGCTTTTTCGGTGAAATCGCGCGCGCTGCGACGGTCGAGTCGGTGCGCCGCGCCGCGCGCGAGCTGCAGGCCGAGGAGCGCGAGCACGTCGCACTGGTGAAGGTGTGGATCGAGAAGGTGCCAAAGCCCGATCCGGACTGGGCGAACGATCCCGACCCGGCGCGCTACACCGATTGACCGGGCATGGATTCCAGAACTCTGCTTCCGGAAGGCTGGCTGCCTCCGGTCGGGTACGCAAATGGTATCGACGTCGCCGCCGGCCGCATCGTGTTCATCGCCGGACAGGTAGGGTGGGATTCGCAGCAGCGGTTCCATTCGGAAGCGATCGCACCGCAATTCGACCAGGCCCTGGCCAACGTACTCGCAGTGCTCGCCGAGGCCGGCGGCGTCCCCGGTCACATCTGCCGGATGACCGCCTACTGCAGCGACAAGCCCGGCTACCTTGCCGCGCGCAGGGAGCTGGGTACGATTTGGCGCAGGCACATGGGCACGCACTATCCTGCGATGAGCATGATTTTCGTCAGCGATCTGCTCGATGCGCCCGGCAAGATCGAGCTGGAAGCGACGGCCGTGCTGCCGGCGCACGCTCGTGGCAGCTAGCACGGGCAATGCCTCAACGGTCGACGACCAGGAAAAGCACGCCGAGCAGCAGCGGCTGATGGACCATGTAGGTCGCGAGGCTGTGCCTTCCCAGCCAGGCCATCCAGTGCGGCCAACTGGCGGCGAAGGCGATGGGCCGGAATTCGGTCCGCACCAGCGCGTCCCCGGAGGCGATACCCAGCAGCAGCACTCCGGTCCAGGGAAACAACGGCACGTAGTCTTCGGTGCGCGGCTTGGCGGTCATGAATCCCAGCCAACCCAGCGCGCGGTTGTCGAATATTGCGTTCGTGTACAGGTTACCCGCCGCAATCACGATGGCGCCGAAGATCAGCGCCAGCACGGGGCGGCGGACCAGCGGACGCGCAATGATCAGCGACACCACGATCGAATGCAGCACGCCGAACCAAATCCAGGAGGCCGGAAACAACACGTAACTGGCGGCGCTGACCACCGCCGCACAGGCAGCGATGTTGCCGACATGCGGCCAAAATCGCTTGGGTGGCGGCCCATTGCGATTCGCCAGCACCAGGCTCACGCCCGCGATCAGCAGAAACGACGAGAGAATCACCGAGCGGGCGGTGAGCCACACCGGATCGTGGTAGAAATCCCAGCGGGTCACGCCGAAATATTGCAGGTCGAAGCAGAAGTGGTATGTGACCATGGCCAGGATCGCGAGACCGCGCAGGGCGTCCAGCGCGGGAAGGCGCGCGGGCAGCGTGGCCACCGTGGGCACGGAATTGCGGCCCGGGTTGCCGCGACGCGGATTGCGGCGACTCACGTCAACGCGTGCCGCCACGCCATTGCACGCGTACGCTGCCGTTGGCGTCGGGCGTCCCCAGCGCGCCGAGCGCGCGGATGACTGCCGGCGGTGTCGACGGCAGCGGCGCCAGTGTGGCGTTGACCTCGATGCCCGTATCGCCCCATGCAAATTCGCCATCGATGCGCACGTCGCCCCCTCGATTCTCTAGGCGGCCTTGTATCCGGCCGTTGCGCGGCGCAAAGTTCACCGCGACCGTGCCGAGCACGAGTGTCCCTGCATTGCCGGCAAGCCGGGCGCCGCTCCACCGCGCCGAGGCGGTCCCGTCGCCGCCACTGCCGCTCCAGGTCAAGTGGGGCGCGTCGAAAGCAACGTAACCCCCGATGGCCATCGCGTTGCCGGCCGCCAGCGTTCCGTTCAGCGCTGTCGCGGGCAGTGTGAACGCGACGCCATCGAGGGTCAGAGTCCCGTCGCGCCACGCCACATTCCCACGCGGCAGGTTCCCGCCGTCGGCAGCCTGCAGCGCGATCACCTGGTCGCCGTGCATCATCGCAAGCGGATCGGCCTTCCAGCCGATCGGAAACGACCACGTACGCTGCGCATCCGTGACCAGCCCGCGTCCGTTCCAGACGGTTCCCGTGGCATCCGCCAGGCGCAACTGACCCTGCGTAGCCGTGTCGAGTCGCGCGCCAACCAACGCTGCCGGCGCGAACACCGCCAATGCGGCCAGCAGCACCAGTATGAACGCAACCAGCACCGCGACAGATTTCATGGGTCCGGTTATCGCGTAAGAGTGATTTCGGCACGCACGGTGCCAGGATCGATACGCGGGGTCAGCGTGGCTTCCAGTGGTCGCAGGCCGTCGGTTTTCGCGAGTGTGTCAAGCACACCGACCAATGCGCCGAAGCCGATCGCGGCGAACGTGATGGTCGTCCGGTTGTCCTTGACCTCCAGCGACGTCAACGCGCCTTGCAACGCTCGCTCGCCCAGGACTCGCTCGATCGCCACGCGCGAATCACTGCTCACGTTGACTTGCGTCCCACGTTGCAATCCGGTGATTTCCGCGGCTTGCGCACGCGCAGTGGCGAGCGCGGCCCGGTCGCGCACCAATTCCCGCCGCACGCGCTGGCTGTCTTCCTGCATTGGCTGCCAGAGCCAGCCCCAAGCCGCGGCCAGCAGGACCACGGCGACTGCGGCAACGGCGAGCATGCGCTCGCGCGACGACATGCGGTCCCAGGCGTGCACGAACGCCGGCGGGACCGGAATGTGCTCGAGCAGGCGCATCGTGGTCATTGCGCACCCGGTCCGAGCGAAACACGCACTCGCGCGCCGGTAGCGTTGGTTGCCTGCAAGGTGGCGAGCCCCGCGCTTGCCAATTGTCGCTCCAGCCGGGCGGCCGCGCTTGGCTCCAGCGTGGCGAGTTCGAATGTCCAGTGGCCTCCGGCATAAGTTGCAGACTTGAGCACGCCGCCGGGCAACGCGGCGAACGCCGGAGCGGCGCGGGCCAGCAGTGGCAATGCATCCGCCGGCGCGGCAAGACCTGCGCGGTGGCGCGCTTCGGCATGGCTCCGCGCGATGGCCATGGCCGGGTCTTCTGCACCGGCGAAGCCCGCGTCGCGCGCAAGCGAAGCCAACGCCGACTTCGCGCGCCAGTCCTCCACGCGCAGCGAAAGCCATTCGCCCAGTGATGAGGCGACATGCACGCCGACAGCCAATGCGGCCAGGACCGCCGCCCATCGGAACAGGCGCGAGGATCCGCGCACGGCGTTTGGCGCCGCGTGGGCGAATTCTCCCTGGCGAAGGTCCGGTGCCGCCGCAAATGCTTCAATGCCCGCGGCGTCCCAGCTCCACACCGCGGTTGGCACGAACGCCGTGCCGACATGACGCGCACAGGCTGCACGCGTCGGCTCATCCGGCACAAATGCGGTCCTGACCTCGGTGGGGCCGCTGTTTCCGCGCGAAGCATGGTCGAGCGCCAGCAGCAGCTCGGCGGGCACTCCCCCTTGTCCGCTCGTGGCAAAGGCGGCGCCGTCCGGCTTGCGCACGAATCCTCCACCGGCGCCGGAGGCGTACCAGAACCATTGCGGCGGCGGCGGGCACGGCGCGAGCGCCGGCTCGGCAACGACCCGATCGAAGTCATCGGCGAGTTCGGAGACCAGCCTGCGGTTGGCGACGATCGCCTCGAGCGTTCCGTCGCGACGTTGCAATGACACGGCAATGTGCTGCTCGGCGGCGGGACCGGCCAATTGGTCTTCGAGCGCAAAGGAGGCTGCTGCCGCGACGCGGTCTGCGGATAAGGGGGGCAGGCGCAGCCCCACGATGCGTACGCACGACGCCGCAAGCACGGCCTCCCTGCGATCGGCGGCGGGCCAGGCGTCCGGCGCGCTGCGGCCCGTTTGCACGACCCTTCCGTACCCGTCGAACAGCGCCCATGCGTCCGCCCGGCCGGCAGCGGGCGCAGCGTCGAGCAGTACGCGAAGTGTGGACATCGGCAGTGGAAGAGACACAGGAGCCGACATAGTTTACGCGACCGGATGGAATTCGAATGCGCCGCGCAACGAGCTTACTCGAGCGTCTGCCAGACCACGATCGGCCATTCGCGCCCGTCGCGGCGCAACAGCGCGCGCGCCTGCGCAAGCGTCTCGCCTTGGCGCGCACGGACGCTGACCAGAAAATAGCTGCTGCCAGTTCCGAGCGTGGTTTCGTCTGGAATGGTTGCGCCGCTCGGCAGCCGCGAGCGAAAGTCCGAAAGCGTGGCGAAGGGTTTCCGGGCGCGTTCGGCAACCAGCGTGGCAAGTGCGTCGGCCGACATGCCCGGTATTGCCGCAGCCAGGACGTCGGGTGGTGCAGTGTTGACATTGAGCACCGTGGCAGTCGGGAGCGCCACGACGAAAGGCATCATTTGCAAGACGTCTCGCGGAGCGACGCCGCGAGTCGCGGCAAGCTCCGCTGCGCGCACGGGCCACAGGCTCGCCGGCAACGGCTGCGCGGGGGACGCTTCGGCGAATCCTGACGCGGTGCCGGAGGAGGAAGGTGGCATCAGCGATGCTGCGATCGCACCCAACGTGCCCTGAGACATTCCACGCAACGCGAATAGTCGCGCGAGGCGTGCCCCTTCCTCCTTGCCCAATGCATCGCTGGTGACGAGGTTGTTGATGTTGAACCTGCCTTGCGCATCCTCGATGCTGCCCTCGATCGAACCATTCTCGAGTGGCGTGCGCGGCAGTGGAAACGCCCACGGCTCCCCCAGGTGATCGATCGAGCCTCCGCGTGCATCGTCCTGCATGATTTGCCGCGACCACTGCACGCCGGCCAATGCCAGTGCCTGTGCCTGCACCTGGTCACGGCGGTTCGCGACTTCCGAGAACCAGCGTAGCTGTTCGGCCGCCACCGCAATCGCGACTACCGCGGCGAGCGCCGCAATGAGCATCGCCAGCAGGAGTGCGGCGCCGCCCGAGACGGATCTCAGCGCAGGGCGAACCATCGCTCGATCGTCTCGCCGCTATCCAGCGCCAGTTCCACTCGCACGGCGCGCGGGAGGGCAGATTCCCCTTGCACCGGCCAGCTGTCGCGCCATGCACCGGCACGGCCGAGATACGCGATGCGGAACCTCGTGATGCCATCGACCAACGTGTAGATGGCCGGCTGAATGTCCGCGGCGTTGTCCAATTGTGGCCAGTAGGCGATTTCCACTGCGCGGCCACGCAACCGATATCCGATCCGTTGCCCGGCGATGCCCGGGTCATCCGCGAATTCCGCGCCCGCGCGTGTGAACACCAGCGCCGCGTTCCCGGCGCCGTCCGCCGGCAGCGCAAGCCACGCGGGTTCGATGCGCGGACCGGCACGCGAAGCGCGTGGTACGGCCTGCCGGATATCTGCTTCGAAGCGCGTGAACAATGCGTCGAGCGTTCGCCAGCGCCGGGCTTCGGCAGAGAGTCGGGCTTCGCCCTCGGTCAGCGACGCGGTCGCGCGGTAGGCAAGAATCGTGATGACGCAGAAGATCGCGAGCGCCAACAGAACCTCGACCAACGTGAAACCACTGCTGCGAAGCGCGGTGCGCTCGACGTTCATTGCGGCTGCGCGTTGCCGATGAAGCCGACCAGATGCGCGACCTGATATTCCGGACGATCCGGTTCCATGACGCTGATCTCGATCTTGCGAAAGGCTGGATTGGGGGTTGTCGTGACCACTTCGCTCCACAGGAACTGCGCGCCCGCTTGCTCGGCACTGCCCCGGTAGTTGCCTGGCGCCGGCCACGGGGCAGCGACCTGCGCGGCCGCGAGCCGGTTCTGTGCGACCCACAACGCCAGCGTACGCGCCTTCAACGCCGTGGCGCTGTCCGCTGACTGAGCCAGCGCCCGCATGCCGGCCGCAAGCGCAACCGCGATGATCGCGAGCGCAACCAGTATTTCGATCAACGTGAAACCGCGGGCGCGGGTCATGGCTGCGCGTATGACGTATCCGCCTGCATGGTCACGCGGTTCAGCGGATCCGCCGACAGGACGATGCGCGCGTTCTTGCTGGTGAGGACGAAGGCAAAGGGATCATTGTGGCCCGACGCACGCAGCGGCACGATCGCATCCGCCGGCACCTGTTGCCCTGCGAACGAGAGCGGCGTCAGGACGATTCCGACGGGTAACCTGTGCGTGTCGAGCACGTCATCGCCGACGAACGGGAGCCAGCGGTTGGAATCGGCAGAACGCCTCCAGAAACGCCAACCATCGCCATCGGCGGAGACTCCGATCATCTCGGCGCGCCATTGCGCACGGGCGCTGGCGTGTTCGAGTGCTCCCGCAAAGCGCTTTGCCTCGCGCGATGCCATCCCGCGGTCATCGGTATCGTAGACAAGTGCCGCCAGTCCCGCACTGATGCCAATGATCGCGACGACCACCAGGATTTCGACCAGCGTGAATCCGCGAACGGGCCGCGCGCGCGGCGCCTGGATGCAGGGCGGCGCAAGACCCCGGCAAGCTCCTAGAGATCCCACGAGCCGATGTCGGCGTCTTTGCCGGTGCCGCCCGGTTGCCCGTCCGCGCCGAAACTGAACACGTCGACTTCGCCCTTCAAACCGGGATTGAGAAATTGATAGGGGTTCTGCCACGGATCCTTGGGCATCCGCTCCAGATATCCGCCCGGTTTCCAGTTCGGCGGTATCGGCGCTGTTTCGGGTTTGGCGACCAGCGCATTCAGCCCCTGTTCTCCGGTCGGATAGCGCTGATTGTCCAGCCGATACAGTTTCAACGCTTGCATGATCGTCGCGATGTCGCTTTTTGCAGCAACGGCGCGTGCGTCGTCGGGCCGTTCCAGAACCTTGGGGACCACCAATGCGGCAAGCACGCCGAGAATCACGATCACGACCATGATCTCGATCAACGTGAAGCCGGCCGCGGGTCGGCGCGCGCAGGCGGCGTGGGGGAAGGCCATGCGGCGATTATAATGCGCCGCTCCACCTGATTCATAACTCAATGCGTTGCCGGCGGCCGGACATGCTGCCGCGATGGAAAGCGTACCGTCCCGTCATGACCCTGCCACGCGCTGCCCGTTACATTGCGGTCGCCCTGCTGCTGCTCGCAATCGGGATGTCGGGCGCTGTCTGGAGGGTTTTCATGTGGCCGCTGGCGCTGCCGCAAACGCCCTTCGCATTCGAAGTGAAACCGGGAACGTCGTTGGCCGCCGTCGCGCGCGAATTGCAGGGTGCCAATGTGCTGCCGCAGTCGTGGCCGATGATCGCGCTCGCGCGCTGGCAGGGCGTGGACCGCGCGATCAAGGCCGGAAGTTACGAAATCGAGACGGGGATCACGCTGCGTGAATTGCTCGGCCGGCTGACGCAAGGAGATGCAACGCAGACCTCCTTCGCGATCATCGAAGGCACGACGTTTGCGGATGTCCGGCGCGCGTTGCGCGCCCAGGGACAGGTGAAGAACACGGTCCTCGACCTTCCGGAACGCGAACTGATGGGGCGACTGGGGGCTCCAGGCAAGGGAGCTGAGGGCCGATTCTTCCCCGACACGTATTTCTTCTCGGCCGGCAGCAGTGACCTGGCGTTGCTGCGCCGTGCGCATGAAGCCATGTCCAGACGCCTTGCCGCTGCGTGGGAGACGCGCGCCGACGGGCTCCCTCTGGCCTCTCCCGACGAAGCACTGATCCTGGCATCGATCGTGGAAATGGAAACGGGACGACCCGTCGATCGGCCGCTGGTTGCGTCGGTGTTCATCAACCGCCTGAAGCGCGGCATGCGTCTGCAGACCGATCCCACGGTGATCTACGGCATGGGCGACAGGTTCGATGGCAACCTGCGCCGTAGGGACCTCGAAACCGACACCCCGTGGAATACCTACACACGCGACGGGTTGCCGCCGACGCCAATCGCGCTGCCGTCGCAAGCATCGCTGGATGCTGTCTTGCATCCTCCGGCAACCGAGTACCTCTACTTCGTTGCGCGCGGCGACGGGTCGTCACAGTTCTCGGCCAATCTCCCCGACCACAACCGCGCCGTGGCAAAATTCCAGAAGGGCGGGCGCTGATGTGCCTGTCGCCATCACTGATCGAACAGGCTACCAACCCGTGATAACGCGTGGCCGCTTCATATCGCTCGAAGGCATCGACGGCGCCGGCAAGAGCACCCACGCCGCCTGGCTCAAGGAAGCCCTGCTGACCCGCGGACGGACAGTCGTGGCGACCCGCGAGCCCGGCGGGACGCCGCTGGGCGAGGCCCTTCGGGCATTGCTGCTCACGCATCCGATGACGCACGACACGGAGGCGCTGCTCATGTTCGCGGCGCGGCGCGAGCACGTGGAACAAGTGATCGATCCGGCGCTCGCACGAGGCGACTGGGTATTGTGCGATCGCTTTACCGACGCCACGTTCGCATACCAGGGCGGAGGGCACGGGGTTCCGCGTGAGCGCATCGCCGAACTCGAACGCTTCATTCCGTCGAACTGCCGGCCGGACCTCACGATCCTGTTCGACGTACCGATCGAAGTTTCCCGGGAACGCCTCGAGCGGGGCCGCGCCAGTGGCCGCGACCTCGACAAATTCGAACGCGAGGAATTCGCCTTTTTCGAACGCGTGCGCAATGTCTACCTCGAACGCGCTGCGCGGGAACCGGCGCGCTTCCGCGTGGTGAACGCTGCGCGACCCATGAACGAAGTGCAGTCGGATCTGAGCCGACTGCTCGAGGCATTCTGATCGTGACGAATTTGCAAAGTACCGAAGCCGATCCGCACTGGCCCCTGCCGCTGCCATGGCAGCTCCCGGTCGCGCGCGAAGCACTCGCGGCACGGGCTACCTGGCCGCATGCGATATTGCTCGATGGTCCGCGCGGCATCGGCAAACGCACACTGGCGAGCAACTTCGCGCGGGCGCTGCTTTGCGAGACGCCGGGGGAGGACGGTTTCGCGTGCGGTACGTGTGCGAGCTGCCACTACGTTGTGGCCGGACAGCACCCCGATCTGCAGATGATTGAACCCTTCGTCTTCGATGAGGACGGCGAGGTGAAAGCGCAGGATCCCATACCGGTTGATCGCATCCGCGCACTGATTGAGTGGGTGCAACTGACGAGCCATCGTGGTTGCGCCAAGGTTGCGGTGATTGTTCCAGCCGAGTCCATGAACCCCGCGGCCGCGAATGCGCTACTGAAAACGCTCGAGGAGCCACCCCCATCGACCTATCTCATTCTGGTCACCCACCAGCCCGGACGCGTGCCTGCGACTCTGCGCAGCCGGTGCAGGCGCATGCCGGCGCCGCGGCCCACCACAGCCGTCGCGGAGACCTGGCTCGCGCAGCAGGGCGTGCCCGAGCCAGGGTTCGCCTTGGCGCAGGCCGGCGGCGCGCCGATTGCTGCACTCGCCCTGGCCGGGGCAGAGTGGCAGGCCGAGCGCACTCTATGGATGCAGGCTTTCGCGAGGCCGGAGGCGTTGTCGCCGGTCTTTCTGGCGGCGAGAATCGAAGCGGCGCCGAAGGACCAGCGCCGCGAGCGACTGGGGCAAGTCATTGATTGGCTGCTCGCCTGGACTGCGGATCTCTCCCGCGTTGCGGCGGGAGGCGTGCCCCTGCGCAACACCGATTTTTCCGCCGCATTCGGTCCGTTGGCCAATGCGGTGGCGCCGGTCCCGCTGTTTCGCTATCATCGGACATTGCTTTGGCAGCGGGCATGGATTGCACATCCGTTGCAGCCACGCCTCGTCGCCGAGGCCATGTTAATCGGTTATCGCGAATTGTTTCGCTAGGAAATGCTTCGGCATGGTGGATCGCAAGGCACCCCCGGCTATACCGGTCGCAAGCGTTGCACGACCGGGCGTGCTGTCGCTCAACATCCGTGAAAAGGCCGCGCTCTACGCGGCGTACATGCCGTTTCTCAAGGGTGGCGGCATCTTCATTCCAACGTCGCGCCAATATGCGCTCGGCGAGGAAGTATTCATGCTGCTCTCGCTGATGGACGACCCCAACCGCCTTGCGGTTCAGGGCAAAGTGGTCTGGATCACGCCCGAAGGCGTGCAGGGCAATCGCACGCAGGGAATCGGCGTGCAGTTCACGCTGGACGACACCGGCGCGGCGGCACGGGCCACGATCGAGAAAGTCCTGGGCGAAGCGCTGGCGACCAACCGGCCCACGCACACGATGTAGCGTCCCGGGGTCAGAAATCAGGGACACGACATCAGCAATGCCCCTCTGCCGACCACGTGCCCGATTGGGATGGGCATGCTGTTCCCCGACTACCGAGACTTGCCCCCCCCGTGTTCGTCGATTCCCACTGTCATCTCGATTTTCCGGAGCTTGCGGCCGAGTTGCCGCAACTGCTGGCGGCGATGCGCGAGCACGAGGTTACCCATGCGTTGTGCATCGGCGTCGATCTGCCGGCATGGTCGAACGTGCTGGCCATCGCGCAGAGCCATGCGAACCTGTATGCGACGGCCGGAGTCCACCCGGATTACGTGAATACGCCCGAGCCGTCCGTCGCCGAACTGGTCGCGATGGCGCAGGCGGACAAGGTGGTTGCCATTGGCGAGACCGGACTCGATTACTTCCGGCTGGAGGGCGACCTCGAATGGCAGCGCGAGCGCTTTCGCACGCACATTCGCGCTGCCAGGGAAGCCAAAAAGCCGCTGGTGATCCACACGCGCGCTGCCGCAGTGGATACGCTCGCCATCATGCGCGACGAGGGTGCGGGCGAAGTGGGCGGCGTCATGCACTGCTTCACCGAAACGTGGGAAGTCGCGCGGGCCGCCCTTGACCTGGGTTTCCATATTTCGTTTTCGGGCATCGTCACGTTCAAGAATGCGGTCGAATTGAAAGACGTGGCGCGGCGCGTTCCGCTCGACCGCATGCTGATCGAGACCGACAGTCCCTATCTCGCGCCGGTACCGTTCCGCGGCAAGCGCAATCAGCCGGCATGGGTTCGGTATGTCGGCGAAGCGATCGCCCAACTGCGTGGGGCGCCCGTGGATGCGATCGCACGCGCCACGTCCGACAATTTCTTCCACTTGTTCAGGATTGCCCGAGATGCCGATCCGCAGCTGCACTGACCGTCGTTTGCCGGTTAGCAGTTTCCTGGTGGCGTTGTCGACATGCGTCACCTTCATGCACGCTGGAGCGGCCACTTTGGAGGAGGATTTCGCCATCGCCGTGGCCAACGATCGCGTGGTTCAGGTAAAGGAGCTGCTTGCGCGAGGTGTGGATGCGAATGCCGTTGACGCCATGGGCAACCCCATGCTGGTCATTGCCGCGCGAGGCGGCAATGCCAATACGGTGGAGGTGCTGCTCGCGGCCAAGGCCGATGTCAATGCGCGCAACAAGTTCGGCGACACCGCGATCATGGTGGCGGCACTCTCCGGAAATCTCGGCATCGTGCGTACGCTGCGAGGGCGGGGTGCCAGCCTGGAGAACACCGGCTGGACCGCACTCATTTACGCTGCCACCGGAGGATTCGATGCGATCGTCAGTTATCTGCTCGCCGAAGGTGCCAATATCAATGCCTCGTCACCCAACGGGACGACCGCGCTGATGATGGCGGTCCGGGAGGGAAAAGGATCCACGGTGGAATTGCTCGTCGCCAAAGGGGCTGACGTCAATCGCCGCAACCAGACCGGCGCGTCGGCGCTGGATTGGGCGCAGCGCGGAAACGAGAAGAAGATGGCCGAGCAATTGCGCCGTGCCGGCGCCAGGGAGTGACGACCTGTTACCGGGCAGTTTTCCTGCAGGTCAATCTGCTCATTCCCTGCCGTCCGCCGCGGGAAGCGGTGCCCACAACGCGGTCGCGTCCGCGGATACAGATCCCGAAATAGGGGCCGCAATGGCCGAAGGAACGAGCGAAGGCACAACCCCCACCAGCCGGCGCGCGCCGTTGAAGTGCTTCTGCCAATAACTTTCGGACAACCGCGAAATCTCCACTTCGCTTCCCGTGGATGGCGCATGGATGAATCGGTTGTCACCCAGATAGATGCCGACGTGCGAGAAGGGCAGGCGGCGGGTGTTGAAGAACACGAGGTCTCCAGGTGCCAGGTCGGCGCTGGCGACGTTGTTGCCCAGCCGACTCAGTTCCTTCGATGTACGCGGCAACGTGACGCCCGTGACCTGCTGGAAGACATAGCGCACCAGACCACTGCAATCGACGCCGGACTCCGGGGTTTCACCGCCGAAACGGTAATCGACGCCGATGAGACCCAGCGCGTAGATGGCGACGTCCTGCGCGCCGTTCCACGCAAAGGTTGCGGCCACCTTCGCGGAGCGGGCGAGCGTGTCTTGCGGGGACGCCGATTGGGCGCTGGCGCAATTCGGCAGCGCAATGGCGAGCGCCGATGCAACGGCCAGCGCATTCCGGATATGGCGTGCGGGGAGGGCAAACATCTGTCCATTGTCCCGGATTTTGTCGATTGAGGCAAAGGGAGCGCTGCCGTCGCTTCTCCGGACCGAGATCCGACATGAGAAATCTCAACCGCGCGGCTTGTTCTGCAGGCTGGATCCGGCCTTGGGTTGGCCGGCGGCACGCTTGCGTCGCGCCCGCTTCGGATCGGCGACCAGTGGACGAGTCAATTCGACACGATCGCCGTCTTCGAGCGGCGTCTGGCCCTTTGCGCGCCGCCCGAAAATGGCGAATTCGAGCAGCGTCGGATCGAGCGCCAGTGCCGCCACGATTCCCGATCGCGCAATGGCATCATTGACCGTGGCGCCTCTGGACAGCTTAACGACGACGAGCGCCTCGGCATCGGGTGCGGCATAGGCCACCGTGACGGCAAGGCGCGACGTCGTCATGCCGGTTTGGGATAGACCGCTTCGGCGCGGCGCACGAACGCATCGATGAACGTATTCGCGATGTGGCTGAAGACCGGGCCGACCACCGTTTCGAGCAGATGCGTCGAAAATTCATAGGCCAGCTCGAATTCGACCTTGCATGCGTCCGGTGAAAGCGCATGGAAGCGCCATTCGCCATGCAGGTGCCGGAACGGACCGTCGCGCAACGTGACGACAATGGACTCTGGGGCGCGATTGACGTTGTCGGTAGTTAAGTGCGCCTTGATGCCGTGATAGTCGATGTCGATGCGGGCGGTCTTGCCGTCGGCACGCTCGTCTGCAACGTGTGCCCCGCCGCACCAGGGAAGGAATTCCGGATAGCGCTCAACGAGGTCGACCAGTTCGAACATGCGCGCGGCGTTGTATGGAACAAGGACGGATTTCAGGACGCGTTGCATCGATTGCTAGAATGAGGGCCGCAAAAGGAAAAGAGCAGGTCAGGGTCAGGCATGAGCATCGTCGAAAACCGGAAGGCCTTCCACGATTATTTCATCGAGGAGCGCGTCGAAGCCGGACTTGCCCTCACCGGGTGGGAGGTGAAAGCCATCCGTGCGGGAAGGGCTCACCTCAAGGAGGCCTACGTCGTCGTCAAGAACGGCGAACTGATGCTCATCGGCGCCCACATTACGCCACTGGCCACGGCATCGACGCACGTCAATGCGGACCCGACGCGCACGCGCAAGCTGCTCATGCATCGCGAGGAGATCGACCGCCTCGTGGGCAAGGTGGAACGCGCGGGATACACGCTTGCCCCCCTTGACCTGCATTACAGGAACGGCCGCGTCAAGATCGAAGTCGGGCTCGCCAGGGGCAAGAAGCAGCACGACAAGCGCGATACAATCAAGGACCGCGAATGGGCCCGCGAGCAGCAGCGCCTGTTGCGCAATCGACCCGGCAGCGCGCGCACCTAGAGACGCGGGGGGGCCGATCGCGAGGATCGGTGCGGGTGGGACGAAGTTCATTGCCGCACATCGAGCCGCACGTCCGTCAGGACGGCCTCCGCCGCGGCGATGCCGCTGCGGACCGCAGCTTCCAGTGTCGCCGGATAATCCGCATCCACGTAGTCTCCCGCAAGATAGACGCCGGCGACCAGACGTACCTGACCGGGACGCATGCGCCGCGGCGTGCAGGCATACGTGGCGCGCCGTTCGGCAATGACCTGCGACCACGTGCATGGCGAACGCGCAGGCTGCAGGCGGCGCAACTGGGCGTCGACCGCGCGCATGAGTCCGCCATGATCGAGCCGTTCGTGTGGCCCGCTGGCACTCACGATCACGGCGAGCAACTGCTGTAACGGAGGGCGGCCGGGATCCGCGTGTGCCTGCGCCAGGATTTCTGGCCTGTCGACGACCCACTGGCCGGGCGCATCGTCGAGTCGCGCAATGGTCGCCGGCAGCGATATCGCGGTCGCGTATCCCAGCCAAACGGTGACGATCGGCTCATAGGCCAGCGCCGCCATTTGCTCGAGAAATTCGCGCAGCTCCGGTCTCGCGGTCAGCGCTTCGGGCGCGAAGGCGCCGGGCAGCTGGTGCGGTCCCACGGCAATCACAACGGCGCGTGCGGAATGCATTGCGTCGCCGACCCGCAAAGTCGTGTCGTTGCTGACCGCCCGGACGATGCGCGCGGGCATTGCGGTCCGCATTACGCCACCGCGGCGCTCGACGAAGCGTGCGGCGGCCTCGGGAAACATCGCCGTCAGGTCGGTCGCCGGCAGCAGGAAGTCGCTGGCGTCGGCGTTGCCTGCGAAGGCGGCCTTGAGCACGTTGGCGAAGATCTGCGCGGACGCGATTTCGGGCGGCGTGTTGAGCGCGGCCAGGCAGAGTGGTTCCCACAGGCCCTGTGCTGCCCGTTGCGGCAGCGCGGCGAGCATCCGGGCGACCGTTTCATTCGGACCCCGCGCAAATCCCGCGCGCTTCAGGCGAAGGAACCAGGCGATATTGGCGATGCGCTCGCGCCACGTCAGTCCATGTGCCGACAACAGGCCAAGCAACAGTCCGAGCGCGCCCGCCGGCCTGCTGCGGACAAAGGTCAGCGCGCCCTCCTGTTTCCGCGCCAGTGGCATGATGGTCAGTGGCCTGCGCGTCAATACCGCACGAGCGGCGATGTCGCCATGCACCAGGGCTAATAGGGCGAGTGTCTGCTCGTACGCGCCGAGCAGCAGATGCTGGCCGTTATCCAGCGGCAATCCGGCGCGCATGACGCGGCGGGCGCGACCGCCCAATACCGGGGCGCTCTCGAATAACCTGACCTGCATGCCGGCGCGCGCGAGCGTCACCGCGGCGGCGCATCCGGCCCAGCCACCGCCGATGACAGCGACCGGATTCATGCCGAGCGCCACGTTCGCCAGGCCAGCCAGAGTTTACGCAACGGCGTGAGGGAGGTGCGGCGATCGAGGACCTTGTAGCCGTCGCGGGCGATCTCGTCGAGCAGCGTCCGGTAGATCGCTGCCATGATGAGACCGGTGCGCTGCGCCTTGCGGTCCTGCGCCGGCAATTGCGCCAACGCGCGCTCGTACCAGGTCTGCGCGCGCTGCGCCTGGAAACGCATCAGGTGCCGGAATTCGGCGCTGTATTCGCCTCGCAGCAGCGCCGAAGGGGGCACGCCAAAACGCTGCAATTCGTCCTGGGGCAGATAGATTCGACCGCGCCGCGCGTCTTCGCCGACATCGCGGAGGACGTTGGTCAACTGAAAGGCAACGCCCAGGTCGCGCGCATAGCCCTTGGTTGCGGGATCGACGTAACCGAAGATCTCCGCGGACATGAGCCCCACGACACCTGCGACGCGGTGGCAATAGAGTTCAAGTGCCGGGAAGTCCAGGAAGCGTTGTTGCGTGAGGTCCATCGACATGCCATCGATGACCGTCTGGAAATGGGCTTCCGGCAGGTCGAATTCGCGGACGATGCCGTGCAGCGCGAGGGCAACCGGATGCGAGGGCTGGCCGGCGAAGATCGACACGACTTCGCGTCGCCACCACGCGAGCTTGGCGCGGGCCACGTCGGGATCGCCGATCTCGTCGACGACATCGTCCACTTCACGGCAGAATGCGTAGAGCGCCGTGATCGCGCGCCGGCGTGGCGGTGGCAGGAACAGGAAGCTGTAGTAGAAGCTCGAACCGCTGGCCGCCGCCTTCTGCTGGCAATATTGGTCGGGCGTCATGCAAGGGCCGCCTTCGAGGGGATGATCGTGCGCCAGGCGACCACAAACCAGTCGCGGGTCGAAAGCATGGGCCGGTGCGCGAAGACGTCGCCGTCGACGGCATCGATGCGATCGAGGATGCGCAGGCCGCCGCTGATGATCGCCGACAGTTCCAGACCCAGGCGCCACGGCAAGGCGCGCGCGAGCGGGCGACCGGCCTCAAGCAGTCCGCGGGCGCGTGCGACCTCGAATGTGAGCAGCGCGCGCCACGCGTCGTCCACGCGGGCTTCCGCAATCTGCGTCTCGCGCACGCCGAAGCGCAGCAGGTCGTCCTGGGGCAGGTAGACGCGGTTCATCTTCCAGTCAATGGCGATGTCCTGCCAGAAGTTGGTGAGCTGCAGTCCCGTGCAAATGGCGTCGCCGGCCTCGAGGTTGGCGGGCGTTTGCGCGCCATACAATGCAAGCAACAGTCGTCCGACTGGATTGGCGGAGCGGCGGCAGTAGTCCAGCACACCGTCGAAATTCGCATAGCGCGTCACTGTAACGTCCTGTCGGAATGCGGAAACCAGGTCATGGAAAGGCGCCAGCGGCAGACCGTGTTCGCGGATGGCAATGGCAAGCGCCGGGAACGGTGCGTCCGTTGTCGCCACGCCACGTTCGATGCGATCGAGTTGGCCATCGAAGGCGTCCAGCGCAGCCAAGCGTGCATCGGCAGACATGTCGCCCTCATCCGCCAGGTCGTCGGCGGCACGCGCGAAGCGATAGATCGCGACGACAGCCGGCCGCAGCCGCGCCGGCATGAGGCGCGACGCGACGGGAAAATTTTCGTAATGGCCGACGGACACGCGAATTGGGTGAATCTGTTCCAAAAGGGCAAGCTTGCGCGTCGCGACAGCAAGCGCCGCCGCGGCTATCGTGGTGTGGCCGCTTTGCGCTATAATTGCCCGTTCGGCGAAAGAGGTTGCCGGGGTTAAGTAAACTGCAGTTGTAACCCGCAGTTCTAGAACCTGCGTAGCAAGCTGCCAGCTCAGTTGCCAAATTCAGTTGCCAAATTCAGTTGCCAAACTCAGTTGCGAAATTGAGTTGCCAACTCAGATGCCAACTCAGTTGCCAATTGAGCAAACTGCGAAAGTGGCGGAATTGGTAGACGCACCAGCCTTAGGAGCTGGCGGGGCAGCCCGTGGGGGTTCGAGTCCCCCCTTTCGCACCACCGAAACAACATAGCAAGGATTCTGGGCGCATGCAAACCGCGTTGGAAAAACCGATTGAATCCACGATTGAAACGTTGAGCCAGCTTGAACGCCGGCTCAATGTCGCCGTTCCGCGCGCGCAGATCGAAGGCGAGGTCGAGAAACGCCTCGCGCGGCTGGCGAAGACCGTCAAGCTGCCGGGGTTTCGTCCCGGCAAGGTGCCGCTCAAGATGGTGGTGCAGCAGTACGGTCCGTCAGTGCGCTCGGACGTCATCTCCGACGCCGTGCAGGCGGCCTTCAACGAGGCGGTGCGCGAACAGAACATCAGGGTCGCCGGATACCCGCGCATCGAGCCGCGGCAAGGGGCAGGTTCGGCAAACGAGTCGGCCAAGGAGGCGGCGGACGGGGCATTCGAATTCTCGGCGGTGTTCGAGGTCTATCCCGAAATCAAGCTGGGCGATCTCGCGTCCATCGCGATCCAACGTCCGCAGGTCGAAGTGATGCCCGGCGACATCGACCGCACGCTCGAAGTTCTGCGCAGGCAGCGCGCCGTGTTCACTCCCGTCGCGCGCGGCGCGCAAGATGGTGACCGCGCGCTGGTGGATTTCACGGGCACGATCGACGGGGTCGAGTTCGCGGGCGGCCAGGCCCGGGATTTTGCGATTACCCTGGGCGAGTCGCGCATGCTTCCGGAATTCGAAGTGGCGCTGCATGGCGCCGCTGCGGGCGAGACCCGCGAATTTGCGCTCACCTTTCCCGCTGACTATCACGGCAAGGAAGTTGCAGGTCGGGTTGCTCGGTTCTCATTGACGGTGAAGCAGGTCAACGCGCCCGACGTTCCTCAGCTGGACAGCGCATTTGCCACGGCTTTCGGGATCAAGAGCGGCAACGTCGATGAATTGCGCGCCGAAGTCGAATCGAACCTGAAACTCGAGCTGAAGCGCAAGATCGAAGCATTGCTCAAGGATCAGGCCCTGAAGGGCTTGCGCCAGACCACACAGTTGACGCTGCCGAAGTCGCTGGTTGAACAGGAGGCGCTGCAGCTGGCCCGGCGGATGGCGGCCAACCTCCAGCAGCAGGGCATGAAACCCGAGGACATCAAGCTCACGCCGGAAATGTTCCGTCCGCAGGCCGAGGACCGCGTCGCGCTGGGCTTGATCATGGGCGAAATCGTGCGCGAAAAGCATCTCGAGGCGCGGCCCGAACAGATACGGGCGCTGGTTCAGGACGTCGCGCAAACATACGAACAGCCGGACGCCGTCATACGCTGGCATTTCGAGAAGCCCGAGAGGCTGAACGATTTCGAGGTGCTTGCCGTCGAACGCAACGTGGTCGACTGGGTAATCGGCCAGGCAAAGGTGTCCGACGCGCCGACGACTTTTGAGACATTGATGGCGCCCGCACAGACTTGAGCGGTTTGCCAAGGGCCAGTCTTCATCGTCCGTCGGGACAACTTGACGTACGCGCCCGCCGGTCCCATCTTTGCGGAACGGGCACCCCTACGTTCCCGATGCTGTATCCCACAATTGCCGCGAACAACCTGTAAGGAATGCCCCAAGTGATGTCCGAACCGCTGCATCAAACGCCAAGCTCGTCCCAGCCCTCCGCATTGGGGCTCGTGCCGATGGTCATTGAACAGAGCGGGCGCGGCGAGCGGGCCTACGACATCTATTCGCGGCTGCTCAAGGAACGCATCGTGTTTCTGGTGGGCCCGGTGAACGACAGCACCGCGAATCTGATCGTCGCGCAAATGCTGTTTCTCGAGTCCGAGAATCCCGACAAGGACATCAGTTTCTACATCAATACTCCCGGCGGTTCGGTATCCGCCGGAATGGCCATCTACGACACGATGCAGTTCATCAAGCCCGATGTGTCCACGATGTGCGTAGGGATGGCCGCAAGCATGGGCGCGTTTCTCCTGGCCGCGGGTGCCAAGGGCAAGCGTTTTGCGCTGCCCAATTCCACGATCATGATTCACCAGCCTTCCGGCGGATTCCAGGGCCAGGTCTCCGACATCGAACGGCATGCGCAATACTCCATCGACCTGAAGCGCCGATTCATTACAATGATGGCGCAATTCACCGGTCGTACGGTGGAACAGGTCGAGCGCGACCACGACCGCGACAATTTCCTGTGGGCCGATGCTGCCAGGGAATACGGGATTGTGGACAAGGTCTTGCAGAACCGGGCCGAGAGCGCGTAAAGTTGAGCGAGAAATCCCCGCAGGTTCACGACACAGGTCATTGAATGGCCGACAAATCTTCCGGCGACAAGCTTCTCTACTGCTCCTTCTGCGGCAAGAGCCAGCACGAGGTGCGCAAGCTCATCGCGGGCCCGTCGGTGTTCATCTGCGACGAGTGCATCGAGCTTTGCAACGACATCATCCGCGAGGAGGGCGCCGGCAGCGAAGCCGCGCGCGCCGACCGCAACAAGTTACCCACGCCCCATGAAATCAGGCAGAGCCTCGACCAGTACGTGATCGGTCAGGAGCCGGCGAAGAAGATTCTTTCCGTCGCCGTCTACAACCATTACAAGCGGCTGGAGGCGGTAACCAAGGAAGACGATGTCGAACTCACCAAGTCCAACATCCTTCTGATCGGACCGACCGGTTCGGGCAAGACACTGCTCGCCCAGACGCTTGCCCGGCTGCTTGACGTGCCGTTCGTGATCGCGGACGCGACCACGCTGACCGAAGCCGGGTACGTCGGCGAGGACGTCGAGAACATCATCCAGAAGCTCCTGCAGAAGTGCGACTACGACATCGAGAAGGCGCAACGCGGCATCGTCTATATTGACGAGATCGACAAGATTTCCCGCAAGAGCGACAACCCGTCGATCACCCGTGATGTCTCGGGCGAAGGCGTGCAGCAGGCGCTGCTCAAGCTGATCGAAGGCACGATTGCCTCGGTTCCGCCGCAGGGCGGCCGGAAGCATCCAAACCAGGAATTCGTGCAGGTCGACACGACCAACATCCTGTTCATTTGCGGCGGCGCGTTCGATGGCCTGGAAAAGATCATCCGCCAGCGCTCGACCAAGACAGGCATCGGTTTCGGTGCCGAGGTCGCGAGCCCCGACGACCGCAAGAACATCACGATGCTGCTGCGCGGCACCGAGCCCGAAGACCTGATCAAATTCGGCCTGATTCCGGAATTCGTCGGCCGGCTGCCGGTGGCGGCCACGCTGGACGAGCTGGACGAGGACGCGTTGATCCAGATTCTGGTCGAGCCGAAGAATGCGTTGATCAAGCAGTACCAGAAGATGTTCCGCCTGGAAGGTGTCGAACTCGAGGTGCGGGAGCCCGCACTGCGCGCCATCGCGAAAAAGGCGCTCGCGCGCAAGACCGGCGCACGCGGCCTGCGCTCCATCCTGGAGCAGGTCCTGCTCGACGTGATGTACGACCTGCCGTCTTTGTCCAACCTCGCCCGGGTAGTCGTGGACGAGTCGACGATCGCCAACGACGGCAAGCCCCTGCTGATGTTCGCGGACCCGCCCAAGATGGCGGCCGCGCACTCCTGATTTCCGCCGGATTTCGCAAATCCAACGGGAAATGGCGGTCTTGACGGGTTCGGCAGCTTGACACGCCGGCCTTGTGCCCCCATTTTCCTTCCAGAATCCCATTCCTCGAGGCACGCATGGCCAATGACACGACGCTTCCCGCCGACCTGACCGCACTCCCGCTGCTTCCGCTGCGCGACGTCGTGGTCTTCCCGCACATGGTCATTCCGCTGTTCGTCGGGCGCCCCAAGTCCATCAAGGCCCTCGACATGGCCATGGAGGCCGGCAAGCACATCCTGCTCGTCGCCCAAAAGCAGGCGGCGAAGGACGATCCGGGCGCGGAAGACTTGAACGAGATCGGCACCATTGCGACGGTCCTGCAGATGCTGAAGCTGCCCGACGGCACCGTGAAAGTGCTGGTCGAAGGCACGCAGCGCGCACAGATTGATGCCGTCGAGGACCGCGGGGAGTACCTGGTTGCCAGGGCCCTGCCGATGGCGGGCGACCCGGGCAGCGCGAACGAGGTCGAGGCGATGCGCCGTGCGCTGCTCGCCCAGTTCGACCAGTACGTGAAGCTCAACAAGAAGATTCCGCCGGAAATCCTTACGTCGATGTCCGGCATCGACGAGGGCGGCAGGCTGGCTGACGCCATTGCGGCGCACCTGCCGCTCAAGCTCGAGCAGAAACAGCATATCCTCGAAATGGGGGAAGTCGGCAAGCGGCTCGAGCATTTGCTTGGTGTGCTCGAGGGCGAAGTCGACATTCTGCAAGTGGAAAAACGCATTCGCGGCCGCGTCAAGCGCCAGATGGAGAAAAGCCAGCGCGAGTACTACCTGAACGAACAGGTCAAGGCCATCCAGAAGGAACTCGGGGAGGGCGACGAGAACGCCGACCTCGACGAAATGGAAAAGAAGATCAAGGCGGCCAGGATGTCCAAGGAGGCCGAGGCCAAGGTCATGGGCGAGTTGAAAAAGCTCAAGATGATGTCGCCGATGTCGGCCGAAGCCACTGTCGTGCGCAACTACATCGATACGCTCCTGGCCCTGCCGTGGCGCAAGAAGAGCAAGATCAGCAAGGATCTCGCGCACGCCGTGAAGATCCTCGACGCCGACCACTATGGGCTGGAGAAGGTCAAGGAGCGCATCGTCGAGTACCTCGCGGTCCAGCAACGAGTGGACAAGCTGAAGGCCCCGATCCTGTGCCTCGTCGGACCGCCCGGCGTGGGCAAGACATCGCTTGGCCAGTCGGTTGCCAGGGCCACGGGCCGCAAGTTCGTCCGGATGTCGTTGGGTGGGGTGCGCGACGAAGCCGAGATCCGCGGCCATCGCCGCACCTACATAGGTTCGATGCCCGGCAAGATCCTGCAGAACATGTCCAAGGTCGGCGTACGCAACCCGCTGTTCCTGCTGGACGAAGTGGACAAGATGGGCCAGGACTTCCGCGGCGATCCGAGCTCGGCGCTGCTGGAGGTGCTCGACCCGGAACAGAACGACACGTTCGTCGATCACTACATCGAGGTTGAGTACGACCTGTCCGACGTGATGTTCGTCGCCACGGCGAACTCGATGAACATTCCGGCGCCGCTTCTTGACCGGATGGAGGTCATCCGCCTGTCGGGATACACGGAAGACGAAAAGATCGTGATCGCCAAGCAATACCTGATGCCCAAGCAGATGAAGAACAACGGCATCAAACCCGACGAGCTGCACGTAGCGGAAAGCGCCTTGCGCGACATCGTGCGTTACTACACGCGCGAGGCCGGCGTGCGCAGTCTGGAGCGCGACATCAGCAAGATCTGCCGCAAGGTGGTGAAGAGCCTCCTGCTGAAACAGAGCGAGGGCAAGGCGCGCACAGCCAAAGGGCCGGTCGACGTCAATTCGAAGAACCTGGACAAATATCTGGGCGTGCGCCGTTTCACCTATGGCATTGCCGAGAAGAAGAACCAGGTCGGCCAGGTCACCGGCCTCGCGTGGACGGAGGTCGGCGGCGACCTGCTGACGATCGAAGCCGTGGCGCTGCCCGGGAAGGGCAAGACCACGACAACCGGCAAGTTAGGTGACGTGATGAACGAATCGATCGCCGCTGCACTGTCAGTCGTTCGACATCGTTCGAAGGCGCTCGGCATCCCGGCAGATTTCTATACCAAGACGGACCTGCACATCCATCTTCCCGAAGGCGCGACGCCCAAGGACGGTCCGTCGGCAGGCGGTGCCATCGTCACGGCCATCGTGTCCATCCTGACCGGTATTCCGGTGCGGTGCGACGTTGCGATGACCGGGGAAATCACGCTGCGCGGCGAGGTTCTGCCGATTGGCGGATTGAAGGAGAAGCTGCTTGCCGCCGGGCGCGGCGGCATCAAGACGGTGCTGATCCCGGAAGAGAACGTCAAGGATCTTGCGGAGATCCCTGACGAGATCAAGAATCGCCTGGACATACATCCGGTGCGCTGGATCGAGCAAGTTCTGGAACAGGCGCTGGAGCGTCATCCGGTGCCGCTTCCCGAAGACAAGGACAAGAGCGACGTACCCGTGGTCCCGCCCGTCCCTGCCGCGGATGACAAGACGCCGGCGTTGAAGCACTGACGCAGGCGTGCTCCGGCGCGCGCGGGCACGGAACATGCTCGCGCGCTTTTCCGCCCAGGGTTCTTCCTGCGCAACGGTGCCGCACCGCGCGGCATCATTCGCTCCACTTCAATCGACTGCATGAAAGTCTTCGCGCCCAACGCGAATACCGCGCCCGATCGCGGCGCGAATTGCGAACTGAATAGTGCACATTTAGCCTTGACACTGCGAAATCGCGGGCGTTATAAAGACCGTTCCAATGCATCGTTCCGTGCGCCTGCTCATTCCGGTTCGAGTACAGCACAAGAATTCATTTGCGCCCGATTCCTATCCAAGCCTCCAAGGGGATGTTTTGTGAACAAATCCGAATTGATCGATGCGATCGCCAGGCACGCCGACATCTCCAAAGCAGCCGCCGGGCGCGCGCTGGACGCGACCGTGGGCGCCATCCGTGGCTCGTTGAAGAAGGGCGACATCGTCACCCTGGTGGGCTTCGGATCGTTCTATGTCGGCAAGCGAACCGCGCGCCAAGGCCGCAATCCGCGAACCAACGAGCCGATCAAGATCCGCGCCGCGAAAGTGCCCAAATTCCGGGCTGGAAAAGCGCTCAAGGATGCGTTAAACTAGCCGACTTCGCTTGCAGCGCGGGTGCTCGATGCAAGTCATTGGGTCGCTTACGGTGCGCCGCGCCCGTTGCGGGGCAAGGCAAAGCGGTCGTTTCGTGTCGACGACTCCCGGGTGCTTAGCTCAGTTGGTAGAGCGTCGCCTTTACACGGCGAATGTCGGGAGTTCGAGCCTCTCAGCACCCACCAAAGACGAGCGCCGCGACACGCGTTCCCAGGACCGACATTGGCGGTTAGGTGCTCGTTTTCGGATGAGGTTTGGTCGCAAGCGAGTGGCAATTGAGTTGCAAGCGAGCAGCAAGTGAGTTGCAAATGAGTGGCAAATGAGGAGTGGTAGTTCAGTTGGTTAGAATACCGGCCTGTCACGCCGGGGGTCGCGGGTTCGAGTCCCGTCCACTCCGCCAGAACCAGTTGCAGACGAGGGCGAACGCGAGTTCGCCCTTTCTTCTAGCGGCCGATCTCGGGCCGCGCATCCGTCACGTTGGGAAACCTGAGCGGGATTCATGTTCGATCTAGTCCACAAACACAAACTCGCCGCGCAGGTCATCCTGTTCCTGATGATGATCCCGTTCGCGTTCTTCGGCGTCGACTATTACTTCCGCGGCGGCAATACCGCGGATACCGTGGCGACCATCGGCAAGGACAAGATCACCCTGGCGGAATTCGACCAGTCGCTGCGCGATCAGCAGCAGCGTGCGCGACAGACGATGGGCCGCAACTTCGACCCGGCGATGTTCGACAACCCCGAAGTGCGATTCGCGGTCCTGGACCAGGTCGTCAGCGATCATTTGCTGGCGGGCAAGGCGAGAGATGAACGCTTCCGTGTCTCCGACGCGCAGTTGCGGGAAACCATTGCGTCCATTCCGGCCTTCCAGGACGACGGCAAGTTTTCCGGACAGCGCTACGAGATGTTTCTGATCGGGCAGAACACGAACAGGGTTGCATTCGAGGAAAAGGTGCGCCAGGACATGATGGCTGCCGCAATCCAGGAGCCGGTTGCCGCCGCCAATATCGTTGCGCGTCCGTCCACCGAAAAATTCCTGGGATTGCTCGAACAGCAGCGCGAGGTCGCCATTGCGGTGATCAGCGCAGAGCCGTTTGCCAAGGATGTGAAGATCAGTGATGCCGACGTCAAGGCGTTCTATGACAAGAATCCCACGTCGTTCCAGACGCCGGAACTGGCGAAGATCGAATATCTGATCCTCACCGCGGACGCATTGCAGGCGAGTGCGACGGTCGATGCCGCTGATGTGAAGAAGCAGTACGACACCAACGTGCAGCAGTACTCGACTGCGGAGGAGCGAACTGTGGCGCACCTGCTCGTAGCCGTGAAACCGGACGCCACCGACGACGAGCGCGCCGCCGCCAGGAAGCGGGCCGAGGATCTGCTCGCCAGGGCTCGCGCCAATCCGGCAAAATTCGGCGACCTGGCCCGCGAATCCTCACAGGATCCTGGTTCGGCGCAGCAGGGTGGCGACCTGGGTACCTTTCCACGCGGCACGATGGTGAAAGCGTTCGAGGACGCGGCCTTTGCTGCGAATCCGGGCGATATCGTGGGGCCCGTGCTGACGGATTTCGGCTGGCACGTCATCAAGGTGAACGGCGTCAAGGCGGCCCACGTGCAACCATTCGACGACGTCAGGGCGCAGATCGAGACCGACCTGAAACGGCAGCAGGCGGCACAGAAATTTGCCACATCCGCGGATCAGTTCCAGAACCTCGTGTACGAGCAGGCCGACGGCCTGGCCGGTGCCGCGAAAGCACTCAACCTGAAGGTCGAAGTCACGCCGCTGATCACGCGCTCGCAGGCGCAGGGGCTGGCCAAGGGCAATGCCAAGTTCGTGCAGGCCTTGTTCTCGCCGGAATCGATTCAGGGCAAGCGCAATACCGAAGCCATCGAGATCGGGCCCAACGCGCTGATCGCTGCACGAATTCTCGATTACAAACCCGCCGCGCCACGGCCATTCGACGAAGTCAGGGATGAAATTGCGCGCCAGCTCTCGCACAAGGCCGCTTCCGATCTGGCGCAGGAGGCCGGTCGCGCGAAATTGGCCTTGCTCATCGACGGCAAGGGCGACAAGCAGGCGGGGGTCACCTTCGGCAAGCCGGTGCAGATTGGCCGCAATCAGGCTCAGGCGGGCATTGCGCCCGATGCCGTTGCCCGCGTTTTTCAGGCCAGCCAGGACAAGCTGCCGGCGTATGTCGGCGCCACCAACGAGCGCGGTGACTTTTCGATCTACAAGGTGTTGGCCGTAAACACCCCTGCGAATACGGACAAGGCCAAAGTGGACGCGGCTTCGGCGCGCCTGTCGGAGCAGGTCGGACGCGAAATGCTGATCGCCTACCTCGCGTCGTTAAGGTCGAAGGCAGACGTGAAGATCAATCAGGCCAACCTGGAAAAGAAATAGGCAGCGACGAACGCGAATGCGCCTGGATCACAATAGACAACGGCGACCTGCGGGTCGCCGTTGTTCATGGGTCCGTTCGACGTCGCCAGTGTTGCGGGCAGCCGTCCTCGTGGATGATCAGCCTTGCGCGCAATTGGCCTTGAGATGGGCCTCCAGCGATTCGCGCCGCCGACGGCGGTCAGCATCGTTCATGAATACCGTTTCGCCCTTCTCGTTCACGCTGTAGAGAAGTACCTGGTCCGCCGACAAGCGGGTGAGTTCGGCGCGAACGTCCCGGCACGTGACGGCGCGTTGTTCCGCATCCGCGCGCTGTTGCCCCGCTTTCTTGGCATTCGCCTCCGCATCGAGCTGCTGTTTCTTGCTTTCCGCTTCCTTCGCAGCCAGCTCCTTCACGGCATTGGGGTTTGCTCGCGGTGGTGGACCTGCGATCAAGTCGACCTTCACATTGCCCGGTGGCGGTTGGTCGGAATAGACGACACGTCCGTTGGCATCCAGCCACTTGTACAACGCGCCCCACGCCGATGATGCGGCGCAGAGCGTGCCGAACACGATGGCAACAGCCACCGGCACGGCGGCGTTCCGTGCGCGGCCCGACCAGCGTTCCATGGCACTTTCGCGCCTGATGTTGCAAGGAGAGCGATGCATCGCCCACCTCCGGGGGGGGTTATGACATTGGCAAGGTAGCGCAGCGTACCGGTGGCCGTCAATGTATCCGTTGAATGGCTGACCGGCGGCGCTGCATTTTGGTACAGGCGACTGGCGCGCGCCTCGGGCTGCGCGCACCTCTTGGGCGACCCAGGCGACGCGGGTATAATCGATTTTTGCGCATAGGAGAAATCAATGCGTGTCGTCCGGAAAGCGCTGACGTTCGACGACGTCCTCTTGGTTCCTGCGCATTCCCTTGTCGTCCCCCGCGATGTTTCCCTCAGGACCCGCCTGACCGGGTCCATATCGCTCAATATCCCGCTCGTCGCAGCGGCGATGGACACGGTGACCGAAGCCCGTCTTGCAATCGCAATTGCCCAGGAGGGAGGGCTCGGGGTCATCCACAAGAACATGACACCCGGGAAGCAGGCCGCCGAAGTGGCAAAGGTCAAGCGCTTCGAAAGTGGTGTCGTCAAAGATCCGATCACGGTTCCGCCCACCATGTCGGTACGCGAGGTGCTGGCACTTACGCAGCGCCACCGCATTTCCGGCCTGCCGGTGGTCGAAGGCAAACGGGTGGTTGGCATCGTCACCAACCGCGATACGCGCTTCGAGACCAATCTCGACCAGCCGGTGTCGGCGATCATGACCAAGCCCGACCGGCTGGTCACGGTCCCCGAAGGCACGGATCTCGAAACCGCGAAATCGCTGATGCACCAGCACCGTCTCGAACGCGTGCTGGTCGTCAACGGCGACATGGAGTTGCGCGGACTCATCACCGTCAAGGACATCCTCAAATCGACCGAGCACCCGCTCGCCTGCAAGGATGACCTGGGACGCCTTCGCGCGGGGGCAGCGGTGGGGACGAGCGAGGATACCGAGGATCGTGTCGGCGCGCTGGTTGCCGCGGGTGTCGACGTGCTCGTGGTGGACACGTCGCATGGCCACTCGAAGGGCGTACTGGATCGCATTCTGTGGATCAGGAAGAAGTATCCACAGGTGCAGATCATCGGCGGCAACGTCGCCACGGCGGCAGGTGCCAAGGCGCTCGCGGACCATGGCGCCGATGCGGTGAAGGTAGGCATCGGCCCGGGTTCCATCTGCACCACGCGCATCGTTGCCGGTGTCGGCGTGCCGCAAATTTCGGCCATCCAGTTTGCGATAGAGGGGGTGGCCAAGGCAGGAATCCCGGCCATCGCCGACGGCGGCATTCGCTACTCCGGTGACATCGCCAAGGCCATCGCTGCCGGAGCGTCCTGCGTAATGATGGGCAGCCTGTTCGCAGGCACCGAGGAAGCCCCCGGCGAGATCGAGCTGTATCAGGGCCGCTCGTACAAGAGCTATCGCGGCATGGGCTCGCTCGGCGCCATGCAGGAAGGCAGCGCTGACCGCTACTTTCAGGATTCGGAGGGCGAGGGCGACGCCGAGAAGCTCGTGCCCGAGGGCATCGAGGGGCGTGTGCCGTACAAGGGCGTGCTTGCGTCGGTCATTCACCAGTTGATGGGCGGCCTGCGCGCCGCGATGGGCTACTGTGGCTGCGCGACCATCGAGGAATTGTCCACGCGCGCCGAGTTCGTGGAGATCACCTCGGCCGGCATCCGCGAGTCCCACGTTCACGATGTGCAGATAGTCAAGGAAGCCCCCAACTACCGGGTGCAATGATTCCGCGGGCCCCGAGTGGCCAGCGCCGGTCTGTTTCAATCGAACCGCAAAGAAGTTTCGCGATGGCCGCTTCGTCCCATTCGAAAATCCTCATCCTCGATTTCGGCGCGCAGTACACGCAGCTGATCGCGCGCCGGCTGCGCGAGTTGAATGTCTATTGCGAGATCCATCCGTTCGACGTGGATGACGCCTTCATTCGCACGTTTGCGCCGCAGGGCATAGTCCTCTCCGGGGGGCCGAACAGCGTGACCGAAGGCGATACGCCGCGGGCTCCGGGCGCCGTGTGGAGCGCCGGCGCACCGGTGCTGGGCATCTGCTACGGCATGCAGGCAATGGCCGAACAATTGGGGGGGACCGTCGAGGCGGGCAGGGTGCGCGAATTCGGGTACGCGCAGGTTCGTGCGCGTGGCCACTCGGCCCTGTTCCGCGACGTCCAGGACCGCACCAATCCCGAAGGTCACGGGCTGCTGGACGTGTGGATGAGCCATGGCGACAAGGTCACGGTCATGCCCGCCGGATTCAAGCTGATCGGTTCGTCGGAATCTTGCGCCATTGCGGCCATGGCCGACGAGTCGCGGCGCTTCTACGCCGTGCAATTCCATCCCGAGGTGACGCACACGACGCAGGGGACGGCGATCCTTGCCCGCTTCGCGCACGACATCTGCGGCTGCGGCCATGACTGGAACATGCACGATTACGCAGGGGAAGCGGTCGCGGCAGTACGGGCGCAAACGGGTGGAGAGGACGTGTTGCTGGGACTATCGGGTGGCGTGGATTCGTCGGTGGCCGCTGCCCTGATCCATCGCGCGATCGGCGATCACCTGACTTGCGTGTTTGTGGACCACGGCCTGTTGCGCTTGAACGAAGCCGAGCAGGTGATGCACACGTTCGCGCAAAACCTCGGTGTGAAAGTGATTCATGTCGACGCGAGTTCGGAGTTCCTGTCGGCGTTGGCCGGCGTTTCCGACCCGGAAAGGAAACGCAAGATCATCGGCAAGCTGTTCGTGGACGTGTTCCAGCGGGAGGCGGCCAAGCTTTCCAACGTGAGATGGCTTGCGCAAGGCACGATCTACCCGGACGTAATCGAGTCGGCCGGTGCCAAGACCAAGAAAGCGCACACGATCAAGTCCCACCACAACGTAGGCGGTCTGCCCGAATCGCTGCACCTCAAATTGCTCGAGCCGCTGCGCGAGCTGTTCAAGGACGAGGTGCGGGCACTTGGGTTGGAACTGGGTCTGCCGCGCGACATGGTGTATCGGCATCCGTTCCCGGGGCCGGGGCTGGGCGTGCGCATCCTGGGCGAAGTCACTCGGGAGCGGGCCGAGCTGCTGCGGCGCGCCGACTCTATCTTCATCCAGGAGCTGCGCGCTGCCCGGGATGCCGACGGCATGTCCTGGTACGACAAGACGGCGCAGGCCTTCGCGGTCTTCCTGCCCGTGCGCTCAGTCGGCGTGATGGGCGATGGCCGTACCTACGAGAATGCCGTCGCGCTGCGCGCCGTGCAGACGACCGACTTCATGACCGCGCATTGGGCGCCTTTGCCACACGAACTGCTCGCCAAGACGAGCAATCGCATCACCAACGAAGTGCACGGGTTCAACCGCGTCGTGTACGACATTTCGGGCAAGCCGCCCGCCACCATCGAATGGGAGTAGCGCTGCGGATCATGCGGCCGACATTGCGATGAAAGAGACTTCCGCGATCGATCGGTTCGCCGCCCTTTCCGTCCGGACCGGGTTATCGCTTGGCATCATGTACTCGTCGCGCGTCGCCGACTTCAATCTGATGCTGGCGGTGGCGGCGCGATCCTTTGCGGCTGGTCGCAGCTATTCGGAGAGCGAGGTCAACGATGTCTTGAAGGACTGGCTCGCACGCGAGGGCTCGATCCTTGCCGTCGATCACGTCGAGTTGCGGCGCTGGCTCGTCGATTGCCGCGTTTTGGCACGCGATGACTATGGGCGCGCCTATGCGTTGGCCACGCCTGGGCCTGAAATTGCGGCACTCGTCCCGCCCCTGTCCGGCGTCGATCTCGCCGCTGTCGCGGCCGCCGCGCGCGCGCGCGACGCGGAGGCGCGCGAGGAGCGCAAGCGCAAATGGGCCGAGGCGGCGCAGGGCGGGGGCTCCGGAGCGCGCGGTGGATGATGCCGCGTTCGCGCCAGGCATCATCCATGTGGATGCGTCTCGCCTGCGTGCGCGCAACGACGAATTCGTCGCGCTGCTGGACGACGCCGTAGAAGCCGGCGCGTCGGTGGGCTACCTCTTGCCGGTGCCGTCGGCAGAGACCTCGGCGTACTGGGGGGGGATTACCGCGGAGATCGAGACGGGGCGGCGTGTGCTGCTGGCCTGCGAGCGCGACGGACGCATTGTCGGGACGGTGCAGGTCTCGCTCTGCGCCAAGCCCAACGGCCGGCACCGCGCCGATGTGGAAAAGCTGCTCGTATTGCGCTCCGTGCAGCGGCAGGGCATCGGCGGGACGCTGATGCGCGCGGCGGAGAATGTCGCGCGCGCCCACAGCCGCTGGCTGTTGCTGCTGGACACCCGCAAGGACAGCGCCAGCGAGAAACTTTATCTGCAGTTGGGATGGCGCCCGTTCGGAGTGGTCGACGCCTATGCGCGCGATCCCGATGGTGCGCTGGCCCGCTGCGTGTTCTTCGTCAAACACCTGGAGGGCCTGCCGACATGAAGCGGACAAACGTTTCCTCCGGTGCGCCGTGGGAACCGATCGTCGGCTACTCGCGGGCCGTGCGCATCGGCCGCCACGTCTGCGTGTCCGGCACCACGGCAACCGATGCCGACGGCACCATTGTCGGCATCGGCGATCCCTATGCGCAGACCCGGCAGATCCTCCTCAATATCGCCTCGGCGCTGGAGCGTGCCGGTGCAACGCTTTCCGATGTCGTGCGCACGCGCATCTTCGTCACCGACATCGGGCAATGGGAGGCTGTCGGCCGGGCGCATGGCGAAGTGTTCGGCGCGATCCGTCCGGCCTGCACGATGGTGGAGGTCGCGAAGCTCATCGCGCCGGAGCTGCTGGTCGAAATCGAGGCCGATGCCGTTCTTGCGAAGGAGTCCGAATGACCGCTACAACCGTTGTCGTGCATCCGCCGCCGTTGTCCTCGAGCAACAGGTTCTACGCGCGGGTACGCCGCGCGTTGGCGCTCTCGGGGTCGCTGATTGGCGCAACGCTGCTGGTCGGGACTGTCGGATACCACCTTGTCGATGATTTCGGCTGGCTCGACGCGTTCCACCAATCGGCATTGCTACTGTCCGGCATGGGGCCGGTCAAGGAGAACGCTTCCGTCGCGGGCAAGCTCTTCGACAGCTTTTACGCGCTGTTCTGTGGCGTGATCCTGCTCGGCGCAACCGGCATCATGTTCACGCCGGTGATCCACCGCATCCTGCACCGTTTCCACATCGAAGATGCAAGCGCCGGCAAGTGACGATGCCTGGATGGACGAGGCGCTCGTGCTGGCGCGGGCAGCGGGCGCGCGCGGCGAAGTGCCGGTGGGCGCCATAGTCGTCAAGGACGGCGTGGTCGTCGGCCGGGGCGGCAATGCGCCCATCGCCGCCAACGACCCGACCGCGCACGCGGAAATCGCCGCGCTGCGCGAGGCCGCGAATTTCGTCGGCAACTACAGGCTGCCGGGCTGTGAGCTGTACGTGACGCTGGAACCCTGCGCGATGTGCGCCGGCGCAATCATGCATGCGCGAATCGCCAGGCTTGTGTTCGGCGCGAGCGACCCCAAGACCGGCGCATGTGGATCGGTCGTCGACCTCTTCGCCGAGACCCGACTCAACCACCATGCCATCGTGACATGTGGCACCCGGGCCGACGAATGCGGCAGGCTCCTGTCAGAATTCTTCGCCGCGCGGCGCTGACACGCGAAGCCGTTGACCATGTCGCGCACCTACGGTATCGGCCTCTATGCGCCGGCGGGCTTTGCGCAGGACCCCGCGGCATTGACCCGTGCCGTGGCGCGCCTCGAGGCGTTGGGTCACCGCGTGGTGGTCGATCCGACGTGCCATGCGCGTTGGCAACGATTCGCGGCGCCGGACGACGAACGGCTGGCGGCGGTATTGCGCATGGCCGCGGACCCGCGGGTCGAACTCGCGATCACGCTACGCGGAGGCTACGGCTGGACGCGGCTGTTGCCGCGCCTTGATTTCAGCATGCTGGCCAATACGGGAAAGCGTTGGCTCGGTTACAGCGATTTCACGGCGTTTCAGCTGGCTGCGCTGGCATGCGCGGAAATGAAAACCTTTGCCGGACCGTCCGCGACTGGCGATTTCGGTGCGCAGGAACCGTCGGCGTTCACGCTCGACCACTGTTTCGGCTTGCTGGGCGCCGAGACATACGAAGTGAAATGCGCTCTCGACGGGACGATGAGCTTCAACACATCGGGGACGCTGTGGGGCGGCAACCTGGCCCTGGTCGCGCATCTGGTGGGCACACCGTACTTCCCGCGGATCGACGGCGGCATCCTGTTCCTGGAGGACGTCGGCGAGCATCCCTACCGCGTCGAACGCATGCTCTACCAGTTGCACCATGCCGGCGTGCTGGCGCGGCAACGCGCGATCCTGCTGGGCCAATTCACCGAATACGAGCTAAATGGCAACGACGACGGCTACGACCTCTCTGCCGCCGTGACGCAACTGCGGTCCTTGTTGCCGATCCCCGTATTGACCGGGTTGCCGTTCGGACATGTCTCCGACAAGCTGACGCTGCCAACCGGCGGGCATTGCGCGCTCGACGTGAACAGCGGGCACGCGCGCCTCACATTCTCGAACTATGGCCCTTAGTGCTAACACCAGCGCCAGCAGGAATCGCTTCACGGTTCGCCTGGTCGACTGGGCGGAGGCCGCCGACGGACTGCGCGCCGTGCGTCGCGCCGTATTCATCGACGAACAATCGATACCCGAAGACATGGAGTGGGATGAATTCGACGAGGTCTGCCGCCATGCTATTGCGGAGGACGCAGGTGGAAATGCGGTCGGCTGCGGGCGACTGCTGGGCGACGGCCACATCGGCCGGCTGGCCGTGTTGGCTTCATGGCGCGGGCGGGGAGTGGGTGCCGAGCTGCTCTGCCACCTGGTGGATCTCGCGCGTACTCGCGGCCATGCGCGCGCAATCCTCAATTCGCAGACGCAGGCGGTGCCCTTCTACACCCGCCACGGATTCATCGTTCAAGGCGATGAATACCTGGAAGCCGGAATACCGCACCGGACCATGACCAGGACATTGTAAATATCTTATCGGGCTCGCCCTCTCCGGATCCCGAATTGGAATTCCACCTCGCCCGTCGCGTTGCCGCGCAGGTCGAACGAACGCTCGACAAAACGGGCGTCCCCGTTGCGGGTGATGGCCAGCACCGTCGAGCATCGTGTTCCATAGTCTTCGCTGACGATGAAGGGTGCCGAGAGCAGGCGCTCCCATTCGAGTGGCACGCCGGTCGCCGGCAATTCCTCATCCGGTGCGCAGATACGGTTGGCCAGCGCGTCGAACAACGGCGACAGGTCATAGTCACCACACTGCACCCAATCGGAGACTGCGGCTTTGGTTCGCGTGAGTTTCGGCCACGGTGTGTCGAGCCGCGCGTTCGACAGGCCATGGATGCCCTGCGCCAATGACTGTGCTTCGGGGGCACGATTGGACATCCACGTCACGCTGTCGGCATCGCCGGCCAACAGGTTGTATCCGTTGTAGCGATCCGCTTGGCGCATGAGGGTGGCCAGCGCCAGCGAAGGTGCGGATGCGGCATTGAGGACGGCCGGCACAAGCTCGCCCCGCGATGGCGCTTCGGAATCGTTGCGGTGTCCGTCGCGGACATTCGTGACCAGCGCCCAGCGCCCGTCGCGCCGCACGCCCATCCAGGTTCCGCCGGCAATGGCATCGCGCCCTGCCAGCGTGCCGGCGTACGGAGAGCGTTCGCCCCAATGCGCGGGAAGCGCCGCTCGGGCATGGAATTCATCGCGGTTTGCGGCAACCACCAGCGGATAACGCGGATGCGCAGCGAGCGCGACGACGACCAGACACATCGGAATCAGTCGGCCGCGACAAAGGCTTCGACGTGACGGGTGCCACCGAAGATGAATCGTGAGAGCTTGTGGCGCCGCGCCACGATGGCGATTTCGCGCTCAAAGCCCACCGCATCGGCGACGTTTTCGTAGATTTCCATCCAGGTGCCGGGCTGATCGCGGCGAACAAGCAGACGTCCGTTGACGCCCGTCCTGCGCGCGATGTCGGCCATCATGGCATCGATCGCCGCGCGGGTGGGCTGCGGGTCTCCGGCAATGGCGTACCAGACGAAGAATTGGACGTGCGTTGGCAAACTGTGGCGCTACAGTTTCGGTCGAGTGGGGGCGACGGGCGCGGGAAGCGAATACGGTAGGGGGAGCGGCGCCAAGGCCGGTCCATCCGGTGCACCGAGGTGAAGCGGCCCGGCGAGTGCGCTCAATTGCAGAATCGCGAGCAGGTCAACGCCTCCATCGGGTGCCGGGGCGGCGTCGACCACCATGCCGCAGGCCTGGTCGGCAAATAACGCACTGTAGATCTTCGTCGCAGGCGGCGGTGGCGGACCGTCGACGTGGAACAGATGCATGCGCTCCTTGAGCCTGCCAAGGTATTGGGTTCGCGCGACGATTTCCTGCCCGGGATAGCAGCCTTTCTGGAAACTAACGCCGGCCAGCAAGTCCAGGTTGGCCGTTTGCAGCACGAAGAGGTCCTGCGTCGCGGCTCCGATCACCGGGATACCGGCGCGAATGCCAAGCCAGCGCCAGACCTCCGGTGGTACCGCGGTCGCCTCGGCCGCAAGCTGGTTCCGTAGCGATTCCGCGAAGGCGACCGGCGCCACGATGACCATGCGGCCATCAGGCAAGCCAACTATCGTCGCCGTTTCGCCAACCAGGACTTGTCCCGGATCGGGAGCCGCACCGCAGGCTGCGCCGACCGCCAAGGCGGCGCGGGGGCCAGCGACCCCGAGCAGGGCCTGGACAGGCGAGACGTCGGTTACTGTCAACTTGGAGCGAAGCACATACATGGACAGGCGCTTGCGCAACGGTTCTGCCAGGTCGGCCGCGACCAACGCGCGAAACGACTCGCTGCCGTCGCGCCAGATCAGCAGCGTTGCGAGCAATCGTCCTTTCGCCGAGTTGTAGCTGGACAGCTGGACGGCCCCGCGTGGCAATTCCTTGAGGTCGTTCGACAATTGTCCTTGCAGAAATGTCTCCGCGTCCGGTCCCGTGAACGCCAGCAATCCGAGTTCCGGAGCCGCGCAGAACACGGTTGCAAGGGCTCCCTGGGAGGGTGAATCGGGTCGACGTTCGGTGGTCGGGAAGTTCATGGTCGAAGATTGGGGGCTAAGGCCAGGCGGCGCAAGTCCGCAGGTTACTGCCGTAGGCTGGCTTTTCGAGTCGAAACCGTGTTAGAATAAAGAGTTAGCTCGATGCGTCATGCCGGAACAGGTCCGGCAGGCGGTCATCGAGACAATCCACACACCCGCGGACTTTGGGGTGTCCTGTCTTCGCCGCAAGCCAAACGCGAGGGGCGGGATCACTTCCGTGGGTGGAGGGTGGCCAAGAGATTCATTTTGGCCACGCCAACCCTGAAGGAGTCGAGCAATGTCGGTCACGATGCGTCAAATGCTGGAAGCAGGGGTCCACTTCGGTCACCAGACCCGTTACTGGAATCCGAAGATGGCGGACTACATCTTCGGCCAGCGCAACAAGATTCACATCGTCAACCTCGAGAAGACGATGCAGAACTACCAGGACGCAATGAAATACGTGCGTCAGCTGGCATCCAACCGCGGCACCGTCCTGTTTGTCGGCACCAAGCGTCAGGCACGCGAAATCATCGCCGACGAGGCAAAGCGCTGCGGCATGCCTTTCGTCGACCATCGCTGGCTGGGCGGCATGCTCACCAATTTCAAGACCGTCAAGGTGTCGATCAAGCGCCTGAAAGACCTCGAGGTGATGGCCGAGGATGGCACGTTCGACCGCATGTCGAAGCGCGAGGCGCTGTCGTTGAAGCGCGAGCTCGACAAGCTCAACAAGAGCCTTGGCGGAATCAAGGACATGAATGCATTGCCGGACGCGATCTTCGTCATCGACGTCGGATACCACAAGATCGCCGTGACGGAAGCCAAGAAGCTGGGCATCCCGCTGGTGGCGGTGGTCGACACCAACCATTCGCCGCTGGGCATTGCCCACGTGATCCCGGGTAACGACGACTCCAGCCGCGCGATCCGCCTGTACGCCCGTGGGGCGGCCGACGCCATCCTCGAGGGCAAGAGCACGGTGATGCAGGAGATCGTGCAGGGCGGCGACGAATTCGTTGAAGTGGCGGAAGAGACATCTGCCTGACACGACTGACCTGTGGACACGGGGACGGAAAGCCCCCTGTTGTTGCCCGGCCGCAGCGCCTGACACGTGCGTCGCAACCGGGGGCGCAACGCGGCCGCGAACGATGACCGCAATGCGCATTACGGACATGGAGTAACTGAAATGGCGGAAATCTCCGCAAGCATGGTGATGGAACTGCGCCAGCGTACTGGTCTGGGCATGATGGAATGCAAGAAGGCGCTGGCGGAGTCCGCCGGGGACCTGGTCAAGGCCGAGGATCTGCTGCGGATCAAGAGCGGTGCCAAGGCCTCCAAGGCCGCGGGGCGCGTAGCCGCCGAAGGCATCGTGGGCGCGTATCTCGCGCATGACGGCAAGCTCGCGGCGATGGTCGAACTCAACTGCGAGACCGATTTCGTTTCCCGCAACGAGGACTTTGTTGCCTTCGCCAAACAGCTGGCACAACTCGTCGCGGAGAAGAATCCCGCGGATGTCGCGGCTTTGTCCGCGCTGCCGCTGTCCGGCGGCACCGTCGAGTCGGTACGCGTGGCGCTGGTGCAGAAGATCGGCGAGAACATGACGATTCGGCGTTTCGTGCGGTTTGCCACGCCGGCGAAGCTCGTTCAGTACTTGCACGGTGGCGGTCGAGTGGGCGTGATGGTCGAATTCGCAGGCGGCAACGACGCCGTCGGCAAGGATGTCGCGATGCACATCGCGGCCAGCATTGCCAACATCCGTCCCGTCTGCGTTTCGCGGGATCAGGTTCCCGCCGAACTGATCGAGAAGGAGCGCGCGATCTATACGGCGCAGGCCGCGGACAGCGGCAAGCCTGCCGATATCGTCGCGAAGATGGTCGAGGGCCGCGTCAACAAGTTCCTGGCGGAAAATACGCTGCTGGGACAGCCGTTCGTGAAGAATCCGGACGACACCGTCGAAAAGCACCTGAAGGCCAGTGGCGCGACGGTCAAGTCATTTGCGCTGTATGTCGTCGGCGAGGGCATCGAGAAGAAGAAGGACGACTTCGCCGCGGAAGTGGCAGCAATGGCGAAGGCCTAGCGCTGCGTCGTCGATACATTTGCACGCGTCGGTCGTGCGGCCGGTGCGGGACGCGAGACTTGATGAGCACGACAATGAGCAGGAATCCGCCGCATTCCGCAGGGCATTGAAGAGGGATAACGCATGAATTCGCCGACTGCCGCAGCACCGCTCGCTTCGGTTCCCGCATCGGCCAATTCAGCCACTTCCACCTCTTCCACTGCCTCCTCTGCCAAACCCGCCGCGGGACCCGCGTACAAGCGCATACTGCTCAAGCTCTCCGGCGAGGCGTTGATGGGTGACGACGCCTACGGCATCAAGCGCGAGACAATCGACCGCATCGTTGCGGAAATTGCCGACGTGCAGCGGCTCGGCGTGGAAATTGCCATTGTCATCGGGGGGGGCAACATTTTCCGCGGCGTGGCCCCCGGAGCGGCCGGCATGGACCGCGCCACGGCCGACTACATGGGCATGCTGGCGACGTTGATGAACGCTCTTGCATTGCAGGACGCGCTGCGCCGCGCCGGCGTCGAGTCGCGTGTGCAGTCGGCGCTGCGGATCGACCAGGTCGCCGAACCTTACATCCGGGGACGCGCCTTGCGGCACCTCGAGGAGCACAAGGTCGTCATCTTTGCTGCCGGAACCGGCAACCCGTTCTTCACGACCGACACCGCCGCTGCATTGCGCGGTCGCGAAATGAGCGTGGACATCGTCCTGAAGGCGACCAAGGTGGATGGCGTATACACCGCCGACCCCATGAAGGACGCCAGCGCCACGCGCTATGTGACGCTGACCTTCGATGAAGCCATTGTTCGGAACCTCAAGGTCATGGACGCCACCGCGCTGGCGCTTTGCCGCGACCAGAACATGCTGCTCAAGGTGTTTTCGATCTTCGTTCCGGGTGCGCTGAAGCGCGTCGTGATGGGAGCTGACGAAGGCACGCTGGTGCATTGCTAGAGGCTGTTGAAGCGCAAGGAGGACGCATGATCAACGACGTCAAGAAATCCGCCGAACAGAAGATGGGCAAGTCGGTGGAAGCACTGAAGGTGGACCTGGGCAAGGTTCGCACTGGGCGCGCGCATACCGGCCTGCTCGACCACATTCAGGTTGACTATTACGGCTCGATGATGCCGTTGGCGCAGGTCGCCAACGTCACGCTGGCGGATGCGCGCACGATCGGCGTTCAGCCGTGGGAAAAAAAGATGATTCCCGTCGTGGAAAAGGCCATCCGGGATTCCGACCTGGGGTTGAATCCCGCGACGAGCGGTGACGTCATCCGGATCCCGATGCCCGCGCTCACGGAAGAGCGCCGCCGCGAGCTCACCAAAGTCGTGCACAAGGAGGCCGAGAATGCCCGTATCGCCGTGCGCAACATCCGGCGTGACGCCAACGAACATCTGAAGAAGCTGCTGAAGGACAAGGCGTGTTCCGAGGACGATGAGCGGCATGCGCAGCAGGATGTCCAGAAGCTCACCGATCGCTTCATCGCCGAGATCGAGAAATTGCTGCAGGCGAAGGAAGTGGACCTGATGGCGGTCTGATGATCGAGGTCAGGAATGCACCTTGGCGGCGGGCGCGAATGCGGATCGCCTTCCGTCCAGGGTCAAGGCGTTTCTGACCCCTCACTTATCCCCTCCGTCCCAGAACCGCCAGGTTTCGCATCGTGTTCAAAAGCTCTGCGCGCGACATACCCGAGGTGCCCGCCGTGCCGCGGCACGTGGCGATCATCATGGACGGCAACGGGCGTTGGTCGAAGCAGCGGATGCTGCCCCGGGTTGCGGGCCATCATCGTGGCGTCGAGGCGGTGCGCTCCACCGTCCGCGCGGCCATTGAACGCGGGATCGAGTATCTGACGCTGTTCGCATTCTCGAGCGAAAACTGGCGCCGCCCGGCCGAAGAGGTGTCCATCCTCATGGATCTTTTTCTGCGCTCGCTCGAGCAGGAGGTTGCGAAACTCCACGATAACGGGATTCGCTTCAAGACCATCGGCGACGTTTCCGCGTTCAGTCCGGGAATCCGCGATCTCGTCGCGGCTGCGGAGGCGATGACCGCGAACAACAAGCGGCTCACGCTGACGGTTGCGGCGAACTATGGTGGACGCTGGGACATCGTGCAGGCGGCGCAGCGGTTTTTCGCGGCGCACCCTGATCGCGCGGCCGGCGCACCGATCCCTACCGATGCACTGGAACCATTCCTCGCGCTGAACTATGCCCCCGAGCCAGATCTGTTCATCCGCACCGGGGGCGAACAGCGGATCTCCAATTTCATGCTCTGGCAGCTGGCCTACACCGAACTTTATTTCACGGACCTGCTGTGGCCCGATTTCGACGCAGCGGCGCTCGATGCCGCGATTGCGTCCTATCGCACGCGTGAGCGGCGCTTCGGCCGTACCAGCGAACAGGTCCAGGCGGCCACGCGCCAGTGACGGGCCAGTCGCCCCCGCGAAGCTCACGCAACGAATGCTGCGAACGCGAATTCTGACTGCGCTGGTCCTGGCTCCGCTGGTGCTCGCGGCGCTGTTCCTGCTGCCTCCGCGTGGTTATGGCGTGGCGATGCTGGCCGTGACCTTCGTCGCCGCGCGCGAATGGTCGCGGCTGGCGGCGTTCTCGGCACAGATGCAGTGGCTGTTCCTGGGCGGCATTGTGGTGCTTTGTATGGGACTGCTCTTCGTTCCTGCGTCCGGCTTCGGTCGCGGCTGGCCTGCTGCGGTTGTTCTTGCGGTCTGTGGCGCGAGTTCCTTGTTCTGGCTCCTGGTGGCGCCATTCTGGGTCAAGCAGCGCTGGCCGACGACGGGAATGGAGGCGATGATCGTTGTGGGCTGGATTGTGCTGATCGGCGCGTGGGTGGCGCTGGTCGAATTGCAGTCGCGCTCGCCGTGGCTGGTTCTCGCGGCAATGGCGATTGTCTGGATCGCAGATACGGCCGCTTATTTTTCCGGGCGCGCGTTTGGCCGGAGGAAGCTTGCGCCACAGATTAGTCCCGGCAAGACGTGGGAAGGCGTTTACGGGGGACTCGCGGCGGTTTCGATCTATGCGCTTTGCCTGTTGCCGTTTGCGCGCGTGGCCGGGTTTGCGCCCATTGTCGGCGCGGTTGCGGTAGCCGTGTGGCTCGCGTTTGCGTTGCTTCTGGCGGGCATCTCGGTTATCGGCGATCTCTTCGAATCGCTGCAGAAGCGCCATGCGGGCGTCAAGGACAGTGGGACCCTGCTTCCCGGTCACGGCGGCGTGCTCGATCGCACCGACGCACTGCTGGCGGCGATGCCGCTTGCCGCGGTCGCTGCGCAACTGTTCCTGGCCAATCCCTGATGCGCACGTTGACGCTCCTGGGCGCCACCGGCTCGATAGGTGCATCCACGCTTGACGTCGTTGCCCGGCACCCCGATCGCTTTCGCATCGCGGCACTCGCGGCCAACAAGGATTGGCATAAGCTGGCCGCGTTGTGTCGGACGCATCGCCCGCAGTACGCTGCCATGCAGGACGCCGATGCGGCCAGGGCACTGGCGCGTTCGCTCGCCGCGGATGGGCTTGCGACCCGCGTGCTGAACGGTCCCGCGGGCCTTGCCGAAGTCGCCAGCTTGCCGGAAGTCGACACCGTGCTGGCCGCAATCGTCGGCGCTGCCGGGCTTGCGCCGACGCTGGCAGCGGCGCGCGCGGGCAAGCGCATCCTGCTCGCGAACAAGGAGGCGCTCGTCATCGGCGGGGAGTTGTTCATGCGCGCCGTGGCGGAGGGAGGCGCGGTGCTGCTGCCGATCGACAGCGAACACAACGCGATCTTCCAGTGCCTGCCGCCGGGCTATGACCGCGTTCCTCTCCATGCCGGCGTTCGCCGACTGCTGCTCACGGCTTCGGGAGGGCCGTTTCGAACGCGCGCTCTCGCCGAACTGCCGCACGTGACGCCCGACGAGGCATGCGCCCATCCCAACTGGCGAATGGGTCGCAAGATTTCGGTCGACTCGGCGACCATGATGAACAAGGGGCTCGAGGTCATCGAGGCGCACTGGCTGTTCGGCGTCCCCGCTGCGGCCATCAAGGTAGTGATTCATCCGCAAAGCGTCATCCATTCCCTCGTCGAATACGTTGATGGATCGGTGCTGGCTGAGTTGGGACACCCCGATATGCGCACGCCGATTGCACAGGCATTGGCACTCCCTGATCGCATTGACTCCGGCGTACCGCCACTGGAACTTGCCAAGCTCGCCGGGCTGGCCTTCGAGGAGCTGGATACCACGCGCTTCCCGGCGCTTCCCCTTGCCTACGAAGCACTGGCCGCCGGGGGAACTGCACCGGCAATCCTCAATGCCGCCAACGAAGTCGCGGTAGCCGCGTTCCTTGAGGGCGCGATCCGGTTCACGGACATTGCCGCGGTCTGCGCGGCCACGATGGCGCGCGTGCCGGCGCGCCCTTCGGCAACTTTCGACGACGCGCTCGCGGCGGACGCGGAAGCGCGACGGGCGGCCATGTCGTTGCTCAAGCGTCCCACGGAAAATGCGAAAATGGCCTCATGATCGACTTGGCTTACAAGGTTGCGGCATTTCTGTTCACGCTGGGCGTGCTGGTCGTGTTCCACGAACTCGGGCACTACCTGGTGGCCCGATGGTGCGGTGTGAAGGTGCTGCGCTTTTCGGTCGGATTCGGTCGAGTCGTCGCTTCGCGCAGGGTAGGTCCGGACCAGACCGAATGGGCGCTGTCGGCTATCCCGCTCGGCGGTTACGTGAAAATGGCCGACGAGCGTGAGGGCGACGTCGCGCCTAGAGACATGGCGCGTGCGTTCAATCGCCAGAGCGTATGGAAGCGCATTGCGATCGTCGCAGCGGGACCGATCGCCAATCTCCTGCTGGCCGTCGTGCTCTATGCCGGTACCTTCGTTGTCGGCATCCCCGCGCAACTTGCGCTGCTTGCGGAGCCCTCGCCCGACACGGCGGCAGCGTCGGCCGGGTTGCGCGGCGGTGATCTTGTCGTTGCCTTCGACGGCGACGCCGTGCAGAGTTGGCAGGACTTGAGGTGGCGGTTGCTGCGTGCCCAAGGTCGCGACGAGGTCGGGATTGCGGTTACCCCGAGGGACGCGCGCGCGGGCGATGCACCGTTGATCCGCGTACTGCCATTGACCAGGGTCAAGGCGGCCGACTGGGAAGCCAATGCCATGGCCGTGCTAGGGCTGCGGCTCGATCTTGGGGCGCCGTTGGTCGCCGAGGCGATCCCGGGCAAACCGGCCGCGCTTGCCGGACTGGAGAAGGGCGACCGCGTCACCGCCATCGATGGCATCGCCATGCAATCGCCTGGCGATGTCGCGCAGGCGACGAATGCCAGCGCCGGCAAGCCGATCGCATTGCGCATCGAACGCAACGGTTCGGTCATTGATGTTGCCATCACGCCGGAGGCCGCCCTGCAGGGCGGAAAGACGATCGGCCTGGCCGGGCTGCGGCTGTCCGTGGATCCCCAGGAGGCCAAGCGGCTGGCGGTTACGGTGCGCTTTGGTGTCGTCGACGCGGTTGTGCAGGGCGCCCGCAAGACCTGGGAGCTGTCGGTATTCACGTTGAAAATGCTGGGACGCATCTTCACCGGCGAGGCGTCCGTGAAGAACATCAGCGGGCCGTTGACGCTCGCGGATTTCGCCGGACAATCGGCACAGGCCGGAACACTTGTTTTCGTCGGTTATCTTGCGTTGATCAGCATCAGCTTGGGCGTGCTCAATCTGTTGCCGGTTCCGCTGTTGGATGGCGGACATTTGCTGTATTATTTCGCTGAAGTCGTCAAAGGCAGTCCCGTCTCCGACCGGGTTTTCGAGGTCGGCCAGCGCATCGGCATGGCGATGCTCGCCGTACTGATGGCCCTCGCACTCTTCAATGATTTTTCCCGACTGTTCTGACCGCCCTCGCGCGGATTGTGCGCAGGCGCAATCCGCCAGGCGCCTTGCTCGCCTCGCGCTTCGGCGCGGGCGCGCATCCGCACTCGTGCGTGCATTGGCTTGCGTGTTCCTGGCGCTGCCGGCCGCCGCTTGGGGTTTCGATCCATTCACCGTTCGCGACATCCAGGTCGAAGGCGTCCAGCGGACGGAGGCCGGCACCATTTTTTCGTATCTGCCAATCAAGGTCGGCGAGCGTATCGACGACCAGAAAGTGGCGGATGCGGTCAAGGCGCTGTACGCCACAGGTTTTTTTCGTGACGTCCGCATCGAAGCCCAGGGAGACGTCCTCGTGGTGGTCGTGCAGGAACGCCCGACGATCTCGTCCCTCTCCTTCGTCGGCAACAAGGAATTCGACAGCGATACGATCAAGAAGGCGCTGAAGGACGTCGGCATCGGCGAAGCGCTCATCTTCGACCGGTCCGCACTGGAGCGCTCCGAGCAGGAATTGAAACGGCAGTACATCACGCGCGGCAAGTACGCGGCGACCGTGCAGACCACCGTGACGCCGCAGGAGCGCAATCGGGTCGCGATCAACTTCACCATCGTCGAAGGCGACACCGCCAGCATCGCGCGGATCAACATCGTCGGCAACAAGGCCTTCACGGAGAAGGAGCTGCGCTCCGAAATCCAGCTGACCACGCCCAATTGGCTGTCCTGGTATACGAAGGACGACCAGTATTCGAAGCAGAAGCTGGGCGCGGACCTGGAAACGCTGCGCAGCTACTACCAGAATCGCGGCTATCTTGAATTCAACGTCGAATCGACGCAGGTGTCCATTTCACCCGACAAGGAGGACGTGTTCATCACGGTGAACCTGGTCGAGGGTCCGCGTTATACGGTCTCTGCCATCAGTGTCCTGGGCGACCTGGTGGTTCCCGAGGCGGAAGTCCGCGGCCTGATCAAGATCAAGCCCGGCGACGGCTTTTCCCGCTCGAAGCTGCAGGCGTCCGTCAAGGACATCAGCGAGCGCATGGGCATAGACGGTTACGCATTCGCCAATGTCAATGCAGTCCCGGACATAGATCGGGCGAAGGCCACCGTCGCCTTCGCGTTCTACGTCGACGCCGGCCGTCGCGCCTATGTTCGCCGCATCAACATCTCCGGCAATTCGCGAACCCGCGACGAGGTCATCCGGCGCGAGCTGCGACAGCTGGAAGACGGCTGGTACGACGGAGCACGGATCGAGCGCTCAAAGGTGCGCGTGCGCCGTCTGGGCTACTTCGAGGAGGGCAGCGTCAACCTCGAGACGCCGCCGGTGGCAGGAACGTCCGATCAGGTGGACATCGATATCACCGTGGCGGAAAAGAACACCGGCAACCTCCTCGCAGGTGTCGGCTACTCCAGTTCCGACGGCTTTGTGTTCAACGCGTCGATCTCGCAGCAGAACATCTTCGGCTCAGGCAACGCGCTTTCGCTGGCGATCAACACCAGCAAGATCAATCGGACGATTTCGGCGACATTCGTCGAGCCGTACTGGACCGTGGACGGCATTTCGCGGGTGATTGAAATCTACGACAAATACACGGACCCCACGTCGCTGTCGGTGTCACAATATGCGGCGTCGACGCTGGGCGCCGCGATCAGCTTTGGAATTCCGGTCTCGGAAATCGACTCGATCAATCTCGGCTTCCGGGCCGAGCATACGGACATCACGCTGTTTCAGCAGAGCCCGCCGGTCTATTACTATTTCGTCCGCGACTTCGGAAACCCCACCTGGAGCTATATCCTGTCCGGTGGCTGGGCGCGTGACACTCGCAACGACATCCTCTATCCTACGTTTGGCCGGCTGCAGAGCTTTCTGGCGGAAGTCGGTTTGCCCTTTGGCGACATCTCCTATTACAAGCTCAATTATCTGAATCAGGCGTTCTGGCCGCTGTATGGAGACTTCGTTTTGATGCTGCGCGCGGACCTGGGCTACGGCGACGGCTACAATCAGAAGCCGTTCCCGTTCTTCAAGGCGTTCTACGCCGGGGGTGTGGGATCGGTGCGTGGCTACGAAGCCGGAACGCTTGGACCACGCGACGTCAACGGCAACACGCTGGGCGGCAAGCGCAAGATCGTCGGCAACGCCGAGATCGGGTATCCGCTGATCAAGGGGGACAAGGCGGTGCGCATCAGCGGCTTCTTCGATGCGGGCCAGATCTACGTGAACGGCACGCAGCCCGAGTTCGAGAATTTCCGATATTCCACGGGCGTTGCCGTGGCCTGGAATTCGCCCATCGGGCCGCTCAAGTTCAGCTATGCCTTCCCGCTCAATTCGATCTCGGCCGATCGCATTCAGCGATTCCAATTTCAGGTGGGATCGGCATTCTAGGCCGGCCCACCGCATGCCGCAGGAGATTCCCTTGAAGCGCAGCCAGGTCCTTGCCGCCGTGATGCTGTTTGCCCTTGCGGGCAGCGCAATCGCCGCCGATTACAAGATCGGCTTCGTCAACGCCGAACGACTCTGGCGCGACTCCGCGCCCGCCAAGCGCGCGCAGCAGAAGTTGGAAAAGGAATTTGCCCCGCGCGAGGCGGACCTGCAAAAGCAGGGCAAACAGGTGCGCGATCTGCAGGCCATGCTGGACAAGGACGGCCCGACCATGGGCGAGACCGAGCGCCGCAACAAGGAACGCGACCTGGCCAATCAGACGCGCGACCTGCAGCGGATGGAGCGGCAGTTCCGCGAGGACGTCAATCTGCGGCGCGCCGAGGAACTGGCGGCGGTTCAGGAGCGCGCAAACAAGATCCTGATGCAGATCGCCGAGGTCGAGAAATTCGACTTGATCCTGCAGGACCCGGTGGTGTTCGCGAGCCAGAAGATCGACATCACCGAAAAAGTGATCAAGGCGCTCGCCGACAAGTAGCGCACCCTTGCCGTGGGCGCCTCGCTCCGTTCCGCAACCAACCCCGCCCGCGATGCCGACGAACCCCGCGCCTTCCGGCATACTTCTGGCCGATCTCGCGGTGCGCATTGGCGCCACGCTCATCGGCGATGGCGACTTACGCGTGAATCGTGTCGCCACGCTTGAGAACGCCGGCCCTGGCACCCTGGCATTTTTTGCCGACATCCGATATCGCGGACAACTGGCAACGACCCGCGCCACTGCGGTCATACTTGCGCCCGCGCAGTCGGGCGCCACAACGCTTCCCAGGCTGCTCCACGCCAATCCCTATGCAGCCTACGCGGCGGCGGCGACGATCCTGTACCCTGCGGTCCGCGCGGCGGCCGGCGTGCATCCATCCGCGATCGTCGCCGCATCCGCGCAGGTCGATCCGAGCGCGGCAGTCGGCCCCTGCGCGGTGATCGGCGACGGCGCGCGAATCGCTGCGCGCGTGCAGATCGGTGCTGGTTGCGCGGTCGGCGAGGCCGTCGTGTTGAGCGAGGATGTGGTGCTGCATCCCAATGTCACCGTTTATGCCCACGGCGTGGTCGGTTCGCGCACTATCGTCCATGCGGGCGCGGTGATTGGATCCGACGGCTTCGGCATGGCGGAAGAGGGCGGACGCTGGCTCAAGATCCCTCAGGTCGGGCGCGTCGTGATCGGCGCCGACTGCGAAATCGGCGCGAACACGACGATAGATCGGGGGGCCATCGACGACACGGTGATCGAAGATGACGTCAAACTCGACAACCAGATCCAGATCGGGCACAACTGCGTCATTGGCGCGCATACGGCCATTGCCGGCTGCGTGGGCATCGCCGGGAGCACCCGGATCGGCCGCAACTGCAAGATCGGCGGTGCGGCGATGATTTCGGGCCACCTGCGCATTGCCAATGACGTCGTGATCTCCGGTAGCACGGGCGTGTTCCATTCGATCGAAAAAGCGGGCGTTTACACGGGCGCCTTTCCGGCGTTGCCGCATCGCGAATGGCAACACGCGATGTCCGGAACGCGCCGGCTGCGCGAGCTCGAGGCGCGCATCCATGCGCTCGAGCGTTCAGGCGCCAACGAGCGTGGTAACAACGGGGAGGAAAACGCATGATCGGTGACGCGGCGGACCTCGAGGCAATTCTTGCGTCGTTTCCGCATCGCTATCCAAGGCTCCTGATCGACCGGATGGTGGAGCATGTGCCGGGCCGGCTTGCGCGCGCCCTGAAAAACGTCACGGTCAACGAGCCGTTCTTCCAGGGTCACTTCCCCGGCTATCCCGTGATGCCGGGGGTGTTGGTGATCGAGGCTCTGGTGCAACTCTCTGCCGTTCTGGCGCGCGATCATGGCCTGGCACTTGATCTCTCGGGCATTGCGGGCGCCCGCTTCAAACGCCAGGTGTCCCCGGGCGACCAATTGCTGCTCGAAGCGCGGATGGACCCTCTGGTCGAGGGTAGGGGAGGATTCGCGGTCCAAGCTTCCGTTGCCGGTGAATTGGCGGCGGAAGCTCAGTTGCTGGCCATGTTTTCTCCGCTTCCGCCGGGCAACGCCTGACGGATCGTCTGTTCATGGCCAACATTCATCCGACCGCGTTCGTCGAATCGGCCGCGCGCGTCGCGGCCGACGCAACGATCGGCGCCTACTCGATTGTCGGCGCCGACGTCGTCATCGGAGCGGGAACCGTCGTCGGACCGCATGTCGTGCTGACCGGCCACACGACGATAGGCATGCGCAACCGGATCTTTCAGTTTGCCTCGATCGGCGACATTCCGCAGGACCGAAAATACAGCGGCGAGCCGACGTCGACGACCATCGGGGACGACAATGTCTTCCGCGAATACGTGTCGATCCACGCAGGCACCATACAGGACCGAGGCGACACGAAAATCGGCAACGGCAACCTGTTCCTTGCCTACACGCACGTGGCGCACGATTGCGTCGTCGGCAATTTCACGACGTTCTCGAACAATGCTCAGATTGCCGGCCATGTGCGGATCGACGACTGGGTGGTCATGGGCGCGTATTCCGGCGTACATCAGTTCGGCCGGGTTGGAGCGCATGCGATGGTCGGCACGTTCGCGGCGGTGCTGCAGGACGTGCCACCGTTCACCACGGTCTCCGGATTACCAGCCAAGCCGCACGGCACCAACAACGAAGGCCTGCGCCGGCGCGGATTCACCAGCGATGAAATCCTCGAGGTGCGACGCGCGTACAAGGCGTTGTACCGGGAGAACCTCACGCTGGAGGACGCCAAGGCAAAGATCGCCGCCGCCGCGGCAAATGCACCGGTGTTGGCACCCCTGGTCGAATTTCTCGCGGTCTCCGGCCGCGGCATCGTGCGCTGATCGTGGCCGGAATCACGATCGGCATCGTCGCAGGCGAGGCGTCCGGCGATGCGCTGGCGGCCACGCTGATCCGGGCGGTTCGCGCGCAACATCCGGAGATCCGATTCGTCGGCGTCGCCGGACCGCAGATGGAGGCCGCCGGCTGCGAAGCCTGGTTCTCGGTGGAGCGACTCGCCGTGCGTGGGCTGGTCGAGGTCATCAGGCACCTGCCGCGGTTGTTCTGCATGCGGCGCCAGTTGCGAGCACGCTTGCTCGCCGCGCGTGTCCCGTTGTTCATCGGCGTCGACGCGCCCGATTTCAACTTCGGCCTCGAGAAGAAGCTGAAGCGCCGCGGCGTGCGCACCATTCACTTCGTCAGCCCGTCGGTTTGGGCGTGGCGGGGAGAACGCCTCAAGAAGATCGGTCGGGCAGTAAATCGGATGCTCGCGCTGTTTCCGTTCGAACCTGCGCTCTATGAAGCCGAAGGCATTCCGGTCACATACGTCGGGCATCCGATGGCTGCTGACGCGGCCACGCACGCGACCCGCCGCGAGACGCGGGAGTTGCTCAAGCTCAAGGCGGCGACGCCGGTGTTCGCATTGCTTCCCGGGAGCAGACTCTCCGAAATCGAGATGCATGCGGAGCTCGTGCTGGCCACGGCGGCGCGCATCCACGAGGCGCGGGAAGACTCGCGATTCCTGGTGCCTTTCGTCACCCGCGCCACCCGCGACGCATTCGAGACGGCGATGCACCGTTCGGGGCATGACGCCCTGCCGATCACTCTGCTGTACGGTCACGCGGAGGATGCTCTGCGCGCCGCCGACGTCGGCATCGTCGCATCCGGCACCGCAACGCTCGAAGCGGCGCTGGCGCGTTGTCCGCACGTCATCTTCTACCGGGTCTCGGCGCTTACCGGGCGAATGGTCGGACGAAGGCTGTTGCTGCCCTATGTGGGGTTGCCCAATGTACTTGCCGGAGGCTTCGTCGTGCCCGAATTCCTGCAGGACGACGCGACACCCGTCAATCTCGCGCAATCCGCGCTCAATTTGTTCGACGACACGGTAACGCGGCGGCGATTGGAGGCCCTGTTTGCCGGCTTTGCGGCGCGATTGAACGTTGATACCGGAACGCTTGCCGCCAACGCGGTACTGGCCGAACTGCGGCTGGCGGGCGCAGCATGCTGATCGCGGGTGTGGACGAGGCCGGCCGCGGTCCACTCGCCGGGCCGGTTTACGCCGCAGCCGTCATCCTGGATCCCGCGCGGCCGATTGCTGGACTGCGCGACTCGAAGGCGCTGTCGGCGGGTCAGCGCGAGCGCCTCGCCGTGGAGATCCGCGCATGTTCGTTGGCGTGGGCGGTGGCAGCAGCCGATGTCGCGGAAATAGACGCGCTCAACATACTGCAGGCGACGTTGCTGGCCATGCGGCGCGCTGTCGAGGCGCTTGCGCCGGCGCCCACGCAGGCATTGATCGACGGCAATCGAGTCCCGCGCCTGGCGTGCCCCGCGCGCGCAATCATCAAGGGCGACCGCGATGTGGCATCGATTTCCGCTGCGTCGATCCTGGCCAAAACAGCGCGTGACGCTCGGCTGGTGGAACTGCACGTGCTCCACCCGCTGTATGGTTTCGCGCAAAACAAGGGTTACGGGACACCGGACCACCTGGCCGCGCTCGAGCGCCACGGGCCGTGTCCCGCGCACCGGCGCTCATTCGCGCCCGTCTCCCGGATGGACATGTGCAAGAATACGCAGCACTTGGACAAATGACCGTGAGGAGTCACCGATGATTCACTGTGTACTGCATGATCCGCACGACTCGGTCGCGGTCGTCGTGGTCGAGGGCGTCAACGCCGGAATGACATTGACGGGACTGGTCCTGGATGAGGACCGGACGCTTACGCTTGATTGCGTGCAGGACATACCGCTCGGCCACAAGGTCGCAATGAAGGACATGGCCGTCGGTGACACAGTGGTCAAGTACGGCGTGGATATCGGCAGGGTGGTGGCGCCCATCGCGCGTGGCGAACACGCCCACGTCCACAACATCAAGACCAAGCGCTGGTAGCGCGCGGCGCCTTCGGCTTGATACTTCGTTGCTCGCCGCGTGCGGTGCTCACATACCCACATGTACGCTCCGCTCCGCGCGCGGCTCGCGCCTCGTCTGAAGCCGAAATACTTGCGCGCTGGCGCTGCGAGTCTGACTTCGCACCGCTCGAACTAATTGGGGACGTTGATCCATGACCATGCAAAACAAATTTCAGGGCTATCGCCGCGAAAACGCGCGCGTCGGCGTGCGCAACCATGTGATCATCCTGCCGGTGGACGATCTGTCCAATGCGGCGTGCGAGGCGGTTGCCCACAATATCAAGGGAACGCTGGCCATCCCGCATCCCTACGGCCGGCTGCAATTCGGCGCCGATCTCGATCTGCATTTCCGCACGCTGATCGGGACTGGCGCCAACCCGAATGTCGCCGCAGTCGTGGTGATCGGCATCGAGGAGCAGTGGACCCGCAAGGTCGTCGACGGCATCAAGGTTACCGGCAAGCCCGTGGCCGGATTCGGCATCGAGTTGCATGGCGACCACGACACGATACAGCGCGCGTCGAAGGCTGCACGGGAATATGTGCAGTGGGCGAGCGAGCAGTGTCGCGTCGAATGCGATCTCAGGGAACTCTGGGTGTCGACCAAGTGCGGCGAATCGGACACCACGTCCGGATGCGGCGCCAATCCCACGGTCGGTGACGCCTTCGACAAGCTGTACGCCGCGGGTTGCACGCTGGTATTCGGCGAGACGACGGAATTGACCGGCGGTGAAGCGATCGTGGCAGCGCGCTGCCGGGACGACCGCGTGCGCGCGGATTTCATGCGCGTTTTCGATCGTTATCAGGACGTGATCAACCGGCACAAGACGAGCGACCTGTCCGATTCGCAGCCCACCAAGGGCAACATCGCCGGCGGCCTGACGACCATCGAGGAAAAGGCGCTGGGCAACATCCAGAAAATCGGCCGGCAGTGCATCGTCGATGGGGTTCTCGACAAGGCCGAAATGCCGAACGGGCCGGGACTGTGGTTCATGGATTCGTCGTCGGCCGCGGCCGAGATGGTCACGCTCTGCGCAGCAGCCGGATTTGTCGTCCATTTCTTCCCCACCGGGCAGGGCAATGTGATCGGCAATCCGATCCTCCCAGTCATCAAGATCTGCGCCAATCCGCGCACGGTGCGCACGATGAGCGAACACATCGATGTGGACACCTCGGGACTCCTGCAGCGCGAGATCACAATGGGGGAGGCCGGCGACAGGCTCATCGACATGATGTTCCGGACGGCGAACGGCCGTCTCACGGCAGCGGAGGCGCTTGGCCACCGCGAATTCGTCCTGACGCGGCTGTATGAGAGCGCCTGAGCCGAGGGATTGATCATCGCAGCCTCCATTGTCGCCCGCGACGCCTTGGTATTGCCCGACCTGGCCGCGATCCGCGCGGCGCATGCGCGCATTGCACCTCATGTCCAGCGCACGCCAATCTTCACCTGCGGATCGCTCGACGACCTGGCCGGTGCGCAATTGCATTTCAAGTGTGAAAATCTGCAGGTGGTCGGTGCGTTCAAAGCGCGAGGTGCCTGCAACGCGGTGTTCACGTTGACCGACGAGATCGCTTCTCGCGGCGTGGTGACGCATTCCTCGGGCAATCATGGTGCGGCCCTCGCGTATGCCGCGCAGCGCAGACGCATTCCGGCGCACGTCGTGATGCCGGAGAATGCGCCGAAGATCAAGGTCGCGAACGTGCAGGGATTCGGCGCCCACGTCCACTTTTGCGCGCCAACGCTGGCCGCCCGCGAGCAAGCGTGTGCGCAGCTCCAAGACACGACTGGCGCCACGCTGGTGCATCCGTACGATGATGTCGCGGTCATTGCCGGGCAGGGCACGGCCGCGCTTGAACTCCTTGAAGCGCAGCCTGATCTCGACGTGATCATTGCTCCGGTCGGCGGCGGCGGCCTGCTTTCCGGGACCGCGATTGCGGCCAAGGGCATTCGTTCCGGCATTACGGTGATGGGTGCCGAACCCGCAGGTGCGGGCGATGCCGCGCGCAGCTTCGCCACTGGAATTCTCGAGGCCATGCCCAACCCAAAGACCATCGCGGACGGCTTGCGCGGCGCGCTGTCGGAACGCACTCTGCGCGCGCTGCGCACCCACGTCACCGCGATCGGAATCTGCAGCGAACAGGCCATTGTGACCGCCATGCGCATGACCTGGGAGCGAATGAAGATCGTCATCGAACCCTCCGCGGCGGTGCCACTGGCATGCCTGCTCGAAGGGTCGTTGAAGGTCGAGGGCAGACGCGTCGGCATCATCCTGAGCGGCGGCAACGTGGATCTGGACCGGCTGCCGTGGCATTAGCGATCGCGTCAACCTGAAGCTGCCCTTGTCGTCGGCAAGCACAGATGAATTGCAAAAGGAGTTCCCAGATGAGTCCCGACCTGAGTCAGCACATCGCCACGTCCGATTACCCGCGTTTTCATCTTGCCTTTCCGGTCACGGATCTCGCACGCGCAAGGGATTTCTATGGCCGATACTTGGGCTGCGCGGAGGGGCGCAGCTCGGATGCGTGGGTCGACTTCGATTTCTTCGGCCACCAGATCGTGGCGCACAAGGTGGCTACGGCGCAGATGTCCGACGCCACCAGCCTCGTGGACGGGGACAACGTTCCCGTGCGGCATTTCGGCGTGGTCCTTTCGCTGCCGGCGTGGGAGGCGCTGGCGGCGAAATTCAAGGCGGCGGCGCAGGAATTCGTCATCGAACCGCACATCCGCTTCCGCGGCGAGCCGGGAGAACAGGCGACGATGTTCTTCGTCGACCCATTCGGCAACGCGCTCGAATTCAAGGCGTTCGCCGATCCTAATCGCCTGTTCGCGAAGTAGTCCGATCGCCTGCGCACGGCCTACGCCAGCTGCCTTGCCGACTTTCACGCTGCAACAGCTGACCGACATTGCGCAGTGCGCGCTCGCGCACGTGGGCGCCAGTGCCGAAGTCGCGGCGGTAACGGCATACGCGCTCGTCGCCGCCGAGGCTCAGGGCCTCTCGTCGCATGGCATGGCGCGCGTTCCACAATAAGCGCTGCACTTGCGCAACGGCCGCGCCGACGGCAAGGCCGTGCCCGCCGTCATCCGGAGCAAGGGCGCAACGCTTCTGGTCGACGCGAAGTCGGGGCTCGCGTTTCCGGCCTGCGCGCTTGCCGTGGCGGAAAGCCTGCGGCGCGCGCGCGAGTACGGGGTTGCATTTGCGGGCGTCACCAACAGCCATCACTTCGGCGTCGCCGCCTATCACCCGCTGCCAGTGGCCGAGTCCGGCATGGTGGGCCTGGCGTTCGGCAATTCGCCTGCTGCAATGGCGGCCGCGGGCGGCCGGCGTCCGTTGTTCGGCACCAATCCCATCGCGGCGATATTTCCGCGGCGCACGGCCGCGCCGTTGACGATTGACCTGTCCCTGTCGGAGGCCGCGCGGGGAAAGGTGATGGTTGCGGCGCGGAAGGGGGCGCCGATTCCACTCGGTTGGGCGCTCGATTGCAATGGAGTGCCCACGACGGACGCGCAGGCAGCACTTGCCGGTTCGATGCTGCGGATGGGCGGCAGCAAGGGCGCGATGCTGGCGCTGGTGGTCGAGCTCCTCGCGTGCGCGCTCACGGGCGCGACATTCGGATTCGAAGCCGATTCGTTCTTCGTCGACGAGGGAAACCGGCCGCGACTCGGACAGGCGTTCCTGGTTCTCGACCCCGATGCGTTGGCGGGTCGCGGCGCCTATCTCGAACGCGTGGAGACGTTGGTGACGATCATGATGGAAGAACCGGGCGTTCGCCTGCCCGGACATCGTCGCGACGCTCTGAGGGCAACCGTGACCCGAAACGGAATCGAGATTGCGCCGGGGCTCTCCGGCGAGCTTGCCCGGCTGGCGATGGCTTAGGGAGCCTCTGCACAAATATTCCCGATTGCGCTGTATGGCCCAATGTGGATGGATGCGAGACGGGTGACGCAGGTCGTAGTTGATCCTACGATACCAAGGAGCACGGCGAAGCAGAGGCCGCATTGGGCCTCAGTTTGCAAAATGAGCGAAGGGACGGGGCTCTTCGGGCGATCTGCTTAGTTTGGTAACTGAGCGCGAGCCTCGCGAAGGGGGCCCACCATTCGCTTCGGCCCGCCTCATTTTTGTAAACTGAGGCATCCCATCCCGAAACGCTCCCCGTCGCAACCGCGAATGCTTATGCAGAGGCTCCCTCGCGGACGAACGAAGCCGGTTGGGACACCCGGCGCGCGCCGTCTCCCGTCCTATTCGAACGCGAACTCGCCTTCGCAGCCCTGGCTAACCCAGATTCCTCGTCCGTCGTAGCCCCAGCTTTGTCCCTGGATGCAGGCAGAACGCGAACGTTGCGTCACGAGCCATGCTCGGCCGACCTGCCGCCCAGTGTCGCAGAATTGCTGCTGATAATCGCGGCTCTCGCACACGATGCTTCCGGCCAGCGGCCTGACGGGAAGCGGTGCAACAGTTGCTGGCGCACTACCGTATACCTGCACACCGAAGTCGGCCGAGCAGCCTTGGTTGACCCAGATTTCGTTGTTCTGGTAGCCCCACGTCTGTCCCTGGATGCAGGGCGCGCTTGAACGCTGTTCGATCACCCACGCCACCGTGATCTGCTGCCCGATGGAGCAGATTTGCTGTTGATAATTGCGGCTCTCGCACGAAACGCGTTGTCCGCCGGGCCGCCCCGGCGCAATGACCACCGGCGGACCGCCAACGCCCTGAAAGCCGAAGTCGGCTTCGCAACCCTGATTGACCCATATGCCGTTGTTTTGATATCCCCAGGTCTGCCCCTCGATGCAAGGCGATCGCGAGCGCTGGACGATCATCCACGCGCGCGCGATATTCACGCCCGTTGGACAGAATTCCTGCTGGTAGTTGCGGCTCTCGCAGGTGAGCTGCTGGGACCATGCGATCGCCGGCGCGCCCAGTGATGCGACGAGCAACAGCGCAACGGCCGGCCAGGATCTTTTCATGCGGCGTCTCCCAAGCGGGGAATGTTCGGACAATTCTATCCGGATTTGAGCGAAGCTTGAACAGGCTGCTGCTGCGAGCCCGCGGCGGCAATCGCCTCGCGCAATGCGCTGAAGATTCCGGGCGCGGCGGCGATGACTTCGTTGCTGCGCAGAAAATCGGTGCCGCCGGCGAAATCAGCGACGCGGCCGCCTGCTTCCTGGACCAGGAGCGCGCCCGCGGCCACGTCCCACGACTTGAGGCTCATCATCCAAAAGCCGTCGAGGCGCCCGGCGGCCAGGTGCGCCAGGTCGAGCGCGCATGAGCCTGCACGCCGCAGTCCGCCGCATCTTGTCACCAGGTGATTGAACGTGGGCAGGTAGGATGCAAGCTTCGGGTTCTCGCGCGTTGGAAACACGGTGCCGACCAGCGCATGCGCGAGGTCGGTACAATTCGAAACGCTGAGCGGCGCGCCGTTGCGATGGGCGCCCCGGTCCTTGATCGCAGTGAAACAGTCGTCGTGCACCGGGTCGTAAACGACGGCGTGGGTGATCTCGGTTCCGTGAACCAAGGCGATGGACACCGCGTAATAGGGGAAGCCGTGGATGAAATTCACCGTGCCGTCGATCGGATCCACGATCCACTTGAAGCCACTGCCTTCGCGTGCGCCGGCGATGTGGCCGGATTCCTCGCCCAGAATCGAATGTCCGGGGAAGGCCGCGCGGATCGTCGAGACGATCGCATCCTCGGCTTCGACGTCGGCCGTCGACACGATGTCGCCGTGATCCTTGGAAAAGGTGGGAAGCCGGACGAGATCACGCGCCGCATCGGTGATGACGGAAGCCGCACTGCGCGCCGCGCGCACGGCGACGGCAAGGACTGGATCGTCGACAGTGCTCATTCAGGATCCCTGGTGAATACGGACTCCATCGCCATCGCGCTCATTCTATTCCTCGCCCGTGCTGCGGGTGCATTGAGATACGCTCGCCAGGGGGAATCCATCTCGACATGACCGCGCGATCGAAGTGCGTTTCCGCCGGGCGATAGTGCCCCGCGACGAGGCCGGGGAGCTTTCCGAAGCAGGTTTCAAGCGGCGACAGCGAAATCAGTGTCAAGACGAGTTCGGGTTCCGGGTGCAGGGCAACGCGACGCACTACTTCGACGTGGCTGTGCCCGCAGCCTCATGTGACGGCTACGCCGAGCATCATCCCGCCATCCTCGTGCTCCATATTGTGGCAATGGAACATGTACGTTTGCGGTCCGGGAAACGGATGGGTGAAATCGATGGCGATGCGCACCGACTCTCCCGGCCAGACCAGCACGGTGTCCTTGCGGCCGAGATCCGTGGGAAGGCGCCCCTGTGCGTCGACTGCAAGCGTGGCGATAGCGTCGGGACTGGTTTCGCGCGCGAGCACTTCGAAATGGAACCCGTGCAGGTGCATGGCGTGAGGCATGCTCGTGTGGTAGTTGCGGATCAGCCATGTTTCCACCGTGCCTCGCGGCACTTCGATCGGCGTGACGCCCATTTCAAAAACTCGGTCGTTGATCCGCCAGCGGCCCTTGGAAAAGCCCAACCGGAACGGACGCTCCGGCGCGCCGGTGGTGGCGATGCGAGGAAGTGTCGACAAACGCTCCGGAACGCGGCGATCGTAGCCCACGCGCTTGCGCAAGCGCAGCGTGAGTAGCGTCCGGGGCGTGCCTTCGGGCCAGCTTCCGCCGTGCTGATGTGCCGTCGCAGGCACATCGGCCGGCATGGCGTGTCCCATCGCGGCATGATCGACGGAGGCGGACGTTGCGCCCTCTGCGTGCATTGGATCGAATGCAAGTGTTTCAATTCCTACGGTGTCGCCGATCGCCGCGTGGCGCAGGTCGAGAAGCACGTCGATGCGTTCCGCGGTGGAAATGTACACCTGCGTGCATTGGACCGGCGCCGTAAGCAGGCCGCCGTCGTTGCCGATCAGAGTGAACGGGATGGATTCACCCGTCGCGGTACGGAATGCGAGCAACAGCGTCCGGGCGTTGGCGGCATTGAGAATCCGGAACCGGTACAGGCGTGTCGCGACATCGTGACTCGGGCAATGCGTACCGTTGACGAACATCTCATCACCGAAGAAGCCATGCGTCAGGTCTTCCGGAGCGGGCGCATAGTCAACACCGGCACGGCGGTCCTGCAGCACCAGCGGAATCTCGGTGGTGCCGGGCGCCAGGTCGAGTGCCGCCCGCAACGCACGTTCGTCGTCGTCCTCGATCAGGATGAGGCCATACAGGCCGCGATAGGTCTGCGCCGCGCTCCGGCCGTGGGGATGCGGGTGATACCAATACAACCCGGCGCGATTGCGAACCACGAAATCGTAGTCATAGCGCCCGCCCGGCGGGACCAGGACCGAACCGTTGCCGTCGTTTCGCGTGTCGACCGCCAGGCCGTGCCAGTGGGCGATGGTCGGCTCGGCAAGCGCATTGACCAGCGTGATGCGCACCCGCTCGCCGTGTTGCAGGACAAGCGTAGGGTTCGCGTAGCGGCGCCCGCGTTGGAGCGCCACAAAACCTTGTGATCCGGCAACAAGCGCCGAAGGCACGCCTCCGGTTGCCCCGGCCGTAAATGTCAGTGCCTCGCCGCGCGGTGCCAGCCGACCAAGATAGCCGGCATTGCCGGGAATGAAGAGCGGCCGCACACGCCGGTCGCCGAAACGGCAAAACGAATCTGCGATGTCAGGTGGCGCAAGGGCATCGGGACGAACTGGCCGCGTCGCGGCGGCAAGGCCCAGCGCGGCAAGTCCCTGCAACAGGCGGCGGCGGGAAGGGTGCACGGGCAATGCGGGCAGTCATTGGGGAGCGGACCCGTCCAAGCTTAACGGGTCCCCGCGCTGCGGTCGAGCCGGTATTGAATGCCTATCCATGCGCCGAAGGGCGCGCCCGGCGAGCGAAACGCCTCCGGTCCGGCGAGTCCGGCATCGAACGTGTTGCCGGGTCCGCGGAAATAGTTGGCGCCGAGTATGCCGAAATTCTGATACGTGCGATTGAACAGGTTGTCGATGCGCGCGAACAATTGCCATTCGGGCGTGAGGTTCCAGCTCGCGTCCATGGCGACGACCGCATAGCCAGGGACCTTGCCCGAGGGATCGGCATTGTTCTCGTTGCCGCGGGCGTATTGCGAATCAAAGGCGGCCAGCGTCGCGCCGACGGCGAATGGACCATGCGTCCATTCCGCGCGCAGCCGAAACGCATTGCGCGGCAGTGTGGGCAGCCGGTTTCCGGGTTGCACGTAGATCAGGCCGTCGGCGTCCGCCGTCGTGTTGTTCGGGCTACTCTCCACAAATCCGGTCTGGAACGTGGCATCGAGAAAACTGTAGCGCGCGATCAGACGGACTTCGCCAAGGGTCATGCCGCTGGTGAGCTCGATTCCTTGCCGTCGCGTGTTGCCTACATTTTGAAAGTAACCGGCATTCACCGCGCCGCTGCCGGCGCCGATGAACTGGATGTCATCGGCCAGGTCGGTCCGATAAATGGCGGCGCTGTAGAACGCGGTTGTACCCACGCGTCCGCGCACGCCGATCTCGAACGTGGTCGCGACGACCTGTTTCAGCGGCGGATCCGCGACGAAGATATTGGGAAGCGTGCATGGAGCCGCCGGATCTGCGCAGGTGAGCTCGACGGCCGTGGGAACGCGCGTTCCCTGGTTGACGCCGCCAAAGACATTCACCTGCGGGCTTGCGGTCCAGGTCAACCCAAGCGCGGGGTTGAAGCGGCGAAAAGTGTTGGTTCCGTTGATGGCCGGCGACTCGCCAGTCAGGTCCTGCGTGACAATGCGCGCGGCATTGTAGCGTCCCGAGAGGGACAGGCTCCACTGTGGTGCGACGGCCACAGTGTCCGCGACATAGACGCCGAGCGCTCGGTTGGTAGTCGCCACGTTGGTTTCGAGCGTGAAATCGCCGATGCCGATGGTGTCGCGATCGGCGCTAAAAGTGGCTGGTTGTTCGCTCTGCGTGAAGCCGGTGTTGCCGGAGTCGTAGGCCACACCCGCCACGAACTGATGAGTCATGGCAGCAATCGTGTGCTGCAGGGTCAACTGGAATGACGCGCCCCAGGCGTGGGTGTTCGCATTGGTGAGGATGTTGAATGCTTCGAAAGGCTGCTCCGGCGGCGCATAGTCGCCATTGACATTGCTGTTGACGCCGCTGGTGGTGAGCCGCCGGTAGTAGGCATTGGCGGCGAACACCGTTTCCGGGGCAAAGGCGTGCTGCCAGTTGGCATTGACGAACCCGAGGCGATTCTCCGTCGTGTCAGGCCATGTGTACGCCTGTTTCGGATTGCCCAGCATGGACACGGGAAGCGCCTGCGTGCCCTCGAGGAAATTGTCGGCAAGTGTCACGGCCACATTGACGTCGTCGTGTGCCTCATGCAGGTCCCCGCGAGCATACATGCGCCGAATGCGCGTGGAGGAATGGTCGCGCCAGCCGCTGTCGTCGATGCCCTCGACTGCCATGAACCCGGCAAGCGTTCCGTTGTTGGTGCCTGCGTCCGCCGAAACCGATGTGCGTCCGAACGATCCGGCAGACACGTCCGCGCCCGCGCCTGCAAATCTGAAGCCGTCCTTCATGTTGATCGTCAGCGCACCACCCAGCGTGTTCAGTCCGAAGACGGGATTGGACCCTGGCAGCAACTGCATCGAGGCGACGGCGTTCTTCGGGATCAGGTCCCAGTTCACGATGTCCGCGAAGGCCTCGTTGATGCGCACGCCATCCTGGAAGACGGAAAGACCTTGCGGCGTGCCCAACAACGACGATGCAGTGAAACCGCGAAAGCTGACATCCGGCTGAAACGAATTCCCCGTTGGCGAATTGAAAGAAACGCTGTTGGCGTTGAGATTCAGATATTCGGCGACTCCGCCGGTACGCTGGCGCTCGAGGTCGCGCGCGCCAAACGTCTGGACGTTGGACGGAATTTGCTCGAGCGGCGTGCCGAGGCCCGGAAGCGGCGCGGTACCGATAACCTCGATCTTGCCCAAGTCCACTGTATCTTCCGCTCCAGCGGCACGCACCGCGCAAAGCAACGCAACCGCCAGTACTGCGGGCGCGGCCCGCCTATGGGACGTGCTGCGCATCATCGTGACTCCTGTATTCCCTTTTTTGACTTATATTTCGAACGGACAGGCAACAAGGACCTGGGCGGCTGGCGCACAAGGGCAAAGCATCGCACTTCAAGTGCTCGTTTCGCTCAAGCGCGCTTCCCGATCTGGTCCGGGAAATGTTCCTGAAAGTGTTGTGCGCCGCGACTTGTCCATGTTTGACCGCCAAGGAGGAATGGCAATGAAAATAGCTACATGCGACCGGACCAGGGCGCGGCATGACCTGGTCTGGATCGTGGCCGCCACTGTGGGCTTCGCCGTGCTTTGCGCGTCGCTCGAATTGTCGGAGACGGTGTTGGCGTGGACGCGACCGCATGAACGATTCCAGTTGGACGAGATTCCCGGGATTCTGCTATTTCTGGCGTTGGCGTTGGCGTGGTACGCGTCGCGCCGGGTCCGAGAAGCACGCGCGGAAGTCAGTTTGCGCGTCGGGACCGAAGCCAGGCTGCGCGAGGCGCTCCTTCAGAATCGGGAGTTGGCCCGTACCGGCGTGCGAATCCAGGAAGAGGAGCGGCGAACCCTCGCGCGGGAACTGCACGATGAACTGGGGCAATACCTGAATGCAGTCAAGATCGATGCCGTTTGCCTTCGCGATGGCAATGGGGCAAGCTCGTCTCAAGTCCATGCCGGTGCAGTGGCAATCATCAGCATGACGGATCACCTCCAGGTTGTGGTGCGGGACATGATGCGAAGGCTGCGACCTGCCGGACTCGACGAGCTCGGACTCCCCGCGGCGCTCGAGAGCTGTGTCGAGGGGTGGCGGCGGCGAATGCCGCTCGTCGAATTTACGATAGCGGTCGGGGAAGATATCGGGAAACTGGACGAGGTGACCAACATAACGCTCTATCGCCTCGTCCAGGAAGGACTCACCAATGTCGCGAAACACGCGCGCGCTACGCGCGTCGAGATCGTTATGCAGCAGCGCGCACCCACGCGCGCAGGCGCGCCGGAGGTGGTCCTGACCGTTCAGGACAACGGAGTCGGAACGTGCGCGGCAGCAACAGATGCAGGACTTGGGATCGTCGGCATGCGCGAGCGCGTCGAGGCATTGGCCGGTCGCTTCGATCTCACCTCCGTCCATGGCGGCGGTTTCGGCTTTACAGCCTGGTTGCCGATTCAGCAGGCGAGGATTGCTTGAGCCCGTCCCCACGCATCAGTGTCCTGCTGGTCGATGATCATGCGGTCGTTCGCGAGGGCTATCGGCGCCTGCTGGAACGTTCGCGCGATGTCTGCGTGGTGGGGGAGGCGGCTTCCGCGGCCGAGGCATATCAGGTCTTCTGCCAAGTCAATCCCGACGTGGTCGTGATGGACATCTCGTTGCCGGACGTCAGTGGCATCGAGGGCATGCGACGGTTGCTGTTGCGGGATCCCCACGCGCGGATACTCGCGTTCAGCATTCACGATGAAGCGATATTTCCGAACCGTGCGCTCAAGGCCGGCGCGGCGGGTTATGTCACCAAGGCCAGCGCGCCGGAGGTCCTGGTGGATGCGGTCCGAACCGTGGCACGCGGCGAATTGTTCCTGAGTCCGGATATCGCGCGGACCCTCGCGTTGCAGGGTGTTTCCGGGAGAGCGACGGCGCTCGAGGCCCTTTCCACGCGCGAATTCGAGATCGCGCGGCTGTTGGCGACGGGGCATTCGGTGCGCGCGATCGCGGAAAAGCTCTGCCTCAACTACAAGACCGTCGCCAACCACCAGTCCAACATCCGGCAGAAGCTTGGCGCACAAACTCCCGCGCAGTTGATCAGGATCGCGACCGAGAACGGGCTGTTGGCAGATATTCGTTGAACGTGTCCGAGGGACCTCAGGACATTGATCGGTGGATGGCCACGTCCAAAGTCAGATGGCCCAAAGGGCCTTCGGCGTCAGGCGTGGGCAGCAGTCATACCCTCGACCCTGAAATGGATTGCAACCGGTCACTCGAACTGTGACCGTTCGAGGCGAAGGTAGACGTAGGTGGCGTTTTGTGGATGCAGCACTTCGTACTGATCCCAGCGCGCAAATTCCGGTAGACTGCAGCGATCCCGCAACTCGGCCAGGCTTACTCCATCCTTTACCAGCGCTTCGACGCGATCTTCGAGCGCTGCGAAGTAGTGGGCGAATGCGGCGATGTCGGCGCAGTTGCCGATGGGTCCGTACGCGGGCACCAGGTGCCGACATCGCATCGATGCGAGTTGCACGAGTGTATCGTGCCAGGCCTTCGGGTCGGCGTCGCGCAAATTGGGAATCCGGTTGACCGAAATCAGATTACCGGCCATCAGGGTCGAAGTCTGTTCATCGAAAACCGCAATCGCACCGGGCGCGCTCGACCATTGCGGCGCAATCAGTCGCAGCGGACGTCCGATCAGCGCGAGCGTTTCGTCGCCCTCGATCACGCGGTCCGGCTTGACCACGCGGGTCGCTGCCATGGCATCCTCGCCGAGAATCGAACGAAGGTTGCGCAGACATGTTTCGCAGCGGGCGGCAATCAATTCCGCGCTGCGGCGATGCGCCAACACGGGAATGCCACGCGCCTGGAATGCGCCAGCACCAAAGATGGCCTCCTGACTGGGATGCGTGAGGATTGCAAGGCGGATGGGGCGGTTCGAGACGGTCTTGACCGCCGCGATTATTTCCTCGCCTTCGCGGTAGGAGATTCCGGTATCAACCACGATCACGCCATCCGGGCCGACAACGAATGCGACGTTCGCGATGCGTCCACCGTTTTCCGGCGCAATCTCGCCGCCGCTTCCGGGCAGGGCATACACTCCCTGAGCTACCTCGACAGGGGTCGGCGGGACGGCACTAACGTCATGGGCAGCACAGAGCCCGGCGAGAATGCCGATGACCGCTTTGCCCAGGAGGTTTTCGACGACGAAGCATCCGTGCACGTTGATATGTCCGCTTGCAAGATTGTAGCTGATGGGGTATCGACATTACGCGGAGTGCAGGTGACGAGCGCGATATCGTCGTTGTGGCAGCAGCATTTCTGCCGCGTTCCCGGTGTTTGGATATTGCAGTGCATCCATGCGGTTGCGTCACGCTGCCGGATCGCAAACTCACATTGAACGTCAAGCAGCTCGAGCGCGCACTATTGCACCGCAACAATATTGAATGCCAATTCGGTGCCGCGAAATTGTTTTCAAATCTGTACTAAACAAATTGACTTTGATCAGTGGTAGTAAGACACTTTTGCGGGTGGCGAACACTAACTCAGGTCCAGGTGCGCTTGGCCGCGGATCGCATGTCGCCTAGGTTCAACAATAACCACCGGAGGAACGCATGACGAACACTTCAAAGTGGTTGGCAGCGGCAATCTTTGGTTCGGCGCTGACGCTTCCGGGGGTTGTGGCGGCGAACGCCGACCTCGAAAAGCTGATTGCGGACCCTAACAATTGGGCCATGCAGGCCGGGGACATGTACAACCAGCGCTACAGCAAGCTGGCGCAGATCAACACGCAGAACGTCGGCAAGATGCAGGTTTCCTGGATGTTTTCCACGGGTGTGCTTCGTGGCCACGAAGGTTCGCCGCTGGTCGTGAACGGCATGATGTACATTCACACGCCGTTTCCCAACAAGGTGTTCGCAGTTGACCTTGATACGCAAAAAATCAAGTGGCGCTACGAGCCGAAGCAGGACGTCGCCGTCATAGCCCAAATGTGTTGCGACACGGTTTACCGGGGTCTCGCCTTCGCAGAGAACAAGATCTTCCTGCAACAGGCCGATAGCACGCTGGTAGCACTCGACGCCGGCACAGGCAAGGTGATCTGGTCCGTGAAGAACGGTGATCCGAAGGTGGGCGCGGTGAACACCAATGCGCCGCACGTATTCAAGGACAAGGTAATTACCGGCATTTCCGGCGGAGAGTGGGGTGTGCGCGGATTCATCAACGCCTACGACATCAACACGGGCAAGCAGGTCTGGAAGGCCTACAGCGTTGGACCGGACGCAGAAATGCTGATTGACCCTGAAAAGACGATGACGTGGACGGACGGCGCGATGAAGCCGGTCGGCAAGGACTCGTCGCTGAAGACATGGCGGGGCGACCAGTGGAGGACCGGAGGTGGCACGACGTGGGGCTGGTACAGCTACGACAAGGCGCTCAACCTGCTCTACTACGGTACAGGCAATCCGTCGACCTGGAATCCGGCGCAGCGTCCTGGCGACAACAAGTGGTCGATGACCATATTCGCACGCGATGTCGACACCGGCATGGCCAAATGGGCGTATCAGATGACGCCGTATGACGAGTGGGATTTCGACGGCATCAACGAGATGATCCTGGCCGACATCAACGTCAAGGGCAAGCCGACCAAGGCGCTGGTGCATTTTGACCGCAACGGCTTCGGCTACACGCTCGATCGCGCAACCGGTGCGTTGTTGGTCGCCGAAAAATTCGACCCGGCCGTTAACTGGGCGACCGGCGTCGACATGAAGACCGGCCGTCCGATTACGGTGGCCAAATATTCAACCGCCAGGAATGGCGCGGACGTCAACTCGAAAGGCATATGCCCCGCGGCGCTGGGCTCCAAAGACCAGCAACCTGCGTCGTTCAATCCCAAGAACGGCATGTTCTACGTTCCCACGAACCATGTCTGCATGGATTATGAGCCGTTCAAGGTGGACTACGTCGCCGGACAGCCGTATGTTGGAGCAACGTTGTCGATGTTTCCGGCGCCGGGCGGTTCCAATATGGGCAATTTCATCGTTTGGGACGCAGGTACCGGCAAGATAGTGCAGTCCAAGTCCGAAAAGTTCTCGGTCTGGAGTGGCGCGCTTCTGACCGCCGGCGGACTCGCGTGCTTCGGGACGCTGGAAGGCTATCTCAAGTGCGTCGACGCCAACGATATCAACAAGGAGCTGTTCAAGTTCAAGACGCCGTCGGGCATCATCGGCAACGTGTTCACCTATGAGCACAAGGGCAAGCAGTACCTCGGTGTCTTCTCGGGCATAGGCGGATGGGCCGGCATCGGCATGGCGGCCGGTCTCGAGAAAGATCAGGACGGTCTGGGCGCCGTCGGCGGCTACAAGGAACTTCGCGATTACACCGAGTTGGGCGGCTCGCTGACGGTATTCGCGCTTCCGCAGTAGTCCTGGAAACGGTCGTAAACAATCGCCGGCGTGGGATGCGCCACGTCGGCGGTTTTTCTTTGTCAACGCGCCATTGCAACTTGTGGCGCAATTGGCACTCTTAAGATCCATACTCTCCGTCGCAATTACCCCGGTCAGAGACAATGCGAAATATTTCGACGTGGCTGGCGGTCGCGCTGGCACTTGGGGCAACGCTGATCGCGTTGGAAAGCCCCAACGCTCAGGACAAGCCACCGGTGGCCGAAGCCCCGAAGTTGTACACCGTCGTGGACGGCTACAAGGTGGATGCCAATACGATGAACGGCTTTCGCGCGTGGCGTTCGGGCGCATGCGACCGTTGTCACGGCGCCAATCAGGAAGGTCTGGTCGGACCGTCACTTCGGGAGAGCCTCAAAACGCTTAGCAAGGAGGATTTCGTCAAGACGGTGCGCGACGGGAGGCTCGAAAAAGGCATGGTCAGTTTCTCCAGCAGCCCGATGGTCATGGACAACATCGACAATCTGTACGCGTATTTGAAAGGCCGGTCCAACGGTGACATTACGCGGGCGAAAGTCGAAGAGCTCAAAGAATGACCGACGACGCGGCTTGCGGCGGACGGTCTCTTCTTCCAGAAAAGCCAATGCCGAGGCTGGCCGTATTTCGGACAGTCATCTGCCGCGCGACCTGCCAGGCGCTGGTTATGGTGGCGGCGCTAGGGAGCGGCGGCGCCGGCTCTCAAGAGACGCGCGTCGCCTTTCGTGCGTGCATCGATCCGGGCAATCTGCCGTTTGCCAACAGCAAAGGGGAAGGCTTCGAGAATCGCATTGCCGAGCTCTTCGCACAGAAGCTCGGTCTGCCGGTGACGTACTATGCGTTCCCGCAGCGCATGAATTTCGTCCGCAACACGCTGCGGTACAAATTGCCCGGCGAGGACTTCCGCTGCGATATTGTGATGAGCGTACCCGCCGGCTACGACCAGGTCTCCGCGACGACCCCGTATTACCGTTCGACCTACGCGCTGGTGTATCCGAAGGGCAAGGGTCTCGATCAGGTGAGGACGGGCGCTGAACTGGCCGCGTTGCCGCGCAATCGGCTGAACCGGCTGAAAATAGGAATGTACGACAAGTCACCGGCCTCCGAGTGGCTGGTGAGGCACGAACTGGAAGCGCAGGCGAAGCCCTACCAAATGATGTCTCCGGATCCTGAACAGTACCCCGGGGAAATCATCGAAAGAGATCTCGCGGAGGGCAAGATCGATGCCGCGATTGTCTGGGGTCCCATTGCCGGCTTTTACGCCAAGCGTGTGCACAGTGTGGAACTCGTGGTCATTCCGCTCAAGTCGGAACCTGGCGTCAAATTCGACTACGAGATCGCAATGGGAGTCCGTTACGGTGAACCCGAATGGAAGGCGCGCGTGCAGAAGCTTATTGACGAAAATCAAACTGCGATCACGGCGATTTTGCGCGAATACAACGTTCCCCTGGTAAATGAGCGCGGCGAGCTAATTGAATAAGGTTACTCGAGGTTGCAGACTTGGCAAGGCACGTTGGCTTTCGCCTTGGCGCCAGTTGACGCGACTGCTTGGTCGTGCATCCCTTGCGCCACACCGCTGCGCTCGGCGACAAATCGCCGCAATCGTCATGGGATCGTTGCTCCAGAGTGCGCTCGCATCCGCACAGGTGATGCAACCCGCAGCGTTCGTTTCGGTTTCGGGCAGTGTCGTAAGGATCGAGGCCGATCGCGAACAGGGCGGGCTTTCAGTCGGCAGTGGCGTGACGATTGCGCCCTCGACTGTGGTGACGAATTGCCATGTCACACGCGATGCCGCGGCGATTCGAATCTCCGGGGGCGGGAACCTCTGGAAGGTTTCCGGACAATATTCCGACGGGGTACATGATCTCTGCTTTCTGCGTGTGCCCAGCTGGAACGGTCGGCCAGCCGTTCTGGGCGAACGTGAATCGCTGAAACTGGGGCAACCGGTTGCCGCCATCGGCTTCACGGGTGGGACCGGCAGGGTGCTACGGTTCGGTCGCGTGCAGGCATTGCATTCGCTCGACGGCGGACGCATTATCGAGTCGGACACGGCGTTCACGTCCGGTGCGAGCGGTGGCGGCCTTTTCGATGCGTCCGGAGCGCTGGTCGGACTTCTAACGTTCCGTATGCGCGGATCGGGCGGCAACTATTATTCATTGCCGGTGCGCTGGATCCGCGAGCGATTGCCCACAGAGGGCCAGTGGACCGACATCCATCCGCAACCTGATGCGATGCCGTTTTGGCAGCGAGATGTCGAGACCCTACCTTATTTCATGCGCGCCGTGCCGCTTTCGGTCGAGGGCCGGTGGACAGAACTGATCGAACTTGCCGAGCGCTGGTCGGCGGCGGATCCGCGTGACGCGGAGCCGTTGCGCCTCCGCGGCGAGGCCATGCAAATGCTTGATCGTCCCGAGGCAGCCGTCGGCGCCTACACCGAGGCCCTGGCCCTTGGACCGGATGTCCCATCCGCATGGTATGGACTTGCGCTTGCCTACGCCGCGGTAGGAAATGCTGTGGCTTCGGAGCGCGCGGGAACGCGGCTTGCTGACCTTGATCGCGACCTGGCAGCGCGACTTAATGACGTGATCAAAGGGCTAGCCGTTTCCCGATGAATATGAAGGACATCTTGTCCTGGCGCCTTGCCGTCGCCCTTGGTGTAGCCACGCTGTCATTCGCGGGCCCGGTGCAGTCGGTCGATCCGAGCCAATTCTCGGTTGCCGAGAACCGCCTGTTCGTTGACGACCATCTGGGTAGTCTTTCCGGACCGACGACGCTCGAATACGTCTATACAAAGCGGGGATCGCTCGAAGGTCCGGTCGACGATATCGCACGGGTAATCGTCGGCCCCCCGTCGACTGGAGGCGGCCAATCGGTCAGGGTTGAATACCTCACCGAGACCCGCAAACTGGAGCTGTCGGATATCGATGCGGCCAATGCGAATCCGGTAATCCTGTTCTTTCTCGAACGCGACGTGCGCGAGATGCATCGCCTGACCGGCGGCTCGGTCAACTATTACCGCAAGAGAATCCGGATGGCGCTTGCCGAAGGCGGGCAAGTACAGGCGACGACGCTCAAGATCGGACCGCGCCGAATCGAGGCCACCGAAATTCACATTGCACCCTATCGCGACGACCCGGCACGTTCTCGCTATGAGAAATTTGCGGAGAAGACCTATGTCTTCACGCTGTCCGATGACGTGCCCGGCAAGGTTGTCGAGTTGCGCAGTGAATTGACGGCTCCGCCTGACGTCTCGGGGACGAGGCGCGAAACCGTCATTGCCGAATCCCTGCGCTTCGCCCGCAAACGGTGAACAGCGTCGGCTGGACCACCCGTGCCGGAGATCGCCTATGCGAACGCGCTACGCCCCATTGTTAGCCTTCTTGGTCGCGTCTTTTGGATACGCGAATGATTTTCCGACCCGCGCCCGAGTCGAGTTCGTGCTGAACTGCATGAGGGAAACCAAGGCGCCGCCACAGGAGTCGATGTACAAGTGTTCCTGCGCCATCGACGCGATCGCCGACCAGGTCACCTACAGCGCCTGGGTGGAACTGTCGACGGTTGCCAACGGCATCACGATTGCGGGAGAACGCGGAGGCGTGATGCGTGACTTGAAGGATGGGCGCAAGCTGGTTGCGTCGTTTCGCGAACTGCAGGACAACGCCAAGAAGGCCTGCTTCATAAGGAACGAGTAGGTGAGGCAGTGCGGTCGCCTTTTCGGCGCGCTCGGTCTATGTTCGCGGGGCGGGCGCGCATGCGTTCTGGCCTGCGCGGCCATCGCATGTTCGCAAGCCGTTACCGGCGCGCCGCCGGAAATTCCCGAATTCGCGCTGGAGAATCCGGCGCCGGGCGTGTACGTGCATTACGGACAGCAAGCCGAGATGACCCGCGCCAATTTCGGCGACGTTGCCAATCTCGGTTTTGTCGTTGGCGCCCGATGCGTCGCAGTCATCGACACCGGAGGAACTTTTGCGGTCGGTCGCGCGTTGCGGCTGGCGATCCGGCACGTTGCAACGGTACCAGTGTGCTATGTCATAAATACGCATGTCCATCCGGACCATGTTTTCGGCAACGCGGCATTCGCCGACGATCATCCGGAATTCATCGGCCATGCCCGCCTTGCCGATGCGCTTCGGTCGCGTGGCCCGAATTACCTCAATGCGCTAAGGCGGGACTTGGGAGATGCTGCTGAGTGGAGTGCGATTGTCATGCCGACCCGCTCAGTCGCCAATACCGAAATGATCGATCTGGGTGGACGAGTTTTGAGCCTCCATGCGTGGCCGACTGCACACACCGACAGCGATCTGACGGTCTTCGATCAGGCGAGCAAAACGATGTGGCTTGGCGATCTGGTCTTTGTCGGGCATGTGCCGGTCCTCGACGGCAACTTGCGTGGCTTTCTGGCTGCGCTGAACGTGCTTCGGACCGTCCACGCGGACTTGGCCATTCCCGGGCATGGCCGCGCGCTCGCCTGGCCGGAGGCAATGGCGCCAGAGCAGCGTTATCTTAACGGCCTCCTGGAGGATGTGCTCGCGGCGATCAAGGCAAAACGTACACTGACCGAGACGCTGGCTACCGTCGGTGACGCGCGCGGAGACTGGCTCCTGTTCGACCAGTTTCACAGGCGCAACGTCACGGCGGCCTATGCTGAACTCGAGTGGGACGACTGAGAGGTTTGCCCCCACGCTCATATCGTTCGCTGCCTTCCGAGGGGGCGGTCAGTGCCCTTCGGGCGGCCGTGCAGGCACCGAGCGCCAAGGCGTATATTATCGACAGTTGCCGCCCAACGAGCCTTGGAGTGAACAGAGCCCGACAGTGCGGACGGAGGTCAAATTGAATTTTCGCTTCTTCTGCTTCATGGTGGCTCTGGCATTCGCTGCTGCCGGCACAGCACGTGCGCAGGATGCGAATCCCGAGGACGGTGTTGTCTGGAAAAAGGTGCACGCGAGCGTATTCGGGAACGCGCCGCTGGAAGCCGCCGACACCGTAGTCAGGCTGGACACGCCCAAGCGCGCCGAGGATGCGGCCATCGTCCCGCTGGCGATCCGCGCGCAGTTCCCGCAGACCAGGGAACGTTACATTGAAAAGATCTGGCTCATCATCGACAACAATCCGTCGCCGATCGCAGCCGTTTTCCAATTTACGCCCGAAAGCGGCCGCGCCGACATCGAGACCCGCATCCGGATCGAGGAATACACCTATGTCCGTGCGATTGCGCTGACGAACGACGGGAAGCTGTACATGGCCGCAAATTACGTCAAGGCGTCGGGGGGATGCTCGGCGCCTGCCGGCAAGGATGCGGTTGCCGCCAAGGCCAGCCTTGGCAAAATGCGCTTGCGCGTCAACGATGCAGTCGAATCAGGCCGGCCCGCGGTCGTCCAGCTGATGATCAGTCATCCCAATGCTTCGGGACTGGCAATGGACCAAGTCACACGCACCTATGCCACCCCGCATTTCGTGCGTCGTGTCGAAGTCCGCTACGGCGGCAAACTGATCATGAGCGCTGATGTGGATTTCTCGATCAGCGAAAACCCGAATTTTCGCTTCTATTTTGTGCCGGAGGGCGAAGGTGAGCTCGACGCCAAGGTGGTCGACAATCAGGACCTCGAATTTACCGCGCACGTGAAGCTCGATTCGGCACGTCTCGGCCTCGCCTCGACGCCGCGCTGAGGTATCGCCGGAGATTTGCATGCGTTCGCTCTGCCGGATGGGATTCTTGACATAACCGCCGGAAGTTTGTCAAAGTCAGTCTTTACCGGTTTCCATAATTCAAGGGAGGGAATCGTGGACGTTCGTGCCGCTGTCGCACATGCCGCGGGAGCACCGTTGGTGATCGAGACCGTGCAACTCGACGGACCTAAGGCAGGCGAAGTGCTGGTCGAGATCAAAGCGACCGGCATTTGCCACACCGATGAATTCACGCGTTCCGGAGGCGATCCGGAGGGCCTGTTCCCGGCGATCCTGGGTCACGAAGGCGCCGGCATCGTCGTCGACGTGGGTCCCGGAGTGACAACCGTCAAGAAGGGCGACCACGTCATCCCCCTTTACACTCCCGAGTGCCGACAGTGCAAATCGTGCCTGTCGCGCAAGACCAATCTCTGCACCGCCATTCGGGCAACGCAGGGCAAGGGCGTAATGCCGGACGGCACCAGCCGCTTCTCGCTCAACGGCAAGCCCCTCTATCACTACATGGGTTGCTCGACCTTCGCCAACTTCACGGTATTACCTGAAATCGCCGTGGCCAAGATTCGCGACGATGCCCCGTTCGACAAAGTCTGCTACATCGGTTGTGGCGTAACCACGGGCATCGGTGCGGTGATCAACACCGCCAAAGTCGAGCCTGGAGCAAACGTCGTCATCTTCGGGCTCGGTGGCATCGGGCTCAATGTGGTCCAGGGTGCACGCATGGCGGGTGCCGACATGATCATAGGTGTCGACATCAATCCGGCGCGCGAGACCCTGGCGCGTAAATTCGGCATGACGCACTTCGTCAATCCCAAAGTGGTCAAGGGCGATATCGTGGCCCACCTCGTGGACCTGACGAAGGGCGGGGCCGACTATAGTTTCGAATGCATAGGCAACGTTGACCTGATGCGCCAGGCGCTCGAGTGCTGCCATCGCGGCTGGGGGGTCTCGGTCATCATAGGTGTGGCCGGTGCCGGACAGGAGATCCGCACGCGTCCGTTCCAACTGGTGACCGGACGAGTCTGGAAGGGAACCGCGTTCGGCGGCGCGCGGGGCCGTACCGATGTGCCAAAGATCGTCGACTGGTATATGGACGGCAAGATCAACATCGACGATCTGATCACCCATGTACTGCCGCTCGACCGGATCAACGAAGGGTTCGACCTCATGCATGCCGGCAAATCGATCCGCGCGGTCGTCACCTATTGACGCCGACACGTTCGTACCCATTCGCCTTTGTCGAGTTTGAGGATTGCGTCTCCCATGTATTAGGTTCACGATTGGCGACGCAAGTGATGGCGCCGGTGGCACGGCGGAAGACTTTCAAAGAGGAGGAAACCGAATATGGCACTTTCAATCCATCCGGCGGTCGACCAGGGTCTCAAGCCTGCGGCATCGAATTTCACTGGCGGTACGCTCTATTGCAAATGTCCGACCAACAAGGTTGCGGTTTCGATCAAGGGTCAGGCGGCGTTCAACCACGTTTGCGGCTGCACGAAGTGCTGGAAGCCCGGCGGCGCGCTGTTTTCTCAGATCGCAGTCACACCGCGAGCCAATCTCAGCGTGACGGCAAACGCAGACAAGCTCAAGATAGTCGACCCGAACGCGGCAATCCAGCGCCACGCGTGCAAGGAATGCGGCGTTCACATGTACGGACGTATCGAGAATACCGGTCATCCACTGTACGGTTTCGACTTTTTCCATACCGAACTGTCATCCGATCCGGGGTGGGCGCCGGCGGAGTTCGCGGCCTTCGTGTCATCAATTATCGAGTCCGGGGCCAATCCCGCCAGCATGGGCGCGGTCAGAGCCAGGTTGAAAGAGCTTGGCCTGGAGCCTTATGATTGCCTGTCTCCGGCGATTATGGATCTCATTGCCACGCATGCAGCGAAAGCGAAAGGCGTCGTCGCTCGCGCATAACGTTCCAGCAATGCAATTTGCAATGCGGCCCCCATCGGGGTCGCATTGCGTTCCAGGTCAATCCTTGGCGACCTTGCAGCCTGCCCCGATATAGTGGGCTGTTGGGTTTGTACGATGACCCTCACGACAATCGCTCAAAACCGATGTTTCGGCGGCGTGCAGGGAACCTACGCGCACGAATCGACCGAAACGGGATGCACGATGCGCTTTGGCGTCTTTCTGCCATCGCTGGCCCATGCGCGCCGAGTGCCGGTGCTCTATTGGCTTTCCGGACTGACGTGTACCGAAGAAAATTTCATCGTTAAAGCCGGCGCTCAGCGTGTAGCTGCTGAACTGGGAATCGCTTTGGTCGTCCCGGATACGAGTCCCCGCGGTCTCAACATCCCGGGGGAGGCGGCGAGCTACGACTTTGGCCTTGGCGCCGGCTTCTATGTCGATGCCACCGAGGCGCCGTGGTCACAGGGCTACCGGATGTATTCGTATGTCGTCGGGGAGTTGCGCGAGGTCGTCACCGCAGGCTTTCCCGTCGATACGTCGCGTGCCGGGATCTTCGGGCATTCGATGGGCGGGCATGGCGCGCTGACCATCGCGCTCAAGAATCCGCAGCTATACAAGTCGGTCTCTGCCTTTGCGCCGATTTGTTCGCCGATGCGCTGTCCATGGGGCGAGAAGGCCCTGGCCGGGTATCTTGGCCTCGACCGTGCGCCATGGCGCGATTACGATGCGACGGCGCTGATCGAAGACCGTGGCTGGCGTGGGCCGCCGCTTCTCGTCGATCAGGGGACCAAGGACCAATTCCTCGATGGCCAGCTCAAGCCTGAACTGCTGCGGGCGTCGTGCATCGAACGCGATGTCCCGCTCGAGTTGAGAATGCAGGATGGCTATGACCATAGCTACTTCTTCATATCGAGCTTTATCGAGGACCATCTTCGATTTCATGCGGGCCATCTGTAACGGCGGTAGCGCATGATGCTCAACATGCAATTCGAGCAGCGAGTAGTGATCAATACCAGCGACACTATTTGGCAACCGAGTCCTGCTTCAGGCGTCTGGCGAAAGCCGCTGGCGCGTGAAGAAGCTGAAAGCGGTCACGCCACTAGTATTGTTCGTTACGATCCGGGCGCGTCGTTTTCGCGTCACGGACATCCGTTAGGGGAAGAAATTCTGGTGCTCGAAGGCATCTTTTCCGACGAGCATGGCGATTTCGGCGCAGGTACCTACTTCCGGAATCCGCCCGGATCGAGCCACGCGCCTTTTAGCAAGGCGGGCTGCGTATTGCTGGTCAAGCTGCATCAATTCCTGCCCGATGACCTTGCGCAGGTTTCCATCGATACTTCCCGGGCCCGCTGGCTGCCTGGACGGGGGAACTTGAAGGTCATACCGTTGCACGAATTTGCGGGCGAACGCGTCGAGCTGGTGAAATGGCCGGCGGGGGAACATTCCCAATTTCATGCCCACTCGGGAGGCGCGGAGATTTTCGTATTGTCGGGTGAACTGAAGGATGAGTACGGCACCTACCCGCGTGGCACGTGGTTGCGCAGTCCCCCCATGAGCGAACACTGTCCGTACGTTGACCAGGAGACCGTCACCTGGGTCAAAACGGGACATCTGTCTTCAGTTGGTCACGCTGGCCTTCGGGGCCCGTGACGAACGACATGGAAGGCGGACTCCGGGAATTTGATCACTGAATTGCCACACCCCACGGGAGTTCGCCCACCGGAATTTCGGCAAGTTTCTTGTAGGTATCGGTGTCGACCACCGCAACGGCATTCGAGCGCCCGCACGCGATATAGAGTTTCTTGCCATCCGGGGTGAGCGCCATGTTCCATGGACGCTTTCCGACAGGAATCTCCGTAACGATCGTGTTGGTGGCCGTATCGATCACTTGCACCGATCCTTTGCCTCCGGAGGTCACGAACACTCGCTTGCCATCCGGATGCACCAGCACGCCATTGGAACGGCTTCCGACCTTGATCTTCGCGATCACATCGTGCGTGGACGTGTCCAAGACATTCACCGTATCGGCATTTTCCGCAGCGACATACGCGCGGCTGCTGTCGGGCAGGAAGCCGATCCCGCGCGGACGGTCGCCAACCTTCACCGACCTGACCACGGCATTCTTCGTGAGGTCGACGATGTCCACACTGTCAGCCTCCTCCGCGCTGACATAGAGCCACTTGCCGTCTGGGCTCCATACTGCGTGTTCCGGATTCTTGCCTTTCATCTTGATGCGGCGGTCGACTTTGAGAGTGGTGAGGTCGACAATGATGACCTGGTCGTTTTCCTCGATGGCCGCCGAGAGCCACTTGCCGTCCGGGGAAACGTAGATTGCCTCCGGCGAATCGCCCAAAGCGATCGTCGCGAGCACCTGAAGTTTGGCGGTGTCGACAACGACCAATGCATTCGCCGTCTGGTCCGATAGATAGAGCCGCGACCCATCCCGGTCGATGGCGATGCCACGGGGTTTCTTGGCAAGGCTGGCGGTCGACGTGACCTTGTCGGTCGCGGTGTCCATGATGCTGACAGTGCCGCTTCCTTCGTTGGAAACGTAGGCGGTAGCCGCCCACAGCGGACCGGCCGTCAGCAGGGCGACGAATATTGCCGCACAGCACAAATGGAACGAAATCATGGACTTCCTTCGCGGCAGATAATGGGTGACATTTATCGAAACCGATCGTTTCCGCTTGGGATCGCAGTCGGTTTCTTTTATGCTACACGACGCAGCATTCCTTCCCCTATGACGTCGTTTCCCGACATGCCAATTTCCACCGCCGAGGATCGCCGCGGCATCTCAATCGTAAGCTTTGTCGCCGGCATCGTCGGTGCGGCGTCCTTGCACGCGCAAACACCTTCCGCGGCAACGGACGTGACGCTCGACCCCGTTGCGGTGACCGCGACCCGCGGCGCGGAACGGCTGTTTGATGTGCCGGCGTCGGCCGACGTCATAGATGGTACGACGATTCGCAACGGGCAACCCGCCATAAACCTGTCCGAATCACTGGTGCGGGTTCCCGGCGTGTTCGCAGCCAACCGCAACAATTACGCGCAGGATCTGCAGCTTTCTTCACGTGGCTATGGTGCCCGCGCGACGTTCGGCGTTCGCGGCGTGCGGCTATACCAGGACGACATTCCGGCGACGATGCCCGACGGGCAGGGACAGACCGGCAGTTTCAGCCTGCTATCGGCCAAGCGCATCGAGGTGCTGCGCGGGCCGTTTTCCACGCTTTACGGCAATGCCTCGGGCGGGGTAGTGTCCGTGTATACCGAGGATGGAACGGACGTGCCGGTGGTGAACTTCACCGGCAGTGTCGGCAGCTACGGTACCTCCATGGTTGGGGTCAAGGCGACCGGCATCGCCGATGGCGTCGGCTACGTCGCCGCGTTCAGCAATTTCGACACCGATGGCTACCGCGAACATTCCGCGGCGCTGCGCCAGATCGCAAATGCCAAGCTTGCGTTCGATGCCACTGAATCGACGCACGTCACGCTGATCGCCAACTCGCAATATCAGCCCCAGACGCAGGACCCGCTCGGACTGACCTACGCGCAGTGGCAAGCTGACCCGCGCCAGGCCGATCCTGCGGCCATACTGTTCAACACGAGCAAGACAATCCGCCAGGTGCAGGGCGGCGCCGCCGTGGACCAGGTGCTCAATGCGAATGCCAACCTGCGCGTGACAGCCTATGGAGGAGAGCGGCAGATCAGGCAATACCTGGCGCTGTTGGGAAACGGCCCGACCTCGTCGGGCGGCGTGGTCGACCTCAATCGCAACTTCGAAGGCGTCGGCGTCAGGCTGATCTATCGTGGCAGTCTGCTCGACCGTCCATTGACGTTTAACATCGGGGTGGACGCCGATCGCCTGCATGAGCTGCGACAGGGATATATCAACAACAACGGAGCAATCGGCGCATTGCGGCGAAACGAGGACGATACGGTTACGAGCGGGGACATCTACGCGGAAGCCCTATGGGACGTGCTTCCGGAGTTGGCATTGACGCTGGGCGTGCGCTCGAGCCAGGTTCACTACGATTCGGTCGACCACTACATCGTCGTGGGGAATCCCGACGACAGCGGCTCTCGCAAGTATTACAACACCAGTCCCGTTGCCGGCGTGGTCTGGCATGCGGCCGCCAACCTGAATGTCTACCTGAGCTACGGGCAGGGATTCGAGACGCCGACCTTTGCCGAAATCGCGTACCAACCGGCCGGCACCGGTTTGAATCTTGCGCTCGATCCGGCCACTTCCACATCTTACGAACTCGGAATGAAGTGGTTCCCAACTGCAAACCAGCGCGTCAATCTCGCCGCGTTTACATCCACGACCGACCAGGAGATTGTGATCAATACGTCGACCGGGGGGCGCACGACCTTTCGCAACGCGAGCACGACGAACCGGCGTGGCTTCGAGGCCGTGTGGGACGCTGACCTGGGGCACGGGGTCTCGACGCACGTCAACTACACTTATCTGCTTGCCGAGTTCGCCGATCCATACGTCTCCGGGATTCCACCGATAGTGACGCCGGCCGGTTCACGCCTTCCCGGAGTGCCGCCGCAGCAGGCCTACGGCGTGCTGGAATGGACGCCCGGCGGGTTCTACGGCTTCAGCGCGGCGGGCGAGGTGCAGTATGTCGGGCGCATCTACGTCAACGACGTGAACAACGCGTTCGCCCCGGCGTACACGATCGGCAATGTGCGTGTGGGCTTTGCGCAGGACGCGGGGCGCTTCAAGTTCTCGGAGTACGTCCGGGTCAACAACATCGCGAACGTGAATTACGTGGGCTCGGTCATTGTCGGCGATACCAACGGCAGGTATTACGAACCCGCGCCCGGGCGCAACTGGTATGCAGGAGTGAGCATCAGTGCCGCATTCTGAACGCTATACCCGGACGGCCATCGCGCTGCACTGGGTGATCGCGCTCGCGATTATCGTCCAGTTCATCTGGGGCTGGTGGATGCAGGGCATTCCCAAGCAGCCGCCGGGAATGCGGGTCGACGCGTACAACCTGCACAAGTCCGTCGGGCTCACCATTTTGACGCTGATGACGGTGCGCCTGCTATGGCGGTTGCGGCATCCGGCGCCGGCGCTCCTCGCAATGCCCCGCTGGCAGGCGCGCCTTGCGCACTTCGTCCATGCGCTGCTCTATGTCGTGCTGTTTGTCCATCCGCTGGCCGGCTATCTCGGTTCGGTGTACAGCGGCTATCCCGTCAAGCTGTTCGGCATGACGCTGCCCGCGTGGGGCCGGAACGATCCGGCACTGAAGGAATTCTTCAGTTCCTCCCACTTGGTAACCAGCTGGGTGATCGCCGGTGCCGTCGCGCTGCACGTCGCGGGCGCGCTCAAGCACGCGTTCGTCGACCGCGACGGAACGATGGCGCGCATGGGGCTTGGTGCCAAGACGGGGTAAGCGAGTACGAAAGCGAAATGTTGGGTACGCGGCCGTTGCGCTGACTTACAGTACGGTCTCCTCCGCCGTGCCATCGAAGGCCACGGCGCCGCCGACATATTCGCCCGGCAACGTGTGACACTGAATGCAATTCCGGATGTATCGCCTCGGACGCAGGATTGGTCCTGACCAGTTCGGCGTGCGTGGTTCGCCGATGCCGGTGAAACTCCTCCGCGCTCATGCCCGCCTTGCGCTTCACCGCGACAATCAGCTTGATCATTGCTTTGCCCTTTCCTGCAGTCGGGCTCCAGCTTCGGCACGCTCGCAATTGTCCGTATACCCAGCAGGACCGCCGGTCTGGGCGCCGACACCCGGCCACGCGGTTTTGCAGGGCATGTTTGCCTGAGATCAACGCCGCCGCGACGCATGATCTGTAAAGTTGGTATGGGTTGTCAAACTGCGGGCGTCGATCGTGTTCTACCGCGTTCTGCTTGCTGCTGCGCTGCTGGTTGCTGCCATTCCCATTGCGGATGCGGCTGGCGAAGCCGCCACCTGTGTCGTGGATAGCGAGGCGGTGGCTGCAGTCGCGGGCAACATCTCGGCCGATGTCTTTACTCGACCCGAATCGGGCGTGCCGGTGGCGAAGCGCACGACGTGCGGACTCTATGTAACTGCTCAGGATGCGCACGACATGGTGAGAGAGGCACCGGACAAGGTGCTGTTCATCGATGTGCGCACGCGCGCGGAACTGCAATTCATCGGCATGCCGACGCTGGTCGATGCACATGTGCCCTTCCTGGTCGAGACGCCGTCGCCGCAATGGGACGAGGCGAATTCAACTTTCAAACTGGCCTCCAACCCGAAGTTCGTCGAAGGCGTTGGCAAACGCCTCGCGCAAAAAGGACTCACGCGCGATGATCCGGTGATCCTGATATGCCAGGGCGGCGTACGTGCGGCACGCGCCGCCAACGCGCTGACGCAGACCGGTTACACCAAGGTCTACACGACGATCGACGGGTTCGAAGGCGATCCCGTCGCGGACGGCCCGCACAAGGGCGAGCGGCTCGTGAACGGCTGGCGCAATGCCGGCTTGCCGTGGACCGCGAAACTCGACCGCGCCAAGATGTACGAACTCGATTGAACTGCGCCGCCGACGAATACATATAGGGTTGGCAGCGGGTCAGCCATTGTGTTCGGGAAGTGCGCGAGGCTCACAGGGATGGCCGACAATGGCAGAATATGGCCCGGTGCGGCGGGGATTCTCTTGAACGCCGGCACAATCATTCGGGAGACGACGATGGCCGAGCGTGGGGCGGCAACGAGGGGGAAGGTGGCGAAAACGGTTGCGGGCGCGGACGACGTCGAGTTGAAGGCGACGATCCCGCACAAGCAGATCCATTGGGGCCTGCGACGCTACAACCTGACGACGGCCAACGACGAGGAACGCCACATCTACTTCTTCGACACCCCAGGTCTCGAATTATTCCATTCCGGGGTGGTGCTGCGCGCGCGGCGCATTATCGGTGGCGACCACGACAGCACCGTCAAGTTGCGGCCGGTTGATCCCAGCAAGGTTCCCGCCAAATGGAAGAAGCATGCGGGATTCAAGATCGAGGCCGACGCGGGAGAAAATGGCGTGGTCAAGTCCGCTTCGCTGACTATGCCCGTAGCGAAGGGCATCATCAAGCGCGTTGCGGAAGGCAAGTTGGGAGTCGCTGCCCTCCTCGCGGAAGAGCAAAAGCGGTTCCTCTTCGAAATGGCGAAGCTGGAACTAGACCTTGCCCGTCTGATGATCATGGGTCCGATGCAGGCACAGCGGTGGAAATTCACGGATCCTGCCCTGCCTTGGCCCATCACGGCCGAACTCTGGCAGCGCGACGACGGCGAATTGATCTTCGAGGCGTCGATCAAGGCACCCATCGAGCAGGCGGCCGTAGCCGCCGGCGGGTTCCTCGCGCACCTGGCCGAAATCGGTGCGGAACGGGACCACTCCCAGCAAGCCAAGACGCGTTGGGCGCTGGAGCATTACGCCGGCAAGGTGAGTGGCAAGAGTGCCGGCCGTGTTGGCAACAAGGCCGCATTGCCGACGGCAAAAAAGGCGATGCCCAAGCCGGCAGCGAAAAAGGTCGGCGGCAAAAAGGTCGCAGTCGGGAAAGCCCGGCCCGCTGCCAAGTCCATTGGAAATACACTGGCCGCGAAGCGCCGCCGCGCCAAGACAAAACGGTAGCTTTGCGTCACTTCGCGGCGTCCAGCATGGCCGCGGTCTCGTCGAAGTGCTCGTCGCGCGCCATGTCGGCCGCAGTCTTGCCGCGGTTGTCTTTCAATTGCGGGTTGGCGCCGGCCGCCAGCAAGGCTTTGACCGTCGCGGTCTTGCCGAATCCGGCCGCCCACATCAGCGCGGTCAGGTCGTTGTTGTATACCGCGTTCGGATCCACGCCTTTGGCCACCAGCATCACGACGATCTCCGTGCTGCCGGCACCGGCGGCGTACGTCATGGCATTTTTCTGCAGTCGGTCGAGGGATGCGACGTTTGCACCCTTGTCCAACAACTGCTTCGCCATCGCGGTCTGGCCGTTGAATGCCGCGGCCATCAGCGGCGTAATCCCGTTGATTGCAGCCAGATTCACGTCCGCGCCCGCCGCCAGGACCTTTTGCGCGAGGTCGACCTTGTTGTTCTTCAGCAATATGACGAGCGCGCTCTCTCCCAGGCGGTTGCGCGAGTTGACGTTTGCGCCTGCTGCCAGGGCTCGGTCCAGGTCCGTTGCGTCGGAATTGCGTGCGGCGATCAGGAATCGGGCATTGACCGACAGGTTGGTGTCGGCAGACGGCTGGGCGACCGCACCTCCGGCGAAAAAATACAGGAGCATCAGAGAGGCAAGGCATCGCAAATACACGGGGATCCTTTTCATATTGGGCAGAAATGATGCGCCGCACAACAGCCAATGCATTGCGGCGCCAGGGGAAAAGTAATATAAACGACTTCGCGACGAAGCGGTCCGACCACATGGCCAATCGCTTGCGCCGGCGCTTGAAGTCCGATCAAACAAGACCCTGGGAGGGAGCGAATGCGTAATCGACTGTGTTTGGCTGGCCTGAGTTTCGTTGCCGCATTCGCTGTGACGTGCACCGTGGCGGCGATAGCGCAGGAAGTAACGGGTGGTGCGACGACCACGGCGAAGCCGATGACCAAGAGCCCGAACGTGTCGCAGGCAGCCCTCGACAACGCCGGCAAGGACCGGATCAATTGGTTGCATTCGAACGGCAGCTACGAGCAGACGCGCTATTACAACGGCCCTCTCCAGATAGACGCCAACAGTGTCGCCGCGCTCGCGCCCGCGTTCGTCTTCCAGACCGCCGTGCTCGAGTCGATGGAGACCGCACCTATCGTCGTCGACGGCGTCATGTTCCTGACGACGTCGTTCAACCACGTCTACGCCATCGACGCGGCGACGGGCGAGGAATACTGGCACTACAAGCACAAGCTCGGTCCGATCGTGACGGTTTGCTGCGGCAACAACAACCGCGGTGTTGCGATCGAGGGTGGCAAGCTGTTCATGGGCACGCTCGACGCCAAGCTCGTCGCGCTCGATGCCAAGACCGGCAAGCTGCTTTGGGAGACGCAGATCGCCGACCCGGAAAAGGGCTATTCGGAAACGATGGCGCCTGCAGTGGTCGACGGCAAGGTGCTGATCGGCACCAACGGTGGCGAATATGGCGTCCGCGGTTTCGTGAAGGCGTTCAGCGCGGCGGACGGCAAGCTGCTCTGGACGTTCAATACGATCCCGGAAAAGGGCCAGGAAGGCGTCTGGGCGGTCAACGACGCGACCGGCCGGGACATGCATCGCGACATCGCTGCGGAAAAGGCGGCCCTGGCGAAGGACGGTGGCGGCTTCTACCAGACGCTGGGCGGCGGTGTGTGGATGACGCCCGCGATCGACAAGAAGACGCGCACGGTGTTCTTCGTCGTCGGTAATCCTTCACCCGATCTCTATGGCGCGATCCGTCCCGGCGACAACCTGTACACCGACTCCACTCGTCGCGATCGACCTCGACACCGGTGCGTACAAGTGGCACTTCCAGTACATCGCGCACGACGTCTGGGACCTCGATGCCGTTAGCCCGCCGATCCTCACGCAGGCGAAGGATGCCAGCGGCAAGATGGTCGACGTCGTGATCCACGGCGGCAAGACCGGTCACATCTACGTTCACGACCGCAGCACCGGCAAGCTGATCCGCTTCTCGGAACCCATGATTCCGCAGGAGAACATGTGGGTGTTGCCGACCAAGGAGGGCGCGCGCATGCTGCCCGGCGCCAATGGCGGTGTCGAATGGTCGCCGATGGCAATCAACCCGAAGCTGCGGCTAGCTTATGCGGCGAACCTGCACCAACCGATGACCTACCATGTAGAGGCGTCGCCGTATCCGGGCGGCAAGCTGTGGCTGGGTGGCGCATTCAAGACAATCCCAAGCGAGCAGCAGGCGGGCCGCCTCGTCGCGGTGAACATCGACACGGGCAAGGTGGTCTGGGCCGTGAAGACACCGCAGCCGCTCATTGGGGGCGTGCTCGCGACCTCGGGCGACCTCGTGTTCAACGGCGAAGCCAATGGCTGGTTCAAGGCGTACCACGCGAAGGACGGAAGGGAGCTCTGGAAGTATTACCTCGGCGCAGGCGTGAATGCCCCGGCCGTGTCGTACATGGTGGGAAACACGCAGTACATTGCGGTCGCCGCCGGCGGAAACAACCAGATTGACTCCAAGCGTGGGAATAGCGTGTTCGTATTCAAGCTGATCGGCGGTGAGAAGGTTGTCCCGCCGCGTTAGCCGATTCAGCGGACGTGCGCGGCCACTCCGTTAGTGCGGGGTGGCCGTTTTCTTGTGTTCATCCTGTTTGCAATATGACCATGCTCAAATACCTCGCCGCGGTTGGCGTCACCTTTGCCTTCGCCATCGTTCATCCGGCGTGGGCGCAGGGGGACGCTGCCGTTCGCAAACTCGCTGAACCCTGTTTCGCCTGCCACGGTCCCGACGGCAACTCGAAAAATCCGGATTACCCGATCCTCGCGGGGCAATCCTGGCGGTACATCTACATCCAGTTGAAGGACTTCAAGGAAGGGCGCCGCAACGACCCTGCCATGTCCGCCATGGCCGCCGGCCTTTCGCGTGACGACATGATCGCGCTGGGCAATTTCTTCGCGGCGCAGAAGGCACAGTCGACCGGCTTCAAGGCGGACGGCGCCAAAGTGGAGGCGGGCCGCAAGATTTCGGACGCGGTGCTCTGCCCGATGTGCCATCTGGGCGGCTTTGTCGGGCAGAACGAGATACCGAAGGTCGCGGGGCAGTACCCGCAGTACATCCGCAAGCAGCTCCTCGACTTCCGGGCCAGGCGCCGGACCAACGATGCGGGCAACATGACGAGCGTCGCAGGGACGCTGTCCGACGACGACATCGAAAACCTGACGCAGTACATCGCCAACCTGTAGAGGGCGCTAGCTTTCTGCGCGGAAGGCGGCCTCTCTCATTGCCATTCTCATTGCCGTCAATTGGCGCGCGCATTATGCTTGACGATCTGTCGGAATCACCATCAACCGGCCGCGTCACGGACACGTCCTGCAGTCGCGCGGCGAAACCCCAAGGAGGAACTCGTGTCCGTCAAGCTATCGTTGACCGTCAATGGCAAGGCGGTGACCGCGGATGTCGATTCGCGCACGCTGCTGGTCGAATTCCTGCGTACCAATCTCACGCTGACCGGTACGCACGTGGGCTGTGATACCGGCCAGTGCGGCGCGTGCACGGTCCATCTCGACGGCCGCGCCGTCAAGGCCTGCAACATGCTCGCCGCCCAGGCCAATGGCGCGGCAGTGGTCACGATCGAAGGCCTCGCGGCGGGCGACGGCACGATGCATCCGATGCAGGCGGCGTTCAAGGAATGCCACGGCCTGCAATGCGGGTTCTGCACGCCGGGCATGGTGATGAGCGCCATCGACCTCGTGCAGCGGCATCCGAAAGCCGACGAACAGACGATCCGCGAAGGACTGGAAGGCAACTTCTGCCGCTGCACCGGGTACCACAACATCGTGCGCGCGGTGCAGGTCGGTGCAACCGCGATGGGCAAGTGATGCGTACGCAGAGGAGCGACTGACATGGGCGCGACAGACCAGGGTGTGATCGGGCAATCGATCCGGCGCAAGGAGGATGTGCGCTTCCTGACGGGCGCGGGGCAGTACACCGACGACGTCACGTTTGCGCACCAGACCTGCGGGTACTTCCTGCGGTCGCCACATGCGCACGCAAAGATCCGCAAGATCGACACTGCCAAGGCCAAGGCGGCTCCGGGCGTGGTCGCGATCTTCACCGGAGACGACCTGACCGGCGTGAACGGCCTGCCTTGCGGCTGGCTCATCACCGGTTCGGACGGCAAGCCGATGAACGAACCGCCGCATCCGGTGCTCGCCCAGGGCAAGGTGCGCCATGTCGGCGATCAGGTGGCGCTGGTGATCGCGGAAACCCTGAGCCAGGCCAAGGACGCGGCGGAGCTGATCGAAGTCGACTATGACGTGCTGCCTTCGGTCGTCAACTGCGTCGACGCGCTCAATCCCGGCGCGCCGCAGATCCACGACCAGGCGCCCGGCAACAAGTGCTACACGTGGGCATTGGGAGACAAGGCCGCGGTCGATGCGGCGTTCGCCAAGGCGGCCACGATCTCCAGACTCGACATCGTCAACAACCGGCTGATCCCCAACGCGATCGAGCCGCGCGCGGCGGTGGCGTCCTATAGCCGTGCCGACGACTCGTACACGCTGTATGTGGCCAACCAGAATCCGCACGTGGAGCGGCTGCTGATGACCGCTTTTGTGCTGGGATTGCCGGAGAGCAAGGTACGCGTGATCGCGCCGGACGTCGGCGGCGGCTTCGGCTCCAAAATCTACCTGTATGCCGAAGAGACCGCGCTGGTGTGGGCGTCGAAGAATGTGAACCGCCCGATCAAGTGGGCCGCCGATCGCAGCGAGGCGTTCCTCACCGACGCCCATGGCCGTGACCACGTGTCACACGTCGAACTGGCGCTGGACAAGGGCGGAAAATTCCTCGCGCTGCGCGTGCAGACCACGGCCAACATGGGTGCGTATCTGTCGACATTTTCGACCTGCATTCCGACGATCCTGTATGCCACGCTGCTCGCAGGCCAGTACACGACGCCAGCGATCTTCTGCGAAGTGACGGCGTCGTTCACCAATACCGCGCCGGTCGATGCGTACCGTGGCGCCGGTCGGCCCGAGGCGACTTCCGTGGTGGAGCGCATCGTGCACCAGGCGGCGGTGGACACAGGGATAGCGCAGGACGAAATCCGGCGGCGCAATTTCATCCGGAAGTTTCCGTACGCAACGCCGGTCGCGCTGACCTACGACATCGGCAACTACGACGCCACGCTCGACGATGCGATGAAGGTCGCGGACGTCGCCGGATTCCCGGCGCGCAAGGCGGCGGCGGCCAAGCGCGGCATGCTGCGCGGTTTGGGCTACGCGTCCTACATCGAGGCCTGTGGCCTTGCACCGTCGAACGTCGCGGGCGCGCTGGGCGCGCGCGCGGGCCTGTTTGAAGCCGGGCAGGTGCGGGTCAATCCGACGGGAAGCGTCACGGTATTCACAGGATCGCACAGCCACGGCCAGGGCCACGAGACGACGTTCGCGCAGATCGTCGCCGGACGGCTCGGCATCGACATCGCGAACGTCGAGTTCGTGCACGGAGACACCGGCCGCATCCCGTCCGGCATGGGCACGTACGGCTCGCGCTCGCTTTCGGTGGGCGGCACCGCGATCGTGAAGGCGCTGGACAAGGTCATCGCCAAGGGCAAGAAGATCGCGGCGCACCTTCTCGAGGCCGCGGAAACCGACATCGAGTTCAAGGACGGCAAGTTCACAGTGGCTGGCACCGACCGCAGCAAGGCATTTGCCGAAGTGTCGCTGGCCGCGTACGTGCCGCACAACTATCCGCTGGACAAGCTCGAACCCGGCCTCGACGAAACGGCCTTCTACGACCCGACCAATTTCACCTATCCGGCGGGCACGCACATCTGCGAAGTCGAGGTCGACCCGGAGACGGGCGTGGTGAAGGTCGTGAATTTCACTGCGTCGGACGATTTCGGCAACATCATCAATCCGATGATCGTCGCCGGCCAGGTCCATGGCGGGCTGACACAGGGCATCGGCCAGGCGCTGCTCGAAGCCTGTGTGTACGACGCCGACAGCGGCCAGTTGCTGACGGGCAGTTACATGGATTACGCGATGCCGCGGGCGGACGATGTGCCTTCGTTCAAGGTGTCGACGCAGGTCACCCCGTGCACGCACAATCCGCTCGGCGCCAAAGGCTGCGGCGAGGCCGGCGCGATCGGCGCGCCGGCGGCGATGATGAATGCGGTCCACGATGCGCTGGCGGCGGTCGGCGTCAAACGCATCGACATGCCGGCGTCACCGCACCGCGTCTGGCAAGCCATCCAATCAGCCCGCGCGTAAAGGAGCTCGACATGTACGCATTCGAACTGCACAAGGCCGATTCGGTCGCCAGCGCCGCCGCGCTGCTCGCGCAAACGGGCGGCAAGGCGCTCGCCGGCGGACAGAGTCTCGTCGCCGCCATGAAGATGCGCCTGGCGGTCCCCGGCGCGCTGGTCGACCTGTCCGGCGTGCCGGAATTGAAGGGTATCCGCAAGGAGGGCGACGCCGTCGTGATCGGCGCCATGACCCGGCATGCGGATGTCGCCGCGTCCGATGTCGTCAAGGCCGCCATTCCCGCGCTCGCGGCGCTTGCGGAAGGCATCGGCGATCGGCAGGTGCGCAACATGGGCACGCTCGGCGGCTCGCTTGCGCACAACGATCCGGCCGCATGCTACCCGGCGGCGGTGCTGGGATTGGGAGCGACGGTCAACACCAACAAGCGCAAGATCGGTGCCGACGATTTCTTCAAGGGCATGTACGCCACGGCGCTCGCGGACGGCGAACTGATCACATCGGTCAGTTTTCCGATTCCGAAAAAAGCGGCCTACGTGAAGTTCCCGCAGCCTGCGTCCCGCTTCGCGCTCGTCGGCGTGTTCGTTGCGCAAACGGCGGGCGGTGTTCGCGTCGCAGTAACGGGCGCTGCGCCCTCGGTTCATCGCGCCAAGGCGATGGAGCAGGCGCTGACGAAAAACTTCAATGCCGATGCGGCCAGGGCCGTCAAGATCGATGCAGCCGGATTGAACGGCGATCTGCATGGCTCGCCCGCGTATCGGGCGCATCTCGTCTCCGTGCTGACGGCACGCGCGGTGACTGCGGCCGGCTAAGCAGCAGCGACTCGCGTAGCGACGGGTGGCGGGGTTCCCGCCGCCCGTTTGTTTATTGTGCCGAATGGTCAACAAGCTCGATCCACTTGAAGCGACACGAGTTTCGAGGCGAGACCGCGGAGCGTACTTGGCTCGGTGTAGCCAACATCTTGCGCACCGACGGATGGCTTTACAAACTGCTTATGCTTCGAACGAACGCAATGCATTAACATATTGTTTATAAATATAAAAATGTAGTTGGCACGCGCTCTGCTTGAGTAGGCTTGCGGGAGCCATTTCGGACCCGGATATTTCGCGATGGTCCCAAGTTACTGACCAAGGAGAGAACGCCATGAAATTCAAGTTGAAGCAAACATTGGCCGCTGCGGCGCTGGCACTTCCGCTGGCTCTTGCGGGCCAAGCGGCCCAAGCGACACCCGTCGGATTGGAACTCTTGCTGCTGATTGACGTGTCCGGCAGCGTGGACGCCACCGAATACAACCTGCAGAAGTCGGGCTATGTCCAGGCGTTCCAGAGCGCAGCGGTGCAAAACGCCATCATCAACAGCGTCGGCGGTTCGATTGCGGTGGCCTATGTGGAGTGGTCCGGCAACGCGGAACAGTCCTATGCTGTGAACTGGACGAAGATCAGCAATGCGACAGAAGCCAATGCCTTCGCGGCAGCGATCAATGGGTCCAGCCGGGCATTCTCCGGCCAAACGGCCATCCAAGCCGCGATGCAGTTCGGTGGCGGACAGTTCGCCAGCAATGGGTTCGAAGCGTCACGCTGGGTGATCGACGTTTCCGGCGACGGTGCCGACAACAATACGACCTCCTGCAATGTCGGCACCAACGTTCGTTGCGGCCGCGATTCCGCACTGGCCGCAGGTGTCGCAACGATCAACGGTCTGCCGATTCTGGGCGAGGCGGGTCTGCTTGCCTACTATCAGACCAATGTCCAAGGCGGCACCAATGGGTTCACGACGCCAGCTGCGAGCTTTGGCGACTTTTCCGCGGCCATACAGTCGAAGCTGATTCGTGAAGTGAACCAGACTCCCGAACCCGCTTCGCTGGCACTCATTGGTCTCGCGTTGGCAGGCCTGGGCTTCTCGCGTCGCAAGCAAGCCTGATCAGCACTATCCTGGTGGAGCAATCGGCGGCCTCGCGGCCGCCGATTTTTTTCCGCGAGGCGTCTCGCGACGGGGACGCGTCGTGTCGCCCGAACCACCGTCGCGCTCATCGCGTCAATGCCATCGGCGATGTCGTTGTGGGCATGCCGCAAAGGCGATGGCTAAGGAAAATCAGCATTGCGGCGATGCCAAGGCAGCCGCAGAGTTGCTGCGCATGGGCGGGGAAGGTCGGTGCACGTGCCAACGCGATTGATCGCGAAAGACGCGAGCAATCGCGTGCTAATACCGATGAGTACATCCCTCAAGTACTGGCGTCTGCCGCACATTCCGGTCCAGTTTGGCAGAGGACATTCCAAGGGAAGCGGTATCCCCAGGAATCCGCGAATCAACTTCCTGTCAAACGCCAAGTCGGGCACGTTTGCGACGACCATTCGAACCGATGCCCGGTCCGGGATTCGGCTAAACTGTGTACCTATGCGATCGATGAGGTTTGCATCATGAAGCTCTTTTCATTGCGCGGTATGCTGATCCTTGTGTCCGCACTCCTGCTGCTCTTGATTCTCTGGATCTGGCTGGCCCTGAGCTGGAGCTATTCCGAAGGCGAACGGGCCGGTTATGTCCAGAAATTCTCCAGCAAGGGCTGGCTGTGCAAGACCTGGGAAGGGGAGATTGCCATGGTCACGATGCCGGGGGCCATTCCCGAGAAATTCCATTTCACGGTGCGCGACGATGCGATGGCCGGCAAGATCAATGATCTCGCCGGAAAGAGGGTCGTAGTGACCTATCAGCAGCACAAGTTCATTCCATTGTCGTGCTTCGGCGAGACGGAGTACTTTGTGAATGCGGTCCGAGAGATGACGGATCAACCGGTCGCGCCGTCCGCTGCGCCGCAGGGTCAGCTGCAGGCACCACGCTAGAAAACAAACTCTGAAGTGCGCCGGGAGGTCGTTGCGGCAGATGCCGTGGCCGCTCGGACCGGGAGCGCAACAGGCGGCACATGGCCCTTTTCGTGGTCCACCAAATCGTCGCCGTCGACGAATTTCAGGCCTTTGTAAGAAACTGTTTCAGCAGATCGTCGGGCGGACCGGGACAACACATTTCATGCGTTAATTGCCGCGCGAATTCTGGAACGGTCCCTTGTAGTCGTTGTCGAACCAGCCTCTCGTAGACCATCTCCGATCGTCGATACATGCATAAGTCTTTGCTGACCTTGGCCTTGTCGTGCCTGATGCTGGCATTGCCGTCCGCGCGAGCGTTGGCGCAGACTGCAACACCGGACACCAATGCCCGCGTGATCGTCAAGTTCAAGGCCAACTCGACGCTGCTGCCAAAGACTGCAACAACGGCAGCGGCGCAGCTCGCGGGTCAGGCCGGAGCGCTCGGCACGCGAATAGGGATGTCGCTTGCCGCAGGAGAAGGGGTTGCCGAACGCACACAGGTCGTGTTCGGAAGCGGCATCACTTCGGAACAACTGGCGCAACGTCTTGCTGCGGAAAGCGACGTCGAATATGCGGTACCCGACCAGCGTCGCCACCACACGTCCGCGCCGAACGATCCATTGTATTTGGCAGGCGCCACTGTTGCCGGCGCGACCGGCGGGCCGGCAGCCGGCCAATGGTATCTGCGTGCACCTTCGGGCCAAGTGCAGTCATCGATCAACGTTGAACCCGCGTGGGACTTGAGCGCCGGCGGCACGCCAATCGTCGTCGCCTTTATCGATACGGGCGTGCGCTTCGATCACCCGGATATGTTGCGCGTCGCGGCGGGCGGAAATCTGCTTCCCGGCTACGACATGATCAGCGACGTTGACACGGCCAATGACGGCGACGGACGCGACGCCGACCCGTCCGATCCTGGCGACTGGGTGACGCAGGCCGAAATCTCGCGGCGTGGCGGGCCGTTCTACCAATGCACCGACACGCCAGAAGACAGTTCCTGGCATGGCACGCAAACCAGCGCCCTGGTCGGCGCGTTGACGAACAACGGCGTCGGCATGGCGAGCGTAGGGCGCAATCTGCGCATCCTGCCCGTACGGGCACTGGGCAAATGCGGCGGCTACGACTCCGATATCATCGCCGGCATGTTGTGGGCGGCCGGTTTGAGCGTGCCAGGTGTGCCGCCCAATCCAAACCCCGCGCGGGTTCTCAATTTGAGCCTCGATGGAGATGGAACCTGCACCAGTGCCTACGTCGATGCGATTGCCAGGGTCAAGGCGGCCGGCGCGATCATCGTGGTCGCCGCTGGCAACAGCACCGGGCACGCGTTGGGCACGCCGGCGAATTGCGCGGGCGTGGTGGCCGTCGCAGGATTGCGGCATTTCGGCACTAAGGTCGGCTTTTCCGACCTGGGACCTGAAATCAGCATCAGCGCTCCCGCCGGCAATTGCGTCAACACCGACGCGGGCGCCCCATGCCTGTACCCGATTCTCACCGCCGCCAATACCGGGCTCACCTCGCCTGTTCCCGATTCTGCGGGAGGTTCGATCTACACCGACAGCTTCAATGCCTCCCTGGGAACAAGCTTCTCGGCACCCTTGGTGGCAGGCACCATGGCCCTGATGCTTTCGGTCCAGCCAAGCCTCGCGCCGGACCAAGCGCTTGCCTTGTTGAAGTCTGCCGCGCGTCCATTCCCGACCACTGGCAGCGTCAACAGCGATGGAACCCCGGTACAGCAGTGCACGGCACCGCAACCCGTCGGATCCGTGCAGGTCGACCAGTTGGAGTGTTACTGCAACACGTCAACCTGTGGTGCAGGGATGCTCGACGCGGGTGGCGCGGTGTTGGCTGCGCTTGGCGCCACGTTGTCGCCGGGGCTGGCGACCGTGACCGAGTTCTATCACCCGCAATTCAATCATTATTTCATCACGGCTGACGCGGGAGAAACGGCATTGTTGACGGCGGGACAATTGCCTCCCTGGGTTCCTACCGGACTGAAGTTCAAGGCGTGGAGCGGCCCGGGCACGAACATCACGAACGTCTGCCGCTTCTTCAGCGCGTCGTTCGCGCCTTTGAGTTCGCACTTCTACAGCAATGATCCGCTGGCATGTCCCGCGCTGAAAGACGGTGGTGTGTGGGCGCTCGAGTCGCTGAACGCCTTCTACATGATGCCGTCTCCGACCGGAGTTTGTCCGGCAGGAACCATTCCACTCTACAGGCTATACAACAATGGCATGGGTGGTGCGCCAAATCACCGATACACCGTCGATCGCGCGGTGCGAGCGTCGATGATCACATCGCAATGGGTACCGGAAGGCAACGGGTTGGATGTAGTCTTTACCTGCGTACCCGCGTAAGCCGCTTCAATTGTCATTCCCGCTCGTTTGTCAAAGTGAGCATGAATGACGCAAGATTTGTGATGGTTGTCTCCCATTTCGGTAATACTCAGTAGATGCTGAGTTACCGTCACGGCTTTCATGCAGGCAACCATGCTGACGTGCTGAAGCACATCTCGGCGGTCGCATTGCTCCGTCTGCTCACCCGCAAGGACAAGGCGCTCGTCGTGGTCGACACGCACGCCGGCGCCGGGATGTATTCGCTCGAGCAGGGCTTCGCGGTAAGGAACGCAGAGTTCCGCAACGGTATCGCCCTGCTTTGGGAGCGCAACGATCTGCCGGAGCGGGTGGCCGACTATGTCGACCAGGTCCGCGCCGTGAATCCGGATGGCATGCTGCGGCAGTATCCGGGGTCGCCGCGGATCGTGTTGGGGGTGTTGCGTCCGCACGATCGCCTGCGGCTGTTCGAGTTGCACAGCACCGAGAGGCTGATTCTCGCCGAGCAGTTTGCGGAAGGAGGGCGCCGGGTGACGGTTACTGCCGGCGACGGGTTCGCCGGCCTGAAGGCGGTGCTGCCACCTCCGTCACGGCGCGGATTCGTGCTGATCGATCCATCGTACGAACTCGCGTCCGATTACCGGGCGGTGACGGCCGCACTGCGCGACGGTCTGCAGAGGTTTGCAACGGGCACATACGCCGTGTGGTATCCGCTGCTTCAGCGTCGCGAATCCATTCAGCTGCCCGACAAACTTCGGCGCGCGGCCGGTGCGGACTGGCTGGATATCGCGCTGCAAGTGAAAGCGCCGTCGCCCGAAGGGGTGGGTCTGCACGGCAGCGGCATGTTCATCGTCAACCCGCCGTGGAAGTTCTCCGAGCAGATGCGCGGCATCATGCCCTGGCTCACGCGGGCGCTTGCGCAGGATGCGACCGCGAGTTTCCGGCTTGATGCACGCGAGTCGTGAGCGCGATGTCCCGGGCTGACGGTCCTGCGGTCGTCAACCTGCCGGTCGGCGTGCCCGGAAGCAGTCTGTCGCGCGTCGTGACCACCGGGTGCCGTTGCACGAGTCTCATGCGGTGACGGCCGCGTCCCCGTGGACATTCGCTCAGGCAATCTCCAGCCCCGCCTTGTGCCAGCCGTCAATCAGGCGATTCACATACTCGGGCTCCCACCACTTCCCGATAATCTTGCGTACGGAGGTGGCAAAGTCGGGCCGCACGTTGAGCAACTCCTGCAGCGCTTTGGCGGCCGCGCCCTGTTCTCCGAGATGCCCGTAGGCTGTGGCCAGCATGAAGTACATGCCCCAGTGGCCGGGCAGATTGACCTTGAGCGCGAAATTGACCGCGCTACGGTCGTCGCCCTGGCGAAACGCATGGTAGAAGTCCGCATACCAGTACCATCCAGGATGATTTGGATTGAGCTTCTTGGCGCGCTCCGCCAACGCGAGACCGCGCTGCCAGTCGCCCGCATAGGTCAGCAATTCCCCGAGAAAGGCGATGGAGTTGCCATCCATGGGGTTGAGCGCGACGGCCCGCTCTGCGGCATTCCGAAAGCTCTCGAATTCCCTTTTGAAGAACAGCGCCTGGGCCAAGCTGAAATAGGCCACGTGATTGGATGGTGCGGCTTCCACGGCCCGCTGCGCAGCGCTCAGACCGCTTGACAGGGAATTGGCCTGCAGGTTGAATCCTTGCGCGTAGTCCTGGACGCATAGCAGCGCCAGCATGGCCCAGGCATCGGCATAGGGGGGTGTCTTCTGCACGGCAAATTCCAGGCCGGCGCTCGCCGCGGCACATTCTTCGGCGGTGACGCGCTCGAAGTAGCCAAAGCTGCGCATCACCGCCTCGTACGGGCTCAACTGCTCAGGCATTCGGGTTCGTAACGCCGCGCTCATGCTCCGAGGCAGAACCCCGTTCATGTCCGCAACCGTCGAAACGATCCGCGGAACCAGGTCGTCCTGCAGCTCGAAAACCGTTTCCAGGCTGAAGGCACGCTCGTACGTCTCCGCCCAAAGATGGGCACCTGAAGTCGTATCGATGACCTGCACCGCCAGCCGCAGTTTCGCCCCGGCCTGCCGTAGGCTGCCTTCCATCGCGTAACGCGCGCCCAGGTCCTTGCCGGCGGAGCGCACATCAACCGACTCATCGGCGTAGCGCAATGTCGAGCTGCGAGCGATCACCCGTAGATAAGAGAATCGCGACAGGCCGGTGACGATGTCCTCGGTCAACCCCTCGGCCAGGGCCGTGAGCTCGGCATTGCTGCCGCCATACTTGAACGGCAGCACCGCGACCCAGAATCCCTCGTCCGCGCGCGCTGCGTCGACGGCCGCAGCTGCTCTCGCAGGCGTCGGCGGTGTTGCCCCCGGCGCTCGGCCTCCCGCAAGAAGACGCGTCACGCGCTGAGCGAATTCCGCGGGCGCCATGTCGCCCGGCAGCCGCGTCCATTGCCGCTCGCGAAAGCGGTCCGGCACGCGCGCGGCTGCTTCCGGCGTGTCGTCGATCACCACCGGCAGCAGGAACGCCTGATCGTCCGCCATGTCCAGCATGCGGTTCACCGCGAGATTCCACTCGCGGCGAAAGTAGCCTTCGCTGCGCGCATCGGTATTGGCGGAGATGAGCGGCACGAAGAGCGCGCATTCCTTGACCTGCTTGCGGATCGCCGCGTCCCAGGCATCGCCGCCGCGCAGCTCGCTCTGGTCGAACCACACCTCGAGCCCGGCCGCGCGCAATGCCTCGCAGATGCGTCGGGCGGCCTCCGCGTCCTGCGACGCGTAGCTCAGGAATATGGCCTTGGCCGATTCGCTCATTGAAGGTCAGTCAAAGGATTCCAGGTTTCCGCACAAGGGCTTGCCAGCGTGCAATACGGCACCACCGGAGGCATCGCAATATGTACCCCAGCGGACTCTAGCATCGCATCCTCTCCGGCGCGATCCATCTCGGCAAGTAGCATGGTGCTCGGCCAGAACGCAATCCACTTGTCAAATTGGCATGGAGGATTGCATGCCTGCCGGGTGATCCACAGTGCTGCAAATGATTGTCGCTTCGCTTTGCGACCGGCAGACGCGACCGCCCGTTGAGGGGTCGAGAGACTTACAGGAGTCGTTCCTGGGGGCCGTTGTCAGACCGCCCGGAAGGCATTTCAACGCGCGGTTCCAGCTGCAAACCGTTTTCCCGCGGGTCGGTGGCGTCTTGCGATCTCGGCGGCGACCGCCTCCCAGGTAGCCTCGAACGCGTCGGGTGTGAAGCCCGCGCCCGAAGGCAACCAGTCTCCCGTACGTCCACTTGCCAGTGTGTAGTGCCCGACGACATCGAGGTGATCGGCGCGCGCGACATGCAGCAGGCGGCCGTATACCTGGCTCAGCGTCGGCACGATGCCGTCGCTGATGCCTGGGGTGGCCTTGAAGCCCAAACTGCGATCGAGCAGTCGCTGCGCCGCAACGCCCGGTTTCGGATAGGGATAGTGCGGGTGTGGCCGTGCCGTGAGCGCGTGCAGCAGCCTGAACAACGCGCGCAGAGCGAGGTACTCCGGATCCATGAGTGTCTTCAGCCTGAACTCCTCGCGCGGCTTCGGCACGCCGGCGACGACGCAGCTGTAGTCGATGCCTGCATGATCCGCGACGGCCGCATCGAACATGTCGATGCCCTCTGGCGTGAGCTGCAGTATTGCGCCCTGGTCCCGTTCGATCTCGCCCAAGTATTTCCACACCGGGTCTCGGCGGTCGAAGCGGATCTTTCTCAACAGGACCTCGGCAATACGATCGAGCGGCGTTCCCTTGCGTCCCAGCCAGTCGTCGAGTCGGGCGACGAGCGCGATTGACTTGGCCGCGGCGAGAATCGTGCCGCGTCCTTGCCCTGAAGTTGCCAAGGCGCTCAGCACGAGCAGCAGCGTCTGGCCGTGGACGGTGATGAAGTGATTGGCGAGAGGCGTGCCGTGGTGCGGCGTGGCCACCGATATGGCTGTCCGCGTCAGGCGGGCAATGCGCTCTTCCGTGTTGCCGCGCGCTACCTTCGCGCCCGGCGTCAGCAGCATGCGCACGTCGAGGCCGCCCGTCGAGTGTCCGACGAAGTGCAGCTCCGCGGCCTTCAGGCCGCCCCTGCGGAGTACCTGCTGGCGAAGCGCGTCGGCGCGCCGCGTGATCGATGCAGTCGGCTGCGTCGTGCACTGGATGATGCGGGCGTCGACACCGTGCCGGCGGAGCGCGCTGCCGAGCGCCCGCTCCACGTCCTCGAAGTAGCTCACGGCGCCGACGGACGTGAAGCCGAAGAAGCCGGGCACCAGGAAAACGAGTCGTGTTGTCATGACCGCATTGTGCCTGCGCACTCGCCTTTGGGCTGCCGCGAATTCAGAATCCGTACCAGAGAATCCGTGACCCTACAGCCAGCGCTTGTAGCGGAAGTACGCGAGCATGCCGACAACGACACCGATCATTGCTGCGAGCGAAAGCCAGAAGCCATCGCTCCTGTGCAGCCATGGAATGAAGTCGAAGTTCATCCCGAACAGACCGGTGATGAGAGTGAGCGGCATGAAGATCGCCGTAATGAGCGTCAACAGCCGCATGATCTCGTTGGTCTTATGGCTCATCGCGGCGAAGTACAGCTGCACCGCCGACTCCGCCTGACTCTCGATGGTGCGGGCGTGATTGAGCACCCGCTCGATGTGCTCGACAATGTCCGCAAAGCGCGCCTGCATTGCCTGCGGCAGGTCCGCAACACGATAGTCACGCCATTCCTGGATCGCGTCGCGCTGCTCTTCGCAGAGATTTTGCAGCTCGCGGATCTGCTGGCGGCTCCGGAGGAGTTTGCCCCAATCGCTAAAGGGCTGCCGCGGATCCAGCAGCGCGTGCTGCCAGGTATCGAGACGCTGGGCGAGAGGCTGACGAAGCTCGAGGTAGTGATCGACCATTGCCGATAGCAACCGCTGCATCAGGTCGTCCGGGCTCTGCGGCGCCTTGCCGGGTAGGTTGACGAATCGTGACTTCACGTGCACGACCGACCGGCTGTCGGCCGCGCGTACGGTCACGAGGAGTCTGTCGAAGTTGAAGAATGTCATGGGCCGCGTGACGATCTCGTCGACGGTGGATTCCGGTGACAGTCCCCGGAACACCACGACCTCGTAGGCATCGGTGTTATCGAAGAAGGAAGGATGCGAACGATTCCTGGCGTCGCCGATGTGAACGTCGAAGATGCGAACTCCGGTCAGCCGCTCGACCTCGGCCTGCACCCGGTCCACCTCTTCATAGGCGAGATCGAGCCAAGTGAAGCCTTGCTCCGGCAGCGACCCATCAGGTGCCATCGGGCTTGCTGATTTGCCCGGCTCGATTTTCCAGAGTTCCATCGTTCTCCTTCCACCTAATCCGGCGGGCGCCCATTCGCAACCTCCCCGAGCATGTGTGAGCTACGCATAGCCATTTCGCTGACGCGAACCCGAGTATTGCGGGCGCTGTCGTCCGGGTCAATCGTCGGCCATTTTGCCGGCCCGACTCGGCGTTTGCTGACCGGTTGGGCCAGGCAGACCAGTCCGCCGTGAGATGCGGGCGTTCGTGCGGCCCGCTGGGTTACCCAGGCGCCAGGCACTCGGGACAGCGGCCGAGCGGTGCATGGATAGCCGAGCGACTGTTGCCACGGTGCAGTCCAGAAGTACTTCCTTATGGATTGGATGTTGATGTAAGCGGTTGCCTTGCCCTTGCTTGCGCTGTGGCGTGAATCCATGCCGCGGCGCGTGTCTGAACTTGCTCACTATCCCCATCCACATACTGGTCTGCCTCGATCGCTTGTCCGTAGACTCGGCCAAATCGATCCACAAAGGTGCCGACCGTCAAGTAGATCGTGGCGCCATCCGGCAAACTGAATGCATTGTTCGCGGTGGTCAGTCCCCTTGTAGCAGTTCCAAAGCGACGCGTATCCGGCCGGCCAACGAAGGCTATCAGCACGGCTTCACCTGAACTGGCGGTGCGGATGCTCATCAGCAGTGCCACTGGCGGCGCGGCCATGCGAAGGCGGTAGCCGCCATTGCTCGTCTGCGCTCGCGAAACGCCATCGAGCCACGCCTGCCCGGCACGGTAGCTCCAAATGGCCGGTGGATGATTGGGAAAGTCGAACGAGCCCAGCGACCCTTCGCCTAGCAGCGGCCCGAGCCCTGCCAGCATCGGCCACATGTCGCCGCCCCAGTTCTCGGTCAGGTCGACCATCCACCCGACAGGATTGGCGGCGTCCAGTTGGGCAATATTCTTCTGAAGAGCGTCCGCATATCGTGCTCCGTGCTGCGCCGAACCGAGAAATCCCGGGACCTGCAGGTACGCGATCCGATCCGCGCGCAAAAGCCCGCACGGGACGGTCGCGTCGCGAACGTTTGCGCCGCTGGCAATGGCGGCGTCACCTCGATCCGGCGGAGCAAAGAAACCGTGCCGAACCTCCAGCTGCGTCAGCGCCCAACGAATGGTGTCGTACGTTTCGGCAGGCGTGGACGCGCCCAGAGCATGCCGCGCGGACGCAATACGCAGCGCGCGCCAGTCGATGCGATCGCGATGCATGGCGTGTTGTTCCATGATTGCGAGCGCAGCGGCAAGATAGTCTTCGGCTGCGTCAGGCATCGTGCATTTTCGATCCGATCATGGCGACGCCGGCAACTGTGGTCCGTCACCGGCACGGTGATCGGGCACTCTAACAGGACCGCGCGCGGGCTGAATCCCGGCGGGGTACCCGTGCCGTCCCATAGACACCTGCATTCTGGATGAGGGGCCCGCTGGTCCGGGTCGCAGCCTGGCAAGCGAGTTCCATCGTATTCTCCCCGTATTGAACCGCGCAGGGCCGGAAGTCCTCCCGGGGTGTGCCGCCTCGGCAACAATTGATATGCTATCCGTCGCCTGATACTCCAAAGCCCCGCCTGATGACCACACCGTCAGCAGTTTTGCTACCCGTCACCGTCGATGCCACGCTCGACCTGCTGACGGCACAGAATTACGTCGCCGATCGCCGCCTCGCGACCGCGGTCTTTCTGGCGCTCAAGCTGCAGCGGCCGTTGTTCCTCGAGGGTGAGGCGGGTGTCGGCAAGACGGAGATCGCCAAGGTGCTTGCGGCCGGCCTCAACCGGCCGCTGGTTCGACTGCAGTGCTACGAGGGCCTCGATACGGCCTCGGCCGTGTACGAATGGAATTACCCGCGGCAGATGATCGAGATCAGGCTGGCGGAGGCCACGGGCAAGGTGGCACGGGAAGATTTGTCCCGCGACATATTCACCCAAAGGTTCCTGCTGAAGCGGCCACTGTTGCAGGCGATCGATCCGGACGATGGCATCGCGCCGGTATTGCTGATCGACGAACTCGACCGCACGGACGAGCCGTTCGAAGCCTATTTGCTCGAGGTGCTGTCCGATTTCCAGGTGTCGATTCCCGAACTCGGTGTGATTGTCGCGAAGACCCCGCCCATCGTCATCATCACTTCGAACCGGACGCGCGAAATCCATGACGCGATCAAACGCCGCTGCCTCTACCATTGGGTCGACTATCCCGACGCGCTGCGCGAACTGGCGATCCTGCGCCGCAAGTGTCCGCGCGCGCCGGAGACGCTGGCGCGGGAGATCGTCGCGTTCACCCAGCGGCTGCGCTCAATGGACCTGTTCAAGGCGCCGGGTATTGCCGAAACGCTGGATTGGGCCGAGGCGCTGCTGACGCTCGACCGCATTGCGCTCGACCCGCACACCGTGGCCGATACGCTGGGCGTGCTGCTCAAGTACCAGGATGACGTGGGCGCTATCACCAAGGAAGTTGCCGAAAGGCTGGTGGCCGAAGTGCAGGCGGAGGGTATCGCGCTGTGAATTCGCTTGCCACGCGTAATGGCTCTGTGATGTTGCCTCGCGGTTTCCTCGCCGACAACGTGTTGCACTTCGTGCGCGTGTTGCGCGCGGCCGGGATGCCGGTCGGGCCGGCCAAGGTGATCGATGCGATTGCGGCCATCGAGGCGGTGGGCGTGGCCAACAAGACGGATTTTCGCGAAGCGCTGGCCGCGGTGCTGGTTTCGCGCCACGAGCAGATCGCGCTGTTCGAGCAGGCCTTCGATGTTTTCTGGCGCAATCCGAAGCTGCTCGAGAAAATGGTCGCGGCGCTGCTGCCCCGCGTGTACAGCCGGACAGGCGATACCCCCGACCAGCCGGAACTGCCGTCGCGGCTTGCGCAGGCAATGCTTCCGCCAAAGCTCCCCGAGCGTCGCCCCGACGACGAGGATGAAGTCGAACTGGATGCGGCGTTCACGTTCTCGCCGCGCGAGGTGCTGCAGGCCAAGGACTTCGCGACCATGACTGCGGACGAGTTGGCCCAGGTCAAGGCGATGCTTGCGCGCCTCAAGCTGCCGTTGCCCGAATTGCCCGTGCGCCGCACCCGGGCCGCGGCGCGTGGCCACCGCATCGATTTGCGTGCGACATTGCGCGGAATGACCGGGGCCGCGGGCGCTGTCGCTCCGCTCGCATTCCGTGCGCGGGTCCGGCGCACGCCGCCGCTGGTAGTTCTGTGCGATATTTCAGGATCGATGGATCGCTATGCCAGGATGCTGCTGCATTTCCTCCATGCGATCACCAACGATCGCCACCGCGTCCACACGCTGGTGTTCGGAACCCGTCTCACCAACATCACGCGGCACCTCAAGCATCGCGATGTGGATGTCGCGCTGGAACGCGTGACGGAATCGGTGCAGGATTGGGCCGGTGGCACGCGGATCGGTGCCAGCCTCGGCGAATTCAACCGTCGCTGGTCACGCCGGCTTCTGGGGCAGAACGCCGTCGTGCTGCTGATCAGCGATGGCCTGGATGCGGAGTCGGGAAATGGATTGGAATTCGAAATGGAAAGACTGGCGAAGTCGTGTGCGCGCCTGGTCTGGCTGAACCCGCTGCTGCGCTATCCCGGGTTCGAGGCGCGGCCAGCCGGCATTCGGGCGATGCTGCCGCACGTAGACGACTTTCTGCCCGTGCACAATCTCGCCAGCCTGACGGCGCTGGCCGCAGCGTTGTCGCGGCCGGAACCACGTGGCCATGCGGGAACGCGCCTGGCTGCATGAAGTCAAAGGAACAATCATGGAAATGACCAACACCCGTGTTGTGCCAGCGCCCATCGATACGGTGTGGCAGGCACTCAACGACCCCGAGGCGCTCAGGGCCTGCATTCCCGGCTGCGATTCGCTCGAATGCACCGGCGATGGCGAATGGCAAGGGACCCTGACGGCGAGGGTGGGTCCGGTCTCGGCAACATTCAACGGCAAGATGCGCATGACCGATAGCACGCCCCCAACCGGTTACACGTTGAAATTCGAAGGGCAGGGTGGTGCGGCGGGTTTCGCCAACGGGGAGGCCAGGGTCACGCTGGTGGCCGCTGCCGAAAATCAGACAACGCTGACCTATCTCGCGAAGGCGCAGGTGGGGGGTAAGCTCGCGCAGATCGGTTCACGCCTGATCGATGGCGCGGCGGCAAAGCTTGCCGACGATTTCTTCGAGAAATTCGGTGCGCAGTTTGCGCCTGTGACGGCGCAGGGCGGGGCAGCGACGCCAACCGTCGATAGGCCGGGTGCCAGCACGTTCGCAGGCGCGCCGTGGGTACGCTACCTGGCGCTGGCGCTCATTCTTGCCATCATGGCGTGGTTGTACATTCGCGGCGGCGTCCGGTTTTGAATACCGCCGGTAACGCTCACGCAATGGACGTTCCGCATGGATAGCGTCGATCTGGATGTGCTGAAGCGCAGCGCGGCATGGATTGATGAGGGACGGCCCGTCCTGCTGGTCACGGTGGTGAAGACGTGGGGGAGTTCGCCGCGACCTGAAGGCGCGATGCTTGCCGTCCGGGACGATGGCCTGGTCGTGGGTTCGGTGTCCGGGGGCTGCATCGAGGACGACATCATCGACCGCACGCGGCGCCTGGGCATGACGCAAACGGCGTGCGAGGCCGTGACCTATGGCGTGTCCGCGGACGAAGCACGCCGCCTCGGCTTGCCCTGCGGCGGCACCATACAACTCGTGCTCGAACCGTTGACGCGGGATTCCGGCATCCGCGCGTTGTTGCGCGAAATCGAGGCGGGCCATCTCGTCGGCCGCCGGCTCGATCTGCTGACGGGCGAAGCGACATTGCATCCGGCGGAGGCCGTGGATGGCCTGGGCTTCGACGGCAAGACGCTGACGACGATTCACGGCCCGCGCTACCGGATGCTGGTGATCGGCGCGTCCCAGTTGTCGAAATATCTGGCGCAGATCGCGGTAGGCTTGGGCTACCAGGTCACGATCTGCGACCCGCGCGACGAATACACCGAGACCTGGGACATTCCGGGCGTGGCGGTGGTCCGGACGATGCCGGATGACACGGTGAAGGCGATGCGCCTCGACGAACGCTGCGCGGTCGTGGCGCTGACGCACGATCCAAAACTCGACGACCTCGCGCTGATGGAGGCGCTGAAATCGCGCGCGTTCTACGTCGGCGCGCTGGGGTCGCGCGCAAACAATGCCAAACGGCGGGAGCGTCTGCGGGATTTCGACGTGACGGCCGACGAAATCGCGCGCCTGCATGGGCCCATCGGCATCTACATCGGAAGCCGCACGCCGCCGGAAATTGCCGTCTCGATCCTGGCCGAGATCACTGCCGTGAAGAACGGCGTAGCGTTGCCTGCAGTCGCCACCGTGGCCGTGGCCAAGGAGATGATCACGCCGTCCGACGCGTGCCCGGTATAGACCTCAGAAACGCGCGGCGGCGGGGCGGTCAGGCCGCAGGCGCGCCTTCGTGAAACGCCGTGCGGATCTGCGAGCGCAACTCCGGACTGTCCTTGTGGCCGTGAACGCTGCACGCGTGCTGCACGGCAACTTCAAGCAATTCCTGGTCGGAGTCGGCAGCGATCGTGACCGAGCATTTCATGTCACTCGGGAATTCCCGGCAATCGATGTATTTACGCATGATGATCCTCCGTTGAGAATGTCCGGGGCGGTTGCCCCAGCCGGCGCGGCGCGTATACTTTAGAGGGAACTCGAGCATCCGGAAAATACGCAATTCCACGGATGTGCCGGCAACGCCTTCCTGTGTGAAATTCACCAGGAGAACCGAGATGGGCCGACGCAGGCAGTGAACGACTCGGGACGCCGTTTCCGTCCTCGGCACGATTGGCGCAGCAGGTGCCGATCCGGAACTGTTTGCGCGAATCGGCGTTGCGCAGTTGCCCGATTTGGCGGACTCGGATTTGACCACGTTGTCCATTTGTGATCTCGCCACCGGTCGCCGGCGTGTCGTGGGCTCCCCTGGAAGCGCGCTTTCCCCTGCCGATATCGCGGCCTTCGACCGGCATTTCATCGCACATCCGCTCGTCCGTTTCCACAGCACGCATCACGACGGGGGAGCGCACCGGATTTCCGATTCCGTCGGCCGCGCCGAATTCCTTGGCACACCGCTGTACAACGAGTATTACCGCAGCATCGGCATCGACCACGCGCTTGCCGTCCCGCTGTTCGTCGATGGCCAGACCCTCGTCAGCTTTGTGCTCAATCGCGCCGGCCGCGATTTCACCGACGACGAGGTGGCGATGTTCGACCAGGTGCGAGGCTGGCTGGGCGCGATGTACCGCAATGCGCTGGCGCTGCGTCGCGCTGCCGATGCCATTGCGCAACTGCAGGAAATCGCCGAGGGAGAAGATTGGGCCGTGATACGGCTCAACGGGCGACGGCGCATCCGCGAATTGGCGCCGCGTGCCGCCGCGATGCTGTCCAGCGCTTGCCAGGACGCGCTGCTGCGAAGCGGTGCGCCGCTACCCGCAGTTATCGATTCGTGGCTCCGCCGGATGGCCGCTGGCAATGCGCCCACGCTGGCCTATGCTCCGTTGGTGCTCAATTGTCCCGGGGGGCACGTGACCGTGCGCGCCATGCCCGAAGTGGCCGGCGCGGCGGCATGGCTGTTGCTCGTGCGCGGCGAGCCGAATGCGACGGTGGCCGGTACCTCGACACCGGCATTGACGGTGCGGGAAAGGGAGATCCTGCACTGGGTTGCCGCGGGAAAGACGGACCGCCAGGTGGCCGCGATTGTCGGCTCGAGCCATCGCACCGTGCAGAAGCATCTCGAGCACATCTATACCAAGCTGGGCGTGGAAAACAGGACCGCGGCGGTCATGCGCGTTGCGGCCCGACATTTGACCTGAGGCGGCCAACTGCTTCCGGGCGGCGCGACGCGGGACAAGGCCATGCGCACTATGGTAATGTTTCGAAAAATCAGCGCTACGAGGTTGCATGCCAGATCAGCTCCGCGGTTTACCGCAATTCAATTCGTTCATATCTGGCCGTTCCTTCACCCGCACAAAGTCCTCGCCACGCACCGCGGTGCGCGTCGGGCGGTCTTTGCGCGGAATGATGGCGCTCGCGGGCGCTGCATTGTGGTGGTTGCTCGCAGCGCCGGTGCTGGCCCAAGGAACGGCGGCGTCCACCGAAGCGAAGGCGATGGAGCCGGCAACGGCCACCGCGACCATGGAATCGTCGCCCGCCAAGGCGTTGTTCGAACTGCCGTCACCCTGGGACGCGCCGGAGCCGTGGCGAACCGATCGCTGGTATTTCCAGTTCGCGTACTACACGATCCACTTCCATTACGACGCGGACCATCAGCAGTCGTATCTGTTCGATGCGGAGTACCACTTCAAGGAAACGTGGCTCGGGGGGCAATGGATCGCCGGAATGGCGCTGTTCCAGAATTCGTTCGGACAGTTCTCGCAATATCTGTTCGGCGGCCTGGTATGGCGCCCGATCGAAGACCACCAGCCGTTCTACGTCAAGCTCACCGCCGGACCCCTGCACGGATACAGTGGCCAGTATCAGAACAAGATTCCCTACAACAGTTCCGGTGTGGCCCCGGCCATCATTCCCGGCGTCGGCTACTGCGTGATGAAGCGCTATTGCGGCGAATTCGTGCTGCTCGGGACCAACGCGGCGCTGTTGACCATAGGCATGACAGTGCCCTAGGGAGTCTCTGCATAAGTATTCGCGGTTGCGACGGGAGGCTTTCGGGATGGGATGCGCGAAGCGGGCCGAAGCGAATGGTAGGCCCCCTTCGCGAGGCTCGCGACAAAGCAGACCGCCCGAAAGGCCCCGTCCCTCCGGGCTGCTGCCCAATGCGGCGTCTGCTTCGCCATGCTCCTTGGCATCGTAGAATTAACTACGACCTGCGTCGCCCGTCTCGCATCCATCCGCATTGTGCCCAAGCAGCGCAATCGTGAATGCTTATGCAGAGGCTCCCTAGCGTCGATCACTCATTCCGCGGCCGGCGCGGCAACGTGAACGCGAACGTCGAGCCTGCACCCAACTGGCTCGTTGCCCAGATCCTTCCGCCGTGTAGCTCGATGAACCTGCGCGAAATGGCCAGGCCGAGCCCGGTGCCCTCGATTTTCTTCGACGCCGACCCGACCTGCCGGAATTCCTCGAACACGGCTTCCAGGTCTTCCTTCGCGATGCCCACGCCCGTGTCCTTCACCGCGACTTCGCATTGGTCCTCGGTCGCGCTGGCCCGGACGTCGATGGCACCGCCCTCCGGCGTGAATTTCAACGCGTTCGACAGGAGATTCAGCAGCACCTGTTTCACCTTGCGTTCGTCGGCATGAATTGTCGTCACCTGATCATCGACCGTGCAGCGCAACGTGATATTGCGCCGTTGCGCGCGTTCTCGCACCAGCGATAGCGTACTGTCGATGGTCGTGGCGATATCGAATTCGGCCAGATCGAGTTCCATTCGCCCGGCTTCGATCTTGGACAGGTCGAGAATTTCGTTGATCAGCGACAACAGGTGCTTGCCGGATTCGGTAATGTCGCCCACATATTCGGCCTGCTTTTCGTTCATTTCGCCAAAAAGTCGCTCGGTCAGGACTTCCGAGAAGCCGATGATGGCGTTGAGCGGCGTGCGCAGTTCGTGTGACATGTTGGCCAGGAATTCGCTCTTGTGCTGGCTCGCGATTTCGAGTTGCCGGCCCTTCACGTCGATTTCGCGGAAGAGCCGCGCATTCTGGATGGCCAAAGCCGACTGGGTCGCGAAGGTCTTGAGCAGGTCGATAACCTGGGGCGCAAACTCACCGGCGGTCTTCCTGTTCACGACCAGCCCGCCCAGCAGGTGGTCTTCGCGGAGCAGGGGCACGGCCAACAATGAACGGTAACCGGACCGGATCAATATCTCCTTTACGCGGCTCTGATACACGCCTTCGTCGACAATGTCGCGGACCTGCACCGGCTCGTAGGTCACGGCCAGCGTGCCGAGCGCGCCTTCGCCCTTGACTATCGGCGTCGCACGCAGCGCCGAAACCAATTCATCGGGCAGGCTGTCCGCGGTGTGCAGATAGAATTCCTCGCGCGCCTCGTCATACTCGTAGATCGCTCCGCCGTCCATGCCGGAAAGTTGTGTGGCTCGGGAAACGATGGTGCTCAGGACGGTTTCGAGGTCGAGTGTCGAGCTGACCGCCTGCCCGACGTCGCCCAATGCCTGGAGTTCACCGACCGACCGCGTCAGCTGTGTAGTTCGCGCCTCCAGTTCCTTGAACAATCGTACGTTTTCGATGGCGATCACGGCCTGATCGGCAAAGGTCTTGAGCAGCGCGATCTGGGATTCGGAAAACGGCTTGACTTCGGCGCGCCAGACGCCAATCGATCCGATGGCGCGATTGTCCCGAGTCAGTGGTACGCCCAGGACCGTGCGTGCGCCAACGCTCGCCCCTGGAGCCGATGAGTAGTTGGGATCCGAGAGGAGGTCGGGCGTATTAACTACGCGGCTTTCGAGCGCCGCCCGGCCGGAAACCGTGTCAGGTCCAATTCTGCGTGGGTATCCCGCCGCAAATGCCGCGTGCTGGTCCGGCGACATTCCTTTGGCGGCGACAAGGCTAAGCATCTCGCCATCGAGCAGATAGAGACCGCTGAACGCCGCATCGCAGAGCGAGCGCACGCTGCTGACGATCGTGTCGAAAACGGGCTGCACATTGGTCTGCGATTTGCTGATCACACGCAGGATTTCGCTGGTCGCCGTCTGCTGTTCCAGCGCCTCCGTCAGGTCGCGATTGCGCGCCTCCAGTTCCTTGAACAGGCGCACGTTCTCGATGGCAATCACGGCCTGATCGGCGAAGGTCTGGAGCAGAGAAATCTGCGCGTCCGGGAACGGCCCCGGTTGGGGTCGGCCGACGGCGATGGCGCCGATCGGTTCCTTGTCATGCATGAGCGGAACAGCTAGCACGCTGCGAAAGCCGGCAGCGAGCGCCGTATCCCTGATACCGAACTCCACGTCCTCCAGCACGTCCGGGATGGCGACCACGCTGCGAGTCAGGACCGCCCGGCTGGCCGCAATGTCGCGCCTGAGGGGCCTCGGGTATTCGCGACGCACGGTCTCGATCGCTTCTGGATTCGATAACACGATGGCGGACAGTCGAATGAGCTTCCCGTCGAGAGTGAAGACATTGGCCGAGGTGGCGCCGCAGAGCTCTTGTGCGGCCTTCGCGATCGTGTCGAATACGGGCTGCACATCGGTCGGCGATTGGCTGATCACGCCCAGGATCTCGCTGGTCGCCGTCTGCTGTTCCAGCGCTTCCGTCAGGTCGCGGTTGCGGACTTCCAGCTCGTTGAACAGCCGCACGTTCTCGACGGCAATCACGGCCTGATCGGCAAACGTCTGTAGGAGCTGAACGTGCTTCTCCGAGAACGGCGCCTCGGCATTGGCCACGATGATGGCGCCGATCGCGCGACTCTCACGCAGCATCGGCACGATCAGCAGCGTCTGATAGCCCTGGGCGATCGCCAGCTCACGTGACGAGGCTGGCACGGCAGGATCGCTTTGCATGTTGTACAGGTGAATGATCCGGCTTTCGCGGATGGCGTGTGCCGTCAGGTGGTCCTGGTTGAGGGGCATCGGGAACAGCCGGCGCGCCATCGCCAGCCCTTCGCCTGACCAATTGCGATGCGCGACCAGATGAATGAGTTCGCCTTCAAGCCGCACAGCAGTGCTGTACACCGGGTTGCACAACTGCATGGCGGACTCGACGATCGCTTCGAAGATCGGCTGCACGTCTGTGGGCGAACTGCTGATGACTTTGAGAATATCCGCCGTTGCCGTCTGCCGATCGAGTGCCTCTTTGGTCTCGTTGAACAGACGCACGTTCTCGATCGCGATCACGGCCTGGTCGGCAAACGTCTTCAACAGTTCGACCTGCGTATCCGGGAACGGCCTTGCCACGTCCCCATACACGCTGATCGCGCCAATAGGCCGTCCGTCGCGCAGCATCGGCACGGAAAGCACGCTTCGGAAGTCGGCTGCCAAGGCCACGTTGCGGTGTTTGTATTCGGGATCCGCGATAACGTCCGAAATGTGGACGATGGCCCCAGTAAAAATGGCCCGGCGCGAGGGACTGCCACGGCTTGGTGGCGCCGGATAGGCGTTGCGAAGCGCCTCCGCTCCTTCGGGATTCAAGTTGCGATGCGCGGCGAGGTGGATGAGTTCGCCGTCGAATCGGAAGATGGCGCTGCGCTGGGCGTCGCACAGGCGAAGCGCATTGGCGGCGATGGTTTCGAACACCGGCTGCACATCGGTTGGCGAGCTGCTGATGACGCGCAGGATCTCGCTGGTCGCGGTTTGCTGCTCGAGCGCTTCGGTAAGGTCGCGATTGCGGACTTCCAGCTCCGTGAACAGCCGCACATTCTGGATGGCGATGACCGCCTGGTCGGCGAATGTCGATACGAGTTCGATTTCCTTGTCGCTGAACGGCCGCACTTTGGACCGCGTCAGCGCCAGCGCGCCGATAGGAACCCCCTCCCGGATCATTGGAACGCTCAGACACGTGCGGAAATCGCCCAGCCGCTGCGCGTCCACAAACGTGTATTCCGGATCGGCCCGCACGTCGGGGATATGGACGACCCGACCTTCGAGCAGCGCACGACCGGTGGCGGTCCCGCGTTCCGGCTCGACGGGTACGTATTTGACGTAGTCGATGAACTCGCGTGAGAACCCAAAGAATTCAGCGCGATAGAAGACCCCATCTCTCTGGCGGGTGATCGTGCCTTGGTCGGCTTGGCAGAGGCGCGCCGCCGATTCAATCAGCGTATGCAGCACGGTCTGCAGGTCGAAGGCCGAGCGACTGATCGCCCTCAAGACATCGTTGGTCGCCGCCTGCTGCGCCAGCGCGTCCGCGAGCCGCTGCTCGACCGTGCGATCGTCCGTGGCCGCGCGTGGTCGTGACCGTTTGGCGGCAGGTGGCTTCGCACCGGCCGTGGCCTTGGCGGATTTCGCTTCCCGTTCCATCGGCCCTCCTTGCCGCCGACGGACGGTGTCCTTGGCGAGCATCGTCAGGCTAGGCGAATGTGCTCTGGTGAGCAAGTGGAATGGTCGGGTCGCGCCGCTGCTTCAGTGAAAATCGCGTGAATGCGTCGGCAGGGACCCAAGAAGAGGGGAGAGGTCGACCAGCCGCCCCGCGAGCAGGTGGACAACGATGCCTTCCCGTTCGACGCGGCCGTACACGCCCATCAGCCTGGCGCCGAGCAGTTCGCGGCGCTGGCGGTCCGAGAGGTCGCGCCAGACGATGACGTTGGTGGCACCCGTTTCGTCCTCCAGCGTCACGAACATGACACCGCTTGCCGTGTCGGGCCGCTGCCGGCCGATGACGATGCCGGCGGTGCGCACAATGCGGCCGTGCGGCGCGTCCCGGACCTCGGCGGAGGTAATCAGTCGCCGCGCGCGCAACTGGCCGCGCAAGAGTGCCAGCGGATGCCGGCCCAGCGTGAGGCCGAGCGCAGAAAAGTCGGCGACGATGTCCTGTCCTTCCGTGGGCGCGGGAAGGTCGGGTAGGGCTTCAGCGAATGTCGCGCCGGCCAGCAGTGGCGGCAGCTTCTCCACGCCGGCGACATCCCAGGCTGCTGCGTGCCGATGGCCGGCTAGCTCGGCAAGCGCGCCGGCGGCGGCGAGCACGCCCAGGTCGTGCTTGTTGAGCTGCGCGCGATGCGCCAGGTCGGCCACATGGGCGAACGGCGCTGCGTTGCGCGCGGCGACGATCCGCTGCGCGCTGGTTTCCGACAGCCCGCCGATGAGACGCAGGCCGAGGCGCAGCGCGGCCCCTTCCAGCGTGCAGTCCCACGCGCTCACCGTGACGTCGACGTTGCGAACGTCCACGCCGTGCCTGCGCGCGTCCTGCACCAGCTGCGCGGGGGCGTAGAAACCCATCGGCTGCGAATTGAGCAGCGCGCCGCAGAATGCCGCGGGTTCGTAGTGCTTGAGCCACGCCGACACATAGACGAGCAGCGCGAACGATGCCGAGTGCGATTCCGGGAAGCCGTATTCGCCGAAGCCCAATATCTGCTGGTAGATCTGTCGCGCGAAGGTTTCCGGATAGCCGCGCGCGCCCATGCCGTCGACCAACCGCTGCTCGAATTTCTCGAGCCCACCCTTGCGCCGCCACGCGGCCATCGAGCGGCGAAGGTGATCGGCTTCGCCGGGCGTGAACCCGGCGGCGACGATCGCCAGCTGCATCACCTGCTCCTGGAAGATCGGTATGCCCAGCGTGCGTTCGAGCACGCTCTTCACCGCGGCGCTGGGATAGGTGACGGGTTCCAGGCCCTGCCGCCGCTTGAGGTAGGGGTGCACCATGCCGCCCTGGATCGGGCCCGGGCGCACGATCGCGACTTCGACGACCAGATCGTAGAAGCAGGCGGGTTTCAAACGCGGCAGCATCGACTGCTGCGCGCGCGATTCGATCTGGAACACGCCGACGGTATCGGCGCGCTGGCACATTGCGTAGACCTCGGGGTCTTCGGCCGGAATGTCCTGCATGCGCAGTTCGACGCCGCGACGTTGCGACACCATCGCCAGCGCGCGCCGGATGGCGGAGAGCATGCCGAGTGCCAGACAATCGACCTTGAGCAGGCCGAGCGCATCGAGGTCGTCCTTGTCCCACTGGATGACCGTGCGGTCGGCCATTGCGGCGTTTTCGACCGGCACCATCCGTTCCAGCAGGTCGCGTGCGATGACAAAGCCGCCGACGTGCTGCGACAGGTGGCGCGGGAAGCGCTGCAGCTCGCCCGCGAGCGCCACGAGCCGTGCGATCAGCGGATTGTCCGGGTCGAAGCCGGCCTCGCGGATGCGCGCGGGATCGATCTTGCGACCGTCCCACCATGCGAACACGCCGGTCAGCCGCTCGACCTGCGCGAGATCGAGGCCCAGCGCCTTGCCGATGTCGCGCACCGCGCTCTTGGGCCGGTAGGTGATGAGTGTGGCGGCCAGCGCGGCACGCTCGCGGCCGTACTTGGCGTAGACGTACTGCATCACCTCCTCGCGCCGCTGGTGCTCGAAATCGACGTCGATGTCCGGAGGCTCGTTGCGCTCGCGGCTCAGGAAGCGCTCGAACAGCACGCTCATACGCGACGGATCGACTTCGGTAATGCCCAGCGCATAGCAAACCGCCGAGTTCGCTGCCGAACCGCGGCCCTGGCACAGGATGTCCTTCGAACGCGCGAACGCGACGATGTCGTGGACGGTGAGGAAATACGGTTCGTACGAAAGTTCCGCGATCAGCGCCAGTTCATGGTCGATCAGGTCGCGGACGTCGGATTTGACCGGCGCATCTGCATACCGTCGCCGCAGTCCTGCTTCGACCAGCTCGCGCAGGTGGGAGGCCGGCGTGGCTCCTGCGGGTACGAGTTCCTCCGGATATTCGTAGCGCAGCTCGTCGAGCGAGAACGCGCAGCGCTCGACCAGGTCGAGGGTCGCGTCGGTCAGCTCGCGCGGATACAGCGTGGCCAGGCGCGCGCGCGAGCGCAGGTGCCGCTCGCCATTGGGAAAGAGCGCGTAACCGCATTCGGCGAGCGGGGTGCGCACGCGGATGGCGGTGAGCGTGTCCTGCAATGCTCTCCGCGCGCGAGCGTGCATGTGGACGTCGCCCGCCGCGACGAGTGGAAGGCCGGTCTCCTGCGAGAGCGCCTGCAGCCGCGCAAGCCGCGCGCGATCGCCGGAGCGCGCGAGCAGTTCCACGGCGATCCAGGCGCGCCCCGGGAACGCATCCGCGAACCAGCGTGCATCGGTGGTCGGCCATGGGTCTTGCAACCGGCCATGCGCTGCGGATGGAAGCCACAACGCGAGGCAGCGTGGAGCCAGCGCCACGACATCGTCGCGGGTCAGCGCATAACTTCCCTTGGTCGCGTTGCGCCGGCCGCGTGTGATCAATTGCGCGAGGTCACCGTAGGTCGTGCGGTCGGTGGCGTACAGCGCGAGCTTCAGGCCGTCGGCCAGCGTGAACTCGCTGCCGATGACGAACTTGAGGTCAGCTTCCCTGGCGGCGAGATGCGCGCGCACGATGCCGGCCACCGAGCATTCGTCGGTCAGCGCGAGCGCGGCATACCCGAGCGCGTGTGCCCGCTCGACCAGTTCCTCCGGGTGCGATGCGCCGCGCAGGAAGGAAAAATTGGAGAGGCAGTGGAGTTCGGCGTAGGCGGGCAGCATGCGGGTGGCTGCGGGACAGGAAAGCAGCAGTAGTATACCGTACATTTATACGGTATAAACTGGCATCGCTCGGGCGACCACGGCGCCCTCCGGGGCCGTCTCAAGGGCCTCCGGTAAACTGCGCCTTCCTCCCGATACCGGTTCCCCGCCAAAGTCCTGCATGCCCGCCATCGCCTTCGACCGTTTCTACCGCTACGCCGAACTCACCGACCTGCTGCACGCGTTCGTCCGCGAATATCCGCATCTCGTCTCGATCGAGGCGATCGGCAAGAGCTTTGAGGCCCGCGATATCTGGGTGTTGACAGTCACCAACAGCAAGACGGGTCCGGCGGCGGACAAGCCGGCGTTCTGGGTGGACGGCAACATCCACGCGACGGAAGTGGCCGCTTCGGCCGCCAGCCTCTACTTCCTGCACACGCTGGTCACGCAATACGACAAGGACGCCGACGTGACGCGCGTGCTCGACTCCCGCGCGTTCTACATCTGTCCGCGCATCAACCCGGACGGCGCCGAATGGGCGCTGGCGGACAAGCCGAAATGGATCCGCTCCAGCACCCGGCCCTATCCGTACGATGAAGAGGACATTGACGGACTGACGGTCGAGGACATCGATGGCGACGGCCGCATCCTGCAAATGCGCCTGCCCGATCCGAATGGGCTCTGGAAGGCACATCCGGACGAGCCGCGCCTGTTGATCCGCCGCGACCCTGCGGAGACCGGCGGAAGCTATTACCGGCTATTGCCCGAAGGCACGGTCGACGGCTACGACGGATTCACGTTGCATGTGAAGAAGCGGCCACAGGGGCTTGATCTTAATCGAAATTTTCCAGGCTCTTGGCGCCAGGAATTCGAGCAGTTGGGTGCCGGTCCCTATCCGACATCCGAACCCGAAGTCCGCGCTATCGTCGATTTCATTTCGCGCCATACCAACATCTCGGGAGGCACGGCGTTTCACACGTGGAGCGGCGTCCTGTTGCGCCCGTTCGACGGCATGCCCGACGACCAGATGCACGCGGAGGACCTTTGGGTTTACCAGGCGATCGGCAGGAAGGGCACGGAATTGACCGGGTATCCGGCCATCTCCGTCTTTCACGAGTTCCGCTATAACCCGAAGTCGGTCATCGGCGGCACGTTCGACTGGGCCTACGAACATCTGGGCATCCTGAGCTGGGTGATCGAAATCTGGGCACCGATGCGCGAGGCCGGCATCGAGGGCTACAAATACATCGACTGGTTCCGCGATCACCCGGCCGAGGATGACCTCAAACTCATTCGCTGGAGCGATACGGCACTCGACGGCCTCGCGCACATTCCGTGGAAGCCCTTCGACCATCCGCAGCTGGGCAAGGTCGAGATCGGCGGCTGGAACCGCTTCCATGCATTCTCCAATCCGCCGCCGAAATTTCTCGAGCGCGAGCTCGCACGTTTCCCGAAGTGGCTGATCTGGCAGGCATTGATTTCGCCCAAGCTCGAATTGGTCCATGCCGGCGCGGAAGACGCGGGCGGCGGCAACTACAAGGTCACGCTGGTTGTCCAGAATACCGGCTGGCTGCCATCGTACGTCTCGAAACGTGCGCTCGAGCGCCGTGTCGTGCGCGGACTGATCGCGGAGATCGCCCTGCCACGCGGCGCGTCGTTGGTGCAGGGCGTGCGCCGGGTCGACGCCGGGCAACTCGAAGGCAAGGCCTACAAGCACACTGGCGTCTCGTTCTGGCCGGAGCCCAACGTGACCGACGATCGCGCGAAGGTCGAATGGATCGTCAAGGGCAATGCGGGCGACACCGTCGACATCGTCGCCCGGCACGAGCGCGCGGGGACGCTGCGCGTCGCAGTCCGGCTAGAGTGACATCAGGTGACAACATGGGATGCTTGAGCGGCGGCGCCGTTGCAATGCGCTCCGGTGCACCTTCGAGATTCCACGCAAGTCCGCGCAATTGCATGCTGCTGGTGATCGTCGTTCTTGCGCTGGGCATTCACCACGGCGATGCCGGGGCCGTGGACATGGTCAGCGCCACGTTCACGCCCGTGAGGGGGCCGGATTGCGTGACCGATGCGTCGAAATCATTCTTGGCGCAGGACGTCGAGCCGCCTCCGAATCCACCGTTGCCTTTGGATCGATTCTTTCTCGTAGTACGGCACATGGGCCGAGATGCCGTTGCTACAGCGCCGGCGTACGATTTTTCGCGGCTTCCTGATGACTACGCGTGGCCCCCGGTGCGCGGCCTCGCGCTGACCGGATTTGCCGTTCCCGATCCCAAGCCACTATGGCAACGGTCGAGCCATGCGGATGCCACGGTTGATACTGCGTCGGCTTTTCAGCTTCATTGCTATGACGCAGGATCGTTCATCAATACCTGGACTTTTCCGGACCAGGCGATCATTGGCGGCGGGCCGCACTCGATCTACGGCTACAGTTTCAGTCCGATTGCAGCACCTGCGATCTTCGACGGCAATCCCGACACCGACTTCATGTTGCAGGCAAGCATCGAGATACCTTGGTTTGCCCAATGGCCGGACACAAGTGGGCAGGCGCAGTTCGATCCGGTGGGCCAGGTCAACCTGTTCGCGTACTTTCGCGATCGATTCACCGGCAAGCCCTTCGCGTTGTTGCTCGCAATATTCGACAACCGCGCCGGCACGGACGGAACCTATGCACCGTTGGTCTCGCATGACGGTACGACTCCGTACGCCTCCACGCCTTTGAACGCCATGGGGGCCTACGTCACGCTATCGCCGTATTCGTCGACCTATACGGGTGTACCTTGGTCGGGCCTGCGGTTCTTCCGAGGTCACATAACGCAGTGGAATTTTCGCGAGGCGATCGACGATATCAATGGCTTTTGCGCGGCGCGTCGAGCGCTACCGTTCTGCAGCGACGACCCCCGCCTGGGCGTGGCGTACGGCCTCGATCCGGCAAACTACGAACTCACCGATTTCGGGGTGCTGCACGAGGTCTTCCGCGGTGGCCCGAATGGAAATCTCAGCATGGGCGTGCACATTTTCGACCTGGGCGCATGGAACGCGCACTAGCGGCAGCATGGCCATGCGCGATGCAGGACCACGACTCCGCAGGGACAACCCAATGAAGGATTCATCCATTCAGCTTCGCTCATCCGTCATCGCTGTGCTTGCTGCCGTCGTCGCAGGGTGCGCGACGCCACCGTCGCCCCGCTTGGCAGGCATCGACCACATCATCGTCATCTACGCCGAGAATCGCAGCTTCGACAATCTGTACGGACTCTTCCCCGGTGCCAACGGCATAGCCAATGCGTCGCCTGCGATGTACACGCAGGTCGATCGCGATGGCACGCCGCTGCCACACCTGCCTCCGGTATGGAAGGGCAAGGAGGCCGATCCCGCGTTTCCGAAGGACCTGCCGAACAGGCCGTTTCGCATCGACGCGCCGCCGGTCAACCTGCCGCTGTCCGTGCCGACGCGCGATCTGATCCACAAGTTCTATCAGCAGCAGGAGCAGATCAACGGTGGCCGCAACGATCGCTTTGTCGAGGTTTCGGACGCCGGCGCGCTGGCGATGGGATACTACGACGGGTCGACATTGCCGATGTGGAAGTGGGCGCAGGAGTACACGCTCGCCGACAATTTCTTCATGGGATCGTTCGGCGATTCGTTCATCAACCACTTCTGGCTGATCTGCGCGTGCACGCCGGTGGACCCGAAATGCGCCGGAGAACCTGCGCGCCCAGCTCGACGAGCGTGGTTGGCTCAAGCGCGGGCCCGATTCGCCGGCATCCGCACTTACCGGACCGGCTGTGTTCGTGCCTTCCGACTTCACGCCCGACGGCTATGCGGTCAGCACCAATCAGCCGCCTTACCAGCCGTCGCGCGTGCCACCGGCGAAGGACGGCGATCGGCGCTTCGCCGATCCGGCCAAGCACATCCTGCCGCCGCAGACCATGACGACCATCGGCGACACGCTGACCGCTAAAGGCGTGACCTGGGCATGGTATGCCGGCGCGTGGAACGCTGCGGTCAACGATGGCATGCAGCCGCCTGACGCGCCGCGCAAGGTGATCCACACCAGCGCAGACGGTGCGCCCTACTTCGTCACGCATCACCAGCCATTCAACTATTTCGCGCGCTTCGCACCCGGCACCGCGGACCGCGAACGCTACCTCAAGGACTACACCGACCTGGTCGCAGGCATCGAGCGCGGATCGCTGCCGCAGGTCGTGTTCTACAAGCCGCAGGGAACGCTGAACGAGCATCCAGGCTATGCCGATGTGCTGTCGGGCGACCAGCACATCGCGGATCTGATCGCGAAGATCAAGGCGAGCCCGCTGTGGGCGTCCACTGCCATCATCGTCACCTACGACGAAAATGGCGGCTTCTGGGACCACGTGGCGCCACCGGCCGGCGAACGCTGGGGTCCGGGCACGCGCATTCCGACGATCATCATTTCGCCGCTGGCCAGGCGCGGCTACGTCGACCACACGTCCTACGACACGACGTCCATCCTGAAATTCATCACGCTGCGCTTCGGGCTGGACCCCGCTGCCCGGCGTGCGCACCGGCGCAGGGCGATCTGACCGCGGCATTCGAGTAGCGGTCCGCGGCTGCGTTTCGGACAATCGACAAGCCACAGCCGACTGCGGGCACGCGACATCAAATCCGCCAAACGCATGACCAATCTCAAGTCCAAGCGCGGCCTGGCCGCCGTTCCCCGTGGCGTGTGGGTGCTGGGTTTCGTCAGCCTGTGCATGGACCTGTCGTCTGAACTGGTGCATGCGCTGTTGCCGCTGTACATGGCGACGGTGCTGGGCGCCTCCGTCTTCCTGATCGGCATGGTCGAAGGCGTGGCCGAGGCGCTGGCGCTGATCGTCAAGCTGTTCTCCGGCGTCATCTCCGATCTTTTCCGCCGCCGCAAGCCGTTGGTGCTCTTCGGCTACGGACTCGCCGCGCTCTCCAAGTTCGCGTTTCCGCTCGCGCCGGCACTCCCCTGGATCGTGGGCGCGCGCTTCGCGGACCGTGTCGGCAAGGGCATTCGCGGCGCGCCGCGCGATGCGCTGATCGCCGACATCACGCCGCCCGAGGCGCGCGGCCGCAGCTTCGGCCTGCGGCAGGCGCTGGACACGGTCGGCGGGATCGGCGGACCGCTGCTGGCGCTTGCCGCGATGTGGTATTTCGCGAGCAACTTCCAGGCCGCGTTCTGGATCGCCGTCGTGCCAGCGATGCTGGCGGTGTTGCTGATCATTGTCGGTGTCGACGAGCCGGATCGACCGCCCGCGCGCGACCGAGCGCAAGCCGCGCATCCGCTGGTCGGACGTATCCAGGCTGAGACGCAATTTCGCGGTGGTCGTCGGCATCGCCGGCGTGCTGACGCTGGCCCGCTTCTCGGAGGCGTTTCTGGTGCTGCGCGCGCAGAACATCGGCTTTTCCAACGCGCTGGCGCCGCTCGTGATGGTCGTGATGTCCATCGTCTACGCGATCGCTTCGTATCCGGCGGGCGCAGCGGCCGATCGTGGCCACGGTCCGCGGCTGCTTTCCGCGGGACTGCTGGCGCTGATCGCCGCCGACATTGTCCTTGCGCGTGCGGATGGCCGATTCATGGTGCTGGCCGGCGCCGCGCTGTGGGGCCTGCACATGGGACTGACGCAGGGACTGCTTTCGGCGCTTGTCGCAGGCGCGGCGCCTGCCGACTTACGCGGGACCGCGTTCGGCGTGTTCAATCTCGTTTGCGGTATTGCGCTGCTCATCGCCAGCGGACTTGCCGGGTGGCTCTGGGATGCGTTCGGCCCGCGTTTCACGTTCTACGCGGGCGCGGTGTTCACGGTCATCGCCTGGATCGGATTTCTGCGCTATGGGCGCCGCGCGGCCGCGTTGCCGCCTGCGTGATCGTGCAATGGGAGAATGGCTGCGGCGCGTTGCCGCGGAGTCAGCCGGCGACCAGCGCGGGCTCGTCCATCGCGGCGATCTGCTCGCGCAATTCCAGGATGCGGTCCTGCCAGTAGCGCGGCGTGTTGAACCATGGAAACGCCGCCGGGAACGCCGGGTCGTCCCAGCGTCGAGCGATCCATGCGGCGTAGTGAATGAGTCGCAACGTGCGCAGCGCCTCGACCAGATGCAGTTCGCGCAGGTCGAAATCGTGGAAATCCTCGTACCCAGAGAGTACGTCAGACAATTGGCGGGTCATTGCGGCACGATCACCGGACAGCAGCATCCAGAGGTCCTGCACAGCCGGACCCATCCTCGCGTCGTCGAAGTCGACGAAGTGCGGACCATCCGGCGTCCACAGCACGTTGCCGGCATGGCAATCGCCGTGCAGGCGCAACTTCTTGACATCGCCTGCGCGGTCGAAACAGTGGCGCACGCCTGCCAACGCCATTTCCGACACCGTCCGATAGGCTTCCATGAGGTCCCGCGGCACGAAATCGTGTGCGAGCAGAAACGCGCGCGGCTCGTCGCCGAAGGTTGCGATGTCGAGCGTGGGACGCGTGGCGAACGGCGCGATCGCTCCGATGGCGTGGAGGCGTCCGATGAATCTGCCCATCCATTCAAGCGTGGCAGGATCGTCCAGCTCCGGCGTGCGGCCGCCGCATTTCGGATAGACCGCGAAACGGAACCCTTCGAACCGATGCAATGTCCTACCTTCGCTGACCAACGGGGCGATTGCGGGAATCTCCCGGTCGGCCAGTTCCGCGACAAACGCATGCTCCTCGAGAATTTGCGCGTCCGTCCAGCGTAAGGGCCGGTAGAATTTTGCGACTACTGGAGGGGCATCCTCGAGATTGACCAGGTAAACCCGGTTTTCATAGCTGTTGAGGGCGAGCAGGCGGCCGTCGCCGCGAAGTCCGACGCTGTCGAGTGCGTCGAGGATCCGGTCCGGCGTGAGGCTCGCGTAAGGTGGCGTGGCGGAATCGGACATACTGCATTGTACGTGCCGCCTCGTTGCGCGATCGGAATGTCTTGCCATCGGGACACCCATTGGCAAAAAATCGGGCCAAGATGGACGCCTCGAAGGGAACGTCGCAACCGGAGATCGGCAATGCCGCACGTTGAGGGTCAGGTTGTACCAGCAGGCAGCTACCTGTATTACCGCCACAAGTTGCCCGTGCGTGTGATGCACTGGGTCAATGTCGCGGCGCTGACGATCATGTTCATGAGCGGACTGCAGATCTTCAATGCGCATGCCGAGCTCAACTGGGGCAAATCGTCCTACGACGGAACGCCTCCGGTGTTGACAATCAGTTCGCGCCAGAACGCGCAAGGCGAGATCACGGGATATACGCGGGTATTCGGCCACGAGTTCGATACGACGGGCGTGCTGGGCGCTTCGAGAGCATCCAATGGCCGGTGGGTGCGCGCGGCATTTCCATCGTGGCTCACCATACCCAACTACAAATGGCTGTCGATGGCGCGGGCGTGGCACTTCTTCTTCGCCTGGGTCTTCGTCGTCAACGGCCTCGCGTTTGTCCTCTATGCCATCTTCAGCCGGCACCTCGCGCGCGACCTCACACCCACAGGTGCCGACCTGAAAGGCATCGGCGCATCGATCAGGGACCATCTGCGCTTCCGGCATCCCGCAGGGGAGGAGGCCAAGCGGTACAACGTTTTGCAGAAGCTGGCCTACCTGGTCATTATTTTCGTGCTGCTGCCGCTGGTCATCCTGATGGGCCTGGCGATGTCCCCGTGGCTCAATTCGCTGTTCGCCGGCTGGGTCGACATCTTCGGCGGCCGGCAGGCGGCACGGACGATCCATTTCGTCGTGGCCTGGCTGCTCGTCGCGTTTGTCCTGATCCACGTCTTCGAGGTGATCATCACCGGCGTCTGGAATAACCTGCGGTCGATGATCACCGGCCGCTATCGCGTCACCAGGGAATCCGTGCATGAATGACATCATCAAGCCGCGCCGGCGATTTCTTGCGCGTGCCGCTGCCGCGGCGTCGGCGTTGTTGCTGGCCGGCTGCGACCGCCTTTCGCACACGGACTGGTTTCCGCGCGTGCTCGCCGTGGCCGAGAACTGGAACCGCGGCGCCGCGCATGCCATCACGCCGCGCAAGTCGATGGCGCAGGAGTTTGCGGAGGCGGATCGTTCACCCGAATTTCGCAGCAATGGCACGGCGAATCCGGGCACCGATGAATATCGCGCGATGGTCGCCAATGGTTTTGTCGACTACCGGCTGGCGGTTGCCGGCCTGGTCGGCCAGCCGAAGAGTTTTTCGCTGGCGGCACTGCGCGCGCTGCCGAGTCGCACGCAGGTCACGCGGCACGATTGCGTCGAGGGCTGGAGCGCGATTGCGAAATGGAAGGGCGTCAAGCTCTCGGCCATTCTCGACGCCGTCCAGCCCGCGCCCGGTGCACGGTATGTGATGTTCTATTGTGCCGATCCGATGGAGGAAGACGGCACCGATTTCTACTACGAGAGCATCGACATGGACGATGCCTACCATCCGCAGACCATTCTCGCCTACGAAATGAACGATGCGATGCTGCCGGTCGCCAACGGCGCGCCGCTGCGGCTGCGCGTCGAGCGGCAGCTGGGCTACAAGCAGGCGAAATACGTCACCGCGATTGCGCTGGTCGACAGCTTCGGCAATGTCGCGGGCGGCAAGGGCGGCTACTGGGAGGACCAGGGTTACCAGTGGTACGCGGGGATCTGAGAAGCGGTATCCGCTGCGTTCCCCCGGAGCTGACGTGCGCGGTGTGGCGTTTGCGCTTCAGGAAAAGACCCCGTGCAGGAACCACTCGCCGTCGTCGACGCCGTAGCGGTGGTCGCGATAGATCCACATGATCTCGCCCTGCGGGTTTTCCGCGACGAAGTAATCGCGGCGGACGTCACTGCCATCCCACCAGCCGGATTCGATCCGTTCGGGGCCGTCCCTCAGTTTCCACGTCGATATCCACGGCTTTGTCTCGAACAGGTGCGCGAGCGGCTGCGGCTGCGCGAGCAGCCATAGCGGACGCGGCGCTTCCGGAACAGGGTCGGCAACTGGATCGGGACTTTTCGCAGTCCGGGCTTTGGTCCGACGCTTCGTGGTTGGCTTGGTGCTCCCGCTTGCCGATGCCGCGACATCGCGCATGGCCTGTTCCGGTCGATGCTCGGCGTGCGGCGCCAATCGCGTCACCGCGTCTTCGCCCAGCCGCGCGCGCAACCGATCGACCAGCGGGACCTCGACCGCCGTGGCTTCATCGCCCGGCAGGAGCCCGAGATTGCGGCCGGCGAGAGGCGCGGTCTCCTCGCTCGTCAGCGTGATCGACTCGACTGGCGCCGGAAGAGTAACGCGGGCGAGTCGCTCGCGCAGCACGCCGGTGAGGTGTGCCGATGTGCGCGCGGGCGCGCCGAGTGCGAACGACGCCGCGGTTGCCGGCAGGCCGCGTTGCCGTGCGTAGCGCTCGTGCGCGAGAGTCAGCTGCAGGCGCGTGACACCCAGCCCGCGCGCGGTGAGCCACGTCGCGAGTTCCTGCACGAGGCGGTTGACGCCGAACCCGAGCGCTTGCGTGTCGTGCACGGGTGCGGGCAGGTCGAGCTTGCTCGCGAAGCGTGGCGGCGGCGCAAACGGCGAACGCGGATCGGCGACCCGGCCGAGAACGCGATCGATGGTGCGCACGAGTTCGCCGCCGCCGCGGCGCGCGAGCCCGTCGCGCGGCAGCGCCGCGGCCTGCCCGAACGTCGTGATGCCGGCTTGCCCAAGCGTCGTGCGCAACGCGTCGTCGAGGTCGACCAGCGTCAGCGGCAACGGCGAGAGCAGTTCCGGTAATTGCGCGACGTCCGTGACAGCTTGCGTGCGGCCGGCGCGGGCGAAGAGCAGTGCGGCGCCGGGCGTGGGCGCCAATCCCAGCCGTGCGGCATATCCCAGCGCATGCGCACCATCCGCGAGCCGCGCGGCGACCCGCGGCAAGCCGCTGAACAGACGAAGGCTGCCGCCGATGTCGGCGACGACGGCGTTCGGCGGCGCCAGGCTCGCGCCGGGCGTGAACGTCAGCGCCCACGTCGCGAGTTGCGCGAGCGCGCGCGTTTCGGCGTCGGCATCGCGATCGCGGGAGCGCAGTTCCGGCGCGAACGCGAGCGCCGCGGAAATCAGCTGGCCAGCGCGGATGCCGGTCTCGCGCGCCGCCGCATTGGCCGCGACCACGCGCGGATAGTGGCCGCCGCTGCTGACGACGAACGGGTGCGCGGCGTCATCCGGCGATTGCGCGCGAGCGAAGACGTCGAGCGGCAGCGAAGGGAAGAGTAGGCAGGCCCAGAGCATGGTGGCCGCGAGCAATTCTCACGATAGGGACGGATCGCTTCGCGGTCAGGCCCGGCCCTCGCGACCCCAGATGGCTGCTTCCGAGTAACCCAGTTCCGCGAGTTCCGGCGCACGCAAGTGGGCCTCGTTGTCGCAGAAGAATTCGTCGAGCTGCGGCGGCTTGACATGGGTGCCGGCCAGCATGGCGTGCGCCTGCCCCCGATGGTGGATCTGGTGCTGGAAGAGATGCGCCAAAAACCGTGTGGCCGTCTCATGCATGACGCCCTTACTGCGCTGGATGGCGACCGGCGACTCGAGTTGCGCGTCGGTGAGCGCTTCGCACGCGTCGACCAGCCGGCGGTCGACATCGCGCTGCGCGGCATGCAGTTCGCGGCACGTAGCGAACGGCTCCTCCGGCTCGAAGAAGCGGTTGGACTCGCGGTTGACCGGCTGGCCGCTGACGAAGCGCTCCAGTGCATCGACGTAATACCAGTCGACGGTCAGGTTGTGGTTGAGCGTGGCCTTGAGCGAAGGGAAGAAGCTCGTGCGCGGTGCGACGAAATCCTCCTGCGACAGCCGTCCGCACGCGGCCAGCAGCCGCTGGTTGGCCCACGCGTTGTTGTACGCCATGGTCGCGAAATGGTGGGAGAGGCCGCCCGCTGCGATGGTCATCGTCATGATATTGCGTTCCTTGCTATTGCGTGCCGGCCGCCAGGCGCGCTGAAGACGCTGGCGGCGGCGGGAGGATGAAGGTGGCCGTGGGCGTGAAGGCGGACCTGCCGATGTCGCCGACGTCGATCAACACCGGTTGCGGCAATTCCGCCCCGCGACGTTTCAATACGTGCACGGCTAATCGACACGCATGCGGACCCGCATGAGGCCCCGCATGCGGCGACAGCGCCAGACGCAGCGGCGCGGCGGTCGCGCTGCCGCGCTGGCCGGGCCGCCGCCACAGCACGCCCCACGTGCGGCCTTCGCGGGCCGCGACCTGCAGCCGGCGCAACGCGCGCTCGTCGTGGGTCGGCAGCCACGCGAATGCGGCGCCGCATTCGGGCGCGCGCAGCGCCTGATCGAATGCCCAGAGCGCGTCCTTCGGATCACGGCACCGCACGATATACAGCCGCGCAAGGTCGAGGCCGGCCACGGCGAGCGCCGGCGCATAAGGACGGTGCGGCGGCGCGATCCACACCACGTCGCGCCCCTGCGCCTGCACGCGCGCGAGCGCGGGCAACGTGAGGCGGATCTCGCCGATGCCTTCCTGTTCCAGAAGCATTTCGGTCAGCGCTCCCTGCGGCCAGCCGCGCCCGGGCAGCGCGGCATCCAGCGCCGCGAAACCGGAGGACATGGCGGCTGGTTCCGGCGCGCAGTCGTCGCCGCGCCAGATCGCGGGGTGCGACAGCAGGGTGGCCAGGGTGGACGAAGCGGCGGTCATTGTGCGTTCGCGCGATCAGAACCCGGGTGCGGCCTGCCAGAGATGGAAGGGCACGTCCTGGTCGTCGTGACAGAGGCAGCCCAGGCCGCTTTCCGATTGCGTGATCTCCTCCGCCTTGCCGCCCAGCGAGCGCACCTTGGCCACCGCACCGTGGATGTCATCGACACGATAGTACGGACGCACCACGCCTTCCTTCTGGTCGTGGCTGACGAGGCCACCCGCCAGCCTGGTGTTGTTGATGTGACGATAAGGATGCGACGCAGGGGACGGGTCGAACGTCCAGCCGAACACCCCGCCATAGAATGTGGCGCCCTTGTTCACGTCCGGGACGCAGAGCGTGAAATAACCGATTTCGACGGGCATGCTGTCCTTTCGGAGCGCGAAAAAATGGGGAAGGAAAACGTCAGGCAGCCGGCGGCCAGTGCCGCGCGAAGATCGGGGCCACGCGTGGCTCGCTCTCGATGCGCGCGAGCAGCGCGCTGAATTCCGGGCGCGCTAAAGCGAGATGCTTGCGCGATCCCGACCACTTCGAGACCACTGCGGCGAGCAGGTCGAGCGCGCCAATGCGTGCGCCAGTCAGGAACGGGCGGGTGGGAAACGTGTCGGCAAAAACCTCCCACAGATAGTGCAACCGTTGTGTGGCCCCGGCCTTGATGCGCTTGCCCGTTTTTTCGTCGGCGTCCGCGCACCAGCGTTCCGGGTAGTCGATGATGCCGATCGCGGCGTAGCAATTCGCCGCGACATACACGAGCCCACGCAGGGCCTGCGCGCGGTCGGCGGCGCTGGGGGGAAGCAATCCGCTGGCGGGATGCTGCAAGCCGAGATGGATCAGAATGGCGGCGCTTTCGGTCAACACCGACCCGTCCGGAAGCCTGAGCGTGGGAATCTGGCACAGCGGATTGACGCGGACGAGTTCGTCGCGCCCCGGTCCCGGTTCCCACGAAGCGGCATCGATGCTCGTGAACTCGACGGCGGCCAGCGTGAGCGCGGCTTCGGCCGCCGCCGAGCCTGACCCTTTGGTGCCGAATAGCGTGTACATGGTGGACTCCTCGAGCAATCAGGCGCTGGCCGCGGGCTTCGTCATTTCCTTGAAGCGGCGGTCCATTTCCTGCGGCGAAACATCCTCGACATGCGTGGCGAGAGACCACACGTGACCGAACGGATCGGCGAGCGTGCCGGTGCGGTCGCCATAGAACTGGTCGGCGACCGGACGCTTGACCGTGGCGCCGGCGGCGATTGCGCGCGCGAACGCGGCGTCGACATCCGGCACATAGAGCATGAAGCTCACCGACGAGCCGCCCAGCGTCAATGGGTCGGGATAGCCGCCCATGCCGTCGGCGAGCATGATTGGCGAATTGCCGATCCTGATCTCCGCATGGCCGAGCGTGCCGTCAGGACTGTCGAGGCGGAACAGTTCGACGGCGCCGAACGCGCGTTGATAGAAGTCGATCGCCTTTGCGGCACCGCGGACGATGAGGTAGGGCGTGACGCTGGCGTAACCCGGAGGAATCGGTGCAACGGCCATGGGAATCTCCTATGAACGGGGAACACAACGGTCATTTGTCTCGAACTGGAAAAAATCCGGGCGCTAAACGTTTCCTGCCTGGAAACGCTTGGCGTCCGGCAAGCTCTGACAGGCTCCTAGTGTCCTGTCCCATTAATTCGCTCGATAGTTCGGGCGCTCATTTACCAAGATGCGCGGGCGCCATGCTGCGTTACTCGGCCTCAACGTAGCACGAGCTACGTAATCGGCCTCGCGCCTTGCCTGGCCCCCGATTTCATCCGCTCCTTTATCTTCGGAACTAATGGGACAGGACACTAGCGCACCGCGGCCACCGAGAAATGCGGGTTCTCGATGATCGCGAACGTGTTGCCGAACGGGTCGGCCACCGAGGCGACCTTGATGCCTTCGCCGACATCGTGCAGCGCTTCGCGCACGGTGGCGCCTGCCGCCTGCAGCCGCGCGAATACGGCGGCCCCATCCGACACACCCCAGTACGCAGTGGCGCCGCCCGGACCCGGCGTGCCGTCCGGGATCAGGCCCAGTTCGAAACCGCCGACCGCGAAACCGACATAGAACGGCTGGTCGAAGTAGGGCGCAACACCCAGCACGTCGGCGTACCATGCCTTGCCGCGCGCGAGATCGGTGACGGGATAAATCACGGTACGCAAACCGAGAATCATGGGGTCTCCTTCTTCGTTGTTATGGCGGGAGGGTCTGGTGCTGCGCTTACGGCTTCTTGCCCGGCAGCCAGTACGGCGTGCCGTCCTTGTGCGCCGGAAACACGCCATCCTCGCGGTCGACCCACATGAGGTCGTCATCGGGGTAGTAGCCGCCGTCGCCGGGAACGCGTGAACCCAGGATCAGATAGCGCGCCGGCCGGTCGGAACGGTTGACGAAGTGATGCCCGTCGCGCGTGCCGGCCTTGAACCCGACGCACATGCCGGGCGTCATGGTCGTTTCGCCCGCGTTCATGCGCAGCACGAGCTCGCCTTCGAGCAGATAGAGGAACTCGTCGTTGAGCGTGTGCCAGTGGCGCAGCGCCGATTGGCCGCCGGGCTGCAGCGTTTCCACGCTGATGCCGAACTGCGTCAGGCCGAACGGATCGCCCAGGCGCTTCCATTCGCACTGGCCCATCCGTGTCTTGAACGGTTCCGGATAGCTGCACCCGGATTCGGCCGGGAGCGACTCTGCGAGGACAGGAGCGGTTTCAGCCATGCGTTTTCTCCTGGGCCTTCGCGAGCACTGCCAGCGTGCGCTTGCGTTGCGCCGTATATTTCCACCAGGGTCGCGCGGGTGCGCCCTCGACGTAGCGCACCGCCGAAATGAACGTATCGAGCACGCATGGATCGTGGCGCGTGCCGGTCGCGCGGTTCAGCGCGTCGTAGAGCGCATACGGATCGCGGCCCTTCAAGTCACCCGGCACGCGAATGCCGAGTCCGCGCAAATCGGTGGCGGTGGCGCGGCCGACATTGGGCAGGTCCTCGAGTTTGGCACTGTCACGGCGCAGGATTTTCCGAGTCGAGCCACGAACTGAGCCGGGAAGTGGACTGTGAACCGAGTTGCGCACTGATTTGGGCACTGATTTGGGCACTGATTTGGGCACTGAGTTGGACATGGAGGTCTCCTCTCAATCGCGTTGTGGTTCGAACAACTCGACCGGATTGCCGGACGGATCCTCGACCAGGATCTGCCGTCCGCCGGGGCCGCTGACGGCATCGTTGCGGAAATGTGCGCCCGTGGCCCGCAGCGCGGCGATGGTTACGTCGAGCTTGTCCACTGCGAGCACCAACCGATTCCATCCGCCCGGAATGGGTTGTGCGCCATCCGGCATGGGCCGCGCCGCGGACGTGCCCGGTCCGGAAAGCCAGAGCGTCAGATCATCGCGGCGGACCATCGCGAACGGCGGCCCCCAGCGTTCGACGAGTTCGAAGCCCAGCGCGCGGACGTAGAAATCGAGCGCAGTGTCGACATCCTTGACCAGATAACGGACGTTGGCCATGCGCAAACTCCCCTGACCGGTTCAGAACGAACGACTGGCGCGGATCAGTCCCACCGCGATGCCCTCGATGGCGAAGGGGGTCTCCTTCGGATCGACGACGATCGGCGGGAACGCCGGGTTTTCCGCCACCAGCGTGATTTCACGCCCGCGACGCTTGAGGCGTTTGACCGTGACTTCCTCGCCCAAGCGCGCGACCACGATCTGCCCGCTGCGTGCTTCGGCGCTTCGGTGCACGACGAGGAGGTCGCCGTCGAGGATGCCGACGTCCTGCATGCTGCTGCCGCGCACACGCAACAGGTAGTCGGCGTGCGGCTCGAAGAGGGTGGCGTCGATGCGGTACTGCGCCTCGATGTGTTCGGCCGCCAGGATGGGGCTGCCCGCCGCCACCCGACCCACCAGCGGCAAGGTTCCCTGCAGCGGCACGCCCGGGATGTCCTTGAGCCGCAGGCCGCGCGCCGCGCCCGGCGTGATTTCCAGCGCGCCCTTCCTGGCCAGCGCCTGCAGGTGGTCCTCGGCCGAGCTGGCCGTGGAGAAGCCCAGGCCCGTCGCGATTTCCGCGCGCGTAGGTGGCATGCCCATGGCCTCCATGTGGCCGCGGATCCAGTCGAGGATCTGCTGCTGCCGGGCGGTCAGGCGCGGCGGCGGCACCGGCACGTCGGATCCGGGGGCGGACAGGTGGACGTTCATTTTGGCACTCATTTGGGTAAACGGGCGGCGCGGGCGAGGAGGCATGGGATACCGTATGTATATGCGGTACACGGATTATAGACGGTGCAATGGCAACGTCAAGGGGGTATCGGCGCCCCGATTTTGACCGCCGCCCGGCGCACTCCTATAGTGTGCGGGTAGCCGCTCGGAACCGCATCCTGCGTCAGGGCCTCAAGGCAAGCATGAAGGCGCTCGTGTTCCTGCTGGTGTTGCCGGTGCTCATCGGATTTGCGTCCGAGATGGTTTTTCGCGACGCAAAAAAGGCGTCGTTCGCCGCGGCGGTGGGTTCCGCGCTGGCGGTCTTCCTGGGCGTCATCGTCCTCGACCCCGCGGGAACCTGGAACTGGGTCGCCGCGCTGCTGGTCTCGCCGCTGACGATGGCCCTGGGCGTTGTCACCGTGCTGTATTGCTATGGACGGCTGCAGATGCGCAAGCCCGGCCGCCACCATGGCGCTTGAAGCGGGTGGAACCGAGGTGCCGCACGTCGTCCTCGAAACCGATCGCCTGATCCTGCGCTGGCTCACCGTCGACGATTGCGCCTTCATCCACGAACTGCTGAATGATCCCTCGTGGCTGCGGTTCATCGGCGACAAGGGCGTGCGGACCCTGGACGATGCGCGTGACTATATTCGCAAAGGCCCCATGGCCATGTACGAGCGCGCCGGCTTCGGCCTGTATTTGACCGAGCTCAATGCCGGCCATATTCCGATCGGCATGTGCGGACTGATCAAGCGGGATTCCCTCGCGGACGTGGATATCGGCTTTGCCTTTCTCCCGGCGTTCAGGACCCAAGGCTATGCGCATGAAGCGGCCGCGGCCGTGTTGACGTATGGCCAGAGCAACTTCGGGCTGAAACGAATCGTGGCGATCACTTCGCCTGCCAACGCGAGGTCCGCCGGGCTTCTCGAAAAACTGGGAATGAAACTGGAAAAAGCGGTTAAGCTCGATGGCCATGACCACGAAGTCATGCTGTACGCGTCCGACTTCTGACGCGCAATTCACGCAAGGCCGACGAATTCATGAACGACGAGAAAATCAGGGTACGCGTCACCGAAAGCGGGCAATTCCTGGACGTGGTCGTGCTGAACAAACGCGCCGACCGCATCCAGATCGTGCTCGGTGAAGGCGTGCACAGTGTCCGTTGCGAACTGACGCCGACGCGCAATGCGCAGGCGTATGTCGGCAATGCGATGGGGCGCGAAATAGTCTACGAGCGCCCTCGAGCCACGGTGCAGGCAGACATCGACAGGGTCAATCCGGCGCTGCGCAATTCCGGCCGGCGCTGACGCCGAGGCAACGCGACGGGCGGTACCCATGGCGACAATCATTTCCGAGCGCATGACCGCCGAGATCGACGGCGATGTCGTCGTCTTTCTCATCGGCATGCGGATCAACCGGATGTGGAAGATCCACAGGTGGCTGCCGGTGGCCATGGCGATGCCCCGGATGCTGCGCGAGCTGCAGGCGGATCCCGACTCGGGCCTGCTCGGTTTCCAGTCCTGGTTCGGCAATCCCAACATCTTCGTGCAGTACTGGCGCTCGTTCGAACACCTCGAACGCTATGCGAAGGACGCGGCGCGCGCGCACCGTCCCGCGTGGGCGATGTTCAATCGTACTGTGGCAAGCAACGGTGACGTCGGTATCTGGCATGAGACGTATCGCGTCCGGCCGGGCGACTACGAGTGCATTTACAACAACATGCCGTCCTTCGGCCTGGCCCGCGCGACGCGGCAGGTTCCTGCGACTGGGAAACGTGAATCAGCCGGTGGGCGCATGTCCGCGCGACTGTCCTGACGTGCGGGGATGCGTTATCGCTTGCGTCTAGGTTCCCGCGGATATTCGACGATCTTGGCCACGTCCCGCTCGAACGCATCGCGGGGCGAGAGCAGGCGCTGTTGCCGGGCGGAGATGAGCGGATAGTGCCGGAGCGCGGCCAGGCGATCATTGACCTCGCCGCACGCGGACTCGCGCGTCACCCACAACGCCGGATCGAACTTCCGCAGATCGAATGCCGCCGAATAGCTGCGCAAGGTCTTGCGGCCGCGCCTGTCGCTGTACTCGTGAAAATACGACATCGCCAGCTCGCGCAGCGTGCGGTAGATCGGGTCGCGAAAACGCAGCAACGCGCCGTTGGTCTTGGAAATCGCACCCCACGCGCCGCCACGACGGAACAGCGCGACGACGTGCGGGTAGTCGCTGGGCATGCAATCCATGTGCATGACGAGTGGCGGGTCACCGTGCACCCAGAGCGCGCAGGCGGCGACGAACGCGCCTTCGACGCAGTGCGCGCGCCGTTGGCGCAGCACTTCGCGCACCGACAGGATCGTCTCGCCGCCCAATTCGTGATTGGCCGGGATGGCGTTGAGGAAATTCTGGATCTTCTGCGGCGTGGAAAGCCGGGCAAGCAACGCGAACTCGCCACTGCTCATCGCGAGATCGTCACGCCTGGCCCGGCGAAGCATTGGCATTGAGCGGATGGCTGCTGGAGATTGGCCCGGGGTCATTATCGCCACAGCCGCGGTCGATGTCGTCAGTATTCTTGTGCTCCGGTCGGCGATCCGATGGAACGCCGATTCTTGCCGACACGCCAAGCGCGCCGGAGCAGCGCCGTTGCTGGGAAGGCGCAGGGCGTTAGCCTCCTGACGCGGGCGACCCTGCGCGCGATCAGATGGGCAATGGCGCCACGTCGATCCACTTTCCCTGCGCCTGTGACGCCACGCACGCCTCTATGAACGCCATCGTGTGCGCGCCGTCCTCGATGCGCGGATAGGGAAGGTCGGGGACCGGCTCGCCCAGCGCTCGCGCCATTCGCTCCTGCGCCATCTCCGCATAGATGTTGGCAAAGGCCTCGCGCAGGCCCTCGGGGTGTCCGCGTGGCGTGCGGCCCGGCCGCGATGATCTCGGGCGGGAGAAACGTGTCGCCGCGGCCGAAGATCTTTCACCGGCTCGCCCTGCAGCGCGACGCGCAGGTAGCTCGGTTCGCGGTGCGACCAGTCGAGCATCCCCTTTTCGCCATAGACGCGCAGGCGGATGTCGTTCTCGCCGCCGGCGGCCGCCTGGGTCACCGTGAACGTGCCGCGAGCGCCGCCTTCGAAGGCGACAAGAGCGGATACGTAGTCGACGACCTTGCGGCCCGGGACAAGTGCGCCAACATCGGCGACCACGCCCGTGATCGCGAGATCCGAAGCGAAGCACGCAAGGTGCTGCGCGTGGCAGCCGATGGCGCTCATCACCAGTGCCAGTCCGCTGCGTTGCGGGTCGAGTATCCAGCGGAAGCGGTTGTTCTGCGGACCGTCCTCGACCCGCGTCGCGAGACCGCTTTGAATGTACTCGACCTGCACCAGACGGATCGGGCCCAGCGCGCCGTCGCGGACGAGCGTGCGCGCGTAACGCGTCATCGGATAGGCCGCATAGCCGTGGGCGATGGCGAAGAGGCGCCCGTTCTTGCGCGCGCGCACGACCAGGTCGCAGGCCTGCGCGAAATCGTGCGTCACGGGCTTGTCGCCGACGACGTCGAGCCCGGCATCGAGCGCGGCGACCGCAAACGGGTAGTGAGTGTCATTCGGCGTCATGATGGCGACGGCATCGATGCCATCCTGCCGGAGCGCTTCGTTGGCCAGCATTTCGGGCACATTGCCGTAACTGCGTCCGGGGTCGAAACCCAATGTGGCGCCGGCTGTGCGCGAGCGCCCGGGATCTCCGGAAAACACACCCGCCACCGCGTGCCACCAGCCGTCCAGTTCCGCGGCGCCGCGGTGCATGCGGCCGATCCACGCGTCCGGCCCGCCGCCTATGATCCCGAGCCGCAATGCCCGGCCGAACCGTGCCTTCAATCCCGACATGTCGTGTCCCCTGATGAGGCATCGCTCGAGGCGAAGCAATCGGAAAGCCTAGCACGCTGCGATGCCGCGTTTGCGCCTGCGCAAATTCTCCGGCATACGCTCTTGACGCGAGGGCCCGATCTGGAGTCTGATGAGATTTGTCTTTCTCGCTCAAGGAGTACCGCCATGGCCAGGAAAGTCCCCGCCGCAGTCAAATCCGCCGCCAAGAAACGTGCAACCCGCAAGCCGGCTGCCAAAGCAGCGCCCAAGCCCGCGCGCAAAGCGGCACCGAAAGTCGCTGCACCACGTGCGCCGTCGTTCGCCGGATATTCACCGGCCTCCCTTCCTGGCATGGGCGACATGGCCAAGATGGCAAAGATGATCACGCCCGAACAGGCCATTGATCTGTACAAGGCGAACACGAAGATGGCGCTCGACATCATCAACGCGGCCTTGGAGGGCACGGCCAAGGTGCGCAGACTTCAGTTCGAAGGTGAGGAGCAGGCGCGCGCGATGGGCCACAAGGCCGCGCGCCACGCGGCGGAAGCGGGCAGTCCCAATGCATTGATGGCCGCCGGACAAACCGTTTCGCAGGAAGCCGTCGAAAGCGCGATGCGCTACTGGGGACAGATGTTCGAGCTGGTCGTCGAGGTTCAGAAGCGCCTGTTCACGCTGATGGAAGGCCAGATGGCCGGCGTTCCGGGCGTCAAGGAAGCCAAGGCTGCGATGGCAATGATGCCGGACATGCGGCAGACGCAGAACGTGATCAATGCGCTGCAGGGCGTCGTGTCGTCCGGTGGCAATGCGTTCGAATCGATGCAGAAAGTGATGGGCGACTTCGCCAAGTTCTTGCCTGGCCAGAAACGCTGACCGCACAATTACTGGTGCCCGGGGCCGGACTTGAACCGGCAAGGCGGAGCAAACCGCCGAGGGATTTTAAGTCCCTTGTGTATACCAGTTTCACCACCCGGGCACGGAGGTGATTGTACGCATTCGTGGCGGCGGCAACGCTAGCCGCTCTGCGCGGGGCGGCGCGGGTAGGTTGCGGCAAGCGTTCCCGCCACGGCCAGAAAGCTTCCGACGATGACATCGTAGATCCGGGCGCCAAGCAGGTGGGGCATCGTACCGGCGCTCACCTCGATCACGTGCACGACGAACAGCAGGTACATCGTGAAGGCCATGAAGCCGAACGCAGGATTGATCGCGAAGCCGACACGCGCCCCAGCGGCCACCAACGTCGCGAGCACGGCGAGCGCAACCGGGAATTCGATCCAATGCAGAATTGCCGCCGCAACCGCCACGCCGAGGATGGTCCCGGCCACGTATTGAAGCGTGAGTTCGAGGCTGACCGTGCCCTCGCGTCGCATCACCATCAACACGACCAGCGTGGCCCAGTACGGATCGCTCACGCCGAGCCACGAGGCGGCAAACAGCGCGGCCGCCGCGGCGGCGCCATAGCACAGCGTGTAGCGCACCCCGGCATCCGCACCGGAAAACGCGCGCCGCACGCCGGCCCGCCAGTCCATCACGTTGTCCGCGGGCGGAATCCCGGACCACTTCCATGCCGCGAGTGCGGCGCCAAAGGCAGTCGCTCCGCCGACCACCAGGTTCAGCAGCACGTCCGGGTCGGCGAAGCGCTTCCGGTAGAGGCTGCGGTCGCGACGGCAAAGTAACGCGTTAGCGCAGCAATGCCTGGATGTGCCCCGCTGGCCCAACCGGCGACCAGTGCGGAAATCAAAACCACAATTTCGTTGGCGTTGGGGGTTCCGCCCAGCATGTGCCCGAGAGTGCCGCCGCCGACCAGTGCCAGCCAGCCGGCGAACATCGTCCCCAGCCGGACACGTGGCGTCGCGCCGATATCGCACATCGTCACAAAGAGCGCGGTGGAGCCACCGGCAACTCCCGCCGCGGGATGTCCGAGCAGTACGCCACCTAGCAGTGGAATGCCGACGGCGACTACCATTCTGGCCGTGACCGTTCTGACGCCGGTTACCGAATCGATCCTGTATAGATGTCTGTACCCGGAAATATTCATTGCGGCGGAGTATAGCAACGGCACACCCGCGACTGCCGATTGCGCGCGGAGGCGCAGCGTGATTCCATTGCGGATCGAATGTCCCCAGCGGAGATGACAATGTCTGCGATTTGCATGCAATTCGGTTGGCGCGCGCGCGCCAGTGCATATTCGGCGGGCGTGCTGTTGCTCGCCGCGCAAAGCGTGTTCGCCGACGGCACCGCTTTCTTCAGTACGACGCAGGTGGGCCAGGGCCGCTGGGAGTTTTCGCAGAAATGCGCGGTGTGCCACGGTGCCCAGCTGCAAGGCGGAGGCGCGCCGGCGCTGAAGGGCAGGGAGTTCAACGTCCAGTGGAACGGGAAGTCGCTCAAGGATTTCTACAACTACGTTCACGCCAACATGCCGCTGGGCCAGGGCGGCGAGCTCAACAGCCAGGAATATGCCGACATCGTTTCCTATGTTCTCGCCCAGAACGGATTGCCTGCGGGAAGTGAGAAGCTGACGCCCAAATCGCCGATGGATCGCATGCTCGACTTGTCGGTGGCGGCCACATCCGACAGCGCCGCCGCAAGTGTGCAGCCCGGCGTCGTGACGATCGGCGAACTCTTCGGAAAGTTGACCCAACCCACGACAAGCAAGCCTGCGCAGGCCGAACTCGATGCGGCGGACACTGCCACGACCAATTGGCTGATGTACAACAAGGGATATCGCGGCGAACGCTATTCAAGGCTGCAACAGATCAACGTGCGCAACGCGAGCAAGCTGCGTCCGGTGTGCATGTTCCAGTTGGGCGAGCTGGGGACGTTCTCGACGGGGCCAGTGGTGTACGACGGCATCCTGTACGCGACCACCCATCTTGGGACCTACGCGATCGACGCGGCCACCTGCCGGAAGGTGTGGACCCATCAACACGTGGCGCAGGGCCCGGAGATGAATGCAACCAACAAAGGCGTGGCGCTTGCCGGCGGCCGCGTGATCCGCGGCACGCAGGATGGCTTTCTCTACGCACTTGACGCGAAGACCGGCGCGCCACTGTGGGTGCGCCAGGTGGCCGACTGGCGCATCGGCGAAGGCGTCGGAGCCGCGCCCCTCGTATGGAACGATATCGTGTATGTCGGCAAAGCCGGCGGCGACTGGGGAATCCGCGGTCGGATGATGGCATTCAATGTCGCCGATGGTTCGCTGGCCTGGGCGTTCGATCTCATACCGACTGGCAACCAGACGGGTGCAAATACCTGGGAAGAGGCGGGTTCCGCAGACCACGGTGGAGGCGCCGCGTGGGTCGCGTATGCGCTCGATCGCGAGACCGGCACGCTGTTCGTTCCCGTGGGCAATCCCGGTCCGGACTACAACAAGGCGATGCGCCCCGGCGCCAATCTCTTCAGCATCTCGACTGTCGCGCTGGATGCGCGCACCGGCACGCTCAAGTGGTGGTACCAGCTGCGGGCAAACGACGATCACGACTGGGATGCGACGGTCGTTTCGTTGTTCGACGCAGGCGGCAGGAAGCTCGTCGCGACGTCGGGCAAGGAGGGCATCCTGCACGTGGTCGACCGCGATGACGGCAAGCTGGTATTCAAGCTACCCATGACCACTATGCTCAATCACGATGTGCCGCTCACTCCGGAAGGTGTGCGCGTTTGTCCTGTGGCCGGCGTCCAGTGGAACGGCGCGGCGCACAGCCCGTCCACCGGACTGCTCTATGTCAACGCGATCGACTGGTGCACGGTATTCAAGTCCGGGCCGAATCCGACGTGGGTGGCGACCATTCCCTACACCGGACTTGCCAATGGCTGGGGCACCAATGATCCCGTGGACAAGTGGTCCGGTTGGATCAATGCCGTGGACCCAAAGTCGGGCAAGATGGCGTGGCGCGTCCACACGCCCACGCCCATGTACGCCGCACTCACGCCAACCGCGGGCGATGTCCTGTTCACCGGCGACCTGAATGGAAATTTTCTGGCGCTCGACGCGCGCAGCGGCAAGACGCTGTACAGTTTCGCCACCGGAGGCCCAATTGCGGGCGGCGTTATCACCTACGAGCAGAACGGCAAACAGTACGTTGCCGTGGCGTCAGGGCACAGCGGCGGATCGATCCCGCTGACCGGCAGCACGACCATCGTGATCTTTGGCCAGTGAGTCCTGGCCCGTTAGTTCTGGCCAATGCCTGTCTGCCATTTCACTTCGGCGCGTACTTGGTCCTTCGACGCGCGCGGCGCGTTGGCCGAACGCATCACGGCTACTTCGGTTTGGTGTGCGGACCGGTATGCGGACCGGTATGCGGACCCGTATGCGGACCCGTATGCGGACCGGTGGCGGGTCCTCTGGACTCCGTGATCCTCTCGATGATGGTCGTCGGATCGTCATCCGTGCGCATCTCCGAGCGCTGGGTCTTGGCTGGCGCGAAACTGCGCGGACCGGTTTGCTGGCTCCGGGCGCGACGCTCCATTTGGCGGCGCAGCGCGCGACGCCGCGCAAAGTGGCGGATTGCGTACAGCGCGCAGACGAGTGCCAGAAGCAGGGGCAGCGCAATGGCGAGGTTCATAGGGCGCGAGTTTGCCTGTTGGCACAGGACTGGCGCAAGTGTCCCCTGACGCAGTGTCGCCAGATGGCGATCGGCGGCACCAGGCTTCGCGAGCTCCCGCAGCCAACGTTCGATTCAATGCAGGCGATAGGCTGCCTGGCAGGCCACGCATTGCTGCATGACCGTGCCAAGCGCCGCGAGAGCAGGCCGCAATTCGTTGCTCGCGCTGACGCATGCAGTTGCAGTGGCTCGCTGCGGGTTGGGCTGGCGGACAGCAGGGCCGATGAACGAGTCGGCCTGGGCGATGTTCCCACGGCGTGCCGCGGCCAACGTATAGTTGATGGACGACAATGCTCCTGCCGTGGCCAAGACCCTAAGACTGCTGCAGAATAACTTGTTGGTAAACGTCGATCACCAGAAATCAATTTGACCACCGATCCATTGGAGGAAGAAAAATGACTGATGCAACCAATGGCCTGCGGCGCAGGCTCATCGCTGGCGGCGCGGGTGCGCTGGCTACAGTCGGCCTTGGCGCATTGAGCAAGATCGCGTTGGCTCAGGCGACGACCGTCGACCTGCCGTTCGTGAATGGCAAACGCAATTTGGTGGCGTTCCCCGAAAAGCGACTGATGATCGTGTTGACCACGCGCCCGCCGCAGCTCGAGACGCCCTTCGAGGTCTTCAACGAAGGAGTGATCACACCCAACGATGCATTTTTCGTCCGGTACCACAACGCCGGCGTCCCGCTTTCCATCGACGGCGACAAGCATGTGATCAAGATCGGCGGAAATGCCGTGGGCAAGGCCTTCGAGCTGACCATGTCGGATTTGCGCACCCAGTTCAAGCCAGTCGAATATGTGGCCGTGAATCAGTGCTCGGGCAACAGCCGGGGCCTCTTCTCGCCGAGGGTGACCGGTGGGCAGTCGTACAACGGGGCCATGGGCAATGCGCGCTGGACTGGCGTACCGCTCAAGGACGTGCTGGCGCGCGCGGAATTGAAGAGTTCGGCGAAACAGGTGACCTTCAACGGACTCGACACTGCGGTGTTCGGAGGCGGCGATTTCGTCAAGTCGCTCGACGTGAACCACGCGCTCGACGGGGAAGTGATGCTGGCCTTCCAGATGAACGGTGCCGACATCCCGATGCTCAATGGCTATCCGGTGAAACTGGTGGTTCCAGGCTATTACGGCACGTACTGGGTCAAGCACCTGTCGGAAATCGAGGTCGTCGATCAGCAGTTTGAAGGCTTCTGGATGAAACCTGCCTACCGCGTGCCAGACAACGACTGCGCCTGCATCGAACCTGGCACTACCCCCGCCGCGACCCGTCCGATCAGCCGGTTCAACGTGCGCTCGTTCATCACCTCGGTGCAGGATGGCGCGCAGCTTCGCGCGGGTCAGCAGACGGTCGTGCGCGGCATCGCCTTCGACGGCGGCCAGGGAATCCGCGAAGCTGCCTATTCCACGGACGGCGGACAGAGTTGGCGCACGGCCAAGCTGGGCAATGACCTCGGGCGCTATTCATTCCGCGAGTTCACTTTCGCCTTCACTCCCGACAAGGGGACGTATGACCTGCGCGTCCGCGCTTGGAACCGCAGCGGTCAGAGCCAGCCAATGGATGCGCTGTGGCAACCTGCGGGCTACATGCGAAATGTCGTCGAGCGCGTTTCGGTTACCGCGGTCTGAAGGAGCATGAACATGAACAGCAAACCTGCGATCGCGATCGCCTTTTCGGCGCTCGTCCTCGGACTTGGCGTCGGGGCACTGGCAGATGCGAAGACAATCACTTTGCCGATTGAGGGCCCGCCGCTAAAGGCCAGCCCGCTGCCCGGATATGCCAAGGCCCAGGCCAACTGCGTGGCGTGCCACTCCGCGGAATACATGCTTTACCAGCCGCCCACAGCACCCCGAACGTATTGGGAGGCGATGGTCACGCGCATGAAGGTTGTGTTCAAGGCGCCAATCGACGATGCCGACATGCCCGTGATCGTCGACTACCTGGTCAAGACCTACGGCAACGAGCAGCCCAAATAGCGACTGAGGAGCGAGCCCAACGGCGCGCCTGACCGTGTAAGTATCTGATTCGCGGTATAGCGAGCGAGAGCTGGAACCGAATACGTACAGGTTTCCGGCAATCTTGACGCGATCCTACCCGTAATCGAACCGGAACGAATTTTCATAGGCGAAAAGGACAACCATTTTCGACCAGAGAATTGCGTTACCTCCGCTGTTTCCACCTGTGTGGATCGCTTGTCTGCCTAGCACTCGTGGTTTACGCCGTTTGTGCCTGGTGTGGCCAGCAGCCGTCGAATTCGGTCGTGCGCAAAGATCTGCGACCCTGGAGGCGCTTTCGTAGACTGTCTCACCGGCAAGCGCCATGCGACCGGATGCAGGCTCGATCACCGCGCTCAGTGATTCATGCAGCGTGCTCAGCAGATCGCTGAAATGCGGCGCCGTTCATTTGGAACGAATATCGGCGGTTACGGTGGCTGTCCTATCACGCTAGACTCGCGCGAATACCCCGAGCGGTGATTTTGTCAGCGCGACCATTACGATGTAGCCGAAGGTCGCTGTCGCGCCGATGAGCGCTACAGCGCGCGTGCGCCTTGTCCTGCCACGCTTCAACGCAATAGTGCCCAGTACGATATAGACGAGGAGCCCGACAATCTTGGCCACGAGCCAGCCGCGCATTGCCGCCGCGCCGAGTTGCCAGGCCAGCCATAGCGCCGCGATGAGCAATACCGTGTCGATTGCGTGCGGGAGAACCTTTACCCAGGGCTGCCGGAGCCTTTGCGGCGACCAGAGCATCCAGCCGCCGCGCAGGATGAATAGTGAAATAGACAGCGCAGCAGCGCCCATGTGGATGTGCTTGATAGCGGCGAAGCTGAGGGGCATGTTGGTGACTTATGGACGGTGCACGAAGCATGCTGCCTTTCATCTCGCCTTCTCGCCCTTGGGCGCGCTTGGCCCGGCAACGTTCGAATCACGAGTCTTGATTGCATTTGGCACTGGCACGATCGAGATCTTGTGGGCAAGAGGCTTCTCGGCATCGAGGCACGCACCTGCCGCGAGGCCCGCGTTCAACGTGCTTCCCTGCGTCTGTACTTCTTGGTCTGCCAGTCGCCTTGCGTCGAGAATGCGGATGTCGCGCCCGTCGATCTCGATCAGCCCCTGCGCCTCGAGGTCGTGCAGCACTCGCGAGAAATACTCGGGGGTCAGCGAAAGCCGGGACGAGATCGTGGCCTTGCTGGCTGGCAGCGAAACGGTACGCAACTCGGCGGCGTCGCGGGTGTCGAGGACCTGATCACGGAGCAAATAGCGGATGACGCGTTGCCGTCCCGAGTGCAGCGCGTGCGTCTCAACATCGCGCACCAGCCCGTGCATCTTGCGGGACATGCCGCCAAGCATTCGCAGCGCGAAGCGGTGGTCGCGAAGGATTTCGGCAATGACGGCCTGCTTGGAAACGCTCAGCAGCAGGCTATCGGTGAGTGCCTGCGAGTTCAGGAAGTAGGGCCGATCAGTGAACATTATCGCCTCGCCGAAACTCTGACCGGCGCCCATCACTTCGACGACCTTCTCCTGCCCACTTGGTGCCAGCATGAACAGCTTGACCTGGCCCGTGACGACGACATAGAACTCGTTGCAAGGGTCACCCGCCCGAAACACAATCTCCCCGCGCGTCAGCCGCCGCAACGTCGAACCCGCAGCAACGTCACGCAGTTCATCGGGGCTTAACGCGTTGAATAGCGGCAGCATCGCAAGGTAATTCGGTACATCGAACGCGCGTGCCGCCATAACCGCCTCTATTCTAGTTGGGCGGTTGGATTGTACTGGGATAGAGACGGCGAGGCTCGTCTCGACTCAGGCTAGGCGCACCACGGTTGCCAGCAGCAGCCCTGCAACGACGTTGTGAGCCAGTGCCAGTGGAAGCGGCAGTACCATCGCCACCATCAGCCACCCCAAACCGAGCTGAAGCACCAGCAGGACCAGTAGTGCGGCGCCGTCGCGCCGCGTCGGGCCTCGAAGCGCTGCCGCACCGAGCGCTGTCAGTACCAGGAGTGCCAGCAGCGCTCCGCCGCGATGCACCGCCTGCGCGAGCGCCCCGCTCGGGTTGAGCGGCATCGGCGTTGCCCCAAACGCCGGCTCGCGCCACGGGTTGAGCGTTTCCCAAGGCCAGCCGGCTGCCTCTGCGGCGCGCAAGCAATCGCCGGGAGCGGCGCAGCTCAGGCCGGCATAGGACGCGCTCACCAGTGCGCCGAGCGCCACTTGGACGAGCAGCACCGCAACGCCCACCCATGCCCACATCCGCAGTATCGGCCAACCAGGCGTGGTGACCCGGGCGGCCAGGCGCCAACCAAGAGCCAGCATCAGCAGGCCGCCCAAAAGATTTCCGATCGCCACCGCGGGCATCCGCGCACCCGCGGTCCACCGCCCGAGCACAGCCAAGCCTATCGCCAGCGTCAACATTGTCAGCGCCAGCGCACCTTCGCGCAGCAGCCAGGGCTTGTTGCCAAAACACACTACAACAATTGTGGTTATCACCATCAGCGCCAATACGGCGACCAATCGGTGTGCCAATCGCGCGGCGGTGACGGCGTCGCTGTCTGCGCCGGCGGGCTCACGATTTTGTTGCACTGCACGCAATCGACTGCCGTAGCACTGCGGCCATTCGCTGCAGCCAAGGCCGGCGTTCGAGTGGCGGATGAACGCGCTGAGGGACGTGATGGCGAGTATGAGCGCCGCCGCGACCAACGCTAGGCGGCGCAGCCATGCATGGCGTCGCTGCGAGAGGTTCATTTCGGGGCCTGGATTTGCGGGCTCGGGCGAGGAGCGTAGCAGGCGCGTCCGAATCCGTGCACTCGCGAGATCGCATTTTCTTATTCTGGTTCAAGTAAATCGTTTCGCACTCGTCACAGACTCTCTCACGGTCCGGTCCATTAGCCCAACGGAGGTGCCATGAGCGACATGATGCAAACCGAGGAGAAAGTGCCGCTGATGCAGCAGCTCCTCGACAACCCATTTCTTCTCCTGTTCCTGGGCGTTCTGATTCCGATGATCGTCTACACGCTGTGGGGCGTGATCGACATCCTCACCGTGCCGCTGGCACGGTAACCGGACGAGGACCAGGAACATGAGTGCCATCCTGCCCCCCGCAGAGCGACTTTGGTGGAAGCATCCGCTGGACCGTGTCGAAGGCGCTTGGATCGTGATCGCGTTGATCTGGTGCCTGATCATGTTCGCAATGATGGTCGGCTGGCACGTCTATGGAAAACAGAACCTCTCGACCGAAACGTACCGGACCACACCGGAGCAGTTCACCGTCAAGGCTCAGACCGTCGTCGACAAGTACACCGTTCGCACCGAAACGGAAAGCAAGACGCCTGTGGTCGCGCCTCCTCCGGGCAGCGACGTCTACATGATCGCGCGGCTGTGGAGCTTCTGGCCGATCCTCGAGCTTGAGAAAGACAAGACCTATCGGCTGCACCTCACTTCGATGGATTACAACCACGGGTTCTCACTTCAGCCCGCGAACATCAACATCCAGATCGTTCCGGGATACGAGCACGTCGTGACCGTTACGCCCAACCGTGCCGGGACTTACTCGGTGGTGTGCAACGAATATTGCGGCATCAACCATCACACGATGGTCGGCCGCATCTATGTCAAGTAAGGCGGAGGCCACCATGTCCGGTACTACGACGTATCGCACCTGCCCCCGTTCAGGCCTGCAGTTCGAGGCGCAGGCCGAGAAGCTGATGATCGTCAACGCGGTCGCCGGCGTGGTGTTCCTGCTTATCGGGGGCATCCTGGCGGTCGGGATCGTGTTGACCCGCTGGCCGGCAATCCACTGGCTCGAGGCTGACACCTTCTATCAGGTGCTCACCGCGCACGGCATCGACATGCTGATCTTCTGGATCATATTCTTCGAGATCGCCGTCCTCTACTTCTGCTCATCGACGCTGCTTCGGTGCCGGATTGCAACTCCCAAGGTGGCGTGGGCCGCATTCGCGCTGATGGTGATCGGCGCGGTCACGAACAATGTGGCCGTCTACCAGGGCAGTTCAAGTGTGATGATGACGTCGTACGTGCCGATGATGGCCGCGCCGTCGTTCTATCTAGGGCTGATCCTGTTTGCGGTGGGTGCACTGATTGGCTGCTTCGTGTTTCTAGGCACGCTGGTCATCGCCAAACGCGACAAGACCTACACCGGCTCGGTGCCGCTAGTGACGTTCGGCGCCACGACGGCCTGCATCATCGCGGTGTTCACGATTGCGTCGGGTGCAATCATCCTGATCCCCACGTTTCTGTTGTCGGTGGGCGTGGTCAAGGCGGTTGATCCACTGGTCTACCGCACTATCTGGTGGGCTTTCGGCCACTCATCGCAACAGATCAACGTCGCGGCGCATATTTCCATCTGGTACGCCGTGGCGGCCATCGCGTTCGGCGCCAAACCGATGTCGGAACGCGTGAGCCGCGGTGCCTTCCTGCTCTATATCCTGTTCCTGCAGCTTGCGAGTGCGCATCACCTGCTGGCCGACCCGGGACTTTCGACCAACTGGAAGGTCGTCAACACCAGCTACTTCATGTACTTCGCGGTATTGGCTTCGATGATCCACGGTCTGACGATTCCCGGCGCTATGGAAGTGGAACAGCGCAAGAAGGGATTCAACAAGGGCCTGTTCGAATGGCTGCGCAAGGCGCCGTGGGGCAACCCGGTGTTCTCGGGAGTGTTCATCTCCATCATCGGCTTCGGCTTTCTCGGTGGCATCTCCGGCGTGATGATGGGTACCGAGCAGCTGAACATGATCATCCACAATACGATCTACGTGCCGGGACATTTCCACGCCACGGTCGTGATAGGTACGACGCTGTCGTTCATGGCGTTGACCTACTTCCTGATTCCGGTGCTGTTCAGGCGCGAGATGATCGCCCCGGGCCTGGCGAAGTGGCAGCCCTACCTTTTCGGCCTGTCGATGTACTTCTTCTGCCTGGTGATGATGGGAGCCGGCACGCTGGGCGTCTCGCGTCGCCACTGGGACATGGCCTTCAACGGCTCGCCACTGGCCTACGAGTGGCCGGGCGCGGCCTACCTGATGATGGGGCTGGTTGGCATCGCCGGCATCTCGGCCATCGTCGGCGGGGCGATCTACATCTACGTCACCGTCGGGTCGCTGTTGTGGGGAAAGCGCCTGGATACCGGTGCGCAAAGCAAGATGTTCACGCCGATCCCGCCAACCGCGCCGACGGCGGCAGTGCAGGGCTACGGCTCGATCGGTTTCGCCGCACCTGGCACCTTCGCACTGGCCATGGTGTTCCTCGCGGCTTTCGTGCTGTACTACTTCATCAACTGGAAGTACCTGTCCCAGGTCTGGGGCCTGAGCTGACATGGGCGCCGCCGGGCCGACTCGAGGACGTCTGCTTGAGCGGGGCGAAGCCCAGGCGCGCAGCGCGCGGCCGCGAGTGCGGGCGGCGGCCGACACGGAAGTGGTTTGGAGGTTCCGCGACCGCAAGGAGGCCGCACGGAATTGCGCCTCCTCGGGGGGCGTGGAGGTCGTCAGATGCGAGGCTACGGCATCCTCCGCACCCCGAGCGGTTGGCGGCCTTGCCCGAACCGTCTTGGGGCTGTTCAAGTTGCGCATCGGCGTGATGATCATGATCACCGCGCTGGTCGGACTTGCCATCGCGCCGGGCCCGGCACTCGGCATCGCGCAGGTGGTCGTGCTGGCGCTGTCGGTGCTGGCGTCGGCAGCGGCCGCGGGCGCGTTCAACCAGTACGTCGAAGTCGACACCGACCGGCTCATGGCGCGCACGCGCGGTCGCGCCTTCGTCACCGGCGCGCTGCCACACTCGCCCGCATGGCTGGTTCTGATTGCGCTGTTGCTGGCTGCCGCGGTAGGTTCGGCGTGGGTTGGATTGAACGCGGCGGCTGCGCTGTACACTTTTCTCGGCGCATTCTTCTACGGCGTCGTGTACACATTGTGGTTGAAGCGCCGCAGCTGGCTCAACATCGTGGTCGGCGGCCTCGCTGGCAGCTTTGCCGTGCTGGCGGGCGCGGCCGCAGTCGATCCGCAGATCGGTCCGCTGCCGCTGCTGTTGGCTTTGGTGCTATTTCTGTGGACGCCGCCCCACTTCTGGAGCCTCGCGATTGCCAATCAGGCCGACTATGCGGCCGCCGGCGTGCCGATGCTCCCGGTAGTGGTCGGCACACGACGCGCGGCGCATATCGTTTTGGGCAACACTGTGGCGCTGGTCGCTGCATCACTGTTGCCTGCGTTCTTCGGTGCCGGGCCGATTTACCTGGTCGGGGCGGCGTTGGGTGGCGCGCACTTCGTTCACAAGGCTTGGAGGCTGTCACGTGCGCCGAGCCGCAAGACGGCCATGGCAGCCTTCTTCGCGTCGCTCGCGCAATTGAGTCTGGTACTCGCTGCCGCTACGATCGACGGTTTGTTGCGATGAGCCTTTGGAGTTTGGTGGCGCTGTTATACGCCATGCTCGCGGCGCCTCCCGCGACTGCACAGGATGACGCGGCCAGCGCGTCCGCGCTCGACCCCGTCACCGCGCTGCGAGCCAGCGAGGCCGCGGTCGGTCGTGCCGTCGGTGAACATCTGCTGCTGGATCGCCGGGAGCGGCCGGTGCGGTTGACCGACTATCGTGGCAAGCCGTTGTTGGTGAGTTTCATCTACACCGGCTGCTTCAAGGTCTGCCCCACCACGACCCAATCACTGTCCGTCGCGGTGCAGCAGTTGGCCCAGGTGTTCGGCGCCAACAGCTTCAATGTTGTCAGCGTCGGCTTCAATCAACCCTTCGATTCGCCGACCGCGATGCGCGCATTTGCCGCACAGATGGGCATTGGAGCATCGAACTGGGACTTCCTCAGTCCAATGCCGGGTACTGTCGAGCCGCTGTTGAGAGATTTCGGCTTTCGGTACGTCGCGACCCCGGCTGGTATCGACCATGTATTGACGGTATCGCTGCTCGATGCCCAAGGCCGCATCTACGCGCAGGTGTACGGCGAGCGCCTGTCGCGCGACCAGCTTGGCGAGCCGCTGCGCCGATTGCTGAACGATTCCCCCCTGCAACCCGGCACTTCGCTGGCGGAGATGGTCCGGCGCGTGCGCATTCTGTGCACCGTGTACGACCCGAAGACCGGTGAATATCGCTACGACTATGGGCTAGTCCTCGAGATCGCCGGCGGAGCAACGTTCGCGGTGGCCATGGCCTGTTTCTTCCTTCTCGAATGGCGCACCCGGCGGAAAATGCGTCGTATCGCCCGGCCGGTCGCCGCGCCGCTGGCCGACACGCAGCACTGAGGTAGCATGCACCCGCTGCGCGCCGCCCGCCTTCACGCGCTGGCTGGATTTCGCCGGCTCGAGCGGGTATTCGACTCCGCGTTCGGTTCCGGCCTGAACCCGTTGCGCCACCTCGGCGCGCTGGGCTTCATGTTGTTCTGGCTGCTGGCCGTCAGTGGCATCTACCTGTATGTGGTACTCGACACCTCGGCCGAGGGTGCCTATCGATCGATTGACCAGCTATCGCGCAAACCTTGGCAACTGGGCGGCATATTGCGGAGCCTGCATCGCTACGCGGCGGACGGCCTTATCGCCGTGACACTTGTCCACTTGGTGCGCGAGGGGCTGTACGGTCGCTACAGTGGTTTTCGCCGCTTCTCGTGGCTGACCGGCATTCCGTTGCTGCTGCTGTCGTACGTGAATGCGGTCGGCGGATTCTGGCTCAACTGGGACCAGCTCGGCCAATTCTCCGCGCTGGCCACGGCGGAATGGTTGGACCGGTTGCCGCTGTTCGGGTCGCCATTGACGCGCAATTTCCTCGGTGCGGATGCGGTGAGCGACCGGCTGTTCTCGCTGTTCGTGTTCGTGCACATCGGCGTGCCGCTGCTGCTGGTATTCGCCTTGTGGTTGCACGTTCAGCGCGTCGCGCGCGCGACGGTATTCCCGCCGCGGTCCCTGGCCATTGGCACGGCATTCACCCTGTTTGCGTTGGCGTTAGCGGCGCCGGTGGCGAGTCAGGGGCCGGCCAATCTTGTCGTGGCGCCCACCGTTTTGGCGTACGACTGGCTACTGCTGTTCGTGCATCCGCTGACCTACTTCACGTCGCCCGCATTCGTGTGGTTTGCGTTGGCGGGCGCGTTGCTCGTGTTGTTCGCGCTCCCCGTCATGCCGCAGCCCGCGCCGGCACCAATCGCCGTGGTCGACGCGGAAAACTGCAATGGCTGCCGCCGCTGTTTCGACGATTGCCCCTACGCCGCCGTGACCATGGTGCCGCACCCGATGCGAGGTATGCGCGAGCTGGCACAGGTGGACGCTGACCTGTGCGCAAGTTGCGGCATCTGTGTCGGTGCCTGCCCGTCATCGTCGCCGTTTCGAAGTGCGGCAGAGCTGGTGACCGGCATCGACATGCCGTCGGCGCCAATCGGCATGTTGCGCCGCCGACTCGTGAAAGGCTTGGCCGCGCTCGGCAATCAACCGTATAAGATCGCCGTCTTCGGCTGCGACCACGGCGTCGATGTCCGGCAGCTGGCCGGCCCCGATGTGGCGGCCTTCAGTCTGCTGTGTATCGCGCAATTGCCGCCATCGTTCGTCGAGTACGCGTTGCGCGATGGCGCCGCCGGTGTGCTGGTCACCGCCTGCGCCGAAGGCAGTTGCGAATACCGCCTCGGTCAGCGATGGACCGCCGATCGGCTGCATGGAACTCGCGAGCCGCACCTCCGCGCCACGGTGCCGCGCGAGCGACTCGCGTTGGCATGGGCCGGCGCTGGCGACGAACCCGCGGCGTGCCAGGCGCTGCAATCCCTCCGCCAGCGGATCACCGCTGCGGCAGGGCCAATATCTGCCACCGCGACGCCGGCCCGTGGCTAAAATGAAACTGCCTCCACGCTCACTGCGTTTGCTGCCCCCGAGGGGGCGCAGTCAGTACCCTTCGGGCGGCCGGGCGGGTACTGACATGTCGAAATCGGTGCCGCTCGCCTGGATTGGCCAGGTACTGCTGTATGGTCTTTTCGCGCTGCTCATCGGCGTGTTTTCAACCTGGCCCCCGTACCGTCACCTGCCACCGGACCAAGCACTAATCAAGGTGAGCTTCAGCCACCAAGGGAAGCCGGTGTCGGATTGCCGCAGCGCTACGCCGCAGGAGTTGTCCAAACTGCCGCCCAACATGCGCGCGCCCCAGATCTGTCCGCGCGAGCGTTCGCCGATCGCGGTCGAACTCGATTTGGACGGTGTCACCGCACTACGCCACGTCGCAGCGCCGTCGGGGTTGTCGCGCGACGGTGCATCGGCGTTCTACCACCGGATGCAGGTCGCGGCGGGCACGCATCGTCTGGTGGTCCGACTCAAGGACGACGTGCGCAGCCCTGGCTTCGATTTCGTGCGCGAGGCCACGGTCACGCTCAATCCGGCGCAGATCCTGGTGATCGACTTCGACCCGGCCAAAGGCGGGATCACACTGCAATGAACGATCCACACGCTCCCTACATTCGCCGCCCTCCGTGGGGTGCATTTCGCCACCGAGGTGTCCAGGCGGAAAGCGACATAAAGTCGCCCAACGAACCCTGGTCCGGCCGTGCGGTCCGCGCGTTGCCATCGGTGCGCTCGGACGGTAATCGCTATTCGCTCGCGGTACCAGCCGGTGCGCAGCGCCAGCTGGCGCGTGGCTGGTTGTGGCTTGGATTGATTGCACTATTTGGCTCCGGACTGTTTTCGCTGCTACTGGTGCTGTCGCGCACGCCGATCATCAACCAATGGTTGCCGGGGGTCGACTTCTTTCGCGTGGCACTCGTCGTACATGTGGATCTGTCGGTGTTGGTCTGGTTCGTCGCGTTCGCCGGCCTGCTGTGGAGCCTCAACGGATCGCCGCGCGGACTAGCCTGGGGCTGGGCGGCGTTGGGTCTCTGCGGGACCGGCGCAACGCTGATTTCGCTGTCGGCATTCGTCGGGCAGGGCGAGCCGATCATGGCTAACTACATTCCAGTGCTCGAGCGGCCGCTGTTCATGGCCGGCCTGCTGGCCTTCGCAATGGGCGCGACAGTGCTGGTGCTGCGCAGCCTTGTTCGTGGCCCCCAAACTCGGTCTCTCGTTTGACGGCGAGGGAGTTCTGCGCTTTGGGCTTAACGCCTCTGTCGTTTCCGCAGCGGTAGCGCTGCTGGCATTCGGTTGGTCGTACGCGGCGGTGCCCACGACGCTGGTCGGGAAGATTTACTACGAGGTGTTGTTCTGGGGCGGTGGCCACGCGCTGCAATTCACCTGGACACTGCTGATGCTCGTGGCGTGGCTTTGGCTGGCGGAGGCCTGCGGCGCGCGCCTTCACCTGAGCCCGCGAGTCACGTTGCTGATGCTCGCGCTGGCGTTGGTCAGCGTGTTCGCGACGCCCTACGCCTATTTAGCGCATCCCGTTACCTCGGTCGAGCATCGCAACCTGCTTACCTGGGCAATGCGACTGGGTGGCGGCGCGGCGATTGCGCCTATCGCGCTCGCCGTGCTGTTGGCGCTGTCGCCGCTACGGCGCGCTTCCGCGGACACCCGCGCGTTGCGCGCGGCCCTGGTCTGGTCGATGGTGTTGTTCGTGTCCGGTGGGTTCATCGGCGCATTCATCAACGGCGCCGACGTGCGCATCCCGGCGCACTACCACGGCTGCATCGTCGGTGTCACCCTGGCACTGATGGGCTTGGCATACCACTTGTTGCCACAACTTGGCTATGCGGCACCGAGCAGCCGGCTGGCCGCACTGCAGCCGGCTCTGTACGGGACGGGCCAACTGATGCACATAACGGGGCTCGTCTGGTCCGGCGGCTATGGCGTGCAGCGCAAGGTGGCGGGAGCCGAACAGGTGCTGCGCACCGGCGGCGAGATCGCAGGCATGGGCTTGATGGGGCTCGGCGGCCTGGTGGCGATAGCCGGCGGATTGCTGTTCGTCGTGCTGATGGTCGGCGCCGCACGTCAGGGCCGTGCGTGATCAGGCGCCTGCAGTTCCTGTTGCGATGGGTGTTCATGCGCGTGGAGGCGCTGTTCAACACTGCCTTCGGCGACCGGCTCAATCCACTCTACCACCTGGGCTCGATCACCTTCATGTTGTTCTGGCTGGTCGCCGGCAGCGGACTTTACCTCTACGCGTTCTTTGAGACGGGCGTCGCCGGTGCCTACGCTTCGGTCGACGCACTGACCAACCACCAGTGGTACGCCGGCGGCATCATGCGCAGCGTGCATCGCTACGCCTCCGACGCGATGGTGCTGACGATGCTCCTGCACATGCTGCGCCACTTCGCGTTCGATCGCCTCCGCGGTTTCCGCTGGTTTTCGTGGGTCAGTGGAGTCGCCCTGATCTGGGGCGTATACGTGTCCGGCGTCAATGGCTATATGTTGCCCTGGGACAAGTTGGCGCAGTTCGTCATCGTCGCGTCCTTCGAGTGGCTCGACTGGCTGCCTGGCTTTGGTGGCACCCTGATTCGCAACTTCATCTACCCGTACAGCGTCAACGACCGATTCTTCTCGTTGCTTTCTTTCATGCACATCGGGATACCGCTGGTTGTGCTGCTCCTGATGTGGATTCATGTGCAACGCGTGCCGAAAGCTAGGACCAGCCCACCGCGACCGCTCATGTTGAGTGTGGTGCTGACGCTGATAGCACTGTCATTGGTCAAGCCGGCGCTGAGCCAGGGTGGCGCGGCCAGCCTGGACGTCTCCCCGGTCAACCTGCAACTCGACTGGTATTACCTTGCGATCTTCCCACTCCTCTACCTGTTGCCGCTGGGGCAGGTTTGGGCTTTGCTGGGTACGGCCACCGCGGTGGTCATGGCGCTGCCATGGCTGCCGCCGAGCGTCAAGCGCAGCAAGGCTTTCGAATTCCGCATGACGGTGTCCGACTTTCCGCAACCGGTGATGGTACGCGCGGGCGAGACGCTACTCGACGCCGGCCTGCGCCAAGGTTTGGCATTACCCTACGAGTGTCGCAACGGCGCCTGTGGAGTCTGCCGGTGCACGATACTGCACGGAAGCGTCGACCATGGCGTGTATCAGCGCAGCGCATTGCCGGACGCGTTGCGTGCGCAGGGCGAAGCCCTGATGTGCTGCGCGTCGCCACTGTCCGACCTCGACCTCGAGGTGGTGCGCGCGACAAGTACTGCGCGAGCGGCGATCAACACCTATGTCGGCCGCATCGATGCCCTCGAACGGCTCACCGACGAACTGATCCGGCTTACGGTATCGCTGCCCGGCGGCGAGCGCATCATCTTCACTGCTGGCCAGTACATCAACATCGTGCTTGCCGATGGACAACGGCGCGCATACTCGTTCGCGAATGCCCCACAGCACAACGAGCGCATCGAGTTGCATGTTCGGCGCATTCCGGGCGGCCGCTTCACAGCCCATGTGTTTACTGAGATGAAGATCGGCGATACGTTGCGCTTCGAGGGTCCACTAGGTGGCTTTGCACTGCGCGAAAGCGAGCAGCCGATCCTGTTCGTGGCCGGCGCGACTGGCTTCGCGCCCGTGAAGAGCATCGTCGAAGACGCGTTTCACCGTGGGCTGCGACGACCGATGTGGCTGTACTGGGGCGTGCGCCGGCGCCAGGATCTCTACCTGGCCGACCTCGCCGAACGTTGGCAGCGCGAGCACGGCAACTTCCATTTCGTGCCTGTGCTGTCGCACGCTGAGCCGGGTGACGCCTGGAGAGGTCGGTGCGGCCTGGTCCACGAAGCGATGCTTGCGGACTTCCCCGACATGAGCGGCTTCGAGGTCTACGTGTGCGGTTCGGTGAAGATGGTCGAGGCGGCGGTGCCGGCGTTCATCGAACATGGATTGGGCGAGGACCTTTGTTTCTTCGACGCGTTCACGCCATCGGCCGCACCGCCAGCGCCGCGACCGGTCTGAGCCTCGTCCGAAGCCGAGATTCGCCAAGCGCACCCGCGCCACGCCAAAGGCTCGGGCGGCGCGCGAGGCGGCTTTGCTTGGGGATTCTGGAGGCGGGGGTCGGAATCGAACCGGCGTAGACGGCTTTGCAGGCCGCTGCATGACCACTCTGCCACCCCGCCAAAGGGCGCCGGCCGGCGCGAAAACCTGCGGAGGTCGGGCAAGTGAAAAGGGAGAGCCGCATTGGTCAACTGCGGGCTCTCCCTCGGGAATTCTGGAGCGGGAAAGGAGTCTCGAACTCCCGACCTCAACCTTGGCAAGGTTGCGCTCTACCAACTGAGCTATTCCCGCATCGGACAGCCTTGAATTATAGCGGAAAAAACCTTTCTGTCAAAATACGGCGACAACCGGTGGGCTGGTGATCATCGCGGCATCGGTGCCGCGAGCGCAATCGCGAGCATCACGACGACGGTCCAGGTCAGGCGCTTGCGCATGCGCACATACCAGAGCGGCAGCGCCGAGCGCACGGCGAACTTGATGTCGAGCCACAGATGCAGCAGGAACACCGCGAGCATCAGCCCGATGCCCAGTCGAAACGGTAGCATGCCTGCGGCCCAGGCGGCCGCTGCGGGCGCGACTGACCAGCCCATCCAGCGCCAGCGTTCCCTTTCGGTGAGATCGGGGGACTTCATCGTGAAGCCCCAATGGAGCGCACCGACGAACGACAGGATCACCATTCCGTAGGCGACGAGCGCGTGGCGTGCCCACTCGCGGAAGTCGGCGGGCGCGACCCACAGCGCCAGCGTGAAGACGACGAAGGGCACCGCGCCGGTGACGCCCAGCAGCGAGGCCTGCGGAGGGATCGAGCGATGTTCGTAGGCGGAGGTCGCCACGCCGGGCCTTTCCACCTACTTCGTGACCTCGGCAATCGCCTGGGCAATGGCATCGACGTTGCGCGAGTTGAGCGCCGCGACGCAGATTCGGCCAGTGTCGATGACGTAGATCGAATATTCGTCGCGCAGCCGTTCCACCTGCGGCTTGGTGAGTCCGGTATAGGAGAACATGCCGCGCTGCGCGATGATGTAGCGGTAACTGGCGTTCGGCAGCCGCTCGTGTAGCCGTTCCACGAGTTCGGCGCGCATCAGCTTGATGCGGTTGCGCATCATCGCGAGTTCGGCTTCCCACAGTGCGTGCAGTTCCGGAGAGGCCAGAACGGTCGCGACGATCTGGCCGCCATGGGTCGGCGGCGTGGAATAGTTGGCGCGCACGACGCGCTTGATCTGCGACATGACGCGCAGTGCCTCGTCGCGATCATTGGCCACGACGCTCAACGCGCCCACGCGCTCGCCGTAGAGCGAAAACGACTTGGAGAACGAACTGGCAACGAACAGCGGTCCCGGCGTGGCCGCAAAGTTGCGCACCACTGCTGCGTCGGATTCCGTCCCGTCGCCGAAGCCCTGGTAGGCGAGGTCGAGAAAGGGAACGATCCCGCGCGACCGCACGACCTCGATGATCCGCGTCCATTGCTCGGACGTCGGATCGACACCGGTCGGGTTGTGGCAACAGGCGTGCAGCACGACGATCGAACCGTGCGGAATCCGTTCCAGCGAGCCCAGCATGCCGTCGAAGTCGAGTCCGCGCGTTGCCGGATCGAAGTAGGCGTAATTCTGAACAGCGAAACCGGCGCCTTCGAACAGCGCGCGATGGTTCTCCCAGCTCGGATCACTGATGTAGACCTGCGCGCCCGGCGCGAACCGGCGCAGGAAGTCGGCACCGATCTTCAGACCACCGGTGCCGCCCAGCGCCTGCAATGTGATCGTGCGGCCGGACTTGATGACTTCGCTGTCGGCGCCGAACACGAGCGCCTGCACGGCCTTGTCGTAGGCGGCGATGCCGTCGATTGGCAGGTAACCGCGCGGCGTGCCCTTCGCTGTCATTTCGTGCTCGGCACGGCTCACGCAATCGAGCAGCGGCAACTTGCCGGTGTCGTCGTAATACATGCCGACGCCGAGGTTGACCTTGCGCGGATTCGGATCGGCCGCGTAGGCCTCCGAAATTCCGAGTATCGGGTCGCGCGGCGCGAGTTCGACCGCGGAGAGAAGCAGGGGGGCGTTGGGCGCGTTCATCGGGGTAGGTTGACGCTGTAAATCGTCATTTTACCTCAGCGCGAAATCGACCCGCCAACGCCCCGCCCGAATCGTGCTACGCGAAATCCAGCACGCGCACCACGCTGTACAGCGCCGCGACCCAGACGACGGCCAGCGCAATGAACGAGATGCCGAAGCCCAGACCGCGCTTGTTCTCGTCGGCCCAGTACCCGACGGCGTAGATGATGCGCCCCACGATCCAGACAGCGCAGGCGATGGCGGCCCAGCGCGGGTTGCCGTACCAGGCGTAGAGCCACATCGCCGGCAAAAAGGCGGCGAGTTGTTCCAACGTATTCATGTGTACGCGAACCGCACGCTCCAGCACCGGATGGCCGGTCATTGCCGGCGCGTGGATATTGTATTTGACGTGGGCGCGCCCCACTTGGAAGGCGGTGACGATGTACCAGAGTATGGCCAATAGCGTCATCAGTGCGGGCAGGGCCAACGGCATGGTGTTCTCCTCGAATCATGGTTCAGGCTCGACATTCGCCGGGCGCAAGGCTAACGTGATGGCGCGCCACACGCAATCGTTCATCGTTTCGACCAAGGTTCCATGGCCCGTTCCAACGCCGCAATTCCCATCGATGCCCCAAAGCTTCCGCCGGTCACGGCGCTTCGTGTTCTTGCGCGTGTCGGCCGCTTCGTTCGGCCGTACAAGAAGCAGGTCATCCTGGCCGGTATTGCCCTGCTGTTTGCCGCGGCGTCGGTGCTGGCAGTCGGACAGGGATTGAAATTCGTCATCGATCGCGGCTTTGCCGCCGGCAATGCAGCTGAACTCGACCATACGCTGGCGCTGATGATGGGTGTTGTCGTGGTCCTGGCGTTGGCGACGTACACGCGCTTCTATTACGTGTCGTGGTTGGGCGAGCGCGTCACCGCCGATCTGCGGCGCGCGGTGTTCGACCACCTGCTGGCGCTGCCGCCGGGTTACTTCGAGGTGATGCGCACCGGTGAGGTCATCTCGCGCCTCACCAACGACACGACGATGCTGGAAACCGTGATCGGTTCGAGCGCGTCGATGGCCGTTCGCAATTTTCTGCTGATGATCGGCGGCCTGGTGATGCTTGCGCTGACGAGTGCCAAGCTGACGCTGATGGTGTTGGTAGGCGTGCCGTTGACCATTGTGCCGATCATCCTCTTCGGCCGTCGCGTACGCAGGCTGGCGCGTGCGAGCCAGGACCGCGTGGGCGACGTCAGCTCCTATGTCGACGAGGCGCTGCACGAGATTCGGACGGTGCAGGCCTATGGCCATGAACCCGAGGATCGCCGCCAGTTCGCCGTGCGCGTCGAAAGCGCGTTCGCGACCGCGCTGCAACGGATACGGCAGCGCGCGTTCCTCGTGGCCACCGTCATCCTGCTGGTGTTCGGCGCGGTCGGCATCATTCTGTGGATCGGCGGCCACGACGTCGTCTCGGGCAGGATCAGCGCGGGACAGCTGTCGGCGTTCGTGTTCTATGCCGTGATTGTGGCAGGCGCTGTGGGGGCAATCAGCGAGGTCATCGGTGACCTGCAGCGCGCGGCAGGTGCCACCGAGCGCCTGTTCGAGTTGCTGGAGGTCGATGCAGGCATACGCGCGCCCGCCAATCCCACGCCGCTGCCGGTCCCGGCGCGCGGAACCGTTGCGTTCCGCGATGTCACCTTTCACTATCCATCGCGGCTGGACACCGCCGCGCTGCAGGATTTTTCGCTCGATGTCGCGGCCGGAGAAAAGGTTGCGCTCGTCGGACCATCGGGTGCGGGCAAGACCACCGTGTTCCAGTTGCTGCTGCGCTTCTACGATCCGCAACGCGGGACGGTGACGATCGATGGTGTCGACCTGCGGGCCGCCGATCCTGCCGCCGTGCGCGAGCATCTGGCGGTCGTGCCACAGGATCCGGTGATCTTCGCGACGAGCGTTCTGGAGAATGTGCGCTATGGCCGACCTACCGCGACGGAAGCGGAAGTACGCGCGGCCTGCGATGCCGCCTATGCGACAGAATTCATCGAGCGGATACCGAAGGGATTCGGCAGCTACCTGGGCGAACGCGGCGTGCGTCTTTCCGGCGGACAGCGGCAGCGGATTGCGATCGCGCGCGCCATCCTGGCTGACCGGCCCGTGCTGCTGCTGGACGAGGCCACCAGCGCCCTTGACGCGGAAAGCGAGCGCACCGTGCAGTTGGCGCTGGAGCGACTGATGGCCGGACGCACGGTGGTGATCATTGCGCACCGGCTTGCGACGGTGCGCCACGCCGATCGTATCGCCGTGATGGAGCATGGGCGGATCATCGCCACCGGAAGTCATGACACGCTCACGCAGATCAATCCCCTCTATGCCCGGCTCGCGGCATTGCAATTCGGCGCGGGCCTTGTCAGTCCGTCCAACGAGGAGGTCGCGCCGGACGGTCCGGCAGCGTTACAATGATCGGTTCCCCGCCGCTCCCGTTGCCGCCCATGACCACGCTCACGTTCCCGAACAGCCCCTACGAACTGCACAAGCCCTTCGAACCTGCCGGGGATCAGCCCGCGGCCATCGAAAAGCTCATCGAGGGACTCACCGACGGGCTGTCGTTCCAGACGCTGCTCGGCGTGACGGGGTCGGGCAAGACGTTCACGATGGCCAATGTCATCGCGCGCACCGGCCGCCCGGCGATGGTGATCGCGCCGAACAAGACGCTCGCGGCGCAGCTCTATTCCGAATTCCGCGAATTTTTCCCGAACAACGCGGTCGAGTATTTCGTCTCCTATTACGACTATTACCAGCCGGAAGCCTACGTTCCGTCCCGCGATCTGTATATCGAAAAGGATTCGTCGATCAACGAGCACATCGAGCAGATGCGGCTGTCGGCGACCAAGGCGATCCTGGAGCGGCCCGATTGCGTGATCGTGGCGACGGTGTCGGCAATCTACGGCATCGGCGACCCGTCCGAGTACCACAGCATGATCCTGCACCTGCGGCAGGGCGACAAGCTGTCGCAGCGCGACGCCATCAAGCGCCTCACCGAGATGCAATACACGCGCAACGACGTCGAATTCAAGCGCGGGGTGTTTCGCGTGCGGGGCGATGTGCTCGACATATTCCCAGCCGAAAACGCGGAGAACGCGGTTCGCGTATCGCTGTTCGACGATGCGGTGGAAACGTTGCAGCTGTTCGATCCGCTGACGGGGCACCTGAAGCAGAGGATGCCGCGCTATACGGTGTTTCCTTCGTCGCATTATGTAACGGGGCGGGCCAAGGTGCTGGGCGCCATCGAACAGATCAAGGTCGAGCTGAACGAGCAGAAGAATTTCTTCGTGGGCCAGATGAAGCTGATCGAGGCGCAGCGAATCGAGCAGCGCACGCGCTTCGACCTCGAGATGATGACCGAGATCGGCTACTGCAAAGGCATCGAGAACTATTCGCGCTACCTGTCAGGGCGCAAAGCGGGTGAGCCGCCGCCCACGCTCATCGACTACCTGCCGACCAATACGCTGATGTTCGTCGACGAGAGTCATGTGACGATTCCGCAGGTCGGCGGCATGTACAAGGGCGATCGCGCGCGCAAGGAAAACCTCGTCAACTACGGCTTCCGGCTGCCGTCGGCGCTCGACAATCGCCCGCTGCGTTTCGACGAATTCGAAAGATTGCTGCCGCAGACGATCTTCGTGTCGGCCACGCCCGCCGACTATGAAAGCAGGCATACGGGGCAGGTGGTCGAGCAATTGGTGCGGCCGACGGGCCTGGTCGATCCGGTTCTCGACGTGCGCCCGGCCGCGACCCAGGTGGATGACCTGTTGTCGGAAATTCGCCTCCGTGTCGAACGCAATGAACGCGTGCTGGTGACGACGCTGACCAAGCGCATGTCCGAGGACCTCACCGACTACCTCGCGGAAAACGGAGTGAAGGTGCGGTACCTGCACTCGGACATCGAGACGGTCGAGCGGGTCGAGATCATCCGCGACCTCCGGTTGGGGGAATTCGATGTCGTCGTCGGCATCAACCTGCTGCGCGAGGGCCTCGACATCCCCGAGGTCTCGCTGGTGGCGATCCTCGACGCGGACAAGGAAGGCTTCCTGCGCTCGGGGCGCTCGCTGATCCAGACCATCGGACGCGCGGCGCGGCACATCAATGGCATGGCGATCCTCTATGGCGACGTCATCACCGATTCGATGAAGATGGCGATCGGCGAAACGGACCGGCGGCGGACCAAGCAGCTCGCCTGGAACGAAAAGATGGGCATCACGCCGATCGGTGTCCAGAAGCGGATCAAGGACATCATCGAGGGCGCCTACGATCCCGACGAGGCCAAGAAGGAGCAGAAGGCTGCGCAGGCGAAGGCCAAGTACGAAGCGATGCCCGAAAAGGACATGCAGCGTGAACTCAAGACGCTGGAAAGGCAGATGATCGACGCCGCGAAGAACCTCGAGTTCGAAAAAGCTGCCGAACTGCGCGACCGCCTGTATCAGTTGAAGGAGCAGATGTTCGGGGTGGCCCTGCCGGTGGAAACCTGACCTCGGACCGTCAACTTCTTCGGGCCATCCGCCAGTTGATATATGCCAAAAACCAACATCCTGTTCGTCTGCATGGGCAATATCTGCAGGTCGCCGACTGCAGAAGGCGTGTTTCGTGTGCTGGCGACACGCGCCGGACTGATTGGCCGCGTTCGAGTCGATTCGGCGGCAACGCATGACTACTACACTGGCGGTCCGCCCGACTGGCGCGCCACGGTTGCCGCGCGCAACCGCGGATATGACATCGGCCCCCTGCGCGCGCGGCAGGTCGAGGTCGCGGACTTCGCGCGCTTTGACCGGATCTACGCGATGGACCGAATGAACCTTGACGTGCTCGGCAAGTTGCGCCCACTGGATTACCGCGGGGAACTCGCGCTGTTCCTGGAACTCGCGCCGGACCTTGGAGTCAGCGAAGTTCCCGATCCGTACTGCGGCGGATTGGAGGGATTCGAGCGCGTCCTGGACTTGGTCGAGTACGCAAGCAAGGCGCTCGTGGAAAGAATCGCGCGCGAACCTTAGGGAATCTCTGATCAAGTTGCACGCGGTTGCGCTGCCCGTGCCCAAAGAAAAGGGGCGGACGCGAACGTCCACCCCTTGCAACTGCGGAGTATTGCGGGTTCCCGTCAGTTCAAAGGCGGCGGGGATCCCTTGGTGGTTTCGATTATTTCGAGCGGCTCGCTCGCGATTTCGACGCGCGGCGGTCGCACCCTCTTGGGTCGAGGCGGCTCCGGCATTTCATCGGCCAGCGCGGGCGCGTTGAAACGCGTTTCCACCAGTTCCAGCCCCGAATCCGGAGGCAGCGTCAGGGCAATCGCCGGCAGCGGTTGCGGTGCCGGAAGTCGTTGCGCCTCCACCGGCTTGACCGCGACAGGCGGCAAAACCGCTGGCGCTTCGTCGAACAGCGAGGCTGTCGCGACGCGCGTCGTCTCCGCGGCGGCGGGAGCCGGTTGTGGCCTCGGCGCGTCTGACTGTTCGCGCGGAGGACGCGGTTCACGCTGCTCGCGGGCTTCTCGCGGTTGACGGGGTTCGCGGGGAGGACGCGGTTCGCGGGGTGCGCGCGTTTCCTGCACTTGCGGCGGCGCGCTTTCTGGCGCCACGACGTCGCCCGCGGCTACCATCGACAGGGCGTCGACGACGCTTGGCGTGCCATCGCCCGTTTCCGCCAGGTTGTCGCCGGGTGCGGCTGCCTGATCGGGACGATCGCCACCACGGCCGCGGCGGCCGCGACGTCGACGATTGCCCTCGCGCACTTCGCCACCCTGTTCATTCAGCGGCGCCGCGGCCGGAGCGATTCCCGTGGTGTTCACGGTGTCGGCAACCAGTGCGGCTTCACCGCGCGGCTCCCGCGGCGGCTTGCCCGATTCACGCGGCGGACGATTCCCGTCTCGCCGGGCTTCACCCTGTGGTTTGCCATCGCGCTGCTGCGGTGCTTGCCGCGCGCCCTCGGTTCGCTGCTCGTTGCGGTTATCGCCGCGCTTTTCTCCGCGTTGCTCGCCACGCTGCTCATTTCGCTCGCCACGACCATCGCGGCGGTTGCGCGAGTCGCCCTGGCTGCCATCGCGGCGTGCCTCGTTGCGGCCCTCACCGCGTTTGCGGTCACGGTTGTCGCCATTACGCGCATCGCGACGGCCGTCCCGCGACTTATCGCCGCCGCGGTCATCGCTGCGGTTCTCGCGTCGGGCCGGGGCGGGCGCGGTCACGGGCGCTTCGGGCTTGACGCTGAACCAGCTCATCATGCGCGAGAGCCACGAACCACCGCCGGCAGTCGCGTGCGCCGCGGCACCTTCAGCTGCAGCCGTCGGTCGCTCGACCGGAATCGGTGCAGGTTGCGCCGGCGTGATGCCCTTGACCATGGCTTCCTGGCGCGGCACGGCGGTGGCCTCTTCCTTCCTCTGGCGAGCGATATCGATCTGCTCGGGCTGCTTCACCATGTCGAACGACAGCGGCAACGGCTCGGCCTGATTGAGGTCTTCGTGGCGCAGCCGCTCGATCGTGTAGTTCGGCGTTTCGAGATGGCGATTGGGAACGAGGAGGACATTGACCTTGAAGCGCGTCTCGATGTTCAGCACGTCCGTGCGTTTTTCGTTGAGCAGGAACGTCGCGACGTCCACCGGCATTTGCGCGACGATCTGTGCGGTATTCTCCTTCATCGCCTCCTCCTGGATGATGCGGAGGATGTGCAGCGCAGTCGATTCCGCGCCGCGAATGTGGCCGATGCCGTGGCAACGGGGGCAGGCGATGTGCGCCGATTCGGCGAGCGCCGGACGCAGCCGCTGGCGCGACAATTCCATGAGACCGAAGCGGGAGATCTTGCCCAGCTGCACGCGGGCGCGGTCGTACTTCAGCGCGTCGCGCAGGCGGTTCTCGACGTCGCGCTGGTTCTTGGTGCTCTCCATGTCGATGAAGTCGATCACGATGAGGCCGCCCAGGTCGCGCAGCCGCAACTGACGGGCGATTTCGTCGGCGGCCTCGCAGTTCGTGTTGAACGCCGTGGTCTCGATGTCGCCGCCCTTGGTCGCGCGCGCCGAGTTGACGTCGACGGCAACAAGCGCCTCGGTATGGTCGATGACGATGGCGCCGCCGGCGGGCAACGGCACCTGCCTTGCGTACGCGGTCTCGATCTGGTGCTCGATCTGGAAGCGGGAGAACAGCGGAACGTCGTCCTTGTAGAGCTTGACGCGGTTCACGTTGGCCGGCATCACGTGGCCCATGAACTGCTGCGCCTGCTCGAAGATCGCTTCGGTGTCGATCAGCAGCTCACCGATGTCCGGATGGAAATAGTCGCGGATCGCGCGAATGACGAGGCTGGATTCCTGGTAGATCAGGTATGCGCCCGACTGCATCTTGGCGGCATCCTCGACGGCGCGCCACAGCTGCATCAGGTAGTTCAGGTCCCACTGCAGCTCTTCGGTGTTGCGGCCGATGCCCGCGGTGCGCGCGATTACGCTCATGCCCTGCGGCACGTCGAGGCCGTTGATGGCGTCGCGCAGTTCGTTGCGCTCTTCACCCTCGATGCGGCGCGAAACGCCGCCGCCGCGCGGGTTGTTCGGCATCAGGACCAGATAGCGTCCGGCCAGCGAGATGTACGTAGTGAGGGCCGCGCCCTTGCTGCCGCGTTCGTCCTTGTCCACCTGGACGATCAGCTCCTGGCCTTCCTTGATCTGATCCTGGATGCGAGCCTTGCCCGGATCGGCATCCCGCTCGCGGAAATACTGACGGGAGATTTCCTTGAAGGGAAGAAATCCGTGCCGCTCGGTTCCGTAATCGACGAAACAGGCTTCGAGGGACGGCTCGACGCGGGTAACGACCGCTTTGTAAATGTTGCTCTTGCGTTGTTCCTTGGCGGCGGATTCGATATCGAGGTCGACCAGCTTCTGACCGTCGACAATCGCCACCCGGAGTTCCTCCGCCTGGGTGGCATTGAACAGCATGCGTTTCATGGGCTTTCCTAAGGCGCAACACGCCTCGGGCAAGCGGGAGGAACGAAGCATGGGCGCCGCGAACTTCTCGCGTTGCCGGCGTTCTGCTAGCGGCGGTTGCGGGTGAAGTCCGTGATGCCGGCAGGGTGAGCTGCCGGATTGGCGAGAGCGGTGCGCGATGTATTGGTTGCGGTCGGCATCTTGATAGGCCCCGTGGATGACGGGGCGTAGCGGCTCTCGTGGTTCCGTCGTGGTCTTCTGTTCGCAAACAAGCGGTGCTTTCGGTCGCCCGGTCCGGCATCGCTTGCGCGAGGGAGGGGGCAGCCGGGAGCAGGGAAATCTCGCTTCGGGCGCCGCGCAAATAGCCGCTTCGAACCGGCCACTGCCGGGTGCGGAGACTGCGCTCTTCCTTTACCATCGCTACTTCTCCGGGGAGAACCCCCGACCGGTGAGCGACTTAGCCGGATTGTTCCCGCCACCCGATTTTGTCAAATGAGTGTTGCGGCGGGCCCACACGGTGCGCTTGGGATGTCCATGGCGGCAGGCCCATCAGGGGGCCGCTCGGGATTTGGGGCGCAAAACGCGCGGTACGGCCACAATTATAGATGAATGAATGAGTTAAGCAAGGATGCTGTCAGCTGGCTTACGGTTGGCGAGGACTCGGCTGGCCAGCGGGTGGACAATTTTCTGAGCAAGGTGCTGAAGGGCGTCCCGAAAAGCCACATCTACCGGATCCTGCGCAGCGGCGAAGTCCGCGTCAACAAAGGGCGGGTCGGTCCGGATGTCCGCCTGACGCTGGGAGACATGGTACGGGTCCCGCCCGTCCGTACCGCCGCACTGCAACGTCCGGCGGTTGCGGGTGGCGGCTTCGTCCGCACGGGGCCGGAACTGCCGATCCTGTTCGAGGACGATGCGCTCATCGCGCTGGACAAGCCGTCCGGATTGGCTGTCCACGGCGGAAGCGGCATTGCTTTAGGGCTGATCGAACAGTTGCGCGGGGCCCGGCCCGAGGCGAAATTCCTGGAACTGGTTCATCGGCTCGATCGCGAAACCTCAGGGGTTCTGCTGATCGCCAAGAAGCGCGCGGCGCTCGTCGGGCTGCACGAGCAGCTGCGCGAGGGTGGATTCGACAAGCGCTATCTGGTGCTGGTGCGCGGGCGCTGGCGCGACGAAAAGCGCCGGGTCAGACTGTCGCTGCACAAGTTTTCCACGCAGGAGGGCGAGCGCCGCGTGCGCGTCGAAGCGGACGGGCAGGATGCGGAAACCATCTTTTATCGTCGCCGCACGTGGTTCGACCGCGACCCGCCGCTGGCGCTGCTCGAAGCGGAACTTTTGACGGGACGCACGCACCAGATCCGGGTGCACCTGACCCACCTCGGCTTTCCGCTGGCCGGTGACGACAAGTACGGCGACTTCGCATGGAACAAGGCGCTGGCAAAACAGGGCCTGAAGCGGATGTTTCTGCACTCGTTTTCGTTGGGCTTTGTGCATCCATTGACCGGTGAAGCCATGACGTTCGAGTCGCCGCTGCCTGACGATCTCTCGGCGTTTCGTCGCGGGCCTCGACGCTCAGACGGCAGCGGCAGCGCCGACGTCGCGCGATGCGTGACGCACCATCGCGCCGCTTCGATCTCATCGTTTTCGATTGGGATGGGACGCTGGTCGATTCGACGACGCTCATCAGCGAGGCGCTGCAGCAGGCATGTCGCGACCTCGGGCAACCGGTTCCCGACGGAGCGGCCGCGCGCTATGTAATCGGTCTCGGATTGTCGGACGCAATGAAGACCGTCGCGCCGCAACTGCCGCAGCATCGGTATCCGGAGCTGGGGGCTCGCTATCGCGAACACTACCTGGCGCGCGAAGCCGAGATACCGCTGTTTGCTGGCGCGCGCGAATTGCTCGCCGACCTTGGTGAGGCGGGCTACCTGCTTGCCGTCGCGACGGGCAAGACGCGTGCGGGCCTCGCTCGATCCATGGCAAGAATCGGACTCGACGGCATATTCCATGCGACGCGCTGCGCCGACGAAGGGCTCCCGAAGCCGCACCCGGACATGTTGCTGCACCTGATGGACCGGCTGGCGGTGGAGCCGCATGTGACATTGATGATCGGCGACACCACGCACGACCTCGACCTGGCGCAAGGCGCTGGAGCTTCATGCCTCGCGGTCGCTTATGGCGCCCACTCGCCCGAAGAACTCGCACGGCGGGTGCCGCTCGCCACCGTGCATTCGGTACCGGAATTGCGTGATTGGCTTGAGCGCCATGCATGAGCGCCGCAGGGCCGTTTCGAGGACGCCCGCACGAGCAGGGCGAAGCCAAGGGTCGAAGCGCGCGTCCTCGAGTGCGGGCGGCGGCCGACATGGGATTGCGCGGGAGGTGCCGCAAACACAAGGAGGCCGCACGGAATAGCTCCCCCTTAGGGGGCAGCGTAGCGGCCTCGTTTGCCTTGGCCGCAAGCGGGGGGTCCATCAGCGCCGCAGGCTGCCCGTCAATCAAGCGTGACGAAGCCCAGGGAAAGTCCCTTGGCGATCGCCTCCGGCCGGTTCAGTGCGCCCAACTTCCGGCGCAATCTGCCGAAATGGAAATTGACCGTGCGTTCGCTTACGGACAGCTTGTTCCCGATATCGGCGCTGGTCATGCCACGCGCGGCGAACTTGAGGCATTCGCATTCGCGCTGGGTCAGGCGGGGACCGGCATGCTTGCGCACCGCGGCTCTCGCAACGCGCGACAAAAGCATGCCCTCGTGCAGCGCCATTGCAATCAACATCAGGTCACCGAGGGATGCAAGCACGGCGTCGCGGCGGGCAACGCTGATTGGACTCAATGCGGAATCGAAAGTAAGCGCGACGTGTCCCGAAACCCCGTCGTGCAGTGAAATGACGACGCCGCTGCGGATACCGAAGCGTGCGGCGTCCCCGAGAAACCGCTGCGCGCGTCCCTCGCCGACGGAATCCGCCGCATCCCACAGATAGGGTGTTACGCGATGGCGCGTCCTGGCCAGACGGGAATCGACGGCCGCATAGGTGGCCTGCCGATAGAGCGCGGGCCAGCGAGGCGGGTAGGTAGACCACGCGATTTCGCCGGTCGTTGCACCGCCTTCGGTCCTCGCAACGATATAACTCAGCCCGTCGAATCCGAAACGCTCGAGAAGTGGCCGTATGACCGTCGCCGGATAGGGTGCACGCGATGCCGTTGCCAGCGAACGCGCCAGATGGACCGGCAACGCAAACCCATTGCCTGTCAGGCTGTCGATCTGTGCGTGAACGCCCATGGCATGTACCTCCCAGGACCTGGTCATGAACAATTTGTAGCGCACATGCGCCCGACGGATTGTTGCGCCGATGGGCGGGCCAACTCGGTTCGCGCCCAGGCAGCATGGCAAGAGAATGCGCCGACGTTCGCGAAAGCGTTGCTCAAACATTCTTCGGGCCAGCTGGCCGTACATCAGCGACGACGCATCCCGTACTGCGTCAATCTGCGCGGTCGCTGCATCACACCGCTGGCCTTCTCGACTGACGAACGAATTCTGGCGGCGATGGCGACGGCAAGCTACTGACGATTTGTGCAGCCTTGGCGCGAAGTGAGCACGTGGCCCCGCAAAAGATCGAAACGCGTGGGGCTGCTGACGCGGGCCGCGTTGGCACGACGGGCTCGCCCGGCCCTACCTGTTACTTCCTGCAGGATGCCGGAACCGATGCACGGGACACTTGCCCGGAGGTCCCTTAGCGAACTCCACCGGCAACGGGCAGGCCCTTGACCGTTTCGCCCACGCCGATTCCCCGTTCCTTGAACCAGCCTTTCTTCATTTCCAGCGCATACAGCGCCGCGCCTTTCGACCAATGGGGGTCATCCGTTTGCGGCGACATATCCTCGATGTTGAGTATCCGGCCGTCGGTGCCGATGAAGGCGATGGACAGCGCGACGTAGGTATTGCGCATCCAGAATGAACGTACCTCGGCACGCTCGAAGTGGAACAGCATCCCGGTGTCCGGCTTGAGGCTGAATCGGTTCATGAGCCCCGTTGTCTGCTGCTCGGAAGTCGTCGCCACTTCCGCGGTCACCTTGTGCGTGCCGATGGTCAGCGTAGTGGTCGCGAGTTCCGCGGCCCGAATGGTTGCCGGTGCCGCGATCAATAGCGCTGCGAGCGCGGACATCAGAAAATATTTCACGGTTGCCAATCCTTCAAGGTTGCGCGCGCACGGCGCTGATAGATGAGCCAGGCCATAAAGCCCGCCAACGAGAAACCGGCCATGCCCCAGGCCAACGCCGTCAACGATCGTGCGAGCAAGGGCGCTACCGTGCCGGCCACCATGCCGGCAACTGAAAATTGCACGAAACCCTGCAATGACGACGCGAGGCCGCGCATGGTTGGAAACAGGTCGAGCAGGGAGAGCATGACGCTAGGGGCGACCAGGCTGCTGCCGGTCACGAAGACCAGGATCGGCGCAACGTTCCACGCCACGAACGCGGGTGCCAACTGACAGATCAGGACGTTCGCGACAGCACCCACGGCAATGAACGAATAGCCCAGGCGAATGGTTCGCTGCGGGGATATTCGTCCCGCCATGCGCCCGGACAGCGTGGACCCAATGATGATGCCCGTTATCATCGGCATGAACAGCCATGCGAAACCCCATGTCGAAACACCGAGGAGGTCGACCAGGAAGATCGGCGCCACTGCGATGTACAGGAAAAAGGCCGCGAAATTCAGGGTGGGAATAAGGGACAGCATCGTGAATTCGGGTTTGGCGAGAACGCTCGCGTAGTTGCGCCAGAGCACGCGTGGGCGCAGCGCGTGGCGATGTGACGGATGCAACGTTTCCGGAAGGTAGCGGGTTGACCAGACCAGCACAATCAGCACCCAAAGCAGGAGAACCCAGAAAATCGATCGCCATCCCAGGATGTTGAGCAACGCGCCGCCGACGATCGGCGCGATGGCGGGCGCGATGCTGAATACCAGCGTGACCTGCGCCATCAGCCGTTGCGCCTCCGCACCCTGAAAACGGTCACGGATGATGGCGCGGCCGACCACCATGCCGGTGCCCGCCGAGATGCCCTGCGCGGCGCGAAACAGCCACAGCGTTTCGATGTTGCCGGCAATCGCGCAACCCAGCGTTGCGAAGGCATAAATGGCCAATCCGGAGATGATGATCGGCCGGCGGCCCAGCGCATCGGACAACGCACCGTGCCACAGCATCATGAACGCATAGGCGAACAGGTACGCCGACAGTGTCTGTTGCATGGCTATCGGCGAAGCGGAGAATTCACTTGCGATGGCGGAAAAGGCCGGCAGGTAGAGGTCGATCGAGAACGGCCCGATCATCGACAGCGCTGCGATCAGGCTCGCCAATCCCCATGAATGCCGTTGCATGCGCGGTGCCTTCGCCGCCGCCGGGCCATGCGGAACGCTCATCGTCCGCTGCGATTTTCCAGCGCGGCATCAACTGCGGCGCGGTCGTATTTCGGCGCGAACATAGTGATGAACGCGTACACGAAGCCGCGCAGAAATACGCCATGGCGCAAGCCAAGTCGTGTGGTCGACGGCGCAAAGAGGTGGGCCGCGTCAAGCATTTCGAATGCCGTGTCGCGGGCCGGGTCGTAGGCCATCCGCGCGACGATCCCGACCCCCATGCCGAGTTCGACGTAGGTCTTGATGACGTCAGCGTCGAGCGCGGTGAGCACGACGTTGGGTTCGAGGCCGCCCGCCGCGAATGCCGCGTTGATGGCCGAACGACCGGTGAAGCTGAAGTCGTATGTCACGATCGGAAACTTCGCCAGCGCCTCGATGGTGAGCGGCTTCGTTTTCGCGAGCGGGTGCCGCTTGGGCACCAGCACGACACGATTCCATTCATAGCACGGCAGCGTGATCAGTTCGGGAAAATCCGCCAATGCCTCGGTGGCGATGCCGATGTCGACGTCGCCCTTGGCCGTCTGCTCGGCGACCTGCAGCGGATTGCCCTGGTGCAGGACGACCTTGACCTTCGGATAGCGCGTGGCGAATTCGCGCAGCACCTGCGGCAACACATAGCGGGCCTGAGTGTGCGTCGTGGCGATGGACAGCGTTCCGGTGTCCTCACCGCGGAATTCGTCGGCGACGCGCTTCAGGTTGGCGAGTTCGCGCAGCGCGCGGCGCGCGGTCGCGACCACGATTACGCCGGCAGGGGTGAGCGCGGCCAGGCGCTTGCCCTGGCGCACGAATATGGACAGGCCGAGTTCATCCTCCAGTTGCCGGACCTGTTTGCTTATTCCGGGTTGGGAGGTAAAAAGGGCCTCGGCGGCGACTGATACGTTGAGGCCGTGGTCGACGACCGCGCAAAGGTATTTGATCTGCTGGAGATTCACGACGTTATAACCAAAGATGTGAATTGTGCGAATATTATATAGCTGAACAAGGCGGTAGCCGCTGTACCACAAACCCAATCAATTCCGATGGCCCAATTCTTCAGCGTGCACCCGACCCATCCGCAGCCGCGGCTCATTCGCCAAGCGGCGGCGATCCTGCGGACTGGGGGCGTCATCGCCTACCCGACCGATTCGAGCTATGCGCTGGGCTGCAAGCTGGGCGACGTGGCGGCCGCCAAGCGCATCCGGGTCATCCGCGGCGTGGACGACGCGCACCATTTGACGCTGGTCTGCCGCGATCTGGCGGACGCGGGGCGTTTCACCCGCCTGGCCAATTGGCAGTTCCGCATCGTGCGGCAAGGCATTCCCGGCGCGTACACATTTCTGCTCCCTGGCACGCGCGAAGTTCCGCGGCGATTGCTCCATCCCAAGCGCAACACCATTGGGTTGCGGGTGCCGGACCATCCGGTCGTATCCGCGCTGCTGGGGGAATTGGGCGAGCCGATCCTGTCGTCGACGCTGATTCTGCCCGGGGACGGCGCTCCGCTGAATGAACCGGAGACCATCCGCATCCGACTGGAGCATGTGGTGGACCTGGTCATCGATGCCGGCCCCTGCGTTGCGGAACCGACGACCATCGTCGACCTGGCGATCGAGCCGGCCGTGATCGTTCGCCAAGGCAGGGGCGATCCGGCGCGGTTGGGAATTGCGCATCAGACCGCCCCTTGACGGTCCGGCATGCGTGGGGACTGGGACTTAGGGTAAAATGCCGCCGTAATATGGATTTGTCGCTCGAGACCATCGCGCTCGTGGCCGTGCCGGTGGTCTTTGCGATTACCCTGCATGAAGCTGCGCACGGCTATGTCGCCCGCCAGTTTGGCGACCAGACGGCCTGGATGCTGGGCCGCGTGACGCTCAATCCGTTGAAGCACATCGACCCGATGGCACCGTGCTGGTGCCTGCGGTCCTGCTGTTGCTGACTGGTGCCGTTCCTTTTCGGTTGGGCGAAGCCGGTGCCGGTCAACTTCGGCAACCTTCGGCACCCGAAGCGGGACATGATCTGGGTAGCGCGGCGGGGACCGCGTGCGAACTTCGTCATGGCGTTGGGTGGGTGCTGCTTCTTCGCGTTACGGGACCGTCAGGCATCGTGGGCGAGCGGCGGCCTGCAGTGATCGCGCAGACGCGGGGGTCAGGTATCAATCTGGTGTTGATCGCTCTCAACCTCCTGCCGATCCCACCGCTCGACGGAGGCCGCATTGCGGTGGGTCTGTTGCCCGGATGCGCGGCACTCACGCTTGCGCGGTTGGAGCCGTACGGATTCGTTGTAATCCTCGCGCTTATCGCAATCCCGGGCGCGCTATGGACGATTATTGGTCCGATTTACCATGTTTTCGAGCTGTTGATCTTTGCACTGACTGGCGTCTAGATCGCTCCGCGTCGCGGGCGAGCGCCACGAAAAACGAAGTACAGCCTAATGTTTGCTGACCGCGTGCTATCGGGCATGCGTCCCACGGGGCGCATGCACATCGGCCATTACCACGGCGCCCTCAAGAACTGGGTGCGCCTGCAGGAGGAACACGAGTGCCTGTTCTTCGCTGCCGACTGGCACGCGCTGACGACGCATTACGAGGCTCCGGAAGACATCGCGGCTTCGGTGTGGGAGATGTTCATCGATTGGCTGGCCGCCGGTCTCGATCCAACGCGCTCGACCATGTTCATCCAGTCGCGGGTGATGGAACACGCCGAACTCGCGTTGCTGCTCGGAATGATGACGCCGATCGGCTGGCTTGAACGTGTCCCGACGTACAAGGACCAGCAGCAGAAGTTGTCGGACAAGGACCTTTCTACCTACGGCTTTCTCGGTTACCCGTTGATGCAGGGCGCGGACATCCTGATCTATCGCGCGAACATGGTTCCCGTCGGCGAGGACCAGGTCTCGCACGTCGAACTCGTCCGCGAAATCGCGCGGCGCTTCAACCACATCTATGGGCGCGAGCCCGGTTTCGAGGACAAGGCCCGGGCCGCAGTTAAGAAACTGGGCAGCAAGAAGGCCCGTCGCTACGACGAGTTGCGCACGGCGTTCCAGGAAAAGGGCGACGACGCGGCACTGGAAACTGCGCGCGATCTGTTGAACGAGACGCAGAACCTCGCGTTGGGCGACCGCGAACGGCTTTTCGGTTACCTCGAAGGCTCGCGCCGCGTCATCCTGCCGGAACCGCAGGCGCTGTTGACCGAAAATCCCAAGGTGCCCGGACTTGATGGTCAGAAGATGTCCAAGTCCTACGGCAACGCGGTCCTGATGCGCGAAGCTCCGACGGAAGTCACGAAGAAGATCCGCACGATGCAGACCGATCCGGCGCGTGTGCGCCGCACCGACCCGGGCAACCCCGAGCACTGCCCGGTGTGGCCGCTACACCAGATCTATTCCGATCAGGCGACGCGCGATTGGGTCGTCAAGGGCTGCACGACGGCCGGTATCGGCTGCCTTGAATGCAAGCAGCCGGTGGTCGACGCGATCATCAAGGAACAGGCACCGTTGCACGAGCGCGCGCAGAAGTTTCTGGACGACCCGACGCTCGTCCGCAATATCGTGGCCGACGGCTGCGAACGTGCACGCAAACTGGCCGAGGAAACGATGCGCGACGTGCGCGAGGCAATGGGCCTGGCCTATGACTGACATCGCGCTGGACCTGGAACATCCGTCGCCCGAGGGCAAGCCGCTCGCGCGCGTCTACGGAGAGCCGTTCAACGACCTGCCATTCGACCTGTATATCCCTCCGGAAGCTCTCGAGGTGTTTCTCGATTCCTTTGAGGGTCCGCTGGATCTCCTGCTTTATCTGATCCGCAAGCAGAACATCAACGTCCTCGACATTCCGATGGCCGAGCTGACCAGGCAGTATCTCGGATATGTCGAAATGATGCGCCGAACGCAGCTCGAACTCGCGGCGGAATATCTGTTGATGGCGGCCGTACTGATCGAAATCAAATCCCGCCTGCTGCTGCCCAAGCCGCCAGCGCTGCCTGGCGCAGAAGCGGAAGATCCGCGCGCCGAACTGGTGCGGCGACTGCTCGAATACGAGCGGATGAAACAGGCGGCGCGCGTGATCGACGAAATGCCATTGGCCGACCGCGATTTTGCCACCGTTCGCATCTGGTTCGACCATGCCGTCGCGGCACGCCTGCCGGACGTGTCGCCCGACGACCTCAAAGCGGCGTGGGCCGCGATCATTGCGCGTGCCCACGTCAACCGGCATCATCTCGTCTCGCGCGAACAGTTGTCGGTGCGCAGCGAGATGAGCCGGATCCTGAAGCTGCTGGCGCCGTCGCGCTATGCGGAATTCACGGCATTGTTCGCCGAGCACGCCGATATCCCGCATCTCGTGGTTACTTTTCTGGCGATGCTCGAACTCGCGCGGGAACAACTGGTGAATGTCGCGCAGGCGGAGCCCTATGCTCCTATCTATGTGCAACTCAAGTCCGAGCCGGCCTTTGCGCTGGCCGCGGACGAATGAGCGACCGCAATGATGAACAACGATAGCGACCAAACCGGCGGCGATGCCCCCGACACGTTTCTGCCCGACCAGATGGCGGAGATCAAGGGCATTCTCGAGGCCGCGCTGCTGGTGGCGGGAGAGCCCGTGCCCTTGAGCCAGCTATCGAAACTCTTCGACCCGCCGCTGGAACCTTCCACCGTGCGCAAGCTGCTCGACGAATTGAAACGTGACTGGTCCGGCCGCAAGGTCGAACTGTTGCAGGTGGCGAGCGGCTGGCGGTTCCAGGGCGCGACGTCCGTGCAGACTTATCTCAACCGGCTGTCGCCGGAAAAACCGCCGCGGTACTCGCGCGCGGTGATGGAAACACTGGCGATCATTGCCTACCAGCAACCCGTGACCCGCGGCGATATCGAAGCCATCCGCGGCGTGGCCGTGTCCACGAACGTCATCAAGACGCTCGAGGACCGGCAATGGGTAGAGGCCGTCGGCCATCGCGAGACACCGGGACGTCCGGCGCTCTTTGCGACGACCAAGGCCTTCCTTGACGACCTCGGCCTCAGATCCCTAGCGGAACTGCCCCCTCTTGCCGAGCTCGATTCCTCCCACCTCCTGGAGATGCCTGATGCCCCCACCAAGGCCGCCGAGACGGCATTCGCACACGCGAGTCCGCTCCTCGGAAACGATGCAGCAGCCGAGCCTGGCGCTGAACGCGATACAAGAGAGCGTCCTGCCGGCGAAACACAAACGCTCCACTGACGAGGTCTTCAACGAGCCGCAGCGGCTGCACAAGGTCCTGGCCTCGTGCGGATTCGGGTCGCGTCGCGCGATGGAGGACATGATCATTGCCGGGCGCATCACGGTAAACCGGCTGCCGGCGGAGGTCGGGCAGAAGGTGGGCCCCGGCGACGAAGTCCGCATCAACGGCGAGCTCGTGAAGGTGCGCTTTTCCGAACCGCGTCCGCGCATCCTGATGTATCACAAGCCAACCGGAGAAATCGTCACGCGCGACGACCCGGAAGGCCGCCCCACGGTGTTCGAAAAGCTGCCCAACATCGGCAATGGCAAGTGGATCAACGTCGGGCGCCTCGACTACAACACCGAGGGCCTGATGCTGTTCACCAATTCCGGCGAACTAGCCAACCGGCTCATGCATCCGCGCTATGAAGTCGAGCGCGAATATGCGGTGCGCATCATGGGCCGGCTCACGGATGAGCAGATGCAGTCGCTGACCACGGGCGTGGAACTCGATGACGGTCCGGCCAAGTGCGAGAAGGTGGAGGACGGCGGCGGGGAAGAGGAAGGTGCCAACCATTGGTACCACGTGGTCCTGAAGGAAGGCCGCAATCGTGAAGTCCGGCGACTGTTCGAAGCGCTGGGACTCACGGTGTCGCGCCTCATCCGCACGCGCTACGGAACACTGGCGATGCCCTCGGTCATGAAGCGCGGCGACACGCTTGAACTGGAGCCCGCCGAGGTCGCAACAGTGCTGGAATCGGCAGGGCTGAAAGTGCAAGGCGGTTTGCCCGGACAACCGCGTCCGGCAGGCGGCAAGTCAAACCGGGGCCGACATCAGCGTGGACGACAACAAGGACAACCCGGGCAGCCTGGACAGCAACGACAACCGGGCCCGCAGGGTCAGCCCGGCGCACAGGGACAGCCACGCCAGCCCGGGGAGCCACGACAACACGGCCAACAGCGACATCAGGGCCAACAGCGACGGCAAGGACAGCAGGGCCCGGCAGTCGAACAAGGACAACCTGACGCGCAGGGCGCGAATCCGGATGCGCCGCCGATCGTCGACGGCAACGTTGCGCGCGCGCCGGGGCAGGCCGGACAACGTCCGCACGGAAAACATGGCGGGCGGCCGCGCGGCAAGGGCGGACCGCGACCCGATGGCCTCGCCGGACAGGGTGGGGGACAAGGGCAGGGCCCGGGAAAGGGACGGGCTCAGGGTCCTGGCGGCGGCCAGCGTCCACCGCGGACGCGCACCGACTTCGACAATCAGCAACCCATGAGCAATGCCAACGCGTCCCCATTCGCTGGAAATCGAATGGGTGTTCCGGGCGGGCCTCGTGGCGGGCCGCGCGGCGGTCCTCCGGGGCCGGGCGGGTTCGCCAACAGGGGAAACCGGAGTGGGCCGCGAGGCCGCCCGGGAGGCGGCCAGGGCAACGGTCAATTTCGTGCCAAAGGTGGCGGTCAGGACGGCGGCAATGGTCCGCGCCGCAATGGCCCGGCACGTGGCGAAGCCGACGGCAATGTCGCGCCGCGGGAAGCCGACGGCAATCGGGCGCCGAGGGAAATCGATGGCAACAGGGCGCCGCGGGAAGAGGCGAACGGCAACATTGCACTGCGCAATCCGGTGGTGCCGCGCGACGACGACGATTGATCGCGCGTACTTGCAAAGGAATGGGCGGCTTCGGCCGCCCTATGTCTTTGCGTCGGAATGGCCATGCTGATGCACGCCATTCCATTGGCGCCGCGCGGTCGAATTGAATGGCCGAGTGCGCCGCGGAACATACACTTGCCGGCAGTCAAGCGACGTCGGGCACCCAGTGACCGCCCGGAGGGTTGAATATTGCCAACGGAAACAGCAAGCGAATCGCTGTCTATGTGGTGGCTTAGAGGGAATGACTGGCAACGAGTGCAGAATGCGCATTGCGTTTCGCCAATGCACCGGGCGTATGCGGCAGGGAGGCGGCAAGGTGCCTGGAAAACTTGCCGTGATTGCGTGGCGATCGGCAATTCGCGGTGGAGGCCACGTGCACAACGCCAAATTGGTTTCGCTCTGGAAGTGCACCCGGGTGATCGCTTGCGCATTGCCACTGGCCGGTTGCCTGTTTGGTGGCAGCGATCGTGCCCCCACGTTGCCGCCGGCTGAATTTCTCAATCTCGGCGTCCTGCCGGGATACACATCGAGCCAAGCCAGCGCAATATCATCGGATGGGACCGTCGTCGTGGGAATGACCACCACGACCGCAGGGAATCGCCAGGCCATTCGCTGGAACGCCCAGCAGGGCATGGTTGGCCTCGGATTCATTCCCGGTGGCACCGCCAGCACGGCAACTGCGGTTTCTGCCAATGGCGCCGTGATCGTCGGCGTTGGAGATGCGAACAACGGCAACCCGCGAACGCCATCTGCGGGCTTTCGATGGACCGCCGACGGGGGAGTGCAGCGCATCGACGCGCTGTCCGGTTCACAACTCTGCTCGGTTGGAGGCGTTTCGGGCGATGGGGCGGTGATTGTCGGCACGTGCCTGCAGTCCAACAACACCGCATTCCGCTGGACAGCAAGCTCGGGTCCCGTCGGCTTAAGCCAATTCGGCGGCGGGAGCGATCAGCAAAGCACCGCAATTGCAATTTCGATGGACGGTTTCGTAGTCGTAGGTGCAGGTCACCCGGTGCTGACGGGGGCCGTGATGTGGGCCGCGAACGGCAGCGCGACCATTCTCGGCAAGCTTCCGGGCGATGCCGAGGGCGTCGCCACTGCAGTCTCGAGGGACGGATCGGTCATCGTCGGCGCGTCAACGAACAACGCCGGGATTCCCCGCGCGTTTCGCTGGACGCAGCAAACGGGACTGGTCGACCTTGCCAACGGAATCAGTGGCCTACTCGGAACCTTTGCGACTTCGGTGTCGGGCGACGGACGCACAATTGTCGGGTGGGGCCCCGAACCGACGGGTGATGTTGCACTGATTTGGGACGTTGACCACGGCTGGCGAGAGTTGGATGCCGTGCTGGCCGCCGACTACCAGACGCAGATCACGGGTTGGATACTGACCCGAGCCACCGCAATTTCCGACAATGCACAAACGATTGCCGGTTACGGAACGAATCCGCAGGGGCAGACCGAAGGCTGGATCGTCAAGCTCCCGAATTGACATTCCGAGGCAGCGGATCGGCACAACCTCCGTCGTGGTGCGCAGCGAAGACCGCAATTCTTGGGCAAAGATCGTTCGGGCAGGATAGTTCACCATGGCGTCCAGGTGACCGGTTGTCGTCGGAAGCAGCCGTCAAACAGTAGGCTCCTGGCGCTTCTTTACCCGTCGTTGCACCACCAACGACTCGCATGGAGATACCTGCTGCATCCAGCCCAATTGTCGGTAGCGGCGGCCGGCGCGTTCCACCTTAGTGCTCAATCAGCTCATTGTGAAGCGAACCGGGGATGAATCGGTAGGCCTGGCGTCACTTCATTCGCGACGGAAGTGTGATGGTCCGGCCCGCGATCATGAACTTGCCGCGTCCGAGATGGTGGATCGTGCGCAAATCCGCCCCGCCGGGCTCGACCCAAGCGTGCACCACTTCAAGGACGAAGAAATTGTATCGATTCACCATTCGGGTGTCGACGACCTTGCATTCGAGGTTGGTGGAACACTCTGCAATCAGCGGCGCCCTGACCTCCATGGCCGGCGCCGGCGTCAGCCCGAAAGCAGCAAACTTATTGACGCGGCGCCCACTGACATTGCCGCAGCGCACGACCTTTGTCGCCAACTCGACCGTGGGGATGGCGAGAACGCACTCCTTCGTCGCCCGCAGCGCCGCGAAGGTGAAATTGCGATTGCTGACCACGCAGCCAACGAGCGGCGGTTCGAACTCCAGCATCGTGTGCCACGACATGGCCATGACGTTGGAGCGCCCCTTGCGCGCGGTCGTCAGGAGCACGACAGGGCCCGCCTCGAGCAGCCGATATACCTGTCCCAATGGCAGGGATCGTTTGCGCATGGCGACCTCCCTCCATGGCCATCCTACGCCTGCCGCGCTTCGCGCAGTTCGCAAAGCAACGTCCTTGCACTGCACGTCGTTACAGAAACAGATCGGGCAGCAGCGGCATGCCGGGCTTCACGGCGTAGCGTGAGAAGTCGGCGACCCCGGCTTCGCGCAGGACCTCGTCGTCCAGAAAAAAATTGCCCGTGGTCGTTCGCGCATCGCGGGTCAGAATCGCGTGAGCCGCATCGGCCATGATCGACGGCTGACGGGTCCGGTCGAGTTGTTCGCGCGCACCGGGAATCATTGCCAGCGCCGCGGTTGCGATAACCGTGCGCGGCCACAAGGCGTTGACGGCGATGCCGTCCTTCCGGAATTCCTCGGCCATGCCCAGCACGCAAAGGCTCATGCCGTACTTGGCCATCGTGTAGGCGACGTGGTCGCGGAACCACTTCGGGTCGAGGTTGAGCGGCGGGGAGAGCGTGAGAATGTGCGGATTGTGGCCGGCGCCCGCCGACAGCTTGAGGTGCGGTAGGCAAGCCTGCGAACAGAGAAACGTGCCGCGGACGTTTACGCCGAACATCAGATCAAAGCGCTTCATCGGCGTTTCCAGCGTACCGGTCAGGCTGATGGCGCTGGCATTATTGATCAGGATGTCTATTCCGCCGAATTGCCCCACCGCCGCAGCGACGGCCGCATGCACGCTCGCCTCGTCGCGGATGTCGCAGACAATCGGCAGCGCGTGACCGCCGGCCTGCTCGATTTCCGCTGCCGCCGAATGGATGGTGCCGGGAAGTTTCGGGTTCGGCTCCGAAGTCTTGGCCGCGATCGCGACGTTGGCGCCATCGCGTGCCGCCCGCAGAGCGATGGCGAGACCGATTCCGCGTGAGCCTCCGCTAACGAACAACGTCTTGCCGCTGAGATCGCCCATGGTGCCTCCTATCTGGTCGCGACGATCAGCGGCCGAACTCGTTGGCCAAACTCAGTCTTCATACGCACTTCCCGACTCAGTTGCCAAATCTTGCCGGACGCTTTTCCAGGAACGCCGTGATGCCCTCGGCGAAATCATCCGTGCCCGAGCACGTGCCGAAACTCACGGCTTCGGCGGCGAGCTGCTCCGGCAACGTCCGTCCCAGAGACTCGCGCACGAGGCGCTTGGCGTTGCGGATCGCCATGACCGGACCATTGACCAGCGACTCGACTATGGCGGCGACCGCACTTTCCAGCTCTGCAGCGGGGACAACGCGGTTGACCAGGCCGAGTCCCAGCGCGTGACGCGCATCGAAGCGCTCTCCCAGCAGCATGATTTCCATGGCTCGCCGCATCCCCACGATGCGCGGCAGCGACCATGATCCGCCGCCGTCGGGCGTAAGCGCGATATTGCGGTAGGCGGACGCGAAGTAGGCATCGTCAGCGGCGACGACCAGGTCGCATGCATTCATGAGCGAAAGGCCAAAGCCCGCGACCGCGCCGTGAATCTGGCCGACGACCGGATGTGGCATGCGGTGAAAATTCTCGATGGCGGAATGCAGCCGGCCGATCACGCGCTGAAAATCGGCATTGCGCTGCGCAGGCGGTTTTGCAAGCTCCGTGGCAAACGTGCGCAGATCACCTCCAGCCATGAAGTGGCGACCCGCGCCACGCAGCACGACAACACGCAGGGCATCGTCGGCCGCGACGTCGGCCGCGGCGTCGATCAGCGCATCCATCAGCGCGAAGTCGAGCGTGTTGAGCGCATCGGGTCGGTTGAGCGTCAGCGTGGCGACTGTGCCGTTGCGTTCGACAAGGAGTGGGGAGGTCATGGCAGGAAGCGGAGCGGGGCGATCAATCGCAATGTGCAATGAAGTCTAGCATGCGGCTGCGCGCGCTTTCAGGCGCGGCTTGCCGGCCCTGAGGTCGACGACTGCATCATGCCCAAACCGTTCCAGCGCACAGGAAACGGTCGCGAAATGGATGTCCACGATGTCGTCGATCCGGTCGGCGTAACCGCCCGCCATCGCGATGGCAACCGGTATGCGGGCATGGCGCAGGGTGTCGAGAACGAAGCCGTCGCGCGCCGCGAGTCCGGCCTTGCTGAGCGATAGCTTGCCCAGGGAATCACCTACGAAAGGATCTGCGCCGGCAAGATATATGGCGAGCTGCGGGCGGGAGCACTCGATCGCGTGCGGCAATGCGTTCGCCAGCGCTGCAAGGTACCCGCGATCGTCGATTCCATCGGCGAATTCCACGTCGAGGTCGGAATGGCCCTTGTGGAAGGGGAAGTTGCTGCGCGAGTGCATCGAGAACGTGTACGCGGACGGGTCGCCGGCGAGGATTGCCGCCGTGCCGTCGCCCTGGTGTACGTCGAGGTCGACAATCACGACACGTGAAATGCCGCACTCGACCTGCATCGCGCGCGCCGCGACTGCCGCATCATTGAATACGCAGAAGCCTTCCCCGAAATCGCGATGGGCGTGATGGGTGCCGCCCGCGAGATTGACGCCGCAACCGTGGAGCAGCGCGGACCGGCAGGCCGCGAGGGTGGCGCCCGTGGAGCGCCGCGAGCGCTCCACCATTTCCGGAGACCATGGAAAGCCAATGCGCCGCTGCGCACGCGCATCGAGCCTGCCGCACGACACCGCGTCGATGTAAGCGGGGTCGTGCGCGCGGGCGAGTTGTTCGTCGGTCACGCGTTCCGGTACGCGCAGCAGCGGACCTGCCACTTCGGCAACCCGCTCGCGCAGCGCCGCATATTTGCGCATGGGGAAGCGATGCTCCGGCGGCAGCGGCAGGACGAAGTGGTCGGTGCAGTAGATCAACATTCAGCTGACGGCGTCCTGTCTGCGGAACGGTGATCCAGTCTCCAGTTCGTCGGCCGTGTGCGCAATGTCGAGGCGTTCGCGCGCACAAAAGTCGGCGATGGCCGACGCGAAGCCGCGGTCGCCGATGGCATGTAGCGAATGGGTTGCCACCGGCAGCAGTCCGCGCGCGAGCTTGTGGATGCCCTGCGCGCCACCTTCGAAGCGGGCGAGGCGCTGCTCGATGCAGAACTCGATGGACTGGTAATAGCAGGCTTCGAAATGCAGGCCGGACACGAATTCGCTCGTTCCCCAGTACCGCCCCCAGAGCGTTTCGCCATCGTGCAGGGCGAGCGCCGCACAAATCCGGCGCCCCTCGCGTGAGCCGACGACGAGCAGCACGTTCGCGGGGAGCGTGGTGCCGATGCGTTCGAAAAATTCGCGAGTGAGATAGGGGGTCGATTGATGTTCGCGGTAGGTCTGTTCGTACCGGCGGTAGAAGAAATCCCAGTCTTCGAAGGTGATTGCGGACCCGCGAATGCGCTCGAACGTCACACCCGCTTCGGCGACGCGGCGCCTCTCCTGCTTCACCTTCTTGCGCTTGTCGTGCGTAAATGAGGAGAGAAAGTCTGCGAAGTCGCGATAACCCGGATTGGTCCAGTGGAATTGCAGTCCCGCGCGCGGAATCATGCCCATTGCCTCACCCTCCGCGACTTCCGAGGCCGTAGGGAACAGGATGTGCAACGACGAATGGCCGCCATCCCGGACACGCTCGAGCGCGCGCTGCAGAAGCGCGCGTCGGATCCCCGCGTCGGATGCCAATACGCGTGGTCCGGGCACGGGCGTGAATGGGACGGCGACGACCCATTTGGGGTAATAGCGGCGGCCGTGACGACGATAGGCATCTGCCCAGCCCCAGTCGAAGACGTACTCGCCGTAGCTGTGCGCCTTCGCATACAGAGGAAGCGCACCGATCAACGCACCCTCGCGCCATGCCGTAAGGTAGCGCGGTGACCATCCGGTTTCCGGGGACGCGCAACCGGTGTCGTGCAGTGCGGTCAGAAAGGCATGCGACAGGAACGGCTGGGAGCCGGAGAGCGCATTCCATGCCGGGGCCGCGATGTCGCCGAGCGCAACATCGTCGCGAATGAGCGGCGACGAGACGACGGGCAAGGTCGGCGGAGTGAAAGGGACTGGGGCGCGCATGGGGGTATTTGCGATTCTCCCGGTATTGGCAGCGTTGCTCAAGGTCCCGGGCGTCCAGTCCAATCAGGCGGGTCTGGTCCGGCGCAGGTGTAAAATCTTTCGATGAATCTGGCGATCGCGCAATTGAACCAGGATGTCGGCGATCTCCCGGCCAATGCCCGCCGCATTCTGGACGCAGCAGCGCAGAGTCGTGCGGCCGGCGCGTCACTTGTGGTGACCCCCGAACTTTCGTTGTGCGGCTATCCGCCGGAGGACCTGGTGCTGCGCCCGGCGTTCCTGGAAGCCTGCGCGCGTGAACTCGCGGCATTGGCGGCACAGGTCAGCGCAGGCGTGCTGCTGGTCGGATTTCCGGAATTGCACGAGGGCCAGCGTCATAACGCGATGGCCGTCATTCGCGACGGCCATGTCGCTCAGGTCTACCGCAAGCAGTGCCTGCCGAATTACACGGTATTCGACGAGCAGCGGTATTTTGCACCGGGCAATGCGCCCTGTGTGTTCGACGTCGACGGCGTGCGCTTCGGCCTCGTCATCTGCGAAGACATCTGGTTTCCCGGGCCCGCCGCGCGCGCGCAAGTAGCCGGCGCGCAGGTACTGCTGGTCGCGAACGGTTCGCCTTTCCACACGCGGCAACAGGCGCTGCGCCGCAAGCAGGCCGTCGCGCGCGCGTGCGAGACCGGCCTGGCCGTCGTCTATGTCAATCGCGTCGGCGGCCAGGACGAACTCGTGTTCGACGGCGCGTCCTTCGTGGTCGACGCGGACGGCGAGCTTGCGCAGCAGTTGCCCGCATGGCACGAGACGGTCGCGCTTGTCGCCTTCGACGGCGCGCGGCCACGGCACGTGCGCGGTGCGCTCGATCCACGCCTGGAGCCGCATGTCTACGATGCCCTGGTCACGGGCGTGCGCGATTACGTCGGCAAGAACCGCTTCCCCGGCGTTCTGCTGGGACTCTCCGGAGGCATCGATTCGGCGTTGACGCTGGCGGTGGCCGTGGACGCGCTGGGGCGCGACAAGGTCCGCGCGGTGATGCTGCCGTCGCCGTACAACGCGTCGATCAGCTTAGAGGACGCGCGCGAAATGGCCGGCATCCTGGGCGTGCGCTACGACGAAATGCCGATCGAGCCGGTGTTTTCCGCCTTCCTGGATACGCTCGCCACGGAATTCCACGACTTGGCGCCGGACGCTGCCGAGGAGAACATCCAGGCGCGCATCCGCGGGACAGTGCTCATGGCACTGTCGAACAAGTTCGGATCGATCGTGCTGACCACCGGCAACAAATCGGAAATGGCCGTGGGTTACGCCACGCTGTATGGCGACATGGCCGGCGGCTTCGCGGTATTGAAGGACATTCCCAAGACGCTCGTCTACCGCCTGTCGAACTACCGCAACGGCCTGGGACGGGTGATTCCGGAGCGCATCATCACGCGCGCGCCATCGGCGGAGTTGCGTCCCGACCAGACCGACCAGGACTCGCTCCCGCCGTATGACATTCTCGACGGCATCCTCGAGGCTTATGTCGAACGTGACTTGAGCCCCGCCGACATCGTGGCCGCAGGCTTTCCGTCCGACGCCGTCGCCAAGGTCGTGCGGCTCATCAAGCTCAGCGAATACAAGCGTCGGCAATCCGCCGTCGGCATTCGCATCACGGCGCGGGGTTTCGGCAAGGACTGGCGCTATCCGATCACGTCGGCGTGGAATGATTGGAAAGCGTTGCCGCCGTCTGCGCCCTCAGGGTAGAAGGGGCCATGTCCTTCGTGTAAGCTACCGCGGAAGTATTCCTGTGGCTTCCGCCGGAGTGGACATGAAGAAGATCGAAGCAATCGTAAAACCGTTCAAACTCGATGAAGTCCGTGAAGCCCTGTCGGAGCTTGGCGCCACCGGGCTGACGGTCACCGAGGTCAAGGGTTTCGGCCGACAGAAGGGCCACACGGAGCTCTATCGTGGCGCCGAGTACGTCGTCGATTTCCTGCCGAAGGTGAAAGTGGAGGTCGTGCTTCCCGACGGCATGGTCGAGCGTGCCGTCGAGGCCATCATCAAGGCCGCGCATACCGGCAAGATCGGCGACGGCAAGATCTTCGTGACGGCCATCGAACAGGTGGTGCGAATCCGCACCGGAGAGTCCGGCGAAGCCGCTGTTTGATCGATGCCCGAAACACAAGACGCAAGTAGAACGCCGCGCAACTCCATTTCTACGGAGCCGAACCATGTCGATGCTCAAGGAGTTTCGGGAATTCGCCGTCAAGGGCAACGTCATCGACCTTGCCGTGGCCGTGATCATTGGCGGCGCGTTCGGCAAAATCGTCGATTCGCTGGTCAAGGACATCATCATGCCGGTGATCGGCCGCATTTTCGGCGGCCTCGACTTCCAGAATTTTTTCTTCACGCTCGCCAGCCCGCCTGCGGGGTACAGCGGGCCGATGACCTATGAAGCACTGACCAAGGCCGGCGTACCATTGCTGGCCTACGGCAATTTCCTCACCATCGTGATCAATTTCATCATCCTGGCTTTCGTGATTTTCATCATGGTGAAGAAGCTGGCGGCAGCCAAGGCCCGTTTTGATGCCACGCCCGCTCCGCCGGCACCGCCGTCCGAGGAAATCCTTCTGCTCCGGGAAATTCGCGACGCGCTGAAGAAGTAATCGCTCATCATTTTGCGGCTTCGGGGGGAGCGTCGCGATGGAGATTCCGCCATGGAACCTGCCTCTCCCCGCCGTCGTTTTGTCCTGTTGGTCATTGCCCAGTTCGCCGTGGCCTTCGCGCCTTCGGCGCTGGCCGCGGTAACCTGGAACAAGGTTCATAGCGGCTTTGCGTCGCCGATCGAGATCACCAACGCACACGACGGCAGCCAACGGCTGTTCGTGGTCCAGCAGACCGGCAAGATCCTGATCATCAAGAGTGGCGCGGTACTGGCTAACCCGTTCCTCGACCTGGGCGGGGCGAGCGGCGTGACCGCGGGCAGCGGCGAACAGGGCTTGTTGGGAATCGCGTTCCACCCGCGGTACTCAACGAACCGCCAGTTCTACGTCAACTACACACGCAAGTCCGACGGCGCCACGGTCATCGCCCGCTATCTGGCAAGCGCGGGCAACTCCGACGTCGCGGATCCGCTGTCGGGAACCGTGCTGCTCACCATTGCGCAGCCGGAGGCCAACCACAACGGCGGCGCAGTCAAATTCGGCCCCGACGGTTACCTGTATATCGGCATGGGCGACGGCGGTGGCGCCAACGACTCGCACGGCACCATCGGCAATGCCCAGGACAAGTCCAAGCTGCTGGGCAAGATCCTGCGCATCGATGTCGACAACGGCGGCGCCAATCCCTACGCCATTCCGCCGGGCAATCCGTATGCGACTGGCGTGGGCGGCCAGAAGGAAATTTTTGCGATCGGCGTACGCAATCCATGGCGGATATCGTTCGACCGCCTGAATGGCGACTTCTGGTTCGGCGACGTCGGCCAGGGCGCGGTCGAGGAAGTGGACATGTTGCCGATGGGAACCGGTGCAGGCACCAATTTCGGTTGGCGGATCATGGAAGGAACATCCTGCACCGGGTTGGCTTCGCCGCCCGTTCCCTGCAACGATCCTTCGCTCACCCCGCCGGTCGTAACCTATACCCACAGCCTCGGCTGTTCGATCACGGGCGGGTATGTCTACCGGGGTGCGGCGGTACCGGCGCTGATCGGGCAATACCTCTACGCCGACTACTGTACGGGACGAATCTGGGCTGCGCAAAAGAACTTCGCGGGCACGTGGATACCATCCGAACTGGGCTCCACGGGTTACAGCATCAGCACGTTTGGCGAGGACGAGGCGGGCGAGTTGTATTTCGCCAACTATGCGACGGGTGACATCTACCAGTTCGCGGACTCGGGAAGTATTTCTCCCGTGTTGGCCACCAGCGCGACGGCGCTGGCGTTCGGCAGCGTCACCGTGGGGAATTCAAGTGTCACACAGACGTTCAACATCACGAATACCGGAGGCGGGACGCTGGCACTCGCGACACTTACGCCGGGCGGCCTCAACCCCGGGGACTTTGCGCGCACGGGCACCTGCGCAAATGGCACGACGCTGACGGCGTCGCAGAGCTGTACGGTGACCTACCAGTTCACACCGGTCCGGGCCGGGGCACGCAGCGCGAGCCTCGCCGTCGCGACGAACGGCGGGAATGCGACGGTCACGCTCGCTGGAACGGGAACGGACCCGGTGCCGCCCGGACTCGCCGTTACCCCCAATGCACTCGACTTTGGGGGCGTGCTCATCGGCAGCACCAGCGTGCAGCAAACAATCACCGTGCGGAACACCGGGACAGCCACGCTGACGCTTACTGGAGTCCTATTGCAGGGAAGTCATCCCGGCGACTTCTTGCTTGCTGGAACTTGCGCTCCGGGGCAGGCTCTCGCTGCCGGCGCGACGTGCACGCTGGACATGAAGTTTCATCCGCTTGCCGCGGGTCCGCGTACGGCCTCGGTCGTTCTTGCCTATGGCGCGGCAGGGATGTCGGCGAGCGCCGTCCTGGCGGGAATCGGCAGCACGACGGCGCAGGATGTTGTCGACGTAATCGAGTTCTACCACGCCGGGTTCGATCACTATTTCATCACTTCGCTGCCGCGGGAAATCGCTGCGCTGGATTCCGGCCAATTCAACGGGTGGGCGCGCACGGGGAGGTCGTTCAAGGCATGGTCGGTGCCGCAGGTCGGGGCGAACCCAGTATGCCGGTTCTACATTCCTCCCGCACTGGGCGACTCCCATTTCCTTTCGGCCAGTCCGGTCGAATGCAGCGACGCACTCGTCAAGTTTCCGACCTTTGTTTACGAGTCGCCCGCAGTGATGCATGAAATCCTGCCCGATGCAGTCAGCGGCGCCTGCCCGCCGAGCTCGGTGCCCATCTACCGGGTGTGGAACCGTCGGGTGGATTCGAACCACCGATACACCACCGATCGTGCACTGCGCGACGCCATGGTGGCGAGGGGCTATGTCGCCGAGGGCTATGGGCCGGACACCGTCGGGATGTGCGGGCCCCGGTAACATCGAGCGAAGCGGCTTTCGGTAGCCTGGGAGATTGCCCCTGCGAGTTCCCTTTTGCCCGAAATTGAACGATCATGGGCCGCCATGCCAAAATAGACGAAGAATCGTCCACGGCGGACAGTCATGAACCCGCCCATGCGACGCAAATTGTTCATCAGTTTCATCCCATCGGAGGAAGTCCATGAAACGTGCTTTGTTCCTGCCGGCACTCGCCTTGACGCTGGTGCTGGCCGGTCCGGCTGCGGCCGACATCAACATCGGCGTGACCCTTTCCATGACGGGTCCGGCCGCTTCGCTCGGTATACCGCAGAAGAACACGATCGAACTGCTGCCCGCGGCGATCGGCGGAGAAAAGGTCAACTGGATCGTGCTGGACGACGGCTCGGATACGACCAAGGCGGTGACCAATGCGCGCAAGCTGATCAGCGAAGACAAGGTCGATGTGATCGTCGGTTCCACCATCACGCCGAATTCCCTTGCCATGCGCGAAGTCGCCGTCGATTCCGGCACACCGATGCTCTCGCTGGCCGCGTCCGCCGCGATCATCAATCCGATGGACCCGAAGACGCGCTGGGTGTTCAAGACGCCGCAGAACGATGCGTTGATGGCCGATGCGGTGGCGGTCAGCATGAAGGCCAATGGCGTGAAGACGATGGGATACATCGGATTCGCCGACGCCTATGGCGACGGTTGGCTGGCGGAGATCAAACGTTCGACGCAGACGGCGGGCATCAAGGTCGTCGCCGAAGAGAAATACAACCGGAACGATCCTTCGGTAACGGGGCAGGTACTCAAGCTCATCGCCGCCAATCCGGATGCGGTACTCATCGGAGCCGCGGGCACGCCGGGCGCCACGCCGGTGAAGGAACTGGTCGCGCGCAATTTCAAGGGCAAGATCTATCAGACACACGGTGTCGCCAATCCCGATTTTCTGCGCGTGGTCGGCAAGGATGGCAATGGCCAGATCCTCCCCTCCGGTCCGATGCTGGTGTACGAGCAGTTGCCGGATTCAAACGAGGTCAAGAAGACGGCTGCCGAGTACGTGACGAAATACGAACAGAAATTCGGCACGCGCTCGACGTTTGGCGGGCATTTGTACGATGCGTATATCCTGCTGTCCAAGGCGATACCGGAAGCGCTGAAAAAGGCGAAGCCGGGCACCAGGGAATTCCGCACGGCGCTGCGCGACGCGCTCGAGAATTCCAAAGTGATCGGCACGCATGGCGTGTTCGTGATGAACGCGAATGACCACAATGGCCTCGACAACCGCGCCCGCGTGATGGTGAAGGTCGAAAACGAAAAGTGGGTGCTGATCAAGTAAGGCTGCACGTCTGAACGCAATCCGGCCGCGCCGCGCGGCCGGTTCGAACCCCGGCCCTCCATCAGCGCGAAAGCAGCGACACGCCGCGACCTCCAACGATGGACTTCTCGATCGCCGTGCTCCTCGCGCAGGATGGCATCACCAATGGTGCGATCTATGCGCTGCTCGCGCTGGCGCTGGTACTCGTGTTCACCGTTACACGGGTCGTGTGGATACCCGCGGGCGAATTCGTGGCCTGGGGCACGCTGACACTGGCGGGATTGCAGATGGGCAGGGCGCCAGGCACGGTAAGGGTGCTCATCGGCATGGCAGTGATTGCCGGGCTCATGGAATCGTGGGTATGCGTGCGGCGAGGCGAGACGCGGCGGTTGCCGCGGCGCTTGTTCGCGTGGACTGGCGTGCCGATCATTGTCGCCGCACTGGTCGCATGGCTGGCGCCGATGCAGTTGCCGTTTCCCGTTCAGGTGCTGCTGACGCTCGCCGCGGTGACGACGCTGGGACCGCTGCTGTATCGCGTCGCCTACCAGCCGCTGGCCGATGCGAGCGTGCTCGTCCTGCTGATCGTTTCCGTCGCGCTCCATTTCACCATGCTGGGTCTGGGTCTGTGGTTCTTCGGCGCCGAGGGTTCGCGCACACCGGCCTTTTCATCGGGGTCCTTCGAGATCGGCGGCGTGAACATCAGCGTCCAGAGCCTGCTGGTGGTGGCCTCGAGTCTCGCTCTGATCGGCGCGCTTGCCCTCTTCTTCGGCCGGACGCTGTACGGCAAGGCGCTGCGGGCGACGGCAGTGAATCGGGCGGGCGCGCGCCTCGTCGGTGTGTCGCCGGACTTTGCCGGTGCGCTGACCTTCACGCTGGCGGCGTTGCTGTGCGCGTTCTCGGGTGTGCTTATCGGTCCGATCACGACAATCTACTACGACTCGGGATTCCTCATCGGATTGAAGGGTTTCGTGGGTGCCATCATCGGCGGGCTGTCGAGTTATCCGATCGCCGCCGCGGGCGCGCTGCTGGTCGGTCTCATCGAATCCTTCTCGTCGTTCTGGGCCAGCGCATTCAAGGAAGTGATCGTCTTCACGCTGATCATCCCGGTGTTGCTGTGGCGCAGCCTCACCACGACGCACCACGAGGAAGACGAATGAGGATGCACTGGTCGCGCGCGGCGTTTGCGGCACTGGTGGTGGCGCTGGCACTGGTCCCGCTGTTTGCGCCCGAATTCTGGGTGACGCTCGGCAACTATATCGGGCTGTACAGCATCGTCGCGCTTGGACTTGTGCTGCTGACGGGTGTCGCGGGACAGACTTCGTTCGGGCAGGCGGCGTTCGTGGGCCTGGGCGCCTACACGACGGCATATCTCACGACGAAATTCGGGACTTCGCCCTGGCTCGCGCTGGCCATCGGCATGGCGATCACGGCGGCGGTCGCGCTGTTCCTGGGCTTCATCACGCTGCGGATGAAGGGACATTACCTGCCGCTCGCGACCATCGCGTGGGGAATGAGCCTCTTCTATGTGTTCGGCAACCTGGAGATTCTGGGCGGCCACACCGGGATGAGCGGCATTCCCGCGCTGTCCATCTTCGGATTCGAATTGAAGAGCGAGCACCGCTATTACTATCTGATCTGGGCCATCGCGCTGGCGTCGCTGTGGGCGACCAACAACCTGCTCGACTCGCGTCCCGGGCGCGCGATCCGCGCTCTGAAAGGACGGCTGGAAATGGCCGAAGCCTTCGGTGTCGACGCCGCGCGCCTCAAGAGCGTGACGTTCGTCTATGCGGCGTTGCTCGCGTGCATTTCCGGATGGCTGTATGCGCACCTGCAGCGCTTCGTCAACCCGACGCCCTTTGGAGTGCCTATGGGCATCGAGTACCTGTTCATGGCTGTCGTGGGCGGCGCCGGCAGCGTCTGGGGTGCAGTCCTTGGTGCGACGGTGATCACCCTGTTGAAGCAGGTATTGCAGGACGTTCTGCCGTGGCTATTCGGCCGCTCGGGCAATTTTGAACTGATAGTATTCGGCGTTCTCATGGTGCTGATCCTCCAGTTTGCGCGCGAGGGACTGTGGCCGTGGATCGAACGCCTGACGCCCCGACGAAAGCCGCGGCCGGTCTCCGTCGCCGAACCGCTTCCAGCACGCGACCATGCAAGACATGCAGGCCCGTTGCTGGAGATGAAAAAAGCGCGGAAGCAATTCGGGGGATTGATCGCCGTCAACGACCTGTCTTTCGAAATCCGCCCCGGCGAAATCCTGGGGTTGATCGGCCCCAATGGCGCGGGCAAGAGCACGACGTTCAGCCTCATTTCCGGCGCCGCGGCGCTGACGTCGGGCGACGTGACGTTTCGAGGTGAGTCGATCGGGGGCGCTCCGCCGTATGAGATCGCCCGGCGCGGGATCGGCCGCACCTTCCAGCATGTGAAGCTGATACCGCAGATGACGGTCCTCGACAACGTCGCGCTCGGTGCGTTCCTGCGCGGCACCACCGGCATCGTACGCGCGGCCCTGGCGCTCGATGGCATCGAGGAGGCGCGGACCAGGGCGGAAGCGGCGCGCGCCATCGAGCGCGTGGGTCTGGGCGACCACACTTTCGACGCCGCGGGCAGCTTGCCGCTCGGCAAGCAGCGAATAGTCGAGATCGCGCGCGCGCTTGCCGCGGATCCGTTGCTGTTGCTGCTCGATGAACCGGCGGCCGGATTGCGTTTCCTGGAGAAGCAGGAACTGGCCAGGTTGCTGCGTTCGCTGAAGGCGGACGGAATGACCGTGTTGCTGGTTGAGCACGACATGGATTTCGTGATGGGGCTGACCGACCGGCTCGTGGTGATGGATTTCGGCGAAAAGCTGGCAGAAGGCCAGCCTGCCGAAATCCAGAAAAACGAGAAAGTGCTCGAGGCGTATCTCGGAGGGGTGATATGACGCCGATCAACGTCTTGAACCACGAAGGACACGAAGTGCACGAAGATAGTCCGATTCAGGAAGGGAATTCACGAACGCGGTGTTTTGCAGATTTTGTTTTCCTTCGTGTTCTTCGTGCACTTCGTGGTTCAGGATTTGCATTGATATGACGACACTCCTCGAAGTCCGCGACCTGTCGGCGTCCTACGGCAAGGTTGAGGCCGTCCACAAGGTTTCCATCACGGTCGGCGAGGGCACCATTGTCACGGTGATCGGCCCCAATGGCGCCGGCAAGACCACGCTGCTCGGGGCGATCATGGGCACACTCACGTCCAAGGGCGACATTCGTTACTTTGGGGAGGCGGTCGGATCACTTTCGGTGGAGGAGCGCGTAGGCAGCGGACTGGTGCTCGTGCCCGAGAAGCGCGATCTGTTCGCGTCGATGACGGTGGCCGACAACCTGGAGCTGGGCGCATTTGCGCGGGCGCGCCGCGGTGATCGCGGCATTGCGCGCACGCGCGACGATGTCTATGCGCGCTTTCCCCGTCTGCAGGAACGGCGTTCGCAGCTCGCCGGCACGCTTTCCGGCGGCGAGCGGCAGATGCTCGCGCTGGGACGCGCGCTGATGAGCTCGCCCAAGCTCCTCATGCTGGATGAGCCGTCGCTCGGATTGGCCCCGCTGGTCGTGCGCGAAATCTTCAACATCGTGTCGGCACTGAAGGCGACGGGCGTATCGATCCTGCTCGTCGAGCAGAATGCGCGGGCCGCGTTGCAGGTGTCCGACTACGGTTATGTGCTGGAGACCGGCGAACTGGCACTCGAGGGTCCCAGCGTGGAACTTGCCTCGAATCCGAAGGTTGCAGCAACTTATCTTGGACAGGGCGGGGGGCAGAGCGTGGCGGCGGGTGCCGCCCACCAGGCCTGAACGTCGGCAGAGTAGAATCCGCCTTGCACAGCGCATTTGCGACCGTTCCACTCTTCATCAGGACTGCCTCCTTGACCGACCTATCCGTTCCCCCCGTTTCCGCGGTACTCCTGGCCGACGCGGAACGCCTGCTGCTGGCACCTTCCGGCCTGGACCAGGCAAAGCTTTCTCGCGTGCTCGCCGACATTCACGCCCACGACGTCGCGTTCGCCGATCTCTATTTCCAGCACTCGCGGTTCGAGAGCTGGAGTCTGGAGGAGGGCATAGTCAAGTCGGGGACGTTCAACATCGATCGCGGCGTCGGCGTGCGCGCCGTCAGCGGCGACAAGCAGGCGTACGCGTATTCGGATGACATTTCGCTCGCGGCACTCACCGAAGCATCGGTCGCGGTGCGGGCCATTGGCCGGCAGGGAGGCTCCACGGTCGCGCCATTGTCGCAGCGCGGTTCCGCGCGGGCGCTCTATGCGCTGACAGATCCGGTCGGCAGCCTGACGGAAGCAGACAAGGTGGCGCTGCTTGAGCGACTCGAACGCCGCGCGCGCGCTACAGACAATCGCGTCACTCAGGTCATGGCCGCGCTCGCCGGCGAACACGAAACGATCCTGATCGCGCGCAGCGACGGCCTGGTGGCGGCCGATGTCCGACCCCTCGTGCGCTTGTCCCTCACGGTGATCGTCGAGGAAGACGGTCGGCGCGAGCAGGGTCATTCAGGCGGAGGCGGGCGCTTCGACTATGCGTATTTCACCGACGAAGTGATCGATCGTTATGCCAAGGAGGCCGTCGATCAGGCCGTGCTCAACCTGTCGGCGCGCGCCGCTCCCGCCGGCAACATGACCGTCGTTCTCGGGAGCGGCTGGCCGGGTATTCTGTTGCACGAAGCGATCGGCCACGGGCTGGAAGGCGATTTCAACCGCAAGGGCACCAGCGCGTTTGCGGGGCGCGTGGGCAAGCGGGTTGCGGCGAAAGGCGTCACGGTCGTCGACGACGGCACGCTCGAGGAGCGGCGTGGCTCGCTCAACATCGACGACGAAGGCAATGCAACACAGCGTACGGTATTGATCGAGGATGGCATCCTGCAGGGCTACCTCCAGGATCGTCTCAACTCGGGGCTGATGGGCGTCGCGCCCACCGGCAACGGCCGCCGCGAATCGTTCGCGCACATGCCGATGCCTCGCATGACGAACACGATGATGCTGGCGGGCAACCACGATCCGGCGGAAATCATCGCGTCGGTGAAGGACGGGCTCTATGCCGCGAATTTCGGCGGCGGGCAGGTCGACATCACCAGCGGCAAGTTCGTTTTCTCGATGGTGGAGGCGTGGATGATCAAGGATGGCAAGCTCAGCTATCCGGTCAAGGGCGCCACCCTCATTGGCAATGGCCCGGAGGCGCTCACCAGGGTGTCGATGATCGGCAACGATCTCGCACTCGACGGGGGTGTTGGCACGTGCGGCAAGGAAGGGCAGAGCGTGCCGGTCGGCGTGGGCCAGCCGACATTGAAGATCGACGGGCTGACGGTCGGCGGAACGGCGTAGCGCTTGGGTAGCCTCCGCACAAGTATTCGCGGTTGCGACGAAAGGTTTTCTCAGGGCAGCCTCGGTTTAGAAAAATAAGGCGCGCTGAAGCGAATGGCGGGCCCCTTTGCAAGGCTCGCGCTCTGGACTTGGTATTACGCAGCCGCCTCTAATCGCGTGCTCCGGCCACGGTCGTTTGCATCGTCTCGCGCTGCTCTGCCGTCAACTGATCCGGACCGAGATTGAACGTGAGCTCGTTGATCGTGCCGGTGAACTTGAACGGAACATCGTAGCGATATTCCACCATCGCGACGCCGGTGCGAGTATCGCTGCCGATGTCGAAGGTTTCGTCCTCCGGGAACGTGATCGGGGTGCTGTGTTCCATTGAATTTCGGGCGACCACCTTGCCGTCCACCGAAAGCACGCCCGTCCCGCCCTTGCCCAGCCCCGGGCTGTCGGGCTTGTAGTCGAAGACGATGGTGTGCTTGCCGGCGCCCAGCTCGGGACCTGCCCACACCGTCCGCTTCAGGTTGAGCAGGTTGTAGAGAAACACCACCTTGCCCTTACGAAAGCCCGCCACGCCCTTGCTCAGGAAAAGACCGTAGCCGCCGAAGCGCCCGCCGTCGGTGACGATCATGCCTTCCGCGCCACCTTTGGGGATCGTGACCTCGGCGGTAATCGTGTACGCCTTATTCAGGATGCTCGGTGCGCCGCTGTTGGGTATGCCGGTCATCGGTCCCGAGTAGGTGAAAACGTTGCGCCCGCCCGTGAGGTTCGGCTTGGGCGCGTTCCACCGCGTCAGCGACGTGTTGTCGAGCGGCAGCACGTCGTGTTTTGTTGCTTCGGCGTAGAACAGGTCCTGCATCTGCTTCAGCTTGTCCGGCATGGTGGCCGCTAGGTCGTTGGACTCGGTAGGATCGACCGCTTGCAGATCGCCGACGTTGTAGAGTTCCCACTTGTACCCGGTGATCACATCGGGCGGTGGCTTGGTGCTCAGTTCCCACGGCAACGTCGCCGGCGTCGTCGCCGCGATCCAGCCGTCGTGATAGATCGCGCGGTTGCCGAGCATCTCGAAATACTGGGTGGTGTGCCGGCTGGGCGCGTTGCCACTCGCCTTGTCCCAGGTGTAGGCCATGCTCACGCCGTCCATGGGGCGCTGTTTGATGCCATCGACCATGTCCGGCAACGGGATGCCCGTCGCTTCGAGGATGGTCGGAGCGATGTCGATGAGGTGGTGAAACTGACGGCGGATGCCGCCGGAGTCGTTGATGTGGCCCGGCCACGACACGGCCATGCCCTGTGCCGTGCCGCCGTAGTGCGACGCCACCTGTTTTGTCCACTTGAACGGCGTGTCCATCGCCCAGGACCAAGGGGCGGCAAAGTGCGGGAAGGTCTTGTCGGATCCCCAGAACGGGTACCAGAGCATCTGGGCGTCGACCGGCACCGGAACGCCGTTGAAGGTGGTGAATTCGTTCGGCGTGCCGTTGAGCATCCCTTCGGGGCTCGCGCCGTTGTCGCCGGCGATATAGATAATCAGCGTGTTGTCGAGCTGGCCCATGTCCTCGACCGCCTGGATGACGCGGCCGATCTCATGGTCAGTGTAGGCAAGGTAGGCCCCGTAAACGTCGGCCTGCTTGATGAAGAGCTTCTTCTCGATGAATCCGAGCGAATCCCACTCCGGCAGTTCCTTCGGCCACGGGGTCAGTTGAGCGTTGGGAGGCATGATGCCCAGCCGCTTCTGGTTGGCGAAGATGGTCGCGCGGATCTTGTTCCAGCCCTGGTCGAACAGGTGCATGTCGCCGATCTTCTTGATCCACTCCGGCGTCGGATGGTGCGGCGAGTGCGTGCCGCCCGGGACGTAGTAGACGAGGAACGGCTTTTCCGGCGCGACCGCCTTAATCTGCTTCATGTACTGAATCGCCTCGTCGGCCATGGCCGTGGTGAGATTCCAGCCCGGCTTGCCCTCAAAGGGGTAAATGGCTGTCGTATTGCGAAACAGATTCGGCTGCCACTGGCTGGCGTCGCCGCCAACGAAGCCATAGAAGTACTCGAAACCCATGCCGTTCGGCCACTGGTCGAAGGGCCCGGCCTGCGTCGACTGATAGAACGGCGTGTTGTGATTTTTCCCGAACCACGAGGTCGCGTACCCGTTGTCCCGCAGGATGGCGCCAATGGTGCCGTTCTCCTTCCGAATGACGGAGTCGTAGCCCGGGAAGCCCGTCGCGATTTCGCCTACCACGCCGAAGCCGGCGACGTGGTGGTTGCGCCCGGTGATCAATGCTGCGCGCGAAGGCGAGCAGAGCGATGTCGAGTGGAAGTTCGTGTAGCGCAGCCCGCTCTGCGCGATGCGATCCATTGCCGGTGTCGGAACAACGCCGCCGAAGGTACCCGGCGCGCCGAACCCGCTGTCGTCGGTCATGATGAGCAGCACGTTCGGCGCGCCCTTCGGCGGCACAACGCGTGGCGCCCACCAGGCTTTCGACTCCGAAGCCGTTTCTTTGATCACCCCTTCGAACTTCGGGTTGGGCGGCGGCAGTTGCTTGCCGTCGAGGGTCGTGGTGGCGCTCGGCGAACCCAGCACACCGGTCACCTGTTGTGCCAAGGCCGATCCCAGGCACGAGGCGACGGCGACCACAGTTGCCAGGAATTTGAATGCGTTGTGCGCGTTCATCGTGTGTCTCCTAAATGACCGTCGCATGTGGCCCCTAATGCAGAGGGCCAGCGGGCGCGGTAGTTATGGTTTGGGCGACGGGTGATGCGTGGTGGCAAACCATCCGCCAGCCCGACGGCGTGCGCATGAATACATTGGTGGCCACGGCGGCGCCTCGCGCGGTGCCGTCGGCAGTCGCGACGTGTTCAATCGCGCTCTGCATCGCAAGTCCAACCGTTTCCAGCACCACGATCTCGTCCAGGCGGAACGAGAGCTTGGTGTCGCCTGAGAAGAGTTGCTCCCAGGCGTTGCGCACCGCATCGTAGCCAACCATGCGCGATCCGCCCGGGTGCACGCATACGATGTCCTCGTCGTCGGCCCACGCGGTCATCATCGCGTCCAGATCACGCGCCTCGAACGCCTGATAAAACGCCAGCGCCGCGTCCTGGGGCGAGACATAGATCGGTGTGGTGCGTGCCTTGGCCATGATCGATTCTTCTCGTCCGAATTCGCGCGTCCGATTTTACTCGTCAATTTGCCGGTGGGTTCGGCGGCAGGTGGGCCGGCAGGGCGCTTCGCGCGAGATTGTAGACCATGTCCGGCTTCAATTCCCGCATGCACTTGAAGTGCCCGAGCGGGCATTCGCGCTTGAAGCAGGGGCTGCATGCAATGTCGATCTTGGCGATGTGCGCAAACGGCGAGAGCGGCGGCGTATACACCGGCGACGATGACCCAAACAGCGCGACGAGCGGAACGCCGACTGCGGCCGCCGCATGCATGAGACCTGAATCGTTGCTGATGACGAGCGAGGCCGACGACAGGATGTCGATGGTCGTGCCAAGGTCGGTACGACCCGTGAGGTCGCGCACCTTGGCCGCGGCCTCGCCCATCACCATCAACACGGCTTCGGAGGAAATCTTGTCATTGGGGGAGCCGACGATCCACACCTGCAGCCCTTGGCGCAGGAACATTTCGGCGAGTTCGGCGAACTGGTTCGGCGGCCAGCGCTTGGCTGCGCCGAATTCCGCGCCGGGGCAAAGAATGACGGCAGGTCGGTCGGGCCGGAGGTTGAGTGCGCGCAAGGCTCCCGCGCGATTGATCGCATCGGGGACCAACACCGGCGCTGGAGAAAGCGGGACCAGCGCGCCCGGCGACGCGGCAAGCGCGGCAAAGCGATCAACGAGGCGCGGCATCGCCTTCCTGTCGAGTTTGCGCGCGTCCGTCAGCAGGCCGTAGCGCGCCTCGCCGCGATAGCCGATCCTTTTGGGGATGCGCGCAAGGTAGGGCACCAGCGCGGACTTCCACGAATTGGGCAATATGAACGCTCGCGTATAACCCTCGGCCCTGAATTCGCGCGCGAGCTTGCGTCGGCTGGCCAGATCGAACTTGCCGTGCCCGAACGGCGTTTCCACGATCCGCCGAATTCCGCGCATGCGTGCATAGACCGGGGCACACCACGAGGGCGCCAGAATGTCGACGATCGGATCCTCGTAGGGATCGCGCAGAAGGCCGACCAGCGGCTCGGACAGAATGGCGTCCCCTACCCACGACGGGGCGATGATCAGGATGCGTTCGACGTCCATTTCAGCGTAACGCGAGACCATGTTGCCACGCGCCTGGCGCGGCCCCTGGGGCGGGCAAGGGGTGCCCGCTGTTCACGATCTCAGTGGCCGCCTTTGCGCGGCCCACCCTCGAGCTTGTAGCGGGTTCCGCAATACGGGCACATCGTTTCACCCGTTTCGGCAATATCGAGGAAGACACGCGGATGAGACGACCAAAGAGGCATCGCCGGGTTTGGGCAGAACACCGGTAGTTCGGCAGGTTTGACGGCAACCGGGACCGGGTCGTTGGCGTGGCTCATGCTCACACCTTGGTCAGCCAGGCCTTCTTCGAGGGCATACGGCCATTGACCGCGTCGAAGAACATCGCCTGCAGTTTGGTTGTGACCGGACCGCGGGTACCGGACCCGATCGTCCTGTTGTCCAGCTCGCGGATCGGCGTGACTTCGGCGGCGGTGCCGGTGAAGAACGACTCGTCGGCGCAGTAGACCTCATCGCGCGTGATTCGTCGTTCGTGCACCGGGATGCCGAGCTCCTTGGCAAACGTGAAGATCGTATTGCGCGTGATGCCGTTCAATGCGCCCGAAGACAGATCAGGCGTATGCAATTCGCCGCCGATGACCAGGAAGATGTTCTCGCCCGAGCCTTCGGAAACATAGCCCTGTGGATCGAGCAGCAGCGCCTCTTCGTAGCCGTCGTGCGTGGCTTCCTGGTTGGCAAGGATCGAATTGGCGTAGTTGGCCACGGCCTTGGCGCCAGTCATCGTGATGTTGACGTGGTGACGCGTGAACGACGACGTCTTCACGCGGATGCCCTTTTCCATGCCTTCGGCACCCAGATAACTGCCCCACGGCCACGCCGCGATGCAGACGCGCACCGGGTTGGACTTGGCGGCCACACCCATCGCCTGCGAGCCGTAGAACGCGAGCGGCCGCAGGTAGCAGGACTCGAGCTTGTTGTCGCGGACGCAAGCCAGTTGCGCGGCGTCGAGGACGTCCCGGGTATACGGGATCTTCATGCCGAAGATGTGCGCCGAACGGAACAGGCGATCGGTATGGTCGCGCAGGCGGAAGATCGCCGGGCCGTCCACGGTCTTGTAGCAGCGCACGCCTTCAAATACGCCCATGCCGTAGTGCAGCGTGTGCGTCAGGACGTGCGTGGTCGCCTCGCGCCACGGCACCATCTTGCCGTCATACCAGATCCATCCATCGCGGTCGGCCATCGACATGGCGGTTCTCCTGAAGCCTGCACCGATTGCAAACCTCGATTTTAGCCGATTTCCCCTGCAACGCCCGCACGGTTGTTCGACACAGACTGCCAGGCGACACCGAAGACGTGCATCCAAAGCTCGGCGACGGCCGCTCGCGGCGCCGCGAGCCCCTCGGGTTCCACTCGCGCGTGCGCCACGCCAGTGAGCCTGATCTGGTGCTGCAAACGGCGGTACATGCGGTAGGCGTCGGCGGCCTCGCCCGCGAGCGTGTCCGGCAGAAGTCCGAGATCGGCGCCCATCCCCAGCAACGCAATGTTGCCCGCGTTGCGTGTCAACACGGAAAAGCGGTGCGCGTGCGCCAGAACCAGGTATTGCACGGTGAACTCGATGTCGACCATGCCGCCGGGGTCGTGCTTGAGATCGAAGAGCGCGGTGCGATTGGGATGCCCGACCGCCATCCTGCGGCGCATGTCGCCAACGTCGGCCGCGAGCGGTCCCAAATCCCGCGGCAGCCGCAGGATCGACTCGCGGTCCGCTTCGAATGTTGCGCCTAGTTGTGCGTCGCCGGCGACGAATCGCGCGCGCGTCAGCGCCTGATGCTCCCACGTCCACGCGCTTTCCTTCTGATACTTGCGAAACGCGGAGAGGCTCGACACCAGCAGGCCCGACGCGCCGTCCGGTCGCAGGCGCAGATCGGTGTCGTAGAGTTGGCCTGCCGCCGTGTTGCTGGTGATCCATGTGATGAGCCGCTGCGCCAGGCGCGCATAACGATCCTGGCGGGCCTCGCCTTCGGAATCGTCGGCATCGACATCGTAAAGAAACACGAGATCGAGGTCCGACGCGTAGCCCAACTCCTTGCCGCCCAATTTTCCATAGCCGATGATTGCAAATCGTGGTGGCGACGACTGCGGACCCGCAAGCTGCGCCCAGCACGCACCCAGCGTGGCCCCAAGCAGCACGTCGGCCAGCGCCGACAGGTGATCCGCCAGTCTTTCCACGGTCAGCAGCCCGCCCAGATCCTGCGCCAGCAGGCGAAACGTCTGCGCGTGGCGGAAATGACGTAGCGTGTCCATCTGGCGTTCAGCGTCGCCCGCGTGGCCGGCCATCTGCCGCGCGAGTTCCTCACGCCATGCGTCCCAATCCGGCTCGGCCAGAAGGATGCGCGCGTCGAGCAGCTCGTCGAGCAGCAGAGGATGTTGCGTCAGGTATTCGGCGGCCCACGCCGATGCGCCCATCAACTGCGCAATCCGCGGCAGCAACGGTGGATGTTCGGTCACCAGGGCCAAATAGGCGCTGCGCCGGCTCACCGCCTCGAGCAGCGCCAGCAATCGTCCAAACACCACCTGTGCGCCGGCTGCGCCGGGATTGGCGGCGGACGTCGCCAGCAGTTCGGGCATCAGCGCGTCGAACCGCTGTCGCGACATCGCAGGCAATTGCTGGTAGCGGCTGCCGGCGCGAACGCGGGCGAGAGTGGCGAGCAGCGCGTCGGCATCAATGAACCCGGCGGCGCTCAGATGTTCGCGCGAGGTGGTGGTCGCCTTCGGTTCCTCCCATACTCCGGTAAATGCCCCGTTCCCGCCTGCACCGGTCTTTCCGGAATCGCCGAAGATCTGCGCGAACTGTTCGCTCACCTGCTCGCGATGTCGCGTCAGTTCGGCGTTGAAATCGCGGAGTGCCGCGAAACCCATGCTGTCCGCGAGCAGCGCACGTTCATCGTCGTTCGCCGGAAGCTGGTGCGTCTGCTGGTCGTCGCGATACTGCAGGCGATGCTCGACCCGGCGCAGGAAGACGTACGCATCGCGCAACGCGGCGACCGCGGATTGCGGCAGCAAGCCCCGCGCATCGAGCACGGCCAATGCCGGCAGCGTGCCTTTGACTCGCAACTCCGGCTCGCGACCACCGCGGACGATCTGCAATGCCTGCACGATGAATTCGATTTCCCGGATGCCGCCGTCCCCGAGTTTCACGTTCGCGAGGTAGTCGCGCCGCAGGCCCTGCTCGCGGATCTGGCGATGCACATCGCGCAGTCCGTCATACGCGTCGTAATCCAGGTATTTGCGGAATACGAAAGGAGCCACCAGCGCGTCGAGTTCGCCTCTGCGGTCGCCGGTGAGCGCGCGGGCCTTCAGCCACGCATAGCGTTCCCACGCGCGCCCCTGCGTCTCGAGGTAGGCCTCCAGACCGTTGAAGGTCGTGGTGAGCGGCCCGCTTTCGCCATAGGGCCGCAAGCGCATGTCCACCCGGAAGACATAGCCGTCCGGCGTGACATCGTGCAATGCGGCGATCACGCGCTGCCCCAGGCGATCGAAGAACTCACGATTGGCGATTCGGCGCGGCCCCGCAGTGTCGCCTTCGTCAGGGTAAACGAAGATGAGATCGATGTCCGACGAGACATTGAGCTCGCCGCCACCCAACTTGCCCATCCCGATCACGATGAGCTGCTGGCGGGCTCCGTTGGCAGCGCCGAGTGGGTCTCCGTGGCTGCCCGCCAGCAACCGCGCGTGCAAGTCCACGGATGAGCGCATGGCGAGTTCGGCCAATTGCGTCATGGCACCGCATACCTCGGTCAACGGCGCCAAGCCGGTCAGGTCTCGCGTCAACGTGTGGAGGAACACGCGCCGGCGCAAGCCGCGTAGGGCAACCGCATGCGCGCCCGGATCATCCTCCGCGGCGATCGCGGCCAGCGCTGCACCGTCGCCGTCCCAGGCAAACGGCCGGGCGCAGGTATCGGCAAGCGTTTCGGCAAGCCCGGGATCCGCGGCCAGCGCGCGGGTGGCATAACGACTGAACGCCAGCGCTCGGGTGATGTCCATGCTCTGTGTTGGCTACACCGCCACCGGACCGCGCCCCATTGGCGGAAGCCGGGGCGGGCCGTTCCCGTAAGCTACAATTCAGCTTCCCGGTTGCACATTATGCCTGTCGCCGCGACCCCACCTCCGTTTCCATCTTGTTCAAACCGCGCGCTGCCCGCATTTTTCGCTTACTGAGCGCCGCCGCGGTCACGGCGTTCGCGATTTTTTGCGTGCTGCTGCTGGTCATCCGCCTGGTCGTGTTTCCGCGGATCAACGATTACCGCGAACGCATCGTGGCCACGCTGTCGGCCGAACTCGGGCAGCCGGTTGCCATCGAGGCCATCGACACGGGCTGGCAAGGATGGAATCCGCAGGTGACGATTCGCGGATTGCAGATACACGACCGGGACCGTCCTGCCGGCGGACCGGTCCTCGACCTTCCGCGCGTCGATCTCGTCGTGTCCTGGACGTCGCTGCCTTACTTGGATCTGAGGCTCAAGCAATTGTCCATCGACCGGCCGCAATTAGCCGTCCGCCGCGACGAGCGCGGCCGTCTGCACCTCGCGGGCATCGAAATCGATCCGGAGAAGCAGAACGACGACACGCGCGTCACCGAATGGTTGCTGCGACAGCCGAACATCGTCGTCACGGACGCGCTGTTGACGTGGACGGATGAACTGCGACACGCGCCGCAACTGGTGCTCGATCACGTGCAGTTTCGTCTGGAACACAGCTTTGGCCACCACCGTTTCGGACTGGTCGGCACGCCTCCCGCCAGTCTCGCTTCGCCGCTGGATTTTCGCGGCGACGTGACCGACGCATCACTCACGGACTGGCGCGTGGCGCGCGGGCGTTTCTACGTGCGGCTGGATTACGCCGACATCGCGCTCTGGCGGGAATGGATTCCGCTTCCCATTCCCGTGGACAACGGCAAGGGGGCGCTGCGGGCATGGTTCGATTTTGCCGGTGGCAGTCCGACCGGCATGGTGGCGGATTTCGAACTGGCCGATGTCCGTACGCGCCTGGCCCGCGACTTGCCAAAGCTCGACCTGACGGAGCTCGCGGGGCACCTCGACTGGAAACGGGAGTCCGGCAAGCGGACTCTGACTGCCTCCGGGCTGACCTTCAGGACTCGCGCAGGGCCGGCGCTTTCCCCGACCGACTTCAGCCTTGCGTTGACGGAAGATGCCGATGGCGCAATCACCGGCGGGCAACTCGCCATCGACCGGCTCGAGGCGGAACCGTTGACGGCGCTGGCTGCGCAATTGCCGCTGCCTGAAGGCTGGCGACGGAATCTCGCGCGATTCGCGCCTCGGGGCAGTGTCAGCAACGGAAAGTTTCGCTGGTCCGGAACCTCCGACGTGCCCGATACCTTTGCCGCCAGCGGGGTGCTGCAGCGCGTAGGCTTTTCGGCGGTCAACGGCATTCCAGGGACTACCGGGGTCTCCGGCAGTTTCGACCTGGACCAGACGCATGGCTATGTGAAGCTCGACAGCCGTGACCTGAATCTCGAAGCGCCCAGCCTTTTCAGCGAACCGCTGGCGTTTGCCACCGCGGACGGAAGCGTGACCTGGGGCAAGCGCGATGGGATGTGGCGCGTAGCCCTGGACGAAATGCGTTTTGCCAGCGCGCCATTCACCGGCAGCGCGAACGGCGCGTGGATCGCGAAGGAGCATGGTCCAGGCTCGCTGGAAATGAGCGCCACTCTCAACAGCGCCAATGTGGAGGACGTCACGCGGTACATGCCCGTGGTGCTCGATGCCGGTCTGCGCGAATGGCTCAAATCCAGCCTCAGGCAGGGTACCGCCAGCGATGTGCGCATCAACGTGGCGGGCGACCTGGCCGAATTTCCGTTCGCCGACAATCGCAACGGAAAATTTCTCATCACGTTCAAGGTCCGCAACACGACCTTGCGCTTCCAACCTGCATGGCCGCCGATCGAGGGACTCGACGCGGACCTCAAGTTCGAAGGGGCGCGCATGACCATCGACGCCGCGCGCGGACATTCGTTCGGCGCGCAACTGGGTCCCACGAAGGCAGAGATAGTGAATCTGGGTGCGCAGTTTCCCGCGCTTTCCGTGGCCGGTGAGGCTACGGGTCCCACTTCGGATTTCCTGCAGTACATCGCACAGAGCCCCGTCGCTGGCTGGATCGGCCATGCCACGGAACATGCTGCGGCCACGGGCGACGGCAAGCTTCAGCTCAAATTGACGCTGCCGCTGGGCAAGGACCGCGACGCCAAGGTGGCCGGCAACTATCAGTTCAATGCCAACGACGTGCGTTTACCGGGTGTTCCGGCATTGGCAAAAGTCAATGGCCGGCTGGCGTTCACGGAGCACGAGGTGCGCTCCCAGGATATTGCCTTCGAAACACTTGGCGGGCTCGCCCGGGTCGCGATTTCAAATGAGGAGAGCCGCCTGCAGGTCGTGGGTTCCGGCATTGCGAACCTGGCGGCGCTGCGCCACGAATTCGACCTGCCGCTGCTTGGACGGCTATCCGGAAATACCGATTGGTCGGTCAACCTGACGGCGCTCGCGAACGGCGTGTCCTGGCGGTTGGAAAGCTCGATGAAAGGCGCGGTGGTCGATCTCCCGGTGCCGATCGGCAAGACCGCGGCCGAGGCTGCGCCGTTGAAGATCGAGCGGCGCGAGCTTGCCAACCGCCCGAACGAAGAGGTGCTCACCGCCGACTACCGGAACGTGTTCCGCGTCGTCGCGCATCGCGGAGACGCGGCGACTGGAACGGCACCCGATCACGTCCTGCTGTTGCTGGGCAATACCGCTGCGGGGACCGATTCGCCCATTCGTCCCGGTGTCTTCGTACGTGGACAGCTGCCGGAACTTGATCTCGACGAATGGCTTGCGCTGTACGCGAAGGAAAAGCCGCGCGCGATCGCCGCCACTGGCGCCGCAAAGGGTGGACCCGCGCTCGCCATGAATGGTGTCGACCTCGAGGTGGGCAGACTCGATGTGTTCGGACGGGTACTGCACGATTTCAAGGTGACGACGCAGCGCGCGGGCGAGGACTGGCAATTGGCCATGCACGGCCGCGAGGTCGACGGCAACGCGACCTGGCGCGGAACATCGACCGAATTCCCCAACGGCCGCTTGATCGCCCGCCTGACACGCTTCGTGCCGCCGGGACCTGGCGAATTACAGCCGGTGCGCAGCGAGCTCGAATCCAGCGACAGCGCGGCAAATCCCTGGCCGGAACTGGACATCGTGTCCGACACGTTCGTATCGAAAGGACACGACCTCGGAAAGTTCCAGCTCATTGCGAAGCCCGTGGCTTCCGATTGGCGCATCGAGCAACTGGCGTTGGCCAATTCCGACGGGCGCATCGACGCCAACGGTTGGTGGCGCGTTCGTGGCGACCGGCAGCGGACGGAACTCGATGTAGCGGTGAACGTCGAGGATGCCGGAGGCTTCCTGGCGCATTTCGGTTCCGGCGAATCCGTGCGCAAAGCACCGACCAGGATCACCGGACAGTTGCAGTGGACGGGCGCGCCCAATGACTTCGACTATCCGACGCTGACCGGCACCTTCAAGTTGCAATCTGGCGCAGGGCAGTTCACCAAGATCGATCCGGGCATCGGCAAGCTGCTGGGCGTGCTGTCGCTGCAGGCGCTGCCGCGGCGCATCACGCTTGACTTCAACGACGTCTTCAGCGAAGGCTTCGCTTTCGACGACATCGCCGGCGACTTTCGCATCGACAACGGCCAGATGCGTACGGACAACCTCAAGCTAGCCGGACCCGCGGCGGCGGTTGCCATCAAGGGCGATATCGACCTGGCAAAGGAGACGCAACGTCTGACCGTCCGCGTACACCCGGCGCTGAGTTCAAGTGTTTCCGCCGGAGCCGCAGTATTGTTCATCGCCAATCCCATAGTCGGCGCGGCAGTCGGTGCCGGCGCGCTGCTTGCGCAGAAAATGTTGAACAATCCGATCGACCAGCTGTTCAGCTATGACTATCGTGTGACCGGTTCATGGGCCGACCCGGTGGTCGAGCGGGTAGGCGGCCTCGCCGCGGCGGCGACGTCTACGCTCTCCGGACACGAGGCAAGCGCGAAGTGAGTGAACGAATGCGGGTAGCGGCAATTCAGACCATCGCGGGTGGAGACGTCGCCGACAATCTTGCGCAGGCGGAAGCGCTCGTGGCGGCGGCTGCCGACGAAGGCGCGCGACTCATCCTGCTGCCCGAATATTTCGGCATCCTGGGTGCGCGCGCCACGGACAAACTCGTGGCAAAGGAGCCCGATGGCGCCGGGCCGCAACAGGACTTCCTCGCCCGCATGGCGCGCGAGCATCACGCCATTCTCGTCGGCGGCAGCGTTCCCATCGCCTGCGCGGAACCTGACCGGGTCCGGAGCGCATGCCTGGTTTACGGGCCCGATGGTGCACGCATGGCACGCTACGACAAGATCCATTTGTTCCGGTTCACGAAAGGCGCCGAGGACTACGACGAGACGCGGACCATTGCGCCGGGCACGGAAATCGTCGCGTTCGACGCGCCGTGCGGCCGGGTGGGTCTGTCGATCTGCTACGACGTGCGCTTTCCGGAGCTGTACCGCGCGCTGGGCGAGTGCGCGTTGCTGCTCGTGCCCGCGGCGTTCACGGCAACGACAGGCGCAGCGCACTGGGAGTTGCTGTTGCGCACGCGCGCTGTCGAAAACCAGTGCTACGTGCTGGCCGCCGCGCAGGGCGGAGCGCATCCGAATGGGCGGCGCACGTGGGGACATTCGATGCTCGTCGATCCGTGGGGCGCGATTGTGGCAATGAAGGAGGAGGGGCCAGGCGTCGTCGTGGGCGACGTGGATCCGGCGCGAATCGCGGAAGTGCGCCTGCAATTGCCGGCGCTCACGCACCGCGTGATGTAGCTGGGCGCGGATTCGTCCAACGCCAGTTTTGATCTGACCAATTTCGATTCGCGCGTAGCGTTGACTGTCTCTGTTCGGCCAATTGCGGTCGTAGCGCATTGCGCTCCAATGCAGTCATTCATCGGGCGGGTTGGCCAAATCCCGTAGCTACGCGCGACCTCGACGTGCGCCGCAGCAATCTTGATACGGCGCGCGAACTGCCGTGTCACGCGCGCGAAACAATCTACGGCATTGGGCAGGAACATACGGCAAAGGGCTCGCAACGTCGCGAAGCGCCGGTCGTGCTAAGCTCACTGCGACGCGGTGACGCGCCAACTTCCGCGGAGGACAACATGCCCGGTCTACTTTCGGACGTCGATCCCGACGGCCTTCTCGAATATTCGGTGGTCTTCACGGACCGCTCCCTCAATCACATGTCGCAGCGTTTTCAGCGTGTCATGTGCGATATTTCAGGCATTCTCAAGCACGTCTACAATGCACGTTCTGCAGTCGTAGTGCCTGGCGGCGGAACCTATGGCATGGAAGCCGTCGCTCGGCAATTTGCCACCGGGAAGGAGTGCCTGGTAATCCGCAACGGCTGGTTCAGCTATCGTTGGACGCAGATTTTCGACGCCGGAAGTATCCCAGCGGGTACAACCGTGCTGAAAGCGCGCCGGACCGGAGAAGGAAAGCACGCTCCATTTGCGCCAGCTCCGATAGACGAAGTGGTCGCATCGATCCGCAATTTTCGACCGGAAGTGGTGTTCGCGCCGCATGTCGAGACCGCATCGGGAATCATCCTCCCCGACAATTACTTGCGCGCAGTCGGTGACGCCGTCCGCTCGGCCGGCGGACTGTTCGTGCTCGATTGCGTCGCCTCAGGTGCGTTGTGGGTCGACATGGAGGCCTGCGGTGTCGACGTGTTGATTACCGCGCCGCAAAAAGGCTGGAGCAGCACACCCGGTTTTGCGCTAGTGATGCTCAGCCAGCGAGCCCGCAACGCCATCGAGGAGACCACCAGCACCAGTTTCGCATGCGATCTGCGCAAGTGGCTGTCGATCATGGAAGCATACGAAAGAGGAGGCCATGCCTATCACGCGACACTGGGTACCGATTCGCTTGCCAGATTGCGCGATACGATGAAGGAAACCGAGCGGGTCGGATTCGAGAATACGCGTGCCGCGCAACAGGAATTGGGCAACAAGGTTCGCGCGCTGCTGACACGCCACGGCTTCGCAAGCGTCGCGGCCGAAGGCTTTCAGTCGCCCTCCGTTGTGGTGAGCTATACCGACGACAAGGACGTGCAAAGCGGCAAGAAATTCCTGGACCTGGGATTGCAAGCCGCGGCCGGCGTGCCGTTGCAATGTGACGAACCCGCGGATTTCCAGACCTTTCGCATCGGATTGTTCGGTTTGGACAAGCTCGCCAACGTCAATCGCAGCGTGAGCAGCCTCGAGCAGGTGCTGGCCAGGATTGCCTCGCCGGCGCTGGAGCAACGCTGAGGCGTCCGAACCATTGTTCCATTCGGCCAGGCCCTGCTGCCATTTCGGCGTGAACTGCTGGTCGAAAACCTTCCACCTGGCCAGGTGGCAGGATCCCTCCCATTGCGTTATGAAAGGCTGTGGACTTCCCACGAAACCAGGGGAAGTCCAAACTCATCGGGCAGCGGCAAGGCAACGCAGGAAGGGACATGTTCGCCCCTTATGTATGCCTCCGCACTGACAGGTGCGTCGGCGGATGCCCAAATCGTGGCTGTGGGTCCCACGGTCGTCCGAGGCATTCTCGAGAGCGGCAAACGGTGTCCCGTCAACCGAGTCGCTTTCGAATCAGGGGCCGATATGAAATCCTTGCTCGTCCTTTCGATTCTTGCCGCTTTGCTCGGAGGCGGCATCGTTGCTCCGGGCGGGTATCACAATGGTCGTGACGGCTACTACCAGGATCACGGCTACGACCGCAACGACGATCGCAACCAGAATCGCAACTACAACCGAGGCGACGGCAACTCCCGTGATTACGATCACCGCCGCGATTACAGCAACCCGTCAGATCCTTACAAGGAACATGGCAGTTGACGCAATGTCAGGGCCGTCGGCACGCGCGAAGCGCGTGTGACTTGGCGCAGCGTCAGCTGCCGGTCCGGCCCGGAGCCAATAATCTTCCTGAATGTTTCGGGCAACAGGCGCGAAGCGATGGAGACGATGTGCGTGCGGGTGATTTCGCAGTCTTTGGCCGGCCGTATCATTGCGGGCAGCAACTTGCCGAGGATCGGTTCACCGAACCCTTGCAAATGCGCGACGGGCTTGAGACTCCCGCTGGACGCCTGCCCGGGCTTCCGCACCGTGGCGGTTCCTCAACTGCTACAGGCAGTGACAGGGGCATGGTTTGCACGTTCTCGCTTGACAGGCGAGAATTAATATGTGACCATAATGGCACATATGGCACCGGACACACTCGACGCCACGTTTTTCGCGCTCTCGTCGGACCTGCGCCGCCGCGTACTGGACGTGCTCAAGCGCGAGCCTGGCTGCAATGTCAACCACGTGGCCGAAGTCTTTGCCACCGAGGTCGGGCGCTTCGCGATCATGAAGCACTTGGCGGTGCTGGAGCTGGGCGGCCTGGTTGTCTCGCAGCGCGCAGGGCGTGAGCGCCGGCTTTGGTTTGACGTAACGCCCATCCAATTGATCCACGAGCGCTGGACCACCGAGTTCAGCGCCTTCTGGGCGTCCAAGCTCACGCAACTCAAGTACAGCGCCGAAGGCGCCGAGGTGCACCCCCTGCCCATCAACAAGAAGGCACGCCGCCATGGCTGACGCGACCCCCGATGCGGTCTTCCGCATTTTCATCAACGCGGACATCAATCGTGTTTGGCATGAACTCACGAAGACTGGACAGGCGCAGGGCGCGGTCTTCAACGCTTGGCTGCATACCACGGGCCTTGCGCCGGGCGGCCGCATCCAGATGCGCACGGGCAGCGGCAAGCACGTCGTCGTCGATGGCGAGGTCGTCGCCTTCGAGCCGCCGTACCGCTATTTGCACACCCACCGATTCACACAACACGACGACCCCGTGTGCCAGGTGAGCTACGAACTCAAGCCGGTGGGCAGTGGCGTAGAGGTCACGCTGCGTGTCATCGGTCTGACAGCCGGTACCGCCACGGCCAAGAGCATGCGCAGTGGCGGCGCGATGATCCTCGAATGCCTGAAGTCGATCGCCGAGACCGGCCGCCCGGCGCCGAAGATCCGACTTATGTACTGGCTGTTCGATCACATGGAGTTTGTGCTGCCGGCGCGCACGCGCAGCGAACTCTGGCCCCTGGAGAGACCCTAAAGGAGACTAGACATGGCCGACCCACTAGCCGCGCGGCTGACCCAGCTGCGCAACATCCAGAGCAAGACGGGCAAGACGATCGCCGATCTGCACGCCGTACTGGCTGCCAGCGGCCTGGGCAAGACCGGAGAACGGCGCGCGCTGCTGATGGAGCGTTACAAACTCGGGTACGGCGACGCCAATACCGTGGCGCTGTTCTACGGCCAGCCACTGCCAACTCTCGATACGGGCCCGGCGCCACCTGCCACCCCGTCCGCCAAGAGTGACGCGCTCGACGCCATCTACAGCGGCGCCAAAGCTGCCCTGCGCCCGCTGCACGACACGGTGATGGCGTTCGTGCACAGCCTGGGCGAATTCGAGCAGGCGCCCAAGAAGACCTACTTAAGTCTGCGGCGCAAGCGGCAGTTTGCGATGGTCGGCCCGGCCACCAAAGATGCCATCGAGATCGGCCTGAACGCCAAGAACTTGCCAATGCACGCAAGGCTGAAGCCGCAGCCTCCTGGCGGCATGTGCCAAGCCACCACGCGCATCGGTAGCGCAAGGGAATTTGATGCGACGCTCAAGGGATGGATCAAACAGGCCTACGACGCGGCGGGCTGAGCGCATCCGTCTCCTGCGATGACGCCTGCAATGCAGGGCTTGGGGTTCACGATGGGCAAGAGCAACTGCGGCACAGGAAGGTAGTCATGGAACAGGTGAGGCGGGCGGATGACGCAACGAGCACGTCCAGTCGTGTTTGGCTACTGGCGAGTGGCTTTCGCTGCCGCCGCGACACAGGTGGTGAACCGCCACACCTTTACGCCGACCGTATCACCGCCCACTGAAGCGGGACTTGACCCGAATGAGGCACTCAAATCTCGACAGAACAGACTTGGGAGTTGCTCCATGCGCCGACGCGAGTTGTTGATCCATCTGAGCCTTTGCGGCGCGCTGGCCGCGGTGGGCCCCACCTTCGCGGCCGAGGCTGCGATGGCGACCTGGTTCATCTTCCTGGAAGCAGGCCGCAAGACGCCCGACGACAAGAGTCTCGTGGTGGCCATGCAGCGCGGCCACATCGGCAATTTCAAGCGCCTGTTCAAGCTCGGTCGCCTGATGGCCGCCGGCCCGATGAGCGACCCAGCCGGGATCAAGCGCGGCATCGTGACGGTGCGCGCTGCCTCTTTCGATGAGTTGCTCAACTACTTCCAAGATGACGCCTACGTGCGCGAGGGCTATATGAACGTCAATGCGGTACGGGCCACAGCGCATAAGGCCTTGAATACCGAAGGCATCGACGACACAACGGTCGAAGAACTGCGAATCGTGCAAATTGGGCGCGGCAATGTGATGCCCGACGACGCGACGGCTCAATTGCGGCAGTCTCTGCTGCAGGACCTGGTGGACCGCGGTTCGATGGGCGCGTGGTACACGCTGCACACCGGTCCAGTGGCCGAGGTCTTGTTCGCGCGTACCCGAGATACGCCGGGGTTGGAGGCAGCCTTCTCGACCTATGCGGGCCTTGGAAATGGGGGTGTCACCCTTGCTGTGTGGACACAGTGGTTGAGCCCCGGCGTGGTTCGCTGAAGCCACCTTTGGGGAATCAGGGTAGTCGTCCAATGACAACCGTGATTGACGCTCAGTATTCAAGCCCAAGATACTGCTGAGTCTCGACCCGCCGCGATTGCACTTCGTGGCGCCGGCCTCGCGGAGCGGGGTCAATGCCACCCACCGTTTGGTTCGTCCACTGATCGTGGCCCCGGTATTGAGCGCGCCCAAACCGGTCGATATCGAGCGCCAGCTTATGGCCGGTCAGTGACCTTCACGTCTGAACGCGAGCGATTTGATCGTCGAAGGTCGCAGAACGACGGTTGAATCCGCCGCCAGAAGCGGTCACTCGCGCCTCCGCCGGGAGGCCAGCCGCTTCGCGTTCATCCGTAAATGGTCTTAAGCCTCAAGCGGCGCGCGAACGCTTGGCCGCGCGGGAATCGGCGTGGAATTGAAGGAGGTCGCCGGGCTGGCAGCCGAGCACCTCGCAGATCGCCTCCAGCGTCGAGAAGCGGATTGCACGCGCCTTACCAGTCTTGAGAATCGACAGATTGGCCAGCGTGATATCGATTCGCTCGGCGAGTTCCGTCAGCGTCATCCGCCGGTCATAGAGCAGGTCGTCGAGCTTGACGGCGATGGCCATGTCACACCGTCCCTTCAAGGTCTTGGCGCATCAGCGTGCCTGTGGCGAAGACGCGTGCAAGGATGAACGTAAGGAGCACGCCCAGCCAGCCGCCAGTCGAAAAGCCGGCGTCGAAGTGAAGCGGAACGGCGGGCGTCGAAATTACCTTGCCGATGGCGCCGACGACGAGACTCGAGAGCTGGAGTCCGAGCAGGGCCCAGGCGATGACTTGCAAACGGTGGGCGTTAGTCGCGACGAACGGATCGCCCCATCGCACGGTCTCGACAATCGCAAGCAGCCGCGTCAAGACGACATTGTTGAGCGGCACGGCAACCAGGCCGATCACGGCAATCGCGCGCAGCCCCATGGTCATGGAGGGGATCGTGGAGGATGGGGGGAAACCCAGCGCGGTAAACGTCCATTGCTCCGCGATGATGGTTGCAGTCAGCAGAGCGAGGATAGCCGCGCCGCCAAGCCAGTTCAGGACGATCAGGACGCGCAACGTGACCGAAGCCACAGGGAGGACGGTGGAATTTTTCATTGGACGACACCGAAAATGAACATATTGATAAACGATACGTTAATTATCGATTATCGGCAAGTGCGTTTTTTGCGGTCCGAACCACTCCGGTGAGCTTGCCGTTGGCTCGGCAAATAACGGTACGATGGGCGCATGTCAAAGACCATACTGTTGTTACGTCACGGCGAAGAACCCGCCATTCAGCCTAATCTCGACCTCTCCGGCGACGGACAGAAACGCGCCGAGCGACTTGCCAAGTTCATTCCAAAGGAGTTTGGAAAGCCGGGGTCCATTTTCGTCGCGTCTCCATCATCGTCGAGTGCGCGCTGCTACTTGACGATGCGTCCTTTGGCGGCGGCTCTTAAGGCCACCGTCGACGCCTCGTTCAAAGGCGAAGACTACGCGCCGCTGGCGTTCAAATTGCTGGGTGATCCAGCGCTGCGAAACGAACTGGTTGTGGTGTGCTGGACGCACAACGAACTGCCATCGTTGGCCGCGTATCTCAATGTGAGCCGCAAGGACTTTCCCACGCGTTGGCCGGACGACGACTACGATTCGCTCTTCGTCCTCAGCTACAAGAACGGCACTCGGCTCACCGTAAAGACAATGACTCAACCGTTCTAGGAGAATGACGGGCGTGCAAAGTCTCGTCACCCACCGGGCCGACATTGGCACATGGGGTGGATTTCGCAAGTCGACGCGGTGCCGAATTTCATGTGCTCATAGCCTGGATTGCAAAGCGCGCGCCGCCGCCAAAGGAATGCCATGCAAAGCATGCCACTCGGAGCCAAAGGCTCGTTCAGCCTGGTCGTCACCCCCGAACACCTCGCCAACCGATTCAAGGACGCGATGTTGCCCCCGGTCCTGGCGACGCCCGTCATGATCATGGTGATGGAGAACGCGGCGCTCAATGCGATGAAGCCCTACCTTGATGCCGGCGAAACGGCACTCGGCACGCGAGTCGATGTTCGTCACATTGCCGCGACACCAGTGGGTCGGCGCGTCACCGGCGAAGCGGAGGTCACCAAGGTCGATGGGCGGCTTGTCGAGTTCTCGATTAGAGCGACAGAGGGCGACGAGGTGATCGGCCAGGGCACGCACGAACGGGTAATCATCAATATCGCCAAATTCTCCGAGCATCTCAAGTCGAAATTTGGCTAGTGCTGTGGCCGAATGTCCTCGACTCTTCCGTCCATGACCGCCAAACGAACCACGATGGCCATGGGCGGGCGTGTCTACGGTTTGGGTGTGATGGCGTTGAGCCTGGTCTGCCTGGCGTGGGGAGACTTCGACCCCGGGCAGCCGGTGCCCAAGAGCTTTCCCGACCGGACCGTGTTGACCTATGCCGCTGCGGCGTTCATGCTGGTCGCGGGCGCGGCCGTCGAGTGGCGCCGGACCGCGGCTTTGGGCGCCGCGGCGCTCACCGTCTACTACGCGCTTATTGTCGTGATCCTGATGAACGGCCGCGTGATGCTCGCCAATCGCGCCGAGTTCGGCGCCTACAGCGGCGCTGCCGAGCAGCTCGCGATCGCGGCGGGCGGGCTGATCGTCTATGCCGCGAACGCAAGAATCGGTGCGGCCAGGGCCACACGCCTGACGCGTGTGGGCCAAATGGTGTTCGGCGTTTGCGCGGTGTTATTCGGCGGCGCACATTTTTTCTACATGAATATGACGGCCCTGATGGTTCCGAAATGGCTCCCGCCTACGCAAGCGTTCTGGGCATATGCGACTGGCGTCGGACACATTGCTGCGGGCATTGCGATTCTGACGGGCGTGCAGGCACGCCTCGCCGCAATCCTGCTGACCATCATGTACGCGTCCTTTACCGTGCTGGTGCATGTGCCGATGCTCGTGTCTGACCCCAGCCGTGTTAACTGGTCAGAGAACGCCTTGAATCTCGCCCTGATCGGCGTTGCGTGGGTGGTGACGGACTCGCTGGCGCGGGCGAGGCGATAGTCCAAGCAGTCCAACCAACTTCTTCCAAGGAGATCACATGCCGAACTACATCGACGCCATTCTCATTCCTGTTCCCCGCGCCAACCTCGAAACCTACAAGCGCATGTCCGAGGAATGGGGCAAGGCCCATTTGCGCCACGGTGCTCTGTATTATTCCGACTCGATAAGCGACGACGCGCAGCCCGGCACGGTCACGTCGTTTCCGCAGGCCGTGCAACTCAAGGACGGCGAAGTGATCGCGTTGGCGTGGGTCGTGTACAAGAGCAAGGAGGATCGCGATCGCATCGGCAAGGCGGTCATGGACGATCCGCAACTCAAGGAGTCGATGGACCCCTCGAAGATGCCTTTCGATGGCAAGCGCATGTTTTGGGGCGGCTTCGAAACCATCTTGGGGCTCGCGGGCGGCCAGTAAACCGCTTGGCGATCGGAGCACGACGATCTGGCATGCCCCCTAGCCGCAGATACCCCAGGGAGTCTTCCAGTCGCGGGCCGCCTGACCGCCGCCAGATCGATCTTCATCATCATGGCCACGATGGCCACCATGGCCCGCTTATGGCTTTCTGTGGCCGTGTCTTCCAGCAGCCCCAATATTTCCACTGGAATGAACTGCCGAAGGTCTTGCCATTGAGTTCGAACTCCACCGTCTACGCCGAGCCTGGCGGACGAAGGTGAGGACCCTGACCCACAAGGCCAGTTTCATTTCTTGAACGACAGTTCACGGCCGATTCCGTTGAAAAACGCGATGTTGGAATGAGTTTCTGCACACCGTCATTGTTTGATGCAGGTGGCTTTAGCCAATATCTTGTGGTTTTGGATCGAGGTTCCTTGCCAAACTGCCTTTAAGCGGGCGCTAGTTCCTCGTTCGTTGTTGTCGGTGCAAGCCACTTCGCCATTCGGCGCAGATTTTGCGCGGTGGCCGCCATCAGGAACTCGTCTTTGGCGCCGCTGAGCCCCCGCAATCGCAGGCGGTCCAGCTTCATGATCCGCTTGAGGTGCGCGAACAGCATTTCAACTTTCTTGCGATCCTTGCGCGATTGCTGGTAGACAGCGGTCTTGGCAACGTCGCGCGCGACATCGCGTGCGAATTCATGGACGCTCCGAACAATCTTCCGATTTGGGCTGTTCGGACAGCAATGTGACTTCATCGGGCACTTGCTGCATGCGGCTTGGCTGGCGTGATAGATGATGGTGTTGGCTTTGGTGATGCGCGTTCGCGGGCGTTTGAAGATCCGCCATTCACTTCGCAGCGGCTGTCCCTGTGGGCAGCGGTATTCGTTGGCCTGTTCATCCCATTCGAAGTCGCTGCTGGATAGCGTTCCGTCGTCGCGTTGGGTCTTGTCCCACACCGGTACATGCGGCTCGATCTGCTTCTCGTCCACCATCCAGCCCAGTAGTTCTGCCGCACCGTAGGCCATGTCGCCGATCAGCCGCTGCGGCTTCAAGTCGAACCGATCCTGTACCCGGTCAATCATCGTACGGGTCGCGTTCACTTCATCGGTGCGCAAGGCAGGCGTCGCCTCGACATCCACAATGATGCCGGCGTCGACATCCACCAGATAGTTGGTGGAGTAGCCGTAGAACGCTGGTCCGCCTGGCGCCGCCGTGTAGCGCGCGGCTGGGTCCGTCAGCGACACCGATTTCGGTGGTGTATCCGTTGGATTGGCCGCTTCCAGCCCAGCCACGTATTCGCGCACCGCTCGGGTCGCGCCTTCGCCGCTCTTCCAGTTCATGGCTTCTGCGCCAGGTACGCCGCGGGCACGGTTGGCATCCGCGCGCACGACACTGGCATCGATGGCGAAACCTTCTCCCCCGACCATGCCCTCCGTCATGCAGCGGCGCAGCACACTCTCGAAGACATGCCGAAACGTATCGCTCTCCCGGAAACGACCATGGCGATTCTTGGAGAAGGTCGAGTGATCCGGAATGCTGTCTTCCAATCCAAGACGACAGAACCAGCGGTAGGCGAGATTCAGATGGACCTCTTCGCAGAGGCGGCGCTCGGACCGAATGCCGAAACAGTAGCCGATGATCAGCATCCGGATCATCAGCTCGGGGGCAATCGACGGCCGACCGGTGTTGCTGTAGTAGGTGACGAGGTGCTGACGCAGTTCGCTCAGATCAAGAAAGTGATCTACCCCGCGCAGCAGATGATCAGCAGGAACGTGATCTTCGAGATCGAACGAATAAAACAATCGCTCTTGGTTGCCACCCTGTTCGCCCATCATGTCGAGGCTCTCCTGTCGTCGCCGAGCTGATTACTCAGACGCGATCAACCATCGACAGTTCAAGGGTTTTTCAACAAAATAGGCCAGAAGCGGTCGCTCGTTGGCGGTTCCCAATTCCCGCTATAGGCGTACGATACTTCGAATTCCTCTCGTTGTCGGGGTCATAGAGAGCGATGGATCGGCGCAGGTTCGTTGGCAGCATCGCGGGTGGGCTCCTAGGCGTGCCGCTCGCCGCACGTGCGCAGCAATCAGTGAAAATCCCGCGTATCGGCTATGTGTCAGGAACCGGCAGCGCCACCAATCAAGGACCTTACGTCGAAGCACTCCGTCAAGGATTGCGCGATCTCGGTGAAATCGAAGGCAGAAACTTTTCCATAGAGTATCGCGGCGCTGAAGGAAAGTTGGACCGTGTCCCGAGCATCATTGATGAGTTCGTGCAGCTACGGGTCGACGTCATTGTGGCTCCCATCACAGCGGCGGTTCGCGCGGCCAAGCAGGCGACCAAAACAATTCCCATTGTCATAGTGACGGGGCTTGATCCAGTCGCGAATGGAACGGTCGACAGTTTGGCACGGCCCGGTGGAAATATTACCGGCGTCGCGACATTGACCCAAGATCTAAACGCAAAACGGCTTGAATTGCTCAAGGAGGTCGTTCCGCGACTGTCGCGCGTGGCCGTGCTATGGACACCGGACGATTCCGTCGTGACGACCTATTTTAAAGAATACGAGGCTGCGGCGCGTGTTCTTAAGGTACAACTCCAATCCTTGCAAGTCCGCCTTGAGGACCCCGATGTCGACGAAGCGTTCCAAGCTGCCGTTAATGCGCGCGCCGACGCACTGATTACGATTACGACAGCACCGCTCTTTCTTCGACAAAAGCGAATCGCCGATCTCGCAGTGAAGAACCGGCTGCCTACGATGTTCCCAGGGAGCGCGTGGGTGGAGTCTGGGGGCCTGATGTCGTATTCAACCAACGATCTTGAGGCGTTTCGCCACGCGGCTACCTACGTCGACAAAATACTGAAAGGCGCCAAACCTGCCGACTTGCCGGTCGAACAGTTGGCGATGTTTGAGCTTGCGATCAATCTCAAAACCGCGAGGGCGATTGACGTCACGATCCCGCAATCGGTGTTGCTGCGCGCGGATAAGGTGGTCCAGTAGTCGAGCATTCCGGGTCGTCAGCGGCTCTCGTAGCGCCGCCGCGTTCACCAGTTAGCTGATTCACTGAACGTCCGCTCGTGGAAACAGCAACTGGCTGCTGAGGGTCGCAAGGAGTCAGCGGTGACTGGTCGCTGTTGGCTGCAGCCGACGATCTTTGTCCTCAGGAACGGCCGATCGTGATCTGAATCGCTCTACCCGAAAGCCCATTTCTGCGAAGATGGCGGGCAGGTGGACCGGCATGTTTCTCCGGCCATGCCTGCGCCGTTTCCTCGCGTTCTAGACCGCCGAGCGATCAATTCATGAATCTCGATCAGTATTTTTCGCCGGCGACCCTCGCGATCATCGCTGGGATCGCCATCCTGGCAGGGTTGGCGCACGGGACTCTCGGGTTCGGTTTCCCGCTGATCTCGACGCCGCTGGTTGCGCTCCTCGCTGACGTCAAGACCGCGGTCCTGGTCACGGTTCTTCCCAACATTGTGGTCAACCTGATCAGTATTCTGCGCGGTGGTCAATGGCGCGAGAGTCTCGGCAAGCATTGGACGCTCGCCCTATGGGTGGTACTGGGCACCCTCATCGGAACCCGCCTACTGCTCACGGCCCGGCCCGAGCCGCTGCAGATCCTTCTCGCCGTGATGATCGTCGTGTTTCTGCTGCAGGACCGCCTGCGGCAACTCGACTGGTCTTGGGTGAAGCGCTATCCGGGGATCGCTGGATTCGGGTTCGGCGTGACGGCAGGAATTCTATCCGGGGCGGTGAACGTATCGCTGCCGCCGCTCGTAATCTACCTTCTGACGCTCCAACTTACACCGATCGCGCTCACGCAGACACTCAATCTGTGCTTCATATCTGGCAAGGTGGTGCAGGCGACAAGTCTCGTTGCCAGCGACGCGGCGAGCGTAGGATTGCTCAAGGCGTCGCTGCCGCTCGTTCCGCTGGCGGCGATTTCCGTGTTTGTGGGCATGAGCCTACAGGCGCGGATCAGCTTGGATTCCTATCGCGCCCTATTACGCAAGGCACTAGGTGCGATGGCTGCATTCCTGGTGGCGCAGGTCGCTTGGGAGCTAGCGCGCGAATAGCGGCCGTGTACTGCCGGCCAACGGCCGCAATCGGCGAACTGCGACCGTCGAAGATCTGGCCGAGTTCGGCCAATACCGGGAATTCGATTTACCTGTGAGAATCGCTCGCAGGCTGTCACCGAGGGGGATTGATTGCGATTCGTTGGTGCGGATGTAATCAGAGACATCCTGACGATTCCGATGCTGGTTGCGGCGTTGGAGGCCGCCCATCGTCGGCCGAAAATGGAAGTTCAGGACGGCATTCTCGGCAATGAAAGAGGGCAATATTTCGTGCGTCATGCCGTCGATAGCGGGCGGTACATGGCCAGCAAGCTGATTACAAGCTTTCCGGGAAATCTCGACGGCAATGCGCTTCCGGCGGTGCAGGCCATCTGCGTACTGTTCGATGGCACGAACGGGCGGCCACTCGCTGTCATCGACGGCACGGAGATCACGTATTGGCGAACCGCTGCGGATTCAGCGCTCGGCGCAAAGATTCTCGCGCCGCCCGAACCCACGATTCTGCTGGTGGTCGGTGCCGGTGAGATGTCGACTCGCCTGGTTCGTGCCCACCGTGCGGTCAGACCGTCACTTCGCCGCGTCATCGTTTGGAACCGCACCGAAGCGCGCGCGGCACAAGTGGCGCGCCGTTTGACCGAAGAAGGCATCGAGGCGGAACCATCCGATGATCTCGTTGCAGCGACGCGCATCGCCGACGTGATTTGCACATGCACCCGATCCCGCGAGCCTCTCGTAATGGGTGCGAACCTGAAGCCCGGAGTCCACCTCGACCTCGTTGGGGGATACACGCCAGGCACCCGCGAGGCGGACGATGAGGCTGCGCGCCGGGCGTTGGTCTTTGTCGACCGCCGCGAGTCCGCTTTTCACGGCGTGGGTGACATCCTGCAGCCGATCGGCAGCGGTGCAATTCGAGAGGCGGACGTACTAGGAGACCTCTACGACCTCGTCGGTGGGCGCGTCGTCGGTCGCAGGTCACTTTCAGACATCACATTTTTCAAGAACGCAGGTGGGGGCCATCTGGACTTGATGACGGCGGAGCTGATCGTGCAAAGACTCGCCGGCCAACATGTACTTCCCGGATGACCGATTTCCGTTGGCGCAGGCGACCGCTTTGGAGTCGGAAGCGGTCGTTCCAAGACGCATACGCTCCTATTCCGTTTCCGGCAGTTCACCCGCGCTCTGAGTTCCAAGCGCTCCGTACTTTGTCCTCGGGACCTGGAACTTCGTCTCGAAATGAGCCCGCTGCAAACGTACCCTTGACCCCAAGAAGGGAAACCAGACGAGGCTTCGCAGGGGGGCCATCTGCAATTGCGGCGGGGTGCTTCAATCGAATTCTTCGAGCGCCGTGTGAGGAATGACCGCCCCACCGCCCCTGTTTACCGTTGTGCGGCAATTCGCCGCCTTCGCGGAGTCCAGCCATGCGCACATTCAAGTGGCTTGCCGGGTTGATCCTGGCGTGTACGGTGGGCGCCCTACCCAGTTGCGCCACAATGGGCGGTGGCGGGATGAAGTACCTCAACGACGTACCGACCGCCACGGCGTTCCAAGCCTAGCCTCGGCAGCAATGAGAACACGTGCCCTTTGTGTGACGATGGGGTTTGCTTTGCTCGCGCCATTGAGCGGCTTTGCGACGACTGCGCCGATCTACAAATGCGTCGACCCGAATCTACGCTTGTTGTACACCGACGAGCCCTGCAAGGATGGTGAGCAGCTGAATATTCGCGCCGGGGACGCGGATCCGGTGGCTGTGGCGAGGCTCCAACGCGAGCGGGATGCGTTTGACCAAAGGGCTGCGCAACGTGCTGCCGATCAACGGCGCCAACAAGATTGGGCAGCGCAGTACATGTTTGAGGACAACCAACGCGCGTATGACGTTCCGCAATACGACTACGGTGCGGTGTGGTGGCTGCCCGGGATTGCTCGCCCCCATCCGCCAAGAGCGCGAGGACCCAAGGCGCAAGAGTCTCGACGCCTCGCACCGATGCCGCCGCCCAACTCAGTGCCCCGGCGTTGATCCGGGACTGAGCTCATACTCGGCACTTGGCACGGCATACGGGTTGCCATCACCCTGAAAGGTGCTTGCCCGTGCGCTGGTCCGACGTGGAGCCAGTTCGCCACGCCACGCGGCTTGACAGACGCGCGCTGTCGTGGAGGATTGTGGTGTCCGACGCCCACGAAGGGACAGCGATGAAACGCAGCACTGACCGGTTCCTCACGACCCACACGGGCAGCCTGCCGCGGCCCGAGGACCTGATTCGAATGATGTACGCGAAGGAGGAGGGAGTGCCGGTCGATGCGGCCGCGCTGTCGCGGCGCGTCGCGTCCGCCGTCGAGGAGGTCGTCCGCAAGCAGGCCGAGTCGGGCGTGGACATCGTCAACGACGGCGAGATGAGCAAGCCGAGCTACGCCACCTACATCAAGGATCGTCTCGCTGGCTTCGGCGGCACCGGCAACACGTTCGTCTACCAGGATCTCGCCGGCTTCCCCAACCTCGCAAAGCGCGTGTTCGGCGACCCCGGGCGTTCGCGCCGACAGACGCCGGCGTGCAACGCGGCGATCGGCGTGCGCGACCCGCAGGCGGCACAGGCCGACGTCGACCACCTGAAGGCGGCGCTCGCGGGCGTCAAGGTCGAAGATGCGTTCCTCACGGCCGCGTCACCCGGGGTTGTGTCGCTCTTCTTTCGCAATGAGCACTACCCCACCGAGGAAGCGTACCTGTTCGCGATCGCCGACGCCATGCGGCAGGAATACGAGACGATCACGAAGGCTGGCCTCGTCCTCCAGATCGACTGCCCGGATCTGGGCATGGGCCGACACATCCAGCACGCGGACCTCTCCCTACCCGAGTGGCGCAAGAAGGCGCAGCTGCACGTCGAGGCGCTCGACCACGCCGTCGCCAATATCCCGCCCGAGCAGCTGCGCATGCACCTCTGCTGGGGCAATTACGAAGGGCCGCACCATTGCGACGTCGCGCTCACCGATGTAATCGATATCGTGCTGCGCGCGCGACCCTCGGCGATCGCGCTCGAGGCCGCGAACCCGCGGCACGCGCACGAGTGGAAGGTCTTCGAGACGGTGAAGCTGCCCGAAGGCAAGTCCCTGATCCCCGGCGTGATCGAGTCGAAGTCGAACTTCATCGAGCACCCCGAACTCGTCGCGCAGCGCATCGGGCGCTACGCCAACCTCGTCGGCCGGGAGAACGTGATCGCCGGCAGCGACTGCGGCTTCGGGACGTGGGTCGGGCAGGCCGCGGTTGACCCAGACGTCGTGTGGGCGAAGATGGCTGCAATGGCCGAGGGCGCTCGGATCGCGTCGCGCGAGTTCTGGACACGCTGAGTCGGTGGCAAGGAGCGACGCTGAAGCCAATCCATCGGCTCACTTGCTGCGACGACCCCGACGCGCTGTGGTGGCCAGCGCACTCGCCCGGGTCAGGTGCCCGGTCCGACACTGCTTCGCGAACCCACGACCTCAATAGGCGGGAAGCGATACAGGGGCTTTCCGTCCACGAATTCCCCGGTAAACATACCCACGTACGGCGCAGTGTCCGCAGGGGGATGGTTCGGATTCCGCGTGAGCTCCGAGGCACACCCAGCGAGTCCGACAATCAGGAGCGCCCCCGCGGCAAACGCTGTGCGCGTATGGGTCCTGTGTTCGATGTGCAGATTGCGTGGATACATGCCGGCTCTCCTTCTGCAGGTGGTATGCAAATCGAACGTGGCGGCCTGCAGCGCTACTGACAATACACTCTCCGGTACCCATGGCCATACACTTCTGCAAAGCACGACAGGCAGCGACGGTTCGAAGGTGAACCCTCATCCAGACAACGTCCCCATTCCCTCGTGCCTTGTACCTGGCCACCACGGACTTGGGACTGAGTACGCCGAACGAGGGAAAATTGGATCGCGGACGAATGTCTCAGATCGGCTGCGGGTTCGCCGCGCTCAATTCGCACGGTAAGCGTACGATGGCCGGACTTCCTCTCGTCTCCGAGGTGATACCGTGACCACGCGTCGCAGTGTGCTACTGGCAGGTGGCATTGGCTTGCTTGTCGCGCCTCGGCTTAGCCGCGGACAGCCCAAGTCAAAGACTCCGCGCATTGGCATCGTTTGGATGACCTCCATGGACGATCCGGTGCTCGTGCAATTTCGTAGGGCTTTTCTCGAGCGGCTATCCGCACTCGGCTATGTCGAAGGCAAGAGCATCGTGATCGAGGAACGTTCTGCAGAAGGACACCCGGAACGTAGAGCTGAACTCGCACGCGAACTCGTGGCGAGTAAAGTCGATATCATCGTTACGCCGACGGTGACCACCAGCACTGCCGCGCGACAGGCGACCAGCACGATCCCGATCGTGATGGTGCACGCGGGCGATCCTGTCGGTGCCGGCCTGATCGCAAGTCTGGCTCGGCCGGGAGGCAATGTCACTGGAACCACGAATCTATTGCTCGGCGGCAAGCAGGTCGAGCTAATTCGTGAACTCGTTCCGCGCGCCGTCAAACTCGCGATGCTCGTGAACCCGTCCAACGCCGGTACACGTACCTACGTCACGGACGCAACGGAAACCTGCCGCTTATTGAATTGCGGCATCTCTGTCGCCGAGGTAACCCTTGACGAGGATTTCCCGAGCGCATTTGCCACGATCCGCAACTTGCGACCGGACGCGTTTCTGGTAATGGACGAACCGATGATCGGCAAACACCGGGCCGAAGTAATCGCCTTTGCGGCAAGCGCCCGTCTGCCGGCATGCTACGGTCAGGCGAACATGGTAAGGCAAGGCGGCTTGGTTTGCTATGGCCCGCTTCTCCTCGAACACTATGTCATGGCGGCGGGGTACGTGGACAGGATTCTAAGGGGAGCAAAGCCTGCCGATCTGCCGGTCGAACAGCCAACGAGATTCGAGCTTGTCATCAATTCGAAGACAGCCAAAGCGCTCGGTCTGACAATCCCCAAGTCACTCAATGTGCGTGCTGAAGTGATTTGATAATTGCGCGTTGCGGACCGTTCGCGGCGGTGCACTGTCCTTCCTGACTGCCGCTGACTCGTTGCGGTAGGTGGGCCGCTGTCGGCCAGTCCCCGACTCTGGGAGGCATGTTGGTGCTGTCGCCCGGAGGCGTTCCGAGCACCTGCAACCGCAAGATCGATCTTCAGCTCCGATTCACCTTCCGAGCGGATTCATCCCAACTCGTACTGCGATCATCCGCAGACTAGTTTGACCACCTGCAGTTATGGCAGTACGTTCAATAACAGTCGTTGATTGATGGATGTGGGAAACTGGCGCCAGCGGAAACGGGAAGATCGGCCGCATTGAACAGCTATTCCATTCATCAGCGACGCCCGCGGTTCTGCGCGCGAGTCGTCGTTCCCAGGAAATTCGCGGAGCAAATCATGGCTGTTTCGACGACACCTGGCGACCTCTCTCGGAGTGCACCCGACTTCGATCTGCCCGGCACTGACGGCCGTCGCTATACCCGCGACGTGGTTCGCGGCCCGAACGGCTTGCTGGTCATGTTCATCTGTAACCACTGCCCATACGTCAAAGCCGTGCTGGACAAGATCATTCGCGACGCGGCCGAACTCGCCGGCCGCGGCGTCGGCTCGGTGGCTATCTGCAGCAACGACGCCGCAGACTACCCGGAGGACTCGTTCGACAACATGAAGGCGCTCGCCGCGCGCCTGCGCTTTCCGTTTCCGTACCTATGGGACGAGAGCCAGCGGGTGGCGCGCGATTACGGCGCGGTGTGCACGCCTGATTTCTTCGGCTTCAATGCCTGGTTGAGCCTGCAATACCGAGGCCGCCTCGACGACGCCGGGCGCTCGCCCAAGCCCGAGGCTGCGCGCGAGCTCTTCGATGCAATGGTCCAGATCGCGCGCACCGGTCTGGGGCCGGCAACGCAGACAGCAAGCATCGGCTGCTCGATCAAGTGGAGGCATTAGGGAAGGCTTGAGTCCTTCGATCGTACCCGTGTCGCCGACTTGATCACCGGACAATTTGATTCGGTGAACGTCGCCTATTGACAGAACGGGCTAGCGGCTTGGGGTCGAACTGCAGCCGTGGTCAATTGGGCCGAGTTTGAAGTTACCCACGTTTCGTGGACAGTTCCAGACAGGCACAATGGCCTTAGGAGGTCTGTGTCATGGAACGCAAGGAACGCAGGCACCATACCCGGGAGTTCAAGCTCGAAGCTGTGCGGTTGGCTGCCGTTGGAGATAAGACCAAGGCCCGGGTGGCGAGGGAACTGGGCATTCGGGTAAACCAGTTGCGCCAGTGGCGCCTTGACTTCGCGGAAGAGGAGCGCAACGGCGTTCCCAAGCAAGAACTCGCCACGGCTGAGCACGACCTTGGGGCGCTGCGGCGTGAGAACGCCAGACTGCGGGAGGAGAACGAGCTTTTAAAAAAAGCGGCCATCTACTTTGCGAAGGCGTCGAGATGAAGTATGCCTTTGTCGAATCCCAGCGCCAGCAGCATTCGGTGCATACACTGTGTCGGGCCTTGCGCGTTTCACCAAGTGGGTACTACGCAGCCCGGAGCCGGCCGCCCAGCGCCCGGGAAGAGCGGCAATCGTGTTTGACCACCAAGATCCGGGAAGTCCACCTAGCCAGCCGCGAGACGTATGGCGCACCGCGAGTGCACGCGGAGCTCTCGGTTCACGGGATTGCCTGCTGTCGCAACACGGTCGCCAAGCTGATGCGCAGAGCGCAGATTGTGCCCAAGGCGATCCGGCACTTCCGAGTAACGACCGACTCGCGTAATACAAAGGAGGTCTTACCCAACCTGGTGAGGCGATGCTTTAAAGCCGAGCGGCCCAATGCTTGCTGGCTCAGCGACGTGACCTATATTCCAACACGCGAGGGCTGGCTGTACTTGGCGGCGGTTCTGGATGTGTATTCCCGCGCTATTGTGGGCTGGGCCATGAGCCACACGCTCGGGGGCCAGCTCGCTACTGACGCGCTCGCTATGGCAATTTCCAGACGTGGCGTTCCCGAGCTCGTGCACTCCGATCGAGGCTCAACCTACGCAACCTCGATCTACCTGGACCTCATTAGGAAGCACGGGATCCGCCAGAGCATGAGCCGAAAAGGAAACTGCTGGGACAACGCGCCGATGGAAAGCTTCTTCCACTCCTTGAAGACGGAGCTTGTAATGCACTGTGACTACAAGACTAGGGCCCAAGCACGCGCCAGCCTGTTCGATTACATGGAAGTCTTCTACAACCGCCAGCGCCGCCACTCCACCATCAACTACGTGGCTCCGCTAGCTTTCGAGGGATCAACCACCGCCTGATCGGACTGTCCACCGTTCGTGGGTAACATCAAGTTCGGCCATGACCAGTCACTCGTTCGCAATGAAGATCAGAATCGAAGATCGGCGCCAAGGATTCGATGCGGCGCGGCCGCACTCGAACCTCGATTACTTGACGGCGAACGATTCCAAGCTGCACCATTCACGCATTCGCGACCAATGAACTCGAGCCATTTCCCCGGAATGACTGGCTCGGAGGACCGGCATCAGGTCGGACATGGCTTTGCGGCGATGCGATTGAGCGATCGGCAAGAGAAAAACCCATTGAGCGGTCTAAACAAGCTGGTCCAGGTACTCTCGAGGCTTACCTATTTCAGGCGCGGTTTCTACACGCGCTTCCTGGCGACGGGTGTAGAGAAGCACGAGCACCTATTCGGCAAGTACCAGTTCGAGATGGATCTTCGCCTTGGACGGTTGCAGAAGATTTTTTACCTCAAGCCCGGCAGCTACGAACCGGAGACCGAGCGCTTCATCCGGCAACACGTAAAGCCCGGCATGACTGTGCTCGACGTAGGTGCGAATACCGGCTACATGACCATCCTGCTGGCCGACGCGGTCGGCGCCAACGGCCAGGTCCACTCCTTTGAACCAATGCGAGCCAACTATGAGTTGCTACGCAAGAACGTTCAATCCAATGGCCTGAATCAGGCGCACCTGCATAATTTCGCCCTGTCGGACCGCAACGGCGAAGCGACCCTCCACATCGACCCCGGCAATGATGGGGGCAACACCATTGGTAATGTGGCGGGCGAGGGTTGGGATGGGCACATGGCCGTCACTGTGGCCACTGAAACTCTCGATGGTTTTCTCGAACGGGTCGGCATCGGCAAGGTCGATTTCATCAAGATCGACGTCGAAGGCGCCGAGTCCCTGGTCTTCGCCGGTGCGCGCAAGCTCCTGTCGCGCCCGGATGCCCCGTTGATCGTGTGCGAAGTGGGAGATCCGGCCCAGAAACTGGTGGGTATCACCGAGCTGGACCTGCGCAAGACCCTTTACGGCCATGGATACGCCAGCTACTGGCTGGACGGGCGCAAGTTCGGTCCCGAGGCCGCAGTCAAAGGCCTGCAGAACATAGTCTTTGTCAAACCGGGATCGGACGCCTTGTCAGCGCCGCGTGTCCGTAGCGCAGCAACATGAAGACGCGATCCAGGACGTTTCGTAAACGCCTCGTCGACTGTCTGAGTCCCAGGCGGTCATGCCCGCTTGTCTACTTCCGGCCAGAAGCAGTTTGTCGTCGTCGCCATCCAAATTGCCGGTAAGCAGCCGTTCAACTTGGATCGCATACAGCGATAAAGCTCACAGTGCGTACGGGTCCCCGCCGAACAAATGCTGCCGGGCGGCAGGTCGCCCAAAGGGCGGCCAGAGAAAGGGCGACCCGTTCCATTCGCTGAACCGTCACAATTTTGTCATTTTGATTTTGCGCGATGACCGTGCTGTGATCGTCAAGTCCCTGTTGAAGTCATGGTCACATTCTTGCGATGATGCCCATGCTTCGCGTTGTCGAAGCGTATCTGGAGCTAGGGAGAAGCCACGATGATGGTTGTGCTCCATTCAATTCTCAACAATTGCCCTGGAGATTCGCGATGAACATGAAAGGACTGTGCAAACCAATAATTGGCGTTCTGGTTGTCGGATTCTTCACGGCGTCGCTGGCTCTGGCTCAAAGCAAGCCCAACATATTGTTCATCATGGGCGACGACATCGGGTTCATGCAGCCGAGTATTTATCATCGTGGCCTGATGGTCGGTGAAACGCCGAACATTGACCGCATTGGGCAGGAAGGCGCGATATTTATGACTTATTACGCCGAGCAGAGCTGCACTGCGGGGCGCAACGCCTTCTTCACCGGCATGCACCCGCTGCGCACCGGCATGATTCCGCCGCAACTGCCGGGCAGCCCTTCTTGGCTGCGGCCGGGCACGCCGGCGGTGGCTAAATTCCTGCTCGACCTCGGCTACACCACCGGTGAATTCGGCAAGAACCACCTAGGCGACCATTTCGAGGCGCTGCCGACCTCGCACGGCTTCCAGGAATACTGGGGCTACCTATACCACCTTGACGCCATGCAGGGCGTGAGCTTTGTCGACATCAACAAGACCCCGCTGGTGCAGGGCATCGCCCCGCCGTGCAAGAACACGCCGATCACGGGTTTGCCTGAGGTGCCCGGCGCCGTGGACCCGAGAACGGCGACGTGTCTCACGCCGCCGCGCCCGGTTATCTGGTGCAAGTCCAGCGACGGCACGCAGAAGAATACGACGTGCAAGGACGAGGGTCCGTTGACGCTGGACCGCTCGCGGACTGTCGACGAGGAGATCTCGGCCAAGGTCATCGATTTCCTCGACCGCAACGACCCGAAGAAGACCAACAAGCCCTTCTTCGTCTGGTACAACCCCGCGCGCATGCACATCACGACCATGCTGTCGCCGAAGTACGAGGCCATGGTGGGTGAACCCGGCGGCAAGGACTGGGGTACCAACGAAGCCGGCATGAAGCAGATGGACGACAACATCGGCTATGTCATCAAGAAGCTCGAGGATATGGGCCAGCTAGACAATACCATCATCGTCTTCACCACCGACAACGGTGCCGAGAACATCACCTTTCCGGACGGCGGCACTACCCCCTTCAAGGGCGGCAAGCTGACCACCTGGGAAGGCGGCATGCGCGCTCCACTGCTCGTGCGCTGGCCGGGCGTCATCAAGCCGGGCACGATCAAGAATGAGATGTTCGCATCGCTCGACTGGCTGCCGACGTTGGTCGACATCGCCGGCGGCCCGAAAGGCAACGCGCTAAACGAGCAGATCATGGCCGGCAAGTACCCCGGCATCGTCAAGACCAAGCTCGACGGCGTCGACCAGACCGACTACCTGACTGGCAAATCGGAGAAGTCGGCGCGTGAAGTGTTCTTTTACTACACGGGCTCGCAACCGTCCGCGGTGCGCTACAAGAACTGGAAGATGTACTACACGATTGTGCCAGACACGGGGACCGGCGGGCTGTTTGGAGCTGTCAGCTTTCACTGGACCCAGCTCCTCAACCTCAAGCGTGATCCCTTCGAGCAGACGGTCGGCGACGACGCGAAGTCCCTACTAGGTTACGGCGGTGCGCTTGGCTCACCCGGCAACGCTTACATCTACAACTGGAACATGCTGCCGATTGGGCAGTTGCTCTGGGAGAAGGAACTGATGTCCTACAAGGAGTTCCCCGCGATGCAGGCGCCGGAGACCTACAACCTGGATGGCATCCTCAAGGCCATGCAGCAGAGCGGCCACAATGGGCACGATTAAGTCGGACAGCTGACAAGTTGCGTTGACTGAGCGGGCGGCCCGGAAGGGTCGCCCGCTTGCTTAATCCGAATGCAGACGCCGGCACCGATGTCCTCGAACACGTGCCGCATGTCCGTTCTTGCGATTATCAATGGCGGCTATCTGGCAAGGCGAAGGACAGAAACGGGTCGCAAGTGAAGTTACCCACGTTTCGTGGACAGTTCCAGACAGGCACAATGGCCTTAGGAGGTCTGTGTCATGGAACGCAAGGAACGCAGGCACCATACCCGGGAGTTCAAGCTCGAAGCTGTGCGGTTGGCTGCCGTTGGAGATAAGACCAAGGCCCGGGTGGCGAGGGAACTGGGCATTCGGGTAAACCAGTTGCGCCAGTGGCGCCTTGACTTCGCGGAAGAGGAGCGCAACGGCGTTCCCAAGCAAGAACTCGCCACGGCTGAGCACGACCTTGGGGCGCTGCGGCGTGAGAACGCCAGACTGCGGGAGGAGAACGAGCTTTTAAAAAAAGCGGCCATCTACTTTGCGAAGGCGTCGAGATGAAGTATGCCTTTGTCGAATCCCAGCGCCAGCAGCATTCGGTGCATACACTGTGTCGGGCCTTGCGCGTTTCACCAAGTGGGTACTACGCAGCCCGGAGCCGGCCGCCCAGCGCCCGGGAAGAGCGGCAATCGTGTTTGACCACCAAGATCCGGGAAGTCCACCTAGCCAGCCGCGAGACGTATGGCGCACCGCGAGTGCACGCGGAGCTCTCGGTTCACGGGATTGCCTGCTGTCGCAACACGGTCGCCAAGCTGATGCGCAGAGCGCAGATTGTGCCCAAGGCGATCCGGCACTTCCGAGTAACGACCGACTCGCGTAATACAAAGGAGGTCTTACCCAACCTGGTGAGGCGATGCTTTAAAGCCGAGCGGCCCAATGCTTGCTGGCTCAGCGACGTGACCTATATTCCAACACGCGAGGGCTGGCTGTACTTGGCGGCGGTTCTGGATGTGTATTCCCGCGCTATTGTGGGCTGGGCCATGAGCCACACGCTCGGGGGCCAGCTCGCTACTGACGCGCTCGCTATGGCAATTTCCAGACGTGGCGTTCCCGAGCTCGTGCACTCCGATCGAGGCTCAACCTACGCAACCTCGATCTACCTGGACCTCATTAGGAAGCACGGGATCCGCCAGAGCATGAGCCGAAAAGGAAACTGCTGGGACAACGCGCCGATGGAAAGCTTCTTCCACTCCTTGAAGACGGAGCTTGTAATGCACTGTGACTACAAGACTAGGGCCCAAGCACGCGCCAGCCTGTTCGATTACATGGAAGTCTTCTACAACCGCCAGCGCCGCCACTCCACCATCAACTACGTGGCTCCGCTAGCTTTCGAGGGATCAACCACCGCCTGATCGGACTGTCCACCGTTCGTGGGTAACATCACAAGCGGTCGTCGCGCCAGGGCCGGCCATCCCAAGTCCCTCGCAAATTGAAGCTCGAACCAATGTCTTAGGGCTGGCCAAGCCAGACGAGGGACCACGTGCCGCGAACTTTTTGCGACGCCCGCGGCCCAAATCGGGTCATGCTCGCCAAGACGCTCCCGCTCCTCCTGCTTTGTGCCTGTGCGGCTACGGGGCCGACGCCCTCGACCAGCCAGGCGGACGCCATACAGCAGTTACAAGCGGTGGGTATCAGTCGCGTGATCTCGCCGGGAAACGGCGCCATGGTCCGGCTGGAGACAGGCCATGGGCCGGTGTATGTGAGGTACCCGGCGAGCGTCTCCCAAGCGGCCTTCGTCCTGGATGTCAGTGTTGGCGGCGTGCAGGTCCAGGATGAGCAGGCACTTGTCGCGCTTATGCCGGAAGCAGTACGGGTGACGGCGGCGAATAATCGTCTGGAGTGGCTTAGGGCGAATCCCTGGCACTAGGATTGCCCTGAACAGCCCTGCTTCGGTGGGATTGTTGTTGGTGCCGTATCAGTTGGAGGCGTCGATCAACGCGCGTCGTGTCCGTTGGCATCGCCGCGCATAGGTAAGCGCAGAGGCCGAGTCCACGGTCCGCATTTTGTGCTCGTGCGGGTCTGGTGTGGGTCGATCGCGGTCGATGACTGCTGACTGATATCGGCCAGGAGCAGCCGCTCATTGGCGACGCTCAGTTCCCGCCATACGCTCGGTGGCAGATTTGAATTCGCTATGGTTTTTCGCTCAATGGTGGAAGCCGTATCGCCGCATCATCATATGTTCCGTATTCCGCGTCACGATGGCACGCCCGGCAGTTGGATTTCGAGTCGACCGCCGGGTTCGACCATGTTCTATTGTCGATCCTGCCATGTTTTGCGATCCAGAATGCGGCTTCGGTGATGCGTAATGGCGTTACGTCGGCCGGGATCGACTTGTTGATCCTGTAGGCCGCCTCGGTCATCCCGGTTTCGGCGGAGTTCTGCTGGAGAAAGGCCCGGATCTCAGTCAATGTCTGCGCATCGAATTGCCACTGCAAGCCGAAGTGATTGTCCGGTCTGTCGAGATGTGCAGTCCATGAGCGCGCAGGCAGGAGGCTCGGGTGGAATGGCCCGTGGCAGCCGCCGCAGCTATCGCGCCACGTCTTGTTGTCCGGCAGTTGCCTGCCAACGTACGGGAGCTGCTCCAGGCCGGGTATGTTGATCAATCGCCAGTGAATAAGCCAGAGGGCGCTGCTTGCCACGCATATCAGTATCGCAAGCGCGACCCAAGGGTGGTTGGAGCCGGTGCTGCCCACGCTGGCGGCCGATTATCTACGGAGTTCCTGACGATTTGCTTACGATTTCCTGACGCGCCACTGACGTTGCGAGCGCTGCGGGCCGGGCCGGACGGAGGCGCTCCCCGAAAGCAGATATCGCGGCGAATGTCTGCGTTTCGGACGAAGGAACGATCAGGGAGACTTGCGAGTTCCGGAGCCGGCGACCCAATCGTTACTCGGTCTTGGCCTTGCGGGACTCGCTGCATCGTGTCGCCGCGAGCGGTAGTTGATCCGCACCGATAGGGGCCCTGCTCCGGCGGGCTTGTTGGTGGTGGCGTAAGAAGCGACGTCCTTGATCAACGCGCGTTGTGTCCCTTGGAGTCGCCCCATGAGGTAATCGCCAGGGCTGGGTCGAACGTCCGCGTTCAAGCCACCTGCAGGTCTGATGTGGGTCGATCTTGGACGTCGTTAGTCATGTTATCCGCACTTTTCCACCGTAGCCGAATGGCCTTGGGGGGATGCGCCCCTTCGTCAGGCCAATTTCGCGTTGCTTGCAATCGTGCGACCACTGCATCCGCGTCATCGTCTCCGAAGTGAACCGCTTGGATTTCCCGGACCGCTTTGACGATTAGTTTTTGGCGTTCTTGAACCGCTTGGATTTCCCGGACCGCTTTGACGATTAGTTTTTGGCGTTCTTGAACCGCTTGGATTTCCCGGACCGCTTTGACGATTAGTTTTTGGCGTTCTCAGCGCCCGAAATGCGGGCGTACTCCTCTGGTGTTGCGTCTTTGAGAGACATGTGAGGCCGAGTCTCATTGTAGTCCCGTCGCCAAGCTTCGATGATCACTTTTGCGTCTGTGATTGTTTCGAACCAATGTATGTTCAAGCACTCGTCACGCAACGACCCATTAAAGGTTTCCACGTAGCAGTTGTCGGTGGGCTTACCCGGCCGGCTGAAGTCGATTCGAACCTTGCAATGGTAGGCCCACAGATCCAGCAACCGACCCGAGAATTCGCTGCCGTTATCGACCAACAGATACTTGGGTGCTTGACGCTGCGCGGCGAGCCGATTCAGTACCGCCACTACATGTTCACCGCCCAAGCGTTGACCGACTTCGATGGCCAAGGCTTCGCGGCTGAAGACGTCGACCACGGTCAGCGCGCGGAAACGTGTCCCATCGGCGAGCTGATCGGAAACAAAATCCAGACTCCAAACATCATTGGAGGCCCGTGGCCGAATTCGTTCCTGCCGCACTACTACCATCTTCCGGCGCTTCGGGAGCTTCGAGCGCAGCTGTAGCTGCTCCTCCTGATAGAGCCGATACATTTGATTCTTGCCCACCTGCCAACCATCACGCTTGAGCAGTACGTGGATGCGCCGATACCCGTAGCGCACTCGGGCGCGGGCGATCTCGTGCATGCGGCTGCGCAGATCGTGGCGCGGATCTTTGACGCTGCGGTAGTACTGCACGCTGCGCGTTTGCTTGATCAGGCGGCAGGCCCGCCGCACGTTGAGGGCATAGTGGCTCACGATGTACTCCACTACGTGCCTCTTCAGCGCGGGCCGCGCCAGTTTTTTGCGGCAACGTCCTGCAGGTCGCTTTGTCCAGACTCAGCTCGGCGACCAGCTTCTTCAGCCGCGCATTCTCGTCCTGCAGCTGTTTCAGTTCGCGCACCTGGTCCGACTGCATCCCGGCATACTGCTTCTTCCAGCGATAAAACGTCTGCTCCGAAATCCCTACCTGCCGGATCACGTCGGCCACCGGCATTCCCAGTTCCGCTTGCTTCAACACCGCGACAATCTGCTCCACAGAGAACCGCTTCCGCTTCATGACAAACCTCCTCGTCCAAGGTCGAAGTTTGCCAAAAAACTAACCTTCAGGCTGGTCCGGGATTCCTAAAGCAGATCAGAAGTCTATGCACAACTGCGGATGGCACAACGGCAACATGGATTCCTCTAGCGCTGTCAGTCGGTGTTGATAGCTACTCAAGCTTGCCTCCCATGTGAATTGCGCGTGCTACTGAAGCGCTCAAATCCCGGGGCAGGCTTGCCGTCACGGGCGGTGACCATCTGACACCGGTCGACCAGATCAAACGGACCAAGTGCTTGATTCCCCCGATCGCATAATTCGCTCTCTGTTTCGTTGGAAAGTGGCTCGAAACGCACCCCCTGCATGTTCAGGCTTCCGCAGTTGCCGCGCTCGTCGTAGACCAGGGGATACGTTGCCCTGTCGTGAAAAAAGAGGGATATTTGCGTCTGAGCGATCAGGATCGCAGCAGGAAAACCCGGTAGATCATTGCATTGCCATTTTGCCGGAGAAGGTTTGGCTCGGCGAGGGCACTGTTCATTTCGAGCAATCATGAGCATAAAGTTTCGAAGCGATGAGCTGACCTCTGCGGAAGCGTCGTTCCTGAAATGGCAATACGGTTTTGATGAGGACGACGAACCGTTCGGGCGAGTGTTGTGGCAGGCGATCGGGAAGGCCTGGGAGGCCGATGCCGCATCTGGGGCAGGCACACGGCACCTCGAGCGCCTCGGCTGCAGCGGCGCCTATCCCGAGGAAGTGGCGTTGTATTTGAGATTCAGGGCCGAAGGCGGCGATGCGATCTGGAAAGATCTGATCCGCCGCGCCGGCCTGCCCGAACGCCGCACGGCCAAGATCGATACGGCGTTCGATCGCCGCCGCCGGGCCCGTTGATCAAACTTGACTTCAGGGTGTTCAGCGGCCGCTTTTTCACCAATGAATTGCGGCTCTCTGGAAGGCCGAACTACTGCTGTGGTTCCTGGCCGGGCGTAGGACTGGGCGGGCGCAACAACGGCTCCGGCGCCTTCACCCGACATTGATAGGTGAAGGTCGACGAACTTGACTTGGACTTCCCACGATATCGTGAGCACGCGGTGCCACTGATTGGACATCGCCTGGTTGCCGATGCCGACCGTGCGCCCGACCGGACCGCTGGCTGCAACCGATACACCCGTCGCGGCTACAGGAACATCGCCTACGTGCCTGCCGCCTCGAACCATGAAGCGATCTGCGCGCGCTCCCCCAGGGCCAGCACCAAATCGAGTGCTTCGGCCAGATGGTCCAGATGCTGTGCCGCACGCGACGGCCCGACAACGGGGGCGGTGCAATCCGGATGCGCAATCAACCATGCTAGAGCCAGGCCCCCACAGCTCACGGAATGTGCCGCGGCCGCGCCCCGGAGCCGATCGAGGGCATCGTGCACCGCAACGGTCATCATCTCCGCATGGGCTTCGGGCCGAAGCGCCATACGAGTCCCCTCCGGAAACGGCTCGCCGCGCGCGTATTTTCCGGTCAAGACCCCGCCGGCTAGCGGAGAGAAGGGCGTATAGCCGAGGCCCCGTTCCCGACACACGGCGCGGACTTCGCGGTCGTCGTTGGGCGATAAAAGACTGAAACCGTTCTGCACCCACTCGAATCCGGGGACGCCGAGCCGTTCGGCCGCGTCCAGCGCCTCGATCAGCTCTTCCGCTCCGACGTTGCAGCATCCGACGTGCCCCACGCGCCCGGCGTCGATCACCGCGGCGAACCCTTCCACTGTTTCTTCGATGGGAGTCGTCTTGTCCGGCGAGTGGGAGAGGTAGAAGGTCACACGCTCCAGGCCCAGCCGGTCGAGGCTCGTCTGCAATTTCCTCTCGATGTACGCGCGATTGAACCGCGTCCCATCGACACCGTCGGCCGTCGGCGGAGCGACCTTCGTCGCGATGCGAACCTCCCTGGTCAGTTCGCGGGGGCGCTGGCGAAGCCACTCGCCAATCGCGCGTTCGCTCTCGCCGTCGGCGTAGCGTTCCGCGGTATCGAGCACATCAATGCCAAGAGCAAGCGCCTCGTCAAGCGTGGCGAACGCCGCCTTCCGGTCGAGCCCGCAGCCGACCAGGTGCCGGGCGCCGCCGATCCCGCCGAAAGTGCCGCAGCCGAGGAATGCGCGCGGAACCGCGATGCCGGTGGTGCCGAGAGTCCCGCTTTTCATTCGCCGCCTCCAACCGATAGGTTCTTCCAACCCGCATATTGCAGTATTGAGGGGCCAGTCTGGCGGGTCAATCGTTGACTCCCGGCCAACTGGAGACATTCGACAGCGACGCGAACGTACCTCGAAAGCAGACACCTGTCGGCGGGCGTACTATGAATGGACTTCCATTCGTCGACGGGGTGATTCAGTGATGGATCGGCGAACCTTCATCGGCAGTTTCGCCCTCGCGACCCTAGTGGGACCCCGCGCCGTTCTCGGCCAGCCTGCGCGCAAGGTCTATCGAATCGGCTTTTTGGCTGGGACATCGCGAGAGGTCCAACTGCACTTGATCGCCGCGTTCGAGGCCGGTTTGCGCGAGCAGGGTTATGCGCCCGGCGCGAACCTCGCCATCGAGTATCGCTTCGCTGATGGCCAGCTCGACCGGCTTCCCGCTCTGGCGACCGAACTCGTCGGCCTCGGTGTCGATGTAATTGTCACCGGCGTCAACCCCGGTGTCTTCGGCGCCAAGCGCGCGACAGCGACGATTCCTATCGTGATGGCTGCGTCCTTCTTTCCAGTCGAAGATGGCCTCGTGGCGAGTCTTGGTCGACCCGGCGGAAATCTCACCGGCTTCGCGCAGGAAACAGGCGCGGAAGTCACCAAGCGGCTCCAACTATTGAGGGAGGTAGTGCCGAAACTGACGCGGGTCGCCACATTGTCGGGAGTTGGCATATCGTACAACCGGTATTTCGTGACGACACTTCAAGACGCAGCGCGCGGCATCGGCGTAAACGTCCTGCCGTTCGAGATTCGCAATGTGGAGGATGTGAACCAAGCCTTTGTCGATATTGAACGCGCACACGTCGACGGACTGATTGTCTTCGGCGGTCCGGTCACACTTGAGCACCGGTCCGCGATCATCGGACTGGCAGCCAAGAAACAGTTGCCGGCGGTTTGGAGTGACAAGGAGCGCGTTGTCGATGGCGGCCTTATGTCGTACGGTGCCGACGTCGCCGATCTGTATCGCCGCGCCGCCGGTTATGTCGACCGTATCCTGAAGGGAGCCAAGCCCGCCGATCTCCCCGTCGAGCAACCCACTAAGTTTGTGCTGGCAATCAACCTGAAAGCCGCCAAGGCGCTCGGCCTGACGATCCCGCAATCGATGCTGCTGCGTGCGGACGAAGTGATTCAGTGATTGATCGCGACAACTCGATCACCATGACGCCACGGCCGGCGACCGCGGGACTCGACGGTCGCTGACCGGGCACAAACAGCCGGTCAGGTCGCCGCTCAGTTTTCCCGCAAGCGGTCGTCCGTTAGGGTCACCCGCCGGCCGCTGTGGAGAGACGCGCGTGTAATCCCGCACGGCGATCAGGTCGTCCCGGCATCGGAAAATCTTACACTTTTGCGCATGGCACATTGTCCCGGTACGTAAGGCGCTGATCAGACGGCGGAAAAAATCTCGGCATGGAAGTTGCGTCCCCTAAAAAAGTCACCGATCTGCAAGGCTGCAGATGCCGCGAACTCACACTTCGGACAAGTAAACTATGACGTATCAATCCATCCGCACTTCCGCCAGGAATGCCGCGATCGCTTCCACCTTGGTTGGACTGTTTCACGTATCGGCGGCAGTGGCTCTCCCTATCGCTTCCGACCTCACCGTAACGGGTACCCTGACCGTCGACGTGGGCTTCGCCGACCCTGCCTCCGCTGTCTCATCGCCCTACGCGATCAGTGGCACCGGCGCGGAATCAGGGGCGATGGTGGTCACCGCCGGCGGTGCGGCGGGGACCTCGACCTATTCGGGATTTGCGGTGACCGGCAGCAATCCCCGCACTGCCGCGCTCACAGACCTCAGCGACGGAATCGCCATATCGGGCGCATCCGCATCGGCAACCGACTCTGGAACGTTTGCCGTTGGTATCGGCAGTCCGACGGTGCCGACGTGGATGTCGCTCATGGTGCACAACAACTCGGGCACGGTCGGCTATCACCTTACCTTCGCGTTCGGCATCGACAACACCGTGAATTCCAGCGGGAGTAACGCATTCGCCCATTCGCAGTTTTCGCTCAGCGACAATTCCGGCGAATTCGAGTTCTCGGACCTGACGTCGGACACCGTGAACGGCAACGTGAACAACGGTGTACCCGGCGGTTTTGGCGGGCTCGTGAGCGACAGCCAGTCCGGAACATTCTTCTACGATGTGCTGCCCGGCGGCGATCTGAATCTGCATGGCTTCTGGACACTGGAAGGGGGATCGTTCGCAGCGGGCGGGAGCGCGGGCTCGTCGTTCGGTGCTTTCGTGAACCTCACCGATGCCTCGCCGCTCGGGCCGCCCAATCCGGTCCCGCTTCCCGGTACCCTTGCGCTGGTGGGCATCGGCTTTGCGGGATTGGCGCGCGAGAAGTACAAGCGGAGTTAACCGTGGCACCGGTTCCTACCGGATTTCGGCGCCTGTGCGGTCGTGCAATCAGATCATGGAGAGGCAAATGAAGCTGAGAAGGTCAATCGGTTCACTGATGGTGGCGACGGCGCTGACGGGCGCAGCATGGAGCGGGCAGGCAAGCGCGTGCGGTTCCGAGCCATATCTGGGGATCATCTGCATCGCCCCGTACCAGTTTGCGCCGCAAGGTTTCTTGTTAACCAACGGCCAGATCCTCCCGATAAACCAGTTCACGGCACTGTTCTCGCTGCTCGGCACTACATTCGGCGGCGACGGTGTGACCAATTTTCAGCTACCCGACACCAGAGGGCGCGTCATCGTCGGTGCCGGCTTTGGCCCGGGGCTGACGGGTCATAATGTGGGTGATAGGGGCGGGTCCGAATCCGTGACGCTTACACAGAATCAGATGCCTGCCCACACGCATTCCGCCACGACCTCCATGTCACTTTTGTCGGCGATCCTGAAGGGCAACAGCGCGACGGGCAACGCCGACGGGCCCGAAGGAAATTCGCTGGCGGCGAAACCGCGTGGCGCACAGTACAGCACGAGCGCACCCAACGTCATCATGGCGAGCGGCAGTGTCGTACTCAGTGGCAATGCGACGACGTCGATCGGAATCGCCGGCGGATCGCAGCCCGTTGCGATCATGCCCCCGTACCTGGTGTTGAACTACATGATCGCGATAGTGGGGATCTACCCATCGCGTCCCTGATTCGCCGCACGATGCTTGTTGCGGGATCGCGCGCCAGGTGTTTTGCCTGGCGCGTTTTCTTTGCGACGCTCGTCTATGCGAGCGTGATCGGCGATGGCGCCGCCGCCACGGAGGACGTTTCCGCGTCTCTCAAGCAGGCGCAGGCCGTGCTTTCCGCAGGCGATTACGCCGTCGCATATCCGCTCTTCAAGGAGCAGGCGGAAGCGGGCAACCCACTGGCGAGCTTCACCGTCGCACTATTTCACGAATATGGCTGGGGCCGTCCCGTCGATCGCGCGGTCGCGTGCATCTGGTTCGAGAAATCCGCGCAGGGCAAGATTCCGGCGGGTGAGCACTTTGCCGGCGATTGCCTTCGGCGAGGGTGCGAACGGTCCCCCCGATCCCGCTGCGGCTGCCCGCATGTACGAACAGGCGGCGGCGCACGGGCATTTGACTTCGCTTTGTTCGCTTGCCGAGCTCTATGTCGCCGGCGAGGGAGTGCCGAAGGATGTGGCAAAGGGGCTGGCCCTATGCCAGCAGGCGGCGCAGAAAGGCATCACGACTGCACAGGTCAGGCTCGCACGTTTCCTGCTCGACGGCGTGACCGGCAATCCCGAATACCCGCAGGCACTGCAGATCCTGCAGGTCGCGGCCGAGATGGACAATCCCGAAGCGCAGTTCCTTCTGGGGCGCATGCTGCGCGACGGGCATGGCACGAAAGCGAACGTCGACCTCGCGGTCGGCTGGTTCGAGCGCGCGGCGAGCAAGGGCTATCTGCCCGCGTATCTTCCGACGGCACAGTTGTATTACGGGGCAGCACACGATCCCAGGACCGGATTACTGCCACCCGAATTCCTGGCCAAGAGCTACATGTGGACTTCGGCGCTGGTGCGGCGCTCCGGGGAGTCCGCGGATCTGGCGGAGGCGAAACGCCTGCTCGCCGAGGTGCGCACGGATATGCCGTCGACATGGGCCGCGGATCTCGACAGGAAAGTCGACGAGCACATCGCGGGGCTCGCCACGCCTCCAGCGGCCGCCCGCTGAACGTCGCGGCTGGGTACGCGGAACCCGGAGAGCGGACCAGGGATTTGAAGGTCCGCTTCCCCGTCGGCGAACGGCGGCTTTGTACAGAATCGAGGGGCTGCAACGGGTCGATAGCAGATGTAGCCCCAATGTCGGCTGTCGGCGACGACAGGACCGCGGCAGTCGGCCAGAACCACCTCCGACCTCGTCAGCCAATATTCCCGGAAGCGGACGTCCGTACCCGCACGCCGAGGTTGTCCTGGCGATGGATGCAAAGTGGTGGTACGACGGCGGCTATACGGTCGAGCAGCTCGCGCGGGTAGCTGACTAGCGCTGCACGGGCGCCGGGGCTCGGTTTGATGTGGTCGTAGACGCGGCGCGCGGGGTCGAGCTCACAAGATCGATTCCAAGCGTACTGAGACCGGGCGCAACAGTCACACCAGGCGCGGGCACCCGACGCGCGTCACGCGCTGCCACCGGCGCTCTTGATGTAGGCGTTGATCCGCCGCTCCAACACTGGCAGCGTCACCCCACCATTCGCGAGAACCGCATCGTGGAAAGCGCGCAGATCGAAGCGCGCGCCCAGCGCCTCTTCTGCCCGCCGGCGCAGCTCGACGATTCTGAGCTCGCCGATCTTGTAGGCGAGCGCCTGCCCTGGCCACGAAATGTAGCGATCGACCTCGGTGCGGATCTCGTGCGTGGACAGTGCGGTGTTCGCCGCCAGGAGCGCCTGTCCCTGTTCGCGGGTCCAGTCCATCGCGTGAATTCCCGTGTCGACCACCAGGCGGCAGGCACGCCACATCTCGTAGGTCAGGCGTCCGAAGCGTTGATAGGGCGTGTGATAGACGCCCATTTCCTCGCCAAGCTTCTCGGCGTAGAGTGCCCACCCCTCGCCAAACGCGTGCGGGAAGAAATTCAGGCGAAATCCTGGGGCGTCGGCAAGCTCGCGAGCGAGCGCGGTCTGCAAGTGGTGCCCGGGGACCGCCTCGTGCAGCGTCAGCGACGGCAGGACGTATAGCGGGCGCGTGTCGAGCGCGTACGTGTTGACCCAATACTCTCCGGCAGCCCCGATCGGCCCCGGGTTGTAGCGCCCACTGGTGTAGTTCGGCGCCAAGGCTTCGGGGACCGGCATCACGCCGTAGGGCACCCGCGGCAGCCGGCCGAAATAGGCGGGCAGCTTGCCGTCGATTTCCTTTGCGATCCACGCTGCCTCGCGCAGCAACTCCCCGGGCGTCTTCGCATAGAACCGCGGATCGGTGCGCAGCATGGCGAGAAAGCCCGCAAAGTCACCATCGAACTTCACCTCGCGAACGATCGCCTCCATCTCCCCTCGGATGCGCGCGACCTCGCTAACGCCGATCTCGTGGATCATGACCGGCGTTGCGTCGGGAAGTGTCGTGAAATAGCGGACGACGTCATCGTAATACGCACCGCCCTGAGGTAGCGCGGAGGCGGCGATCGTCCCTCGCGCGACTGGGCGATATTCGGTTTCGAAGAAGCGCTGAAACGCCGCGTACGTCGGCATCACAGCGTCGGTGAGCGCCATCTTGCCCGCCGCGGCCAGCCGCGTGCATTGCGCGTTGGGCACCGCCTTTGGAAATTTCGCAAACGGCCGCCACAGCGGCATCTTCTCCGCGTCGGCGTATTGCGCTCCGGCGATCGTCTTCGCCGCACCGTCGAGGATCGCCGCCGGCAGCGTGAAGCCGTCGCACATGCCCGCCCGCATGTTGGCGATGTTCTCGGCGAAGAAACGCGGCACGTCGTTCAGTCGCGCGATGTAGCGCTCGTAATCCGCCACCGTTCGCAGTTCGGCGAATTGGTCCATGTAGAGGACGTCGAAATGAAAGCCGCTGTCGCTGTTCAGAGGGGCGCGCCATTCCCTGTGGTGCCCCAACGTCACGCGCTGCGACACCATGAACTCGAACAGGTCGTAGCTAATCTGCTGCTGCGCGTTCAGCCTGCCGCGCCTGATCGAGCGGAGCCGCCGCAGGAATTGCTCGTCCGCCTGCATTCGTCGCTGCTGGGAGTCCGGCGTGACCGACGGCAAGCGATCGTCGAAGGCATGGACGCCCTCGATGCTCGCCGTCAGCGGGTCTTCGCGCCAAACGAAGGCACGCTCGTCATCGAACAGTTTGGCGAGAGTCTTCCCCGGCGATTGAGCAGGGGCCGGACCAGCAGCAACTGTCATTCAAGACTCCAATACAAAGGCAGCATAGATCGGCAGTTTCATCGGCCTTGTGGGCACAGGAGCGGATAGCTCCGTCCACCGCGAACATCCGAGTATTCAGGCATCGATCGTGTGGGTCAACCGTGCGCCGATTGCGGCTGACTCCGGTCGTAGTGCCTGACTCGATACAGCCATGCATCGGTGCCTGTCGAACGACAACGGTCGACATGCGCGAGGCGCCGGCGCGAACGGAGCGCCCGCAGCCGGAGCAAGAATGCCGCCATCGAAACGCGCCAGACTGCAAATGGACCATCGCGACAACGGCAGCCACAGGACCCAGTGAGCGTACTTGAGCAAGAAGTGATTCAAACAATCGAGCGCATGTTCGCTGCGGTCGCTGTCGATGACCGTCCAACTGTAGAGCGCATGCTCGGTCCGGATCTTCATGCGTTCGAGAACGGCGTTCGCATGACCGGCCGGGCGCTTCTCGACGTGATGTGCCGACTCAATACCGAGGGCAGGAGATACCAGTGATCGGTCACTGAGGCACATGCTGAAGGGCAGGGGGACCTCGCGACGATCGTGTACGTGAAAAAGGTTTCGATCACCGATAGTTCCGGCACGCAACCGCAAGTTTGGCTCGAATCAGCGGTGCTTCGGCGCGATATCGCCGGCTGGCGGGTGGCATTCTTCCACTCGACCCGTGCTGCAATGGGTTCTGCGACGTAAGCGCAAGCCGTGAGCGCCCGGCGTCGCTGGTGCTGGCCGCGGATGGCCGCTGTCACCAAATTCTTGTTTTCACGGCGATTTCAGTGAACGGCGCCTTACGAAGTGCACCAGCCTATCGACCAGAAGTTTGCCAAGGGCAGATTAGGGTCGTTAGCGATCGTCCGCCATCTTCCAATTTGCCTCGAAGCTGACTATCCAACTCGCCGCATTGAGCGACAGACGCCAGGAATGCCGGACGGGCAATCCGGCAACGTGCATATTCTCGTTGACGCGATGCGCCGTCCCTATGTATGGCCGATCAGGCCGGGGGGCGCGGCGGGAATTAAACCACCATGCCCGTGGTGCAGCGGAGAAAAAATACGAGCTGAACATCACGAGGAAACGGCGCATCCCGAATTGATGACGCCGTTGTGAACTTCACCGGCACCGGTCCGCGCCGATGGGCAACTCAGCAACCATCAATAGTGCCGCAGATGATTCCGCACCATGGACCAAAATCGTAGACGAACCGTGCCGCTAGAGACTACCCATGAAGGCGACCATCCGTTTGCGCTGGTCCGGGTCGGGCAGGCGGCCGCGCATTGCACCGAGATTGTCCTCCATGTGCGCCGGGTTGGAGGTGCCGGGGATGACCGCCGTGACCCGCTCGTCAGCGAGCAGGAATTTGAGGAAGAACTGCGCCCAGCTGCCGGCGAATTCCTTCGCCCAATCGGGAATCGCTTTGCCGCGCACCGCGGAGAATAGTCGCCCACGACCGAACGGCAAGGCCGTCAGCACGCCGGCCTTGACCTCAGCCGCCAGCGGCAGAATGCGCACTTCCGCTTCGCGGTCGTCCAGCGAATAGTCGATCTGCACGAAATCCGGCTTCTCGCGTCCGAGCACTGCGACAATGGCGGCGAAATCGCCGTGGTAGGTTGAGGTGATGCCGATGTAGCGGCAGAGACCCTGCGCCTTCCACGCCTTGAACTGCGCCAATGACTGCTGCGGGTCGCGCACGTTGTGGAGTTGCAGCAGGTCGACCTTCGCCACCTTGAGCCGCGCAAGCGAGCGCCTGAGCTCGGCGGCGTCCGGCGCCTCGAGCTTGGTCGCGACGAAGACCTTGTCACCCAACGCCCCTGCGGCGATGACGTTGCCGAGCACGATCTCGGCGTCGCCGTATGTCGACGCGGTGTCGATAAGGCGGCCACCGGCGTCGACCAGCGTCCGAACGACCTTCATCGCGGCGCTTTGCGTCCGCTCGTCGTCCCTGTTGAAAACACTGGCAGTGCCGAGGCCGACCGCGGGCACGCGCTCGCCCGTGCCGGGAATGGCACGGGTGATGAGTGACGCCTCGTTGGTTTGCGCGAAGGCGGGCCGCGCCAGCAATATCGCGGCCGCGAGGGTGTTGAAGTCGCGGCGATTGATACGAATCATCGTCATTCTCCTCGTGCCGGCGCGCCCAGGCGGGCGGTGCGGCGCTGCTGCGCCCGCCCCAGCGCTATTGACAGGACGAGCCATCCGGCAGCCACTGGCAGGGCGCACAGCGCGATGGCTCCGAGCTTCAGCCCCAGCGTCTGCAAGCTGTCGAACACCCAGCCGTATAACGCGTCGGAGCCTCGATAGATCACCACGTCGATCAGGTTCTTGGCCTTGTACTTCTCCTCGCGCCCGACGACGGTGAAGAACACCTGGCGCGCCGGGTTGGCGATCGCAAAGTTCGCCCAGCGCTGCACCACCTGAAACACCAGCACGACGGTCAGGCCGGGCGCAAGCGCCAACACGGCGAACCCCACGATGTACACCGCTGGAAGCGCCCCTGCGGTCACTCCGGTGCCGAACCGCTTGAGCAGCGGCCCCGTGGCGAGGACCTGTGTTGCCAGGGTGAGCAGCCCGACTGCGAGGTCGATACTTGCGAAGAGGCGCGTCTGCGCGCCTGCTCCCTGGACGGTGGCGGACACGATGTTGGCCTGCGCGAAGTAGAGTATTGTTGCGCCGAACGACAAGAGACTGACCCACGCGCCGACGCCCAGCAGATACGGCGAACGGATCAACTCCGGCAGCGCTGCCCAGGCGCTTCCGCCGACGCGCTGTTCGTCTATTCGCGGACCCTGTGTCGCCTTGGCGCTGCGCTCGAGTCGGTAAACGCAAAAAACCGCAAGCTCGAGTAGCACGATGGCGGCGAGCAAGAGATTGGCGGGGCCGAACGGGATCGAAAGCGCGATCGTGACGATGGGACCTAGCAGGCCCCCGGCGGTGCCACCGGCGCCAATGAAGCCGAACAGGCGTTTGCCTTGCTCGCTGGTGAATAGGTCGGCCATGAACGACCAGAACACGGCGACGGCGAACAGATTGAATACGCTGACCCAGACGAAGAACACGCGCGCGACAATGACGGGCGAGACATCAAAGGTTAGCAACAGCCAGAACAGCAGCAGGTTGGCGACGAAGAAATGGTAGACGATCGGAATGAATCGGGCGCGTGGCAGCCTCGCTACCAGTGCTCCGTAGAGCGGTTGCGCCACAATCAGCGTCACGAAGGTCGCCGTGAACATCCACGGCAGGGCCCTGACGCCGCCCGCGATTCCCATCTGGTCGCGTAGCGGCCGCAGCACGTAATAGCCCGCCAGCAACATGAAGAAATAAGCGAACGACCACAGCGCCGCCGCGCGCTCCTGAGGCGTGGCCGGCATCGCCCGCGCGAGCCAGCGCTGCGGTAACGTCACGGCGCCAGCGACAGCTTCTGCTTGAGTTCGGCTGCCGTCACCGACTGGCCGTAGCCTGGCGCGCCGCGCTGAAACCGGCTCGCATCGGCAAGTTTACCGACCACGACCGGCTCGAACCCGGCATCGCGGACCAGTCCGGCGGCCGCCTTCACGGCTTCGGGATCATCGCCGGCAATCGGGATCGCTAGCTTTGGATCGGGACGGTTCGCCTCGCGCGCGAAAATCATGTACGAGAGCGTATTGAATGCGCGAACGAGCCGTGTGCCGGACAGAAGTCTCTGCGACGTGACGCCGATCCCGTCGCGGTCCGCGTCATTGGCGATCGTGCCGTCGCGCGTGAGGACGGCATTGCACGCGTCGAGGACGATCTTCCCCTTGAGCGCGTCCTTGTAGTCCTGGCCGATCTGCGGCAGGGCGCCGTACGGCACAGCGACAAAAATCACGTCGCCGAATTCGATCGCCTGCGCCACCGTGCCTGCGCGGGCAAGGGGGCCGAGATTTGCCACCAGTTCCTTGAGCTCGTCGGGATGCCGCGATGAAAACATCACCGGGTGGCCGGCCTTGACCCACAATCCGCCGATCGTGCCGCCGATATGTCCGGAGCCGATGATGCCGATACGCACCTTAGCGCCGCCAGCTGTCTGTGCGAGGGCCTGCCACGGCCGCAGGGCCGCAGCATAAACCGACGCACTGCCTGCAACAAGCAATCCACGGCGGTAACGGTCTAAGGGTTCCTGTTTAGGCATTCAAACCTCCTCGCGTCCGGATTCTCGAATTGCACTGTTTTGCAGCCTCACTACAGCCGGCGCCTATCTCGATCGTGAGAGGCGCCGTGCGCTTGGCTAGCACGATCATCGTCCGATGGAGCGGAGCACGCAAGGGGCGAAATGTGCCTTAGGTCGTGTGGTCCGTGGAAGAACCGCGGCGGTGTCCGGGCAAGAATGCGGTTATCGATGCCCCTATGCGTAATGCGTTTAGTTTGGGGCGCGTCAAGCCTTCGGCTGAATGACAATCGAGCCTGGTCCCTGGGTACATGCGTCCTGCAGATCGAGGCCGAGGATCTGGCCGTTCTGGTCCGCCTGGTGCTCATCGGCACCAACGCCGCTGCGGTCACGCTGCAATTGCGCCTTGCCTTTGATTCGTTCTTCCCTGCTAGTCTATGGTGCAGCGACGCGGGCGCGACACGCCATTGTCCGTTCTCGGTACCTCGTATTTCGTATGCGGTGCCAAAACGCCCCGAATTCTGATGGCATCGTTTCGCGTTTTTCACCAAACGAAAGTAATATTCGGAGAGTTGATTCGTCGACACCGGCAGTCCAACGTAACGCATCCCCATGCCCACCGTCCTTCCCTGCTATCCGCAGATCGTGGAGGTCCTTACTCCGGTCATGCGCGGGCACCCGGGAATGATCGTCACGATCGATGGTCGAGAGGGTGTCGGCAAGACCACGTTGGGGCGGTATCTTTCCTGGACGTTCAATGTAACGTTGATCGAAACGGATTTGTTCCTGATCCCCACACGGGACTACCACATTCACCTCGACGATCAGGTCAATCGCATAATTGAGCGACGAATTACGACTCCCCTTCCGGTCATCGCCGAAGGAATCGCAATCCTCCAGTTGATGAAGCGGATCCACCGAACTCCTGATTTCTCGATATATCTGATGAGACGGGGGCATGAGAGTAGCAAGCTGCTGGAACGACGGCTGTCGATCTACGAGGCGGAGTTTTCGCCGGCAACGAATGCCAACATTGTTGTCGAGATTGAATTGCGAGACCCTGACGGCGCGGAACTGTGACCTCTGTCGCGACTGAAATCGGGCCCGTCGATACGCAACCAGGCAGGCGGCAGTCGTGACATTTGATCCAGGAGAAGGCGCGCGCATTTCTACGGCGTTGTTCAAGGCCATCACGGGGGCCAAGGTGATGGCTGAAGCCGGCGATGTCGGCCCGGTCTTGCGAGACCTCGTCCATCACGCCCGAGACCTGTATAACCTCTTGCTTGAACACGTGATCGCGTCCGAACCCAACGCGGCCGAAGATGTTCGCGGAATGTGCGACGCCATGGGCAATCGCCTAGGCCAGCTCGGTGCACTTCTCGACAATGGATTGCGTCCCTCGATCGTGCACTGACTGCTACCCGGCGATGCGCGCGAGGACGTCGGCGAATGCCAACCAGATCGCCGTTCCGCCAATCGGTCCACGCAGAACGATCACCACCGTCATGATCGCTGCGCCAACAAGCCAGACCGGGTGGGGCCGCCCCCGCGTTCGCCAGTCGTAGATGACGCCGGCGACAATCAGCAGTTCGAGGATCAGGCTCGGAACCAGTCCGATAATCAAAGGCGGCGGTTCTCCCAACCCAGGCCTCAGGCCCGGCCCGCCGCCCGTCACCAACACGAAAAAGACCCGGCCCAGTGCTGCTTGCAGCAGCGAGATCGTCGCCAGAAGCATCAGGCGTTTGTGTGCCTCCGGGCGACGAATGTTAGCGATGGCGGCAACAAAGAAGCAAACGAATAAACCGATCGCGCTCACGGGCAGGATCAGGAATGCGCGTGCGCGATCGCCGTAGCCGGCCGCAAGCCCAGCATTGAGGGTCTGAATCGCCGCCGCCAAGCCGATGACGACCATCGCGGTAGCCAAAGAAATGCCAGCGAGGCCGATGGCTCGGTGCAGGTCTAGGCGCTTGTTCGCGACGAGCAGTACCTGCGTGAGCAGCAGCACGGGCCAGGCCGAAAACAGTAAGGCGTGAATGTGCAGGAGCGGCGGACCGACGAAGGTCCCTGGGACCAATTGCAGCCAATAGGTTGGCGCAAATCCACCGAAAGCGACCAACACGCAGGTCATCGCCATCCCGACGTAGAAGCGGTCCACCTTTTGTCGCGGCGGATTCAATGCAACGGCAACCATGTCAGCCTCTAGCGCTTGGGTACGCAGCCTGCAGCATGTGCTTTTCCTGATCCCGTGGCTATCGAAACTAACGGGAGCCGTACCCAAACAGACGCCAATTTGTGGAATCGACTCGAAGAGGTTATTGCATAAGTGTCACGCAGGAGAAGGGGGCCGGCTCCTCGGTCAGCTTCATGCCAACTAGTCCTGAAGGTGAGCGGCGGCGGAATTCGGCGACAACAGGCCGTAGCCCAATGCGCTCGATTGCAGTCAATGGTCGGCGCTCGGTGCACACGTCCAGTCGATCAAACATCTGGTCCATCAGCGCGAGGACGGTCACGACTTCGCCCCCGCCCAAAGCCAAAAGGATGGCCCTTGCCATCGAAATTGACAAAGCGTTTAATCCAGTCGCAACGGACCTGTCGCGTAGAGGTGTTGTAGTGCTTGGCCGGGATTGTGTCGTGGACTCGGGCAAGCAGCGGGACGGGCGGGATCGCCCCGTAAGAAGGAGAATGTTGGCCGCCCGAATCGCAGACCAAAACCACGATTTTCGGAAGCCTTCAATCATGGAATTGGCGTCCGACTGATCGAAACTGGGCGACAAAGTTGGCGGATACGCCCCAACTCGACCCGTTGTTTTCGAGCCACACATTTCGTTTGGCATAGGTCGGCGATGCCAAGATCGTCTCAACCCGCTGACACACCCCATAGCAAGGAGCGAATCATGACTAGTTGTGATTTCTATGAAGGTTGTTCACCCGGACTGAATCTAGGAAGCTGGTTGGTGCGAGCCGACCAATTTCGAAGGAGACAGCCGGATGAACATTCACAAGAATGCCCGTACCACGCCGCGGAGTCGAGCCATGCTGATTCACCGGGTTTTGGTCGAGCGTTGGCCGGTGGCGGGGGTTGCGCTGTCGTTTGGGGTGTCCGAGCGCACGGTGTACAAATGGCTGGCGCGTTATCGCGCGCAGGGCACCGCAGGGTTGCAGGATCGCTCGTCGGCGGCACGGCGTCATCCGCATGCCTTATCGGTGGCCTGGATTGCGCTGATTCGACTGTTGCGGCAGAGCAAACTGGTAGCCGCGGAGATCGCGCAGCGATTGCCGCTGGCACGCTCCACCATCAGTGCGGTGCTCACGCGCATTGGCCTGCGTCGGCTGCGCTTTGTCACCCCGCCGGAGCCCGTGCAGCGTTACGAATGGGAACGTCCCGGTGAGCTGGTCCATGTCGACATCAAAAGGCTCGGTCGCTTTGCGCAGGCGGGCCATCACGTACTCATCAGAAGCAAGGTTAAGGACTTCAAGACCTGGAAAGTCGCCTACGACGCCCACCTGCCCAAGCGTGTTGAGGCCGGACTCACGGAGAAATACCTACTCCGAAGTGAGGACGACCCGAACGAAGTCGTGCTCCACTTTGAGGCGCAGGATCTCGGCCGGGCGAAGAAATTCTTCACATCAGCAGATCTACGTGAAAGGATGGAAGAATCCGGCGTGGTCGACAAGCCGGACATCTACTTCCTCAACAGCTAGAGCGCAACTGGCGCGAACAATGCATTACAACGCCATCAACTCGGACAGTGAAAAGCAGCGCTCCTTCGTCACCTCGCCTTTCACTGCCGGTTGTGGCCAGCGTTATCCGGTCCGAACCGCAATCGCTGCAAGGACTCACAACCAGGAGGATGACGATGAAGTATATGATCAGCTGGTTCGAACGCCCGCAAGGTTCGCCCATCGAGTACGAAAATGCCCAGAAGCGCATCCTTGAGGTCTTCCGCCCCTGGAAGGCGCCGGCGAACTTCAGGATCGAGGTCTTCGTTATCCGCGTCGGCGAGTGGGGTGGGCATATGCTGGTGGACTGCGACGATCCGACGACGGTTCACAAGTTCTGCTCGATGCTCCCGGCCTTCGTGTTCGAGGCCCGGCCGGTGATTCCCGTCGAGGATGCGATCCGGGTCGAACTGGAAGCGATGGCCTATCGCGACGGGCTGAAACCTGGCTGACCTCCGACGAGATCACATCGGACATTCGGCAATGCGTTCGCGAGCCAGCATGTAGGCTGGCATGCAGTGGGTGCTTCCTCAGCACGCCGTACCGGGTGCCGTGAATCATCGAATGCGGAGATGCATTTGGGTACGAGGACGTGATGACCGCACACCTTGCATCGGCGACGCGGGCTAACCCCCCAATGAACACGGACCATCCGCAAGAGGGCTTTGCCCGCCCGTGTCGGGCCCATTATCGGGATCGCTGGGTGTCGCAACGCAGCCGCTTTCAGCAAACCAACCACCAACACAAAACGGGAGGAATCTAGAATGACCACGGCAATCATATTCCACGAAGTTCAGGATGGCGCAGTTTGGGCCAAAGCCTGGAAGAAGGGACCAGGAAGCCGGCATGAGATGTTCGGGAAACTTGGAATCAAGTGCCGTAACTTCCGCGACCCCAACAACCCCAATGCAACGGGTGTCATGGTGGAGATACCCGATATGGCGAAATTCCAGGAGTTGCTGCAGTCCGACGAAGGCCATATGGCGATGCGGGAGGACGGCCTGAAGGTCGAGACAATGCGAATGTTGGTCGAGTTCACCCCGTAGCTGGAAAGCAAGGCCAACCGCCTAACTATCGGTTGCAGCGGACGGCGTTCCGCCGCCGCTGGACCGGAGCGTTAGGCGTCTGCTTTCTGAAGGCCGCTACGAATGGTTGGGGTCGTACTCCGACGTTCGGCGGACAGGCAGCTTGAGGCCATGAGCCTTTGCTCGGGCGGTTCATCTAGTTGCCCGAAAGCTGGTGCAAGGCGTTAACGGCTGATCGCTATGGAGTCCGCCTGTCGCCGGAGGACTTCGAGTGCGCCGTCGAAGCATCATCTACGCGACGCTATTGGCATGAGGGCACGGACGCGGTGCGCGCTCGACGGAGCGCTGTCGTGACTTCATGGCCTTTAGCACGGTCGGGGAACTCGCGCCCACGCAGAGGGGTAGTAATGCCATTGTCATGGAGCTCGTGTATAGTCTCCGCATCGTGCGTCCGGCGCAACGGCTTCCCGCCGCGGGGCTCCGACTCGGTCAACTCTGCGCTGCGCTGTGCAATAGCGAGCCGACAACGATTTGAATGGAGACTCCCTGTGAACAAGATCCCGGCACCCGCCAATTCGCCCTCTTCCGGGCCTGGCGCAATATCACCGGTTTTGGGAAGCATCTTGGAGTCGCCTGCGCTGCCCGCGATTGTGGCGGATGCTTTTGGGCGTCTCAACATCGGGTTGCGCGCACGCATGCTGGGGCGACTGCTCGCCTCGGTGGGTCCGCTGGCGCTGGCCGTGGTCGGCGGCGGGGCGTTCGCGAAGTACATCAACCATGCACGTTGGCCGGAAATTCCGGTGTCGCTCGAGGATGCCGCACGCGCCACGGTGAGCCAGGTTCACGAGCTCGTGCGCTATGTCCAGCAAAGCAACCCGCATCTGTGCGGGCAGCTGCTCGACGTTCTTGCCCGCGATACGACGACGCTCGCCGTCATGAGTACTTCGATCGCGGCCCTGACGATCAACCATCTCACGTCGACCGGAAAGAAGGGGCGTGATGGGGAGAGCCGTAAGCAATTTCCGCAATGAAGGAGGCCTCTTTCCTAGAATTGCCATGTCGGGCCGTTGCGCCTTGTCTTCCGAAGCCGCCGCGTAACGGCAACGGCCAGCGCGGAGCGCCCCGCGAGGCGCCGACCATCCAACGAGGCCGGTGCGTTGCGAGTGGTTGCCACGCCTCGGGCCGAGCGTGCCAGCCATTGTTGCGCAAACCGGTATCGATACCCAGAATGGGCGCTCCTTTGGCCTGACCTCCATGTTTCCTCCGATGCCGGAGCCACATCGCGCTGACGCCTTCTTGCCAATCGACGCGGTGACGTTCCTGTTCACCAACATCGAAGGCAGCACTGCGCTGTGGGAGCAGGACGGCGCGCGGATGTCGCAAGCGCTGGCCGCCCATGATGCGCTGGTGCGCAGCGCAGTCGAGGGTCACCAGGGCAAAGTGGTGAAGACGACCGGCGACGGTATGCATGCCGTCTTTCAGGATGCGCTGGTCGCACTTGCCGCGACGGTGGACCTGCAGCAGGCGCTCGCCGATCCCGCCGCCACCAACGGCATCGTTCTTCGCGTGCGTTGCGGACTGCATGCAGGGGTGGTTGAGCGGCGCGATAACGATTACTTCGGCACTCCGGTGAACCGTGCGGCGCGAATCATGAATGCGGCGCACGGCGGCCAAGTGTTGCTGTCCCAGATCGTGGTCGATTGCGTGCGGGAAAAACTTCCGGCGGCGGTTGCGTTGCGCGACCTCGGTAAGGTTCGGCTCAAAGACCTGTCGACCCCCGAACACGTCTATCAAGTCATGCACCCGCACCTGCGGCAGGAGTTTCCCGCACTCCGTTCGCTGGAGGCCACGCCGAACAACCTGCCGCAACAGCCCACAAGCTTTATCGGGCGCGAGAAGGAGTTGGCGGATGTGCGGCGACTACCTGTACGAGCCCGTACGCTTACGCTCACAGGTTCGGGCGGCTGCGGCAAGACCCGGTTGGGCCTGCAGGTTGCCGCCGACTCCCTCGAGCACTTCCCGGACGGCGCCTGGCTGGTGGAACTCGCGCCGCTCGCGGATCCGGGTCTCGTGCCACAGACGGTTGCGACAGTGCTGGGCGTGAAGGAACAGGCGGGCAAGCCGATCGGCAAGTCGCTCAGCGAGCACCTCAAGGACAAGCGCCTGCTGCTGTTCCTCGATAACTGCGAGCACCTGCTCGAAGGCTGCGCGAAGCTGGCCGACCTGCTCGTGCATCAATGCTCGCATCTGACGATTCTCGCGAGCAGCCGGGAAGCGCTCGGCATTGGTGGCGAGCAGGCGTACCGGGTGCCTTCGCTCTCGTTGCCCGATCCGAAGCGACTCCATTCACCGTTGTCCATTGCGCAATTCGAGGCGGTGCAATTGTTTACCGACCGCGCTTTGCTCGCTCGCGCGGATTTCAAGCTCACCGACCAAAATGCCTCGACGCTTGCTTCAATCTGTTACCGGCTGGACGGGATTCCGCTGGCCATCGAGCTGGCGGCAGCGCGGGTCCGCTCCCTTTCCGTCGAGGAGATCAATCGGAAGCTGGACGAGCGATTCCGACTCCTCACGGGAGGCTCACGCACCGCGCTGCCACGCCAGCAGACACTTCGCTCGCTGATCGACTGGAGCTACGACCTACTGAACGATTCGGAGAAGCAGCTGTTGCAACGGTTAACGGTGTTTGCGGGCGGGTGGACACTGAACGCCACGGAGCAGGTCTGCGCCGGCGAGGGGACCGGGGACGTAGGAGTGCTCGATTTGCTGACATCGCTAGCCGACAAGAGCCTGGTGGTGGCGGAACAGGGCGACGAACACTATCGCTACCGGCTGCTGGAGACGGTGCGGCAGTATGCCCGCGATAGACTCCTGGAAAGCGGGGCTGGCGAGACGTATCGGGACCGACATAGGGACTACTTCCTGACGCTGGCGGAGGAGGCGGCACCGAAACTGAACGGCGCGGAGCGGGCCGCGTGGTTGCGACGTCTGGAAGAGGAGCATGAGAACCTGCGCGCTGGCCTGGAATGGAGCCTCGTGGAGGTGGGATCGGAAACGCGATTGAGGTTTTGCAGTGCGCTGTACCGGTTCTGGTGGACGCAAGGATACCTGTCGGAGGGCCGAGGGTTGTGTGCGCGTGCCTTGGAAAAGCCCGGAGATCTGGGGCGGACGCCGGAGCGTGCAAAGGCGCTCAATGTGGCGGGCGTGCTGGCCTATCAGCAGCGCGACTATCCCCCGGCCCGGGCGTTACATGAGGAGAGCCTGTCCATCCGACGGCAATTGGGTGACCGGAAGGGCATCGCTGACTCGCTCAACAATCTGGGGCTTGTTGTCTGTGATCAGGGGAATTTCTTGGTCGCTCGTGCGCTGTACGAGGAGAGCCTGACGATCAAACAGGAATTGGGAGATCGGCCGGGCATTGCAAACTCGCTGAACAACCTGGGAAATGTGGCCTACGATCGGGCCGAGGACACCCGTGCCGGGGAGCTCTATGAGGAGAGTCTGGCGATCGCGCGGGAATTGGACGATCGGGAAGCCATAGCGCGCCTGCTTGGCAACCTCGGGAATGTAGCCATGCATCAGCGTAACTTTGCCTCTGCGCGGGAGCTGCACGAGGAGAGCCTGGCGATCGCGCGGGAGCTGGGAGTTCGGCTGCGCATCGCAAGCTCGCTCATCAGTCTGGGGAATCTGGCATTGGAGCATGGCGATTTTGGCAATGCCCAGGACCGGTACAAGGAAGGCCTGGCGATCGAACGCGACTTGGGCGACAGGATGAAAATCGCCGCCTCGCTGGAGGGACTGGCGGCAGTGATCGCTGCTCGTCGCAGTTCGCTACAGGCCGCCCGTATCTGGGGGGCGGCGGCGCGACTGCGGGAGGAGTTCGGATCGCCGCTGTCGCCAAGAGATGGGTCCGACTACGACCCGCGCGTCGCTGCCGCTCGCGCGACCGTCGGCGATGGCACCGCGTTCGATCGCGCCTGGCAGGAGGGCCGTGCGCTCACGCTCGAACGGGCGATAGAGCTCGCAATGGACGAGACCGTCGAGCGACCATGACAGGCATGCCTACTCTCGGCACTTCGTGATTCCTGGGGCCGAGATGGATAATTGTCTCAATGACGCGAATCGGAGCAGCGGGGTTCGATCGTGCGGGTCAGAGGGAGTCGACACAAGCGCCGTCGCAGTTGCGGTGTCCGCGGCACGTCAAGCCTCGGCGGCCATTCATGCGGATTTTTTGAACGACCGCTCCTCGGATATGTGTATTGCTGGTTCGGGTCGAAAGCGGTCGTTGGTGGCCGTCCACAATCGGCCAAGGGTGGCGATTGGACATGGGACAAGAATGGCAGCAGGCGCTATTGTTTTGAAGGAGCACCCCGATGGACCGGAAACGTGCCAGTGATTTTCCTCCGGAAGTTCTCAAGCTGTTTGACGGTTATGTTCACGGCTGGATTAGCCGCCGTGATTTTCTGGATCGAGCCGCAAAATACGCCATAGGCGGCTTCACCGCGGCAGCGATGCTCGCGAGCCTGCGGCCAGACTATGCGTTCGCCCAGCAGGTCGCCAAGGACGACGCTCGCATCAAGACTGAATATCTGGCTTACCCATCGCCGCAAGGCTCGGGAAGCATGCGTGGATATTTCGCGCGGCCCGCAAACCCGCCCGGCAAGTTGCCCGGCGTCTTGGTCTTCCACGAGAATCGTGGCCTCAATCCGTACATCGAGGATGTCGCGCGTCGCTTGGCGGTGGCAAACTTCTTGGCGTTTGCGCCGGACGCCCTTACGTCTCTTGGTGGCTTCCCCGGCGATGAGGAAAAAGCGGCGCAACTATTTGGTCAGCTCGACCCGGCCAAGCGCAACGAAGACTTGCTTGCAGCCTATGCGGTTATAAAGGCTCGTCCCGAATGCACTGGCAAAGTCGGTGCCGTGGGTTTCTGCTTTGGCGGAACAATCGTCAACATGCTTGCCGTGCGACTTCCGGATCTCGCCGCGGCGGTGCCGTTCTATGGGGGCCAGCCAGGCGCTGCAGATGTCGCCAAGATCAAGGCGCCACTGTTGATCCACTACGCGGAGCTCGACCAACGCACGAATGCCGGATGGCCCCCATTCGAGTCGGCCCTCAAGGGGCATGGCGTGAAATACCAGATGTTCATGTACACGAATGCGAATCACGGCTTCCACAACGACTCTACGCCGCGCTATGACGAGGCGGCCGCAAAGCTCGCGTGGTCCCGCACGATCACGTTCCTCAACGACAATCTGCGGACCTGATTGTCCCCTAGGGTCGTCAGCGGTTGTTGGGGACCTTCTGCTTTTGTCCAATTGTGATCCCAATCGGGCAACGTTGCATCAGGCGCGCGTTGCTGCGACACCTTAAGCGAAGCCTCAAAATGGGGGAGCGATGAAACGTCTGCTGCGCTGGATAGGCATAGCCTTGGGAAGCTTGGCGGCATTGGGGATAATCTCGTACGCGGTCGTGTACATTCTTTCTGAGCGGATTTTGCGACGCGCCTACGAGGTCCCAGCAATCGCAATATCGATACCGACGGATCCCGCGTCGATTAATGAGGGGCGAAGGCTGGCGATCATTCGCGGGTGTTTCGGCGGGTGCCATGGGAGACAGGTCGAGGGGGCCGTCATGCTTGATGAACCGATGATCGGGCGCATCGTCGCACCCGATCTCACGACCGCCGTCCGTAAGTACACCGACTCGGAACTTGTCGGGGCCATCAGAAATGGCGTGCGGCCGGGAGGTCGCAGCATGATGGTGATGCCGGCGGAAGCGTTCGTGCTGCTGACTGACGAGGACTTGGGCCGCATCATCGCGTTTCTGAAGTCACTGCCAGCGGTTGAGGGGCCGGGTCCGAGTCTCTCACTGGGGCCTCTCGGGCGCATAGGCGTTACCATCGGCCAATTCAAACCGGTGGCCGAGCTCATCGCTGAAACTGTCCCGCCACCCGAGGCAACGAGCGAAGACGGCAAGTTCGGACGGTATCTCGCACGGACCACCTGCACACCGTGCCACGGTACAAGCCTGCGCGGAGATTCCAATCCCGATTTCACCAGTCCGAGTCTGCAGCTAGTGGCTGCCTATTCCCCGGAATCATTCGCCCAGCTGATGCGAGCGGGCGTGGCGCTCGGGGGAAGGAACCTTGGCACGATGAGTCCATGGGCACGGCAACACTTGTCGCACTTCACGGACTTGGAGATTGCCGCCCTTTACAGCTATCTGCACACCATGCCTGGCGCTCGTCAGAACTGAGTGTCGGCGTGCTACGACCGGGTGGCGCAAATCAGCCATTCTGCATGTCGACTTTGGGTGGAGAGCGGTCGCCGCCCGCGGCATTTCCTCCCAATTCGATCGCACCCCGTACCTTGTACTTGGCCACCAAGGTCTTGGGACCGAGGATGCCGTAAGAGGGAACATTGGATCGAGCACAAATGTCTCAGGTCGGCCAGCAGCGGAACAGCAGATTGGTCTTCCAGTTTGCTCCAAACCAGTCGCCTGCGAACGTTTCGTGCAATTGCGAAGCTCCAGCTTGGCACTTAGGATGGCAACATTGGGGGGATTGGGCGTGTCGGACGGCCCTAAGAAATATCTCTAACATGGGAGATATCATGGAGTTCTTTCGCGCTGGCAAATCGGTAATCTTTTCGAATTCCGGGATAACCTCCAATCAGCTTGTCTGCCCCGAAAACTCCCGGTCTGAGCGTATTACGATTACGCATGTAACTGTCGCGCCTAGTGCGAAAAATCCCCCGCATCGGCACAATACGTCTGAACAGATCTGGATTGCTCTACGGGGCTTTGGCGACCTGTTGCTGGCTGATGAGAAGACCCTGCCCTTTAGCGAAGGTGACGTGGTTCGATTTGAGGACAACGACCTTCACGGCTTCGTGAATTCTGGCGCAAGTGAATTTGAGTACTTGTCTGTAACCTCGCCCCCTGTCAATTTTCGTAGCGCCTACGATAGGAAATGGAAATGACTCATAGCGGCCGAAAGCGGACGAATCGGGTAAACTCCGAAATTGGCGCAAAGCCGACGTGCCAGTGGGAGTAGCGGGCTGGAGCTGCGATGGAAGACCCGGCGCGATTATATTCGGGCTCGGTACCGGCGCTTTACGACCGCTATCGAGGTCCAGTCTTCTTTGAGCCGTTTGCGCGCGACCTCGCTGATTGCCTGGCTGATCTCCGCGCGGGCCATCTGCTCGAAATCGCCGCGGGGACCGGCATCGTCACCCGGGTGCTCGCTCGCGTGCTCCCCGAGACGGTGTCGATAATCGCGAGCGACATAAATCAGGCAATGCTCGATTTCGCAGCAGCGCAACCAGGTCTTGCCCGGATCAGCTGGAGACACGCCGACGCACTGGCGCTGCCATTCGACGACGCGGCGTTCCATGCGGTCCTTTGCCAATTCGGCGTCATGTTCTTTCGCGACAGGGTGGTCGGCTATCGCGAAGCGCGGCGGGTGCTTAGGCCTGGCGGCCGTTTCGTTTTCGATGTCTGGGACCGGATCGAGAACAATGAGTTCTGCGGGGTTGTGTGCGAGACCGTGGCTCGCCTGTTCCCGAACAACCCGCCCGATCTGCTGGCGCGAATGCCATACGGCTATTTCGACACCGATTTGATCCGCGATGAGTTGGCACAGGCTGGATTTGACAAGATCGCAGTCGAAACCGTGAGCCGGCAGAGTGTTGCGCCGTCGGCGCGCGATCTCGCGATCGGTTATTGCCAAGGGTCACCGCTGCGCAGCGAAATCGAAGAGCGCGATCCCAACCGTCTTGGCGAAGCGACGGATGCGGTGACCAAGGCTCTATTATCCCGGTTCGGCGCCGGGCCGATCACGGGGAAGATGAGTGCTCATTTCATCACCGCTGTTTAACCAGAACGAGTCTGCTCAGGCAATTGACCCAACCCGGCGGTCAACCGGACGCGCCGGGCTCCTGCCATTTCTTGACAACGGTTGGCGCGGCGCGCCGCTTACCTTACTCGTTGGGCGGCGCAAGGAGGACGCCTATGAAACCGAGCCGTCGATCTAATCTGATTGCTCTCGCTTCTTCTCGTTGAAGGATGTGCCGGAACACAAGAGAACGCCATGACAGCCGCAGCAAATCCGGTCGCGCTAGCACAAGACTATCCAGCCAAGCCAGTGCGCATAATTGAGCCGTTCGGGGCGGGCGGTGGGCCTGATCTGTTGGCCCGTGCCTTGGCCCCGAAGCTTTCTGAGCTGTGGAGCCAACCCGTGACAGTGGAGAACATCCCAGGTGCCGGAGCCACGGCGGGCCCCGCGCAGGTCGCGAAGGCACCAGCCGACGGTTACACGCTGCTGATAAACACCAACGCTCAGGCATACGGTGCGGCGCTCTTGAAGGACCTACCGTATGACCCGTTGAAGGATTTCATCCCGATCATTCCACTCACGAAGCAGCCCTACGTGCTCGTCGCAGGCAAGGCGGCGGGTGTTGCTACTGTTGGAGAACTCATTGCGGCGGCGAAGGCAAAACCGGGTGAGCTGAATTTTGGCTCTACCGGTGTGGGCACCGGCACGCACATTGGAGTCGAGAAATTCAATCACGCGGCGGGCATCAAGGCGCTGCACGTGCCTCCCTTGCCGAGCGATTCGAACGCCGATACGGTCGCCAACGCGATCAGCGGACGCTTCACGTACTATTTGGTGCCCATCTCGCTTGCCCTGCCCCATATTTGCAACGGCACACTCGTTGCGCTAGGCGTGAGTACTGCGCGGCGCTCAACCTTGCTCGCGGAGGTGCCGACAATCGCAGAGGCGGGCGTCGCCGGATTCGATTTCCCAATCTGGTATGGAATATGGGCCCCGGCTGGCACTCCGATCGGCGTGGTTGACAAGCTTGCGAATGACATCGGACGCGTGCTCGCCGGGCCGGATCTGCGCGACTGGATCGCTAAACACGGGGGCGAGCCAATCAACATGACGCAGCTCGAGTTTGCGCGCTTCGTGCGGAGCGAGAGTGAAAACGCAGCGCGGCTCATCAAAGCCGCTGGGTTCAAGCCCCAATAGCCGGCTGTGTGACGAATCCCCAATAGGAGAAGGTCGTGCGCAAACCGCTGAACGTCCGGTTTTCGTAGCGTTCGAGGCCGGTTAGGGTCGATCTCCGCCCTTACGGAGGTCCTTGGTGCCGGTTCCGTAGTCTATTCGCCTGATAGAGACCTATTGACGCTGCAACAATCCCAATTCCGGCCAGAATCACGTCATCGCGTTGAACCTTGGAAGAACCGAGGATGTGCATCATCCCAATGCCAAGTGCAATCAGGCCAAGCACGCCGATGAGTAACATCAGAGTGAAACCTGCCCAATTGTCAGAGGGATAGAAGTAGATGTGGCGCCGAGTTCGCGGACCGCGAATCCAGTATGACGAATGCTTGTCGCGAGAGTCGGTCGGGCGCTCCATATCGTCAATATAGCGCGGCGAACGCCGCCCTCCTGTCGAGGTCGTGGCACAGGAATGCCCGCGGAACCGTGATGCCGATTGTGCCGAGAGTCCCGTTTTTCATTTGCCGTCTCCAACGGACGGGTTCTTCCAACCCGCTATTGCAGTATTGAGGGTCCGGTCTGGCGGGTCAATCGTCGGCTCTCGGCCAACTCCGGCCATAGCGCATTGCGTTCCATTGCGGTCATTGGTCGGCGCTCGTCGGCCACGAGCGATCAATGAAAATTGGGTTTAGGTGCGGAAGGTGGCCTCGACTTCGGCGGTGCCGCTTGCCATGGAAATGGATGAAGCGTTTAATCCCACGAGGTGAGTTTGCTCGGGGCCGAAGGTATATTGCTTGACCCGAATCCTGTCGCGGACGCGGTCGAGCAGACGCGTTCTGGTAGGCCGATCCATTGTTGCCGGTTTAGGTTCCACTATTGGCCCCTTGCCCGATGATTTTCTGGGCTTTTCCATGGCCACGCGATAGGTCATATGGACGATGGACGCTTTGCTTTGCGCCTATCTTAGGTTCTCTACTTTTCGTTAGGCCTCGGAAATCGTAGGTCGCGGGTGCCGGCTCCGTGCGGCGCCGGACTTTTGCACGCAACACCATCTGCATTGCCGGCGCCGCTCATGGCTCTTCGCCACGCTCGCACTCCGTCCTGGCATCGGCCGTCGGAGCATTTGCGTTGGCCCTTCCGTAGCGATATCGTTTGCTGCATGTCCTTCGGCGCGCATCTTCGGCAAGGTCACACACCGCGGCCTAACCCGGCGCTCAACACGGACGTCCCGTGTGCGGGGCTTCGCCCGCGCAACGGGCCGCCGGTTAGCTTGTTTCGTTAGGCCTCACACGTGGACGTCACCGCCGTCCAGACGCAGATCAATCAACCGAGAACGCCGATGCCCGTCACACTCTCACCAAACGCAGCATGGGTGCTTCTTCTCGTCGCCGGCCTGCTCGAGATTGTATGGTCAGTAAGCATGAAGGCCTCAGATGGCTTCACGAAGCAGAACTTCACGGCAATCACGCTCATTGCAGCCTGTCTCAGCTTCTGGCTTCTCGGACTATCGTTGCGGCATCTCCCAGTCGGAACTGCCTACGCTGTCTGGACTGGGATTGGTGCTGTCGGGGCCACCGTACTCGGCATTGTGTTCTTCGGTGAATCGCTCACCATCGCACGCATCGGTTGCATCGCGCTCATTGTATGTGGCATCGTCGGTCTCAAGTTTCTCGGCGGCGAGAGTGCGGCCTAACTCGTCGCTCAACGCGGACGGCCCGCATGCGGGCCTTCGGCCGCGCAACGGGCCGCCGTTGCGCTGGAGTTCTCGACTAATCGTGGATGGCGCTCGTCCGAGCCGCGCTGATCCCGACCGGAGCGATTGTCCGGCCGCCACCGCCCGGGATATTTCTTCTCGCTCGGCCAAGGTCAGCGCTAAGGCGGCACGGTGTCGTTGGGCGGGACGTATCCCGCCTGACTGCACCAGGATGCCCTGCACCGATGAACGGTTTCGATCGAACAGCTGGGCAATTTGCTGTAAAGAATCGCCTTTCTGCCAGCGCTCCCACATCAGCGCCTTCTGGCTTTCCGAGTAGTACGTCCGCGGCCGGTATCCCATTTGCACACACTCCTACTGCTTACGCAGATTTTAGTGTGTTGCATTGACCGGTTGAATCCAAGGTCGGAAGCGGTCTTTCAAAGACGTGCGTGCTTCTACTTCGCACCCGGTAATCTGCGCTTCCCATCTAGATCCAACCCTCCGTACTCTGTGCGCGGTCCCGGGTACTACCGTGCCAAGTCCAAGGTACGCATTGCAGGGCACCAAGTGCGATGGACGAGGTACAAAAGGGGGCGCGAGTCTCGAAGTCGGCAATTCACACGCACATTTTCCGGAGGCGTGTCTTTCGGCGCTGTCGGATGACTATCTCCGCAATGCGTACAGTCGTGTGCTCATCAGTTGTCGAGAGATTTGCTTTCGGCCACCGGTAGACGGTCAGTGTCGCCGCCCAACTTGTCAGGAAGCGGTTGTTTCGGATCGACCCCATCCATCGCGTGCATAACTGGCGCGGTCGTGATTCGGGCGTCGAGATATGGGTTTGATTGGCCTTCCTCACAAGTCCAGTTGGTTGCAGGCGCTTGTCAGTACCGGCCACGCCTAGGGTCGCGGGCGTCGGATGGCGCCTTAGTCATATGAACTGTTCGAATACGAAGAATCCAGCCTTGCCACTGATATTTCCGTCGCCAAAGCTATAGGTGAAATTATCGTCAACTGACACTTGGCAATATAAATTTATCCGGTACCATTTGCCGCCTTGCACGAACACCAAGGGCTGCACTTGGTAGAAGCCGTTGCCGCTGTCTTCAGCGCTGTCGAACCAGCCGACGCCGCGGCTGAAAATCGAGTCGTAACTGCTGAAGACATCGACTTGGTCGGTGGCGTTGGTAATGAGCCAGCCGAAATATCCGTCGCTATGCGCCGCAAAAAATCCCGCCTGCAGAAGGTAACTCCAGTTGTACGGCGTATAGGCCGAGACCCGCAGCAAACAATCCTTCACCGGGTTGAAAAACATGCCAACGCCTGCCACCGCGTCGGTGTAGCCACCCCCGCCGTCAGCCAATGCGGCGAACGCGCCAGTCGCGACGTCAGATTGATGAAGTTGAAGGCCGGGTCCCGCCGACCATCCAATGGTGAAGTCATAAGGCGGCCCGACGACCGTCAGGATGGACCCGGACCTGATATCCGAGGTGAAGCTTGGAATCGGTTGCGATACTTTTTTGAACGGCCTTGGCGCGAACTTCTTCTTCTGAAATTCCTTGATGGCGGCGGCGCTGTCTGGGTCCGCCAGCAGCTGCTTTATCATCGGCGCTCTAACTTTGGCGATTCTCTCCATTGCGGACTTGCCGCGCCTTTCACGTTCGAGCCGCCGGTCCCGAAGTAAATGCTTGAACCGCGTCTCCTGGCCTCGCGCTAATATTTCCGCGGGCGGTTTGCCGCCGTGAAGCGCCTTTATCCTAGAGGTCAAAAAATTGTCTTTGCCGACCACGGAATCCTCCTGTCGCAATGACCCGTCGCCATGGATCCGAGCCGCGCGCTTCGCGACGAATAGAGCGACGTTTGGAAACTAGAGCTGACCCAGCACCATGAACGGTATCGAAGCGTTCGCATGTATGGAGGAAGCAGCAAGGCCCCAGAAACCGGAGTCGGCATACACCGACGCGTTCGACCAGATCCATCCGAGGTACCAGCTTTGAGCAGCCGCTTCAAACCTCATATCGACCGAGATTCTTGCCTGGTCCGAACCTCCATGGCTCTGTGTCCAACTCACGCCATCGCTCCAGCGAGGATCTACATCCGCAATCGATAGCCATCGCCGTTCACGGTCCCCCCACACTCCCAGGTGGGTCCGAAAATCATTGTGGGCGACGTAGAACTGCGCTGAGTCCCACCAGTCGTAGCTGTAGTCCAGAAGCACTGCGAAGCGTTTCTGGACATCGGCTTCCGTGGACCAGAACCAGGCTCCCACTCCCGCCGCCGTTTGCAACGAACCGTCACCAATGGACTGCACGGCAACATCATAGGTTCCATCGTTCTTGTTGGCGTGCGCCACGTTTCCAAAGGTCCACTCCGCGTCGAAAGGATGCCCTTTCAGCACGAACTGCGAGCCGACGACGAACTGCGACTCGACCTTCTCGCGCTTGGGCTTCGCCAACCGGCGCTCAGCGCGCGCTTTGTAAAAGCTCTTTGCTTCCGCGATCTCTTTCTTCATGCCAGGATCGTCCTTGGGAAGTAAGGACAAGACGCGATCGCGGCTTTTCGCGATGACCTTTTCGAATTGTCTACGCTCCGCATTCTGTCGGTCGAAATAGGCTCTGACATACTGCGTCAGAGCCGCCTTGGACCGACTGATGACCGCAGCAGGCGGTCGCCCGCCGAGAGAAGCTTCTAGTTCACGTACTTGCTTGTGACCCTTCGCAAGAATGGTAGACATCGAAATATCTCCTCGAATGGAACGGGGAGTTCCTAGTATAGGATCTTCGAAGTCGTAGTCAACCTGCGGGCAGCCAAGGCGCTAGGACTGACGATCCCGCAGTCGCTGTTGTTGCGGACGGATGAAGTGATTCAAGGATTACTCATGGCGCCGTAGTGGCGGAAGTTGTGCCGCTGGCTGCGGTCGTCAATTGTTGGTATCCGTCTGCATTGACGAGGGCCGACCGGCCGGAGCGGGTCGGAAGCGATCGTTCAAGGCTGCAACACGCTCCCACGTCGCACCCGGTACTTTGCCCTTTGCTCTGAATTCCAACCTCTCGCCTCTTCGTTCCGCCGTACCTGGTACGGCGGATGGGGTGTCATCGCCCTGCAAATTGTTTATGGGGTTGTGTTGCGGATCACGGTGCGATCCTCGTATACACCATGGACGCCGGGGCCGACGCGCATCACCGCAGTGTTATATCGGAACGCGCCGCCTTCCCAGCGTCCTCCGTAAAATCCGACGCCTCCGCAACCGAAGCCGTAGTTAATTCCGCCGCAGAATCCGACATGCGGTCCCCAGTAGCCCATGTGCATCTATAACCGCCACCCACAAAGCCCCAACAGCCGGGCGTCCACAGCAATTCCGGCCGCGGTGGTGCGACTCAGACTCCAGGCACCCAGAAATAACCCACGGGACCGTGACCCCAGCAGCCTGGGGTCCACAGGAATCCTTCGGTGGGGCATGGCGGTTGCTCGTAAACCGGGATGGCCGGTGGGGCAATCGTAATCGAGACGACCCCCGCGCAAAGGGTCGGTCGGTCGCCGCCTACCGTAATCAGGTGCCGCAGAATGTGCGATAGGTCGCGGTTACGGCAGCTGACGCCGGTTCGGCATAAGGCGCCAACTCGTGCGTCTCCTCATAGGGCTGTCTGAGGGCATCGAGCAATCGTTGAAACGGCGCGAGATTCCCTTCGTCGGACGCGGCGGCCAGTGTCTCTTCCACGCGGTGGTTGCGGGCGATGACGTTGGGATTGACGCTGCGCATCGCCTTGGCGCGCTCGATACCTGCAATCGCCGCGCTGTACTGTGCGTTTGCGGTTTCGCTGGCGCAACGGGCTCGCCAGCGGGCTAGCCACACATCAGGGGCGCGCGCGTCAGCAAACAGCTGGCGCAGAGGCGCTTCGTTGCCGGCAGCGGCGTCAGCGAGCCGCCTCCAGCCTAAGGTGAAATCCACCTGCTGGGCAGAAAGCAAAGTCAACCAGTCTTCGACCAGCGTGGCATCGGCGCTGTCGTCGTCAGGATCGCCTCGGCGTAGCCCGAGCTTGGTGCGCTGTCCGCGCAGAAGGTACCTGCGATACTGCGCCGGGAACGCGACAATGACCTCAGTAGCTATCGCGACCGCCTGCTCAGGATCGTCGGACAGCAGGGGCACCAGCGTTTCGGCCAGGCGTGCAAGGTTCCAGCACGCGATGTTTGGCTGGTTGCCGTAGGCGTAGCGCCCTTGGTGGTCGATCGAGCTGAACACCGCAGCGGGGTTGTAGGCCTCCATGAAGGCGCACGGCCCGTAGTCGATCGTCTCGCCCGACAGCGTCATGTTGTCGGTGTTCATTACGCCATGGATGAAGCCCACGTTCATCCACTGGGCGATCAGCGCAGCCTGCCGCTCGGCCACATTCCGAAGCAGCGCCAGGAATGGCTGCGGTGTAGTCACGAGCGCGGGATCGTGTCGCGCGATCGTGTACTCGGCCAGTTTACGGACGCGTGCCAAGTCGCCACGCGAGGCATAAAACTCAAAGGTCCCGACGCGGATGTGGCTCGCTGCCACGCGAGTCAGGACTGCGCCGGGCAGAACGCGTTCTCGGTATACCTGCTCGCCCGTCGCAGCTACGGCGAGAGCGCGCGTCGTGGGAATGCCTAGTGCATGCATTGCCTCGCTAACCAAAACCTCCCGGAGCATGGGACCAATGGCTGCCTTGCCGTCGCCACCACGGGCGAAAGGCGTGCGGCCCGAGCCCTTGAAGGCGATGTCGCGACGGCGTCCCCGTTGGTCGATCACTTCGCCTAGGAGTAGCGCGCGGCCGTCTCCGAGTTGTGGTGAGAATCCGCCAAACTGGTGGCCCGCGTAGGCTTGAGCCAGAGGTTCCGCGCCGTCGGGCAGTGTGTTTCCGGCGAATACCGCCGCTCTCGCAGTGTCGTCGAGCGACGTGAGGTCGAGGCCCAATTCTTCGGCCAAAGACTCATTGAGAAACAACAGTCGCGGTGCGCGCACGACCGCAGATCGCTGGGGAACATAGAACCCCTGGAGTTCGCGAGCGAATGAATTGTCGAAGCGGAATGGAGCGACTGCAGCCATCGGCTCGAAGGGTGTGGCCATGGTGAAGTTTGCCACACCGCGCTATCCGGCATACCGCCGACGCACTGGAGATTGTTGAGCAGACAGAGATCTAGCGGCCTGCAACAGTCGAAGCGGGAGTGAGCGGTAGTGGTTTGACGCAGCAATTCGCGTCGAGGCTAGGTTGGCAAATGCGGCGCCAACGCGCAGCAAGGGTAGGTCCCGTAGCAAGTGTTGGCAACGCAGTCATCGGCGTGAAGCGCAAGTCAGTCGCTCCCGATTTGGCTGTTCCAGGCCACTAGTCCTGCCCGACTGGTCGCGACCGCCATCCATGACGATCCCAGTTCGGCCAACTCCAGCCGGTCACGTTCGCCGTGCCGTCAGTAATGGTTCCGACGCAATGGAGCAGGCGCTGACGAAGTGTTACATGGCCGATGCGGCCAATGCCGTAGAGATCAAGGCATCCCGCCTGAACGGCGACCTGCGCGGATCTCCCGCGCATCGCGTCCCGGCGCTTGTCGCGCGGGCGGTGACGGCAGCCGGCCAGGGCTCACGCGGGCACGTGTTCGTCGACCAGGCCGCGACTGGCGAGCATCGGTTCGACCACCGGGTCCCGCCCGCGGAACGCGCGAAACGCGGCTGCCGGCTCGACCGTGCCGCCCGAAGAGTAGACGTAGCGGCGCAGGCGCTCGGCGACCTTTGGATCGAACGGATTGCCGGCCTCGACGAAGGCGTCATAGCCGTCGCAGTCGAGCACTTCGGCCCACATGTAGACGTAATAGCCCGCCGCGTAGCCGCTGCCCTGGAACAGATGGCCGAAATGCGGCAACCGGTGGCGGAGCACGATCTCGCGCGGCATCCCGATGCGCGCCAGTTCCGTGCGCTCGAACTCCGCGATATCCACACCGTCGGCATCGGTCCGCGCATGGAGCGCCATGTCGACCAGCGCACAGGCGGTGTATTCGACCGTCTCGAAGCCCTGGTTCCAGCGCCTTGCCTCCTTGAGCTTCGCGATCAGTTCGTCGGGAATGCGCTCGCCGGTCGCGTGATGGAGCGCGTGCCGCTTCAGTACCTCCGGCTCGAACGCCCAGTGCTCGAAGATCTGCGACGGCAGTTCGACGAAATCGCGCAACACCTGCGTTCCCGAAAGGCGGTTGTAGGTCACCTGCGACAGAAGGCCATGCAGTCCGTGGCCGAATTCGTGGAACAGCGTGCACACGTCGTCGGCGGAAAGCAACGTCGGCTCGCCGGGCGCTCCCTTCGCGAAGTTGTTGTTGTTGACGATGATCGGCAGAGTCCCGCCGTCGACGCCGGACTGGTTGCGATAGGCGCTCATCCAGGCGCCGCCGCGCTTGGTCGGGCGCGCGAAGTTGTCGGACAGGAAGATGCCGATCATCGCATCGTCGCGGCCGCGCACCTCGAAGACGCGGACATCGGGGTGATAGGCATGGAGGTCGGCGCGTTCGACGAAGCGGATGCCGAACAGGCGATTCGCGGTGTCGAAAGCGGCACCCAGCATGCGTTCGAGGGAAAAATACGGTTTCAGCGCGGCAGAGTCGAAGCCGAAATGCGCAATGCGTACCTTCTCGGCGTAGTAGCGCCAGTCCCAGGGTTCGATCGGGTGCGATTGGCCTTCTGCCAGCGCCATTTTGCGCAGTGCCGCGCATTCGGCCGCAGCGCGCGCCTTCGCCGGCTCCCAGACCTGCGCCAACAGTTGGGCGACGGCGGCCGGCGTACCTGCCATGCGGTCGACCAGTGCATAGTCGGCATAATTGCGATAGCCGTGCAGCCGCGCCAGCTCATTGCGCAGGGCCAGTATTTCCCGCGCGATTCCGCGATTGTCGTGTTCTCCGTCATTCTCGCCGCGCCGGATCCACGCGTTGAACGCTTGCTCGCGCAGGTCGCGCCGATCCGAGAACGTGAGGAAAGGCGCGATCAGCGAGCGCGACAACGTGATCATGGCGCCGGCACCCTCGCCACGCTGGCGTGCAGCGGCGCGCGCCGTTGCGCGCAGGTCCTCGGGCAGGCCCGCGAGATCCCGATCGTCGGTGAGGATCAGTCGGTAGCTTGCCTCGTCGGCCAGGACGTTCTGGCTGAATCGCGTCGACAGCGTGGCCAGGCGCTTGACGATCGCGGCGCTCCGCGCCTTGGCCGATTCGGAAAGCCGCGCACCGGCACGCTCGAAATCGAGTTGCACGCGCCGCAGCAGTTGCAGTTGCTCCGCGCTGAGACCAAGCCCGTCGCGACGACGATATAGGTCGTCGATGCGGGTGAAGAGTACTGCATCGAGGTAGACCGCGCTGTGGTGCGCAGCAAGGCGCGGCGACATCTCGCGCTCGACCGCCTGGAGATCCGGCGACGTCTCGGACGCCGTGAGGTTGTAGAACACCTTCTCGATGCGGATCAGCTCGCGTCCGCTCTTGTCGAAGGCGACGAGCGTGTTCTCGAACGAAGGCGCGTGCTTGTCGGCGGTGATGGCCGCGATCTCGGCCAGGTGCGACTGCAGCACCTGATCGAAGGCGGGAACGAAATGCTCGGGGCGGATCGCCGCGAAAGGCGGCAGGCCGTATGGCGCGGTCCACGGCTGGAGCAAGGGATTGGTGTAGATGGCAGGCATAAAGTAGTCACTGGAAATTGGGAATGAGCAACCTGACGTGGCCGCAGCACGGTCGAACGAGTCCATTATCTTACTTTACCTGCAGCCGACATCGAAAGCTGGCCGCAGACCGGCTGCGTCAGGGGGCCGGGCACCACGAGCGCTTGCGCTGAAGGACCGCTTGCGGCCACAAGCCGCCGGTCGGTGTCGCCGTGGAATTTTCCGGTAAGCGGTCATTGACGAGGCGACCGGCGATCCCACGACGCCGCCGGGTACTCAGGCAACTTACCTCAGCCGTTCGGCCTGGTTCCTGTGGACAATGGCGGTCGCCAAGCGCGCGATCCCCGCTCGCTGACGCTCGCCAAATAGCCCCACCCGGGGCACCCATGGTCCCGCGGCGACCCATGACCATCCCCACTTCCCGTCGGTCCGGGCACGTCAAGACGTGCTACGACGCTCCAGTCGTCGCGGCGTGGCGTTTGATTTACTATCCGTGAGGACGCTGCCGTTTTTCGTCCCGACGGCTTCGGATCGGCAGCCGGACATGATCATTTGCCGAGGGCGGCCTGCGCGGCTTCCTCGTCGCTTAGCGCGGCGCCCTGCGCCATCAGTCGGTTCAGTTCTGCGGCCGGCAACGCCTGCTGCAACAGAGCGAGAAGCTCGTCGCGTTGCCGCTGCTCGTTGGGTTGGCGCCGATAGCCATGCCGCGCGTTCACTGCCTCTGCGCGCCCGAGCGCCCGGGCGGCTTCGGCGACGCGACCGTGCTTGAATGCCAGCAGCGCGAACGCGTCGAGCCAGCTCCACAACGACCCCGCTTGCGCCTCCAGCGCCGCCGCCTCGCGCGCGATCGGCAATGCGGCATCGAGTTGGCCGAGAGCTGTCAGTGCGGCGCTCAGGTTGCCGAGAGCGGTTCCGATGGGGCCGCTGAAACGGTCGCGGCGTAGCATTGCCACCAGCTCGCGCCCGCGCGCGACAGCCGCCTCGAAATGGCCCTGGGCCTGCGCAGTCTGCTCCAGATATAGGAGCCCCGCGCGGACGAGCGTCGTATCGTCAACCGCCACCGCAACGCGCAGATACTCCTCGTTCAACGCGTGCGCCTCCTTGTACCGACCGCTGCAGTGAAGGAAGAACCCGCGCGCATTCAGCAGGTGGAAACGCGATGCCAGGGGCCAGTCAACGTCGTGCAGCCGCTGCGATTCGAGTGCAGCGCTCTCGCTCGCCGCCAAGTCGCCGTTCAGCGCCGCGACGACGGCCAGGCGCGACACTGCCACGTACAGGCCCTGCCGGTCGCCGAGCGCCCGATACAGGGTGACGGCGCGCTCGGCCGCCGCACGTTCCGCCGCGCCGGAGCGCGGATGCGCCAGCATGGACCAGTTTATCTGCAGCCGGGCCTCCGGCCCCGGTGGCGTGGACGCGTCGACGCGCGCCAGCGCCTGCTCGCAGCGGCGCAGGCCTTCGATTCTTTGTCCGGCATCGCGCCAGATCCAGGTCGATGCGCCAGCAAGCGCGATGTGCAACTCGGCGTCGCCTGCGGCTTGCGCCCAGTCGAGCGCGGCACGCAGGTTGTCCAGATCGGGCAGGCAGCGATCGAGGCGAACGTGGACCGGCAACATCCACATCTGCGCGTACGCGCTCTCGAACAGCGCCAGCACCGCCTGCGCATGCCGGCGCAGAGTGGTGTCGGTCTCGCCCGCCTCGCGCAGCTTTTCGAGCGCATAGGCGCGCGTGCTCTCCAGCAGCCGGTAGCGCGGCGGTTCACCGGCCTCGGCGACCAGCAGCGACTTGTCGACCAGCGCGCCAAGATGGTCGAGTACGGCCCATTCGTCCAGCTGCTCGTCGGCCAAGGTCTGTTGCGCGGCGGGCAAAGTGAAACTGCCGGCGAATACGCCGGTGCGGCGGAAAACGGCGCGGTCCTCGCGACCCAGCAGCCCCTGGCTCCAGTCCAACGTCTCGCGCAAGGTCTGGTGGCGGCGAAGCGCCACCCGCGCGCCACCGGTCAGCATGCGAAAGCGTTCGTGCAGCCGCTCGTGCACGCCCGAGACACCGAGCAGCGGGACGCGCGCCGCGGCCAGCTCGATGGCCAGCGGCAGGCCATCGAGCCGGCGGCAGATGTCGATGACGTCGGCCACGTTCTGCTCGGTGAGTGCGAAACCCGGTTGCAATGCGCTGGCCCGGTCGACGAATAGCGCCACCGCGCCGAACGAACGTGCCGGCGGCAACTCGGTCGTCGGCGGCACGGCCAGCGCGCTCGCGCGGTAGAGGTGCTCGCCATTGATCTTGAGCAGATCCTGGCTGGTGGCCAGCACCTTCGCGCGAGGGGCACGCTCGGTGACGGCTTCGACGAGTTCACTGACCGCCGCGACCAAATGTTCGCAGTTATCGAGCACCATCAGCAGTGTGCTGCCGCGCAGCGCGTCGACCAGTTCGTCCTTCGCATCCTTGCGGCCGGGCAGCGTCAGGCCGAGGACCTGCGCGGCCGCTGCCGGCACCAGCCCGGGATCGGCCACCGATGCAAGATCGACCATCCATACGCCGTCGGCGAAGTCGTCGCCAAGCGCGTGTGCGGCCGCCTGCGCGAGCCGGGTCTTGCCGATCCCACCGGCGCCGACGACGGTGACAACACGGTGGGCCTCGACCAGCGCAATCAACCTGGATACGTCCTCCTCGCGCCCGAAGAGCGTCGGAATGAAGTCAGGCAGGTTGCCGATCATCGGGCGTGCCGTCTCCGACATTGCCGGTTCCGGCGTCGGTGGCGCCACACCGTCGAGCGCAGCTGTGAACCGATAGCCGCGACCGGGGATGGTAGCGATGGCTTGCGGTCCAAGCAGCTTGCGCAGCACGCTGATCTGCACCGGCAGGTTGTTCTCTTCCACCACAACGCCGGGCCATGCAACGTCCAGCAACTCGTTCTTGGTGACCAGCCGCTCTCGTCGTTCGATCAACGCGAGCAGGACATCGAACGCCCTTGCACCCAGCGCCACGGGTTTCCCGTGGGCAAGCAACTGCCGGGTGGCTGGATTGAGCTCGAACAGGCCGAAGCGGTACGTGGTTGCCAATGGGAAGTCTGGGGAGAATATCTAACGGGACATCGACCCCGTCAAATCTACTCTAAGGCAGGTGATTTCAGAACTTTTCAATCCGGCTAAAGGACGTTAACGGCTCCTCAGGCGGAGAGTGTGCCTCAGCAACACGGTAGTTATCGCAACCGAGGTCCACCTGGAGGAGAACGTGATGAACCATACACCCGCCTTCAACATGCAGGGATCGATTTCAACACTTACCGCCGCTGCCCTGGCCACCATTATTTCCCTCGGCATCCTCTCGGCCGTGGCAACCATGTTCCAGAGCAAGGGGAAGCCTCTGGACCTATTGGTCGCCGCCGAGCGCGCGTGCACCCAGCGCAGCTACGTTTCGGAGCGCCAGACTTGCATGAACGAATGGCTTGCGGCATCGCGGCCGGGAACAGTAGCCCATCGGTAGTGTGAATCAGGCAGCCGCATCATCGCGCTTCGCGAAGTGCGCTCGGTGCGAGCGGCTGCTGGGGTTCGGAATTGGCTGGCCGGGAGTTGTGGTCTGCGGAGCCTCGGAACCGATCTGCGCAACGTCCTCGTCCACCTCGGCAGGCGCGATGCCTGCCTTCTGTTTTTTTGGGCAACCAAGCTGAGAAGGTAAGGTCGCTCGTTGCCGCAACTTCAACGGCGGCTTCAATCGATTTCTATGACCGGATTGGAGCGCCACGGGCGGCGGCTTCGGATCGAACTCGGTCCTTGCGCAGAGCGCACCTCGCAGCCGGTCGATGTTGTCTGACCGGCCGGCTCTTCTGTCTAACAACTTACTTCCCCTTCAACAGCACCAGCACCGCACCTCCACCTCCAGCATGTTGCGGCGCCTCGGCGTAGGCGAGCACCTCATCCCAATGCGCGAGCCAGTTGCGCACTTTGCCCTTCAGCACCGGCTCCCGGTTGGGCGAAGTGAGACCCTTGCCGTGAATCACGCGGACACAGCGCATGCCGCGCTCGCGCGCGCCCCCGACGAAATCCGCCAGTGCATCGTGAGCCTCGTCGGTATTCATGCCATGCAGGTCGATCTCGGCCTGCACCGACCAGTGCCCGCGCCGGAGCTTGCCGACGACATCCGGGCCAATGCCTTTGCGGACGAATGTCTGCTCGTGCTCGAATTCCTGTCCCGCTTCCCAGGTCTGCGGCGCCGGTTGTTCGCCATATTTGGCCTCGGCAAGCACGTCACGTTCGTCGGCGAGCGTATTGCGCGCAATCGGGTCCGGGCGGGGATGACCGAGGTTGGCCCGATTCACCGGCGGCAATTTCTGCACATCAGCGAATGCGCGAGCGAGGTCGATGTCGCCGTCGGCGTGCTTGCTGGCGGACAGCATGCGCTTGGTCGATCGCTCGGCAGGCGCCTTCGCGGCGGCTGGCGCGACCGCTGGCGAGGTTTTTGGCTGACCGGCTGTAGGTGTCGGTTCAGTCTTCGTCGTGCGGCCAGCAGCGTCGAACAGCGACTTGAGATCGGAGAGTTTCGCCATTGGTGGATGTCGTCGTTCCCGCAGGCGCGGGGTCGACGCGTCGTCATTGCCCTTCGAGATACGCCTCGGCGTCGAGCGCCGACATGCACCCGGTGCCGGCGGAGGTGACCGCCTGCCGGTAGACGTGGTCGGCGACGTCGCCGGCTGCGAACACGCCCGGCACCGACGTTGCGGTAGCACTGCCTTCGCTGCCACCCTTGACCTCGATGTAGCCGCCGGCCATGGCCAGCTGCCCTTCGAAGATCTGCGTATTCGGCGTGTGGCCGATCGCGATGAACACGCCATGCACGCGCAGGTCCTGCGTTGCATTGGTCTTGACGTCCTTCACGCGAACACCGGTGACGCCCGTGCTGTCGCCCAGCACTTCATCCAGCGTGTGGTTCCACATTGTGCGCATGTTGCCACCGTCTGCAGTCCTGGCCATCAGGCGATCGATGAGAATGGCTTCGGCGCGGAACTTGTCGCGGCGATGAACGATCGTGACCCGCTTCGCGATGTTGGACAAGTAGAGCGCCTCCTCGACCGCCGTGTTGCCGCCGCCCACGACGACGACTTCCTGCCCCTTGTAGAAGAAGCCGTCGCAAGTGGCGCAAGCTGACACGCCCTTGCCCATGAATTTTTCTTCCGACGGCAAGCCCAGGTACCGCGCCGATGCGCCGGTGGCGATGATGAGTGCGTCGCACGTGTACTCGCCGGCATCGCCGATCAGTCGGAACGGCTTGTCGGAGAGCTTGACCGTGTGAATATGGTCGTAGACGAGTTCGGTCGCGAACCGCTCGGCATGCTTCTGGAACCGCGCCATCAGGTCGGGACCCAGGACGCCGTCGACGTCCGCGGGCCAGTTGTCGACGTCGGTGGTCGTCATCAGTTGTCCACCTTGCGCAAGACCGGTGATGAGTACCGGCGAGAGGTTGGCGCGCGCGGCGTATACTGCGGCGCTGTACCCGGCCGGGCCGGAGCCCAGGATAATCAGGCGGGCGTGCTTGGCGGACATGAAATCATTTCTCGCAAGTAAGGCGCTGCAGTTTATCGCATGTGGGGGAGCCCTCCGAGACGTGCAAGGCGGAGTAGTCGCAACACTGCCTTCCCGTTTTAAACTCGCGTGCGCGTACCCGGCGCGGGTTATAATGCGGCCTATGAGGAATTGGCTGCAACTCCATGGTTTTTAAGCGGAACGTTTCCGTCAACCGACGCGTCCAGTCGGACGAGCCCGCGCTTTCGCCGCGGTTCGCGCGTTTGGTACGGGAATCCTGGTGGTTCCTGGTCGTCGCCGCGTTTCTCTATCTCGGTCTGATCCTCGCGACGTATTCGAAAACAGATCCCGGCTGGTCGTTTTCCGGCACGGGTGCGCCGCTGGTCAATCGCGGTGGCGTCGTCGGTGCGTGGCTCGCGGACCTTCTGCTTTACCTCTTCGGGCTGTCGGCTTGGTGGTGGGTGATTGGCGGCATCGTGTTGGTCGTCGCCGGTTATCGCCGCGTCGTCCGACCGGAGGACGAGGCCGACCATCCGTTGGGCCTTGGCGTCCTGGGCTTCGCGCTCGCCCTGTTTGCCAGCGCCGCTCTGGAAGCAATCCGGATGTGGAAGTTGCCGGCGTCGCTGCCACTGGCGCCAGGCGGCGCGTTCGGCGATGCCATCGGTCAGGGATTGTCCCGCGCAATCGGCTTCAACGGCGCAACGCTTTTGCTCCTAGCGCTCTTTGCCGTCGGTTCGTCGCTGTTCCTGGGAGTCTCCTGGTTCAAGGTGATGGAACGCATCGGCACCGGTATCGAAACGTTCGTCGGCTGGCTCCGGCGTCGGCGCGAGGCCGCCGTTGACCGCAGAATCGGCGACGAAGCCACGGTCGAACGCGAACATGTTGTTTCGCAGCTGCGCGAGGACGTGGAAGAGCGCGCGCCGGTGGTCGTCGTGCCGGCGGCGGCTTCCGTGCCGAAGTCCGAGCGGGTCGTGAAGGAAAAGCAGCGCCCGCTTTTCACCGACATGCCCGACTCGCCGTTGCCGCCGCTGGCACTGCTCGAGGACGCGCCGTCCACCCAGGAATCGGTCGGCAACGAAACGCTGGAATACACGTCGCGGCTCATCGAACGCAAGTTGGCGGACTTCGGCGTGAGCGCGAAAGTGCTCGCCGCCTATCCGGGCCCGGTGATCACGCGCTACGAGATCGAGCCCGCGGTCGGGGTCAAGGGCGCGCAGATCGTCAACCTCATCAAGGACATTGCGCGCGCATTGTCGGTCGTGTCGATTCGCGTTGTGGAAACCATTCCCGGCAAGTCGTGCATGGGCCTGGAACTGCCCAACCCCCGCCGGCAGGTAGTGAAGCTGGTCGAAATTCTGGCGTCGACGACGTACAACGACACGCCGGGCGTGCTGACGCTGGCGCTCGGCAAGGACATTGCCGGGAAGCCGGTGGTCGTCGACCTCGCGCGCATGCCGCATTTGCTGGTCGCGGGCACGACCGGCTCGGGCAAGTCGGTGGCGGTCAACGCGATGATCCTGTCGCTGCTCTACAAGGCCGAACCGAAGCAGGTGCGCCTGATTCTGATCGATCCCAAGATGCTCGAACTGTCGATGTACGAGGGCATTCCTCATCTGCTGGCGCCGGTGGTCACCAACATGAAGCTCGCTCCCAATGCGCTCAGCTGGTGCGTGGGCGAAATGGAGCGCCGCTACAAGCTGATGTCGATGCTCGGCGTGCGCAATCTCGCGGGGTACAACGCGAAGATCGTCGAGGGCAGGAAGACCGGCAAGAAAGAGCTGAATCCGTTGTCGCTGACGCCGGATGCGCCGGAGCCGCTCGAGGAAATGCCGATGATCGTCGTGGTGGTCGACGAACTCGCCGACCTGATGATGGTGACCGGCAAGAAGATCGAGGAACTGATCGCGCGCATTGCGCAAAAGGCGCGCGCCGCCGGGATCCACTTGATCCTGGCCACGCAGCGCCCTTCCGTGGATGTCATCACCGGACTCATCAAGGCCAACATTCCGTCGCGCATCGCCTTCCAGGTCGCGAGCAAGATCGACTCGCGCACCATCCTGGACCAGATGGGCGCCGAGGCACTGTTGGGGCAGGGCGACATGCTCTACATGCCACCTGGTACCGGCTATCCTTTGCGTGTACACGGCGCGTTCGTGTCCGACGGTGAAGTGCATCGCGTCGTCGAACACCTGAAGCAGTCCGGCGAGCCCCAGTACATCGAGGGACTGCTCGAAGGCGGTGTGATCGGCCAGAACGGCGAAGACGGGGCGTCCGTCGACGGTGCCGACGCCGAGTCCGATCCGATGTACGACCAGGCGGTCGCGGTCGTGCTCAAGACGCGCCGGCCGTCTATTTCCCTGGTCCAGCGGCACTTGCGGATCGGCTACAACCGCGCGGCGCGCCTTATCGAGCAGATGGAGAACGCCGGACTCGTGTCGCCGATGCAGACCAACGGTAATCGGGAAGTGCTGGTGCCTGCGGGCAAGGGCGAAGGCTGACGGTGCGCAGGGTGGCCGTGGCACTCGCCGCACTCGCAGCAACGTTTGTGCATGCCGGTCCGGTCGAGATCTATCGCGAAGGCCAGGAACTGTGTCCGCGCAATGTTCCGAAGTCCGCGCCGGTACTGACCGAAGCGCAGGCGATCGCACGCTCCCGCACGATGTTGCCCGCCGATTTCTGCGGTCCGGGCCTTTTCGTCACGGGGTGCGATGCTGAACCGGAATTTGCTCTCGGCGCCTGGCGGATCTATTTTCACCAGTACCGCGAGCGCGCCGGCAACAGGGACCGCGCCGGACTTGCCCATACGTATATCATTCTCGATTCCGTAGGCAACTGCATCGCCAACATTCCCGGAACGGAACCCGGCGCGCCCCGTTGATGAACCCAAGCCATTTTCCTATTCGCCGCCGTTTCATAATGGCCGCGGCGCTCGTGCTGTCGGTGTTCGCTTCGCTTGGTCACGCAGCCACGCTCGATCGTCTGCGCGCGTTCGTGCGCGAGACGCAGACCGCCCGCGCGCAATTCACGCAGACGGTCGTCGACAGGAATGGCCGCGCGATGAAGAGCGCCAATGGCACGTTCGAGTTGTCGCGTCCCGGCAAATTTCGCTGGAGCGTTGAAAAGCCGTACAAACAGCTGTTGGTCGGAGACGGGCAGCGGGTCTGGGTCTACGACGAAGACCTGAATCAGGTGATCGTGCGCAAAGTGGGCGACGCGCTCGGGGGAACACCGGCAGCGCTGCTCTCCGGCAATCAGGACGTAGAGCGCGCTTTCGCGTGGAGCGATCTGCCTGCGGTCAATGGACTCGAGTGGCTGGGCGCGACGCCACTCGCGAGCGATGCACCCTTCACCGAGATCCGGATAGGCTTCGACGCCAAGGGACTCGCGGCGCTGGAAATCGTCGACGCCTTCGGTCAGAAAAGCGTGGTCCGCTTTACCAATGTGGAGCGTAACCCGAAGTTCACGCCCGACCTGTTCCGCTTTGCGCCTCCGAAGGGCGCCGACGTTATCGGTGACGTGAAGTAGCTTTCCGTTGCCGGGGCCGCTCTGCGATCCTGACGCGTTCGGTCTAGTGCGAGGAAAACCGCTGCAACGCCTCGCGATCCACCTCGACGCCCAGTCCTGGTCGGTCGTCGATCTCGATCCAGCCGTCGACGTGCTTTACCGGGTGGTCGACCAGGGCCATGCGGAACGGGTGGTCCGAGCAGTCGTACTCGAACACCGGCTCCCGCTGGAAAAGCGACGGATTGGCGACCGGCAGGCTTGCGATCAGATGCAGCGACGCCCGCTGCGCCACACCGGCGCCCCAGACATGCGGGTTGACCTCGATGCCGTGCGCGAGGCACAGCGCGGCGATGTGCCAGCAAGCCGTGAAGCCGCCGGCAGCGGCAATGTCCGGCTGGGCGATGTCGAGCGCCTCGGCTCGCATGAGGTCGCGGAATCCGAATGCCGTGTACTCGCACTCGCCACCTGCGATCGGAATGTCCAGCGCTCGCCTGACGTTGCGATAGCCGGCGAGGTTCTCGGGCACCACGGGCTCTTCATACCAGCGCAGCGAATACGGCTCGAGCGCGCGGCCGAGGCGAATGGCGTCTGCCTCCCCGTAAGCGTGGTTGGTGTCGATCATCAAGGTCACCGCGCGGTCGCCGAGCGCCGCGCGGATCGCCTGCATGACCGCAAGGTCGTCCTCGATGCCGAATCCGAGCTTGACCTTCATCACCCTCAGGCCGGACTCGTAGTGAGCCAACGCCTCGGCGGCGAGCCGGTTCGCTTCGCCTTGGCCTTGCACCCGATAGAACCCTGTGGCGTAGGCTTGCACACGGCGCCGGAACGCGCCGCCGAGGAGGCGCCATACCGGCTCGCCGCGGACCTTGCCGCAGAGATCCCAGAGCGCGATGTCGATGCCGCTGATGCCGCTCACCACCGCTCCCTTCCGGCCGTAGTCGCGCGTGCGGTTGTACATCCGATGCCAGAGCACCTCCGGCTCGCGCGGATCGCAACCGATCAGCATGGGCGCGAGCACGGACCGGATTGCCGCCGCGGCGATGTCCCCCGGCTGCAGGCCGACGCATAGCGCCTCGCCCCACCCGATCAGGCCAGAGTCGGTAACCACTTCGACGACGACCGCTGCGCGCTCCGTCACCCAGCCCTGCGAGAACGCGAAAGGCTTGTCGAGGCGCGTGCGGAGGACGTGGGCGTGGATTGCGCTGATCTTCATGGGGTTTCCGGATTTGCGCATGCTTGACCTTGCCGGAACAGGCGTCGCACCGCAGGGAAGCCACTATCGTAACGGAACGTGTGCCGGCAATGCGAACCGGTCGTCATGACCGTGCGGCCGCCCGTGACGAGCTTTGGGCTCCCCGAACAGCCGGGTTTCGCCAAGATCGCGGTTTGAGGGCGGAACCGGCCAAGCGAAGTCATTCGTAGATCAGCCATTCGATCACCGAGCGTCGGGCGATCTGGCACCCACTTTCCGGCGCCTACCCGTCCTTTCGGTCGACGTGGTTCGCCGCAAGCGGCGCGTTGTCGACGGCCACGCGGCGGATGGCGAGCACTGCGTCCGCCGATAGCAACCGCTCGACATTGCGCTCCCACGTGCGGGTGTGTTCGGGCAGGTGCAGCGACCCGTCGGCGTCCTCGCGGATGAGTCCAGTCTCCAGCAGTGTGTCGATGTAGGATGCGAACGTCGAGCGCTCGTAGAAGTCCGGCGGTGCGAATTCGAACAGCAGCGACAGGCGCTGCGTGAGCATCTGCATCAGCTCCTCGAGGCGTTCGCGCTTCAACGTGCCGGAACCGATGCGGGACAGTAGCGCGATCGTCAGGTAGTTCCGGCGCAGCAGGTGCCGCAGCGAACGCGCGAGCAGCTCCAGTCCGGCGTGCTCGGGACTGTAGCGATCCACAGCGCGCACCGCGCCCTCCGTGTCCGCCCGCGCGAGCCCGACTTCCACGAACAGCTGCGCGATGCGCTGCGACTTCGCGGCGGCCTCTTCGGGCGTGTGGTACAGCGTCAGTTCCGCGCGCAGGAACGGCAGCGCGCCCTCGGCGAATTCGGCGATCCGGTGCGGCGTGGCTTCGCGCGTGCCGATCAACACGCTCGCAACAAGTGCTGGCAGCGCATAGGCGTGCAGCACGTTGTTGCGCAGGTAATTGAGTGTCGCAACCTGGGCGTCCGGCACCGTGATGACATCGCCGAGCGGATGCGCAACGCGCGTCGCGAAGCCGAGCTTCAGCGCATGCGCGATCACCGCTGTCGGTTCCAGCGGCGTAAGCACGGCATCCGGCGAGTAGGGAATGCGTGACGCGATGGTCGTTAGCCAGGCAATCTGCTGCGCAAGTGCTCGCTCGTCAAGCGCGTTGCGCGGACTGGGCACGATAGCCATCGCAAACAGATTGATCGGGTTGATGACAATGGCCGCATTGATGCGCTGCGCCATTTCGCGCGCGAGCGGCACCGTGAGCCGCCGCGCCGTTTCGCGCTGCTCATCGCCCGAGAGCGCATGCCAGCCGGGTGCCTCCCGGTCGATGAACTGATCGATCGACAGAGGCGACCCGAAGTTGACGTAAACGTTGCCATACTCATGCCGGAGGTCGCGGGCGACGCCCACGAGCGCGCCCAGCGACTCGCGCCGCTTCGGCGCCCCTTCGAGCTCGGCAACCAGCGTGCGACCTTCGAGCACTTTTTCGTAGCTGAACTGCACGGGGACCAGCAGCAGAGGCCGCGGGTGCTCACGCATGAAACTCTCGACGGTCATGCCCAGCAGGCCGCCTTTCGGCACCAATGTCCGCCCGCTGCGGCTACGGCCGCCCTCGATGAAGTACGCGATCGGGAATCCCTTGGCCAGCATCATGTGCAGGTACTCGCGGAACACCGCCGCATACAGCGGCACGCCCTTGAAGCTGCGGCGCAGGAAGAAGGCGCCGCCGCGCCGCAGAAGCGGACCCACGACCGGGAAGTTCAGGTTCGCGCCAGCCGCGATGTGCGGTGGTGCCAGCCCCTGCGTGAGGACGACGTACGACAGCATCAAATAGTCAATGTGGCTGCGATGGTTGGGCAGATAGACGAGCCCCTTGCCGAGCGCAGCCTTGGCGAGTTCGTCGCCGTGGTGGACCTCGACGCCGTCGTAGAGGCGTTCCCACAACCCCTTGAGCAGCAGTTCCCCGGCGCGCACGACCGGATAGCTGAAGTCGGACGCGATTTCCCAGGCGAACTTGCGCGCGCTTACCTCGGCCGCCTCCGTGGTCACGCCGAGCCGCGCGGACTCCTTCGCGATCTCCTCCTGCAGCGCGTCCGAGGCCACCATAGACTCGATCAGATTGCGGCGGTGCGACAGGTCCGGGCCGATCGCCGATTCGCGCATCCGGCGAAAGTGAAAGCGCAGGAAGCGATTGGCCTTGCGCACCGCGGTGGCTTCGTCAGTCTCTTCGTCGATCAATCGCCGCAACGAGATCGGCTCGCCGAACGTCACGCGGGTCTGGCGGCCATGCAGCACGATGATCAGCAGCTGACGCAGCGGTCCCACCGTCGCCCACGCGTCGGCAAAAAGTGCCTTGACGAGCGAGTCCTGCGACCCCGGCGAGCGGCCCCAGAGGACCGTGACGGGCATCAACTGCGCATCGAACGCCGGGTCGCGCAGCACTGCCGCCGTCATCTGCGCGAGTGTGGCAGACGGCTCCGCCGTCCGTGTGCTCAACGGATTACGATTGAGGATCACGGAGAACACTGCGTGTTTTTTTCCGGGGAACGCATGCCCCATCGAGGCAAGCGAGGAGGGCAGGCCAAGCCGCTGTACCTCTTCTTCGAGCACGAGCAGGCTCGACAGATGCCGATCCTGGAGGACGTAGCAGAGCGGCAACCGGGAATTGACGCGAAGCGACGCGACATCATCCGGCGCAACCTGCGTGCGCACAATCAGGTACAACAGTCGGCGCAGCAGCGCGAGGAGGAGATTGCCAGGGCGAAGCGAACGGTGGGCGCGCGGAGCCGGGCGCGGCGATGATTGAGTCTCCATCGCCTCCGAGGTGGTTCCGCTCTGCTGCTCGTTGTCCACGCGGGTGGGCGACTAGCTCTCAGGAGGCCTTCTGGATACGCCCTGCGCTCCGGCGCCGGGCGACGGTTCGTTTCGCGGTGCTCGTCCTTTTCGGGGGCAATGCGCGCTTCGCCCGCGCGGCAAGCGCCAGTTTGCGCACCCGGCGAATGTCCGCGTCGGAGAAGGGCCCGTTGACCCCGGAAATGGCCGCGAGCTTCATGCCGTGCTTGAGGCCGAGGCGGTAGATCTCGCGCACCTTTTCCCACTCGATGTTGCGGCCGACGGTGAAGTTCTCGAAGCGTCCCTCCAGCGCGAGCACGATGGTCTCGGCGAGGCAGGCATAGGCGACGTTCTTCGGCAGGCCGATGTTCTTCATCGACACCTTTCCGGGCAGCAGGATCTCGCCGGACTCGATCACCAGCACGTCGGGGCGCCTGGCGACTTCCTCGGGCGGCAGGTCGAGCGGGCGCGCGACGTCGGTGATCACGCATCCGGGCTTCACCTTCATGATGTCGAGGACCTTCTTGCCCGCACCGGATGTCGCGGTGACGATCATGTCCATGTCGGCGATGTCCTTGTCGGCGCGCGAGGACAGGAACAGCTTGCGCCTCGGGCGTCTCCTTCAGGATCGACCCCTTGAGCGACAGCAGCTTGGCCGTCTCCGGCGACACCAGGTAGACCTCCTCGGCGACCATCGCGAGCAGGCGCGCGCACACCGAGCCGATGGCGCCGGTGGCGCCGACGACCATCGCCTTGAACTGCACTTTCTGGCCGCGCGTCGGCGCGGGCACCAGCCCAAGGCGCAGCACCGCGTCGTGCGCGGCCCACAGCGCGCCGGAGGCGCTGTAGCTGTTGCCCGTCGTGATCGGCAGCGGCGCGCGCCGGGCCACGGTGAGGCCGGCGTCGCCGACCACCTTGGTGAACGCGCCCAGGCCCATGATCTGCGCGCCGAGCCGCTTGGCCATCCGCGCGGCATCCAGCAGGCGGCGGTAGGTGAACTCGGGGCTGTGGCTCATGATCTCCTTCGGGCGTGCCGCCGACCGAGATCAGCCAGCCCTCGGCCTCGACGCCGGTGGGCGACTTGATGCCCGTGACCTTCGAATAGACGAAGGGCGGCGCATACGCCATCGCCTTCTCCAGCGTGTCCATGAACACGGGCGGCGACACGTGCGACAGCAGCTCGATCGGCTTGATGTTCTTGAAGTACTCCTGCGACAGCGGGTGGATGACGAACGCGAAGCGATTGACGCGCTTGAAGCCGTTGGGATAGATGATGCGCGGCTCCAGCTGCAGATCGGTGATGATCTCCAGGTAGTCGTCCTCGAGGATGTCGTCGGGGGCCTTTCCGGTCGCGGCGATGATCATCGCGTCGAGCAGGCTCGGGCCCAGCACGTGGTCGAAGAGCATCCGGCGAGCCGTCGATCACCATGTGGACGCCCTTGTCCTTGAACCGCGCGATCCGCTGCGTCGTTGACGGTCGACGTGACGATCGTCTTGCCGGCCAGCTCTTCCGCGCCGAAGTCGTCCAGCTCGTGCACCGGCGCCACGATCACCGTCGCATCGTGCAGCGCCCGGCGCAGCATGAACTTCGTCCATTCCCTGACCGGGGTCGAGGACATCAAGCCCGCCGGCGCCCAGTCGAGCACGTGGTGCGCGCCGCTGGCGTAGAGCTCCAGCATGTCGAGCGAGGTCAGCATCTTCGGCACGCCGAGTTGCAGCAGCGGATCGGCGAACTGGAGATTGCCGGTGTACTCCGACATGGCCAGAGCCAGCTTGTAGTTCGTTCGTCCCCGAGAAGAAGAGGACGTTGGCGTTGTTGAAATAGTTGCCCAGCTTGTTCTGGACGTGGCGGAGCGCCCATTCCTGCAGGATGTCGTTCAACCGGCCGCCGGTCGTGACCGGGATGCGCGTCACCACGCTTTTCATTCGCGCACTGTCCTTTTCGACGTAGCGCCGCGAGCCGACCGTGTAGCCGTCCTTGACGACGCCGAGGCCGATGGCGTCCGCGTGCTGCTCCCAGTGCTTCAGCAGCTTCACGGCCTTGGTCGTGCTGCCGTTGGTGCCGAGGCGCCGCACGTCGAACGGCTGCCCCAGAAATCGGGCGCCGAACCGGAAATCCTGTTCGCCTGCACCGAGACTGATACCGACCACGTTCTTCATTCCATCCCCACGGATGCACCATCGCTTCGCAACAACGCCAATCTGCCGGCGGCAGGGGCCTGCTGCGTCGGCGTCCTGAATACTTGCCGCGCGAGTATGCCGCGACGCGCAGACCGCCAACCATCGTCACAAATTCTAAGGCAATACGACCGCATTGCCGCCGACCAAACCCATGTCTGTTTGATCCTGGTCGATAATTCTGCTCGCGAACCACTTGGTTTGGCACCGCAGTTCGGTGCAAGCTAGCGGGGTCGAAGATATGAACGCGGGAGCGAACGTAATGGAGATGCCGGGTGTTGTCAGTGACGTGGTGCGCTCCGTCGGGCTGTCGACGGCGATGCGTGCGGCGGGCGTTGTGACGGGATTGCTGCCGATTCCTCAGCCGATGTTGCTGATCGGCCCAGGTGCAAGCCGACGGTTGGGGCAGGCACTGTGCGGCTTTGGGCACAAGAAGATCCTGATTGTGACGGACCGTGTCGTTTCCGGGATGGGCCTGCCGGACGCGCTGACCAAGGCTCTGACCGAGGGCGGCATTGCTTATGTCGTTTTCGATGCCGTGACGCCGGATGCGCCGATCCCGATCATCGAAAAGGGCATTGCGTTTTTCGAAAAACACCGCTGTGATGCCATCGTGGCGTTTGGCGGCGGCTCGCCGATGGATGCGGCGAAGGTGATCGCATTGGCCGTCGCCAACAAGAAACATCCCCGCAAGCTGGTCGGATATTTCAAGGGGTTGCATTCGCCGGTGCCCATCTACGCGGTTCCGACCACCGCCGGCACCGGGTCCGAAGTGACGGTGGCGGCGGTAGTTTCGGATCCCACGACCAACCGGAAACTGGTGATCGCCGATACGCGTCTCGTGCCGACGATGGCGGCGCTCGATCCCTCGCTGATGATCGGGCTGCCGAAGCACGTGACGGCGGCCACGGGCATGGATGCGCTGACCCACGCCATCGAAGCGTTCGTCGGGCACTGGTCGAACAGCCATACGGATCGCATGGCGCTGGCGGCCGTCGGCATGATCTACGGCAACCTGCGCATCGCCTACAGAAACGGCAGGAACCTCGCGGCGCGCGAGCAAATGTCGCTGGCGGCAACCTACGCCGGCCTGGCGTTCACGCGAGCCAACGTGGGCTATGTACACGCCATCGCACATCAGTTGGGCGGCAAGTACCATACGCCGCACGGCCTGGCCAACGCGATCGTCTTGCCGCACGTATTGAAGTTCCTGAGCCCGTCCATCACGAAGAAACTCGCCGTTCTCGCGTTGCGTGCCGGAGTGGGCAAGCAAGGGGAGCGCCCGGCGGTACTGGCGAAGAAATTCCTCGCCTCGGTCGAAGCGTTGAATCGGGAACTCGGCATCCCGCTCCATCTCGACACGCTGCGCGAAGTGGACATTCCCGAGTTGGCCAAAGCCGCGTGCTGGGAAGCCGATACCAACTATCCGGTTCCCCGCTACATGTCGCCGAAAATCTGCGAGGGAATTCTTCGCCAGATTCTGCCCAAAGCAACGCGGCGGAAACGAAACTAGCCTCCGGGTAAAGATTCACTACACCACGAAAGCTGCTTCGCCGAGTGGCTGCATGCAAGCGAATCGACCGTCCGGTAAGGGTGGCGGATTCAACCGGTCGATGCAACACCTTTCATCCATACCGACAGGGGATTGAAGCCTAAGGCTTTCCTGTGGCGTGACCTAGCGACGATCCGAGGTTGCGCAAGCACGCGTGAGAATGGCCAGGGAACAGCACTTCTCGCGATTAGTACTGATTTGACAAGCGCTTGCTGTTGCGCTTCTAAACCTAGCATGTGTTGCGCTGACCCGTTGAATCCACAGCCATGCGCATCCGTACGACGCTGGTGCTCAAAGCAGTCGTTCAGCGTTGCGATCAAGCCCAGAAGCTTGGGTTGCCTCACGCGGCATCCGATTACGCGCACTGGTCAGCGTGACGGCGTGGGCGCGGTTTTCGGTTCGATGCCAAGTGTCATTACCTGGAGCCAGTCGCTGATTGTTGGAAACGGCCGACGACGTCGCCGCGCTTGAGACTCAGGAAGTCACCCAGCGGACGCCGGCGCATCGGCGTCGTCGCGTCGAGTCACGTCTGTATCGTGCGGAACAGCTTCGTCCGCGAGGGACCCGACGGCGTCACGAGAGCCCTCTTATAGTCGGCATCAAAGGCGGGGTTGCTGTAGCAGCTCCAGTTCACGCCGCCGATTGACGCCTGGCCCACCTCACTGACCCCACCACAATCGTGCTCGCGCGATTGACGCGCCTATCCTTTGCCGCCTTCGAAGATCTGCAATTCATGCGCAGGACGGCGACGTTTGCGATAGGATGCAAAGCCCGACGGCCCGACCAGGTGACGACCATGCCCAAAGGCGACAAACTCACGCAAGCCGCTGTCCTGAAGCTCCCGCCGATGCTGTGGGGGCACATTCGCTGGCACAAGAGCATGGGCAGCCCCGTGGGCGATACCGCGACGGGATTCAGGGTGCAGGCCGAAGAGCATACGGCGACGCAGTTTCGCATCGGCCGTAGTGGTCGCGAACCCATTCCCGGTACCGGCGTTTGGAAGCCCGCCGTCAACGTTCCCTGCACGACTGCGCCCGACGAAGGCGATATGCACGTCGTGGGGTTCCACGTTCCCGACGTGCACCTAACCACCTTCCCCGATGGCAAGTATCGCGTGCGCGCCGAACTGACAGGCAACTGGGCGGATTCGCTGCAGCAGGTGCGAATCGGGTATCGGCGCATGGAACCGCTCGCGTTTTACGTCGTGCTCACCCCGGAGCGTCACCTCCAATCCGTCGACTTTGAAGTCGTCTTCGAGCCGTGGCGCTGGCGGCCGTGAAGCGTTGGGCCGGCCGCGCGCATCGGCGGTGATGCCGCGGTCCAGTGTCGCGCTTTCGTTCGCCACGGGTGGTCCATGCACATGATCACCCCCCAATGAGCAATCCGCCCGTGGTGGACGACGCCATCGTCCCGGACAACCTGCGCGCGATGGCGATCTTCTATTACGCGTACCTCTTGGAACAGATGCGCGCTTTTCAGGTGGTCGAGCACCTGGTTGAGCACTATCAACAAGGAACATTGCCGCTGGGGACCGGCGCGGCAGCGAATCATCTGCGGCGCTATGCGCAGGCGGGAGATCGGCTCACGGTGCACGAGCGCGCGGACCTCTACGCGCGCACGCTGGGTGTACCGGGAACGCCGAGCACCGCGTCAGCCGGCGAAGTCCAACCCAATCGCGAGTTTTGCGCCCTCTGGCTGCGCCTCGTGTCGAGCGTAGCCCTCTACGGATGGCCGTTGCGGGAAAGAGCTCCGCTCGCGCCATCCTCCTCCGCCAACGGGGTCGTGTGCAAAGCGGCGCGGGCGTTGGTGGTCAACGCCTCGGCGAACAGCGCAGGACTGACGTCGGCTGCACGACGACTGCAAGCTGATGTCCAGGCGCTGATCGAACTGTTGAGTGAGCCATCGATCAGGAAGGCGTTTGGCGCGCGGGACATGTGGCAGGTGATCGACCAGGTGAACTCCAACGAACTGGGCGGCGCCACCAACGGCGCGCGGTACCGTACGCAGGCGCGGGCGGGCAGCACCATTCTGAAATGGCTGGCAGAACATGCTGGCGCGCTGAGCAGTGGTCAGGGCGCCGCTGGCGACGTCGCGCCCAGCAATGCGGACCTGCTTGTCGCCGTCAACGAATGGCTTGCCACGAGCGGCGTGCAGGATATCCACATCGAGCAGTTCGCGCAGCCCAGGGAATCGGAATCCGCGGCCACGCCGCCGATCGACCTGCCAGCAATTGTGCAGGACCTGCTGCGCTTGGTCGGCCTGACGGAAGCGGATGGCAGTGGCGCCGCCGCCCACCCCGCGCTTGCCGCGTCGGTGCTGTTCTACGGCCCGGCTGGAACCGGCAAGATGTTGGCGGTGTATGCCATGGCGGAAGCGTTGGAAGTAGGGGTCGTGCGCATCGACCTGTCGCGCGTCGTCAGCAAGTTCATCGGCGAGACCGAAAGCAACATCGACGCCCTCTTTGCCGACGCGGAAGCGAAAGGCGCAATCCTGTTACTCGATGAGGCAGATGTGCTGTTCGGCAAGCGCAGTGAAGTCAAGGACGCGCATGACCATTGCAGGAATGTTGAAACTGCGTATCTGCTGCAACGTATCGAAGCGTATGACGGTTTGCTGATCCTCGCGAGCAACGCACCCCCGCACATCGAGGATGACTTGTCGGATGAACGCTGGCGTAGGGTGCTGCGCCGGAGGGTCGGCTTTGCCCTGGCGAAACCCGAGTAAGAAGCTCTGCCGCCTCGCCGCCCCGGTGCCGCCACTGCGCATCCACCACCACCGCAATTTTGGCCCGCTCACGCCCGACTCACCTCGGCGCTCGGCAGTCACCGTCCTCGCGACTGCAGCAACGACCTCGCCGTCGCCCACCCCGGCCCGGAGCCCGCCGCCGAACCGGCACCGCGGCGCGCTGCCCGCTACTCCTGGGCGCTGCTGCTCGCCCGCATTTACGAAGTGTTCCCGCTGGTGTGTCCGCTGTGTGGCGTCGAGACGCGCATCGTCGCCTTCATTACCGAAGCGTCCGCGATCCGCGACATCCTCGTCCACCGCGGTGAGCCGACCGCACCACCCCGGATCGCACCCGCCCGAGGCCCGCCGCTGTGGGAGGCCACCGGCGCCGAGCACGATCCCTCCGCTGATCGAGTGCTCCAGTCCGCCCCCGCTTTCGATTTTAGACCAGCGCATCACCCGGTAGCCACCGCGGTCGCCGCGCGCCCGCCTGCACCCGCGCGGCCACCTTGGCGTCCGCGCCCGCCCGGAAGCGTTACTACTAGCGTGCGGAGCAGCCCGTTGCCACCGAAAATCGACGCTTGACCCGTGCCACCGCCCTCTCCACACTCAGGCTCGCGAGGTTGAAATGGCTATCCTTGTCAAGACGATTTTTCGCGAGTACTGTAGCCAACAGACTGGCAGAAGGAGGATCAAGCCATGGCTGTCAAGCAAGGCGTCGACACCAAGTACACATGGATCCTGTCCCCCGAATACGGAATCCTTTGCTACCCCTACGACAAGGCAGAGCAGACTCTGACCAACCTGTGGGAAGCGGGGGAATTGACGGCCTTCCACGACGCCGGATTGGCAAAGGCGACGAAGCAGATCAATGCGATTCTGAAGGCGGTCGAGAAAAAGAACAAAGACCGCAAGCGAAAACTTTCATTCATCCTGTTCCAGAACCGTCATTTCCTCGTATGGGCAGGGTACGGGGCCGTCGGGCCCCATGACGACGATGCGACTATCGTGAAGTCGCTGCGGCTTAAGACAAGATGAATCGAGTGCGACGCCAGCAGACCGGGGAGAAAATACGCGAGCGAAGAAAGGAGATTCGAAAATGCCAAAACCCAAACCCAAACCACCCGAGCCGAAATATTCGTGGGTCAGAAAGGACAAGACGGTCAGTTGCTTCAAGGGAAGCGGCGGGCAGACTGTAATCAAGCTATGGGAGGCGGCAGAGCTGTCGAGCTTTCACGACGCGGAGCTGGCACGAGCAACGAAGGAGATCAACGCCATCCTCAGCAAGCTGGAAAAGAACAACAAGGACCCCGATCGCGGACCGTCGTTCATCGAGTTCCAAAATCGGCACTTCTTGGTCTGGGCCTCATACGATGTCGTCGGACCGGATGATGATGAAAAGACCATCATCAAGGCACTGCGGCTCAAGACGTAGCAGCCACCAGCAGACAAGCGTGTAGAAGCAGCAAACGTCCTGCGGAAGGAAGGAGAATTGACGATGGCCACCAAGGCGCGACGAATCCCCAAAAAGCCGCCCAAGTATTCATGGATCGAATCTGCGGATGGGGTCGTCTGTTATAAAAACCCATCGGGATATCAGACGCTGACGGGCCTTTGGGAGGCTGGGGAGTTGACGGCTTTCCACGATGCTCCGATGGCCAAGGCAACCAAAGAGATCAACTCGATCTTGAGCCGGGTCGAAAGAAGTAACAGGGACCCGAAGCGCAACCTCTCGTGGGTGCAGTACAAGAATCGCCATTTCCTAGTCTGGGCCACATATGGCGTTGTCGGACCGGATGACGATGAGGCGACCATCGTGAAGTCGCTTGGCCTCAAGGTAAAGTAACCCGCTGACAATCGCAGTGGGCCGCGTGGGTCATTCGAGCCACGCGCGATACGACGGCGCACTGCCCATCTTGAGCAGAGCATCTCGAGTACTTCGTGACGGAGGTCTCATGGTCCTTACGGAACCGAAGTTGAAGGCCTATCGAGCCGCCTACAATCGTTTGCCGAACGATGTCGACGCTGCCCATGAGTCGCTGGAGCACGACCCCGGGCACGTCGAGACGATTCGTGGGGCGCTGCGCATTATCAAGCACCACAATGCTGACGACTACCTGGGACTGTTCCTATTGCACCGGCATTTCGAGTGTGCGCCGGCGTCGCTGTTCGTCGAGCGGCGCTATACTCCGCGCAAGGGTCACGCGCCCGTTCTAGTGACCAAGGGCGAGCCTGCCAGCGAGACCGCAACCCGTATCTCGCCCCACCGGTTCGCGATCGCGCCCGACAGCAAAGTGCAGGCGCTGGAATTCACGACCGATTCGACGGTAGCGAGTGCGTATCGGCGCTTCGACAACGACGCGCAACTTGCGCGTGAGCTAGGCCGCTACTTCGCCGAGCGCGGCGTTGCCTCGATGCTGGGCGCGGGGATATACGTCAGGACCGGAACGATGGGCAAGGCCACCAGCGTATTTCTAGAGGAGACGCTACACAAGGATCGCGCCTCCGTTGTGCACATTTTGCCGCGACTGCCACCCCAGGTCGGACGTGCGATCCCGACGCTATGGACGTTCGGCGAGAACGGCTTTGGGTGCTGCAACGGTCAATGTGTGGCGTATTGCAACCACGTTGGCACGGGTCTGGGTTACTGCGGACATCGCAAGACCGGCGGCCATATGGTGTGCGTGTAGCGCTCGCGAACCGCGTCGACCAAGCCACACACCGCGAAGCTCGGCGCCGAGATTACGCCTGGCATCGCATTCGCGCCCTTCACGAACGGCTCCGCGGGCACAAGGCTTCTATCCATACACTGTCCCTGCGGTGCGGAACACCTTGCGGTTGATCGCCTAGTTTTGGGTGGCGACATTCGTGCCGTCGTTGACCCCGTACGCAAAGGTCCCGGCGTTGCCGTTGGTGAAGCTGAACCGTAGTCGCTGGTCAACTTGACCTCTTGAAAGTCCGCTGCGGAGAAGATCGAACGGCTGGTCAGGGTCGTTCTATGCCGAATGGGATCGTCAACTGTCGGGCCGGACACGGCCAACAGCGGCGGCTCGTTGGTGGCGCTCAATTCCCGCTCTAGGCGTACGATGGCTGGGTTTTCATTTGTCGACGAGGTGATTCGGTGATGGACCGGCGGACATTCGTCACCTTCGTCGCCGGCACATGCCTGCTCGAGCCGCTTGCGGTTCGCGCACAGCAGACGGGAAAGGTCTTCAGCATTGGATTGCTGCTTCCCGCTGCCGCACCGACACCCCGACTCCGAGAGGGTATGGAGGCTCTGCGTGCGAGCCTGCGCGACCTGGGCTGGGTCGAAGGAAAGAACCTCGCAATCGAAATCCGTTGGGCGGGTGAGAATCCGCAGCGCCAGCGCGAACTCGCCGCCGAACTCAAGACGATCCCGGTAGCGCTGATTCTTGCGTTCGGAACGACTACCATCCGCGCAGCGCGTGATGGTGCTCCCGGTCTGCCCATCGTCATGATCAACGCCGGAGATCCGGTGGGCGCGGGGCTCGTGGCCAGCCTGGCCCGGCCAGGTGGCGACCTGACCGGCACTTCGGCCGCGGGCGAAGAGGTACTTGCCAAACAAGTGGAGCTGCTGTCGACTGCCGTACCGCAGCTCAAGAGGGTCGGCGTGCTGATGAACAGCGCCAACCCTGCCATCGGATTCTTCTTTGACGCGATGTCGCTGCGCGCGAAGACTCTTGGCCTGCGCCTTGATCGTATCGACGTCGCGGCGGAAGGCGAACTGGACGGAGCCATTGCGCGCGCCAAAGGCGGCGCGCTCGTCGTCGTGAACGACCCGATGTTCTTTCGGAACCGTGTCCACATCATCGAGCTGACGCTTCGCTCCCAGGTGCCGTCCTCTTTCGGCGGCCGTGAGTTTGTCGCTGCCGGCGGTTTGATGTCCTATCTTTCATCCAACGCGTGGCATTGGCGCAGCGCAGCCAGCTTCGTCGACAAGATTCTCAAGGGCGCCAAGCCCACCGATATGCCGGTGGAGCAGCCGACTAAGTTCGAGCTGGTGATCAACCTGAAGACCGCAAAGGCGCTCGGCATCATCATCCCGCAATCGCTCCTGCAGCGCGCCGACGAAGTGATCCAGTGATCGAACCATTGCAAGTCGCTCGCGGCTTTGGCGGAAGCCGCGGTAGTAGCCTGGCAGCTTGATTTTTTGACTGTCCACCCTGGAGAAGATCAAACGGCAGGTCAGCGCCCACCTCGGACGTACACCAGTGTCATGGGCCGACTGAACCAGACACTTGTTGACCGGCGTGGCTGGTTCCGGCTCGACGCGCACAACCGAATCGGCAGGCCGCTGCGTATTGACCGGAACGGCATGTGCGCCCACGATGGCGCGGGATTGTCCCAAAAGCGATCAGGGGGAGCCACCATGCACAATACGATCGACCGCCGGCGTTTTCTGCTGGGCCTCGGTGCCGCGGCTGCGACGCAATCGTTGTCGTCGGCGGTCCGCGCAGCAATGGGGCCCGACGACAAATTCGACTTGCTGATCAAGGGCGGCGACGTCCTTGACCCGAGCCAGCGTCTGCGCGGTGTGCGTGACATCGGCATTCGCAACGGGGTGATCGAGGTCGTGCAGGTCGATATGCCTGTCGAGCGGGCGCTGAAAGTCATCAACGCGTCGGGCAAGTTGGTCACGCCCGGCCTCATCGATCTGCACGCGCACACGTTTCCTTATGGGTCCGGCATCGGCATTCCAGCCGACGAGCTGGTGCCCTTCCAGGGAACCACGACGGCCGTGTCGGCAGGCGACGCGGGCGCGAACAACTTCGCGGGCTATCGGCGCTTCATCGTCGCGTCGACCCGCACGCGGCTATACGCCTTTGTGCACATCGCCAATATGGGACTCGCCGGGTTCCCGGTCGCCGAGCTGTACAACATCGATTTCGCGCAGATCGAGCCTGCGGCGCGTACCGTCGCGGAGAACGCCGACATTGCGTTGGGAATCAAGGTGCGCATGTCGGAGAACGTGATCGCACAGCATGGCGTCGAGCCGCTCAAGCGAGCGATCAAGGCCTGTGAAATGGCGGGAACCAACGGCAAGATCATGTGCCATATCGGCGGCGTCGAGACGCCGCAGCTGATGTCACAGATTCTGGACCTGCTGCGGCCGAAGGACATCCTGACGCATTGCTACTCCGGAGCACCCAACATCGCCGGCAAGTTCACCAACATCGTCCAGGACGGCAAGCTGCTGCCGGCGGCGCTGGAAGCCAAGAAGCGGGGCGTCCATTTCGACGTCGGCCACGGTGGCGGCAGTTTTGATTACACGGTGGCCGAAGCGGCGATTGCACAGGGATGTCTTCCCGATTCGATCTCCTCCGACATGCATGTCTACTCCGGCAACTCGCCGGGCATGCCATTCCTCACCTGGGTGATGAGCAAGTTCCTCAACATGGGCTTCAGCCTCGACGAGGTGGTGGCCATGGCGACCGCCAGCCCGGCGCGCGCGATCAACAGGATACCCAAGCTCGGGACCTTGCAGGTCGGGGCGCCCGCCGATGTGACAATGCTAGAGATCGTCGAGGGGCCGGTCGATTTCGTCGACACCCGCAACAACAAGCGCTCCGGCAAGGTGTACGTGAAGCCCGTGCAAACCGTTGCGGCGGGGATACCGTTCGGTCGGCCCTATTCGGCGCCGTTCAGCGTTCGCTGAAGCCGGATTGGGCGCTGGCGCGTTGCCGCTCGGGTGGCCTGCACTCCGCAGGACATTGGCCTATAGTGACGGGGCGCCAGGGTCTCGGCGAACCACAGGAGCAAACCATGTCTCATCAGCCCCCGAAAACCAGCAAGAAGAAGGCAGCGCACACGGCGAAGGAAAAGAAAACCATCAAGCAGCAGAAGAAACACGCGGGCGATGCCGCGCCCTTTATCAAGCACTGAGGTCGGGTTCGTCGGTCACCGCCGTTCCATGCGGCCCCCTGAGCGCCGTATCGAGTACGCGCGCGGCGATCCGTGACCAATCGTGCGCTGCGATTTCGTCGGGATCGGGGATGGGTCGCTCCCGAAGCACACTATCGAGCGACAATTCGGGCGCGCGTGGATCGATGAAGCGCACGAATGGCAGCGTCCTTCGCGCCAGTTCCGGCGTTCGGGTGGCCAATACCGGGAGGCCCGCGGCCGCATACTCGTAGAGTTTCATCGGGCTGCGCCCTGCATTCGCCGGATGGTCGTTCAACGGCAACAACCCGGCATGCGCATGCTGCAGGTACGCGGGCAGCATGGCGTAGGGGCGTGGCCCGAGCAGTCGCAGGTTGCGCAGCGGGGACGCTGCAATCGCTGTGCCACCCGTGCCGCCGCCGATGATGATGAACTCGATGTCAGGTCGTGCCCTCGCGAGTCGCATCACCAGGTCGGCATCGAAACGGAAATCGATTGCTCCGGCATAGACTACGCGGGTCGAGTTCGCATCTTCGTATTCGGGTGGAAGGGCAGCGGGGTGGGCGAAATGCGCGACTTCGGCGCCATTTTCGATCACGACCGGATGCGCGGCGCCAAGTTCGTGCAGCCGCTGCGCAACCGGCTGCGACGTCGCGATGACGCAATCGGCGCGGGAGATCAACCGGCGCTCCACAGCGTCGACTACCGGCCGACCGTGCATCTCGCGGTAGAGATCGGTCGCGCGGTAGGTAAAGCGCGTCGCACCGACCACGCGGTCGAGGTTGCAGAACAATGGATGGTCGACGACGAGCAGGTCGGGTGAGGCAAACCCCGTCCTGCGCAGCGTTCCGGAGAGGCCAACCGCCAGGCTTGGCAGTGATTGTCCCAATCGCGCTACAAGGTGGGCGCCCCAGATCCAGGGCACGAGTGCGGTAGGCGCCCATTCCCACAAACGAGGCGCGACCTCGCGGGGCGCGAACGCGCCGCGTCGGGATTGCTCTCCCAACAGCGGATCCTGCGCGTGCGGGTCGTGCCACGGTTCCATTGGCGCGGATATGAAAAGGACCTCGTGTCCGGCGCCTGACCATTCTCGCGCGAGATGATGACTGCCGACGACCCACGTGCCGCCGCGGCGAGTGTGGCAGGCAACGACGATCCGGAGCGACTTGGCGGGTTCCAAAGAGGTACGGGGATCCGGACGTGAAAGGACTGACCGGCGTGCCGCCTGCCGGGCGTTGATGCGTACCCAATGTCGGGCGCGACGTTGCATGGCGTTGGTGTCGATTATGCGGCCAGTCGTGCACTCCGGGAAATTCCTGCTGAATGGGACGTTGCGGGTGTGCTCTCGGCGCTTGCCCAGCAGATACGGCGGAGCGGGAATTCGTTACCATGCCGGAACGCGCGCTGACCACGGTGCTCGTGCGCTGACTATCCCATCCCCGGCCATGCCCCACTTGCTGCAATTCATGCGCGTTCAGGGCACGCGGTTCGCCGAGCTGGTGCGGACCAGGCCGCCGCTGATCGTGATTCCCATCTATATCGCGACGCTGGCCTCCGGAATTGCGCGGCGAATGCGCAGTTCCGGCGATGAAAATGCACTCGTCCGCAATCTCGACCGCGAAGGAACGTATTCGACCCGATGGTTCGACGGCAACGCGATCGAGTGGATGCGGATCTTCCGGGCGCTGCAATTGCAGGACAAATCGATTCGGGTGCTCGAGATCGGTTCGTGGGAAGGACGCTCGACCGTATTCATGCTCCAACATTTGCCAATGGCCGAGGTGACGGCTGTGGATACCTGGCGGGGCGGCCGCGAGCATGTCGGCGATCCCAGGCTCGAGCACGTCGAGGAAATGTTCGATGCGAACGTCGCCCGATACGGCGTGCGGCTCACAAAAATCAAATCGACGTCGGCCGAATTTTTCCGAAGTTACCGGCCGTCCACGCCGTTCGATCTGGTCTATGTCGACGGCTCCCATCACGCCGACGACGTGATGGTCGACGCCATTGGGGGCTTCGATCTCCTCAACACCGACGGGATCATCATTTTCGATGACTATCTGTGGGATCGACGCACCGATCCCCGCTTGAAGCCCGCTGTGGCGATCAACCGATTTCTGCGGATCAAGCGGGGCAGCTACCGCATCCTGAGCGTGACCACGCAGGTCATTCTGCAGAAGATCGCGTGAGGTCGGCCTGGTACTACTGGAAGGCTTCTGCGCGCTTCAGGAGTTCTTCCAGCCCGGGCTCATTTGGATTCCAGGGTTTACCGGGGTGGATGATCGAAACCTGGCAGACCTCGGCCGCTTCGACCATTTGGCGATAGGTCCCCGCGCGCACGTCGGTGATGAACGCCTGTTTGTTGTCGTTGTACTTGAACATCTTGTCGTTTATCGTCTGACACTCATTGCAGCTTGGGCAGCGCGCGGTATCGATCCAAGCCTCATCCGGGTTGCGTTCCGGCGCGGCGGGCTCGGTCGCCGGCTTGGCCTCAGCCGTGGGGGCCGCGTCCGTCGTTGCGGCGCTGGCCGCCGCGGGGGTGGCAACTGAAGCGGCAACTGAGGCCTTGAGCGCATCGAGCTCCTTCTCCTTGGCCTGTTCCCATTTGGTCTTCTCGCGCGCAAGCAGGATCTCCGCGTGCGAGTTGTGGACTCCTCCCTGTTCCTGCAGCCGATGCCAGAACGTCCGGCAGCGCTCGACCATCTGCATCATTCGCGCGTCGACGATCACTCGCTGCAGCGTGTCCTCGGCGTCGACGGCAAGCACGAACGGAATGGCATCGCCGGTGCGCTTCGGATCGCGCGCCAGCCATTCGTCGGCCGGGATCATCAGAGCGTTCCAATGCTCGCGCGGCACGCGGGCGAAGTGCCCGGCGTAACGCGGGTCGCAGAGGACGAAGTCTGCGACCGTGAATGGGGTTTCTTCGATCACACGCTGCTGGTTCTCGTCGGCGTACTCGAGCCGCTCGACCGGCCAATCCGCCGCAGGCTGTGGGTTGTCCTCCAGCGAAAAGCGCGCCGCCTGGTTATCGCCGGCATACGGGTCGTAGGTGAATGCGGGGAACGCGCGGGACTCCATTGCCGCTGCCGCCGTGAGGTAGAGCGGGAGTTCACCGGTTGCGCCGGCACCCGCATAGACACAAACGAGGCCCGCTCCCCGATGAGCAAAGGCCTTGGTGAGGCGCTCGCCCAGTGCATGGAGATTGGAACTCGCGGTCTGCACCACGAAGACGCCACCCAGGCCGGTCGCGGTGTTGGCGAGCCGCGTGCTGCGCACACCGAAGGCGAAGTGGCCCGTGCCGACCGGCGCTTCCTCGAGCAGGTCGGACGTTTCGGTCAGCACCTTGACCGGGAGGCCGGCGGACAGGATGTCCATCAGCCCGGCATTTTCCGGCGCATCATTGCGCTCCAGCGGTATGCAGACCAGGTAATCGGGGAACATCGCGATGTCGTCGGCCGACAGTACGCTGTCGTCGAAATGCGCGAAGAACGAGTCGTGTTTAGCTTCGATGTATGCGCCGCCGACCTCGAGCTCGGCGATGGACAGCGCTTTCACGACGTCGGCGAGCTTGGGCAGGCGATCGCGATAGGCCGTCGCTGCCGCCGCGCAGTTGTCAAAGCGGAAATTGAACGTGGCAGTGGCCTCCGGGCGGTCCGCGAGTCGCGGGTCCGGAAAGAACGGCTGGGCCTTCAGGACAGCGAGTGCCCATTCAATGCGGCTGCGCCGGGATGCCGGCAGCTCGTCCTTCGGTGCATTGCGGGCGACCAGGCGCGACATCATCGCGAAGTCGAAGACATTCCGGTGCGTGCCACCCAAGGACGCGCGCAGCGCTTCGGGCTGTTGCCCCGCTTCCGAGTGAATGAAGGCCGCGCGCAGGATGTCGGAAAGTTTGACCATCAGGCGCTCGACAATGTTCCGGAACGTATTGCCCTTGCGCCGCTGCGCGGCCTGCCACGCGTGGTCGAGCACGCGCGCGGGCATTGCGCGGTCACAGTCGACCACATCGCCGTCCAGCTGGAGTTTCTCGGCGATATGGGTGAGCACGCTTGCCGCTGACGGGTCGTCCGGCGCCGCGAGCTGCAGCGTAGCCTGGGCCCACAGCTCCGATAGCTTGCCGCTTGCCCCGCCCATGAGCAGCGCACGTACTTCGCGCTCCAGTCGCAACACGTGTTTGCGCAGCCGCTCTCCGTCTATCCCGCGCGGCGCGATCTCCTGTAGCACCTCGTCGACGACCGACGAGAGCGAGCGAATCGTGCCTGCCCCGGGCCCGCGGTCGACCAGCACCAGCGGAAAGTCGTATCGCAGGTGCGACAGTTGGCGGTAGCGCGCGATGAGCGCCGGCCGCAGGGCGAGTTGGTCGATCGCATCGACGCCCTCGCCATGCCGCCTCCCGGTCGAGAAGAACAGCTGTTGTTCGTGATTTCGGGTGGCGGTGTCCATAGGGGGTTGCGGTATCGGATATCGTTAATCGGTCGAGGAGCCGGCGTCAGTGCCCGCACGGCCGCCCGAAGGGCATTGTGCGCCCCCTCGGGGGGCAGCGAACGCAGTGAGCGTGGGGGCTCATTTTCAGTGCCCGCACGGCCGCCCGAAGGGCACTGTGCGCCCCCTCGGGGGGCAGCGAACGCAGTGAGCGTGGTGGCTCATTTCATGCGACGTGACGGGCCGGCGCAATTTCATCGGGCCACACTGTGACCTTGTCGAGTTCGCTCTCGAGTCCGGCGCGGATCTGCTCGGAAGTGCGCATCGGGCTCACGGCGTGCAAGTCGTCGTAGCAGGGCGCTGCCGGATTGTGATAGAGGATGCCGACCGGGATCGGATCCTCCGACGACGCGATTTCGCGCGCCCGGTCGAGGTTCGAAGGATCGTGCTCGATCTGGTTCTTGTACGTTCGCGACAACTCCGGCGAAATCGTGAGGCCGTTGGAGTGGGAGAGCAGCAGCGTGCGGCCGGGGTCGTGCAACCAGGGATCGAACATCTTGGGCAGGAATTCGGGACAGCGCTGGATGATGCGCACGAACGAGAAGCCACGGTGGTGGTAGGCCTTCTGAATGACGTCGAACAGCAACTCCGGGATCCAGTCGACCGCCTGCGCGACGAACGACGCGTTGGTTACGCCGAGCGTGACCGTCAGCGGGTTCATGGCCTCCAACGCCGCGCCGCGTGGCGTCGTGTTGCTCTTCAGGCCTCGGGGCGATGTCGGCGAAGCCTGCTTCTTGGTGAGACCGTAAACGTGGTTGTCGTGCAGGATCACCGTCAGGTTCGTGTTGTAGCGGATTGCGTGGATCCAGTGCGCGGAGCCAATGCTGCAACAGTCGCCGTCCCCGGTGTTGACGAACACCGCGAGGTCCGGACGCGCCATCTTGACGCCCTGCGCGATCGGGAACGCGCGGCCGTGGATGCCGTGGAAGCCGTAGGTCTTCATGTAATGCGGGAAGCGGGACGAGCACCCGATCCCGGACACGAATACCGTGCGCTCCGGCGCCAGATTCTCGTCGCGGCAGAGCCGCTGCACGGCGGCGAGGATCGCATTGTCGCCGCAGCCGGTGCACCAGCGCGGCACGCCGCCCTGATAGTCCTCGAGATTGTGGTGGGCCTCGTGCAGCTTGAGCAGGCATTGGGTGACGGGCATGTTCATGGCAATACTCCGGCTACGCCAGCGGCGTCGCGAGTTTGGTGCGCGCGAAGCGCACGACTTCGGACGGCTTGATCGGCTGGCCGCGCGTCTGGGTCCAGCAGTCGATGTCGACCAGGAAACGCGAACGAAGCATCATCGCCAGCGCGGCGTAGCGCCGGTTGTCCTCGTCGATAAGTTCGTCCTCGAGGTTGTCGGCCCAGTTGGCTTCGATCGTTATCACCTGCTTGAAGCGCTTCATGATCTCGCGAATGCCCGAGGGCATCGGCTGGATGAAGGTGAGGTGCAGCGACGACACCTTGAGGCCCTCGCTGCGCATCCGTTCGACCGCCTCCTCGATCGCGCCCTTGGTGCTGCCCCAGCCGACGACCAGCAGGTCGCCTTCCGGATCCCCGAACACCGGCGGAGTCCGTAACGTTTTTTGCAGCGCGGCGATCTTGAGGCTGCGATTGCGCAGCCCCTCTTCGTTGGTTTCCGGGTCGTAGGCGACCTTGCTCCCGCGGTCGTGTGCAAGGCCTGTAAGCGTATGCATGCCATGCGGTTGTCCCGGCACGAAGCGGTGCGCGATGCCCGTGACCGGATCCCAATCGTAGGGCCTCGCGCCATCGGGAACCGGCGTCTGGTCGAGCGGCGGGGCGAGCCAGTCGGTGTCGAATTGCGGCCGCGGGAACGGCTGCTGTGCGGTCGACAAACTGGCATCCGACAGCACGACGACGACCGTATTGAAGGTCTCCGCGATCTTGCGCGCCGTGATCATCGAATAGAAGCAGTCCTCGATCCCCGACACCGCGAGCACGACCTTTGGCGCATCGCCGTGGCTGCCGTAGATGGCGGTAAGCAGGTCGCCCTGTTCGACTTTCGTCGGCTGGCCGGTGGACGGCCCGCCGCGCTGGACGTTGATGACGACCAGCGGAATCTCGGCCATGACCGCGAGTCCGATGCCCTCCTGTTTTAGCGAGTAGCCCGGTCCCGACGTGACCGTCACCGCGCACTTGCCCGCATACGAGGCGCCGATGGCGAACGCGCAGGCGGCGATCTCGTCCTCCGCCTGGTGGACGATGCCGCCGACCCGCTCGAACACGTCGGACAAGTAGTGCGAGACTGACGTCGCCGGCGTGATCGGATACATCGCGCAGATGTCCATGCCCGAGGCCAGCACGCCCAGCGCCAGCGCTGTGTTGCCGTTGACGACGATCTGCGGCTCGGTCGAGCGCACCGCAGGAATGCGGTACTTGAAGTCGAAATTGTGCTCGGCCCACGCGTAGCCGGCCTCGAGCAAGCCCTGGTTGACCTGGATGACCTTCGCGTCCTTCTTGCCGAATGTCAATGCGATCTGTTCGTGGCCAAGCTTGGGATCGAGGCTGTACAGGTTGCACAGGATCCCGAGCACGAACATGTTCTTGCCTTTGCGGGGATCGGCCACGAGCTTATGGCACTCACGCTCGAGCGGAACCTCGTACACGCGGTATCCGGACTCCTTGAGGCTGTCCACGGTCTCGACGTAGGACGCGACGATTTTCGGGTCACGGTGCTCGCGCCACATGCTCTCGAGCAGGATTTGCGCGCCGGGTTTCAATTCGCCGGCCCGGACGCGGCCGAGCAGCACCTGTTCGTTGAAGGCGACCACGAGGTCGGTCTCGTCGCCGCCGTTGGTCACCTGTTTGGTGCCGATGCGGATGCGGATGCCCGACGCACCGGCGACGCTGCGCGCCGGCGGCTGGATTTCGGCGGGAATGATTTCCGTCGTCCAGATCCCGTTGCCGGTCCTGGCGGCGATGGCGCCGAGTGACTGGCCGCAGCGCTGCGCGCCTTCGCCCGAGTCGCTGATGACTTCGACGATATGCTCGCTCAGCGTTTCTGCGTCGCGGAGCTTCGTGGAAGGGGCCGGTGCGCGTACGGCGCCCGGTGCCAGCGTGGCAACTTCGGTCATGGTTGTTCCCGCATCATTGGGGGGCAGCGAACGCAGTGAGCGTGGGGGCCGTCATTTCACTTGTATTCGCGCGTAGCCGTGCTGGTCCGCCGCGAAGCCGAACCGCCGACTCACGTGAGGTGCATCAGGAGCGTACACCAGGTCGGTGTCGCGCAAGCCCAGCCAGGCCTTCATCGCGCGCGCGGCGCGGCGTCCGGCGCCCATTGCCTCGATGACCGTCGCTGCGCCGGTGACGATGTCGCCGCCGGCATACACGCCGGCGATCGAGGTCGCGAGATTGTCGTCGGTCTCGATATAACCGCGCTTGTTGAGCTTCAACTTGGCCGTCTGCCCGAGGATCGGATTGGCGTTGGTGCCGATCGCGTAGACAACGCTGTCGCACTCGAATTCGAACTCGCTGCCGGGCACGGGCACCGGCCGCCTGCGGCCCGAGGCGTCGGGCTCGCCCAACTCCATCTTCTGGCAGCGCATGCCGCGCACGCGCTTCTGCTCGTCTCCCAGCACCTCGACCGGGCTCGTCAGCCAGTGGAACTCAACACCTTCCTCGCCGGCGTGGTGGATTTCCTCCACCCGGGCGGGCGCCTCGGCCTTGCCGCGGCGGTATACGCAGTACACCTTCTCGGCGCCCAGGCGCAGCGATACGCGCAGCGCGTCCATGGCAGTGTTGCCCGCTCCGATCACAGCGACTCGCTTGCCCGGCTGCATCGGAGTGTCGAAGTTGGGGAAGTCCCGCGCCCGCATCAGATTGCAGCGGGTGAGGAGTTCGTTGGCCGACAGCACGCCGTTCAGCGATTCACCGGGAATTCCCATGAAACTCGGGTAGCCGGCTCCGGTGCCCAGGAACACGGAGTGGAAGCCCATCTCGGTGATCATCTGCTCGATGGTGAACAACCGGCCGACCAGCGTGTTGCATTCGAACCGGACGCCGAGCTGCTTCAGCTTGTCGATCTCGACGTCGATCACCGCGTTGGGCAGCCTGAAATCGGGAATGCCGTACTTCAGCACGCCACCGGGCTCGTGGAAGGCTTCGTAAACCACGACTTCGCAGCCGGCCTTGGCCATGTCGGCCGCACAGGCCATGCCCGCCGGGCCCGAGCCGACGATGCCGACCTTGAAGCCGTTCTTCTCGATGTAGGGCAGGTTGACCCAGCCTTCGCGAATCGCCATGTCCCCGACGAAGCGTTCAAGCCGGCCGATGGCGACGGGCTCCAGCGAGTCGCCGACCGTGCATACACCCTCGCACTGGTTTTCCTGCGGGCACACCCGGCCGCAGACGGCGGGCAGCAGATTGGTGTCGGTGATGACGTCGTAGGCGCCGTGGTAGTGCTTTTCGGCAATTTTCTGGATGAATGCCGGTATGTCGATGCTGACCGGGCAGCCGCGAACGCAGGGCGCGTCGGGGCACATCAGGCAGCGTTCGGCCTCGCGCAGCGCATTTTCCAGCGTGTAGCCGCAGGCGACTTCCTTGAAATTGCGCGCGCGCTCCAATGGATCCTGCTCGGGCATCGGCGTCCGCTCCTGCGGAATTGTCCGGATCGTCTTTTTCTTGGCCATGGTTAAACTCGCGAATTCGGCGGGTGCGGTTGTCGGGCAGCGGCGGGAGAAATCAGAACAGCTCGGTGGAACCGGCCGGCCCACCGCCCATGCGGCAGCTTTCTTCCCACTTCTTGAGCGCTTCCTGCTCCGTGGGGCGGTACCGTGCGAGGCGTGCCATCAGGTCGTCGAAGTCCACCGTGTGCGCGTCGAAGTCAGGACCGTCGACACACGCGAACTTGATGCCGTCGCCGATCTTCACGCGGCAGCCACCGCACATGCCGGTGCCGTCGACCATCACCGGATTTAGGCTCACGAGAGTCTTGATGTGCTGCGGCCGGGTCACCTCCGCACAGGCCTTCATCATGATCGGCGGGCCGATCGCGATTGCCTCGTCGATGTCAGGATGTGCGGCGAGCGCCTGCTCCATGCCCTTGGTCACCAGTCCCTTGATGCCCGCCGAGCCGTCGTCGGTGCAGACGATCACCTCGTCGCAGACCGCACGGAATTTTTCTTCCCAGAACATCACGGCTTTGTTGCGAAAACCGACGACACCGATCACGTAGGCGCCGTTGCGGGCGTAGGCGCGGGCCTGCGGATAGACCGGGGCTACCCCGAGGCCGCCGCCGACACAAAGCACCTTCTTCGGGCTGCCGATGTGACTGGGGATACCCATAGGCCCGACCAATGCGAACAACTTCGTCCCCACATGGCAGTTCTGCTGCATTTCGCGCGTGGTCTTGCCCACGGCCTGGATCACCAGCGTGATCGTGCCTTGCTCCGGGTCGAAGTCGGCGAGCGTCAACGGAATACGCTCTCCGTGCTCGTGCTCCATCACGATGACGAACTGTCCGGCCTTCGCGGCCTTGGCCATCACCGGATGGCGAATCTCGAGCTGATAGGTGACGTCGGAATAATCTTCCCGCCCGACGATTTCGAAATTTGACATTCCGGCAGCCTCGCTTGAATCCGATCGAATTGCCCCCCGCACCGCGTCCGGACACGAAAGCCGGACTGCGGTCACGTTTTCGGAATGCTACGCCGTCGCGCTGCCACGGGGAGCGTCACACCCCCGGCCGGTTTGATCTGCATCAGGTTTTGCCCGATTCCCGGCGGGTGTCCGGCCACCGGCATTGCGGAATCGAGTGGTTTCATCCGCCTGCTGCGGACGAATGATCCCGAGTGATCGACCATACGCCGTTTTTGCGCTCGACAATCAGTGTGAACAGTCCGTGCGGTGCCTTGTCGGCGATTTCGTTGGCGCGAACCACGCGCCATTTGCCGAACACATACACCACATCCGGATTCAGCTCGCGCACTTCGACCAGATCGAAGTCGAGCTTCCCCATCGCGGCCGCATCCGGATAACCCTTCCTGTAGCCATCAAGCGTCGCCTGCCATCCGTACTTGAATTCGGCGCCGCCGGCGAAGCGAATGTCGTCGCTTCGCGAGTAGCCTTGCATGAAGCCTTCGATATCGCCGCGATTCCATGCGTCCTTCTGGACTGCCAGGACATTGCGAACCGCGGACGTGGCGGCACTATCGGCAGCCAGGGCACCCTGGGCGAAGAGGCAAAGCAGGACGATCTGTATCAGTCGGTTCATGCGCATTCCGATCAAGGAGCGAGCCACGCTCGCACGCGCGGATGCGCGAGCACGTCGGCATTGACGACGAATTCCGGCTTGTGCCCGCTCGCCACGTCGACGATGCTGCGCAAGCCGGTGGACGCCATATTGTGGAAGCATTCGTCGGTCCAGCACAGAGAATGCGGCGTCACGATGACGTTGTCCATCGCGAGCAGCGCGTTGGCCGGGTCGACCGGTTCCTGCTCGAACACGTCGAGCGCAGCGCCCGCGATGCGGCCGGCCTTGAGCGCGGCAATCAGCGCCGGCTCGTCGACCACGGGGCCGCGCGATACGTTGATGAAATAGGCCGATGGCTTCATCAACGCGAATTGCGGCGTGCCGATCATGTGTCGCGTCTCGTCATTGAGAAGCGGAATGGTGACGACGAAGTCGGACTCGCGCAGCAGCGTTGCGAGATCGACCTTGCGGGCGCCGATATAGGAGAGTTCGACTGCATTGACGTAGGGGTCGGCCGCGAGCAGCTTGAGGTCGAACACGCGCGCCATCCGCAACAGCTCCTTCCCTATGCGGCCGGCGCCGACCACGCCCAGCGTACGGCCGGTGAGGCCCATGCCCATGTTGTCCATGCGCTCGTCCCAGCGACCGGTGCGGGTCAGGCGATCTTTCAGCACCAGTTTGCCGGCGAGCGCCAGGATGAAGGTCAGCGCGATCGTGGCGACCGGGCGCGGCATCGCCATCGGCGTATTGGTGACGACGATTCCGGCCCGGGTCATGGCCGGCAGGTCGACCGAGTCGTAGCCCACGCCGTGGCGGGCGACAACGCGCAGCCGGCAATCGGCGTGGCCGACGGCGGTGCCGGGTGTGCGTGCCATGTTGACATACACGGCGTCATAGCGTGCGGCGTGTTCCGGTGTGATTTCCCTGGCGAGTGCAGGCAGATATTCCCACTCGACGCCCGGCGCGTCGTCCAGGATTTTCAGCGCCGCCTGGCCGAAAGAGGGCTCGCCGCGGGAATCGAGGATGTCGCGGGTGATGCCGACGCGAAATTTTTCTGCCACGTCATTCTCCTTCAGCGGCTTGCGGCGCGCATGACCTCGAGTCCGTGACGCAGTGCGTTCTGCAGCATCAGCTGATCGATGCCATACGCCATGAGCCGGAAACCCTTTGCGACATAGTCGCGCGCCCAGTCGTCATCCATGGCGATGAACGCGGCCGCCTTGCCGTGGGACTCGCAGGCCGCGACGATGCGCGCGACGGCGGCAAGGTAATCCGGATGCTGGAACGCACCGGGAATGCCCATGAAATTGGTCAGGTCGAAGTGACCAAGCCATAGCGCGTCCACGCCGGATACTGCGGCGATGGCCTCGACATTGCGCAGGCCCTCGTCCGTTTCGATCTGCGGGATCACCATCGTGCGTTCATGCAGGGCGGCTATTTTGGCCACGACGTCCCCGCCTTGATAGTCGTCGTGCGCGAAGCCGAACGCCGCGCCGCGCCGACCCGCCGGCGGATACCTCGTGCAGGACACGATGTGCGCAGCCTCCGCGGCGTTGCCGACCATGGGCACCATGATCCCCATCGCGCCCACATCGAGCGCGCGGGCAATGAAATGGTACTCGCCACGCGGCACGCGCACCATCGGCACGATACCCAATCCCCGGCACAGTGCGACCTGAATCTTGAGCGTTTCGAAGGAGAGGCCGGTGTGCTCCATGTCGAACAGGACGAAGTCGGCGCCGGCGTTGCGGCAGATCTGCGGCAGTCCTGGCGAAAAGAACTCGAATACCATCGCGCCAAAGGCACGTCCGCCTGCCGCCAGTTTGGCCTTTACCGGATTGTCGCGCATCGTGAGCTTGCCTTCGTGATGATCGGGAATCGGTTACCGCCGCGTAGGCGCGGGCAAGAATTCAGCTGGGTCCACGTTATTTCATCGACCGTAGTTCATTGGACCACGCCACGCCGCATAATCTGCTTCTTCACGGGTGTGTGGAGGGCTCGCGCGCCGATCATTCTAATGCACGCATGAACGACCTCTTCGCCACCGCCGGAAAGTCCAGCGCCGCGCCTCCGCTGGCGGAACGCCTGCGGCCGAAGACGTTCGCCGATGTGGCAGGACAGCGGCACCTGCTTGCGCCGGGCAAACCGCTCGCGGTGGCGTTTGCGTCCGGCAAGCTGCATTCGATGATCCTTTGGGGGCCGCCCGGCGTGGGCAAGACCACGCTAGCGCGCCTGATGGCGGACGCGTTCAACGCGGAATTCATCGCCATTTCGGCCGTGCTCTCGGGCGTCAAGGAGATCCGCGACGCCGTCGCGCGCGCGGAGGCGACGCGGGCGACGTCCGGACGCGCGACGATTCTGTTCGTCGACGAGGTGCACCGGTTCAACAAGGCGCAGCAGGACGCGTTCCTGCCATTCGTCGAACAGGGCGTCCTGACCTTCATCGGCGCGACCACCGAGAATCCGTCGTTCGAAGTGAACGGCGCCTTGCTTTCGCGCGCTGCCGTATACGTTCTGGAGCCATTGTCACCGGACGACCTTTCCATCCTGCTCGACCGTGCCGCTGTCGCCGCGATGCCCGGCATCACGTTTGCCGGACCGGCACGCGACGCATTGATCGCCTACGCCGATGGCGATGGCCGGCGCCTGATCAACCTGGTCGAACAGCTGGCTGTTGCGACGAGCGAGGCAGGACGCGATGCGGTCGACTTGAGCTTCCTCGAGGCGACCATCGCGCGGAGCCTGCGCCGCTTCGACAAGGGCGGCGAGGCGTTCTACGACCAGATTTCCGCGCTCCACAAATCGGTGCGCGGTTCGGATCCCGATGCCGCGCTTTACTGGATGTGCAGGATGCTCGATGGCGGTGCCGATCCGCTTTATGTCGCGCGCCGGCTCATCCGGATGGCGAGCGAGGACGTGGGGCTCGCGGATCCGCGCGCGCTGCGGCTCGCCCTCGACGCAGCCGAAACCTACGAGCGGCTCGGTACCCCTGAAGGCGAACTCGCGCTCGCCCAATGCGTTCTGTATCTTGCCGCCGCACCCAAATCCAATGCCGCTTACGTGGCGTTCAACGCGGTTCGCGCGTTCATCGCGGACGATGGCTCACGGCCGGTGCCGCTGCGCCTGCGCAACGCGCCAACCAAGTTGATGAAGGGCTTGGGCTATGGCAAAGGGTATCGCTATGCGCACGACGAGGAGGGCGCCTATGCCGCCGGCGAACACTACCTGCCGGACGATATGAAGCCGCAGAATTTCTACGCGCCCACCGATCGCGGTCTCGAGGCGAAGATCCGCGAAAAGCTGGAACGACTGCGTGCGCGTAACCAGCAAGCGGGTCGTGACGAGCCGGATTGAAATCGTGCGCACGGTCCGGCGCTTCGCGTAACTTCGCAAGTATCTGATATAATTAACAAATGCTAGACATCAATCTCTTTCGTAATGATCTTGCCGGCGTCGCCGCCGGGCTGGCTGCGCGTGGTGTTGTGCTCGATACCGCGCGCTTTGCAGCGCTCGAGGCACGGCGCAAGGACATCCAGACGCAGACGCAGGACGCGCAGGCCAAGCGCAACGCGTTGTCGAAGCAGATCGGCATCGCCAAGGGCCAAGGGGTCGATGTGACGCCGCTGATGGCCGACGTTGCCGGTTTGGGCGACGAGCTCAAGCGCCAGGAAGACGAACTCCAGCAGGTGCAGACGCAATTGCGCGATTTCCTGCTGGACCTGCCCAACCTGACGCACTCATCGACGCCGGTCGGAAAGTCGGCCGACGACAATGTCGAGATCAGGCGCTGGGGAACGCCCCCGGCATTCGACTTTCCGGCCAAGGACCATACCGATCTGGGCGAGGGCCTCGGGCTGCTCGATTTCGCTACGGCCGCGAAAATGTCGGGCGCGCGCTTTTCCTTCCTGCGCGGTGACCTGGCGCGACTGCATCGCGCGCTCGCACAGTTCATGCTCGACACGCACACGCGCGAACACGGCTACACCGAGTGCTACACGCCGTACATCGTCAACGCCGACACGCTGGTGGGGACGACGCAGTTGCCGAAATTCGAGGCCGACATGTTTGCGGTCAGGAGGGGCGGCGACGAAGCAGAGACGCAGTACCTGATTTCCACGTCGGAAATCACGCTGGCCAATACGGTCCGCGAAGAGATCCTGCCGCTCACGGCGCTGCCGATCAAGCTGACCGCGCACACGCCGTGCTTTCGCTCGGAGGCGGGCAGTTACGGCAAGGATACGCGCGGCATGATCCGCCAGCATCAATTCGACAAGGTCGAGATGGTGCAGATCGTCCAGCCGAACCAGTCCTACGCGGCGCTGGAGGAGATCACCGGAAATGCCGAGACGATCCTGCAGCGGTTGGGATTGCCCTATCGCGTCATGGCGCTGTGCACGGGCGACATCGGTTTTGCCGCCGCGAAAACCTACGATCTCGAGGTCTGGCTTCCCGGGCAGAAGGCGTATCGGGAGATCTCGTCGTGCTCGAATTGTGTGGACTTCCAGGCGCGAAGGATGCAGGCGAGGTTTCGCAACGCGCAGGGCAAGACGGAATTCGTGCACACGCTGAACGGATCCGGACTGGCCGTTGGCCGGACGCTCGTCGCTGTGCTCGAGAACTGCCAGCGCGGCGACGGCTCGATTGTCGTGCCGGAAGTCCTCCGGCCGTACATGGGCGGCACGGCACAGATCATTCGCGTGCCGTGAGTCGCAATCAGGGTCAGCGCAAGTTTCCCGTGTGCCCGAGCGAGTAGCGACCGGGCTGCGGCCAGACAGTGAGTCCGTGCGGTTCGCGGCCGACCGGAATGATCTTCACGTCTCCGCTCCTCGTGTCGAACGCGTAGACCACGTTGTCGTAGCGTCCTGAGAGCCACAACCAGTTGCCGTCGGCGCTGACGTTGCCCATGTCCGGGCTGCCGCCGCCGGGGATCGGCCAGTTTGCGACGACCTTGCGCGTCGCGAAGTCGATCACCGAAACACTGCCCTTGCCCTTCGGCCCGCCGTGGATCTTGTTCGAGCCGCGATTGGCTACATAGAGCGACTTGCCATCGCGGCTGGGGTAGAGGCCGTGCGTGCCCTTGCCGGTTTCGATGAATCCCACCTGCCTGAAAGCGTCGCCATCTACCACATGCACGCCGTCGGCCATCATGTCGGCGACGAAATAGAGCTTGCCGTCGGGCGACACCCGAATATCCTGCGGCATGCCTTTCCACGTCGTGCAGATGATCTCGTCCTTGCCGTCCGGACCCTTGACGATCTTGGTTGGCCGACCGGGCTGGATCACCTGGATGTAACCGAGCACCTTGCGCTCGACCAGGTCGATCTTGGCCACGGTGCCGGTGAATTCGCAGGTGAAAATCACGTACCGACCGTCGATGGAAAAATCCGCGTGATTGATGCCGGCGCAGCGCGGCACGTCGATCGAGTACTGGAGCTGCATCGTCTTCGGATCGCGGAAGTCCAGCCGATGCATCGCTTCGGCAACGACAATTGCCGACTTGCCGTCCGGCGAGAAGTACATGTTGTACGGATCCTCGACCGCGATCGGTTTGCCGGGCTTGCCCGTCTTCGGGTCGACAGGGGTGAGGCTGCCCAGCTTCGTGTTCTCGGCATTGTTGGCCACCCACAGCGTGCGCAGGTCCCACGACGGAACCACGTGCTGCGGATTGAGGCCGACCTTGAATTTGTCGACGACCTGGAACGTGGCGGGATCGATCACATAGACATCGTTGGACTGGATGTGCGGGACGTAGACGCGCGGCAGGTCGCCGGCGACTGCCGGGCTCAACTTGGCCGCAGTGATCTCGCTGTACAGATTGGCGGGGTCGGGCACCGGCGCCATTCCTGGAACCGTCGCGATGGCCGCCGGGGCCGGCGCGGCGGTCTGACCAAACGCGAATTGCGCCGGGCCTTCCACTCCGAGAATCAATGCCGTGATCACGGCTGCAGGGAGGGCATGACGAACAGAAATTTGCTTCACGTACGTTCCTGAAGTGAGATAGAAATAGTTGTGCGACGTCGAGCGCAGGTTCGATCCAGGTCAGCGACGGGCAGTGGCTTGCCGGATGGCGGCGACAGTCGCACTGACAATGGCGTCCACGCCCAATTGTCCCATTTCGGCGCTGGACCGGCGCGGATCGCCGTAAACACCGTCGCTGGCCGCGGGCTTGGGCGCACCGCCCAGCCGATCGCTGCGAACCATTCCGGGAGCAAGCGCCAGCGTCAGCGACGTATCGGCGACACCGGCATGCGTTCCGATTTCGTCGGCGGTGAAGCCGCGTTTCCTGAGGGCGTCGGCATAAGCGGTAGTGGTCGCGCGGTAGTACTCGACGATGGCATGTGCGCGAACGGGCGTTGCGGCCCACTCCCGATTGAGCGTGGCGGCCGTTGCCTGCAAGACCTTTTGATAGCCCCCGTGGTCACCGATGAACACAATGTCGCGGAAGCCATGGAGCTTGAAGCTGCGCGCGGCGGATTCCAGGACCTGCTCGAACGTCTTGTCCGGGATCGTGATCGTTCCCGGAAAGCGCATGTGCGCGGTGGGCGGATCCACGCTGCCTTCCGGCGCATACGCGATCACCGGCGCGACCAGCGCGTTGCCGAGTTCGCGCGCGATCTTTTCCACAAGCACCTTCACCCTTGCATTGTGTTTGCCCAGCGCCATGTGCGGGCCATTTTGCTCGGTGCCCCCGATCGGAACGATGATCGTGGTCTTGCCGGAGTGAATCTCGTCGCGCAATTCTGTCCACGTCAGGTCTTCGAGAGACACGGTTGCCGGCGCGACGGCGAACGCACCAGGCGCAGTCGCCAACAGCAGCAGTGTGATGAGTTTCAGGATTGCGGAAATCATCCGGGCATCTTAAGGGATTGCGCGCGTCCCTGGTTGACTGCGAGCAAGGTATGCGTCACCGCGACAGCGCGAATGGGAATGCGCGCAAACGCGGCTGATACGCAGGTTCCTGCCGAAGCAGGATGTCGTAATAGTCGCGGACACGGTCGACGAATGCGACAGGCATGCCGCCGCGCGCATAGCCGAACTTGGTGCCCTCGTGATATTCAGGCAGTGCCAGCAACGGCAGCACCTGCTTCACGTCGTTCCAGAGGTCCGGGTTCAGTTTCTGCTTCTGCGCCAGGATCCGCGCGTCTTCCAGGTGGGCGAGCCCGATGTTGTACGCGGCCAACGCGAACCAGGTCCGGTCGGGTTCGGTGATGCGCGGCGGCAATTTGGATTTCAGGTCCTGCACGTATTGGGCCGCGCCTACCACGGCATCCGTCGGGTTGAGCCGATCTGCGACCCGCAGGTGCCTTGCCGTGTCCTCGGTGATCTGCATGAGCCCGCGCACGCCGGTTTCGCTGGTGGCGAACGGGTCCCACTGTGACTCCTGGTAGGCGATTGCCGCCAACAGCCGCCATTCCACTCCCGTAGCCACCTGCGCGCGCTGAAAGGTACTGCGGTATTCGGGCAGGAGGTTCTTGATGCGTTCATGGAACATGCCGGCATCGATGCGCTCGACCTGCCGCGTGTTGGAAAAATAGCGATCCGCCAGGCGCTTGAGCAGACCGTCGCGGCGGGCCAGTGCAAAGAACGCGTCGAGGTCTTCGCGCAACTTCTGCTGCAGTGGCGCGACCGCCCACGCGAGGTCCCGCTTGGCGCCCACGGAAAAACCCACGTCGTAGTCGAGAAAGATGTTGCGCGACGCGGCTGCGTCGATGGACGCGACGATCGCGTAGTCGACGGTACCTTCAGAGACCTGTGCAATCAGAGCGTCCGCCGACGGTAATGCCATCGGTTTCCATTCGACCTCGGGATGGTCCTGCCGAATTTTGGCCAGCGAGGTTTCGATACCCGTTCCCTCCACGTAGCCGACGGAAGCCCCCGCAAGATCCTTCCAGTTCTTTGGCTTGAAGCCGTCGGTCGTATAGATCAGAACGGGCTCGACGGCATGAAAACCGCTGGTCCATAGCACTCGGGATCCGTCGTTGGCCTTGGCGTCCCGTGCCACACCGGCGGGAGGGCGATAAAGTCCGCCCACGCCGATGTGGACTTCGCCGGCGGCCACCTTGGCCAGCAGCGCCGCGGCGCTGCCGACCTCCACAACATCAAGTTCCAATTTGTGCTCTTCGGCAAATCGCTTGAGCAGGTCGTGATCGAACCCCGAGGGTTGCCCGTCGGGCCCCGGAAACCACGACGTGGGGCCGGGCCGGACAGCGACTACCAGCTTTTCGTCCGTGGCGGGCGGGGGCAACGATTCAGGTTTGCATCCGGCGAGATATGCCGCGGCAAGCGCCGATATCGCCACCAGCGCACGAATGCGACGCGGATTCCTGTGGTCGGGCGTAGGCGTGGGCAACGGATGCGCGATGCGAAGGTGCCACAGTGGAGGACTCGCCGACGATTATAGCCACCGCATTTGCCGTGGCGCAGGCGGCGCCGATCCGAGGTGGCAAACGCGGCTATAATGTGGCTTATTGCGCAACGCGCACCCGATCAATGGCGGGTCGCCCCGCATTGCAGGGTCGTGAATCTGGTCAGGTCCGGAAGGAAGCAGCCACAGCGAATTCCTGCGAGTGACGGGATCACGGCTCGCCACCCCTTCTGGGTTCGCGCGTTGGCCTTCATGCTTTGTTGCTCGTCGGCTGCGAACGCTCATGTACGACTGTGTACGCTGCGCGTTCTCGCCGACTCTCGCGCCTCGCCTGAATGCCAACGCGCGGCCCATAAGTCGACGCTCCGCCCGGGGCTGAACGCCTGACGCCGATCTGACGAAAAGGCACTCTCCGGGGTTTCCGGCGCGGCCCACAAGTCGGCGCTCCGTACCGAAGTGAAAGCGCTCCGGCGTTTGCCGAACCGGGCGAGGCCGAAACCGGCGATAATTCACGCATGAGCTACCAGGTTCTCGCCCGCAAGTGGCGGCCGAAGACGTTCGCGGAGTTGTCCGGACAGGAACACGTGGTCACGGCGCTGTCGAACGCGCTGACCCGCGGCCAGCTGCACCACGCATACCTCCTGACCGGCACGCGCGGCGTGGGCAAGACCACGATCGCGCGGATCCTGGCCAAGAGCCTCAACTGCATCACCAATGGCGTGACCGCGACACCCTGCGGCGTGTGCCCGGCATGCGTCGACATCGATGCGGGCCGTTTCGTCGATCTGCTGGAACTCGATGCCGCGTCGAACACCGGGATCGACAACATGCGCGAGATCCTCGACAACGCGCGTTACGCGCCGACTGTGGGACGCTACAAGGTCTACCTGATCGACGAAGTGCACATGCTGTCGAAGGCGGCGTTCAATTCCATGCTGAAGACGTTGGAGGAGCCGCCGGAACACGTCAAGTTCGTCCTCGCGACCACCGACCCGCAGAAGATCCCGGTGACCGTGCTTTCGCGCTGCCTGCAGTTCAATCTGAAGCCGCTGTCGCCCCAGCTGATCGGCGAACGCATCGGCCACATCCTCACCGCGGAGGAAATCGCCTTCGAGGCCGGCGGCGTGGCGCTCATCGCGCGCGCGGCAGGTGGCTCGCTGCGCGATGGACTGTCGCTTCTCGACCAGGCCATCGCCTATGGCAACGGGGATGTGCGGGAAAGCGTCGTGCGAACCATGTTGGGTGCGGTCGATCGCGACTACGTCTATCGGATCGCCGATGCTCTTGCGGCAGGCGATGGTCCGGCGCTGATGGCGGAAAGCGATGCGCTTGCGGCGCGCGGACTCGCAGCAACCTCGGCACTCGAGGAGCTGGCCTCGCTGTTCCACCGAATCGCCGTTGTGCAGGTGGTTCCGGCCGCGGCATCGAACTATGACGACGCCGATCGCGTGGCGGCGTTCGCGGCCGTTTTCTCCGCGGAGAGCGTGCAACTCGCCTACCAGATTTGCGCGCAGGGCCGTGCCGATCTGGCGCTGGCACCGGATGAGGCCACCGGATTCACAATGACGTTGTTGCGGCTGCTTGCCTTCGAGCCGGCCTCGGCATCTTCCGTAGGCGCACCCCGCAGCGAACGTGCCGCGGCTGCAACGCCCGCCTCGCGGCAAGTGGCGTCCGCGCCGCGGCAGGCGCTACCGATACGTGAAGCCGCGCCGGTGGCCAACATCGCCGCGGTCATGCCGGTGCCGACAACGCCGGTTCCGGTCAAGGCGACTGCAGCTACCGGCCCGGTTGTCGCGCTTCCGGAAGATCCGGCGGCGTGGTCCGGCTTCGTCGCCGCACTCAAGTTGACCGGCATGGCGGCCCAGTTGGCCGCGCAGACCGAACTCAAGGCCATCAACAACAATGCGCTGACGCTTGCGTTGCCGGTGGCGCACAAGCACCTGGCCGACAAGGTTTTCGCCGACAAGTTGAAGGCAGCGCTGGAACTGGCGACGGGACGAAGGCTGCTGCTGGCCTTCGAAGTAGGTGCTGCGACTGAGTCTTCGCTGGCTGCGACGGAGAAGCGGGAGCGTGCCGAAGCGAAGGCCAAAGGCGAAGCGGCCTTTCGCGGCGAACCGTTCGTGCGCGACCTGCTGGTGACCTTTGATGGCCAGGTGAAGACCGAAACGATCACGCCGCTGGCACCTGATGTTGGCAACTGAGGGCGGCACGAATTGACGGAGCAGACGCAATGATGAAGAACCAGTTGGCCGGCCTCATGAAGCAGGCGCAGCAGATGCAGGACAACATGAAGCGCGCGCAGGACGAACTCGCGCTGCTCGAGGTCGAAGGCCAGGCCGGTGCGGGGTTGGTCAAGGTGGTGATGACCTGTCGGCACGACGTGAAGCGTGTCAAGATCGACCCTTCACTGCTCGCCGAGGATCGCGACATGCTGGAGGACTTGGTCGCCGCCGCGATGAACGACGCCGTGCGCCGCGTCGAGAGCACCACGCAGGAAAAGATGGCGGGTTTGACGTCCGGCATGCCTCTGCCGCCCGGTTTCAAGTTGCCGTTCTGATTTGAGCGATCAATCCGTCCCCGCCAAGCGCGCGTCAGTGCAGGAGCCGCTGTCGAGCCTCGATGAGCTCGCGAAGGCCTTGCGCTGCCTGCCCGGCGTAGGCCCGAAGGCCGCGCAACGCATGGCGTTGCATCTGATGCAGCATGATCGCGATGGGGCACGATCGCTCGCAACCTCTTTGCAACATGCGGCGCAATCGATCCGGCATTGCGAACGCTGCAACACGTTCACTGAAGACTCGGTCTGCTCGCTGTGCCGCTCGCCGAAACGCGACCCCGCGCAGCTGTGCGTGGTCGAAACGCCCGCCGACCTGTTGATGGTCGAGCACACGCAGGCCTACAGCGGTCTCTACTTCGTGCTGATGGGCCGCCTGTCGCCGTTGGATGGAATTGGCCCCAAGGAGATTCGCCTCGACCGTCTGCTGAAGCGCGCCGCCGATGGCGTCGTCCGCGAGGTGATCCTCGCCACCAATTTCACGAACGAAGGCGAGGCGACAGCCCACTATATCGGGGAACTGCTGGGTGCCCGCGGTCTCAGGGTGAGCCGCCTCGCCCGCGGCGTGCCGGTCGGAGGCGAACTCGAATACGTGGACGCGGGGACACTGGCGCAGGCGCTGCGCGAGCGCCGTTCCCTTGGGACCTGAATCGAAAGGTTCGGGTTTCCGACGCTGTTCACCACAGCAGTTCAGTCGATATTTGTTCCGGAGGGGCGGAGACTGTTGGACGATGCGAATCGAGCAGGTATAAACTGCCTGCAATGAGTGGGGCGGGCGCTTCGGCAGCAGCGCGCTACGCCAGTCCACCGCATGCATTTCGGGGTGTTTCACAACTGCCAATCCCGGCACGGCGCAACGACGCCGACACTTAAGGAGGAAGCATGACGCTCAAACCGCCCGTTCCGGCGCTGCCGGAAACCCGCAAGAAGGGATCCCGTCGCAAGTTCCTGAAGGCTGCGACGGGCGCCGCCGCTGGCACTGCGGCGCTCGGCTTCCCAATGATTGCAAAGTCCCAGGCCCCAATTGTCTGGAGATTTCAGAGCACTTGGCCGGCAAAGGATATCTTTCACGAATACGCCCAGGACTATGCACGGCGGGTAAATGAAATGGCAGGTGGCCGGCTGAGACTCGACGTGCTACCCGCCGGCGCCGTTGTGGCGGCGTTCGGGATGCAGGACGCGGTCAGCACCGGCATTCTCGATGGCGGCCACGGCGTGTGTGCCTATTGGTACGGCAAGCACAAGGCGTTTTCGCTGTTCGGTACGGCGCCGGCGTTCGGCTGGCAAGCCAATGACCTGTTGGGCTGGTTTTATTACGGCGATGGCCAGCAGTTCTACAACGAGCTTCTGAACGACATCCTCAAGGTCAATGTGGTTGGCTGGCTGACCGGACCGATGCCGACGCAGCCGCTTGGCTGGTTCAAGAAGCCGATCACCGACGCTGCCCAGATGCAGAAGCTGAAGTACCGGACGGTCGGACTCGCCGCCGACCTGATGAACGAAATGGGAGCGGCGGTCACGATCATCGGCGGACCGGATATCGTTCCGTCGATGGACCGCGGCGTTCTCGATGCGGCGGAATTCAACAACCCGTCGTCCGATCTGGCGCTCGGATTCCCCGACGTGTCGAAGGTCTACATGGTCCAGAGCTTCCACCAGGACATGGAGTGCTTCGAAATCATCTTCAACAAGGCCAAATACAACGCGCTTCCAAAGGAGCTGCAAGCCATCCTCAAGTACTCCGCCGAATCCGCATCTGCCGACATGTCGTGGAAGTGGCAAAAGCGGTATCCAGAGGATCTGGTCAAGATCGAAAAGCAGGGAGTGAAGGTCTATGAAACGCCGCCATCCGTTCTCCAGGCGCAGCTCGCGGCATGGGACAAGGTGCTGGCACGGCTGTCCGCGGACAAGTTCTTCGAAAAAGTGATTACGTCACAAAAGGCATGGGCCAAGACTGTCGTCGGCTATCGCGCACAATTCGAATCGCCAAGAGGGCTTGCCGCAGACCATTTCTTCGGAATCAAGAAGGCCTGACAGAAAGCCGGATCAGACCTTCGCCGCCGGCCTGGGAGTGGTCGAGGTTCGACACTCACCAGGCTGGGCGAAGGTCTTTTGTGCGGGCGCCGGCCGTCGTATATATGTGCCAGCGTTGCCCCCATCGGTTGTCGTGAACTGTTTTCATCGCCTTGAGAGATGAGGGGACGGCATGCAGCGATATCTGTTATTCGTCGACGATCTGAGTGCAGGGGTGGGCAAAACGTTTTCATGGTGCATCATCCTGCTCACGCTGGTCACGTCGTACGACGTCATTGCCCGCTACGTCTTCAGTGCGCCGACCGGATGGGCCTACGACACTGAGTACATTCTGTACGGCACGCTGTTCATGATGGCCGGGGCCTACACCATGTCGCAGGACGGGCACGTGCGCGGGGATTTCATCTCGCGAATGCTGCCCAACAAGGTCAGAGCGGGAATCGAACTGGCCTGCCTGCTTTTGTTCTTCTTTCCGGCGATGCTGGCATTGTTGTATTCCGGATTCCAGTTCTTCCATCTTTCGTGGATGATCAACGAGCACAGTTCGTCGAGCCCCACGGGGCCGCCGATCTACCCATTCAAGGCCATCATTCCACTCGCGGCTATTTTTATGCTGCTGCAAGGAACGGTCGAGGTTATCCGCTGCGTGGTCGCGCTCCGGACCGGAACCATGCCGCCGCGCCGACGTGACGTCGAGGAACTGGAGAAGGTCATCCTCGAGGAGGCCAAGGAGGGCAAGACCGTCGCCCAGATCCTGAGTGACGTCGAACATCACGGAGAGTCGAAATGACCGATCCCCAAGTCGGGATCCTGATGATGTGCATGTTCATCGTCACGATCTTTCTGGGCTTTCCAATCGCATTTACGCTGATCGCCCTGGGAGTGTTTTTCGGCTATTACGCGATGGGCGACAACGTATTTCAGTTGCTAGTCCAGCGCGCTTTCGGCGTCATGTCCAACGACGTGCTCATCGCGGTGCCGTTGTTCCTGTTCATGGGGTACATGGTCGAGCGCTCCAATATCCTGGACCGGCTCTTCAATAGTCTGCAGGTCTCGGCCAAGCATATTCCTGCGTCGCTTGCGGTCGCCACTCTCGCCACGTGTGCACTATTCGCCACTGCCACGGGGATCGTGGGCGCCGTGGTGACGCTGATGGGGCTGCTGGCGTTTCCGGCGATGCTGAAAGCAGGCTACGACATCAAGCTGTCGGCCGGCGTCGTTGCCGCGGGAGGCTGTCTCGGCATCCTCATTCCGCCCAGCATCATGCTGATTCTGTACGGTGCCATGGCCAGTGTATCGGTCGTTCGCCTCTACGCCGGCGCTTTTCTGCCCGGTTTCCTGTTGGCCAGTCTCTATATGATCTACGTGATCGGACGTGCGATGCTGAACCCGAAGCTCGCACCCAAGCTGCCGAAGGAACAAACCGACGTACCGATGCGACGGATCGTCATGCTGCTCGTCACATCGTTCTTTCCGTTGGCGTTCCTTATCCTGTCGGTGCTGGGCGCGATCCTGTTCGGATTGGCGACCCCCAACGAAGCCGCAGCATTCGGAGCTTTCGGTTCGATACTCCTCGCCATCGGTTACGGTCAGTTCAACTACACGCGGTTGAAGGAGGCCGTATTCCTCACCGCGCGCACGGCGGCGATGGTTTGCTGGCTGTTCGTTGGCTCGTGGACGTTTTCTTCGGTATTTTCATATCTTGGCGGGCAGTCGGTCGTCGAGAATTTCATCCTCAGCCTGAACATGACTCCGGTCACGTTCATGCTGATGACCCAATTCATCATATTTCTGCTCGGTTGGCCGCTGGAGTGGACGGAAATCATCATCATCTTCGTGCCGATTTTCCTGCCGCTGCTGAAGCACTTCAATATCGATCCGGTATTCTTTGGGGTCATCGTGGCGCTGAACATCCAGACGTCCTTCTTGACGCCACCGATGGCGATGGCGTGCTACTACCTGAAGGGCGTGGCGCCGAAACATGTGACGCTGAACCAGATCTTCGCCGGGGCATTGCCATTCCTGTTCATGGTCTTCGTAACGATGCTTCTGGTCTATGTGTTCCCGCAGATTGCGATGTGGTTGCCTGATCACATCTACAACAACTGACGGTCGGCCCGCACCGGGCGTGGCGTCACGCCTTCGTGGCGGAAGGTGCCAATCGGCGTAGCTATTGCGCAACGCGCTGCAGCGGGAGTAACCTCGCATCGAGATTGGTCCGTCGGTCCGCCTTGGGCCGATGGGACCATCCGACGATCAGGGAGGCGGCCATGCTCGTCAGCGAAATCCTGCGGATCAAGGGCAATACGCTGTACACGACCACACCCGGCGGTGCGGTCATGGACGCGGTCAAGGTGATGGCCGACAACGACATTGGTTCGCTCGTCGTCATGGAAGGCGGCAAGCTCGTGGGCATGCTCACGTTCCGCGAGGTGCTGGCCGCGATGGCCAAGCGCGATGGCTCGCTCGCCGGGGTCAAGGTCGCAGATATCTATGAACATGATCCACTTACCGCGTCCCCTGCTCTCGACGTGATGGAATTGCGCCGCACCATGCTCGACCGGCACGCGCGTTACGTGCCGGTGATGGATGGTCCGATGCTGCAGGGCGTCGTGTCATTCCACGACGTCGCCAAAGCCGTGTACGACGAGCAGAATTTCGAGAACCGCATGCTCAAGTCCTACATCAAGGACTGGCCGGAAGAAGCGAGTCCCTGACCGGGCTCGTCCGAGGCCGCAACCGGTTCGCCGGTGCCGAAGTCAAGCCTGCAGCACAAACAATGCTGGGCGTTTCGCAAACTGCGCGTGGTCGCGCCTTTTCCATTCGCTCGCGCTGCGACGCTCGATGGTTTCCGATGGCAGCGTCAGGTCGGCCGCAACGCAGACCTGCGTACCCGGTTGCAGCGCCGTGGCGATCGCGCCCAGCATCGCTTCATTGCGATAGGGCGTCTCGATGAAGAGTTGCGCCTGGCCACGCGCGCGCGATTCGCTTTCCAGGCGTTGCAGCGCGGCGGCGCGCTCGTCGGCCTTGACCGGCAGGTAGCCGTGAAACGCAAAACTTTGCCCGTTCATGCCCGAGGCCATCAACGCGAGCAGGATGGCGGAGGGGCCCACCAGCGGAACCACGCGCAGGCCCGCCCCATGCGCCGCCGCGACCAGTAGCGGCGCCGGGATCCGCCACGCCGGGGCAGCCGGCGTCCGATAGCAGGCCGACGTCGACGCCGCGACGCAGGGGCGCGAGCAACGCCGCCATATGCGCGGCGGTCGGGGCAGCCCCGATTTCGTGGAGGGACAGCGACGCAATCGGCTGCGGTGGGTCGAGCGTCTTGATGAATGCGCGCGCCGCCTTCGGAGTTTCGACCACCCAATGGGTCAGTCCACGCGCCACGTCGATGGTCCGTGCTGGCAGCACGTTGGGTGGGGAGACCGCGCCAAGCAGGTTGGGAACGAGGTAGAGCGTGCCGGACACTGAAACGACCGTTCAGGCGGTGAGCGTGGCGGCGGGCACGAGGACATCCACGCCTTCGTCGCGCAACAGCCGGGACAGCGCGATGAGCGGCAGCCCGATCAATGCCGTGGGATCGTCGCTTTGGATCCGGTCGAACAGCGCTATGCCCAATCCTTCCGACTTGACCGAACCGGCGCAGTCGAAGGGCGCCTCGCGGTCGAGGTAGGCGTCGATGTCTGCGGAACTCAACGTGCGAAATGTGCTGGCAACATCGACCAGCGCGGTGCGGCAGCGGCCGCTTGGGGCATCGACCAACGCCACGCCGGTATGGAAGACCACGGTCTTGCCGGACAACGCCCGCAACTGAACCACGGCCGCGTCACGCGTGCCGGGTTTGCCAACGGGTTGGCCGGCGCAATCGGCGATCTGGTCGGAGCCGATCACCAGTGCTTTGGGATAACGGGCTGCCACCGCCCGCGCCTTGGCTTCGGCAAGACGAACAGCCGTCTGCGCAGGAGCCTCGGCCGGGAATGCCGCCTCGTCAATGCCCGGCGCCGCCACGGCAAAGGGCAGTCCCAGCCGCTCGAGCAACTCGCGCCGGTACCGGGACGTGGACCCCAACACCAGCCTGCGCGGGCCGTTCGTCATTGTTTTTGTAGGCATTTTTGACATCGGGTGGAAATCAGGCTATTATCTCCCGTTTACGTCGGCGGACCCAAGGACTGCTGTCATGACCACGGGTTCCAAGCCGGGAACGATGAAGGCGGGCACGTTTGACGCCTACCGTCTCGCCCGCGAACGTGAGTCGGTGCATGGAAATTTCGACGCCGCCGCGTCGGAGCGGTTATACGACTGGCTGGCCCCGGGTGATGCTCCGATCAAGTGGAACATTGCCGGAACCACCGATGCTCTCGGGCGTCCGGCCATCGCGATCGAACTCGAGGGTTCGGTTCCGCTGGAATGCCAGCGCTGCCTGGCGCCGATGGAATGGCCGGTGCGGCAGCGGACCGTGGCGCTGTTGGCCAGGAGCGAAGCCGAAGGCGATGCGCTGGACGCGGACAGCGACGAGGAAGTGTTGGTGGCCGCCGAGCCGCTCGATGCGCTGGTGTTGGTAGAGGATGAATTGCTGTTGTCGCTGCCGTATGCACCCACGCATGCGGACGGCGAATGCGCGGCGCCCCAATAGCGCTGCCGGTATGTGACGAATCGATTCAGAAAAGGAGCACCACATGGCTGTCCAGCAGAACAAGAAGTCGCCGTCGAAGCGCGGAATGCATCGCGCGCACGACTTCCTTACCGCCCCCGCGCTCGCCGTGGAACCGGTCAGCGGGGAAGTCCATCTTCGCCACCACATCAGCCCCAACGGCTACTACCGTGGCAAGAAGGTCGTCAAATCCAAAGCCGACGAGTGAGAGGCTGCAATAGCGGGCCGCAATAGTCGTCCCTGGTTGTCGTCGCGGGGCCAATATCATCGAATCGCGCAGGCGGGTAAACTCCGGCCTGCGCGTTTCATTTCTGCGGGCGCGCCGACGGGTGTGTCACTGCACTGGTTGCCGACCCCATTCACCAGCCGGCCCCTCATCCTTACATGACCCTGCCCGTCACGGTTGCCGTTGATGCGATGGGAGGCGACGCCGGCCTCCTGGTCACCGTCGCTGCATCGCTCAAGTTTCTCGAGGACACGCCGGAAGCACGCGTGATTCTGGTCGGCCTGCAAACGCCGCTTGCGCAGGCGCTCGCGCGGTCGCGCTCCCCGGCGCGCGATCGTGCGTCCATCCGTGCCGCAACGGAAGTCGTCGCGATGGACGAGCCACCGGCCGACGCGCTGCGCAAGAAGAAAGACTCGTCGATGCGGGTGGCGATCAATCTGGTCAAGGACGGCACGGCGCAGGCCTGTGTTTCCGCCGGCAACACGGGCGCATTGATGGCCATCGCGCGCTTTGTGCTCAAGACATTGCCGGGGATCGATCGCCCGGCGATCGCGTCGCAGCTGCCATCCAAGCAGGGCGAAACGACCGTGCTGGATCTGGGCGCGAACGTCAATTGCACACCCGAACAGCTCGTGCAGTTTGCCGTCATGGGCAGTGCGCTGGTGACCGCCGTCGAAGGCATCGACCGCCCCACGATCGGCCTTCTCAATATCGGCGAAGAAGACATCAAGGGCAACGATGTGGTGAAGCGAACCGCGGAATTGCTCAGACTTTCCGGGCTCAATTTCGTCGGTAACGTCGAAGGCAATGACATCTTCAAGGGAACGACCGACGTCGTGGTTTGCGACGGGTTCGTCGGCAATGTGATGCTGAAGGCCTGCGAAGGCATCGTCACGATGCTCTATGACTACCTGAAGGCGGAATTCACGCGCAATCCGCTGACCAAGGTCGCTGCGGGCATCGCGTACCCGGTCTTGTCCGCGTTCAAACGGCGCATCGATCCGCGACGGCACAACGGCGCGACGCTGATCGGCCTCAAAGGCATCGTGGTGAAGAGCCACGGCGGCGCCGATGCGCTCGCGTTCCGCTATGCGCTGCAAAAAGCGTATGCCGAGGCGACGCACGGTGTTCTCGACCGGATTGCCCAGCAGATCGCTGCGATGCCGGCATTTGCCGCGCCGCCGCAAGCCTTTTCCGACTCGTCCGTCATTGCCGCCAACAATGCCTAGTCGAATCGCGGGCACGGGGCGCTACCTGCCCGCAATGGTTCTCACCAACGAGGAACTCGCGCGCCGCGTGGACACCAGCGACGAGTGGATTCGTACCCGAACAGGCATTCGCCAGCGTCACATCGCGGCAACGCACGAAGCGACGTCCGATCTGGCGCTGAATGCGTCGCGCGCAGCGCTCGAGGCGGCGGGAATCGCGCCGGCCGACGTCGACGTCATCATCGTCGCCACGACAACGCCCGACATGGTATTTCCGTCAACGGCTTGCATCCTGCAGGCCAAGCTCGGCACAAGGGGCGGCGCCGCGTTCGACGTCCAGGCCGTCTGCTCGGGGTTTGTCTACGCTCTGGCGATGGCGGATTTGATGGTGGGCAGCGGCATGGCGAGGAACGCGCTGGTGGTCGGTGCAGAGATCTATTCGCGCATCCTCGACTGGTCGGATCGGGGAACCTGCGTGCTATTCGGCGACGGTGCCGGCGCGGTTGTGGTCTTGCCGTCCGTGGAATCAGGAATCCTGACGTCGCACTTGCATGCCGACGGTCATTACGCGGAAATCCTGTGCGTGCCGGGTAGTGTGCGCAATGGCGCGACCTTTGGCACACCCTTCGTGCAAATGGACGGGGGCGCCGTGTTCAAATTTGCCGTGAAGGTGATGACCGAAGTGGCCGAAGAGGCATTGAATGCGACCGGCAAGACGGCGGCGGACATCGACTGGGTCATCCCGCACCAGGCGAACATCCGGATCATGGATGCAACGATGAAAAAGCTGCACCTGTCACACGAGCGATTGATCGTGACCGTCGACCAGCATGGCAATACCTCGGCGGCGTCGATCCCGATGGCGCTCGACATTGCGGTACGCGACGGCCGCATATCAGCCGGCCAGCACGTGATGCTGCTCGGCGTCGGCGGCGGCTTCACCTGGGGTTCCGTTCTTCTGAAATGGTAGATGTGGCAACTGAGGGTGGCAACCGAGGATGGCGAAATGAGGGTTGTGCGATGAAATTGGCGTTTGTATTTCCAGGTCAGGGTTCACAGGCGATCGGCATGATGAGCGGCTTTGCCGGGCATCCGGTCGTGCGCGAAACGTTTGCCGAAGCCTCGGCCGCACTGGGCGACGACTTGTGGAAGCTGGTCGAGGAAGGGCCGGCTGAAGCGCTCAACCTGACGACGAACACGCAACCGGTGATGTTGACCGCCGGAGTCGCCGTGTATCGCGCGTGGCTCGCCTCGGGTGGTGCGAAACCCGTTGTCATGGCCGGGCACAGCCTGGGCGAATACACAGCGCTCGTTGCGGCTGGCGCTCTGGCGTTCGGCGATGCCGTGCCGCTGGTGCGCTTTCGTGCGCAGGCGATGCAGGACGCCGTGCCGGCAGGCGTAGGCGCCATGGCCGCCATCATGGGCGGCGACGACGATGCGGTCGCCGCAGCGTGCCTGGAAGCGGCGCAGGGCCAGGTGGTCGAACCGGTGAACTTCAATGCGCCGGGCCAGATCGTCATTGCCGGACACCGGGAAGCCGTCGAGCGCACCATTGCGCTCGCGAAACAGAAGGGCGCCAAACGGGGCGTACTGTTGCCGGTCTCGGCGCCGTTCCACAGCTCGCTGTTGAAGCCCGCCGCCGACAAGCTCGCCGTGAAGCTGGCGCAGATAGCCTTCTCGGCGCCGGCCGTTCCCGTGATTCACAACGTGGACGTGGCCGAACATACCGCGCCCGACGCCATTCGCGCCGCACTGGCCCAGCAAGCTGCCAGCCCGGTGCGCTGGACGGCCACCGTGCGGCGGATGATCGAGCTCGGGGTTACGCACGTCGTCGAATGCGGACCGGGCAGAGTGTTAGCCGGAATGAACAAGCGCATCGCGGACGGCATCGAGTCGTTCGCGCTGATCGACAGCGACGCGGTCAACGAAACGCTCGCCGCGCTCAAGAACGCCTGACGGAGAACGACCCATGGCACAAGGACAACTCGCCGGGCAAACCGCGCTGGTGACGGGCGCTACGCGCGGCATCGGTCGCGCCATCGCTCTGGAACTTGCCGCGTGTGGCGCAACCGTGGTCGGCACTGCCACGACCGACGAAGGTGCAGCGAAGATAGCGGCGTACCTGAAGGACGCTGGCAACCCCGGCACGGGATTGACGCTCGACGTGACCGATGTCGCTGCGATGGCAAGCGTGCTGGCCGCCATCGAAGCGAATTACGGCGCGATAACCATCCTCGTCAACAACGCCGGCGTGACGCGTGACAACCTTCTTCTGCGCATGAAGGACGACGAGTGGGACACGATCATGGCGACGAACCTCACGCCCGCGTACCGCTTGGCCAAGGCGGTGCTGCGCGGCATGATGAAGGCACGCCATGGCCGCATCATCCAGATCGGTTCGGTGGTGGGTTCGAGCGGCAACGCCGGGCAGGTCAATTATTCCGCGGCGAAGGCTGCGCTGATCGGCTTCACGAAATCGCTGGCGCAGGAAGTCGGCAGCCGCAACATCACGGTCAACTGCGTCGCGCCGGGCTTCATCGACACCGATATGACCAAAGGCCTGACGGACGCGCAACGTGAGGGCCTTCTCGGGAAGATTCCGTTGGGACGGTTGGGGGCACCGGAAGACATCGCGCATGCGGTGGCATTTCTTGCGGGTCCCGGCGCCGGCTATGTCACCGGGACCACGCTGCACGTAAACGGCGGAATGTACATGGCTTGAAATTTGCCCGCGAAGCCCGATTTTCGGGAGCCGGGATGGTGGGGTGCTTTGTGGCCAATCTGGTAGAATTCACCGGTTTGCTATTCAGGGGCCCCAAGGGGGAAGACGCATGGAAAATGTAGAACAACGGGTCAAGAAGATCGTCGCCGAGCAATTGGGCGTCAATGAAGCCGAAATCAAGAACGAGTCGTCGTTCGTCGACGACCTCGGGGCAGATTCGCTCGACACGGTCGAACTCGTGATGGCGCTCGAAGAGGAATTCGAGACCGAGATTCCGGACGAGGAAGCCGAGAAAATCACGACGGTGCAGCAAGCCATCGATTACGTCGGCGGCCACCTCAAGAAGTAGGCCGGAAGGTGTGGGGGCCGTTTCACCGCCCGCAGCAAGGCCGCCAGTGGTACGCAACTGAGGTACGCAACTGAGGTACGCAACGGCGGTTCGCAACGGAGGTTCGCGAATGAGCAGGCGCGGCGCGCGGCCGTGCCGCGCAGGGGCGCCACACATCCTGCCTCGCGAACTCTCGGAACCTCTCCGCTCACATCCCTAAAATCATGGCCCACCGTCGAATCGTCGTAACCGGGTTGGGGATCATCTCGCCTGTTGGCATCGGGCTGACGGCGTCATGGTCGAACATCATCGCGGGTCGCTCGGGCATCACGAAGATCACGCGCTTCGACACTTCCCTCTTTCCCGTTCACATCGCCGGTGAAGTGAAGGATTTCGACGTCGGTCAGTATCTTTCCGCCAAAGAAGCGCGCCGCTACGACAAGTTTGTGCATTACGGGCTCGTTTCAACGATGGAGGCAATCAAGGATGCCGGGCTCGACGGTTATGTGGGCGACAAGGAACGCGTGGGAGTCTGCGTGGGTTCCGGCATCGGCGGCCTGCCGATGATCGAGGACACGCAGACCGCCTACCTCAATGGCGGGTGGCGCAAGATCTCCCCGTTTTTCGTGCCGGGGTCGATCATCAACATGATCGCCGGCCTCGTATCTATCCACTACGGCTACAAGGGTCCCAACCTCGGCACGGTCAGCGCCTGCTCAACCGCCAACCACAGCATCGGCGAGGCGGCGCGGTTGATCGAATATGGTGATGCCGACATCATGGTCGCCGGCGGTGCCGAGGCGACGATTTCGCCGCTCGGCATCGGCGGGTTTTGCGCATCGCGCGCATTGTCGATGCACAACGACGACCCGGCAGCGGCGAGCCGTCCGTGGGACGTCGGCCGCGACGGCTTTGTGCTGGGCGAGGGCGCCGGCATCCTGGTGCTGGAAGAACTCGGGCACGCCAAGGCGCGCGGCGCGCGCATCTATTGCGAACTCACCGGGTATGGAATGAGCGCCGATGCGCATCACATCACTGCACCGCCTGAAGATGGCGACGGCGCGGCGCGCAGCATGCTCAATGCGTTGAAGAACGCGCGCATGGCAACGTCGGACATCGACTACATCAATGCCCACGGCACGTCGACGCCACTGGGCGATCTCGCGGAGTGCACGGGCGTGAAGCGCGCCTTCGGCGAACATGCGTACAAGCTCGCGGTGTCGTCCACCAAATCGATGACCGGGCATCTGCTCGGCGCAGCCGGCGGCATCGAGGCCGTGTTCACCATACTGGCCCTGCGCGACCAGATCGCCCCGCCGACCGCCAACCTTGTGAACGTCGATCCCAAGTGCGACCTCGATTTCGTGCCCGGCGTGGCGCGCAAGATGCGCATCCGTGGGGCGATGTCCAACTCCTTCGGCTTCGGCGGCACCAACGCCACACTGGTTTTCCGTCAGCTCGACTGAAGCGGCACTGATCCGCGTCTACTCTGACCACTGCAAGCCCAAAGACTTTGATCGTTCCTCAATGGCACTGATTGTCCAAAAATATGGTGGCACTTCGGTCGGCACGATCGACCGCATCAGGAATGTTGCCCGTCGCGTCGCGCACTATCACGCACAGGGTCACCAGCTGGTCGTCGTCGTATCGGCGATGTCGGGGGAAACCAATCGGCTGCTCGCGTTGGCCAAGGAACTCTCGGCGCAGCCGGATCCGCGCGAACTCGACGTGATCGCCGCCACGGGTGAGCAGGTCACCATTGGTCTGCTTGCGATTGCGCTGCAGGAGATCGGCCTGCAGGCGCGAAGTTATACGGGCGGACAGGTGCGCATCCTCACCGACAACGCGTACACGAAAGCGCGCATCGTCGAGATTGACGAGGGGAACATGCGCCGCGACATCGAAGCCGGCACGATTGTCATTGTCGCCGGTTTCCAGGGCGTGGATGCCGAAGGCAACATCACCACGCTGGGCCGAGGCGGTTCGGACACCTCCGGCGTGGCGCTGGCCGCCGCGCTCAAGGCCGATGAATGCCAGATCTACACCGATGTCGACGGCGTCTACACGACCGATCCGCGCATCGTGCCCGAGGCGCGGCGCCTGGACACTGTCACTTTCGAGGAAATGCTCGAAATGGCGAGCCTGGGTTCGAAGGTCCTGCAGATTCGGTCGGTGGAATTCGCGGGCAAGTACAAGGTCAAGCTGCGCGTGCTGTCGGCGTTCGAGGACCCGGAGTCCTCCGGCCCGGGCACGCTCATCACATTCGAGGAAAACGACACCATGGAAGAGGCGATCATCTCGGGCATCGCGTTCAACCGCGACGAGGCGAAGATTTCGGTGATGGGCGTGCCGGACAAGCCGGGCATCGCTTACAGCATCCTGGGGCCCGTGGCAGCCGCGAACCTCGACGTCGACATGATCGTGCAGAACATCGGCGCCTCCGGGCACACGGATTTCTCGTTCACGGTGAACCGCAGCGAATACCTGAAGACGCTCGACGTTCTGGCGCAGGAACGCGGCAAGAACTTCACTGCGCGCGAGATCATCGGCGACAACCGCATCTGCAAGGTCTCGGTGATCGGCATCGGCATGCGCTCGCACACCGGCCTCGCCTCCAAGATGTTCAAGACGCTGGCCGACGAAGGCATCAATATCCAGATGATCTCGACATCGGAAATCAAGATTTCCGTCGTCATCGACGAGAAGTACCTCGAACTGGCTGTACGCGTGCTGCACAAGGCATTCGGGCTGGAGAATGCCCCGGTCGAGACGGCGTAGTCCTGTACTAAGACGCGGATTTTTCGAGGAAAATTGCCGGTCCCGCTGGACGTGGATGCGCTCGCGCCGGTAGAATGCGCGGGCGACTGGAGACGTGGCCGAGTGGTCGAAGGCACTCCCCTGCTAAGGGAGCATACGGGCCAAAACCTGTATCCAGGGTTCGAATCCCTGCGTCTCCGCCAAGACCCTGTTTTAACCTGTTTCAAACCCTCCCGGTTTCGCGCCTAACCCGCTGATTTACTAGCGGAAACAGGCGTTTTCGTGTGCCGTCCTGTTTCAGTCCGTTTCGGCCCGTGCCAATGCACCAGCGGGTATTTGTACCCCCTTTTTCCGATCGGTGACTACTCAAAAACCAAGCAGATGGACAACAACCAAATCAAAAGGGGCATACGGTGAAAGACAAACTCTCCGATCTGAAGTGCAAGACGTGTACTCCCGGTAAACACTTCGATGGTGGCGGACTGTATCTCCTCGTCCTGCCCGCGGGCGGGCGCTGCTGGCGGCTGAAGTACCGCCACGGCGGCAAGGTCAAGACGCTCGCACTGGACGTCTACCCGACCGTGAAACTGAAGGAAGCCCGCGACAAGCGGGGTGCAGCGAAGAAGGTCATCGTGGCCGGCGTGGACCCGATCCAGCAGCGGCGCGAGGCTGAGGCCGCGCTGTGGGCCGGCGCGCAGACGGCCACGGCAAAGGGAACGGTGTTCGCGACCGTCGCGGATATGTTCTACGAGAACGCGCATCGCCTCTGGTCGGCGTCGCACCGACGCGACGTGCACCGCATGATCGACGAAATGCTGCCCGCTATCGGGACCATCGCCAGGAAGTCCGTCGAGCGCACGCTCGTCCGCAACCTACGGGCTAGGCTCGCAAGCGCACATCGAATACTCCATGCTATCAACGAGTTGCGCAGGCCCCTGTTCGCATACCCCCCGGGGGTTATTCCGCGCGGCGAGGGGTCGGGAGTCTCAGGGTTATAAAATTGGTCATTTCGATAGTCAGTGGTTATCGCCATGCCGTCACGCAATGAACTCGCCCAAGCTCTCGGTGCCGATCCTTCGCTCATCACACGCTGGGGGCGCCGCGGCATGCCGTTGTACGACGTTGCGGCGACGAAGGTCTGGCACGCGGCCCACATTCGCACCAGGCGGAAGCGGACCAAGGATGTTTCCAACCTCGTCCCATCATTGGACGAAGTGGCAACAGTTGCCGGCGCCGACCCACCGACCCGTTCCTGGCGGGACCGGCTCGACAAGGCGAACGCTCAGACCCGCGAACTGGAACTGGCGCGCCTGGACGGGCGCAGCCTCGATCGCGCGACCGTGCAAGCCGGATGGATCAAACAACTCACGATCCTGCGGTCGCGCCTGTCGGCGATTCCGAACGCGTTCGCCGGGCAGATCACGGCGCCGGTGGAGCGCGTCCGTATTGAAAACCTTTTGCAGCGCGAGATTCATGCCGCATTGCACGAAATTGCCGGGAGCGATCCCGATGCTTGATCCTGTAGCCGAGGTGTTCCGCGTGGCCCGGCTCGCGCTGCATCCCACGTTGGGGCCGATGGCCGTCTTGGCGTCCCGCGTTGGCGCGTTGGAACGCAAGGTCGCGTTTCTGTCCCAGCGTGAAGCCTTGCGCCGGATCATCCTCGAGGAATCGTGTGTCGACGCGGAGTTGCAGGATGCGGGCCGGCAATGACTACGCGATACTTCTGGCGGAGGCTATTCTGGCCGCCGTGATGGCGATTCTGATCGAAGACCGCTTTCGCAATGGCGAACGGTGGCTACTTCCGACGAGTCTGCGGCGCATACCAGACCTGCGACGAGCAGCGACGAGATCGATGCCGTTTGTGGGACCGATTGTTCCCGCTTTCCGCGTCGGCCAACCAGGAGGCACGTTTCGGAAGTATGCCTAAATAAGCGCTGCGGAGCAGCATACGTCCTTCGGGCTCGCCCTCAACACTGCGCCCCTCGTTCGGCGTGCTCAGTCCTAAGATTGTTGGGTAGGTGCTTGGCAAATGGGAATCGGGACTGGCTGCCTGGAGCGAAGACCGCTAGCGACCCCAAGCTGAAACCGAGGATGCCCCGAAACGGCCGTTGAATCCAATGGAACACAGACATCGACGACCAGGCGCCGGAACGTCTACGCACGGCGCGCCATCATCACTCAATCCAGAATGTCCAAATTGTTCTTGCACGGCCTCGACCCGCACCGGTCGCGCAGCCGACCGTAACCAGAAAGTCGCATAGCGCGGCAATGGAACGCGGAGGATTGGTCAGTTGCGTTCGCCGAAGATCCCCTTCAATCGGACCGTGTCGAGCAACTTCACCGCGCGACCTTGCACCTGGATCAACCCGTCTCCCTGAAACCGCGAGAAGAGTCGGCTCACGGTCTCGAGCTTCAATCCGAGATAGCTTCCGATCTCCTCGCGCGTCATACGCAGTACATATTCAGTGAACGAATAACCACGATGACCGTAGCGGTCGGCCAGATTCAAGAGGAACATGGCGAGGCGCTCGTCCGCGCGCATGCTGCCGAGCAGAAGCATCACGCTATTCCCCCGCGCGATTTCCGTAGACATCATCCGGTGCAGGTTGTGCTGCAGCGCGGGCATCGACCGCGCGAGATTCTCGACATTGGTGAAAGGCAGCATGCAGACTTCGGTATCCTCAAGCGCGGTTGCCCCGGTACGGTGGTGGTCGGTGCCGATGCCGTCGAACCCAATGATTTCGCCGAGAATGTGATAACCGGTTACCTGCTCGCGGCCATCCTCGGCGAGCGTAGCCGTTTTTATCGACCCCAACTGGATCGCATACAACGAGTGAAAGACCTCTCCAGTCCGATACAGGGAGTCGTTTTTCTTGAGCATGGTCCTGTGGACCACCAACGCGTCGAACTGCTCCATCTGATCGCTGGTGAAGGCAACCGGCAGGCACAGTTCGCTCATGCTGCACGTCCGGCAATGCGCCTTGAAATCGCGGATGGAGATTACCGGTGCAAGCGACCCAATGCCGTTGACGCGCACAGACGGCGTGTGGGCGGGGACTGGCACCAGCGGGACTGGCTTTGCGTTACGTTTGATGGCGGTCTGCCAAGTCGGAAGAAAACGTCGCTAACCTGAAAATCGCTATTCAGCCTACTCTGATTTGCGCGAAAGGTATGGGATATTCATTGATGCCCCTACTTATGCTACGGCGAATCCGGGCGACCGCGTCCTTTCGTTCCTACGGACACCTTCCTGGCAGAGTCAAGCGGCCGCCTCCAACCGGCGCTGGTTGATCGCTGGTTTGCGGAGGGGGTCGGCGGAGCGCATTGCCCCGCGATATGGGCACGACTGGAAGAAGGCGTGAAACGTCTGCTCTCAAGCGAATTGGGAGGCAGCGAAATACGACTGCTTGTGGCCGAGGCTGTGTGAAAACGCGCCCCGATTTCGATTTCAGGGGTCTTCTTACCCCTCCCCACTCGCAAAGAATTGAATACAGCACGATCTGAGCGGTCGAATTTTCGCGCGAGCTATGCGAATCGAGTTTTCACACAGCCTCGGCCGCGAGTTGACCTTCGTCGAAAGGCAACTCGCGACCCTGACCTGCCGGTGAAGGTACTCCGGACCGGTCGTTGCAAACCACGGAAGCAGCCACTCAACGGAGGATCGACGCACCGATTCGTCGGCGGCAAATCAATGGTGTCAGGGATTCGTCGGCATGGATGCGAAGCCCCAGCGCCGCAAGTCAGGGGCACTAGACTGAGGGTTGAGTTCGGAGTCCAGGGTGCGGAGGGCAAGGGTTGAGTACGGAGTGCGGGGACTTGATTGTCGGGGGCTAGGAACCATGGGCGCCGTTTGATGCAAAGCAAGTGTAGCCGGGTTCGGAACGCGGAGAATCAATACGGCAGTTTGCGCGCCGTGTGGGGGAACGAGCTCCGATTGTAGAGTCCGCAATTTGTCAGAAATCCGACAGGGGATAGACAGAATCGGCGCGTACGATCTGCAGAGCGCCATCAGCAATGATCGACGCGATGGTTACGTCGATCCAAAGAGATAGGTGCTGCACGAGGTTGTCGCGAGAAGCCTATGCAACTCTGGACCTGTGTTAACGGAAGGACGTGCATGGGTAAGGTATCTGATGTCAATGCCAACTCGGGAGGTCTAAGAATGGTTAGCGCTGATATCGCACGCCAAGCAATAGACCAAAAGCGAATGTTTTTCGATTTTTCGCCAACCACCGCCAGCGCGCTTCCTGACCCCGTTCCGTTGCACAAGGTCCGTCGCGTACTGGTGACCAAACTGCGCCACATTGGCGACGTGCTGCTGACCTCGCCTGTGTTCTCCAACCTCGCGCGCGTAACGTGGGATGCGGAAATTGACGCGCTCGTCTACCGCGAAACTGAGCCAATGCTTAAGGGCCATCCGGGCATCGCGCAGATTCACACGATCGACCGCAACTGGAAGAGGCAGGGCATCGTGACCCAAGTTGGGGAAGAATTTCGGCTCCTGCGGCGGCTGCGATCCCGGCGATACGACCTTCTGATCCACCTAACCGACCATCCGCGAGGGTTAAGCCTCGCCCGCCTGTTGCATCCTCAGTGGTCGATAAGTCCCGAGCGTCAATCGCATAAGCGGCTATGGAAGTGGCACTTTACCCATTTCTATTGCCAGCCGCCGCGACGCCACACCGTCGAATCCAACCTCGACGCGCTGCGCCGGATCGGCATCTATCCTGACCAGTCCGACAAACGACTGGTGTTGGTCCCCAGCGCGGACGCGACAGCGAGAGCTGTGGATTTGATCTCGCAGTACGGATTGTCGGCGCACGCCTTTGTACAGGTGCATGCCGGTTCGCGTTGGCTCTTCAAATGCTGGCCCGCAGAGCGGACCGCCCATTTGATCGACTTAATCGTCGCCGGCGGTCTTGATGTTGTTGTCACGGGCGCACCGGACGAGCGCGAACGCGGGCTTGTCGCGGCGATCCTCGCAGCCATCAAACCCGTCACGCGCAAGCAAACCGTCGACTTGAGCGCGCAGTTGACACTCCCCGAACTGGCCGCTCTCGCGGAAAGAGCGCGTGCATTCGTCGGTGTGGACTCGGCTCCGATGCACATCGCAGCGGCAATGGGCACGCCCACAGTTGCGCTGTTCGGCCCATCGAACGAAATACAATGGGGGCCGTGGGGAGTTCCGGCGCGTGTAATCAGGTCCGACGAGCATCTGTGCGGACCATGCGGTCGCGATGGATGCGGCGGTGGCAAGGTGTCCGATTGCCTGGCCACGATTCCGGTACAACACGTATATGCAGAACTGCGCTCGTTGCTTGCGGAAACGGAACCTCGGGCATTCTAATTCGCGGACCTGCGAAAGTTCGATAACCGCAAACGGACATCCACCCCTACAACTGTTGCTCCGCAGTTCGCTTGACGAGCAGCAGTCCTAGGCGCGGCATCGCTCATCCTTGCGCCGATCGTTTGGCGCCTACTGCCTTGCGACCAGCACTCGACTGTCATCGCGAGCAACTTCCCGCGGTAGGCCAAGAGTATCCAGTTCTCGGTATCGCTTCGGCGTCAATTACCGCGGGCAAATTCTCGGTGCGAAAAGCCTCCGCGCAACTGCAGAGCGTCCAGTATTCAAGCAAGATCAGCGAAGTCTAGGCGGGGATCGTGCGCAACGATGCGCGCGCCGCGGTAGCTATGGCGTCAGACGCTCGTGCGCGAGTGCGCTGGGATGCCCTGACAACGCGCGTTCGATCGCAAAGTAGATGAGCTCCTCCCGTTGACTGTTGATCGCCGCCAGCGGTTGCTGCTGCGGCAGCTCGCCTAGCCGTTGCTGCAGATTGGAGTATGAGTTCGTCAGGCGCGGCACTGCGCCATTGCTCGACATCAAGCCGCGCAGCCCGCCAATCGGCAGCGCAATCGCCAGCGTAATCAGCAGTGCCTTGAGGCCGCGCGAAAAGCCCTCGTCGCGCATTAACCAGACGCCCAGCGCGACCGCGAACACCGGCTGCAGCACGCCCAGGGTGCGCGCATGCAGTTGCGACCAGAAATACTCTACCGACGTCGGATCGGCGACATGGCGCATCACGATCGTAATCGGCAAGGTTACCAGCCAAAGTCCGGCAAGCACGGCGACATCGCGCATTGGCCGGTTTGCGTAGGCCTGCTTCGAGCGCAGACGCAGCAAGAGGATCGCAACGCCGATCACCACCAGCACCACACCGACCCACACGGTTGAGTCGAGTCGTAAGGTCGTTCGCCACAAGGTCTCGGAGCCGAACGAATAGAGCGCGATCACCGCGAGCAGCGCGTCGTACACCGGGTCGCGCAGATTGCTGCGACGGTTCAGCAAATCGCAAAGCAGCACGAATGGCAGCATCATCGAGCCATAGCTGCCATGCATCAGCGTGGCGATCAGCAGCAAAAGCGCCGCGTTGCGGTCATGGCCGGACCAGCGGCTGAGCATGGCCGCCAGGAACAGCACCGTGAACAAGTTGCGGCCGGTGAACCCGAATAGTGACAGACCGTCGTGCGGCCGCAGCAGCGTGAACAGTGTTTCTGGCAGCACGTGCGCGATCGATTTGTCCAGACCAAGCTTCTGGCTGAATTCGATCGGCACCAGCGCGAACCACAGCGCGATGAACGCCAGGCCCACCAACGCGGCACGTCGCAGCGACTCGTCCCCGAGCCGGGCCAGAACCAAGCCGAACAGCAGCCAGATCATCCCAATGCCGAAGGTAAACATGATCGCCATTCGCTTAGCCAGCGCATTGGCGCTTGCGTCCGCCAGATTCGCGCCGGCTGCGAACCAGCCCGAGGCAAAACGCCATAGCTGGATCGCGCCAATGTAGTTACCGCCGTAGTCGCGCCGATTTTCGAAGCGCAGGATGTCGTTGGCGGAAACCCCTTGCGCATGCAGACCGTCGATCATCTGGTCTTCGAGGCGGCGCAACGGCGCCGGCGAATCGGCACGAACCAAGGCCGCCAGCCACAGATTGTCGTCGTCAGCCACGAGCCAGCGGGCTTCCCCGAGCAGCGCCGCACCCAGCCCGATCAACACTGCAAGCAATGCGATGATCTGGCCGCTGCGGGCACCGGCAGCGCCGCCGCCAAACAAGCGTTGGGTGAATGCGTCAGGCACCGCGCGTCGCCGCCAGCAAGCCCGCGATGATCAGGGACAGACCATTGTGGATCGAATACTGCCCGGTCAACAGCGCGGAGCGCGATCGTGTGCAGCCGGGCTCGACCAAATACTGTGTGAAACGCAGGCCCCCGCGGGCAAGTTGGTCGATATGGGGTATCGGCGGCCGCGCAGCTTGCCGCCGCCGTATGAGCCCAGATCGCCGTTGCCGACGTTGTCGGCGAGAATGAACACGACGTCGAGCTTGTTCTCTTGCGTCAGTGCAGGCAAAGCAGCGAACGTTGTGGCGCCCACCAAGGCACAGCCGAGGGCAAACGTCTTTCCTGGCGTCATCGATTTCGCTCTCGTCATTCGATTGCGCGCGGCCGAACGGGTAGCGAAATTGTCGCGACCAGTCTATTGGCATTTCGGAAATGCTTTCTGCGGTGCGCCATTCTACTCGAAGGGGCCGCCCCAATGGCCGGTATGGAGTGCTTTCTGCGCGCGCGCTGTTGGGCTGCTCCTGGCCGATTGCCGACAAATGTCCGGTGGCGGAGAATAGCCCGTCCGGTGACCGTCGAAACTCGACGATCGTCGTCTTGGAGATCGCGATGCTCTCACGCATGAGCCTTTGCCTTTGCATGGTGCTCGTACCAATATTCGCTCATGCGGACTGGCAATACGCGACATGGGGCATGTCTCCGGAGCACGTTATTGCCGCGTCGAAGGGCGTTGCCGTGCGTGCGGAGAATCCCGCGGTTGCACGGAACGGCGAGCGGGGATTGCTCACTGCCCCCTACGCGACGAATGACATCCTGTTCGACGTTCATTTCTGGTTCGCCGTGGGCGAGCCGAAGTTGGCCCGGGTCAGCCTTGGCACACAGTACGCCGCAGACTGTCCGAATGTGCGTTCCCTCTTGTTCAGTATCTACGGCGCGCCGCAGGTCTCCGATCTCGGGCCGCCCTCGTCCTTGCGGTGGCGCAGCGACGCGACGGTCAATTTCATCGCGTTTTCGCAGTACAGCGACACGCGTTGCGTCCTCGACTACTACCCGATACCCATTCCCGGGCCGCCCGGCCTTTAGGAACGCCGAAGGCAGATAGCGTCCCAGGTTTGCCAAGGCCGGCAACACGCGTGCGCATGTTCCTGCGCCGGTACGTCACTTGGTGTGCACGGCGCGGGAAACACGGGCGTGCGAAGGCGCATGCCGGTTAGCTCAAGGGTTATACGACCAAAGGAGCAGCCATGGTGGAACGTCAGCTTCCGGGCAACTTGGGCGGCGGTGCCGAACGTCTGCAGATGGCCGGTTCAAGCCCGCCGGGTCCGACTTAGCAATGTCCGGTGAGGGAAATTCAGCAGCCGTTGGGCGCTAACGGTTCTAAGCCCGGACTCGACCCACTCCGGCCAATGCGTCGTACTAGAACCGGATACTGCACAGTGATCGACTCCGAGGCGTTCGTCTACTGAATCACCTCATCCGCGCGAAGCAGCAGCGACGGCGGGATGGTGACGCCGAGCGCCTTGGCTGTCTTGAGGTTTATGACCAGCTCGAACTTGGTTGGCTGCTCGATAGGGAGATCGCCGGGCTTGGTGCCCTTGAGGATCTTGTCGACCTGCGCCGCGGTGCGCTGGTCAAATTCGCTAAAGGTAGGCCCGTACGAGAGCATGCAGCCGGCCTGCGTCATCTGCTTGAACTCGCACACCGTAGGCAACCGGTTGGCAAGTGTAAAGTCCATAATGTGCTGCCAATTCGCGTAAGTTAGGCTGCTGGTGAACGTGAGAAAGCCGCCCAATCGCTTGCCTGCGGAGACCGAGAGTACAGGCTCGAAGTCTTCCGCGCGCGCGACCTCGAGCGCTGAGATGGCAACAGCTAGGGCTTTACCCGCGGCTTGGGTCGACTTCAGGTGCACGGCTGAGCCCTGATCACCGGTGTCATAGAGCACGGCTACTCGCGCCAACCCCGGCACGATTTGTTTGAGTAATTCCATACGCTTGGCGTCGAGTTCGGGCGCCAAGCTCTCTGTGCCGGTCAGGTTGCCGCCTGGTCGGCTCAGACTGGTTACCAACCCGGTCGCCAGCGCGCCGTGCGCGGCCCAAACGACGATGGGGATGGTGTCGGTCGCGGCTTTTGCAGCAAACGCCGGCGAGTTGTTCCAAGCGATGATCACATCCGGCTTCCCTCGCACCAGCGTCGCGGCAGCCTCGGGAAGCCGCGCCGCGTCTCCGCCGGCATGCCGATAGTCGAAAATGACGTTCTTCCGTTCCACCCAACCGAGCGATTGGAGACGCCGTCGCATGCCGGCGCCGGCGCCGTCGTCAAGCGCAAGGATGCCGATTTTGACCACTCGGCCGCTTTCCTCCGCGGCTGCGGCTTTCAGTGCCGGCAACAAAGCCGACCACGATACAAGCGTGACGACAAATGCGACTCGCGCCTTCACCAGCGTCTCCGGCCAATTCTTCCAAAGGTTCCGCAATTGCCTCAGCGTTTTCAGACACCGTGCATCGTGTGCGCGGATGCGGCCCAACAGTGATAATGCGGCGCTGACGCCGGGATATGAATCGATAATGATGACAAGGGGCTATAAGCGCTAACCGCATGCTTTCCAGGCATTCTGGCATCTGCGGGTCCGTACAACAATACAAAGCCGGGCATGCCGCCGCACGCCAGCTGCCACGAATCTGTCCTGACCAATATCGCGAATGTCAGCTATGGAGCGTCACGGCCACGGTCTGGTTGTGGCCGGGAGCTGAGATTCCCCCAAGTTGCCGATAGATTCTATGGTTTATGTCAATGGCTTCGTGAGACGCGCAGAGTCGAACTCGGTTTTGTAGGTATAGATCGACCAGGCGGTGCGAGCGATCCGTCGAGCGAGGATGACGATGGTTGCCGTGCTGGATAGGCCCTTGGCCCGGTAATGCTCATAGAGTGGCCGCCATGTCTTCGTCTTGGCTGCCGACAGCGCCGCTAGGTAGAGTAGCCGACGCAGTTCGGCCGGTCCGCGTTTGGACAGGCGCCGTTTGCCGCGGTGCTGTCCCGAGTCATCCGGTCGAGGGTCCAGTCCGGTAAAGGCGACGAACGCATCCGCGCTCTTCACCGGCACCCGCTCGAGGGTGTTGACCAGAGCGGTGCCAACGACTGGCCCGACGCCGGTGATCGTGCACAGCCGTGTGAAGTTCTGTTTGCGCTCAGGACTCGCTTCGACCAAGTCCTTGACCCGCAGGTCAATGCGCGCAATAAGCTGATTGAAGCGTGTTCTTAGCGCCGTGAGTTCGGCGGCGAAGCCGCCCAGTTCACGGAGCGACATCGCGACGGCTTCGCGCAGGGAGACCAGTGTAGCGCGGCGTTTGAGCAGTCGATCGATCTCGCGCTGCTGCGGCGTTGGTGGGATCCAGGCGTGCAGCTTGGTGTGCTCGTGGGCGATCATGCGGGCGATGAGTTCGGCATCCACGCGATCGGTCTTGCCCCGCACTCCAACGGCCTTAGCATAGTGGCGGGTATCCTTGGGATTGAGCAGGAAGACCAGAAAGCCGAGCTGGTGGGCCGCCCCCGTGAACAATTCGTGGTAGCTACCAGTGGATTCCACGCCGATACGGGTGCCCGCCGGCAGATCCTTGAAAAAAGCCAGCACCGCCGCGCGTTGATTGGCAATCTCGCGCACGGGGAAGGTTCCTTCAGCGCAGGCCACGACGATCGCATCCTTGGCGACATCGGCGCCAATATTGAGTACTACGGACGGGGTTTGCATGATGTGTCTCCCATGACTAACCTTCAGGGTGCTGGGGTGGAACACACTTGCGTAAGCTTGCGTTCAAATCGGCGGTCCTAGCCGCTAGATTCCTCATCGACGCTTGGCGGTGTGGGTGAGGGGAAACTATCGGAGTCTGTCTTTCCCGAGAGAAAGCAGATGCTGCCCTTGGCCCCTCCACCCCGGCCTCTTCACTGTGTCAGAAGAAAGCCGATAACACCAACTCACCATACAAGCTACCCTTGGAAAGTCAGCGTCTGACGCGAAGGTCAGCTAACGGACGCCGTTCCGAATTCACACTACCGGCCAAATGCGGAAGGTCAGCGCTACAGGCAAAATTACCAATAAGCGGACACCGCGAATCGAGACTCGTCATCGCGCGGCGGCACGGACTTGATTTAGCTCCTTTTACCGGGTCAGGGCGATGGTGTTCGCGAGATCACTGGATGCTCTCGCGGATCGCGAGCGTCGAGTTGCTGCCATGCACTCGAAATGTCCAGTTGCAAAAATAGTCGCGACTGGCGCAGTACTCGTCGTTAGGCAATTTGCAGACCGTAGACGGACGCCCTGAGCGGGCGACGGTCGAACGCACGGAACGTTCGGCAGGAGGCCGAAATGATCGAACGGGGGGCCGCCCGGCTGCGACTGTCCGCGAACCTGCATTCGTGACTGGGCCAAGGTGATTGCGATCAGCGTACGGTAGCTAATCGACGGTTACTCGTCGCAATCTCTTCTCTGCATCGACGCTTCCACTTTCAGCGTCGCATTGGACGACTCCAAGTGCCCGGAACGCATGCGCAAGTGGCCAGGCTAGGCAAAGAGCGCGCAACTGTCAGACTGCGAGCTATACTGCTTTCTAGTCGGACCCGTCCGCGGACGCATGCGAATCACGATTCCCGCCATGTCAACTTAACTCATTGGGCGAGCGACAGCCACCACTGCTGCATAACCCTGAACTTCCAAACGTGCAACAACGGAAGGGGGTTGACCTGCCTCTATGGGTCCGACGAATTGCGCTCGCGGTATTTGTCGTCGCGTTCAGCCTGTACTTCCTGAGATTCACTGTCGACGGACTGAATTCCTGGTTCAGCGGCGACGACCTGATGAACATGCACTATTACTGGGTGCGTTCTTGGGCCGAAGTACTGCGCGCCAACGTCATTTTCACCTCGGATTTCTATCGCCCCATGGGCGGGTTGTTTTGCAAGGGGTTGTATTCGCTCTGGGGCTTTCAACCCGGTCCCTATCGCGTTGCCACGCTGATCGTCGTTGTGCTAAACGTCGGCCTGGTCTTTCTCGTGGTTAGAAATCTTGCGAGTTCGGTCGAGGTCGGTGCCGTGTCGGTGTTGCTCACGGGGCTGAACGAGAGTTTTGTGTCGATCTATTACGACACCGGAATGATTTACGACGTGCTGGCATTCTTCTTCTATTACAGCGCTTTCTACTACTACCTGCTGATTCGACAACGCGGCAAGCTCCCGAGCTTCCGTCAGAGCGCCTTTGTGCTGATCCTGCTGATTGCCAGTTTGAATTCCAAGGAGATTTCCGTCAGTTTGCCCGTTGCCCTTCTAGTATACGAATTACTGTGGAACCCGCCCCGCAATTTCCGACGGGGCAGGTTCCTGGATAGCCTCCGGCAGTGGTCAATCGGACCAGGTCGCGTGGCATTGCTCGGTGGCGTCGTGGTCGCGGCTTACATGGCTGGCAAATACCTGGGCAAAGACTCGTTGGTCCAGCTGGACGCGTACCGTCCGGAGCCGTCCGGAATTCTATTTCTTACAAACTACGCGTTCTACTTGAATGCCTTGTTTCTTGGCACATTTAGGTTTTCGCCGGGGATCGTGGCTGGCGTGCTGGTCGCGCTTCCAGCCTTGGGTTGCGTATTCGGAAAGCGGCACCTGGCGATGGCGGGCATTATGGCAAGCGTTTCGTTCTTACCCTTGGCCTTCATTCCGGCGAGAGGAGGTTTCGCACTTTACGTACCATCGCTTTACTGGTCGCTGTGGATTGCTGGGATGCTTGTCGCCAGCCGAGTATATCTGGTAACAATTGTCGTTGATGGCCTCGGCCACTGGAAACGAGAATTGCCGAGACGCGGATTGACGTTTGGTCTCGAGCTTGCCAGCTCGGCCGTTCTCTGGCTCGTTCTTGCGTGCATCGTCATCCCAAAAAACAACTACGCATTTGATCAGGTGCTGTCAATCGTCAATGAGGTCCAGAACAGGAATCTTGGCTATGCAACGCAAATTCGCAAGTGTCTGCCCCAGGTGCCTAAGGGGTCTCGCATCCTGCTCGTGGACGATCCCTATCCGGAAGACGCATTCATTCCCCTTTTCTTGATCCGGGAAACCTATGACGACACGACCTTGTTAGTGGACCGCAGCAGAAGTCTTCGCTTGCAGGGTGTCGAGCAGAATCTAGATAGTTACGATCTGACCGTCTCCTACTCCGAAGAACGCTGTCAGGTGACGTGGCTTCCACCGAGGACGCGGGAGTGATTCGTTCATGCGAATGGCCGATGCAAGCGGATGGCTGGTCTCGGCACCCCGCCGCGCCGCGTTTGAACCGGCCGAACCAGGACAATCCAACGGTGGGGCACAGCCTCCGACCCGCGGGAATTGCCCGCCAAATGCCGGCGCCATACCTTTGCACTGCATGCGGCCACGTTGCGCTGGCTGATTGTGAAGCGATAGAGTCGCATGTCCGCTTCTACGCTCCCGGACGTCGGCATTCGTAAAGATCAATGGACCGCTTGGGGTCGACTCCGGCCTCACACTCATCCCGATTGCGGACGTTCGCGGCAACGGCTGCTTGTTAGATGCACCTTCGGCAGCAGTCGGCCCGCACCGTAGGCCATGTCGCCGATCAGCCGCTGCGGCTTCAAGTCGAACCGATCCTGTACCCGGTCAATCATCGTACGGGTCGCGTTCACTTCATCGGTGCGCAAGGCAGGCGTCGCCTCGACATCCACAATGATGCCGGCGTCGACATCCACCAGATAGTTGGTGGAGTAGCCGTAGAACGCTGGTCCGCCTGGCGCCGCCGTGTAGCGCGCGGCTGGGTCCGTCAGCGACACCGATTTCGGTGGTGTATCCGTTGGATTGGCCGCTTCCAGCCCAGCCACGTATTCGCGCACCGCTCGGGTCGCGCCTTCGCCGCTCTTCCAGTTCATGGCTTCTGCGCCAGGTACGCCGCGGGCACGGTTGGCATCCGCGCGCACGACACTGGCATCGATGGCGAAACCTTCTCCCCCGACCATGCCCTCCGTCATGCAGCGGCGCAGCACACTCTCGAAGACATGCCGAAACGTATCGCTCTCCCGGAAACGACCATGGCGATTCTTGGAGAAGGTCGCGTGATCCGGAATGCTGTCTTCCAATCCAAGACGACAGAACCAGCGGTAGGCGAGATTCAGATGGACCTCTTCGCAGAGGCGGCGCTCGGACCGAATGCCGAAACAGTAGCCGATGATCAGCATCCGGATCATCAGCTCGGGGGCAATCGACGGCCGACCGGTGTTGCTGTAGTAGGTGACGAGGTGCTGACGCAGTTCGCTCAGATCAAGAAAGTGATCTACCCCGCGCAGCAGATGATCAGCAGGAACGTGATCTTCGAGATCGAACGAATAAAACAATCGCTCTTGGTTGCCACCCTGTTCGCCCATCATGTCGAGGCTCTCCTGTCGTCGCCGAGCTGATTACTCAGACGCGATCAACCATCGACAGTTCAAGGGTTTTTCAACAAAATAGGCCAGGAGCAGACGATCGAAAGTGCGCTCCATTTGTTCGGCTTCCGAATGTGCTTATGGCCTTCGAAGGATGAGTTCGGGCCCCAGCGATGTGACTCCAAGCCACGTACCCGTTCTGAAAAATGACTAGCCACCATCGTAGATCGGAATTGCATTGTAGCCTGCCTATGCCGCTGATCAGGCACAAGCACAGGTGATCGGAAACGAGCCCGTGTTATCGTAAGTCGATCAGTTCCTGTAGGTCTCGCAGCTAGTTTGGGGCGCATGGCCCTACGGTTTTGGCAGCAATGCGTGTCTGGACGCTGAAGATCGAAGAGACTATCCTTGCGGCCTGCGAATTGAAGCCAGCCAGGGGGAGCCATGCGAGCGTGGACCGTGGACGCCGACGACATCCGCGTCGCGGAAGATTTCGACGAGTCCTTGCTCCATCGAACGCCAGAGATCGATGGCTTCCTCACGCCCGGCCGAGACGACAAGTTCATCGTCATCGGGACCAAGGGATTCGGCAAGACCCTGCTACTGAAGGCGAAGCGCATCCTGTATCAACGCGAAGGGCGCGCGATATGTCTACCGAGCGGCAATCTGCTCGACAAGCCGATCGGTGACAAGATCTTCAGCCGGGAGTCGATCGCGTTTTTTGCTGCGTCGCCGCTGCCGTGGTCGAAAGTCTGGCTTGCCGCGATAGCTGTGACCGTGCTCAAGCATGCCGACGCAACTGGCGGGCTCAAAGTCAACGCCAAGCTCAGCGGCCTGATCGGCGATACACAGTTGCACAGCGTCATCGACCACTTCGTGCGCCTGCTCGATTTCACGCCGAGCGAGCTGCAACGTATCGCCACAGACACGGACGGACATTTGGTGCCGAGACTGCGCGCGCTCAGCACGCCGCTCACTATCTTCATCGATGGGATCGACGAGTACTTCAACAAGCACATCGAGGGCCTCTCGATCAACGCGAGCGTGACCGGCGAACTGTCTCCCGAAGTCTGGTACTTCGCACAACTCGGTCTGGTCGAGGTCGCCTACCAGATGCGGCGCATCAACCACCATCTCAAGGTCTTCGCCGCTATTCGCAAAGAGGCGTACGCCCGACTGCCGCAAAGAACGGCGATGTCCCAGCAGTATCGGGGCAGCGCTGTGGACATCGTGTACTCGACCGAGAGCCTGCGCGAGATCTTCGTCAACAACATCCAGCTCGTGAAGGCCGATCGCATGGTGTCACCGGAGCAGGTACGCACCAATCCGCTCGAGGCGTTCCTGGGCCGCACCGGCGTGACGGACACTTACACGCGCGAGGAAGAGGACGCATTCGAGTACGTTTGTCGACACACCCTGCTGCGACCGCGCGATCTGATGACCATCGGAGATCGGCTTGCCGCGCTCCGGCCCGACGAGCGCAGGAACGAGCACCGTTTGAAGGAGGCGGTAAATCAGGCGGCGACCGAGATCGCACATGAGTACCTCGCCGAGATCGCGCCGTACGTCGGGGATCTCGAACTGGAGCGGCTATTCCATCGTCTCCCCGGGCACATCCTGACGCGCTCCGAGGTGGAGGAGGTCTTCAGCGATCACAGCGTGGGGGGGAGCGAGGGCGAGCATGTCCTTCACGCACTGTATCGCGTGGGACTGCTCGGCTACGTCCAACACGACCTGGTCCGCGGCGAGTGGCGGCAGCGCTTCCTTCGCCCCGGTGAGGCAACGCTTGAGCCAAACGGTGTGTTGCCGCACGCCACACACTATTTGATACACCCGGTGTTGTCCGATGTGATTGGGCGCATCAATCCGGCGTTTCTCCAGCGAATCGACCGGTGCAACATCGTTGGCTACGAGCGGTCATGGCATGAACCCGGCACCGTCGATCGCGTTGAATGCATGCGCTCATGCTGTGTTCTAAAGGCCGATGTGCATGGGTATGGTAGCCTGATGCGAGCCGGTAAGGATGCGCCAGTCAGAAAGGCGCTAGAGGAAGCGGTAACGCGCTGGGCCCCAGCGACAGCGATCGCCGCAATCTGGGCCGGCGATGCGGCACTCATTGCCGACGACGACCCCGTGGCGTTGGCACAGACGGCGCGTCACCTCATGGATGACGTTTACAGGATTCCCGGGCGGCCGCGCCTGCGAATTGCGCTCCACTATGGAGAGGTGAAATCGCGCGTCTCCGACACCGACTTGCGCACAATAATCGTCGGTGGTGAAGCAATTCTGTGTGCTTCCCGCGTCGAACAGATCGTCGAGCCTGGGGAGATCTGGGTGACAGAAGCGTTCCATCAACAGTTTCACCAGCAGCCGTCGCTGTGGCGCACGATGCCCGTGCCCGCGCCAACCGGCAACGATCTCTTCAACGTCAAGAAGCCGGGCACGCCGGAGCCTGATTTGTGGGTTCGATTGTATCGACTCGAGTCGTGACCCGTGACCGCTCATTTGTGGTTGGATAGGGCGGGTCGAACGCCAGCCGCGAGCCGGAGCCGCTAATAAAATGAATGGCTGGTCCAGCGCTTGATTCCACCGAAATTAGGCGGCATCGGCCGTAGTAGCCGACGGGCATTGTTACAGCCATTGCAAGCGCGGTTGCGATTCCCTCGGCGCGCCTCGTCGCAGCGGCCCATCGTGCAGACCACTGGACGTCTGCTTCGGAGAAACTCTACTGTCCGTGTTGGGCCGAGTCCCGGCGTAGGACTGGACGAGCCCAGGGGCTGCTCCTGCGTCTTCACGCAACGTTGAAACGTCAACGTAGGCGGACCTGTTCCGGCCATCTGCAGACGTTCGGCACCGCCGCCCAAGTTGCCCGGAAGCTGACGTTCCACCATGGCTGCTCCTTTGGTCGTATAACCCTTGAGCTAACCGGCATGCGCCTTCGCACGCCCGTGTTTCCCGCGCCGTGCACACCAAGTGACGTACCGGCGCAGGAACATGCGCACGCGTGTTGCCGGCCTTGGCAAACCTGGGACGCTATCTGCCTTCGGCGTTCCTAAAGGCCGGGCGGCCCGGGAATGGGTATCGGGTAGTAGTCGAGGACGCAACGCGTGTCGCTGTACTGCGAAAACGCGATGAAATTGACCGTCGCGTCGCTGCGCCACCGCAAGGACGAGGGCGGCCCGAGATCGGAGACCTGCGGCGCGCCGTAGATACTGAACAAGAGGGAACGCACATTCGGACAGTCTGCGGCGTACTGTGTGCCAAGGCTGACCCGGGCCAACTTCGGCTCGCCCACGGCGAACCAGAAATGAACGTCGAACAGGATGTCATTCGTCGCGTAGGGGGCAGTGAGCAATCCCCGCTCGCCGTTCCGTGCAACCGCGGGATTCTCCGCACGCACGGCAACGCCCTTCGACGCGGCAATAACGTGCTCCGGAGACATGCCCCATGTCGCGTATTGCCAGTCCGCATGAGCGAATATTGGTACGAGCACCATGCAAAGGCAAAGGCTCATGCGTGAGAGCATCGCGATCTCCAAGACGACGATCGTCGAGTTTCGACGGTCACCGGACGGGCTATTCTCCGCCACCGGACACTTGTCGGCAATCGGCCAACTGCGGTCGTTGCGTCTGACCCCCAAATGCGGTCGTTCGCTTATCGAAACTCTAGGGACGCGATGTGAGAACGTCGGCACCGTTCGCCACGACCTGAGTTCCTTCAGGCCCAGACCACGGGTCCTGTTTCGACGTACCACGCGTCCACCTGTGCGGCCAAAGCGGCCTCGACGCGGCTGCGCTTCAACTTCATCGTCGGAGTCAGGAATCCATTCTCGATCGACCAGGGTTCGCGTGCCACCACGAGCGCCTGCAGTCGCTCGAATGTGGCGAGGCCCTCATTCACGTCGCGCAGCAGCTTGCCGAGTTCGGCGTCAACGCGCGCACGCACTACAGGATCATTGAGTTGCGGACGCAGGGACTCGGCGAGCACCACAATTGCGTAAGGCGCCGGCTGGCCGACACCCGAAACCATCACCATTTCCACCATCGGGTGCGCATTCAGTCGATTCTCAATCGGCGCAGGGGCCACGTATTCCCCCTTTGCAGTCTTGAACAGCTCCTTTGCGCGTCCCGTGATCTTCAGTTGGCCATCGGCACTCTGCACGCCGAGGTCGCCGGTGCGGAAGAATCCATCTTCAGTGAAGCTCGTCGACCTGATCCGCATCAGCAAGCCCGATCATTGCCACTCTCCGACAGTCAAAAGGGCATTTCTCCGAGCTGCGGGACATCCGCGATATCGCGTATGAATTGCCGTCGCCAATGTCCCGTGGACGGAAAATCCCAGGTAGTCGGCCGCGCCACTGGGTGGGGTTCCTGCGCGAGGTAGTCCACCAAGGTTCGCGCGTCCGAGCGTTTGACATCGACATATTCCGACGCGAACCGGCGTATCACAGGATCCGCGTCGACGTTTGCATTCGTGCACAGGTGCCGTATCTCCTGACTCAGCGCTTCATCGGTGCGAAGTGAAAAGTGCCTGGTCTTCATTTGTTGCACGAGCACTCTCGCCATCGCCGGATCGACGCCACCAAGCCGCGACAGGCGTCGCAACGTATATCGGATGTTGACCATCGCGTGCGACAAGGGGCGGAACTCGAGGAAGTGCGGCGCGTGAATGACCGCGAACTCGTCGTCGTCGGTAAATCGGCCGCTGCGATATAGCCGGTAGATCCGACCCACACCGACCATGCCGTACGCCGACAATTCGGGTGCCCGCAGCGCGCCCATGCTGGCGGCACCGACCACCTCCACCCCTTCCGCCAGCGCATAGAGGATCTCCTTGTGCCAGACCGAGGGCACATTGCCAAAGTAACCGTCGACGATCCCAACCCGCCGATACCCCGCCTCGACAGCGCGGTAAATCGATCCCATCGCCGCAGGCCCGAACCGCTTGATTTCCGATGTGATGTCCGCGCGGTACAGCGTCGGCCCGGCGAACAGGCACGTGTTCATACGGCAATCCTGCCCTCGATAAGTTGCTGCATCCGCGGGCCCGGCGTGTAATGCGGCTGGGCCACGAACGACTCGAGGCCTGGCACGCTCACGTGAACGACCGGAATTCCGATGCTGTCCTGCGTAAGATCGATCCGGATGGCCTGTGCAAACCCTTCCGAGCGCAGTGTCGCCAGTACCCATTCGAGCAGAGTGCCGATCTCGGGCAGCGATGGGGCCTGCGCTACCTCAACAAAGTCGACGCTTTCGGGCTCATCGAGAAGCGCATTGCCCCAGTTCCGGCCTGCCGCGTCGTCGACGCGCAGCCCTTTCCGATAGAGCGACCAATGCATGTCGTCGCGGCCTCCCACGACATGCGTCAGCCGGCTCTGCAGCGCCTCCATAATCGCTCGCGCGAGTGTGATGCGGCTGTAAGGATGGCAGCCGGATCCCGTGGCACGGTGCGGATAGAAAGTGTTCCCGCGCGAGTCGAATATCGTGCACACGAAGCACGGCAACACCAGACTCTGGGTGACGTGCCATACGACGATTTCCAACTCGGCATCGCGACATCGGTCCAGAAGCCAGCGGCAATGCACATCGGTCACGGAATCGAGGCGCAGCCGACTTCCTGCGTCTTGGGGAGCGGCAATGGTCGCGCGGAGCGCGCGCCCGGTCAAATTACGCCAGGAATTGAATGGGCCTGGAGAACTGTTGGCGGGCGGTCACGGTGCCCGGCACTTGATCTGGCAGTGTTCGGAAATGGGACCTACCGGCTTCTCCGGAAAGGCTGCATTCGGCGGTTGCGGGCTGCGAACGGAGGTGCAATTCCTAGGACCGAGCCGCGCGCCGTGCCTGCGCGAGGTCTTCATGGCGCACGACGATGCTCCCGTCGCTTTCGAAATAGCCGAGTTCGATCCGGCGCGCGGCGACGTCTTCGACGAAATCGATGTAACGATCCCAGAGTTCATGGATCGTTACCTTCCCATCCGCGTCCCGGCCGGTGCCGTACAGCGTCGCATGACTCACCTTGCAAAGTATGCGGCGCTTCTTCTCCACGGCGTGGAATTCGATGGGATCGGCCAGCTTGGCACGATTCTCGGAGCGGGGAAAGGTGACTTTCATGACATCACTTCAAGGGAAATGCCGCATTGTCCGGTCATATGAGCGCCGGATCAACCGAAAGACGTCCGGATCCCCATCATGAGCGATTTCCAGCGGGACGAGCATTTGGCGCACGGCGACGCGATTGATATGGCGAAGTTCACCAGGGAACAATGCATTGTTGTCTACGCCACACGCAAAACCCGAGGCCATGTCCCCGGCTGGGTACGCCGATTGTTTCCCTCGGGATAACTCCGCGATAATCACCGCATGGCGTCAAGTCGTGCCCCACATCCGGAGGAAGTTCCTCCGTCCAGTCCGACGTTCGCACGTGGACAGGATTCCCTCCGCTGGGACCATGCGTTTGCCCGCGCGGCAGGCGCGGCGCCCTCCGACGCCAATGCGGTCCGGTTGCTGCTCGATGCCGGGGAGAATTACCCCGCGTGGCTGGACGCAATTGGCAGGGCCGAGCGCTACGTCCTGTTCGAGAGCTACCTCATCGTCAACGATCCACTGGGTTACGTGTTTGCGGAGGCGCTGGCCGCCAAGGCGAGGGCCGGGCTGCGAGTCTGCGTGGTCTTCGACTGGCTGGGCTCGTTTGGGGGACGGGAACTCTGGGATACGTTGCGCGCAGCCGATGTGGAATTGCGGGTCTTCAATCCGCCGCGCTTCGACAGCCCGCTGGCGTGGCTTTCCCGCGACCATCGCAAATCCATCGTGGTGGATGGCGACGTCGGATTCGTCAGCGGTCTGTGCGTAGACTCGGCATGGGAAGGCGACCCCGGCAAGCGACTCGAACCGTGGCGCGACACGGGTGTGGAAATTCGTGGTCCCGCGGTCGCCGAACTGGAACACGCATTCAGGCAGATCTGGACCGCGTGCGCGGGTGAGCCACTTGGCGTACTGCCGGCGGCGGCGACCGATCGTGCACCGCAAGGGAATGTGCGCGTCCACGTGGTTGCAGGCGTTCCTGGCGCGGCGGGCATCTATCGCCTCGACCTGCTTCTGGCGTCCGTTGCGCGCAAGAGCCTGTGGCTGACCGACGCGTACTTCGTGGGGACATCCGCGTACACGCAGGCGTTGCGCGCGGCGGCGGCCGATGGTGTCGACGTGCGCTTGCTGGTTCCGGGTGCGTCGGATATTCCCGCGTTGTCGCCGTTGTCGCGCGCCGGATATCGGCCGTTGCTGGAGGCGGGCGTTCGCGTTTTCGAATGGAACGGCACGATGCTGCACGCCAAGACCGCCGTTGCCGATGGCAACTGGGCCCGCGTCGGCTCGACCAACCTCAATCTCGCCAGCTGGATGTCGAACTACGAACTCGACGTCGCCATCGAGGACGCGGCGTTCGCGCAGGCGATGGCCACGCAATACGAAAAGGATGTGAGCCACTCCACGGAAATTCTGCTCACGACGCACAATCGAATCCGGCGCACCGAACCTCGTGCGGCAGTGGCGAAGGAGTCGGGCGAACAGGTGGCCAAGCGCGCTCCCTCCGGCAGCGCGGGGCGCGCAGCGGCGGGCGCGGTCAGCGTGGGCAGTGCACTGGGCGCGGCGCTGACCAATCGGCGCACGCTGGGCCCCGCGGAATCGGGCTTGCTGGCGACGATGGCGCTGGTCGTGTTCGGGATTACCGTGGTTGCGGCGCTTTGGCCGCGAGCCATTGCATGGCCGCTCGCGATCGTCGGCGCTTGGCTCGCCATTTCCTGGTTACTGAAGAGCCTGTCCTTGTGGCGCGGAGCGCACCGCGGACCGGAAACGGATACGGCGCCGATGCCGCGCCCACTTGGGCGGGGCAGGGATGACGGCGGCGACGGTTGACCTGATATAATTATAGATTAGCGCCCGTAGCTCAGATGGATAGAGTACCTGGCTACGAACCAGGGGGTCGTGGGTTCGAATCCTGCCGGGCGCGCCAGTAAATCAAAGGGTTAGGTCAAGTTGGCCTAGCCCTTTTCGTTTGGCATCGGAGACTCTTTTGGGGATTCGAGTCACGGTACCACCTGCTATTTCGCTTCCAGCTGCTACTTCGCTTCCAGCTGCAGCATTTCCGAGGCGAATTCCTGCTCAGTCTGAAGTCGGTGTGCGAAAACACACGCGACAATGCTCCTCCCGAGCATATTGGCGAAGAGCGGCACGCACTGGCAGTGAGGATCGTGCGCGGGCCCGTTGGGTTGACGTGGTGCTGCCAAGGGCGCGGTGCACGCGACGCGCGTTGTAATGATCGGTGAACGCGTCCACTTTCGCGTGAGGTCGATCGCGTTCCGAAATAACAAGTGATCGAGATATTCGTCGCGGCCGGTGCCAATCAGCCGTTCAATGAACGGATGCGAAACCGGGGCATTCGGAACTGACTTGACCTCCTCGATCGCGACGACGCATACGTTGGCGAGCCAACCGTGGTAGCGAAACAGCGGGTCGTGATCGGTGCTGCAAGATCATTCCGGCTTGATGCCGATCTTCTTCACGAGGTCGGCGAAGCGAGGCACGTCCTGCTTGACACTCGCCGCCATTGCTTCCGGCGTGCCACCCACCGGAACGAGTCCCGCACCTGCGAGCCCCTCTGCCACCGCTGGATCGGCGAGCGCCTTCTTCATTTCCGCGTTGAGCCTGGCCACGATGGGCGCAGGCGTGTTCGCGGGGGCAAGCAACGCGAAGTAGGTCGGTACGAGGATGTCGTTGCTCGCACCCGCTTCCGTCATCGTCGGCACGTCGGGCAATACCGCGAAGCGCTTTTCCGAGCCCACCGCGAGTGCGCGCAGGCGACCGTCCTTGATGAATCCCTGCACGGCCGGCACGGCGGCGATCGTCACGCCGACATCGCCGGCCACCGCTGCCTGGGCCGCCGGCGCCGCGCCTTTGTAGGGCACGTGCAGCATGTCGGTGCCCATCTTCTGGTTGAACGCTTCCAGGTTGAGCTGGGCCATACTGCCGACGCCGAAGCTAGAGTAGTTGAGTGTGCCGGGTTTGGACTTCGATAGCGTGACCAGCTCCTGCACCGTCTTCACGTTGAGGTTCGGATTGACGACGAGCACGTACGGCCCGTCGGTTGCGATGCCGATGTAGCTGAAGTCCTTGACTGGGTCGTACGGCAGCTTCACGTACAAGCTCGGGTTGACGGTGAGCGAGCCGCGATCGGTAAGCAGGATCGTGTAGCCGTCCGGCTGCGACTTCGCCACCGAATCGATGCCCAGTACGCCGTTGGCGCCAGGCTTGTTATCGACGACGATCGACTGGCCCATCGACTCGCCCATCTTTTGCGCGAGCGTGCGCGCGGTGAGGTCCGACGCGCCGCCGGGCGAGAAGGGCACGACTAGCCTGACCGGTTTCGTCGGATACGCCGGCGCCTGCGCGAAGGCAGCGGGTATCGCGAGCAGGGCCGCGGCGAACAGGACAACAGGGTCGACGTTTTTCATCCTCACTCCTTCGGTGCGAACTTCGCTTTCCACAGGCCCCAGGGACGGCCGATCACGCTGCGATTGGTTTCGTCGTACAGGCGCGCTTCCTCGTCTTCGAGATACGTCACGCCGCCGCCCAGCGCGATCGCGCGTTGCTGCAGGTCGGCATTGAGCTGTGCATAGTACGCGCGGAAAACTGCTTCGGGGATGCTGCCGCCGACGGTGCAATAGCCGTGGCCGCGCATCAGCACCGTCGAATTGTCGCCCAGTTTTTCGGCGAGCGCCGCGCCTTGTGCGTTGTTGCGGATCAGCATGTCGGTCATGCCGAACTTTTCGCGGATTTCGAACACCGGCGCGCCGGTGCGCAGGAAGCTGCTCATGTGATAGACCGGCTTCAATGGCACGGAGCTCGCGGCAAACGGCACGACCGTTGCTGCGTGGCTGTGCACGACGCAGATCACGTCAGGACGCTGCGCGAAGATCTCGCCGTGGATGAAGCGCTCGAGGTAAGGCGTGCGCGTGTCGCCATTCTGTGGAGCCGAGGCCATGTCGAACGTCATGATGTCATCGCGCGTCACGAGCTCGGGTGCCAACGAGCGCGAGAGGAGGAAGCAGTCCGCGCGATCCGGGTGACGCACGCTGACGTGGCCGAAGCCGTCGAGCACCTCGAGTCCTGCGAGGATGCGGTTGGCAGCGACGAGATCGTCGACGACGGTGGTCAAGGAGCTCATGGCGAAAACGCTTGCACGATTTCTAATCCGGCAACCTTATCACCATTGCGAAGGGTACGGGCGCGCGCCGGGGGCAGGTGAACCGTTACCTTCCCACTTCCCTGCCGATGGGAGTTCAAGTTCCGTCATAATTGTATTGAAAGGACCGATGCATGCAGTTCTATCTCAACGGGTACAGGGTCGGCGACCCGCAAGTGCTTCCGGTCGCCCCGGGTGCAATGAGGGCCAAGGAGGGCCTTGCGGACGAAGTGGATGTCCTCATCGTCGGCTGTGGTCCGGCCGGCCTTGTCCTCGCTGCACAGTTGGCCGCCTTCCCCGACATCAAGACCCGGATCGTCGAGCGGAGGCAGGGCCCGCTTGAGCTTGGCCAGGCCGACGGCATTGCCTGCCGTACCGTCGAGATGTTCAACGCCTTCGGGTTCGCCGAGCGCCTGCTCAAGGAGGCGTACTGGGTCAACGAAACGGTCTTCTGGAGGCCGGATCCTGAGGACCGTGCGAAAATCGTCCGCAGCGGGAGGATCCAGGACACCGAGGACGGCTTGTCCGAGTTTCCGCACGTGATCGTCAACCAGGCACGCGTGCATGATTACTTGTTGGAGGTCATGCGCGAGTCCTCCACCCGGCTGGTGCCGCACTACAACCTTCACGTCAAGCACGTCGAGGTCGGCGACTCAGGCGACTACCCGGTGAAGGTCACGCTGCAGCGAATGGAGCCCGACTGTCAAGGGCAAGAGGAAACTGTACGGGCCCGCTACGTCGTCGGCTGCGATGGCTCGCGCAGCAGCGTCCGGCAATCGATTGGCCGCGCCTTGGTGGGCGACGTCGCCAATCAGGCGTGGGGTGTCATGGATGTCCTGGCGGTCACCGACTTTCCGGACATCCGCCTCAAGTCGGCGATTCGCGGCAACGAGGGGAACGTCCTCATCATCCCCCGCGAGGGCGGCTACCTGGTCCGCTTCTACATCGAGCTCGACAAGCTCAATCCCGATCAGCATCTGACGACGAAGGACATCACCACGGACCAGCTGATCGCAGCCGCAAACCGGATCATTCATCCGTACACCCTGGACGTCAAAGACATCGCCTGGTGGTCCGTCTACGAAATTGGCCAACGACTTTGCGACAAGTTCGACGATGTGCCACAGGAGGAGATGAACTCCCGCTTCCCGCGTGTCTTCATCGCCGGGGATGCCTGTCACACCCACAGCGCAAAGGCCGGGCAGGGCATGAACGTGTCCATGCAGGACACCTTCAACCTGGGATGGAAGCTCGCGGCGGTTCTGCAAGGCAAGAGCTTGCCGGCGCTGCTGCACACCTACTCGGCGGAACGGAAGGCAATTGCCAAGCAGCTGATCGACTTCGATCGTGAGTTTTCCAAGATGTTCAGCGCTCCGTCGAAGGAGTCGGGAAGCGCCGAAGGCGTGGATCCCGCAAGATTTCAGTCGTATTTCGTGGCGCAGGGCCGCTTCACTGCGGGGACCGCGACCCAGTACACACCGTCGCTGATTTGCGCCGAGCCCACGTTTCAGCATCTCGCGACCGGTTTTCCGGTTGGCATGCGCTTCCACTCGGCACCAGTCGTCCGCCTGGTGGACGCCAAGCCGATGCAGCTTGGACATGCGGCCGGTGCAGACGGCGCCTGGCGAATCTATGCATTCGCGGATTCGCGGAATCCTCAGGATCCCGCGTCACGCATCGGTGCGCTGTGCAAGTTCCTCGATACCGACAAGTCTCCGATCATGCGGTTTACGCCGAGCGGCGACGATATCGACTCCGTGATCGACGTACGGGCCATCTTCCAGCAGGGGCATCGTGACCTCGCCGTCAACGCAATGCCGCCAGTCTTGCTGCCCAGGAAGGGGCGCTTCGGTCTGATCGACTACGAAAAGATGTTCTGCCCAGACCTTACGGCGGGGACTGACATCTTCGAGATGCGCGGCGTCAATCGCGAGCAAGGCTGCATGGTCGTCGTCCGACCGGACCAGTACATCGCGCACGTGCTCCCGTTGCACGGCTTCGACGCACTCGCCGAGTTCTTCGCAGGATTCATGATCGAGGCACTCGCCCGGCCGGCCACGCGCCGATAGCATCGACATGTCGGCAGAGGTGATTTTCGCAGCCCCCACCCAAACAGGGCGTCGAGCTGCGCATCGTCGAACTCGCTACGGTCGTCGGCAAGCGATCGGATCGTGCGACACGTCAACATAGTTGAACTGGGTCAAGGAGAGGTCCAGGACCGTGACCAACACCGTCACATGCGGTTCCTGTCCACCGTAGCTCCACGTCAGGTGGTTGCCTTCCAGAGTCCAGTCTGTGGGCACTTCAGCACTGGCGATGGGCACCTTGGCCGAGGCGGCGTCGGACTCGCCATAGAAGCCGAGCGTTCCATTGGAATTGTAGAGCCAGTAAAGCGACCGGCCCGTCAACTGATTGGTACAGCGCCATGGACCATGCAGATTCTCGGGCTTCGGCGTGGCGATCTCTGGAGTCTCCTCGGCCGCCTTTGCTTTCGGAACCGGCTTGGGACTCGCCGGAGGTATACCGCGCGCCCTCTGCACCCACTCGTCCACGGCCGGCGCAGCAAACGGCACGAGCGCGATGCAAACTCCAGCGGCCGCGAACCATGCCAAATGGCGCCGTGCGAGGGCACGCCAGCGACTTGGTTCGGCGGCGACGGGCGCTTCGACCTGTGGGGAATCGCGGATTGGCCAGGCGTCGGCACCGCCCAGCGGGGCAAGTGTGGCAGGACCTTCGGGACCGACGTCGGGTCCGGCGTCCAACTCGCGCTCGATTGTAGCCGCAGCTCCGATAGCGCGAAGCGTCAGCGCGATGCGCTCAGCGTCTACCTCCGGCACCTGGCGTTTGATGACCTGGGGCGTGCCGCTGAAAAGACGCTCGGTGACGCTCGACGGCAGGGCGGTAATGCGCATGAACTCGCACTTGACCTTCGTCACATCCGCGCCTTGCGCGACGTGACCCTGCAAAACAACGCGATAGAACATTCATTCCTCATGCTGGCCGTGACGCGCACACCGCGCCGCTGCTGACCAGAGCAAGAGCCGTACCGGCTCCGCGCCGGTGCGGTGCGGTTGGTTTGCGCAACACCTGCTGTGCGTGGAGCAGGGCAAACGACCCTAATGTGTGCAACCCTTGCCGCTCACCGCGTCGAACAGCGCCTCGAAAACGGTGGTGGACCACGGCGAGCCGGGCTGTTCCATCACGCGAACGTCCGCTAACGGGAAATGTGGAGGTGTAGTCGACAAGACCGCCGCCGAAAGCGGACCGCACTCACTGGCCGCTATCGACTGCGGATTCAACCGATCGACGCAACAGTTTGGTGGAATCGTTCAGCTGGTGTATCGAAGTTTAATGTCTTTCTAGGGCGCTCGTTCAATCTTCTGGCCACGGCGTTGAGCTTTGCTTGCGAGTAGCCGGAGAGGTCGGTTCCCTTGGGGAAGTACTGCCTCAAAAGCCCGTTCGTGTTCTCATTGCTGCCACGCTGCCAGGGATTCTGGGGATCGCAGAAGTAGACTTGGATATCGGTCGCCAGCGTGAAGCGCTTGTGATCGGCCATCTCTTTGCCGCGGTCCCAAGTCAGCGACTGGTAGAGTTCGTCCGGTAACTTGCGCGCGTTCTTGATCAACGCGTTGATGACCGTCTCGGTATCTTTGCCGGCAACCTTCACCAGCATCACATACCGTGTCTGACGCTCGACTAGTGTCGCAATCTGGCTGTTCTTGCTGCCGAACAACAGGTCGCCTTCCCAGTGACCGGGCACCGCCCGGTCTTCCACGTTGGCCGGACGCTCGCGGATCGAGACGGTGTCAGTGATGCGGCCGTGATCGTCTGTCTTCTGGGTGTGATGGCGCGACCGGCGCATCACTCGGCGGCGCCGCAAATGCTCCACCAGCTCCTTCTTCAGGGCGCCGCGGGCCTGGATGAACAGGCTGCGATAGATGGTCTCCGGTGACACCTGACGGCTCGTATCGTCTGGATAGGTGCGCTTGAGCCAACCGGCAACCTGCTCCGGTGACCACTGCAGTCGGAGCTTGCCTGCCACGAGGCGCGCCAGAACTCGGTTCGCCGTCAGTTTACCGGTCTTGGGACGCCGGCCTCGATCCCAAGTGGCCTGGTCGGCTCGACTCGCTCGGTAACCTTCCTGGCCACCGTTGCGCTTGACCTCCCGACTAATAGTGGACGGCGCTCGGCCGAGTTGCGCGGCGATCGATCGCATGGAATAACCCGCAACCACCGCGCGCGAGACCTCTTCCCGTTCCGCCAATGACAGCGCCCGTCTGGAGCGCCTGCGGGGGGCCGGACGGATTCCGCCCGTCGCGGCCAGAATTCCCTGTATCGACGAGTGGTTCCGATCAAACAACTGGGCGATCTGCTGGAGTGACTCGCCCTTCTGCCAACGCTCCCACATCAGCGCCTTCTGGCTCTCCGTGTAATGGATCCGAGGTCTCATCTGCAACACTCCTCTGATGGCTCACGCCATAGTGTGTTGCATCCACCGGTTGAACCCGCAACCCAGACCTGTGCGACGTTGGCGGCCCACCAATATTGAAATGGTTAGCCGAACTTGCGACTAACCATTTCCTTTGCGGACGTCAGTCGCGCACGATGCCGCTACATCGGCGAAACGGTCTGTGTCGGCGCGCCGTCGCCGCTAGCGTTACCGGCAACCCGATTGTTGCCAAACGAGACAATGGCCCCACCAACACTGTTGAATCCAAATCCGGAGTTATCCATGAGCATCGTGTTGCTTACCCTAACCGTGGACTGCGCTCCATTCGACGCAATGCCGGACCCGCCGTTCAGCGTGGACATCGAATAGTCTATGGATATGACGGCAGGGCGGCTTACGGCGGAACCATTGAATCCGGCGGCGGCATTACCCGATGCGACACTATTGGTGATGGTTACCGTAGCACCATCCTGTGCCCGAACTCCCCGCAGGTTGTTCTCGATGCGAACATTCTCCAGAGTGGCAAATGCGGTGGCCAATGCGCCATTGGGGATAACGTCAACGCCACCGCCGCTGTTGTTGTGGATGGTGGTCCGACTAACGAACAGGTCTGCAGTGGTCGTTGGTGCAAATTTGATACCCGTCGTAAATTCGTAAATTAGGCAGTCCTCGACGTGCAACGCCCTACCAGAATTGAAGAGGATTCCAGACAGGCCCGTTCCGACTCCGTTGATGTCGAGTCCCTTCAGGGTGACTACGTCGTTCACCCCGGCGCTGACCACGATGCCGTTGGTGCCGGAAACCAACACGCCGGCGACTCCGGGAAATCCGATAATCGTGATCGACTTCGTAATGGTTACGGCGCCGAAGCCACCTGGATCGAGAGCATTGATCTCACCGGCTGCAGCGGTCTTGGAAATCGCCCCAGCGAAGGTCTTGCAAGGTGCGGTGCGGCTGCATGGATTGGCGTCATCGCCAACCCCAGACACCCACGTGCGTGTCGCTTGCGCCAGCGCCGACGTTGCCAGGAGCATCCCTAACGTGCCAGCGATCACGACACCGGCAACTCTTGCACAATTCTTCTGCATGTTTTTTCCTTGGTCGGATTTTGATGTGATTGCGCCGTCGCGGTCCACGTGGCGGATTGCGCACACGTAGCTGCGGCTATCGCATAAGCAAGGAACATGCCCCGCGGTACCATCGCTAAATCCAGTACCAACGCGAACGCGTGCGGGCAGTCATTCACGCCAGGAACGCCCGGCACTCGGACCATCCAGTGTTGCGTGGCCTCCTTCACATTGTGTAGCGGACAACCGGCGGTCTAGCGCATCCACACTCATGGCGGACAATACCGTTCCCATATTGCGTAACATCCGGCGCGACATCGTCTACTCCGGCGCAGTTCCCATGTGTCCCCCAACTTGAGGCACGGTGATCTTCCTATTTGCCTATGAGGCAGCGACAACGTGAACGGCCATTTCCGAGGAAATTTGGCGGCGACACTGTATTTCTGGTCCTGGCCGACAGTGGTCACTTCAATGCCTTTGTCCGTTGATTACGACCAGCTCGCTGCGCTGGTTTCGCAATAGCTAACTCAGTTCGCGCAGTGAATTGCGAGTCCCGCCCTTGTCGGCGTTGCGGGATGTTCGTTCCTCATCCTTCGCCGTCCACGGACCGGTGGGACGCTGCAATGGATTCCAATTCCTGATTGGCTCTGCTTGTCGTGCGCGGTGCTCTGGTGTCCAGCAGTTCGCCATCGTTTGCCGACAGAAGTTTGGTTATTTCAATTTCGGAATTTCCGCGCGCACCAACTGCAGTGCGACAAGCTGAACGTCATCATGGCGAATCCGACTTTGCCGGCCAAGTTTCAGGCCATGCCAAGATCAGAATCAGGCTTAACAGATTCGTCGGATTTCTTTACATAAGGCGCGGACGAAGAAGAATGGCGCCAAGCGCGCAGCTTGATTACAAAGGCATTTTCATGGCGACTTTTGGATTGGCATGAAATTGGCGTCCTGCAGCAAAGTGGTTCGATTGCGATTTCCTCACTGCGATCCGAACTGCCCGGTCCACGACTTCCAGCCGTCCGGCCTGATTGACGCCTAATGGAGATCTCGTTGTTATCGATTGCAGAATCTAGGAATAGGCACTGGCGGCAGCCTCTGAACCAGCAATTACCTGCGGCAGTGCGGTGGGCCACAGGATTGCCCTCCGAGTTCCAACCGCGTGCGTTACTTCAAAGGTTTCCGAGAATTGCGAACGACCTCGCTCGGGTGTGGCAAGACGACACCGCGCGGCAGTTGCACTTGGATGACCTTTTGATTGATCGGCGCGGCGGGCGCCAAGGATTCCCACCTGAAATACATCAAGAACTATTGATGCTTCGTGAGTATTGCAACCGTCAGTGCCGGAAGGGCGCACCTCCCTGATCTCGGCGGTCATGGGCCATGTCGAATGCTTCCATGATTGGCGCCCCTCACACCGAGCTGCCATTCCCTCCTCTGGCCGCCGAGAGGCCAGGCCCTCACCAGTAGTGCAATGCATCGCGGTAAATTTCTTCCAGGTCCTGCTTGGAAACGTTGCGCGGCGCCATCACCAGCGGCCGCTGTTGTGCGAAGGCCCCGTCGGCCAAGGCCGGCACATCGGCTTCTCCGTAGCCCAGAGCGGCGATTCCGGACGGCAGCCCGGCCTCGCGCATCAGCAAGATGAAGGCCCGGGCGAGGATCTCGCCCGCGTCCTCCAGCGCCGCGCCGGCAATATCGGCCCCCAAGGCAGCAGCAGCGTCCAGATGGCGCCCCGGATCTGCTGACGCAGTGAAGCGGAAAGCGGCCGGCGCGTTGATTACCACAGCGATGCCGTGCGGGACCATCGGATCGCGTTCTTCGTAGCCGCTGGCGGTGAACTCGTGCCTGAGGGTGGCAACCGAATAGGACATCGCGTGCGGGATGTGCACGCCGGCGCTGCCGAAGGCGAGCCCTGCGAGCGTAGCGGCGAACATCAACTGATGGCGCGCCTCCGTGTCACCGGCGTCACGCACCGCGCGGACCAGATACTTTCCGCCGAGGCGGATCGCCGCGATGCTGCCGATGTCGTTGTAGGGGGTCGAGCCCTGATAGGGCGGCCGCTGGGAGGGATGGGCTGGCCGTGGGCGGCTCGTGTAGGGCCGAGCCGTATATGACTCGACGGCATGGGTTAGCACATCGAAGCCACAGGCCGCGACGACGCCGCCCGGCAGGGTCTCGGTTGTGGTCGGATCGACGATCGCCAGCGAGGGCTTGAGCAACGGCGAAGCGATGCCAGTCTTCAAGCCGATGGACTTCAGGTCGACGATGGTGATGCCGGTCGTCTCGCTGCCGGTGCCGCAGGTGGTCGGGCAGGCGATGTGCGGCTTCAGTCGGCCCGGAATTGGCTTCGCCCTGCCGATCGGCGCGTTGATGTAGGCGACCAGCTCGTCCGGGTATGAGGACAGAAGATTGGCTGCTTTGGCGGTGTCCATCACAGACCCGCCGCCCAGCGAAACGAAGCCGTCGAAGGCACCTTCGCGGGCGAAAGTGGCCGCCGCCTCGAAGGAATCGCTTGTCGGTTCGCAGCGCGCCTGGTCATAGACCTCGACGTCGAGTCCCACCGCGCGGAGCGCGCCGAGCACCGTTTCTCCGGGAAGACTGGCCAGCACGTGGGAATCGACGAACAGAGCCACGCGCTTCATGCCGAGTGCCTGGGCGTCTGCTCCGACCTCGCTCAGTGCGCCAGCACCGAACTTGATCGGCGCCGAACTGACCGTGAAAACCGTCTCCCCCTCGCCGGGAGCCAGAAAGGTTGTATTCACCGACATTGGCCTATTTTTTCCTGTTGTCGTTGAAACCGATATTCCCCAGATGGATCCCGAATTCGGCTGCTAGGCATCGCGTTTGGGTTCGCTACTGATCAGCGCTATGCATTTTGCGCCGATACGACCCGAACTGCGTGGCTCGATGTCACGACCAACGTTCGCCGCCGAAAGCGGTCACTTGGGACAGTCTTTCTTGACCCATCCACGCCTCGGGCCGAACTGTCGGTGGCGGCTCGAAGCTGCGCCAACGGCCTGTTCAAACGGGCGGTGTGCGCATCGATTGCGTTGCCAATTGTCGTTCAACCAGGCGTCGCGCGCGTACGCCTCCGGCATCGATATTGAAGTTACGCAACTCCCGCTCAGGCCACCGCAGAATGCTTTGCTGCTGCGCCTCCAGCACGTCGATATCCTCGGCGAACACCGCGCTCTGGGCATCCTTGATGCGATAGGTCAGACCCTGATCCTTGACCTCGAAGTTGCGTGCCATTCCCCAGAAGTACCAGCAACTGTTGGCAGATTCCGGCGTCATCACGTCGACGACGATGCCGGTGACACCCTGGGCACGGTTTCCTTCCGGCGCGCCCGTGCCCGCGCGCGCCACGCCAACATCGATCATGACATTGGCTGGCAGCGTGAAAGTCCCGATCTGCCATCGGTCGCACTTCTCATTCGACTTCAGGTTGCTGGCCCAGAATGGCGGTGGTTCGATGTCGAGCATCCAGCGCGTCACGGTGACCGATGCGTCGTCCTCCGTGGTCCTGATCTGCGCGCGCGTGATTTCCTCCTGACCGATGCTTGTCGGATGCACGAAGGTCTCGTGAGTCAGATCCATCAGGTTGTCCACCAAAAGGCGGTAATCGCAGCCCACGTGGTAGGTGCCGCCATCGAAGGCCCAACCCGGGTCCGAGCACCAGTGCAGATCCGGAATCCGGTCTTGGTCTGCAAGCGCAGCGTCGCCAATCCATATCCATACAAAGCGATGGCGTTCCGCCACTGGGTACGCCCTGACTCGCACGCTGGCGGGAACCCTTTCCATGTTCGGCATGTGGACGCAATGGCCGCTGCCATCGAGCTCGATTCCGTGATAGCCGCAGACGATCAAGTCGCCCTTCACCCGGCCCTTGGACAGCGGCAGCATGCGGTGCGGGCAACAGTCCTCCAACGCGACCAGGCTGCGATCCGGCCGCCGGTAGAGTACGATTGGCTGGTCGCACACGGTGCGCGCAAACGGCTTCTGCTTGACCTCGTAGTCCCACGCGATGACGTACCAGTAATTTGTCAGGAACATAGCTCATCCTCCACGCAACGCCTTGAGCGCAGTATCGCGCATCCCGGGTTGAGGGTGTAGCGGTGGACAGAAGCGCGCATCTTGCGTGAGCGGTCGGCGCGGTCGCTCCACCCCTTGATAGTTCGTCGCAGTTGGCCCGGAGGCTCGGCCTCTCGCACTTCCACAGACGCGCTGGGCAAATCGCGCCTCGGCACTGGCGAATGTCCGCTTGCGACCCGGAATGACCAGGATCATCAAGGACGAGACCGAAGAGCTGCGTCGGATCGCCATACCCAAGCCGGACGAGTAGGGCCGCGCCGGGGCTTGGCGTGATGCTGAGCGATGAATGACCGCCGATCCTTCGCGGCTTCCCGTTCATCGGCATGCCCGGCAATGCAGCGCGGACTGCCGTAGGCTGCACGCATGGATGCGAGCCAAACCATTCCAACGCGTACGGCGCGATTCGCCGCACTGATCGCGATCGGGCGGATTGTGCCCATCATGGTTGCGGCACCCCCAATATTCCCGCTTGAGAAGTCGGAACGCCAGGCCCATCCGGTTGGCCTGACTGACGTCCATCCGGCACATTGCGCCGCCGAGCGTTTTGACGCGCGAAAAGTTGCAGCTTGGCATGGCAATTGCCTGCCGCTGTCGAGAATAGCTAACGAGGACCCAACCGCGGAATCCGGTTCAAGCCGGCGCTGCGACCAAGTTCAGATTCGAAGTGCGACGCGAAGCCAGGTAAGTCGCGAAATGAGGGTCGCGAAATGAAACGCACCGCCGAATCCCCGACCTGTCGGCTTGACCCGCCGACCGGATACCGCCAGGACGGCTTCACTCTCATCGAGATGATGACGACGGTGGTCGTACTGGTCGTGCTGCTTGTCATCGGTGCCGTATCGTTCAGCACCACGTTCAAGAGCAATCGGCTGTATTCGGCACAGAACGAGTTGGCCACGTCGCTTGCGCTCGCGCGCAGCGAAGCGGCTCTGCGCGGCGTGCCCGTGGTGCTGACGGCGACTGCGTCGGCCACCGGCAATGAATTCGGTGGAGGTTGGACGGTCTTTGCCGACCTCAACGGCAACGGCGCGTTTGACGCCGGCGAACCGGTGCTGCGCAGTCAGGACGGGTTGCCCGGCGATATCGTCGCCAGGACTGGCGCTGCAACGAGTGTCACGTTTGGGTCCAACGGCTTCCTGGTGCCGGCCAATGCGATCACGGTGAGCATCTGCCGGAGCATTGTCACGAGCGACGTGGTAACGGAGTACACCGTGGTCGTGCAGCCAAACGGCATGACCGACGTCAGCACAACTACCTGTCCCTAGCCATGAGCCCTTCCATGCAACGCGGCTACATAATGTTCGAGGTCCTCATCTCGGTGCTCGTGATTTCCGTCGGCTTCATCGGCCTGGCTGGAATGCAGGTGGGCGGCCTCGCGGCGGCCAACGATTCGCTGTTCCGGAGCAAGGCCGTCTACCTCACCTACCAGATGGCGGATCGGGTGCGCGCGAACATCCCGGGCGCCGTCGCAGGCAATTACAACAATCTGACCGGCTTGGGCACCGATCCGGGCTGTGTCACGACCGGCTGCACTGCATCGCAGATGGCGGCTACCGATTTCGCCGAATGGGCTGCCGAAGTTGCGGCAGCGCTGCCTACCGGCGTGGGCGCCGTATGCATCGACAGCACTCCGGATGACGGAACGTCCGCAGCCATCGCTTGTGACGGCGTCGGCACCACGCTCGCGGTCAAGGTCTGGTGGACGGAAAACGGCATCGAACACAGCTTCGCGACGGCGTTCCGGCCATGAGCAGACATCGACAACTGGGCATGACGCTGGTCGAGCTGATGGTGGGCTTGTTGCTGGCGCTGATCGTCGTCTGGGTCGCGGGCTCGCTGTATGTAACCAACAAGCAGGTGACGCGGGTCAATGATTCCATTTCGCGGCTGCAGGAGAATGGTCGCTTTGCGATGCACGTGCTCGAGGACGACCTGCGCATGGCGGGTTTCAGCGGCATCTGCGGCAATAACGTCACGACGACCAACGTGTTGAACTCGACGGCGTTCCCGTACCAGTTCAATATCGGCATCGCCGGCTTTCACGGAACGGGCGCGTCATGGTCGCCCGCGCTCGATGCGAGCATCGCGGGCTTGAGCCCGGCGCCGCTGCCGGATCGCGATGTCGTGACGATCCGCCGTTTCGACGCTTCGCCGGTGGCCCTGACGGCTGCGATGGCCAGTCCGTCCGCCGACCTTACAGTCGCCGCCGGCAGCGCGCTTGCCGCAGGCGATCTGCTGCTGGTCGCAGACTGCAAGGCCGCCGCGATATTCCAGGTCACCAGCTACGGCGGGGGTGTCATCGGTCACGCGGCCTCGGGAATTCCCGGGAACTCGACCACGAATCTGGGTCGGGCGTTCGGCACGGACGCGTCCGTGTATCGCCTGGTGACCCGCACGTACTACATCGCGCCCAGCGCAAGAAAACCCGGCAGCAACTCGCTGTGGGCGAACAGTTCGCCCAGCTATCAAGGTGTGGCGCAACCGGAGGAACTGGCCGAAGGCGTCGAGCAGCTGCTGGTGCGTTACGGGGAAGATCTGGACGCCGATCGCGCGGCGAATCGCTACGTCACCGCCGAAAACGTCGCGGCGTGGGACCGCGTGGTCAGCGTCAGACTGCAGACGCTGCTGGCCACGACGTCCGACAGCACGACGATCTCGCCGCAACCCTACACCTTCAATGGCGCGACGACGACGCCGACCGACCGGCGCCTGCGCACGCCGCTCGCGTCGGTGATCACGTTGCGCAACCGCGCGCTATGAAACCTCACAACACTCGCTCCAGGCCGCTCGTCGCTTCGCAACGCGGCATGTCGCTGTTTCCGGCGATGGTATTCCTGCTGGTTCTGACGATGCTCGGCGTCGCCGCACTTGGCAGCTCGGCCATGCAGGAACGCATGGCCGGCAATGCCAAGGACATGAACATCGCGTTCCAGGCCGCTGAGGCAGGGTTGCGCGATGCCGAGAACGATATCGACGCCAACATAACGTCGGCGACGATATTCACTTCCGCGTGCACCAACGGCCTGTGTACACCGCCATCGGAGTGGGCGACGCCCAGTTCGACCGACATCTCCAAGGTGATCGACTGGAGCAATGCCGGCTTGACGCGCACCTACGGCGCCAATACGGGCGCAGCTGCGTTCCCGGTCGTCGCGGCGCAACCGGTCTACGTGATCGAGTTGGTGTCGAAGCTTCCGCCATCGTCCGGAGGCAGCGTCGGCATCGGAATTGCGCCCGCCAACACTGGGGGCCGGGTATATCGGGTGACAGTGCTCGCCACTGGCGCGCGTGCCGAATCGCGCGCAATCCTTCAATCAGCCTACATCGTCAGGAAATCATGAAGACATCCATCCGGACTCTCGTCGCATTGCTGGCGGCATCGTTGGCGCCATTGGCGTCTGCCGGGCCGCTCGCGATCGCGCAATATCCGCTGTTTCTGTCCACAGCCATACGGCCCAACGTTCTCGTGATCATGGACAACTCGGAATCGATGGATGGAACGATGGCGGGCAAGCTGATCGCCGGCGACGATCCGACCACCCGGGGCAATATCGCGCGCTCGGTGATCCGCAACACGATCACGTCGTTCGGCGGCCAGTTCAACTGGGGCCTCGAGTCGTTCTATACCGGAGGACCGGGGCTTTATTCGACCTATCCCTATTGGCTTGGCAACGACACGACGATGGTGTTCACCGACGATTGCGTGTCGGGGATCTCGGCGTCGAACAGCGGCCTGCGCTGCATCAACAATCCGCAGTGGAACGGCGTTTCAGTCGGCGACAGGTACGTCACATACGATCGCGCGAGCGACGACCCGGATATCAACGACGTGCTGTACATCGGCTATTTCGGCACGGGGGCCTGGGCGACGGCCACGGGTTCGCCGAGTGGGTCCTACAACTTTTGGTTCACGCACAATCCCGGCACGGCGTTCGAAGCCAACATGACAAACTACTGGACGGCCCTGTCGTTCACGCCGACGGACGCCGGGTACATCCCTTTCAATCCGCCCATTTCGCGGCAGTTGTATGCGTACCGCGCGTGGGGTTTCTATTCGGATGTCTATGGCGCGGGTGTAATCCGCGAACCCGTGCTTCCGTCGACGACGCCTGGCCACATCGCCAATATCCAGACGTTGCTTGCCCAGGAAACGCAGTATGGACCGGACATCAAGAATTCGGCGGTGTTCACGCCGCTCGCTGGCAGTCTCATCACGGCGCGCGACTATTTCGCCGGCGGTTCGACGCCGATCACGCTGTCGTGCCAGAAGAATTTCGTGATGCTGGCGACCGACGGCAACCCCACCGCGCGCTCCTACAGCTGGAACGACATGTACCCGCTGTCGCAACAGGCGAACATATTCACCCCGACCCCTGCGCCGGGAAGCTGGACTTTTTCCCAGGCGGCCAACGATGTGTTTGCCGCGGTCACTCCGCTGCGCAGCGTCAATGTGGGCCCCACGACTTACGATATCAAGACGTACGTGGTGGGTCTGGGCGATACCGTCGCCAACCCGAGTTCGATCGCGGCGCTGAACGAAGTGGCGAACCAGGGCGGCACGACCAAGGCCTATCTCGCGGGGGACACAGCTTCGCTTGCCGCTGCGTTCCTTGCGATCAGCAACGATATCGCGGCACAGACCTCCGCGGCGGCAGCGGTGTCCCTGAACAGCGGCTCCTGGGGAACGGGCACCAACCTCTATCAAGCCAAGTTCAACAGCGGGGACTGGACGGGGCAGTTGATCGCGTACGCCATCAACGCGGACGGCTCGCTCGGCTCGCAACTCTGGGACACGGGTCAGGTGATCAATGGCCAGAACTGGGATACCAACCGCGTCGTTCTGACCTACAAACCCTCTGCGGTGTTCGGCTTGCGTGGTGTAGCCTTCCGCTGGCCGGCGGTGCCGGCGACTCCAACCGCGACCGAAATGGACTTGACGCAGTCTTCGGCACTCGCGCAGGACGCGCTGGGGATCCCCGATGCGAACGGCGGGGACCGCGTGCAATATCTGCGCGGCAACAACGCCATGGAGTCGCTGACCTGTCCGACGTGCGTGCCGGGTTTCCGCAGTCGGCCCGTGAGCAGGCTGGGCGACATCATCCACTCCGCGCCTTATTATGTCGCCGCACCGCCATTCGGGTACCCCGACTCCTTCGAATCGGTGCCGTACAGCGGTTTTGCGGCCGCAAACAGCACGCGGTCGCCGATCATCTACGTCGGCGCCAACGACGGCATGCTGCATGGGATCAACGCCGCGTCCGGCAGGGAAGTCCTCGCCTATGTGCCGACGCCCGTTTACCGCAGCCTGAGTTCCTTGACCGGGCAAAGCTTCTCCGTCAGCTCCGGCGCGCCGCATCATTATTTCGTCGACGGCTCGCCCACTGTCGGAGACGTATTCTACGGTGGCAGCTGGCACACGCTGCTCGTCGGCACGCTTGCTGCGGGTGGACAGGGCCTCTTTGCGCTGGACGTTACCGACCCGGGTTCGTTCACCGAGGCAAATGCCAGGTCCATCGTGCGCTGGGAATTCACCGACGCCAACGATGCCGATCTCGGCTATACGTTCGGTCAACCGCTCATCGTGAAGACCAAGAATGGCCGGTGGTCGGTCATCATCTCCAACGGCTACAACAATTCCGATGCCGACGGCTTTGCCAGCGCAACGGGCCACGCCGTGCTGTTCGTTCTGGATGCCCAGGATGGCAGCGTCCTGGCCAAGATCGACACCAACGTGGGAACGGTCGCGAATCCCAACGGATTGTCGGGCGCGATCGCCGTCGACAGCAACAGCGACGGCATCGCCGACACGGTCTATGCCGGCGATCTGTTCGGCAACATGTGGAAGTTCGATTTGTCCTCCGCCAGTCCGGCCGGATGGCGGGTCGCGTTCTCAGGTTCACCGTTGTTTTCGACGCCGGGCGGACAGCCGATCACGGTACGGCCCGATGTCACCAGGTTCCCGACCGGCGGCTATGTCGTGACGTTCGGCACGGGCCGCTATCTCGATGTCAGCGATCCGACGACGACCGATACGCAGACGTTTTACGGCATCCGGGACGACGGTGCCCCCGTCGTCGGACTGGGTGCCCTCGTGGCGCAAACGGTCAAAGGAACCGCGACGGGAGGTGACGGCAACACCTATCGGATTACGAGCCACGTCGTAGACGCCCCAACCGGCGACACGGCCATCGCGGGCGACAACACGATATCGCGCCCGAGCTACAACACGACCAAGCACGGCTGGTATCTCAATCTGCCGGAATTGGGCGAGCGGGCGGTTTCCGAACCTTCTATTCGCGCGGGCCGCGTGATCTTCAACACCCTTGTCCCCAACACGGACCCGTGCGGCTACGGTGGCAGTGGTTGGGTGATGGAGCTCGACGTGATGACGGGCAATCGCTTCGATGCGCCGACCTTCGATACCAACGCCGACAAGACGATAACCGGCGGCGACCGCCTCATGTACGGCACCGGCCCCGAAATCACCAGCGGCCGCCGTGTCACCAGCATTCCCGCAGCCCCGGGATTCCTTGGCATTCCCAAGCCAAAGGGCCAGCCGCTGTTCGAGAACAAGTATGTCAATACGTCAGGCGGCAACGTCGAGGTGATCGGCGAAACGGCGGGTCTCGGATCGGCCGGCCGTGCGTCGTGGCGGCAAGTCCAATAAGGAGAGAGATCGTGAAACGGATACTTCTCGCGTCAGTGCTGATCGCGGCAATCGCGCCGGCCCTGGCAATAACCCCTACGAACACGCAAGGGCCAGCGCAGGGACCGGCGCAGAAAAGCGCCGCATCCCCCGCGCCGAACGCGGCGCAAGCACCGCAGGGATACGCGGCGTCGCAAACGGTGAAGCCGCCGGCGGTGAAGCCGCCGCCGGTCAGTGCGGAGGAATCCAGGAAGCACGCCGACGACAGTTCCGGCATGCGGCGCGGGTTCGTGCAGAAGGCCGACGTCGCCAAGGGTAATTTCCAGGTTCACGGCCAAGCAGTCACCTTCGACCCAAAAAGCGTTCGCGTGATCGGCGCAAATGGCAAGCCGACGAGCATCTACGCACTGAAGAATGGCGCGAACGTGCGATTCACGCTCGATCCCGCCGATCCTACGCACAAGCGCGCCTCGGTCATCTACGTAAACTGAAACAAGGCGCCAAGCGATGAAATCCCGCGGCTTTACGTTGATCGAGGTCCTCATCACTGTGGCGATAGTGGGAGTCCTGGCCGCGATCGCCCTCCCGAGCTACCTTGAGCAGGTACGGAAATCCCACCGCGCCGACGCGAAGGCGGCAATGCTGTCCGGAGCGGTTCAGATGCAGCGGTATTTCACCGAGCGCAGCACGTTTGCGACCGCCACGCTCGGATCTCCACCGGCCGTTTATCGCAGCACCAGCGAGAATGGCTATTATGCATTGACGCTGACCAACCTCACCGCGACGACCTTCACGCTGAATGCGGCGCCCATCGGAGACCAGGCTGGCGATCCATGCGGCACGTACACCTATACCGAGCAGGGAGTGAAAGGCACCTCCGGTGGGACCCTGCCCACGGCCGATTGCTGGAAATAGCAGGCGAATCGTAACGGTCTGCGATCAGTCAAATGCGCCGCCGAGGCGCGCATCAAGTCCAATGCCGTTCGCGTTGGGCACTGCCGTCGTTACGGCAAATGCGGGAACGCAGCGGCGTCAGTCGCACGCCACTGGATTTCCGCCCAGTTGCTAAAATGAGCGGGAATGACGGTCATCAAGTCGTGGACGTCACGCACTCTCATAATGCGCAATTGAAGATCAATTTCCCTTGGCATTGCGGTAGCGCGGTCAGCCAGGGCAGGGTCGGCCCAAACATCCCGCCAACCAGTTCGTACCCATGGTTCTGTTCAGGAGTGATGGGTCCGACGCGCGCGGATAGCGTCCTCTCGTTGGCCTGATCGGGGGTAACCTGCCGGCATCGGCGGCGCAGGTCTTTTTCCAGCTGACCCCATGACTGATTCGGACCCGGCAACTTCCGCCCCTGAACCCGGTCGCATCGTGCGCCCGCGGAAGGCGGCCGATCAGACCGGCTGGATGCGCTGGCTGCCGGGGTTGCACACGTTGCGCCATTACCAAATCGCGTGGCTGCGACACGATGTCGTGGCGGGGCTGGTGCTGACCACGGTCCTCGTCCCGGTCGGCATCGCCTACGCAGTGGCCGCCGGCTTGCCGGGCATTTCCGGTCTGTACGCAACCATCGTTTCGCTGTTGGCGTACGCGCTGTTCGGACCCAGCCGCGTACTTGTGCTTGGTCCGGATTCCTCGCTCGTCGCTCTCATTCTGGCCGTGGTCCTGCCGCTCGCCGCCGGCGATCCCCAACGCGCCATGGCGCTGGCGGGGATGCTGGCCGTGGTCTCGGGCCTTTTATGCATACTGGCCGGTGCAGCACGCTTGGGGTTCGTCACCGAGCTCCTCTCCAAGCCGATCCGTTACGGTTACATGAACGGCATTGCGTTGACCGTGCTCGTCAGCCAATTGCCAGCGTTGTTCGGCTTCTCGATCGATGCCGATGACCTGTTGCACGAAATCCACGGATTCATCCAGGGCGCGCTGTCCGGAAAGACCAATTGGACATCATTGATGCTCGGCACCGGCACGCTCGCGGTGATCCTGTTGCTCAAGCGAAGCGATCGTCTGCCAGGCGTCCTGATTGCGGTGGTGAGCGCGACCGTCATTGCCGAAACCATGAATCTGGCGACACGTGCCGGCGTGCCCGTCCTGGGATCATTGCCACAAGGCCTGCCCGCCTTTGCGTTCCCTTCGATCATGTATCACGACATCGCACCGGTGCTTCTGGGCGGCATCGCGGTGGCGCTCGTATCTTTTGCCGACACGAGCGTCCTGTCACGCACGTACGCCGCGCGTGCGGGAACCTTTGTCGATCCCAATCAGGAGATGGTAGGGCTCGGAGCCGCCAACCTGGTCGCCGGATTTTTCCGGGGTTTTCCGGTCAGCGCGAGTGCATCACGCACACCCGTTGCCGAAGCCGCAGGCGCCAGAACCCAGATGACCGGTGTCGTTGGTGCGCTGGCTGTGGCTTCGCTGCTGTTGATGGCGCCAGATCTGCTCAGAAACCTTCCAACCGCCACGCTGGCTGCCGTTGTAATCGCATCGGCCATCGCGTTGATCGAGATCGCCGACCTGCGCCGCATTTATCGCATTCAGCGCTGGGAATTCTGGCTGTCCATTGGCTGCCTGGCGGGCGTGGCCGTGCTCGGTGCGATTCCGGGCATCGGCCTGGCCATCGTGATTGCAGTGATCGAATTCCTGTGGGATGGCTGGCGTCCCCATTCCGCGGTTCTGGGCCGCGTCGAGGGGGTCAAGGGTTACCACGACATCGCGCGGCATCCGGGCGCCCGCCGGGTCCCCGGATTGGTCCTGCTGCGCTGGGACGCGCCGCTGTTCTTCGCCAACGCCGAGCTCTTCCAGAACCGCGCGCTGGACGCGGTTGCAGCTTCGCCGACGCCGGTGCGGTGGCTGGTCGTCGCGGCGGAACCGGTCACCAGTGTCGACGTAACCGCCGCCGACATGCTGACTGAACTGGACGAAATTCTGCACGTTGCAGGCATCGAGCTGTGCTTTGCCGAAATGAAGGGTCCCGTCAAAGACAAGCTGAAACGCTTCGGCATTTTCGCCCGGCTTGGCGAACGGAGGTTCTTCCCGACGGTGGGTCAGGCGGTGACCGGCTATCTGAAGAAATTCCCGGTGGACTGGGTAGATTGGGAAGACCGTGCGTTTGATGAATCGACGAACGAGTGACGGCGCCCGATCATCTTTCACCGTGCTCGACTACCCGGCGGTGCGCCGCAATCGCTCCATGTTGGGTACGGGCAGCGCCCGTCGCAGCACCGTCTCGACGAGCCATTCCGCGGCACGCCTGGCCCTGTTGACAACTGTCTCCGGCGGCATTTGCTGGTAGTCGTCGTTGTAGACATCGAAACTGAAGTTGCCGCAATAGCCCATCGCGTCGAGCCTGCTGACGAATGCCGCGAGGTCGTCGCTGTGGCCGCCTTCACCCGGGAAGACCCGAAAGTGCGTTGCGGTCGCGGCCTGTTCCTCGGGCGACAGGATCTCCTGCCACATGTAATCGGAAAGCTGCACTACGAAGATCTGTTCCGGATCGATCACGTCAAGGTCGTCGAGCGGTGTGCGTGCGGCGAGGACGTCGAAGGCGTCGATGGCAAGTCCCAGGTTCGGGCAATTGGCGCGGTACACGAGTTCACTCGCCGCAACGAAATTCCTGACGGTCTTGCTCCACGAAACGCCCTTGAATGCGATCCGGATGCCCATCGGTATCGCCAGGACCGAAAGCATGCGCAGGTCGCGGACGATGGCGTCGGCATGGGCGTCGACATGAACCGACGTCGACGCCTCGACGACGAGCAGGCGCCCGCCGAGGCTGCCGCAGACTTCGAGAATCGACTTGGCCACATCGACCTTGTATGCGCGCAGCCGGCCACTGCAGCCTTCGAAATCGCGCAACGCTTCCACTCCCGTCACGGCGAGGCCGCAGTCACTCACCGCGCGAATTCCGGCGGCGACGCCGCCAGGATGTCCGACCACATCGCCGGCCGAGATCATCACCTGCGAGAAGCCGGCCCTGCGCACGGCGGCGAGCTTGCCCTCGAGCGGGCCCGCCAGCGAGGCGGTGTCCATCCCGATGTCGTTGAAGATCATGCTTGCGCCGCGTGCGGGCCGGGCTCGTCGTGCACGAGTTCGAACATCACGTTGCCCAGGCAGGGTTTGGTCAGCGCGCCGCGGTCGCTGGTGTGGACTTTTTGCGAGGTCAGGAACTCGACGCCGCGCTTCTCGAGCGTGGCGACCGTCGCCATGACATCCGGCGTACCGAAGCCGATGCGTTGCAGATGCTCGTCCGAGGCTGCGTAGCGCGCGGTATCTTCGGGCTCGATCAACTGGAGAAAGAAGCCGAGGCACGGGCTCTGGAGCAGCAATCCGTTGGGCATGATGCCGAAGCGGACGCGATCCGGAAGCGGCGTGAATCCGAAGATCTGAGAATAGAACTCCACCCAGTCTGCCGTGCGATCTGCGCCGACGTACTGGACAATTCCGAAGAAGTGGAGGTTGCCGATTGCCGCAGGCTTCGGATCGACGGTGGGGATGGCGCGGAAATCGATGTCGTAGATCGAGAAATCGTTGTAGCGGTCGACGAAATAGATGAGGCTTTCGCCGACGCCATGGATCGCGGGGATGTTGAGTTCCATTGCCCGCGCGCGCACGGGAATGGCCCATGCGCCGAGTTCGAGCGCCCGATTGAACGCAGCGTCGGCGTCGCGTACGCGGACGGCGAACGCGCTGATGATCGGCCGCTCGACAGGTTGCACCGTCCGCGGAATGTCCGCCGGCTGCGAGTTGACGATGATGTTCATGGCACCCTGCCGGTAAAGCTCGACCTCGCGCGAGCGGTGCCGGGCGATCGGTCGGAACCCCATCGTTTCCAGCACGCTGCCGAGCGCCTGAGGCTTCGACGTCGCGAATTCAATGAACTCGATGCCGTCGATACCGAGCGGGTTCAGGGGTTCGGAGACCGATTCGCCATCCAGCGTATTCGTCATCGCAGGTCCTCATCGTCCGTCGACTTCGACGTGATCATAACCTACCGGATTTCCCGCGGGCCATCTGCGGACATGCGAGTCATGGCAACAGCAGCGAGCCCAGTTCCATGGCGGCTTCCTGCAGTGGCTGCAGATAGCGCTCCGCCATGTCTTTTTGGGAAAAGAGGCGTCCCTGCAGGATGACATTGATTCCAGCGACGTAGTGCCCACCGGCATCGCGTACGGGCACGGCGAGCGTGCAGAGGCGCGACTCCATCAGCTGGCTCGCGAATGCGTATCCCGACTCCTGGACGGCCTTGAGCTGCGGACGCAGTTTTTCTGCGGTATTGGGCGTGAACTCGGTGTAGGGGTGGAACCGCGTTCGCTTGAGGTACGCGTTCAGTTCTTCCTGCGGCAGATGCGCAAGCATCACATGCCCTACGGAAGTGCAGTAGGCAGGCAGACGACGTCCGACATTGAGGGAAGGCGACATGATCCGCGACGACGTCGAACGCGCCAGGTAGACGATGTCGTCGCCATCCAGCGTTGCCAGCGAACACGCCTCGCGCACGGATTCCCCGAAGCGATCGAGGATCGGCTGCGCGAGAACGGCGATGGGGGACGTGGACAGATAGGCATGACTGAACGACAGGACTCGCGGGCGCAGATAGAACCGCCTTGCATCGTCAGCCGCCGCGAATCCCAGTTTCGCGAGCGTGTGCAGGCTGCGCCGTGCGGCGGCCCGCGGGATCCCGGTCCGATGGCTCACTTGCGCGATGGACATGTGCCGCCGCTTGTCGGAGAGTGCAAGCAGAACGGCCAGGCCGCGTGCGAGCGCCGTCACGAAATCAGGGTCCTCACTGAAACGTGCAATGGTATCGGCGGGGACGGCATCGGGATCGGCAAGCGAAGGCGGCAACGGAGAATCGGATGCCGCTCCCAGCTTGGCGAGCGGTGTCTTGCGCATGGTTTTCGGTGGTTTGGACATCGGTTCCCTTGCCGTTTCGTGGCGGGCGCGTCACGTCCTGGGCTTAACGAAGCGTTCGGGCGCTAGACGGCCGAACCTGCCGGGCAGCGCACATTTTGGCGCTAGATCGCCAAAGAATTCCACGGTAATCCGTAATTAGTGGGCGAGATACGCACACATTGTCGCCATACGCCCTTGACCCGACTCTTCCCGAAGCTTTATCGTTCGATCGCATTCAACGCACCGGGGAAAAATGGGGTCCCGAGCCACCGCCGCGAAACGCGGCACCCGGAGGCGTCCATGGCCACACGGTCCGTGACCAAAATGCGGAGGAATTACCCGATTGACCAGACGGATTACAGGTGCGCGTGCCATCGATGACGATGCGAACGGCGCCTACAATCGACCTTTCCTAAGGCGGCACGCGGTAACACGAGTGCATGCCGCAAGCAGACACGACGAGGATCGCAAATGGCCGCTCCCGAGACAAAGAAGGGCATCAGCGAAGAACAGCAGCAGGAACTCGACGAGGTGTTTGCGCGGGCGCACAAGGCGCTCGCCATCATCGAGACCTACGATCAGGCACGGGTCGATCGGCTGTGCCAGGCCGTGGCATGGGCGGTGGCCAACAAGCAGACGTTCACGCGGCTGGTCGAGATGGGCATCAAGGAGAGTGGCTTGGGCGACGCCGTGAGCCGGATGGGCAAGCGCATGAAGATCCGCGGCGTATTGCGCGACGCGCTGCGCCAGAAGAGCGTGGGCATCATCGAGGAATTGCCCGAAAAGGGCATCGTCAAATACGGCAAGCCGGCCGGGATCATCGCGTGCATCGTCCCGACAACGAATCCCGACCTCACCCCTGCCGGAAACGCCATCTACGGCATCAAGGCGCGCGACGTGGTCGTTTTCTCGCCGCATCCGCGATCGAAGAAGACGTCGTTCGAAACGGTGCGCCTGATGCGCGAAGCCCTCGAGCGTGAAGGCGCGCCCGCGGACATCCTGCAATGCCTGACCAAGGTCAACATCCCGATGTCGCAGGCGCTGATGGCGCGGGCCGACCTCATCGTTGCCACCGGCGGCCAGCCGATGGTCCGCGCCGCGTACAGCTCTGGCACGCCGGCCTACGGCGTCGGGGCGGGCAACTCGACGATGATCATCGACGAAACCGCAAACATTGCGGAAGCCGCACACAACACGCGCCTGTCCAAGACGTCGGATTTCGGCTCCGGCTGCTCGGCCGACGGCAATTTGCTCATCGAATCCTCGATCTTCGACAAACTGCTGGCCCAATTGCAGACCGAAGGCGGCTATCTCGCCAATGACCAGGAAAAGGCGGCGCTGCGCCGCGCGATGTGGGACGACGAAGCGCACCGGACGCCCGACACCGTGGCCATCGCGCCGCAGCAGCTCGCAAAGGCGGCGGGCTTCAACATCCCCGCAGATCGCAAGTTCATCATCGTGCACGGCGACGCCATCGGCAAGGAACACGCGTTCTCGGGCGAGAAGCTCACTACGCTGCTCGCCGTCTACAAATACAAGGGTTTCGACCAGGCGCTCAGCATGATGCGCGCGATCTACGAAGTCGGCGGCAAGGGTCACTCCTGCGGGATCTATTCATTCGATCAGGATCACATCAATCGCCTGGCGCTCGCAGCGCCCGTCTCCCGCATCATGGTGCGGCAGCCGCAATCGAAGGCCAACGCCGGCGCATTCAACAACGGAATGCCGATGACCTCCAGCCTCGGCTGTGGCACCTGGGGCGGCAACATCGTGTCCGAGAACGTGAACCTGAAGCACTACCTGAACACGACCTGGGTGTCGGTGCCGATCAAGGAGGACAAGCCGTCGGACGAGGAGCTGTTCGGCTCGTTCTACGACCCGTCGCTGGAAGCCGAAGTCGAATCCATCACCACCTGACACGCGGGAACGCTGCATTTGCCCAAAGACCTCGACGAGACTCCCATGCCGACGAAATCGCCCGAAGAACTGATTGCCGAATGCGGTGCCTGGTGGGACACCGCCATCATCGACATTCATCCGGGCAAGATCGCGATACGCGGCTACCCGATCGAGGAGTTGATCGGCAATGTGCGCTTCCCGGACATGATCTGGCTCATGTTGCGCGGCGAACTGCCTTCGCGCGGCCAGTCCGACCTGCTCGAGGCGGCGCTGGTGCCGGGTGTCGACCACGGGCCGCACGCACCGTCCATTGCGATCTCGTGCATGGCGGTGAGCTGTGGTCTGCCGGTCAACGGCGCGATGGCTTCGGCGATCAACGTGCTTGACGACGTGCACGGCGGCGCGGGCCAGCAGTGCATGGAACTCTACCGCGAGATCGACGCCGCGGCCGGAACCGATGGCGACGTGGTCGCAGCTGCTATGGCGATCATCCGGCGCCGGCGCGAAGTCGGCGACAAGATCGTTCCCGGCTTCGGCCACCGCTTCCATCCGATCGACCCGCGTACGGCGCCGCTGTTCGCCCTCGTCGCCAAGGCGGTCGCCGCCGGCACGGTGTCGGGTCACTGGGCGGCGATCGGTCAAGCGGTCGAGGATGCGCTGAAGGCGATCACCGGCCGCCACATTCCGATGAACATCGATGGCATCACGGCGGTAATTTTCTGCGAACTGGGCTTCGAGCCGGAACTCGGCCGCGGCCTGTTCATTCTTTCGCGCTCGGTCGGCATTCTCGCCCACGCATGGGAGCAGATACAGCGCGGCCGCCGAATGATGGGACCGATGCCGAAGGAAATTCCGTATCGCTACAGCGGACCGGCGCGGCGTGCCGTGCCGCGCGCCGCCGACGCCTCGAACACGCGCGGCAACGACTGAACAACCTACCGTCGCGGACCGAGTACTGGCCGGCTTATCGAAGGAGCAATGGATGAAGGACCTGATTTCGAACCAGTTGGTGAAGTACCTCGAGGCCCGCGGCATCGAGCACATCTTCGGCCTGTGCGGGCACACCAACATCGCCGTACTCGCGGCCTTGTCCAAGAGCAGGAAGATCAAGTTCGTCAACACGCGGCACGAGCAGATCGCCGCGCACGCGGCCGACGGCTATGCGCGCGCCACGAAAAAGACCTCCGTCGTGCTGTCGCACCTCTCACCGGGGCTGACCAACGCGGCGACCGGTGTTGCGAATGCGGCGCTCGACTCGATCCCGATGGTAGTGATCGCCGGTGACGTGCCGACGCACTACTTCGGCAAGCACCCGCACCAGGAAGTGAACCTGCACGCCGACGCGTCACAGTGCGAGATCTACCGGCCGTTCGTCAAGCGCGTGTGGCGCGTGGATTCGCCGCATCTGTTTCCAGAGATCATCGAAAAGGCCTTCGCGCTCGCCGAGAGCGGCCGGCCCGGCCCGGTCTTGGTCGATGTCCCCATGGATGTGTTCTCCAAGGAAATCGACGTCAAGCTGTGGAAGCGGGTGCTGGCCAATGCCAAGTCGCTGCACAAGCCGTCGCTCGATGACGCAACCGCCGAGAGGATTGTCCGCCAGTTGCTCGCGGCGAAGACGCCGCTGCTCTACGTCGGCGGCGGCATCCTGCTGGCCGACGCCGCTGCGGAAATGCGCGAGCTTGCGGAGCACCTGTCACTGCCCGTCGCCCACACGCTGATGGGCAAGGGCGCGCTGCCCGACGACCATCCGCTGATCCTCGGGATGACGGGGTTCTGGGGCACCCAGTTCATCAACGACAAGTGCAAGGGTGCCGATTGGATCCTAGGACTCGGCACGCGTTTTTCCGAAGCCGACTGCAGCTCCTGGGAGGAAGAGTACACGTTCAATTTTCCGCCGACGAAGCTGATCCACATCGACATCGACCCGGCCGAAATCGGGCGCAACTACCCGGTGGCCATCGGCGCGGTCGCCGATCTCAAGTCCGCGCTGAAAGTGCTGAACCAGGCTGCACGCAAGCTCGCGCCCAAGGGCGTGCAACGCCCGAGGCTGGTGGCCGAGATGGCGGCCAACCGCAAGCGGTTCGTCGCCGGCAACAAGAAGGCGATGGAGAGCGACGCATGGCCGATGCGGCCCGAGCGGATCTTGGCCGACCTGCGTGCCGCAGTGCCCCGTGACTCGATTCTCTGCACCGATGTAGGCTGGAACAAGAACGGCATGGCCCAGCAGTACCCGATCTACACCCCAGGCAGCGTATTCACACCCGGCGGCTTCGCGACGATGGGCTTCGGATCGCCTGCGGCGCTCGGCGCGAAGGTGGCCCTGCCCGACAAGGTTGTGGTGGCGCTCATCGGCGACGGCGGCTTTGGCCAGAACCCGGCAGCGCTCGCCACTGCGTTCGAGGAAGATATCGCAGTCATCTGGGTGATCATGAACAACTGCGCATTCGGCACGATCGCGGGCCTCGAAAAGGCGCACTACGGGACGACGTTCGGCACGGTGTTCGAGAAGGACGGCAAGCCCTGGTCGCCCGATTACGCGGCCATTGCCAGGGCGTACGGCGTCGAGGGCGTGAAGATCAAGTCGGCCGCCGAGTTCAAGCCGGCGCTGGAGCGCGCGATCAAGTCGAAGCGTCCGTTCGTCATCGACGCCTACATGCAGAACGAACCGGTGCCCACGGCGGGCCACTGGAACATCATGGACATCTACTCGCCCGGCAAGAAGGTGCACCACGCCAGCACCGGCACGGTCGCGGCGGACTGATGACCGCACCCATGAGGAGCGTGAACATGCGACACGACTATTCGCTGGCCCACCTCACCGTGCTGTCGCTGACGCCGCCCCAGGTCGTCGACGTGGCGGCGCGCGCCGGGTACCGATACGTCGGCCTGCGCCTGACGAGAGTCACCCCGGCCGAGCCGCTGTACGACCTGGCGCACGATCGGGCGCTGATGAAGGAGACGAAGGTGCGGCTCGACGATACCGGAGTCGAAGTGCTGGACGTCGAACTCTTCCGCATGGATCCCTCGCTCGACGCAGAGAGCTTCATCCCGGTCCTCGAAGCGACTGCCGAACTCGGCGCCAGGAACATCATCGCTCAGCTGCCCGACCCCGATCGGAACCGCGCCACCGAGCGGTTCGCCCGGCTTTGCGATCTCGCCAAGCCTTTGGGAATCTTCGTCAGTCTCGAATTCCCGCATTGGACCGAGACCGGAAACCTCGCGACGGCGGCGAAGGTCGTGCGCGCCGTCAAGCGCAGCAATGCCGGCATCCTGGTCGACATGCTTCACATGGGCCGCTCGGATTCAAGCCTGGAGGATCTCGCCAAACTTCCACGCGAATGGTTCCGCTTTGCACATGTCTGCGACGCCGCCAAGGAAGTGCCGCCCACGATGGAAGGCATCATCCGCACGGCGCGCGACGAGCGACAGTTCCCCGGCGAGGGCGGAATCGATGTCCACGGTATCCTGGCGCGCATGCCGCAGGACATACCCTATGCGCTGGAAATTCCGCGCATGACGCTGACCAAGGCAGTCGGGCCGGAAGAGGTGGCGCTGCTGGCGCTGCGCGTCTCGCGCAGCCATCTCGATGGTGTCGAAAGAGCACCTGGCAGGCACGTCGTCGACCGCACCCACCGCAGCGCGGCATGACCCGGATCCGGTGAAGGCTGCCCTGCCCGAATGTTGCTCGCGGGTCCGCGCGAGCAGAGCCGGTTTCGACTCCGCCGATTCCGCCGACGGCTTTTCGGGGCTCATGTTGCAATGCGGGAGAAATCTGCATTGCCTCGAATTGGCGCATCTGTTAAATTCTCCTTGCGATCCTGTCAATTTCGAGGCCGTGATGGTGATGCCCGTCGCGTCTGTCCGCACCACCGCCATGCGCAAGCCCAAGGCGCCGGAAGCCAACCGCGCGCGTATCCTCGCGGCGGCAACCGTCGAGTTTGCCTCGCGCGGCTTCAAGGGTGCCAGCATGGACGCGATCGCGGCGCGCACCAACACGACCCGTGCGCTAATCAACTATTACTTCGGCGGCAAGGAACAGCTATACCTGGCTGTGCTCGAGCGCGTGTATGCGGAAATACGCGAGGCCGAGATCAAACTCAATCTCGACCACCTGCCGCCGGTGGAGGCGATCCGCTGTATCGTGGAATTCACCTACAACTATTACGTCGAGCACGAAGATTTCGTTCGGCTCGTGGTCGCCGAGAACCAGGCCAAGGGGCGCCACATGAAGAAGTCCGCGGCAATGCGCACCGTCAATCGGCCCATCGTCGACGCGCTCGGTGCCGTGATCGCGCGGGGCCAGGCCGACGGCACTTTTCGCGCCGACGTTGATCCGATCGACGTTCACATGTCGATCGCGGCGCTGGGAATGTTCAACGTCACGAACCAGTACACCTTCGGCGCCATCTTCCAGCGGGCCATGGGCGCGAAAGGGGATGTTCCCAAGCGCCGTCGAATGGTGGCCGACATGGTCCTGAGCTGGCTCAGGCCCGAGTACGTTTGCTAGCCCGGTAGTTGCCTTTTTCATCAAGGAGGAAGTCATGGATTACAAGATCGATCGCCGTTCCGTACTGAAGGCAGGCGCCGCGCTCGCCGCTTCACAGGTGCTGCCTGCGTGGGCGCAGGGAAATCCTACGTTGCGCTTCGCCGCGGTTTTCTCGGATAAGGACATCCGTGCCGATATGATCCGCATGTTGTCGAAGGACGTCGAGGCGAACGTCAAGATCGAGCCGTTCTATGGCGGGACGCTATTCAAGCAGGGAACCGAGCTTGTCGCGCTGCAGCGCGACAATCTGGAGATGGGCAACATCGCGCCGCAGGACATCAGCAAGCAGCTGCCTGCCTGGTCGGCCTTCACGTCCGCGTACACCTTCCGCGACGCCCACCACGTGCTCACGTTCTTTGCCAGTGACCTTGGCGCGCAGACGAAGAAGCAGGCTGAGGACCAGCTGAAGATCAAGATCCTTGGCCCGACGTTCTATGGCACGCGTCAGGTGGGCCTCAAGCCGAAGAAGAAGATCAGCACTCCCGCGGACATGGCTGGCATCAAGCTGCGTATGCCTCCGGGCGACGCGTGGCAGTTGCTCGGCCGCTCCATTGGTGCGAATCCCACGCCGATGGCCTATGCGGAGACGTATACGGGCCTGCAGACGGGTGCGATCGACGGGCAGGACAACCCGCTCCCCAACGTGCAGAACATGAAGTTCTACGAGGTGATGACGCAGATCGTACTGACGTCGCACCTCGTCGCTTTCGACGTGCTGTGCATGAACCAGAAGTCGTGGAACGCAATGGACGCGGCCAAGCAGAAGAGCTTTCAGGCGGCGGTAGACAAGGCGCTCAACTGGAGTGCAGGAGAGCACCTGAAGCGCGAGGCAGAGCTCGCCGACGCCTTCAAGAAGCAGGGACTCGACGTCTATACGCCGGACGTCTCGGCGTTCCGCGCCTACGCGCAGAAGATCTACCTGGCCTCCGACGAAGCGAAGTCCTGGGAGCCGGGCATCCTCGACAAGATCGGTGCGCTGAAGTCCTGACCGACGACGCGGGCCGAAGCGGCGGCCCGCGGCTTCGCCGCGCCGGAACGACTGCCGCGCATGTCGTCGTTACGTCCGGCACGCCGGTGACCAACAGGTCCGCACAGGACCGGAGACGCCCATGACTTTGACTGTTGCCACGGCCGTCGACTGGATGAGGCGACGCGCGGAAAACGTGGTTGCCGGCCTGCTCGGCATCATGTTTATCGCGTTCCTCGTTCAGATCGTGCTTCGCTACTTCTTCAACTTCCCCATAGGCTGGTCGTCCGAGCTGTCCGTCGTCACCTGGCTGTACATGGTTCTGCTGGGCTCCGCCTTCTGGCTGAAGGAAAGCGAGGAGGTCCGCTTCGACCTCATTTCGGGCAGTTTGGGGCCGTTGGGACGGCGCGTGGTCGACCTCGTCGTTGCCGTTGCGGCGGTGATCCTGTTCGGCATGGCGCTGCCCGCCACCATCAAATACGTGGGCTTCATGAAGGTCGAGAGCAGTTCCTACCTCAATATCCGCCTCGACATACTCTATTCGATCTACGTCGTCTTCGCCGTGGCCGTAATCGTCCGCTACGTCTGGGCGATCGTGTGCGCGCTCCGCGGCGAGACCCCCGAAGTCGCCGACGCCACCAAGGCGGGCCCCGGACTATGAACCCTTTCAGCCCGTTGTCCCTTGCGCTCTTCGCCATCGTCGGGTTGAGCCTGATCGGACTGCCCGTCGCCTACGCGATGATCGGCGGATCCATTCTCTGGCTGTTCGTGTCGGGGCTCGACATGGGGACCGCGGCCGAACAGTTGCTGAACGGCATGATGGCGAGCCAGCTGCTGCTTGCGATCCCCCTGTTCATACTCGCCGCCTCGTTCATGAGCACCGGCGCCATTCTGGAAAGGCTGCTGGACTTCTGCAACGCGATCGTCGGGCGCTTCCGCGGCGGGCTCGCGCAGGTGAACGTCCTGCAGGCCATCGTCCTTGCGAGCATGTCGGGTTCTGCGCTCGCCGATGCGGCGGCCTCGGGCAAGCTGATGCAGACGATGATGACGCGCGACGGGAAGTATCCGCCGGCGTTCGCCGCCGCGCTGACCTGCGTATCGTCCGTCATCGGGCCGATCATCCCGCCGTCGATCCCGTTGGTGCTCTATGCGCTGGTTTCGGACACGTCGGTCGGCTACCTCTTTCTCGGTGGCGTGATACCCGGTTTGCTCCTCGGAGCCGTCCAGAGCGGGCTCATCGCCTTCGTCGCGCGGCGTCGCAACTTCCCGGTCGAGAAGCCCGTGCCGCTGCGCGAGCTGCCTCGCGTGACCTGGCAGGCATTGCCGGCGCTCATGATGCCGGTGATCCTGCTCGGGTGCATGTGGACCGGGGTCACCACTCCCACCGAGGCCGCTGCGGTCGCCGCCGCGTATGCGTTGCTGGTCTCCGCGTTTTTGTATCGCAGCCTGCGAGCGACGGACGTCTACGAGGCGCTGGTTTCCAGTGCGCGCGTCACGGTGTCGATCGGCATGCTCATCGCAGGCGCGATGGTGTTCAATTTCGTCATCACGTCGGAGAACATCCCGAAGACACTGAGCGCGATGCTGAAGGCCTACCAGCTGTCGCCGCTCATGTTCCTGCTGATGGTCAACGTCCTGCTGCTGATTCTCGGCTGCTTCCTCGAAGGAACGACGATCATCCTTGTGATCCTCCCCGTGCTTATTCCCACCGCACAGGTGCTCGGCATCGACATGGTGCACTTCGGCGTGGTGTGCGTCGTCAACATCATGATCGGGCTGGTCACGCCGCCGTTCGGGTTGCTGCTCTTCATGATGACCAAGATTGCCCAAGTTCCTTTGCGCGACATGGTGCGTGAAGTGATACCGTTCCTCTATGTGATGATCGGCGCGCTCGCGGTGATGACGCTCGTGCCCAGTACGGTGCTGTTCCTCCCGAGGCTGCTCGGCTACACCGGGTGACGGAGTTGCCGAAGCACAGAACGGAGAGGGCCGCCGCGATCTTTCATGAACAGGATCCGCATCGCGGTGGCTGGCGCCGGAGTCATCGGACTGCGCCATGCCGAGGAAATCGGGAAGAGCCGCGGGAGTGCGCTGTCAGCCATTGTCGACGTCTCACCGAAGTCGGCCGACGTGGCGAGGCAGCTTTGCGTGCCGCTCTACGACTCCCTGGCGGAGCTGTTCACGAAGGACAAACCCGATGGCGTCGTGCTGGCCACACCCAACCCGCTGCATGTGGAGCAGGGGCTGCAATGCATCGATGCCGGTGTCGCGATGATGATCGAAAAGCCGATCGCGCACACGCTGGCCGAAGGCATCCGCCTCTGCGAGGCGGCGGAGCGGGCGAAGGCCAGGCTCCTTGTCGGGCACCACCGCATCCACAGCCCGATCCTGCACAAGGCGCGCGAAATCATCGACTCCGGAATGCTCGGGCCGATCGTCGGTGTCATCGGCAGTGCCGTGTTCTACAAGCCGGACCACTATTTCGATGAGGCGCCATGGCGGCGGCAGCCCGGCGGCGGCCCCATCCTGATCAACATGATTCACGAGGTCGGCAGCCTGCGCCGGATGGTCGGCGAGATCACGGCGGTGCAGACGTTTGCGTCGAACGCGACGCGAGGGTTTCCGGTCGAGGATACGGTCGCGATCAACCTGCGATTCGCCAATGGCGCGCTCGGGACATTCCTGGTCTCGGACACCGCGGGTTGCGCGAAGAGCTGGGAGCAGACGTCGCAGGAGAACCAGAGCTATCCGACGTATCCAGACGAGGATTGCTACACGATCATCGGGACGAACGGCTCGTTGGCCGTACCCACCATGCGAATCAAGTACTACGAGAAGAAGGAGGATCGATCGTGGTGGAAGCCATTTCAGACGCGTGTCGAGGAGTTGCAGCGCGCGGACCCGCTGGCCGTACAGATCGAGCACTTCGCCGCGGTAATCCGTGGCGAAGCCGAGCCGCTGGTCACCGCGCGTGACGGGTTGCAAAACCTGCGCGTGGCTGAAGCAATCGCCGAGGCCGCCAAAACCGGCCGGACCGTGAATACGAACTGAGGAGTCGAAGCCGTGATCGTCAAGATTTGCCGTACCGCCGCGCGCGGCGCCCGCGCGCGGCTCCCTAAGTATCCGTCGTCGAGGTTCGCATGATCAGCGGCAAGACGACGCTGGTGGCGCACATCGGCTATCCGACCGAGTCGTTCAAGGCGCCGCTGATCTACAACCCGTGGTTCGACAAGGCGGGGATCGATGCCGTCGTTGTGCCGATGGGAGTCAAAGCGGATGATTATCCAGTCGCGCTGAAGGCGCTGTCGCGCTTTACCAATATTCGAGGCGCGCTGGTGACGATGCCGCACAAGGTCACCACAGTCGCGCTGGTCGACGAGTGCACGACGACGGTGAAGATCGCCGGATCCTGCAACGCGGTTTTGGTGCGGTCTGACGGCACGCTGCTGGGCGACATGTTCGACGGGACGGGCTTCACGCGCGGACTCGGGCGCAAGGAGTTCAAGTTCACCAGCGCGAAGTGCCTCGTAGTGGGTGCCGGTGGGGTCGGGTCGGCGATCGCAGCGTCGCTGGCGGCCGAAGGCGTGGCAGCGATCGCGCTGTGCGACACCAACGTCGCGTCGGTCGAGGGACTCGCCGCGCGCCTGCGGCAGCACTATCCAAATCTCGCCGTCACCATCCGCTCCAGCGACCCGGCAGGATATGATCTCGTGGTGAATGGCACGCCGCTGGGCATGAAGGCATCCGATCCGCTGCCGATCGACGTGACGCGCCTTGCGCCGTCGACGTTCGTGGGCGAGGTGGTGATGAAGCAGGAGATCACGCCGCTGCTGCAGGCGGCGCGGGAGAAGGGTTGCCGCTACCAGGTCGGCACCGACATGCTGTTCGAGATGATTCCCGCATATCTTGAGTTCTTCGGCTTCGGTACGGCGACACCCGAAGAACTTCGCGCGGTGGCCAAGGTCGCCTATTGAACATCATGGACAGAATTGCAGCGGAGTACATTTGATGAAACCGGGCAAGGTGATCGAAGTTCGCGGCAAGACGATGGGCGGCGGCACGCCGCTGATCTGCACGCCGCTGGTCGGGCGCACGGCAGAGCGCGTGCTGGCAGAGGCCGCAAGCGTGGTCGCGAAGGGACCCGACGTCGTCGAATGGCGGGTCGACTATTTCGAGGGCATCGCCGACACGGTGGCAGTGCTTGGTGTCGCACAGGCGCTACGTTCTGCGGTCGGCGACCTGCCGATCATCTTTACCCGCCGCTCGACGGCTGAGGGCGGCGAGCCGATCGCGATCGGTAACGAGGATGTCGTGCGACTCTACGACGCGGTCGGCGCAAGCGACCTCGTGGATTTCCTCGACTTCGAGATGAGCAACGATGCCGACCAGGTGCGGCGCGTGCGCGAGAGCGCGCACAAGCACGCAACGCGGGTCATCCTTTCGTACCACAATTTCGGCTATACACCGGGACTCGAGTTTCTCGTGCAGCGCTTTCTGGAAGCCGAGCGCCTGGGCGCGGACGTGGCCAAGGTCGCGGTCATGCCGCGCGACCGCGCAGATGTGTTGACGCTGCTGGCGGCGACGGCGCAGGCGGATGCCAAAGGGCGCATTCCGTTGATCAGCATGGCGATGGGGCCGCTTGGATCGGTGACCCGGATGATCGGTGGCGAATTCGGATCGTCACTCAGTTTCGCCGTTGGCGAGGGCAGTTCAGCGCCTGGGCAGATCCCGATCGCCGACCTTAACGCGGTGTTCGCCGTCCTGCGCCGCGCGCGTGGGCGAAGCTGATTCCTGTTTAAGCGTTAGCCGGCGAATGCGTTTGCCGGCAAGACCGTGGCTGCCTTGACCGCCGTGGCGGCGCCTTCGTCGACATCCAGAGCCCTTCGAGCGAGTCGCGCACTGAATACGGCCATTGCGGCACCGACGACAGCCAGCGCCAGCGCCGAAACCGGTTTCACCTCGTTGCCGAACAATTGGATCAGGCCGACGGCAGAGGCGCTCGCGCCAATGAAGGCGACGCGCAACCACAGGCCGGATACGAGGGGTCCGCGTTCGATCTGATTGCGAACGGTGGAGTTGGAAGTGGTATTGACGGAGTTGTTGGTCATGAGATCACCCATGGGGAGTCGGAAATTTGCGCACTTGCGGCTGTGCTCAAACACACGATAAGGATTCCGAAAATCCGCGTCAAATCACTGTTTTCGATCCGTGGCATCTGCCCGGCCTATGACGCGCCAACCCGTTGATGCGTCGAACGAATCTGGTACCGGCCGGCGTGCTGGCTCGTGGCCGATTGTTGTACGGCCGAAACATTGGCGCGCAGCCCGAGAAGACAACTGTCGACGCCGAATCCGCAGCTCTGGCCCCTCACGAGCTCGACGAAAACGGAGAGATGTCGGAACGGTTCGCGGGCGTGGACGTTTGACATATGGAGTTCGATGATCGGCACGGTAAGGATGGCCAGCGCATCGCGGATGCCGTGGCTGTAATGCGTCCATGCGCCCGCATTGATGAGCACGGCGTCCATCTAGTCCACGAACCCCTGGTGAATCTTTCGTACTCCGGACCGAGACACTGGCAAGTCCCGGTTGGCCTCCGCGTGTTCGACTGCTCGGTACCGATCCCGATATTCACGGTCAAGCAGCACTGGCATGCGCGGTATCATCAGGAGCCCGGCAATCGCTGGATGCGTGGCATCATCTCCACGCTGTTCATGCAGCGCGCGGTGCGGGGGGGCAAATGCACCGCGTTTGGAACGACAGGGGAATCCGCAAAAATGACTGAATCCACTTCGCGCGTCCTTCGAATCGGCGTCCTTGGCGCCGCGAAAATCGCCCGCTCGTTCTGCGATGGCGTGCGGCCGTCGAGCAAGATCGTCGTCGCGTCGGTCGCGAGCCGCGACGTCGAAAAGGGGAGGGCGTTTGCTCGGGAAACCGGCATTCCCCACGTGCATGCGACCTACGAGGCGTTGCTTGCTGACCCTGCCATCGATGCGATCTACAACCCGCTTCCCAACAACCTTCATGCGGAGTGGTCGATACGCGCCGCGGAAGCGGGGAAGCACGTGCTGTGCGAGAAGCCGTTGGCCACCTCCGCGGTCGATGCCCGCGCCATGTTCGATGCCGCGCGGCGCAATGGCGTCTACCTGGCGGAGGCGTATCCCTATCGGGCGCAACCGCAGACGTTGAAGATGCGCGAGCTTCTGAAGGCCGACGCGATCGGTCGCCCGCAGGTCGTGCAGGCGTCATTCGGCTTCCCGTTGACGGACACTTCGAACATTCGGATGGACCCCGCGCTCGCGGGCGGGGCGCTGATGGACGCCGGTTGCTATCCGATAAGCCTGGTCCGGACGATCGCCGGTGAGCGGCCCGGACGTGTTCACGCCATGGCGAAATGGGCGGCGAGCGGCGTGGATCTCACGTTGCTTGCGTCGATGGAGTTCCCGAGCGGCCTGCTGGCGCAGATTTCCTGCAGCTTCGCGACGCTTCGGCATCGCCACGCGTTCATCGCGGGCGATGCCGGATCGATCGACACGAGCTACTTCAACGACACGTCCGCCGCGTTCCCTCCGCTGCTGCAGGTGAGGCGTGGGTCGGGGTGGGACGCGAAACAGGAAACGGTCGAGACCGCGGCAACCAATGGCTTTCTCGCGGAAGCGGAATCCTTCCACGACCTGGTCGCGCATGGCTGGGATGCCTGGACCGGCGTTTCGCCGGAGGAGTCGATCGACATTGCGCTGATACTGGAAGCTATCGCCTCCAGCGCTCGCAGCGGCGGCGCAGTCGACGTTGCACGGTGAAGTGGAGCACGACATGACCCGCATTCAGGACAGCACCCGCGCCAAGCTGATGACTGTCAGTGTCGCGACACTCACCACGGCGTTGTTCAAGCGGGGATTGCGCAACCAGTTCGTCCAGGACGTCCACCCGCTCAATCCGACTGCCGGCAACATGGTTGGAGAGGCGTACACGCTGCGCTACATGCCGGCGCGCGAGGACTTGAATCCCATCACGGTCTTCAAGGACCGCGAACACCCGCAACGAAAGGCGGTGGAGGAGTGTCCGCCAGGCGCCGTATTGGTGATCGACAGCCGCAAGGATGCGCGCGCAGCATCCGCGGGTTCAATCCTCATTACGCGCCTTATGAAGCGCGGCGTGGCCGGCGTCGTGACGGATGGCGGTTTCCGCGACTCACAAGAGATCGCCCGGCTCGCAATTCCGTCCTACCACCATCGCCCGGCGTCACCGACCAACCTGACTCTGCATCAGGCAATCGACATCAACGTGCCGATCGGTTGCGGCGATGCGCCGGTGTTTCCCGGCGACGTGATCGTCGGCGATGGCGAAGGCGTGGTCGTGCTGCCCGCACATCTTGCCGACGAGCTCGCGGACGAGGCGGTCGAAATGACCGCATTCGAGGACTTCGTGGCCGAGGAAGTGCGGAAAGGACGGTCGATCCTGGGCCTCTACCCGGCAACCGACGAACGCACCGCGCGCGACTTCGCCGCGTGGCGGGCGGTCAACAAGCGCTGAAACGGCCCGGTCCCATTGCCTCGGCGTCGAGCCGGGTCTTGATCCCTCTCAAGCAGGATTCGCTCATTTGCGCTAGATTGCGCCGATGAGCCATCCCCGACACTGGAGCCTCGGCATCAAGCTGGCCCTCGTGGGCACGCCCTTCCTGCTGGCTGCATTGCTGATCATCGCGGTCACGCTGTGGGTCTCGTGGCAACTCGAGGGCGGCGCCGCGGCAGTCAACGAGGCCGGACGGATGCGCATGCAGGCCAATCGGCTGTCGCTGTCGATCGCAACCTCCGATCTGAAGGCGCTCCCGGGTCAACGGGCGGAGTTCGAACGCAGCCTCGAACTTCTGCGCGACGGCGACCCCGAGCGCCCGTTGTTCGTGCCTTGGGACGATGCCGTGCGGCAGGACTTCGCGGTGATCGAGAGGGACTGGATGCAGTTTCGCGGCAAGTGGATTCCCGCGCAGTCCGAGTCCGTTGAGGCGCTGCGTGCCGACGTCGCGGCGTTCACCGCGCACATCGATGCGCTGGTGGCGGCGATCGAGACGCACATGTCGCGCTGGACCGCGTTGCTGCACCTGCTGCAGGTCGCGATGATGACCCTGGCCGTGATCGGCGCCGCAGCGATTCTCTATACCGGCTACATGTTCGTGCTGGAACCGGTCGGGCAACTGAAGGAGGCGACCGAACGCATCCAGCGTGGCGATTTCGGTGCCCGCGTGGAGCGGATCACCAGCGACGAATTCGGCACGCTGGCCAAGGGCTTCAACGGCATGGCGGAGCATTTGCAGTCGATGTACCGGAATCTGGAAGGCAAGGTCGCCGAAAAGACCTCCGAGTTGCAGGAAAAGCGCGAGCGTCTCGAAGCGCTTTACGACGTGACGATGCTGGCGGCGAAGGCCACGACGCTGGATGAACTGGCCACAGGTTTCGCGCGTCACGTGAGCCGGGTCGCGCGTGCTGACGGCGTGGCGCTGCGCTGGTCCGACGAGTCCAACCAGCGCTTCCTGTTGCTCGCCTCCGAGGGACTGCCCGCGGCGATGATCGACGGCGAGCAGTGCGTAAGGGCGGGCGATTGTTTCTGCGGCACGCCATCGGCGTCGCCCGGCGTGCGGGTCATTCCCATTCAGGCCAGGCAACCCGCCGGCATGCACCACTGCAGCGATGCCGGATTCGAGACGGTCGTGTCGATTCCGATTTCCCAGCACGACCGGCTGATGGGGGAGGTTGATCTCTTCTTCCACAACCAGTTCAACCTGTCCGACGCGGAACGATCGCTGCTGGAGGCGTTGACCGCGCATCTCGCCGGCGCCATGGAGAACCTGCGCCTCAATGCGCTGGAGAAGGAAGCGGCGGTGTCGCAGGAGCGCACGTTCCTCGCGCGCGAGCTTCACGATTCCATCGCGCAATCGCTGGCCTTCCTGAAGATTCAGGTGCATCTCATGCGCGACGCCCTGGCCGACGGAGACGAGCAGCAGGTACAGCAGGCATTGGGCGAAATCGATGCCGGCGTGCGCGAATGCTATGGGGACGTGCGCGAACTGCTCGTGCACTTCCGCACGCGCGCCAACGCCGAGGATATCGAGCCTGCGCTCATGACCACATTGCGCAAGTTCGAGCACCAGAGCGGCCTCAGAACCGCGCTGCGGATGGAAGGCCATGGCATGCCGCTGGCCCCGGTGCTTCAGGTGCAGGTGTTGCATATCGTGCAGGAAGCCTTGTCCAACGTGCGCAAGCATGCGCGGGCGACACAGGTGTGGCTGGACGTGCAGCAGCAGCCGCAGTGGCGCTTCGAGGTGCGCGATGACGGCGAGGGCTTTACGCCGGAGGATGGGCCGCCCGACGAAACGCACGTGGGTCTGCGCATCATGGCCGAACGGGCGGAGCGGATCGGCGCCAGCCTCGACGTGATGTCCAGGCGAGGGCGCGGCACGTCGATAGTCCTGACGTTGCCGCCTGCGCCCCGGATGACGCCTGAACAGCCGGTCCTGGCCGAAGCTTCGGCGCAACGATGAACGTGATGGCGCCCACCTCCGGTCCCGGCATTCGCATCCTCGTGGTCGACGACCACACGCTGTTTCGCCGTGGGCTCACCGCGCTGCTGTCGCGCGATCCACGTTTCGATGTGATCGGCGACGCCGCCGACGCGGGCGAAGCCCAGCGCCGAGCGGCCGAATACAAGCCTGACCTGATCCTGCTCGACAACCATTTGCCGGGCGTCAATGGCGTGGATGCGCTGCCGGCGCTGCGCGAAGCGGCGCCCATGGCGCGCGTGCTGATGCTCACGGTCAGCGAGGACGAGCACGACCTGGCTACGGCCCTGCGCAACGGCGCCTGCGGCTACCTGCTGAAGACGATGGAAGGCGACGCACTGACCGAGGCCATTCTGCGTGCAATGCGCGGCGAGTCGGTCGTGGCCGACGAGATGACCGGCAAGCTCGTCGCCGCCTTTCGCGATGCAGCGGCCACATCGGCGCAATTGCAGTCCAATCCGCCGTCGTCGCCGCTCGCGCAACTGTCGCCGCGGGAACAGGAAATCCTGCGCGGCATCGCCCGCGGGGCCAGCAACAAGACCATTGCCCGGGAACTCGGCATCGCCGAGACCACAGTGAAGATCCACGTGCAGCACGTGCTGCGCAAGCTCGACGTGGCGTCGCGGGTTCAGGCTGCGGTTATCGCAACCGAGTACGGGCTGGGTTGACGTAGCGCAAACTTTCCGCAGTATCCCTTCGCACTAGTTCTTTAGAACGATGGCAGCCTGCGGCCGCATCGTTCTTCTGCCTGCCCGCTGCGCTCCCACGGACGGATGCCGTGAAACGCCCCCGCTTTGCATACTCGACCCATTCACGAGGGAGGGGCCGTTGTCATGAGCAAGTCGAGTCAGGCGCTGTCGGTGCTGATTGTCAGCACGCTCGCGTTCACGGTGTGCTTCATGGTCTGGATGATGTTTGGTGTGATCGGGATCCCGATCAGGAAGACGCTCAATCTCAACGCCACCGAGTTCGGCCTGCTGACCGCGACACCGGTCCTTACCGGATCGCTGATCCGCGTGCCGCTCGGCATGTGGACCGACAAGTTCGGCGGCCGCATCGTGCTCTTTGTGCTGATGTTGCTCTGCGTGGTGCCGATCTACCTGATCTCCTACGCAACGCAATTCTGGCAGTACCTGGTGCTCGGCCTCTTCGTCGGACTGGCAGGGGGCTCCTTTTCGGTGGGCACGCCCTACGTCGCTCGCTGGTTCCCGAGGAAGCAGCAGGGTTTTGCGATGGGCGTCTATGGCGCGGGCAACTCGGGCGCCGCCGTCAACAAGTTCGTCGCGCCGGCGCTGGTGGTGGCCTTCGGCTGGGCGGTGGTCCCGCAGGTCTACGCGGCCATCATGTTTGGCACGGCGCTGCTCTTCTGGTTTTTCAGCTACTCGGACCCGCATCATCTCGTCGACTCCAAGATCACGTGGCGCGAGCAGCTGCTCGCGCTGAAGGATCCGAAGGTCTGGAAGCTGTGCCAGTACTACTCCATCGTGTTCGGCGGCTACGTCGCGATGAGCCTGTGGATGGTGCAGTACTACGTGGGTGAATTCGGGCTGGACATCCGCGCCGCGGCACTGCTGGCCGCGTGCTTTTCGCTGCCCGGAGGCGTGCTGCGCGCGCTCGGAGGGTGGATTTCGGACAAATACGGTGCGCACAGCGTCACCTGGTGGGTGCTGTGGGTCAGCTGGATCTGCCTGTTCCTGCTCTCGTATCCACAGACGGACATGACGATCACTACCGTCGACGGACCGAAGACCTTCCATGTCGGACTCAATGTATGGCTGTTCACGGCACTGATGTTCGTGCTCGGCATCGCGTGGGCCTTCGGCAAGGCGTCGGTATTCAAATACATCTCTGACGACTATCCGGCGAACATCGGCGTCATTTCCGGCGTCGTGGGCCTGGCCGGCGGCATGGGCGGGTTCGTGCTGCCGATCATGTTCGGCGCGCTGATGGACCTGACCGGCATTCGTTCCTCCGCTTTCATGCTGATGTACGGCGTGGTCTGGGTCTCGCTGATCTGGATGTACTGGACGGAAGTGCGCGGCGCGGAAGTCATGGGAACCAAGTCCAAGCAATTCCGCCTCCACGGCTAGTACCCCGAACAATCCACCAAGGACCGCCATGATCGCTACCTCCAATACTGCCGTCGCCGCCCGCAATGGGGGCAGCCGCGCGGACATCGCCGACTGGCGCCCCGAGGACAACGAGTTCTGGGAGAGCACCGGCAAGAAGATCGCCTATCGCAACCTCGCGCTCTCGGTGCCGGCATTGCTGTGCGGCTTCGCAGTGTGGGGCATGTGGGGAATCATCACCGTCCAGATGCTGAACCTGGGCTTCCCGTTCACGCAGGCGGAGTTGTTCACGCTGACGGCGATCGCCGGGATCGCCGGCGCGACGATGCGCATTCCGGCGTCGTTCCTGATCCGCGTCGCCGGAGGCCGCAACACGATCTTCCTCACCACCGCGATGCTGCTGGCGCCGGCGATCGGCACTGGTGTCGTGCTGCAGCACAAGGACTGGCCGCTGTGGGCGTTCCAGCTGATGGCGCTGTGGTCGGGCGTGGGCGGCGGCAACTTCGCGAGCTCGATGTCCAACATCAGCACGTTCTTCCCGAAGCGGCTGCAGGGCACGGCGCTCGGCATCAACGCCGGCATCGGCAACTTCGGCGTGACGACGATGCAGATCGTGATCCCGCTGGTGATGACAATGGGTCTCTTCGGCGCCTTCGGCGGCGAATCGATGACGCTGGTGAAGGACAGCGGCTGGATCTTCGGCAAGATCGCAGCGGGCACGCCGACCTGGATCCAGAACGCCGGTTTCGCCTGGGTGCTGTCGCTGGTGCCGTTGTCCGTGCTGTGCTGGTGGGGGATGAACAACCTGAAGACGGTCACACCGGATGCCGGCAACCCGATTGTGGCATTTGCCAAGATCACGTGGCTGTACACGCTGGCGTTCATTCCGTCGATCCTCGGCCTGTACCTGTACCTGCCGAAACCCACCGGGCTCGGCCTTATCAGCATGTGGGTGGCCATTCCGCTGGACGTGATCGCCGCGCTGCTGGTGATGAAGCTTGCGGCGTTCGGCCCCATGAAGGAGGGAGTCGCCAAGCAGTTCACGATCTTCCGCGACAAGCACACGTGGGCTCTGACATTGCTCTACATCGTGACGTTCGGCTCGTTCATCGGCTTCTCGATGGCCCTGCCGCTGTCGATCTCCGTGATCTTCGGCATCAGCCACGTGCCCGACGCCGCGGGCGTCCTGCAGCACACGCTGAAGAATCCGAACGCGCCGTCGGCGCTCACCTACGCGTGGATCGGCCCGTTCGTCGGTGCGCTGATCCGGCCGGTCGGCGGCTGGATCTCGGACAAGGTGGGTGGCTCGATCGTCACGCAGATCATTTCTGCCGTGATGGTCGTCGCGTCGGTCGCCGTCGGCTACGTGATGCTGCAGGCGTACAACTCGGCCAGGCCGGAGGAGTATTTCCTTGCGTTCATGCTGCTGTTCGTTCTGCTGTTCGCCGCGAGCGGCATCGGCAACGGCTCGACGTTCCGCACGATTGGCGTGATCTTCGACCGCACGCAGGCGGGCCCGGTGCTCGGGTGGACGTCGGCGATCGCCGCGTACGGCGCGTTCGTCGCGCCCATCGTGATCGGCAACCAGATCAAGGCCGGCACGCCGCAGTACGCGATGTACGGCTTCGCGGTGTTCTACGCGCTGTGCCTCATCCTCAACTGGTGGTTCTACCTGCGCACCAACGCGTACGTGAAGAACCCGTGAACACCATAGTCCCAAACCTGCGGAACAGCCGCTGCGGAGATCCACGATGAGCCACTTTCTCGATCGCCTGAACTACTTTTCGAGTCCCAGGGAAACCTCCGCGGACGGCCACATTGTGGTCACCGGCGAGGATCGTACGTGGGAAGACGCCTACCGCAATCGCTGGGCGCACGACAAGATCGTCCGGTCCACGCACGGCGTGAATTGCACCGGCTCGTGTTCATGGAAGATCTACGTCAAGGGTGGCATCGTTACCTGGGAAACCCAGCAGACCGATTACCCGCGCACGCGCTGGGACATGCCCAACCACGAACCGCGCGGCTGCTCGCGGGGTGCCTCCTACAGCTGGTACCTGTACAGCGCGAACCGCGTCAAGTATCCGTTGGTGCGCGGCCGGCTGCTGAAGAGCTGGCGCGAAGCACGCCTGGCGCATGATCCGGTGGCCGCCTGGGCGTCCATCGTCGAAAACGACGTCAAGCGCCGCGACTACCAGCAGGTGCGCGGTCTCGGCGGGTTCGTGCGCTCGAGCTGGGACGAAGTCAATGAAATCGTCGCCGCCGCCAACGTCTACACGATCAAGAAACACGGCCCGGATCGCGTCATCGGGTTTTCCCCGATCCCGGCGATGTCGATGGTCAGTTATGCCGCGGGCTCGCGGTACTTGAGCCTGATCGGCGGCGTGTGCATGAGCTTCTACGACTGGTACTGCGATCTGCCGCCGAGCAGCCCGCAGATCTGGGGCGAGCAGACCGATGTGCCGGAATCGGCAGACTGGTTCAACTCAAGCTTCATCATTGCCTGGGGGTCCAACGTCCCGCAGACGCGCACGCCCGACGCGCATTTCTTCACCGAGGTGCGCTACAAGGGAACGAAGACGGTCGCTGTGACGCCCGACTATTCCGAAGTCGCCAAGCTGGCCGACATCTGGATGCACCCGAAGCAGGGGACCGACGCCGCGGTTGCGATGGCGATGGGCCACGTGATCCTCAAGGACTTCTACTTCCCGGACGGCGGCAAGGAGCGCAGCGCGTACTTCGACGACTACGTGCGCCGCTATACCGACATGCCGATGCTGGTGATGCTGAAGGAGCACACACTGCCCGGCGGCGAAGTCATCACCGTACCGGACCGCTATGTGCGCGCGTCGGATTTCAACGGCAAGCTGGGTCAGGCCAACAACCCGGAATGGAAGACGGTCGCCTTCGATGCAGCGGGCAAGGTGGTGCTGCCCAACGGCGCCATTGGCTTCCGCTGGGGCCCCGATGGTCGGGCTGACCAGGGCCAGTGGAACCTCGAGGCGAAGGAAGCTCGCCATGGGCATGCGGTCAAGCTCAAGCTGTCGTTGCTGGAAGGCGAGCACCCCAGCGCCGAGACGGCCAGGGTGGGCTTCCCCTATTTCGGCGGCATCGTCAGCGAGCACTTCCCGAACAACAAGCAAACCGATGTACTGGTACGAACAGTGCCCGTGCGGCGCATCGCGCTCGGCAAGGAAGGCGACAAGCGCGAGGCGCTGGTGGCCACCGTGTTCGACCTGCAGGTGGCCAACTACGGCGTGGCGCGCGGCCTACCCGGCGAACTGGCCGCGAAGAATTTCGACGACGACACTCCCTATACTCCGGCATGGCAGGAGCGCATCACCGGCACGCCGCGCACACAACTGATCGCCGTGGCCCGCCAGTTTGCCGAGAATGCGCACAAGACGCATGGCAAGTCGATGGTGATCATCGGCGCGGCGATGAATCACTGGTACCACAGCGACATGAACTACCGCGGCGTCATCAACATGCTGATGATGTGCGGTTGCATCGGCCAGAGTGGCGGTGGCTGGGCGCACTACGTCGGCCAGGAAAAGTTGCGGCCGCAGACAGGCTGGACGGCGCTGGCGTTTGCGCTGGACTGGATCCGCCCGCCGCGCCAGATGAACAGCACCAGCTTCTTCTACGCCCATACCGACCAATGGCGTTACGAGAAGCTGGGCATGGAAGAGGTGATCTCGCCACTGGCGGATAAGAAACTGTACGCCGGCAGCATGATCGACTACAACGTGCGCGCAGAGCGCATGGGTTGGCTGCCTTCGGCGCCGCAGCTGCAAACGAATCCGCTGCAGGTGGTGCGCGATGCGCAGGCCGCCGGCGTCGACCCGAAGGACTACGCGGTCAAGGCACTCAAGGACGGGTCGCTCAAGATGAGCTGCGCCGACCCCGACCACCCGGACAACTGGCCGCGCAACCTGTTCGTGTGGCGGTCGAACCTGCTTGGATCGTCGGGCAAGGGCCACGAATATTTTCTCAAGCACCTGCTGGGGACGAGCAATGGCGTTCAAGGCAAGGACCTGGGTGCGGAAGAAGCCAAGCCCATGGAGGTCGTCTGGCACGCCAAGGCGCCGGAGGGCAAGCTCGACCTGCTGGTCACGCTCGATTTCCGCATGAGCACGACGTGCCTGTACTCGGACATCGTGCTGCCGACCGCGACCTGGTACGAGAAGAACGACCTCAACACCAGTGACATGCATCCGTTCATCCACCCGCTGTCGACCGCAGTGGATCCAGCGTGGCAATCGCGCAGCGACTGGGACATCTACAAGGGTTTCGCGAAGAAGTTCAGCGAAGTGTGCGTCGGCCATCTTGGTGTGGAGCGCGAACTGGTGCTTACGCCGCTGATGCACGACAGCCCGTCGGAGCTGGCGCAGCCGTTTGAAGTCAGGGACTGGAAGCGCGGCGAGTGCGAGCTGATTCCGGGCAAGACGGCGCCCAACCTCGCGGTCGTAGAGCGCGACTACCCGAACGTGTTCAAGCGGTTCACCGCGTTGGGTCCGCTGATGTCCAAGGCCGGCAACGGTGGCAAGGGCATCAGCTGGAACACGCAGACGGAAGTGAAGCAATTGGGCGAGCTCAGCGGCCTGGTCACGGCCGAAGGCGTGACCTGCGGCATGCCGAAGATCGAGTCCGACATCGACGCCTGCGAGGTGATCCTGCAACTGGCGCCGGAGACCAACGGCCACGTGGCGGTGAAAGCGTGGCAGTCGCTTGGCAAGCAGACCGGACTCGACCACACGCACCTGGCGATCCACCGCGAAGACGAGAAGATCCGCTTTCGCGACATCCAGGCGCAGCCGCGCAAGATCATCAGCTCGCCGACGTGGAGTGGCATCGAAAGCGAAACCGTCTCGTACAACGCCGGCTACACCAATGTGCACGAAATGATCCCCTGGCGCACGCTGACCGGACGGCAGCAGTTCTATATGGACCATCCGTGGATGATCGCATTTGGCGAAGGCTTCACGAGCTACCGTCCGCCGGTGGACCTGAAGACGACCGCCGGCATTCAGGGCATCAAGCCGAACGGCAATCCCGAAATCGCGCTGAATTTCATCACGCCGCACCAGAAGTGGGGCATCCACTCGACCTACACCGACAACCTTCTGATGCTCACGCTGAGCCGCGGAGGGCCTTGCGTGTGGTTGAGCGAGGACGACGCCAAGCGCGCCGGAATCGTCGACAACGACTGGATCGAACTCTTCAACCTGAACGGAGCCATCGCGGCGCGCGCCGTGGTGAGCCAACGCGTCAACCCGGGCATGGTGATGATGTACCACGCGCAGGAAAAGATCGTGAACACTCCAGGTTCGGAAATTACGGGTATGCGTGGCGGCATCCACAATTCGGTGACACGCATCGTGCTGAAGCCGACGCACATGATCGGCGGCTACGCGCAGTTCAGCTATGGCTTCAACTACTACGGGACCATCGGCACCAACCGCGACGAGTTTGTCGTGGTGCGCAAGATGAACAAGGTCGACTGGCTCGACACGCCGGTGGGCAATGAACTGATTGTGCCCGTGCAGTCACAAGGAGAAGTGGCATGAGAATCCGCGCGCAAATCGGCATGGTGCTCAACCTGGACAAGTGCATCGGTTGCCACACGTGTTCCGTGACCTGCAAGAACGTCTGGACCAGCCGGCCCGGCATGGAGTACGCCTGGTTCAACAATGTCGAGACCAAGCCGGGAATCGGCTATCCCAAGGAGTGGGAGAACCAGGACAAGTGGAACGGCGGCTGGGCGCGCAACGCGGACGGTTCCATCCAGCCGCGCCAGGGTGCCAGGTGGAAGCTGCTGATGCGCATCTTCGCCAACCCCAATCTGCCGCAGATCGATGACTATTACGAGCCCTTCACCTTCGATTACGGGCACCTGCAGTCGGCGCCGGAAATGAAAGCCACGCCGACGGCTCGCCCGCGCAGCCTCATCACCGGCAGGCAGATGGACAAGATCGTCTGGGGCCCGAACTGGGAGGAAATCCTCGGCGGTGAATTCGCCAAACGCGGCAAGGACCGAAATTTCGACGAGATCCAGAAGGAGATGTACGGCCAGTTCGAGAACACGTTCATGATGTACCTGCCGCGGCTGTGCGAGCACTGCCTGAATCCGGCGTGCGTTGCGTCGTGCCCCTCGGGCTCGATTTACAAGCGCGAGGAAGACGGCATCGTGCTGATCGACCAGGACAAGTGCCGCGGCTGGCGCATGTGCGTCAGCGGCTGTCCCTACAAGAAGATCTACTACAACTGGAAGAGCGGCAAGGCCGAGAAGTGCATCTTCTGCTATCCGCGCATCGAGGCGGGCCAGCCGACGGTGTGCAGCGAGACCTGCGTCGGCCGCATCCGCTACCTGGGCGTCCTGCTGTACGACGCCGACCGTATTGAGGAGGCCGCAAGCGTCGAGCACGACCGTGATCTGTACCAGGCACAACTCGGTATCTTCCTCGACCCGTTCGACCCGAAGGTGATCGCGCAGGCCGCCATCGACGGCATTCCGGACAAATGGATGGAAGCCGCGCGTGCAAGCCCGGTCTACAAGATGGCGGTGCAGTGGAAGGTGGCGCTGCCGCTGCATCCTGAATACCGGACACTGCCTATGGTCTGGTACGTGCCGCCGCTGTCGCCGATCAGCGCGGCCGCGAACGCCGGTCATATGGGTTACAACGGCGAGATTCCCGATGTCAAAGAGCTGCGGATCCCGGTCAAGTACCTCGCCAATCTGCTCACAGCGGGGGACACGCTGCCGGTGGTGCGAGCACTGGAGCGCATGCTGGCAATGCGCGCCTACCAGCGAGAAAAGCACGTCGACGGACGCATCAACCATGCGGTGTTGAAGCTGGTCGGGATCACACAGGCCGAGGTCGAGGACATGTACCACGTGATGGCGATCGCCAACTACGAAGACCGCTTCGTGATTCCCTCGACCCACCGGGAATACGCGGAAAACACCTTCAACGTGCGAGGCGGTTGTGGCTTCAGTTTCGGCAACGGCTGCTCGGAAGGCACCGGCGAAACCAGCCTCTTCGGCAGCGAGAAGAAACGCACGATTCCCATCAGGGCGGAGGTCTGACCATGTTCGCACCGAATACCCCGCGGCCCATGAGCAGGACTCTGCGCGTGCTGGCGGCGTTGCTCGCCTATCCCGATGCACAGTTGCGCAGCCACCTCCCGGAAATGCGCGAACTGCTCACCGCCGAAGCCGCGGTCTTGCCCACCCGTCGCGCCGAGATCGACGCGCTGATGGACACGTTGCAGCGCACCGACCCGCTGGAGACCGAGGCCGCCTACGTCGAGATGTTCGACCGCGGCCGGGGCACGTCGCTGCACCTGTTCGAGCATGTGCACGGCGACTCGCGCGATCGCGGTCCGGCCATGATCGACCTCGGAGAGACCTACGCAAAGGCGGGCCTCATTCTCACTTCCACGGAATTGCCCGACTACCTGCCGGCCGTGCTGGAATTCGTTTCCACGCAGCCCCCGCGCGAGGCCCGTGCATTCCTGGCCGAGATCGTGCACATCCTGAACGCGCTGTTCGGCGCCTTGTGCAAGCGTGGAAGCGCCTATGCCAGCCTGCTTGGCGCGTTGATCGAACTCGCCGGCGAAAAGGCGCAACCGGTCGAGCCGCGTGCCGATGAGTCGCTGGATGAAAGCTGGGCCGAGCCGGTGGTGTTCGACGGCTGTTCGGCCAAGGGCCAGGCCAAGCCCGGCCAGGCGCAACCAATCCACGTTGTCCGCAAGAGTGCGCTCACCAGCGCCCAACCGGGAGCGGCTTCATGAACACCGTTCTGTCCTACCTGAACAACTTCCTGTTCACCGTCTATCCATACATCTGCCTGGCGGTGTTTTTCATGGGCAGTCTGGCGCGCTTCGACCGCGACCAGTACACGTGGAAGAGCGACTCGTCCCAGCTGCTGCGCGCAGGAACACTGCGCTGGGGCAGCAACCTGTTCCACATCGGCATCCTGTTTCTCTTCTTCGGGCACCTGTTCGGGCAGCTCACGCCACACTGGATGTACGAACCCTTCATCAGCGCTCCGCAGAAACAGATGCTGGCGATCGTCTCCGGCGGCATCGCGGGGTTGATGTGCTTTGTCGGCCTGACGCTATTGCTGCACCGGCGCATCTTCGATCCGCGCATCCGGCTGACCAGCCACCGCACCGATCTGGCCATCCTGGTCATATTATGGGTCCAGCTGTGCCTGGGGCTGATCACGCTGCCGCTGTCGTTCGAGCATCGGCTGGACGCGAGCGCCATGCTGATTCTGGCCGGATATCTGCAGAGCGTCGCCACCCTGCGCCCCGACGCCAGCGCCCTGGTGGCGGTGGCCTGGCCCTTCAAAGTACACATGGTGCTGGGCATGACGATCTTCCTGCTGTTCCCGTTCAGCCGTCTGGTGCACGTGTGGAGCGGCCTTGCGACCATCGGCTACCTGTTTCGCCCGTATCAGGTGGTGCGCAGTCGCCGGCTCAACGTTCCCACCGGCCACAACCTGCCGCGCCAGCCCGGCGCGGGCGTCTGACGGAGCCGCGATGACCACCGTTGCCGAAACTCCCGCCATGGCGCGCATCAATGGCGTGGCATTGCACGCGCCGGACGTCACGCCGGCGGCCGATGATTTGCGCCAGCGCGCCTGCACGGAACTCCTGCGCCAGGCCGCGCAGCGGGCCGGACTTCTCACAGCGGATGATGCGCCGTCGGCTGACGGTGTGATCAGCGCAGCCGCTGCAAACGCGATTGAGGCGCTGCTCGCTCAAGCACTGAGCGTTCCCGAACCTTCAGCGGAAGCATGCCGGCGGCACTTCGCGGCGCATGAAGCCACGTATCAAACCGGCGAGCACGTGCGGTTGCGCCACATCCTGTTTGCCGTGACGCCGGGCGTGGATGTCGTGGCGCTGCGCAAGCGCGCCGAGCTGACGTTGCTGGACGTTCGATGCCACGACGGTAAGGTCAACGACGGCTTCGCCGACGCCGCGCGCGCCTGGTCCAATTGTCCGAGCGGTGCCGAAGGCGGCGATCTGGGCCGGCTAAGCGCGGCGGACTGTGCGCCCGAATTCGCGCGCGAGCTGTTCGGTCATGCCGAGGTGGGTGTCCTGCCGCGGCTCGTGCACAGCCGCTTCGGTTTGCACGTGGTCGAGGTGCTTGCACGCGAGCCCGGTGTCGCGCAACCTTTCGAGGCGGTGCGTGGTGCCGTTGCCATGTCGCTGCGCCAACAGGCCTACGTCACGGCACTGCGCCAATACCTGCGCCTCCTTGCCGGGGAGGCAATGGTTGAGGGCGTGGATCTTGACGCTGCCGATACGCCGCTGGTGCAATGACGGCAGCGCGTCTTGAATGACGTGCACCGGATGAAGCCGTCCCCGGGCGGTTTCGCACTATGGAGTCTTGGGTTCAGACCGTTCTATCTGCTCGCCAGCAGCTTCGCCGCCCTATCGATCCTGCTGTGGATTTGCCAGTACACGGGGTATCTTCCCGCCGCGTACCTGCGAACATCCGCGTGGCACGGCCACGAGATGCTGTACGGCTACACCGTCGCCGTGATGGCCGGATTCCTGCTGACGGCAGTTCGCAACTGGACCGGGAAACCCACGCCTGCCGGCCCGATGCTGATGGCGCTTGCCGTGCTTTGGGTGGCCGGCCGCGTGCTGGTCCTGACGCCCTTCGCCATCGCCGCGGCGGCCGTCAATGCGGCATTTCCCGTGGCCATCGCCGTCGCCATTGGCATCCCTCTTGTGCAGAGCGGTAACCGGCGCAACTATTTCTTCATTGCGCTGCTGTTGCTGCTTGGCGTCGCGGTGCTTGCATTTCACCTTTCACCTCTCAACCTGTTGCCATGGCCGGAGCGGGCGAGCCTGCAGGCCGGTCTGGATGTCGTGCTGTTCGTGCTGACCGTCATGGGCGGGCGCGTGATTCCGATGTTCACCAACAACGGAATTCCCGGAGTGCGGGCCACGCGTCACCCATGGGTCGAAAAGTTCGCGCTGGGCAGTGTCCTCGCGTTGCTTGCTGCCGACCTACTGCCGGTTCCCTATGGGGTCGTGGCCGTGCTGGCACTCGTCGCGGCCGCCGCGCACGCGGCACGGCTCTATCGCTGGCAACCGTGGCGGACGTTGGGTACGCCAATGGTCTGGGTGCTGCACGTCGCCTACGGCTGGATCGTCGTCTACCTCGTGCTGCGGGGGGTTGCGGCGCTGGGCATGGTGGGCGAATTGTTCGCGGTTCATGCGCTGACGATCGGTGCGATCGGTGGCATGACCATTGGCATGATGACGCGGACGGCGCGTGGCCATACCGGACGCCCGCTGGCCGCGGACGGCTTCGAAGTGGCTTGCTATGTGCTCGTGGCGCTTGCCGCGACGATACGGGTGTTCGGTGGCATGTGGCTGCCCGGCGCCTACCTCACGACGATCGTCGTTTCCGGCACCTGCTGGTCGGCGGCGTTCGCGCTTTACGCCATCAGGTACTGGCCGGTGCTGACGCGCAATCGTCTCGACGGCAAACCCGGGTAGTCCTTTCTCCGCGAATCTACTTGTCTGCCTGCATGTTCGCTTTTTTCGCGAGCGTTCGCAGGCGATCGCGTTCCGCATTGATGAACACGACGAAGTTCGCGGACGTGCCCGGTTCCGGTTCGATTCCCGAAGGCACCATCTTGTCCCGAAACTCGGTGGACCTGACGGCGGCTTCCAGCTCCTTGCTCATCCGCTCGACAATGGCCGGCGGCGTGCCCTTGGGCGCGAAGAGTCCGGCCCAATGGCCGATCAGCACGCCGGCAAAGCCCTGTTCCTGCGCTGTCGGCAACGTGTCGTAGGCACTGATGCGCCTGCTGTACGTGGTCGCAAGGGCCTTGAGCTTGCCGGCCTTCACCTGCGGCAGCACGACGATGCTGGCCTCCGACGTGGCATGAACGTTGTTGGCGAGCACGGCCGTCATGCCTTCCGAGCCGCTCTTGTAGGGAATAATGACGATGTTCATGCCGGCATCGCGCAGCATCTCCGCGACGAAATGGGGCGTGCTTCCGCCGCCGGCGGTGGCCCAGTTGATGCCGCCGCTCTGGGTCTTGGCCCAGGCAACGAATTCCTTGAGGTTGTTTGCGGGCACGCTTGGATGGACGACTATCACCGAGGGCGCCACGGCGATCATGCCTACGGGCAACAGATCGGCATCCGCATAGGGCATGTCCGTGCGAAGAATGCCGTTCGTCACGACGCCGGCCGCACCGATGAGCCACGTGTAGCCGTCCGGCTTGGACTTCGCGACATAGTCCGCGCCGATGACAGCGCCCGCGCCGGGCTTGTTCTCGATCACGATGGGTTGGCCAAGGCGCTTGGAAACGGACTCTGCCGCGGCACGCGCAATGAGATCGTTCGCACCCCCTGGTCCAAATGGCACGACCCACTTGATCGGGTGGTCGGGCCAGTCGGCGCGCGCGACGCCGGAACCGACAAGCATGGCGGCCGCGACAAAGGCAGTGATCGTCGCCAGCAGCAAGGGTCGTGTATGCATGGAAGAGGTTACCGGCCTTGATTGTCGACGGAGGGATATTTCAACGCACTTTCCGAAGCCGGGATTCTACTCTGTATAGGCTCGGTCAAAGAGGTCCGCGATCGCGGGCGCCATATGCGGATAAAATGCCGGTTCCGCACATTGCGCAGACGCGAACCCACAGTGCCCGACCACCTTCATCATCTCGAGCAGCATTCGATCCACCTGATCCGCGAGGCTTTCGCGCGGCTCAAGCCACTCGCCATGCTGTGGTCGCTTGGGAAGGATTCGAACACGATGCTCTGGCTCGTGCGCAAGGCCTTCCAGGGCCGCGTCCCGTTTCCGGTGATCCTGCTCGACACCGGAAATGAATTCGCCGAAGTCTATGCATTCCGCGACCGTTACGTGCGCGAGTGGAGCCTCGATTACATCAACGCGCCGTGCCCGCCCGTGGAGGCGACCGACCCGGGGTTGCCGCCCAACGCCCGCGCGGCCGCGCGCAAGACGCTTGGGCTGGCGCAGCTGATCGCCGAGCGCGCCTTCGCCGGTATCCTGCTTGGCATTCGCCGCGACGAGCAGGCGATTCGCGCGAAGGAGCGCGGGATGAGCCCGCGCGATGCGCAGGGCGCGTGGCATGTGCGCGAGCAGCCGACCGAACTGTGGGGACACTACACGAGTGCTGCGCCGGCAGGTGGCCACATTCGTGTGCATCCGCTGCTGGAATGGACGGAACTGGACGTCTGGCGTTACGTCGAACGCGAGGCCATTCCCGTCTGCGAACTCTACTTCGCCCGCAACGGCCAGCGTTACCGGTCGCTGGGCGAAGCCGACATCACGTTTCCGGTGTCCTCCAATGCAGCCACGCTGGCCGAGATCATCCGCGAACTCGAGACCACGAGGGCCGAGGAGCGTGCCGGCCGCGCGATGGACCACGAGCGCGAGGACGCGTTCGAGCGGCTGCGCGCCGCAGGCTACATGTAATGGCGCGCCCGCTCGCGGTCTGCCTGGCCGGGCATGTCGACCACGGCAAGTCGTCGCTGCTCGGCCGCCTGCTGCACGAATTGGACCTGCTGCCCGAGGGCAAGGTCGCCAGGATGGAAGCGGCCAGTGCCAGCCGCAACGTCCCGCTGGAGTGGTCGTTCGCGCTCGATTCGCTGCAACTCGAACGCGATCAGGCGGTAACGCTCGACACGACGCGCGTGCATGTGCGCACGCCGAGGCGCGCGCTGATCATCATCGATTGTCCCGGGCACCGTGAACTCGTGCGCAATCTTGTCACCGGCGCGGCGGGGACGACATCCGCACTTCTGGTCGTCGACGCACAATTGGGTGCCGAAGCGCAGACGCGCGCCCACGCGGCGCTGCTGCGGCTCCTCGGTGTCCGTGATTTCGTGGTTGCCGTGAACAAGATGGATGCGCTGGGCTGGAGCGAGGCAAGGTTCAACGCACGGCGCGACGAGATTGCCGCGGCGCTCGGAATATTGGGCGTGGTCGTCCACGCAATCGTCCCGACGTCGGCGCGCGACGGTGGCAACATCGTCGTTGCGCCCGACGCTTCGTGGTGGCGCGGACCGACGCTGGTTGCCGCCCTGGAAGCATTGCCCGCCGAGCCGGCCGCGATTGCCGATGCGCCATTGCGGCTGCCGGTCCAGGATGTCTATCGCATGGGCACGCGGCGGGTGGTCGCCGGCCGCATCGCGCAAGGAGCGCTGCGACCCGGCGACGAGGTGATGGTGCTGCCTTCCGGTGCGCGCGCACACGTCGCCGCGCTTGATGGCTGGCCGCAGCCACCCGAGTCGGTGGAGGCGGGTGACAACGTGGCGCTGACCTTTGCCGAGCCCGTGATCGTCGAGCGCGGCGACCTGCTGTGTGCGCCAGGCAAGCCCGCGCACCTCACGGCGGTGTTCGACGCCGACGTATTCTGGCTCGGGCGCGAGCCGCTCACGGTCGGCCAGCGGTACGAGATACGCGTCGGCACGCGTGCCGCGGCCGCGCGCGTCATGGCGATCATTCACGCGCTCGACGTCGATCGGCTCGCACCGGCGGTGTCGCGCGATATTGCAACCAATGGATTGGGGCGCGTGACGCTGCGCTGCGACGTGCCCGTTGCCCTGGACGACGCGACGGTATGCATCGAGACCGGGCGCTTCGTGCTGGCCGATGCAGGCGCAATCGTGGGCGGCGGCCTGATCGACGCCAGCCGCTATCCGGATCAGCGCCGCGCGCTGTGGCCGATGAGCCGCAACGTGGTCGCGGTCGACCACCACATTTCCGCCGCCGAGCGCGGAGTGCGCAGCGGCCACGTCGGCGCGATCGTGTGGCTGACCGGTTTGTCGGGAGCGGGCAAGTCGACATTGGCAATGGCGCTGGAGCGCGCGCTGTTCGATCGCGGCTGGGCGGCATACACGATCGACGGCGACAACGTGCGCCGCGGGCTCAATGCCGATCTCGGCTTTTCGCCGGAGGACCGCCAGGAGAACATCCGCCGGGTCGGCGAAGTCGCGGCGCTCTTCGCCGATGCCGGACTCGTCTGCATCACCGCGTTCATTTCTCCATTCGATGACGACCGCGCGCGGGCGCGCGCCACGGCCGGCCAGCGGTTGTTCCTCGAGGTATATGTGAAATCGGAACTCGCGATCTGCGAGGCGCGCGATCCCAAAGGGCTCTACGGCAAGGCACGGCGCGGCGAAATCAAGGGCTTCACCGGCATCGACAGCCCCTACGAGGAGCCCGCCGCGCCCGATCTCGTGATCGACTCGCAGCATGACGACGAGGCCTCCTGCATCGCGCAGCTCGTTGCCTATGTGGAGATGCGTTGCGGCGCGTGATGCGTGGCGCTGTAGCGATTCTCTGCCTTGCCGGTTGCGCCATGCGTTCGTCGACGCCGGAACTCAGTCAAATCCGACGTGGCGAGGCCTGGCGGTGGAAACCCACCCGGTGCTCCCTGCCAATGTTCCGCAGACACTGCTCATCCTTATGGCTCCCGCTGGCGGTACGCGCAACGCGGGTCGCCGAGGACGTGCCGATTGCGCAGGCCCGTCCAGACGCCGTAATATGCGTGCACGCACGTGCCGTGCGCGATGACTCGGCGTACCAACCATCCCGTCGCAGAGTACGATCGGGAGTCAGGAGGAATGAATGGAGGAGCCGACGCCCACACCGTTGCGCCGGAAGGACACGACGGCCGTGCATTCGCTGCACCGTTTCGTATTCAGCGTTCCTGATTTGCGGGAGGCTGCGAAATTCTATGGAGATTTCGGACTTGATGTACGGGTGTTCGACGGCAGGGTCGACCTGCACACCTTGGGACATCCGCATCGCTGGGCATCGATTTACGAGCGACCGGGATCGAAGCAGCTCCAGTACCTGAGCTTTGGCATCTATGCCGAGGACCGCGATGCGTTGGTGGACCGCATTGCGCGAGCCGGCATCGCCGTCGTGCCTCCGCACACACTGGCCGACGAGGACGGAGTCTGGATACGCGATCCGGACGGTACACCGATACAGATCGTCACCGGCCCAAAGGTGTCGCCGGCGGCAAAGAGCGTCACCAGCGTTGCGTCTGTCGTTCCGGGTCGCGGCGCGGCACCGAGGCGTTCCGCGATCGGAATCGTCCGCCCGCGGCGCCTGTCGCACATCCTGCTTTTCAGCTCCGACGTGCTTCGGTCCGTGCATTTCTACACAGTGGCATTGGGGCTGCGACTCTCCGACCAATCGGGCGAGGTTATCGCATTCATGCATGGTGCCCACGCCAGTGATCACCACATGCTCGCCTTCGCCAAATCCGACGGCCCCGGCCTGCACCACTCCAGCTGGGACGTGGCCAGCATCGACGAAGTCGGGCTCGGCATGCAGCAAATGGCGGATCGCGGCCATGGCCGTGGCTGGGGCGTCGGCCGGCATGTGATTGGTTCGAACTATTTCCGGTATGTCCGGGATCCCTGGGGCAGCTTTGGCGAGTATTCGTTCGACATCGACTTCATTCCCGCCGACCTGGAATGGCACGCGGGCGACTACAGGCCCGAGGATTCCTTCTATGTCTGGGGACCGCCGGTGCCCGACGATTTCGTCATCAATCACGAAAGCGCATCACGCCGCAAGAGCGCCTGAGCGCAGTCATGCAGTTCCGGCGCGTACACATGTTGGGCAGGCGCCATCAGAGATCAGAATGGGCGTCCCTAACATCGTCCCCAACCGAGGAGGAGCCTTGAACAGAATCGTCAGGCAGTTCGCAGCGGGAGCGGCGGTGCTCGCCAGCGTGTTTGCATTTTGCACGGCAGCGGCGTGGGGCGCGGCCGGCGATCCTCCCATCCGCATCGGCAGCACCCTGGCGCTCACCGGACCGTTGGCCGCGACGGCACTGGTCCATCAACTGACCGGAGAAATCTACGTCGAGCAGCTCAACCGGCGGGGCGGGCTGCTCGGTCGTCCGGTTGAATGGATCGTCAAGGACGACCAGTCCAAGCCCGAACTCGCGCGCACGCTCTACGAGCAGCTCATCACCGTCGACAAGGTGGACCTTCTGCTGGGGCCGTACGCGACCGGCGCAATTCTGTCGGCCATGGGTGTTGCGCAGCGTTACAACAAGATGCTCGTGCACCATACGTTCGGCATTCCCAATCTCGCGAAGTACGATGCGCAGTTTCCGACCTGGTCGCTCGGACCGGATCCGGCGACGACGTTCCCGAACACGCTGTTCGATGCGCTTGCGTCGACATCGAAGCCTCCGAAGTCGATCGCCATCGTCACCAGCAAGTTTCCGTCCGTACACTTCATGTCGCTCGGGGCACGCGAGGTTGCCAAGAAGCGCGGCCTCTCGGAGGTGATCTTCCTGGAATGGGAATTCGGCAACCGTGACTTCGGGCCGATCGCCGCGCGGATCAAGGATGCGAACCCCGATGTCCTATGGGTCGGCGCCATCGGGCTGGAGGGCAACCAGCTTCTCGACGCCATGAAGAAGATCGACTACGCGCCGAAGTTCCACTTCTACATGTATCCGGCGCCAGGACCGATGGTGCAGGCCACCGAAGCCAGGAACGCGCTGGCGGCAACGATCTTCGAGCAGGACCCGCCATTCACGAGCAATCCGGGTGCCGCGGAGTTCGTGAAGATCTTCAACGAACGTGCTGCCAAGGCAGGATTGCCGTACACGGGGGTCGAAACCCAGGCGGCTGCCTCGTATTCGGCGTGGCAGGTGCTCGAAGCGGCGGTCACTGCGACAAAAAGCCTCGACGACAAGGTGCTGGCCGACTGGCTGCGCAAGAATCGGGTCGACACGGTTCAGGGCAAGCTGCACTTCGATGGACCGAACAATTACGGCGATGACCTGATGCGCGTGAAGCAGGTGCAAAACGGCCGATGGGTGACGGTGTGGCCGAAGGCGTATGCGGCGCCGGGCGCCGCTCTGGTCCTGCCCTAGCCGCAGGCCGCGATGGCGTTACCCAGCGCTTCGCTCCTCGCGCAGTCGATCCTGTCGGGGCTGTTTATCGGCGCGTTGTACGGGCTGCTCGGGCTGGGGCTCAGCCTGTCGTGGGGGTTGTTACGTCAGATCAACCTCGCGCATTTCGCCCTGGCATTCCTCGGTGCGTACCTGTGTTACCAGCTTTCCACGGTGGGTGGAATGGATCCGCTGGCGACAATGCTGGTAATCGTGCCGGGCTTCTTCGGCATCGGTGTTGCGTTGCAGTGGGTATTCGCCCGCTTTCGTATCAGCCCATTCAATTCGCTTCTGGTGACCTTCGGGCTTACGGTGATCATCGAAAGCGTGATCCAGTCGCTCTGGACCGCGGATTTTCGACGGCTCAATTCATCCTACGGCGACATCACGTTCCACATTGGCGCTCTCTATGTGCCGCTGCCTGAGCTGCTGACGCTTGTACTCTCGCTCGTGATGTCGCTTGCGATCTGGGCGACCCTGCGCCATACCGACCTGGGTCGCGCGATGCGCGCGGCCGCGCAGGACGGAGGAATCGCCACCGCATTCGGCGTGAACCAGAAGGGTCTTGCGTTGCTGCTCTCTGGTGTATGCGCGGCGCTGGCCGGTGTGGCCGGCGTCTGCATTGCACTCTCCTATACGCTGGCGCCGGCGCAGATCTACGCGTGGATCGGCGTCGTGTTCGCGGCGGTGATGCTGGGCGGGCTGGGGCGCGCGCTAGGCCCGCTCATCGCCGGCATCGTCATCGGCGTGAGCGAATCCCTCACCATGGCGATCACCGCGCCGTCGTGGGCGCCGCTGGTCTCGTTTTCGCTCCTGATCGTCGTGCTGCTTGTCCGTCCCGGCAAAGTCTAGCTTGACCCGGGGGCTCGCCGCGATCCTGATCGCGGGCGGCGGGCTTGCGGTGATTCCGCTGGCCGGACTCCCGCCATTCTACGAATCGTTTCTGTACCTGGTGTTCCACTGGATCGTGCTGGCGACTTCCTGGAACATCTTTTCGGGGTATTCCGGGTACTTTTCCTTTGGGCATGGTGCCTTCTTTGGCGCGGGCATGTACACGACGGCGTATCTCGCGTCGCGTTTCGACGTGCCGTTCCTGTGGACGCTGCCGGTGGCGGCCGGAGTCGCGATGCTTCTGGGAGGGACTCTGGGTGCCATTGTGTTTCGTGTGCGCGAGATTCGCGGTGAACTCTTTGCGCTGGTGACGCTCGCATTCACGTTCGTCGTGGGGACCATCGTATTGAACACGCCGATCGACGGCGGCCCCGGGATCTATCTCAGCGCCGTCTCCGTCCCGGCAATCGGTCCCTCCGGCGCGTCGTCCTTCTACTACATGGGACTCGTGCTCGCGCTGGGAACGGTCCTAGTCGCACTTGTGGTGTTTCATTCAAGGCTCGGCGCAGGGCTCGTTGCCGTTCACGACGACGAAGACGTGGCGGAAGTGCTGGGCGTGCCGACGTATCGCTACAAGATTGCGGCCTTTTCGCTGTCGTGCGGGCTGGCCGGTGTCGCAGGCGGAATCCAGGCGCTGTTCCTCTCCTATGTGACGGCAGGCGAAACCTTTTCGATCATCGTACCGCTGACCGTTGTCCTGATGTGCGTTCTCGGCGGAACGCGCCACTGGGCGGGGCCCGTCGTTGGCGCGGCGGCGATCACCAGCCTGCTCTATGCGTTTACGGCCGGCAATCACCCGGTCGCCGGCAAGGCCGTATTCGGCGCGGTGCTGATCGTGGTGATCCTGTTCATGCCTGGAGGCCTGCTGGGCAGACTCCCCAAGCGTCGAATGGTAGGAACCCGCCAGTTGGGGACGCCGGCCAACGGCGCCATCGCGACCGGATCTGCGCTTCCGGTGGGACATCCGTCGCCGACCCGCGAGCTCCTGCTGGACGTGCGCGGCCTGCGCAAGGCATTCCGGGGCGTGCAGGCATTGGAAGGCGTCGACATCGAGATTCGCCGTGGCGAGATCCTGGGCCTGCTGGGCCCCAACGGCTCGGGAAAGTCGACATTCATCAATCTGGTGAGTGGCCATTTCCGGGCCGATGCCGGGGAAATTCGTTTCGGCGGCCGCAATATTGCGGTCCTCGAGGCGCATGCCATCGCGCGGAGCGGCATTGCGCGCACGTACCAGATTCCGCGTCCATTTGCGCATCTCACCGTGCGCGAGAATGTGGCGACAGCGACGATGTTCGGGAGCGCGAATCTGGCACGCGCTGCGGCCGTGCGCGATGCGCATCATTGGCTCGAATTCACGGGCCTCGCTTCCTTCGCCAATGCGTTGCCGGACGATCTCAACCTGCATCAGCGCAAGTTTCTCGAACTTGCCCGGGCGCTGTCATCGCGGCCGCGACTGCTGCTGCTCGACGAGGTCCTGTCCGGCCTGACGCCGACCGAGATCGACGGGGCCGTCGACCTGATCCGGGCGATTCGCGATCAGGGCACGACCATCGTATTTGTCGAGCACGTGATGCGCGCCGTCATGGCGCTGACCGATCGCATTGTCGTGCTCAACCATGGGCAGGTCATCGCCGATGGTGATGCTGCCGAAATCATGGAAAGCGCCGAAGTCGTCTCGGCGTACTTGGGTTACTCAGGCACGAATGCTTGAACTTACCGCCATTGAAGCCAGGTATGGCGCCGCGACGGCTCTGTGGGACGTCTCGCTGACGCTCGGTCCCGGCGAACTCATCTGCGTCGTGGGCCCGAACGGTGCGGGAAAATCGACGCTCATCAACGTCATCGCGGGACTGCACCGGATCTCGTCCGGTTCGATCACGCTTGGCACGTGCAATCTCGCAAAGCTGCCGGCGCACCGATTCTGTGCCGAAGGCATTGCCATCGTGCCCGAGGGGCGCCGCCTGTTTGCCGCGATGACCGTGCGCGAAAATCTCGAACTCGGCAGTCATCTCGCCGGCGCCAAGGCACGGCGCAACGACTCACTGGAACGTGTCTGCACGTTGTTTCCGATGATTGCAGTCAAGCTCGCGCATCGGGCCGAAACCTTGTCGGGAGGCCAGCAACAGATGGTGGCGATCGCGCGTGCGCTCATGGCCTGTCCGCGCGTGCTGCTGCTTGACGAGCCTTCACTTGGTCTCGCCCCGACTCTGGTCGTGGAGGTCTTCCAGAGCATTCGACGTATCAACGCCGAAGGCGTGGCCGTGCTTCTGGTCGAGCAGAACGTCGCCATGGCGCTCGACCTCGCGAACAGGGCCTACGTGCTGGAGGAAGGCCGCATCGCCGGCGAGGGCACGCCCGAGGTATTGCTTTCGCAGCCCCACATACGCCGTGCATATCTGGGAATCGTGGCCGACGATGTGGAAGCAGCCGCGGTCCCGAATTCTCCTGGTGTTGCGCGAAGGTAGGCGGACGTCGCCGGGAAGCGGAGCGTGCCTAAGCGTGCCTAATCTAGGCCGCTCGGGCCAGGCGGGGCACCGCCGCAAGCAACGTGCGCGTGTACTCGTGCTGCGGATGGGCAAGGAGCATTTCGGCGGGACCGGCTTCGACCAGTTTCCCGTCTTTCATCACCGCAATCTCGTGCGCCAGGTACTCGACCACGCCGAAATTGTGCGTGATGAAGAGATAGGAAACGCCGAGCTCCTGTTGCAGTTGCTTCATCAGATTGAGAATCTGCGCCTGAACGGATACGTCCAGCGCGGAAGTGGGCTCATCCATGACAATCAATCTGGGCTCCACCGCCAGTGCGCGGGCGATAGCCAGCCGCTGCCGCTGGCCACCCGAAAATTCGTGCGGGTAGCGGGTCAATGCGTCGCGCCGCAAGCCCACTTTCTCCAGCAGCGCCGCCACGCGTTCGGTTCGTTCCACGGGCGTGACATCCGGGCGCAACGACGCTACGCCTTCCTCGAGGATTTCATTGACGCGCATACGCGGATTGAGCGATGCGAACGGGTCCTGGAACACGATCTGCGCCGAGCGCCGCGCCGTACGCAGTGCTTCGCCATTCAGCGCTTCCAGCGGCTGGCCGAGCAGGAGTGCCGACCCGCTGATCCGGGCAGTATTGCGCAGCAGCTGCAGCACCGCCTTGCCGACGGTGGTCTTGCCGCTTCCCGATTCGCCGACCAGCGCCAGCGTGCGACCTGCCGGAATGCGAAAGGACACGCCGTCGACGGCCTTCACGTAACCGACAGTGCGCTTCAACAGTCCCTTGCGAATGGGGAACCAGACCTTGTAGTCGCGAACTTCCAGCACCGTCTTCCCTTCCGGTGGGTCGACGGGAAGGATCGGATCCTTGCCCCAGACGCGAGTCGCGGTATCGGCGGCATCCGTTCCGTCGTACAGGACACACCGCACCTGGTGGCCGGGTCGGAATTGGATCAATTGTGGCGGCGCGGCGCGACACCGGTCCATCACGTCGGCACAACGATCGGCGAAGCGACAACCGGTGAATTCCTGGTTCAATGGCGGCACGGAACCCGCGATCGACGCCAGCCTGCGGCCTCGCTTGGCGGTGTCGGGCAGCGCCTCGAACAGATTGACGGCGTAGGGATGTAGCGGGCGAGCGAAGAATTCCTTCGCCTCGGCCACTTCGACGACCTGGCCCGCGTACATCAGCGCTACGCGATGCGCCATCTGCGCCACGATGGCAAGATCGTGAGTGATCAGCAGCATCGCCATCTTCTGCGAGCGCTGGAGCTCCTTCAGCAGGTCCAGGATCTGTGCCTGGATGGTCACGTCAAGCGCGGTGGTGGGCTCGTCGGCGATCACGACGTCCGGTTCCGCCGCAAGCGCAATGGCGATCATGACCCGTTGCTTCTGTCCACCGGACATCTGGAATGGATAGTCGTGGACACGCCGCTCCGGGTCAGGAATGCCGACGCGCTTCAGCCAGTCGACCGCCTTGGCAATGGCGGCCTCGCCCCGGACGGCGGTATGGCGTTCGATGACTTCGGTGATCTGACGGCCGACCGTCATCACGGGATTGAGACTGGTCGACGGCTCCTGGAAGATGATGCTGATGCGACGGCCGCGGACGTCGCGCATCTGCGCCTCCGCCAGCTGCGTGATGTCGATGCCGCCGACGTCGACGCGTCCGGTCCTGATGCGTCCGCTGTCCGGCAGCAAGCGCAGTATCGACAGCGCCGTCATCGACTTGCCGCAGCCCGACTCGCCCACCAGCGCAAAGGTCTCGCCGCGCTCGATGGTGAGCGTCAGCGCGTCGACCGCACGGACGAGACCATTGTCCGAATCGATCTCGGTAGTGAGGTTTTCGATGTCGAGCATGCGGATTCCTACGAGGCGGCGGCCGTGACGGCGACGGCAGCAATATGCGGCACGGGCTTGCTGCGCCGGACGCGGAACGCGCGGGCGCGCGGATCAAAGGCTTCGCGCACGGCACTGGCAAACAGCGTCATCGACAGAACCAGCGTCACCATGAACGCGAATGCGGCCAACAGAGTCCACCAGACGACCGGGTCGCGCGACATTTCGTTTCTCGCGCTGTTGATCATCGTGCCGAAACTGTTGGTGGTCGGATCGACGCCGACCCCCACGTAGGAGAGAACGGCCTCGTAGAGCACGAGCCCCGAAAAATCGAGCACCGCAACGATCACCACGATGTGCGTCACGTTGGGCAGGATGTGGCGGCGCATGATGCCGGCATCGGAAACTCCGAACGCGCGCGCGGCCTGCACGTAATCGAGTTCGCCCAGCTTCAGCGTTTCGGCGCGGAGCAGGCGCGCGAGACCTGCCCAGCCGGTGATGCCGAGAATCGCGGCCAACAGGAACAGGCGGATATCGGCGCGCTCCAGCCCGGTATCGAACAACTGCGGATTCTTGTCGATGAAGACCTGGATCATCAGCACGAATGCGGCGATCAGCAGCACGGAAGGAATCGACGACAGCACCGTGTAGACGTACTGGATCGCGTCATCGACCCGGCCCTTGTAGTAGCCGGCGAGGATGCCGAAGACGATCGCGAAGGGCAGCGTCGCGATCGTCGCCAGCGAGCCGATGACGACAGCCGTCCGGATGGACTTGATGGCCTGGAACAGAACGTCGTTGCCGGTCTGGTCGGTCCCGAATACGTGGTAGTACGGCCAGAGCGCAGCGACCCAACCCACCAACAGCGCAATCACCGACGCGGTCATCAGCATCGCCCGCCACGGAACGTCCGTGGTACGTCGCCAGATGGCGCGCAGGGACTCGCCGACTCCGGTCTTCGCAGAACGGGCGCGCAGCGCGGCAACCGCGAGCCACAGCACTGCCGCGCCGAGTAGGCCCCCGAACACTCCGGTGAGGGAACGCCGAACGACGTCGCCCTGCCACTCGGCTTGCGTATCCTTGAGATGCGCGCCACCGAACTGCAACCGGGGAAAGTCGCGCACCGACTTGCCGTCGACCAGCATCGATTCCTTCGAGAACTGATGGGTGCCGAGCGGCACCGAGTAGGTCTTCTCCCGCGCCTCGCGGGGTCCGGCCAGCAAGGCGTCAAGCACGGAAAGCGTGCGCGTCGAATAGGCAGGCGCTGCATCGGCGGCCGCGCCCGGCGCCGGCGGCAACAGCGGCCGGAAATGGAACGAGTCGAGCATGGCGATCAGCAGGAAGAGGGCAAGAACGACGCCGGCCGACATGGCGGCCGGGTCGTGCAGCACACTGCGCCAGGTCTGGCGCAGCGTCGGCGTCCTCCGTGCATGCCACACATACAGGACGATGACGACAAACAACCCATACAGGGCGATGTCGGTGGCGAGGAAGACGAGCTTAGGCATGTAGGGCAGGTTCCTGGTCCTAGCTCAACCGGATGCGCGGATCGGCGATTGTGTAGGAAATGTCGGTAAGGATCAGGCCGACGATGTAGAGCGCCGAGCCGACGAACACCATCGAGCGAACAACCGCGAAGTCCTGCGCGTTGATGGCGTCGATCGTGTAGCTGCCCAGACCGGGAATGCCGAAAAACGACTCCATGATCAGCGCGCCGAGAAAGAGGAGCGGCAGCACGGCCACGGTACTGGTCAGGATCGGCAGAAGCGCGTTGCGCAGCACGTGGCGGAACAGAACGACGGTCTCCGACAGTCCTTTCGAGCGCGCGGTGCGAACATAGTCCTTGCCGACCTCCTCGAGGAACATGGTGCGATAGAACAGCGTCTCCCCGCCCAGGCGCGAGACGATGCCAATGACGATGGGCAACGCCAGAAAGACGAACAGGTCCCAACCTCCGGAGAAGCCGGAGATGGGAACGAGCTTCAGGGTCTTGCTGAAGAAGAACTGCCCCACGATGATGTAGAACAGTCCCGATATGGATAGCAGGAACACGGCGAAGGTCACGCCCCAGAACTCAAGGTACGTGTTGCGGAAGAACACCATCAGCAGCGAAAACACGATGACGACGAAGATGCCGAGGAGGAAGGTCGGTATCGCGAGCGCGATCGAGGGGCCCACCCGCTGGCTCAACTCGTGGCCGATGTCGCGTCCGCTGTCGGACGCGCCGAACCGAAAGGCAAAGAGCTGGGCCGAGCGCTCGAAGAAGATTGTATCGGTCAGCTTCGCGGTACCCGACTTCTGTCCGTTCCACAACAGCGGCTTGTTGTAGCCGCGCTCGACCTTCCACTTCTCGATCGCATCCTGAGTGACGCGCTTGCCGCCGATGTTCATGCGCGCCATGTCGTCCGGCGTGTTCACCGTGAAAAACAGCATGAACGTGAACAGGTTCACTCCGATCAGGATCAGCACGCCGTAGCCGACGCGGCGGACGATGTAGTTGATCATGGGGAAGCGCCTGCAGTGGCCAGCGTGCGTGCAGCCGTTTCACGCTCGCGCCGCCGCCAGGCGAACCACGCGGGTACGACGGCGGCGATCAGGGCGATCAGGATCAGCGGTATCGGCCACCAGACCGGCTGGTTCCACTCCGCGAGCTTGCGTGTGCGCAATTCGGGGTCGAGCTTCAGATAGCCGATGTGATTGCGGATGATCTGCGTAGGCTTGCCGTTGCTGATCCACTGGTGGTAGGCGGCGGCCGACGTCGGAAAGTAGCCGAAGCTCCACACCGCGTCGTTTTGCGCGATCTCGATCATCTGGTCGATGACTTTCTGCTTCTGCGGCCCATCCTCGAGAAACTTCATCTGCTCGTAGAGCTTGTCGAACTCCGGATTCTGGTAGTTCGCGTTGTTTTCGCCGTTGCCGTTGGTCAGTGCCTTGGCATTGGGCCCGTACAGCATGAACAGGAAGTTCTCGGCGTCGGGGTAGTCGGCCAGCCACCCCCAGAAGAAGATCTGGACCGAGCCCTTGTTCATCTTGTCCTGGAAGCGGTTGTAGTCGGTCGCGCGTACTTCGAGCTGGACGCCGATCTTCGCGAACTGTTTTACGTACCAGTCGAGCAACGCCTTCGAGGCCGGCCCTGACTGCTGGTAGTCGAAATTCAGCACCAGCGGCTTGCCGGTGGCGGCGTCACGGCCGTTCGGATAGCCGGCCTCGGAGAGAAGCCTTTTCGCCTCGTCCAGCGAACGCCGCACCGGCTTTCCGTCCAGTCCCTTGCGGTAGACGACGGGATTGAACGCCGATGGTCCGTCATCGCGGTAGCCGAACAGCGATGGCGGCAACGGTCCCTGCGCGGCGACCCCCTGGCCGCGCTCGAAGATCGCGATGTGCTCCTCCCAGTCGATCGCGATGGCCAGCGCCTGCCGCAGCTTGCGATTGCGCTCGGACTGTTCGGGCGTCGCGCCCTTGCCGACCACCGGGTCCAGCCAGTTGAATCCCAGGTACCAGTTGTTGGCCTCGACCGTGCTGGGCAGCTTGATGCCCTTTTCCCGGTACTCCTTGTCCTTCTTGGCGTCGTCGCCCATCGCCACGAGGTAGCTCGTGCCGTAGTCCAGGCGTTCGATCGCCGGCGTGTCGTAGTAACCCTGCAGGAACTTCGCCTGCAGCGGCACGTTCTCCTTCTCCATGTCGAACACGACCTTGTCGACGAACGGGAGCGGCTTGCCGCAGTCGGCAAGGTAACCCTTTTCCTTGTCGCCGGGCTCGCCCTCGCAAGGATAGGTCTCGCCGTGGAAATTGGGATTTCGTTCCAGCACGTGGCGGCGATTCTCCACGAAGTCGGTGAGCATGTAGGGCCCGGTGCCGACCGGCCAATAGTTCATCGTCAGGTTCTTCGCTGCCATGCCGGGCTGCGAATAGAACTTTTCGGCCTCCCACGGAATGGGCGAAAAGAACGTCATGGCCAGCCAATACTTGAACTGCGGATACTTTCCCTTGATGCGGATGCGCACCGTGTGGGGGTCGACGGCCTCGGCGCCAGCGAACGCGTACTTTCGAAAATCGAGCATCGGCAAATCGCGGTCGGTCGGCGAAAGGCCGCTACGCATCGCCTTGTCCGTCTCGACGATCTTTTCGCCGTATTCCTTCAGACCGACGATGTAATCGGACATCGTCGAGAACGATGGCGACTTGATCCGCGGCGTGGCCAGGCGCCGGATGCCGTAGACATAGTCGTCGGCAGTCAGTTCCCGGGTGCCGGTCTGCTTGAAATCGGTGACCTTGTACTTGTCGGCGACGTCCTCGCGCTTCAGGTTGTGATAGACGTATTCACCGTTGGCGTCCTTGGCGAAGGCCGGGTGGGGCGCAAACATGATGCCCGGCTTGATCCTGATGTCGAGCACGGTCTCCGCGATCTGGTCACCCGGCGCGTCGTCGGGCAGTTCCTTGCCGTCCTTGTCAAGGTAGCGCGGATGGGCGATCTCCTGGGCAGTCCTTCCGACAAGCTCGTAGGGACGCTTCAGGTAGTGATATCCGTAGAGTGGCTCATACACCTGATAGGTAACGGGTGTCTCGTCGTTGGAGTACGAGCTGGTCGGATCGAGGTATTTCGGTGATCGTTCGCGAAATGGCGCGTAGATCGTGTTGGTTTTCTCGGTGCCCAGCGGGTGGGGGTTGTTCGATACTTCACTGCACCCCGAAAGGGCGACTGATAGTGTCAGCGCCAATGGGCATCCGAGCGCAAGCAGAGCCGCCCGGCAAACACGTACAGCCATTCCTGCATGGTTCATTGGGGATCCTCCCGTCGTCGGGGCCGTACTCGAGACGCTGCTCACCGGAATCGGCCCGATTTTGTCGGGATATTGCCGGACGCGCGCGCTTCAAGCCGCGAAGGCCGCGATTGTATATTCAATTCGGCACCTGGCACCGCCGCGCCCTCCGAATAGTGGTCCTGATTGGACGGGCGGCGGGAACCGGGTGGCGAACGGACCGCGGGGAAGGGCGCAGGCCGTTCCTAGTAGAATCTCCCCAGAACTCCGGGCAGATTCCGCTGAATTCGAACTGCCGTTACCCGCGGGCCTTGCCCAAAACGGCCCGCCAGACCCGACACCGCTGCCATGAGCTCCATCGACCTTGCTTCGCTTTCGCGCCGAGACAGGCTGCTCGGCATCCTGCTGATTGTCGCGCTGCTCGCGGCGACATTGTGGATTTTCGCGCGGTTCCTGCAGCCCGCCCCGTCGCGCCACATCGTGCTCGCCTCGGGCGCCGGCTTTGGCCTCTATCACCAGTATGCGGAGCGCTACAGGCAGATCCTGGCGCGCGATGGGGTGGTCGTCGAGGAACGGATGACCGAGGGCGCAGCCGAAAACCTGCGTCTGCTCAAGGACCCGAAATCCGGCGTTGACGTCGCGTTCATGCAGGGTGGAATTGCGACCGAAGCGAAAGCCGAGGATGTCGAGATGCTGGCCAGCCTCTACTACGAGCCGCTGTGGGTCTTCTATCGCGCTCCGGGAACGCTTTCCCTGCTGACCGAGTTGCAAGGCAAGCGGATCGCGATCGGGACCGTTGGGAGCGGAACGCGCGCGTTGGCGGAGCCGCTGCTCGACTTCAATGCGGCGAGACCGGACAACTCGACCTTGTCGCCTTTGGCCGGTGACGCCGCCGTACGCGCATTGCAGGCGGGCGAAATCGACGCCGCGCTGCTGGTTGGCGGCGCGCAGTCGCCGATCGTCGTGAAGGCATTGCGCGATCCCGCGCTCAAATTGATGAGCTTCGCCCGCGCCGATGCGTACACGCGGCGTTTTCCCTTCATCACGAAGTTGACGTTGCCCGCGGGAACCATCGATCTCGGGCTCGACATCCCCGCTCAGGACGTGGTGCTTATCGGGACCAAGGCCATGTTGGTGGCCCGTCCGGGACTGCATCCGGCGCTCGTCAACCTGCTGATCGACGCAACCAGTGAAGTTCATTCAAAGCAGGGATATTTCGAAGGACCCGGAGAGTTTCCCTCGGTCTTGCCGGTCGACCTCCCCGTGTCCGCCGATGCGGAACGCCACAAGCGCTTCGGGCCAAGCTTCATTCATCGCCTGCTTCCCTTCTGGGTCGCGACCTTTGTCGAACGATTCGTGCTTCTGGTGCTGCCGCTGATCGTCGTCGCGGTTCCGATCATCAATTACTTTCCCGAATTCCTTCGTTGGCGGGTTCGCTCACGCGTCTACCGGTGGTACGGTGAGCTGGCGCTGCTCGAGCGCGATGTGCAGTCGCACCAGGCACCGTTTCCCATCCAGCGTTGGCTGCAGGATCTCGATCGCATCGAGCACGCGGTGGAAGACGTCAAGGTACCGACCAACTTGGCGAGCGAGGCCTACACGCTGCGCGGACACGTGGAAATGGTTCGCCGTGCCGTACTGGCCAAGGCGGCTCCCTAGCCGTTGTAGTGCGTGTCCTTCATTGCGCCGCAGGACTTCGCGGTGGCGACGGGGCCATCGAGTAAGATGGCAATGTTGCCTCGGTACCCACATTGCCCGGAGATGTTCCTGCCATGAACAAGGTCTATGCCGACGCCACTGCGGCGCTACAGGGTTTACTGCACGATGGCATGACCATTGCGGCAGGCGGATTCGGACTCTGCGGAATTCCGGAAAATCTCATCGGGGCCCTGGTCGCCAGCGGCGCCAAGGACCTCACCATCGTCGGCAACAACGCTGGCGTCGACGATTTCGGCATGGGGCTGTTGCTCAAGACGCGCCAGGTGAAGAAGGTCATCGCCAGCTACGTTGGCGAGAACAAGGAATTCGAACGCCAGGTGTTGGCGGGCGAACTGGAATTGCAGCTGACCCCGCAAGGGACGCTCGCGGAGAAATTGCGCGCGGGCGGCGCTGGAATTCCGGGCTTTTTCACGCGCACGGGGTTCGGCACCATGTTGGCCGAGAACAAGGACACGCGGACTTTCGATGGCAAGGCCTACGTGCTGGAGGAAGCCATCCACGCCGATGTCTCGATCGTGAAGGCCTGGAAGGGCGACAGGGCCGGAAACCTCGTCTATCGGATGACGTCGCGCAATTTCAATCCGATGATCGCGACGTGCGGCAAGGTAACGGTGGCCGAGGTCGAGCATCTGGTGGAAGTGGGAGAGCTCGATCCTGACCAGATCCACACGCCGGGAATCTATGTCGACCGCATCGTCCAGGGTTCGAACTACGAGAAGCGGATCGAATTTCGTACGGTCTCCGGCGCCGCGATGTCGAAGAAGGATTCGCCGATCCGCGAGTTGATGGCGAGGCGGGCCGCCAAGGAAATGCGCGACGGTTACTACGTCAATCTGGGCATCGGCATCCCCACGCTGGTCGCCAACTTCATCCCTGCGGGAATCAACGTCACGCTGCAGTCGGAAAACGGGCTGCTGGGCATCGGCCCGTTTCCGACCGAGGACAGGATCGATGCCGACCTCATCAATGCCGGCAAGCAGACGATAACGGCGAGCCCGGGCTCGAGTTTCTTTTCGAGCGCGGATTCTTTCGCAATGATCCGCGGCGGGCACATCGATCTGTCGATCCTGGGCGCGCTGGAAGTCTCGGAGAACGGCGACATTGCCAACTGGATGGTGCCCGGCAAGATGGTAAAGGGTCCCGGCGGAGCGATGGACCTGGTCTCGGGCGTCCGGCGCGTCATCGTGCTGATGGAACATGCGGCGAAGGATGGCAGCCCGAAGATCCTCAAGTCGTGCACGCTGCCGATCACCGGCAAAGGCGTGGTCAACATGATCGTGACCGACCTGTGCGTGTTCGACGTCGAGCCCACCGGGCTGGTGCTGCGGGAACTGCATCCCGGCGTGACCGTGGAGGACGTGCAGGCCAAGACGGGGTGTAAGTTCTACGTCGCCCTTGCCACGTAATCACTCGGTCGCTTGCACCAGCATCTCGGCGTTCCAGCCGCCGCCCAGTGCCTTGATCAGACCGACGCTCGCGGTCAGCCGCCGGGCGAGGATGGCAAGCGCCGTGCGTTCGCTGTTGAGCGCCGAGGCCTGCAGGACGACGACCGCCAGGAAACTCGTCGTGCCTGCCTTGTACTGATTGACGGCGATCGCCGCCGACTGTTGCGCGGCCTTGACCGCCTCGTCCTGGAACGCCGCTTCCTGCGCCAGAAGGTCGAGCGCGGCCAGGTTGTCCTCGACGTCCTGAAAGCCGTTGAGCACGGTCGAGCGGTAATTGGCGACGGTCTCGTCATAGGCGGCGATGGCCTGCGCTTTCTGGGCACTGCGCAATCCGGCATCGAAAATGGGTTGCGCCAGCGCGGCGCCCAGCGACCAGTATCGGCTGGGCAGCGAGAGCAGGTTGCCGATCAGGGAATTCTGCATTCCACCGCCCGCCGACAGCGTCAGCGCGGGAAAGAACGCTGCCTGCGCGACCCCTATTTGCGCATTGGCGCTGGCCGTGCGCCGCTCGGCCGCGGCGATGTCCGGTCGCCGCTCCAGCAATTCGGAGGGCAGCGCCAGCGGAATGGCGGGAAACACGGCGACGAGCGTCTTCGGCGCAATGGCCAGTTCCGCGGGAGGCTTGCCCACGAGTATGGCGATGGCGTGCTCGAGCTGGGCGCGAGCGAGCGTGGCTTCGATCGTCTGCGCCTGCGTCGACTTGAGCTGCGCTTCGGCCTGAGCCACGTCGCCGCGTCCGACAATGCCGGCCGCGTACTGGTTGCGGGTGAGCTGCAGCGAGCGTTCATAGGTGGTCACCGTTTCCCGCAGCAGGGCAATTTGTGCATCCTCCACGCGCAGCAGCAGAAAGTCCTGCGCGAGTAACGCCTGTGCGGAAAGCCGCGCGCCGGCCAAATCTGCCGCGGTGGCCTGCGCGCTGTCGGTGCTGGACTCGATGCTGCGCCGGATGCCGCCCCAGAGATCGATCTCCCAGCTGGCGGCGAGAGCCAGGTTGTAGGCGTTGTTCACGCCCGATGATGTGTTGGCGCTCGAACCGGAGCTCGTCCCGTGGCTGCTGCGCAGCGCAGCGCCGTTGCCATTGACCAGCGGGAACAGCGCAGCGCGCGCACCCTGGGTCGCGGCCAGCGCCCCGCGCATGCGCGCTTCGGCTGCCTGCACCGTCTGGTTGGAAATGTCGATCTGCGCCGCGAGCGAATCAAGGTCGGCGTCACCGAACGCTTCCCACCAGTTGCCGCGCGGCGCAGCGTCGTTGGGTTGCGCCACCTTCCAGCCGGGCGCCTCCTTGTATGTTGCTGGGGCAGGCGCGGCGGGCCGCACGTAATCGGGGCCCACCATGCATCCGCCGATGGCCGCTGCCAACAGGCCGACCGCGGCCGCGCGCGCGCTGGTCCCCATCGTTGGCACTCGTCGCTGGTCATTCCGGTTCGGCACGCAAAGGCCCTCGGTATTCCACAGTTTCATTCAAATCGCTCCGGGCACGACCGGTTCGCGTTGCCCGCGCCGTGCCCATTCGCGCTGCGCCCAGAGGCGGAATCGGTCGAGATAGAGATAGACCAGCGGGGTCGTGTACAGCGTGAGGACCTGGCTCACGAGCAGGCCGCCGACGATCGCGATGCCCAGCGGGCGGCGCATTTCCGCGCCGTCGCCCGCGCCCAGTGCCAGCGGCAACGCGCCAAGCATGGCGGCCATCGTGGTCATCATGATCGGTCGGAAGCGCAGCATGCACGCCTCGAAGATTGCATCGTGCGAATTCATTTCTTGCATGCGTTCCGCGGCAAGAGCCACGTCGATCATCATGATCGCGTTCTTCTTCACGATGCCGATCAGCAAAATGACGCCGATGAACGCGATGATCGAGAAATCGGTCTTGAACAACAGCAGCGCGAGCAGCGCGCCCACGCCCGCAGACGGCAGCGTCGACAGGATGGTGAGTGGGTGCACGTAGCTTTCGTAGAGCACGCCCAGCACGATGTACACGGTCAGCAGCGCAGCCAGGATCAGCCACGGCTGGCTGTTGAGCGAGGCCTGGAACGCGCGGGCGCTGCCTTGAAAGCTGCCGTGTACTGCATTGGGCACGCCGATCCGCGCCATCGCGTCGTCGATCGCGCGGGTTGCCTGGGACAGCGACACGTCGGGCGCGAGGTTGAATGAGATCGTCGAGGCGACGAACTGGCCCTGGTGATTGACGCCCAGCGGCGTGTTGGTCGGACCGAACGTGGCGATCGCAGAAAGGGGCACCTGCGCTCCGCTGGGCGTGCTTATGTAGACGGTCTTCAGCACGTCGGGCGACTGCCAGTACACGGGCGCAGCCTCCATCACGACGTGGTACTGGTTGAGCTGCGCGTAGATCGTGGAGACCTGCCGCTGGCCGAACAGGTCGTTCAGCGTGGCGTCGACCAATTTTGGGCTGATGCCGAGTCGCGATGCGGTGTCGCGGTCGATGACGATGGACGTTTGCAGCCCCTTGTCCTGCGTGTCGGTGTTGACGTCCGCCAATTCCGGCAATGCGCTCAAGACGGCACGTATCCTGGGCTCCCAGGTTCGCAGGTCGCTCAATTCGTCGGCCTGCAACGTGTACTGGTACTGTGCATTGCTCGGCCGCCCGCCGATGCGGATGTCCTGTACCGGTTGCAGGAAAAGGTTTGCGCCGGGCTCCCTGGCGAGTTTGACGCGCAGGCGCGCGACGACCTGGTCGGCGGTTTCGTGGCGTTCGGACAGCGGCTTCAGGGCGACGAACATCATGCCGGAATTGCGCTGCGCGCCGCCGGTGAAGCCGACGACGTTTCCCACGGCCGGATCGCGGCTGACGATGGTCATGAAGTCGGCCAGCTTCTGGCGCATCGCCTGGAAGGAAATGCTCTGGTCGGCCTGGATCCCGCCTACCAGCCTTCCTGTGTCCTGCTGCGGGAAGAAGCCCTTGGGAATGATCACGTAGAGGTAGACGTTGAGGCATACGGTGGCGAGCAGCACCAGCATCATCCACGCGCCGTGCCGCAGCACGAAGGTCAGGCTGTGGCGGTATCCGTCGTGCAGTGCCGCGAATGCGCGCGCGCTCGCACGGAAGAGCCGGCCCCGCGGACCCTCCGGTTTCGGACGCAGCAGGCGCGCGCACATCATCGGTGCAGTCGTGAGCGAAACGACGAGCGAGATCAGGATGGCGACGGACAGTGTGATCGCGAATTCGCGGAACAGCCGTCCCACGATGCCGCCCATCAGCAGGATCGGTATGAATACGGCAATCAGCGACAGGCTCATGGCGAGCACCGTGAAGCCGACTTCGCTCGCGCCCTGCACGGCCGCGGCGAACGGTTTCATGCCCCGCTCGATGTGCCGCGTCGTGTTCTCCAGCACGACGATCGCGTCGTCGACGACGAAACCCGTGGCAATGGTCAGCGCCATCAGCGTGAAATTGTTGACCGAAAAGCCCAGCAGATACATAGCGCCGAAGGTGCCGACGAGTGAAACGGGCACCGCCACGCTCGGAATCAGCGTCGCACGGAAGTTGCGCAGGAATACAAACACCACCAGGATCACCAGCAGGATCGAAATGACCAGCGCGCGCCCGGTGTCGCGCAGCGATGCGCGGATGGTCGCCGTGCGTTCCATGGCCGGCGTGAGCGTGATCGCGCCGGGAATTGAGGCGCGCAGCGAGGGCATCAGTGCGTTGATGCGGTCGACCGTTTCGATGATATTCGCGTTGGGCTGGCGATTGACGATCACCAGCACCGACGGCTTGCCGTTGGCCATCCCGGCATTGCGCAGGTCCTGCACGGAGTCGACGACTTCCGCGACATCCGACAGTTGCACCGCGGCGCCGTTGCGGTAGGAGACGATGAGCGGAAGGTACTCCGCCGCCGTCTTGGCCTGATCGTTGGCGAATATCTGCCAGTGCCGGTCGCCTTCTTCCACCGCGCCTTTGGGACGGTTGGCGTTGGCGGCGGCCAGCGCCACCCGCACGTCCTCCAGTCCAACCCCGTACTTGTTCAGCGATTCCGGATTGAGTTCGACCCGCACCGCGGGAAGCGAGCTGCCGCCCACGCTGACCTGGCCGACGCCGTCCACCTGCGCCAGCTTCTGCGCGATGATCGTGGACGCGGCGTCGTACATTTGCCCCTGCGTCATGGTCTCCGAGGTGAGCGCGAGAATCATGATCGGCGCGTCCGCCGGATTCACCTTGCGGTACGTCGGATTGCTCGGCAACCCGGTGGGCAGCAGATTGCGGGCAGCATTGATCGCGGCCTGGACATCGCGCGCGGCGCCGTCGATGTCGCGGCTCAAGTCGAACTGCAGCGTGATGCGCGTTGAGCCCAGCGAACTCGACGACGTTATTTCAGTCACGCCCGCGATGCGTCCGAGCGAGCGCTCCAGGGGCATGGCCACGGTCGCCGCCATCGTCTCCGGACTTGCGCCGGGCAGCGACGCCTGCACCGAGATGGTCGGGAAGTCGACCTGCGGCAGCGGCGAGACCGGGAGCAGCCGGAATGCGATGGCACCGGCGAGCGCGACTCCCAGCGTCAGCAATGTCGTGGCGACGGGCCGGTCGATGAACGGTGCGGACAGGTTCATGGCGGATTCAGCCGATCACTCACCGGCCGCCCCGGAATCGCGCGGCACGGCGGCGCCTGTGCGGACGGACTCGACGCGGCGGGCGAGGGCGTCGAAGGCGAGATAGATCACCGGCGTCGTGAACAGCGTCAGCGCCTGGGAAAAAATGAGCCCCCCTACCATCGTGATCCCGAGCGGGTGCCGCAGTTCCGATCCCTCTCCCCAGCCGATCATCAGCGGCAGGGCTCCGAGGATCGCGGACATCGTGGTCATCATGATCGGCCGAAAACGCAGCAGGCAGGCCTGGTAGATCGCGTCGCGCGGCGCCATGCCTTCATTGCGCTCCGCATCGAGCGCGAAGTCGATCATCATGATGGCGTTCTTTTTCACGATGCCGATCAGCAGAATGATTCCGATGATGGCGATGACCGACAGATCGTTGCCGGACAGCATCAGCGCCAGCAGCGCGCCGACGCCGGCGGATGGAAGCGTGGACAGGATCGTGACCGGGTGAATGAAACTCTCGTAGAGCACGCCCAGAACGATGTACATGGTGACGATCGCGGCCAGGATCAGCCACAGTTCGTTGTTGAGTGACGCGCGGAACGCCAGCGCGGCGCCCTGAAAATTGATCTGCACGCTGTCCGGCAGCCCAAGCTCGCTGCGGGTTGCCTCGATGGCCTTGACGGCGTCACCGAGCGAGGCGCCCGGGGCCAGGTTGAACGAGATCGTCGCCGCGGGAAACTGGCCGATATGGTTGACCGAAAGCGGTGCCGGTTTCTCGACGACCTGCGCGATCGACGACAACGGAACCTGCTGCGATGGCTGGCCGGGCACCGTCGATGTCACGTGGATGTCGTTGAGCGCCGCCATCCCCCGCTGGAACTCCGGCTTGACCTCGAGCACGACGCGGTACTGGTTCGACTGCGTGAAAATAGTCGATACCAGCCGCTGGCCGAATGCGTTGTACAGGGCGTTGTCGATCACGGCGGGCGTGATGCCGAGCCGGCTGGCGGTGGTGCGGTCGAATTCGACGTACGCCTGCAATCCGCCGTCCTGGAGGTCGCTCGCGACGTCGACAATTTGCGGCACCCGTTGCAACCGGTCCGTGAGCCGGTGCACCCATGTGCTCAGTTCGCCGGCATCCACGGACTCGACGGTGAACTGGTATTGCGTGCGGCTGACGCGGTCCTCGATCGTGAGGTCCTGCACCGGCTGCATGTACAAGGCAATGCCTTCGACCTGCGCGAGCGAAGGCGCAAGACGGCGGATGACGTCCGTCGCGCTTGCCCCGCGCACGCCGCGCGGCTTGAGGTTGATGAGCATCCGCCCGCTGTTGAGCGTGGCGTTGGCGCCGTCGACGCCGATGAACGAGGTCAGGCTGGCGACCGCCGGATCCTTGAGCACGACCGCCGCCAGCGCCTGCTGCCGCTCCGCCATCGCGGCGAACGAAATGGTCTGCGGCGCCTCCGATATGCCCTGGATGGCGCCGGTGTCCTGCACCGGGAAGAAGCCCTTCGGAATGACGATGTACAGCACCACGGTAAGGACCAGCGTCATGACGGCGACGACCAGCGTGGCACCTTGGCGGTCCAGAACCCAGTTCAACATGACGCCGTACCGGGCAATCACCCGGTCGAACAGGTCGCCGCTCCAGCGGTAGAAGCGCCCCTGCTTCTCCGGTGGGGTATGGCGCAGCAATTTCGCGCACATCATCGGCGTCAGCGTCAGCGACACGACCGCGGAGATCAGGATCGACACGGCGAGCGTGATGGCGAACTCGCGGAACAGTCGCCCGACCACGTCGCCCATGAACAGCAGCGGAATCAGCACGGCGATCAGCGAGAAGGTCAGCGAGATGATCGTGAAGGCAATCTGCTGTGTGCCTTTCAGCGCGGCCTGCAACGGGGATTCGCCGTCCTCGATGTAGCGCGAGATGTTCTCGATGACCACGATCGCGTCGTCGACGACGAACCCGGTGGCGATCGTGAGCGCCATCAGGGTCAGGTTGTTGATGGAGAAGCCCGCCAGGTACATGACCCCGAAGGTTCCGACCAGCGACAACGGGACGGCGACGCTAGGGATGAACGTTGCCGGCACGTTGCGCAGGAACACGAAGATGACCATCACCACCAGCGCCACGGCAAGCAACAGCTCGAACTGCACGTCGCGCACCGACGCGCGGATGGTCACGGTACGGTCGGTGAGCAGCACGACATCGACGGCGGCCGGCATGGATGCCTTGAGCTGCGGCAGCAGCGCCTTGACGCGGTCGACGACCTCGATGACGTTGGTGCCGGGCTGCCGCTGGATGTTGAGGATGATCGCGGGCGTCGTGTTGGCCCACGCGGCAAGGCGCGAGTTCTCGGCACCGTCGACCGCGTCGGCAATGTCCTGCACCCGTATCGGCGCGCCGTTCCTGTAGGCAATGATCAGCTGCCGGTATTCGTCGGCCGATTTCAGCTGGTCGTTGGCGTCGATGGTGGATGCGCGGGTCGGCCCGTCGAAGCTGCCCTTGGCCTGATTGGTGTTGGCGTTGCCGATCGCGGTGCGCACGTCGTCGAGTGACAAACCGTACGCGGCCAGCGCCTTGGGATTGACCTGGATGCGCACGGCGGGACGCTGGCCGCCGCTGATGCTGACGAGGCCCACCCCGGGCAGCTGCGAGATCTTCTGCGCGATGCGCGTGTCGGCGAGATCCTCGAGCTTGGGCAGCGGCAGCGTCGCCGACATCAGCGCCAGCGTGATGATCGGCGTGTCGGCCGGATTGACCTTATTGTAGATCGGCGGATTCGGCAGGTCGGCGGGCAGGAAGCTCCCCGACGCGTTGATCGCCGCCTGCACCTCCTGTTCGGCGACGTCGAGCGACAGTTCGAGGCTGAATTGCAGCGTGATCACCGATGCGCCGCCCGAGCTCGTCGACGACATCTGGTTCAATCCCGGCATCTGTCCGAACTGGCGTTCTAGCGGCGCCGTGACCGACGACGTCATGACGTCCGGGCTCGCGCCGGGGTAAAGCGTCACAACCTGGATCGTCGGATAGTCGACCTCCGGTAGCGCAGACAACGGCAGAACGCGATACGCGACGATGCCCGCGAGCAGTATCGCGACCATCAGCAGCGTGGTCGCCACCGGGCGCAGGATGAACAGCCGGGACGGGTTCATGGCGACAACGCAGGGGTGAGTGGATCAGCCACCGGGGGCGCCGGGCGGCGCGCCTTTGGCAGGTCCGGTGCCGGCGGGTCGGTCACCCTTTGCGCCGCGGCGTCCGCCGCCGCCGGGGGACGGCGTGGCTTGGGCGTCGCGCGTGATCAATTCGACCTTTGCGCCTTCGCGCAGCTTGTCGGCGCCGTCGACGACCACGGAAGCCCCCGGCGCCAGACCTTCCGCGATCGCGGTCGTTTCGCCCTGAATGGGACCGAGCTTGACCGGAGACACAGTGACGGTCTTGTCGTCCTTCACGACGTAGACGAACGTGCCCGGTGCACCGCGCTGAACGGCGGCGGACGGGACCAGTGTCGCGTCCTGCAGCGTCGTCAGCAGCATGCGAACGTTGACGAACTGGTTCGGGAACAATGCAGCATTCTCGTTGCCGAATTCGGCCTTGAGCTTGACCGTTCCCGTTGTCGTGTCGATCTGGTTGTCGACCGTCAGCAGCTTGCCGGTGGCGAGCTTGACCTTGCCGTCGCGATCCCAGGCCTCGACCGGAATCGCCTCGCCGTCCTGCAGGCGTTTCAGCACGCGGGGCACGTTGTCTTCGGGAATCGGGAACAACACCGTGATCGGCTGCAATTGCGCAATCACGACCAGTCCGTTCGCATCCGACGCGTGCACGACATTGCCCGGGTCGATCTGCCGCAAGCCCACACGGCCGCCAATCGGCGCTGTCACGCGCGCATACGCGAGCTGCAGCGTTGCGCTGTCGACCGCCCCCTGGTCCGACTGCACGGCGCCCTGGTATTGGCGCACCAGCGCCAACTGGGTGTCGACCTGCTGCTTCGAAATGGAATCCTGTGTCAGCAGCATCTGATAGCGTTCAAGGTCGAGCTGGGCGTTCTTGAGCAGCGCCTGGTCCTTGGCCAATTGCCCTGTGGCTTGCGTCAGTTGCACCGCAAAGGGCCGCGGGTCGATCTCGGCCAGCAGTTCACCGGCCTTGACGATCTGTCCTTCGCGAAATGCGACGCGCATCAACTGCCCGTCCACGCGTGGTTTGACCGTGACGATATTGCGCGGCGTCACGGTCCCAAGCGCATTCAGGTAGACATCGATGCTGCCTTTCTTCGCCGCGGCTGCAATTACAGGCAACGCCCGCGTGGACGGGTCAATGCGGCCACCTGGGGCCGGCGTGGACGCGGGGGAAGGCGCGTTCCCCCAGAAGTACCAGCCGGCGGCGATTGCCGCCGCCAGGACGATCGCCGCCAACCCCCAAGGCCAGAGCCGACGGCGCTGGGCGGAGGCGCGGGGTGCTCCGGGCGGCGGGATGTTGGCCGGATCCGGCGCGGACGTCGTGCTGGCTGTCATCGTGTCTTTCTCGTGGGGCCTTGTTGGAAATGACCTGATCTGCAATTGTCCGGGATTATCGATGATTCGCTGCAGCGTGCTTGTAACTATCTGTTAAACCGGTCGTCGCCGTTCGCGTACCGCATGCGGCTCCTTTGGTCCGCTGGCCGCGCTTCCCGCCTGACGCTGACTCGAGGTCCGCATAAGGTCTGCGTAAGGACGGCATGGCATAATACGAGGCTGTTCCAGGATCTCCCGATGCCCAAATTGTTGAAGTCACTCGCTGTTTTGCTTGTGCTGCCGCTCGTACTCGCCGGTTGCAAAATCAACAGCATCAATTATTTCCCGCCGACGCCGGCGCACATCCGTGCGGTCAATGTCCTCGGGACAACGACGCCGATCAATGTTGCCGCCAATGGGGTCATCGTCTGGTCCGGGCTGAACTTCGAGGCCATGACGGGGTACCTGGATTTCGAGAACGTCACGACCAAGATCTCGGTCAGCCTCGCGGGATCGAATTCCCCCTTGATCGAGCAGACGATTTACCCCACCGGGAATCAGTACAGCACTCTGGTCATCTATGGCACTGTTTTCGCGCCGTCGATTGGCGTCATGGTAGACGTGCCCAGCCCGCCGCCGAGCGGCAAGTTCGAACTGAACGTGTTCAATGTGGCGCCGGTTGGCAACAGCACGTCGGTCGGAATTTACCCCATCGACCTGTACTTGACGCCGGTGGGTCAGGCACTCGACAACACCTCAGCCACCTTTACGAACATCAATTACACGAACGCAAACATTTTCGGGAGTTTTTCGGCAGGCCAATATCAGCTGCGCCTGACGGTAGCCGGCACCAAGATCCTCATCTACGATTCCGGTCCCCTCACGTTCCAGGACCAGACGGCGACGGACCTCATCATCTACTCCCGGGCCAGCTCAGTTCTCGCCAATGTCCTGCTCAACGACAGCGACGGCGCGGGAAAGCAGGTGATCGCGAACAGTCTGCTCGCGCGGCTCAAGGTGGTGAACGGGGCGTTTCAAACCGGGAACGTCAATCAGCTGCTGAATGGCACCGCGAAAGTGTCCGATCTCGCCTTCGGGGCGGCATCCCTCTATAACGTTGTTCAATCCGGACCGGGCACGGTGACATTCGAGGCCAGCTCGACACCCGGCGCAACCATAGCATCGCTGGCCAACTCCTTTGTGGCGGCCACCGACCAGTCGATCTTTGTGACGGGTTTCGCCGGCGCGACGAGCGCTGTCGGCCTCACCGACAACAACCTGCCGCCCGCGTCCAGTGCTGCGGCCGTTCGTTTCGTCAACACATCGCCCGATTCGGCTCCGCTGGACGTGTATGCGAACGACGCCCTTCTGGCCCAGGCGGTTGGAACCTACGCCGCGTCGGCCTATGTCCAGCTGGCAACCGGGACGTACACATTGGTGTTCAAGGATTCAGCCACAGGAGTCGCGGTCCTGACGCTGAACAGCGTGGCCATCAATGCCCAGCAAACGTACAGCGTGTATGTCTTGGGGGCGGCGGGCACGCTTTCCGGATTGACCACGCCGGATACGCCTTAGAGTCGCGGCCCGGATGCCATTGTGCAGCACAGCAAATTAGCATACAATTACGCGCCATGGTTTTGTGCTGATGCTCAAGACTCCCATTAATTTCTGGAGAATCAAAATGTTGAAGAAGATGACACCGAAGTGGCTGTTGGCGTTGGGTTGTGCTGCAGTGTTCTCGCTTGCGATGGCGGCCGATCCGGCCCCGTCGGGCACGGTCACGCTGACCAGCAAGGCCGTAGCGCTGGGCGTCGGCGTGAGCTGGGGCGACGGCACGCTGACCATGGGTGGCAAGACCTACCCGTTTTCGGTCGAAGGTCTGAGCGTCGCTGACCTGGGCGTTTCCAGCGTTACCACGTCGGGCGAAGTCTTCAACCTGAAGAACGTTGCCGATTTCAGCGGCAACTTCGTCGCTGGCGAGGCAGGCATTGCAATCGCCGGCGGCCCGACCGACCAGATCCTCAAGAACCAGAACGGCGTTGTGCTGCGCCTGCATGGCACGCAGCAAGGGGCCCGTCTGACGCTGGCAGCGCAAGGCGTCAAGCTCACGATCAAGAAGTAAGCAGCAAAGGCGGGTGGCGAAGCGCCGCCCGCCGATCCATTCGGGGTGGCGCAATCGCCTCGTGGCCGTTACTGCAAACGGCCGATGCAACAGCACTTCGCGGCCTCAGATAGCCATTTCTGAGGCCGTTTTCGTTTGGCGTCCTGCCGAGTGTGTTGGCGCGGGATAATCGGCAAGTCTGTCCGGAAACGAAGCGAGCGATGGCCAGCAAGAAGTCAGGATCTCCGAAGAGCGCCGTGGTTGCGGCGACCCCGGCGCAAACGGTGGAAGCCACGCCATCGTCGGTGGGCGGTACCCCGTTTGCCCGGCGTTGGTACGCGATCGCGGCCGGCGTCGCGGTCGTCATCGCCTTGGCCGCAATGGCGATCTTGTTTTCGGATGGCCTGCGTTCGCGAATAGTTGGAGCCGGCGTGGCGTCGGCCAAGGAGTCTCCGCTTCGCGAAGCAATATACGTCGGCGGCAAGGCGTGCGGCGAATGTCATGCCAAGGAGCAGGCTGCATGGCACGGGTCGGACCATGACCTGGCGATGCAGGTCGCCGATGACAAGTCGGTACTCGGGGATTTCGCCAACGGCAAATTCAGGTACGCCGCGACGACATCGACATTTTCACGCCACGATGGCAAGTACTTCGTCAATACCGACGGACCCGATGGCAAGCTCCACGACTACGAGATCAAATATGCGTTTGGCGTGCATCCGCTGCAGCAATACCTGATCGAGTTGCCCGGCGGGCGCATGCAGGCACTGTCCATCGCGTGGGACTCGCGCCCGAAAGCGCAAGGGGGACAGCGCTGGTTCCATCTCTACCCGGGACAGAACATCAAGGCGGGCAACTGGCTGCACTGGACCTCCGCCGGCCAGAACTGGAACTTCACCTGTGCCGAGTGTCACTCGACCAACCTCCGCAAGAACTTCGACGCCGCCTCCGGTAACTACAAGACCACCTGGTCGGAACTCAACGTGTCGTGCGAGGCATGCCACGGCCCCGGCTCGAACCACGTTACCTGGGCAAGAAAAGGCGCCGACTGGCGCGCGTTCGATGCGAGCAAGGGGCTGGTAGTCGCGCTGGATGAGCGGCGTGGCGTGACGTGGACGCCAGTGGCGGAGACCGGGAACGCGCAGCGAAGCGTCCCTCGGCAGGGCGCGCGCGAGATTGAAATGTGTGCCCGCTGTCACGGCCGCGCGAGTCGCCTGTCGGACGATTATGTGCACGGCAAGCCGCCTCTGGACACGCATCGGCTGGCAATGCTCGACGACAATCTGTACTGGAGCGACGGCCAGATGCGCGACGAGGTCTACAATTGGGGCTCATTCGTGCAAAGTGAGATGTACGCGAAAGGCGTGACGTGTTCCGACTGTCACGAGCCGCATTCGCTCAAGCTGCGCAAGCCCGGCAACCTCGTATGCTCGCAATGTCACCAGCCGGCAAAGTACGACACGACGAGGCACACCCACCATGCGGACGGGACGCCGGGTGCTGCCTGCGCGTCATGCCACATGCCGACTGCTACCTACATGGTTGTGGACCCGCGGCACGATCACTCCATGCGGATCCCGCGTCCCGATGTCTCGGCGAAGGTCGGTACGCCGAACGCGTGCAACAACTGTCACGCGAAGAAGTCGGCGCAATGGGCCGCAGATGCTATCCGGCAGTGGACCGGCAAAGCGCCGGAGAGCTTCCAGCATTTCGCGGAGGCACTGCACGCGGGCTCGTCCGGCGCCCCCGGCGCCCGTGGCGCGTTGCTGACCGTCATCGACGACAAGGCGCAGCCGGCGATTGCGCGCGCCAGCGCCATCCAAAGACTGGGCCACCTCCTCACGCCAGTGACCATCGATGCCGTCTCGCGCGCGCTCAACGATCCCGAAGCCGTGGTGCGGTTGGCTGCAGTCGAGGCGCTCGCCGGCACCGAGACGGCGACGCGCCAACGCTACCTTGCACGCATGCTCGACGATCCGGTCCGTGCAGTGCGCGTTGAAGCCGCCCGCGCGCTCGCCGGCGCCCCGGAACAAGGACTGTCGGCGAGCATACGTCCGGCCTTCGACAAGGCGCTGGCTGAATATGTCGCGGTCCAGATCTACAATGCAGACCGTCCTGAAGGCCGGATGAACCTCGGCAACCTGTACGTGCAACGACGCGATGTCGGTGCGGCAATCTCCGAATACCGGAAGGCGATCGAAATCGATCCGACCTTTGTCGCGGCCTACGTCAATCTCGCGGATCTGTATCGCGCGGGGGGCACCGATGGCGAGGCGGAGAAAATTCTGCGGGAGGGGATCGCACGCAATCCGCGGGATGCAGCGCTGCACCACACGCTGGGCCTTGCGCTGACCCGCCAGAAGAAAAGTGCGGAGGCGTTACAGGAATTCAAGACTGCGGCGGCGCTGGCGCCAACGAGCGGACGCTTCGCCTATGTCTACGGCGTGGCGCTGAACTCCAGTGGCCAGTCCGGCGAGGCCATCAAGGTCTTGAACGCTGCGCTGGCACGCCAGCCCTACGACCGCGACATCTTGTCAGGGCTTGCGTATTTCAATGCGCAGGCGGGCAAGCGCGACGTGGCGCTGGGCTACGTCAAGCAGCTCCGCGAACTCGACCCCGAGAGCGCAGAGTATGTGCAGATGGCGAAGCAGATCGAGGGTGCGCCCAAGCGTTAGCACCCTCGCGCGATAGGTCGGGATCTAGCGGCGCCCGCCGCCGCGGAAACCGCCGCCACCGAAGCCGCCGCCACCGAAGCGGTCGCCGCCGAAGCCGCCGCCGCCGAAGGAACGGTCGCCGCCACCCCAGCCTCCACCGCCACCGAAGGAATGGTCCGCGCCGGAAAAGCCACCCCAACGATCGGCGCCGCTGCTGCGCGCCTGCGACTCCCGGTCGGCCCACGAATTGTCGCCCGACGCGCTGCCCCAGCCGCTCGACGAGTGCTGCTGCCAGCCGTCGCCGGTATTCTTGTACACGTTCCCATTGACGTCGGCGTAATGATTGTTGCCAGCGCTGGCAGTGGCCCAGGTGTTCGTCTTGCCCGTGTTGGCATTGGTGGTCGAGCCGCCGCCGATGTGCGCGTCGCCTTCGGGTCCGGCCGTCGACGCTCCGGCGCGATTGTAGGAGCTTCCGCCCGCGCCCGTGCCCGACACGGCATTGGCTGTCGAGCGCTGCCCCGTGTACGTGTTGTAGTTCGTCGCGCGCGCGGCCTCGCCGGATCCGCCTGCTGCACCGCTCGCCGTGCGGTCGTACCCTCGCGTGTAGTTGCCGGTGTTCGCGTTGTATTGCTTGCCGGCGTTGTAGCTGCCCGATGTGCCGGTGCGGCTGTTGTAATAGTTGCCGCTGGCGGTCGTGCCGGCCACGCCTCCGCCGGCGTACCAGGATCGGGTCCCGGAATAGGTCGTGGCACCCCAGTGGCCGTACACGTTCGCGCTGGCCGATGCGCAGCATGGGTAACCCCAATAGCCGGGGTGGTAGTAGGCGCCGCCCCAGTAGGGCTCCATCCAGGCTGCCGTCGCGAGACCCAGCGCAAAACCATAAGTGAAGCCGACGTAGGGGTTGTAGATGGGCGCCGCCGCTACACCATACGTGTACGGTGGCGCGTACCACACGCTGCCTATCCACGGCGCATACGCATAACCGGTGCCGTAGACGACGGTGCCGTAGGGCGCGACCACCGTTCCCAGATATCCAGGCGTGTAGCCGACATAGACAACCTCGGGCGTGGCTTCGTAGATGCGCACATAGGTCACGTAGTAGATCGGCGACGAGGGCGGGATGGCGTAGATCACCGGCGGCACGGACGTGGCAACGGACCAGGGTCCCGTCAGCTGGGCTGCCGTAAACCAGACGCCTGCGGTCACGGCGTAGTAGGCATTCGGCGCGACCTGAATGATGGGCACGGACGAGTTGTTGATGTACGACAGCGTCGTCCCCTGAACCGGAGAATATTGCGGCGGGCCATCGAGGTTCGGCGTGAATGTCGGCCCGTTCTTGAGCGGGACGGTCGCGGTCTGCGGAATCGAATTCGCGATGACGGCAGCTTGCGCCTCCGGCGTGCCGGCAACGGTCGGGAGCACTGCGCCTGCGAGAGAACCGGGAGGGATCTTCGAGAATCCTGGCGGCAGCGCGTTGCTGGCGACAAAGGTCCAGGGACCCGTCATGGCGGCAGAACTGAACCAGCGCCCGGAGAGCAGAACGTAATAATCGTTGTTGTTCGTGTCGATCAGGACGTCACCTGTGGTATTCGACGCCCACAGCAGCGACGTGCCGACGATGGGCACGAAATCCGGCTGTCCCTTGAACACGATCAGCTCCGAGGGAACCAACGGCGTGTAGATGGTCGGAACCCCATTGGCGAGCGACGGCTTCGGGTTGGCCTTGGGGCCGCCGTCCAGCAGGTCGACCGTGCCCGCTTTGGACAGCGACTGGGCGATGTCATTGGCAGCGCTCCTGGCAAAAGGTCCAAGCGTCGCCTGCGTCCAGGGACCGGCGATTGAACTTGCGGTGAGCCAGCCGTCGTAGACGTGAATGTAGTAGTTGTCGCCCAAGCCCCCCTTCAGGATGAGCGCGCGGGTATTGATCACCCGCTGCACCAGCGAGTGGTTCGGCACGGTCTTGAGTACCGGTGTGCCGTCGATCGGCACCAGTATCGCCGGCGAGTAGCTGACGAGCACTTGCGGCGGCGTGTTGTTGACGGCGACCGTCGGGGGCTTGATTCCGGCCAACGCGAGAGACGATTCGAGACGGTCCAGCGAAATGGTCTTCACGCCGGCAGCGAATTGCTTCTGCAGCTCATCGGCGTAGGCGGCCCCGCGGTTTGGAAGCGTCGGGAAGTCGCTCTTCGTGATCCTGAGGTTTTCGAAGACGACGGTACGCATGATCTTGTCCACCTGCGTGCGCGCGGTGGCAAAGGCGACACCAAACGTCTCGTCCTTGGCGCCGGTCGGCTTGATTGCCAGCGCGGCGCGGAACTCGATCTGATTGTCGACCCACTTGCTGACCTGCGGCTGGTAGACGAGCACCGCCGCATTGGACAGGCTGATGTCGCGTGGCCAGGGGTCGGCGGGAAGCTTCGAGGCTGTCGCCGCCGCTGCCGGCGCCTGCGCCGAGACGAGGGAAGGCATGGCCAGCGCAAGCGCCAGCCCCGTCAGAATTGCAAGCAGGGCACGGAATCGTTGCATGGTGTCGACCTTTGATGAGTTGCTGCGAATCTTCACGTTATGGCCTGCATGCTCCGCCAAGGCGCTTTCGGGAACCTCATCTGATGCTGAGAATTCTGAGCTACATCGCGTTATTCAGTTCTTGCCAATCTCGATCGGGCAGCAAATTCCGCACGCCTTTCGTCGACGGCTGGGACCGCAAATGATAACAAATCAGGGGCCCCACGCCACACGCCCAAGCGATCCACCCAAGGCTTGTTTGATTGCTGAGTCGGATATGCCGGAAGATGGTCGTGCCAAGCCAATGCAGGGGAAATGGAATCGAACAAGACGTCGAAACAGATGTTCGGCACGGCGATGGCCGCATGCGCGCCTCTTGCCGCAGAAGCGCAACAGTTGTTTGATCGGTGGCAATGCCGCGCACGCATATACGCCTGGTTGCCGGATATCGGCTGCAACAGCACATTCCCCGCCGTCGAGGCGCAGAAGGGTCCATGGGTTGTATTTACCGACGTCGTCTATGTCGACATCGATGGCAAAGGCCGGTTGACCTTTGGGGACAATCGCGAATGGTTCGTCCCCAATTACTTCGATGTCGGCACCGGCCAGACCGACCTCACCTGGCAAGCCATCGGCGGACTGGGCTACGGGTTCAAATGGGGCGAAGTCATTGCCGTGTGGCGCTGTCCTGACGACAACCCAAGTCGAGCGCGAAGATCGAGGACGTGAACTTCAACGGACCTGCGCTCGGCGTTGTTTTCCACGGGTAGCAGGAACGAGGCGGCCCGCACGCGCGCGCCCTCGAGACATGGATTAGCGAATATCCGTGCGCCCGGCGGCAGCGAAGCAACCGGAGCCGTCTTCCGGGCAAATGACGAGGTAGGTCGCGCGCTGCCCGCAGCCGGCAACGCCAACCGTGTACTCGGCCCGCACCACGCCGCCAAAGCGAGGATTCATGATGACTGGCTGCACTTCTTCGCGGGATATGAGCTGTCCGGAGGCGGCCGGGCAGTTCATCTCGAATTGTCCGCGGCGCGTTGCGACGGAAACAGCCTGCGGTTGCAGGCTGTCCAGGATCTGCGCGGTGGTTTGGCAGCCTACAGCGGTGACGGCGGCAAGTATCGCCAGAATCGTTGTGCGTGTCGTCATGTCATCTCCGGAGGTCAATGGGTCTGCAAATGGCCGGCATTCGCCGCGACTGCGCTGCCGCCAGGAATCGGCCAAAAATTGTAACACCCGCTGACTTTTTTTGCAGTCGTCGCCGCGCGCAGTGCCATGACTTCGGCACAATGGGCGAAAGTTCATCAATGCTACGGAGAACCCGCCCATGCTCGGCCTGATGCAGAATCGCCCGCTGCTCATTTCGTCACTGATCGAGCATGCCAATGCCTTTCATCCGGCCGGCGAAATCGTGTCGCGAACCGTCGAGGGTCCGATCCACCGCTGCACGTATGGCGACGTCCATCGCCGTGCAAAGCAGATGGCAGGCGCCCTGACCGCATTGGGGGTGGGACCAGGTGATCGCATTGCCACGCTGGCCTGGAATGGCTACCGGCACATGGAGCTCTACTACGGCGTATCCGGCATGGGCGCGGTGCTGCACACGATCAATCCCCGTCTATTCCCGGAGCAGATAGTCTACATCGCCAATCATGCCGAAGACATGTACCTGTTCTTCGACCTGACGTTTGCGCCGTTGATCGAAAAACTGGGGCCGCTGATGACGTCGGTCAAGGGTTTTGTCGCAATGACCGACCGGGCCCACATGCCCGTGTTGAACGTTCCCAACCTCATCTGCTATGAGGAGTTGATCGGCGCACACAATGGCGATTTCGACTGGCCGGCGTTCGACGAAAACACGGCGTCTTCGCTATGCTACACGTCTGGAACTACCGGCAATCCCAAGGGCGTGTTGTTTACGCACCGATCGACGGTGCTGCATTCCTTTGCCGCGTGCGCTGCCGACTGCCTCGGAATATCCGCGGTGGAGACTCTGCTGCTCGTGGTGCCGATGTTCCACGTCAACGCGTGGGGCATGCCGTACGCTGGGGCGATGGCGGGCGCCAAGCTGGTGATGCCAGGTCCCGGGCTCGACGGCAAGAGCGTGTACGAGCTGCTGCGCGACGAGAAGGTAACGATGGCCCTCGGCGTGCCGACGGTCTGGCTCATGCTGCTGCAGCACGCCGAGGCGAACGGGCTCGACCCGAAAGCGGATCTCAGTCTGCGGCGGGTCGTGATCGGAGGTTCGGCTGCGCCGCGCGCCATGAGCGAAAAATTCGAAACCCTCTTCGGCGCGTTTGTCCTGCACGCATGGGGCATGACGGAAATGTCGCCGCTGGGCACCGTCTGCAACCTGTTGGGCAAGCATCAAGGGTGCACGCTCGAGCAGCGGCTCGACGTGCAGACCAAGCAGGGGAGGCCCCTTTTCGGCGTCGAAATGAAGATCACCGGAGACGATGGTCACTCCTTGCCCCACGATGGCAAGGCGTTCGGCCACCTGATGGTCCGCGGCCCGTGGATCAGCAGCGGCTACTTCAAGGGCGAGGGCGGCAACATACTCGATGCGGACGGATTCTTCGACACTGGCGATGTCGCCACCATCGATGCCGATGGCTACATGCAGATCACCGATCGCTCGAAGGACGTCATCAAGTCCGGTGGCGAATGGATTTCGTCGATCGATCTGGAGAACGCGGCGATGGGCCATCCCGGCGTCGCGGAAGCGGCCGTGATCGGGATAGCCCATTCAAAGTGGCAGGAGCGTCCGCTGCTGGTCGTCGTCAGGAAGGCGGGCCAGGACGTTTCGCGCGACAGCGTGCTGCAATTTCTCGAGGGCAGGGTCGCCAAATGGTGGCTCCCCGATGACGTGGCGTTTGTCACCGAGCTTCCGCATACCGCAACGGGCAAGCTGCTGAAGATGAAGTTGCGCGAGACGTTCAAGGATTACCAATTGCCTGAAGATCCGGCAGTTGGCTAGGGCCTGTCAACGCTATGGACACCGACGCGTTGCACGGCCGAAAGCGCTCAGCGCAAGGCGCGGAGGCGAAGGCGGGTTGGGTACCCGGCGAGCCTTCGCAACGCAGCGATGGGCGTTTTCGGCAGCAACCCGAAGGGAACGGGCGTCCTGGGGCGCCACTCTTTGTTGCTCTCCTCGCCAAGACCGCTAGTCGTGGCTTCGTCGGCTGCCGCGATTGCCGCCCCATGCCACCCGTTCGCGTTTATGCCCATAGCATTGACAGGCCCTCGTAGGATAATTCGCGCAGGACGTTCGGGCGCGGACCGGACGACGACCGGAAATCGGACCACAACGACGGGAGAGCAGGATCATGGCGGATGTAGTCGAACCAGGAATGCGCAAGGCCGGCGCGTGGGTCATCGTTTGGGGCGTATTGCTGATCGTGGCCGGAATCGTCGCCATCGTGGAGCCCGCCGTTGCCGCGGTCGCGACGGCGCTGCTGCTGGCATGGCTGTTCCTCATAGCCGGAATCGTCGAACTCATCTATGCTTACCAGCAGCGTGCGCATGATGGACTGGCCTGGAAGGTCATTTCCGGACTGATATCGCTGGCCCTGGGCATCTACATGCTGGTCTTCCCGATTGCGTCGATCGCATCGCTCGCGCTCATGATCGGCGCTTTCCTGTTCGCGAGCGGGATTAGCAGTGCATTGCTGGCGTTCAAGCTCCGCCCCAGGCAAGGCTGGGGATGGGTGCTGTTCGATGGTGCGCTGTCGATCGTGATCGCCATCATGATCGCGTCGGGCTGGCCGCAGAATTCGATCGATTTCGTCGGGCTTCTGGTAGGGTTCTGCCTGATTTCCCACGGCATCTGGCGAATTGCGCTCGGCCGCGCGTTGCGCACCGACCGTCCTGCGTCCTGAACGCGCCTGAGGTCCCGTGCGCTGCGGCCCGCGTTTCAGTCGTTTGCCGCCGCGCTTGCCATTCCCTGCGCGCGCAAACCGTCGAGAGTCGTGCTCATCGTCAACGCCTGAGGATCGACTTTGACGTGGATCAGCGAAGGACCGGCGGCTGCCAGTGCCCGCTCGAACGCCGGCGCGAACTCCTCGGTGCGCACCACGGTCTCACCAGCCGCGCCAAAGGCCCGCGCATATGCGGCAAAATCCGGATTGCGCAGGTCCGTTCCCGAAACCCGGCCAGGATAATTCTTCTCCTGGTGCATCCGGATGGTTCCGTACATGCCGTTGTCGATGACGACGAAGATCACGGCGAGGTTGTACTGGACGGCGGTAGCGAGTTCCTGCCCATTCATGAGGAAACAGCCGTCGCCATTCCATGAAACGACGACGCGCCCCGGACAGACCGCCTTGGCGGCGATGGCCGCCGGAACGCCATAACCCATCGCGCCAGAGTACGGAGCCAACTGGGTCCGGAAGCCGCGATACCGGAACAGCCGGTGGATCCACGTCGCATAGTTTCCTGCGCCGTTGGTGACGATGGCGTCTTCGGTCAGATGCGCGCCGAGCCATTGCGCAATTTTCCATAAATCGACGCGGCCGGGCACCGGGCGGGGCGCCTGCCAGGCTTCGTAGTCGGCGCGCGCGTTCATAAGCGTCTCGCGGCGCCTTTGCGCAGCGGGCAGCGGTACGGCTGCAATTGCCGCGAGAAAGGAGCCTGGTGTCGCGTTGATCGCGAGTGTTGGCTGGTACACGCGGCCAAGTTCCTCGGCACCTGGATGCACGTGAATGAGCGCCTGCGTCGGCTTGGGCACGGCGAGAAGCGTATAGCCCGAAGTCGTTATCTCGCCGAGCCGCTCGCCGATCACCAGCAGTACATCGGCATCCCTTACTCGTGCGGCGAGTTTCGGATTGATGCCGATGCCGACATCTCCGGCGTAATTGACGAGACGGTTATCGAAGAGATCCTGGCTGCGAAACGCGCAGGCTACGGATAGATCGGCGTTCTCCGCGAAGCCTCGCAATGCCGAACACGCATCGGCATCCCAACGGCTGCCACCGACGATGACCAGCGGGCGCGCGGCACGCGAAAGCATGTCGTGCGCTGTCGCCACCTGGCCGGCATCAGGAGATGCGCCTATCGCATCAACGCGCGCCACATCCGGACATGCGGCGTACGCAGTAAGCATGTCTTCGGGGAGCGCGAGGACCACGGGTCCAGGCCTGCCCGACATGGCGATCCGATACGCATGGGCCAGGTATTCTGGAATGCGTTCGGCGCGATCGATCTGGGCGGTCCACTTGGCCACGCCGCTGTACATCCTGCGGTAATCGATTTCCTGGAACGCTTCACGGTCGGTCATGTCGCCGCCGACCTGGCCGACGAAGACGATCATCGGTGTGGAATCCTGCGCGGCGGTATGGATTCCGATGGCCGCATTGGCCGCGCCGGGCCCTCGGGTCACGAACGCGAGACCCGGGCGGCCGGTGAGCTTGCCGCAGGCCTCGGCCATGTAGGCGGCGCCGCCTTCCTGCCGGCAGACGATGAAACGGAAGCGATCGCGGACGCCGTACATGGCGTCGAGGACGGCGAGATAGCTCTCGCCGGGGACGCCGAAGGCGAGGGTGGCGCCTTGCGCAAGCAGGCCGGCGACGAGGATTTCGCCGCCCGTTCGGGTGGTCATGGCAGGATGTGGCAAAGGCTTGAACCCGGTTCGATAACGCAGATTCTACGCGACGCGTTGCCGGTGCTCTCCTATAATCGCCGGCAAACCCACCCTGCCGCCCCAACGCATGCCCACCTACGACACCATCCACGACGCCTCGCTGTTCGCCGCCATTGGACTGTTGTTCGCCATCATCACGATGCGGCGGGCGCGGCCGCTGCGCAAGGGCATGGTGGCCATGGTGGTGCTGATGGCGCTGGCCCTGTCCGCGCTGGTCCTGCTGGGCCGCTACGGCGACGGCATCGAAAGCCGGATGCTGGTGATCATTCTGCGCGAGCTCAGTCTGCTGGTCCTGACTTTCGCGCTCGTCCGCATCGGCGTCATCTTCCTGTTCGAGGTGCTGCTGGCCCGGGCGACCGTGCCGCGCATGATGGCGGACGTTCTGCTCGTCGTCACCCTCATCATCTACGCGATTTTCCGGATGAACGTGGTTGGCGTGAATCTCGCCAGCCTCATCACGACGTCCGCGGTGCTGACCGGCGCCATCGCGTTCTCGATGCAGGCGATGCTGGGCAACCTGTGGGGCGGAATCGCGCTGCAGGCCGACAATACGTGCCGGATCGGCGACTGGATACGCGTCGACGGCGTGGTGGGGCAGATCATCGGCATTCGCTGGCGCTGTCTGGCCGTCGCGACCAATGACGGTGAAACGGTGATGATGCCCAACGCGCAACTGGTCAATAGCCGCGTGACGGTCCTCGCCCGGCGCGGCGACTTCAAGATACCATGGCGGCGCGCCGTCGAATTCTTCGTCGATTACGGTTCCGCGCCGTCGCGGGTCATCGCCACGGTCGAGGCATCGCTCGCTCGCGCGGAGTTTCCAAACGTCGCCAAGGAACCGCGCGCCGTCTGCACGTGCCGGGCGTTCGACGACAATTCGATTCGCTATGCGGTCCTCTATTGGCTGGCGGACCCGGTGGTCGACCTGGTCACCGACTCGCAGATTCGTGCCCACGTATTCGCCACGCTGTCACGACACCACATGGAAATGCCGCTGGTTCGCCGCGTGCTGCTGACGCCGGATGCCGTCAGCGCGCAGAACGAGGCGACGAGCACCCGCGAACTGACCAGCCGGCTGGAAGTGCTGTCGCGCCTCAAGCTGTTCGCCGAGCTGACCGACGGCGAGCGGCGCGCGCTGGCGGCGGAGTTGACCGACGAACCCTACGTGGCGGGCGACGTGATTTCGCGCGAAGGCGAAGTGTCGGACTCGCTGTTCATCCTGGCGTCCGGCAGCGTCGAGATCCTGCGTGAGCGGAACGATCGCCTCCGGCGAACGCCAGCATCTGGCTGATCAGACTGCGCCAAACCACTTCGGCGAAATGGGACTGCTGACCGGGCAGGCCCGTTCCGGCACCGTCATCGCACGCGACGACGTGCTGTGCTATCGGCTCGAAAAGCGCGGATTCGACGCGATCCTCCAGGCGCGACCGGAAATTGCCGAAGCGATGGCGCAGGTGGTCGCGGCGCGCCTCGCGGCCAACGACGCGACGCTGCAGGCGCTGGATGACGTCGCGCGACGCAAGCGTGCTTCAGGATCGGCCGGCGAACTGCTGCGGCGCATCCGCGTCTTCTTCGATCTCGCGCAATGAGCAATCGCACCGGCGCGCCGACTGCATTGGCTGGCGAGCCGGGTCAGCGGCCGCTGACGAGTTCCTCGCGTTTGACCACGAACACGCAGTCTTCGGAACCGGCGGTGGCGAGCCACACGAAAGGCAGTCGCGGATACGCGAGCTCCGCCGCAGAGCGGTTGTTCCCCAGTTCGACGACCAGTGTTCCGCCCGGATTGAGGAAGCGGGGTGCTTCCTTGATTATTCCGCGCACCGCGTCCAGGCCGTCGTCGCCGCCGGCAAGCGCCAACTCGGGCTCGTGCCGATATTCGTTCGGCAATTCCTCCATGGCCATGGCGGTGACGTAGGGCGGATTGCTGATGATGAGGTCGTAGGTCTTTTCCGGCAGGTTGGCGAAGAGGTCGGAACGAATGAGATTGACGCGATCGGCCAACGCGTAGTCGCTGACATTGCGTTGGGCTACCGCCAGCGCCGCAGAGGAGATGTCGACCGCATCGACGTCCGCCTCCGGATAGGCATGCGCCAGCAGGATGGCCAGGCAGCCGGATCCGGTGCACATGTCGAGCGCCGTCCGCACCTCATTGGCAGGCCCGATGTAGGGCAAAAGTCCACCGGGCACCAATTCCGCGATGAACGAGCGCGGGATCAGCACGCGTTCGTCGACGTAGAACCGGAAATCGCCGAGCCACGCTTCGTGCGTGAGGTAGGCGGCGGGCACGCGTTCATCGATCCGCCGCGAGAACAACTGGCCGAGGGTGGCCCGTTCTGCCTGAGTGAGTTTGGCGTCGAGAAAGGGTTCGAGCCGGTCGAGCGGCAAGTGCAGCGCATGCAGCATCAGGTAGGCCGCCTCGTCGTAGGCCTCGCTGCTGCCATGTCCGAAATGGAGTTTGGCTTCCCCGAAGCGCGACACCGACCAACGCAACCAATCGCGCAGCGTCTCGAGCTCGCCCGACGGGATGGAACTCATTGCAGGACCCCCACGCTTGCGGCTTGCGTCGCTGCGCTGCCCCCCAAGGGGGCGGAATTCGCGCCTTGGGGCGGTGACGCGAGCAGCCGGCGAGGGGCCCCGCGACGCGGGGATCGACGGCAAATGCGATTCGGCACATGAGGCCGACTCTCGTCGCAACGATTTAGTTCGCGGGCCCAAGGAGGCCGAGGCCCGGCGGCGCTCATGTCAGCAGTCCGCGTCAGGATCCTGCGGTAAATGGCGGCCAGCGGCTCCAGGTCGGCGACGCGAACGCATTCGTCCAGTTTGTGGATTGTGGCATTCACCGGTCCCAGTTCGATGACCTCGGCGCAGATGTCGGCAATGAAGCGGCCGTCCGACGTGCCGCCGGTGCAGGAGAGTTCCGGCCGGCGGCCGGTGACTTCGTGAATAGCCGCCACGGCGACGTCGGCCAACTTGCCACGAGGCGTGAGGTACGGCTTGCCCCATCCGGTCCAGGCCAGTCCGCAGGGTAGCCGGTGTTTGCTGAGCACCGCCGCAAAGCGATCCTGCAATGATTCCCGGGTGCTGGCGGTGGAGTAACGGAAATTGAAATGTACGTCGAGCGTCCCGGGAATGACATTGTTTGCACCGGTCCCGGCATGGATGTTGGAGCACTGCCATGTGGTCGGCGGAAAATATTCATTGCCGGCATCCCAATGCATGGCGGCCAGCTCGGCGATGACCGGCGCAACAAGGTGGATCGGGTTTTGCGCGAGATGAGGGTAGGCAACGTGGCCCTGCACGCCGTTGACAGTCAACGTACCGGACAGCGTTCCCCGGCGGCCGTTCTTGATCATGTCGCCGAGGTTGTCGACCGACGACGGCTCGCCGACGACACAGTAGTCGATCGTCTCCCGTGCTGCCGCCAGTCGCTCGACGATTTTGGTGGTGCCATCGATGGAAGGGCCCTCTTCGTCGGACGTGACAATGAGCGCAATGGAACCAGGCGCGTCGGGATTTGCCGAGAGAAATCCCTCGATCGCCGTAACGAACGCTGCAAGCGAGCTCTTCATGTCGGCCGCGCCGCGACCATACAGATACCCATCGCGCAGCGTTGGTGCAAACGGGTCGGATTGCCACGCGGCGACGGGCCCGGTCGGCACGACGTCGGTGTGTCCGGCGAAGCAGACCAGCGGTCGCGAGCTTCCGCGCCGTGCCCACAGGTTGGTGACGCCGTTCGAGATGAGCGTTTCGCACCGGAATCCGAGCGGCGTGAGCCGTTCGGCGAGCAACCGCTGGCAGCCGGCGTCGTCAGGTGTAACCGAGCGCCGCGCAATCAGTTCGCGGGCAAGCGCGAGAGTTGGCAAGGCGGCGGTGTCCATGCCGCCAATCTTAGCAAATCAGCGAACTGCCGACGGTGGGAACCAAGGAACCCCTAATGCGCGTGGTCGAGCAGGTCGGTGTTGATCGTCATCGTCGCGAAGTCCGCGCCGATGCGCCGTTGCTCGGTCTTCGGGTCCGCCTCCATGGCGTCAACGCGGGAAGACGGACTGTTCTGATTGATTTGCCAGGCGAGGTTGGTGGGTGAATCGGATGCGGACATCGCCTCTTCGTAGCTGATGACCGAATCGAGATAGAGTCGGCACAGCGCCTGCTCGAAGGTCTGCGAGCCGGGGTAAAGCGATTGCTCCATCGCTTCCTTGATCTGCGAGAACTCGCCGTTCTTGATGAGTTCCGCGATCAGCGCCGTATTGAGCAGGATTTCCACTGCCGGCTGCTGCGCGCCCTCGCGGTTACGCACGAGGCGCTGCGAGACGATGGCGCGCAGACCGATCGAGAGGTCCGACAGGACGGCCGAGCGCGCATCGTGCGGGAACAGGTTGATGATCCGCGAAAGCGCGTGGTAGCTGTTATTGGCATGGATCGTCGACAGGCACAGGTGGCCGGTCAGCGTGTGCAGCAATGCCTGCTGCATGGTTTCCTTGTCGCGGATCTCGCCGATCATGATGAGGTCCGGCGCCTCGCGCAGCGCATTTTGCAGCGCGTGCGTGTAATTCACCGTGTCCACGCCGATTTCGCGCTGGTTGATCACGCTCTGCTTGTGCTCGAACAGGTACTCGATCGGGTCCTCGATCGTCAGGATATGGCCGGACCGGTTGGCGTTGCGATAGTCGATCATCGCCGCCAGCGTCGTCGACTTGCCCGAGCCCGTGGAACCGGCGACCAGCACCAGCCCGCGCTTTTCCATGATCAGGTTGAGGAGCACTGGCGGCAGCTTCAGTTCTTCATAGGGCGGAACGTTGCTGCGGACGTACCTGATGACGAGGGAAATGGTTCCGCGCTGGCGGAAGATGTTGACGCGGAAATTGCCGACGCTGCGATCGAGGTGGGAGAGGTTCATCTCCATCTCGTTTTCGAATTCGCGGGCCTGTTCCTTGGTCATCAGCTCGTAGGCGATACGCCGGACGGTTTCGACGTCCATCGGCTGGGTCGATACCGGGGCGACCACGCCGTTGATTTTGATGTTTATAGGGGCGCCGCAGGAAATGAACAGGTCGGAAGCCTGCTTTTCGGCCATCAGCTTGAACAGTCTGTCGAGATACATGGTGGCGCCTCGAAAGCTACAATGGGAATCGTCGCGTCTCGTTCATGGGCGCGGCGGGTTCCATGATAATGTCATGAAGTGACAAGGATTTCCAGCGTTTGCAGGTGCTGTCCGTTCCGGACACCATTCGGCATCCCTACGAAAAACTGCGGCCGTTCGGAAAGAACAGGCGGCTGCATTCAATGGATTAAGCAAGTTTCATGCTCGCAATCATAGGTGGAACCGGTCTCACGCGCCTGTCGACGCTTCAGGTGGCGCACCGTGAAGTTGTCCGCACGCCCTATGGCGATCCTTCGTCCGCGCTGCTGTTCGGGCAGATCGCCGGCCGCGAAGCGGTCTTCTTGGCCCGGCACGGGCATGGGCACACCATACCGCCACATCGCGTCAATTACCGCGCGAATCTGTCGGCGTTGCAACAGCGTGGCGCGACCGCCGTCGTGGCTGTGGCCTCGGTCGGCGCCATCGCGGCAAACCGGCCCGGAGACCTGGTACTTCCACACTCGCTCATCGATTACACATCGGGGCGGGCATCGACCTACTTTGACGGTGGCGACCAAACGGTCGTGCACATCGATTTCACGCATCCTTATTCGCCCGAATTGCGCAATTGTTGCCTGGTTGCGGCACGCGCTTCCGACGTGGCCCTGCAGGATGGCGGCGTCTATGGCGCCGTGAATGGCCCGCGTCTTGAAACGGTCGCGGAAATCGACCGCATGGACCGGGATGGCGCCACGCTGGTCGGGATGACCGGCATGCCCGAAGCGGCATTGGCGCGCGAGCTGGGCCTGGCTTATGCAGCCATCTGCGTCGTCGTCAACCATGCTGCGGGCCGTGGCGCAAGTACGCGGATGATTTCGATGGACGGCATCACCGCCGTTGTTGAAGTTGCCATGGACCGGGTGCGCGCGCTGCTCGAGCATGTCGCGCCGCTGGTGCCGCTGGCTGTGAAGGTCGAACAGTGATCTGCAATGTCCTGCGGATGGGCGATCCCCGCCTCTGGGAACGGTCCGCGGAGGTCGCGCACTTCGGCACGGCTGAACTGGCATCGCTCCTTCTGGATATGCGAGACACCATGCGCGCGTTGAATGGGGCAGGGCTCGCCGCACCCCAGATCGGCGTGCCGCTGCGCGTCGTGATTTTCGGCATGGAACACAATCCCCGCTATCCGGACGCGGAGCCCGTGCCGTACACCGAACTGGTCAATCCGGTGCTGACGCCGCTTTCCGGCCAAATGGAAGACGGGTGGGAAGGGTGCCTGTCGGTGCCCGGCTTTCGCGGCGTGGTGCCTCGCTGGACGCGCCTTGGCTACACGGGATTCGATCCGCAGGGACGCGGAATCGTGCGCGAATGCACGGGCTTCCATGCCCGCGTCGTCCAGCATGAATGCGACCACCTCGATGGCATTCTGTACCCGATGCGCATTGCGGACATGCGCCAGTTCGGCTTCACCGACGTGCTCTTTCCGGACATGGCCGAGGTCGACGCCGACGAGTGACCGGTGGTCTACAAGCGCAGATCCTCGTACAGCCTGGTCTCCAGCCTGAGCAACGCCTGTTCGTCGTGCAGCCTCGCGCCGTCGATGAGGAACACGTCCTCCGCGCGCCCGCCCAGCGTGTTGATCTTGGCACTGACCACGTTGACGTTGGCGCGGGCCAGCGTATAGGCAATCCGGGCCAGCAATCCCGGCCGGTCACCGGCCACGACTTCCAGGATGTAGTGCGTGCCCTTGTCGTCGGGAAAGATCTGCACCTCGGGCGTGAGTGGAAAATGTTTCAGCTGCCGCGAGATGCGGCCGGCGATGGGAACCGCGATGGGCGCCTGCTCCGACAGGATGCGCGTGAGTTCGAACTCCACCAACTGGATCGTGTCGCGATAGGACGCGTTCGGGTTGGTCGGATCGAGCACGGCAAAGGTATCGAGTGCATAGCCCGCGCGGGTCGTGTGGATCTTGGCCTCGAGGATCGAGAGTCCTGACTGGCCGAAAAAGCCGCAGATCCGCGCGAACAGGTCCTTCTGGTCGGGCAGATAGACCAGCACCTGCAAGCCGGTGCCATCGCGCGCGAGGCGCGCCTTGACGACTGGCGCAGTAGCGCTTACGCGCCAATACAGGTGGCGCGCATGCCACGCGATTTCCTCGGCCGTGTGGCGCTGGAAGTAGGGTGTGTCCAAGTGGCGCCACAACGCAGTCTCGGTCCCGTTCGGTACGGCATACAGTCGCAGCAACCGCCGCGCATCCTCGCGTCGTGCCTCGATGCTGTCCATGATCGTGCGCGTGGGTGCTTCGCCCGCGAGCGCCGCGCGCGCGCCGTGGTACAGGTCTTCGAGCAGCTTCGCCTTCCACGCATTCCACACCTTGGGGCTCGTGCCGCGAATGTCGGCGACCGTCAGAAGATACAGGGCGGACAGACGACGCGGGGCGCCCACCTTGCGCGCGAAAGCGGTCACCACCGCCGGATCGGTCAAGTCCTGTTTCTGCGCAGTGGTGGACATCATCAGGTGTTCCTGCACCAGCCACGCCACCAGCTCGCCATCGTCCGCGGACAGGCCGTGCTCGCGGCAGAAGCGCCGGGCATCTCGCGCGCCCAGTTTCGAGTGGTCGCCTCCGCGGCCCTTTGCAATGTCGTGAAACAGCCCGGCAAGATACAGCACCTCGCGCCGTTCGAAATCCGCCATCAGCCGCGAACACGTCGGGTATTCGTGCGCGTGCTGCGCCTCGGTGAAGCGCCGCAGATTGCGGATCACCATCAGGATGTGCTCGTCGACCGTGTAGACGTGGAACAGGTCGTGCTGCATCTGGCCGACGATGCGCCCGAACACCGGCAGGTATTGGCCCAGGATGCCGAACAGGTTCATTCGGCGCAGCTCGTGGAGAAGCCCAAGACCGATGCGGAACATTTCGATGAAACGGGCGCGATTGGCAGGATCCCGGCGAAACGATGCGTCGATGAGCCGCCGGTTGCGCCACAAGGCGCGCAACGTTCGCGCCGTCATGCCTTTCAGCGCGCGATGCTTCTGCATCATCAGGAACGCGTCGAGCATCGCGGCGGGCCGCTGCGCAAACAGCTCCTCGTCGCGCAGGTCGAGCAGCTCGTCCACGGTCTGGAATTCGGCGTCGAAAGGCACCGGTTGCGTGGCGGCCGGGTGCAGTCGCGCATGCAGGTTCTGCAACAGGATGATGTTCACCTGGCGGACGAGCTTGGCCGCGCGGTAATAACGCTGCATCACCTGTTCGCTGGCGCGCCGGGACGGCGTGTCGGCCAGGTGCAGCTGTTTCGCGAGCGCCGCCTGCAGGTCGAATACGAGGCGATCCTCGCGCCGGTCGGCGAGGTAGTGCAGGCGCACGCGCATCGCCCCGATGAAGCGTTCCTGCCGGGAAACCGCGCGCGCCTCGGCAATCGTCATCAGCCCGTGCCGGGCCAGTTCGGCCCAGTTCTTGCCGAGCCCGGCGGCGCGGCTGATCCAGAGCACGGTCTGCAGGTCGCGCAGGCCGCCTGGACCTTCCTTGACGTTGGGCTCCAGGTTGTAGATCGCGTCATTGCATTTCTGGTGACGTTGCTGCTGCTCAAGCGCCTTGGCGGCGTAGAAGCTGCGCACGTCCAGGCTTTCCGCGAACATGGCCCGAAACTCCCGGGTGAGGCGCCGTGATCCGTGAAGTAATCGGTTCTCGAGGAGGCTCGTGCGGATCGTGGCATCGCCGGCCATTTCCGACGCGCACTGGGCGACGGTCCGGACCGCATGGCTGAGTTCGAGGCCAACGTCCCAGAGCGCGGCGAAGAACCGTTCGATTGCGGCGGCCGGAACCTCGCCCTGTTCGGGTAACAGGATCAGGACGTCGACATCCGAATGGGGAAACAACTGGCCGCGTCCATAGCCGCCAATCGCCAGCAGCGCCATTCCCGGCGGCATTGCCGTTTCGCGCCAGACTCCGCGCACGACGCGATCGACCAGGCGCGCATGTTCGCGCAGCAATTTCGGTGTGTCGGGCCCAGCAAAAAATGCGTTGCGCTGTTCCTCGCGACCACGCTTCAACTCGCCGCGCCAGAATCCGATGCGGGCTGCCTCTGGAGGGGATGCGACCGCGGCACTCGCGTTCGCGACCGTAGGCGGTGGCGCGGACGCCATGCTTGCGCGACCTACGCGGCAGGCGGCGGCGGGGGGGCGCCGGCTGAAGTCGTCAACACGTCCACGCCCGTTTCCGTCACGAGGACCGTGTGTTCCCATTGCGCGGAGAGCGAATGATCGGCGGTGACGATCGTCCAGCCGTCGGCCAGGCAGCGGATGCCGGGCTTGCCGGCGTTGATCATCGGCTCGACGGTGAAGATCATTCCGGGCTGCAGCTTGAGGCCGGTACCGGCCCGGCCGTAATGCAGCACCTGCGGGTCCTCATGGAACTGGGTGCCGATACCGTGGCCACAGAATTCGCGCACCACCGAGAAACCATGCCCTTCGGCGAATTTCTGGATCGTGGCGCCGACGTCGCCCAAATGCCCGCCGGGGCGCACGGCGCGAATGCCGCGCCACATCGCCTCGTAGGTGATTTCGGCCAGGCGCCTGGCCTGGATGGACGGTTTGCCGACAAAAAACATCCGGCTGGTGTCCCCGTGATAGCCGTCCTTGATCACCGTGACATCGATGTTGACGATGTCGCCGTCCCTCAGTTTCTTGTCGCCGGGAATGCCGTGGCAGACAACGTGGTTCACCGAAGTGCACAGCGATGCAGGATAGGGCGTATGGCCGGGAGGCGCATAGTTGAGCGTGGCCGGAACCGTTCCCTGCCGGTTGACCATATAGTCGTGCGCGAGGTCGTTGATCGCGCCTGTCGTCACGCCGGATACAACATGCGGCGTCAGGAAGTCGAGAAGTTCCGAAGCGAGGCGCCCGGCGGTGCGCATGCCTTCGATGGCGGCGGCGGATTTGAGGCTGACTGACATTCGTTTTCCGGGCGCTACGCGCGCAGCAATTCGTTGATGCTGGTCTTCGAACGCGTCTTCGCGTCCACCTGCTTGACGATCACCGCGCAATAGAGTTGGCAGCTGCCTTCACCGGAAGGCAGGCTGCCGGCAACCACTACCGAACCGGCCGGCACGCGGCCATAACTCACTTCGCCCGTCGCTCGGTTGTAGATCCTTGTGCTCTGGCTGATGAACACTCCCATGCCCAGTACGGAATTCTCCTCGACGATCACGCCCTCGACCACTTCCGACCGTGCGCCGATGAAGCAGTTGTCCTCGATGATGGTCGGATTCGCCTGCAGGGGTTCCAATACCCCGCCGATCCCGACTCCGCCCGACAGGTGCACGTTCTTGCCTATCTGCGCGCACGAACCGACGGTCACCCAGGTGTCGACCATGGCGCCTTCGTCCACGTAGGCACCGATATTCACGAACGAGGGCATCAGCACGACATTGCTGGCGATGAACGCACCGCGCCGGACTATGGCCGTGGGGACCACGCGAAAGCCGCCCGCGGCGAAGTCGGCCTCGGTGTAGTCCTCAAATTTCGTCGGCACCTTGTCGTAGTACTGGGGCAATCGCGGATCCCCGGGCTTCGCTGCCGCCGGCGACGGGACGATACGGTTGTCGCGCAGGCGGAAGGACAGCAGGACGGCCTTTTTCAGCCACTGGTGGGTGGTCCAATGTCCGTCGATCTTCTCGGCCACGCGCGCGCGACCGGAATCGAGTTCGGCAATGGCGTGCTCGACCGCATCGCGCACTTCGGGCGAGGCAGTGGCGGGCGACAAATCGGCGCGCCGCTCCCACGCGGCGTCAATCGTCGGCGACAAACCATTCATTAGAAATCCAAAAAGCCGCTATTTTACCGCGACTTGGCGGGTTTCCCGGATTTTCCTGGCACTACATGGCCTTGAAGCGGTGCGCGAAGGTCCGCGAGACGGTCAGCTTCTCGCTGCGGTCGCGCAACAGGATGACCGGCTGGTCGCGCCAGTCGCGCTCGATTCTGGCGATGGCGCGCAGGCTGACGATCGTCGCGCGATGGATCTGCCAGAATGCTTCTGGGTCCAGTTCCTCGAAGAGCTCCTTGATCGGCTTCTTGATGTGCGCGTCGCCCGCTGCCGTGACCACTTTGGTGTACTTGTCCTCGGCCTGGAAATACAGCACTTCGTCCGTAGCGATCAGTTTCATGACGGTACCGACGGAGGCGCGGATCCATTTCAGATGCCCCGTACTCTCACGTTCGGCCAGCCTCGCCAGTACCGCCGAGAGGTCGAGTGGCGCGCTGGCGAGCCGCGACTTAAGGCGCGCGACTACCTTTGCGATGCGCTCGGGTGACACTGGCTTCAGAATGTAGTCGACTGCGCCTTCGTCGAACGCGGTGACGGCGTATTCGTCGTAAGCCGTCACGAACACGGCGTGACAACGCCCCTCGAGCGCATGGGCGACCTCGATTCCGGACTTGACCGGCATGCGAATGTCCAGGAACACGATGTCCGGCCGGTACGCGTCGACCATCGTCAGCGCTTCGACGCCATTGGCCGCCTCTGCGATTATCGCGAGTTCCGGCCAGGCTTCGGCAAGCCGGGCCTTCAGCTGTGCGCGGAGCATCGGTTCGTCTTCCGCAATCAATGCGGTAGGCATGTCAGTGCTGCGATTCGAACGGTATGGACAGGGTGGCGCGGGTGCCGTGCGGAGATGCTTCTGCCAGAGTAAACCGGCCGTGGATTCCATACAACGCGGCCAACCGCTCGCGTACGTTGGACAATCCTACGCCATTGCCTGGCTGGTCGGGCGCAGGCGCGGCGCTGCCGCGGCCGGTGTCGGTCACGCTGACGATGACCTCGTCGCCGTCGCGGCGCGAAACGACGCTGATTGTCCCTCCGTCGGCCGCGGGCTCCACGCCATGCTTGATGGCGTTCTCCACCAGAGAAATCAGCAGGTTCGGCGGAAACGGATGCTGCGCCAACTCGACCGGCACGTCGATGGTGAAAGTCAGGCGCGAGCCCATTCGCATCTGCAGAATGTTGAGGTAGGCAGCCGCGAGGCCGACCTCCTTGCCCAGCGTCGTCGAGCTGGCGCGCAGTTGCGGCAGCGCCGCGCGCAAATAATCGATCAGGTGGGAGAGCAGCTTGCCGGCCGCGCGCGGATCCGTTTCCGTCAGGTATTGGATCGACGCAAGCGTATTGAACAGAAAATGCGGCTCGACCTGCGCCTGCATCAGCTTGAGTTCCGCCTCGACTGCGTGCTTCGACATCAGGTGACGCTCGGCTTCGGCCCGGTGCAGCGCGGCGGCCGCGTGGGCCTCGCGAAACTTGAACAGGAAGACGAAACTCACGCACAGGCCGATGATGAACGCCGACAGTGCCGTCCCGGCGAACCACGACAGCTGCGGGCGCACGGCCTCGAGATGGTATTTCGGGTCCCCGATCACGTACCCCTTGCCGGCAACCAGGATCACGATGGCCAGCAGCGTACCGATGCCCACGGCGCACATCAGCCGCAATACTGGTCGGGTTTTGCCCCAGGGTTTGGCCGCGTTGACGACGTACGCGATCGTCAGGCCGAAGACCTGCGCCGACATGAACGGATGCCAGAAGGGCCGCGGATCCTCGATCGAGAGGAGCACCGCGACACCGGTGTTGATGGCGAGCAGCAGCAGTACGGTGGGCCAGGAGACCCGGAAGCCCCCGGCCAGGTCAGCGAGAATCCCCGGCGTGGGCGCGGGCAGTTCGATGGAGGTGGCCATGGCCGCAATTCTAGGGCTGCGGCGGCCACCGGACAGCGCGCTCCGACAGGACGCACTGGAACGGGATGAAGCGTTCCGCAGGCGCGTGGAGGGTCAGAGCCTGCGGGTGAAGGTCACCACCCGGTCGATCGCCTCCGCGCATTCCGCACGGGGCGCGACCAGCGCAAGGCGGACCCGGCCTTGTCCCGGGTTGGTCCCCTGCGCGGCGCGGGCGATGAAACTGCCGGGAACGACCGACACATTCTCCTCCGCCAGCAATCGCCTTGCGAATAGCGCATCGTCGATGGGGGTTTGCGCCCACAGATAGAACGCCGCATCCGGCATGGCGCAGGGCAGCCAAGGCGCAAGCTTGGGCTGCAGCGCAGAGAACTTGGCCGCGTATTCGGCGCGATTGGCAATGACGTGCGCTTCGTCGTTCCAGGCGGCAATGCTGGCCGTCGCCACTGCCGGCGACATTGCCGCGCCATGGTAGGTGCGATAGAGCAGGAACGACTTCATCAAGCCGGCTTCTCCCGCGACATAGCCGGAGCGCAGGCCTGGCGCGTTGGAGCGCTTCGACAGGCTTCCGAACACGGCGAGCCGTGGGTATCCGTCGCGTCCGAGCGCGCGCGCCGCGGCGAGCGCGCCGAGCGGCGGGCGCGCTTCGTCGAAATAGATCTCCGAGTAGCACTCGTCGGAAGCAATCACGAAGCCGTATCGGTCGGACAGTGCAAACAGTTCGCGCCACTCGTCGAGTCCGAAAACGCGACCGGTAGGGTTGTCGGGCGAGCAGACGTAGAGGAGCTGCGTGCGCGACCACACGTCGGGCGGGACACCGCGCCAGTCGTGCGCGAAGGAAGCGGCGGCGTCCGCATTGACGCACCACACGGCAGCGCCAGCGAGCAGCGCTGCACCCTCGTAAATCTGGTAGAACGGATTGGGGACGACCACAATGGCGTTGGCGCGGGTGTTGTCGATGACGGCCTGGGCAAAGGCAAAGAGCGCCTCGCGACTGCCCAAGACCGGCAACACCTGCGTCGCCGGATCCAGCGGCGGCAACGCGTGGCGGCGGGAAAGCCAGCTGGCGATCGCTTCGCGCAACGCGGGCGAGCCGTTGGTCATGGGATAATTCGCGAGGCCCGGACCGCCTGCGGCGAGTGCATTCAGTACCAGGCTCGGAGTCGGATGCTTGGGTTCGCCGATCGCAAGGCTGATCGCGCGCTTCGCAGGATTGGGCATGACCCCGTCGAAAAGCGCGCGCAGCCTTTCGAACGGATACGGTTGCAACAGCGCAAGACGGGGATTCACGCGGAGGTTCCGTGCCGGAAACGAACGATTATAGCGGTGCCACGTCGCGGGTCGCCGGCCCTTGGTGACAACCGCCGTGGCCTCGGCCTCCCGTTCCCGCGCGGTCGTGGTGCTGGCCGGTCTGGCAACCGTCGTGGCCGCTGCAATGCTGGCCGTCATTCTCGCCTGGTGGGGCTGGCGTTGGTTTGGCCCCGCGGCGGTCGACGTCATGCCTGCCGGACCGCAGGACCCCGCGTTGACGCTGCTGGCATCCGGATTGTTCGCAGCGCCTGCTGGCACACCGGCGACCGTTAATACGCCCACGCGCACGGCAACCGGCGAAATGCGTCTGCTCGGCGTTCTTGCCGAGGAGGGCGGCAAGGGCTTCGCATTGTTCCGTTTGCCGGGGGGGCCGAAACTCGTGGCAGCCGGACGCGCAATTGCGGACGACGTGACGCTCGTGTCGGTACAGCGGGATGGTGTCACCGTTCGCGACGCCGGCGGTGAACGCAGGCTGACACTTCGGGCGAGCGCAGCGCCGCCCGCGCAAACGCCAGTTGCCAAAGCCGCAGCCGGCAATGCCGCGTGCATGACGCCGCCAGGATTCAAAGGAGACACCCTGCGGCTGAACGCGGAACTGGTCGGAGGCATCGTGGCACAACCTGACACCTGGGCCGCGCTTGCGGCGGCAGATCGAGGAGCGCTGACGGTACGCGACGACAGCGGCTTTTCGGCGATGCTCGCAATGAGAAAAGGCGATCGCATCGAGCAGGCCAACGGCATCGCATTGCGCGCGCCGGATGACATCGTCAATGCGGTGCTGCGTCCCTTGACGGCAGGTCAGGTCGTGCGCCTGGTCGGTTCCCGTGGCGGCGTGCAGCGTGAATGGCTGCTCCTGAACGCGGGGAGCTGCCCCTGACCACCCTTGTTGGCCGCCTCAGCGAGCGCGGACCGAAGGAAGCCAGTTGAGCAGGGCCAGCGGATCGGCGATCCAGCCGGTTGCGGGCCAGGCGTCGCTGGCCCCGTCGGCGCCGATATAGCCATATTCCGCGACGATCGTCGGCATGCCGGCGGCGTTGCCTGCGACGATGTCGCGCAGATCGTCGCCGACGTACATGCATCGCGACGGAGAAATTCGCAGCCCGCTGGCCGCATGCAACAGCGGTGCAGGGTGCGGCTTGGAGTGCGGTGTCGTATCGCCTGACACCACCATGGATGCGCGCTCCGAGAGCGCCAGTGCATTCACCACCGGACCCGTGAAACGGGCATACTTGTTCGTGACGATGCCCCATCGCAGGCCGCGCCGTTCAATGGCATCGAGCAATTCGGACACGCCGGCGAAAAGCACCGTGGTTTCCGCGAGACACGCCGCGTAATGCGCGAGAAAGGCTTCGCGCAATTCCTCGTATTGTGGCGCCTCTGGCGTGACGGCCATCCCGGCGCCGAGCAAACCACGGGCGCCGGACGACGCATGGGCGCGTAACTTGGCCAGCGGTACAGGAGGCAAACCGCGGTCCGCTCGCACGCGATTGAGCGCAACCGAGAGGTCACCGGCGGTGTCGGCAAGCGTTCCGTCGAGGTCGAACAGCACCGCGTCGACCGGCAGCGGATGCGGCGGCGGACGCCCGGCGTCAGTCGGCATGCAGCGCGCCGGACCTGGAATTGCGGTAGGCGGCAAGGTAATTTACCGAGGTATCGGGTTCGAGGCGAAACACCTTGGTCAACGGGTTGTAGGTCATACCGGTCAACGCAACGAGGTCGAGTCCAGCGCGGCGCGCATGCGCAGCGAGTTCCGCCGGCCTCAGGAACTTGGCCCAGTCGTGCGTTCCTTTGGGCAGCAGCTGCAGCAGATATTCGGCGCCAACGATGGCGAACAGGTATGACTTCGGATTGCGGTTGAGCGTGGAGAAGACCACGGTGCCACCCGGGATCACGAGCGCTGCGCACGCGGCAACGATCGCACCGGGATCAGGCACGTGCTCGAGCAATTCCATGCACGTGACGACGTCGAACGCGCCTGGCGCCTCCGCCGCGAGCGCTTCTGCCGCAATCAGTCGGTAGTCGACGGGCACTCCCGATTCGAGGCGATGCAGTTTCGCCACGCCCAACGCCTTTTCCCCGAGGTCGATGCCCGTCACGCTTGCGCCGCGCACGGCCATCGCCTCCGCCAGGATGCCGCCGCCGCAGCCTACGTCCAGCACGCGTTTGCCGGCCAGACCGCCGGTCACCGTGTCGATCCATTCCATGCGCAGCGGATTGATGTCGTGCAGAGGCTTGAACTCGCTTTCGGGATCCCACCAGCGGTGCGCGAGCGTCCCGAACTTGGCAAGTTCGCCGGGATCGACGTTGCCCGGGGTGCGGGACTTGGCAGATTGCGTCATGGTCATTGCCGGTTGGGAATCGAAGTCAGTTGCTGCTGCCACGCGCGCGTGCGCGCGAGGAGCGTGGTTTCGTCGATAGCGGTCAGACGGCGGTCGGCCACCACGCGTTCCCCGCCCACCCAGACGTCGGTCACGCATTCGCGCCCGGCGGCATAGGCAAGGTGGGAAACCGGATCGTACATCGGCGACGTACCGATGCCCGACAGTTCGATAGCCACGAGGTCGGCCTGCTTCCCGGGTTCGAGGGAACCCGTTTGCGCATCGAGTCCCAGTGCGGCAGCACCATTCAACGTCGCCATGCGCAGGGCAACGGCGGCCGGCACTGACGACGGGTTCCCGCTCGCCACTTTCGCGAGCAGGCTCGCGAGCCGCATTTCCCCGAGCACGTCGAGTCGGTTGTTGGACGCCGCGCCATCCGTGCCTAATGCGACATTGATGCCCATTTGCAATAGTTCCGTGACGGGTGCGATGCCGCTCCCGAGTTTCATGTTGGAGCCGGGGCAGTGGACGACGTGGCAATGCCGCGCTGCGAGAAGCGCCAGGTCCGGGGGGTCAAGGTGGACGGCGTGAATCGCGATGAAGTCCGGACCCGTTGCGCCCAGGCGATCGAGCCGGGCGAGCGGCGTGAGACCGGTCTCAGCAACGGCTTCGTCCACCTCATGGCGGGTTTCGGCCAGGTGGGTCTGGATAGGAAGGTCGAGCTGACGCGAATACATCACGATCCTTTCCCACGATGCATCACTGACCGTATACGGGGCGTGCGGGGCCAGCGAAAAGGACAGGAGCGGCGCATGCTTGAACGCATCACGGGCCGCGAGACCACGCTGCAGGCAGGCGTCGGCGTCCATGGCATAAGGCGTCGGAAATTCGAGGACCGGCATGCCCAGCATTGCGCGCATTCCGGCCGTTTCGTAGGCACGCGCAGCAGCGTCCGGATAGAAATACATGTCGTTGCAGCAGGTTACCCCGCCGCGCAGCATTTCGGCGGCACCCAGCAGCGTCCCGTCGTAGACGAATTCCGGGGCCAGGAAGCGCGCCTCGAGAGGCCAGATGTGTTCGTCGAGCCATGCCTGTAACGGCAGGTCGTCCGCGACGCCGCGCATCAGCGTCATCGCTGCGTGCGTGTGGGCGTTGACGAGGCCGGGAATCAACGCATGCGTGGGCAGGTCGTGTGTGGTGCGCGGCGCGAACGCGTCGTCGGCGGCTTCCACCGGGAGCAGCGCGACGATCTTCCCCGAATTCACGATCAGCGCGTGACCGGTGAGCACGCCGGGCGGCTCGACCGGGATGATCCAGCCCGCATCGATGCGCAGGTCAACAATTTCAGGTAGTGACATGGCCTCGATTGTGCCTCGAATATTGCAATGCGAAGCGATCACCTTACATCGGAGCCGCAGCGCCCATCCTGCAGTTGCCATTGTGAATCGTCTGGCATTGCCAGCGATTCACAACATTAATCATGCTGGTCTACCCGGTCAAAAGTAGGGTTTTACTTTTGACCGTCGCCAAAAAAAAGCCCCGCACGGGGCGGGGCTTTTTCAGGTCAGGTGCGACTTACCTCTTGACGATCTCGCCCTTGACTTCGACTTCGACGCGACGGTTCGGCGCGAGGCAGGCAATAAGTTCCTTCGACATCTTCATATTGCAGACCACACCCGGGAGAGGCTGCGTCTTGCCCATGCCTAGCGTCTCGATCTTGTCCTTCGGCACGCCCTTGCTCACCAGGTAGTCGCGCACCGCATCGGCACGGCGCTCGGACAACTTCTGGTTGTATTGCTGCGTGCCGATCCGGTCGGTGTGGCCGGTGACCAGGACCAGTTCGAGCTTCTGCACCTGCGCAAGCTTGGAGATGATCTCGCTGTCGATCGCGGCCTTGCCTTCGGGCTTCAGATTGTACTTGTCGAAGTCGAATAGCGCCTTCGAAGCCAGCGTGATCTTCTGCACCTGCGGTGCCGGTGCCGGAGCACGCGGCGGAGGCGCCGGAGGCGGCGGAACAGCAGCAGGCGGCGGGGGCGGCGGCGGAGCCTTCGGTACGAGGTCCGGATCGCATTCGATGGTTGCCATCGACGGCGCCCAGTAACCGGTACGCCAGCAAAGGTTGCCCGACAGACCCATTGTGCCGTTGTAGACGCCGCTCTTCACGGTGCCATCGGTCGGCGTCGGGTAGGCGGTGCAGGCATAACCCGTTGTGCAAGGCGCGGTACCCGGAACATAACCTTTGGGATCGGCCTTTGTCGCTGGGTTCACCTGCGCGCCGGCTACGCCAGCGAACGCTACAGCCATCGCGCCAGCAAATGCAGCGTACACGAAGCGTCGAGTCATTGTTTTACCCCTTTAGGCTTTGGTTTTGAACGAGTTTTATACGAACATGCGATTTTGCGCATCACGCTGAATGCCTGACGCGACAAATGCTTTGTCTCCTCTGGAAATATAGCACACGGGTTTTGGCGCCGCAAAGAAAAGGGACTCGGGAACACTGGTGCGTCAACAACTGTCGCGGCAATACAACGCCGTGATAAAATCATGTGCTTTCAAGGGCCTCCGGAAAGGTTCCGGGCCGTGTGTGCACCGCAAAAAGGTGCTGCCGCCGGGTGCCCAAGCGGAAATGCCCGCCTCCGCGGCTGATTTTCCGCTTAGCCCGCTTTTCAACCCCAATTATCACCGAAACCATCCCCTAGCCCATGGAGCAATTCGCCAAAGAAACACTTCCCGTCAGCCTTGAAGCCGAAATGCGGCATTCCTACCTCGATTACGCGATGAGCGTGATCGTGGGGCGCGCGCTTCCGGACGTCCGCGACGGCCTCAAACCTGTGCATCGCCGGGTACTGTTTGCGATGCACGAGGCAAACATCGTCTGGAACCGCCCCTACGTCAAATGCGCGCGCGTCGTGGGCGACGTGCTCGGCAAATACCACCCACACGGCGACAGCGCCACATACGAAGCGCTGGTCCGGATGGTCCAGGAATTCTCGCTGCGCTATCCGCTGGTCGATGGCCAGGGCAACTTCGGGTCGGTGGATGGCGACTCCGCGGCCGCCTATCGGTATACGGAATGCCGGCTGCAGAAGATCGCGTCCGAACTCCTGGCCGACATTGACCGCGAAACGGTCGATTTCGTCCCGAATTACGACGGCAAGGAGCTGGAGCCGGCGGTGTTGCCGTCGCGCCTGCCCAATCTGCTCATCAACGGGTCCTCGGGCATCGCCGTGGGCATGGCCACCAACATCCCGCCCCACAACCTGGTGGAAACTGTCTCGGGCTGCCTGGCGCTTCTGGGCAATGCCGAAATCTCCGTCGACGAATTGATGGAAATAATCCCCGCGCCCGATTTCCCGACGGCCGGGATCATTTACGGCCTGGAAGGCGTGCGCGAAGGTTACCGCACCGGTCGCGGCCGCGTGGTCATCCGCGCGCGCACGCACATCGAAGACATCGACAAGGGTGGACGCCAAGCCATCATCGTCGACGAAATTCCGTACCAGGTGAACAAGGCGAACCTGCTCATCCGGATCGGCGAACTGGTCCGCGAAAAGAGGCTCGAGGGCATTTCCGACCTGCGCGACGAGTCGGACAAGTCTGGCATGCGCGTCGTGATCGAACTGAAGCGCGGCGAAGTGTCCGAGATCGTCCTCAACAACCTTTTCAAGCTCACCCAGCTGCAGGACAGCTTCGGCATGAACATGGTCGCGCTGGTCGACGGCCAGCCGCGCATCCTCAATCTGAAGCAATTCCTCGAATACTTCCTTATCCATCGGCGCGAAGTGGTCGTGCGCCGCACCCGCTTCGAATTGCGCAAGGCGCGCGAACGTGGACATATTCTGGAAGGTCTGGCAGTTGCGCTGTCCAACGTCGACGAAATCATCGCGTTGATCAAGGCCTCGCCCACCCCACCCGAGGCCAAGGTTGCGTTGATGGCTCGGCGATGGCGCTCGACGATTGTCGAGGAGATGCTCCAGCGAGCGGCGGCCGACGCCGCGCGTCCCGACGGGCTGCCGCTCGAATTCGGCTGGAGCAAGGAAGGCTACCGGTTGTCCGACGCGCAGGCCCAGGCGATCCTGGAACTGCGCCTGCAGCGGCTGACCGGACTCGAACAGGAAAAGATCACCGGCGAGTACCGCGAAGTGATGGCGCTGATCGTCGATCTGCTCGACATCCTCGCCAAGCCGGCACGAGTCACGAAGATCATCGGCGATGAACTCGTCGCGATCCGCGATCAGTTCGGCGACCAGCGTCGTTCGGAAATCGTCGCGCAGGGCGTCGACCTTTCGCTGGAGGACCTTATCGCGCCGGCGGATCTCGTGGTGACGCTGTCGCATGGCGGTTACATGAAGTCGCAACCCGTCGCGGAATATCGCGCCCAGCGCCGAGGTGGCCGCGGCAAGCAGGCTACGGCCACGAAGGAAGACGATTTCATCGACCGGATGTTCATCGCGAACACCCACGACTACATTCTGTGCTTCTCCAATCGAGGCCGCGTGTACTGGCTCAAGGTCTACAACGTGCCGCAGGGCTCGCGCGCGTCGCGTGGCAAGCCCATAGTCAACCTAGTGCCGCTCATCGACAACGAGAAGATCACGGCGATACTGCCGGTCAAGGAATTCACCGAGGACCAGTTCGTGTTCATGGCCACGGCAATGGGCACGGTCAAGAAGACGCCATTGTCGGAGTTCTCGCGCCCGCGCCCCTCCGGCATCATCGCCGTCGACCTCACGGATGGCGATTCGCTGATCGGCGTCGCGCTCACAGACGGCACGCACGACGTGATGCTGTTCAGTTCGGGCGGCAAGGCGGTGCGCTTCGACGAAAACGACGTACGCCCGATGGGACGCAATGCGCACGGTGTGCGCGGCATGATGCTCGAAAAGAAGCAGCGGGTGATTTCGATGCTGGTCGCGGTGGACGAAACACAGTCGGTGCTGACCGCGACCGAGAAGGGGTACGGCAAACGCACGCCGATCGTCGAATACACGCGCCATGGTCGCGGCACGAAGGGAATGATCGCGATCCAGCAGAGCGAGCGCAACGGGCAGGTGATCGGTGCGTCGCTGGTGAGACCGGACGACGAGGTCATGCTCATTTCCACGGGTGGCGTGCTGATTCGGACCAGCGTGAAGTCGATCCGCGAAATGAGCCGGTCCACGCAGGGCGTAACGTTGATCAACCTGGACGACGGTGAAAAGCTCGCGGGACTCGAGCGCGTTGCCGAGACAGATGACGAAGGCGACGACGAGCAGGCATCCTGACATGCCTGCGGCTCCGAGCGCCGGCCATGATTCCGGACTCGCCTCCCATCGGTCGGCGATCGACGCGCTCGACCGCGAGATTCTCGAGAACCTCAACGCGCGCGCGAAGCACGCGCAGGCGATCGGCAAACTCAAGGAAGGCACGAGCGCCTATCGGCCGGAACGCGAAGCCCAGATCCTCGCGACGCTCGCCGCGAATAACACGGGCCCGCTCGGGAACGAGGCGGTGATCGGCGTATTCCGGGAAATCATGTCGGCGTGCCTCGCCCTCGAGCAAGAACTCAAGGTTGCCTACCTGGGCCCCGCCGGCACATTCAGCCATGCCGCCGTCGCGAAGCATTTCGGTGCATTCGTCGACGCAGTGCCGTTCGCGACGATCGACGAAATCTTCCGCGCCGTCGAAAGCGGTCAGGCCGACTGTGCAGTGGTGCCGGTCGAGAATTCCACCGAAGGCGCGGTCGGACGCACGCTGGATCTCATGTGCATGACCGACCTCGCGGTTTGCGGTGAAGTCAAGCTGCGCGTCCAGCAGAATCTCCTGTCCACGGAGGACTCGCTGGCCGGCGTGACGCGGATCTACAGCCACGCGCAATCGCTCGCGCAGTGCGTGCATTGGCTGGCGACCCACCTGCCGCACCAGCCCCGCGTTGCCGTATCGAGCAACGCGGAGGCGGCTCGCCTTGCGGCGGCGGAGCCCAAGACGGCGGCAATCGCAGGCGAAAACGCCGCAGCGATCTACGGACTCTCGATACTTGCGCCGCATATCGAGGACGAACCCAATAACACGACGCGCTTCTGGGTTCTGGGCAAGCAGAAAGTGGGCGCCTCGGGACGGGACGAGACGTCTCTCGTGATGTCCTGCCCCAACCGGCCCGGTGCCGTATACCAATTGCTGGAACCACTGGCGCGCCATGGCGTCTCGATGACGCGATTCGAATCGCGCCCCGCGCGCACCGGACTATGGGAATACCTGTTCTTTGTCGACCTTGTCGGCCATCGCGACGACCCGACGCTGTCGGCGGCGCTCGCCGAACTCGCGCAGAAGGCGCCGTTTCTCAAGTTGCTGGGTTCTTATCCGGCAGCACCCGATTGATTTCCGGCGAGCGAAACCCGATGACTCTGACCCAGCCCGTTGCACCGTCGTACGTGCGCGAGCTTGCGCGTTACATTCCCGGCAAGTCAATCGAGGATGTCGCCCGCGACTTGAATCTCGACCCGAAGACGATCGTGAAGCTCGCGTCCAATGAAAATCCGCGGGGCCCCAGTCCCAGCGTGCTCGCCGCCATCGCCGCTGCGGCGCTCGAGGCCACGCGCTATCCGGATGGCAACGGCTTTGCGCTCAAGGCGGCGCTTTCGGCCCGGCTTGGCGTCGATGCGGCGCAGATCGTCCTCGGCAATGGTTCGAACGACATCCTGGAGCTGGCCACGCAGGCCTATCTGCGTCCAGGCGACGAAGCCATCTACTCGCAGCATGCATTCGCCGTGTACCCGCTCGCCACGCGCGCGCGCGGCGCCATTGGCGTCGAAGTTTCGGCGCGGAGTTTCGGACACGACCTGGTGCGGATGCGCGCGGCATTAACGCCCCGTACGCGCATGGTTTTTGTCGCCAACCCAAACAATCCGACCGGCACCTTCGTCGCTGCTGCGGAATTGCTGGACTTCATATCCTCCATCCCGCCCGAAGTCCTTTTGGTGCTCGACGAGGCCTACAACGAGTATCTCGAACCAGCCGATCGTTGCGATAGCGTGGGCTGGCTTTCGCGCTATCCGAACCTATTGGTGTCGCGGACCTTTTCCAAGGCCTACGGGCTGGCGGCGTTGCGCATTGGCTACGGGATCATGCATGTGGGCGTTGCCGACATGCTCAATCGCGTGCGGCAGCCGTTCAATGTAAACGCGCTCGCGCAGGCGGCGGCCATCGCGGCATTGGCGGATGCGGAGTATGCCGACTCGAGCCGCGCGCTCAACCGGGCGGGACTCGCGCAGCTCGCGGCGGGATTTGCAAAATTGGGCGTCGAATCTCTGCCGTCCCACGGCAATTTCGTCCTGGTGAAGGTCGGCAATGCCGACCAGGTCTATCAGCGACTGCTCGCGCAGGGCGTGATCGTGCGTCCGGTCGCCAATTATGGCCTGCCGGAATGGCTGCGCGTCTCGGTTGGCCTGGCCAGCGAGAACGAGCGCTTCCTGGCTGCCCTCGGTTCCGTCCACAGTTCCGACGCCCGGTCAGCGCCGGGTCGCTGACCGTCGCCACGTTTCCATTGCGCATCGATAAACTCGCCGTCGTCGGCGTCGGCCTCATCGGCGGCTCGTGCGCGCTGGCGTTGAAGCGCGCCGGTGTGGTCGGTACCGTCGTCGGCGTTGGCCGGTCGGCGGCGAATCTCGACACGGCCATGCACCTGGGGATCATCGATCGCGCGCGGCGCTTGGACGAGGACTGGACAAGCGAACTGCGTGACGCCGACGTCGTGCTGGTGGCCGCGCCGGTTGCGCAATGTCCGCAGTTGTTTGCCGCCATTGCGCCGGCCGTCGGAGCGCAGACCGTGGTCACGGACGCGGGCAGCACCAAGCAGGACGTCATTCGCGCTGCGCGTGCGACATTCGGCAGCGCGCTGCCGCGTTTCGTTCCCGGGCACCCGATCGCCGGCACCGAAAACACCGGAGCAGCCGCGGCGTTTGCATCGTTGTTCGAAGGCCGCAACGTCGTTCTGGCGCCCCTGCCCGAGACGGCGCACGCAGCGACCGAGCGCGTTGCCTCGCTTTGGCAGACCTGTGGCGCCCGGGTTACGACCATGGACGCGGCGCGGCACGATGCCGTATTTGCCGCGGTTTCTCATCTGCCGCATGTCCTGGCGTTTACGCTGGTCGCCGATCTTGCTGCGCGTCCCGATGCCTCCGAGTATTTCGACAATGCGGCGAGCGGCTTTCGCGACTTCACGCGCATCGCTGCCGGATCGCCGGAGATGTGGCGCGACATCGCGCTCGCCAATCGCGGCGCATTGCTGGTCGAGATCGATCGCTATGGCGACGCACTCGATCGCGCTCGGGCGCTGGTCGCCGCCGGCGACGGCGAGGGTCTCGCGGCGTTGTTTAACCAGGCCAGCTCCGCGCGGCGCGCATGGGAATTGCGGCGCACGCTGCCCATTGTCGAGGACAAGGGGTGACGCTGGGGAAATGGCCGGGGAAACTTTCGCTGGCTCCGGCGCGGCGGGCCCATGGGATCGTGGCGCTTCCCGGTTCGAAAAGCATCTCGAATCGTATGCTGTTGCTGGCGGCGCTGGCGCGCGGCACGACCACTTTGACGGGGCTGCTCGAGTCCGATGACACGATGGTGATGCTCGGCGCATTGCGCGCCCTGGGCATCGGCTGGCGCGACCTTGGCAACAACTGCTATGAAGTGCCGGGGGTTGGCGGTCCATTTGCCGTCAAAGAGGCCGAACTCTTTCTCGGACTGTCCGGCCTGTCGATGCGCACCCTCGCTGCGGCGCTGGCGCTCTCGGGTGGCCGCTATCGCGCCGACGGCGTTCCGCGCATGCGTGAACGCCCGATCCGCGACTTGGTCGATGCGTTGCTCCCGCTGGGCGCGGACATCACGTATGAATTGGCGCCCGGATTTCCGCCGCTGCGCATCGGACCCGGCCACCTTGCACCGGCGCCCGTGCGCATTCGTGGCGACGTTTCGAGCCAGTTCCTGACTGGCCTCCTGCAGGCGTTGCCTTTGCTGCATGCCGACGTCACGGTGACGGTCGAGGGCGAACTGATATCGCGACCTTACGTCGAGATCACGCTGAACCTCATGTCGCGCTTCGGCGTTGTCGTCGAACACGAGGACTGGCGTGCGCTGCGCGTGCCGGCAGGGCACGGATACCGCAGCCCCGGCACGATGAGCGTCGAGGGCGACGCCTCGACTGCGTCGTATTTCCTTGCCGCGGGAGCGGTGGGTGGTGGACCGGTCAAAGTGACGGGCGTCGGGCGCGAATCGATTCAGGGCGACGTGGCATTTGCCGACGTGCTCGCGCAACTCGGCGCAAGCGTCCGCTTCGGTCCGGACTGGATCGAGGCAAGTGCAGGCGCGCATTTGCGCGGTGGAACCATCGATTGCGTCGCGATTCCCGATGCAGCGATGACGCTGGCTATCACCGCGCTGTTCGCCGATGCGCCGACCACGCTAACGAACATCGGCAGCTGGCGCGTCAAGGAGACCGATCGCATTGCGGCCATGGCGACCGAATTGGCCAAGCTTGGGGTGAAGGTGGAACACGGCGATGACTGGCTGCGCGTGGAGCCGCCGACCGAAGCGATGCCGCTGCGACCCGCGGCCATCGACACCTACGACGATCACCGGATGGCGATGTGCTTCTCCCTGGCGACGCTGGCCGGCGTGCCGGTGACGATCAACGATCCGGGTTGTGTTCGAAAGACCTTCCCTGGCTATTTTGAGGCTTTCGCGGGTATCGCCCGGTGAGCGCCGACCAGCCCATCGTAGTCGCCGTCGACGGCCCGGCCGCCTCCGGAAAGGGCACCGTTGCGGCCGGCGTGGCCGGCGCGCTGGGATTCCATTACCTTGACAGCGGATCGCTCTATCGGCTCGTCGCCCTGCGGGCATTGCGAACCGGCACTCCGCTTTCGGCGGCTCCGGAGCTTGCCCGGCTCGCGGCCGGTCTCGACGTGACCTTCCGCGATGGGGCCATCGTGCTGGAAGGACAGGATGTAACGAACGCCATTCGCGCGGAGGCCGTATCCGCCGCGGCGTCCCGGGTGGCCGTCCATCCACCGGTTCGGACTGCGCTTTACGAGCGCCAAAGGGCATTTCGCCGCCCACCCGGGCTGGTCGCGGACGGTCGCGACATGGGCACGGTGGTGTTTCCGGATGCCCTGATCAAGGTGTTCGTGACCGCCAGCGCCGAGGAGCGGGCGCGGCGACGGCATAAGCAGTTGATCGCAAAAGGAATCTCCGTTACAATGGAAAGCCTTTTGCGCGATATTCAGGAGCGCGATGCCCGGGATGCGGGGAGGGCGGCGGCACCGCTCAAGCCCGCGGGCGACGCCGTCATCCTGGATACCACCGACCTGACGATCGAAGAGGCCATCAGCCGCGTACTCGTGCTCTACCGGTCCGCGACTGGACAACATTAAGGTGCAAGCCGGCAGGAACAATGCGAAACGCGGCAGTGGCGATGGAGTGAAAACTTGAAAAGATTCAAGGACCGCTGACCGATCAAGGACTTGCACCAGTATCACGAAATGTACTTCCCGAACGGCCGCAGACTGTGCACTTTTGCCGGTGCATCGAGTGCGGATTGACCCACCTGCCCGCGGTCACGAGAAAAAGGGTTCTCGCGCCTGGCGGCTTTGACTAAAGAAGGAACCAACCCCCATGGCTACCGCCACCGAAATGACCACCTCCGCGATGCCTGCGAATCCTCCGATGGAAGATTTTGCGGCGATGTTCGAGGAGTCGCTCTCGCGCCAGGAAATGCGCCAGGGCGAACTGATCACCGCCGAGGTCGTACGCGTCGAGTTCAACGTCGTCGTCGTCAACGCGGGATTGAAATCGGAATCTTTCATTCCGATCGAAGAATTCAAGGATGACAAGGGCGAAATCGAGGTCAAGGCCGGCGATTTCGTCACCGTTGCCATCGAAGCGCTCGAAGACGGCTATGGTGAAACGCGCCTCTCGCGCGACAAGGCCAAGCGCCTCAAGGCATGGCACGACCTCGAAGCCGCGATGGAGCAGGGTCTCGTGGTCTCGGGCCAGGTCACCAGCAAGGTCAAGGGTGGCCTGACCGTGATGATCAACGGCATCCGCGCATTCCTGCCGGGTTCGCTGGTCGATATCCGTCCGGTCAAGGACACGACACCGTTCGAAAACAAGGCGCTCGACTTCAAGGTCATCAAGCTCGACCGCAAGCGCAACAATGTCGTCGTGTCGCGCCGTGCCGTGCTCGAGGAGAGCCAGGGCGAGGTCCGCGAAAAGCTGCTGGCCACGCTATCTGAAGGCGCGGTGGTCAAGGGTATCGTCAAGAACATCACGGATTACGGCGCATTCGTCGACCTGGGAGGCATCGACGGACTGCTGCACATCACCGACCTGGCCTGGCGCCGCGTCAAACATCCGTCGGAAGTGCTCGCGGTCGGCGACGAAGTCACCGCCAAGGTGCTGAAGTTCGACCAGGAAAAGAATCGCGTCTCGCTGGGACTGAAGCAACTTGGCGAAGACCCGTGGGTCGGCCTGTCGCGCCGCTACCCGCAGAGCACGCGTCTTTTCGGCAAGGTCACGAACATCACCGATTACGGCGCGTTCGTGGAGATCGAATCGGGCATCGAAGGGCTGGTGCACGTTTCGGAAATGGACTGGACCAACAAGAACATTCACCCGACCAAGGTCGTGCAGCTGGGCGACGAAGTCGAAGTGATGATCCTCGAGATCGACGAGGAGCGTCGCCGCATTTCGCTCGGCATGAAGCAATGCATGGCGAACCCGTGGGACGACTTCGCGATGAACCACAAGAAGGGCGACAAGGTGACCGGGATGATCAAGTCGATCACCGACTTCGGCGTGTTTGTCGGCCTGCCCGGTGGCATCGATGGACTTGTGCACCTGTCCGACCTTTCGTGGAACGCCACCGGCGAAGCCGCCGTGCGCGACTACAAGAAGGGTCAGGAAGTCGAGGCCGTGGTTCTGGCCATCGATGTCGAGCGTGAACGCATTTCGCTGGGCATCAAGCAGCTCGAAGGCGATCCGTTCACCAACTTCGTTGCCATGAACGACAAGGGCAGCGTGGTTGCCGGCACCGTGAAGTCGCTGGACGGGAAAGGCGCGGTGATCAATCTCGGCAGCGACATCGAAGGCTACCTGCGGGCATCGGAACTGTCGCGCGATCGAGTGGAAGACATGCGCACGCACCTCAAGGAAGGCGATGCGGTGTCGGCGATGATCATCAATATCGACCGCAAGAACCGCAGCATCAACCTCTCCATCAAGGCGAAGGACAATGCGGAGGAAGGTGAGGCGATGCAGCGGGTCAGCACCGAGAACACCGGCGCCAATACGGGCACGACCAATCTCGGCGCACTGCTCAAGGCCAAGCTTTCCGACACCAAGCCGAACAGCTGACGGGTGGGACGGAAGCAATGACCAAATCGGAGCTAATCGACCGTCTCGCGGTGCGGTTTCCGCAGCTGGTCGCCAAGGATGCCGAGCTCGCGGTCAAGATGATCCTCGACGCGATGGGCGAGTCCCTCGCCAAGGGTGAGCGCATCGAGATTCGCGGATTCGGCAGCTTCGGACTCAACTATCGCCCGCCGCGAACCGGACGCAATCCCAAGTCCGGGGAAAAGGTGCAGGTGCCGCAGAAGTTCGTGCCGCATTTCAAGGCGGGCAAGGAGTTGCGGGAACGCGTCGATTTCGTTGAGGACGCTCCCAAGTAGTAGCCTGCCGTGCGGTGGATCAGAAAATGCACCGATGGGGGCGGTGGAGGCCACTCCGCCGCCCGTTTTTTTCCCCTGTCCAATGGCATAATTGCGCGATGCATATCGTCCGCTGGATCGTCGGCGCCACCATCTTCATCGCCTTGCTGCTGTTGTCGCTGCAGAACAGCAAGCAGGTGGAGCTCGCATTCTTCAATTTCGCGAGCCTGCAGGCGCCGCTCATTGTCGTCGTGTTCATCGCGTTCGCAACCGGCGTCGCCCTCGGGCTTCTGGTCGGCACGTTGCGTTCGGTGCGGCTCAAGCGTCAGGTCAGCAAGCTCCGGCGCGAACATCGCATCAAGCACGATCCAACCACTGTCACGTCGGGCGCCGCCGCGCCGGGAACATCACCGGCCTCGGGGCCAGGCTTTGGCCGCAGCGACCGTTCGTATGACGACCATTAGCTTGTGCTGGTGCTGACCCGCCCCGCATGGATTTCGAGCTGTGGTGGCTTCTGCCGATTCCGGCGATCTTCTTCGGCCTGGGCTGGATCGCCGCGCGCATCGACATCAAGCACCTGTTGCGCGAGTCGCGCGCGCTGCCGTTGTCGTACTTCCGGGGCCTCAATTTTCTGCTGAACGAACAGCCGGACAAGGCCATCGAGTCGTTCATCGAGGTGGTCAAGGTCGATCCTCAGACCATCGACCTGCATTTCGCGCTGGGCTCGCTGTTTCGCCGGCAGGGTGAGATCGAGCGCGCCATCCGCATGCACCAGAATCTCCTGGATCGGGTGGATCTGCCCGCCGACAAGCGGACCATGGCCACCCATGAACTGGCCCAGGATTTCCATCGAGCGGGCCTCCTCGATCGCGCCGAGGAGATGTTCACCAAACTTGATGGCACGGCGTTCGAACATTCGGCGCTGTCGCATCTCATCTCGATCTACGAGACGGAAAAGGACTGGACCAAGGCCATCACGGCAATGCAGCGGATGGAGGTGTTGGCCAAGCAGCCCTATTTCAAGGAAATTGCCCAATACCACTGCGAACTGGCGCAGGCGGCGCTGCTCAAGTCCGATGACGCCGCGGTACAGGCCGAACTCGAGAAGGCATTCGCGACCTATCGTGGCTGTACGCGCGCAACGCTGCTGCAGGGGGACCTGGAGGCGCAGCAGGGACACACCGCGAACGCGCTGACGACCTGGCAGAAGATCGAGACGCAAAATCCGGCATTCCTGGCGCTGGCCGCCGACCGCTTTGCAGATCTTTATCGCAGGCAGGGAGATGTCACGCAGGGCATCCGCGTATTGCGCAGCTATCAGGCGCAATATCCATCGCTTGATCTGCTCAATGCCCTGTTCACGCTGGTGCTGGAGCAGGATGGACCCGAGGCAGCGGCGGCGTTGATCAAGGACGAACTGGCGCGCAATCCCACGCTGCTGGGGTTGGACCGACTCCTCGAAGCGCAGCTGCTCGGCGCGAGCGCGGAACGACGCCACGACCTGGAACTGGTGAAGGGCCTGGTCGGCCAGCACATCAAGCGCCTGGGCATGTACAAGTGCGACCACTGCGGCTTTCGCGCCAAGCAATACTATTGGCGATGCCCCGGTTGCCTCAAGTGGGAAACGTATTCGCCGCGGCGGACCGAGACACCGGATGGTTATGCTTGATGGAATATTTGGACTGCAAATCTTGAACCACGAAGAGCACGAAGCACACTAAGAAATTCAAATGCAAAAACAGTTTTGGATCCACCGGGGAGTCTTGTCTTCTTCACCTTCCTCATATTCTTCGTCTACTTCGTGTCTTTCGCGATTCAGGAATTTGACTTTGCTTTGAGATACCCATGACCCTCGCCGCCCCCCGCGTCATCGTCGCTCTCGACTTCGCCAACCCGATGCATGCGCTCGCGTTGGCGGACCGGCTCGACCCCCGCGCATGCGCGCTGAAAGTAGGCAAGGAAATGTTCGTCGTTGCCGGACCGGAGCCCGTGCGCTGGATGATCCAGCGCGGTTTCAACGTCTTTCTGGACCTCAAATTTCATGACATCCCGAACACTGTCGCTCAAGCATGTGCCGCAGCGACGCGGCTCGGGGTGTGGATGCTGAACGTGCACGCTGCCGGTGGCCGGGCCATGCTGACGGCAGCGCGCGTTAGCGTGAACACTGCCGCGGCGGAGCAGGGCGCCAGGCGCCCTCTGCTCATCGCCGTGACGGTGCTTACCAGCCTTGCCGATAGTGATCTGCGCGAGCAGGGTCTGACCGACAGCGCGGCCTCGCAAGCGGTCAAGCTGGCGCGAATGACCGCCGACTGCGGGCTCGATGGCGTCGTCTGTTCCGCCGTCGAGGCACCGGCCATGCGCGCGGCACTCGGCCCCTCGTTCAAGCTGGTCACGCCGGGCATCCGTCCCGCCGGAGCGGTACGCGATGACCAGGCGCGGATCATCACGCCGGAAGCTGCGATCGCCGGCGGCGCCGACTATCTCGTCGTGGGACGGCCGATTACGCAGGCCGCCGATCCCATTGCCGCGCTTGCCGCCATCAACATGTCGATCGGAACCGGATCATGAAGATCACGATGATCGGGACGGGCTACGTCGGCCTCGTCACCGGCACGTGCCTGGCGGAGGTCGGCAACGATGTCCTGTGCCTCGACGTGGATCCGCGCAAGATCGACGTGCTGAACCAGGGCGGCGTGCCGATCCACGAGCCCGGTCTCGAGCCAATGGTCCGCCGCAATGCCGCGGCGGAACGGCTGCACTTCACGACTGACGTCGATCGCGCCGTGGCGCACGGTGCGCTGCAGTTCATCGCCGTCGGTACCCCGCCGGACGAGGACGGCAGCGCGGACATGCAGTACGTGATTCAGGCTGCCCGCAATATCGGCGCGCGCATGACCGAGGCCAAGGTGATCGTCGACAAGTCGACCGTTCCGGTGGGAACCGCCGACCGCGTCCGCGCCGCCGTCGCCGAGGAACTCGCCCGGCGCGGTCAGGCAATTCCCTTCGCCATCGCGTCCAATCCGGAATTCCTGAAGGAAGGCGCGGCGGTCGAGGACTTCATGAAACCCGACCGCATCGTGATTGGCGCCGACGACGAGCGTGCAATAGCCGCCTTGCGGACCGTCTATGCGCCCTTCATGCGCAGCCACGAGCGACTGCTGGTCATGGACGTGCGCTCGGCCGAACTGACCAAGTATGCTGCCAACGCGATGCTCGCCACGCGCATCTCATTCATGAACGAGATCGCCAATCTCGCCGACCTCCTGGGCGCCGACATCGAAATGGTCCGGCAGGGTATCGGCTCGGACCCGCGCATCGGTTATCACTTCCTCTATCCGGGCGCCGGCTATGGCGGAAGCTGCTTTCCCAAGGACGTCAAGGCGCTGCAATTCACCGCCAAGCAGCTCGGCCGGCCGCTGCGCGTCATCAGGGCGGTGCAGGAAGTGAACGACGCGCAGAAGAAGGTGCTGGTCGAGAAGATCGTCGGGCGCTTCGGCGAAAACCTGTCCGGCCGCAGATTCGCGCTCTGGGGCCTCGCGTTCAAGCCCAACACCGACGACATGCGCGAAGCACCTTCGCACACGATCATCGATGCGTTGCTTGCCCGTGGCGCGACCATCGTCGCCTACGACCCGGTAGCCATGGACGAGGCGCGCCGTGTGTTCGGACAACTGGCGGGATTGTCCTATGCGACGTCGCCGCTGGCCGCCTGCGACGGTGCCGATGCGCTGGTCGTCGTCACGGAGTGGAAGGAATTCCGTGGCGCGGATTTTGACGTGCTGAAAGCAAGGCTAAAATCGCCGCTCATTTTCGATGGCCGCAACCTTTACGACCCCGCGCAGGTCAAGGCGGCCGGCTTCGAATATTCCGCCATTGGCCGGCGCTGAACTTCGAATATGGCGTTGACCGACCCGGATATGACCGCCCGCTTCTCGACATACCGCGACCGCGCTACCCGTGCCCGGCTACTCGTGGTCGGCGACGTGATGCTCGACCGCTACTGGTTCGGCGACGTGGAGCGCATCTCGCCCGAGGCGCCGGTCCCCGTGGTCAGGATTGCGCGCACCGAGGAGCGGCCCGGGGGGGCGGCCAATGTCGCCCGCAATGCGGCCGCGCTGGGGGCTGCGGCGACGCTGCTTTCCGTGATCGGTGACGACGAACCCGGGGCGACGCTCGAACGCCTGCTCGCAGGAGAACATGTGCGAACCTCGTTCCACCGCGAGGCGTCGCTGGCGACCACGGTGAAATTGCGCGTGATCGGCCGCCAGCAGCAGTTGTTGCGCATCGATTTCGAAACCGCGCCTTCGCACGAAATACTGGCCACCAAGCTCGCCGATTACGAGCGGCAACTGCTGGAAGCCGATCTCGTCATCCTGTCCGATTACGGCAAGGGGGGCCTGGCCCACATCACAACGATGATCGAGCGCGCGCGTGCTGCCGGAAAGGCGGTCCTGGTCGATCCCAAGGGCGAGGATTACGCGCGTTATCGCGGCGCCACGATCCTCACGCCCAATCGGGGCGAGTTCCGCCAGGTCGTAGGCCGTTGGGCGAATGAGTCCGAATTGTCCGCGAAAGCCGAGGCGCTTCGCGGCAAACTTGGCCTGGATGCGCTGCTCGTGACGAGGGCAGAGGAGGGGATGAGCCTCTTTTCCGAAGCGGGCGCGCTCACGATTCCCGCGCAATCGCGCGAAGTTTTCGATGTGTCAGGCGCGGGCGACACGGTCATCGCCACGCTGGGCGTTCTGCTGGCGGCGGGCGCGTCGTTGCCGGATGCGGTTCGCGTGGCCAACCAGGCCGCCGGTGTCGTGGTCGGCAAGTTCGGCACGGCTGTCGTGCATCCGAACGAACTGAGCTGAAGTGGCGAAAGGCAGGAACGTCTATACCTGCACCGAGTGCGGCGGTGTTGCGTCAAAGTGGCAGGGCCAGTGTCCGCAATGCGGGACCTGGAACACGCTCGTGGAAACAGTGGCGACCCCAGCCGCGGTACGTTTCGCGGCCGTTTCCGGAACACGGTCCAGCATTGTTTCGCTGTCCGCAATCGAAACCCGGAACACGCCACGCATACCCACCGGACTCGAGGAATTCGACCGGGTCTTGGGCGGCGGACTCGTCCCCGGAGGCGTGGTGCTGATCGGCGGCGATCCGGGCATCGGCAAGTCGACGTTGCTGCTCCAGGCCAGTGCGGCGTTGGGCGCCGCCCATCGCACGCTGTACATCACCGGCGAGGAATCGGTCGAGCAGGTCGCGCTGCGCGCGCAGCGGCTGGGGCTCGTCAATGCGCAGGTCGAATTGTTGGCCGAGGTGCAGCTCGAAGCCATCGTCGGTGCGATCAATTCGTCCGGACCGGAGGTCGTCGTCATCGACTCGATCCAGACTGTCTATACCGAGTCGCTGCAGTCGGCGCCCGGCAGCGTAGCGCAGGTCCGAGAATGTGCGGCGCAATTGACGAGGCTCGCCAAGCAGCGCGGTGTCGTCGTGATCTTCGTCGGCCACGTGACGAAGGAGGGCGCGATCGCGGGCCCCCGCGTGCTTGAGCACATCGTCGACGCGGTGCTCTACTTCGAGGGCGACCCGCATTCGAGTTTTCGTCTGGTCAGGGCGATCAAGAACCGGTTCGGCGCGGCCAATGAATTGGGCGTTTTTGCGATGACCGAGCGCGGATTGAAGGGTGTGGCCAACCCGTCTGCGCTGTTTCTGTCGCAGCATGCGGAGTCGGTTCCCGGATCGGCAATCGTTGCTACGCTGGAAGGGTCGCGACCGCTGCTGGTGGAAATTCAGGCGTTGGTCGATCCTGTGCAGGGCGGCATGCCTCGGCGCTTGGCCGTGGGACTCGAGGCACCGCGGCTGGCGCTCCTGCTGGCCGTGCTGCATCGGCACGGGGGCGTGGATACCGGTGGATACGACGTGTTCGTGAACGCTGTTGGAGGTGTGCGTATCCAGGAACCCGCAGTCGACCTCGCCGTGTTGCTGGCAATCAATTCCACTTTTAAAAACAAGCCATTGCCAGCTAAATCGATTGTATTTGGCGAAGTTGGGCTTGCGGGTGAAATCCGGCCGGTCCAGCGCGGACAGGAGCGCATTCGTGAGGCCGCCAAGCTCGGCTTCAAGACCGTCTTGATTCCAACGGCGAACAAGCCGAAACAAGGAATCGACGGGGTAAAGATCCTGACGGTCGACCGTGTCGATCAGGCATTGGCGCTGCTTCGCGAATAGTTCTTCTGACGCTTTGTCCAGGGGAAATATGGGGGCGACCGTACGTCTTCGACGCGTAACCGACGGCGCGCGGCGCATAGCTTGCGGTTTTGCGTTCTCGAAAGCGAAAACCTCGTCAGGATCGTCAAATCTGAACGCCTGACCGAATCACGGGCGCAAAGAGGCCCATTGAAATTCCTGCCCCGGTGTGGTTTACCTTCCTCCGCAACTGCCCTTGTAGCTTCGTTCACGGTCAGGCTGCCTGCGCGCGCGTCAGCAGATAGTCCTGGTGCATCACGTTGTCAAAATGGTAGGGCGCGGCCAGCGCGTCGAACTCAGCGCGGAAGCGCTCGAGTTTCTCCGGGACGGCGGCCAAGCTCTCGACAAGCTTCTGCATCGGTCCAACCGAGCGCTCCATGAACAGCCGGAAGTGCGGGATGCTGAGCGCCGAGAACTTCATGACCCCGCGCTCGAAGAACGGCGGGCCGAACTTGTTGCCAAGGCGCTCGGCAATGATCACCGGGTTACCCCACTGCGGTGGCGGCGCGGCACCTGGAGGAGGCGGCGGCGAGTTGCGGCCCACGAACGCGAACATTCGTCCGATGAAGTGCTCGGGCGGCCAGGTCGCGAACGCGATGCGGCCGCCCGGCTTCAGCACGCGCTGCATCTCCGCCACGACGACATCGGGGCGCGGGGCGAACATGTGGCCGAACTGGCTGACGACGACGTCGAACGACGCGTCAGGGTAGGGAAGATCCTCGGCATCGCCCTGCGTCCAGACAATGCCGGAAAGACGGGCGATGGCGGCGTTTTCGCGCGCCTGCTCAATCAATTCGGGCGTCAGGTCGAGCCCGGTGACCTTCGCGCCAAGGCGCGCCGCGGTGAGCGCAAGCACGCCGGTGCCGGTGCCGACGTCGAGCACAGTCTCGCCAGCGGCGATACCCGCGAAGCGGACGACATGGCCTGCGACCGGCGTAGTGAACAGCGCAGTCGGCCCGAACGAGGCCCACATTTCGCGCTGGCGCTGCTTCAGTTGGGCAAACGGATCCTGCTTCATGGGGTCTCCTCAGGTGGCGGCACAGAGTGGAATGGTGCGTGCCCCTTGGCAACGGGACGAGCGTATCACCGTCGAGTCCGGGGCCGAGATGTCGTGCGCAGCGCTGGAGACCCCGGTCGATCTCATTTCGCTGGTGATCGAGCAAGCGGACGGGGAGGCCGGGCGGGCCTTCCTTGGCGACGTCGGGAACTATATAGCCAAGATCCAGCCGCACTCCGCTCTACGATTCCGCGGGTGCCGAAAGCTAAGCGATATGTTAAGTAATCAGTTTAATAATAGTCTACACGTTATTGAATACTTGCATTATTAACGTCAGACGTCGTTCCCGGTTGCCGACTGTTGGTAAATGGTAATGAAATCCGTCGGACGGCATCGACAGAAAATACTAAATACAAATGTGAATTCTCGGCCTCCCATTCTGCCAAGAACCGTCGAGCATCGCGCCGGCCAGGATAGGTGCCGGCTCGCGTGGCGCCGGGGTCGACTATCGGGCCGATGAGCTGTTCAGGGCCGCAGCAGCGCGTATGAGCGTCTTGAAGGCATCCTCACCTATTTCATCACCCTCATGGAGATCGATAGCGCGCCTGGTGTTGCCTTCAAGGCTGGCGTTGAATAGTCCTGAAGGGTCCTTGAGCGATGCGCCTTTGGAGAAAGTCAGCTTCACGACGCTCTTGTACGTCTCGCCGGTGCAGATCAGTCCATCGTGAGACCAAACCGGAACGCCTCTCCACTTCCACTCCTCGACCACCTCAGGATCAGCCTGTTTGATGAGAGCGCGGACATGGCGGAGCATCTTGCCCCTCCAGTCGCCCAGTTCCCTGATCCTCGCGTCGATCAGCCGAGAAGGGGATTCGCCCTTGGTTGTTGCAGTTCTTTTCATATTGTTTGCACCCCATTCGGCTGTATTTCCATTGTGGTTGCGATGTTGAAACGCAATAGAAACGATCGCGCCGGCACGAGCATTGACGGACGCCATGGCCGGCGTCCGCGTTCCTTGAGCGGGCCAGTAAAGTCCGACGAATCTTGGTTGCGCGACAGCTCTCATTCCCAGATAACACACACTCCGCGAACTTGTTCCGTACCTGCGAATGTCGCATAATTGTTATTATGTCAAATGATAGACGCGTCGACTTGTGTGGCGTTTGCAGGCAGGATTCCGGTGCCGAACAGATGGTTGCCATTGACCCTGCTCCCTCGACTCGGTAGCACGGCAAATGGATGACCATCAGCATGGCGAGACCGATCGCCGATCGCGTAGCCGAGGATGGCATGAGTAAACGACGGCGCTGCCTGATCCAGCCTCGTACCAAGTAGTCACGCCGCGAATTGCGTTCGACGTTGGCGGCAAATATATGAAACCAAGCAACACTCATTGCATTGACTCGACCGGAGCGAGCATGACCAAGGCATTTCGAATGGGGGCATTTAGCATTTTGGCCATGCTTTCCGTCATCGCATTGGGTTCTGCCCTTGCTGCGGTCCCGGCGCCTTTCAATGTGCCGGATGAGATCAACATGCCAAGCGGCCCGGACGGAGCAGCAATCAACCTTGGCAAGACATTGATCACGGATACCAAGAAGCGGCTGCCCAACAATGTCGGCAACGGACTCAACTGCACCAACTGTCACCTCGGGGCCGGCACCGTGGCCCTGGCCGGACCCTTTGTCGGCTTGTGGGGCGTTTTTCCGGAATACCGCACCCGGGGCGGCAACATCGATTCGCTGCAGGAGCGGATCAATGACTGCTTCGTGCGGTCGATGAACGGCAAGGCACTGGCCTGGGATTCCACGGAGATGAACGCGATCCTCATGTACATCCATTGGCTTTCGACAGGCGTGCCGGTGGGCATCGCGGTAGCGGGACGTGGCATGGGCAACGTCGACACGGCGCTGAAACCCGACCCCGTCCATGGCAAGCAGGTCTACGCCGAAAAGTGCGCCGCTTGCCACGGCACCAATGGAGCGGGCACCAGGAACGCGGCAGGTGGCTATACGTTTCCGCCCGTCTGGGGCAATGCGTCCTTCAACATCGGCGCTGGCCTAGCGCGGACCTACACCGCGGCGGGTTTCATCAAGCACAACATGCCGCTGGGGCAAGGCGGCTCGCTCACCGATCAGGACGCAATCGACGTGGCCGAATTCATGACCCATCAGCCGCGCCCGGCCTTTGCCGCCGCCAGGAACGACTACTCCAAGGGCAGCAAACCCAAGGACGCCCGCAATTGAGTTGCATACCGGCGACCGACTCGACAAATGCCTTTGGGTCGCGCGCCACTGCGGCGCGCTAGAACAGCAACGTCCCGCAAGGAGTGCTCGATGCAACTGCAAACGCTTGTTCGCAGCATCCTGGCCCCCTTCCAATGCATCCTACTGACGGCGCTGTCGATGACTGGCGCGATTGCCGCCGAACTCGACGTATTTCACGCCGATTCGCTTGCCGGCCCGATGCGCGCGTTGAAGCCGGCATTCGAGGCAAAGTACCCGGGCGTCGCGTTGAAGCTCACCAGCGGGGTGTCGCGGGATCTCGCCCGGAGAATTCGCAACGGCGACGCGTGCGACATCTTCGCGCCCTCCTCGCCCGCCGTTCTCGACGAGGACTTGATGAACAAGAAGATCGCCGGCACTGACAAGGAAGCCGCAACCTGGTACATCGTATTTTCCGCTAACGAGATGGTCGTCATCACGGCCAAGGGCAATCCACTCGGCATTCGCCGGATCAGCGATCTCGCCGGGCCACAAGTAAAGTTCGTGCGGATCACGGGAGAACAGGATCTTGCCACCGGCCGTACGATCGAATTCATCAAGCGCGCCACCGCGCATGAAGGCAAGCCCGAATTGGCCCAGACGATTGTGGACAGCGCGCCCATCGATTCCACGAAACCGATGACCGTTCCCGGTGCCGTCAACGCGGTAAAGGATGGCAGCGCGAATGCGGGTGTCGTCTACTACTCGGCAGCCATTGCCGCGCGCAACGACGTCGAAATCGTCCGCTTCCCCGACAGTGTCAACATGAGCGAGGCGATCCGCAATGCGGCGACCGTCCCGGGCACTGCACGCAATCCGAGCGAGGCCGCCGTATTCGTCGCCTTTTTGCTCACGCCGGAGGCACAGGCAATCCTCAAGGACTCCGGTCAGCCTCCGGTGGTGCCGGCGGTCCGCAGGGGTGCGGTTCCCGCGTCTGTCTCGCGCAATTGATGTGCCTAACGCTCGAACTTACGCGTTCAGTTGTCGCAGACAATAGGCAGCGATCGCGTCCAATACGGCGGCGTCTTCGCCGGCCGCGTCCGCCAACTGGAATTCGCATCCTGGATGGCGAGCGGCGGCACCTCGCAGCAACCCTGGAAGGTCTTTGCGAACATGACCGCCCTGCCCCAGGAAGACGGGCACCAGGATGACCCGGCGGCAGCCCGCGCCGCAAAGCGCGGTTACGGCGGTGTCGAAATCCGGTGCCAAGAATTCCAGATAGGCCAGGACGACGCGGGTCTCCGGAGATGCTTTGGCCACGCGTTCGCGCAGCCGTTCGAAAGGTTCTGCCCAGCGCGGATCGCGGGCCCCATGGGCGAACAGAACAAGGCCGGCGGGCATCGTACGATTATACGTTTGGGAACCGCGGCCCCAGGCTGGCGCAAGACAGGGCAGACTGGCTGGCTCGCTCCTATATGAATCATGGCGATAAAGGCATAGCTCGATATTCCTTCTGATTATTAATGCGTTCGCCTAACCTGCCGGACTCCCCTTCCGGTGCGCTACGCATGTATCGCTACGATGCCTTTGATCAACGTGTTGTCGACGAACGCGTTGCCCAGTTCCGCGACCAGACGCGCCGGTTCCTGGCCGGCGAGCTGACCGAAGACGAGTTTCGGCCGCTGCGACTGCAAAACGGACTGTATATCCAGAAGTACGCCCCGATGCTGCGGGTGGCGATTCCTTACGGCCTTCTTTCCTCGCGGCAGCTGCGCATGCTTGCGCACATCGGCCGCAAGTACGACAAGGGCTATGGACATTTCACGACGCGCCAGAACATGCAGTTCAACTGGCCGCAGCTGGAAGAAGTGCCGGACATTCTTGCCGAGCTCGCAGCAGTGGAGATGCACGCGATCCAGACCTCCGGCAACTGCGTGCGCAATATCACGAGCGACCATTTCGCCGGCGCTGCCGGTGACGAAATCGTCGACCCGCGGCCCTACAACGAACTGATTCGCCAGTGGTCGACGTTCCATCCCGAGTTCGCGTATCTGCCGCGCAAATTCAAGATCGCGATCACCGGCGCCACAACGGACCGTGCCGCCATTCTCGTGCACGACATCGGCCTGCAGGCAGTTCGGGGAGACGAAGGCGACATCGGATTCCGCGTCGTCGTGGGTGGCGGATTGGGGAGAACTCCCATCGTCGGACACGTGATCCGCGAATTCCTGCCGCGCGCCGAGATCCTCAACTATCTGGACGCGATACTGCGCGTGTACAACCGCTTCGGCCGCCGCGACAACATGTACAAAGCGCGCATCAAGATCCTGGTGAAGGAACAGACGCCGGCGATATTCGCGCAGCACGTCGAAGCGGAATGGGAACATCTTCGGGGGGGCGAGGCCACTGTGCCGGACGAGGAAATCGCGCGTCTCGCCGACCACTTCACGCCGCCGCCGTACGAAGAATTGTCGGGTGACGACGCGACCTTCCGTTCGGCCGTTGCCGACAATCGGGCGTTTGCCAACTGGGTGAAGCGCAACGTCTTCCCGCACAAGGTGCCGGGCTATGCCATCGTCACCCTATCGCTCAAGAAGACCGGAGTGCCGCCCGGCGACGCCTCTTCGGATCAGATGGATACGGTCGCGGACCTGGCCGACGCCTACAGCTTCGGCGAACTGACGGTTTCGCATGAGCAGAATCTCATCTTCACCGATGTGCGCCAGTCGCAGCTGCTCGCCTTGTGGAGCGAATTGAAGGATCTGGGGTTGGCGACACCGAACATCGGATTGCTGACCGATATCGTGTGCTGCCCGGGCGGAGATTTCTGCTCGCTGGCCAACGCCAAGTCGATTCCTATCGCAGAAGCCATCCAGCGGCGGTTCGATGACCTCGACTATCTGCACGACCTGGGCGAGATCGACCTCAACATCTCCGGCTGCATGAACGCATGCGGCCATCACCACGTCGGGCACATTGGCGTGCTCGGCGTCGACAAGAACGGCGCCGAGTGGTACCAGGTGACGATCGGGGGGACACAGGGCGAGCACGCGGCCATCGGCAAGGTGATCGGCCCGTCGTTTGCCGCGCATGAAATGCCGGACGTCGTCGCGCGCCTCCTCGATATCTATGTCGAACTTCGACACGAGGATGAGCGCTTTGTCGACACGGTCCGGCGCGTGGGGATCGATCCGTTCAAGGAGCGCGTCTATGCCGCAGCTCATTAAAGGCGGCGCGGTGATCGACGATCGTTGGATCCTGCTGCGCGAAGTTGCCGCCGGCAGCGTGATGCCCAAAGTGCCGGTGATAGTGCCACTCGCGGCCTGGCTTGCGGCGCACGACGATCTCCGTGCGCGCGGCGACGTCGGCGTGTGGCTGAGCCCGGCCGACGACCCTGCCCTGCTCGCCAGAGATGTCGCCGCGTTGCCCGTCATCGCCGTCGATTTTCCGAAATTTGCCGATGGCCGCGGTTACTCCACCGGGCGGTTGCTGCGCGAGCGGTTCTCCTACAGCGGCGAACTGCGTGCGGTTGGTGACATTGCGCGCGACCAGTTGTATTTCCTGCATCAGGTGGGATTCGACGCGTACGTACTGCGCGATGGCAAGGACGCACAGAGCGCGCTCGCTTCGTTGCGCGACTTCTCGGATGGATATCAGCAGTCGAACCGGCGCACGCCGTGGTTCCGGCGCTCGGGCGTGGCCGCGCCCATTGCGGAAGCCAAGCAATGAGCGGCATTGTCCACCTGGTTGGAGCCGGTCCCGGCGCGCCCGACCTGCTGACGATGCGCGCGGCACGGCTGCTGGGAATGGCCGATATTGTCTTTCACGACGCGCTGGTACACCCGGATACCGTCGCGCTTGCCGTACGAGCCGAAAAGATCGCGGTGGGCAAGCGTTGCGGACGACATTCGACGGCCCAGCAGTTCATCAACAAGCGGCTCGTGGACGCTGCGCGCAAGCATGCCGTCGTGGTCCGGCTCAAGGGCGGCGATCCCATGCTCTTCGGCCGCGCACAGGAAGAAATTGCGGCGCTGGAAGCCGAAGGCATTTGCTGCGAGGTCGTGCCCGGAATCACGGCGGCACTTGCGGCTGCCGCCGAGCTCAAGACGTCGCTTACGCAGCGTGGTACCGCGCGCAGCGTGACCTTCGCGACGCCACGTGTCGGCTCCGGCGAATACGCAAGCGACTGGGCGAACGGCCTCAAGGCTTCCGATGCCGGCATAATCTACATGGGCGTGGCCGAAGCCCGGGCAATCGCTGCGACACTGCTGGCCGCCGGCAAGTCTCCTGGACTACCGGTTGCTGTTGTCGAGAATGCATCGTTGCCTACCCAATGCATTCGCTACACCACGCTGGCGGCGCTACCGCGGCTCGTTGCCACCGGAACAACAGGTCCGGCATTGATACTTCTCGGACCGCAATTCGCGGCCAGGACGCCAGTCGTTGCAGAAGCTGATAGGGATCGATGTCGAGTCTCTTCCTGGGCGGCAATGGGCTGAGTGTCGAACCGGACGCCGGTTCCTGTTGGCCCGACCAAAGCCGCAGCTGCGGCTTTTCTTGGGACCTAGATATAGCCAAAAGTTGGTTTATATAATTTAGTTATAACTACTTGGGTTGTAAATGAAGGCTGCCAACATCCCACTGCTGATCGCAACGATCGGCCTTGCCGTAGCAACATCGGTGGCGCGCGCCGACGTCACGCTGCTCAACGTGTCTTACGACCCGACGCGCGAGCTTTACCAGGAATTCAATCCCGCATTTGCCAGGAACTGGCAGATCAAGACCGCCGAGAAAATAACGATCAAGCAGTCGCACGGCGGCTCGGGAAAGCAGGCGCGCTCCGTTATCGATGGCCTGGACGCTGACGTTGTGACGCTGGCCCTGGCGGACGATATCAACGCGATCGCCGCGAACGCGAAGCTTCTGCCGGCCGACTGGCAAAAGCGTCTGCCCCACAACAGCACGCCGTATACGTCGACGATCGTGTTCCTGGTCCGCAAGGGCAATCCCAAAGGGATCAAAGACTGGGACGACCTGGTCAAGCAAGGTGTTTCGGTGATCACCCCGAATCCAAAAACGTCGGGCGGCGCGCGTTGGAACTACCTGGCCGCGTGGGCATTTGCAAAGCAGAATTACGGCGACGACGCCAGGGCGCGCGACTTTGTCTCCCGCCTCTACAAGAATGTCCCGGTGCTCGACTCCGGCGCGCGCGGGTCCACGACGACGTTCGTCGAACGCGGCGTGGGCGACGTGTTGCTGGCCTGGGAGAACGAGGCGTTTCTGGCGCTGAAGGAATTCGGCCCCGACAAGTTCGAGATCATCGCGCCGTCGCTTTCGATCCTGGCAGAGCCTCCGGTTGCGGTCGTCGACAAGAACGTGGACAGGAAGGGCACGCGCAAGGCGGCCGAAGCCTACCTGCAGTATCTCTACTCGGACGAGGGTCAGGAGATCGCCGCCCGGAATTTCTATCGCCCGACGGAACCGAGAGTTGCCGCCAAATATGCCAAGCAATTCCCGAAAATCTCATTGGTTACGATAGACAGCGCGTTCGGAGGTTGGCCTAACGCTACGAAGACTCACTTTGTCGATGGCGGCACGTTTGACCAGATCTACCTCGCCGTCGGCAAGTGAGGCCCAATGACGCGAATCCAATCTGCCCGGTCCGGTCTCCGGCGCCCGCATCGCAGCAGTGGTGGGGCGCTGTACCCTTTCGCACCGCGCACGCCGGTCCTGATCGTGCCAGGCTTGCATGACAGTGGTCCGGACCACTGGCAGACGCTCTGGCAGGCGCAACATCCGTCATTCGTCCGAGTCTTGCAGGACGATTTCGCCACGCCCGCGCTTGGGCGTTGGTCCGCGACCGTTGCTCGGGCCATCGATGCCTGCGACTTGCCGCCGATCGTTGTGGCGCACAGCTTCGGATGTCTCGCGACCGCGCATGCGGTCTCGCACAGGCAATGCATGCTGGCCGGTGCGCTGCTCGTCGCACCAGCGGATCCCGACCGATTCAATGTGGCATCGCAATTGCCGCTCCGGCGATTGCCGTTTCCGAGCACAGTCGTCGGCAGCACGAACGATCCCTGGATCAAGTTGGTCCGTGCCGGCGCGCTTGCCGCAAACTGGGCGAGCCGATTCGTCGGCTGTGTCGATGCCGGTCACATCAACGCCGAATCGGGGCACGGTGCGTGGCCCGCAGGTATGGCACTGTTGCGCGACATCGCCGAGCGTGCCGCAGCCGCGGGAACGGTGCATGGACGTCCGCATGCCGGCTTGCGTGGGCACGCCTGATCGCCCATGATTGCGCCCACCATGGTTGCGGACCCAGGCGATCCCGAGGCAAAACTCGCCGCACGCAACTCTGCGCGCCCTTCCCCGCAAGCCACCGACTTGGCGGCGGTTATGGCGTCGCAATCTGTTCGCCGCCATCAGAAGCACGTGCTGCCCGGTTTCGGCCTGAGCCTGGGCTATACGCTCGTCTATCTGAGCATCATCGTCCTGATACCGTTATCGGCTGCCTTTATCAAGACGGCCCAACTCACCTGGCCCGAATTCACCGCCGTCGTCACGGCACCTCGTGTGATGGCGAGCTACCGACTGACCTTTGGTGCATCCTTCTGCGCCGCCGCAATCAACACGGTGTTCGGCCTGCTCGTCGCGTGGGTACTGGTCCGCTACCGCTTCCCTGGCCGGTCGTTGGTCGATGCGCTGGTCGATCTGCCCTTTGCGTTACCGACTGCCGTAGCCGGAATCGCACTTGCTGGGTTATTTTCGACGAACGGTTGGTTCGGTTCGCTGCTGGCACCCCTTGGCATCAAGGTGGCATACACGCCGCTCGGCGTGCTGGTTGCGCTGACCTTTATAGGACTTCCGTTTGTCGTGCGCACGGTGCAACCCGTCCTGGAAGAATTGCCGCGCGAACTGGAGGAAGTCGCGGCCACGCTGGGTGCGTCGCGCTGGGAGAGCTTTCGTCGCGTTGTCTTTCCGATAGTCCTGCCGGCGTTGCTGACCGGCTTCGCGCTGGCGTTTGCGCGCGCCATCGGCGAATACGGCTCGGTGATCTTCATTGCCGGCAACATGCCGATGGTTTCGGAAATCACACCGCTGCTCATCATCACCAAGCTCGAGCAATACGATTTTGTGGGAGCCACGGCCATTGCCGTGGTCATGCTCGTCATTTCCTTCACACTGCTGCTCGCGATCAACGCGCTGCAGGCGTGGACGCGGCGCCGGCAAGGCGCGCTCACATGAACATGGCCGCACCATTCACCGCTCCTGCGTCGGGGCAACACGCGACGGGCACCGGCGAACCTTGGGTCGTGCGCTGGCTGCTGATCAGCGTCGCCCTCACGTTTCTCACGCTCTTCCTGTTCGTTCCGCTAGGTTTCGTGTTCTACGAGGCACTGAAGAAAGGTATCGGCGTCTACCTGGCTGCAATCACCGACCCTGACGCCCTGGATGCCATCAGGCTCACGCTGCTGGTCGCAGCCATCGCCGTGCCGCTGAACCTGGTATTCGGCGTGGCCGCCGCCTGGTCGATCGCCAAGTTCAATTTTGTCGGCAAGAATGTGCTGATCACGCTGATCGACCTGCCGTTTTCGGTATCACCCGTGATCGCCGGCCTCATCTACGTGCTCATCTTCGGCCTGCAGGGATGGTTCGGACCATGGCTGCGCGAACACGACCTCAAGATCATCTTTGCGGTTCCGGGAATCGTGCTCGCAACGACGTTCGTGACATTTCCTTTCGTGGCACGCGAACTGATCCCGCTGATGCAGGCGCAGGGTACGGAGCAGGAGGAAGCCGCGACAGTACTTGGCGCCAGCGGCTGGCAGACATTCTGGCGAATCACGCTGCCCAACGTGAAGTGGGGACTGCTGTACGGCGTGATTCTGTGCAATGCGCGCGCGATGGGCGAGTTCGGCGCAGTATCCGTCGTGTCCGGACACATCCGCGGCGCCACCAATACTCTACCGTTGCAGGCCGAAATTCTCTACAACGAGTACCAGTTTTCCGCGGCCTTCGCCGTTGCGTCGCTGCTGGCGATGTTGGCGCTGGTCACCCTGGCCCTGAAGTTCATCGTCGGGCAGCACGCGGACGGCCGGCAGCACCCCTCGGAGCGTCGCCCATGAGCATCGACCTGCACGGCATCGTCAAGCGCTTCGGATCATTCGTGGCCGTCGACCACGTCGACCTCCACATCGAGACCGGCGAACTGCTCGCGCTGCTCGGACCCTCTGGCTCGGGCAAGACGTCACTGCTGCGGATGATTGCCGGCCTCGAAGCGCCGGACGAGGGCAGCGTATCGTTCGCAGGCAAGGATGCGACCGACACGCATGCGCGCGACCGTCAGGTGGGATTTGTTTTTCAGCACTACGCGCTCTTTGGCCATCTGACGATTTTCGAGAACATCGCCTTCGGGCTGCGCGTGCGGCCGCGCAAGCAGCGACTGGCCGAGAACGAGATCGCGAAGAAGGTGAACGCATTGCTCGAGCTGGTGCAACTCGACTGGCTCGCCGATCGCTATCCGCACCAGCTTTCCGGTGGCCAGCGGCAACGCGTCGCACTTGCGCGCGCGCTCGCGGTCGAGCCACGCGTGCTCCTGCTGGACGAACCCTTCGGCGCGCTCGATGCGAAGGTCCGGCAGGAGCTCCGCCGCTGGTTGCGCCGTTTGCACGACGAGGTCCACGTGACCAGCGTGTTCGTGACCCATGACCAGGAAGAGGCGCTCGAAGTCGCGGACCGCGTTGTGGTCATGAACCACGGTCACATCGAGCAGATCGGCGCGCCGGCGGACGTCTACGATCACCCGGCGACGCCGTTCGTATTTGAATTCCTGGGACACGTGAATCGCTTGCCGTCCCAAGTGGCGGATGGCGCCGACACGTACGCGCGCCCTCACGACATCGCGGTCGGGCGGGCGCCTTCACAATCGGCCCTGGCTGCGCGTTTCGTGCATGGTTCCGCAATCGGCCCGGTCGCGCGGCTTGAGTTCGCGCTCGAACCCTCGGCACAGACGATCAACGTGGAATTGCCGCGCGAGCTATTCCGCGAACTCTCGCTCCAGCCCGGCGAAATCGCCTACCTGACGCCGATACGGCTGCACCAGTTCGCCAGCGCAGCCTGACGACGAAACTAGGCCCGGCGGTACAATCGCGACAGGACGCTGGCGTGTGACCGGCGCTCACGTGCGATGCCTCTGCCGCTGTTTCACCTCCCCCCTGCCGCCCAGAAGGATTGGATCTCGCAGCGTCTGGCACGTCCTGCGCCGAGCGCGGCGCGGGGCATGAGCGACGGTTTCCGGTTGCCCGGCCGCGATGGCGACGCCACGCCCGCTGCGGTGCTGGTCCCTGTGGTCAATCGCCCAGACGGACTCACGGTTCTGCTCACGCAACGCAGCGCCGGACTTCCGGACCATCCAGGTCAGATCAGCTTTCCAGGTGGCCGCGTCGAGCCCGGTGACCTCACGCCTGCCCACGCCGCCTTGCGCGAAACCGTCGAAGAGGTCGGTCTGGCTCCGGATCACGTCCACATCCTCGGCGAACTCGCCTCCTATGAAACCGTTACGGGCTTCCGGGTTACGCCGGTGGTGGGTTGGGTCGAGCCCCCGTTTACGCTCTCGACGGATCCGGTCGAGGTGGCGGAAGCCTTCGAGGTTCCGCTGGCATTCCTGCTCGATCCCGCGAACCAGCAGCGCCACTACCGGATGCTGGGTGAACTGCGCCGCGATTTCTGGGCGATCCCGTGGCGCGATCGCTACATCTGGGGCGCAACGGCCGCGATGCTGCTGATCCTGGACCGCACGCTGCGCGCGGACTAGGGCCTGTCCGATATGGAATCCGCCGGCAAACAGCAAACGGCGATCATCCTTTCCGGCGGCGGCGCCCGTGCCGCCTATCAGGTGGGCGCATTGCGCGCGATCGCGCACATCATGGGCCGCGAAGCGCGAATGCCGTTTCCGGTGATCTGCGGCACCTCCGCGGGCGCCATCAACGCGACGCTGCTGGCGGTGAATGCCGATGATTTCCGTCGGGGCGTGGCCCGCCTCACGCGTTGGTGGCGACGGGTGACCGTGAAGGACATCTATCACGGTGACCTGACGACGCTGGCGCGGCACAGTGCCAGGTTCATGGCCAGCATTCTGACCGGAGTCGCGGTGCCCGCGAAGGTGGCCGCGATGTTCGACAACGCGCCGCTGACCGATTTGCTGACGCGTGAAGTCGATTTCTCCCGGCTCGAGGACCGGATCGAAGCGGGGAATCTGCACGCGCTGTCCATCAACGCCACCAGTTACACGTCCGGTCACGCGGTGTCCTTCTTTCAGGGCGCGCCGTCGTTGCGTTCGTGGCACCGCCTGCGCCGTCGAGGCCAGCCCACGCGGCTTGCGACCGAACACCTGATGGCGTCGACGGCGATTCCGTTCGTCTTTCCCGCGAGCAGGGTCGACGAAGACTACTTCATGGACGGTTCAGTCCGTCAGATTGCGCCGTTGTCTCCGGCGCTGCACCTGGGCGCCACGCGCATCGTCGTGCTGGCGGTGGGCCAGTTCGCAGGCCAGCGTCCCGGTAACGGTGACCCGCAATATCCGTCGTTTGCCCAGGTCGCGGGCCACGCGCTTTCCTCCGTGTTCCTCGACAACATGGGGGCGGATATCGAACGCCTCGACCAATACAACCGCATGATCAGCAGGATTCCGGCCGCCTTGCGCAACGCGCAGGGCCTCCATCTGAACCACGTCGACGCCTTCGTGCTGTCGCCGTCGCGCGATGTGGCCAGCCTGGCGCTGCAGTACGTCGATTCGTTGCCCGGGGCTGTGAGGGCAGTGCTGCGCGGATTCGGGAGCACGCGGGGAACTGGCGCGAATCTCACGTCCTACTTGCTGTTCGACCGCGGATTCTGCCGAGCGCTGCTCGACTTGGGCTACGCGGACGCGATGGCGCGCCGCGAGGAACTTGCAGCTTTCCTGGCCGGCGAATCGACCCGGTTTCTGCCGTTCCCACCGCAGGAATTCAACTGACGGTAGCGGATGTTCAACCGCGTTCTGCCGGCAACTTGGTGATGGCGCAATTGATTGCGCGGTCGTACCCGGCGCCGAAGAAGGCGGTCAGGCTTTCGCTATAGCCGGACGGGCCAATCTTCTGATAATAGAGCTTCGACGTCTGGTCGAGAAAATAGATGTAATTGTTGTCGCCGGCGCCGGTCTGAAGGGCCTGCGACATTTCCTGTCCGCCGAGCAGCAGCGGCGAGCATTGCACCTGGATGGTCTTCAGATAGCCATTGAATCCCGTCGCCTTGGTATTGGACCACGAGTCAGGTGCGCAGCCCAACAGCAGAAATATCAGGGCAACCGCGACGGAGCTGCAGCATGTGGTCATGACATTCCGATTCAGCGCAGAGCCGTCAGGTTGACGGGCAGCAGAATTATTGCAGATTTTGCGGCGGACTGAACACGGGCCGCGCAACCGCATACAATCGCTCTGCGACGGCGCACCACCCTCCGCGAAACCAGAACATGAATGAACCATGTTGACTCAATCCGCACCGCAGCCCTTGCAGTTTCGCGGCCTTTCGCCGCATGGCTTCCATTGCGTCGTCTATTTCGAATGGGGCGATGCGGCGAATCCGCGCGTCGTGGTCTGCGTGCACGGCTTGGGCCGCAATGGCCGCGACTTCGACGTGATCGCCGAAGCCCTCGCTCCCACGCATCGCGTGCTCGCGGTCGACATGCCCGGTCGTGGAATGTCGGACTGGCTGGCAGATCCGAACGACTACATCTTTCCCACCTACCTCACCACGCTGACCGCGCTCATTGCCCGCAGCGGCGCCGTCGATGTGGACTGGATCGGCACGTCGATGGGCGGATTGCTGGGGATCGTCCTGGCGGCGCAACCGAAGTCGCCCATCCGCCGTCTGGTCGTCAACGACGTCGGACCACAGCTCGAGGCCGCCGCGCTGACGCGCATAGGCAGCTACATCGGTCAGGACCCGACGTTCGCCACCTTTTCCGAGATCGAGGGGTACCTGCGCCAGATTTCGGCGCCGTTCGGACCGCTCAGTGATCCGCAATGGGAGTTCATCACGCGAACCAACGTCCGCGAGCGTGCGGACGGGCGCTGGGGACTGGCTTACGATCCCGGTATCGCGGTTCCGTTCCGCAATGCCCCTGCCCCGCCAAACCTATGGCCATTGTGGGACGCCATCGCTTGTCCTGCACTGGTGCTGCGCGGCGCCCAATCCGACCTGCTGTCGCGCGAGGTCGCCGCGGAAATGGCGGCGCGCGGTCCCCGGCCGCGGGTCATCGAATTTGCCGGGGTCGGGCACGCGCCAATGCTGCTTGGCCCTGACCAATACCTTCCGGTAGTCGAATTCCTGCGCGCCGGCGATTGAGGGCGGCGTTGCCCCCGAACAAACCGGCGGTTGGTTTTCTGCTTGAACCCGTCATGGCACGGGGCCGCAACGCGGGCTTTCGCTTACAATCGTACGGCACGCCTCGGCTTGCGCCTGCATAACAACGAATACCCGCCGTTTCCGACCTCCATGCCCCTCTTGCTCTCGTTGCCGCCGGTGGAGTCGCGCCCGGCCAATCCGCCGGAGATCCGACTTTCCAAAGTCGGGCCATGGCTAGATGAGATGGTGCAACGCGAGCCAGCCGATGCGGCCCACGTGATCGGCGATGCGCTAGCGGCCACCAACCGGGTCGCCATGAGCGACGGCAAGCGCCTCGAGCTGGCCGAGAAATACTGGACCACTGCCAGCATCCTTTGGCCGCTGCTCGAACGGAAGTTTATGCGGGCGTCGCATCCGCTGTCCGGTGAAGCGCTGGAGGCGGCGAAAGCGGCGCTGACGATGTCGAGCGAGCTGACGACGGCCTACAAGCGTCTTCTCGTCAACGAAGCGGACAAGCGCATTGCCCTGGGTGGGCAGCGTTTGATGGTGGCGCTGGTTCACCGCTGCCTGCAATGCACAGCGCGCATCCTCGTCAACAGCTACCTGTCCTTCGCCCCGGTGCCGCCCCGCACCTGGCAAGACTCGCACCTCATCTATGCGTTCGCGCGGGAGCGCAACATTCATTTGACGCCTGTCGCGTCGGACCAGCCCGAAGCCACGCCGGAGCGACTTGCGGTGCAATCGCTGCTGCTGGCTTTGGCCAATCCCTACGGATTCCTGCCGGGACAGTTGCCCATCGTGCTTCGCTACGTGCAGGAGTTCGCGCATTGGGCGAAACTGACTGACGTCGTGCCGGTGCACCGGATGGCCAAGGCAGTGGCGATTGTGCCCGTCGGTCACGATTTCCCGCCGTTTTCCGCCAACAAGGGCGGTTCCATCGCCGGCAGCAAGCTATTTCTGCTCACGTTCGACTTGGCTTTCCAGATTCAGGAGCAACTGCGTGCCCTCGAGGCGGGCGGTGAAGTTCCTGCCGGCATCGGCCGGGACCCGTCGGCGCGGTTGCAGTACATCGCGCTCCTGAAGCGCCTGTTGCGCCAATGGGCCATACCGCCTGCGCGCCAATTCAACCGCCTGCCTTCGCGGGCTCGCGTCGTGATGTGTTCCGGCCTGACCGGCATATGGCAATACAGCCGCGGCCTCCACTCGGGCATCCCCAATCCGCCTTCCGGTTTGCCCCCAATGGCCAATTGCCAGGTGATCAACCACACGCCCGCGGGATATGCATTGCGCCAAACGGATCCGGCACCCGCCGTACTCCGGATCGGCGAACTCATCGCCCTGCGCGTCGAGGGACGCAGCGGCCTGCAGGTGGCCATCGTCCGCTGGTTCCGCAATACGTTTACCGGTAGCGGCCTGGAGTTCGGATGCGAGCTGCTGTCCGACAGTCCCGAGGCGGCTGCGGCAGCCATGGAGGATGGGACCGCGAGCTCGGTGACACCGGTCGTCGTGTTCCCCGAGGAAAAGGGTACCGGTCCTGAATTGGCGCCACCGCAGATCCTCGTCCCCATGGGCGCATTTGGACTGGAACAGGCGATTACCCTGAAGCGCGGCAAGGAAACCGGTTTCGCAGTGCTGACGAAGTTGATCGAACAGGGACCGGGTTTCGAACTCTACGAATTCATCGCCGTCGGATGACCCGCTCCACCTGGCGTTCGTGGCGCTGATGGCAGCGCGTGGCGCGCGTTGGACAATCGTCGGGCTGGCCGCCCTGGCCCTTCTCGAACTGCTGTGGGAGTCGGTGCTGGCGCCCCAGCCTGCGAATGGTGCGTGGCTGGCGCTGAAGGCCGTGCCGCTCGCGGTCCTGTTTCCGGGCGTTGCGCGCGGCAAACGCAGGCCACGGCAGTGGCTGTCGCTGCTCGTCCCGCTCTATTTCGCGGAAGCGCTGACCCGCGCCTGGAGCGAGCCGGGACGGCATGCAATGGTAGCGTCGATGGTGGCCGCGATCGCAGCGGGAACGTTCATTTGCGTTGATGGTATGGTTTCGCGCGGAGGGCGCGGCGGATGAGCGGCCCACCAATAGCGTTGACGGGCCCTAGTCTCGTGCGGGTCCTGTCTCCGGCGCCTTCGCTGCAGCCATTCCGGCCAAACCCTTGGGCAATGGAAACGTCACGTTTTCGACGATTCCGGACAATTCGCTCACGCCGAGAGCTCCCAGTTCCTTGAGTCGCGCGATGACCTGCTGCACCAGCACTTCCGGCGCGGAAGCCCCGGCTGTGACTCCCACGCGGAGCTTGCCTGCGACCCATTCTGGCCGCAGCTCGCCGGCATGATCGATCAGGTACGTCGGCACGCCCCGATTGGCCGCCACTTCGCGCAATCGATTCGAATTCGAGCTGTTCGGACTTCCGACCACGATCACCGTATCCACACTTGGCACCATCGCCTTTACCGCATCCTGGCGGTTCTGCGTCGCGTAACAGATGTCGTCCTTCTTGGGCCCCACGATACGCGGGAAGCGCGCCCGGAGGGCAGCCACGACCGCTGCGGCATCGTCCATGGATAACGTGGTCTGCGTGACGTAGGCCAGCATCTCCGGATTGCGGACGGTCAGAAGCCGGACGTCCTCCACCGACTCGACGAGGTAGATCCCGCCGTGCGCCTGACCCATCGTGCCGTCGACTTCCGGATGCCCGGCATGGCCAATCATGACGATCTCGCGTCCCTGCTCGCGCATCTTGCCACCTCGACGTGGACCTTGGTGACCAGAGGACAGGTTGCGTCGAACACATTGAGCCCGCGCGCGACGGCTTCCGCACGCACTGCCTGCGAAACGCCATGTGCCGAGAAGACCACGGTCGCCCCCACCGGGACGGCATCGAGCTCGTCGACGAACACTGCACCCTTGCACTTCAGGTCATCGACGACAAATTTGTTGTGGACGACTTCGTGGCGCACGTAGATCGGCGCGCCATGCTGTGCCAGCGCGCGCTCGACGATCGCAATGGCCCGGTCGACGCCGGCACAGAAGCCGCGGGGGTTGGCGAGAATGATGTCCATGATGTAGGTGCGTTCCTTCAATCCTTTGCCGCGGTGACCGGCGCGCTCGCGTGGCGCTGTCGGAAGCTGTCGAGGATCAGCAATGCCGCGCCCACGGTTATGGCGCTGTCCGCGACATTGAATGCGGGCCATGACCAGCTACCGTAATGAAACAGCAGGAAGTCGACGACCTTCCCAATGGCGATTCGATCCCAGAGATTGCCCAGAGCACCTCCCAGAATCAGAGCGAACCCCGCGCTTTGCATACGACTGCCGCCGCGTTTCAGCATGTACACGAGGAACACGCTCGCGAATACGGCGATGGTCGCAAAGAACCAGCGCTGCCAACCAGGGGCACCGGCCAGGAAACTGAACGCCGCACCGGAATTGTAGGCAAGCACGAGACTCATGAAACCGGTAACGGGCATCGCCTCGCCTCGCGTCAACGACGCCACGATCATGGACTTGGTGACCTGGTCGGCGACGATCACAACCGCAGCCAATGTCAGCCACTTCCACCAGCCGTCGTGGTGGTCCCTCGACCTTGGTCACGACAGACACTGGTCATGCAAACCGGCGCAGTTCGCCGGCGCCGAACAGATTGGCCACGCAGCGCCTGCATAGTGTCGGATGAGCGGCATCCAGTCCCGACATCCGCCCGCCAATGCCAGCAGCGTTCGCATTTCGGATTAGCGCTCGGCGTGACCCGGACTGTCAGTCCGTCGCCGACAGCGACGGTCGCGGCGGACGTGATCGTGACAAAGCGCAAATCGTTGCCCAGCGTGCCAGTGCTTCGTAATCCGCAGCGGACGCCGTAATCGCCACTTCGGCCTGCAGCGACGAGCCGATCGCGCCGGATTGCCGGACAGCCTCGAGTTCCCTCTGGACGCCGCGCGCACGGCGAGTATCCGGCGCCACTTGGCGACGAGCACCTCCGCGTCCCGTTCCTGCGCCAGCGCGTCCTTCCATGTGCGCACGAAGATCGTCGGATCCTCGCCATGCACCAGCCGCCACGCTTCCTCAGCCGTAAATGACAGAATGGGCGCCATCAACTGGAGCAGGACATCGCGGATCATCGCAAGCGCAGTTTGCGCCGAACGACGAGCGATGCTGTCGGGCGCGGTCGTGTACAGGCGGTCCTTCAGCACGTCGAGATAGAAGCCGCCCAGGTCTTCCGAACAATACGTCTGCAGCCGCTGCACGACGAGATGAAATTCGTACCGCGCATAGTCGGCGGTCAACGGCCGCGGCCAGCACCTTCGCCTGCGCGATGGCATAGCGGTCCATTTCCAGCAATTGCGCCGCGGGCAGCGCATTCTTGCCGGCATCGAAGTCAGCGGTGTTCGCCATCAGGAAACGCAACGTATTGCGAACGCGGCGATAGCCTTCGACCACGCGCTTCAGGATTTCGTCGGAGATCGTGAGTTCGCCGGAATAATCCGTCGCGGCAACCCACAGCCGAAGAATTTCCGCGCCCTGCGATTCCGCGACCTTGAGCGGCGAGACGACGTTGCCCTTCGATTTCGACATCTTCCGGCCTTCGCCATCGACCGCGAAGCCATGTGTGAGCAGCGCCTTGTACGGCGGCACGCCATTGACCATGCTCGAGATGAGCAATGACGAATGGAACCAGCCGCGATGCTGGTCCGAACCCTCGAGGTACAGGTCGGCCGGAAAGTCGTGGGTTGCGGAGTGCGAGCCCATCCTCTGTGCGCGACCGTCCGGACCTCCCATGACGGTCTGAAACGTGCTGCCCGAGTCGAACCAGACGTCGAGCGTGTCGGTGATCTTGCGGTATTTGGCCGGATCGACGCCAAAGTCCTCGTGCGTCGCGGCGAACCAGGATTCGAGCCCGCCCTCCTCCACCTTGAGCGCGGCCAAGTTCCAGCAGCGCCATCGTATCCGGATGCAGCTGGTCGGTTTCCTTGTCGACGAAAAATGGCAGCGGCACACCCCACTGGCGCTGCCGCGACAGCGTCCAGTCGGGACGATTGGCGATCATTCCGTACAGGCGGGCCTTGCCCCAGGCCGGGTAGAACTCGAGTGGCGTCGATGCCGCGCAGCGCCACCGCGCGCAACGTTTCCGGCGGCGCATGACCGTGCCAGCCGGGCACGCCGTCCATCCCCGCGAACCATTGTGTCGTGGCGCGATAGATGATCGGCGTCTTGTGCCGCCAACAATGCATGTAGCTGTGCGTGTACTTCGTGTCGTGAAACAGCGCGCCGCATCGCGCAGCTTGTCCACGATTTGCGGATTGGCCTCCCAAATTTTTTCGCCGCCGAAGAACGGCAGGCTGCCGGCAAAGCGGCCGTCGCCCTGCACCGGATTGATGATGTCCTCGTCCTTCATGCCGTAGCTGCGACACGACTGGAAGTCCTCGATGCCGTAGGCGGGAGACGAATGGACGATGCCCGTGCCCTGCTCCAGCGTCACGAACGTCCCGAGATGCACGGGCGACGCGCGGTCGTAGAACGGATGACGGAATTTGATCAGTTCCAGTGCCGCGCCCAGGGCGGTGGCGACAACCTTGCCGTCCAGCTGGTAACGTTTGAGGCACGTGTCGACCAGATCCCTGGCCACAATGATGTGACCCTTCTGCGTCGCCACCAGCGCATAGGAGAATTCCGGATGCACCGTCAATGCCTGATTCGCGGGAATGGTCCATGGCGTCGTGGTCCAGATCATTGCGCGCACCGGTCCTGCCGGCAGCTGCGCGAGCCCGAAGGCATGCGCCAGCTTCGCATGGTCAAGAGAATCGAGCGGGAATCCCACGTCGATCGCGATGTCGACGCGGTCCTCGTATTCGACTTCCGCTTCGGCCAGGGCGCTCTGGCAATCGAAACACCAATTGACGGGTTTCAGGCCACGATAGACGAACCCCTTCTCGAGAATCTTGCCGAGAGTGCGAATCTCGTCGGCTTCGTTCTTGAACGCCATCGTCGTATACGGATGATCCCAGTCGCCCAGCACGCCCAGCCGCCTGAAGCCTTCCTTCTGCTTCGCCGATCTGCTCGTTGGCATAGGCACGCGCGAGCCGCTGCGTTTCAGCCGTCGACAGGTGCTTTCCGTGCGACTTCTCGATCTGCACTTCGATCGGCATGCCGTGGCAATCCCAGCCGGGCACGTAGGGCGCGTCGAATCCCGCCAGTTGCTTGCTCTTGACGACGATGTCCTTGAGGATCTTGTTGACCGCATGGCCAATATGAATTTCGCCGTTGGCGTATGGGGGCCCGTCGTGCAGAATGAAACGCGGACGTCCATGCGACGCGAAGCGGATGGCTTCGTACACCTTGCGCTCCTGCCACTCCTTGATCCATTTGGGTTCGCGTTTGGCCAGATCGCCGCGCATCGGAAACGGAGTGTCCGGCAGGTTCAGCGTGGATTTGTAGTCGGTCTTGGTATCGTCGGGCATGCGGGTAGGTTGGAAGCGTGAGAAAACATCGAAAAGAGCACTCATCATGCCACGCGCGCGAAATAGTCACGCGCCTGCACGACATCGGCGCGAATCTGCCGCGTCAGGGCGTCCAGCGTTTCATACTTTTCCTCGTCGCGCAGCTTGTGCACGAATTCGACGGTCACGCGGCGGCCATAAATCGTCTCGTCGAAGTCGAACAGGAAGACTTCCAGCAGCGGCGGACCATCCTGCTTGATCGTGGGGCGCACGCCAATGCTGGCGACACCTGTGCAAGGGGCCACGCCGAGGCCATGCACGCGAACCGCGAAAATGCCCGACAGCGCGGGCGGATGCCGGAGTGGAATGTTCGCCGTCGGAAAACCCAGGCTGCGGCCGAGCTTCTGGCCGTGTGCCACGCGTCCGCTGATGGCATAAGGGCGTCCCAGCAGCGCCGCGGCGCGCACGAGGTTGCCGGCTGCCAGGGCCTCGCGCACCGCGGTCGACGACGCGCGCTGCTGCATCCACCGCTACCGTGCCCATGCCTTCGACGCTGAATGTCTTCGCGTGCGCGCGCAGAACCGCGAGGTCGCCGGCGCGCGCACGGCCGAACCGGAAATCCTCGCCCACCAGCACCCAGCGTGCGTCCAGCCGCCGCACCAGCACGTCGTCGATGAAGGTCTCCGGGGTCATCGCAGCGAGTTGCCGGTCGAAGCGAGCAACAATCGTTCGCGCGATCGCCGAACGCACGAAACACATCAAACTTCTGCCGCAACCTGGACAGGCGCGGCGGGGCCTTGCGTCCTGCGCGAAGAACTCGCGCGGATGCGGATCGAAAGTGAGCACGGCAGACGGCAGCCGCAGGTCTTCCGCGGCCTCGATGAGCCGCGCCAGCATCGCCTGATGACCGCGATGGACACCGTCGAAATTGCCGATCGTCAACGCGACCGGACCATCCGACGTGCCGGAAGTCCTCGATGTATTCGCACGCCGAATGACCCGGGGACCGCGCGCTTGGAGTCGTTGCAATATGCAGCGGCTGATGTTTGCGGGAAGATGCGCCAGAAGCTTGAATTATATCAGTTTTCGTGCGGCCTCCGGAAGGACGCCCGGATTGCGGCTCGTTTCAGGAAAATGCCCACTCCCGCCAACCGGCGTCGACCAGCGGGAAGTAAAGTGCCAGGCGAATCGGACGCGGGTCGAGTTCGCGCACGATTCGCGCATAACGTCGAGTTGTTCACGATAGCGCCTCAATTCGCGATCGAGGAATGCCTCGGCGTCGCCGCCTTCGTGTCGCCCGGTCTTGAAGTCGACGATCCAGCGCACACCATCGGCGACAAACGTGCGATCGACCGTCACATGGCGCAACGTGTCGCGCGTCGAAACCTGCGAGCGCCCATTCGCTTTGGGCATCGACATGCGTAGGATCGAACAACCAGCGACCGCGGACGTCCGCCAGCGTACGTGCGACGGCGTTCTCGATGCGCGCGGCAGCCTCCGCGCGCTCCTGCAGAGGGACCCCTTCACCGGCCAACTCGGCGATGATCCGGGCCCGCTCGGCGGTCACACGCTCCGGATTTGAATCCCATGCATCCAAACCTTCTGTGGCGATCTGCGCGAGCACGCGATGCGTGACAGTGCCGATCGCCGCCGCCGTTGCATGTGCCCAGTCGAACGCGACGCGGCCCGACGCTCGGCTTCAGCCGTCGCTTGTTGTCCGGAATTCGTGGTCGGTGACGGCAACGTCCACTCGAGCGACAGGCGGCGCAATGGTTGCGGCTGCGGCATGGCATCGTCATCGTTTTCGTCGTCGACCTCGTCAGGAAAGGATTCCGCCGCCGTCACATTCGCCGGTGGCAACGCGATGCCCGCGTGCACCGCCGGCCACAATCGCGCAAGTGCGCTCGCGACCTCGGATTGCGCCACTGCGCGGGCTGATCGTCCTTCGACGGCCTTGGGGCCGAGCGCGGCGACCAGGTGCAACCGTCGTTTTGCACGCGTGCAAGCGACGTACAGCAGGCGCCCTCGCTCCGCCGTATCTTCGGTTGCATTGAGCGTCTTCAGATAGTCGTAGACCGGGTCCGGCTGCGCTCAACAAGCCTTCACGTGCGCGCAACGGTGCCAGCAACAGTACTCTGCCTTCCGTCGTGTTCGCGCTGTTTCCAGCGCAGTGCCGGTTCGTCACTTCGGCCGATCGGACGATCCAATCCCGGCATGATCACCGTGTCGAATTCGAGGCCCTTCGCCTTGTGCACGGTCATCACCTGGACGCTGTGCGCCGACTCGAGGTTCCGGTTCGCGCAAACAATCTTGCCGTGGCAGCGATGAAGGCATCCCAGTCGGCCAGCGTCGCCTGCCCGTTCGTGCTGGGCAAGCAGCACGAAGAACCGCTCGGCGCCGGCGGCATCGATCGACCCCTCGCCACACGCCGGCCCGCCGAGGACAGCCAGGCCGCGCGGACCCGGCGTGAGAGCGATGTGCGGCCTCGCTGCGCGACGGCTTCGCTCAAGCCCGCACGCAACCGCGCGATGCGTGCCTGGCCATCCGGGGTCAAACGCGCGATGAAGTCGATCATCCGCCAAATTCGTCCAGAATCGCGTCGCTGACCGCACTTGTCGGCCAGGAAAGCAGATCCGGAAAGCCGAGCAGGCCGCACCACGGCGCGCGCAGCAATGCGAGACCGGCGAGACGATCCGCAGGTTGCGTAATTGCGCGCGTGAGCGAAATCAAGGTCGCGCGTTGCCGAGCGCTGCGCCAGAGTTTCGAGTTCGATCGCCGTGTAGTCGATGCCCTCGTTGCGCAATGCGGGCAGGAGATGATCCAGGTGTCGCGGCGCCTGAACCAGGACGGCGATTTCATCGGAACCGGCAGTCTGTGCTTCCCGGACTCTGCGCACGACGGTTGCAGCTTCCTCGGCGCGATCGATGACGACATCGAGCGTCGGGCGCCTTGTCGTCTGGGCCGCTGCGCGTTGCCAGCTACGTGCTTGTACGCGACTTCGCCGCGTGAAGGATCGGACACCGGCGGGAGCACCTGGGGAAATACCGTGTTGACCCATGCAACGATGGTCGCCTGCGAGCGAAAATTGCGGGTCAAGATCGAGGCACGTGACGGGAATGCCGGCGACCTGGGCGTTCTGCTGCGCGCTCGAGGAAGATGCCGACTTCCGCCTCGCGAAAGCGGTAAATCGACTGCATCGGATCGCCCACCGCGAAGAGCGTGCGGCCATCGCCTGTCTTCCAGCCCGACGTCAGTCTGCTCGATCAATTCGTGATGCGTCCACGACGTGTCCTGGAATTCATCGACAAGCAGGTGGGCCAGTCGATAGTCGACGGCGAGCAACAGTTCGCCGGGATCGTCCGCATTGCCCAGTGCTGCCAGGGCGCGCAATGTAGGCCTCGCTGAAATCCGCGCGCCTTCTGTCGCGAACACGGTAAGCAGGTGGCTTGCGATCTGCGGCAGCAGAGTCAGCGTGGCGTCGACAAAGTCCCAGGACGCGTCGTCGTACGTCGGGGGCGGCAATGTCCTCACCGAATTCAAGGATTCCGCCAGGCCCGGGAATGTCGCGTGCGCTCCGCAGCAAGTCCATCATGGCCTGCTTGGCCGCGACTCTCTTGCAGCGCTTCCTGGTTCCTTGCCCTTTGGCGGGGAAGCCATTCCGCGCATTTACCACTTTCCTGAACGCGGGCTCCTGCTTCGTCCTTGTCAGCAGGAAATCGGTCAGTGCATGCCACGAAGGCAAGGCCTCGGCTGCGGGCGGCGGGATGCCGCCCTGTTCGGCAAGGCGAGTCAGCGTGGTCGCCGCGTCCTCCCGGCCTGCGGTTTTTTCCAGATGGGCCGCGGCGTAGCGCGGTGATTCCGCAAGTCGCGCCGCCAGCGATGCGGGAAACATGGCGCGCGTTCGCGCCAACGCGGTTTCGATTTCCATGCGCAACGCTTGCTCAAGCTCGCCGCGCAGATTCGGCGTTCCCTGCGCCGAACGGCAGTCGCAGCCACTGATCGCGTCGCGCAAGCATCGACGCGAGCAGATCGACAGCGTGGTCCGCGTCATTGTCCACACGGGCCAGGAAGCACCGCCACGCCGGATCATCCGGGTCCGCGGCGGCGAGTGCCGCGCGTACGCCTTGCTCGTACAGCTGCGACGCGTCGTCGACAAATCCGGCAACGCGCCGAGTCCGGTAGTGACCGGCGCCTGGCGCGCAAGCGAAGCCGCAAGCGCATCGATCGTCAGCATTCGCAGCCGCGACGGCTGCGACAGCAATTGCCAATTCCGGCGTTCCGGTCCTGTGCCAATGCGGCCAGCGCCAACCGACGGGTGACCTGTCGTGCGGCCGGTTCGCAGGGACGTCGGTTCCGTCTCGGCTTCGCGCAACGCCTTCAACACGCGTTCGCGCATTTCGGCCGCGGCTTTGCGCGTGAACGTCATGGCGACGATTTGCTCCGGTCGATCCACGTGGGCCAGCAGCGCGAGATAGCGTTGAATCAGCGAGCCCGGTCTTCCCGGAGCCCGCGGGCGCCTGGACGAGAAACGATTGGTTGACGTCGAGCGCACTGCTTGCGGGCCAATGCGTCCTCGCGTTCGCGCACGCCGTCGTTGCCCTCAACCATCGCTGCGTCCGCCGGCGGCGTTGCCATCGTCCGTTGCGGCGCGTTCGCGAGTGATTGGATCCGGCAAAGCGCCTGCAGTTCGCACTGCCTGCAGCATTGAGCGTCGCGTGGTGCGACCGCGGCCACGCCCTGGGCGAAGTCTGTCGCCAATGATCCAAGACACCGAGTCCAGTCGGCCTCGATTTCTGTCCAGCTTGAAAACGGCACACCGCGAAGTTCCGCCGCGGTTTTCAGTGGCGGCCACGCACCCACGTCCGCGACCAATCCCTTCACTTCGATTTCACCGGCCTTCAACTGCGCATAGACCGCGGCGCGAACCTGTGGAGGATCCGGCGTGGCCCGGAGCGCCAGAGCGTATAACCCGACCTGCGTGCCGGACGGTCGCGGCGCGAACCATTTGCCCGGCACGATGGCGCGTCCGGACTTGTAATCGATGACCGCGACGCCGCCATCGGCAAGCGTGTCGACACGATCGATGCGCAACGAAATGCCGATGCCCCCCAGCGCCAAAGGCACAGTCATTTCCGTTTCACGCACCGCAAACGGTGGCCGCTCGCGCTCGATGACGTCAAGCCACGCCCGAACAGTGTCGGCGAGTCGCTGCAACTCGCCCGACGCCACGACCGATGGCAGCGATTGCCAGCGCGCTCGATCGAGTCTCGCACGAGAGTGCGCTACCGCTTTCGCGACCCGGATGTCGAGTTCTGCGGCGGTCAAGCGGACCAGCGTCGCATGGTCTCCCAACTCATCCCAGAGGGCGGCCAATACCGCGTGCAGCAACGAGCCGCGCTCCTGCGGAGTCAGGCCCTCGCTCGCATCGGGCCAAGCGTCGGTGCGCAAACGGTATCGCGCAAATGCCTGAAAGGGACACGCGCTCTGGCTTTCAACGATGCCGACCCCGCCTTTGGCCAGGCTACCGTCGGGAAGCGGAGGGGCGCGATCATCGGCACATGTCTCGAATTCGCTGCCGATCATTGCAATATTCTGGGCAAGTCCTGTCGGATGCGGCAATGTCGCGATATCGCATTCCGGCCATGTCGCAATCAACGCGGAACCTGCGCGATCGAAGCCATCGGCGTGGCGTGCATGGCTCACCACCAATTGCTCCGCGGCGCCGGCGAAGCCCTCGGTCAGCGCGCGGGCGTGCAGCAGGTCGATCGCAGGGTCCGCGTGAGGGACGTGGCGTTCGCGCTGCCAGGCAAGTGGCAACAGCGGATGAGGCTGCTGCGGGGGCGGCCAGCGTTCGGCCGTCAGGCCTGCGATCCAGAGCGCGTCGAAAACGAGGCCGGACGCTTCCAGCATGCCCAGAATACGAATGCGTGCAGGGGGTGCTTCCGGCTGAAAGACGGTTCGCACCGCCAGCGCACGGAGCGCCATCAACGCTTCGTCGCGCGTCAGCATCGCGGTCACGCTGGCGAAGGTAGCAAAGGTTGCCAGCAACCGGGACCACGCCTCGCACGCCTGCCATTCCCCGCTGCCCAGGGGGCGATCGCCGGGCCAGCCAATCGCGACGAGCCAGGCGCGCCAGTCGTTCGCACATTGCGCGGGCGTCCGCGCACCGCGACCCGGATGGGAGATCTCTCGCCACTTCGCCGCCAACGCAGGATCCGTCGTTTCGAGTGAGCGAATGGCGCCTGCAAACGTGAGCGAGCGCAGGCCCTGCTCCCGCCACCGACGTTCGGCCATCGCCCTGCGTGAACCACTGCGTTTCCGCGCCGGGAAGGTGAGCCGAGCGCAGCAGCGCTGCGGCGTCTGGCAGGTCGATTGGGCCGGTGTTCAGCGCGATCAGGTTGATGGCCGTGGCGACAACAGGCACGTCGGCCAACGGAACCCCGAGGGAAATATCGTAGGGTCTCGGCGCGTCGGGCAGGACGCGGCTCGCAAGCGCGGGACAAAGCATATCCTCGGCGCACAACGCGATTTCGTCCCGCCGCGAGGCCAGATCCTCGAAGACAATGGCGATCGCCGCATCGGGTTCCGCGAGCGCACGTTCGCGCGCCCAGGCCAGCGCGTGACCAAGTTCGGCAGCGGGTGTCGTACATACCACGCGTTGACGCCTTGTAGCGGCAGCCTGCGGCAGCGCACTTGCGACGACCTCGACGCCTGCGTTGCGCATCGCATCGAGCAGGCGTCTTTGCTGCGGCGTGAATTCGATGAAACCGACCGTGACGATGCGACGCTGGCGCCACACGGGCACTTGCGGTGCACTTGACGCGAGCCTGTCCGCGAGCTGCGCGATGTCCACGAGGCCGTTCTCGACGAGCGCGGCGCGGTATCGGTGTGCCCAACGCGCAAAGGCTGCCGCATCGTCGCCGATTCCAGCGCGTGACCATCCTTCATATTGGTCCCCCGGCCGTCGCCACGCATGAAACAGCGACCAGGCGTCCGCAGCCAGCGCCGCGGCACCGCGCGCGTCAAGCAATTCCGGCGACTGATGCGCAACGACGCGATCCCAGAGGTGTGCGGCGGCATCGGCACCGATGAGAATCTGCGGTTCCTGCACAGCGCCAGCAGCAAGGGCGTCAAGCCAGAGCGATTGCAGCCACCCGTGCCATGGCACTGCGCGCAACGCTGCCCAAGCACGGCGACCGGCCGCCAGCTGCGCGCTGTCGAAACGCGTGACGAGATCGCGCGCAAGCCGGTTGTTCGGCGTGACAAGGGTTGTGCCGGGCCCAATCGCCCTGGCGAAATCGAATGCGATCATGAGGGGTACTGCAGCAACTTGCCGGGCCGCAACAATTGCGTCGACGGCGTGATCGCGTGAGACTCTAGCAGGTTTCCGCTTCCCGCCCCTGCTCAGGAGAAATCGATGTCAGCCTGTGTCGTCGTCAATTGCGAGGTCACAGACCCCGTCAGGTACGAGCAATACAAACACGTGGCCGCGGCGACAGTCGCGCAATACGGTGGACGTTACCCGGCGCGGGGCGGCACTGCGGCGGTGCTGGAAGGCAGCTGGCAGCCCAAACGGGTGGTGATTCTGGAGTTTCCGACACTTGCCGCCGCAACGGCTTTCCACCAGCCGCCGGAATATCGCGCGGCGTGCGCAATTCGCATCGGAGCGGCTTCGATGGATGTGATTGCGGTCGAGGGCGTCACTTGAATGCCAACGAATCCGCAGGTGAGGCAGCAAGCGTGGATCGGTGTGCTGCGATGCCAAGGACCGCGCCAGGCCGGGAGGGGCCAACCCGTTGCCATCTGCAGCGTCGCAGCACGCCGATCTACGCTGATGTTGAATAGTGAAATATGCCTGGCCGTGTCCTCCAGGGGCTCGGTTGAGATCAGTCGCCTCGGCCCGATGCGGTCATGGCGACGCCGGGCAATGGGATGATTGTCGGACTGGCGCCATTGCCGGAGGGCATGGCCATGGCCGACGGACGTGGCGGCATGGAGGTTGAATTCGTTGTCGGCGACGGCGTGTTCATGCCGGGGAATAGAGGTCCGGTGCTGACCTCCGTGATGCGGGTATCCATGCACCGCGCGGCTATCTTCCATTCGCCGCACCAGTCGTCGTCACGGACGTGAGGCCAAACCCCCTCGATCATGTACGACTTGGCGTTGATCGGATGCAACATGGGTGCTTCGCGGCGGCATTGTCCCCATTGCGTCACCTTGCCATCATTGGGCTTGACGTTCTGCCTGTCGTAGAACTGGCACATCTCGCACTTTTCCACCGCGCTACCTCCATATCGAGCGTGCCGCGTGTGACGGCGCCGCGAATGATTGTGTGATGACCAGACTAATGCAAGATCTTTGCCAGCGCGTATAGGCACTGTACGGGCCATTCGAGCAGTCGCGTGGCGTCAGCGGTTGCCCGTATGACGCAATGCCGTGACTCGATAACAGTTGAATCTCCTGTGCTCGGCCATCGGCCCGATGGCCTGGCTACCGCGCATTGCACTCCGCCTGGTGCTCGCAGGGAATGATTCATGGGCTGCCCTAGTGGACGACCAGCGGAAGAAATCCGCGCGGAACGAGCACTTCGGGACGATGACGGCGGCGCACGGTGCGGGCATTGACCGAGCCCACCCGCGTCGAAGCACGCGCGTCGTTGCGGCATTCGATGCACTTGTCACGCCGCGGATTGCCGTGCGGCTCCATGAGGCGCCGAGGCAGCGTGCGTTCGTACCGGTGGATCGCCGACCTGCGCGATCTCCGGTGCTGGGTCAGGATTACGGCCGCCGACCGCATCGCTGTTTGCAGTCTGGAAGTGTTACTTCCCGGCGGCCGTAAGGAAAGGCTTGGCTTGACATGGGTCAGGCCGCAAGTGCCTGAAATACGTTGCGCAAAGGCGCGGGTACGTCCTGCACGCGGCGCGATGGTCCGGCCGGCAAGGCATCAAGCATGGCTTTCAGTTCGGCATCAGCATCGGCGGCCTCGTGAGCCAGTTTGTCGTCGTAGCTGCGGCGCAATTCCGGATGGGACAGAACTTCATAGGCGGCGTGGATCATTCGCACGAGGCCCGAAAGATCCTGCCCCGCTTCGGTCGCGCCATATTGAAACCGTTCCAGCACCGCGGCATACGCGGCCTCGATCCGTGCTGTGCTTGCCCCGGGCGCCAGGTCGAGGTAGTCATAGTGTGTGTAGTTCACGGTGCTTCTCCTGTCTTGGATTCGGCGGTATTGCTCCACCGGATGTCCGACTAAAAGCAGCAAGCGTGCCAACCGCGCGCGTCGAGTTCGGCGCGACATTTCAAGTCCATGATATGTAGAAAGAATATTTGGCTCGCCCCGGACAGCGGCCCGTACCGAATCAAGCCGGTGGTGGGCCCGCAACCGACGCCGCAGCGCGGCACCGCGGGTCAGATTACGGACAGGCGGATTTCACTTCGTGGCGGTGGGAACGCGGCGTCGAGGGCGGCGAGGACACCGTCGTCGAGACGGACTGCGACCGCCGCGCGATTACTTTCTATATGAGCGATGTTCGATGATTGCGGAATCGCAATGACTTGCGGCCGGGTCAGCACCCAAGCCAGCGCGAGTTCCGCCGACGTGACGTCCAACTGACTTGCGATCGCAGCCAGCTTCGGGTTTGTCAGCAACGAACCCTGTGCAAGGGGTGAATAGGCCATGACGGCAACGCGGCGTGCACGACACCATTCGAGCAATCGCCATTCGATGCCTCGTTCCAGGAGGTTGTACAGTACCTGATTGACTACACAATTGCCCCCCGCCGGAAGCGCATGCAGTTCCTCCATGTCGGCGGTGTCGAAATTCGATACCCCCCAGCGCGCGATCTTGCCGGCGGCGCGCAGCCGTTCGAATGTGTCCACGCTTTCCGCCAATGGAATGCGTCCGCGCCAATGCAGCAGATACAGGTCGATGCAATCGATCGCCAATCGGCGCAGGCTGCGCTCGCAAGCCGCCATCATGCTCCTGGCCCCGGCATTCTGCGGATAGACCTTGGATACCACGAATGCCGAACCGCGGCGGCCGGCGATTGCGCGCGCCACGACCTTCTCCGCGCCGCCGTCACCGTACATTTCAGCCGTATCGATGAGCGTCATGCCGAGGTCCAAACCTCGTTGCAGCGCCATGACTTCGCGCGCGGCGTTCCCCACGCGTTCCCCCATTTTCCAGGTGCCAAGGCCGAGCACGGGGAGTCGCGTGCCATCGGCCAGGGCAACCTGTGGAATGATTTTTGGAGTCAAGTTCATTTTCTCGGAATAGTCGGCTGAATTCCCGCGCGGATTGTCCAGTAGAATGAATCGCTGTCTAGTGCAACACTACGCTTGGCCTAACACCATGCCGCTCGACCAGACCCTTCTTACCGGCCGGCACATTGTGCGCGGTGCCTGCCCGCACGATTGCCCGGACACCTGCGCGCTCCTGACGACGGTCGAGGATGGTCGTGCGGTCGAGGTTCGCGGCGCCCCGGACCATCCGGCTACCGCGGGCGTGCTCTGCACCAAGGTCGCGCGCTATGTCGATCGTACCTATTCCGACCAGCGTTTGCAGCACCCGATGAAACGGGTTGGCAACAAAGGTGAAGGACGGTTCGCGCGCATCTCATGGGATGAAGCCCTGGCGACTATCGCGGCACGGTTCGCGGATATTGCGCAGTCGGCCGACGGGCCGCAGGCGATCGTCCCGTACAGCTACGCGGGAACGATGGGCTTGCTGCAGTCCTCGTCGATGGACCGTCGGTTCTTCCACCGGCTCGGCGCTTCCCTGCTCGATCGCACGATTTGCGCCACTGCCGGCAAGGCCGGCTGGCTGGCGGTCATCGGAGCAGCCGTCGGGATGGACGTCGAGCAATTCCAGGACAGCAAGCTGATCGTGATCTGGGGCAGCAACGCGGTGTCGTCCAATCTGCACTTCTGGACCAGGGCACAGGAGGCCAAACGCCGTGGCGCGAAACTGATCGCCATCGATCCCTACCGCAGTGCCACTGCGGAAAAATGCCATGAACACATTGCGCTGTTGCCGGGAACCGATGGCGCACTGGCGCTGGGACTGATGCACGTTTTGATCGCGGAGAACCTGGTCGACCGCGATTACGTCGATCGATATACCGTGGGATTCGCCGAGCTTGCGGCGCGTGCGGCTGAATGGTCGCCCGCACGCGTTGCGCACACCTGTGGCATCACCGTCGAACAGGTGACCGGACTCGCGCGCGACTACGGCACGATCAAGCCGGCTGCCATCAGAGTGAATTACGGTATGCAGCGTGTCCACGGTGGCGGCAATGCGGTGCGTGCCATTGCGTGCCTGCCGGCATTGATCGGTGCATGGCGCGACCCTTCGGGCGGCGCATTGCTTTCGTCCTCCGGCAATTTTCCGATCGATCAGGCGGCGTTGGAGAGGCCCGACCTGATCCGTGGCGAGCCGCGCACGATCAACATGTCAGCCATCGGCGACGCGTTGCTCGATGCCAAGAACCCACCGGTCCGAGCGATCTACGTCTACAACTCCAACCCGGTCGCGGTGGCGCCGGAGTCCTCGAAGGTGCGTCAGGGGTTCGCCCGCGAAGATCTCTTCGTCGTCGTCCACGAAATCTTCCAGACCGACACGGCGGACTTCGCCGATATCCTGCTTCCCGCGACCACGCAGCTTGAGCACACCGACGTGCACAGCTCGTACGGACACCTGTACGCGCTGGCCAACAACCAGGCAATCGCACCGCTGGGCGAAGCCTTGCCCAATACCGAGGTATTCCGGCGCCTTGCTGCGCACATGGGATTCAGCGAGCCGTGCTTCCGCGACAGTGACGATGAGCTGGCTCGGCAGGCCTGGCGACGCACCGACCCGCGCGCTGCAGACCTCGACTGGAATGCTTTGAAGCGCGACGGCTGGCGGCGGCTGGCCGTGGCGCAAACCTTCGCGCCATTTGCGCAGGGACATTTCGCCACGCCCTCGGCCAAGTGCGAGTTCTGGAGCGCGACGCAGCAAGCGCTGGGCTCTGATCCGCTTCCCGACTACATTGCGCCGCGCGAATCGGTGGCGACCAATCCCGACCTTGCGCAACGGTATCCACTTGCCTTCATCTCGCCGCCCGCGCGCAATTTTCTCAATTCGTCGTTTGCCAACCTGCCGGCGTTCGTGGCGGAAGAAAAAGCGCCGAAGCTCGATCTCAATCCGGTCGACGCGGCTGCGCGCAACCTTTCGGAAGGCGAAGTTGTGCGCGTTCGCAACGACCGCGGCAGCTTTACCGCCACGCTGCGTGTGACTGATCGCGCGCGTCCGGGCGTCGCCGTGGCGCCGTCGATATGGTGGCAAAAGCTGGCTCCCGATGGATGCAATGCCAACGCCGTCACGTCGCAGGCGCTCACCGACATGGGCCGCGCCGCGACGTTCTATGATTGCCTGGTCGAGGTCGAGCGTGCGTAGCACGGTGCCGGATGTAGCATCGATCGCGGCGTCGGTTGCGGCGACGGCCAACGACATCCTGACCAGTATCGACCGCGCAAATGAACCGACACCGCGCTTGCCATTGCCGTCGGCCGCTGCAGACGGCATTTCCGGGCTGGACGCGCGACAAGCGACGGATCACGCGCCGGAAGCAACTGCAGGCGCAACGGGCCTGGCCGATCGCATTGCGCATGCCGAGGCCGAGTTTCAGCAGGGACGCCGCAAGGAACTGTCGCACGACCATGCCGCGGCACTAAACCATTTTTCCGAGGCGCTCGCAGGATTCGAGGCCGCGGGTGATGAAATCGCTACTGCCAGGACGCTGCGCGCCATCAGCTTCATTCATGATGCACTAGGCGATTTTTCGCTGGCGCTGGACCACCAGTTGCGCGCGCTCGAAATCGACGAACGCGCCGGTATCACCACCAATCGCGCGGCGACGCTGCGCACGATCGGTCTCGTTTGTTCCAGAACGGGTGACCACGCCACGGGACTCGATTTCTACCGGCAAAGTCTGGCGTTGTGCGCGACGGACCGCGACGCCCAGGAACGCGGCAAGACCCTCAACAATATCGGCATCAACCTGAAGAATCTCGGCAAGTTGGACGAAGCGCTCGCTGCGCTGTCGGAGGCATTGCAATTGTTTGAAGGCCTTGGGCTGCCGTTGTTGCAGTGCGCGACGCTGAATAATCTGGGACTGGTCCACGAAAAACTGGGGGACGAAGCCGCGGCCGAACGCATACTGCGCGATGCGCTGACGCGATCGGAATCCGTCTGCTATGTTCAGGGCGCCGCGCACGCGCAAATGGCCTTGGGCAGGTTGCATGCGGCGCAGGCACGATATGACGAGGCGCGGGAGCGGCTGCACGGCGCGCTCGTCATCTGCGAGCGGCACAACATCAAGCTGACCTGGTACGAATGCCACGAGGCTCTGGCCGAGCTCTACGAACGCCTGGGCGATCCGGCGAAGGCATTGCATCACTTCCGCCGCTTTCACCAACTCGAACATGATGTCCAGCAGGAATCGGCAAGCAACAGGCTGCGGGCCTTCGCCATCCAGTTCCAGGTGGCTGCCGCCAAGCGAGACGCCGAACTGCAACGGAGCCGGCAGGCAGAGCTTACCCGCGCGAATGCGGAGCTTGACGAGCTCAATGTTTCGCTGACCGAATCCAACCTGCAGAAGACGATGCTTCTGGACCGGCTGGAACGGCAGACCTTCGAAGATGCGTTGACGGGCCTGGCCAACCGGCGACGGCTCGACCAGCGCTTGGCCGACGAATTCGCTCTCGCACATCGGCACGGGCGTCCCTTCGCGGTGGCCATCGCGGACCTCGATGACTTCAAGAAGGTCAACGACCGCTTTTCGCATGCAGTGGGCGACGCGGCATTGCGTTCGCTTGCCAAGCTCATTTCAGCGCAGGTTCGGCATACCGATCTGGTGGCGCGGTTCGGTGGAGAGGAGTTCGTCCTGGTCCTCGTGCAAACAGATGCGAATGCCGCACTCAACGTGTGCGAGAAATTGCGGAGCGTCGTGGAGCGGCATGCATGGGACGCCATCCATCCGGGATTGGCGATCACTCTTTCGATCGGAGTCTGCGCCGACACGACGCTGCCGGGCTACGAGCGCATGCTGGCGGCGGCGGACCGCAACCTCTACCTCGCGAAGGCGGGCGGTCGCAACCGCGTGGTTGGTTGAAGCGTCGGCCGGTTCCTGGTGCTCAGCGGCTAAAGCTTGCGCACGAGCCCGACCATGACACCGAAGATTTCCAGCGCGCCTTCCGGACGAATGACCGGATAGGCCTTGTTCTCGGCCTTCAGCACGAAGCGTCCCTGTTCCTGTTCCAGCCGCTTCAACGTGAACTGGTTGTCCACGATGGCGACGACAATGTCGCCCTTGTGCGCCGCCGGACGCTTTTCGACGACGACCAGGTCGCCGTCGAATATGCCGGCGTCCGTCATCGAGTCGCCTTTCACGCGAATAAGCACGGTCTGGGACGGATGCTCGATCAGGTAGTCGTCGATGGTGAGGGCGTCGGCATCGGTATCGTCGACGGCATCGGGCATGCCGGCGCGGACCGGTGACTCAGCCAAGGGCCGCGCGAAGAAACGCCGCGTGGGCGCCAACCGGCGATCCGGAGTCGAATCGAGGAAACCGGCAAGCTTGAGACGCGCCACCAGCGCTGCTACCGACGACTTGGATTTCAGCCCCAGCAGATCGCCGATCGACGCATACGATGGCAATGCACGATAGCGGGCATAGTAGTCCTGCAGCGACGTCAGGTAGGAACGATCGTTCGACATGGGGTTAGAATAGCGAACGAACGTTCTAGATGTCAAGTCCTTCCTGCATTTGCTTGTCAGCGCCCTTTGCTCCAGCGCCATTGGTCAATCCCTGCCCCATGCAACTGTTTGCCCATTCCGTCGCCTTCGTGGACCTCGAGACCACGGGCATGCGCGCCGCCGTCGATCGGGTCACCGAAGTCGGAATCGTCCGGGTCGATGCCGACCTCGACGGTGGCGTGCCGCGGGTGAGCGAATGGAGCACGCTGGTCAATCCCGGCGAACCCATCCCGGCCATGATCCAGTCCCTGACCGGTATCACTGACGCGATGGTTTCGGATGCCCCGCCGTTTTCGGCCATCGCGTCGGCGATTGAAGCCCGGATCGACGGTTGCGTCTTCGTCGCCCACAACGCGCGCTTCGACCACGGATTCCTCAAACACGAATTTGCGCGACTCGACAGGCCGTTTTCGGCGCGCGCGCTGTGTACGGTGAAACTGTCGCGCCGGCTGTTTCCGGACGCCGATGGCCATGGTCTCGATGCCATCGTGGCGCGTCATGCACTCGCCGCCACCGACCGCCATCGCGCGCTCGGCGACGCCCGCGCGATCTGGCACTTCGTGCAGGCGCTGTATCGCGAAGTTCCCGCGGACACCATTGCTGCGGTGGTCAAGCGCATCCTGAAGATTCCGAGCCTGCCACCGCAATTGCCGCCGGATGCGCTGGACCAGCTGCCCGAAGCGCCCGGCGTATATCTGTTCTATGGCGAAAACCCGCTGCCACTCTATGTCGGCAAGAGCATCAACCTGCGCGATCGCGTGGCCGCGCATTTCTGCGGCGACTGGCAGCGCGAAACCGACCTGCGGCTTTCGCAGGAAATCCGGCGCATTGAATTCGAGGAAACGGCCGGGGAAATCGGCGCCCTGCTGCGTGAGTCCCAACTGGTCAAGACAGTGCTGCCCGCCCACAACCACGCGCTGCGCAGGAAGACCGAATCCGGGGTCCTCGCATTGCCTGCTGCGCCCGGACCGCCCCGCTATGTGCAGGGCGAGGCGATCGCAGCCGGAGAGTTGACCGGATGCTACGGTCCCTTTACGTCGCGGCGGCAGGCCCGCGAGACACTGCGTTCGCTTTCGGCGGATCATGCGCTGTGTTGGACCATGCTCGGACTGGAAAAACGGCCAGGGCCGTGCTTTGCGCGACAGCTTAAGCGCTGCGCGGGCGCGTGCGTCGGCGCGGAGTCACCCGAGGAGCACGCCATGCGGCTCGCCGGCGCATTGGCCGCGCACGCGATTCCCCAGTGGCCATTCCCCGGAATGGCGGCGCTGCGCGAACGCGCTGCCCGCGGCGAGCGCGTCGATGTGCACGTGCTGCGCGATTGGTGCTGGCTCGGCACCGCGCGAGACGAAGGCGAACTCGGCCGCATCATCGAAGCGCCGGCCCGTCCGGCATTCGACATCGATATCGTGAAGCTGCTGCTACGCCGTCACAAGGCAGGAAAACTGCCGCTGGTGGCTATCCCCGCGGCCGCTCCTCATTTCTAATGCGCGACGATTCAGGCAGAAGCTCGTGCCGCATGTGCCGCCAATATATCGGCAACGCACGCGGTCAGCTTCTTCGCATAGGGAATGTGCAGGAACTCGTTGGGTCCGTGCGCGTTGGACTTGGGTCCAAGTACTCCAGTGATGAGAAATTGCGCGTCAGGGAAATGCTTGCCCAGCATGGCCATGAACGGAATGGTGCCGCCCTCGCCCATCGCGGCTGAAGGCTTGCCGTAATGCCGAGAGGACGCGGCTTCGAGCGCGCGCGACAGCCAAGGCTCCGTTGGTGGAGCGTTCCAGCCTGTCGCACCGCTTTCACCGTCGAAGCGCACTGTGGCGCCATGTGGCGGATCCGCCTCCAGCAGGCGATTCAGCGCGGCGGTGGCGTCAGTCCCATTGATGGGCGGCGGCAGCCGCAACGACAGCTGCAGCGCGGTCATGGGGCGAAGCACATTGCCCGCGTTGGCGATTGGGGGAAGGCCATCGCCGCCGATGATCGACAACGCGGGTCGCCACGTCCGGTTGAGGCATGCCTCCGCGCGGTCGGCCACCATGGGCTGCGTATTGCCGACGAAGGGAAATTTGTCGACAACGATTTCGCCGAGTATGGCGGCGGCCTTCTTTGCCTGTTCGGCACGTTCAGCGGGAATGGGAGCGTGGAACTCCGGCGGCAATACCCGACCAGTAGCCGAATCCTCCAGCCGGTCGAGAATCCGCCGCGCAATGCGAAACGACGACGGTACGATGCCGCTCGCGTCGCCGGAGTGCACGCCCTCCGTCAGCACCTCGACCGTCAACGTGCCGCCCGCGAGTCCGCGCAGCGAGGTCGTAGCCCACAGCCGTTCGTAATCACCGCATCCGGAATCGAGCCCCACGACGAAATCCACTCGCCCCAGCCGGGGCGCCAACGCTTCCAGATAGGCGGGAAGGTCGTAACTGCCACTCTCCTCGCAGGTTTCGATCATGCCTGCGCATCGCGAATGCGGAATGTCCTGCGCCTGCAATGCGCCGATCGCGGCGAGCGAGGCGAATACTGCGTAGCCATCGTCGGCGCCGCCCCGGCCATACAATTTACCGTCCTCCAGCAGCGGGTCCCATGGGCCGAAACCGTCGCGCCATCCGGTCATCTCCGGTTGTTTGTCCAGATGACCGTAGAGCAGCACGGTGCGCTCGCCCGTTCCGGGGACTTCGAAGTACAAGAGCGGCGTACGGCCCGGCAAGCGCACGATTTCCACCTTGAGACCGCGCACCGGTTGCCGTTTCACCCACGCCTCCGCCAGGCGGATCACGCGTTCGATATGGCCGTTCTCGGCCCAGCGTGGGTCGAAATGGGGCGATTTGGCGGGAATGCGTATGTAGTCGATCAATTGCGGGACGATATCTTCGTCCCATTGGGTGGCGATCGCGGCAATGAGGGTCGAGGCGTTCACGCGAGTTTCCGTTTCCATCAAAGAAGCCGCGATCATCCGTTGTCGCGACGCAGGAAGCAAGCCGGACGGTGCTTGAGCGCCGCAGACAGTTAGTTTGCCCGCGATTTATTGCGATAGGGGCCAGCTCGCGCATATTTCGCACTTGCGCATGATGCTGATGAACGACAAAGATGATGCGATTCGCGGCGCTTCTTGGCCTGCTTTTGCTCTCCGACTCGGTACTCGCGATTCCGCTGGGCTACCGGTACGTCGGAAGTCTTGTCGTGTCCGAGCGCCGGCATGTCCACTGGTACTGGAAGGTCGATTGCTTCGAGGTCGATTCGTCCGGCAGCGGTTTCGTTGCGCGTATGCATGCGCGCAACCTGGAACGGAACGAAGAGCGCCCCTTTGTCGCGATCATTCGCTGCGACATCCGCACCTGCCGCCGGGCAGATTCGAAAAAGCCGTACGACCGCATCGAGGAAGGTGACCCGGTCTTCGAAGTGTGGCGCGCGGGCTGCAATGGCACCCGCGCCGTTTCGCTGGCAACTCGCAATGACCGGCTGCAACTGATGCGTTCAAAGCGCGGCCAGGCTTTGTCGTTCACAATGTGCGCACCAGCGGATGTGCGCAAGCGGATCGATCGGGTGGATTTTCTTACGACAATGGAATAATCTTGGCCGGTCCTAACTTCACTCGAACCCGCCTGCCATGAACCCGCGGTACGCAATCTCGTGTCTCTCCTTGCTGCTGCCATTGGCCGCAGGCCCGGCTTGGGCGCAGGACTTCAAGTTCTCGCAGCAGGACGCGCAGGACAAGGCAGCGGACAAGGCGGAGGCCGATGCACGACAGGGCCGCGTCGCCGCCGAGTTGGCGACGCCGTGCCGGGCCGACCTCAAGGGCAAGAAAATCATGGTGGTCATCGGCGAAGTGCAATCGAATGGCGTGATTGCCGCACACCAGCAGAATTACGGACCGCACTTTCAGGCAATCAATTCGCGCTTGCGCTCGCTTGGATTGCGCACATTCACGCCGGAAGAAATCCGGGCACAGATTGCGCAGGCGGAAATCGACGCGTATTTTCGCAACGACCCCGACGCTGCGCTGGCCGCCTCGAAGAAGCTGGGCGCCAGCTTCGTGCTGAAGGGGCTCATTTCGGCGCAAGCCTCACGCAACCCGATGATGCCGGTCAACCAGGTCTCGGTGAACATGAATTTCACGTTGACGGGCGGCAATGGCCGGATAATCTCGAACACCGAGGCCAACGCCGCGTCCTATGCCGGCGCGGATGTTTCGCGCATGGCGCTTACGCTGGTCAACGAAAATGCGGACGAGGTGGTGGCGAAGCTCTACGGCGACTATTGCCGGAACGCCGGACTGGCCGCCGCGCCGAAGGCGAAGTAGGCGTACCCGCGGCATGACCAATTCGTATCAGACAGTGGAGACTGCAATGAGCAAGCGCACCTTGATCCGATTGACGAACCTGGCGTTTGGCGCAGCCTTAGTGTCCGCGGCGTCGCTGGCGATCGCGCAGCCGACGTTCGGCAACCCGTCGCCCACCGCCGGCAGCACGACATCGCAAAAGGCCAACGCCTCGGCCGACCAGGCGCTCTACAAGCCGGTCGAGTACACCAATGTGAACAAGAAGGGTCCGGCGCTGGTCGTCATCCCCGGTGAAATCAAGAGCAACAACGCCACGTTTCTGCAGAAGTTCACGACGAACAACATCGCGGATTTCGGAGAAATAGAACTTTCCGCCGCCAACTTCCAGGTTCTCGAGCGCTCGAATCTCGGCCCTGTCCTCAACGAATTTGCGCTCGCGTACAACCTGGGTGATCCGGACGCGGCGCGCAAGCTGCTGAAGATGGGCAAGCTGAAGGCCACCAAATACGTAGTGAAATTCGACATTCTGAAGACCGAGCAGGTCGCCGCTGCCCAATCCGGCTTTGACGGCCGTGCCATCGGCAACATGGCTGCCCTGGCGGGCATCTTCAGCGGTTCCCGTGGCGGCGCACAGGCTGGAACGGTCGCCGGCGAAGGCATCGGCTCGGTCCGTACCGGCGAGTCGAGCGGTGTATGGATCATCGGTATGCGCTACAAGATCATCAACGCCGAGACCACGGAACAGGTGGCCCAGGGTTATACCGAGGAAAAAATGGAGGTAGGCGCCAAATCCACGTCCGTGCTGGGCATTTCCGAATCCCAGCAAGGCGGCGTCTCGCTCGACACAATGGTCCAGCGCCTGGTCCAGAAGTCGGTGTGGGAAATCGACAACAAGTACAAGTGATCCGCTGACGGCGAAAATCCGCGACGCCGGCCCGCCGCCGGCGTCGCCGTTTTCGCATACCGTTCATGCGGCGCGTTGCAATCTTCGGCAGGAGCCCCCGATGGCTGAGTTGAGCAAGCTCGGAAAATACGAGATCCGCGGAGAGCTCGGCCGCGGCGCGATGGGCGTGGTCTACGAAGGATACGATCCGCTGATCGAGCGGGTGGTCGCTCTCAAGACAATTCGCGCGGACCAGCTGGTCGGCGAGAACGCACGCGACATCATTGCGCGCTTTCGCCGCGAAGCGCAGGCCGCGGGGCGGCTGTCGCATCCGAATATCGTTTCCATCTACGACTTCGGCGATGACGCTGGCGTGTGGTACATCGCCATGGAATACATCAAGGGCCGCGAACTGAAGGAGTACTTCGAGGCCCACGAGCGCTTCGCCACGGCCGACGCGGTGCGCATCCTGACGCAGATCCTTTCCGCACTCGGCTATTCGCATCGCCTGGGCGTCATCCATCGCGACATCAAGCCGGCGAACATCATCATCCTGCCCGACGGCTCGGTGAAGGTAGCCGATTTCGGCATCGCGCACATCGAGTCCTCGGAATTGACGCAGGTCGGCGCCGTGCTGGGCACGCCAAGTTACATGTCACCGGAGCAGATCCAGGGATTGCCGATCGATGGCCGTTCGGATCTCTTCTCCGTCGGCGTGATCCTCTATCAGTTTCTTACCGGCGAGCGGCCATTTAGCGGTTCGTCGACCATCACCATGCGCAAGGTGCTGGAGGAAAATCCGCTGCCGCCGTCGCGATTCAACGTGCAGGTTCCTGGCGCGATGGATACGGTTGTGCGCAAGGCACTGGAAAAGCGCGCGGACGACCGCTATCAGACCGCCGACGAATTCGCGGAGGCGTTGCAGGCTGCCGCGAAGAGTCCCGGCAACGCGTCGACCGATGCAACGCTGATCTCGCCTCCCAAGCCTGCACCGGTTCCTGGTTCCAAGACCGGCAGCACGATAGCCAGAGCGACCAACGCCATGGCCGATGCCCAGCCGGTTTCGGTGGCGGCCAATGTTGCGGCGCCAACTGCGGCGACCAAGTCGCAAACGCCCGCCATCGCGGCGATTGCCTCGGTCGTCCTCCTCGCAGCGGGTGCCGCCGCCTGGTACGGACTGCGCGGCCACGCCAGCGATCAGGAAAGCAAGCCCACGCCAGTCGCCGCGGCGCCGTCGGCCCCGGCAGCGCAACCCACCGCCACGCCGCCTGCATCGTCTGCGCCGGCCGCAGCCGTGGCTCCGGCGCCCAGGATCGATCCAGGCAAGACCGTGATCTCCGCGGTCGGAATGATCGATCCCAGCGACGCACGCTACAAGGGCGACAACGGGCTGGCGCAAAGCGACGTTCGGGCGGATTCCAGGAGCCAGCTCGTGGAAAAGGCGTTGGGCCTCTTCGTCGACAGGTCCTCGCTCGCCAAGAACTACGATGTACTCCGTGACAAGCTGTTGGCGAATAGCGGCAAATATGTCTCCACCGTTGTCAGGGAAAGCGAGCCGCAGATCGGGAAGGACGGTCTCATGTACCTGACGACCGAGGCCGTGGTGGACGTCAGGGCGGTGCAGAAGTCGTTGAACCAGATGTCCCGCGACGAGCGCATCGAATTCATTCGCGCCAGCGGCGACCCGAAAGTCTCGGTGCAGATCGCGGTGCGCGACGCCGACCTGCCGGGTGCGCCCCCGCTGCCGTCGCCCGTGGCCGAAAACATCCTCAAGGAACGGATCAAGTCGTTCGGCTTCCGAACCTGGTCGGAGGGTGGCGCCCGCACCGAAGATGGCACGAAGAATCCCGACTTTTCCATTGAGGGCCAGGTCAACATCAAGAAGTTGTCGGCACGCTTGCCGGCGTCTGGCCTCGTCGTCACCAAGTACGCGCTCAATTCGTGGACGATCAAGACCATCGATCGCGAAACCGGCGAGGAAATCTACTACAACACGACATTGCCAAAGGGCATGGGCAGCTGGGCAAGCGAGGAGGAGGCGCTCAAAGCCATCGGCACGCAGGTCGCGAGCGAATTCTCCCGCGACTTCTTCCTGCAGCATGTCTACGGCACCGGCCAGAAGGTCACACTGGTCATCGAAGCGCTGCCCGATGCGGCAGCGGACGCTACGTTCACGCGCCAGCTTGCCGGATTGCCCGCGGTAGTGAATGTCACGGCGCGATCGCCGGGACGGCCGCGGGTCTACGACATGCAGCTGGCCGGCACCGGCCCGGTAACCGATCTCGTCGCGAGCGGCGTATTGAAGCCGCTCAATGCACAACTCGGGCAATCGTGCTTTTCGCTCGGTGCGGTCACAGGCGACAAGGTGTTGGTGCTGTTCGACCCGCGTTGCGGCGATGCCGCCATCCTCTCGCGACTGGAAACCAATCCGCCTGCTGGACTGTATGGCGCGCCGTCGGCTCGACAAAGGGCGGTGATCAAGGATCCGGAGGTGCTGAAGAAACTCATGATCTAGCGATCGGCTCGTCGTATTTCGCAACGACGACAACGAAGGCCGCCCTCGGCGCGGTTCCCCGGAGCGTCCGGCCGATCGCTCACGTCGGCGGTTCGATTCAGGCTCGTCGACGCCTTTTACAGTTCACTGGCCGCAAGCCCATGGGCTAATCGCAATATCCTGATTTAGCTAGTATATTTTCTAAAGCACGAATTTTGCTCTGCCGTCCCACACTGGGCTTCATTCCAGGGGATCGGGTAGACAGCAAATTGGCCGCGCCGGCGTGCGATACGCTTTTCGCAATTTCCGCGCCCATTGCATTGTCGACGGTCGGTCTCATTCAAGAATCCGGCGACGGCGCAAATGCACATGAATAAATTCAATTCCGGAAAAGAATTTGGAGCGAACAGGAGGCATGTCGCGTCCGACGCGCTCGTGCATGCCATTGGCGAATTGGCCGTGCGCGCGAGTGTGATTTCCGCGGCCTCTGAATTCCCAATGCCAGGGGCGGTCGAGAGATTGCAGCAGGATTATCTTGATCTAGTGCTGCTGACGTACAAGCATTCGCTGCCGACTCGTGCAGCGGACCGGAGGAAGCTTGCGAAGACCGGCGAATTGATGAAGGCGATGTTGGAAACGACCAAAGGTCAGCCGACCGCCTTGCCCGCCGGCCGCGCACAACAACACCGCTGACGCGCTACGCGCCTGCGGCGCCACAACCGACAAGCCCCGCCGGAGCGGGCCATGTTTTAGCGCTGGATCACCTACTTCCTGCGGCGCGAGAAGCCGAGTCCGGCGATACCGAGGCCGAGAAGCACGATGGTGGAAGGCTCGGGTATCGCCGCGCCGTTGAGGGAAAACGCGGCGTTGAACGTGGGCGCCGTCGCCGTCGGGGTCGGCGGGCCAACGATATCCGTGCCCACCCGCAACCAGTCCGGATCGAGAGCGGCGTCACGCGTCCACGCCTGCAGGTCGGGAGCGAAAGGTGTGGTTCCGGCACCGCTGATCGGGCGCGACGCCGACAGCCAATAGAACTGTCCACCGCTCAGCGCGACCTGTGGGACGAAGAAATAGTGATCGGCGGGTAAGTCGAACGGCGTGGTGAACGTGACATCGATCTCGACTTCCAGACCGGTCAACGCCCCGTTGCCGCCCGTAGTCTGGTTGGGGGATGGATGGATGCCGCCGGCTTGAATGGAGTTGTTCACGGTGAACGTGGCACTCAACGTGGACGTTGAGAACGATAACCCCCCCGCTCCGCTGTCGCGAGAGTCGAATGCCACGTCCGACGGGGAATTGATCCGCGTCGGCACGGCCGGCGTGCGCACGGTGTCTGAGTCCTTAGGAAATACGCGGTACATCTCTATGACCACGTCGGAAACACTGGGCTGGCCGCCGTTGGGACCCGGGACAAATATTCCGATAAACGATGCCGAGTTGACGAACGACCGCGAGCCCAGGACGAAATCGTCGCCAGCTTCGATTTCGAATCCGGCGGTAGCGGGGCGCGAGGCGATTCCCATCAGGCCATTGGGCGTCAGGTTGTTGTAGAGAACTCCCGCGCGAGCCGGCATGGCGGAAACGACCGCAAGGCCCACGATGGCTAGAACATTGACCGCAGTTGCTTTTCGCATAGGTTTCCCCTGATCGTGATACACCCCCCGACGCATGACTAACCGGGAATACGCGATTGCTTCGGGCGTGAAAACGGTTTCTCCGTTGCCGGGCCAAATAATGCGTCCTGTTGCTCAGCACACATTGCCCCATCGACAACTCCGCAAGCATTATCCGTACCGTACAAGCAGAATTGAACAAAATCAAAGGTGTCCGAACGTCGGCAGACGCGCAAGGAATTGCCACTGTAAAAATTGGCGACGGGCGCGCAATAGATCACAACGTGCACGACCGACGGATTGCGCGTCAGTTGGCCCCATACCATGGACTCCACCGATACTCCGCGTGTCAGAGCGGATCGTCCGCGGTCGTCATTGGCCCAAAGGCACTGCATTCAGCGTAGGCGACGGTCCAGCTCGTGGTTCAACGTGTCCGTGTCGCGCTTCAGCCGGTCGGCGCGGTCCTCGGCGCGTTTCGTCACCGTAGGCTGCGTTGAGTACCAGTAGCGCTGCCAGTCCTGGTACAAATAGGCAGCGGCCGCAGCCAAACGCCTAAGCGCATCTCCGAAGGCCGCCGCGATCTCGAGATCCGGTGCCGCCGGCCGTAGTGACCTGACACCCACTTGGGTCGGGGATGGCGGCAGTGCCCACACCGAAGAACGACGACAACGTGCCACAAAGGAAGCGGACGCTCAATTGTTGCCCGAGGATTTTGCGCCGGTAGTGCCAGGCACTACGCTGCTTTTTTCACACGCGTCGGCTGGCACACCCGGCTAAGGCAACGCATCGAACAGCGCAGCGCTTCGGCGCAACGTGTCGTCATGCGCCGCACGGTTTCCGACAACCGATTGGCGCGATTGTCCGGGATCGTCGAAGTCATGCGTGGCGCCGTTGTACAACGTCACATCGATCAGCCCTAGCGGCGCGCTTGCCCGCTTCAGGACGTCGGCGCAGACCTTCGGCGACACCTCCTCGTCGTCGGAACCCAGGAAGACCCAGAGGTTTCTGTCGGACTGGTAGCGTTGCGACAGCAGCGCCGCAGGCCCGCATCCGGGATAGAAAGCGAGCGCGGCGCGGAAGCGATGCTTTGCGGGCGCTTGCCCTGCCTCGGCCTGCCGATACATCACGTTCAGCGTCGTGCTGGCGCCATTCGACCAGCCCTGCAGCATGATCCTCTGCGGCTGCACATCGCTGCGCTGCGTCAGGAAGGCGAGCGCGCCTTCGGCATCGAGCGGCCGTACCGTGCGCTCATTGACGGCGTCGCGATCCGGGTCGTCATGAGTGGCGCGGCCGTAGCCATGCGCACGGCCGCGCGGTCCGAAGCTGTCCACGTGCAGGGCGACGTAGCCATGCGCGGCCCAGTATTCGCCCCACATTACGTGCCGCTTCGACAGGGACTTCGCGCCGCAGGCGGACGCAACACCGCGGCCGACCTTGGTGCAGTCCTTGTTCACATTGGAAGAGTACGGGCCGGCGCGGCCGTGCAACATCACGATCGCGGGGTGGCGGCCGCCGCCCGCGGGCTCGAAGACATAACCGACCAACTCGGTCTTGCCGTCTGACGCTCGGAAAGTAGACGGTCTGCGGCGCGCCAGCCGTGCCCACGGCGGAAATTCCGAGCGCAGCGAAACCGAGAATGGCCATGCAGGCATGGCGCACGAGGACGTCGGGCATTGAGTATCGAGGCATTGGATATGGTCCGCGAAATGGATTGGGGCCGGAGCAATCCGATGTTACTGAATCGCCGAAAGCCGAAGCGAGGAATGCAGTGATGCGAATCGTTGGAGCCACGACGCTTGCCCTAAGGATCGCTGCGCTCTGCCTAGCTGTCGCAAATGCCCTGCTTGGGCATCGTCATCAGGCCGCGCTGACCATAGGGGCCCGTGAGCGTCCAGCGCACCTGGTATTGCAGCGAGTCGCCGGGCCCGATGTGCCACTTCACGGTGGTCTGCAACCGGTTCGATTGCGGTTGCACGCTCACGGACGCGCCCCGGTACGTGTTGTCCGGCGATGCGTCGCCGCCCAGGTCGGCGACCGAGTGGGACGCGATGATCTCTGCCTTCGCGACATACCCGGCGCCGAGCTGGATTCCGCTGCCGAGGATATCCTCGCCCTGCATCGTCTGGTCGGACAGGTTCACGCGTTCCACCGCGGGCTGTCCGAACCTCGCATTGGACGTCGTCAGCCCCAGCGAATTCGCCCCAAGATAGGGCGGCTCTGCATCCACTGTCGCGGCCCAGCGGGAATCGAGCTGCATTGCCGCGAAGTCATAACTCAGTTTCGAGGTCTCGTCGTTTACCGCGAGCGTGAGCGTGCCATGGCGCGGCAGTGCGCCCAGTTCGAACTCGCCGTCGATCACGTCGCCGAGTGTCATGAACAATGCGAATTCCCTCCCTTCGAAGTGCCACTCCGGGCTGTTGGCGATGAGGTCGGCGTACATCGTGCCCATTTGCTCGGCGGTAAGGATCCTTGCCGCATGCGTGACGTCGACGCCGCAGGCGGGAATCGTAATGTGCACGGTCGCGGTATCGCCCACGATGCGCAACTTCGTTCGCCGCGCTGGCGATGTGAAGGGAATGACGTAGAACCCCGGCATCGTCATCGGCCCCAACGGTTCCTTGTAGTCGAGCAGCGAGAACGGCGGCAGTGCATCGAGCGGCCCCGGTGCCGGCTGAGTGGTGGAATAGGCGGCGTGCTTCGCTGCGGTTTGCACTTGCCAAGAGGACGACGCGACCTTGGCGCGGTCGCCCAACCTGGCACGAACGGCGTCCGCGACACGAGGTGCGGCGCGCGTGGCGGTGACCTCGCGTGCGAGGCTCCTCGATATCTCCTGCACTCGCTCATCGAGCTGCCGGCGGAACGTGGGGCTCGCCGGATCGAGTCCCGCGGCGCGCAGGCGGCGCGACGCAAGCTCACCTGCGCGTCCCGCAACCGCGAGCAATTCCCGGTGTCCGGCCTGCGCTGCGGAATCGGCTCCCGCACTTGCCGCTGCCTGCGGCTTCGCCGCCGCCGCGATCTGGCCGGGAACGAGCGAGCCGCCGCCCGCGCCGGCCGCGCCCATGGTGGCGGCGCCGGCCGTGCTCGAATTCGAATTCCAGTTGGGCTCCGGTTTGGGCGGCAGCGGTTGCGGATTGATGGAATTGGCATCACCCTTTCTCGTGCCCCAGTTCGGTTCGGCTGAGGGCGGCAGAGGCTGCGGATTGATGGTGACGGCGTCGCCCTTTCTCGCGCCCCAGTTCGGTTCCGGGGATGGCGGCAGCGGCTGAGGGTTGATCGCATTGGCCACGCCAGGTTTCGCGTAGGGATCCTGTTTCGGTGGCAACGGCTGCGGGTTGATCGCCTCGCGCGAGCCTGGACGGGTGGCCGCCATCCCGGTCGAGCCGCCATTCGTGGCGGCGCCGGGACTGGCGGGCCGCATCATGGCAGCGTCCGCGGCCGTCTTGCGAATCAGGCTGAATTGCAGCGGATTGCGGATCTTGTAACCGCGTTCATCGGTATAGTAGCGGCCGGACATGTTGCCGTCGGCAGATAACTCGCCATCGAGCACGGGATGTCCTGCCGCCAACTCGAGCGACGCGTACTGGTTGCCTTGTGTTGCAACCGCGCCCGCGAATTCGCGACCCCCGAAACTGATCGTCAGGTTGTCGGGTGCCTGGCGCCTGTCGTGCTTCGCCTGCCGCGGATCCCAGGTGACCGTTGCGTCGAACCGCTGCACCGCGCCGCTGGCATCCTGATACGACAGCACGTACGCGCCGGGAGGGAGTTGATACAGCGCCACCTCGCTGACGCGTTGCATGGCAGTGGCCGGCTTGTCCGTGACCGCTGGCACGGCCTGCGCCGGCCGCGACAGCGAGCTCGCCGGTGCCGCCTTCTGCGCGTATGCCGGCATCATGACGAGCAGGACGACCGCGGTCCCGAGCCACTTCCCAAAGGCGACGTTCATGTTCATGGGTGGCTGCTCCTTCGCTGCATGTTTCGCTGGGCTTTACTTTTTCAACATCTCGTTCACGTTGAACCGCATGCCGTTCGGCGTGCGGGCGGTCGGCCTCATCACGATATCGCCGGGCTTCATGTCCGCCGCGCATGCGCCGGTCCATCGGGCCTCGTGGAGCGAGGTCGCGTCACTGCGTCCGTGCAACGGCGGTTCGTAGTGCGTCTTCACGTCCTCGCGGTAGGCCGTGCTCCCGGTAAACACGGTTTCGCCGTGGCTGGTCATCCGCGTCGTGCCCATGTTGCACGTCACGTCGACACTGAATCGGCCGCCGCCAAGGTCCTTCCATTCGTTCTTCGTGCACATCTTCTCGCTCGCGCCGAGTGCGAACTTGTACATCAGGGCGTCAGTGGACTCGTCGAGGCAAATGTCCTCGACACGCGGAGGGATTGCTGTGTCGTCTGACGTGAGCGTGATCTGCCATTGGCCCGGCTTGCGTTTGGGGAGGTCGGCGCAATCGGCACCGTGCCAGGCGCAACAGGCCGCAGCCGCGAGCAGCAGGCCAACGATGTTCAGCTTCGGGAGGATGGTCATGGCGATTCTCAGTGCGGCATCGCGTCTTGGGCGTTCACCGAGACGCGTTTGGCCAACTCGACCACGGCAGCCTCGATGCACGCGCGCAGCGCATGATTGACGCTGTCCTTGTGCGAGCTTTGGTAGTTGACGTCGGGTGTCAGCGGGCTTGCCTGGCGGCCGCGCATCCCCGCGATCGTGGTGGCCAGCGCCGCCGTGCCGCTGATGCCGGAGCTCGTGTCGTTGAGGACCTTGCTGACGTCGATGGAGTCGAGGACGTCCCCGGTACTGGCGTCGACGATGCGTACGTCGATCGCGATGCTGTCCCTGTTGGCGCCGTGGCCGAGATTGAGGCCTCCAATGTTGATCGACGCCTGACGGGTGTCTTCCGCGGCGTTGGCCTCCGATACGATGCCCTCGAAAATGAATTGCGCGCCACGCAATGGCGACTTCGCCACGTCGCCGGTGGTCTGGCCGACGGCATTGAGCTGCTTTTCGCTCACCACGCCCTGGTTGAGCCGCTCCCGCTCCACGACGCGAAACTGCCCCGACTTGATCAACGCGGTGGTGAACATGTCCGTGGCCGCTGCTGCGTTCACTTCCTGCACGCCGCTGCGGAATTCGTAGATCGTCACCGCGACTCGCTGGTCGTACGGTTTGGACGGCAGCGCGGCCAGCGCCTGCGACGTCGGCGAGCGATCGATCACGGGATCGTTCGTCTCATCAGCGCACCAGGCCGGCTCCGGCCGGCCCACCAGCAGGCCGCACAGGATTACGGCTATCGCCGCGCTTCGCAGGATCGGCGTTCGAATGCACATGGCTCACTCCCCTTGTTCAATGCGACTTCCGAGAACCCGCCTGACCGAGAACGCCTGCGCTTCAGCACAGTTTCGGCCAGCGGGATGTCGTGAATGATTTTCGGTACGGTCATTTCGTGGCGCTGGTCACGGCGTCCGCATGCGGATCAGGTAGTCGAGCTTGGCCTTGATGTTCTGGTCCTCGCATCGGAGCTGCTCGATGCGTATCTGCATGTCGTCGAGGTCGCTCTGGACGGAATGGGTCACGCCGATAACGGCATTGAGAATCTGCCCATGGTCCTCGGTGCCATCGGTGTAGAACCGGGTGAAGGTCGCAGCCGCGTACGGAGCGTCGGGCTTGGTCACCAGACTCTTGCAGTCGCGATCCTTGGGTGGCTGGTTCGAAGTCGCGACGGCGGCATTCTGGATCGCCATGCGATTCGCCGCATCGGGCGGCCGCTGTCCCCACGCGGGACCCGCTTGCGCAAGGAACGTGGACTCTCCGCCATACCCGAGTGTCCGCTCGCGCGGCAGACTGCCATCCTCCGCGCGCGGCTGCGCGTCGGACGCGGCGACGTCAGCGGTGCCCAGCATTGCGCAAGACACTCCAACGACGATCGAGGAGACGACGGGCATGAGGATTTTCGCGATCATTGCCGCTGTTCCGACGTGCCCAGTGACGAGGGCGTTGACGTAGGCTGCCCGGCACGCAGTGCTGGCTGACTCGCGCTGTGGGCGGTCGCTGCTGAAACCGGTGCTGTCCCGGCCGCGCTGCCCGACGCACCCCATTTCGGACCGGCGCTCGCGGGCTGCGCGCCTTGCGTTGCCATGGCGGACGGTGCCGGTTGTCCCGCGCGTTGCGCAGCCGTTTGCCCGTTCTGCGTGCCCCATTTCTCGGCCGGATCGCCCGGATTGGTCGGCTTATATGCGAGGCCCGCGGGGTTGACCTGCGCGGCGCCGACGCCGGTGTTTGCGGCAAACGACATCGTCGCCACCAGGTTGTAGTTGGCAAGCGGCGCCACGCTCCCGGGTCCGGTGGCCGGGGGTGGCCGTACCGGACTGCTCCAGTCCTGTGGCTCGACCTTGATGTATTGCGCAACCTGGCCCCGGCTGCCATTCGGACCCAGCGCCGGTGGCGGAAACGCGATGTTGTTGGGGTAACCCAACGCGAGCCCGCTCAACTGGTACGTGCACTGGTGGTTCGAGAGAGGCTGGCCGCTGAACACGACATTGGTGAGGCGCTGCATTGGGGCCGCGGCGTAGCTGAACGGTTCGACGTCCAGCACCTTGCGCGGTCCGGTCTGGACCTCCACGTCGATGCCAGCGCCGCTGACGAGGCCATCGCACGACGCTGGCAGCTTGTTGGCGGGAATCGCGGTGTCGAAGCGCACGGCCCCGACCATGCCGCCCTTCAGCGGCGGCAATGGCAGGTTCCTGGGCGCGAACAACAGCGAAAGGATCCTGCCGTTGCCTTGCGGCTTGACCCAGACACCGGTACGCACGTAATTCGCAACACCTGAACCGGCAATCGCGTCGTTCACCGGCTTCAGATAGTCGTTTGCCATCGCCTGCATGTCGAATGTCTTCACGCCGCCGAAGGCAAAGCCGCCATGCTGCGGATCGGCCGCCAGATTGCGATCGTTGAAGATCTGGTCGAGCAATGCGTTGAAGCTCTTGCCGTAGAACGTGTTGCTCAGGAAGTTGGTCAGTCCGACCAGGACGTCGCCGGACAGATTGCCGGAGTCGATCTTCGCTTGCTGCGCGAATACCTGGACTTCGGTCACCTGCAGATAGGGCTGTCCCGGCGTGTCCGACACGACGAGGCCGAGTGTGATGTCGAGATCGATTTGCGCAGACAGGTCGGGGTCCACGAGTTTGGACGCGCCGACACCTTTGACGACATCGGGTGTGGTCGCCTTGAATTCGAGGCGCGTGCCGGGAATTTTCCAGTGCACGGTGATGGCGTTGGGCCGCGGGGCCTGGGGACGCGGCCCGGCGCCGGCCTGACCAGCGTAGACCACACCGGAGCCGCCTTGCTGCAGGTCGATCGTGCTCAAGGGATTCACGGTGAACTTGATGTTGTACAGGTTGACGCCCTTGGCGATCAGATCCTTCCTGCCGAGCAGCGAAGGCACGCTGTCGGGGTTCTTCGGGTCGGTGATGAAAGTGCGCGCCGCGTCCCACAGTCCATTCATCGCCTTGCTGATTCCGACCGGCTGATTGGCCACTTGCACCGGCGTATCCTGGTCCGGCTTCAGCGGATTCCACGCCTGAACGTACACGCGGTAGCCGACCGCTCCGGCAAGCTGCGTCACGACGTTGTCCCTGACGGTCGCGGAAGGCGCGGTGCCAGATGTCATCGAACGACTTGCCGCGCCGGCGGCAGGCTGCTGCGCCGGGTTGTTCAGGCTGCCGGTCAGGCTGGTTCCCGCGTCCGCGGCAGCGGCCGTCTGCGTTATCCACAACGCAGCGGCGGCCGTCGTGCAGATCAGTGTGAAGTTGTTCATTGCCACTCTCCCCATCGTCTTGCTGCAGGTGGACTCAGGATCGCCCATGCGCCGCGCGTTTGCCCGCGCACGACATGCGATCGGTTTCATAAGGGCTTGCCTCCGGAGCCCGGCGCACGACCCGGGGACGGGTGCCGAAGCGCGCGCGACGGTCGGCGGAGCAATTCCGCCAGCTCGGCCAGGGAGTGGAACGTCTTGGTTCGCCGGGACAGCGCATCTTCCAGCACGCCGGCGATGGCGTCGCCGACCTCGCGGCGGTAGATGCGCACGATATAACTCTCCATGGTCATCGTCCTCGGCCGCGGCATTGCGGGCGGCCTAAGGAAGCCGGTGCGTGATGAAATTCCATGGCTGCACTGTGGGGTCTCGCGAACCCGGGCGGCGCACCCACGGCTTACCAATGACTTACCGATTGCTGATATTCCGACTCGGCGGGTTCGGCAGGGGCGCGGAACCGGCAGCGGGGCCGGCGCGACCTTAGGTCATCGCTCCGCGGTCGGTATCTTTGTGATGAGCGCCATGGTCGCGGGCGCCGGAGAAACGCCGAGCACCACGGACAGGATTTCGCGGCAGCGCCGGAAGGTGTTCAGTGCGGCCGCAGGTTCATTCCGGGCGAGCTGGCAGCGAATCAGGCCCCGGTAGAATTCCTCGGCCAGCTGGTCCTGCGCCAGCCCGCGCTCATAGATTGCGGCCGCCCGCGCCCAATCCTTCTGCACTTCGTGGAAGCGGCCAAGACCACCCACCAGTTGCAGGAATTTCGTGTGCAGGCGTTCGCGCGGGCCGATCGACCACGGCGCCTGTTCGTCGTCGCCGAAGAGGCGGCCACGGTAGTCGGCGAACAGCCGCTCCGCCAGCAGCTGCGCCGCCGCTGCGCGCGGCTGGGCATCGAGTTCACGCTGTGCTTCGTCAAGCCAGGCCTCGAAGTCCGCGGCATCCACCCAGACATAATCCGCCGAGAGCTGCAGCTTGCCGGCGGACAGCCGTACGGCTTCGTCGAGCCCCAGGAGCTTGCGCAGACGATGCACCGCCACCTCGAACGCCGCCTTCGCGGCGTCAGGCGTCGCGTCCGGCCAAAGCCAGGCCTGGACCTGATGGAGGTCGACCTTGTGCTGCGGCGCCGATGCGAGCACTTTCAGCAGCTCGAGCGGCTTTAGCTGCGCCTTCGCGCCGAACCGTACGGGCACGTCGTCGCATTCGATTTCGAGGCGGCCCAGCACCCGCACACGCACGCGCCACGGCCACGATGGTATGTATCCCCGCGGCGGCGCGAGGCGGCGCCGCCTAATGGCGGCCACGATGAAGTCCCGCTCGATGCCATGCTCGAGCGCGTCGGACCAAAGCTGCGCTACGATCAGCGGGATCGGCGTCATGTAGTTGGCCCACCCCATTGCGCGCGCCTCGCCCATGCACTGGCGAAGCCGCTCGACATAATCGGGCGCCCCGTCGCGCCGCGCGGCCCACACCTCGGCACTCGCGGCAATGATCAGCATTACCTGCATGAATACGCCGGAAAAGTGGCTCGCGCGCTCGCGCAGGTAGGCGGCGGCCTCGTCGCAGCGATCCAATCCGATCAGAAGCGTCCCGTGGCTGACCCATTCGCTCCACATTTCGGTGACAGGCAGCTGCGCCCGTTCCGCCGCTGCGAGGGCCGCGTTTGCGGCCGCAAGGGCCTCCACGTAGCGGCCATTGCGCCCCAGCTCGGATGCTTTCTGGTCCAGCAGATCGCACACCTGCCGCGGGTGTGCCGGATTGCATTCCGATTCCAATCGCGCCAGCAGCCCGGCGACCACACCGAAGTCACCGGCCGCGCGCGCGATGTTGAGCATCGCATTCGTGGCGGCAAAGCTGAGATTGGGCAACTCGTCCCGCTGGCTCGTCTCCCATGCGTCCTGCAATGCAGCATGCGCGTCCGCGTAGGGAAATCCCGCCTTGCGATACGCATACTTGCGGCCGCTTACCGTGCCGAAGGAGACCAGCCAGTGACACTTGGCCCATGAGGTGAGCGCACGATCGGTGAGGTAGGGAGTGACCGCTGCAACCGTGCGCTCGAACAGCGCGGGGTCGCCCGTGAACAACGCATGCTCCTGCAGGGTGTCGGCGGCGAGCAGCCTCACGCTCGCGTCTATGTCCGGCGACCTGTCCTCGAGCTCGCGCAGCGCATTTTCCACCTCGGCCGTAACGCTTACCTCATTGACGCGGTAGGTCTCGTCCATCACCGCAGCGCGCAGCAGACCCGTTGATACCAGGAATCGGTCGCCCGCCGAGAGCGTCGACGCCGCACCCGTCGCTTGATCGAGGCGTTGCACCCATTCCGGTCCGCCGGCGTTGGTGTTCCAGCTCAAGGCGATGGCCAGCACTGCCTGCGCCGCGACGAGGCACGCCGACGCGGCGTCGCCATGGGTCATGAATTGCCGATAGGCGCGTTCGAAGTGATGGAGCGCGCGGGGTTCGTCATCGATCATGCTGGCCACACCCAGCCAGTAGTCGAGCCACGGGCGCTCGGCGGCCAGCGCGGCGGGTACGCGCTCGACAAAGGCGCGCAGCGTGGCCCGCCGGCCCTGCTGCAACAGCGTCCGTGCCCGCGCGCAAAGGAGTTGCGCGGCACGCTCGAAGGCCGCGGCGTCGAGGCACAGCGAAATGGCCAGGTCCTCGCGGTCGTCCGCGAGCGCCGCCTCGGCCGCACGCAAGCGCGCATCATTGAGCAAATCCGCACCGAGTTCCCTATGCAGCCAGTCGAGCAGGAAGGCACGGAAGAGATCGTGGTAAACGTAGCGCGGCACGGAGCCGGCAACCCGGGTTACGAACAGCTGCCGGCGAAGCAGGTCGTCGAGGACATCCTGCGCATCGTCGCGGCCGGTCACCGTGGCCGCCGCCTGCGGCGTGAACTCGGGGAGCAATGCGGTGAGCTCCATGAAGCGCTGCTCCGCCTCGCCCATCCGCTCGAAGACTTCGCGCGCGAAGTAGTCGAACAGCGTCTGTCCCGGCCGATCCGCCGCGGCGGCCGTCGGCGCGTCGCCATGCTTCATGTGCTCCGACAACAGCACCAGGCCTGCGGCCCAGCCGCGTGCACTGCCGCGCAGGCGCTGTTGCAACTCGGCATCCGCCGCGGCGCCCATGCGCTCGCGCAGCAGGGCCGTCGCTTCGTCGTCGTCGAAGCGCAGCAGGTCCTCGTCGATCACGCCAAGTCGGTCGGTGGCGCGAAATCCGGCAAACGTCGCTGGCGCGTGTTCGCGGCTCAGCAGGAACATCCGCAAACCGGGAGGCAGCTCTTCGATCGCGACAGCGATGATCGCCGGCAGCAGCGTGACTGCGGCGACCTGCAGGTCGTCGAACACGAGCGTCGAACCCGACGGCAGGTGCGTGAAGAATTCGCGAAAGAACCGGCGGGCAAATGCGACAGGCTGCTCCGCGAATTCCGGACCGAAGATCGGCAGCGCCTTCCGCTTGCGCGCCGCCAGCGCTGAACGCGCGAGATAGTAGAAGAACGAGGCTAGATCGAGATCACCGGCATCGACGCGATACCAGCGCACCGGTGTCTTGCGTGCCGCGAGGTACTCAGCTGCGGCCGTAGTCTTGCCCGACCCCGCCGCGGCTGCGAACCAGACCACCTGCGCGCGGACGCCGGAGTCGAGCAGCCGATGCAACCGCTCGCGGCGAACGACACGCGCAAGGCGGGGCGGCGAAAGCTTCGCGAGCGACGCGGGCATTCCGGTTCACAGTCGCCAGGCACCGAACGCCGCACCGTGACGTGCCGTGCGTGCAAGCATGCGGATCCCGAATCGGACTCCTGTCACGTCGCCGTCGAGGATGGCGGTGATCGCGCGCCGCAGGCTTTCGCGCACGCCGGCCCGGGGATCGGCGGCGGCCGCAAATTCGTGCACGGCAAACACCTGCCACAGCGAGGCTTCGACGGCATTGAACTCCGGTGTTGTGCCGCGATACGGAAGGTGGTTGGGCAGCATGCCCTCCGATACCCTATCCGTCCAGCCTGTGGGAATCGACCCGGCAGCTGCGAAGTCGCCGCGCGCGAGCGTCAATCCATGTATCGCGATGAACGTGTCGCGTCCCCAATCGGAATACCACGGATAACCGGCGATAATGGTCACGGATACGGATAGCGGATAAGCGTGTCAATCACGCGAGCCTGATTGTGGTGGGGTTGACAGTGCGGGTCAATCGTCGATTCTGGCGGTATCGGGATGCTCGGCAGCCTTGTCGTCGCACTTTCGCGCGGACGCCGACGCCGAGGCGGCCGCGCGCGGGCAGGCTGGCGGCCACAGGCACGAGCCAACTCGGTGTCGCGCGTAGCCGATCTCACGCCATGGCGTGCCCGACCGCCATGCCCATGCCAGCACCAGCACTGCGCCGATGAGAGGGGTCACCAAAGTCCCCGCGGCGATCGCCAGCATCGCGAGGTTTCCGAGTGGTCCGAATCCACGCAGGCCAGCGGCGAAACATCATCCGATGGAAGTGCGGGTTCGCTCTCCACGCTTATATCCGCCAGACCGTGCTTGTCGAAACGGAGGTGTTTGCTGTTAGCCGGAAGCGACTGGCGCGATGTTACCTCGCAACACACCGTCTAGACATTGCGCGAACAACTTGACGCCCATTCGCGCTACCCCTGCCGGAAGGAACGCTCAAACGACCGCTTCTGGCCGAACTTCGCCTGTGATTCACCTGCGGTACGACAGCGAGCCCCTGACGGCAGACGCACACTTGGGCGTTAGCGTGGATCAACGCCGCTCAAAAGCCACTCGAATGCATCTGTCTCCGAAGTGTAGATGTCGGCGACCAAACCGAAGTCCGCAGCTACCCTTACGCCAAACTTCGCGGGATGAATGTATTCAGCGAGGACGACCAGCACGACAAGAACCATGCCTTTCGCTTCTTGTGCCCATTCTTCGATCATCAAGAAGCGATCAACAAGCGAAGGGATGGGGACCCCGGTCAGCCCTGTCACATTGACCAGGAGCCTATTCACGCTCCTCACACGGCAATATGCGATAGCGCGCATGATGAGATCTACTGCTTCAATTAGAGAGCAGTCACCGTGCGGACGGAACCGGCAGATTCCGTCGCTTACTTCCAAATACTCTTGTAGTTGCATCATTCGGGCCGGCGGCACTGCCTAATGGGGCTAACTCCCCCGGAGTCTGCTAGTCGCGATCATACGCCGCGCACTGTGTCGGCTGTTTCTGCAACACCAAGACCCCCGGCCCCGAATGACCGGTATTGGAGGAATTTGCGAACGGCGACTACTGGCCGGTCAGAGATCCGCACGGTGCCGATTTGAGCGGCCCGCGAACTCCCGCACAGCAGCCATGCAGGCGTAAAGAGCCGCAGTAGGACGGCCGGGACTTTCCAAATCCGAAAATGCAATGGACCGCCGTTGACTAAGCACAAACACGAGTTGCGATGCGAGGATAGGCTACTATATGAAGCTTAACGTAGCCAATTCGTCGTTGATAAATTCTCATTCATGAATTTGTGGAGATGCAAATGAAGGTAGTGTTGATGATCGCGCTCGTGTCTTTTGCGTCAGTGGCATCGGCGGCTGATTGCGTGACTAACGCTCGTGGCAAGGCGGTTTGCAGCAATGGTGAAAAGGCCGTGGTGGTCAACTCCAACACGGGCAACGTCACTACCGCCCAAAAGAATCCAGGCGGAGTAACGACCGTGAAAAGCAACACCGACACGAAGGCCGCCGTAAATCCCAGGACAGGCAATGCTGCCGTGGCGCAGACGAATCAGAACGGCGTGACCACCACTAAGACCGCGCGTGGTGGAGAAGCCAAGACCAAGAATGGCATGGGCGTAGCCGAAGGCCCCAATGGTACCGTTTGCGCCAAGGGCAAGAATAACCAAGGATGCACGAAGAAATAGGCGAAACGACCGCCGAACCGATCACGGCCGCTGGACCAGTTGGCCAATAACCCCCTGCCGGCAACTTAGAAGGTGACACTGACCGGACGAAGTTGGCCGAAGGCGGGCACGCCGGCAGCACGCGAACGCGGGTTGGCACGTGGAGCGTGCGGATGACGGATTCAATGCGGAACGCTATACCCAGATTTGGGTATAGCTGGCGTCCCCAGCGGGATTCGAACCCGCGTACCTACCGTGAAAGGGTAGTGTCCTAGGCCTCTAGACGATGGGGACTAAGCAGTGCATCAGCCTCGGATTCAGGGCTGTTTTCTGGTGTGTCGTTGGTGGAGGTAAGCGGGATCGAACCGCTGACCTCTTGCATGCCATGCAAGCGCTCTCCCAGCTGAGCTATACCCCCACGGACAGCCTGAAATTATAGCTTTGCGGAGCATTCTTGGCAATCCGGGCGCACTACAGGGCCCCGCCTATGCGCCATTCAGCTATGATCGCCGCCCATGCCACTGCCCCCGCCCACCTCCGTCCAACAAGGCGAAATGCTTGCGGATCGCGTACTCGTCATTACGGGCGCGACCGGTGGGCTCGGCGCGCCACTGGCCCGGGCGTGTGCGGCGCATGGCGCCACCGTCGTGCTGCATGGAAGGATCGAACGCAAGCTCGACGCACTGTACGACGAAATCGTCGCCGCCGGGCATCCGGAGCCCGTGATCCTGCCGCTCGACCTGGCTCGCGCCGAGGCATCGGATTTCGCCAATGTAGAAAGCGCGTTGCGCGCGCAATTGGGGCGGCTGGATGGTCTGATCCATACCGCGGCGCTGCTGGGATCGCTGGGGCCGCTCGAACATCAATCCTTCGACAGCTGGGTGTCGTTGCTGCGCGTGAATGTCGCGGCGCCGATGGGCCTGACGCGCGCTCTGATGCCGCTGCTCGATGCTGCACCGGATGCCAGCGTCGTATTCACGCTGGACAATCGCGGGGAGCAGCCGCGCGCCTATTGGGGCGGCTACGCGGTCACCAAGGCCGGTGTGTCCACGCTGGCGCGCGAGTTGGCCGACGAGTGGGAGAACCGCGCCAACCTGCGTATCAATGCGGTGGTTCCCGGTCCGATTCGCTCCCCGCTGCGCAATCAATCGCACCCCGGCGAGGATCGTGCAGCGCTGCCGCTGCCGGAGTCGATCGTGCCGCTCTACCTGCACCTGGTGGCCGGCCAGACGAAGGCAGAAAGCGGAGTCATGCTGGACGCTCAGGCCTGGCTGGCGGGAATCTCCTGCACTTCGCTGCTGCGCGCGTAGCGCAACATCACGCGCAGCCGCCGGAAGTCCTCCGCCGGCAACATATCCTGGAGCACGAGGATCGCACGCGACCATCGCCAACCGTCCGGACGCCAAACAATCGTCGTGACCCATGCGCCTACGTATGTCGATGCGCGCACGTGACCGGCAACCAGGCGTCCGTCGCCCATGCACACAACGAGGATCAAATCGGGCGCCAGCCGCACGTCGGTGACCGCGAAACGGCCGCGATGCAACGCATCGACATGGAATGACCACCCCGCCCACGCCACGACCGCCGCACTCAATCCCAGCTGCAGCAGTGGCTGAAGAGGCAGCGCGATGGTCAGCGCAATCGTGGCTGCCGCAAGCACGCCGATGCCAGCACCCGCGATGCGGGACGGCGAGAGCACGACATGGACAGAGGGCGGCCTGCGCATGCCACCGATTACACGTCAAGATCTCGCGATGCGAAATCGGTCAGATGGATGAGGCACGCGGAAGACAGATCCCTCGGCGCTACTGCTCCTCGGTATGAACCCGGAGCATTGCAACAACCTTGTCAATCCAGGCGCGTCAGTGTGCCTTGCCGCCGGCCAACGCCATCCACGTTTCCACGACGGTATCCGGATTGAGTGACATGCTCTCGATGCCCTGCTCGACCAGCCATTGCGCAAGATCGGGGTGGTCCGAGGGGCCCTGGCCGCAGATGCCGCAGTAGCGATCCAGCTTGCGGCAGGCGGCAATCGCCATCGACAGCATCGCCTTCACCGCGCCGTCGCGCTCGTCGAATGTCGCCGCTATCGGGCCGCCGGAATCGCGGTCCACGCCAAGCGTCAACTGCGTCATGTCGTTGGAGCCGATCGAAAAACCATCGAAGTGCTCGAGAAACTGCTCCGCCAGGACCGCATTGGATGGCAGCTCGCACATCATGATCACGCGCAGACCGTTTGCGCCACGTTGCAACCCGTTGCGCGCGAGCAACGCAATCACCTTCTCGGCCTCGGTCAGCGTGCGCACGAACGGAATCATGATCTCGACGTTGGTGAGACCCATGTCGTTGCGCACGCGCTTCATCGCCTCGCATTCGAGCGCGAAGCATTCGTAGAACTCCGGCGCGATGTACCTTGACGCGCCTCGGAACCCGAGCATCGGATTTTCTTCGTGCGGCTCGTAGCGCTTGCCGCCCAGCAGGTTCATGTATTCGTTGGACTTGAAGTCCGACAGACGTACGATCACCTTCTTTGGGAAGAACGCAGCCGCGATCGTGGCCGCGCCCTCGACGATCTTCTGCACATAGAACTCGGTCGGACTGGCATAGCCTCCGATGCGCAATTCGATTTCGCGCTTCAGTTCGCCCGGCTGGCGATCGAACTCCAGCAGGGCCTTGGGGTGGATGCCGACGTTGCGGGCGATGATGAATTCGAGGCGCGCCAGGCCGACGCCTTCGTTCGGCAAGCGCTGAAACTCGAATGCAAGTTCGGGGTTCCCGACGTTCATCATGATCTTGGTCGGCGCCGGCGGCATCTTGTCGAGCTGCACATCGATGATTTCGATAGGCAGCAGACCCTCGTAGACATGGCCGGTGTCACCTTCGGCGCAGGAGACCGTCACGGCATCTCCGTCCTTGAGCACGCGCGTCGCGTCGCCACACCCGACAACCGCAGGGATGCCGAGTTCGCGCGCGATGATCGCCGCGTGGCAGGTGCGGCCGCCTCGATTGGTGACAATGGCTGCCGCGCGCTTCATCACCGGTTCCCAGTCCGGGTCGGTCATGTCCGTCACCAGCACGTCGCCCGCCTTCACGCGATCCATTTCGGCGGAGGACTTGATGAGCCGTACGCTACCCTGCCCGATCTTTTGACCAATGGCCCGCCCGCTCGCCCTGACTGCGGCCTTGGTTTTCAGACGGTAGCGGCGAAGGCGCTCGGACGCATCCTCCTGCGACTTCACCGTCTCGGGCCGCGCCTGAAGGATGTAGAGCATGCCGTCCTGACCGTCGCGCCCCCATTCAATGTCCATCGCACGCCCATAGTGCTGCTCGATGACGACCGCGTAGCGGGCGAGTTCGTGCACTTCATCATCGGTGATCGAAAAGCGGATCCGGTCGGCCTCCGGCACGTCGCCGGTGACCGTGGACCTGCCGGCCATCTGCGCATCCGCAAACGTCATCTTGACCGCCTTGCCGCCGACGGTCTTGCGCAGAATTGCCGGCCGCTTGGCCGCAAGGTTGGGCTTGTAGACGTAGAACTCGTCAGGGTTGACGGCGCCTTGGACGACCGTCTCGCCAAGGCCGTAGGCCGACGTGATGAACACCACATTCTCGAAGCCCGACTCGGTGTCGATGGTGAACATGACGCCCGAGGCAGCGAGGTCGCTGCGGACCATGCGCTGCACGCCTGCCGAGAGCGCGACGTCCGCGTGGGCAAAGCCTTGGTGCTCGCGGTAGGCAATCGCACGGTCGTTGTATAGCGAGGCAAAAACCTCCTTTATTGCATGAAAAACATTATCCAACCCATTGATATTAAGAAATGTTTCCTGCTGTCCAGCGAACGAGGCATCCGGCAGATCCTCTGCCGTAGCCGACGACCGGACGGCAAAGGAGGCTCCCGGCGATTCCTTGGTCAACGCGGCGTAGGCGACGCGTATCTCGGCCTCCAGCGCGGGGGGTAGCGGCGCCGCGACCAGCCAGCCGCGGATCTGCGCCCCGGTACGCGCAAGCTCTGCCACGTCGTCGGTATCAAGGGTCGCCAGACGCGCGGCAATTCGCTCGGCCAGGCCCTCGTGCTGAAGGAACTCGCGATAGGCAAAGGCCGTTGTCGCAAATCCGCGCGGCACGCGGATGCCCGCTTCGGCCAACTGGCTGATCATTTCACCGAGCGAGGCGTTCTTGCCGCCTACGCGCTCGACGTCGGTCATGCGCAATTGTTCGAATGGAATGACCCGGGCCTCGCTCATTTTCGTGCTCCAGCTCAGGCGTCACCGATGGTGCGCCGCAAAAGTTAACGGGTAAACCCGCTCGATTTTACCTTGTAGGGACTATTCGACGCGACATGTTGCGTTGCGGTACGTCAAGGCAAGAGTTCGTTGCCGAACCAACAAAAAACAATACGGCCGCACATTGGCGGCCGTGTTCCTGCTCGGTTCCTGCGCTGTCGTTCAGTCGACGTGGTGCCCGCCCGCTCCGGAGGAGACTTCCTCGGATTCCAGAATGTCCGCGCTTGCGTCCTCACCCGGATCCGACGCGAGGTTGATGCCTGCGTCCGCGGGCGCCTTGTGCCGGCTCTTGACCGCGCGGCGCAGCGTGCGGTACAGATCCGGATGCGATTCCTTGAGATAGATGATGATCTCGAAATCGACGCGCTTGACCTGCGACAGGTCCAGTTGCTCGACGTGCACGAGTCGCAGCAATTCCTTGACGGGTCGTGGCATGTCGCGTCCGCTCTCATAGCGCGAACCGCCGCTCTGGGTGACGCCGATCTGAGTCCAGAACTGTTCCTGGTTCATGCCCAGCCGCCGCCTGATTTCGCGGGGATTGAGGACGCGGTCGAGAAGTTTCACGGTTCGCGGACCTTTAATTTGAGACAAGAGTCGACGTCGATAGTGTGACTAATAAAACACCGCGACGCCATACCAATGGCATATATTTGACCGAATTTGCAACCTTGCGCAAGCGAATCCGGACAAACGGCAGCCAATGGCTACGATTTGTGGCGCCGCCGCGACCGGAAATGACCCTTTCCGCTGCCCTTTACGCCAGCCCACGGGAGCCCAGGTAATCCTCGTAGTTGCCATCGAAGTGGACAGGGCGGCCACTGCCGAGTTCCAGTACCTGGGTGGCCAGTGCGGACACGAACTGGCGGTCGTGGGAGACGAGGATCAACGTTCCCGGGAACAGCTCGAGCGCCAGTTGCAGCGATTCGATCGATTCCATGTCCATGTGATTGGTCGGCTCGTCCAATACCAGCACATTGGCCCGTTGCAGCATCAGCTTGCCGAACAGCATCCGCCCGCGTTCGCCACCGGACAGCACGCGCACCGATTTCTGGGTTTCGTCACCCGAGAAGAGCAACCGTCCCAGTGTCGCACGTACGATCTGTTCGTCGTCGCCCGGCTGCATCCAGCGCCCCATCCAGTCGAGCAGGTTCATTTCCTGTTCGAAGTCTGCCGTCTGATCCTGCGGGTAGTAGCCGATGGTTGCTCGCTCTGCCCACTTGACCGTGCCGGCGTCCGGCGCGAGTTCGCCGATGAGCGTGCGCAGCAGCGTGGTCTTGCCCGCACCGTTGGGGCCGATGATGGCCAGGCGCTGCCCGGCTTCGAGCGTGAAGGAAAGTTCTGCCAGCAGTGGCGTCGTCATGCCCGGCCAGCCCTTGGCGAGGCCCTCGACCTCGACGGCATGCCGGTGCAGCTTCTGTTTGGGATCGTAATCGAAGCGGATGTACGGATTCTGCCGAGAAGACGGCTTTACGTCGTCAGGCTTCAGCTTCTCGATCATCTTGATGCGGGAAGTTGCCTGCTTGGAGCGGGCCTTGTTGGCCGAGAACCGGCGCACGAACTCCTGCAGCTCGACGATGCGGTCCTTGGCCTTGCTGTTCGCGGACAACAGGCGCTCGCGGGCCTGGGTGGACGCGATCATGTAGTCGTCGTAGTTGCCCGGATAGGCGCGCAACGTGCCGTAGTCCAGGTCCGCCATATGCGTGCAAACGCTGTTCAGGAAATGCCGGTCGTGCGAGATGATCACCATCGTCGAATTGCGGGCGTTGATCACGCCTTCCAGCCACCGGATCGTATTGATGTCGAGGTGGTTGGTCGGCTCGTCGAGCAACAGGATGTCAGGATTGGCGAACAGTGCCTGGGCGAGCAGCACGCGCAGCTTCCAGCCCGGCGCCACCGCGCTCATCGGGCCCTCGTGCTGCTCGGTCGGTATCCCCAATCCAAGCAGCAACTCGCCGGCGCGCGCTTCCGCCGTGTATCCGCCCAGTTCCGAGAAATGGGCCTCGAGGTCCGCCGCCCGCACGTAATCCTCCTCGCTGGCGTCGGGATTGGCGTAGATCGCGTCGCGCTCGTCCTTCGTTTCCCAGAGCTCCGCGTGCCCCATCAGCACGACGTCGAGCACGCGTTGCTCTTCGAATTCGAACTGGTCCTGCCGGAGCTTGCCCAGGCGTTCGCCCTGATCGATGGCGACGTTGCCGTTGGACGCCTCCAGATCGCCGCCCAGGATCTTCATCAGCGTCGACTTGCCGCAGCCATTCGCGCCGATCAGGCCATAGCGGTTGCCATCGCCGAACTTGATCGAAACGTTTTCGAACAGCGGCTTGGCGCCGAACTGGATTGCGAGATTTGCCGCGGTGAGCATGTTTTGGGGATTCGTGTTGGCGAAAGACGCATCGGACGCAGGTCGCGATGGCGGTTAAGTGCCGGGGAAACCTTCTATTCTGCTAGAATCAACAACTTAACTCAAGTATTGTGCGCCGCGGCGTACACGTCCGGCCAACGCATGCCTCGCTACGACCTTCATTCCCATTCCACATACTCGGATGGCCTGCTGACCCCGGATGCCGTCGTGCGCCGTGCGGCACTTCGCGGCGTGGATGTGTTCGCGCTCACCGATCACGACGAAACGGCGGGACTGGCCGAGGCATTCGCCGCGGCGCAGGACGTGGGCATCACGCTCATTCCGGGCGCCGAATTGTCAGTGAGTTGGGAGCCGCACACACTGCATATCCTCGGGCTGCGCATCGACGCCGCGAATGCGAAGCTCGACGCGGGACTCGCAAGCATTCGCTCGGGTCGGGATGCGCGCGCAAGGAAGATCGCCGCCAGTCTGGCCGAGGCCGGCATTCCGGGGGCCTATGAAGGTGCGCGAAATTACGTCACCAGCGAACCGCTCATTTCGCGCACCCACTTCGCCCGATTCCTGGTCGAATCCGGTTACGCCCGGGAAACGAAGGATGTATTCAAGCGCTTTCTCACGCCGGGCAAGCCCGGCTATGTAAAGCATGCCTGGGCAACGTTGACCGAGGCGGTCGACTGGATACATGCAGCGGGCGGCGTCGCGGTCGTCGCGCATCCGGGTCGCTACAAGATTTCCCCGACCGGCATGCGGCGCCTGCTGGGGGAATTTCGCGATGCCGGAGGCGATGGCATCGAGGTCCTGTCGCCGTCGCATACGCCCGCGCAATATGCCGAATACAGCACCTATGCGCGGGTGTTCGGTCTGGCGGCGTCATGCGGCTCCGACTATCACGGTCCCGGCGAGGGCTGGCTCGACCTGGGCGACCTGCCGGACATGCCAGCAGGCGTCACGCCGATCTGGTCGCGCTGGTAGGATCCGCCCTGCTCGCGCCGCCCGTCCCCGACCCAACCCAAGATGACTGAAACGCTTCCCGCACCAGGGCGTGCCGCCTTCGCATTCGTCCTGGTCACCGTGCTGCTCGACATGCTGGCACTCGGAGTCATGATCCCGGTCCTGCCAAAACTCATCGTCGAATTCATGGGCGGTGACGTTGCCGGGGCCGCGACGATTGCCGGCTTGTTCGGCTTCTCCTGGGCCGCGATGCAGTTCCTATTTTCTCCGGTATTGGGCGCGCTCTCCGACCGCTTCGGCCGCCGGCCGGTCATCATCCTGTCGAACCTCGGCATGGGCCTCGACTACGTCATGATGGCGCTGGCGCCGTCGCTGTGGTGGCTGTTCGCCGGGCGACTGCTTTCCGGCATCACGGCCGCGACGTTCGCCACAGCAGGCGCGTACATCGCGGACGTCACGCCGGCCGAGAAACGTGCCGCGAAATTCGGGATGCTTGGCGCCGCGTTCGGTTTCGGGTTCATCGTGGGGCCCGCGATGGGCGGCTTTCTGGGCGCCATCGACTTGCGCTTGCCGTTCTGGGTTGCCGCAGGCTTGAGCCTCGCGAATGCGTTATACGGCTACTTTGTGTTACCCGAGTCGCTGCCGCACAGCCGACGCACGACGTTCCGTTGGCGGCTGGCCAACCCCATCGGTTCGCTCCGTTTCCTGCGTGCGCAGCCATTGCTGGCGGGCTTGGGCGGCGCGATCTTTCTGCAACGGATCGCGCACGATTCGCTGCCCAGCGTATTCGTTCTCTACACTGGGTATCGCTATCAATGGGGGGCGGCTACGGTCGGACTGACTTTGGCCGCAGTCGGTGTCGCCCAGACGATCGTGTCCGCTGGGCTGGTCGGTCCGATCGTGAAGCGTTTCGGCGAACGCAACGCGCTGAAGGTCGGCCTGGCTTGCGGCGCGATCGGCTTCGCGATCTACGCGCTGGCGCCTACCGGCATGCTCTTTATCGCCGGTCTCCCGCTGCTCGCCCTGTGGGGACTTTCGGGCCCGTCGATACAGGGTCTCATGTCCCGCCACGTTGGCGCGTCCGACCAGGGAAAACTGCAGGGCGCGCTGGGAAGTCTCCAGGGCGTGGCGGGCATGATCGGCCCCTTGCTGTTCACCCAGGTATTCGCGTTCGCACTCCGCTCCGACGGCATATTGCACTTGCCCGGGGCGCCGTACATGCTCGCGGCCGTTCTCGTTGCATTGGCGCTGTACGTGGCAATGCGGGCCACCCGCCAGCGAACCGTGGCCGCTCGAACCGAACAATCGAATGCCTGACCGGCGCACCGTTTTCTTCCTGTCCGACCGCACCGGCATCACCGCCGAAATGCTCGGCAACAGCCTGCTCACGCAATTCGAGGACTTCGCTTTCCAACGCGTGACCATCCCGTTCGTCGATTCGCTGGACAAGGTGTCCGAGGCCATCCGGCAAGTCAACGAAACCGCCGAGCGCGAAGGCCGGAGGCCGATCGTGATCAGCTCGGTGGTCGACGAGGCGATGAGCGCCATCATCCGCCGCGATGCGCACGCCCTGACGCTCGACATGTTCCAGATCTTCATCCAGCCGCTGGAGGCCGAACTCGGTGCCAAGAGCTCGCACGCCGCCGGGCGCACGCACGGAATGGCCAACAGCCACGAATACTTCGCGCGCATGGAAGCGATCAACTTCGCGCAATCGCACGACGACGGTGCCGCCACCCGCGACCTGTCCAAGGCACAGCTGATCCTCGTCGGTGTCTCGCGCTGCGGCAAGACGCCCACGTCGCTCTACCTCGCGTTGCAGTTCGGCGTGCGCGCCGCGAATTTCCCGCTGACGCCCGACGATTTCGCCGACAAGAAGCTGCCGAAGTCGGTACTGCCGTTTCGCAACAAGCTGTTCGGACTTACCATCCATCCGGAACGCCTGCGCGAAATCCGCGAGGAGCGCCGCCCCGGCAGCAAATATGCGGCCATCGAAAGTTGCCGCTACGAAGTCCGCGAGGCCGAGGCGATGATGCACCGGGAGAACATCGCCGTGCTCGATACATCGTCGAAGTCGATCGAGGAAATCGCCACGACCATAATGCATCGCGCCCAGTTGGCCCGACACATTTATTAGGGAGCCTCCGCACAAGTATTCGCGGTTGCGACGGGGAGCTTTTCGGGATGGGATGCGCGAAGCGGGCCGAAGCGAATGGTCGACCCCCTTCGCGAGGCTCGCGACAAAACAGTCCGCCCGAAAAGCCCCGTCCCTCCGGGCTGCTGCCCAATGCGGCGTCTGCTTTGCCGTGCTCCTTGGCATCGTAGGATCAACTACGACCGGCGTCGCCCGTCTCGCATCCATTCGCATCGGGCCAAAGCAGCGCAATCGTGAATACTTGTGCGGAGGCTCCCTAGAGCCCATAGAATTTCCGCGCGGTGCCACCCATGATGGCGGCACGTTCCTGCAACGTCAGCCCGGCCATCAATGCGACGGTCGCGGCGTACCACCGTTGATACGATCCGCCCAGATTGACTACGGGCCAGTCACTGCCCCACATGAGGCGATGGGCACCGAAGCATTCGAGGAGGAACTCGAAGTACGGGCGCAACGTCTCGATGGTCCAGTTCGGGCCGGCTTCCGTAACCAGTCCGGACAGTTTGCAGCGAACCCGCGAATTGGCCGCCGCCGCGCGCATCGAACGCGCCCACGGTTCCCACATGCCGCCCGCAATGTCCGGTTTGGCCGCATGATCGATCACCACGGCGAGGTCCGGATGATGATCGAGCAGCGGCAACAAGGCGGGCAGCTGTGCGGGCTTCACCAACGCGTCGAAACGCAGCCCCAGTCGCGGCAAGGCAGCCAATGCGCGACCCACGTCGGCGCGCAGGATCCACGAAGGGTCGGGCATATCCTGCAGCATCGGCCGGATCGACTTCAGCAGCGGATTGCGCGCGAGCCGGGTCAAGGTCGGAATGGCATCCAGGTCGGCCAAGTCAACCCACCCTACGACGCCCTTGACCACGCCGCCGCTATCCTTGGCGACCTGGAGCAGGAACCGGGTTTCGGCTACCGTGGGTGCGGCCTGCACCAGCACCGTTGTCGTGATCCCCGCCGCCTCGCGCAGCGGCGCAAGATCGGCCAACCCGAAATCGCGATAGATCACCGGGAGCGCCGGCGTAAGCCAGCCATAGTCGCCCCGCGCGAGTGACCACACATGATGGTGGGCGTCGACGAAACCGCTCACGCGAGAACTCGTTTCGTAGCACCGGGCAGCGGCGCCGACGGGTCGACCAGCGACCGGTCGCGCAGCGCCTGCCAGAAATCCGCGGGAATCGCGAACATGGCCATGGCCGCATTGTCGTCGAACTCAACGCGTGACCGGGCGCCGGGCAGGACGCAGGCCACCGCCGGATGTCCAGTCGGGAATTGCAGGGCCGCAGCCTTGAGCGGCACCGCGTACTCGGCGCACACTCTTTCAATACTCGCGACGCGCGTGACGACGTGGTCCGGCGCCGGCACATAGTTGAAATAGGGGCGCGAACCATCCCGAGGGCGCGACCCGCTGGCCAGGATGCCGGAATTGAACGGTCCTCCCAGCACGATCGCCACTTCACGCCGCGCGCACTCCGGCAACAAGGTTGCCAACGCGGACTGGTCGGCAAGCGTGTAGCGTCCAGCCAGCAGGATGACGTCGAGATCCGCATGGCGCATGGTGTCGAGGCAGATATCGACGTCGTTGACGCCCAGGCCGTAACCGCCGATCGTTCCCGCTGCCTTCAATGCCGACAGTGTCGGCAGCGCGCCGTCAAGCATGTGCTGAAAGTGCAGGGGATGAGCGTCGCCGTGCGTGGCCACGTCGATATCGTGAATGAACACGAAGTCGATGCGCGACAGTCCCATCCGCTGCAGGCTGTCCTCGAGCGAGCGCAACACGCCTTCGCTTGTGTAATCGTAACGCTGGACGAAAGGCAGCACGTCGACATAACCGTTTTGCGCGCTGGGGGCGACACGCGAGGGTGTCAGCAGTCGGCCGACCTTGGTCGAGAGCAGGAACGAGTCTCTCGGACTACCGCGCAGCCCAGCGCCGAAGCGGTGTTCGGACAGGCCCTGTCCATAGTGCGGCGCGGTGTCGAAATAGCGGGTGCCCGCGTCGTAGGCATGCCCGATCAGCGCAACGGCATCGTCATCGGGAATCGCGCGGAACAGGTTTCCCAATGGCGCGCCACCGAAGCCGGGCGTTGCTTTGGCTGCCAAGGAGTGAAGAGCCGGGAGGATCGACATGAAAGGGCATCAAGTCATTGCCACATTGATAATGTTAGCGCGTTCGTCCATCATCGTCTCGCCCGCGCGCCGGTTGACTATGGGGGGCGTCAATGTATCGTTGACACCGGCAACCGAGGCAAATGTCCGGCCGGATTCGTATGAACAATGACCAAGGAGGAATTGCATGAGCCATTCGACGCGATGGACGCGGCGCCACGTCTTGGGCGCCGCGCTGGCGACTGCTGCAGCGAGTGTCATACCGGGACGTGCCCGCGCCGCAACGACGCTGCGCTGGGCATCGGTGCTCCCGACCAATCACCCCGGAATCGCCATGATGGAACGCGTGGCGAAGCAGGTCCGGGAGCAGTCCAGTGGCGCTGTCGAAATCCAGGTCTTTCCGGCCGGCCAACTCGGGTCGTCGCGCGATCTCATTGAAGCCACTTCCAACGGCGCCATCCAGTTGGTCGATGAAGGCGCCGCGCAGTTCGGCCAGTTCGTTCCGCAGTTCTCGATCCTCGAAGCACCCTACATCTGGCGTGACGCGGCACAGATTCGTCGCGTCATGTCATCGTCGCTGGTCGACGAAATGAATGCGGCGCTGGTTTCCAAGCGATCGATGCGGGTCATCGGCTCGACGTATTACGGAAAACGGCACGTCACGTCCGGGTCCAAGGCCATCAACACCGTCGACGACATGAAAGGTTTCAAGCTGCGCATTCCCGAAGTCGACACGTTCCGGGCAATGGCCGAGGCCTGGGGAGCCCGGCCCACGCCGCTCAATTTCAGCGAACTCTACCTCGCGTTGAGTCAGGGCGCGGTAGATGGACAGGAGAATCCGTTGCCGACGATCCAGAGCGGGAAGTTCAACGAAGTGCAGAAGTACCTGGTCCTAACCGGCCATATCCTCACGCCGCGCCTGATCGCGGTGAACGAAGCGACGTGGCAATCACTCAATGCGGCACATCAACGGATGCTGAAGTCGGCGATCGCGACCAACGCGCTGATCCAGGACGACGAAATCCTGGCGCAGGAAGCGAAGCTCGTCGACACGTTCAAAGCCGGCGGCATGACCGTGATCCAGCCGGACGTCGAAAGCTTCCGCAAACCCGTTCTGGCTACCCTACCCGCCAAATTCGAGGCGAAATGGGGCAAGGGGCTCTGGGAGCGTATTTCGGCCACATGACCGATGCGTAGGCTCGAGCACGGGCACCAACCGCGCTCGAGCCTCTGGGGATCGAAATGCTTCGTCACCTGGTACGCGGTTGCGATCGAGCCGCCACGTTCGTTGCCTGCGCGCTGGTCTTGGCACTTCTGGGTTGCGTGGCGCTTGGCGTCATCACGCGCGGGCTAGGCAACCCGCTGATCTGGACCGACGAGCTGTCGCGCTTCCTGATGGTCTGGCTTGCCGTCTTCGGCTGGGTTCTGGCCAGCCGCAAGCGAATTCACGTGCGCATTCGATATTTCCAGGACTTGCTGCCCGCACGTGCGCACGCGAAAGTGGAGACGGTATTCCAGCTCGCGCTGACGCTGTTTGGCGTGCTGATCACCTGGTACGGCGTCGGGCTGGTCAGCAAGAATCACGATCTGGAAGCGACGTCATTGCCGATCGCCATGGCGTGGATGTATGTCCCCATGGTGCTTTCGGGCATCGTTACCGCGGTACAAGGTGCAAGCGAGGTCATCGCGAGCTTCGAGCGATCGCGGGCCGCGGCCGCTGACGCCAAGGCGGACGTCCGATGACGCAGCTCATGCTGGAAATCGTGGGCGTCTGGCTGGTGGTCATCCTGCTCGGACTGCCCCTGTTCGCATCGATGGGCCTGGCCGCTTTTGCATTCGTCCTTCTCGGGGGACTCTCCGGCGCGATCGTTCCCCAGAAGATGGCCCAGGCGATGAACTCGTTTCCCATCGTCGCCGCCCCATTGTTCATATTGATGGGCAACATTCTCGGGGCATCCAAGCTGACCGACCGCATCGTGCGCTTTGCTACGTCGCTGGTGGGCGCGCTTCGCGGCGGATATGCGCACGCCAGCATCCTGTCGAGCATGATATTCGCCGGCATGGTGGGCTCTGCCGTGGCAGATGCAGCCGGAACAGGCGCGGTCGAAGTGCGCGCGATGAAGAAGGCCGGATACCGGTCCGAGACCGCCGCCGCGATCAGCGCCGCTGCCGCCACGATAGGCCCGATCATTCCGCCCAGCCTCCCAATGGTGATCTATGGCGTGAGTGCCGACGCGTCGATCGGACGGCTGTTCCTCGCTGGAGTCATTCCGGGCGTGCTCATGGGCGTCTCGCTGATGATCATGGTGGCGATCATCGCACCACGCCAAGGCTTGCCTCGGCACGCATTTGGCGGCCTGATGGACATATGGACTTCCTTCAAGGGTGCCTTCTTTGCGCTGCTCACCCCCGTGATCCTGCTGGGTGGCATGTTCAGCGGGTTGTTCACGCCGACGGAAGCCGCGGCTGTCGCCGACATCTACGCGCTGTTCCTTGGCTTCGTCGTCTACCGCACGGTACGCTTCAACGACCTGCCGGCCATCTTCATCAACGCGGCGGAAACGACCGGGATCGTCATGGTGCTGGTCATGGCAGCCGGCGCGCTGGGCTGGTGCATGTCGATCTCGCGCATTCCGCAGACGCTCGCGCCGGCAATGGTTGCGGCGATCCACGAACCCTTGGTGTTCCTGTTCGCGTCGAACGTCATCCTGCTGATGGTCGGTTGCTTCATGGAGACGCTGGCCGCGCTGCTGATATTGATTCCAATTCTCGTGCCGGCCGCGGTCAGCTTCGGCATCGACCCAGTTCAGTTCGGTTTGATCATGATCTTCAATCTCATTCTCGGGACCATCCATCCGCCGATCGGCGTCGTACTGTTCGTCATGGCCCGGATAGCGGACGTGACGTTTGAAAAGATATCCCGAGCCATTCTTCCGTGGCTCGTGCCGCTGCTGCTTGTGCTGGCAGCGATCACCGTCTGGCCGCCACTGACCTTGTGGCTGCCAAGCGTCGTGATGGGAGCAAAATAGCGCATGTGGTCACGCAAGCATCGTTGCCAACGAAAACAGGACATCCATTGAACGAACCGAAACCCGCTGCTCCCGTGCACGGCTTGTGGTGCGCTATGCTGACCCCACTCGACTCGTCGGGCGGCGTCGACCATGGACTGCTGGCCGCGCACGCGCGATCGCTGCTTGGCCGGGGTGTCGACGGCGTCGCGCCATTCGGAACCACCGGCGAAGGTCAATCGTTTTCGGTGGCCGAGCGCATTGCCGGCATCGATGCGTTGCTTGCGGCTGGCATTCCCCGTGAGCGCATCGTTGCAGCAACGGGCTGCGCGGCCCTGCCGGAAACCATTGCACTCACGCGTCACGGCGTGCAAGCCGGATGCGCCGCGTGCCTCGTGCTGCCGCCATTTTTCTGGAAGGACGCGACCGATGACGGCTTGTTTGCATGGTACGCGCAGTTGATCGAAGCCGTCGGCGATCCCCGCCTTCGCGTCTACCTGTATCACATTCCCCAGGTATCGGGCACGCCACTATCAGTGGACCTGATAGCGCGACTCGCCGCCGCATTCCCCGGCATCATCGCCGGCGTCAAGGACAGCGCCGGTGATTGGGCGAACACGCAAGCGCTGCTTGGCCGCGTACCCCAACTCGCAATACTGGTCGGCCACGAACCACATCTGCCGCGGCTAATGCGCGCCGGCGGCGCGGGGACCATTTGCGGCGTTGCCAATCTGTATCCAACATTGGTGCGCGCGCTCCTGTCACCTGCGGTCACGCAAGCCGACGAGGAACGCGTGATCACTTTCATCGAAATTGCGTTTCGACAACCGTTTCTGGCCGGTTTCAAGGCCATTCTGGCGGAGCAGACGCACAATCCGGGTTGGCGTGCGGTGCGCGCACCGCTGCTGCCGCTGGCCGAAATGCCGCGCCAGACGTTGCTGGCCGCATTGCGCGGAGCCGGCCTGATGCAGGACCAATAGAGGACGCACACGCGATGGTAGATCATCAACTCTCCCTGGCTGACCTCGACGCGCTGGCATCCTTCGACACGCCAACGATTTGCAACGCGCTCGAGCGGCTCGCGCCGGATACGCGAGACTGCGGTTACACCACGCAACCCCTCGTTTGCGGCTTTCCCCAGCTAAGGCCGGTCATCGGCTACGCCCGGACGGCGACGATCCGTTCGGCGCAGTCGTCCAGACTGTCGGACGGAGCTCAGCACCAGGTTCGGGATGACTACTATCGGTCCATCGACGCGGGGCCGAAACCCGCGATTGTGGTGATCCAGGACCTCGATTCGAATGCCGGCACGGGCGCGTTCTGGGGCGAGGTCCAATCGGCCATTCACGTCGGGCTCGGCGCACGCGGATTGATCACCAACGGTTCCGTGCGCGACCTCGATCAATGGGCTGCCGGTTTCCAGTTTCTGGCCGGAAGAATCTCGGTGTCGCATGCCTACGCCACCCCGGTGAGCGTGGGGGGAGAGGTCGAAGTGTTCGGACTGCGTATCCGCCCGGGCGATCTCATTCACGCCGACCGGCACGGCGCCGTCATCGTCCCGCAGGGGCTGGTACGCGCGCTGCCCGACGCGGCACGCGAAGTCGCGGCACGGGAAGCGCGGATCCTGGCGGTCGCGCGCGGACCGGACTGCACTGCGGAAAGACTGATTGACGTATTTCATCATCTCGACGCCATCCACTGAACATGGGCGTCATCGGCAGTCCACGGGTGCAGTATCATTGAACCCGACAAAAACGTCCGCGCAGACGGGTCCGCGCGTTCAAACAGGCGTGCACTCGCCAGGAGGAAATCGTGGCAAATCGTGATGATCTGAAAAATTCGGGACAACAGCGCCGTCGACTGTTGCAGGCGGGCGCGGGCGCGGCAGCACTCGGGGCAATCCCCGGGGCCGGTCAGCTTGCGGCGCACGCTCAGGCGCCGTTCGATTGGAAGAGATTCAAGGGCGAGACCATCGAGGTTTTCCTGGTCAAGAGCCCACGGGGCGACCTCCTCACGAAATACCACAAGGAATTCGAGGATCTGACCGGCATCACCGTCGGCTCGGAAATGATTCCTGAACAGCAGCAGCGGCAAAAGGCCGTCATCGAATTCAATTCCGGCCGTACGAGCTTCGATGTCATTCAGTTGTCGTACCACGTGCAGAAGCGCCAGTTCGGCAAGAACCGGTGGCTGGACGACGTACGGCCGATGCTGGCCGACAAGTCGCTGGCGGACCCGAAACTCGACTTCGCCGACTTCGCCAAGGGCGGCCTGACCTACGCCACGCAGCCGGACGGCCGGATCGACAGCCTGCCGATAAACCTCGATCCATGGGTCGTCTATTACAACAAGGAATTGTTCGACGCGAAGAACATCGCCTATCCGAAGACGTTCGCGGAAATGCTCGACGCCGCGGCCAGGCTCAATGATCCCGGGAAAGGCGTCTCCGGCTTTGTCGGCCGCGGCCTCAAGAATGCCAATGTTCCGGTCTGGACGAGTTTCCTGCTGGGCTATGGCGGCGGTTTCATCGACGCCAATGGCAAACTCCTGACAGAGACGACCGAAGCCATCGAAGCCGCGAAGATGTACCAGACGTTGCTCGCCAAATACGGCCCGCAGGGCGTTGCCGGCTACAACTGGAACGAGTCGCAGAGTTTGTTCGCGCAGGGCAAGGCTGCGATGTGGCTGGACGGCATCGGCTTTGCGGCGCCCCTCGAGGATCCTACCAAGTCGCGCATTGTCGGCAAGGTCGGCTATGGCGTGATGCCCGCAGGGCCCAAGCAGCAGGTCTCCGCACTTTTCGGGGACGGTCAGGGGGTTTCCGCGTTCAGCAAGAAGAAGGGGCCCGCGTGGTTCTATTTGCAGTGGGCGTCGAACAAGACCAACCAGACGCGGATCCTGCAGAACGCAGCCGGCGCACCGGTGCGCAATTCCGCATACCAGCTCGCGCAATCGTCGGGAGAGTTGAAGTCGCCCAAGCAGTGGGTCGAGACGATGGTGACCTCCGCGCGGATCGCGCAACCCGGCCTGCCCGTGATTGTGCCGGTCACGGAGTTCCGCGATGTGTTCGGCATCGCGCTCACCAACATGATCAACGGTGCCGACCCTGCGACCGAACTCAAGAAGGCCACGGCAGATTTCCAACCGGTCCTGGACAAGAGCGAAAAGGCGTAGCTGGCCGATCCTGCCGCTCGGCGCGAGGAACCCTCCTGCGCCGGGCGTCTGCGCCGCACGCATTTCGCCACTTCTTCCGCCATGTCCGCTGTCCGCATGCCGCTGGGCGTCGTCGCACGACGGCAACGCAGCTATTTCCGGTTCATCGTTCCCGCGCTGATCGTCGTCGGCGCCGTCATCATCTTTCCGTGGCTGTTCACCATCTGGATGAGCGCCTTCGACTGGAAGATCGGAACCGAAGCGCACTTCGTCGGCTTCGACAACTACACGGGTCTCGCACATAACCAGCGCTTTCTCGAAGCCGTGGTGCGCACGTTCTATTTCACGGCACTGGCGGTCATCGCACCCCTCGTCCTCGGCACCATCGCGGCGCTGATTTTCCACCGGCAATTTCCGTTCCGTGGCGTCCTGCGCGGCATCTTCATCATGCCGATGATGGCAACGCCGGTTGCCGTGGCGCTGGTCTGGACGATGATGTTTCACCCGCAACAGGGTGTGCTCAATTACCTGTTGTCGCTGATCGGGCTTCCGCCATCGCTGTGGGTTTATTCGCCGCAATGGGTCATTCCGAGCCTGGTCATGGTCGAGGTCTGGCACTGGACGCCGCTGGTGATGCTCATCGTCCTGGGTGGCCTCGCGGCACTCCCCATCGAGCCCTATGAGTCCGCCAAGCTCGATGGCGCATCGGAATGGCAGCTGTTCCGCTTCATCACCCTGCCCCTCGTCGCGCCCTTCCTGCTGGTCGCCGCGGTGATCCGGACCATCGATGCGCTGAAGGCCTTCGACACGATCTACGTCATCACCTCGGGCGGACCGGGAACGGCGAGTGAAACCATCAATCTTTATCTTTACCTGCAAGCGTTCGCGTTCTACAACATCGGCAACGCGTCCGCGGTGGTCGTGATCTTCTTCTTCATCGTGATGGCGCTGGCATTGCTGCTGCTTTATGTACGGAAGCGGACCCAATGGACGTGACCACCGTCCCGGCGGCGCCACTGCGGCGGCGCCCGCGCTTCCGGCTACGCCGCTGGTTGCGCAAGACCGCGTTCGCCTTTTCTGTCGCCGTCATCGTGTCGCCGGCCATACTCGTATTCCTCTGGATGCTCTCGCTGTCGCTGAAGAACGAGATCGACAACATCTCCTACCCGCCGGTGTTCATTCCCAGTCCGCCGACGTTCGCCAATTTCGTGTCGGTCTTCGAACAGAATTCCATCGGCCGTTATTTCTGGAACAGCGTCGTCGTCTCCGGCGGCGCCACGCTGCTCGCGCTTCTCGTCGGCGTTCCCGCCGGCTACGGCATCGCCCGGACAGGCGCGCACCGGCTCACCGTGTTGATTCTGATCGCGCGAATGACACCCGCGCTGTCCTACCTCATTCCCCTGTTTGCAGTATTCCAGTTCCTGCACCTCAACAACACACTGACGGCATTGGTGATCACCCACCTCGTCATCACCGTACCGATCATCGTCTATATCATGGCCGGGCACTTCGAGACGCAACCGCGCGAACTCGAGGAGGCGGCGCAGATCGACGGCGCCAGTGCGTGGACGGCGTTTCGCTACGTGGCCCTCCCGCTTGCGCGTCCAGGCATCGTCGTCGGTTTCATCCTCGCTTTCATCTTCTCGTGGAACAACTTCATATTCGGCGCCGTGCTCGCCGGGCGCGAGACCAGAACGCTGCCGGTGGCGGTCTACAATGTTCTGACCTTCGAGCAACTGGCGTGGGGTCCGCTCGCCGCGGCAGCCATCATCGTCACGTTGCCGGTATTGCTGCTCACGATCGTGATCCAGAAGGAAATCCTGACCGGCATGACAGCCGGCGGAGTCAAGGGGGGTTAACGGCATGTTGAAGGGAATTCATCCACTGTTGTCGCCAGACCTGCTGCACGCGCTCGCCGCGATGGGCCACGGCGATTCCATTGCCATCGTCGACGCCAATTTTCCCGCAGCGTCGAACGCGAAGCGGCTCATCGAATCCAGCGGAACGAGCGCGCCGGCCATGCTCGAGGCCGTCCTGACCGTGCTGCCTCTGGATACGCGCGTCACGCCCGCGGTGTTCACGATGGAGGTCAGCGGCGATCCGACCGCCGTTCCTCCTCCGGTAGCGGACTTTGCCGCGGTGCTGACGGACAAGGATCTGGCCGACATCGAAATCGGACACCTCGAGCGCCATGCGTTCTATGCGCGCGCCCGCGATGCCTTTGCGATCGTGCGCACCGGCGAACAGCGGCGCTTCGGCAACATCCTGCTGGTCAAGGGCGTGGTCGCCAGCGACTGAACTCCGATGATCGCCGTCTTCGGTTCGATCAACGTCGATCTCGTGGCGCAGGTCACACGCATTCCTGTACCGGGCGAAACGCTTGCCGGTCATGCTTTCGCAATGGTCCCCGGCGGCAAGGGTGCGAATCAGGCCGTGGCCGCGGCGCGTGCCGGCGCGAAGGTTGCGATGTTCGGCGCCGTCGGTCGCGATGCATTTGCCGTAACTGCGCTCGCGAACCTGGAAGCGTCGGGTGTCGATCTGTCGGGCGTGGTCGCGGTGGATACACCGACCGGGGTGGCGATGATCCACGTCGATGCGCAAGGCGAGAACTCCATCACGGTCATTGCCGGGGCCAATGGCGACGCGCTCGCCGCGCAGGTTCCCGACGGGGCGCTGGGAACGGCCACAACGCTCGTGCTGCAACTCGAGGTGCCGGTGGCGGAAGTCATGCTGCTGGCGCGACGTGCGCGCGACCTCGGCGCGCAGGTTCTACTCAATGCGGCACCGGCTGCTGCGGTGCCCGACGATCTGTGGCACGTGGTCGACATTCTGATCGTCAACGCGACCGAGGCTGCGAGTGTCGGGGCAGCGCAACGCCTGCCGACTTCGCCCGAACAATTCGCCAAAGCCGCCTCGCTGCGCTACCAATGCGCGGTCGTCGTGTCGCTCGGGCCACACGGTGCATTGGCTGTGCATGACGATGTGCGCATCATGATCGCGGCGCCCTCCACGACTGTCGTCGATACCACCGGGGCCGGAGATGCGCTGGTGGGTGCGTTCGCCGCGGCGCTCGATCGTCGTGCGCCGTTGCGGCAGGCATTGGCCGACGGCGTCGCCGCCGGTTCGCTCGCGTGTGCCGGTCGGGGCGCGCAATCGGTGCTTCCCGCACGAAGCGCGATTGCGAACCTCGCTGCAACACTTTGATACCAATCAATCCGCCATAGAGCGCGTGCGCGGGAAGCGGCGAGGTAAAATGACCCGTCGCCATCTATTGTTCGGGATCCTAATGCGCCTGCCGCCTTCGCTCACTCAATCTGCATGCGCCGCCGCGCTCGCCGTGATGGCCATTGTTCTCCCGTTGCGTCCGGCACTTGCCGCCGAATACACTGACCTCTGGATTACGCCCGGTGAAGACGCCTGGGGCGTCAATTTCGTGCAATGGGGAAGCATTATCTACGCAACCTTCTATATCTATGGCCCGGACAAGAAGCCCGTTTGGTACACGGCTGTCCTGAATTATGATGGTGCAAGCAAATTCAGCGGCACACTCTTCTCCACCCAGGGTACATATTTCGCGCTGCCCTGGAATCCAAGTGACATCGTAGACGGCATTCCGTCGGGAACGGCAACATTTCAGCCCTCCACGAGCAACAACTACCAAGGCAGCTTGGTCTACATGGTCAATGGCGTCGGCACCATTACCAAGGCGATCCAGCGCCTCACTGTTGCCGCCATTCCCTTGGGCGGGACCTACGTTGGCGGCCAAGTCAATCTCTTATTCAGGTTGCAGCAGCAGCGGTGCCAATGGCAATCTGAAGGACTACCTAGACTTACAGGTGACACAGTCCGCGGGCAACAATGTCAGCATGAGTTTCGCCTACACGTCGGGGCTGACATGCACGCTGGCCGGTACGCTGTCGCAGAACGGCCTGTTGTACGGTGTTGCCGCCGCTACTTACAAGTGCTCGGACGGACTCAATACCAACGCCGTGGTATCCGATCTCAAGGTAACTGCACAGGGAATCGAAGGCCAATACTTCGCACCCTCCGTCGGCGGAGGTTGCAGGGAAGATTCGAGGTTTTCAGCCACGCGGAACTGATGCCGGCGCCACGGTTCCCCGCCGTTGCCGCACGCATTCGAACAGGACCACGGCCGCTGCCGCCGCAGCGTTGAGTGACTCGGCGCCGCCCGGCATGGGAATGGTGATCCGGGCATCGATTTCGTTGAGCAGCGCCGCCGACAGCCCGGCGCCCTCGTTGCCGATCGCAATCGCAATGCGAGACGGGAACTCCGTCGCGTAGAGATCCGCCCCGCCGGCTGCGACCGTGGCGAACACGCGTCCGCTGCGGCGAAACGCGCGAGCCCAGGCGGGCAGATCGACGTCCTCGACGATCGTGGTCAGGAAGTGCGCCCCTTGCGCGGCCCGCAATACTTTCGGCGCCCACGCGAACGCGCAATGCTTCGACATCAGCACCTGTGCCACGCCGGCAGCGGCGGCCGTACGCAGCATGGCCCCGACGTTGCCCGGGTCCTGCACATCCTCCAGCAACAGTTGAAATCCGGCGGGCACGGGTAGCGCCGGCGCGGGTGTCGTGACCACCGCAAGCGCCCCGACGGCGGCCGGCAGCGTCGAAACTTCGCCGAAGACTGACGCCGGCACGAAGATCACGTCGCGTTCCGGCACGCGCGCGACGAGAGCGCGAAACCGTGGATCGGCGAGGCGGTCCTCGACGACGATCAGCGACTCCGGCAGGCCCACGCGGTCAAGATAGACCTCGATCAGGTGCTCGCCTTCGAGAACGCAGCGACCGGCCTTGCGGCGGTCGCGCGACGAGGAAATGAGTCCCGCTGCTTCGGCAAGCCGCGGATTATGTCGTGACGTGACGCGGTGCATGGCCCGAACTCGTGATTTGTAGGCCAGGCTTGGTGTCAGCGATGCGGAGTGGCCCTGGCACCTGGCGCAGTCAACGCCGGCGCGGGAGTGACTATCGGCGCGCCGCCCGCCGGTTGCAACTGGAAGAACACTTCGTCGGAACGGATCATGCCCAGCTCCGCGCGGGCACGCTCCTCGATGGCTTCGGAGCCGGTCTTCAAATCGCGTACGTCGGCATCGAGAGCGTCGTTGCGCGCCTTCAGCTTCGCGTTGGCTTCACGTTGCAGCGCCATCTGGCGATCCGTTTCGCGCACCTGCAGCCAGCCGCCCTTGCCCAGCCACATCGGGTATTGCAGCGCCACGATCAGGGCCACGAAAATGAACGCGAGCCAGCGCATGTCGGCTTGGGAGTTCCTAGCGAATGTTGTAGAAGGCCTCGCGGCCCGGATAACTCGCGGCCTCGCCCAGGTCTTCCTCGATGCGCAGCAGCTGGTTGTACTTGGCGATGCGGTCCGAGCGCGACAGCGAGCCGGTCTTGATCTGTCCGGCGTTGGTGCCTACCGCGATGTCGGCGATGATGCTGTCCTCGGTCTCGCCCGAGCGATGCGAAATGACCGCCGTATAGCCGGCGCGGTTCGCCATGGTGATGGCCGCAAAGGTCTCCGAAAGCGTACCGATCTGGTTGATCTTGATCAGAATCGAATTGGCCACACCCTTGGCGATGCCCTGTTTCAGAATCTTGGTGTTGGTGACGAAGAGATCGTCGCCGACCAGCTGCACGTTCTTGCCCAGGCGGTCGGTGAGGTACTTCCAGCCGGTCCAGTCGTGCTCGGACATGCCGTCCTCGATGCTGATTATCGGATACTTGTCGCACCACACGGCCAGGACGTCGGCGAACTGCTCGGAGGTCAACGCGCGGTTCTCCGACACGAGCTGGTAGCGCTCGTCTTTCCAGAATTCGCTCGCCGCGCAGTCCAGCGCGAGCGCAATGTCCTTGCCCGGCGTGTAGCCGGCCTTGTCGATTGCCTCGACCAGCAGCTGCAGTGCCGCTTCGTTCGACGGGAGATCCGGCGCGAAGCCGCCTTCATCGCCGACTGTGGTGGGCATTCCGCGTGCGTCGATCAGCTTCTTCAGCGTGTGGAACACTTCCGCACCGTAGCGCAGCGCCTCGCCAAAACTCGGCGCGCCGAGCGGTACGATCATGAACTCCTGCAGGTCGATCTTGTTGTTCGCATGCGCGCCGCCATTGATCACGTTCATCAGCGGGACGGGCAACTGCATCTGACCCGCGCCGCCCAGATAGCGATAGAGGGGCAGCGTCGATTCCTCGGCAGCCGCCTTGGCCACGGCACATGACACGGCAAGGATCGCGTTGGCGCCCAGGCGTCCCTTGTTGTCCGTGCCATCGAGGTCGATCAGCATGTGGTCGATGAAGCCCTGCTCCGATGCATCGAGGCCGAGGATGGCCTCGCAGATCTCGGTATTGACGTTCTCGACGGCTTTCAACACGCCCTTGCCCAGATAGCGGGCCGCGTCGCCGTCGCGCAGTTCGATCGCCTCCTTGGAGCCGGTGGACGCGCCGGAAGGCACTGCCGCGCGGCCGGAAACGCCCGACTCCAAAACTACGTCGGCTTCGATGGTGGGGTTGCCTCGTGAATCGAGGATTTCGCGGGCAATGACGTCGACGATGGCGCTCATGATATTGGTCCCGTGCTCCTGCGGTGGGTGTTATTGCTCATAGTCGCAGATGATCCAATCAGCGAACTCGCGTTCGAGCGCGACAACAGCCTGGTGATCGGGATTCGGACCATAGGCATCCAGATCGGCCCGCGTGGCGAACGCCATGTTGACGCCGTAGTCGTAGGCGATCGGGCGATCGGTCGTGTTCCAGCCATGCTCGAAGCGGACGATGCCCTGGCACTTGTGCTCCAGCGCAATGAAGCCTTCGCGCCACGCAGCAACGCGCGGGTCATCGCGCACTACGCCCGTTTTCAGCTTGATCAGGACGAGGTGGACGAACATGGGGAAACCTTTGTAGTTGGGGCGATCAATTCGCGGTCATCAGGTCGTTTTCGGGGAAGCCGCTGCGTTTTGCTGACGCATCCAGCTCGACCAAAGTTTCGAGCAATGCACGCATCATCGCCAGTGGCCAGGCATTGGGTCCGTCGGACAGAGCCTTCTCGGGTTGCGGATGCGTTTCCATGAACACGCCGGCGACGCCTGCGGCAACGGCCGCGCGCGCCAACACCGGCACGAATTCGCGTTGCCCGCCCGAAGACGTGCCCTGCCCGCCTGGCAACTGCACCGAATGCGTGGCGTCGAAGACGACGGGACAACCGGTATTGCGCATGATCGCCAGCGAGCGCATGTCGGACACCAGGTTGTGATAGCCGAATGACGCACCGCGCTCGCATACCAGTATGTTGTCGCTGCCGCTGGCCGCCTTTGCCTTGGCGACGACCTGTTGCATGTCCTCGGGCGCGAGAAACTGGCCCTTCTTGATGTTCACGGGCTTGCCGCTGCAGGCGACTGCCTGGATGAAATCGGTTTGCCGGCACAGAAACGCCGGCGTCTGCAGTACATCAACGACCGCGGCGACCGTCGGGATCTCGTCTACCGTGTGCACGTCGGTCAGCACCGGCACGTCGACCTGGCGGCGCACTTCCTCGAGTATGCGCAGGCCCTCCTCCATGCCCGGACCGCGAAACGACGCGTGCGAGCTGCGGTTGGCCTTGTCATACGACGACTTGAAGATGAACGGAATGGAGAGCGACGCGCAAATCGCCTTGAGTTCGCCGGCGACATCCACCTGTAACTGCCGCGATTCCACGACACAGGGACCGGCGATCAGAAACAGCGGCCGGTGGAGCCCGACATCGAAGCCGCACAGGTTCATGGGGTCAGATCGAGGCAACCAGCTCGGCGGCAGGTTGCGCCACTTTGCCTCTGGTGCGCTGCTGATCGAGTGCCGCCTGCACGAAGCTGATGAACAGCGGATGTCCACGGCGAGGATTCGAAGTGAATTCGGGGTGGAACTGACAGCCGAAGAACCAGGGATGGTTGGGCAACTCGACCATCTCGACCAAGTCGCCCGCCGTGGCGCTGCGGGCGCGCGCGCCGACGAACATCCCTGCCGCTTCGATGCGCGGAAGGTAATGGTTGTTCACCTCATAACGGTGACGGTGCCGCTCGACAACCGTCGTGGCGCCGTAGATGCGATGCGCAAGCGAGCCCGGCACCACCTCGCAGGGCTGCGCGCCCAGGCGCATCGTCCCGCCCATGTCCGATTTTTCGGTACGTCGCTCAATTGACCCGTCGCGATTCTGCCATTCGTTGATGAGCGCGACGACCGGGTGAGGCGTGGCCGGGTCGAATTCCGTGCTGTTGGCGTTCTGGAGCCCGGCCATGTTCCGTGCGCACTCGATCACGGCGAGCTGCATCCCCAGGCAAATGCCAAGATAGGGAATGCCGTTCTCGCGCGCGAGGCGCACCGCCATCAGCTTGCCCTCGACGCCGCGCTTGCCGAACCCGCCGGGTACCAGGATCGCGTCCATGTCGCGCAGGCCATTTACTCCGTCGCTTTCGAGCACCTCGGAATCGACGTAATGGATGCGAACCTTGGAGCGCGTATGCATGCCCGCATGGATCAGCGCCTCGGACAGCGACTTGTAGGATTCCGTCAGGTCGACATACTTGCCGACCATTGCAATCTGCACCTCGTGCTGCGGATGCTCGAGTGCATCGACCAGCTTGCGCCACGTGCCCAGATCGGCCGGCGGCGGGTTGATATTGAGCTTCTTGCAAACGATGACGTCGAGCCCTTCCGCATGCAGCATGCCGGGAATCTTGTAGATCGAGTCGGCGTCAAGCGCAGGGATGACGGCTTCCTCCGGCACGTTGGTGAACAGCGAGATCTTCTTGCGGTCGCCATCGGGCACCGGTCGGTCGGCACGACACAGCACGACGTCCGGCTGGATGCCGATCTCGCGCAGCTCCTTGACCGAGTGCTGGGTCGGCTTGGTCTTCATTTCGCCCGCGGTAGGAATGTACGGGAGCAGCGTCAGGTGGACATAACAGACGTTGTCGCGGCCGAGCGTGATCCCCAGTTGCCGAATGGCCTCGAGGAAAGGCAGCGATTCGATGTCGCCGACAGTACCGCCGACCTCGACAATGGCGACTTCGGCGTCGCCGGCACCGAGGAGTATCCAGCTCTTGATTTCGTCGGTGATGTGCGGGATGACCTGCACGGTGCCGCCGAGATAGTCGCCGCGGCGCTCCTTGCGGATCACCGATTCGTAGATCTGACCGGTGGTGAAGTTGTTGCGCTTCCCCATCCGCACATCTGTGAAGCGCTCGTAGTGGCCAAGGTCCAGGTCAGTCTCGGCGCCGTCGTCGGTGACGAACACCTCGCCGTGCTGGAACGGCGACATCGTCCCGGGATCGACGTTGATGTACGGATCGAGCTTGAGATTGGTGACGCGGACACCTCGGGAGGCGAGGATCGCGGCGAGGGACGCGGCGGCGATACCCTTCCCGAGTGAGGAAACGACGCCACCGGTCACGAAGACGAACTGGGTCATGTGCTTCTCGCCCCGGGAAATTCCCATTCTACTCGATCCCGGCGCGTCGGGCAAAATCGGTGCGGACCGCGGACAAAGTCCGGTTCAAAAGCATTCACCAAAGAGATCACAGAGAAGAGCGGGGAAGCAATTCTGTCGCGCAAATGGAGCTGCGCAAAGCCTCCGTCGCTCAGCGTTTAAAGCGTTGGGTGCCTTGTCTTTCTCTGTGTGCTCTGTGTCCTCTGTGGTTCAAGACTTACGGTTTGGACAGTTCAGCTGATTCCTAAACCGACCGCCATCCGCGCGCGCGTGGCATCGCGTCCCAGCAGCGCCAGCACCGCGTCGATCGCGGGCGTGGACGTGGTGCCGGCGACCAACATGCGCAGCGCCATCATGACTTGCGGCGGCTTCAATCCGTGGCGCGCGGCGGCGGCCTTGAGAGCCTTCATCAAGGCTTCGCGCGTCCAGTCGATCGCTGCGAATTCACCATGCAAGTCCACGACCGCCGGACGAATGGCAGCGGTCAGCTGTTCCGCCAGTTTTTCCTGGGCCACCGTCGGCGCGGCAAAAAAATAATGCGCGGCATCGGCCATCGCGACCAGCGTGTCGGCGCGGTCGCGCAGCAGCGTCGCCACGGCGCCGGCATCGGGACCCGCCGCCGGATCGAGCCCGGCCCGTTCGAGGAATGGCACGAGCCTCCGGCCCAGTTCCGCCTCGGGCAACCGCTTCATGTGCTCCTGGTTGACCCACTTCAGCTTGTCGGTGTTGAAGCGCGAGGGCGCCTGACTGATGCCGGGCAGGTCGAACCACTGCACCAGCTGTTCGCGCGTGAATATTTCCTCGTCGCCATGGCCCCAGCCGATGCGCGCCAGGAAATTGATCAGTGCCTCCGGCAGATAGCCCTGCGCCTCGTATTCCATCACGTTCATGGCACCGTGGCGCTTGGAGAGCTTGGCGCCGTCCTCGCCCAACACCGTCGGGACATGCGCATAGGCCGGAGGCTCGGCGCCAAGCGCGCGAAAGATGTTGATCTGCCGTGGCGTGTTGTTCACGTGGTCGTCGCCCCGGATGACGTTGGTGATGCGCATGTCGATGTCGTCGACCACGACGCAGAAATTGTAGGTGGGCGTGCCGTCCTGCCGCGCGATGACCAGATCGTCGAGCTCGGTGTTGGCAAACTCGATGCGGCCCTTGACGCCGTCGTCCCACGCCACGACGCCGGTGTCGGGATTGCGAAAGCGGAGCACCGGCGTCACGTCCGGCGGCGGCGTCTTGCCGGAACTGTTCTCCGGCCGCCAGCGCCCGTCGTAGCGCGGCTTTTCGCCCCGCGCCATCTGTTGGGCGCGCAGCGCGTCGAGCTCCGCGCTGGGCATGTAGCAGCGGTAGACCTGGCCCGCGGCCAGCATCCGTGCGATGACCTCCTTGTACCGATCCATGCGCTGCATCTGGAAGAACGGGCCCTCGTCGTAGTCGAGTCCAAGCCACGCCATCGCGTCGAAAATCGCTTTCACCGCGGCAGGTGTAGAACGTTCGACGTCGGTGTCCTCGATGCGCAGGACGAATTTGCCGCCGAAGTGCCGCGCATAGGCCCACGCGAACAGCGCAGTGCGTGCGCCGCCCAGATGGAGGTAGCCTGTCGGGCTGGGGGCAAAGCGGCTCCTGATTTCACTCACTCGTCGCGTCCTTTAAGCAAAAGAACGCATCTTACCGGGCGGGCCTTACCTGGGGAGCCTCTGCATAAGTATTCACGATTGCGCTGCTTGGGCCTAATGCGGATGGATGCGAGACGGGCGACGCCGGTCGTAGTTGATCCTACGATGCCAAGGAGCACGGCGAAGCAGACGCCGCATTGGGCAGCAGCCCGGAGGGACGGGGCTTTTCGGGCGGTCTGCTTTGTCGCGACCCTCGCGAAGGGGGTCGACCATTCGCTTCGGTCCGCTTCGCGCAGCCCATCCCGAAAAGCTCCCCGTCGCTATCGCGAATACTTTTGCAGAGACTCCCTAGCCGGCTGCCACCGCAAATCGAGTGTGGCGGGCGTGGCCGGATTGGGCTGCTCCGGGTGCACGGTCATCGGTCCGGGCGTGTGGCCGTGCGCCCAGAAGCGCGCGACCCGCCGGGCTTCGGCCTCGTTGGCGTTGACCGGAAAGGTGTCGTAGTTGCGTCCGCCGGGATGCACGACGTGGTACATGCATCCGCCCAGCGCGCGTTGCGACCAGGTGTCGACGAGATCGAAAGTCAGCGGCGCCTGCACGCCGATGGTCGGATGCAGCGCCGATGGCGGACTCCACGCGCGGAACCTGACCCCGGCCACGAACTCGCCGGGAATGCCGGTCGGCGTCAGCGGCAGCGCCCGCCCGTTGCACGTCACGGCGTGTCTTCCCCGGTCATGCCGACGACCTTGATCTGCATCCGCTCCACCGACGAATCGACGTAACGTGCGGTGGCGCCCAGGCTGACCTCCTCGCCCAGCACGTGCCAGGGTTCGATCGCCTGCCGCAATTCCAGCGTCACGCCGGCGTAGGTGGCCGTGCCGAAGCGCGGAAAGCGGAATTCGACAAACGGCTCGAACCAGGCCGGATCGAACGCGTAACCCGAGCGGTCGAGGTCAACCGCCACGTCGCGGATGTCCGCGGCGACGAAATGCGGCAGCAGCCAGCGGTCGTGCAGCGCGGTGCCCCAAGGGATCAATTCGCCGCGATACGGGTCGCGCCAGAAGCGGGACACGAGGGCACGCAGCAGCAGCACCTGCACCGCGCTCATCCGCGCATGCGGCGGCATCTCGAACGCGCGGAATTCAAGCAGTCCCAGTCGCCCCGTGGTGCTGTCCGGAGAATAGAGCTTGTCGATCGAGAATTCGGCACGATGCGTGTTGCCGGTCAGGTCGGTCAGCATGTGCCGCAGCAGCCGGTCGACCAGCCACGGCTGCGGGGAGTCGCGTCCCCCGTCGTGTTTGCGACCCAGCTGCTGGAAGGCGATGGCAAGCTCGTACAGGCGATCGTCGCGTGCCTCGTCGACGCGCGGCGCCTGGCTGGTCGGCCCGATGAACATTCCCGAAAAGAGGTAGGACAGCGACGGATGGTTCTGCCAGTACGTGATCAGACTTTGCAGCAGATCCGGACGGCGCAAGAGCGGGCTGTCGGCCGGTGTCGCGCCCCCCAGCGTGACATGATTGCCGCCGCCGGTCCCGGTGTGCTTGCCGTCGAGCATGAATTTTTCGGTGCCGAGCCGGGATTGCCGCGCTTCCTCGTACAGCGTCTGCGTCGTCGCAAACAGGTCGCGCCAGGATGCCGCGGGATGGATGTTGACCTCGATGACGCCCGGGTCCGGCGTGACGCTCAGCACCTTGACCCGCGGATCGCGGGGCGGCGTATAGCCTTCGATGGCGACGGGTGTGGCCAGCGCACGCGCGGTGTCCTCGACTGCGGCCAGCAGCCCGACGTAGGCTTCGAGCTTTTCGCATGGAGGCATGAACACATAAAGATGCCCGTCGCGCACCTGCAGTGTCATCGCCGTCTTGACCACCTCGCGCGGTTTCCTGCCGCGCACCTTGCCGCCCTTGGCGGCCAACGCTTTGCGCGCGGGCAACGCTTGGCGGGGCGCGAACGGATCGACGGGGAAGTCCTGTTCCACCTCGTCCGGCAACAGCTCCGGAAGCGATCCAAGCGGCAGGCGCAGGCCCAGCGGCGAGTCGCCCGGCAGCGCGTACAAGTGCTCGCGCTTCAACGGCCACGGACTCGACTCCCAGACTATGCCAGCGGATTCATCGACGGTGGCCTTCAATGGCAGCACATATCCGGCCGGGGAACCGAGTCCGGCCGTGAGCAGGCGCGCCAGTCGCGCGCGTTCATCGGGCTTCGTGAGGTCGGCCGCGAGCGGGTCGGCATTCCCGGGGAGTGCTGCCTCCTGCTGCAGCACCTTTGGCACGTCTTCGTGGGCAGTGATCAACTGCGTCGCGGGCAGGCCGAGCGACGTCGCCACACGTTCGCCGAATGCCCGCGCAACCGCGACGGTAGCGGTTCCTGGCTTGGTCGTGTCGGCGATCAGCGTATCGCCCTGCCACAACGGAACGCCGTCGGCGCGCCAGAACACGCCCAACGCCCAGCGCGGAAGCGGCTCGCCCGGGTACCACTTGCCCTGCCCGTAGTGCAGAAATCCTTCCGGTGCGAATTTCGCTTTCAGGCGCTTGATCAGGATCTCGCCCAATTTCCGCTTCGCCGGTGACAGCGCCGTGTAATTCCACTCCGGCCCCTCCATGTCGTCGATCGACACGAAGGTCGGCTCGCCACCCTGAGTCAGCCGCACGTCATTCGCGACGAGATCGGCGTCGACCTGTTCGCCCAGCGCGTCGATCGCCTGCCATTGCGCATCGGTATAGGGCAACGTGACGCGCGGGTCCTCGTGAATGCGCGTGACCGTCATCGTGACGCCGAATTCCACGTCGGCGACGTCCGTATAGCCGATGACGGGCGCCGCGTTGCCCGGGTCCGCCGTGCACGCCAGCGGTATGTGGCCCTCGCCGGCCAGCAGCCCGGACGTCGGGTCGAAGCCGATCCAGCCGGCGCCGGGAATGAAGACTTCCGCCCACGCGTGCAGGTCGGTGAAATCCTTCGTGGTCCCCGACGGGCCGTCGAGCGCCTTGATGTCCGCCACCAGCTGCACCAGGTAGCCCGAGGCGAAGCGCGCGGCCAGTCCCAGGTGCCGCATGATCTGGACCAGCAGCCAGCCGGTGTCGCGGCACGACCCGCTCGCGTTGTTCAGCGTTTCCTCGGGGGTCTGCACGCCGGGCTGCATGCGCACGAGGTAGCGGATCTGGCTCTGCAGCAGCTGGTTGAGCCGCACCAGCATCAAGACCGGACTTTCATCCTTCAGAATCGTCTTGCGGAAGTCTTCCAGCCACGCAGTCAGACGTGGCCCGAGCGGCGCGGTTTCGAGGAACGGGATCAGCTCCTTGGCAAGCGCCGGCGCATACGTGAACGGGAACGTCTCCGCATACGGCTCGACGAAAAAATCGAAAGGATTGATGACCGTGAGGTCGGCGATCAGATCGACTTCGATCTCGATCGCGTCCGCCCGCTCCGGAAAGACCAGCCGTGCGACCCAGTTGCCGTAAGGATCCTGCTGCCAGTTGAGGAAGTGCGGTGAAGGCAGCACGTTCAGCGAATACGACAGGATAGGCGTCCGGCAGTGTGGCGCCGGCCGCAGTCGGATCTCATGTGGCGCGATGGCGACGTGGCGATCGAAGCGATAGGTCGTGCGGTGCGACAGCGCTACGCGGATGGCCAAGGGTGACAGGCTCCCTATGTCCAGTCGGGGTCGGGCAGCTGCGCAAAAACCCGGCGCAGGCCCTCTCCCCATTCACGGTGCATCATCTGGAAGTAGGGATCCGTTTCCTCGATCCGCTTCTGGATCTTGATGGTCAGGCTGTCCGCCTCGTAGACCAACAGGTCGATCGGCAGTCCCACCGAAATATTCGAGCGCATCGTCGAGTCGAACGAAACGACCGTGCATTTGGTGGCGTCGAGCAGGCTGGAATCGCGTTTGATCACCCGGTCGATCACCGGTTTCCCGTACTTGGATTCGCCGATCTGGAAATAGCAGGTGTCAGGCGACGCCTCGATGAAATTGCCTTCGCCATAGACATTGAACAAGCGGTGAGGCTCGCCGCGGATCTGGCCGCCGATCAGGAAGTTGCCGGAGGCGTCGATGTTGTTCTGCGCCAGGTAGGGTCCGTCGCGCGCCTTGATCTCGCGCAGGGAATCCCCCACCAGCCGGGCGACGTCGAACATCGACTCGGCATTCCAGAGGCTGAGCTCGGTCCCTCCGGGGCGGGAGCGATGGTCCAGGTTGTTGAGCGCGCTCTGGGTGACCGCCAGGTTGCCTGACGACAGCGTGACGATCACGCGGTCGCCGTCCTTGGCGAACACCTTCATCTTGGAGAAGCGGGCGATCTGGTCGACCCCGGCATTGGTCCGGGAATCCGACGCAAAGATCATCCCGGCATCGAGCGACATGGCAACGCAATAGGTCATGGAGTGCTTGGAGAGACGGGAAAAGGATGCGCTTGGTGGGGAAGAAACATTTTGAGACGACGCCCAAGGATTCTACCTAAGTGCAACAAGCCCTGTCCTTGGAGGACCGCACTTGGCGACTGGTGGCTAATATGCCGGCACGAGGAACCGCCGGCTGATCTCGCCGCCGAGCGCGGACACGCGGTCCAGGAAGTCCATCAGGTACTCGTGCAGTCCGAAGCGGATGATTTCCTCGGTTTTTCCGTAGTGCAGGCGCGCATGCAGTTCGCCGGCCTGCCGCCGCAGCTCGCGGCTGTGGTCGTCGCACAGAAGTTCCAGCGTATCGTCGATGAAATTGAGGCAGCTGTGCAGCGAGCGCGGCATGTCGTCGCGTAACACCAGCAGCTCGGCGACGCGGCGCGGCGATATGAGGTCGCTGTAGATCTTGCGGTACGACTCGAACCCCGACAGCGACTGCAACAGCGACGCCCACTGGTAATAGTCGACCGCTCCGCCAATGTCGGCCGTCGAAGGCAGCAGAATGTGGTACTTGGTGTCGAGGATCCGCGCCGTGTTGTCCGCGCGCTCGATATGCGTGCCCAGCCGGATGAAGTGATAGGCCTCGTCGCGCAGCATGGTGCCGAACGTGACGCCGCGAAACAGGTGCGAACGCATCTTGACCCAGTCCAGGAATTCCGACACGCCCTGTGTGCGCAGCCGGTCCAGGCCGTGGTCGCGAATCGCGATCCACGCGCTGTTCAGGTCCTCGTACATCTCGGAGGTGATCGCGCCGCGCACGCTGCGCGCGGACTCGCGGGCCGCGCGCAGGCAGCAATAGATCGACGACGGGTTCTCCTCGTCCATGATCATGAACTTGAGAACGTTCTCGGCGGTGAGCTCGGGATAATGCTTGTAGTACGGCGTGGCCACGCCGGTGGAAATGAGCGGCACGGACCAGGGCTCGGCCCAAGCCAGCCCGGGTTCCTGGATGTGGTACGGCAGCAGCGACGTGCGGTAGGTGACGTCGAGCAGGCGCGCGGTGTTCTCGGCGCGCTCGATGTGCCGGGCAAGCCAGAAAAGTTCGTTCGCGGTGCGGCAGAGCAAGGCGGCCATGTGCAGTCCCTTCAGTCGGCGAGGACCCAGGTGTCCTTGGTCCCGCCGCCCTGCGACGAGTTGACGACCAGCGATCCTTCGCGCAGCGCCACGCGCGTCAACCCGCCGGGAACGAGGTCGACATCGGTGCCGGACAGCACATACGGGCGCAGGTCGATATGGCGTGGCGCGAGGCCCGCGTCGACGAACGTCGGACACGTGGACAACGCCAGCGTGGGCTGGGCGATGTACTTTTCCGGCTCGGCCACGATGCGCCGACGAAACTCCTCGCGCTCGGCGGCGCTCGACGCGGGTCCCACCAGCATCCCGTAGCCGCCCGACCCGTGCACCTCCTTCACGACGAGCTTGTCGAGGTTCGCGAGCGTGTATTCGCAATCCTTGGGTTTGTAGAGCATGTACGTCGGCACGTTGTTGAGTATCGGATCCTCGGCCAGGTAGTACTTGATCATGTCTGGCACGAACGGGTAGATCGACTTGTCATCGGCCACGCCGGTGCCGATGGCGTTGGCCAGCGTAACGCGGCCGGCGCGGTAGGCGGCGAACAGGCCCGGGACTCCCAGCATCGAGTCGGGGCGGAACGCCAGCGGGTCAAGGAAGTCGTCGTCGACGCGGCGGTAAATGACGTGGACCCGCCGCGGTCCGCGCGTCGTGCGCATGAAGACCGTGTCGTTCTGGACGACGAGGTCCTGGCCTTCGACCAGTTCCACGCCCATCTGCTGCGCGAGAAACGCATGCTCGTAATAGGCGGAGTTGTAGGCGCCGGGCGTGAGGACCGCGACCGTCGGCGTCTCCTCGCCCTTCGGCCCGACGCCGCGCAGGTTCTCCAGCAGCATGTCGGGATAATGCTGCACCGGGCGGATGGAGCGCGTGGCGAAGAGCTCGGGGAACAGGCGCATCATCATCCGCCGGTTCTCGAGCATGTAGGACACGCCCGACGGCACGCGCAGGTTGTCCTCGAGCACGAAATACTCGCCGGCGCCGGCGCGCACCAGGTCGACTCCAGCGATGTGCGCGTAGATGCCGCCCGGAACATCCATGCCGGCCATCTCCCGCCGGTATTGCGTGTTGCCCAGCACCCGTTCCGCCGGAATGGGGCCGTCCTTGAGGATTTTCTGGTCGTGATAGACGTCCGCGAGGAACAGGTTCAGGGCACGCACACGCTGCTTCAATCCGCTTTCGAGGACCCGCCACTCGTCCGCCGGAATGATCCGCGGGACGATGTCGAACGGAATCAGCCGCTCCGTTCCGCCATCTTCGCCGTACACCGCGAACGTGATTCCGACGCGATGGAATGCGCGCTCCGCCTCGTCCCTTTTTTGTGCAATGCGCGCACTGTCGGTCCGGTTGAGCCAGTCGGCAAAGGCCCGGTAGTGAGGCCGGACTCCACCGTCGGGGGAGGACATTTCGTCAAAAGGGAGGGAGGACATGCATTACTTTCCGGAGTATCTGACCAACCAAGCAAGCGGTGAGCCATTTCACGAAAAGCTCGGGGTTCCAAAGAGTTAGCAAAAGTGGGCCTGTCATGATCCACGAATATAACTCTTCAGCACCGAGAGTTTGCCCCGGAATGGTGCATTAGTGTCCATGACAGGCATGGACACGGGCAGAACCGCAGTTTGACCCTGCTTTCGGCGGTATGGTTAAATCTACGTTCCTGTCTGGGTTCGCGGGGCGTTTAGCTCAGCGGTAGAGCACTCCCCTCACACGGGAGGGGTCGCTGGTTCGAACCCAGCAATGCCCACCACACTGAACCAAGGGGTTACGCGCAAGTGTAACCCCTCTTTTTTTGTCCCGTTCCCAAAAATTGCCGCGCGCCTCGATTGCTTTGTCGTGCCTAGTTGGCAGATGAGGCCGCCCCTCGCTGTACGCCTTCGCACGATCTCGGGGCTCCCTCCGGTACCTCCTTTGGCAACTGCGGCATTCGGGTCTGCTCGCGTCATTCTTGAGGGCGAGTTCCGATCTTGGTGCCGCTACGGCATGTACTGCCCGCCGTTGACCTCGATCACCTGTCCGGTCACATAGCCGCTCATTGCGTCCGATGCAAGATAGACGAACGTCCCCGCGCATTCGTCCGCACTGCCCAGCCTGTTCATCGGAACCATCGCCTGCATCGCCTTCAGCTGCTCGGCATTCGAATACCGATCATGGAACGGTGTGGTGATCACTCCGGGCGATACCGCATTGACGCGGATTCCGTCGCCGACGACTTCCTTCGCCCAGCCGCGGGTCACTGTCGACACGAAGCCCTTTGCGCCTGCGTATAGCACCGCGCCCCCGCCTCCGCCATTGCGCGCGGCGATCGACGTCACGTTGATCACGTTGCCCGATTTCTGGCGGCGCATGATCGGGATCACCTCGCGCATGAACAGCGCAACCTGCGTCACGTTTAGCGCCACCACGCGATTGATCTGTTCCGCGGTGTAGTCCTCGATCTTGACCCGTCCCAGCATGCCGCCGGCGTTGTTGATGAGAACGTCGATCCGACCGTACGCCACGATCGTCTCGGCAACGATGCGTTTGACGTTGGACTCCTGCATCACGTCGCCTCCGGCCAGCGTCGCCGATGCGCCGAGCGCCTTGATCTGCGCTGCGACCGCTTCCGCAGCGGCGCGGCTCTCGTTGTAATGGACCACGAGCTTGCTGCCCAGCCTGGCGAACGCGATCGCCGCCGCGGCGCCAATGCCGGTGGACGCGCCGGTAATGAGGACCACCTTGCCTTTGAGATCCGAACTCATGTCAATTCCCTCGCTTGAGAGTCGTCAGCGCATCGCCAAAGGCGCGGCCCGATCATTGGAAGCTTACTTGAATTGGTGGGACTCCAATAACGCACGCCCACAACGCCTGCCCTGCCTGACGTCGCGCGCCATGGCCCAATCGCAGGCTGTGGTGCGCACACCGTCGGATTCTCGCAAGATCTCTTTAGCCCTTGAGGCCACTCATTACGACGGCCTGCACCACCCAGCGCTGCAGCGTGATGAAGATGACCAGGATTGGCAGGATGCTGATCACCGCGGCGGCGGTGAGGAGGTTGTATTCGATGAAATACATGTTGGTGAAACTCATGAGGCCCATGGTGACCACCTTCATCTGCGGACTGCTGATCACCACCATCGGCCAGAAGAACTCGTTCCAACTCCACAAGAACTTGATGATCAGCAAGGTGGCGATGGCCGGCTTCACCGACGGCAGGATCACCAAGAAGAAGACTCGGAGCTCGCTGGCGCCGTCGATGCGCGCTGCGTCGATGTAGTCGTTGGGAATCATCTCGATGGCCTGCCGCATCAGGAAGACACCGAAGACGCTGACCAGGTCCGGCGCCACGATGCCCATGTACGTATCGAGCAGCCCGAGTTCGTTCATCCAGATATATAGCGGGACCACGACCGATTGGAAGGGGACCATCAAGATGCCGACGATGGCGAGGAAGAACACGTCCCGTCCGGGGAAGTGATACTTCGCAAAGCCAAACCCCGCGAGCGAGGAGACGACCACGCTGCTCACGGCAGCGATCGACGCAACGATCGCGCTGTTGAGCAGGTAACGCAGGAAGGGCTCGCGCTTGAATACTTCGAAGTAATTGCTGAAATTGAGCCAGTTGTCGGGGGCGATCTGGAGCGGAACACGCTGGATCTCCGGCGCCGTTTTGAGCGATGTGACCGCCATCCAGAAGAAGGGGAATACGACAATGATGGCACCGCAGGCGACCGCGAGCGTAATGAGCCAGCGAACGTAGACCTGCTTGATGGTGTGGGATCTGCGCGTGGGCAGGCCAATCGATGCGGCGATGGCAGACATGTCTTCAGCAATTCGTCAGTACTGGACGGGTTTTCGGAAGAGTCGCCATTGCAATAGCGTCACCACCATGAGCGTGATAAAGACGAAGACCGCCATGACGGAAGCGTCACCGAATCGGAAGTATTTGAATGCCGTGTCGTACAGCAGCATGATGATCGTTTGACTCGAGCCCGCCGGTCCGCCCTGGGTCGTCGCGTACACCTGATCGAAGATCTTGAAATTGAAGATCAGCTCGAGGATGCAGACCATGATGATCTGCGCGTTGAGCAGCGGCAGCGTGATGTATCGGAGCCGCTGGACAGCATTGGCGCCGTCGATGTTGGCCGCCTCGTAATACTCTTCCGGGATCGATTGCAGCGCCGCCAGGAAAATCATGGTGTCGAAGCCTATCCGCACCCAGACGCTTACCGCAGCAATGGCCGGGCGCACTTGGACAAGACTCTGCAGCCACTTCTGGTGCGGAATGCCGAGGAACGACAGCGCGTAGTTCAGGAAGCCGTATATCGGGTCGTAGATCCATTGCCAGATGAGGGCGGCCGCGACCAGCGAGGTGGCGAAGGGCAGGAAGTACATCGAGGCCCAGACATTCCGCCACTTGAGACTGCTGATCCGATTCAGACCGAGTGCCACGGCGAGGGACAGGATTACCGTCGTTGGCACGGAGATGAGCAGGAGCTGGAGCGTGTTACTGACGGCGGTCCAGAAGGTCGAGTCAGTGAGCACCTTTTCATAGAGGCGGAGGCCCACGAACTCGCGCGCTCCGCCCGGGGCGATCTTGTAGAACGAGTACATGATCGACTGGGCGAGCGGAAGGAGAAACACGGACCCGAAGAACAGCAGCGCGGGGAGGACGAACAGGAAACCCGCGCGACTGCGGCGATCCAGGTAGTTCCTGGGAAACGCGATGCGGAACCATCGGCGCATGGTTAGTTGAAAACCCCTTGATGGATCGTCCAAGTATCGTGTACGGCGATCTGGTCAGCGCCCACGCTCCACTGCAGGCGTCGAGCCGTACGCGTGCACGCAAGACCGAATCGCTGATGGCCCGCCCCTGAAGCGGGCTATCCGCGTCCTTCGATGAAGTGCTAGTCCTTGAGGATGCGATCCATCTTGGCCGCAGCTTCGTCCAGCAAGGGCTTCGGCTGTCCTTTGCCGAACAGGACACCTACGACCGCTTCGCCGAAGGCGGTCGCCAACTCGTTCGATTTGGGATGGAAGTAGGTGGGCGGCACCGTCTGCGCGAGCATGTCTTTCGTGGATTGGTAGTCGGGCCGCGCCTTCACGTAGGCGGTGTCGAGATTCGCCGTCCACACGGGGAGTATCCCCTGCAGCTGGTGATGCTCCATGTCGTCCTTGGGATTGCTGATGAATCGCATGAACTCCCACGCCACCTGCTTGTTCGGACTGTTCTTGTAAACCAGGTCCGTCCAGGGAAACAGGGCGCCCGCACCAGGGCACGCCTTCTCACACGGCAGTGCGTACACCTTGAAGTTCACGTCAGGCGCGTTCTTCTTCAGCCAACCGAAGAACCAGGACTCCCGGAAGATGACGGCGGCTCGTTTCTGGCCGAAGGCATCTTCGGGATTGCCGAACGAGAGGCTCGCTACCTTGTCCTTGTTGACGAGATCGCCGAAGAACGTGAGCGCGGCCACCATTTGTGGACTGTTGGCATAACCGGTGGCCTTCTCCAGGTCCGGGCTCAGCATCCTGGCGCCCCAGGCGTGCGCAAAGGGAAGAAACTTGTCGGTGATCCCCACTGGAGCACCCTTGCTGCGAATGGCGAAGCCCACCTGCGTCGGCTCGCCCCCTTTGGGGTCGGCAATCGTCAGCTTCTTCATGTCCGCCAGCCATTTGTCGAAGGTCTTGGGCGGATCGTCGGGATTCAGGCCGGCCTTCTTGAACATGTCGACGTTGATATACATCTGCTGGAAGTTGCCGTGCTCTATGGGGATCCCGTAGCGCACGCCCTTCCACTTGCCGACCTCGACCATGTAGTTCGGCAGATTCTCGTCGTAGGACTTGGCCAGGTCCGCGGGCATCTTGTCGCAGAAATCGTACTGACCGCACCATTGGTGCGTCATGCCCATGAACATGTCGGGCGCGCTGTTCTTGGCCATGAAGGCCGCGAGGTACTTGGCCTCGTATCCCTGGTACGGAATCGTGACCACTTCCACCTCGTACCCGGTCTTCTTCGCGAACTCTTTCCCTTTGTCCGCGTACCACTTGTTGAATTCGGGGTTCTGATCCCAGTGGGTCCAGAGGACCAGCTTCTTCTGTTGCGCGTAGCTGGCGTCAGGGATCGTAACGGCAACCATCACCGTCGCCAGAATCACCGGCATCCACCATCCACTTCGTTTCATGAGCTCTCCCTTTTATACCCTCGAATTCCTTTGATAAGACATCGCCTTCGATGAGCCAATCTGGTGCGTTTAGCAGGTCCGATTTTGCTTGTCAATGATGCACCGCATCGATAGCCACGTTGATTGCCGCCTTTGAGGCAAGCGGTCGAACTGCCGATCGTGGCCGATTGCCAAGATCTCAGCATCGAATCGACCTGCGATTTGATAATAGCCATTCTCACCGCGTTGCCGACCGAAGCTGCAACGCTTCTAGGAGGGGACCGCGCGGCGCACAACCGCGCATTATTGTGAGCGGTCATCGGACACGAGGACGCGTTTCGCTACCCGCCGGAATCTCTCGCTGGCGGTAGCACATGCCGCTTCTAGAATGGGCCGACGACGACGCCACGAGGCGTCGATTATTGGTGGACAAACCCACGCAGCTGTACGGCTTGCAGGGCGCGGTCGAGCGAAGGGCAGCCTGTATTCCGCACAACGTCCTCGGCCAGTCTCAAGCCGAGGATGTTTTCTGAACTTTGCGCGTAACGGCCACGGCCTGGCGAATCGCGGCGATCGCCGCGGGCCGCGGAAAGCTCTTGCGGTACGCGATGGCGATCCGACGTGATGGCGCAGGTTTGGTGAACGGGACCGGCACCACCAACTGGCTGTGATACTTGGGCGTCAGCGCGTCGCGCGGCAAGACCGAAATGCCGAGACCGGAGGCCACCATGTTGCGCACCGTTTCCAGCGAATTGGTGCGGGTGACATGCGTGTCGCCACGATTGAGTTCCGGACACGCGTCGAGGACCTGCGCGCGGAAGCAGTTGCCGACGTTGAGCAGTATGGTGTGCTCGCTGTTCAGTTCGCCCGGGGCAATCGACCGCCGTTTCGCCCACTTGTGGCCCGCCGGCACGACCACCTGAAACGGTTCCTCGTACATGTATTCGATCACCACGCCCGGGGGAGCGAACGGCAGCGCGATGATCGCCGTGTCGATGCGTCCCGACTTGAGCTCCACTTCCAGGTTCTCGGTGAGATTTTCCTCGATCTCGAGCGGCATCTGCGGTGCCAGTTCATGCAGCGCGGGAATGAGATCGGGGAGCAGATAGGGAGCCACCGTATAGATGACGCCGAGTTTCAGCGTGCCCGCCAGCTGGTTGCGCCCCGCTTGCGCGATTTCCCGGATGCGCGCGGTCTCTTCCAGCACTTTCTGAGCCTGCTCGACGATCCGCTCTCCGACCGGCGTCACGGTCACTTCGCTCTTGCCGCGTTCGAACAGCGAGGTGCCCAGGTCCTCCTCGAGCTTCTGGATCGCCACCGACAGCGCCGGTTGGCTCACGAAGCACTTCAGCGCGGCGCGGCCGAAGTTTCGTTCCTGGGCAACGGCAACGATGTAGCGCAGCTCGGTCAACGTCACGCCGCAACGCCTATCGGTTGCGCTGCGCGAGGAAGCGAGCGAAGCCGGCGCCGGTCTCGGGATGCTTGAGGCCGAAATCCACACTCGCCTCGAGATACCCCAGCTTGCTGCCGCAATCGTAGCGGCGCCCCTCGAACGCATAGGCATACACCGCTTCTCCGGCGGCGAGGCGGGCTATCCCGTCGGTCAACTGGATTTCGCCGCCCGCGCCCGGCGGCATCGTGCGCAAATGGCCGAAAATGCGCGGAGACAACAAATACCGGCCGATCACCGCCAGCGTCGATGTTGTGGTCCCCGCCTTGGGCTTTTCGACGATGCGCGTGATCCGCCCCAGGCGATTGCCGGCAGGTTCCGTTTCGACGATTCCGTATCTGACTGTCGCTTCGGCCGGAACGTCCATGACGCCGATCATCGACGCATTCATGCGCCCCGCCATTTCCACCATTTGCTGCATTACCGGCACTTGCGCGTCAATCAGGTCGTCGGCCAGAATGACTGCGAACGGCTCGTCGCCGACCACCGGTTCCGCGCACAGCACGGCGTGCCCAAGCCCCAACGCCTCCGACTGGCGGATATAGATGCAGTTGATTCCCGGCGGAGTTGCCGCCTGCACAGCTTCAAGCAGATCGACCTTGTTGCGCAGTGCCAGCTCCGTTTCGAGTTCGTAGGCCTTGTCGAAATGGTCCTCGATCGCGCGCTTGTTGCGCCCGGTAATGAAAATCATGTCGGTGATGCCCGCGGCGGCGGCCTCCTCGACCGCGTACTGGATGAGCGGCTTGTCGACGACCGGCAGCATCTCCTTCGGACTCGCCTTTGTGACCGGCAGGAAACGGCTGCCCAGGCCGGCGACCGGAAAAATGGCTTTCGAGATTCTTTTCATGCTTTGCAGTGTCGATTATTCATTCGTCATTCGGCGAGCATTGCCCGCAACTGGTCTTCGTCCACGATCGCCACGCCAAGCTCCTCGGCGCGCGTGAGTTTGCTGCCGGCCTCGGCACCGGCCACGACAAAATCAGTTTTTTTGGACACGCTGCCTGCAACCTTGCCGCCACGGGCCTCGATCATGGCCTTCGCTTCATCGCGCGACAGCGTCGGCAGCGTGCCGGTCAACACGAAAGTGCGCCCGGAAAGCGCTCCGGCAGGCGTGCCTTCCGCCGGCCCCTCGGTCCAGTGTACGCCCGCCGCACGGAGCTGCCGGATTCCTTGGCGGTTATGAGGCTCGCGGAGGAACCTCGCGATCGATTCCGCGACCACGGGCCCGACGTCCTTGACGCGCAACAGATCGTCCTCGGTGGCGCCGAGCAATGCGTCGAGGCCTCCGAAATGGCGCGCGAGATCCTTGGCCGTCGCCTCGCCGACGTGCCGGATGCCGAGGCCAAAAATGAACCGGGCCAGCGTCGTGTTCCTGCTCTTAGCGATTGCGGCAAGCACGTTGGCGGCACTCTTGTCGGCCATTCGCTCAAGCGCAGCAAGTTCGGCAAGCCCCAGCCGGTAGATGTCTGCAGGCGTATGGACCAGGCCGGCGTCGACCAACTGATCGACCAGTTTGTCGCCCATGCCCTCGATGTCGAGCGCGCGCCGGCTGGCGAAATGCAGCAGCGCCTGCTTACGCTGCGCCGGGCAAACCAGGCCGCCGGTGCAGCGGGCGATGACTTCGTCCGGCAACCGAACGACCGCCGAGCCGCATTCCGGACATACGGTGGGCATTACGAATTCGCGCGCGTCGCGTGGCCGCTGGTCAAGGACGACGCGCACGACCTGCGGAATCACGTCGCCCGCCCGGCGCACGATGACCATGTCCCCAATGCGCAGATCACGACGCCGGATTTCATCTTCATTGTGCAGCGTCACATTGGTGACCGTGGTGCCGCCGACGAAGACCGGCGCCAGGCGCGCCACCGGCGTGATGGCGCCCGTGCGGCCGACCTGCACGTCGATTGCCAGCAGACGCGTCAGCATTTCCTCCGGCGGAAATTTGTGCGCCACGGCCCAGCGCGGTTCGCGTGTGCGGAAACCCAGCGTGCGTTGCAGTTCCAGGCTGTCGACCTTGTACACGACGCCGTCGATCTCGAACGGAAGGTCGCCCCGTCGGGCGCGAACGTCCTCGTAGAACGCCGCAAGCTCCGCGGCGCCGTGCGCGATGCGACGATCGCCGTTGACCGGCAGGCCGAAGGCGGCGAGCGCGTCGAACAGGGCACTCTGCGTTGGCGGCAGCGTCCAACCTTCGGTCTCGCCGATGCCGTAGCTGAAGAACGCCAGCGGTCGTTGGGCCGTCATGGCGGGGTCGAGCTGCCGCACGGCCCCTGCGGCCGTATTGCGCGGATTCACGTACAGTTTCTGCCCTGCGGCCTCCTGCCGTTCATTGAGGCGCGCGAAGTCTGCGCGGGTCATGTAGATCTCGCCCCGAACTTCGAGCACCGGCGGCGCCTGTCTGCGCAGCTTGGCCGGGATCGCGCCGATCGTGCGTACGTTGGCGGTGACGTCCTCGCCCGTTTCGCCGTCGCCGCGCGTCGCGGCCACGGTCAATGCGCCGTGCTCGTAGCGCAGGCTCACCGCCAGTCCGTCGAACTTGAGCTCGGCCATGTAGGCGACGGGGGGTGCATCGTCGGCCAGCTTGAGCTCGCGGCGAATGCGTGCGTCGAACTCGGTGGCGCCGTTCTCCGTGGTATCCGTTTCGGTGCGAATCGACAGCATCGGCACGCGGTGCGCGACGGGCGCGAATTCCGCGGCGCGCGTCCCACCGACGCGCTGCGTAGGCGAGTCACCGGTGACCAGCGCCGGAAATTGCGACTCGATGGACTGCAGCTCGCGGAACAGCGCGTCGTATTCGGCGTCGCTGATCGTTGGCGCGTCTTCTTCGTAATAGCGGCGGTCGTGGGCGCGGATTTCGCGGCGCAGTGCCGCCGCCCGGGCGGACATCGCAGCGGGCACGTCGGCCGTGGCCGGTGCGGCATTCGCCACGGTCAGGCGCCGAACAGGGCCTGGGCGCGCGGGCTTCCAGGGTCGATGCGGCAAGCGATGAGTGCGTCGGCGGCGAGTTGCACCTGTTGGCGAATAGCGGTCAATGCTGCGTCGTCCAGCGGTCGCCGGTTATCGTCCACCAGATCGCCATCCAGCGTGTGCGCGATCCGCTTCGCCGCCAATTTCATCTGGTCGAAGGCGCGCAGCGGATCGGCCACGCGCGGAACATCGAGCACCAGCACAACACCGGTAGTTGCCGATGTGCGCAGCGTGTCGACGGTGAACGGTTCGCTGCGGACGTTCTGCAGTGTATATAGAATGGCTCCGGTCTCTTCCTGCGGCCATTCAAAGCGGCCTCCTGGGGCAAGTCTGAATCCGGCGGCCTCGGCGACGCCGCGCAGGCGCGTTCCCTGGATGCTCGCGGGTTCCTGCTTGAGGATCGTCAGCCCGATCTGCACGTCGACGTCGGCGCACAGCCGGTCAAGTGCTTCAGCGCGATCCGTTTCCGCACCGACATCCGGGACGGAAAGCGCCGCCGGCAGCATCGGCGCCAGCTCGCTCATCACCCGCACAAACGTGTCGATTTGCGCATGGCTGGCGGCACCGTTGCGGTCAGCCAGGAGCAGGCAGGCCGCAACTTCCACGAATTCGCCCGGGGTGGCGGAGTGCAGCATGACCCACGGCGATCCCGGCGCGCTTCGGCCAAACCAGCGCAGACGCTTGCCCATGCGCGCGTGCAATCCCGCTGCGAGCGCGCCCGCCCCCAGCGGTTTGCCGGGTTGCAGGATGACCATGCATTCGATATCGCGATCCGGTTGCGGACCGGCGGCGTCGGGAGAAGCAGCCGCGTACGTCGTCAAACCCGGCGCTGCAGCAATGTGGTCGCCAACCGGCGCATGCTCGACGACTTCGATCGGCGGTGACCAGGATGCATCGTCCCCGGTGGCGCCCGCGTTGTCCACACCGTCCGTGTCCGGTTCGAAACCGGCTGCGCGCCCGGCGTCCTCGTCGCTTCCGTCTCCATGCGTTGTCCTCAGCGTCGGTTCGACCCGACGACCTGATGCCGTCTGCGGCGCCGCGTCGGCGGGCTTGCTGAAGGCCGAAGTGATCCGGCGTCGGATGCGCCGTTCCTGCCAGGCGTTGTAGACGATGACACCTGCGACGAGCAGGATGCCGGCGACGATGAGGCCCACCTGGAGCGAACTCATGCGCATGGGCGGCTCATATTGAAACCGGGGATGAAACTGAGGCCGCGGCTAGAAGGAACAAGATTCGTCCGCCATGGTGGACAAGTATAGCGCGAAGATCCGCGACGAGCGGCCGCGGAGCCCTTGCAAAAGCGTACTAGGCGGCACTCTCGGCCAGCGAAAGTGCTTCGCTGATGTCGACGGCCACGACGCGCGAAATTCCCGGCTCCGGCATGGTGATACCCACAAGCTGGTTCGCCATCTCCATGGTGATCTTGTTGTGCGAGATGAACAGGAACTGCGTGTCGGTCGCCATTTCGCGGACCATCGCGCAGAAACGATCGGTATTGGGGTCGTCGAGTGGCGCGTCGACTTCGTCCAGCAGGCAGAACGGCGCAGGATTCAGCTGGAACAGCGCGAACACCAGCGAGATTGCGGTCAGCGCCTTTTCGCCGCCGGAAAGCAGGTGGATGGACGTGTTGCGCTTGCCCGGGGGCTGCGCGATCACCTGGACGCCGGAGTCGAGAATTTCCTCGCCGGTCAGCACGAGCCTTGCCTGGCCGCCCCCGAACAACGTCGGAAAGAGCTTGGCAAAGTTGGCGTTGACCGCATCGAACGTTTGTTGCAGGAGGTCGCGTGATTCGCGGTCGATCTGGCGAATCGCCGATTCCAGCGTGGTCATGGCTTCCGTGAGATCTGCGGCCTGCCGGTCGAGGTAGTCCTTCCGCTCCGTGGTCTGCGCGAGTTCGTCGAGCGCGGCCAGATTTACGGCACCCAGTTCGGTGATCGCCACTCCCAGGCGTTCGATCTCCGCAGGCAGCGTGCGCGCGCTGCCCCATGCCTTCAATGCCTCAGGCAGTGTGGCAACCTCCGCCTGGGCCTCGGTCAGCTGTTCGGTGAATTGCTGCTCGGCGAGCGCTGCCGCCTGCTCCTTCAGCTGCATGTCCTGGATCCGAACACGCGCCGGCTCGAGCTTCTGCTCGGCCGTGAGGCGCGCCTCGTCGCCGGCGCGAAGCTCGGCCGTGAGGCTCTCGAGGTGGTCGCGTGCGGCTGCGAGCGCCTGCTCCGCGTCACCGCGCAGCGCCAGCTGCCGTTGCAGGGCCTCTTCGACGGGCGTCCAGTCAATGGCGGCCTGCTCGGTGGTGAATTGCGCCAGCAGCGATTCTTGCTGCGCGGCCTGCGCCGTCAGCGATTCGCGGCGGCGTTCGAGCTCGGCCAGCCGGTCGCGGCAGCTCCGCTCGGCGAATCCGGCCTCCTGCGCCGCGCGCTCCGCCGCGCGAACACGCTCACGACCTCGGGCCAACTCGACCTCGGCCTCATTGCGCGTGTGGCGCGCGGCCTCGCGTGCAGCGATTTCTTCGTGCATCCGCGATTGCAGGTCCGCGATTTCCGCGCTGATGGCATCGCGCTGTTTCTGCTCGCCGGCTTCCTGCGCCGCGACGTCCGCGGTTTCCTGCGCGATTTGCGCGCGACGACGTTCGGCCGCCTCGGCCGCCTGCTTCAGCGAAACCAGCTCGAGCTCGAGATCGTGAACCCGGCGCTGCTGCGAACTGACCGCCAGTCCTTCCGCATGCCAGGTCTGCTGCTTGACCTTCAGGTCGTGGTCGACGGTGTCGCGTGCGTTGCGCGCTGCCGCAGCGACGGCTGCCGCGGCAGTGATCAGCGAGGCCAATTCATCGAGTTCGCGCTGGCGGGCAATGACGCCGTGCAGTTCACTGTCGGGCGCGAAAATAGTCACGCCCTGCGCGGTGACCAGGTGTCCTGCCGGCGTGACAAAAGCCTCGCCTTCGCCAAGCGCGTCCCGTTCCGCCAGTGCCGAGGCGAGATCGGACCGGCAGCGAACACCATGGAGTCCATCGGCCAACAGCCGACCGGTTTCAGGTTGCTTGAGGCGCACCTTGGCCAGCAGCGAATCGTGGTCCCGGTGAGGCGCGTGCCGCGCCGGCACGGGCGCGTAGGCCGCAACCCGCCGCGGCGGCTGCGCGCCACTGTCCACCCAGCCGGCGACGTCGTCCAGCCGCGTGAGCTCCAGCGCGTTCAGGCGTTCCCGCAGCACGGCCTCGAGCGCATCTTCCCATCCGCGCTCGATGTCCAGTGACTGCCAGAGCCTCCTGGCCTTCGTGAGTCCATGGTCGGCCAGCCAGCCGTCGATGTCCTGGCCATGCCCGATCCTGGCCTGCAACGCCGATAGCGCCTGCGAGCGGGCTTCGAGGTCGCCTAACAGCTTGCTGTCGCGCTGCCATGCGTCGGCCGTTTCGCGCTGACGCAGCTGCAGTGCTTCGACCGTCTGCTGCAGCGCCGCCAGCGTCTTCTGCTTGCTGCTCAAGTCCCGCGTTTCCGCGACGAGCTGCTCTTCGACTTCGCGCAGCGGATCGGTTGTCGGTGCGCGGATTCCGGCCAGTTCCTCGTGCAGCCGCTGCTGTCGCGACGCGAGCTGCGTCAACGTGCTCCCGATGCTGTCGCGCCGGGTCTCGGCCACGCGTACGTCCTGCTCCATCAACGTGATTTTCTGCGCCAGTTCGGCAAGCGTCGCGGAGAGTTGCGCAACCGCCTGCTCGAGCGCCGGCAGCAGCGCCTGGGCGGAACGCTCTCCCTCGGTGGCAGTCTCGCGCGCGGCGAGCGCTGACTCGAGCTCGCGTTCGGCATTGCTCCGGTCCCCGGCCAGCGCGGCTTCCTGCCCGGCGATGGCACCCAGGGCCTCCGTCAATTGCGCGACCTGCTGAGTCAGACGCGATTCGGATTCGCGGACGAAGCTGAGTTGCTGTTCAAGCCGGGTCACTTCCGCATTGGCGGCATAGAACCCGCCCTGCCTCTCGTGCAAAGTGTCGCCGGCCGTGTAGTGGTTTGCCCGCATTGCTTCCAGCCGGCTTTCGGCAGCACGAAGTTCGGCTTGCAATGACTCCAGCGCCACCGTCAGCGTGGCCATTTCGGTCGTGCATTTCTCGCGGACGCGGACGGCGTCCTGCTGCTTGGCGAACCACAGCAGATGCTGCGATTGCTTGAGGCGTCCCTCCAGTTCCCGGTACTCGGTGGCAACCCGTGCCTGGGCTTCGAGACGGACGAGCTGATTGCCTAGCTCCAGACGGATGTCCTCGACGCGAGCGAGGTTCTCACGCGCATCGGACAGACGCCCTTCCGTTTCCTTGCGGCGCTCCTTGTACTTGGAGACGCCCGCGGCTTCCTCGAGAAATATGCGCAGCTCCTCCGGCTTGGCCTCGATGATCCGGGAAATCATTCCCTGTTCGATGATCGCGTAGGCGCGCGGCCCCAGGCCCGTGCCGAGGAACAGGTCGTGGATGTCGCGGCGGCGAACCGGAATGTTGTTGATGTAGTAAGTCGAATCGCCGTCGCGCGTGAGCACGCGCTTGATCGAGATTTCGGCGTACTGGCCCCACTGGCCGCCGATCCGGCCCTGGCTGTTGTCGAAATGCAGTTCGACCGACGCCCGTCCGACCGGCTTGCGCTCGCCGGCGCCGTTGAAAATGACGTCCTGCATCGACTCGCCGCGCAGCGCGGAAGCCTTCGACTCGCCCAACACCCAGCGCACGGCGTCGATGACGTTCGATTTGCCGCAGCCGTTGGGACCGACGATGCCGACCAGCTGACCGGGTGTCGCGATGGTGGTCGGGTCGACGAACGACTTGAACCCGGAGAGCTTGATCTGCGTTAGGCGCAAGGGAAACTTTGCAAGGTGCGTGCTGCAGCGTAATGAAATGCGCGTCAGACGGCGCGCCCAAACCTCGAATTATAGCGGAAAGGGGCGGACGCCCGCTGCCCTTGGCCCAGTCAGGCGGGCAGCGCCGGCGCGGCCGTCTCCCGGCGTGGAGGCAAGCGGCCTTCCTCGACCGCGTGGCAGGCGACCATGCCTTCATCCGGTGCCGCCGCGCCCTTGAGGATCGGACTCTCGCGGCGACAGCGCTCGTTGGCGAGCGGGCATCGCGGATGAAACGTGCAGCCGGTCGGCGGATCGAGCGGGTTGGGAACCTCTCCGGCGACGGCAATGCGCGACTTGCCCGACATGGCGAGGTCGGGGACCGCGTCGAGCAGCATCCGCGTGTAGGGATGCCGGGGGGCGGAGAACAGAACGTGCTTTGGCGCCATTTCAACGATCCGTCCGAGGTACATGACGCCCACGCGGTCGGCGATGTGGTGCACCACCGCAAGGTTGTGCGAAATGAACAGGTAGGTGAGTCCGAGCCGCCGCTGCAGATCCCTCATCAGGTTCAGCACTTGTGCCTGCACGGAGACGTCGAGAGCGGACGTGGGCTCGTCGCAGACCAGGAACGACGGATTGGTCGACAGCGCACGCGCGATCGAGATTCGCTGGCGCTGCCCTCCCGAGAACTGGTGCGGGAACTTGGATCCATCAGCAGCGTTGAGTCCCACCTGGTCGAGCAATGCGGCAACCTGACCTGCCAGCTCGACCTGCGTGATCTCGGGTCGAAGCGCGCGGATCGGCTCCGCCACAATGGCCGCGACGCGCCAGCGTGGGTTGAGGCTCGCGTAGGGATCCTGAAATATCATCTGCATCCCTTGCCGCGCGCGGCGCTGCGGCGCGCCGCGGGTCGCGTCTTCGCCGGCGATCGCCACACCGTCGTAGGTAATCGTGCCGCGGGTCGGTGCGTAGAGCCCCACGATCAGGCGCGCCACCGTCGATTTTCCGCAGCCCGACTCGCCGACCAGCCCCAGGGTCTCGCCTTTGGCGATGGTCAGGTCGACGCCGTCCACGGCCTTGACGACGGCGCGCCGACGGCGTTCGAGCACGCGATTGAGCCAGGGCGGCGAAACGTCGAAATGCCGTACGACACCGCGCATTTCAAGCAGCGTGTCGCTCATGGGGCGACCTTCGCGGCGACCTGTGCGGGCAACCAGCAGGCGGCCCACGTGGCACCCGCGACGAGCAGTTCCGGCCGCTCAAGGCGGCAGCGGTCAAAGGCTTGTGGGCAACGCGGATGAAATGCGCATCCCGCGGGCACTGCCGTCAGCCGTGGCATGGTCCCCTCGATCTGCGCGAGCCGCTCGCGCTCGTCGACGATCGATGGAATGGAGCCCATCAGTCCGACGGAATAGGGATGCTGCGGCCGGTGGATCACCGCGGCAACCGGGCCGATTTCGACAATGCGTCCGGCATACATCACGGCAACCCGGTCGGCGGTCTCGGCAATCACGCCCATGTCGTGGGTGATGAGCATAACCGCCGTGCCGTGTTCGCGACAAAGACGCTTCAGCAGCTGGATGATCTGCGCCTGGACCGATACGTCGAGCGCCGTGGTCGGCTCGTCGGCGACGATGAGCTTCGGATTCGCCGCAAGCGCCAGCGCGATGACAACCCGCTGGCGCATGCCGCCGGAGAAATGGTGCGGATACTGGTCGACGCGGCGCGCCGCCGCAGGAATGCCAACTTCATCGAGGAGGCCGATGGCCCGTTGCAGCGCGGCATCTTCGCTCAGATCGAGATGGGCGCGAATCGTCTCGACCAGCTGTCGACCCACGGTGTACAGCGGGTTCAGGGACGTCAGCGGATCCTGGAAGACCGCGCCGATTTCGCGCCCGCGGATGGTGCGCAACGCGCTCTCCGGGAGGTGGTCGATGCGTCGGCCGGACAAGCGTATTTCCCCTGAAGCGATGCGTCCCGGTGGATCGATGAGGCCGATGATCGCAGCACCCGTAAGCGATTTGCCCGCTCCCGACTCGCCGACCACGCCAAGGACTTCGCCGGGCGCGATGTCGAAAGATACGTCGTGCACTGCAACCAGCGTTCCGTGGCGCGTGGGAAACTCGACGCGCAGATGGGTGACCGACAGGAGCGGCGCGGGAGCACCAGGCTGCGGAATCATCGCAACCTCGGGTTGAGCGCATCGCGCAACCAGTCGCCCAGAAGGTTGATGGCCAATACAATCACCACCAGCGCGGCCCCCGGGAAGATGGTGATCCACCATTCGCCGGAAAACAGGAAATCGTTGCCGACGCGGATCAGCGTGCCCAGCGATGGCTCGGTCACCGGCATGCCGACGCCGAGAAAGGACAACGCTGCCTCCGTAAGGATCGCCGAGGCAATGTTGATCGTCGCGATCACCAGCACGGGCCCCAGCACGTTGGGCAGCAGGTGCGTCGCCATGATTTCCAGCGGAGACCGCCCGATGACCCGCGCGGCCTGCACATATTCCTTGCCTTTCTCCACCATCGTCGACCCGCGCACTGTGCGCGCGTATTGCACCCAGTTGGATAGTCCGATCGCCAGGATCAGCACCGGCAGCACCGCGTCCGAGTGGGAATCGCGAGGCAACACGGCCCGCGCCACGCCGTCGATCAGCAGTGCGATCAGGATCGCGGGGAACGACAGCTGCACGTCGGCCACGCGCATGATGAACGCGTCCAGTCGACCTCCGGCATAACCGGCAATGAGCCCGAGGGATACGCCCAGCACCATCGCCAGTGCGACGGACGCCAGTCCCACGATCAGCGAGACGCGCGCACCATACATGATGGCCGAGAACAGGTCGCGGCCCTGGTCGTCGGTCCCGAGCAGGAATCCCGCACTGCCTCCAGTCATCCACCGCGGCGGCGACAGCGCGTCCGAGAGGTTCAGCGTCTTGAGATCGAAGGGATTGTGCGGGGCGAACACCGGTGCGAAGAATGCCGCGGCCAGGCAGATGACCAACACGACGAACGCCCCGACAGCCACCGGTGAATGCCGAAAGCTCCACATCACGTCGCCATCCCAGGCGCTCGCAAGGCGGGAGCGCAGGTTTGGCCGGGCAAGCAGGACGGGAGGGATGGCAGTCATCGGTTGTGCCAATGGCCTCGTTCAGGGCTGCCGCGCGCCGAGTCGCGACACCGCAGCGAGGCAGGCGACGCGTGCCTGCGCAAACACCATCGCCTTCCAGTCGGCAGCGTCGCAGTAGAAGGCGTCCCGGATTTGCCGCTTGATCGCCGTCCGCAACTCGACACTCGCATCGGAATGATTGGTCAGCCACTGATCCGCGCGCAGGGACTGCAGCATTTCGCGCAACGGAACGGTGCCGTATTCCAGAGCCACTCCTGCGTAGCACACGCCCGGGCATTCGTCATACACGGCGTTGTAATTGACGCCGGTCAGCGCGGCCGACGATGACGATCCGTCGAGGAATGACGTGACATCGTCACCCCACCACGCCCTGGTGCGCGCGAGATCGGCGGCGACGTTTCGCCCAGCGTAGATCTTCTCGCTGTGCCCGCGGGGACCGAGGCCGGTGTGAAAGTCGATCCACCCGATCCGTTGGCGGCCTGCGCCCTCTTCGCGCATGACCGAGCGCAGCACGTGATTGCTCCAGGCGGGACGCACGCCGCCGTAGAAGAGCCCATCGGGAAACTCACACTGGCCGCCCGTGATCGCCTGTTGCAATGCCTTCTCGCCAAAGCGCGCCACGTACGCTGCGATCTTCGCATCGTCGTCGGTCGTTGGCGGCCACGCGGCAGGCACGATGAAGTCATGCACCCCGGCGTATGTCGAGTTGGCAAACGGCAGCGTCGAAAAATCGCGAAAATTGCGATTCATGTCCACGTTGTCCTCGTTCGTCCGGTGCAGATGCGAAAACCCATAGGGATTCAACGCATGCAGGAAGACGACACGGACTCCCGTCGCCCGCACGGCCGCGACGAATTCCGCATCGTGCAGCAAGGCCACCTGACAACCGGACCCGCAGAATCCCTCCACGCCGTGGGTCCCCGAGATCAGCAGCAGCATTCCCGCAGCGGACGCATCACCCAACACGGCGACGTCAATGGAAAGTTCTTCGCCGGCCGCGCCGCGGCACGCCGGATGGATGTGGCGGCTCACCGCAATGCCGTGCGCTTGCGCAGCCGCGAAAAACCTGTCGCGCGCCTCGGCGTAGGTCCCGGAGAAGTGGCTGCAGGGATCCAAGGCTATGGGGAGAACGGCATTGCGGCTTCAGCCAACGCCGCTAGATAGCCGGCGCCGAGCGGTATGACCGCGTCGTTGAAATCGTATTTGCTGTTGTGCAGGAAGCAGCCGCCTTCGGCACCGCCCTGCCCCAAGCGCGCGAACGCGCCCGGCCTGACCTGCAGCATGAACGAAAAATCCTCCGAACCCATGGACGGGTCGAGATCGCGCTCCACGTTGTCCACCCCCACCAGCGCTTCGGCAACGTCGGCTGCGAACGTCGCCTGGCGGTCGTGATTGAGCGTCGCCGGGTATACGCGCTCGTAGTTGAGCGTGGCCACTGCGCCGAATGCGGTGCCGATCGAACGCACGAGTTCGGTCAGGCGCGTCTCGATCATGTCCTGCGTCGCGGGCTTGAACGTGCGCACGGTGCCCACCAGTTTGGCGTGCGATGGAACGACACTCATCGCACCGGGATGGCCGGCCTGCATGGAACACAGGCTCACCACGGCGGTGTCGATCGGGCTCACGTTGCGGCTGACTATGGACTGCGCCGCGGTAATGATGTGTCCGGCAACCAACACCGGATCGATCACCGTATGCGGGTGGGCGCCATGGCCGCCACGGCCGTCGATCGTGATCTCGATCCGGTCTGCTGCGGCCATTGCGTAGCCAGGCGTGATGCCGATGCGCCCTGGTGGCAGGCCCGGCCAATTGTGAAGCGCGAAGACCTGCTCGGCGGGAAAGCGCTCGAACAGTCCGTCCTCGATCATCGCCTTGGCGCCCGCATAGCCCTCTTCGCCGGGCTGGAAGATGAGATAGGCAGTGCCGTCGAAATTCCGGGTTTCGTGCAGGTATCGAGCCGCGGCCAGCAGCATCGTCGTGTGTCCGTCATGCCCGCAGCCGTGCATGCGGCCTTCATAGCGCGACTTGTGCGCGAAGTCGTTTTCCTCCAGTAGCGGCAGCGCGTCCATGTCCGCGCGCAGGCCGATGCTGCGCCCGCTGGCAATACTTCGGCCCGGGATGACGGCGACGATTCCGGTCTTGCCGATACCGGTGTGGTGCTCTATGCCCAAGCGCGCCAGGCTCTCCTGAACGACTCGCGCGGTACGGTGCTCCTCGAAGCCCAATTCCGGATGCGCGTGCAGGTCGCGGCGGATTGCGGTGAACTCGTCGTGCCAGCGACGAATGTGCTCGTTCGGTTTCATCAGGCGGTAGTTGTACGTTCGATGCGCAAGCGGGGATCGACCGCGTAGTACATCAGGTCGACGACAAGATTCAGCATCACGAACACGAGGGCGATGAAGCACAAATAGGCCGCCATGACCGGAATGTCCGAGAAATACACTGACTGGATGAAGAGCAGGCCCAGCCCGGGCCATTGAAACACGGTTTCGGTCACGATCGCGAACGCGATGATGCCGCCCAACTGCAGGCCGGTGATCGTGATCACGGGAACCAGCGTGTTCTTCAGCGCGTGGCCGAAATGGATGGCGCGGTCCGACAAGCCGCGGGCGCGCGCGAACTTGATGTAGTCGGTCCGCAGCACCTCGAGCATTTCCGAGCGCACCAGCCGCATGATCAGCGTCATCTGAAACAACGAGAGCGTGATCACCGGCAGGATCAGCGCTTTCAATCCGGTCCTGGTCAGGAGCCCCGTCGTCCACCATCCCAACGCAATGGTATCGCCGCGGCCGAACGAAGGCAGCCACCCCAGCTGCACGGCGAATACCAGGATCAGCAGAATGCCGATGAGAAACGACGGCAAACTCACGCCGATCAGCGATGCAGTGAGAAGGAGCTGCGCGCCCCAGCTGCCGCGCTGCAACGCCGCATAGACGCCCGCGGGAATACCGACGACCAGCGCGAGCAACGCCGCGCCGAAGGACAACTCGAGCGTGGCGGGCAGCCGCTCCTTGATCAGGACGGCGACGCTGCGTCCCTGGCGGAGCGACCGCCCGAAGTCGCCTTGCACGGCATTGCCGACAAAGTGGAAAAATTGCAGGACCACCGGCTGGTCCAGACCGAGTTCGCTGCGCAGCCTGGCCTTCTCTTCCATCGTGGCGTCCTGACCGACCATGGACACGACGGGATCACCGACGAAGTTGAAGAGACTGAAGGCAATCAGCGCCACCACCGCCATGACGGCGAAGGATTGCAGGACGCGGCGCAGGATGAAGGCGAGCACGTCGGCGGAGGTGGGGACAGCGGCGGGAACGGCGAAAGGGTCTCCGGGCCGATCAT